>CAVOZR010000004.1:0-507500 GCA_963701335.1 uncultured Gammaproteobacteria bacterium
TAGATGCGGCGGCAGCTCACGAAGCAGTCGGTCCTGTTCCTCCCAGCTCAGTGGATAAGGCTTTCGAGTGATGCCTTTTTCCATCTCGATCAACGGCGGTGCGTCCAGCCAGGACATACCGTTCTCGTGGCGCCAGACCCTGGCTGCCAGGTTTAAAACCCGACGAACGCAACTCAGTTCCTTGTTGATCGTGCCGGCTGATACCCCGTCCGCGCGACGGGCCCGGCGATAGCTTGCCAGTGTGTCATTGTGAATACGATCGAGCCTCAGATCACCGATGTGCGGTATGAGCTGCTCGAACGCATACAGGTAGCGCTCTAGCAGCCGCCTGCCCTGATGATCCTCCAGGAATTTGATCGCTGCTTCTTGAAACGTCCGTGTCGGTCGAATGCCATAGACCATGGCGTTACGAATCTCGTTCAGGCGGAACGTCAGGTACTGTTCCGCCTCCGCGAGGTTAGTCGTGCCACAGCTTTCTGCCACTCTTCCGTATCCCTTGATTCTCTTGTCGATCCACCAGATGTGGCCTCTTTTCTTGAGGCCAGGTGATTTTCTGCGTCCCATGTCTTACTCCTTTCGGCGGGACGCCCATTGCACGACATATAGTCGTGCACCCAGGCGTCGAGTTCAAGCCGGTCGAAGGCAACGCCCTGTCGACCGATGCGAATGCATGTAAGGAATTGTCGAACCTCGGCATTGAAGCGGTTGCGGTCCATGCCGAGGTAGAACGGCGCATCACGCAGGCGAACAAATCGCGGCAGCAGTGCACGTGTGACCGACGTTTTTCGGTTAGCGGTATCGCCAGTCATCGCTCCAAACCTCGATTCGCCGGCGGTGTTGGTTCAAGTGCCGGCCGTCCGGCATTGAGCGCCCCACGCTTACCGCTCGGCCGGACCCAGGGCCCATCGAGCCGCTCGATCCAGCTGTCGTGGTCAAGAGCGAGGATCAATAACCGCACGGTGAGCCAGTGCCGATAACGCGTACCGCTGGCATGCTCCTGAGTGCGTTCCACCAGATACCAGCGCAAGTGCTTCAATTGCCATTGGTAGGGACCGACCTGCCAGCGGCGCCAGATGGTCTGGGCGATGTATCCGCTGCGGGCAAGATGCTGGCGCACCGTGCCGCGTCTTGACCCAGGCAGTCGATTGGCCAGCAGCGACCTGGCGATGCGCGCTGCTGACCGATGATTCGCTGGCCGGCTCATCGGGCACCGCCGATGTAGGTGGCGACGACGTCATCGCGCGCGTGCCCCAGTTCCTGAACAATGGTCTGCCGGGCTGCACGATCAGTGCTTCGATCAACACACAGTCGACTGGCAATGACCGGCGCGGCTGACCCAGTCAACTGCTGGTAGCGATCGCAGGCGTAAGCGGCACGCAGGTCATGAATCTTCTTCAGACCGTAGTCGTCTCTGACCGAGGCCCAGACATGATGGATGTGCGAGTACCACTGTTTCCAGGTGAGGTTTGCTGGAATTAGATTCCTGCCCCGACCTTGAGCTTTGGCGGCTCGCACCAGGCATCCAATCGCGGCGCCCGAGACCGGGACCCAGCGATCCACCCGATGACCCCGGCCGCCCTTGGTGCCGGCCGTGATATTGACCGCGCCGTGTTTCTTGACCTGACCCAATGCGACCCGTGCATTGAGCAGGGAGGCTTCTTTTAGACGTAGCCCGAGTGCCCGGGCGACTTCCACCATCGCCGCGATCCGCTCGTGCCCGTTCTGGCGCAACTGGTTAGCGCACTGGTGCACGACCTTCCGATCGAGTCCCGCCGGCGCGTCTGTACGTGTTCGTGATCGTTGGCCGACAAATGCTGCTGGCGCAACCCGTATCCGCTGATCGCATCGCATCGCTTCCAGCACGACGTTGACCGACGACACCAGGTTCTGTGCGTAGGCCGGGGACATCCCAGCAGCAACTTCTGTATTGAGTGACCGGCCGTAGTCCTCAACGATGTAGGTATCGACGGACTGCGCATCGCGGATCTCGCGCTCGTCGCGACACCATGTGGCAAACCGTCGCCAGCGCTCGGCGTGCCCGGCAACTGTCCCGTAGTGCCCGTTGCCGTACCGATCTCGCAGCGCCTGTCTGCCAGCCCAATCCATCTGCTTGCCGTAACCGAAGTTACGGTGACCACCCACTTTCTTCATGACGTTCTCCTCTGTCCAGATCGGGGCTCTCGTTTCGGTTTCTCACAGCGATTCCTAAACTCTGGTGAGTGATAAACCGCGAATATGCTGGCGGTCTCAGTGTGAGGGCCTCGTTGCAAGGCCTAGGCAGCGCGATGCGCTGTTCGTTAAATCCCCCTGGTATTCACACCCCGGAACGACCCAAAAGGGCCGCGGAATCGGGTGCGGGCTGCGCCAGTCAGTCCGTCGACTGGCCGCCGGGCAGGGAGTTTTGACGGCTATGACATCGTGCCTTGGCACGGTCAAAGCCTGTTGGGGCGCAGACTTGCGCCAGTTTCAAGAGGCCCGTCTCTGTGCGGCGCCGGGGCGCTCACAAAGACGGGCTGAGTTGCAACAGGGGTTCGACACAGAACATCACTGGGTCACGCATCCGGCATGACGGCAGCAAGGACAGCGTCGCGTTGTTGCGGCTTGCTAAAGAGTTGCACAAGGAACTGGCGCAATGGACGGGTATGGCGCAGAAGCGCCGCCTGCTGGGTCAACGAATCTCATGCTTGAATTGCAATCGAGTTGCGCTGAGCAAAAGTGAGATCGACGGCTGTCGCCGTTGCGCCTGTTTGACGATCTCTTTAGGCGCCGGGTGCTCCAATGGTGTTTTGGAGCCTGGGTGTCGTTGGTATACCGCAACGACGACGGTGTTGATGCAAGGACCTTATCGCGTGTCCGAAGGACAAACCAGCGGAAACGGGGGCACGTATCGCGCCCCCGTTTCTGCAAAATTTCCCACGAAATAGAAATGGGCATTCGCACCGACGTCAGCAGAATTGCCGGCCGGTTGGGACTCGGAAGTCCGTCGCTTCCGGGTCGTTCGCTCAGCTTGCAGTCAGCCGACGAGAAAGGTTTCAATCAGCCGATACCAAAATAAGTGGGGTCAGACCCTAGGGTCTGACCCCAGTTTATTTCCCGCTATGAGAGAAATACGCTTGCTCCCATAGCGGGAGAATGATAATGTATGTCAATGAGGGTTATCGCGAAATCCAGACTGCGTAAGTTCTGGGAAAGCAGCCCGAAGTACAGGGATGCGAAAAAGCAAATGACGGAGTGGTACAACTTTTGTGCATCGGCTAAATGGAACACACCGCACAAGCTGAAAGCTGATCTCCGCAATGCGAGCATCCTGAAGAACAGCCGTGTTGTTTTCAATATTTGCGGTAACAAGTACAGAATTGTGGTTCTAATGGACTATGCCCGTCATGGCATGCTGATTCGATTCGTGGGAACACATGAGGAATACGATCAGATTGAAGATATTGAGAATATCTAGTGATGAAATTGAAACCTATCAAAAATGACCGTGAGTTAAATCGTGCTTTGAAACGCATCGATGAGCTGTGGGGTTCCAAATCGGGTACGCCGAAGGGCGACGAACTGGATGTCCTGATGCTTCTTGTTGAGAAGTATGAAGATGAGCAATATGCAATTCCTGTATCGGATCCAATCGAGGCAATAAAGTTTCTGATGGAGCAAAACAGTCTATCGCGGAAAGACCTGGAGCCTTACATTGGAGCAAGTGGGCGCGTGTCTGAAGTGTTAAACAGGAAGCGAGACCTGACGCTTGTGATGATCAAAAAGTTGCACAAAGGCCTGAATATTCCCTACGACTGCCTCATTCATTAGCCTCTCATTCAATTGCACCTTGTGAGCGATGCGAATGGGTGTGTGAAAATTGTGTGACTGAGTGCTGCACGGTTGTGCAAAGTACTGCAGTTGCAATGGGCGCCTCACCAGTTGGCTTCAATAATTTCAGTTAGTTGCGAATTACCTGACGTGCTCCGAAGGCAGGGGTCACAGGTTCGAATCCGAGGCGAGCTTGCGAGCCGACAGACGCCGAAGGCGAGGCAGCGTAGCTGCCGGTCAATCCTGTCGGGCGCGCCAAATACGAGAACGGGCCCCCTTGCGGGGCCCGTTCTCGTATTCGGTGTGTCGCATCAAGATCAAGCTTTGTTCGACGAATTGCGTCAGCAATTTGATCCGAGCGGCGAAGCCGCGAAGCCCGCAGGGTTGAAACAGGGCACTCTCAACGACACCTGTGATCCATGCCTCCAGCGCTTCGTCATGCTGGATATTGTGGTCGGTGTCAATCTAAACCTGCGCAGCGCGCCCCGCCTCGTAGTCGCACGAATCCTCAGGTGACCCTGCGGCCGGTAATCACCTGGTAAACGACCATGATGACTGCGATTACAAGCAGGGCGTGGAGCAAGCCTCCTCCGGTGACCGAGGTTGCCAAGCCAAGAACCCAAAGAATCAAAAATACCGCAGCAATAGTGTAGAGCATCATCTGTCTCCTTTAGAGCGACCAGCCGATTACGATTTCCTCGGCTTCGAAACCATTCGATTGACGATCAGATTACTCACTCCGAGACTTCAGCACAGTTCGCTAACGTACAAAGGACGGCGATTGCGGTTCCTCGACTCAGTCCGCCTGCGGTCGTTGACGTCGGCCTTGCCGATCAGGGTTCCACGCCGCCCGCCGCGTGACATGACCGATGGACAAACCCTGCGCAAGTATCGAGAACACGACGACGCCGTAGGTGAGCGCGACCACGGTATTGCGCTCCGGGCCCATGGGCAACGACAAGGCCAGAGCCACAGAAATGCCGCCGCGCAGACCGCCCCAGGTCAATACTTTCCAGGAACCCGAAGGCAGCTTCATGACGCCTTGCAGCGCGGCCACCGGCAACCCGACCGTAAGCAGCCTCGCCAGCAGTGTCACTGCAACGGCCAGGCCAGCAGCAATCAATAGGTTGGCCGAAAATACCACCAGCAGAACTTCCATGCCGATCAGGACGAACAAAGTGGCATTCAGAATCTCGTCGATGAGTTCCCAGAACATGTCGAGATAGCGGCGCGTCGTGTCGGACATGGCCAACGCGCGACCGTGATTGCCGATGATGAGACCTGCGACCACCATGGCCAGCGGTCCGGAGAAGTGCAGCCTGTTGGCCAGGGCATAGCCGCCCGTGACGGCTGCCAGCGACAGCAGAACCTCGACCTGGTAGCTGTCCACGCTCTTGAGCAGTCGAAACGTCACAAGCCCAAGCACCCCCCCGAACAGCAGGCCGCCGCCGGCTTCGCGCAGCAACAGTTCCAGGCCCGTGGCCGAGCGTTGGTGTGAGGCCGCTCGTCAGCATACCCAGAAGCAGCGAGAAGACCACGACTCCGACGCCATCATTGAACAGCGACTCACCAGTGATCACGAGTTCCAGCTCTTTCGGCGCGCCGGCCGACTTCAGTATGCCCATCACGGCGATCGGGTCCGTCGGCGAGATCAGGGCACCGAACAACAGGCAGTACATCGGCGGCAGCTGGAGGCCCGCCAGCGGCAACACCATCCAGATCCCGAAAGCCACGACCAGCGTCGACGCCAACGTGCCCAAAACAGCCAGCGCAGCCACCGGCAAGCGGTAGGTTTTGAGTTCGCCAAGGTCAACATGAAGCGCGGCGGCAAACAGCAGCAGCGACAGCATGCCCTGCATGAGCACGTCCGAAAAGTCGATCGAGCGAAGGAATGATTCCTCGTACTGGCGGACGCCCTGCGCGATGCCCATTGCGTCCAGGCCGATAAGTGCCAGTGAAATTATCAGTGCGGACGCCATCACGCCGATCGTCGTGGGGATCCCCACGAAGCGGTGGTTCAGGTAAGCCAGCAGTGCAGTAATGACGAGGCAGGTAGCAGCGATTTCAAGCATTCGAATCCATGACGCTATACCTGGACTATCGCTGCGCACGATACAGACCGAGTTGCCAGCGTTTCGCGCACCTCCGCCAGCCGCTTTTCGAGCCGAGCCCTATCATGGCTGGCTTCGATGCAGCGATCGACTAGCTCGGCAATACACTGCACCTGTTCGCCCAGTGCCCGGAAGTGGCTCGGACTTGTCGTCAGGATGCCGATCGTACCAAGAGCGCCGAGCATGCGCGCCAATATGGCGACATTCACTTCGGCGCTGCCGCGAATCTGATCGAAGGCCACGGCCAACAGACCCTCAAAGCTCGGAACAATCGCCACCACACGCAGCGTTTCTCCGTCGTACCGATATGAAGGCGGAAATTGTCTACCCGCCAGTCGAGCCAGGATCGATGTCAGATAATCCACGCACATCACCGCCGTTGAGGTGTCGTTGACCCCGGGAGAAAGTGCTTTGATCGCCGTATCTACAATCTGTCGAATTCCGAAAGCCGGGTCCTGTGCAACCGTACGATTGCGGCCGATACTGTAAGCAGCATTCAGCCTATCAATGGTTGCCTGCTCCGGAGCGTAAGTCAGGGCGAGCGATGCCAGCGCCGTATCTTGCACAACAAACCCGCCGATGCCGTGCTCCGTACGCACAATTGTCCTGTTGTCGCCCGCGAGATCCATTAGCGCATCGTTATCGACGCTTTGGATGTAGCCGCTCACTGCCGCCGGTACTGGATACCAGGTTCTCTGATCCAGAGACTCAAGCACCGGATCCTGGTTTTCGAATTCCTCAATTTCATCATCTGTCTTTTCTGGCAACAGACGATCAATAGCATCGTTGGTTTCCTCTGCGACCGACGCGATGATGTTGGATGCCTGAATCGATGAGGCAATGTGATGAATAAAATAGATCAGGATACCTACGCCACCGAGCGAAATGACAAAGCCAAAAAATACCGCCAGACTCGGCACAAACTCGTCTGCGCCACCGCCGCCACGAATGGTGCGCAACACGATCAGGCAATACGCGAAAATGCCGGCAAACACTCCCAACGTCGCTTGCGTGACACGGCTGCGCATGAAGTTTCGCAGAATGCGAGGCGTGTACTGACTTGACGCTTGCACGAGTGCCAGCAGGGTCATGGAGAAAGTAATCCCCATAACCGTGATCATCGAACCGGCTAGCGTGGACAACATCTGGCGTGCGCCTTCCGCTCCTACCCCAAACAACCGTGGCCATCGGCTTAGCCATTGGTTGAAACCGGCAGAATCCACTTCGATCAACACTACCGCGAAGACAATGCTGGCCGTGACAATCAGCGAAGGCATAAACCAGAAGCTGGATCGCAGATCGTGTGAAAGCTGTCGTAGCTTGTTCATCCGCTATTTCCAGTTGAGAATTCCCGGCGTGTCTTCGCCATTTTTCTCAATCCACGCTTTGTGATCAAGTAGCGTATCACGCTAACACTGCTTCAAGTCTGCTGCATGGGACCTGAGATCCAGCACTCGGTAGGTAGCGTGGCTGACCGGCCGATGCCCGGTACGGTAACGGGCGATTGCCGGCAGAAGTGAGATTACCATGTCGAACACAAAGAAAGATCATTCAGTCGGCGCCGGAACCGACGCGGTAGCCGGTAGCGTTGCCAGTGCAACAGTCGGTGCCGTTGGCGGACCCGCCGGTATTGCAGCAGGCGCAGTCGTGGGCGGTATCGCCGGGTCGGCCGCGGGCGACAGCATCGCAGAAGCGGTGAATCCCGCGACCTATGCGGATCATTGGAAGAGCAACTAAAAGAGCGCGTCGTACCACTTGGCCAATCGCGAGTGGGATGATTACGAGCCGGCCTACAAACTCGGCTACAGCGCTCACAACAGCCATCGCGGGAGCGGCAGGTTCGAGGATGCCGAATCCGGGGCGAAGAGCAAATGGGAGGCAACCAAGGGCAAGTCACGCCTGGCCTGGCATGAAGCAAAGGATGCTGCGCGTGATGGCTGGAATTATCTTAAGCGCGCCATACCCGGCAACTCTGATGGCGACGAGAATTAAGCAACGCCGCGACGTCAGTTAAACAGAAGTCAAACGTCGGGCCGCAAGGTACGCCTTGCGGCCCTCTTATTTGCGAATTCGACAAAGGTTTGATTGTGGCATGAAGGGTCGGACAGCGGACCGGCTCTTGTTCTCGCGGCGAGCAGCCGGTCGTGCGGCGCGCAAGCAACAAAGGCAACCCGGCTTTTCCAGGATCGATCGCGTGGTTCGCAAATGGAATGTCGGGGCCGACGTAACAGCAAACGGTGTCTGAAGCGCGGATACATCCGGGTCGGGCGCTTTGGAAGCTGCTGCAACAGCCTATCGCCAAATCAGGCACGAAACTGTGGCATCTGAGCAAGCTCTCTGCCGAGTGGGATATCCGATAGCAGCCGATTGAACTCGTTAATTAACCACGGCGTAGCACTCGCAGACATGCTCTTCCAGTTTGCGCCGGTCCAGGACTTTGATGTGTCTGCGGCTGTAGTCGATGACCCCGGCATTTCGCAACTTTCCGGCGGCCTCCGTAACCCCTTCGCGCCGAACGCCGAGCATATTGGCGATCAGCTCCTGCGTCATTGTCAATTCATCGGTAGGCAGGCGGTCGAGACTCAGCAGCAACCAGCGGCACAGTTGCTGATCGATGGAATGATGCCGGTTGCACACGGCAGTCTGCGACATCTGTGTAATATGCGCCTGCGTGTACCGCAGCAAATGATGCATCATCGGCCCGCCGCGACTGAATTCCTGTTTCAGCAGGTGAGCCGGCAATCGGTAGCCAAAACCAGCGCTCTGCACGACGGCGCGACTCGGCGTGATCTCACCGCCCATGAAAAGTGAAATGCCGAGAATACTCTCGTTGCCGACCACGGCAATTTCAGCCGATGCGCCATCCTGCATGACATACAAGAGCGACACGATGGAATTAGTCGGAAAGCAGACGTGGTTCAGGTGACCGCCGGACTCACAGAGGACTTCGCCGAGCGCCAGGGATGTCAGCTCCAGATGCGGGCCAAGCCGCTCAAACTCACTTGCAGTCAGTGCCTCGAGCAATACTGTAGAGCCCCAACAAGCGGCCCTTCGTATCGACACGACTCAAAATTCCCTCGGGTGGGGATGGTCACGGTATGTCACTGTCACCAGTGGGTCCCTTCAAGTTGGCCAAGGTGGCAGTTCGACTGTTGACTCGGGCGATTCATGGCCCTTGCCCGCGTTTTGCTCGGGTCGCTCCGCGATACAAATCGGCTGACCTGCCGATTTGTGGTGCCGGCACCAAATACATGGGGAGGCCGCCACCGCGGTTTTGGAGCTGATTCCCGCATAAATCGCCTCCGTTCGTTCCTCCTCAGCATTTTCCAACCCCCATCCACGCACTGCGAACGTTCTCGGCTACGTACGCTGACGCACAGACGAACGCTGAATCGACGCGGACAATAATGCTTTGACGAATCGTGTCGCCCTGAGAGAACTGATATGCCTGTAACGAGCCGAAAAAACCGAATGTATCGACTGTATGTGGCAGCGAGCCTGGCCGGAGCCATGCTGCTCGTCGCCGCTTGCACAACCGCGCCAATGGCGCCACCCGCTTCGCTTAACGAAGCGAAAATTGCGATTCAAGCCGCTGAGAAGAACGACGCGCGTCAATTTGCCGGCGCCGAGCTGGATGAGGCGCGTCAGAAACTCATCCTGGCCGATAAAGCCGTTGTGGCAGAAGACATGGTCCTGGCCGAGCGATATGCGCAGGAGTCCATAGTGACGGCGGCGCTGGCCACGGCGAGGACAGAAGAGACCAAAGCAGTAGCAATTAACCAAGAAATGAGTCGGGGCGCCGAAGCCCTGATGGAAGAGATGCAGCGCGCCGGAGATCAATAATGAACACACTTAGAATCAATCACGCCCGTGCCCCCCGAATGTTGGCGGTTGCGGCAGCAGTTACTTTGGCAGTTGCGAGCTGTGCGACTGCTCCGCAAATCACAACGGGAGCTGCTGAAGTACGCAGCAAGCTCAGCGCGCTGCAGTCCAATCCGAGCCTGGCCGATCAAGTACCGGTCGAGCTCAGAGAGGCCGAGGCCGCCGTTCTGGCAGCCGAAGCGCCGGTCGGCAAGGATGTTGCATTGGGTCAGCACCGCGTCTACATGGCCGATCGCATGGTCGAAATTGCGACGGCCACGGCATCAACCCGTTACGCGGAGGACCAACGCGCTGAACTCAGTCAGGCACGTGACGACGCTCGTCTTGCCGCCCGAACACGGGAGGCAGACAAGGCGCGTCGCGAATCGGCAATGGCACAAAGCGCCACCGATGCGGCGCGAGCTTCCGCCGCCAGCAGCGCGGCTGAAGCGGCTGCCAATGCGAAGGAAATGCAGCGACAGATCGATGTGCTGAAGGCCGAAGCAACAGACCGTGGTCTGGTGCTCACGTTGGGTGATGTACTGTTCGCCACCGGTCGGTCTGATCTGAAATCGGACGGCAACAACACTCTCGACAAGCTCGTAGCGTTCCTCAACGAGTATCCTGATCGGAGTGTCATCATCGAGGGCCATACGGATGATGTGGGCAGCCTTGAGATGAACCAGGTCCTGTCACAGCAGCGTGCGGATTCGGTGAAGTCCTACTTGACGCAACACGGTATTCAATCCATGCGGCTTAGCGCATCTGGGATGGGTGAGACCCAACCGATCGCGGACAACCTGTCTCAGAGTGGCCGTCAGCAGAACCGCCGTGTCGAGGTCATTATCAAGAACGTCGCAACAATACCGACGGCGTCAGCCAATTAACCAGCCAAGCTCACGGTGTAATTCATGATCAATAAACAACTACTAATCGGCGGAATCGTTGGTGCCATAGCGGTCACTGCGGTTAGTGCGACAGCCGGATACCGAATGCTGAATTCGGATAATTACGCCGAGGTGCTTGCCGTATCGCCGGTTACCAGGACGGTGTCTGTGCCGCGCGAAGAATGTCGCGATCAATTCGTTGCTGTTCAGCAGCCAACCCGCGATCCCAACCAGGTTGCAGGGACCGTTGCCGGTGCGGTCATCGGTGGCCTGGTCGGAAGCCAGATCGGCGACGGTGACGGCAAGAAAGTCGCGACAGTCGGTGGCGCAATTGCAGGCGGCTATTCCGGGAAAAAGTGCAGGAAGGTATGCAGGATCGGAATGTCGACCAGGTCAACCAACGTGTTTGCGAAACGCTCCAGGACAGCAGGGAGGAGCAGGATGGCTACGACGTAACGTACCGGCTCGATGGGCTGGAGAAGACGGTTCGCATGAATGACGATCCAGGCAGACGAATCCGAATCGAAGACGGGAAGCCCGTCATCGAGTAATACCAACAATTAGAGCGGCGCGACTTGAGCTGCGCCGCTGCTATCTGAGCAAGAATGTGCCGGACCACATATGACGATCCGAGAAATCTGAATTTCAATATTGGAGTGACGCAAGATGTACAAATTACCCAAGACGGCAACATGACGGACGCCGAGTTGCTCGCGCTGGAAGGCAAGCTCGACACGCCGATTGCGGGCGGGACGCGGTAGCCATAGTCGGCGTGGTATTTATCGTACTGATCATTCTGGAACTCGTCGGGATTACGGACATATTCAAGAGCCGCGTGAAGACGTTCGACACTTCGCGTTTGGGTGATTGGGCAAAAAGGGCCGCGCAAGCGTCGGCCCTTTTTGTTTTCTGGGTGCTGACAGGTTGCAGCACGATGCCGCCGTCAGTCAGCAACTATGGGCGGCGCCGAGCCCGCTCGAACTTGTCGATACGCCGTTTTATCCGCAGCAGCAATTCCAGTGTGGGCCTGCGGCTCTGATGACCGTGTTAACGGCGAGCGGTGTGGCAACCACGCTGGACGCAGTGTCCAGGCAGGTCTACCTTCCCGCACGCCAGGGCAGCCTGCAAAGCGAAATTCTCGCGGCCTCGCGCGCGGCGGAAAGAGTCCCCTACGTGCTTGCGCCGAGCTCGCCTCGATAACCGGCGAGCTGGCGGCCGGTCGGCCGGTGCTGGTACTGCAGAACCTGGGCGTCAGCTGGGCGCCTCGCTGGCACTACGCGGTAGTCGTCGGCGCCGATGCGGACAGCGATCAGAATCGTTCTTCGTTCCGGCACCGACGAACGACGAGTAATGCGTACACCTGTGTTTCTGCGCACCTGGAAACGCAGCGGCTTCTGGGCGCTAACGACGCTGAACCCGGCGACCTCCCGGCTGACCCGGACCGAGATCGCTATGTCGAGGCGGTTGCCGGGCTCGAACAGACAGGACACGACCTGGCAGCTCGAGATGCCTGGCAAGCGGGTCTGTCGCAATGGCCGGATGACGCTGTCGTCATTTTTGGCCTGGCGAACGCACACTACGCGCTGGGCAGTTTCTCCGCTGCAGAGGCGCTTTTTCTGGTCATGCTACGAAACGACGACGCATCGGTCATCGCACGCAATAACCTGGCCATGACGCTGGCTGCACAAGGCCGACAACGGCGAGGCGCTTGCAGCAGATCGATGCCGCGCTAGGTCTGGCGGGCGACTCGTCGCTGCTGGAAGAACTACTGGACACGCAGAGGATCATCCTGACTGCGGTCTAATTAGCGCACGGGATAGAGGATGATCAGGTGACCAGGAAGAAGATGACTCTGCTGTCCTTATTTGGCGTCTTTCTCGTTCTCGTCCTTGCCGGCGTGTTCTCCTGTAGCAGGCTGCCGACCATCGTGCCTGATCTCACCCGCCGGCCCGATCCTGCTGTGCAATTGGAGGGGTCGGGTGGACCGTTGTCGGCGACACAAAGCAAGGCGATCATCGACAAGCTGCAAAAGCGCGGCGAGGATACCGGAATCTTCGACCGCCATCTGGCGCTCGAAGAAGCGATTGTCGGCAGTCCGCTAACCACCGGCAATAAGGTGCAGCTGCTAAAGGACGGCCCGGAGACTTACCAGGCAATGCTCGCTGCGATCCTTGAGGCACGCGACCACATCAACATGGAAACCTACATCCTTGAGGATGATGATGTCGGTCAGCGTTTTGCCCAGGCGCTGATCGACAAACAAAAGCACGGCGTACAGGTGAATCTGATACGCGACAGCGTCGGTACCCTGGGTACGCCCGCCAGCTTCTTCACGCAACTGACCGACAGCGGCATCGACGTGCTTGAATTCAATCCCGTGAACCCGCTGGAGGCACGCAAGGGATGGGAAGTGAATCAGCGGGATCACCGCAAGCTGCTGATTGTCGATGGACGCACCGCGTTTCTGGGCGGGATCAACATCAGCGCGGTCTACTCCGGTGGCTCCTCCAGCAGGGGTTCGGCGCAGCCGATCCAACGACACGCCGGCATGGCGTGACACCGACCTGCAGGTCACCGGCCCGGTCGTGGCCGAGTTCCAGAAGTTGTTCATCGAGACCTGGGAAGGGCAGGAAGGCCCACCGCTGAAGGCGAAGAAATATTTCCCGAAACTCAAGAAAGCCGGTCGTGAGGTCGTGCGGGCAATTGGCAGCACACCGGACGAAGCGTTCAGCCTTATCTACGCAACGCTGCTCTCGGCCATAGGTAGCGCCGAGACCAGTGTATACATCACCAATGCCTATTTTGTACCGGACCCCCAACTGCTCGCTGCGCTCGAGGCTTCCGCCGGACGCGGCGTCGATGTAACCCTGATTCTGCCGAGTGCCACCGACTCCTGGTTGGTGTTTCACGCGGGTCGCAGCAATTACGACCGCTTGTTGCGGGCGGGGGTAAAAATTTACGAGCGACAAGGCGCGCTCCTGCACTCCAAGACCGCGCTGATCGACGGCGTCTGGGCAACGGTCGGGTCGACCAACCTCGACTGGCGAAGCTTCCTCCACAACCGCGAGTTGAACGCTGTCGTGCTGGGGCAGGAGTTTGGCGAGCAGGTGCGGGAAATGTTCGAAGCCGACCTGGCGGAGTCCGATGCCATACTTCTGGAGGAGTGGGAGCGTCGTCCGTTGCAGCTGCGTGCAAAGGAGCTGTACGCGCGGGCCTGGGAGTACTGGCTGTGAGCGCGGATCGCTTATGTATGTCTCTGTGCGGCAGCGTACAGACTCCGGCTGCCTGCCGCGAGCAAACTAACGGTAGTAAATAGAGCGAGGTAAGGATCTATGAACATCATTGTTTGGTTGATAGTCGGCGGTCTGATCGGTTGGGTCGCGAGCATGCTTATGGGAACGGACGGACGGCAAGGACTGCTGCTCAATGTAGTTGTCGGTATCGTCGGCGCTGCTCTCGGCGGATGGCTGTTTGGCGGTGTTTTCGGAACATCCACAATCAACCAGGGAAACCTGAGCGTGAGCGGGGTTATGGTGTCGCTGGTGGGCGCAGTCATACTGATTGCGGTGATGAAGTTCTTCCGCAGAGCCAATTAGGATTGATTGTACGTACCGACGATTCGCCCGCGAATGCGGCGAAGATTACTCAATCAAGGACAGACAGCATGAAATGGTTAATGATTATACCAATGGCGTTCCTTCTGCTGGCTTGCGAAAAGCAGGGCCCGCTGGAACAAGCCGGCGAAGAAATTGATGAGGCAGTCGAGGACATCAAGGCAGGCGGTGAAACGACCGGCAACAAGATCGATGACGCGATGGACGAAGCGCGCAAGGACGTCGAGGATGCGGTCGAGAAAGTCAAACCCGACTGAGCGTCAGTCAGCCTGCCATCAAGTTTGGGTGGCCTGCGGTGGACGCAATGCAATTCGGCGCAAAGCCAGGTACTCAAGAGAGGATCAATCTGATGAATGGAACAAAAACTGTAGCTATTGTACTTATGGCAGTCGGTATTCTGGGACTTGCTTACGGCGGATTTACGTATACCCAGGACACCCACGAAGCCAATATTGGCTCAATGCATATGTCAATTGACGAAACACGCCATGTCAATATTCCTGTCTGGGCCGGCGTCGGCGTGCTGCTGGTCGGCGGCCTGATGTTTGCGGGTGGCCTGAAGCGGGGCTAGTTCCCGCTGCGCGCAGACTTTCAGACAACACTTAACAGGAGCAACCAATGAACAAAGATCAGATCAAAGGTCGAATTAAAGAAGTGAAAGGTACTGTAAAGGAAGCTGCCGGCAAGGTGACAGGCAAAGAGAAGCTCGAACAGAAAGGCAAGTTGCTGAAAACGGCTGGAACAGTGCAGGCCGGTTACGGTGATCATTAAAAACGATATCAAGAAAGACAAGTAGCCCGCGCTCTGCATATGCGTGACTCGGCGACTGAGACCGACCCGCGTTCCCCCTTCCCCTAACAAGAGCGCGGGATTTTCAACCCCCGGAACAGAATGTTTCGGGGGCTTTTCCGGACGACCTTCATTATCCTTCCTGTGCCGCACTACGTGACTGGGAAAATGAGGGTGGGCTGCTGCAGGGTGTAGGGCTGTGAACCGGATTTATTCGACAATTACAATTGCGTTGCTGGGACTGTCGCCGCTTATGCTGGGCGGCTGCGCGACGACGACTGCAGGGGGCGCTGTTGGCGCCGATCGCTCGCAGTTATTGCTGGTATCGTCGGAGCAACTCGATCAGATGGCTGCAGAAAGCTATGCCAAGCTGCAAGTCCGATGCGTCCGGCAAGGGCGTACTGAACAAAGATCGCGCCATGCTCAAACGCGTGCGCAATATTGCCAGTCGCCTTGAAACGCAGACCAAGGTGTTTCGCGCCGATGCGCCGGCCTGGAAATGGGAAGTCAACGTCATAACGAGCGATGAGCTCAACGCATTCTGCATGCCCGGCGGCAAGATCATGGTGTACTCCGGGCTTATTACGCAGCTGGACCTGACGGACGCGGAACTGGCCAACGTGCTGGGGCACGAAATTGCGCATGCCCTGCGCGAGCACGTCCGTGAACAGATGTCGCAGGCGATGGTTGCCCAGGGCGCGATCGGCGTCGGTGCGGCGGTGTTCGGGCTTGGCGATGCATCAACCGACGCGGCCGGCATGGGTTACCAGGCTTTGCTGGCGACCCGTTTCAGCCGAACGGATGAAAGCGAGGCCGATCGAATCGGCCTGGAACTCGCGGCGCGTGCGGGTTATGACCCGCGTGCGGGAATCACCTTGTGGCAGAAGATGACGAGTGCCAATCAGGGCGGCAAGCCGCCGGAATTTCTGAGTTCACACCCGGCGGATGCCAGCCGTATCAAGCAGATCCAGGAACTGTTGCCAACGCGTGATGCCGTTGTACCGCGGCGGGAAAGTGATTCCGGGCTACGAGCCGCAGGGTCCGCGAATCCGTATCCGAGCACGTTCTGCGTACACGTCTTTCGAGGCCTGGTAGCAAGAACAGGAGGCCTTCTCCAGACCCGCACGGTTCAGTATCGTGATTTCACCCCGGCTATAGCTCAGGAGTTTTCGCTTCTGCAGGAGTCCCCGCGGCATTCGTTACACCCACACGACGAACACCCAGCATTTGCGCCAGGAGCTTGTGGGTGAGATGAAAGCTGTCCAGAGCCCGCCCGGTCGTGCGTCATGAGCAACCAGCGGGCGAGTCGCAGGTCGAGCGAGTGGAAGCTGATACACGCCGCCGTCAAAGCCAGCTGCGCCTGCAGCACATAGACATAGCGGTTCAACTGTTGTCGCAACGCCGGGAGTTGTTCGAGTTCACGACGAAACGATGCGGCGCTCATTCGCAGCGCGGCGCCCGAACCTTGTACCAGCGCTTGCAAGGATCGAGGAATTCACGCCGAGGACCAGCGATGTGCCCAGCATGCCCTCGTTGCCGACCAGCGCCAGTTCAAGGTTTTCCCGGGCATCGATCGGCACCAGCTGGGAGATGAAACAATCGAGCGGAAAATAGACGTGCCGGATGCGCCTCTGCGGCTCCCAGAGTATGTCGCCGATCGCATAAGCTCGACCTCATCACAAGCTGCGAGCAGCTGCTCGCGATCTTTGCGACGAAGGCTGGCCAGCAATCGATTGCTTTGCATAAGGCCTGATTGTCCGCATTCTGACGCGATCAGTCTGTGCAGCAGCGAACATATGGCGAAATGCTGAGCCGCCGGATTGTCAGCGGAGCGCCAGGCGCGAACTACACGAGTGAACTGAACGCTCTGCCCGGTGGAATATCCGAAAGCAGCCGATCGAACTCCTTCTTGACCACGGCGTAGCACTCGCAGACATGCTGTTCCAGTTTGGGCCGGTCCAGCACTTTGATGTGTCCGCGGCTGTAGTCAATGATGCCGGCATCGCGCAATTTCCCGGCCGCCTCCGTGACCCCTTCGCGCCGAACGCCGAGCATGTTGGCGATCAACTCCTGCGTCATGGTCAATTCATCGGAGGACAGGCGGTCGAGACTCAGCAGCAACCAGCGGCACAGCTGCTGATCGACGGAATGATGCCGGTTGCACACGGCGGTCTGCGACATCTGCGTGATAAGCGCCTGGGTGTAACGCAGCAACAGGTGCATCATCGGCCCGGCGCGATTGAATTCCTGTTTCAGGTGTTGCGCCGGCAAGCGGTAGCCAAAACCTTCGCTCTGCACGACGGCGCGACTCGGTGTGGTTTCACCGCCCATGAACAGGGAAATGCCGAGAATGCCCTCGTTGCCGACCACGGCGATTTCAGCCGATGCGCCATCTTCCATGACATACAGCAGCGACACGATGGAATTGGTCGGAAAGTAGACGTGTTTCAGCTGCCCGCCGGACTCGTAGAGCACTTCACCCAGCTTCAATGGGACCAATTCCAGATGGGGAGCAAGGCGCTCAAACTCGCTTGGAGGAAGCGCTGCGAGCAGGTGGTTTTGCTTCGGGTCGTGAGGAATTTCCATAACCAGCTGTCAGCATACACCCAAATTGGGTCTTCGGTACGGTAACGCACACAGGTGCAGCGCTGGTGCCCGCTTTCCCGTTCGGCAATCGCCTGCTATGCCTATTTTGCGCAAGCAGGAGCATCCAAATACTGTGTGAGAATTGTGTGACTGAGTGCTGCACGGTTGTGCAAAGTACTGCAGTTGCAATGGGCGCCTCACCAGTTGGCTTCAATAATGATTCAGTTAGTTGCGAATTACCATGACGTGCTCCGAAGGCAGGGGTCACAAGTTCGATCCGAGGCGAGCCTACGAGCCGACAGACGCCGAAGGCGAGGCAGCGTAGCTGCCGGTCAATCCTGTCGGGCGCGCCAAATACGAGAACGGGCCCCTTGCGGGGCCCGTTCTCGTATTCGGTGTGTCGCATCAAGATCAAGCTTTGTTCGACGAATTGCGTCAGCAATTTGGACGCGAGCAGCGCGCCTCGAAGGGGTGAGGATCGCCCCTAGGCGATTCGAGTCAATCCTGTCGGGCGCGCCATTCTTTTCAGGTTCGTTCCGGTCACATTGTGTACACCTAGTTCCAGCTAGGCAGGCAACCATAAGCCACCTAATAATTAGGTGAAAAAACCTATTATTTAGGTATAATTACCGAATACTTGGGCAAGAAGAATGGCAGGCGGTAATGATTGAAATCTCTGAACGTCCCCTTGCGGGGCTATTTGGCAGTGAATCGGCCTATCAGGTTCTTATGTATCTCGAGAACTACGAAAATGGGTACGCCTCCCAGATCGCGAAGACTTACGGAACCTCACTAAACCAAATTCAGAATCAACTGAATAAATTTGAAGACCTGGGTCTATTAGTCAGCCGCAAAGAGGGGACAGCGCGCGTATTCTATTTCAAGCGAAGCCCGGTAACTGATTCGTTAAGAGTCTTCCTCAGCTCGATGCTTGAGCATCTGCCGAAAACTACTGTTCAAAAATACTACCGTGATCGGCGGCGGCCGCGGCGTCACGGGAAGCGCTAGGCAATGCCATCGATTAGCAAGAAAACAACGCTCATCGAATTGGCAGCGATCGTCTCTGATGCGCTCGAGAATGCCGGGATAATAGCGACCTTGTCGGGCGGAGCTGCCGTGTCGATTTACACCGACAATCGATATCAATCTGTCGATCTGGACTTCGTCACGACAGCGTTGGTTAAAGACCTGAAGATCGTTCTGGAGCCACTTGGATTTCTGCACTCGGGATGGCCGAGACTGTCAGTATTCGAGCATCCTAACTCCACCTGGTATCTGGAATTTCCGCCGGCACCTTTAAGCTTTGGTGGGACATACGTAGATCCATCGGACTGCGAACTGATCGACACAGGCCTCGGTATCCTCCGAATTATTGCGCCGACGCATTCGATAATGGATCGACTTATCGCTGCTGCTGCGTGGCACGAGCCCCAGTCGCTTGAGCAAGCGTTGCTCGTCGCCGAAGCACAGGCCGGGAAGATCGATTGGTCCGCGCTTGACGAATGGGTAATACGTGAGGGAATAAGCGGCGATAAAGAGGTCATCGAATTCTACAAAAGAATCGGTCGAAGCCATCCGTAAGTTGAGCCTCTCGACTGTGTGAGATTTGTGTGACTGAGTGCTGCACGGTTGTGCAGAGTACTGCAATTGCAATGGGCGCAGCGCCAGTTAACGTCAATTAACTCAGTTACTTACAAACGAAATGGCGAACTCCGAAAGCAGGGGTCACAGGTTCGATCCGAGGCGAGCCTACGAGCCGACAGACGCCGCAGGCGAGGCAGCGCAGCTGCCGGTCAATCCTGTCGGGCGCGCCATTTTCCCGTTTTTCTTCAGTTGGTTTCGAGCAGCTTTCCTGCACCACTCTTATGCTAGCGCGCGATTGTGTGAGATTCGTGTGAGGGAAATTCAGGAAACAATGCGCTCCAGTACTTCGGGATGTTGCTTCGCGACTTGCAGAAGAGTCTTGGCAGCGCCCCGTGGTGAGCGTCGTCCCTGTTCCCAATCCTGTACCGAATCAATCGAAACATTGAGAAGTTGAGCGAACTCCTTCTGCGTGAGATTCACTGACTGACGCGCAGCAATAGCGAGGAGTTGCTCAGGTGTGTAGACCTTGCCTTTCTTCTTCGCCTTCATCTGTTTGACGGCCTTAAGAAGCTCAGCGCCTTCGGCACTCATTCTCTTTTTCCTAGTCACGATCAATCACCTCTTTGATCAATTTGAGTTCGTACGCCGGGATAGTCGAGCGATCGGCCTTCGCGTAAATGGTGAGGAGCCAGATCTCACCGTTGTCCAATTGGTTGTAGTAGATCACGCGGGCACCGCCACTCTTACCCCTTCCTTTTTGAGCCCAGCGTACTTTTCGCACACCGCCCGATCCGCGTACGACAGACCCTGCCATCGGATTCTGCGAAATAAAAACTGCGAAACCCTCTCTTTCGTCATTGGTCAGGATGCGGTCGACCTTGCCTGTGTAAACAGGTGTTTCAATGACGGTGTACACAAGGTAATACTACGGCAATGCCGTATAAAAGGTCAAACGACCACTGTGTGAGAATTGTGTGACTTAGTGCTGCACGGTTGTGATGAGTACTGTATTTGCAATGGGCGCCCCGCCAGTCAGTTTCAATAATTTCAGTTACTTACAAACGAAATAGCGTACTCCGAAAGCAGGGGTCACAAGTTCGATCCGACGAGCGACACACCGGTTTGGACGCCAAAGGTGCCCCGAAGGGGTGACGAGCGAAGCGAGGAATCCACCGGGGACAGGCCGAAGGCCCATCTTGTCGGGCGCGCCATCCCCCAAGTGCTACAATCACTTGATGCACAAAACCCCCGTCCAATCAGCTTCCAATGCCGGGCACGACCGCTCGCTGCTTGAGTGGTTCGCTACGCTAACGCCCGAACAGCGACTCGCCGAACTGGAATCCAGGATCGGTTTTTTCCTCTCATTGCGGTCGCACAATGAACCCCAGCTTTCGCGAGATACTCGAACTTCTCAACAAACACGAGGTTGAGTACATCATTGTTGGTGGCGTTGCGGCTGTAATACAGGGCGCGCCGATCACAACGTTCGATCTGGACGCACTAATTAGGATCAGCGATAGCAACGCTAATCGTTTGTCCCTCGCCCTTGACGAACTCGATGCCCATTATCGAGAACACCAATCAACGATTCGGCCTACGAAGGAAGATATCCTGGCAGGTGGGCACCTATTGCTCCTGACTCGAGCAGGGCCGCTGGATGTGTTGGGGTTTATTGGCGACAAGGATCGATACGAGGATCTTTTGCACCTGTCCTCCGAAGTCGCTATGACGATCGGGAAATTTCGCGTTCTCAATTTGGAGGAGCTGGTTCGGCAGAAGAAAGCGACAGATCGACCGAAAGATCGAGTAGTCCTTGAGCTTCTGGAAGAGGCCCTGCGTCACCGAAGGAAAAAGGACTGACGCCCGCCCTCCGCAGGCAGGGGTCACAGATTCGCACCGAAGAGCGACAAACCGGTTTGTCCGGATTGGACGCCGTAGGCGCCCCGAAGGGGTGACGAGCGAAGCGAGGAATCTACCGAGAACAGGCCGAAGGTCAATCCTGTCGGGCGCGCCATATTTTTCAGAGGGTTAAGAGGTTTCGCAATGCTGCGACAAGGGTGTTGTGACCACCACGCGACCATGTTGTGACGAAAATCGACAAACGGTTCGCGCCCCGCCGTCTAGGCAAACACAATCGTCTTATTGCCATTCAGCACGACACGATGCTCAGCCTGGAGTTTAACCGCTCGCGCCAAGACCTGCGTTTCGATGTCCCTGCCAACCGCGGCAAGTGCATCCGGTGATTGTGCATGGGTCACCCTCGCAACGCCCTGTTCAATGATCGGGCCTTCATCGAGGTCAGCCGTCGCATAATGTGCGGTTGCTCCAATGAGCTTAACGCCACGCTCATGTGCCTGGTGGTAGGGCCGCGCACCCTTGAATCCCGGCAGGAAAGAGTGATGAATATTGATGACTCGTCCGGTCAGGGTTTCGCAAAGTTCCGCGCTCAGAATCTGCATGTACCGGGCAAGTACAACAAAATCGATGCGCTCCGCTTCAACAAGTTTTAGCAACTGTTCTTCTTGCTCCGTCTTGTTGTCCTTTGTGACCGGCAAATGATGAAACGGTATGTCGTGGGAGGCGACAAGTTTGTAGGTATCGCGGTGATTGGAGACGACGGCGGGGATCTCTATGTTCAATTCGCCGATACGCTGTCTGTAAAGCAAATCAATTAGGCAGTGATCGAACTTTGAGACCATGATCAGGACACGCGACTTGCTCTCCGAATCATGCAGGGTCCAGTTCATGTCATAACGGTTTGCGACAACTGAAAAATCGGCGCGAAGTCTGGCAGCGTCACTTTGCGGTTCCTGCGTGCTGAAATGCAGGCGCATGCAAAAAAGGTTGGTCCCTGAATCGCCGAACTGCGCGCTGTCAATAATGTTGCCGCCATTCTCGACGATGAATCCACTGACCGCATGCACAATCCCTGGCTGGTCCGGACAGGTCAGTGTCAGGACATACTCGGCATTTCCAGTGTTCATTTAGTGCTGCGCAGCGCGGCGTCGTTGAGCCAGGCGTAAAAGGCTTTCTGCCCGGTGATCTTCAAATCAAATTGCCGTCCGGCGCGGACGCAAGATTCAAACAGAGTCTGCCCGTGGGACCGATCACAGGAAATGACAAAACCCGGTGTCGTTCCTCTCAGGTTGACCAACTGGACGCGGATGCCGTGACTGCCGGTAGCAACAAACAACGGACCTGCCATGTCATGCCGCTCCACATCTACGGTCACCAGCCGCTGCACTACCTCCAACGACTTCGGCCCCCAAAGTCCCAATAAAATCCATCCTTCGGTCATGTCGGTATACGAAGTGTCTTGCCACTGCGGTTCTACGGGACCAGTCAGGTCGAAAACAACTGCGTGCTCAGGCTTCAGGCAGCCAACCAGCGCTTGTCCGTTCCAGACGGCCTGGCCCGGTTTCGATACGATCAGCTTTTCGTGAATGGGCCCTTGCACGATAGCTTTCGGACGATGACTGAGATCCGTAAGTCCTACTTCGCCGTCTCCCTCGGGAGGCTCGAAGCTTTCTACCACCGGCCAGCCGCCGGATTCGACTTCTACCGGGGTTCCTGACCAATCAGGAAGTACTATCGCTCGCGTGCGCGTAATCACATCTTCATCCTCTCGCCGGAAGGATCGTAGAACGGCGGTTTCACAAAATCGGCCTCGACCTCTTCGCCATCCAGCCAGAGATTGACCTTTCCGCCCTCGCGCCAGTCTTCATGCGGCTCAACCAGTGCCAGTCCAATGGTCTTGTCGAGCAATGCGCTATATCGAATACTCGTGATGCGGCCGAGCTGGCGGGGACCGTCAACCACCAGGCAGCCATCGGCGATTGGCGATCGGCCATCCAGGCTTAACGCGATGACCTGTTCCCGGAGGTCCTCGTCTGTGTATAAATCCAGCATCGGCTTGCCGACAGTCTCGGTCTTGTTGCGATTCAGCATCCAGCCGAAAGAAGATTCAAAAAGGGTGGTAAACGCATCGGTGTCGACACCGGGAACGACATGTCCTTTTTCCAACCGACAAATGTTCAGGCCCTCAAGCCCGAATGGCATCAGGCCAAAAGGTTTACCCACTTCAAGCAGTCGGTTCCACAGGAAGACCGCCTGGCTGGAAGGGCAAAGCAATTCATAGCTCAGTTCGCCCACGAAGCCCATGCGCATGGCGATCAGGCCGACGCCGGCGACGTCCAGCCGGGCCCAATTCAGGAACGGCAATGCCTGATCGGAAATATCGGCATCCGTCAGCTTGGAGAGTATGTCCCTGGCTTTGGGTCCGGCGATGTTGATGCTGGCCCGGGTCTCGGTCAGGTTCACCACCCATACCTGCCAGTCTTCCTCCCGACACCACCGCGAAAACCACTCTTCGGTGAGCGGCGCCCGGCCCGTCGTGGTGGTCAGGAAGTAATCGTGATCGCCCATCTTTAGTGCTACGCCATCGTCGATAAGTATGCCCGCCTGGTTACATGCGGCGTAATAGAGGATTTTGTCGTCAGCTAAATTGTCGACCTTCTTGGTCATGACCCGGTTGAGCAATTTTTCAGCGTCCGGTCCGAAAACACGGAACTTGCCAAGCATGGAAACATCACAAATGCCGGCCGCCTGGTGAACGGCAAGGCTCTCAGCCTCCTGATCTCCAAAGTCCATCATGCGCATCCAGCTTCCCATCCGCGCGGCATTACCGCCTTGCTCGAGTTGCACATGGTGCAGTGGCGAGACCTGGGGATGATCGTGGTGCCCGGCAGCCAGCGAGGCCAGGCTAATTGTCGAGACTGGTGGTCTCGTCGTTGGCAGTACGCGAGCTCCCAGCTCCGGCCGCTTCTTTGCCAGAAGATGCGCGAAATTGGCCTCGCACATGCCGCCCTGACAGCTACCCTGCGTTGCTGTTGTATAGCGTTTGCATGTTTCGATATTGTCGAAGCCTTCGGCAATTGCCTGTTCGATATTTTTTTCGCTGACGTCATGGCAATAGCAGACAAACGTCTTGGACTTGTTTTTTTCCTCGGACAAGAGTGGCTGAAGAGAGACGCGCCGCACGCCGGTGGCATTATCGCGTGCCTCCTGCGCTACCGGGGCAATCTCGAGGCCGATGCTCTGCAATGCTGTCGTAGCCGCCATTCGGCCCTGGGCTTTTATCGCTTCGGGATCTTCCAGTCCAAGCAGTCTGCCGGCCGCGTGGTAGGCGGGTGGCAACGCTTCCGGCAGATAGAAGTTCAAGTCAGCATCGTAGATCATCCGTGTTCCGACCTGCCCCAGCAGCTTGTGCCGCGGGTAACGGCCGGAGGAGGCCACGATCGTGTCGCAGCGCACGGTCTGCGCATCCGTGCCGTCGTGTAATGACAATGTGGCGCCCTTGATCCTTTTTCGTCCGACGGCGCCGGTTAGCGTATAGCCGTTCCAGACCTTGATGCCTTTTCCGGACAACGTTGATCTGAGTTCGTCGCCCAGGCCCTCCTTGCGGAAGTCAACCAGGCCCGCCAGGCGGACGCCCTTTTCGTGCAGCTGCAGGGCAACGTCGGCCAGGTAGTCTTCTCCACCTGCAAGCAATACCTCGCTGCCAGGTTTGATGCCCCAGAGATGGATCAGTTTTTGTGCCGCCTCGGGCAAGATAACGCCCGGCCGATCGTTGTGAGCGAATGTCATGGGCATCGATCCGGTGCCCGTCGCAATGACGGTTGTCCTGGCCCGCACATGATGGCTTCGTTCCACGAAATTTTCGTCGTTGCCACAGGACTGGACGCACACAGCCAGGCCATCGGGATAAATGGCCGAAACGGTAGTGGACGTCAGGACCTTGATATTGCCGTGCTTCTGCAGCCGGCTAATCGATTCCTGCGCGTTGCGATATCCCGCTTCGCCCTGGAACGCTTCGAATCCACCCAGCTGCTGCTCGGCTTCAGCCAGTACCACTCGAAAACCGGTTTCCGCCGCCGTTATTGCCGCCTCCATGCCGGCCAGTCCGCCGCCAACCACGAGCACTTCCGGACTCAGGTTTACCGCATCGAATTCCGCCTTCGTTGCCAGTGGTTTCACCTCGGCCATATTGCCGGGCATTGCGCGAATGATTTCTTTGACCCAGTTCCAGAACCACTGCGGTTTGTAGAACATCTTGTAGTAAAAGCCGGTCGGCATCGCCCAGGAAAACGAGTTGGACAGCGCCTTGGGGTCCAGATCAACGTTACCCTGCGGTTCTACACTCATGCCTTCTCGTACAGGCGTCCGGCATGTTTTTACGTGCATCCGCCCGTCAACATTCATGGTGCAGCGCGAGCATTGGCCGCTCAGGCAGGATGCGGACCGGCGTCGGTGGTATTTGAATGAACGCGTAAACGTGGTAACGCCCGCTGCCAACAGCGCCGATGCGACGGTGTCCCCTTGGTACGCTTTAATGGGCTGCCCGCGATAGATAATCCTTACCGGTTTATCACGGTCAATGATCTGTGTCGGGCTCTCGGGCAGTCGGCCAGTCATGGGTCTATTCCTCAATGATTTCATCAGTGGCAAGGTTGCGCTTGATCTTTACCCAGTCGCCACAGCCCAGCGTGTGATACCACCACTCCTCCTGAACTGCCGGCATGTTGTCATGGAAGAAAAGGTAGTCGCACCACGCTTTCATGTCGGCGCCTGGCTCCGGAGCTTGTTTGCACTCGCTGCCAAATTTGAATTCGTAAGGGTTACGACGCCCGCAGTTTGGACAATTAATCAGAAATGCCATAGGAAATACCTGTCACAAAATGACTTCACGAACCAGCCGTCGGGTGAAGAACCGGTCGAGTCCGAAATGTTTAATCTTCTCGGGCATGCGGTCCGTAACGATGTACTCGGCCGAGTATTTGCCGCAGGCCGGTGTCGACTTGAAGCCGTAATAGCCCCAGGCAATGTCTAGCGACAGGCCATCAATTCCGCATCCGCCCATTATTGGCGCTGAATCGCCGGTGCAGTCGCAGATGCCCGACCAGGAGCGCACGACCCGTACGTGGGCGAGGTCGGGAAAGTATTCGACGATCCTGGAGGCCCGATCCGCTGACTCTTCCCAGGTGGCATAGGAATTCCATGACTGCCAGTGGTCCAGCGGGCCGCCAAGAATCAGGTCGCCTTTCAGGGTCTGCTGCGTATAAAAATGCAGCCTCGGGGAGGCAACGTAGTAGTCGAGGAACGGCTTCATGACATCGGTCGTCATCACCTGCATTGCATAGGTCTCGACCGGAAACCGCATGCCGATCATCCGGCCGATTTCTGACGAGTAGCCGCCGACAGCAACGTGAACCTTGCCCGCAGCGATGCTGCCGACATTGGTCTCTACGCCTGTTACTTTTCCTGCTTCGATATTGATACCAGTCACCTCGACACCGACACAGATATCGACGCCGTGTCTCGAAGCTCCCTGGGCATATCCCCACACTGCCGCATCGTGATGCACCGTGCCGCCCTCGGGATGAAACTGCGCACCGAATATTGGCAGTGCCGGCTTGTCGCTGATGTCTATCGACGGGACCTTCTTCTTGATCTCTGCCGGACTGAGCATCTCGATCTGGATACCGGCTCTGCGCTGGCTATCACTCATCATCCGCATGGCAGCCAGTTCCGGGTCGCTGTGTGCGAGCGCCATGATGCCTTTCTTCTGCACCATCAGATTCCATTCCAGCTCAGCGCTCAAGTCGTCCCACATTTCCAGGCTCTCCTTGTAGAAGGGCAAGGTCTCATGTGCACGTTTATTGGAGCGGACCATTTCCGTGTTGCGGCCAGAGCCGCCATATCCGATATAGCGTCTGTTCCAGCACAGCGATACGCTTTACACCGTGATACCGGGCGAGGTTGTAGGCTGTTGCGAGCCCGTGCAAGCCGCCGCCAATGATGACTACGTCATAGCTCTTTTCCGGTTGCTTGTACTGCAACAGTTTTTTTGACGGGGCCATTAGGATTCCTGTGCGAATTGGGTTTCTGGTTTCGCAAACGAGAGTCGAAGTGAAACTGTTTCAGGCAATTGTGTCGTGCTGTGAGGAATTCCCGACCTGGATCGGGAGCTCCGACTGCCTGCAAGAAGATAGCAGTTTGGACGTCCAGGCAATTGGTAATTCAGGACAACTTTTTGCTTATGGATGACAGAGCATCTTGGTGTCTTGTCGCACATAAGCAAATATTAGTCGCCGAATACCAATTATTTCCTTGGCGCCTGGCGGAAAATCACAGCCTCAACAGTCCGCACAAAAACACGCTTCTCAAACAACCAATCGGAGGCCCGTAATGAGTGACGCTGCGAAACCGCTTGCCGGCAAAATCAACGGTGGGCACCTGCTCGCGAAAGCGATGGCCGACAAAGGCATCAAACGAGTTTTCTCGCTTTGCGGCGGGTTTATCAATCCCATCTATATGGGCTGCGAACATTACGGCATCGAGGTCATCGGCTGTCGCAATGAGCTCGAGGCCGGCTTCATGGCCGCGGCGTCGGCACGACTGACACGAGAACCCGCCGTGTGTCTTGCAGAGCCGAGCGGCTTCACCAATTACATCTCTGCTGTTGCGGAAGCGCACTACACCGGCGACCCGGTGATATTCATTAGTGCATCCGCAAATTCAAACAACTTCGATAATGCCGGGTTCAAGGAGATGCCGCAGGCGGATGTCGTCAAATGCATGACCAAGTACGCCATCGAGGTCAATGACGCGCAGCGGATCGGCTGGTTCTTCGACAAGGCGCATGATATCGCGAAAAATCTTCCATCAGGCCCTGTACAACTTGCCATTCCCACCAACTTCCTTTTCTCCGGAAAGATCAATCTTGAGCAACCGGACGGGTTTCGCAAATTCGATACCCGACGAAACAAGGTGCACAAGCCCGCACCCAATACCGATGACATAGCCGGCCTTATCAAGGACCTTAAGAAAGCCAGGAAACCGGTCATCATTGCAGGTCCGGGCACCTGGTTCGGTCACGCTGAAAAAGAGTTGGAATCACTTTCGGCAGAGTATGGAATTCCCGTCTTCGTCCCGGTGACGCACCTGAAGCTCTACGACATGGCGCATGCGACAAACATGGGAATCGTCGACTATCACCAGAACCCGTGCTCCCGAATGATAGGAGAGGAATCCGATCTCGTGCTGCTGCTTGGCGGTCGACTGGATTTTCCGCTCAACTTCGGCGAGGCACCGCTATTCAACAATGAACTGAAGATGGTCGCGGTGAATCCGACGGCTCGCGAGCTCAGCGACAACATGCTCGCCGATACACGCATATGCAGCGACATCCAGATGTTCCTGAAGGCACTGTCCGCAGAGTCAAACGTCTTCGGCGTGGAGAGCGACTGGCTGGAGCGAATCAGGCAACGTCGCATCGAGAGCTACGAACAGTTTCTCCCGCTTCTGAAGTCGGACGATAAGCCCGTGCACCCATTGCGGCTTTGCTATGACGCGCTGATGGCCCTCGGCGAAAATGACATCATCGTGATCGACGGTGGTGATATCGCCGCCTGGTTCGAAACCGCGATTGGCCTGTGGTCCATGGAAGGACGCAAGATCAAGGGCATCGTCAGTCCGGGCCCGTGGGAACAGATGGGAACCGGACCGGCGTACGCGACCGCCGCGAAGATGGTATACCCGAAATCAAAGGTTATTCTCGTGACCGGCGATGGTTCGCTGGGGCTTGCACCCGGACTCACACCGCTTGAAACGTCAATCGATCACGACGCTCCGATTACAATCCTGGTCGCCAACAACGCCCAGTGGGGAATGATCCAGGAACAGCAAAAGGCAATGTGGGGAACCGTCTGCGCGACGAGTCTGCGCGATGTAAATTATGCGGCGATATTCGAGGGCGGCGGCGCGCATGCGGCAACAATTACTTCGCCTTCCGATCTCGGGCCTGCTATACAAACTGCGCTTAAGAAGAATCAGTCAGTCTCGGCCCTGCTCGATGTAAAGACCGCCGGTATTAAGTCGCCGCTGACCCAGGGGCTGGTCGACATGCGGGTCAAAACGTCGATCGAATAGTTCAGGCTCGAACGGTGCGAGTGAATAGACAGGCGCAACCAACGGCAACGAGGTTTTCCAAGGTGAATCAGATATGAGTGCGACGAAGCCAAGTACGATGACAAAATCAGAAAGTGACGCTTTGACCGATCATTTATGGCGTCCGATGACGCAGCACCAGGGTCTGCGCGGCGCTGCTCCGAACAAGATGGTCAGCGCCAAGGGTTGCTTTATTACGGATCAGAACGGCAACCGCTTCCTCGACGCGATCGCCGGGCTCTGGTGCGTGAACGTCGGCTACGGCCGCACGGAAATCGCCGACGTGGCCCGCCAGCAGATGATCGACCTCAATTACCTCGCGCCGATCATGAGCAGTGAGCCCGTCATCGAGCTCGCCGAAAAGTTGCAGCAATTGCTCGGGTTCCAGAGCCACATTTATTTTTCTGCCAGCGGCTCCGAAGCCAACGAAACCGCGTTCAAGATTGCGCGTCAGTACCACCTGCAGTCAGGTAACGGCGGTGAGCGGAGATTCAAGATCATTTCACGTTACCGCGCCTATCACGGCAATACGATGGGCGCGATGGCGGCGACCGGGCAGGCGGAGCGCAAGATCGGCTACGAGCCGGGCCCGCCGGGATTCGTGCATGTCATGCCACCGTATCCGTATCGAGCCCATCCGAAACTGACGGCCGAGGAGCACGGCGAAGAGTGCGCACACCTGCTCGAAGAAACCATCATCCATGAGGGCGCGGAGACGGTAGCCGCTTTCATTATGGAGCCACTGATATCGGGCGGAGGCGTAATAGTACCGCCCGACAACTATATTCCGCGAGTCCGGGAAATCTGCGATCGATACGGCGTCCTGTTGATTTTCGATGAAGTGGTTTCCGGTTTCGGCCGGCTCGGCAAGATGTTCGGTTACGAGCACTGGAAAACCGAAGCCGATATTTTCACGTTCGCAAAAGGCCTGGCCAGCGGCTACATACCAGTGGCCGCGACGGCAGTCAAAGAGCACATATTTGAGAAGTTCTATGGCGACCCTGCAGATATGCAGCACTTTCGGCAGATAAATACCTACGGCGGTCATCCGGTAGCGTCCGCGGTTGCGCTTAAGGCAATACAGATTGTCGAAGACGAGCGCCTCGACGAAAACGCCAGCAACGTCGGTACGTATATGATGGACCAACTGCAGCAATCGCTTGGCGATCATCCTTACGTAGGCGAGATTCGCGGCAAGGGCATGATCATGGGCATCGAACTCGTCGAGGACCGGGAAACCAAAGTTCCGCTGGGCGACGACAAGATAATGCCTGTAATCGGCGACTGCGTCAGGAACGGTGTGATTCTCGGCCGTAACAGCAACACGATACCCGGTCGCTGCAACGTGCTCCTGATCGCACCGCCGCTGGTGCTCAGTGAAAAGGAAGCCGACCAGATCGTGGAGACGGTTACCGCAGCGATGCGAAGAGCAATCAACTAGGGCACTTGAGCAATCCCGAAACAGGAAGCGAAAAATCCTAGCTGGATTTGCGCCAGATCTTGTAGACGCCAATCGTCAGTAACGGGATGAAGTAAACAATCAGGTAGCCCCACGCGAGGGTGCCGTAACCTTTGGCGACCAGCGCCGTTATACCAAAACTCGCCAGAAACAGGCTTATCAAGAGCGCGCCGCCGGCAACGACGGCGTGGGTAGTCGGATCGCCTTTGCGGCCGCGTCGCTCCTCGAGCCACGCATCGATTCGTTCATTGACGCCCTGCAACAGGCCCGCGCAGGTCTGAATAATCATGGCGAACAGGACGATAATGAACACGATCATGAGCCATGGACGCGCGAGCTGCCCGATCATCCAATACGTCGGGAGCGGCTGCTCCAGCGAGGCTGGATAAGCCGCCAAAAAAGTCAGGTGAAATACGACGGCGGGAAAAACGCCTACGAAGCCCGCCGTGAACCCGCTGGCGATGGATTCGCCCCGTGTCCGGATGTCCCTTGCAGAATACAACAGCACCGGAATAACCGCGGCGGTGTACAGCATGTACTGCAAGCCATTGGCGAACCAGTTTCCGCTTGAAGGTGCTTCACTAAACGTCTGTGCTATGGAGTCGTGGAACTGAAAGAACGTCAGTGCACTGTAGATGATCAACACTATCAATAGCGCGATCATGCAGATCGACATGGACTCCTCGAGGAGAGTCCGCCCGAAGTAATTCAGCGCGACTACTGCGGCAAATAACAGGCCGACACCTGCCAGCGAGGGAATGCCGAACTGGTCGTTGAGGACACCACCGGCGGCCGAGCCGTTCACGGCAAGGACAATTAGCAAAGCGATCAGGAAAAGGATTTCAAAGATAATCCAAAGGGGGCCGATCAGGGCTTTTAGAAATCCACGATAGTCATAGGTCTGTCCGAGCCGGGCGAGCTCAAAACTCAGGGCCATCGTCAGGCCCCAGCCAAGACCCGCAACAGTCAGGGCGAGTAGCCCACCAACCGGGCCGAGGACACTAATGAACTCGGCGATTTCCCGCCCCGTTCCATACGCCCCGCCAAATATGACGGCTTGAAAAACGGCAGAGGGAATCAGGATGACGCGGACGAATCGAGAATTGATTCTTGCCATTATTGTTCTGCTCCAATCGCATCCGCTGATACGGCGACTTCCATGGTAGCAAGCGTTGCTAACTGGCGATTGTGTAACGGCGTCAGGTATTTGTTATTCTGCGACAGGTCGTCACCGTCAGCTAACTGGGGGGCTAAGCGTGGAAACATCGGTTCGAGCCAGGACCATGCAGGGTTTCGGCGACCTGGTGGCCAAACTGGGGGCAGACCCCTCGACCATCCTCGGGCGCGCGGGTCTGGACGCCGATGTTCTCAGTCGGGCGGATGAGTGGGTCTCGTTCCGCTCCGTTGTCATTGCCTATGAGACGGCAGCGCTGGCCACGAACTGTGGCAATTTCGGCATTCAGCTCGCCGGGCGTCGCGACCTGTCCTTTATGGGCCCGATGGTCCTGATCTTCAAATACTCGAAGGACCTGGAGCAGGGCCTGTCGTCCTGCATCAAGTACGTGCGTGCTCACAACACGGGCTATACGCCTATCCTGGAGGTGGGGCGGGACACGGCGAGCTGGCAAATAAGAATGGATGAAAGGCTTCGCGCCCACGCGGATCAATGGATAGAAGAATCACTACTCACATCGATAAATTTGACCCGAATATTTCTTGGTGAGAGTTACCTGCCGCAAGCTGTCTACTGCAAGCATGCGCAGATTGAAGGTACCGATTACGAGTGGAGTTTTGGGAATACGATTAAATTCCAGGCGCCTTTCGACGGGATTATCCTGAATCGTGAAGACCTGAAGTCACCGAATCCGGTTGACGACCAGGAGCTGTATCGATTTCTCCTGGAGTACCTGGATTCGCGTGTACTTCGTGCCGGCGAGGATCTCTCCGCTGCCGTTCGCTCGCTGCTGCTAAAGCTCATTCCTACAGGCAAGTTCTCCGTCAACGTTCTCGCCGATCAATTGGGCATGCACCGGCGGACATTACAGCGGCGGCTCAACGATGCCGGCCTGAGCTACGCTGAGCTGCTGGACGATTGTCGTTCCAGGATGGCGCGTCGCTATCTTTTGAGCAGCAACTTGCCGATGAGTAATCTCGCCCACATGCTTGGCTATTCCGACCAAAGCGCTTTCAATCACGCCTTTCGTCGTTGGCACGGCATGACACCCAGTCAGTGGTGCGAACAGCCCCTCGAGCAGCAGACGAAAGACCCCCTCTAGCGCCGCATGGCCCAGTGCAATTAGTCGCCTAAAAACAAGACTTCGTCGCATATTCACAATTTCTTCCGGAAAGACGGAAGTACGATGTGCTTGGTCCTGTAAATGGCGCTGCGCGTAACGCAGCACTATTCGACTGGATCGAAGGGGGACGTGGATGGCTCGTGGTAAATCCGGCCAGCCACCCGATCAATTACGAACATTCTTCAGGATGTCGCCAATGAAATCATTCAACATACTCATGCTCTCTCTCGGGCTTATTGCACTGCCTGCTACCGCCGTATTTGGTCAGGAGGGTGAACAACTGTTGGACGAAGTCACGGTCACCGCGCAGAAACGCCAACAATCTGCTCAGGACATACCCGTGACTGTCACGGTTATATCTGGCGAAGATTTGCAGCAGCTCGGTATTGAGAGCAGCAACGACATCGCAGACTACACGCCAGGCCTTACGATCTCGCCGGTGTTCGGCGTTGGCAACATTCCGAATATTTCCCTTCGTGGGGTGGGCCTGAACGATTTCCGCGATTACCATGAGAGCCCGTCCGCAATTTATGTCGACGAGGTCTACAAGGCGGCACTGGCAAGTCTGGACTTTCAACTGTTCGATGTGGATCGCGTTGAAGTGCTCAAAGGTCCGCAAGGTACCTTGTTCGGGCGCAATGCGACCGGTGGCCTCGTGCAATACCTGACGAAAAGGCCCACTGAAGAAACCGAGGGATATGCCCGGCTAAGTGCCGGAGATTTCGGCGAGATGAAGCTCGAAGCCGCCGTCGGCGGAGGTCTCAGTGAAACGGTGTCCGGTCGCATTTCCGCGATATACCACAAGAACGACGGCATCCAGCAGAATGTGAATCCTGCTGGCATCGATGCCAATCAAACGGACCTGACAGCCGTGCGTGGCCAGCTCAGTTTCGATCTGGCGGACAGTGGCTCGCTGCTGTTGTCGATCGAAACCGCGAGCAACGACAATCCCGGCGGTAATCCCTATCGCTATGTACCTTCGTTTGTTGGGCCCGATGGACTTTCCGACCGGGATCTGGCGAATCGCGACGACGTTGTGGGTACGAGCGACCTGAATGACATCAATGTTAGTGGCGGCCTTGGCGTCAAGTCGGATTACACGGCGGGTACGGCGCGCCTGGAATGGGGCTTTGACAATTTCGACTTCGTGTCGATCAGCAATTTCCAGGATTTCGAGAAGCGCCAGGTGCAGGACTGCGATAGTTCCCCGGCCGATTTCTGCTTCACCCTGTACAACTCCAACACCAAGCAATTCAGCCAGGAGCTGCGGCTGCAGGGCGACAACGACAATCTGCAATGGGATGCGGGGTTGTATTATTTTGACCTGGATACGGACGGTAATCAGGCACTCGCAGGTCCGATCGCGGGCTTCTTTATTGCACCGGGGACCAACTCGACAAGCACCTCCTTCGACACCACGACCACATCCTGGGCGGTATTCGGCCAGGTCGAATACAGCGTGACCGATGCGGTGACGTTAATTGGTGGCCTTCGCTATACGGATGACGAGAAAGACATGACCCAGGTCTTCCTGTTGACGGATCCTGTGGACGCCCTGGGCTTTACGGGCGGCGTTCCCTATCCGAAGGAAACACAGAGCGAAAACAACGTCTCGTACTCCGCGAAGCTCACCTGGGATATTAGCGATACGACAATGGTGTACGGCGGAATCTCCAATGCCTACAAGGCTGGCACGTTCAACTCCGGATTCGGGCCTGTCGATCCGGCCGCCTATTCGGTCAAGCCCGAAGAATTGACCAGTTTCGAGATCGGCTTCAAGTCGGAACTGGGCGGCGGTCGTCATCGACTGACCGGTGCGCTCTTCTATTACGACTACCAAGACAGTCAGGCCTTCGTGTACCGCGATCTGAACCAGCTCCTTTTCAACGCCGACGCCGAAATAACCGGTGCGGAACTCGAATGGACCGGCCTACCGACAGACGGCCTGGAAATCTCGGCGGGAATCAGCCTGCTTGATACGACGGTCAAGTCTGTGCAGGACGGCAGCGGTGCGATACGTGACAGAGAGATGGTGCTTGCTCCGGATCTGAGCATGAATGCGATGGCGCGTTATACCTGGGACCTCTCAGGCGGCAGCGCCCTGGCGGCACAGATCGACGGCAACTACAGCTCGGATGTTTTCTTCGACAATTTGAACAGCCCCGGCCTGAAAGAGGGCGCCTATACCAAGCTCAATGCGCGCCTTTCCTGGTTGAGTAGCGATGAGCGCTGGGAAGTTGCCGCCTGGGTCAAGAACCTGACCGATGAAGAGTATCGAATCTACGCATTCGATCTGACCGCTGACCTGGGCTACATCCAGGATACCTATCATGCGCCACGCATGTACGGCGTTACGGTAGGCGTAAATTTCTGAGCCAGGCGCGAGCAGGGCTCATAGCCTGATGAACAAGCAAGCCGGTGATGTTGTGCCGGCTTTGCCTTATCTGAGCGCCGCCGAGACCGAAACGGCCTACGCGGCGCACCTGGGTCCCTCGATGGCCAGGCTGATGGCGGCCATCGGCACCCCGATCCATTACGGTATTCGAGAAGGCGCCCGTGTTCAGGACGCTTACACGGGAAACTGGTACTGGGATTGCCATCGTAACGGCTCGGTCTACAACCTCGGGCATCGCAATCCCGAAGTGCTGGCAGCCGTCAGTGAGGCGATGCAGAACCTGGAAGTTGGCAATCTTTTCCTGCCCTCCGGACTTACAAGGCCAGGGCAGCCGAGAAGCTGGTAGCGAGTACGGAAGGCGAACTCACCGGTGTTGTCTTTGCCGCCAGTGGCTCCGAGGCAAACGAGGCGGCGATTCGCGCTGCCCGTGGTTTTACGCGGCGACGCAAACTCGTATCGCTGAAGCACAGCTACCATGGCAGCAGCTGTTTCGCGATGGCGGCGGGGGACAATCCTGAAGCCAATGAGCGCTACCTGCTGGACTTTCCCGAGTTCGTCAAAGTGCCGTACAACGATGTGGAGGCGCTACGTGTAGCGGTCGACGACGAAACCGCGTGCGTGTTGCTCGAGGCCAGCCCCGCGCAGTTGGGATTCCCGGAACCGCAGGCCGGTTACTTCGCAGCCGTGCGAAAAATCTGTGACGACAAGGGTGCGGTGTTCATACTTGATGAAGTCCAGACGGGGCTCGGCAGCTCGGGCCGCTTCTGGTTATGGCAACAGCAGGGCGTCGTCCCGGATATCCTGACGACCGCCAAAGGTCTCGGCGGCGGAATCATGCCCAATGCCGCGTTATTGATGGCGCCCGTGATCAAGGACTGGTTCCTGGATACCGAGTTCCCGCACATGTCGACCTTCGGCGGCAACGAACTGGGCTGTGTCGCTACAGCCGCAGTCTGCGATATTACGTCGCGACCTGAATTCTCCGCGAATGTGCTGCGCCTGATTGAGCAGTTCAGCGAAGGCTTCGCGAATGCTCCGTTCCGTGTCAACCAGGTGGGGCTCTGCATGGGCTCTGCTGTCGGACACAATGGATTCGTATGAGATGACTCGCAAACTCTTCGCAGCAGGCGTCCTGGTGTTGCCTGCACATTACGACCCGCGAGCCATCGAGTTTCGGCCGATACTGGTCCTGGACGAAAATGACGCGGACGAGATTATCAGGACGGTGCGGGATGTATTGGGTTGAGCGCTCCTGGTCTGATCGCCTGGTGCTAATCGCCGTCACGTGCGGCGAGTTCTTCCACAAGGATTGGTGCGCCAAGCGAGCAGGACTGGATGCCGATTGCGGTGACCAGCTGAAGCACCGTCATGATTTCCTCCTTGGTAGCGCCCTGATCGAGCGCCCCGCGGATATGACGGCGCACACCGGGTTCGTACATGTGTGTGCAGGCCGCGTTGACGGCGAGGAAGAGAAATTCAATAGTCTTCCTGTCGAGTACGCCTGACCGAATCGGCAGTGTCCCCATATCCATGAACTTCTCCGTCCAAAGCGGATCAAGCTCAGCGAACTCGTCCCAAGCTTCGTTCCAGCTGCCAGTTTGGCGCATATGATCGGTAATCGGTGTGTTGCTCATGGCGATCCTCGCGGTGATATTGTTTTGAATCAGTTAAAGCAGAATACCAATTCGCCGCGCGACGGGGTTGTCAATTCGGGACAATATTTTGATTATTGGTGACAGCAACTATTGCAGCTGTGGCAGACAACCGGAAGATGTTGTGATGCGCGCACCCCATGGAAACGGAGGCGAATAGGCAAAGCCATGCCGGAAAGCGAGTTCGACTACATCGCGATCGGTGCCGGCTCCGCTGGCGCAGTTATCGCCGCGCGACTCAGCGAGGATCCCAGGGCGCGCGTACTGCTATAGGAAGCGGGCGGTGCGGACCAGAGTATCTGGATTCATATACCGCTAGGTGTCGGTAAACTCCTGACGAACCCGAAATTCGTCTGGAAGTATTTTACGAAACCGGGTCAGGCGCCGGCAGCTGGTGACGTCTATTGGCCCAAAGGTCGCACACTGGGTGGTTCCAGTTCTGTGAACGGCATGGTCTTCGTACGTGGTTCGAGGAAAGCCTGGGACGAGTGGCATGACCTGGGCAATGAAGGCTGGGGATACGACGATGTCCTCCCATATTTCAGGAAGCTCGAGGACCGTGCCGGCGGTGATCCGACTTACAGGGGCGTTGGGGGCCCGATTACCGTTGCCGACGTTGCCCACGAATCAGCGGTATCCGGCGCCTTCGTCAACGCCTGTCATGCACTGGGAGCCCCGCGGCTGGATGATTACAACGGTCCGTGTGATGAGGGTGTAGCACCGCTGCAATTATCGATGCGTAATGGCAGGCGATGTTCTACTGCCGTGGGGTATTTGCGAGCCGCCATGAGGCGCAAAAACCTGACTGTGCTCACGCACTGCACGGCCGACAAGTTGGTGTTTGACGGAGCCCGTTGTATTGGTCTGGAATATCTCCGTGATAAGTGGCAAGGACCGCTACAGTGGGGATGGCACCGGTCTTGACCGATGCCCGGGTATCACATTGGGCACGTTTCAGATACGTCCGCAGTCGCGCGGTAGTGTTCACGTGAGTTCCAAAGACCCGTCGGCTTCTCCGGTTATTAAGGCAAACTATCTTCGTGAGGCCGTGGACAGGAAGATGACAATTTCAGGCCTTCGCCTTATCCGGGAAGTTGCGGAGCAGCCGGAATCCAAAGAGTTCACAATGCGCGAGCTGCTACCAGGCAAAGAAATTACGAGCGATGCGGCGCTTCTTGAGTATGCCGGTAAAACTGGTCAGCCATCGTGGCATCCAATTGGAACCTGTCGCATGGGCAATGATCCGGGTTCGGTTGTCGACCCGGAGCTTCGTGTCCGCGGAGTCGACGGTCTGCGAGTCGCCGATGCTTCGATCATGCCAACCATGGTCTCGACAAATACCAATGCGCCGTCGATCTTGATTGGGGAGAAGGCGGCCGACCTCATCAAAGATTCCAACGGATAACCGAGTAACTCGCTCCTAATGGTCGTGCATTCAGCGCAATTGAAAAAGTGCGGCTAGTGCCATACCGGGCCTGGGCTTCCCTAATCAGGTGGGAATCATTGGCAATAGACGAATGTAAATGGCACGGTCTGCTTATCCAAGGCAGTGCACGACCTGGCATTCGCAGACAGCAAATTGGCCACGCCGGAATTTCTCCGGGAACGTCAAACATACTGTGTGAGAATCGTGTGACTGAGTGATGCGCGGTTGTGATGAGTACTGCAGCTGCAATGGGCGCCCGGCCGTTTATCACTAATTAATTCAGTTACTTACTAATGAAATAGCGTATTCCGAAGGCAGGGGTCAGAGCTTCGATCCGAGGCGAGCCTTGCTCACCGACAGACGCACGAACGCAGCGAGATACGTTCGAGACCTGTAGGGTTGCTGCCGATGCGTTGTTATGATGCTCCCTCGGCCGGTCGTTCCCCACAGGCCGCAGCGGCGCGACGCCCGGAAATCCAGCCCGGCCCGCGGTCATACGTTGATGGTTTGGACCTTGAGTAAAAGAATACTCTTTACAGCTATTTTCGTCTCGGGCGCTTCTGCCCTGATCTACCAGATGATATGGGTCCGGTTGCTCGGCCTCGTATTCGGCGTTAGCAGTTTCGCCGTCGCCACGGTGGTCGCGGTATTCCTTCTGGGCCTGGGCCTGGGGAGCTATGTCTTTGGCCTGTGGTCAGAGCGAGCCCGTGACCCGTTGCGCATCTATATGTACGTGGAGTTGGGAATTGCCGCGACTTCGCTCATCGCCTACCTGGTGATCGAGGCTCTGCCGGTTTACCGCTATCTCTACGAGTACGCCTACAACAACCTCGGCTTCTACGGCCTCTCGATAGCCCGGCTGCTGCTGTCGACGCTTGTGCTGCTGCCCCCGGTCTTCCTGATCGGTGGCACCATGCCGCTGCTCGCCAAGTACTTCCTTCGCGACCCTGCCAGACTGGGCTCCAGCTTCAGCAAGATCTACTACCTCAACACCCTCGGCGCCTGTGCCGGCGTGTTGCTGACTGGCTTTGTGCTCGTGCGGTACTTCGGCGTGATCGGCACGCTGATGATTGCCGTCGGCGGCAACCTGTTGGTCGCTTTGCTGATTGCGCTGAGCAAGCGAGACGCATTTGCTAAAGGTCCCGCAACAGGCGGGCGAGCGCCGTACTCCTACATGCTGGTTTTCCTGTTTCTCACCGGCTTCATCAGCCTGGGTTACGAGATGCTGTGGGTGCGCATCTTGTCGACCTATGGGCTGTCGACCTCCCAGGCCTTCGCGTTAATCCTCGCGGGCTTTCTGTTGGGCTTCTCGGTCGGGGCCTGGGTCGTGGCACAAAAAGTGGATCGCCGCCGGGATCTCGGGTCCTGGTTCAGTGCCGTGTCCATTGTCACCGCGTTCAGCGGCGCTGTAGTGCTCCTGATGTTCCGACAATTCGAGGCCCTCACGATCCTGCTCGCGGACGCCACGCCGATGAGCCAGCTGACGCTCGGCCTGGTTCTTGCGTTCACAGTGTCATTCATCCCGGCGGTGTTCATGGGGATCCTCTTTCCGCTCGGAGTGCGTATATACGCGCAGGACGTCGATCGGATCGGCGCCAAGGCCGGCAACATCTTTTTCTCGAACACTCTCGGCTGCGTGCTGGGCAGCCTGCTGACAGGATTCGTGCTGATTCCCTTCGTGGGGATGTGGAACACAACGCTCCTGCTCATCAACCTCAGCCTGTTGATCGCGGTGGCTTTCCTGCTGCGGGGCAGCCGGCCCGCCAGGGCGCAGTGGATGTCGCTGGTCGTCGTGGCGGCCGTCGCGAACCTGCTGGTGTTCACGGACAGTAAGACGTTCCATGCCGAACTGAAGGGCCTCGACCTGCGCACGGCTGCCGAGGGCTTCGACATCATCTACTATGAGGAGGGCCTGTCAGGAACCGTCACTGCCGTCGAACGGGGCGACTACCGTGGGCTGTTCGTCGATGGCCAGAACGTGTCCGGAACGGATCCAGTGTTGCTCGCCGACTCGAAGATGCTCGCCCACGTGCCGCTGCTTCTGGCCGAGGAGCCGGAAACTGCGCTGACTGTGGGTTACGGCACCGGCACCACCTCGGGGAGCATGCTGCTGTACGATATCGATGTCTACGCGGTCGAGATCGAGAATAAGATCATCGACGCGGCGCCGCTGTTCAGCGAAGTTAACTACGCGTCCTATGGCGACCCGGACCTTAATATCGTGCTGGACGATGCCAGGAACTACATCGCCACTACGGACGATGAGTTCTCCGTCATCGTCACGGACGTAACCAACCTGAAGTACAAACGCAATCCCTATCTTTACACCCGGGAATACTTCGAGATCATGCGGGACGCGCTCACCGCAGATGGCGTTGCCGCCGCATGGCTCCCGGTGGGTGGCCTGTCCTTCGATGACCTGCGTACCCTGATCGCTACATTCGACGATGTTTTCCCGCAAACCACCGCCTGGTATTTCACTCAATTCCCGACCCATTTCATCATCCTGGTGGGCACGCCGGAGCCGACACTGCTGAGCCTGGGGGATCTGAGGGCGAGAATGGCCAAGGTCGACCAGGACCTGCGAAGCCTCAATGTGGACAATGTCTATAAGCTCGCCAGCATGCTGCTGCTGGGCGAGAGTGACATTGATGCGCTGGTGGAAGGTGTACCGATACACACGGACAACCGCCCGATTCTCGAGTACTCCGACATGGACCTTTACAATGTCACGGACGTCGCGCCGAACCTCGGAAGGCTCCTGGAGTTCCAGCACGAAGATCTGCTCGCATACTTCGACGGGAGTGAGAATCAGCTCGCCAGGCTAGAGGAGTATTTCGACCTGTATACCGGGCATTACCGAGACTACGTCCGACTCTACGAGCGGCAGCGCCACAACTAGGCACGGGGGCGACGACGTCTGAATTGCTGTGCACTCATGTCGAGGTCTTCGCACACTAATCAACACCCACGGACACTAGCGGTCAAGAACGCCACCTCAACAATGCCTGTTGGCCGGAGTGCTTGGCGCCCCGTTGGCAAGCCGAGCAGTTTGAATGGTAACGCGCCCTCTGCGACTTACCAGTCTCCTACTGCGGCGTTGACACCGCGCCTTCTACTACATCTGTATTCTGCGAGTCGATGATTCGCCAAGCGCCGCCGATGTCCTGCAGCGTATGGACCAGGATACCGTTTCGCGTTGGCAGCGCTGCCCCATCCGGGGAAACGTGGCCTTCGAGCGTCCAACGGCATCGCACAATTGCGATGCCGGGCGTGGGGAAGCGCGTTGCGTTCCTTGAGCCTGGACCGGAAGGCGAGAGCGTATACGCAAGGAGAGCATGGTGACGCGGTATATGCAGTGTCTGTCGGCTCGTATACGTTCTCGTGGTCCCGAGATAAGTGAATAGAATCTGTCCGCTCGGCGGCACCAATAGTCTAAACTAAGCACGGCTCCTGCACTGAAAAACGGAAAGACCTTATGTCCAAAGACAAATCGACGATTATTTACACGCTCACCGACGAAGCGCCCCTGCTCGCAACCTACTCGCTGCTGCCGATCATTCGACGGTTCACGGCGCCGGCCAATATCGAGATCGCCACCAGCGACATCTCGGTGGCTGCACGAATTCTCGCCGAGTTTCCTGAACACCTCGGCGATGAGCAGAAAGTACCGGATAACCTCGCCGAACTCGGCCGGCTGACTCAGCTCCCGGATACCAACATCATTAAACTGCCCAATATCAGCGCCTCGGTGCCGCAGCTGAAGGCGGCCATCGAAGAGCTGCAATCCACGGGCTACGCGATCCCGGACTACCCGGACAATCCGAAGACCGACGAAGAGAAGGCAACGCGGGAGCGCTACGGGAAGGTGCTCGGCAGCGCCGTAAACCCGGTCCTGCGCGAGGGTAACTCGGACCGTCGCGCGCCGCCGGCGGTTAAACGTTACGCCCGCAAGCACCCGCATTCGATGGAAGAATGGAGCCAGGCCTCCCGCACCCACGTCTCGCACATGCACAGCGGCGACTTCTACTCGAGCGAGAAAACCATGACCATGGACAAGGCGTGCAACGTTTCCATGGACCTGGTGACCAAGAGTGGCAAGACGATCGTGCTCAAGGACAAGATCCCGCTGGAAAAGGACGAAGTCATCGACAGCATGTTCATGAGCAAGAAGGCGCTGTGCGATTTCTATGAAGAGCAGATGCAGGACGCCTACGAGACCGGAGTGATGTTTTCGCTGCACGTCAAAGCGACCATGATGAAAGTCTCGCACCCGATCGTCTTCGGCCATGCGGTTAAAGTCTTTTACAAGGACGCATTCGCCAAGCACGGCAAGCTGTTCAAGGAACTCGGCGTCAACGTCAACAATGGCCTGGCCAGCATTTATGACAAGATCTCGACGCTGCCGGGTACGCAGCTGGAAGAGATCGTCAACGACCTGCACGCCTGTCATGCACACCGCCCCGAGGTGGCGATGGTGGATTCGGCCAAGGGTATCTCCAATTTTCACGTGCCGAGCGATGTCATCGTCGATGCGTCAATGCCGGCGATGATTCGCAGCGGCGGCAAGATGTGGGGCCCGGACGGCCGTCTCAAAGACACCAAGGCCGTCATGCCGGAGAGCACCTTCGCACGCATCTACCAGGAGATGATCAACTTCTGCAAGACCCACGGCGCATTCGACCCGGCGACTATGGGGACAGTGCCGAATGTCGGCCTGATGGCCAAGAAGGCCGAGGAATACGGTTCACACGACAAGACCTTTGAGGTCCCCGAAGATGGTGTCGCACGAGTTGTCGATGACCAGGGCAAGGTGTTGATGGAGCTGAACGTCGAAGAAGGCGACATCTGGCGCATGTGCCAGGTCAAGGACGAGGCGATTCGCGATTGGGTGAAGCTGGCCGTTACCCGCGCCCGCCTGTCCGGTATGCCGGTGGTGTTCTGGCTCGATGAATATCGCCCGCACGAGGCGGAGCTGATCAAGAAGGTCCGGACCTACCTCGAGGATCACGACACGGAGGGACTCGACATCCAGATCATGTCGCAGACACGTGCCATGCGCTACACGCTGGAACGCGTCATCCGCGGAAAGGACACGATATCGGCGACCGGCAATATCCTGCGTGATTACCTGACCGACCTGTTCCCGATCATGGAGCTTGGCACCAGCGCCAAAATGCTTTCGATTGTGCCCTTGATGGCAGGTGGTGGCCTGTTCGAAACCGGTGCTGGCGGCTCGGCGCCCAAGCACGTGATACAGCTGGTGGAGGAGAACCATCTGCGCTGGGACTCGCTCGGGGAATTCCTCGCCCTGGCCGTCTCGCTGGAGGATCTCGCCCACAAGCATGACAACAACAAGGCCAGGATTCTCGCCAGGACGCTCGATGAAGCGACCGGCAACTTGCTGGACAATGGCAAGTCGCCATCGCGCCGCACCGGAGAGCTCGACAACCGGGGCAGTCATTTCTATCTCGCGATGTACTGGGCTCAGGCACTGGCCGCACAAACGGACGATACGGACCTGCAAGCACATTTCGCGCCGTTGGCCAAGGCGCTCGCGGATAACGAAGAAAAGATTGTTGAAGAGCTGAACTCCGTGCAGGGCAGGAGCGTGGATATCGGCGGCTACTACATGCCGGACCCCGACATGACCGAGTCTGTCATGCGCCCGAGCGCTACCCTCAATGCGACGCTGGCCTCGAATGAGTGATCCACTGATTGAGCGCGTACTGGCTTGATGTGCCCCGATCCCTGAACGATTTCGGGGCTGAAGGGCCCGCTGCCGGCGGCTGTAAACGCCTTCTGTAACGCAATGTATCCGCTGCGTTCTTGATGGCGTTCGTATCGTATTATCCTGCGCATGAAAACCAAATCAGCACGCATCGCATCGACAGCCAAGGTCCGGTCACGGCCCGGGTTCGCGGTCGAGCCCGGCCCCGGTCAGGAATCGGTGTGGGACTATCCACGACCGCCGGCTATCCGGCAGGATGGGCGCCTGGTCGAGGTTCGCGACGGAAACGAGACCGTGGCAAAGAGCAGGGGCGCATACAAGGTAATGGAGACGGCCAGCCCGCCGACCTTTTACATTCCCGGCGCCGACATCGATTTCGACCTCCTGGTGCCGGTGAGCGATACGACCTATTGCGAATGGAAGGGACGGGCAACTTACTGGGCCCTCGCGCGCAATCCCGAGGAACCCGTCGGCTGGTGTTACGAACGGCCACGGCCGAGCTTCGAGGTCATCAGCGGGTATCTCGCGTTCTACCCTGGGCGTGTCGACGCCTACCTCGATGGCGAAGCAGTGAGAACGCAGCCGGGACGATTCTATGGCGGCTGGATCACAGCGGAAGTGGTCGGACCGTTCAAGGGTGAGCCCGGCACCGGCCACTGGTGACGCAACGACTTGCACGCCAAACCCAATCTCCCGAGCAAGGTCTGCCCGGTCTGTGACCGGCCCTTTCTGTGGCGGCGCAAATGGAAGAGGGACTGGGAAACCGTGATGTACTGCTCGAAACGTTGTCAGCGAAAAAGGTCTCGCGATGCCCGAGGGGCCTGAAATACGCCGGGCGGCGGACAAGGTTGCACGAGTGCTGGTCGACAACAGGATCGAAACCGTCGGTTTCGGCCTGCCGCAGCTCGAGCGCTTCGAGAAGAAACTGGCCGGCAACATCGTGACGGCGGTCGATACCCGGGGCAAAGCCATGCTCACGCGTTTCGACAATGGCCTCACTATTTACAGCCACAATCAGCTGTACGGCCGCTGGTATACGGTCCGTCGGCCACGCGTACCGAGGACGAACCGCCAGTTGCGCATCGAGCTATGCACCGAGACCCACAAAGCCCTGCTCTATAGCGCGTCCGATATCGACGTACTGAACGATGACCAGTTGCTGACCCACCCGTTCCTGAGCCGCGTTGGCCCTGACATCCTGGATCGCGAACTTGACTATGAGCACATTGTCGAGCGTCTCCGCGACCCGCTTTTCCGCAACCGGTCGCTCGGGAGCCTTTACCTCGACCAGCGATTTCTTGCCGGCAACGGCAACTACCTGCGTTCGGAAATTCTCTGGGCCGCAGGGCTCGACCCGGGACAAAAGCCTGCCGGGCTGGCTGCGGCGGAACTAAAAACGCTGGCAGAGCAGACAATCCGGCTGGCGAGGCGCTCTTATCGCACTCGCGGCGTGACGCTGGCGCCAGTGCTTGCCAGGAAACTCAAGGCCGACGGCCTTGCTTACCAGGCGTATCGATTCTACGTCTTCGGCAGGGAGGGTTTGCCCTGCCATCGCTGCCGTTCGCCAATCGAACGGCGCACGATGGGCAGCAGGAACCTGTTCGTGTGTCCGATCTGCCAGCATCGCAAACGCGAAAACGCCTCCGTGTAAGCTCGGCGTACTTAACGAAGGCGCACTCGTCCCTGGCGTCTTTGCGAGGAACGCATTGACAAAGCAGCATGCGATCATCGCATGAAGTCTTCAGAGCTCTCCGGGCCTGCTGCGGGCCAGGTTGCTGCAAAAAAAACCGCCGCAAAGTCTTCCAAACCCGGAACTCCCCCTTTAGACTGTGTCTAATTTCAGGAATTCCTGAAAACTCTGAATGATGTCACCTTACGTACAGCGCTTCGTCATGCACATTGGCGAAATGGGCTCCCGCTGGGGCCTGAACCGCACCCTCGGACAGATGTGCGGCCTGCTGTACGTGGTGCCCGAGCCGATGAATGCCGACGAGATCGCCGAGACCCTCAACATTTCGCGTTCCAACGTGAGCATGGGCCTGAAGGAGCTGAAGGCATGGCGCCTGGTGCAGCCGGCCACCGTGCCGGGCGATCGCCGCGAATACTGGACCACGCCGAAGGACGTCTGGGAGGTGTTTCGCGTGCTCGCCGAGGAGCGCCGTCGCCGCGAGATCGACCCGACGCTTTCGATGCTGCGTGACACCTTGCTGGCGGAGCCGATCTCGGAGCAGGACCGCTACGCGCAGGAGCGCATGCAGGAGATGCACGACCTGATCGAGCTGCTCAACAACTGGGTGGATGAGATGAACGGCTTGCCGCCGAAAACGCTCATGCGCCTCCTCAAGCTTGGCCGGAAGATCAAGCAGCTGCTTGACCCCCGCCACAACAAGAAACATTCAACCGAAGCCACCCGCACCTAAGGGAGTAACGACATGGACGCCCTGGCTCTGGCAAGAGTGCAGTTTGCCGCGAACATCACTTTTCACATTCTGTTCCCCGCTATCACGATGGGACTGGCGTGGCTGCTGGTCTATTTCAAGACGAAGCAGGACCGAACCGGTGAGGCTCACTGGGCGGAAGCGTATCGATTCTGGGTGAAGGTGTTTGCGCTGTCGTTCGCACTGGGTGTTGTCAGCGGAATCACGATGAGCTTCCAGTTCGGCACCAACTGGCCGGGCTTCATGGAAACGGTCGGCAACGTCGCCGGGCCGCTGCTGGGTTACGAGGTGCTGACGGCCTTTTTTCTCGAAGCCACCTTCCTTGGCGTCATGTTGTTCGGACGAAAACGCGTCAGTAATCGTGTGCACACGCTGGCGACCTGGATGGTCGCTATCGGCACGTCGCTGTCTGCGTTCTGGATCCTCTCACTGAATTCGTGGATGCAGACACCGGCTGGTTTCGAGATGCGTGACGGCCAGGCATTCGTGCTGAGCTGGACCGAGGTCATCTTTAATCCGTCGATGCCATACCGGGTCGCGCACATGATGCTGGCGACCGGACTGACCGCCGCGTTTGTCGTCGCCGGCTTGTCCGCGTTCCGACAGCTGCGCGGCGATACAAGCAAAGCAAATCGCGTCGCGTTGCGCGTGGCCGTCTGGCTTGCCGCCATACTCATACCGATTCAAATCGTCGCGGGCGACCTGCACGGCCTGAACACACTCGAACATCAGCCGGCCAAAGTCGCCGCAATGGAAGGGCTCTGGGAGGACACAGAGGGCGCCGACCTGCTGTTATTCGCATGGCCCGACGAAGAAAACCGCGAGAACCATTTCGAGATAGCGATACCGAAAGCTGCCAGCCTCATCCTGACGCATGAGCTGAACGGGTTGGTACAGGGCCTCAACAGTTTCAACGGCGCGCATCCGCGGGTGCTGCCAGTGTTCTTCGGGTTCCGCATCATGGTCGGCGTCGGCCTGTTGATGTTGCTCGTGGCCTGGTCCGGCGCGTGGATCATGCGGAAGGGCAGAGACGCGCCTGATTGGCTGGCGCGCATTTTCGTGGGCATGACCTTCTCCGGCTGGGTCGCGACTGTGGCCGGCTGGTACGTGAGCGAGATCGGCCGCCAGCCCTGGCTGGTGCAGGGTGTGCTGAGGACGGCGGATGCCGCGGGCCCGGTTGCTGCCGGTCCGATCATGACCTCCTTGACCGCCTACCTGTTGCTGTATGTCGGACTCCTGGCGGCCTACATCTCCGTGCTGTTCTATCTCGCCACACAGGCCGCCGCCGGATATATACCGCGCGAGCGCGAGCGCCTCGATAACCCGCTGCAGCAACCGGCAGGAGCCTAGCTATGGACTTCTGGCTTCCCGTTGTCTTCTCGGGCCTCATGGCACTCGCGATGCTCATCTACGTCGTGCTTGACGGGTACGACCTTGGCGTAGGGGTGCTGCTGAACGGCGGGGATGATCGAGAAAAGGACCTGATGATCGCCTCGATAGGCCCTTTCTGGGATGCGAACGAAACCTGGCTCGTGCTCGGTATCGGTATCCTGCTGATCGCTTTCCCAATGGCGCACGGCATCATCCTCTCCTCGCTGTACCTGGAGGTCGCGGTGATGCTCATCGGGCTTACGCTGCGGGGTGTCGCATTCGACTTCCGCGTAAAAGCGCGCGAGCCACACAGGCCGCTATGGAACGCGGCGTTTTTCAGCGGTTCGTTACTCGCGGCGCTGGCGCAGGGCTTCATGCTCGGCCATTACATTACCGGCTTCGAACATAGCTTCGGTGCTTATGCGTTCTCGGTGCTCATCAGCGTAGGTGTCGTGGCGGGCTACAGCCTGCTCGGTGCTACCTGGCTCATCATGAAAAGCGAACATGAGCTGCAGGAGAAGGCAGTGCGTTGGGCACAAGGTGCGCTTTGGCTGACGGCGCTCGGTATTGCGGCTGTATCGATCGCAACGCCGCTGATCAGCGCACGTGTTTTCGACAAATGGTTCGCGTTTCCGCAGTTTCTGCTGCTGTCGCAGATTCCGGCGATATCGATTGCATTGATACTTGCCTGCCATTTTCGCTTGCGAAAACTCGCGAAAAAAATTGATGCCCGGGAATGGCAACCTTTCGCGTTCGCCGTGTCGATCTTCCTGCTGGCTTTTGCAGGACTTGCCTACAGCCTGTTTCCCTATCTCATCATCGACGAGATGACTATCTGGGAAGCGGCCAGCGCGACCAACTCGCTGCAATTCATACTCTGGGGTGTCGTGATAACCTTACCGGCCATCCTCGGCTACACGGTGTTTGCGTACCGCGTATTCTGGGGCAAGACGCGCGAACTGAGCTACGACTGATGGGCAACGAAAACAACCCCCAGGTAACCGTGTGGTACGACAATGATTGTCCGCTGTGCGTTCGCGAAATTCGCCTGATGCGCCGGCTCGACCAACGTCAGTCCATCGACTTCGTGAGTATACAAGGCGCCACCGGTTGCCCGATAAGCAACGACGAACTCATGCAGCGATTCCATGCTCAGGAGCGCGGCGAGCCAATCGTCTCCGGCGCCGCCGCCTTTGCTGCCATGTGGCGAGCCATACCGGTGCTGAGACCCGTCGGCTTGCTCGCCCGCTTTCGGCCGATACTCTGGATGCTCGAGAGGATGTACCGCGGTTTCCTGATCATTCGCCCATGGCTGCAGCGCCGGGTGAAGCAATTGGCGGAAACCTGACGGCGCTCTGCGCGGCGAACCAATGCCGCGTCAATCCAGCGCGAATGAGCGTCGCTACCGCCTGAACAGCAACCGGATCGCCGAGAGGGGTATGTAAGCGGGCCCTAGCCCGAGAAGCCGGGCTAGCCAGCTCGGCGTCGTGTTGTGACCCACGCGCAGAACGGACCTGCCGGACCACTCGAAACTGACCATCAACCCATGCGTTGCAAACATAGTCGCAACGAATCGCACATTTCGCCTGCGGGCATTGAATGACCGCGGCGCCATAGTGCGTGCGTCCTGCCAAGTCGGCAGGTCCACGCGGAGCACGTCGCCGTCCGCTACCAGGTTGATCGACCTTCCGCTCGGAGTATCGACTCGTAGCTCTCCCTCGGTGTCTACGGGTCGATAGACCTCAGGACTGGACGCCGTCACGAGCGCGGATCTTGAGCGTTCCGTTGACTTTCCATTTCGCGTGGGACGCGTCCTCACCGACGCCGCTGGGAACCCACACTTCCATGTCGTCGGCCTCGTACGTTATTTCGGCATTGCGGCCCGTGAGTTTGTCGTACAGTGAAATAGCGAGTTCGGACCAGTCGCGCGTATGCTGAGACATTAATTATTCTCCTTTGAAAGCAGACTTAGAAGTTGAGGTCAAATGCTACCGCGCGCCGCATGGCCCGGACATAGCTCGATACTTCAGGCAACGTCCTGTTACAGGGAGATACAGGCGATGCCAGGGTCAGGCGCTGCTACGAGCCGCGGCGGGATGGCGCCCGGGTCTTCCAAAGGCGCACACAGACAAGCGTAACCGTTTGTATCGGCGCGATGAACTTCCACCTTCCCGGGGTAACCTTCTCATCAAGGACGATTGAAAGGCGCGATCATGGACATTTCGAATGAGCATAAAAGGGCTCTTCTTCCAGAACCGGACCCAGACGGCAATCCGGACGGCAAGGGTGCCAATGGTTTTCTGGATGACTGGCGCAATACGCAGCCGCGCGGTGTCGTTGCCAAGCCACAGCGCCAGGTGCTTGCTGACCTTTTCACGTCGATGTTGGTACTGTCATCGTCGTTCAGATATCGGCCGATCCGGGGACGTTCGAATTATCTTTACTGGATCGATGGGCAGTGGTCTCTTAGCCTGATCGCGCCCCATGAGTGGTCGTCCCGGAGGCGTCATGGCTTTGCCGGTACGTGCACACTGCAAAGCGACATGACCTGGACGATTGCTCCGTCCGATCGCTTGGTCGAAGACAGCCCGGTGTCCGGTGCGATTCGGCGCTTCTTCGCCGCTTTCGCCGAAATGCTGAATACCGAGCTCACTCTCGAAGAGATCCTGCCGTTCTACGTCGGCAGACTACCCTACTACCAGCGACTCTATGCCAATGCGCTGAGCCGCTCGGTGAGCGCCGTGGTGACGCGCGGGAATCAAGCGTCAATCAGCTGTCGGCAATGGCGCATGCAGCTCCCCAATCTGAACAATGGACTGTTGGCTGACAGCGGCCAGGGCCCGTTGTCGAAGTAGCATGATACGTTCCCTGTTGATTGTTGGAGGAATACTGATGACTTTCTCTGCTGCGCCGAGCATCGCCGCTGGTTCTCAAGACGACGGAGGCCTCCTGCTGGCCGACTTCACCGTCGACCGGTCCGACCTCGATTGGTATGTGGTGAACGATAACGTCATGGGCGGTCGTAGCGACGGCACCTTTAGAATTGAGCAGGGCGAGCTGAATTTCCTTGGAAGTACAAACACGCGCGGTGGCGGTTTCAGTTCGATCCGCACGAGACCCGTTCAGCTCGACCTGTCGAAATTTGCCGGAATACGCCTACAGGTAAGGGGGGATGGCCGTCGCTACACCTGGCGACTGGCCACCAACGCTCGCTGGCGAGGCAGACAGATCAGTTACTGGGCTGACTTCGACACCCGGCCCGACGCCTGGACCACGGTCGATATTCCCTTTTCCCGATTTATTCCCCGGTACAGGGGAACGACGCTCGATGGACCCGAGCTTGACCCCGGACAGATCACGGACATGGGACTCATGATCTATGACAAGCTGGATGGCCCGTTCGAGTTGCGCCTGGCGAGCGTGCATGCCTATTCGGCGCAAGCACCATTCGCACTCGAGCACTACCGGTGGAAAAACCGCGTTCTCGTCGTCAGCGCCAAGGCGCGGGACGACATGCAACTCAATGCCCTGCAAAGCGCAGTCGCGTCGTCGCCCGAGGAATTCGCGGAACGTAATATGGTACTCGTGACGCTGCTGGACGCCGCGACGTCGATGGCCGGGGACCGGGAACTCACCGCGGCGGAAGCGGCGGCGACTCGCGCTGCCCTGGGGATCCAGACCGGCTCATTCGCGCTGCGGCTCATCGGCAAAGACGGCTCGATCAAGCTATCGACGGAATCCACCACCACGATCGAGGAGATCTTCGCCCTGATCGACACCATGCCGATGCGAAAAAGAGAAAAATCTGATCGCTAGTATCAACCTCGTCATGAGTTTCGGTTAATCAGGCAGTGAGGTAGAGAATCAGAATCGTGTAGACCGTGAACACGACCGACAGCCACTTGAACCACTGCGGTTTCAGTATCATCAGCGCGACCAGGCCGCCGCCAAGAATCGGGAACCCATATGACGGCAGCGGAGGATTGTTGAACATCGTCAGGTTCACGTACGGCCCGACAACAAAATAGCCGAGCATCGACATCGCCGACACGCGCCCGAGTGTTCGGCTGTGCGCCAGGAAATCCAGTTCGGTGTCGTCGGATATATCGAAGTCCTCGGTTGGCAGCGCCAGCTCAGCAGCGCCATAGACGAATATCGCGCCTATCACCAGGGCAAAGAAATCGAGAATGGACCAGTCCGTGACCAGGCGCAGTTCCCAGCCAACCCACCAGAGCTGCAGGATATAGATAAAGATACAGAGGCCCCACAGCGCGGTAGCCCAGTGATAGGTCACGCGACCATGAGCGCGTACCAGCTGGGCGGCGCTGTGGAGCAGGCGTGCCATCGCCAGGCCAAGGACTATGGAAATGGCGATAAAGATGTATTCGTGTTGGGTCATGCGAGGAAACATGCCTGCGTTTTCGCAGAAACTCAATCGCGAGTCGCAGCGGGGACTACGCGCGTATCAGTCAGCGCTGCGTGCGCTGAACATCATGAAATTGACGGCGAGGGAGCGAGTGATCGCCAGGCTGCGATTGAACGGGTTTGCCGCGACGCCGACAGTGTCCCGAACCGAGAGCCCGCCTTTGTCCAGGTAGCAGCTGATTTCAGCCGGTTTCTGAAACATGCTCCACCGATGCGTGCCGCGCGGCAGCCAACGCAGCACATATTCCGCGCCGACAATCGCAAAAAGCCAGGCTTTCGCCGTGCGATTTATCGTTGCAACGAACATCACCCCGTTTTCCGCGGTCAGGCGCGTACAGTCCCGCATGAATGCGTCCACGTCGGCGACATGCTCGACCACCTCCATGTTGAGTACGACGTCAAAATGCGCGCCGCTGTCCGCGAGCGACGACGCCGTGGACAGCCGATAGTCGATCGACAGGCCTTGTTGCTCTGCGTGCAGGGAGGCGATCGCAATGTTCTTTTCGACGACGTCGATGCCGACCACCTCTGCGCCGAGCTTGGCCATGGACTCCGACAGGATGCCGCCACCGCAGCCCACGTCCAGCACCCGGAGGCCCGCCAGCGGTTCGCTAGCCCTTGCATCACGACCATAGTGCCGACACAGTTTGTCGACAATGTAAGTCGTACGAAGCTTGTTCAGTTTGTGCAGCGGCCAAAACGGCCCCTCGTGATCCCACCAGGTTTCGGCCATGCGCGCGTAATACTCGACCTCTCTTGCGTCGACCGTCGAATCGGAACTCATGCGTCCTCCCGCGTCATCGGGGGCATCGAGGACGGCAGGTAGCGACTGCGTATTGCCTGAAGCGCGCGCGCAACACGCGGCCCGACTTCGCTTAGCGCGATCCCGCAGAGGATAAACAGCAGGCCGACCAAAACCGGCAGCGACGGCCGTTCGTCGAGAAACAGGGCACCCGCGAACACGGCCCAGGCGGGAACGAGATAGTTCACGAGTGACAGGAATGTTGGGCCCGGTCCCTGCACGAGACGAAAATACAATAGCGTCGCGAATCCGGTCGAAAGTGATCCGAGCACAAGCAGCGATACGACCGAAGCGAAGCCGGGGGCGACGATACCCGAGACGTCCATAGTTGCAGCCGGCAGCGAAATCAGGCTTGCTGCCAACAGCATTCCGGACGACAGCTGCACGGGATTCACGGCGCCAAGGCGGCGCGCATAGATACTGCTCACTGAATAGCTGAACGCGGCGGCAAGCACCGCGATCGCACCCCAAAGCGCTGCGTTGTTGCTCAAACCGGTCAAGGCGTCGGGACCGATAATCACGACGACGCCGGCGAAGCCAACGATGAAACCCGCGATCCGGAACCCTGTGAGCCTGGACCCCGGCAGGAAGAAATGCGCCAGCGTCAGAATGAACAGCGGCATGACCGACATCAGAATGCCGGCCAGCGACGAATCGATGTGGTTTTGCGCCCAGGCAATAAGGCTGAACGGAAGCACGTTGCCGAGGATCGCCATAACGATCATCGGAATCCAGGCGCGGCCGGGTTCTGGCAGCCTGACGCCGCTCCCGCGCATGAACGCATAAATCACCGCTGCGGCTATGACGATGCGCCCCGCAACAAGCACCGTCGGCGGGAAGGCCGCCAGGGCGAGCTCGTTTAAGAGGAACGCCGTGCCCCAGAGTATGGTCAGCAAGAGCAGCGCGGCCCAGTCGCCGGGATGTGCGGCGCGTGGCATGCGTCAGCCCTCCGGGATCATCGCGGTATGGGCACCGCCAGAGCTCGATAACACATTGTCCGCCACCACTAAGTCGGCGGTGATCGTAATCAAACGGATTGCAGGGGCTTCCATCACGATGAGATGTCTATATAATGTCTACTAAGGAAGCGAACAATATATGAACATCGCTGGCATGTCTATATTATCAATCGACCTCAGGATGGAGCAATGGCCCAAACTTCAAGTAAACAAGAACGGCATTATGGCATCGGCGCTGTCGCCAAACTCACCGGGCTTACCGATCACACCATCAGGGTGTGGGAACGACGTTACGGTGCTGTCGTCGCCGAACGGGCGCCGAACGGGCGCCGCGTATACCGAACCGCCGACGTTGAGAAACTCGGATTTCTCAAGCGGCTAACCGACCAGGGTTTTTCAATCGGACAAATCGCTGGCAGCAACATCGAGCAGCTTCGAGAGCAGCTACAGAGCGTCAGCGAGTTATCGGCGATCGATGTACCGGCCCAAATTGACCTGGCGGTTTTGGGCGATTGTCTGCCTGCCCAGTTAAACGCGCATGACCGTGACCTGTCTCCGATCAACGTGCGTGTTGTCGACAGCAACAGGGATCGGTTCAGCGCCGACCTGGCCAATCAATCCGCCGATGTTGTTATCCTCGAGAGCCCGATTCTCGATGCGGCGACTACGACACAACTAACTGATTATATGACGCTTTGTGGTGCGGGGCGCGGGATCATTATCTATAGCTTCGGGCGGATACGGGATCTCGAACTGGCGCGTGGTTCAAACATCGTCGTGCTGCGCGGACCCGTTGACGTCGAGCAGGTTCATGCAGCCGTCATTCGCTCCTTTACGCAGCCTTTTGTCGAGGCGGCCAGGCCTGAAAAGCCGCCTCGGAACGACGTCGAAAGGTGGCATTTTTCGGGCGCCATAACACCGCGTCTGTTCAACCAGCAGCAACTCGCGATGCTGGCGAATACATCGACCGCAATCGAATGCGAGTGCCCCAGGCATCTCGCGCAGCTTGTTAGCGACCTGAGCGCGTTCGAGATTTACAGCGCGAATTGTGCGAGCAGAGACGATGACGATGCTGCACTGCACCGCTACCTGCACCAAACGACCGCAGAGGCGCGCGCGCTGATCGAGGTCGCGCTGGAAAAGGTCGCCGACGCCGAGGGCCTGAGCTACTAGGCGCGTCGGCGGACGGTTACAGTTGGTTACAATAATGTCTAATAAATACATAGACAGATCATTGACAAACTTTTCCGGGGCGCTATTCTAGCCACAGGGTTTCAATCGCTCTCCTGAGCGTCTCCCCGGCAGAGGGCTCCGCAGTTCCCCCGACTCTCCGTTCTCTGCTTGACTCGCCGGCCGGCGCCATGCGCCGGCCGGATCTTTAACTGGGGACAAGAATCAAGGAATACGCATGAACGAGTCCAACAAAGTTCGCCATTGGCTGCCGAAAATGACGCGCCGACGTTTCTTCAAATCCGCCGGAGCGGCTGCGGCCGTGGCCAGTGCCGGGCTAGGACAGTTCGCCAGGGCCGACGATCTCGTCCGGCTGGATGAGAACGATCCAACTGCCAAAGCCCTCGCCTATGTCCACGACGCGAAAACGGTCGATGCAGCGCTTCGCGCCTCGGATCGTTTCTGCAACAACTGCGCGCTGTTCAATGGCGACGTTGACGACGAATGGGCGGGCTGCGGAATCTTTCCTGGCAAGGCGGTTGCCGGACAGGGATGGTGCAACGTCTGGGCACCGAAACCTTCTTCATAACAAGAGGAGAAAGACTCATGGAAATGGTAGCACTTGTATTGCTCGGCATCGTAACCATGGCCGTCATAGAGCACCAGCGACGCTCGATGGAACGACTCGTGAGGCTTCGCAACGAAGCCCGGAACCCGTCCAGCCGGCGCCGCGGCAGGTAGCGCGATATCCTCTCCGGTATTGCAATGGAAAAGCTGCCAGAACCGAATCGAATCGCCGGCCTTGGCCGTCTGGCTTCGTTCGTCGCACAGTCCCTGAGCCATTATTCCAAAGCCCGGAACTTCGACTTCGGACCGCAACGGCGCAGCAACGTATCGCTGCTCTCACCGTACGTGCGTCACCGGCTGATTCTCGAGCAGGAAATCCTCGAGGTCACCCTGAGGCACCACTCCCTGCACGACGCCAGCAAGTTCGTGCAGGAAATCTTCTGGCGCACCTATTTCAAAGGCTGGATGGAACATCGCCCCGACGTCTGGTCAGATTATCGGGCCAACGTTTCCCGCCTGATCAGTGAGCTGGAAGCCGACAGCGAGCTGCTGCGACGCTACACATCAGCGATAACCGGCCAGACGGGAATCGACTGCTTTGACGCCTGGGCCGAGGAGCTCGAACAAACCGGCTACCTTCACAATCATGCTCGCATGTGGTTCGCAAGCATCTGGATCTTCACGCTAAGACTCCCGTGGCAGCTCGGCGCCGATTTCTTCTACCGCCATCTTATCGACGGAGATCCCGCATCGAATACCTTGAGCTGGCGCTGGGTCGCAGGCCTGCATACGAAGGGCAAAAACTACCTGGCACTCAGTTCCAACATCGCGCGCTATTCCGACAATCGCTTCAATCCGGCAAACAAGCTCGCGACCAGCGCGCCGCCTTTGACCGAATCCCGTGTCTTCCCGCTGCGTGAGCTGCCGAATACGCAGGCGCTTCCGGCGAGCAGCCGCTACGGGCTGCTTATCACTGAAGAGGATTGCTCTCCGGAGACGCTTGCGCTGCCGAAGCGGCCAAAATCGATCCTTGGCGCCGTCGCCACCCGGCAGCGTTCGCCGTTTCCGGTCGGATCGCATGCCGAAGACTTCGCGACCGGCGCAGTATCGGACGCGCTGCGCCGGGCAACACAACACTTTGCGGTCGACGGGCAGCTCGCGAAAACCGACGACTGGATCAACCTGCTACTCGACTGGACGGCACAAAACCAGCTCACTACGATCGCTACCGCCTGCGCGCCCACAGGTCCCGTGGCCGAACTGTTGACCGCGAGCAAACTTCACCTGGAAAAGCACGGAGTCCAGCTGTTCCAACTGCGCCGCCCTTATGACAGCAAGATATGGCCTCATGCGAGGCGAGGCTACTTCAAAATCAAGGAAAAAATACCCGGACTGCTGGACCAGCTTGGCGTCCTTGAGTTCGACGAGCGCGCCGACACACGAAGCGAAGCCGTTTGAGCGTCGGAGAGGTTACTGCCGAAGCCGCGTGTTGAGCTTCTGCGCCAACGCAAAGCCGCTCAGGAATGCCGCCTCGACCCGCCCCTGCCTGAACCAGTCGCCGCACGCCGCCAGGTGCGAGGCTTCGTCGAGGAGAAAGCTCTCGCCCTGTTGCCTGTCCACGTTGGCATAACGCCAGCGATGCAGCCTGCAAACCTCCGCCGCATGTCCGTCGACGCCGACTACTTCCGCAATCTCGGCGAGCAAATGCGACGTAACGATGCTGATATCCTCATCAACATGTTTGTCCGCGTACGCATTCGTCGAATGCACGACCAGCGCAGCGGGTTCCGGCCGGCCGGGCTTCCTGCTGTTGACCGAGACCCAGCTGATATCAGCGCCCCGTACCAGCGCAGCCTGCCACGGTATCGAAAGGGGCCTGGCGAAACCAAGCATAACGGCAATGCAGGCGTGCATTCCTGCGGCACCGCAACGCCGCCGCAGGTCTGTTGAGGCCCGGGGCAGCAGCGCCGCGGTCTGCGCCGCGGGCATCGCAAATACTATCCAGCTGAAATGACCAGGTAGCTCTCCATCAACGCCATGCAGGCGCCAGTCGCCCGGCTTGCCGTCTATCTTCGCGACCGCGGTCTTTCCATGAACATCGAGGCCCTCACCCAGGGCCTTGCCGATCTCGTTCATTCGCGGAGCGCCAACATAGTGCGGGTGATCGTCGTTCCAATCACGTGTGGTAGCGATTTCCGCCCGATCCAGCTCGGCAAAGCGAGCGCGCCAGTTCGCGACGACTCCACCCTGCAGCAGAGGCTGCAGGAAGCCCTGAAACTGTTTCGATCGGGCGGTGAAGAACTGCGCGCCGTGATCAAATTCGTAACCGCCGTCGTAGCGAGTGGCGATGCGACCGCCAAGTCCACGAGATTTTTCGAACACAGTCACGTCGTGATCGCGCTGCAACGCCCGCGCTACGACGAGACCGGACAGACCGGCACCAATTACGGCAATCCGTGTCACTGGAAAAGAAGGATCACCAGCAGCGAGACGACTGCTATGAGCGTTGCGACACTGCGAACGCTGAAATAGCGATCAGAAATCACCGCGGCCTCCCTGAGCCGATAGTCGATGTACAGCAGCAGCAGGAATGCAGCGATCTGGGTCGCGATAGCCCATCTGACACCAGCGCCGATGAAGGCAAACCAGACCGCCAGGAATATGGCGTTACTGATGACAAACAGATTGAAGCGTCTGCCTGCTTTTCCGGCCAGGTAGGTGCCCCAATGTGCGCCTGCCAGGAAACAGATGATCGCAAGCCCGTAGCTGCTGGCCACCGCGTCCAGCGCGCCGAGCAGAGGGATGGACTCCATGCCGACGAGCATCAGAATCGCACAGGCGACGAAAGGTAGAGTCCCCGCAAGCGCGAGATAGGTGTAGAGGCGATCGAACGGCATAGATCCCGAACTGTAGATTGCCGGGAGTGATTCGTCTAATCGGGATACGAGATGTTACAAAGGGTGTTGCTAGCGTCAATGCTTAAGCTCTGGCCTGAAACCACTGCTGAAGACTACTAGCGTGAGCGCCGTCGCCCTCGGCTTCATGGCAACAGAGCGGTAACAATTTGAAACAAAAACAGCGATTTCGGAAATTGCCGCGAAACACGTTGGTTCGATACTCATGATCAAGGATCGGGAACCTCCGCAAGAGTTGGCAACAGATGTAACGGAGATTAGCGATGGAGGTTCCACTTGATATGAGGAGCAACAGCTAATGAATTACAGAATAGCAATCAGTATTTTGGCGGCATCGGCGCTGGCGCTGACGGCTGTATCCAGCTACGCCGCACAGGGTAGAGGTAGCGGCGGCGCGAGTGCAGACCGGGCCCAGCAGGTAGACCGTGACCGGACCTACGATCGAGACCGGATGCAGGATCGTGATCGCATCGATGTTCCTGACCAGGATCGCGACCGCGATCGTGACCGGGACAAGATCCAGGATCCGGATCAGGATCAGGTCCGTGACCGGGACCGCATTCATGTGCAGGATCCGCTAAGCCTCGAGGATAAGGATATTTACGGCAGCGCCCTTATGACGGAAGGCGAACTCAACCAGTACCGCATGCAACTCAAGAACGCTAAATCGGTGCAGGCACGCGAGCAGATCCAGGCGCAGCATGAGGAAAAGATGCAACAGCGGGCCCTGCAGCAGGGTCAGGACCTGGTACCGCCTGGCCAGGGTCCGATCTATGGTGGCGAATTCATGAGCGTGCAGGAACGCAACCAGTACCGCGAGCAATTGCGTTTGCTCGATTCCGATGAAGAGCGCCTGCAGTTTCAGGCACAGCATCGCGAGCAGATGAATGCGAGAGCGCGCGCGCTGGATCTTGAAGTCGAGGACGCTGAGTAAGTCCCCCCTTTACCAGCATCCTCTGAGTTGGGGCCGGAACCAATCCGGCCCCGTTTTTCTCGGTACAGGACAGGACGATGAAAGTGAAACTCGTTCAGACAATGGCGTTGGTGGGCTGCGTGATAATGCTGCAGGGAGTGACGGCGGCCCAGGAAAACGATCCGAAAGTCACATTATCGACGGGCGTCGACTTTGCCACTGGTACCTATGGTGGCGACGTGGACATCGAAGATACCTACGTTCCCGTCACGGCCACCGTCGACTACGGGCGTGCCGCGTTTCGACTCACAGTGCCGTACCTGAGTGTCAAGGCACCCGAGGGAACGATTTTTGATCCGGACGGGGAGCCCTTGCCAGGCTCCGGTGCAGTGACCACAGAAAGCGGCGTCGGCGATATCATCGGCAGCGTCACGATTTATGACGTCATCAATAATCGGCAGCTCGGTCTTGCCATGGATCTTACGGGCAAAGTCAAGTTCGGGACAGCCGATGAGAATAAGGGACTGGGTACCGGCGAGAACGACTACTCCGTGCAGGCGGACCTCTACAAATTCATGGGCGATTTCACGCTGCTGGGCTCGCTTGGCTACAAGTATCGTGGTGATCCGACCGGTATCGATTTGGACAATGTCCTGATGGCATCCGCCGGCGGCACGTTCAAATTCTCGCGCGACGTAAAAGGCGGCCTGATCTTCGACTATCGCGAGTCGGCCATCAGCGGCGGCGATTCGATCCAGGAGTTGACCGGTTTCGTATCGCGCCGCCTGGGTGAGGACTGGAAACTCCAGGTGTTTGTTTTGACAGGGCTCACCGACAGCAGTCCCGACTGGGGTGCCGGCTTTCAGATAAAGAGAGTCATGTAAGACTCGTCGCGGCGGTTTTGTGAGTACAACGCCGGTGAGACGGCGGCAGGCCCAGCCTCGCCACCGTTCCACCGCCGTTTCGCGGTAGCAGGTCAATCGTCCAGCCGTGTTTGACTGCGAGTTGGCGTGCTATGGCGAGTCCGAGGCCACTGCCGCCGGTCCTGTCGCTGCGTGCGGTTTCCAGGCGGTGGAACGGCCTGAAAACAGCCTCGACCTGGTCGGCGGGAATGCCCGGCCCGCGATCGCAGATTTCGATCGAAACTTCTTTCTCGGTGCAGTTCAGGTTTACGTCAATCGCTGCGCCGTTCCCGTATTGCGCGGCGTTTCCCAACAGGTTCGCCAACACGCGCTCCAATGCGACGGGGTCGGCGCGGTAAACGCAGGGCGGATCACGACGGTGGAGTCGCAATTCCACGCCGTCACGCTTGATGTCGGCTGACTGAGATTCAATTACCTGCCACAGGTCCAGATCTACCGGACGCTCGTCCTCAATGCCTCGCGAAAATAGCAGGAACTGGGTGATGAGGCGATTCATCCCGGCCAGGTCGCGCCGAATGCCCGCTATCAGTGCGGGATCCGAGTCTTCGCTCAACATCTCGATAGCGAGTTCGAGTCGAGTCAACGGCGTGCGCAGGTCGTGCGATATGCCAGCGATGATAACGGTCCGATTCTCGGACAGCTCTCTTATATCGGACGACATCTGGTTGAAGGCCCGCGCCAGAGTGGCAATCTCCTTCGGACCGTCATCAGCCAGGGGCTTGGGAATACGTCCGCGTCCGACCTCCTGCACCGCGGAAGACAGCCTCGCCAGTGGAACGGTGACCCTGCGTACTTCGAGAAAGCTCACGAGCAGAGTCAGCAGAGCACCGCCCCCGATAGCCGCGAGCAAAACGACCGGAGGATTGGTCCCCAGCCGCTTCCTGTCAAAACCGATGCGAACGATCATATCGTGGGCCGGAACATCGACCCATACCAGCGGCCCCTTCGTGGATTCAACTATCGACAGTTCCTGACCGACGCGTCGCGCCAGCGATTGCTGGAAAAACATGTAGTAAGGGACATCAAAGTTCTTCTCGGGCAGGGAGCGTGATTGTGTTGTCACGATCAGGCCGTGATCCTGCAGCAATTGCTGCTGCAGATCCGCATGCATTTCTTCGGGCAGGCTCTCGATGCTATGCGCCGCCGACACGATAACGGCCGCAAAATCGTCCGCCGATCGCTTCGCCATCGGTATCGCAATGAAATAGACGGCACTGCCCAGAGAGACCAGCATGAAGATCAGCAGGGTCAGCGCAATGGTGAATGCAGAACGACCGAGCAGAGACCGGGGCATCAGTGTCAAGCGCCGGATTCCTCCGGCGTGAACTGGTAACCGACTCCCCAGACAGTGCGTACAAATCGCGGGTGGGCCGGGTCGGCTTCTATCTTGTGTCTCAATCGGGTAACCCGGACGTCGATACTGCGGTCGAAGGGATCGCGGTCGTTTCCACCCAGGCATTCCATGATGAAGTCCCGGCTGAGAACCCGATTCGGGTGTGTGACGAGAACGTTGAGAAGATCGAATTCCGCTCTCGACAATTCTACTTCGCCATCATCCCGATAAAGGGCCCGCTTGTCGGGCTCGAAGCGAAAGGGTCCGAAATCGAACTTACTGTCGGTGCCCGATTCAGGCTGCGCCGCCGGCCAGTTGCGGCGCAGCACGGCACGCACCCGGGCCAGCAGTTCGCGCGGATTGAAGGGCTTTGCCAGGTAGTCGTCGGCCCCGACCTCCAGGCCGACGATGCGATCCACTTCCTCGCCACGGGCCGATATCATGATGATGGGCAATTTATGATCGATGCGCAGGCGTCGCGCGAGCGAGAGCCCGTCCTCGCCGGGCAGCATGAGATCGAGGATTACGAGGTCCGTCGTATTCTCAGCCAGCCACGCATCCATGGCCTTGCCGCCTTCCACGGCCGAGACTCGAAAGCCCTGTTCGCCGAGGTACTGGCACAGCAACTCGCGGATTCCCGGATCGTCATCCACAACCAATAGATGGGAGTTATCGGCAAGCCCTCCGCCTGCCGCAGCGCTCACCGGAAACACCTTGTAACAAATTCACGGGTTTCAGAAATTGGCCGGAAACATTGATGCCGCATTATTTGCATAGTGACGGGATTATACCTGCATGAATGAACGCGGGTGAGGAGCCGCCAAATGAAATCCACGGCCAGAATCGTCGCAATTCCCTTACTCGGGCTTTGCCTGATGACGGGTAGCACGCTATACGCGCAGGACGTGCAAAAAGGTACAGGCATGAACATGCCGACCTTCGCAGACTGCGATCTGAACGGCGATGGCACGATTACGGAAGACGAATTCAACAAGGCCCGGAGTGAGCGGATCGCGAAGCGTGCAAAGGAAGGCCGGCAGATGAAGAACCTGGCCAATGCGCCGTCGTTTCACGATATCGACACTGACGACGACGGCGGCGTGAGCCCCGTAGAGTTCAAAGCACATCAAGCGGAGCAGCGGGCGAAAAGGAGTCAGCGCTAAAGTCGTCCGGCAAGAGGAGTAATGACCATGTCGTACATAAACAAGCTTGTTCTGGTAGTGCTTTTTTCGACACTTGCCTTATACGGTTGCGAAACGACCACGCATGCGCAAGAAGGTCAGGTAATTGGCGCGGTCATCGGCGGCGTTGCCGGTGCCCAGGTAGGTGGCGGTCGGGGTCGAACGGCCGCGATCATTCTCGGTTCCCTCGCGGGCAGCATGATCGGGCAACACATTGGCCAGAGCATGGACGATACGGACCGCATGATGGCCGCTCGGACACTGAATGACTATCGCACTGGCGAGTCCAGGAGCTGGGTCAATCCGGATACCGGCTATCGCTACACGTTCACGCCAACGCGCACGCATCAGCATGCAAGCGGGCCGTGTCGAGAGTTCAGGCTGGATGCGACGATCGGAGGCCGGACTGACCAGGAGCTTTACGGCACCGCGTGCCTGCAGGCCGACGGTAGCTGGCTGGTGCAATAGGCTCGGCCGGGGTCGACAGAAATCAACAAACGGCGATGAATGTTGTCCGCTTTTCTTGGGAGAAACTCGATGTCACTTGAACGCTCAATCATGGCTTTTGCCGGCTTCATGGTCCTGCTGTCGCTTGCACTGACCTATTTCATCCACCCTTACTTCGTCTGGCTGACAGTCTTCGTGGGCGCCAACCTGTTTCAAAGCGCCTTTACGGGGTTCTGTCCCGTCGGCCTGCTTTTGCACAAGCTGGGCATCAGGAGTGAACGAGAGCAGGCCCTGTCGTTGAGCGCCTGAGGCCAAACGGATAGCCCGAATAACCGATGGACTTGCACCTTCTATTTCTACTTCTTCTGGTTCGCCAACAGTTTGAGCACGCGGTCGGCGAACTTCCCATACGGCGGTGCGAGGAACTTGGCCGGCGAAAATGAAGGCTGGTAGTAGACAGGTCGCAGCTTCGAGAACGTGATAAAACCCTCGTAGCCGTGATAGTGCCCCATGCCGCTTGGCCCTACGCCGCCAAACGGAAGGTTGTGTTGCGCCACGTGAAACAGTGCGTCATTGACCGTGACACCTCCCGACATGATGCGGTCGATGTAGCGCGCAGCGAGCTTCTTGTCGCGCGTAAAGGGGTACAGTGCGAGCGGCCGGTCCCTGCCGTTGACGTAGTCGATGACCTCTTGTGGTTCACGATAGGGTAGAACAGGAAGCAAGGGGCCAAAGATTTCGCGTTTGCGAATCGTCATGTCGTCTGTCGTGTTCAATACGAGGCACAGCGGGAACTTGCGGCTTTCTGCCTGCGGCTCCTGCCCGTGCAGGTTGACGACCTCCGCCCCTTTCGTGAGCGCGTCCTCGAGCGTGTCCGAAACCCGCCTGAACGCACGATCGTCGATTATTGATGTGTAGTCCTTACTGCGTATGTCGGGACAATGCGCCTTTGCCCAGGCCCTGGATTCCTCGACGAAACGATGGACCTGGCTCTCATGTACAAACACGTAGTCGACGTTTGTACAAATCTGTCCCGCGTTGAACTGCTTGACGAACAGGATACGCTCAACGGCTTTCGCGATCGGGTAGTCGGGCGCGACGACCGCAGGCGCCTTCCCGCCCAGCTCGAGCGTGACCGGTGTCAGATTGGCTGCTGCGGCCGCCATCACCGCTTTTCCCGTCGTGCCCGAACCGGTGAATATGAGGTGATCGAACGGCAGCTTCGAAAACTCGATCCCGACACCGCCGGTTTCCTCGAAGAATGCCAGTTTGTCTTCATTGAAGTATTTTGGGGCGAGTGAAATGAGTAGCCGGGAAAGCGCGATCGAGTTCTCCGACATCTTCACCATCGCGCGATTGCCCGCCGCAAACACGGCCGCCAGCTGCGAGAACGTCAGGTTGATGGGAAAATTCCAGGGGATGATCATGCCGACGACACCAAGCGGCTGCGGAATGACGCGCGCCTTGCCACCCGGGTACAGCGTTTGATCGACCTTACGGCGCTGCACCCTCATCCAGCGCTTCAGGTGCCTGATCGCGTCGATGATGGCGTCGTTCGCCGTGATAATCTCCGCAAACAGCGTCTCGTGTCGTGAGCGATTGCCATAGTCCTGACTGATGGCGTCGATGATCGCCTCGCGATTCTCGCTGATCATCCGCTTCAGATTCAGCAGGTGCTGCCTGCGCTCCTCGAAAACCTCGGTGTCCGATTGCAGAAAGCTTTGCCGCTGCGATTCGAAGCACCGGTGCAGCATCGAGGCGTCCGATGACCGGACATCGACATCGTTGCTTGCGACTACTTGCATTATGTCTCTCCAATAATAATTGGGGTCAGAGTAAGATCTACTCGGGTCTGACCTCTATTTATCCTATTTATCGCATTCGCTGACAATTTTCACATCATTTACACTTCAATTGGGGTCTGACCCCGATAAAATCCATCGAAATCTGGATCAAGTCGACTCTGACGCCAACTAAATCACTCGAGGAAAGAAACGTGATCATTCCACCCCTGCGGGCCTGCGGAATGTTGGGATAGACCCCGGTGATAGATCAGGGTCTCATCGTTCTCGTGGCCGCAATGCTGGTATCAGGCGTCGCGGGTGGCGTCCTTGCCGGCTTGCTCGGTGTCGGTGGCGGCATCGTTATCGTGCCGGTGCTCGAATGGGCGCTGGAGCTGACGGGGGTTCCGGTTGAATTCCGAATGCACATTGCCGTCGCGACGTCTCTCGCGGTAATCATCCCGACATCGATCTCCTCCGCCCGCGCGCACCACCAGCGCGGATCCGTCGATGTCGCTCTCGCGAAACGCTGGATGCCATTCATCTTCCTCGGCGCCGTTTTCGGGACGTTCGTTGCCAGCAGGGTCGGCGGCCAGGTTCTCTCCGGCGTGTTCGGTGTTGTTGCGCTGCTCGTGGCGATCAAGATGGCGCTGCCGCTCGACCAGAAGACCATCACGCCGGAGGTGCCCCGTAATCCACTGACTTTAGTCGTTCCCGCATCGATCGGCACTGTGTCGACCATGATGGGAATTGGCGGAGGCACCCTGAGCGTGCCGTCGCTGACGCTGATGAGCGAACCCATACACCGCGCTGTTGGCACATCCGCGCTCTTCGGCCTGTTGATCAGTATTCCGGGCACGCTCGGCTATGTCGTGTCGGGCTGGGGTAACGAACAGCTGCCTCCGGGCAGTCTCGGTTTCGTCAACCTGATAGGCTTTGCCCTGATCGCGCCGACGACGGTGCTCGCCGCGCCGCTGGGTGCAAGAATTGCGCACGCCCTGAGTCGCCGCCATCTCAGCGCCCTGTTCGGTGGGTTCCTGCTGCTGGTCGCTATACGTATGCTGTTCCAGACATTCAAGGGCTGAGGAAACTCCCATGCGACAAAAGGCTTATGGTGTTTCTCGAGGCAAAGATGACTATTGCGAGGGCCACAGAGATGACGAAGCTAGCGGCGCTTAACTTCCGGGACTGGATCGAGGAGCATCGACACCTGCTGAAGCCCCCCGTCGGAAACCAGCAGATATGGGAGGACACCGACATGATGGTTACGGTGGTCGGCGGCCCGAACAAGCGGACTGATTTTCACGACGACCCTGTCGAGGAGTTCTTCTACCAGCTCGAGGGAGACATGGTGCTGAAGGTCTTCGATGAAGGCGAGTTCTCCGATATCGTCATTCGCGAAGGCGACATCTTCTTTCTCCCGGCACATGTCAGGCATTCGCCGCAGCGTCCGATGGCAGGCAGTGTCGGTCTGGTCATCGAGCCCAAGCGCCCCGAAGGCGAGAAAGATGCGTTCGAGTGGTACTGCTTCGACTGCGGCGATCTCGTACACAGGGTCGAAGTGCAACTGGTATCGATCGTGCGGGACCTTCCGCCGCTGTACCAGGCATTTTACGCGGACGAAAAGGCGCGTACCTGTCCGGGCTGTGGCGCCGTTCACCCGGGGAAGGAACCGCCGAAAGGGTGGGTCACCATTCCGCCGAAGACAGGGAATTGAAATGCACTATCAGCCGACACTCGAGTTCGCGAAGGCGCAGGACGAGGCTGATCCGCTCAGGCGTTATCGGCAGGCGTTTCACTTCCCGAACCTGGAAACGCCGGAGATGGCCTACTTCTCGGGCCATTCGCTGGGCCTGCAGCCAAAGTCGGTAAAAGCCGCCGTTGAACTGGAGCTCGAGGACTGGGCGCGCTACGGCGTCGAGGGTCATTTTCACGCGACGCACCCCTGGTACAGCTACCACGAACGCCTGACGCCGCCGATGGCGAAGATCGTCGGTGCCAGGCCATCCGAAGTCGTCTGCATGAACTCGCTGACGACCAACCTTCATCTCCTGTTCGTCTCGTTCTACCGCCCGACGAAACAGCGCTACAAGATAATCAGCGAAGCCAGGATGTTTCCGTCGGATCGCTACCTGCTAGAGACACAGGCCCGGTTTCACGGTTTCGATCCCGATGACGCCATCATCGAGATAGCGCCGCGCGACGGCGAATGGATCATCCGCGAGGAAGATATCCTTGCCGCCGTCGAAGCCAACGCGGCCCAGCTCGCGATGGTCTTCTTCGGCGGCGTGAATTTCTTCACGGGCCAGCTGTTCGACATGGCGGCCCTGACCAGGGCGGCACATGCCGTCGGGGCCATCGCCGGTTTCGATCTCGCACATGCCGCCGGCAATGTGCCGCTCGCGCTGCACGACTGGGACGTGGATTTCGCCGCCTGGTGCTCGTACAAATACCTGAATTCGAGTCCGGGCAATGCGGCGGCGATCTTCGTTCACGAACGCCACGGCTCGGATTCGGAGCTGCCACGATTCGGCGGCTGGTGGGGGCACGACAAGACGACGCGCTTCCAGATGAAAAGCGGATTCCGGCCCATGCAGGGCGCCGAAGGCTGGCAGCTCAGCAATGCGCCGGTGCTGGGCATGTCGGCCATGAAGGCGGCTATCGACATCTTCGCCGAGGTTGGAATGGAGGCTTTGCGGGCCAAGAGCGAAAAGCTCACCGGCTACCTGGAATACACGATCGACGCGCTGGCCGCCGAATTCCCCGATGCCCGGATCAGCATCATCACGCCCCGCGATCCGAAACAGCGCGGCAGCCAGATATCCATCAATATCGCCGGCCGCGAGCGAAAACTGTTCGATGACATGATTGCCCAGGGTGTTATCGCAGACTTCCGTGAACCGTGCATTATCAGGATCGCGCCGGTACCGCTCTACAACTCGTTCGGGGACGTGTTTACGTTCGGCAGGGTCATGCGCAAGCTGTTGGGCCAGGGATAGCGTTCAATGACAAGAAAGACATTTACTGTCACAGGCGGAGGCCCGGTTGGCGCCCTGCTCGCCATCTCGCTGGCGCGACACGGCTACGAGGTCGGGCTCTATGAGGGCAGGCCGGACTCCAGGAAGACAAATATTTACCAGGGCAGGTCGATCAACATCGCCTTGTCCGATCGCGGCTGGTCGTCGCTCGCAAAAATCGGCATCAGCGCCGACGCGAAGAAACAGGCGATTCCGATGTATCACCGGGCGATTCACGGTGTCCACGGCGAGATCAGCGCGCTTGCCTACGGGCAGGAGGGCGATGCTATCTGGTCGGTTTCAAGAGGCGGAATCAACGAGCAGCTGCTCGACATCGCCGAAGACGAGCCGAACATCACGACACATTTCGAACACCGCCTTATCGATATCGATTTCGAAACGGCGACGACCACATTCTCGGTAGACAATAGCAGCGAGGCTGTCGTCGAGGCCGACTTCGCTTTCGGTGCCGATGGCGCAAACTCCAAAGTGCGAAGGCTTGCCCATAGCCTGCCAGGCTTCAGTGACAGCCAGACCTATATGCCGCAGAGCTATATCGAACTGAACATTCCGGCGAACCCGGACGGCAGTCACAGGCTCGAGAAGAATGCGCTGCATATCTGGCCGCGCAAGGACTTCATGCTGATCGCGTTGCCCAACCCGGATGGAACATTCACCTGTACCTTGTTTCTCAGGCAATCGGGCGAGCCCTCGTTCGAATCGTTGCGAGAGCGCACCGCGGTCAAGGCGTTTTTCGAGTCGAATTTTGCGGATGCGATGGCGCTTATGGAGCGACCGGTGGACGTGTTCCTGGAAAAAACACCCGCGCCGCTGTTTCTCGTGCAGGCCTTTCCGTGGTCGTTCAACGGCAAGGTAGCGCTCATCGGCGACGCGGCGCACGCCATCGTGCCGTTCTACGGACAGGGGATGAACTGCGGATTCGAGGATTGCGCCGAACTCGACGCGCTGATCGGCCGATGCGATCACGACTGGGAGCGAATATTTCCCGCCTACGAGAACGCGCGCAAGCCAAACGCCGACGCCATCGCGGAACTGTCCAAACGCAACTTCGTCGAGATGAGCGACCTGTCCGGCGACAGGAAATTCCAGCTTCGCAAGATGATCGAAGCCAAGTTCAGCAACCGGTTTCCTGAGCTTTGGACACCGCTCTATTCGATGGTGACGTTCTCGCCCGAAATCCCGTATTCACAGGCGCTACGAATCGGCGACCAGCAAAACGAGGTGATGGAGCAAATAATGGCGCTGCCCGACATCGAGAAAGACTGGGACGAACAGTACGTCATGGACCGGTTATTCGACCTGGCCTCGGAGGCCTTCGGAGCCAGGTAGCGATACATAGCGATATCAGGACCCTGAACCCGGATACCTGCCGCGATGATCCAACCCCGATCCCGCCCCCGATGCAGGCCAGGACGTCGGGTGTCCCTGGTCGGGAATCAAGCGGACCGCAGGGAGCCATCCCGACCAGGGACACCCGAGGGCATGGCCGGAAAAAAGGCGTGTAGATCGAAGAAACACCTAAACGATCGAAAAACTGTGCGAAACGTTCTTCGTGATCATGTAGTTGTGCAGCCCTTCCGTACCACCCTCACGACCATAGCCGCTGGATTTGACGCCGCCGAAGGGCGTTTCCGGGAGCGACGCCTCCAGCGTGTTGATCGATATGTTGCCGGCCTCCAGGCCTTCGATCATGCGGTTGACGTAGTCTGCACGGTTGGTGAAACCGTAGGCGGCCAGGCCATAGGGCACGGAGTTCGCCTTCTCGATGGCCTCGTCCAGGGAGGCGACGGGATTGATGATCGCCAGCGGCCCGAAGGGCTCTACCTGCATCACGTGCGCGCTGTCGGGCACGTTCGCCAGCACCGTCGGCTCGAAGAAGTAGCCGTTGTCGCCTATCCTCTTGCCGCCGGTCCTGATCTCCGCACCGCTGCTGCGCGCATCTTCGACCAGCCCGGTGAGCGCGTCGATTCTTCGGTGATTGGCAAGCGGCCCCATCTCGACGCCGGGGTCCACGCCGTTGCCGACGACCGTTTCGGCGGCGCGCTGTACGAATACTTTCGTGTACTCCTCGAAAATGCTCTCGTGCACGAAGAAGCGCGTCGGCGACGTGCAGACCTGGCCCGCGTTGCGCATTTTCCTGACGGCACCGCTAATCGCCGCCTTCCTGACATCCGTGTCTTCGCAGACGATAACCGGTGCGTGGCCCCCCAGTTCCATCAGCACCGGGGTCATGTGCTGCGCGGCCAGGGTGGTGAGATGTCGTCCTACGACGGTTGAGCCGGTAAACGCCACGAGCCGCACCTGGTCCTGCTTGATCAGGTAGTCGGAAATTTCCGTCGGCCTGCCGAACACCAGGTTCAATACCCCCGGCGGCAGGCCGGCATCGTGAAAGGCTCTCGCAATGTGTAGTGCGCCCGCAGGCGTTTCCTCGGCCGCCTTGAGAATAATCGAACAGCCCGCGGCGATCGCACTCGCGACCTTGCGGCAGGGTTGGCTCATCGGGAAGTTCCAGGGCGAAAACCCGGCAACCGTGCCGATCGCTTCGTGATGCACGATATATCGGACGCCCGGTGCGCTCGGTATGACGCGGCCATAGGTACGGGTGGCTTCGCCCGCGTCCCATTCCAGGAATTCACAGCCGCGGATGACTTCGAGCCGCGCCTGGTCAAGCGGTTTTCCGTGTTCCGCCGTGATCGCGGTGGCGATTTCGTCCTGCCGTTCGCGCATGAGCGCCGCTGCCTTGAGCAGCACTTTCGCGCGCACGGCGGGCGGAGTTCTGCTCCAGACCCTGAATCCGCCGGCGGCCGAGGCTAGCGCGTCGTCCAGGTCGCTCGTCTCCGCACAGGGCAGGCGCCCGATCTCCTGTTCCGTCGCCGGGTTCAGGACGGGAAGGTCGCTCGCGGTCTTGCGCCATTCTCCGTTGATATAAAGATGCAGATCCGGGTAAGTGCTCATCGCTGGGGTCTCGTTTATCGACATTTCCTGGGCAGAGTCACACGAGACTGCCATACGTTCAAGCGAATTAAGCGAATGCAGATATCGGATTAATTGATATCAGAAATTCAGGTTTTTCGCATCGATTCCGCAGCGGGACACTAAAAACCGATGCGCCCTGAAGCTTGCTCGAGCCGGCTCACGACGCTCATCGCGGCAAGTGCGGAGCTTCGCGGATTGTCCGGCAGGGCGTGTCCACGGATCTCGAAAGAGAAACGGCCGAAGTCGCCGCTTGCTTCGATCTGATGAATATTCTCGTCGATGTCCGGATCGGCGATCAGTTTGACCCGGGTGTCATCGAAACCGATCCCGGCCAGGGCGACCGCCGCCGCGACATTGGCGTTCTTCGGGTACTCGATGGCGGCGATCCGGGCCGTGCCGTCAAAGTGGACGGCAGCGGCGTCGAGATCGTCCAGCTTCAGCCGCGTTTCGGCCGGTGAGTCTTTCCAGCTTCGGGGCGGCTTTCTTCCTGTGTAGGTGACGCTGCGCAAATTGCCGACACGAGCCGCGCGCAGGCAATCCAGCGCACCGATCGCACCGCTGGCCAGGTAGAGCCTGGCGCGGCCCTCGGTCGCGGCCTGTTCCAGGTCGCGGTACAGGTCCGGGTCGGCCAGCGCGCCAATGGATACCGTCGTCAGGTTGGTACCGCGCCGCAGGATATCGGGCCCGTAGGACCTCAAGGCCGCGTGGCCCGCACAATCGATCATATGATCGATGTCGTTCGGCAGCTCCGTGACCGACGACACCCGGAGCGTGTCGCCGCGCTCCGTCGTACGAGTTTTCAGCCGCTCCGGGCGCAGCAGCAGCGCCCGAAGGATATGGCCTCGTTCAAGAAGTCTGTCACGGACATAGCGGCCGATGGCGCCTTCGCCAATGATTCCGATGTTCATCTGCTGCTCCGTCCGGGTCTTCCTATTATCGCAAGATCAAACCAATCAGGTATCGTATTCTTTAATATGCAGTGGTCGTCATTCGGGCCAGTCTTCGAATATCGTCTGCCTGGATCGCCACCCACCCATTCAACAACGGGATGTACCGTCATCAACTACTCGAAACTGGATGCCAAGGACTATGCCCGCGAAAACATGCGCGGGATCTGGGCGGCCGCATTGAACCCGTTCAACGAAGACCTGTCGCTGAACGAAGCCGGCCTGCGCGCGAATATCCGCCACTGGATCGACGACCTCGACATCCAGGGCCTGTTCATCGCCGGCAAGCAGGGCGAGTTCTTCTCGATGAGCCTCGATGAGCGCAAGCGCAACTTCGAGATCGCGGTCGAGGAATGCGACGGCAAGGCTGGCGTTATCGTTTCGGTTTCGGACCAGAACTTCGATACGGTTCACGAACTCGCCCTGCATGCACAGAACTGCGGGGCCGACTACATTGTGGTGCATGCGCCGGTCTTGAGTTTCGTACACGAGCGCGGCGAGGTCCTGTATCAATATTACAAGGCGCTCAGCGAGCGCCTCGATATCGGCATTGCCATGTGGAGCCATCCGGATTCCGGCTACCTGATGCAACCGGAGGAATGCGCCCGTATTGCCGAGCTGCCGAACATCGTCGCCATCAAGTACTCCGTTCCCCGCGAGATGTATGTGCGCCTGAGTCACATGGTCGGCGACAGGATCCAGGTTTCGACATCCTCGGAGGACGAGTGGCTCGACAATATCGAAGAACTGGGATGGAGGCTCTACCTCTGTTCCTCGCCGCCCTACCAGCTGCAGACCAAAAACGACAAGCGCATGGACGAATACACGCGGCTTGCGTTTGCCGGAAAGTTCAGTGAGGCGCGTCGCGTGCGCGACAGCCTCAATCCTGTTCGCGATGCGATGAAGCGGTCACGACCGGCGGACAAACCCCAGGCTTTCGGCAAGTACTGGCAGGAACTGCTCGGACAGGTCGGAGGCCGGGTGCGACCGCCGATGCTGGAGCTGACGGCAACGGAAAAAGCGGACATCCGCAAAGCTTTCGAGACCTGCGGTCTGAAAGCCTGCAAATAGACACCTGGCTCGTGGTCGAATGCGCCGTATCGTGTGCCTGCCCAAGCCCGGTCTGCGTCGGGAACCCGGATTTTCTTCGGATATCGCGGCTTTCCGCAATATACAGCGTCTGATCCCGTCGAGCATGATGGTGGGACTCGAGGAGATCACTGACATGCGAGTCATTTTCGTTCCGGTTGCAGATCGGCCCGAGTGCGCGCTTGCGTTGACGCAGGCGTTCACGCTCGGACAATCCCTGGGCGCCAGCATTATCGGCTGTCACATCCGGCGACACAGTGAATCGCCGGTTGCGGTGCCATCGATGCTGGATTTGTCGGGGGTGAGCAGCGACGAGGTTGAATGGCAGGCGTCGGGCAAACCGCAAGACGCGGCGGCGGAAACCGCGGCCCGGAACCTGTATGCGAAGGTCGCGGAGCGTCACGGCTATGAACTCCTGCGCAATCCGCGCGCCAAACCCGGGGCGGTCTGGATGGAAAAAACCGGCTCGCCGCAAAAAGTGATCAGCATCATGGGGCCGGTGGCGGACCTGCTGGTTGTCTCCCGGCCGTCCAGCAAGGGTGGAACGCTTGCGCGGCTGTTTCTGTCGGCGTCGCTGCTGCGATCGTCGCGTCCCGTGCTGGTACTCCCGCAGAACGGAAAAGCGGCGGTCGGTAAACGCATCTGCATCGCCTGGAACCAGAGCGTCGAGGCGGCCCGGGCCGTCGCCGCGGCGATGCCGCTGCTGGCCCAGGCCGAGTCTGTCGTGATCGCTACCTGCGGCGCTGAAAACAGGGTAGGCCCCAAGGCAGGACAACTGGCGACGTACCTGAAGTTCTGGGGCATCAAGTCGGAACGTGTTGCAAGCAAGGGCAGGGATGAGTCCAAAGAGATCCTGGCAAGCTTCAAGTCCTCGGGGAGCGATTTGTTGTTGATGGGTGCCTATAGCCGAAACCGAATGAGCCAGCTGGTATTCGGCGGCGTGACCGACTTCATGCTCAAACAGGCGTCGATTCCAGTTCTGATGTTGCACACCTGACGGTGCATTGGACGACGCTCTTCGCTCGGATCAAGATTCGGAGTGAAGTGCGGCGTGGCTTGCTGCGCAACGGATTGCTGTTCGCGGTTGTGTGGTGGATCCTCGTGGGTGGCGCAGCAAGCGCCTGGTGGATTGGCGTGCCGGTGGTCCTGCTGGCGACCGCGGTCAGCGTCGCGCTTGTTCCCCCGATAACGCTGGTCTGGTTCGAGTTGTTCCGATTCGTGCCGTTTTTTCTCATTCGTTCCTTGTTGGGCGGCGCCGATGTTGCCTGGCGTGCGCTACATCCCGGCATGCCTATCGACCCGCATGAGATTGAGTACCGGATAAAGCTGCCGCCGGGACTCGCGCTCGTGTTCATGGCAAACACGGTAAGTCTCCTGCCCGGCACCCTGAGTGTGACCTTGAATTCGGATTCCCTGAAAGTCCATGTGCTCAGCGGCCGCAGAGACATCCTGTCGGAGCTCGCGACCCTTGAAGCGATGGTGGCCGCATTGTTCGCCATATCCCTGGATGCAGCCGGCGGGGCGGGTCGCTAGTGCAAATCCTCAATCTCACGCTGGCACTGGTGCTGCTGCTGACGCTCGGAGGAGGTATGTGGCGCGCCCTTCGCGGCCCCACCCCCGCCGATCGACTGCTCGCCGTACAGGTGTTCGGTACAACCGCCGTCGCCGTGTTGCTGTTGCTTTCGCAGGCATTTGGCAACGCGGCGTTGCGCGACGTGGCGATGGTGTTCGCTCTTTTGGCAGCGGTGACGGCCGTGGCGTTCGTGCAACGCGCCTGGCCGGAGGAGGAGGTCGACAGTGACGCCGAGTGACTATGCAGCAGCCGTACTACTGATCGTCGGGGCGGTCTTTTTCCTGGCGGGGACCGTGGGCCTGGTTCGTTTTCCGGACGTTTATACACGGCTGCACGCCCTGACCAAGTCCGATAACGTTGGACTGGGTTTCGTCATCACGGGGCTCGCGGTGCAGTCCGGATCGTGGTTCGTTGTCGGCAAGTTGCTGCTGATCTGGGTGCTGGTGCTTGCTGCCGGCGCAAGTGTCGCGCACCTGATCGCCAACGGCGCCGCACGAAGAGGGGTCTCGATGTGGACGCGCTGACACTGCTGCCGTGGATTTTCGATGGCGTGACGGCACTGGCTCTCCTGCTCCTGGCCTTCTGGGCCCTGGCGAGCCCCCGTTTATTCACGGGAATTGTCATGTTCGTCGCTTTCGGCCTCATGATGTCAATTGCCTGGGTGCGACTGGACGCGCCGGATATCGCGCTTGCCGAAGTGGCGATCGGCGCGGGGTTGACCGGGGCCTTGCTGTTGGCCGCATTGGCAAGGCTGAGCGCCGCGGAACCCGCGCAGAAAAGCGCGAATCGATCCGCTAAACGGAAACATGCGCTTCGGCTCTTTCAGTGGGCGCCCGCACTGCTGCTGGCGATGGTCGCCGGGGGGCTCGCCTATGCTGTGCAGTCTTTACCGCCCGACTCGGCAGGTCTTAGCGCAGACGTTGCCGCCAACATCGCGGGCAGCGGAGTCAGTAACCCGGTGACGGCCGTGCTGCTCAATTTCCGCGGCTATGACACGCTGCTGGAAATACTGGTGCTGTTGCTGGCATTGATCAGTGTCTGGACGCTTGGCGGTTTGTCTTCGCAACGTGCCGTGTCGGCAGGGCCCGTGCTGGATGCGCTGACGCGCGTCTTGACGCCCGTGTTACTCCTGCTCTCCGCTTATCTGTTGTGGGTCGGCGCGCGCGCCCCAGGCGGCGCATTCCAGGCCGCTGCGGTATTGGCGGCAGCCGGCGTCCTGCTCTTGCTGGCGGGCTGGCGTCCACATCCCCGGTTTACGGGGCTAGCGTTGCGGCTTGCCCTGGTGGCCGGTCCGGTCCTGTTTCTCGCGTTTGCACTCGTAACGATCGCGACGGGTCGAAACCTGATGGAATATCCGCCGCCGCGAGCCGGTGTCCTGATCTTTTTTCTGGAAGCCGCTGCGACGCTTTCGATCGGCGTCACTCTGGTAGCGCTGTTCCTGGCAGAACGCCCTCCGGATAAGGAAGGTCAATGAGCCCTGCACATTTTTTCGCCCTGGTTGGCGTCGGCCTGTTCTGTCTCGGACTCTACGCATTGATCGTGCGCGCACACCTGCTGCGCAAGATCCTGGCATTCAACGTGATGGGCAGCGGCGTGTTCCTGGTATTGGCGGCGCTGGCAAAGCGTACCGGTAACGCAGCGCCGGACCCGGTGCCGCAGGCGATGGTGATTACCGGAATAGTGGTTGCCGTCGCGGCTACCGCCTTTGCGCTGGTGTTGATGTTGAGATTGGTCGCGGAAACCGGACGGGCGGAACTGCCAGACGAGCGGATCGAGTAACGCCGATGGGAGCGGCAGCCGCAACGATTCCCTGGGGCGCCTTGCTTATCGTTTTGCCGTTGCTCGGGGCGATCGCCTGTTTCGTGTGGCCGAAAGCGGCAAGCAAGCTGGCCCTGGGCACGGTGTTTGCTGTGCTCCTGTCGGTTGCAGGCCTGGCGTTTCGGCTGGCGACGGCAGGCGCGTATCGCCATGCCGTCGGCGGCTGGGGTGCGCCGCTTGGTATCGAGCTGTCTGCCGATGGCCTGAGCCTGCTGATGCTGGCCGCCGCCAGCGTTGTGGGTCTCGGCATCACGATCTACTCGACAGAATATTTCCACGCCAGGCAGGCGTCGCGATTCTGGCCACTCTGGTTGTTCCTCCTGGCGTCATTGAACGCCTTGTTTCTTTCCGCGGATATCTTCAATCTCTACGTCACGCTCGAGCTCACGGGGCTGGCGGCGGTGGCGCTGACGGCCCTGGCCGGTGGCAGGGATGCCTTGAGCGCCGCCATGCGTTATCTGCTGATTAGCCTGCTCGGCTCGCTGAGCTTCCTTCTCGGCGTCGCCCTGCTCTACCACAGCTTCGGTAGCGTCGATATCGCGACGCTGGCTGATCGAATGGTGTCCACGCCTGCGGTCTGGGCGGCCTTCAGTCTGATCAGCGCCGGACTGGCACTCAAGACCGCGCTGTTCCCGCTGCATTTCTGGTTGCCGCCCGCGCACGGGAGCGCCCCGGCGCCGGTGAGTGCGGCGTTGTCGGGACTCGTCGTAAAAGCTTCCTTCTATATTCTCCTGCGCCTGTGGCTCGAGCTTGTCCCGGCAGACAACCTGGCGCTCGCGAATCTGCTCGGCGTGCTTGGAACGGCCGCGGTATTCTGGGGAGGCCTGCAGGCCCTGCGCGCGAAACGGCTCAAGCTGCTGATCGCCTATTCGACCGTCATGCAGGTGGGCTACCTGTTCCTGGCTTTTCCGCTGGCGGTCCCGGTCGCCTGGCGGGGCGCGCTTTACCTGCTCCTGTCGCATGCCCTGGCCAAGGCAGGCATGTTCCTGGCGGCCGGCAATATCCTGTATTCCGCCGGACACGACCGTATCGCGTATCTCGATCGAATAGCACAACGCCTGCCGCTGTCGCTTGCTGCCTTTGCAGTCGCGGGTGTCAGCATCCTGGGCCTGCCGCCCAGTGGGGGCTTCATTGCGAAATGGCTCATGGTCGAGGCGTCGCTGCAGACCGGGCAGTGGTGGTGGGCAGCGACGCTGATCCTGGGGAGCCTGCTCGCAGCCGCCTATGTCTTCAGAGTAGTTGGTCAGGCCTTTACCCTGGCTGAAGCGCCTCACACGTCGAAGCCCGTACCGGCCACGATGGAGTGGACGGCGCTGATACTGGCGCTGGCCGCTATTCTGCTGGGCCTGGTCGCACCCTGGCCGCTGGCGTGGATGGAAATCGGCAACCCGTTCATGGACGCATCGCCGGGATGAACGCGAGCGCCACACTGCCGTTACTCATACTGGCCAGCTCTTTGCTGCCCGGGCTGATCATCTTTTTCCTGCCGGAGTCGAGCGTCAGGACGCGCACGGCGCTAAACCTGCTCGGCGCGGTCCTCAAGCTGCTACTGGTTATCGTGATGGCGTTGGGGGTAATGCGCGGCGTCGACTATGAAGCCCGCCTGCCGCTCCTGCCGAGCCTGGATTTGGTGTTGCATGCCGACGCGCTGTCGCTGTTGTTCGTCTCCCTGTCGAGTGTCCTGTGGCTGCTCACTACTATCTATGCCATCGCCTACCTCGAAGGCTCTCCCCGGCGCAGCCGCTTCTTCGGCTTCTTCAGCCTTTGCGTCACGGCGACCGTTGGCGCGGCAATGGCCGGCAACCTGATCACGTTCCTGCTGTTCTATGAGCTGCTTACGCTGGCAACCTACCCCTTGATCGTGCATCGCGGCACGGAGGTCGCGCGTCTCGCCGGACGCAGTTACCTGCTCTACACGATTGCCGGGGCCGCACTGATGTTCCTCGGTACCGTGTGGCTCTACACGCTGTTCGATACGCTGGAATTCACGCCGGGCGGTTTCATGGCGGGTTCGGATATTGCCGCCGCGAGCCAGGGTGCGCTTGTCGCCATCTTTACCCTGCTCGTCGTTGGCCTTGGCGTGAAAGCGGCGCTGGTTCCGTTGCACGGCTGGTTGCCGCAGGCGATGGTAGCGCCGGCGCCGGTCTCGGCGTTGCTGCACGCGGTCGCCGTGGTCAAGGCAGGTGCCTTCGGCATCGTGCGCGTGGTTTACGATGTGTTCGGCATCGAGTTTGCCGCCGATCTCGGCGTGACGAAGCCGCTGGTGATAGCGGCCGCAGTAACCATCATCTACGGTTCGCTTCGGGCCCTGTTCCAGGACGACCTGAAACGCCGGCTGGCGTATTCGACGGTGAGCCAGGTGTCCTACATCACGCTCGGCATCGCAATGGTCGGACCCATCGCCACAATCGGTGGCATCGTACATCTCGTCCACCAGGGGCTGATGAAGATCACGCTGTTCTTCTGCGCGGGAAACCTGGCGGAGACGCTGGGCATCCACAAGATCAGTGAGCTGGATGGCGTCGCGCGCCGAATGCCCTGGACGATGGCCGCATTCACACTGGGCGCATTCGGCATGATCGGCGTGCCGCCGCTCGCCGGCTTCGTCAGCAAGTGGTATCTCGGCACCGGCGCCATGGCGGCTGGCCTTTACTGGATCATTCCCGTGCTGGTGGCCAGCAGCCTGCTGAACGCCGGGTATTTTCTGCCAATCCTGTATGCGGCCTGGTTCAAGGATCCGATAGGGGACTGGCCTGACGAACGACCCCGGGAACGATTCGAGACCCACTGGATGTTGCTGCTGCCGCCCGTCGTCACCGCGCTGCTGGTGCTGGCTGTCGGCTTGCTGGCCAATGCGCCGCTCAGTCCACTCGAGTGGGCACGACTGGTTACCGCGAGAGAGTACGGACAGTGAGCGCGGGAATGCCTGACACATCGTTGCTTGCAGCTACGGCCTTGCTGCTTGCGCCCGTGCTGCCGCTGGTTTTCGGCATGGCTTTGTTGCCGCGCGGCTGGCGCGCGCCGGTCATTCGAATCGCTCCGTGGGCCACGCTGCCCGCTGTCGCCGTTGTCGCGTTCCCGCCCGCGCCTCTGGATCTGCCCTGGCTGCTTCTCGGCGTCCGCCTGGGTCTGGACGAAACGGGACGCGTATTCCTGTTTTTCACGACCGCGTTGTGGCTGTTGGCGGCTGTCTACGCGCGCCACTACCTGGCCGGCGATCCGCGGCGCACTCGATTCTTCGCCTTCTACCTCCTGACGATGAGCGGTAATCTCGGGATCATCGTCGCGCAGGATGTGCTCAGCTTTTACCTGTTCTTCGCGCTGATGAGTTTCTCGGCGTACGGCCTCATCGTGCACAACCGTGACGCAGCGGCATTACGGGCGGGGCGTGTCTACATCGCTTTCGTGGTGCTGGGTGAAGTGCTGCTGTTCGCCGGCCTGGTCGCAGGCACCTGGAACGCGGCAACGCTGAGCCTGCCCGATTTTGCAGCTAGCGCACAGAGCGACCTGGTCATTGCCCTGTTGCTCGTCGGCTTCGGCATCAAGGCCGGCGCAATTCCACTGCATGTCTGGTTGCCGCTGGCGTACTCGGCCGCGCCCACGCCGGCCAGTGCGGTGCTGAGCGGTGCCATGATCAACGCGGGCCTGCTGGGCTGGCTGCGGTTCCTTCCGCTGGGACAGGTGGCGCTGCCCGAGTGGAGCGTCCTGCTTGTCGCCGCCGGTATCGGTGCCGCACTCTACGGTGTGCTGATCGGCCTCCTTCAGGACGAGCCGAAGAGCGTACTCGCCTACTCGAGCATCAGTCAGATGGGTCTTATGACCCTGGCTGTCGGCGTGGCCGCGGCAGCACCCGCATCGTGGCCGCTTTGTCTGTCCGTTATCCTGATCTACGCATTCCACCATGCCCTGGCCAAGGGCGCGTTGTTTCTCGGCGCCGGCGTGGCGACTGCGGGCATCGGCGGCACCAAGGGACGCCGTCTGGTCATTGCAGGCTTACTGATTCCGGCCCTTGCATTGGCCGGATTGCCGTTCACCAGCGGCGTCGTCGCCAAGCTCGGCCTCAAGACGTTGACGGAGATCCTTCCGGTACCCTGGTCCGGCCTGATGACGGCCGGATTGTCACTGCTCGCTGTCGGGACCACGCTGCTGGTGGCGCGTTTCCTGTATCTCATCTGGCCGCTCGCGTCCGTTCGACCAGCACGGGTCGAAGGTCTTGTCCCGCCCTGGACGGTCCTGCTGTTTCTGCTGGTCTTCTTCATCGGGTTGTGGCCTTCGGCCAACAACCTGGCAATGCGATCGCTCTCCGTGGCCGAGTTCTGGCACGCGGTGTGGCCGATAGGGATCGGTGCGTCAGGCGCCTGGGCGGCGTGGGTTCTGTCGCGCAGGGCGGCGATCAGGCCTGCCGCAAGGATTCCGCCTGGCGATATTCTGCACCTGGCCATCTGGTTTACGGACCCGCTCGGCCGGGCCTGCTCTTCCGTTGCCGATCGATACCGCGAAAACGCTGCAACGCGGCATTCGTTCCTGCACCGAACGATCGCAAGGCTGAAGGTTTTCGACGTTGATCGTCAGCTTGAAATCGAGTTCGGGCGTTGGATCACTGGCGGAATTGCCTTCCTGGCTGTGCTTGTCTTCCTCATGGTCGCGTTGGCCGCCGATTTATGGGGTCGGTAGTGTGTGACGCATCGTTGCTTGCAAATACGGCGCTGGTGCTGGTGCCCGCGCTGCCGGTGGTGCTGAGTATGGCGCTGTTGCCGCGTACCTGGCGCCGGCTGGTCATTCGAATCGCTCCATGGGCGACGCTGCCTGCCGTCGCCGTCCTCACTGGATCGCCCGCGACTTTGGAATTGCCCTGGCTGCTTCTCGGGATTCGCCTGGGTGTCGATGAAACGGCACGGGTATTTCTGTTCTTCACGATGGCGTCGTGGCTGTTGGCAGGCGTCTATGCCCGCCACTACCTGGCCGGCGATCCCGGACGCGCGCGATTCTTCGCCTTCTACCTGTTGACCGTGAGCGGTAATCTGGGGCTTGTCGTTGCACAGGATGTGTTGAGTTTCTACCTGTTCTTCGCGCTGATGAGTTTTTCGGCGTATGGCCTGATTGTGCATAACCGCGACGCACAAGCCGTGCGGGCAGCGCGTGTTTACATTTCCCTCGTGGTGCTGGGAGAAGTGCTTCTGTTTGCCGGCCTGGTAGCAGGCAGCTCGAACACGGCAAGTATGGAGATGGTGCAATTTGCCGGAAACGCAAAGAGCGACCTGGTCATTGCATTGCTGCTCATCGGCTTCGGCATCAAGGCCGGCGCAATTCCACTGCATGTCTGGTTGCCGCTTGCGCACTCGGCTGCGCCGACTCCGGCCAGTGCGGTACTGAGCGGTGCCATGATCAACGCGGGGTTGCTCGGTTGGTTACGCTTCCTTCCGCTGGGACAGCTGGCACTCCCGGAGTGGAGCGTCTTGCTCGTCGCCGCCGGTGCCGGTGCCGCACTCTACGGCGTACTGATCGGTCTGCTTCAGGATAAGCCGAAAACCGTCCTGGCCTATTCGAGCATCAGTCAGATGGGCCTGATGACCATGGCTGTCGGCGTGGCCGCGGCCGCACCCGAATCTTGGCCGCTATGCCTGTCCGTTATCCTGATCTACGCATTCCACCACGCTGTCGCGAAGAGTGCGCTGTTTCTTGGTGTCGGCGTGGCAATTTCAAGCGCTCGCGGTTCGAGGCAGCGCTGCTTGGTCACCGCAGGTTTGCTGGTCCCGGCCTTGGCACTGGCCGGACTGCCGTTTACCAGTGGCATCGTTGCCAAGCTCGGCTTGAAGTCCCTGATGGAGATCCTGCCGGAACCGTGGTCAGGTCTGACGACAGTCGGCTTGTCACTGGTCGCCACCGGTACCAGCCTGTTGATGGCGCGTTTCCTGTATCTGATATGGGTGACAGAAGCTCGTCGACCGGGACGCAAACAAGGCCTTTACTTACCCTGGACAGTCTTGCTGTTTCTCGTGGCGTTTTCTGTCTGGATATGGCCTTGCGCAAATGAATTCGCGCTGCGAACGCTTTCCGTGGCGGAATCCTGGCACGCCCTGTGGCCGATAGGGCTGGGTGCATCAGCCGCCTGGGCGGTGTGGGTCCTGTCGCGCAAAACAGCAATCAGGCTTCGCGTTCGAATTCCGCCTGGCGATATTCTTCACCTGGCTACCGGGTTTTCCGACTGGCTTGGCCGGGCCTGGTCTTCCTCCGCCGATCGATACCGTCAGAATGCTGCAACCCGGCAGTCTTCTTGGCGCCGAACGATAGCCGGGTCAAAGGTATTCGATACCGACCGTCAGCTTGAAACCCGGTTACGGCGCTGGGGTATTGGCGGGATTGTCTTCCTGGCTATGCTTGTGCTCGTCTTCCTCACCTTCGCACTGGGCTAGCGCGTGGTCGAACGCGCCACCTCGATCACAGGCACATCGGAAATCGTTGCGATCTCGTCGCGCAGTGCGTCGCGGAACATACTCGCGCCGGCGGCGCTGCCGAAGCCCATGTCTTCGCCGATGCTGGTAAGCAGGATGATGTCCGGCCTTGCCTGCGCGAGGACCTGGTCAAGATTCAGCGGCGTCAGCGCTTCCCTGAAGTCGACGTTCTCAATGATGCCTTGCTCGACTGCGTAAGGATTCTCGCGGGGATCCAGTGTCAGGATTCTCAAGCCTGGGTTCTTTGACAGTTGCCGAAGCACCTGCACGCCTGTGTTTCCGGCACCTACAACGAGGACGGTCATCGAGTGCTCGCTCATATCCAGTCCAGCAAAGTGAGAACGTAAAAATACAGTCCGAGCGCCAGCGAACTGAACACGGTCATGATAAGTCCGTAGCGCATCATTTCGCGGCGCCCAACAATGCCGCTGGCGGCTATGAGAGCCATGCGGCCGGACGCAGACGGCAACGAATAGCCGAATGTCGTGGCCAGCGCCACCGGCAAGACCAGCTGTGCCGCATTGAAGGCGGGATCGGCCCGCGCAAAACTGATGAGCACGGGCACGAACAGGGCAGCGATTGTCGTGTTGTTCAATATATTGGTCAGCAGCGCCGACACGAATATGAGAATCATCAGGCTCCAGAATATCGGTACGCCGGTTACGAACGGTGATATCAGGGTTACGAACCATGCCGTTACGCCGGTATTGACGAGCGCATCGCCCAGTGAGAGGCCGGCGCCAATGATCAGGAAGATGCCCCAGCTCACGCCTTTCATCTCGTCCCATTGCAGGATACCGCGTATCCCGAGATACGCGACGGCGCCGATGCCGACGAGCGCGGCCGACAGCAGGGTCGGCGGCAGGGTGAAGTAGCCTTCCAGGAACTCGCCGCTGATCCAGAGAACAATCGCCACCAGGATCGTCGCCGACAATTCCCATTCATGGCCACTCATGCGGCCCTGTTTATGGAGTGCCTGGCGTGCCGGCTCAACGTCCAGCTGCTGTATCGCGACAGGCATCATGCGCAGTAGCAACCACCAGGTCAGCGGGAACAACACCAGCAGGGCAGGCACTCCGTAGCGCATCCAGTCCATGAAGCGCCACGGCCGGATTTCTGCGAGAAATCCGGCGGTCACCGCGTTCGACGCCGCGCCCATCACCGTTCCCATGCCGCCGATACTGGCACTGTAGGCGATTCCGAGAACGAGAAGCACAAGGAATGTACGGGCTTTCTCAGGGTCGTCGACCTGTCGCGACAGGGTCAGTGCGACCGGTATGAGCATCGCGGTTGTTGCGGTGTTCTCGATCCACATGGACAGGACTGCCGCGATCGCCATGAGACCGAAGACGACCCTGCGTATGCCGCCGCCCGAGGCGATGATGGTCAACAACGCGAGGCGCCGCGTCAGACCGTGCTTGCGCAGCGCCTCGGCGAGAAAGAGACTGGTCAGTATCAGGAATACCACCGGCCGCGAGAAAGGTTCGAAGGCCTCGCGGGCCTCGGTGATATCCAGCGCAACCTGCATCAAGGGCACCATGAGCGCGGCAAGCGGCAGTGATACCGGTTCCAGTGCCAGGATGCTCGCAGTAAACACCAGCAACGCAAGTGCCCGATGCCCGTCTGCAGTAACGCCGTCCGGAGCAGGCAGCAGTAACACCGCGGACGTCAGCGCAACGACTATGCCGAATCGCCCGAGAAAATTCAGCGTCCTCCAGACGCCGTGCGCCATGCGCGGAAACCACGCCAGCAACAGCGGGCGGCGAAAACCGGGCACCACTTCAGCCGGCGGCGTCGCCGATTCCTGCAGTTTCTGTTTCGCTGCTTTGACCGCCGCGCGGCACTGTTCGCAGCTGGCGAGGTGTTCATCGGCGGCTGCTCTTGCATCCTCCGATAACTGATTGGAAACGTAGTCCGCAGCAACGATGTGTTCTTCGGGCTTCATTCGTCAGTGCGCGCTATTCGACGCCACAGGGGCCTTGCGCGGCCGCCGGCGATTTCGTGTGCGACATCTTGCGCGCCGTACGATGCCGGACGAGGAAACCGATTTTCTTTGTCGGAGAGCCATTCGATCTCCCGTTCAGGGGTCGACCTTCAAGTGTAGGATCGGCCTTGGGCCGGCTGCTGTTCGTACTAGTACGTAGTCACTCGGCCGGCCGCACGGACGGCAGTGGCATACGCGATGTCGCCGATGGTTCGCATAAGGTTGGCGCGACCGTATGGACTACCACCTATATACGCGTGAAGGGCGAGTCCTCAATATTCGATCAGGATGCGAAAGCCGAGCTGGAAGCACTTCGAGCACGATGCGGATATCGGTCTGTCTGCTGCTGCAGCCTCTCGGGCAGGCCTGTTCGAGGCCATGGGCGAGGCATTGACAGCGGTCGTTACGGATCCGGCCTCCGTCCGCCCGGAACGGCAGATCGAAATCCATTGTGAGGCGCCGGACAACGCGCTGTTGCTGGCCGACTGGCTAAACGCCCTGATCTATGAAATGGCAACCCGACGAATGGTGTTCGGGAAGTGGCAGGTGACGCTGGACGGGCTCAAACTCGATGCGCTTGTCAACGGCGAAGAAGTGAATCGTGCGCGTCATCGTCCCGTCGTCGAGGTCAAGGGCGCGACCTATACCGCGCTGTCCGTTGAGCAGGATGCTGCTGGCAACTGGCATGGGCAATGTGTCGTGGACGTCTAGGGGTGCAGCAACGATGAATCTGAACCGGCTCGAACACATTTCTGAATATTGCTGGCAGATTCCGGCCGAGGGTGCGATGACGGTGCCGGGCGTGATCTTCGGCGATCGCGAGCAGATTCTGCAGATGGACGACAAGGTCTACGAGCAACTTCGAAACGTTACACAACTACCCGGACTGGTCGGCGCCGTCTACGCAATGCCCGATGCCCATTGGGGATACGGCTTTCCGATCGGTGGTGTGGCGGCATTCGATGCGGAGGCGGGCGGCGTGGTCTCCGCCGGCGGTGTAGGCTTCGACATTTCCTGCGGCGTACGTACCTTGCACACCGGATTGACAGCAACGGAACTGGGCGCGGTCAAATCAGAACTCGCAGACTCGCTGTATGCGGAGATTCCGGTTGGTGTAGGCAGCGAGGGTCTGATCAGTCTCTCCGATGCCGAAATGGATGCCATGCTGTGCGGCGGTGCCCGCTGGGCCGTGGATCAGGGTTACGGTGACCTCCAAGACCTTGACCGGACCGAGGAGCGTGGCTCGATCGCCGGCGCCGATCCGGCCGAGGTCTCGAGCCGCGCCAAGAAACGTCAACGCCGCGAAATGGGCACGCTGGGCTCCGGCAATCACTACCTGGAGGTGCAGCGCGTTGCTGAAGTATTTGATAGCGCGATTGCGATCACCTACGGGCTGTCGATCGATGACATTGTTGTCAGCATACACTGTGGATCACGCGGGCTCGGTCACCAGATCGGCACGGACTACCTGCGTGAGATGGTGATCGCCGCCGCGGATTTCGGCCTGGTGTTGCCCGATCGGGAACTTGCGTGTGCGCCGATTCTTTCGCCGCTCGGCCAGCGTTATCTCGGCGCCATGCGTGCGGGCATGAATTGTGCGCTCGCAAACCGGCAAATCATCACGCATCTGACGCGCGGAGTGTTCGGTCGGCTGTTGCCGGGCGCGCGCCTGGAAATGCTCTATGACGTTTCGCATAACATCTGCAAAGTCGAGACGCATGTTATCGATGGTGTTGAACGCGAGCTCTTCGTGCATCGCAAAGGCGCTACCCGAGCGTTCGGGCCTGGCAATCGGGATCTCGAGCCGGATCTGCGAGAGGCCGGGCAGCCCGTGCTGATCGGCGGTTCGATGGGCACCGGCTCCTACGTTTTGGCGGGGACGACGGAGAGCGAAACAGCTGCCCTGAGTTCTGCTTGCCACGGCGCCGGAAGGTCGATGAGTCGGCGACAGGCGCGCCGTCAGTTCCACGGACGACAGGTGACGGATGAGCTTGCCGGGCGAGGCATCGTCGTTCGCAGCCCTTCCTCACGCGGCGTGGCCGAGGAGGCGCCTTCCGCCTACAAGGACGTGCATCGTGTGGTCGATATCGCCGATCGCGCCGGCCTGGCCCGTAAAGTCGCCCGCCTCGAGCCGGTGGTCTGCATCAAAGGATAGGCCGCAATTCCCGAACTAGCCCACTACGTGATGCTTGCCAATCAGGTAGACGCTGCTCGCCTGCGGACCTTTGTCACCGGCCTCCTCAGCAAAGCGTACCTCGGAGCCGATATCGAGACTGTCGAAGTCGGCGCCCAACACGCTGTTGCGATGGAAATAGATTTCGCGGCCGTCAGGGTCGGTGATCTTGCCGTAGTCACCGGCCGGATATAGCTCGGTGACTCTTCCATGCGGGGGCGTGTCGTGCAGTTTTACCTTGCCCTGCTTTTCCCGCTGATGATCCTGCAGCTGGCGCTGCACCGCATCGAAGGCATCGCGAATAGCGACATAGACGTCTTCATGTGCATGGTGCCGGGCTGGCGCTCGGCTGGCGACACTCTCGTCACCGGGTGTCCGCACGTCGACGGTGACGTGGTACATATTGCCCTGGTGATGATGCTTGTGCGGCGACTCAACCGTGACTCTGCAGCTGATAATCTCATCGCAAAAACGCTCCAGTCGCTTCGCGTGCTTGCGGACATTCGCTTCGACCGCATCGGAGGGCTCGAGATGGTGAAAGCGTATTTGCAGCGGCAGTTGCATCGTTGCGGTCCTCCCCAAAACTGGTCCGTTACCAGTTGCCACGTTAACGCTAGCCCGCCGATAAGAGACTGACAATTCGAGCAAACACCTATGCGCTCGTGAATCAGACCAGGCGTCGGCCAGGCTGTTCGCCGATGTCCCGGCTAGGTACGCCCACGTATAGGCAGGAAATTCCCTCTCCGCTAACGTGCACAGGGTTCGGCCGGGACGAGTCATGAGCAGCGGATGATGCGCGACAACGTGCAATTGCAGAAGGGCGATGCCCTGATCGTCGTGGATGTGCAGCGGGATTTTCTGCCGGGCGGGGCACTGGCCGTGCGTGACGGCGAGCGCGTGATTCCGGTGCTCAACCGATGTCTCGACTACTTCCGGGAAGCCCGGTTGACCATCGTGGCTACCCGCGACTGGCATCCGCCGGACCACTGCTCATTCTCGGCGCAAGGCGGTTCGTGGCCGCCGCACTGTGTAGAGAACAGCCCTGGTGCCGAATTTGCCGGCCAGCTGGAGCTTCCGAGGGACGCCCTGATCATCTCCAAGGCGACCATGTCCGATAAGGACGCCTATTCGGCATTTGACGGTACGGACCTCGACCAGCATTTGCGGGCAGCCGGTGTGCGCCGGGTTTTCGTCGGCGGCCTGGCAACCGACTATTGCGTGCTCGCAACGGTGAAGGACGCCGCGCGTGCCGGATTCTGCGTGTACGTGTTGGGCGACGCGGTCCGGGCGGTGGACGCCAGGCCGGGAGACGGGGACAGGGCGCTGGATACGATGCGTGCGGCCGGCGCCGAAATCATAGACCTCGCGGCAATCGACGCCGACAGGTGATGAAATGACAGGCAGGGGAAAAGTTCCGTGGCTGTCCGAACTGGACAGTCCGCTATTAACCGACCTCTATCAATTGACGATGCTGCAGGCCTATGTCGCGCGCGAAATGCACGGCGAGGCCGTGTTCGAGTTCTTCGCCCGGCGCTTGCCCCCGCAACGTAATTTCCTGTTGGCAGCCGGCCTCGAGCAGCTGCTCGATTTCCTCGAGGCCGTTTGCTTCTCCGAAAGCGAGCTGGCCTGGCTGGAGGCGAACGGCCATGCAAATGGCCAGCTGATTCAGTATCTCCGCGATTTCAGCTTTGCCGGTGACGTATACGCAGTCCCGGAGGGAACAGTCGTGTTTGCAGACGAGCCCGTCGTCCGGGTCGTGGCACCGTTGCCACAGGCTCAGCTAGTGGAGAGCCGACTGGTGAATCTCCTGAATTTTCAGACAATCATCGCGACCAAGGCCGCGCGCTCTGTGCTGGCGGCGCCGGGGCGGCTGCTGGTCGATTTCGGCATGCGTCGTGCCCACGGCGCGGAGGCGGCGCTACTTGCTTCCCGAGCCGCCTATGTTGCCGGTTTTCAAGGCACTGCCACGGTGCTTGCCGGCCGCCTGTTCGAGATTCCACTGTACGGAACGATGGCGCACTCGTTTGTGCAGGCGCACGACAGGGAAGAGGAAGCCTTCGAAGCATTCGCAAGATCGCAGGCTGACAACGTCGTCCTTTTGATCGATACCTACGATACCGTCCGCGGTGCAAAAAAGGTTGTCGAGTTGATTCCGCGACTCAGCGCATCGGGTATCGCCGTGCGTGCCGTGCGCCTCGACAGTGGTGACCTGGTTAGCTTGTCGAAGGCCGTGCGCGCAGTCCTCGATGAAGGCGGGGCGCCGGGGGTCCGTATTTTCGCAAGCGGTGGCCTGAACGAATACGAACTCGAAAGAATAGTAGCCGCGAGGGCGCCGATCGACGGCTTCGGCATAGGTACCGACCTGGACGTGTCGTCCGATGCGCCAAGTCTGGACTGCGCCTACAAACTGCAGGAATACGATGGCCGTGCGCGCCGCAAGCGGTCGGCAGGCAAGGCAACCTGGCCGGGCCGCAAGCAGATTTTTCGAGAATTTCAGACAGACGGTTCGTTGCGTGGCGATACGATCGGGCTGGAAGCGGAATCCCTCTCGGATACGCGGCTCCTGCTCCCGGTCATGCGCGCTGGTCGCCGGCTGCGGAGTAGCGAGTCGCTGAGCACAATACGCGATCGCGCCCAGCGGTCGCTAGCCGCACTGCCTGCGTCATTACGGGGGCTTTCGCAACGCAGCGAGTATCCGGTCAGGATCTCTGCAGACGTCCGTGCTCTCGCGGCGGATGTCGACGCGCACTTGCTCTGATAGTCGCGCAAATCACGCTGCTGCGTCGCGAGTCCTCTTGATCCGTCGGCGGCACCCGATGCCGGTTCGGCCGCCCGGTCGCGTGCCGGGAATGCGAGCGATGATGCTTGAGTCGTAGCCCTGAGCTGCTTAGGTAGAAGCCCGAATTGTCAGCGGGCCAGCCGGCCGACATTATTATCTTGCCGTTGTTGCGGCCGTCGAAGTGTCAATACTGGTGCTGTCGGTCCGCGATCGCCGGCGAGGACTGCGATGCAAACCGTGTTCGTCAATCCCGAACGCTGCATTGGCTGTCGGCAATGTGAGTTCGCCTGTTGCGTGGCGCATTCGCAAAGCAAAGACGCGACCGCAGCATTGCGGGAAGATCCAGTGCCCCGGGCCCGCATTCATGTATCACCCGGGCGAAGTTTCAATTCATCGTTCCCGAATCGCTGTCGCCACTGCGATCCGGCCCCCTGCGAACAGGTGTGTCCGACCGGTGCGATCGCGCGGGATAACGATAAGGACCTGGTGTTGGTCGATATTCACAAGTGCATTGCCTGTGCGATGTGCGCGATGGTCTGCCCGTTCGATGCGGTCACCTTTTTCCCGCAGGCCAATGGCATGCCGGCGCGAGTCGTTGCGACGAAGTGCGATGGCTGTATCGAACGCCTGCAGGATGGTCGGGAACCGGCGTGCGTCGAGGTCTGCAAGGTCGGCGCGCTGGTCTTCGGTGAGGTCAACGAACTGGTAGCGGCGGGGCGACTGCGGCAATCCGCGGCCATGCTGGCGGCGAGCGCGCTGCAGGAACCCACCGAGCGGGCACCGGCAGGCATTGCCGGCTGGCATGAATGGGGCGAGTCGACCACGAAATTGAGCGAGGTGATTTGAAATGGATGCTTCCGACAATGTACGCAAACTGAGCATCAACAACGATGCCCGCGAGATGCTGGTACGGGCACGCGAGGAAGGCATAGAGACGGTATGGGATCGGCTTGCCGCCCAACAGCCGCAATGCGGCTATTGCTCGATGGGCGTGAGTTGCCGGAATTGCGCGATGGGTCCCTGCCGCGTCGATCCCTTCGGCGAAGGGCCGCAAAAAGGCGTCTGCGGCGCTGATGCCGACATCATCGTCGCACGCAACCTGGGTCGCACGATAGCGGCCGGTGCATCCGCGCACTCCGATCACGGTCGCGACATTCTCGAAGTGTTTGCTTCCCTGGCCGCCGGCGAGACCAGCGGCTACGAGATTCGCGATACGGAAAAACTCATGGCGCTCGCGAAAGAATGGCAGATCGAAACCGCCGACAGGGCGGTTTACGAGGTGGCGCGCGAACTGGCCGATGCCATGATGGAGGACTTCGGTAGCCGCAAGGAAGCGATCGGATTCCTGGGCCGGCTTCCCGAACAGCGAAGGGAGCTGATGAAAAAGCTGGGCATCACGCCGCGAGGTATCGATCGCGAGAATGTCGAGATGCTGCACCGCACCCATATGGGCGTGGACAACGATTACGTAAACACCCTGTTGCACGGACTGCGTACCAGCCTGTCGGACGGCTGGGGCGGGTCCATGGTCGCCACGGAGCTGTCGGACGTCATGTTCGGCACGCCGAAACCGATCAAGTCCCGGGTGAATCTCGGTGCGCTCAAACCGGAAAGCGTGAACATCGCACTGCACGGACACAATCCCATGCTGTCGGACGTCATCATGCAGGCGGCGGAGGACCCGGAGCTGATCAAACTGGCGAAGAAAAAAGGCGCCGATGGCATCAATCTCGTCGGACTGTGCTGCACCGGCAACGAACTGCAGATGCGCAAGGGCCTGCCGATGGTCGGCAACCACCTGATGCAGGAGCTGGTCCTCCTGACCGGCGCACTGGACGCCATGGTCGTGGACTATCAGTGCATCATGCCGTCCGTCGTCGACGTGGCGAAGTGCTTCCATACCGAGGTGATATCCACCGCGGACAAGGCCAAGTTCGCCGGCGCAACCCACATTTCCTTCGATCCGCATCGCGGCCTGGAGATCGGCAAGGAAATCGTACGGCACGGCGTCGAGGCCTACGGCAATCGCAATCCCGATCGCGTCAGGATTCCGGAAGGCACGGTTGAGATGATGGCGGGTTTCTCCGTCGAGGCGATCCTCGGCGCGCTCGGCGGCACACCGGAGCCGCTGGTCGACGCCATCAAGGCCGGCAAGATTCGCGGCGCGGTTGCGGTCGTTGGCTGCAACAACCCGAAGATTCCGCAGGACTACGGACACGTCACGCTGACCCGACGTCTGATCGAGAACGACATCCTGGTGCTGGTCACGGGCTGCTCTGCCGTCGCCAACGGTAAGGCCGGGCAGATGATGCCGGAGGCTGCCGACATGGCAGGACCCGGGCTCGCCGAAGTTTGCCGATCGCTCGGCATACCGCCGGTCCTGCATATGGGTTCCTGCGTGGACAACACGCGAATACTCGTCCTCGCCGCAGCGCTCGCCAACTACCTGGGCGTAGATGTTTCGCAGCTGCCGCTGGCCGGCGCCGCACCGGAGTGGTACTCCGAGAAGGCCGTGTCCATCGGCGCGTATGTCGTGGCCAGCGGTATCGATACGGTGCTCGGCGTGCAACCGCCGATCTTCGGCAGCCAGAACGTCGTACAGCTGCTGGCGGCCGGTCTCGACGATGTCGTGGGCGCCAAGTTCTCGGTGGAGCCCGATCCGGAAAAGGCAGCCCTGCTCATTCGCCGGCACATCGAAGCCAAGCGCGAAGGCCTCGGCCTGCCGTTTATCGCAACCGACGACATCAAGATCGACAAGGTCGCCTGAGGATTCCGCTATGTGCGATACCTGTGCCGAGCACACACACGAGCATGGTCATGAACACGGCGGACAGGCGGCGCTGCCGCAGAATGCCAGGGGTGACGATTTCCGAGTCGTAGTGACGGGCAAGGGTGGCGTCGGCAAGACGACGCTGACGGCGCTGCTGGCGCGACGGCTGGCACGGCAATCGTATCGGGTGCTGGCCCTGGATGCAGACCCGCAGATGAACCTGCCATACGCGCTTGGAATGCGTTTCGAAGACGCACGGCGACTGAGGCCACTGAGCGAGAATCCGGACTACGTCGAGGAAAAGACCGGCGCGCGGCCCGGTGAAGGCTGGGGCCTGTTCTTCCGTCTCAATCCCGACGTTGACGATGTCGTCGACCGTTTCGGCGTTCGCGCGCCGGACGGTGTACGGCTGCTGGTAATGGGGAACACGGTCCAGCCGGCGGCCGGCTGCCTGTGTCCCGAGAATGCGCTGCTTGCGGCCGTGACCAACTCACTGAGCTTGCGCCGTAACGAGGCAATCCTGATGGATACACAGGCGGGCTTCGAGCATTTCGGGCGCGCGCTGGCGAAGGGATTCCGTCACGCCGTCGTCGTTACCGACCCCACGTTCAACGGTCTCCAGGTAGCGTTGCATGCGGCGCGACTGGCCAGCGAGCTCGGGATTCCGGCGATCCACCTGGTGGTTAATCGGGCGCGGGATGCGCGTGATTTCGACCGCACGATGGGCAGGCTCGATGCCGAGGGAGGCTTCCGGTTTTCAAGTACACACTGGCTGCCCATGGATGAGGCGCTGCCGGAGGTGGAGCCGTCGGTAGGCGCACTGCTGCAACGTTCCCCGACCCTGTTCGATCGCAAACTCGGCGGACTGTTGCAGGCCTTGCTGCCCGAGGAAGAGGCGGTGTTGTCATGCGCGTCCTGATCCTCGGTGCCGGACCCGCGGGCCTGACCGCCGCCATGAGTCTGCGGCGACTGGCGCCGTCAAGAAGCCTGGACCCTGAGATCACGATCGTATCGTCCGAATCGGGCCCGCCTTACTCACCGCCGGCCATGGCGGACTACTTCCTTACCGGACGCAAAGCGAGTCTCTATTGGCAGGGCGTGGACATCTGCGAGCGACTGCGGATCGAGCATCGCGCCGGAGTCGCGGTGCGATCCGTCCGTCCGGAGCGCCGTCGTGTCGTCTTGCAGGACGGCAATGAACTTTCGTACGACAAGCTGATTGTCGCCACCGGCAGCCGCCTGTTCGCGCCACTGGAGGGTTACGATTTACCGGGCGCCTACAACTTCAAGTCGCTGACCGCGGCGCGGGATCTCGTGGAGCATGCCCGACGCGGCGAAGTCGAGACTGCGTTGATCGTCGGCGCCGGTTTCATCGGCGTCGAGGTCGCGTTGCTGCTCGCATCGCTTGGTCTCGATGTCACCGTGGTCGAACAAAGCTGGGTGATGTCGAACATCCTGGACGAGGAAACAGCGAACATCGTTCTCGAGGAGCTGCAGCAGCGCGGTGTCACGGTACGGCAGCAATGCGAGGCTGTTCGTTTCATCGGCAGCGAGCATGTCGACGGTGTGGAACTCGACACTGGCGAGAAACTGGTCGCGGATGCTTACGTCGCGGCAACCGGCGTCAAGCCGAACGTCGATTTCCTGCAGGGCTCCGGTCTGGATATCGACTGGGGTATTCGCGTCGACAGTCGAATGCGGACAAACCTGCCGGATATCTGGGCGGCGGGTGACGTTGCCGAGACCGTCGACCGCGCCAGCGGCGAGCGCTACGTGCACGCCATCTGGCCGAATGCGCGCGCGCAGGGCGAGGTGGTCGCCCGCGATATGCTTGGCTTTGCGACCGACTACGCGGGTGCCGAGCGTATGAACAGCATGAAGCACCTGGGCTTGCCGATCATTGCCGTCGGCGACATGAGCGGGGACAGGATATTGCGCCGGCGCCGCGGCGACGAATTGCGAAAGATATTCCTGCGCGATGACAGGATTGTCGGCTTTCGCCTGGCGGGCGACATACGCGGGGCGGGAACGTACCGGGCCCTGATGCTGAAAGGAACCGAAGTCAGCCGCTTCGGCGGGCAGCTGCTCGATCCAGGTTTCCATATCGAGCGTTGTTTAGATAGTCAATTTGGCACGCGCCAGATTTAATCGCGGTCAGACCCCAACTGAATTGGACCGATGCCAACGCGCCGTGCGAGATCCGACGTAAACAGCTTGTCCGGATCCAGTCGCTTCTTGTACTCAAGCAGTTCCCTGTAGCGCGGGTAGATTTTGTAGAACTGCTCGGGCGTCAGCACCTGGTCCTTGGCCAGGTGTACCTTGCCGCCGCGTCGTGCCGTGGCATCGATGAGGCGATCGATTGCTTCACGGCTGGCGATCTCGTGTCGCTTTTTCGGGTGAAACTCGAAATTGAGGCTGTACCCGTCCTCCGAAAACGACAGCAGGGAATCGTCGCGTTTGTGTGCGCGCAGGATCGTGGTTACCGGGGGGCATGGTGACGAGCGACAAATACCGAGCAGCTCAACGATCGCTGCGCGCGCATCGGAGCGCGGAAAGGTGACCTGCAGCGTGTAGCCGCGAGGGCCGCACACCAGGTGGGCGGGCGGAACCGTAAAACTGGCTTCGAAGCTGAATCGCAGAAACAATTCGGAGTTTGAGAACCTGTTGGCGCGCCACAGTATTCGGCTAAGACCGTAGTAAAGACGGTTGAAGCAGAACATCATCGGTCGCTGCGCCTGCAACATGAGCGAGAGAACCGGACCGAACGTCGTGTGTAGCGCAAGGCCGAATCGCCGGTGCTTCTCCAGCCGCTCGAAACCGGCATCAAGGTAATCCCTGCGCTCGGCTTCGGTGTCGTCGTGCTCGATCCACTTCGCCGCGTGCACCACCGAGCGTCCGACAGCCTGACCGGCGGCGTAGGCATCCACCCAGACGACGGCGGCGTCGTGGGATTGCTCGATCCCAGCCATCGTTTCGAGCAATTCATCGACATTTGCAGCCGGGATGCGATTGATTTCGACGAACGGCGATCTTATCGGTTTCAGCTGCAGTGTCGCATCGACGATGATTCCGAGCAGGCCGATTCCGCCGACTATCGCATTGAACAACTCGTTGTCCCGATCGATAACCTGCGTTTCACCGTTGGCAAGCAGCAAGGTCATGCGGACGACCTGTTCGCCAAAGCTGCCCTGCCGCCAGGCGTCTTTGCCATTGACGTTGGCGCAAATCGCCCCGGCAACACTGGAGTGAGATTCGGTGGGGCTGGCCGGCAGCGTCAGGAGGCGGTGATGCACAGCGCGGTAGATATCGATCAGCCTTGTGCCGGCCTCGACCTTGATCCGAGCGGATTCTTCGTCGAACTCGACAATTCGGTTCATGCCGCTCATATCGAGGAGCGCATGACCGTCGTTAAGCGCCAGGTCGCCGTATCCGCGGCCCGCACCACGCGCGCATACTGCCATGCCATTCTGCCGACAGTAGTCGAGCGCCTCGCGACACTGTTCGATCGTTGTGGGGCGGGCGACCAGCGAGCGCGAGCGGATAGAACCGACCAGCGATTCGACGTCCTCCCATCGCATGAAATCCGGCGGCGGCTGCGAGTTGTCCAGCATCGTTTCGTGCCCGGTCGAAAGTAGCCGGGAGTAATAACCCGGATGAGTTTTGTATGCAAATCAAAAGGCTGTATACCCGATACGTGGCCGCGAAGGATTTTTCGAAAATCATCATCTAACGAACATCCGACCGATTTTTCCATCCTCTCCGTCTAACGGTCGATAGTTACGCGAAACCGGGAGTCGCTGTGCAGGTCAAAAGTATGCGTGTTCTGGACCGCTGGGCCGGCATCCCGATATCCGTCGTCCTCACCGGCTTCCGGAAACTGGGCGATCGGCTGCGTCGTCCTGTCGACGACGCCCCGAAGCGAATCGTTATCATCAAGCTGGTCGAACAGGGCGCCACCGTTATCGCTGCGCCGGCGATACAGCGCGCCGTGGACCTGGTCGGGCGTGACAACGTCTTCTTTGCCGTGTTCGTCGAGAATCGCCCAATTCTCGACCTGCTCGACCTGATTCCCGCCGAAAACGTAATCGCGATTCGCAGCGATGGCCTGTTCGCGGTCGCAATCGATACGCTGCGCGCAATCTTTCGCCTGCGTCGCGAAGGTGTCGATACGGCCGTCGATTTCGAATTTTTCTCTCGATTCTCGGGCGCACTCACCTATCTGAGCGGTGCTCGCAGGCGTATCGGCTTTCATTCCTACGCCGGCGAGGCTGGTTATCGCGGCGACCTGATGACGCACCGCGTGGCCTACAACATCCGATTGCATGCGAGCGAAACCTACCAGATGCTGATAGGCGCGATATCCGTTGCCGGCGAGCAGCTACCTGCACTCGGGTTCAAACCGGAGTGCAATCTTGACGGTCCTACGCATGTCCCGGACGAAAGTGACGTTGAGCGTGTGCGCTCGATGCTGGCTGAGTGCTTCGACGGCAGGCGGCCTTCGAAGTTGGTGTTGCTGAATGCCAACGCCGGCGACCTGCTGCCAATCAGGCGCTGGGCGGATGAACGCTATGCCGTGCTGGCCAATCGACTGCTCGACTACGACCCGGAGCTCTGTATCGCACTGACCGGCGCGAAGAGCGAACAGGCGGGTGCCGAAGAGTTGGCCAGCGCCGTGGATTCCGATCGCTGCATCAGCGTAGCCGGCCAAACGACCTTACCCGAGCTGTTCGCGCTCTATGATACCGCTGACGTCATGGTGACCAACGACAGCGGTCCCGCCCATTACGCGACCTTGACAGAGATCGATGTCGTTACCCTGTTTGGCCCGGAGAGTCCCGAGGTATTCGGCGCGCGTTCCGATCGCAGCCACCTGCTCTGGGCTGGTCTGGCCTGCAGTCCGTGCGTGAATGCGTTCAATCAACGGGTGACGACGTGCAGGAACAACCTGTGCATGCAGGGCATAAGCGTGGACGAGGTGTTCGAGAAGGTTACCGCCGTCCTTGCGCGACGCTCGGCTGAAATTGTCTCGGTGGACTTTTCCGCCGCGTGAAACGCCGCTCAGGCTATCTCAAGTTTGGACTTTAGGTCTACGAGTCGCCCGAGATCCTGCGGGCGGTATAAGGCTGAAAACCGCAGGAACGAGTGACCTTGCGTGCCCAGTGGCACGACGGCGATGTCAAACTTGTCCATCAGCAACTTTGCGGCGCCCTGCGCGGACGACACGGCGGTGCCGGCAACCGACTGTGGCACGTCACAGATTAAATAGGTGCCGGAATTCGCCGGGTATGGCCGGAAGCCGATGTCCTGCAGCGCGAGACTCAGCGCCTGCAGCTTCCCTGGAAGATACTCCCGGTAGCGATCGATTCGGTCGTGGTCCTGCAGGCATCTCGCGGTCACGGCGAGTTGCAGGCGGCTCAATGGCGACCAGGCATACTCGCTGTAGGTGGTCATTGCGCCCAGCAGGTCCGCCGACCCGGCAAGAAACGACACGGCCAGCGGGCCGACCGGGTACAGCTTCGAGAACGAATGCAGCTCTACGACGTCCGAGCCGCCAGCCGCCGGAAATGTTTCCGACATCAGCGCGCGGGGCTTGTCGTTGTAAACGAGCGGCCCGTAGGTAGCGTCATTAAACAGTGTGATCCCGGGAGCTGCGATGTCCGCCAGCTTTTCGAGCACGGCCGGTGACAAGGTGCTGCCGCTCGGGTTGTTGGGGTAATTGACCGCAAGCATGCTTACCGTGCCGCGGGCGTTTTCCTGCGAATACTTGAAATCCGGTGCGAAGTCGTTGCGCGGATCGAGGTGGCTCACGATCACGCTGGCGCCGCGCTGTGCGGCCAGGCGGGCAAACGCGGGATATCCGGGTTCAGTAACGATGACGGTGTCAGCCGGCGTCAGGGTGCAGGCCGCCAGTATGCCCATCGCGGCCCGACCGCCGGCGGTCGGAAGAATATGCTCCGGCGACACGTCCAGGCCGTACGTATTGCCCAGGTAGGTCGAAGCCGCCGACGCGAAGGCAGCTATATCGTCACGATTGCCGGGTACCAGTCCGAGGTCCGAGTTTTCCCTAAGCCACGCAGATAGCTCCGGTGACAACGGGAACGGAGACGTACCTACCGCGAAATCCAGCGCCGCACCTTTGCGCTTCGCGATTTCCTCCTTGATGAGTGTGAAAGGGTACTTCTCGCTCATCGGGCATTCTCCGCCAGCGGACATGGCTCTTCGGGTGAGAGTTTTCGCAGGATAGCGATCGCAATCCAGCCGATGGGGATCCACATCCAGAAGGTGATGAGCCGAAAAGCAGCGACGGCAATCGCCAGGTGTTCGGTCGGAACGCTACGCACCTTGAGGGATGCGCCGAGGAGTCCCTCGGTCGCACCTATCCCGCCGGGCAGGCCGGTCGCAACGCCGAGCACGGCGGTTCCCGGTCCGAAAAACAGCGAATCCCACAGTGTCATGTCCCCGGGCAGGTCGCGCACCACGACATGCAATGCCAGTCCATGAGCAATCCATCCCCCCATCATGATCAGGATGATGAAGAACGTGGGCCACGTCCACCAGAACTCCAGCGGCAGGTGCAGGCGGGTCTTCGTCAGCATCTGCGTCACGGTGTTACCGAGGAAAATCAGCACGGCAATTGACGCGAGCACGGCAAGCGGGGATAGGGCGGGCATCAGCTGAAACACGATCAGGCCACCGAGCAAACTGACTACCGAAATCGCGTCCAGACCGAATACGACGGCCTCGGCCTTCAGGGCAGGCAATAACGTTGTGCGCCGGTGCCTGACCATGGCATCCGGCCGGATCAGCCTGCCGAGCTGCGCCGGCATCGGCAAGCCCGCCCGTCCGGACAGGAAAGCCAGTGCGCCAACCCGGTCGAATACGCGCACCTGGAATCGATGATATACCCATGCCCAGGACAGGCCTTCGAGCACTACGTCGACAACCGATATCAGTATCAATATGGGAATAATCTCTCCATGACTCGCCCAGAAAGTGCTGACTTCCGACCAGTCACCTGTCGTCAACCGATACAAGGCGTAGATCGACATTACGGCCAACAGGAGGAACGCAAGATATCGGCTGTACGCGAAGAGGCGTGAACTTGACATGACGGGCCAATCTAGCAGTCACAAGCGCCGTGTCAACAAGAGAAGATGGGGTCGCACGAACATGTCCTGTGAGCTGCCGAGGCCTTCCCGGGTCGCAGCAGGCGCCGTTCTTCGTGCCGTTTAATCGACACCGGAGCCGTCAATGCGGGGATTGCAAAAATATTCGACTGATTTTTGTGTTTCAGACGTCTAACAAAGCGTACCGCTGTACATGAGTACTCGGTCACTGACATAATTTTGTTGAAATTTCCCGCCGCCTGGCGCAGGCGTCATGTGATTTCCAGCGCTGACGCCGAACTGACACACCCTATTCGCAGGACCGAAATGGCCATCCCCAGACAAAGAATTCGATTACCACAGGGTGCGTGGCGCACCGCCATCGCGAGCCTGCTTCGGGGCGATCTGTGGGATGGCGGTGATATTCCGCTATTCGAGCGGGCCGTGGCCGAGTACATAGGCGTCGAAGACGCCGTAACAGTCCCGTCCGGGCGCGCGGGATTTCGCTTCCTCTTCGACTCGCTGGGCCTGGAGCCGGGTAGTGAGGTAATTTGTTCGGCTTTCGGTTACCCGGTGGTGCCGTTCATCGTGAAATCCATGGGATACGACCTGAAGTTTGTTGACTGCGAAATGGATACGCTGGGTATGGATCCACAGCGACTCTCGGAGGCGTGCAGGAAGGACACAGCCGCCGTCATCGCCACGCATCTTTACGGTGTGCCGTGCCGGATACAGGAAATCGCGGAAATCTGTACGGCGAACGGCGCGAAGCTGATAGAAGACTGCGCGCATTGTTACGGCGCGACGGTAAATTCAAGAAAAGTAGGCTCGTTCGGGGACGCAGGCTGTTTCAGTTTTGAGACCTCGAAGGTCATCAACACCATGGGCGGCGGCATGGTGACATTGTCCGATGCCGAAGTCGGCAAACGACTTCGTGAGCTCGTGGCAGATGAGCCCCGCAACGGCTTCAAGTGGCTGGCACGCAGGCTTTTCAAGACCACTTTCGAGGCCGCCGTTACCAACAAGTTGCTCTTCAACCTGGGCGTGTACCAGGCGTTGCGCGTCGCCTCATCCGCACACGGCGATGAGGATCGATTCGCATCAGGGTACCAGGGAGACGAAGTATCGCTGAAAGGAAAAATGGGGCGCTACACGAATTACCAGGCGCGACTCAGTTTGCGGCAGCTGAAAACGATCGAAGCACGAAACCGCCGGCGTACCGCCAATGCCGAGCGCCTGATTCGACAGCTCGACGGCAAGATCGCGATGCAAAAACCGATTTCGACGAACGCCGGTAATTACTCCAACTTCATGCTCGTGACGGTGCTCGCCAGCAAACTGTCGGAGTTGGCGGCAGCGATGTTGAGACGAGGCATCGACAGCAAACACCTTTATATGCGGGACTGCAGCCACATGTTCGACGGCGAAAGGCCGTTTCCGAATGCGGCGCGGGCGGAAAAAGAGGTCCTGCACCTGCCCGCCTACCCTGAAATGTCGGATGCCGAGGTCGATCGCGTGGCTGCTGCAGTCAGCGAAGCAATAGTGGAAGTTCATGGTTAGCGTCGCTGCGTTTCTGACGCGACACAGAACGCTGTTTCTGCTGCTGACGGGAATCGTTGTCTACGTCGCATTTCTCGGTCTTCGCGAGGTGTGGTATCCGGATGAGCCGGACATCGCCGAGGTTGCGCGCGCGATGTTTCTCAGCGGCGACTGGGTGTCGCCGCGGCGCATGGGCGAGATCTGGGTCGACTATCCGCCGATGATCTACTGGCTAGGCACGATTTCATCGCACATCCTCGGTGGCATGTCTGCTTTTTCTTTGCGGCTGCCTAATGCGCTGGCCGCGATAGCGACCGTGCTCGTGACGGCCGGCATGGCCCGAAGATGGTTTGGTGAGACGGCAGGTTTCTGGGCCGGCTTTTCGCTGCTGACGTTCCTGCTGTTCGTCTACGAGGGTAACAGTTACCGCCCCGATGTCATGTTCACTCTTACGATCGCCGCCGGCATGTTCAGTTATGCCGCGGGATCCACCGGCAGTGGCCAACCTTTGCTGCGAATGCTGGCATTCGTTTGCTTCGGATTGGCGATGCTGTCGAAAGGACCGCTCGGTCTGCTGTTGCCTGGACTGGTGCTTGTTGTCTGGCTGGGCCTGCAACGAGACTGGCGCCGAATTCTGGAACTCGCGCCGCTATCGCTCATAGCCTTGCTGGTTTACGGCGCCTGGTATCTCAACAATGCCCAGGCCATGGGCTGGGGAACCATGTTCAGCGAGTTTTACGCGCAGAATTTCGAACGTTTCCTCACCAGCGAGAATCGCGGGCACGGCCAGCCCTGGTACTACTATTTGCGAAACTTCTGGCTGGACTTCTCGCCCTGGTCCTGGCTGTTTCCGCCTGCGGTATGGTGGATATACCGCTCCGGGAAGTGGCGAGACCGCCATGTACAGCTGGCATTGCTCTGGTTCGTGATCTTCCTGGCGTTTCTCTCCCTGGCCGCGACCAAGCGTCAGCTGTACCTGCTACCGGCATTCCCTGCGGTGGCGATCCTGATGGGGCTATGGTCGGCAGAAGTCAGCGGGGCCCCGAACGATGCACCCGCTGCAATCGGGTGCCGCGCTGTATTCATGTACTCCTGCGCTTTGGTTGTGGGTTTTGTTGCGTTGGGCGGGTTCCTGCTTTGGGCGGCGCCGAATCTTCAATCCCTGGTGTCCGACCGACAGCTGGATAGCCAGGAACTCGAGGTCATGAAGAATATTGCCATGCCCTTGCAAGCACTCGGCACCGTCCTGATCGTCTCCGCGCTGGCGATCGGTGCATCGTGGAAATTTGGCGGCAAGGGAGCGGCATTGCTCGGCATCGGCGGCACACATGTCGCGATCTATGTTGTCGTTCTGGCGCTGGTATTTCCCGCTTTCGCCCCGGCAAAGACCTACGAGCCACAAAGTCGATGGATTAGTGCCGAGATCGGCGGCGAAACCAGGTTCGGCATGGTGGACGCGGCGGGCGTGGCTCGCCGGGGCGGATTCAGCTATTACACCGGCACGGCTGTCGATCTGCTGGAAGGGCCCGAGGAGGCCAGCGATTACCTGGAGAAATACGCGGGCACGATCGTGCTCGTCCGATCGACGCAGTTCGAGCGCGATTTTGCGGCTGCCGGATTCGAGCAGCAATTCCGGCGGCGCGGGGAAGTTCAGGTCGGTTCGCATCGCTATGTCGCGATAGGCCCGGCCAGCTCACGGGAGCCTTAACCGCCGGGTGGCCGCTATTGCACGGAAAAATCTTGCACGGAAAAATCTGCGACGGGCAAGTCAAAGTCGCCTGCCTTTCCGGGTTGATCACTGATCTGTCCGTTGCGGTAAGCGCATCGTTACTTCGAGGCCTCCGCCGGGTCGGTTCATCGCCTTTATCTCACCGCCAACCTGGTGCAGCACACGCTGGGCAATGGCCAGGCCGATTCCGGCACCGGGTACGTTGGTGTCGATCCGGTAGAAGGGCTCGAAGATTCTTTCGAGCACCGCATCGGGAACGCCGGGTCCCGTATCGCTGATCGTTACCGTGCGCGGCGTGCCTCCCGCTATGGTCAGGGCGACCTCCCCGCCGGGAGGCGTCTTCTGAATCGCATTGCGGACGACATTCTCGATCGCGCTGGCGATGGCATCCGGGCTGCCCCGAACCTGAAGAACCTCATCAGGCGCGTCGTAACGCAGCCGTACCTTGCGCGAACTGGCTTCAAACTCTGCGTCTTTGGCGATTTGTTTAGCGACGCCGGTCAGGGACGTCACGTCATTGGGGTCCAGAACCTGCTCCGCGCGCGCCAGAGACAATACCTGGGACGCAAGGGTTTCGACGCGTTCGATCTCGTAGCGTATGCGCTCGAGATTCTCCGTCGCCCGTTCGGGCTTGCGCTCGAGCAGCTCGGTCGCGATCTGCAAGCGAGTCAGCGGCGCGCGAAGCTCATGGGCGATATTGCGGAACATCTCGCGGCGCATCCTTGACTGCGCGTCCAGCTCTTCGGCCATACGATCAAACTGCATCGCAAACCGGCCGATCTCATCGCCCGAATAGGCGCTGGAGCCGACTCTTGCGGCCATGTCGCCCGTCGCGAGCCGCGTGGCGGTTTCGGAAATCTGTGCGACGGGGCGCGTCAGCGAGCGGCTCAACAGCCAGAAACTGAACAGGCTGATCGCGGCGGCCAGCGCGAGTACGGTCCATCCACCAGTGCCCGAGGAGAAGACCCCGAATCGCGGCGGAGGCGCAGGACCCGGCATGGCCAGCAGCATGTCTCCGCCCGGCGGTTCGAGCAGCGACTGTCGCAGGTTTCGCGGCCAGTGCTTTTCGCCGCGGCGGTCACTGCCGCGTTCCCTGATCGACGACCAGATACGGCGCGCGCGGTTTCGTACCCGTTCCGGAAGCTGTCGATCGAGCAGGTCCTTGCCGTATTCGTTGACCAGGTAGACGGTCCGGCCCGGCGCAAAATTCCTGGCATCCGCGACATACTCTCGAAGCCCCTCGACGCCTGCGGATTGCAGGATGGCCTGCAGCTCGGCATCGATTTCCCGGGGATCGACGAAGCTTTCTTCGGATTGTTCCTGTGCGATCCGAAAGCTGACGAAAACCGTAACCGCGAGAATCACGATCGTGGTCAGCCAGAAGGCGGCAAACAGTTTCAGGAATAGGCGAGACACGCGGGATCCTAGCCAATCACCAGGCGATAGCCGGCACCGCGCACACTTCGAATCCCGATCGGAATGCCCGGCTTCTCGCCGCCCAGTTTGCGGCGCAGATGGCTGACGTGCGTGTCGAGTGCGCGGTCGTACGGAGACAGCTCGCGTCCCAGGGCGATCTCGGTCAGCTTCTCGCGACTGACGACCCGGCCTGCGGACGCGGCAAGCGTCTCGAGGATGCGCAACTCGGCGCCAGTGAGCGACAGCGTCTCACCATTGAGTTGAGCCCGTTCCTTGCTCGCCTCTATGGTCAGCGGACCGGCGACGACTGGCGTATCCGTGCCTGCACGCGAGGGCTGCACGGCGCGCCGCAGGATTGCCCGGATTCGAAGTACGAGCTCCCGCGCGACAAACGGTTTGGCGAGGTAGTCGTCTGCGCCTGCCTCGAGTCCGAGAATGCGGTCGTCGTCTTCGCCCATTGCGGTGAGCATCAGAACCGGGACTTTGGAGGTCTCCCGCAATTTCCGCAGGGTACTGATGCCGTCGTCACCGGGCATCATGACGTCGAGGATCACCAGGTCGGGATTCTGTTCGTTCTCCAGGCGCAGGGCGTCGTTGCCGCTGTGAGCGACAGTGCAGTCGAGACCCTCCGTCTGCAGCAGCTCAGTGAGCATATCGGTCAGTGCATGATCGTCGTCGACAATAAGGATCTTTGCTGCGGTTTCCATGGGCACATCTTATACAAGCATGTGGGCGTATTCCTGCTTGCAGTGGCTGCGATCCTGCCTTGAATCTTAAGAATTCTTAAACGGGCCGGATCCATGGCGCGGCTTGAGCAATCTTAAGGTTTTCGGAAAAACCTTTCTGGCAGTATTCCGTCCTAGTTACTGAACACCTTGTTTAACACAGGAGAACCACATGAAGACCAAGTTAGTCGTTGCAGCCATTGCTGCACTGGGCGTGACCGCAGCTTATGCGGGCGAGCACATGACGAAGGCCGATGCTGACGCCGATGGCCAGGTTACCTTTGCCGAATTCGAGGCAGCCCACCAGGCGCGAGTCGCAGAGCGTTTTGCACTGATGGACAAGAATGCTGACGGCGTCCTCACTGAGGACGAGATGCGGCGACCGTCTCGGGGCGATAGTGACAAGCATCGCAAGGGCGATCGTCGCGGAAAAATGAACCCGGAAAAGGCGCTGGAACGCCTCGACCAGGACGGTAGCGGCGGCGTTACCTTCGACGAACTGCAAGGCAAACGCTTCAGCCCTGACAGCAATGCGTTCGCTGCGGCCGACGCGGACGGCAACGGGGAGTTAAACGCTGCCGAGCTCAAGGCGATGATGAAAGCACAGCGCGCCGAACGCCGTAATGCCGATAGCGACACGGACGATTGAGCGACTGCAGTACAAAGCCAGACCAAAGCCCCGCCTCGAGCGGGGCTTTTTTTGGTCCCCCGGTGTCCTTGCTGAGCGGCAGCAAGCGTGCCTGACCTCGCAGATATTGACGTAATCCCTTATTCGAGGTAACTTGACTAAGAGCATCGCGCATGCGCGTCGGATGGAGAAGCGATATGGAAGTGACCGTTGCGGCAACGCAGATGGCCTGTACCTGGGATATGGCAGCCAACGTGGCCAGGGCGGAACAGCTGGTCAGGGAGGCGGCAAGCGGGGGCGCCAACGTGGTACTTCTGCAGGAGCTGCTGGAGACCCCGTATTTCTGTATCTCCAAGAAGGCCGAGCATTTCGACCTGGCCCGGGAAATCGACGCTCATCCGACGATCGAACGAATGCAGGGGCTGGCAAAAGAGCTGGGCGTCGTACTGCCCTTCTCGTTCTTCGAACGTGCCGGTCTCGCGTACTACAACGCGGTGGTCATCATCGATGCCGACGGCTCGATCATTAATCACTACCGCAAGAGCCACATCCCCGATTTTCCCCTGTACGAAGAGAAGTACTATTTCTCGCCCGGCGACACCGGCTTTCGGGTCTCCGATACGCGCTTCGGTCGTATTGGCGTCGCGATCTGCTGGGATCAATGGTTTCCGGAAGCGGCAAGGGTGATGACGCTGCTGGGTGCGGAGATGTTGCTCTATCCAACCGCAATCGGCAGCGAGCTGGATAAACCGGACTTCGACAGCAAGGACCACTGGCAGATGACGATGAGAGGCCATGCCGCCGCGAATATCGTGCCGGTAATCGCATCCAATCGGATCGGCAAGGAGGCAGACGGCGAACTGAGCCTGGAGTTCTACGGGTCCTCTTTTATTGCCGATCACACCGGCCGGAAGGTTTGCGAGGCAGACCGGCAGTCGCAGCAGGTTCTGCTGCACGCATTCGATCTTGACGAGATCGCCGCCTACCGACGCGAGTGGGGCGTTTTCAGGGACAGGCGACCCGACCTCTATTACCCATTGGAAACGCTCGACGGCCACACGACGGTCGGACGCAAGTCTTGAAGACCGGAAATTTCCGGTCCTTCCTGGCGTTCTCGATTATCGGCACGGTGTCGCTGATGCCGCTGCTGGTCCTGCCGGCGATGGTTGGCGTGCTCGTCGACAACGCGGCCATGTCGGATTCCTCCGCCGGGCTTTCGGCATCGGCGAATTTTCTTGCCGGAGCGACCGTGGGACTTATTCTTGCGCTGCGACTGCATCACGTCGATCTTCGCCGTTTGTCCACCTTCGCGCTTGGCCTGGCGGTGCTTGCCGATGTTGCCTCCGCCTTTACGGCGGGCGACTCACTGTACTTCTTTGCCGCCCGAATCGCGGCCGGACTCATGCTCGGCGCCGCCTACGTTGCCAGCGTCGCCGCGTTCGCCCGACTGGACGATTACGAAAGGGGCTTCGGCCTGTTCGTGACGCTGCAGTTCACCGTCAGTGGACTGGGGCTCTACGTGGTCCCGGTATTCGCCGATGAGCTCGGTGCACGGGGACTGTTCCTGTTGTTCGCCGTAGCGGACGGTCTCGCGCTATCGCTGGTTCGCTTCCTGCCGTCAGAGGTCGCCGTGCAGCAGGACCAGGAACGCGGCGAATCGGAGTTCGCGGTCTTGCTCAAATTATCCGCCATACTGGCCGTGATCGGCTTCACCGTCTTCGAGGCGGCCAACAATGCGCAGTTCGCATTCGTGGAACGCTTCGGCGTATCGCTGGCCATTTCAGACCACCAGATCGGCGTATCGCTCTTGATTGCCTCGCTGATCGGCATACCGGGCGCTTTCTCAATCGTGCTGTTCGGCGGGCGCTTCGGCACCTTGTCGCCGTTGCTGTTCGGGATTGGCGTCGGCGTGGCGGGGCTGGCAATTCTCATCAACGCAGAGAGCTACGGCTGGTACCTGCTCGGCAGCTGCTTCATGGGATTCTCATGGGCGTTCTGCCTGCCGTTCATCCAGTCACTGCTCGCCGCTATCGACCGCAAGGGCAGTGCGATTGCGGCCGGGTCATCGCTTTCGACGTTCGGCAGCGCCATGGGACCGGGCATCGCCGCGGTGATCGTCGTTGGCGGCAACTATACCGATGTCTTTCTGTTTGCGATTGCACTGTTCGTTCTGGCAGTCAGCCTGTTCGTGTTCGCGGACAAAATGAGGAAACAATCGAGATGAGCAACCATCGAAGGGACGAAGACCCGAGGGATCTCGGCTATTACATGCCGGCGGAATGGGCACCGCACAGCTGCTGCTGGATGGCCTGGCCATGCCGTGCGGGTCTGTGGGCGGATACCGAGGCGACACAGCGCGACTACGTGAACGTCGCGTTGGCAATTTCGAAATTTGAGCCTGTCAGGATGCTGGTGCCACCGGACAGGCTGGACGAGGCGAGCAGCTTTTTAGACGGTGAAGTCGAGATCGTCAAAATGAAGATCGACGACTCCTGGGCGCGCGACTCGGGGCCGAATTTCCTGGTTAGCGGTGACGGTCTCGCGGGTTCCGACTGGGTGTTCAACGCATGGGGAGAGAAATACAGCCCCTACGATCAGGACGCCAGGATGGCGGAGCGTATCCTGCGCCTCGCCGGGGCCAGGCGCTTCGGCAGCTGGCTGGTTGCAGAGGGAGGTGGCATTACTGTCGATGGCGAAGGCACCGTCATTACGACCGAGTCCTGTCTGCTGAACAAGAATCGCAATCCGAAACGGACGCGCAAGGAGATCGAACAGGAACTCTGCCGCACGCTGGGCGCTGAAAAAGTGATCTGGATACCGGGCGACGTTGCCGAGACGGAAACCGACGGGCATGTCGACGGCATCGCCGCTTTCGTCGAACCGGGCCGCGTGCTGGTCGAGGTAAATCCCGACAAGACCGATCCGCATTATTCCGTCGGCATCGAAAATGTCCGCGCATTGTCCGGGCAAAAAGATGCCAGGGGCCGCAGGCTGGAACTCGACTTCATCGACGAGGGGATCTATCACGAAGGAATCTGGAATGGCGGCTGCAGCTCCTACATCAATTCCTACCTCGCAAACGACGCGGTTATTGTCCCGGCTTATGGCTATGATCGGGATGGCAGCGCGGTCGAGAAATACCGTTACCTCTATCCGGATCGTGAGATCGTGCAGGTGCCCATTCACAGTCTCGCGCTGGGCGGCGGCGGAATCCACTGCGTGACGCAGCAACAGCCCTCACTCGACCAGGGTTCGCATGTCTAATCGCCAGAAGATAGGCCTTCGCAAACAGGAGCCGGCATCGACCCGGGCGCCTGGACGGAAACGCCGCAAGGCCCTGCTGGATGCGACATACGAGCTGCTGTGCGAGAAGGCGATCGAGGACATTTCGTTTCGGGATATTGCACAACGCGCAGACGTGCCCGAGGGCTCGGCGTACCATTTCTTCGCCAATCGCTTCGACATCTTCTCCGCGCTTGCCTACGCGCTTAACGAGGAATTCACCCGCGCGCATGAAAAGCCGGTGCCCGCCGGCAAGCGAAAAACCCCGGAGCAGCTTGCCGCGCACATGGTGGATATTGGTGCAGGTATCTATAAAAAGAGTCCGCCGGCGCGCCAGATCTTCATCAGTGGAATGACCCCGCCAGAGGTCAAGCAGGCGGACCGTATCAATGACCGGGACGTCGCCGATGCGATGCACCGTTCGTTCTCCCGGTACTTCGATATTCCGGACACGGATGAAATGCGCAACGCCTTCTACTACTTCATCGAAATCACGGACCTGATGTTTACGATGTCGCTGGTCGAACATGGCGGGATTACGTCATCGATGCTCGAGGAGGCGAAACGCGCCGGCGTCGCCTACCTTGGAACGTATCTCTGAGGCAGGACCCACCGGGGCGCTCGAAATCACCGCGGTTCATGGATGCGGATCCCCGCAAATGCCCGGCGTCGATCAGGGTGTGGCCGATGTATCTGCGTGCGCTGTTTCCGCCGACAAACGCTGCAGGCGTTCGAATGCCTCGTTCGCGCGTCGTTGGCCGCGACCGGGCCGGTCCCTGAGCGACTCGAGGCTCCGGCGCAACAGCGGTTCGGCTTCGTCAAAAAGTCCGAGCCGCGTCAGCGTGTCGGCGTATTCTGCCTGGGTTGCCGCGTACAACTCGTGCTCGGGCGCGTAGTCGTTTGCACGAATCGCCATCGCCCGCTCGAGCGTGGTTCTCGCCTCCGCCAGTTTGCCCTGCGAGTTGAGTACGGCGCCGAGTGCCGTCAGGGCCGACGCCGTGTACTGGTGATTGTCGTCAAGCGACTCGTCATAGACCGATAAAGCGCCTCGCAGCAGCATCTCGGCGGCGGCAAGGTCCGACTTGTCGTGCAGCAGCATGCCGAGCACGGTCATGTCGTAACCGACCATCGGGTGATCGTCGCCGCGTGTCTTTCTGTGCAGCTCCAGCGCATCGCGCAGCACGATTTCGGCATTAACGAGATCGCCTTTTGCATGCAGCAGTGTCCCCTGGTTGACCAGCGTCGCCGCGAGCAGGTGGTGATTCTCGCCGAGTACACGCCGGGTCACGTCGACGGCGAGTTTCAGCGTCGCTTCGGCCGCGTCGAGATCGCCTTTCGACCGCTGCAACACACCGAGATTCTGCAGGTAGTAAGCCATCAGCGGGTGATCAGGACCTTCGGCGGCGGAGACGATGTCGATCGCCTCGAGCAACAGCGTTTCGGTTCGCTGCAGGTCCCCGCGCACCTGCAGTATGCGCGCCAGCATGTTCTTGGCTTCCGCCAGTTCGATGCTGTGGCTGTCCGTGTACCGCGAATAGATGTCGACGCTGGCATTGGCGAAAACCTCTGCCGCTTCATGTTCGCTCTTCTTCAGGTGCAGCTCCGCCATGTTGAACAGGTTCTTTGCGACGCTGGGCGACTGGTCGCCTGCGTGACGCCGATTGATGGCAAGGGCCTCGTTGAGCAATGCCTCCGCCCGCGGGTAGTCGGGAAGACGGATGAGCGATTCGGCCAGGTCGTTCTGCACGGCCGCAACGTCCGGATGCGATTTACCGAGCGACAGCAGGCGCAGCTGCAGGGCCTGTTCCAGCATCCGGGCGGACGCATCGTACAGTCCGAGTCCAAAGTAGACCCGGCCGATCGTCGCCATCAGCGTCGCCTGAATCTCCGGCCGGTCCCTGAGGTCGCTGCGAATCCGATCAGCACCGGTCGCCAGCAGTTCCTCGGCGGTAACACTGGTGCCGCGGGCCTGTGCAGGGTCCTGTGCCATGAAGATGTCTTCGAGAAACTGCGACACCTCCCTGGCGGTGTCACGCTCCTTGATGACGACCCGGTTCTGGATCAACAGCAGTACCGTGAATGCAGCAAGTATTGCGAGGCCCAGCACCGAGGCTGTCACGGCCGCGACATGGCGGCGCAGGAATTTTCCCGTGCGATAGCGCCAGGAATCCGCGCGCGCGACGATCGGCATCGAACGCAGGTGCAGATCGATGTCGTGGGCGAGCGCGGCGGCCGAACGGTAGCGTCTCGCCGGGTCCTTGCGCAATGCGCTCAATACAATCGTGTCCAGGTCGCCAGACAAGGTACGCTGCAGGCGATCGCGCGTGGTACTGCGATCGCTGGCGATGGCCGATGCGGCGGCTGCCTGCTGCAATCGCTGGCTCGGCCGGACGGGAGCCTGCTCGCAGACCATCAGCGCAAATTCGCGGGGTGACTGCGCCTCGACTTCGAAAGCGGGAAGGCCGCAGAGCAGCCTGTACAGGAGCAGGCCGAGCCCGTAGACATCGGTTGCCGTCGTTACCGGCCGGCCAAGCAGCTGTTCCGGGGCGGCGTTGGCCGGGGTCATTATGGCGGCGCCTTCGCGAGTGAGATTGTCAAGCTCGCGACCTTCGGGACTGATCAGCTTGGCGATTCCGAAGTCGAGCAACTTCGGCGTGCCGTCCGCGGTGACAAGGATATTGGCCGCCTTGATGTCGCGGTGAATGATGAGATTCTGGTGGGCGTAGTGGACGGCACCGCAAATTTCCTGGAACAGGCGAAGCCGCTGCGGGACAGTCAGGCGATTCAGGTCGCAGTAGGTGTCGATCCGAACCCCGTCGATGTATTCCATGACCAGGTAGGGGACGCCGTGGCCGGTCGTGCCGCCGTCAAAAAGGCGTGCGATGCAGGGGTGATCGAGGTCGGCAAGAATCTGCCGTTCCTTGCGCAGGCGCGATTCGGTCTGCGGGTCGAGGAGGCGGTGACGGCCGAGCTTGATCGCGACCTGCTGGTCGAACTGCTGGTCGGCACGCACGGCCAGGTAGACCACACCCATGCCGCCGGTACCGAGCAATCGCTCGACACGGTAGGGCCCGATCGTCTCGCCCTTCATCGAGTCGGTTTCTGTGGCTGTGAAAGCCCGGCTGATCGTCTCGGCGATGGTGTGCTGAACCGTGGCGTCGATGGCAGGATCGGCGGCGAGCAGTGACAAAACGTAGTCGCGGAGCCCGGGATCGTCGGGGCACTCCGTTTGCAGATAGCGAGCGCGGCCGCCGGCATCCAGGCGGCTGGCTGCAGCGAACAAGGCCTCTATGCGCGGCCAGTTGTCCGGACCCGGCTCAGTCATTGCGAAGCTCCTGCGCCAGCCATGCTTTCGCCAGTCGCAGGTCGCGATCCACCGTGGCCGCGGAGATGTCCAGCGCCGCAGCCGTCTCGTCGTAGGTCATGCCGCCAAAGTAGTGCAGCATCAGAATGTCGCTTTTTCGTTCGTCGATCTTCGCCAGCGCTTCCAGCGCCTCGTCCAGCTCGACGATGTCCGTCGCCGTCGTGGCAGCGACACGCTCTTCATCGAGCGTCAGCGGTGAAATACCGACGCCGCGTTTTTGGCTTTGCCGGGCTCGACCATAATCAACGAGAATACGTCGCATCGTACGCGCGGCAAGCGCGAAGAAGTGGGCGCGATCCTTGAACGGTGTTCCTGCCTCGGAAAGTCGGACGAAGGCTTCGTTGACGAGTGCCGTTGCCTGCAGCGTGTGTCCGCGGCGCTCGCCGCGCAGGTGGCGCGCGGCGATCCTATGCAGGTCGTCGTAGATCAACGGCGTGAGATCGGCGAGCGCCGCCTTGTCTCCGGAGAGCCAGTCGCGCAGCAGCATCGTGACGTTGGGTGAGGACATGGTGGACGCGGACTGAGCTCGGACTGTCGTTGGCCCTTGATAACAAATCGCCCGGACAGTCGCAATTGACGTGACTGGCTGGCGGATCCGAATTTCCTTATCTAGACTGTCGCGAGGACCGTCCTAAACCAAAACAAGGAGCCAACCATGGCCGATGCAAGCACACCACCACCAGGCAGGACCCTTCTGGCCGCCGCCGCCGGAGGCTTCGGCGGCGCGATTCTCGGCGTCGTCGCGGCGACCACGCTGATGGGCGATGGCAACGATGGCAATGGCCAGGCCGCTGTCGAAGCCACGCCGGACAAGGAGGTCGCCGTCGCCGTCGTCGACGAATAGGCGGTCGAAAAAATGCCCCTGCGGTGAGGGGATTGAAGCGGGCAAACCCGAACCGCGGGGCGCGTCGCAAGTTGTCGCGTCGTTGATCTGATGCGTCCGGCGGCCGGTATTCAGGACGAAATCATGAACGAAAAGAAACAGTCTCCTGCAAACGAACTCGAGCCGCTACCCGCGTATCGGGAGTATCCCGTCGAGGAAATGCGTGAGCGAGCCCGGTGGTTCTATGCGGACATCGCCCGCCGACGAACGGTACGGGATTTCGACAACAGGCCGATTCCGAAAGAAATCATCGAGCACTGCCTGCTTGCGGCCGGCACCGCGCCGTCCGGCGCCAACCAGCAGCCCTGGCATTTCGCCGTCATCACCGACGCGGCCTGCAAGAAGCAGATTCGCGAGGCGGCCGAGGCGGAGGAGCGCGAGTTCTACACGCATCGTGCGCCGAAAGAGTGGCTCGATGCCCTGGCGCCGCTCGGGACGGATTCGAACAAGCCGTTTCTCGAAGAAGCCCCGGTCCTGATTGCGATATTCGCGCAGAAATACGGGCTCAACCCGGACGGTACCCGTTACAGCCACTACTATTACCCGGAGTCCGTGGGCATCGCATCGGGGTTCCTGATTGCCGCATTGCATCATGCGGGACTGGCAACGCTGACACACACGCCCAACCCGATGAAGTTTCTCAACAAGATCTGTGGCCGCCCGTCACTGGAGCGGCCGACGATTTTGCTGGTCGTCGGTTACCCGAAACCCGGCTGCGAGGTTCCGGTCCATGGCGGTAAAAAGAAGTCGCTGGACGAGATCTCGAGCTGGTTGTAGCCGGGCGGATACGAGAACGCCTCCATCCCGAACTGCCAACAGGGCGCCTCGATTCGATGCGGGACGGGTATCCGGAAGGCTTTGAACAAATACACGAAAAGAAGTCAATTCGTGCATTTGCACGACAACGGATTCTGTCTTATACTGTCTGCATGGCTACTGTAAGACGAAATATCCAGCCGGACCCAAGCCGCGTCCTGGGGACCGCGCTATTGCGGGCCTCGGAGCGCATGGGCCTGTCCCGCACCGAGCTCGCCCGGGTCGTCGGACGCGATCGTTCCAGTATCTCGCGCAGCGGCGTGGACCCGGACAGCAAGTCCGGGGAGTTGGCGAAAATACTGATTCGGTGTTATCGCGCGCTGGCGGTGATGGTGGACGACAACCAGGATCAGATTCGCGAATGGCTTGCCACACCGAATCGCCACACCGGCGGCATTCCGGAGCAACAGCTGCAATCGGTCGCCGGGCTGGTCACCGTGAGCGAATACCTGGACGCAATACGTGGCAAAGTATGACGCCGGCTTCTGGCGCCGAGTACTTGGCCATACCAAACCGAGGGTGATTGCGGGAACGCTGCTGCGCATCGTTGAGAACCAGGAACAGAAGGTCACGGTGGCGCTGGTCGATACGTTCGAGGAGCACGAGGTACTCGAGGGCCTGCTCGAGGAATCGAAACCGAATGCGGCCTTTCATGCACGCTTGCAGCGCCTGGACTATTTGCTACAGACGCCCTGGCGATACCCGCCGCTCAAATGGGGCTCCCGCTTCGGGCGGCGGTTTGAACCGAGCCTTTTCTATGGCGCGCTGAGCGACACGGCGCTGTTCGCCGAAGCCGCCTACTACCGACTCGTGTTCCTGGAAGGGATGGAGACGCCGTTTAGCGATCGCGTCATCAGCCAGTTCACCGTCTTCGGGGCCGCCTACCAGACCGGCCAGGGGATCGATCTCACACAGGCACCCTTCACCAGGTACAAGGCAGTCCTGCGACACAAGTCGAACTACCTGCCGTGTCAGCTACTGGGAACGGAACTGCGCGAGCGCGGCATCGCCGCGATCAACTACTACTCGGCGCGAACGGACAGGGACGCGGTCAACGTCGCCCTGTTCGTGCCGGAAGCCCTTCGTTCCCGAAAGCACCGAAATCCCCGGCATGGACTTGCCGAAACGCGCGAGGACGGCGTGAGTTTTCGTTTTGGTGACGCACTGTACTCGTTCAGGCGAAAGGACTTCCTTCACAACGGGAAATTCCCGATACCGGCGTGAGCAATCGGTTCAGCGGGGATCTTCCGCTCAATCCACTCGTCGACCGTCTCGTCGAGAATGCCGAGCGGCATCGCACCGTTCATCAGGATGAGTTCGTGGAAATCACGCAGGTCGAACCGTTCGCCCAGCACGCTTTCCGCACGCTCGCGCATGTCGAGAATGGCAATCTGCCCGGTCTTGTAAGCCGTCGCCTGGCCCGGCCAGACGACATAGCGCTCGATCTCCCGCGTGACTTCGTCTTCGGTATTCCCGGTCTTCTCGATCATGTAGGTGATGGCCTGTTCGCGCGACCACTTCTTCGCGTGCATGCCGGTGTCGACAACGAGTCGCACGGCGCGAAACATTTCTGCCTGCAGCCGGCCAAGATCGCCGAGCGGGTCGTCTGCGTACATGTCCATGTCTGTCTTCGCCATGCGCTCGGCGTACAACGCCCAGCCTTCAGTGTATGCGCTGAACGGCGACAGCTTGCGTAACATCGGTACGTTCTCGATCTTCTGCGACAATGAAAGCTGGAAGTGATGGCCCGGCGCGGCTTCGTGATACAGCAGCGTCGGCAGCGTCCAGCGCGGATTGTCGGTGGTGTTCTTGAGGTTGATGTAGAAACGCCCGGGGCGCGAACCGTCCAGCGCCGGCGAGTTGTAGTAGCCCCCCGGTGCAGAGTCCTGCGAGTATTCCGGCACCCGGACGATTTCGAGCGGCTGATCCGGCAGGGTAATGAAGTAGTCGCCGGCTCTCGACATTACGTCCTCGTTGAGCTCGACGAGGTAATCGAGCATCTGCTGGCGGCCATCGTCGTCGTTCGGGAAGTTCTGTTCCGGGGCCTGCATCAGTGCCTTGATACGCTCGGTGACGGTACCGTCGGAATAGCCCTGCGCAACCAGGATGTCGTCCGCCTCCTGCTCGATGCGAGCCACTTCGGCAAGCCCGACGTCGTGAATTTCGTCGGCGCTCATGTCAGTCGTCGTGTTTGATCGCAGGGCCACTTCGTAGATCTTGTCGCCGCCGGGAATACGCCAGATTCCGGCATCGTGGTCGGTGTCGCCGAGCAACTCTTCGTAGAGCGCGATCATTGCCTGGTAGCCGGGAATCACCTGGATCTCCACGGCTTTCGTCGCCTCGGCGAGCAGGTCCGCTTTCTTCCCGGCATCGAGCTTGTCAATCTCGTCCAGTTTTTCCGAAAGCGTCGTGACCAGCGGATTCTCCGCCGCGCCTCCCTCGATGAAGGCGCGCATGCCGACCAGGGATTTCTCGATGACGAAGTCCGGCGGCACAACGCCGTGCGCGCGATCGTCCACGACACGCACTTTCGTTTCGGCAAGTACGCGGCCGAATTCGTTCAGGCGCGAAATATAGCGATGCACGCTCTTCTCGTTCTTGATGACGTGCGAGTCCGTCAGGAACTGCGGCAGATTGACGGTAACGCCCGAGTTCTGCACGACGCGGTATCCGCCGTAGTCGATCTCCGCCTGTCGTATAAGGTCTTCGAAAAACCAGGCGGCGATGCGCCAGCTGAGAAGCTCCTGTCCTTCGAGACCGTCTGGCCCGTACTTGTCCAGACCGGCGCGTGCGCTTCTCAGCTTATCGAGCGTCTTCGCGTCCTGCGCTTTGGTGTAGTCGGCAAGCTTGCCGCTGTGGAAATCCAGCGGCGTATTGTCGATCATGCCGAGCGAGGTGAGGAGCTCGGGCGAATCGATCGCCAGTTGCACCGTTACCTTGTTGATGTAGTTGTTCACACCCACCGGCGTGAACCAGAACCACATCGACGCGCCACCGGCCGCCAGTAGCAGCACGACGAACAGACCGCCAAGCAGTTTCAAAAAGACTCGCATTGTGTTTTCCCCTCTTGGCCGTCGCGTGGGATCGGCTTTCTACTGTTGTCCGGGTCGGCTCTCTGCAATCGAGATTGCGGTTATTCGGTTGCGCTCGCCGATCGCGTGGATGCCGGTGACAGCCGCATTGGGCGGCAGCCGGGACCCGCATTATTGCACTTTGCGCCACGAATCGCCGCGCAATTACGTCGATATTCGCTGCAACGGTGGCATTCCGCTTTTCTCGCTGTGGCGGGCATCATGCTGCTGCCAAAGAAAAACAGCATGTCCGATTGGTCCCGGTCGGGACATGCAGAGTGTCACCTTTCGTCGAAGCAGGGTTATAGTAGTGCTGTCCCCGCGATGGAAGAGCACTGCCTGTGACGCCCAAGAACAATGAAAGCTGGTCCGGTCGCCTGGCCTTTATTCTCGCCTCCATCGGCGCCGCCGTCGGGCTCGGCAACATCTGGAAATTCCCCTACACCCTGGGAAGCAGCGGCGGCAGCGCGTTCGTCCTGGTTTACGTTATCGCGATCCTGCTGGTGGCTACGCCTATCATGCTCGCGGAAATGATTATCGGCCGGCGCGCCCGCAGAAGCGCGCCAGCCGCGATGCAGACGCTGGCGCTGGAGCACGGCGCGAGTCGGAAATGGTCGTTCGTGGGCTGGATGGGCCTGTTCGCGCTGTTCCTGGTCTTAAGTTTTTACAGCGTGATCGCCGGCTGGACGGCCGCCTATCTGGTCAAGACCGCGAGTGGCTCGATGAGCGGACTATCGCCTGCCGAGGTTGGCGCCAATTTCGGCAACTTCCTGCATGAGCCGGGACAGATGATTTTCTGGCACTTCCTGTTTACCGCGGCTACCGTCTTCGTCGTCTCTCGTGGTGTGCGCATCGGTCTCGAGAGGCTGGTCAAGGTTCTGATGCCGGCGCTCTTGATCACGCTGGTCGCGCTGGTCATCAACTCGGCCTTCGTCGGCGATTTTCAGGCGGCCGTCGATTTCCTGTTCACGGCAGACGTCAGCAAACTGACGCCGGTCGTCGTGCTTGCCGCGGTCGGTCAGGCGTTCTTCTCGGTGAATGTCGGTGTCGGAGCCGTGCTTACCTACTCGGCGTATTTGCCGAAAGAGGTGAACCTGTTTCGATCGGCGATCATCGTAGCGCTGGGCGACACGTTCGTTGCGCTGCTGGCGGGCCTCGCCATCTTCCCGATCGTGTTTGCAAACAATCTCGATCCGGGCGAGGGCCCGGGCCTGATCTTCGTGACCTTGTCCACGGCGTTTGCGCAGATGCCGGGCGGCGCCCTGATCGGCTCCGCGTTCTTTGCCATGATTATTTTTGCCGCGCTGACGTCGTCGATTTCCATGCTGGAGTCGATGACGGCGCGCGTCTATGAAATTCGAGGGGTATCACGAACGGCAGCAGCCGTGCTGATCGGCAGCGGTACCTTCCTCGTGGGTTTGATCACCGTGTTTTCTTTCAGCACCTGGGAAACCACCTATCCGCTGGGCCAGTTCGCCGTATTTGCCGGCAAGACGCCGTTCGACCTGATCGACTACCTGGTATCGAACATCCTGATGCCCTTGGGTGGCATGCTCTACGCGCTGTTCGCCGGCTGGTGGCTGACGAAGGACACCTGCCTCGACGAGATCGGTCTGGCTGACGGCGCCGTGTTCAGGCTCTGGTTATTGTTGGTCCGCGTTATCGCGCCACTCGCGGTTGCCGCGGTATTTGTCTTCAACCTGGCGTAAGCGGAATGCGGGCGTTCGAAAACCGTTTCCGGACCGCCCGGGCAGATGCCGGATCCGGCAGAAATATTCGTCGTGTGTAATCCCGCAGGGCATCTGGTTCAGGGGGTCGCAGGAACATGAGCAAACGCATTCGAGACAAAGGCATCAGCACCCGTGCAATACACGCGGGCGAAGACAAGCACTCGGGTACCGGCGCTTCCGCTCCGGACCTGGTCATGTCGAGTTCGTTCCTGATCGACGAAGAGGTGAGCTTCTCGGCCAACAACCTCGACGCCGATTCGCCCTACATCTACACGCGCTGGTCCAACCCGACGATTACCCAGCTTGAGGAAAAACTCTCGACACTGGAACAGGCCGAGGCCAGCATTGCTTTCGCATCCGGTATGGCGGCAACGACGGCGGTGTTGTTGCAGTTTCTGAGCAGCGGCGATCATCTGATCATCAGCAACACGAACTATCCGGGCACCGCCGAGTTTGCGCGGCAGTCCTTGCCGCGCTTCGGCATCGAGGTCACGCCGGTCGATACGCGTGAGCCTGCCAACATCCGGAACGCGCTGCGCCCTGAAACCAAGATGATCTGGCTGGAAACGCCCTCCAATCCGCTGCTGCGGCTCGCGGATATCGCCGCGGCCTCCGAAATCGCAAAGCAGCAGGGCGCAATGCTGGCTGTTGATTCCACGTTTGCGACGCCGATTGCCACACGGCCGTTGCAGCTCGGCGCCGACCTGGTGGTGCATTCGCTGACCAAGTACATTGGCGGCCACGGTGACGCGATGGGCGGATCCGTAAGTGGCTCGCAGGCCTTGATCTCGGAGCTGCGCGGCGAGGCCCTGACGCACTATGGCGCCGTGATTTCCCCCTTCAACGCCTGGCTCATCATGCGTGGTATGGCAACGCTGCCGATGCGCATGCGTGGACATGAAGAAAACGCGATGGCGATCGCGGAATTTCTCGGCAATCATCCGCGCGTCGAAACGGTGATCTACCCGGGTCTCGAATCGCATCCACAGCACGTGCTCGCAAGACGCCAGATGGAGAACTATTCAGGGATGGTTTGTTTCCGCGTTGCCGGCGCGAAGAAAGTGGCGCAGCGCATGATGTCGGAGCTCGAGGTGGTCCACTACGCCGTCTCGCTGGGGCATCACCGCAGCCTGATTTACCTGATGGAAACAGATGACCTGATTGGCTCGTCCTATCGCCTCGAGGATGACGAACTCGCCGATTACATCGCAACAGCCGGAGACGGGCTCTTCCGTCTCTCTGTGGGTCTCGAGGACGCCGATGACCTGTGCAGTGACCTCGAGCGCGTCCTGGCAGCCGTGCCGAAATGAGGCGATTGCCGCAGGCAACGGTCAGGTAACTTTCAGGCAACTATATCGTGTCGTCTTCAGGAAGCAGTGAACAGGGATCGGTGCTGAGAATGCTCGCAAGTTGTTCCTCCGCTTCCTTGAGATCGGTGATGTCGAGGCCACAGCCGACTATCTCCCGGAAGGCACCGTCGTCGTCGTCGACTCGCTTCATGATAGTCCGGATCCAGCGGTAACTGCCGCTCCTGTGCTTGAAACGGTGATCGAATATCGCTTCCGATTGAGCTTCTGCCAGTCGCTCGTCGCCGGCCAGGAAATCCTGGCGATCTTCCGGGTGCATGAGCCAGGTCAGAAAGTGCGGGTCGCTCTGCAATTCTTCCCGTGTGAATCCCAGCAGGTCCTCGGCCTTGTTGTTAAGGAAGACACTGGAAACCCCGGTGTCGCGAAGCAAGGCGCCCTTGCGAAACAGGATCGCGGGTATCGCCGCCGGTTCGATCTCGCAGCCGGCGAGCCTGCATGGATCGGCGGCTCGCCCCGACAGGGCGTCGTCTTCCTTGGGCCAAAGCTGCCGTCCGATCATGATCGTGTCCAGCAGGCTGATCGCCAGCAGCGCAATGCCGCCCGCGACGACAATCGTCGCCGCAATATCCGAATACCGGACGATAGCCAGGCCTCCGTTCGCAGCATCGGCCGTTAGCAGGATCAGCAGCTCGACAAACTTCGCCAGCATGACGGCGCCTGCACCGTATTGTGCCAGGGCAATGACGCGGCGGAGTTGCCCGGATTCGTTGCGGCGTGCCTTCCACAGCGCGTGGAAGGCGAACGCGGCAATTGCCAGGGTCGTCAATATGAGCAGGACATCGATCATCATACTGTCACCTGTAGGCCTGCAGCAGCCGGCGAAGAGAGCCGGCTTCGAGTTTCTTCACGGTTTCGGCGAGCCTTTCGATCTTGATTCGCTCGAGATCGCAGCAGGCAAACGGGATCGGTGCCTTTTTTGGCGGCAGACGCTGCCACCAGGAGTCCTTTACACTTATCGCCTGCAAGCCGGCGAATCGCGGATTGCGCCGCACTTCCCTCAGCAACTCGCAGCAGCAGATGTGCTCCTGGCTTTGCCCCAGAATCACGAAGTCCGGCCGGGGTGCGTTGAAGTAGGGCATGTCTTCGCGAAGATAGGCCATGGCCTCCATCAGGTCGGCGACCCGGTGCATGCGGCAATCGATCCCGGCTTTTTCGAGCGACTTCTTCACGAGATCAGAGCGCTCCGAGGAATGTTCCACGAGCAGGACGTGCAGCCGCTCGTTTTCGTCAATATCAACCATCTCGTATTCCAATCGCTTGCGGGCGACAATATGGGCCGCAGATGCCATATGTCTTTGCAGAAATCGTGCCAGTCATCGCACCGACGGCCGAAAAAAGGCTCTTTCAGCATAAACAACAATGGCTTAAGATCGCGATCGCGGCGAGATCGCAACCCTCGGCGCCACGAATTTTCGTGGGCCGCAGCCGCACCCACGATATAACGTGGCTTAAATGCAGGGCTTGTGCTATAGATGTACGGCGACTTTCGTGGAGCGCCGACAGTGATTCGCCTGTTCCCGGCAAGGCAAGAACAAATCGCCTTCGAGCAATTTGTCGGCGATCTTTCCTTGCGGCTTACAGAAGTAGATGACGCCAACATAGATTCCAAACTCGAATCGGTGGTGCGCGACATCGGCAGGCGCTACGATGTCGACCGTGTCGTATTGCGCTGGCTGCCGATGGATCCACCTGAGGCCGACAACCGTAACCTCAAAGTGGCAGCGGCCTGGTCCCGGAAATCGAAACCCATACCGGTCTTCGCGCCGCAAGACATCCCGTGGTTCATCCAGCAGTCGCAAGAAGGCAAATCCGTATTCGTCGACACTATTTCGCAAATTCCATCCGGGACAGATCGACGGGCATTGCGGCTGAGAAATATCGAGTCGGCCGCCGCGATACCGCTTGAGATTGGCTCGGACTCGGTTGGCGGCCTGACGCTGACGAGCTCGAGAGAGGTCAAATGGACGGCCCCGATCCGGACCGAGATCGAATCGCTCGGCAATATCATTGCGAATGCCTACTGGACTGCCACTGTCCGGCAAAAGCTGGTCGCCAGCGAGGCCCGATACCGCGGCGTCGTAAAGGATCAGTCCGACATGATCATGCGGTGGACGCCTGACGGAACGACGACGTGGGTCAATGATCAATTGTGTCGCTATCTGGGCAAGCCCCGTGAGGAAATGGTCGGCAGCGCAGAACGGCAGTTCCTGTCCGAGGAAGACTGGCGCGAGCTTCAGCAGTCTTTGCAGGAATTGACACCCGACAATCCAACCTTCGGCTATAACCATCAGTGGTCCAAGCCTTCGGGCGACGTTGCGTGGACGGAATGGACTGAAAGAGGAATCTTCGACAAAGATGGCACGCTTCTGGAAATCCAGTCTGTAGGGCGCGACGTTACGGAGCGAAAGCTGGCCGAAGAATCGTTGGCGCGGCAAGCCCGTTTTCAGACGCGCCTGGCCGAAATATCTTCAACCTTGCTAAACGTTCCGCCCGACGATACGGACAAGGTGATTGCCGACATACAGGCCAGAATTGGCGTCGATTACGGTTTCGACCGGGTCGACATCACCTGGTACGGCCACGCGATGCCAGGATTCGGGGAAACAAGGACCTGGACGCCTGAGGCAATAACGGGCAGCAGGCAAAGACCCGAAGATTATCCCCATACCTATCAGGCACTGCTGCAAGGAAACAACTACTGCTTCGGTGACGTCGACGATCTCCCCGAAGAAGCGCATATCGATCGGGAACGCTTCCGCCGATCCGGTGTACGTTCACTGCTCGCTGTGCCTCTGCGAATCGAGGATGACGTTTTCGGTGGTGCGTCATTCGTTTTCCACCAGCCGCACAAGTGGGACGAAAGCACGATCGAGGAACTGCAGCTGATTGCACACGCTATTTCGAACGCTGCCGTTCGGCAGTGGTCAACGGTACAGATAACTCGTCGTGAAAAAGACCTGGCGCGCTCGCAGCAGGTTGCGAAAGTCGGTAGCTACCGTTTGCAGGCAGAGCGCAATGAAGACGAATCCGGCAACCTGCTCAAGATCCTCAATTTGACGATGTCGGAGCAAGCTCTGGAGATATTCGGCATCAGTCCGCAGGAAGACCCCAGGGACCAGGCAATGTCGGTGCTGGCCCGCATCCATCCGGACGATGAACCGGGGGTTCGCGAAGTATGGCGAAATACCCTGCAGGCCGGGACCGAACACACGATCGAGTATCGCGTTGTACGCCCTGACGGGACCCTTGCGCACGTTCAGGCAAGAGAGCAATTTGACGGCGTCGACAGTAGCGGCGTGATTACGTTATTTGGAACCTTTAAGGATATAACCGAGTGGGTTGAAGCAAACAGGAAACTACAAACGGCGTTGCTGCAAATTGAAGCGCTAAAAGACAGCCTGCAGGAAGAAAATATCCTGCTGAGAGACGAGGTCCGCGCTGCGCAGGGTTTCGACGAGATCATCGGTAGCAGCGGTCAGCTGCGCGGCGTCCTCGAATCCGCGGCGCAGGTTGCGCCAACGGATGTCACCGTGCTGATTTGCGGCGAGACGGGGACCGGCAAGGAACTGATCGCCCGATCCATCCACGAGCTGAGTCACCGCAGCGGCAGGCCAATGGTAGCTGTCAACTGTGCCGCATTATCGAACGAATTGATCGAGAGCGAGCTCTTCGGTCACGAAAAAGGCGCTTTCACCGGGGCACACTCCCGACGCAGGGGTCGCTTCGAAATCGCCGATGGCGGAACGCTGTTTCTCGATGAGATCGGCGAAATGTCGGGTGACTTGCAGGCGAAGGTGCTGCGCGTGATTCAGGAAGGGGAATTCGAGCGCCTGGGCGGATCCAGGACACTGAAAACAGATGTGCGACTGATCGCGGCAACCAACAGGGACCTGGTCCGGGCGATGGATAGCGGCGAGTTTCGCGCGGACCTCTACTACCGAATCAACGCATTTCCAATCGTCCTGCCGGCGCTTCGTGATCGCAAAGAAGACATTCCGATGCTCGCCCAGCATTTTGTTCGCAAGCACGAGAAGGAGCTTGGCAAGGAGGTTGAATCGATTTCGGCGCGCATGATTCGACGCCTTCAGGAACGCGACTGGCCCGGAAATATCCGCGAGCTGGAAGGCGCGATAGTCCGCGCACTCATCTCGTCTGGCGGACCGGTTCTGGACTACGTCGAAAATGACGAGTCGGGCCCGGACATCACGGGCGACGGGGCCGATGCGGTGAGCTTTCTGGATGCCCAGCGTAAGCATATCGTTGATGTCCTGCAGCGTGCCGGCTGGGTGATCGAAGGCAAGCGCGGTGCCGCTGCGGTGCTTGGCCTCGCCCCGAGCTCACTGCGATCCAAGATGAAGCGCCTGAATATCGTCCGCCCGAACTGAATACGGACAAGGGTATCTGCCGGAAGATGCTGGCGCATTCGCAAGGCGAACAGACCAGTCATGGACATGCCTGCCGCCGGCTCTGTGAGTACGGCGCCGGGCGGCTACCGGGAAGTCGGCAGGATGGCGTAGACAGCAACGACCGGAAGGTGATCGGAGATGTTCAGGGCATCTCCCTGCATGACGTAGGCATCCCGAAGCGACCACTGCTCGCTGTAGAACTGGTAGTCGATCGTGCGATCCGGTCCGGTCGCCGTCGGATCGTTCGGGAAATGCGTGTACCATGCGCTCGGATCCTTGGAGGACAGGTGCTGCAGGGAAGGGATACCGCGATACTTGTCGTACAGTGGCCTGATCTGCGGGATTTCGTCATAGTGGCCGATTCCCGCGGCGTGAATCCGCTGCAGCTGCCGGTTATCGTCCGGTGGCAGCAGATTCAGGTCGCCACCGAGTACCCAGGGGATGCCGGCGTCGTCCAGTGAATCCAGCAGCCTCTCCGTTCGCGCCACCTGTTTTTCCATGATGCCGGTGCCCGCACCCCAGGCCTCGAAGTGGGTATTGATAACGGCGACGGTTGCGCCCGCCGTGGTCGCGATGCGGCTCTCCAGCAGGGCGCGCTGAAAATCGAATGGTCGTACAAGAACGTTATTCGCTTTTCTGGGCAACTGGTGGCGCAGCGATTCTTCGATACGGTACTTCGACAAGGTCAGCAGCTGCATGTCGACCGGTCCGAGAACATCGGGATGAAAGATGAACTCCGCCTTCCAGTAAGGCGTCTGCGAGCGGCAGGGATACAGATCGCGCGGCAGCCTCGTAAGAAGTTCAGCCGCGTGATCGGTGTAATGCGTTCGGCTGTCCTCCGCCCCATTGACTTCCTGCAGCAAGACCACGTCCGCATCTTCCTTTTCGATCAGCCGCGCTACCTCATCCAGCGTCCAGAGCACGTGCTCCCTTGCCGGGTAGCTGGCGATGGTCTTGCCGGCACGCTGCACCGCGGCGAGCCGCTCCGGGTCGTTGACATCCACGTCGTAAAAGAACACGTAATTCTTGCTCGCCATGTACTGCACGTTGTAGCTCAGGACCTTCAGCGGCGCCCGTACGTCCCAAGAAGGCGCGTGCTCCGCGCAATAGCTGCTGGCAGGCTCCACATCCCCGGGGAGCCAGGAGCGAAACCACAGCACGCCGACAACGGTAGCGGGAACGAGAATAAGTGCGGCAAGCAGTTTCTTGAGTGCAGACAGGATCGCTGTCGTCTCCGGTTAAAAAGCGGCCGTATGGTAGCCCATTGTGGCGGCGGAATGGCGCAATCCGCCGCTCTCGTTGGAGCGCGGGAGGGCGGCCGGCAGGCTGGAACACGCAGTCCTGCCGGGAACTTCGTGCCTTGAAATCGCCTCAAATGGACCAAGAATTGAGTTCTCATATCGTTTGGAGATCGAACAATGATCAAGCGCATCGCGCTTTTCCTGGCAACCAACCTCGCCGTCATCCTGGTGCTGAGCGTCGTGCTCAGGCTGCTCGGCGTCGACAGCATTCTCGATGAACGCAATGTCGGCATCGATTACCGGTCATTGCTGATACTCTCGCTGGTCATCGGTTTCGGTGGCTCGTTCATCTCCCTTGCCCTGTCGAAATGGATGGCCAAGCGATCGACCGGTGCGCGCGTCATTACGCAGCCCGCTAATGCGACCGAGTCCTGGCTGGTCAATACCATCGAACGCCAGGCGCGGCAGGCGGGCATCGAGACGCCCGAAATCGCGATCTACGATGCGCCGGACATGAACGCATTTGCAACGGGCGCGCGCCGTAACTCGGCACTCGTCGCCGTCAGCACGGGTTTGCTGCAGGGCATGAGGCAGGATGAAATCGAGGCCGTACTGGCGCACGAGATATCGCACGTTGCGAACGGCGACATGGTAACCCTCACGCTGATTCAGGGCGTCGTGAATACCTTCGTGATTTTCCTGTCGCGCATGATCGGCCACTTCGTCGATCGCGTGATCCTGCGCAACGAGCAAGGCTATGGAATTGGTTATTTTGCCGCCGTGATCGCCTCGCAGCTGCTGCTCGGCATACTCGCGAGCATCATCGTGATGTGGGTATCGCGACTGCGTGAGTTCCGCGCCGACGCCGGCTCGGCGAAACTCAACGGCAAACAGCCGATGATTAACGCGCTGGCACGGCTCGAGCAGGGACGGCCGGGCAAATTGCCCGAGGCGCTGCAGGCTTTCGGAATCTCCGGCGGCGGCAGGCAGAAGATGATGAGCCTCTTCATGAGCCATCCGCCGATCCCGGAGCGAATCGAGGCGCTGCGCCGACTGTGATGACTTGGGGCAAAGGACTGTCGGACTCGATTTCCCGCCGACGCGATCGATCATCGGTCCCGAGTCCGACAGGCTGCTAGCCGCCGCCGTCCGCCCGACTGGCGTGTCCGGCAATGAGATCCACTAGCCTGGGCCACAGCCCCGGCGGCAGGTTGTGGCCCATGCCGTCGATGATTTCCAGCTGCGCCCCCCGGATGTGCCGGGCCGTGTCGATGCCGCCGGCAAGCGGCACCAGCGGGTCCTCGCGCCCGTGGATCACCAGCGTCGGTGATGAGATCCTGGCCAGCCGCTGCCTGCGGTCGCCGTCGTGGACGATAGCACCGACATGGCGCAGGAAACCGGCAGGATAGTAGCAGCGGTCAAAGCTGGCCGACGTCATCTCCCGGCGCGTCTCCTCGTCGACCGGATAAGCCGGGCTGCCGATCAACTCGATCGTACGCATGTTGTGTGCGATGACGGCGTCGCGATCGTCGCCGGCCGGCCGCGATCGAAAGATGTGCCGTGACACTAGCGGGTCGGCTCCCGGCAACGAGCGGTGACCGCTGGTAGACATGATCGACGTCAGCGAGCGCACGTGGTCCGGAAAATCCACCGCGACATTCTGGGCGATCATGCCGCCCATCGACGCGCCCACGATATGCGCCGACGGAATGTCCAGTGCGTCGAGGAGCCCCACCGCGTCGGCGGCCATGTCGCGCAGCGTATAGGGAACGCGAATCGGCAGCCGCAGCATGCTGCGAATCAGGAGCGCCGGAACGCCGGGTGACCTGGTGCCATCAAATTTCGTGGAAAACCCCGTGTCGCGGTTGTCATAACGAATGACGTGTAATCCCTGCGACGCGAGTTCGCGGCAGAAAGGTTCCGGCCACGCGATCATCTGCATGCCCAGGCCCATGATCAGCAATAATGCCGGGTCCGAGGACGATCCGAACGTTTCGAACTCAATGTCTATACCGTTGGCGCTAAGCTTCGGCATGCAGGTTCCCTGGGTAACGGTTGCGGATTATCTACCTGTCCGGCAGCGGAATGAACTCATCATCGCCCGGCACCTTCCCGAAGCGACCTTCGCGCCAGTCATCCTTGGCCTGCTCGATGCGTGCACGGGAGCTGGAAACGAAGTTCCACCACACATGCCTTTCGCCGAGCGGTTCGCCACCGATGATCATGACGCGCGCGTCTTTTTCGGCGGCCAGTTCGAGGGCCGCGGCCTTTTTCGCGACCAGCATGACGCCATCGCCGAACACGTCACCGGCAACCCGTAGCTCACCGGATACGACATAGGCGGCGAGTTCGCCAGGATCGCCCGGTATCATGATCCGGCCGCCCGCCGGGATGATGCATTCCAGGTAGAGCGTGTCCGAATAGGTCGTCACCGGCGAGCGCTGCCCAAAGCAATGGCCCATGATGATCCGTATCGTGCAGCCGTCGATCGTGAGCTCCGGCAATTCGGAGGCCGCGTAGTGCACGAATGACGGTTCGCGCTCCTCCTCCTCGATCGGCAAGGCCATCCACGACTGGATGCCATGAAGTCTCGACGTCTGATCGAGATCGTCCCCCGCACGCTCCGAGTGTGCGATGCCGCGGCCGGCCGTCATAAGGTTGACGGCGCCGGCCTCAATTGGCTGGACGAAGCCCAGGTTGTCCCGGTGCATGATCTGACCGTCGAACAGGTAGGTAATGGTCGCGAGCCCGATGTGCGGGTGCGGCCGCACGGCGATACCTTTGCCGGGCGGGAATTCCGCCGGACCCATGTGATCGAAGAATACGAAAGGCCCGACCATGCGTCGCTTCGCCGCGGGCAGCACGCGGCGAACCGTGAACTCGCCGAGATCGCGCTCCCGTGGCCGAATGGTCATTTCGATGCAGCCGTCGGCGGCACGGTTGTTCATAGACAGGTCCTGCATGCCAAGAAGGAAGGTCGAAAATCTAGCAGACCACGCGGGCAAGCAAAAGACTGCCCGGGCGTTCTACCGTAGCACGGGCCTATTCGAGATCCTCGCGCGATATTTTCCTGCGCAGCTGCCGGATCCCCATCAAAGCGATACCGGCCACGATCGGTATGCTGACCGCCGCTACCGATAATCCTTCGACGGTTGCCTGCAAGCGTAGCTGCATTTTCACGCGACGGTTCATCGAGGCGAGCAGCGACTGGTTTTGTTGCTGACGTGAGATATCGATCTCGAACAGACGCTGCAGGACTCGGCCGGTCTGCGCCCAGCATCGTGCCCTCGCTCAACTTTCCCGCAGATAGCCCCAGGAATGCAGCTTGTCGTGGTCCTCGAACCAGCGATCGCCGATGTCGGTACGGTAATACATGTTAGGGATCAGGATGTTCTTCACCCGCTGATAGGCCTGTGCCTGTGCCTGCTTCACCGAAATGCCGAAGCCGGTGACGATCAGGATGACACCCGAGGTGCCGGTAATGAGCCACTCGCCATTGACGAGCTTTACATCCTCGATGTGTATGCCATCGTAGTTGGGCTTTCTGAAGATGATGACGCGGTCCTTCGAGTTGGCTTCGAATGTCTTGGGGTCGTTATAGGGGAACGGCGGCACCACGATGCGCAGACCGATCTGGAAGCCGCGTTTGGTCTTGAAATTCGTCAGTGTGCCGGACGCCATGCCGTACAGAAAGTCGCCCAGCGGAATTTGCAGCCCGTCCGCCTGTATGCTGATCGTCGGGTAGCCGAAGCGTGCGGTGAACTCCAGCGGATAAATACCCTGGCCGTTGACGATACAGTTGACGTCCATGTAACCAACGTACTTTTCCTCCGCGAGCCGGTCGCGAAGCTTGGCGAGCGTTGCCGTAAATATGCGATTGGGTCCGCTCCAGTACATGCAGGTCCCCATTTCGCCGGTCGCCGGCCCGATATTTCCGGGGAACAGCGGCTTGTGCTCGAAATTGACATTGATGGGCATCATGAAGTCGCTGCCGTTGAAAAACGCACCGACCGCGACCTCGACGCCGCGCACGCGCCGCTGCAGCTGGAAGACCTTTACGGTGTCGGAGTAGGCGGCCTTATAGGACTGCAGCACGTGGATGACATCTCGGCCGTCGTCTTCCTGGCCGACGAACAACAGGCGCTTGATGTTCTGCGCTTCGCCGCTCGGTTTTATGACGTACGGTGCCGGATGCTTGCTGACGTAGTCGATGGCACTGTCGAAATCGCTGAAGTCCTGGAACGGGATAATCGACACGCCATGCCGCTTCAGCTCTTCCTGGCCATAACTGCGATCGTCCTCGAGGCGGTCCGTATAGGGTGTGCCGCCAACGACGTGCTTGCCTGCATCCCGCAGTTTCTTGGCCTTCTCGCCCTGGCCCAGGACGTCGTCGAAGACGATGACGTCGGCCCAGTCAACGTGACTTTCCCAGTCGTCGACCTTCTCGACGAAGCCATCGGCGATCGAGCGCTCCGACTCCATCTCGATAAAATACCGGACTTCGTGGCCTTCTTTCCTGACCATCCAGGCGATGTCACCGATCAGGGAGGCGACGGATATGAACAGGAAATTCTTTGCTTCGGTAGCCATAGTCAGTTCACAGGATTATTCGATTCGGGTTAATGCCGGGTTCTATTCCATGCCAATGTAGCGATCGTTCATCGGTGCCGCCTCGCCATGCAGGTCGCTGGAAGTGCTTTCGTCCATGATCCTGGCGGCCTCATCGAACAGATGTTGCGCTTCCTGCGGGCTATTGCCAATGCAGGTCATGCCGAGCTTGCCGTACTGCGAAAGTGCGCCGATCATGTAAAAGAGTACGCCGGTCCCGGTCGAATGCTTGAAGCCGATGCCACGATTCCAGATGATCTCGAACAGGTCTTCGGGCAACAGGCCACGATACGCCGGCGATTTGAAGTTGTCGGTCGCCTTGTAGTATTTCGCCTGCCCGTCAGGCGCCAGGAACAGCCCGCTGGCGGCATCCAGTTCGCCCTCGGTCAGGAACTCCAGCGCATGGTAGGGTGGCGTCGTACCACCCATGCGCAGATTGATTTCGATTGCATGCACGCTCCAGCCAGACTTGTCGCGAGTGGCCAGGAAATCGATGGCGAAGCGTCCTATGACGCCTTTCCCGCTGAGGACCTTGCCGACTTTGGCGGCTTCCCGCAGGAGCAGGCTGCGGTAGTCATCGTCGGCCGGAAAGCGGCAGCCCAGGTAGGACTGGCCGGTCGATCCGCCGAGCACCTGTTCATGACTGGATACGAGGCACGAGCTGCCGTCGGGCAGAATCCGCATCTGCACGCTCGGTGAGCGTACTTCGTCGGCAACGACGAGTTCCTCGACGATGCCGCCCATCCGGTCGAATTTGGCCATGAATTTCTCGTAGGTCTCGACGCCCGATAGCCAGGCGAGGTTCTTGAGCGCCTTGCGAATGCCGTCCTCACCGGACGATTCCGGCGGGTAGCTGAATACGGCATTGCCTTCGCCGCCGAATCCCTCGTTGATCTTTACGACGGCGCGCGCCAGGGCTGGGCGCCGTTTGCGCAGTTCGATCAATGCGCTGACGATCTCGTCTTCGCTGTGCAGATCTTCGAAACCGGCCGGGTAGTTGATGCCCGCCTCGGCGAAGATCTTGCGGTTGCCGGACTTCGTACCCTGGTCCAGAAGATCCGGATCGAGCCCGTTCATCGGTATCCCCAGCTGCAACGCAATCCTGCGTTCGAGCACGGTGGAGTTGTAACAGGTCAGGTAGGCATGCTCGGTATCGCCGATAAATCTCTTCAATCGCCGCAGCAGGTTCGGCCGTTCCAGGATTTTCTCGGACAGCGGCCGGGCGCTCGCATCGAACACGGACACCATGTGCAGGCGGCGGCGCGCATGGCTGGCCGAGACGCTGTCCAGCAACTGCAGATAGTAGTCAACCACGTCCGGGTGCACTGGCTGGCTGGTCACGTAGATGAGGCGCGCATTCGGGTTACGCAGCCGGATGAGCGCGAACATCAGGCGCTCTTCGTAGAATGCCGCCCCGGTAACTTTGGCAAGTTCCTCCTGGTTGACGCTCATCGATGGAACGATTACCGACGTGTGCTCGTAGCAGGGATCCTCCTGGTAACGCTGCCAGACTCGGGGCAGCTGCTTTTGCAGTTCTCTGAATCGAACGGACTCCGAATTGCCCGCCGTCATGCCGCATGAACCTTGAGCGTCTGGCCGATGTCATCGAGGATACTACGCAGCTGGTCGTAGTCCGGATGGCGAACCCGTAGCCAGGCATTGGCCATGTAGCCGGCCTCGACCGGCTGCGTCGGCGTACCGGCGTCCGGCAGCCGCGCGGCAACGATGCAATCGCCGTAGCGCTGGTTTATCGTGTTGACGCCGGAATAGCCGCTGATGCGTCCGTCGCGATCCGGGCGCAGCGCTATCATGCCGGCGGCGTAGCGGCGCGACGGCCGGCTGTGGGTGTCGCCGTTTACAATCGCATTGGCCCATTCGAAATACAGGTCGAATTCATTGGCGGCGTTGTAGACGTCCCACTGGCCGACGCCCGGCGGGCGACAGCCGATCTCGGAGAACTTGAGGCCTTTGGCACCGAAGAACCACTCCATGTGTGTAGCCGAAGTGCCGATGTCGAGAATCCTGATGACGTCCCGGGTCATCTGACGCACCTCGGCGTAGCCGGGGGCGTCGATACGATTCGTGGTGACCATCTGCGGCGAGATCCAGCGTTCGCGCATCGCCTCCAGCACGTTCGGATAGTAGTGCGTTATGAACTCGTGCCGTACGTCGCCATTGATCGTCAGCGTATCGATATAGCCTTCATGCCCTTCGATAAACTCCTCGATCGCGACGGCGTGCCCGTCGGCGAGCCCGGACTCCGCAATGACGCGCTCGAGGCCATGCTCGTCGCGGACCTTGTGCGTCCCCGAGGCACCGGCACCGGCCGGAGGCTTGACGATCAGCGGGTAGCCGACGGCGGCCGCGAAATCGCGGGCGTCCTGCGGCGTTGCTGCGCGCGTCGACTGGGCGCAGGAAATACCGGCCTTGCGCAGTGCCTCCTTCATCGCCGGTTTGTCGCGGCAAAGATAAGCGGTCCGCGTCGACGTGCCGGGTATCCCGGTCGCTTCGCGAACGGCAGCAACCGGCATGATGTGCGCTTCGATGGTGGCTTCGAGACGGTCGACCCAGACCTGGCCCTGTATGAGCTTCACCGCTTTCAGCATCGACGGTTCATGTACGACGGATCGAACCTGGACGTATTCCCCCAGCCAGGATTTGACCTCGGAGTCGAGATAGTCGAGCGGCCGTTCACCGATGCCGATGACATTGGCGCCGGCCGCGTGCAGGGCACGCACGAACTCACGCTGGTTATTGGGGAACGAGGGTTCGACAAAGATGACGTTCATTTGCCCACCAGGCGTCGAAACAGGCTCACGTAGTGTTCGCCTTGCTGTGCCCAGGAAAAATCCATTGCCATGCCGTTACGCATAATTTTCCTCCAGAGAGGTTTGTTCTCGAAGAGTTGCAGTGCCCTGCTGACGGCCCAGGCGAGTCCCGCTTCGTCGTAATCGCGAAACAGGATCCCGGTGCCGGTTTTTTTTCCGGCATCGATTTGCTGCACCGAGTCCGCCAGGCCGCCGGTCTCACGAACGATCGGAATCGTGCCGTACTTGAGGCTGTACATCTGGTTCAGACCACAGGGCTCATAGATGGACGGCATCAGGAACATATCGCTGCCGGCTTCGATCCAGTGGGCCAACTTGTTGTTATAGCCGCGATAAAAGCTGACACGCGAGCGCGCTGCCCTTTGCAGGGATTCGAAAAAGCGCTCGAAGCGAGCCTCGCCGTTGCCCAATACCGCGAGTGAGAAATTTCGTCGTGCGAGCAGCGCGGGCAGCACGCGCTCCATCAGGTCGATGCCCTTCTGGCCGACCAGCCTGCTGACAATACCGATCACCGGCTGATCCTTGCCACCCGCCAGCCCCAGCTCGTTCATCAGGACCTGTTTGCAGAATTCCTTGCCACCCAGGTCTTCCGGCGTGAAGTTCTGTGGAATCAGCGGATCCGTCTTCGGATTCCATTCGCCGTAGTCGACGCCGTTGAGAATGCCAATGAGTGCGCCGCTGCGGTCTCTCAGGATGTCATCGAGCCCCATGCCGTATTCGCCCCCCTGGATTTCCTGCGCATAGGTGGGGCTCACCGTGGTGAGCAGGTCGGCATACAGGAGGCCGGTCTTGAGGAAGTTGATTCGGCCGGCGGCGAGATCGTCCTGGTGCAACAGGTACTGACCGTCGCCGAGGGCCAGGTCGCCGGCAATACCGGCACCGAATACGCCCTGGTAGCCGATATTGTGGATCGTCAGGACCGAGCGCGTGTTCGCAAACAACTTGTCCCAGGCGTACAGGGTGCGCAGGAAAAGCGGTATCAATGCCGTGTGCCAGTCATGACAATGGAAGACATCCGGGGAGAAGCGCATGCGCTGGCACATCTCGATGGCGACGCGCGACAGCAGGATAAAGCGCAGGTGCTCGTCGCCTCCCTGTGTATAGATGCCCGGCCGGTTATACAGGGCCGGACAGCGCAGCAGGTAGACGGGCAGCCGGCTTGAAGGCAATGTGGTGACGTCGATCGAGTAGCGAAATTCCCGCGGACCGATGCTGATGGAGAGGTTCTGCAAATTCTCGACCGGCTCAATCGTGAGGTCGTCGCGTTTCAGGCTCGAATAGAACGGTATCAGCACGCGGATGTCGTGACCGGCGTCATTGAGGTAAGCCGATAGAGCGGCATTGACGTCGGCCAGGCCGCCGGTCTTGGCCAGAGGCGTCAGTTCGGAGCTCGCGAGGCAGATTTTTAAATTATTGTTAGTTGCCAATTCGGCGCCATGGTTCGAGATCAGGGGTGCTATTCTACTTGCATAAGCCGCGAAATACTTTACAAGCCGCGCCCTGTATCGAATTCGACATTCATGAACGTGCTGATCATTTCCCCTGGATACCCGGCCGATATGCCGGAATTTACCCGTGGCCTCGCGGATTGCGGCGCGCGCGTGTACGGCGTAGGCGACCAGCCTGTTTCCAGCCTGCCGGGGCTGGTACGTCGATCGCTGTCGGAATACGTGCAGGTGTCGTCGCTCTGGGACAGTCGCCGCGTCATTGCCGAATTGAGCGATCGACTGCGCGGCCATGACCTCGATCGCATCGAGTGCCTGTGGGAACCCGGCGTCATGCTGGCCGCCGAGCTGCGCGAGCATTTCGGCGTCGATGGCCTGGGCATCGACCATACCCGCCTGTTCCGCGACAAGGAGGCGATGAAGGCCGCACTGGACAAGGCCGGCATCCGCACGCCGCGCCACGTCGCCGTGGACAGCGTCGCCGCCTGTTGGGAAGCCATCGAGACGATCGGTTTTCCGCTCATCCTGAAGCCGATCGACGGCGCCGGGTCGGCAGACACGTATCGGGTCGAATCCCGGGAGGAACTGCGTGACGTGCTTCCCCTGCTGCGGCACGTGCCGACGATCAGCGTCGAGGAGTTTATTGACGGCGAGGAGTACACCTTCGATACGATCACGATCGACGGTGAGATCGCGTACTACAACATTGCCTGGTATCGACCCCGGCCACTGATCGCCCGCAGCAACGAGTGGATCAGCCCACAGGTCATCGCACTCAGAGATGTCGAGGCGGCTGACCTTGCCGGCGGTGTGAAAATGGGCTTTGAGGTCATTCGTGCGCTCGAGTTTGGCACCGGTTTCACGCACATGGAGTGGTACCGAAAGGCCGACGGTGAAGTCGTGTTCGGCGAGATCGGTGGGCGGCCGCCGGGCGCGCACCAGGTCGATCAGATGAAGTACGCCTGCGACTTCGACGTTTTCAGGGCCTGGGGACAGGCGGTTACCCGCGGCCGCATCGAGGAGCATTACGAACGCCGCTATAACGTCGCGACCATATTCAAACGGGCGCGCGGCGTGGGGCGTATTACTCGCATCGAGGGCACGCAATCGCTGCAATCAAGATTCGGCGAGCACGTAATCTGGAATACCCTGCTGCCGCCCGGAACGCCTCGCCGCGACTGGAAGAAGACACTCGTCTCCGACGGTTTTATCATGCTGCGCCATCCCGACCTCGACAAGACGATGGCGATGGCGGATGCCGTCGGGTCGGAACTTCAACTGTACGCCGAATAGCCGCGCTCAGGCATACTCGTTCAGGTACTTCGGCAGCATTTCACGCCAGGTATGCCAGTCGTGATGCCACTGCGGACCCCATGAATCGACGCGATTGGGCACGCCCTTGGCGCCCAACAGCTTTGCGAGGCGCCACGACTCACCAATGTCTTCGTAATCGCCCTCGCCACTGGGTAACAGCACAAGCCTTTTTTGCAGTTGTTCGAGCTGCGGGCCACCCAGATCTGCCAGGTAGTGCAGTGGCGACGAAAAATAGAAATCCAGGTTGAATCGTCCTTCCAGGTACTTCGAAAGGTCGAAGGTTCCACTCATGGCGATGGCCAGGCGAAAGACATCCGGGTGGCGGCAGAGCGTCGCAACGGCGTTGAAAGCGCCAATCGATGCGCCGGCGGTAATGATCTCGATGTCGTCAGAGGCGCAGTCCCTGCGAATCGCCGGCGCAATCTCCGAGTAGATAAAGGCATCGAAGGCGTTCTGCAGCGCCGAGCAATACTCGGCCGAGTGCTGGCCGGCAAACCAGGCCCGGCCGGCGACGCTGTCGGTCGAGTAGACCTTGATGCGTCCGGCGTCCAGCAGCGGCTGCAGTGCCTGGATCAGGTGAAAGCGTTCGATCTCCTCGGCGTCGCCGCCGGCGGTGGGGAACAGCAGCACCGGGGTGCCGAAGGTTCCCCAGCGCACCAGCTGAACGTCCTGTTGCACGCGCTGCGAGTACCAGCGAGCGGTGTCTTTCACGCCAGCGGGCCTACGCCACCCTGCTGCTGCCGCCAGTACTGTATGCGGTTCCAGAACAGCTCGGTAAATTCCTCGTGCTCATGCGGCGGGTAAAGGGCCTCGACCTTCTCGCGGATGGCGTCCCTGACGGCCTGGGATGCAAAGTACTGGTGCGCGACGTCGTCGAGGTGTCCGAGGTGCTTGTCGCAGAACTCCTCGAAACGCTCGATATCGAATCGTTGCCTTGCGATCTTCACGTAGCCAGCGAGTTTTTCGTCGAAGGATATGTCCTGGGCGGCGATGTCGAAGTAGGCGCGCCAGTTCAGGTCCGTATTCATGCGCCTCTCCGTGGCGGCGCAGAATATCGACCAGCGCAGATTTGCCTTGATCAGCCAGGGGAAATGAAAGTGCAGCGATGTCACCTGTGAGTCCGGGCAGGCATTGGCGAAGTCGATCGGATGCCACACGCCATTGCTCAACAGCGATTCGCAGGAGTTGAAATCCCAGCCGAAAAACGCGTTGATCACCATCGTTATATCGGTAAGGCGTTGCTGTTGGTCCACAGGGAGAAAGTCTGTGTCCATGCGGTAGCGGTCGTGCAGCGGCGCGTCCGGATCGTAATTGACGCAGCGCCATTGCGGCCCAAGTCCGATACAGCGTACAAACCCTTCGAAAGGGACCACGCCTTTCTGCAGATGCATCACGCGTGTGCCACTGTCGTCGTAGGCTTCGAGCAAGGCATCGCGATCCTTGATCGCGGTGACGCCAACCCACGCGCCGCCGTCGTAAGGCTTGATGAAGAGCGGATAGCCGATCCTGTCGCCGATGTCGCCGAGGTTGAAGAGCTTGGCGTAGCGCTTCAGTGTCGGCTGCAGATCGGAGGACTCCAGGTAGGACTTCGGCGGTATCATCCAGGTGTCGGGTACCGGCAGCCCGAGTCGCATCATTGCGCAATACGTCGTGTGCTTTTCCATGGATTGCAGCGACCATGGATTGTTGAACACGTAAAGGTCGTTCATGGCAATCGCTTTCTTTATCCATTCGCGCGAGGTGTGATACCAGTGCGTCAGGCGGTCGATAACCACGTCGTACTTGCAGCCCTGCATCAGGTCGAACGGTTCGATCTGGACGCGCTCGACTTCGAACGTCAGATTGTCTTTGCCGTAGGGAATCCTGAGGTCGAGTTCAGCAAGCAGCCCTTCGTAGCAAATGGGCCAGCATATATCGGCGCCGAGGGACAGGCCGATTCTTCGAGTTTTTTCCGCCACGATCTGCGCTTCCTCTTTCAGTAGGGGTGTTTCATCAATACCAGGGAGACTCTGAACAATTCTCGTCACACACGTTGCGTTCATTCTGCCTGTGGTGCGGCGCGTTCCGTGGCGCGTATGTCGATACTCGCAAGGAGCGCAACAAGGCCACAGGCCGAATGAACGCAACCCTTACTCTTTTCATTACATTATGGAGGGACGAAGGGTAGTCGGGCAAGGCCGCGTTGCTCGTCTCTCGTGTACCTTACGTACAAGTCGTTCCTCGTGCCTTGCCTTGCCCGACTACTCTTCGTCGTGTGCGACGAGAATTGATCAGAGTCTCCCTTGCAGTGTCCGGAACCTGTTAGTGGGCTGCGGATGGCTCAGTCGTACACCATCCAGGCCGGCCCCGGCATCAGCCAGGAGAGCCCGATGCGAAGCCGGTCCCGCCAGTTCTCCCAGTTATGAGCATCGCGCGCCTCCTCGAAGCGTACGTCGACGCCTTTGCCCTGTAAATGCGGGACGAGTGAGCGGTTTTCGTAGATCAGCGATTCGTACATGCCGCAGCTCATGAAAATGCGATCGGCAGGACTGCCCGGGTGCTCGCGAAATTCATTCATGAAGCGCACTACGGGATCGAAAACCGGCCCGCGGTTATGGCGGCCGATGTCGCTGAAGGCGAACGATCCCGACTGCAGCAGCAGTGAGCCAAAATGTTCGGGGTATCGCCAGGCGGCATGCAGGGACGCGACGCCGCCAAAGCTGGCGCCCATCAGGCAGCGGGAATCCGGCGCATCGACCAGCGGGAACGTCGAGTTCATGAAAGGCAGCAGCTCGTCGGTGAGGAAACGCGCGTGCCGGTCGTCGCCGCTGTATTCCTTTAGCCGGTCGGGCGACTGAATCAGGGCAACGACAACAGATGGAATCTCGAGTCGATGAATCAGGTTGTCGAGCACGATCTTGAGATCGGCATATTTGAGATAATCGACGCCATCGTGGACCACGAGTAGCGGGTAACGCCGGTTGTCGCGATATGTCGCCGGCAGGTAGACCTGGATTTCCCGTTTTGCACCGAACGCCTTGCTGTCTACATGCAGCGTATGCAGGGACCCGGTCCGCGAGACCGGGTCGTGCAGCGTCCACTCGGGTCGTGCGTAGCCAGCTGCCTGGCAGACCGAGTTCGCGCCGAACGGGTCCCTTGCGACCACGTCGTTGAGCGGGTCCAGGATTAGATCTTTCTTGCCGTCCTTGACGAGCTCGAATTTGTACTCGATGCGTGAGCCCTTCGGCAAGTCGATGGTCGTTGCCCACAGATCAGTGCCTTTCAGCGGCTGAAAGGGTTGAGCCGTATCGAGGCCGGCGATCCAGCAGCGCAGGTAGACGGCGTCAGCCCGGCCGCGAAAAACGAAAGTCACGTCGGTACCGTCCACCAGCGGAAACACCGTGTCCTGAATCAGCGCATCGATGTCCGCCGTACTCGGCTCGCGTTTCCTGATCAGTTTTCTGAGCGCCGGGTTCATGTTACGCGCAGCCTTTTCAGCTTTCCGTTTCGCGTCATGCGTTTGGCGGCTTCGCACGCGCGCAGCGTTTCGCCTTCGAACAACAGAAAAGAGCCGCTGTCGAGCGTCACGCAGATGGCCGGAGAAAAGCGCCTGTCAAACAGGCTGATGCGCGGCAGGTCGCGGGTACGCAAACGATCGCTCGGGTTCGGCAGCAGTACGAGTCGCGGCAAAATGCCAAGGCCCTCGCTCATGATTTCAGCGTCGCGGCGACCCTGCGGCAGCTTGTCGTGAAAAAGTACGATACGATCGCACAGCACCATTGCGCCCCCGGACCACGCGACTATCTGTTTGTCGTGCAACAGTCGGTGCAATCCGAACAGGCGCAGCCGATTCATCAGTACCACGACATTGCCGCCGGTAATCAGGACTGTCTCAAACTGCGAGAACTGCGCTTCGACAGCGGCTGTAGCGTCGGCGAGACGTGCGTTGGATTCGACGTTGCAGGCGTTATCGAATCGACCGTTGATCTTGCCGACCTGGCGCAGATGGTGTTGATCGAGCGCGCGCAACTGCGATATAGCGTGGCGCCGCTCCGCGGCGATGACGCTGGTCTCGCCCTCAGCGCGCAGGGTCGCGCGGGCCGCGATCATCAGCTGCCGCAGCCGCATTCGGTAGAGGCGCTGCTGTTCCTTGAGATGATCCTGTCGCAGCCGATAGGCTTCGTGCAGGGTCGTGTCCGCATCGAACAGATCGTTCGCTTTCTGGTAGATACCAAGATCCGTCAAGGGGTTCTTCAGCAGGCGCTGAACATCGCCAATGTCGCCTTCCGCCTCCTGCCATGCTGCGGAAATGACGGCAATCGGGCCGTCTCCCAAACCCGCGCCGGCGATGGCCGAATCGAGGTTGACGGTGGGGCGCTGTGGTCCGAGCAACAGTCGCAGAGGTGCCTCGGTATTCACCGCAGCTCGACCCGGATTGTGGCGACGATTTGCTGCAGTGCATGTTGCACAAGCTCCGTATCCGGGTGCCGGACGATGATGTAGCCGTCCCCTTCGTAGCTGTCGCTGGGTGGCTGTCCCTGGTGCGGCAGCTTTGCTTCGACGACGATCGATCCAAAGCGGCGCTGCACCTCGTCGACGCCATGTATCGCGCTGACGCGCCCGCGCCCCTGCCCGCGAATGTACGCGGCGCCTGCGGCGTAACGGCGTTCGGGCGGTGTGAACTCGCCGAAAGCCATCAGGCGCGGCCATGCCTCGTAGAAATCGATGTCATGCGCGTACGATAACAAGGACGAAAATTGCGCGCCGGGCGGACGTGCGCCGACCTCCGAAATCGCGATGCTGCCGTCTTGAAGTCGGAACCATTCCATGTGACTCAATCCGGTTTGCAGCCCGAGCGCCTTGATTGCAGCAAATCCCGCTTCGCGGATCGGGTCGAATTCCGGCCCGTTGACATCGCGTGGCAACAGCACGCACCACTGTATCCAGTCGTTCTCGAGCACTTCCAGAGGTGAGGGCATGTATCGGGAGATCGAATGCCAGACCGGTCGTCCGTCAATTACGATGCTGTCAAAGGAATGCTCAGTGCCGCGCACGAACTCCTCGAACAGGGTCGGGTGATTCGGGTTCGGGGGATACCGCTCGAGCCAGGTTGCAAGATCGGCCGGCTGGTCGAGACGGAATGTTGCCTTGCCGCCGGCACCTTCGGGCGGCTTGACGACCACCGGCAGGCCAACGCGCTCGACGAAGGACTCCGCCGTCTGACGATCGCCGGCCAGTGCATGGCGCGCGCAGGGAACGCCGGCCGCCCTGAGGACGTCTTTCATTCGGGACTTGTCGCGGAAGTTTCTCGCAGCATCGGCGGACAAACCCTGTATGCCGAGCGCTTCGCGTGCTCGTGCAAGCGGTACCTGCAGCTGTTCCAGCGCTGCGATGTAAGCGGTCGCCTTGCCGAAACGCAATTCAAGCTGACGGGCGGCGTCGGCGAGTTGCTGCGGATCCAGCGCATCGTCGACGCGCCAGTGCCCGGCAATGCGTGTACGAAGATCGCCCGGCATGCGGTCCTCGGGATCCTGGCTGACGACCGTAAGCGCCACGCCGGGCAAGCGCGAGGCGCCTTTGAGAAAACGCAGCGTGGCGTCCATGAAAAAGGGCGCCGCGAAAATCAGGTGCTGTGACATGCTGGGGCTTACCAAGCGGGCGGTGCCTGATTATCGCGATTGAAGCGCGTAGACTCCAGCCCTAAACTGTTTTACACAGTCATTTATTCAATCTTTTGTCGGTCCGGTCGGCGCATCAGGAGCCTTGAGTATGGCCACGTTCAAGAAGAATAATCCCGAAGTCGGGGCACGACCGGGAACCCTGGCAATCCCGGAGAATTCACCCGAGCCACGTATTCGTGTTACGCAATACTCCACCAGCGACGTCGAGATCTTTGATATCGACGATGTTGCAACGCTAGCCGGCCTGGTGAAATCGGAGCACGTTACCTGGGTCGATATCCAGGGTTTTGGCAATGAAAGCAAGCTGCGAGCGGTTGCGGACGTATTCGGTCTCCACCTGCTTGCGCTCGAGCACGCGGTCAACGTGCCGCAGCGCGCCAAGGCGGAAAGCTATGCAAACCATAACCTGATAATCGCTCGAGCCCCGCTGCTGGATGACGATGGCGATCTGTCCGTACCGCAGGTCTGCTTTATTGTTGGTGAGGGATTCCTGATCACCTTCCAGGAGCGCTACCTCGGTTTTTTCGACGGGGTCCGGGAACGTATCAGCAGAGGCGGAGGACAACTCAGGAAACACGGCGCGGACTATCTTGCCTACGCGCTCATCGACGCTATGGTAGACCGCTACTATCCGGTGGCGCAGCAGCTGTCCGACGCGATCGAAGACCTCGAGGACTGGGTCGTGGAAAATCCTCATCCGGACGTGCTGAAGCGCATCCACGCGATTCGACGAGAGCTGGTGATTCTGCGGCGCATCGGTCACCCGCAGCGTGAAGCGATCAATGCAATGCTTCGTCCTCAGTCACCCTTTTTCACCGACGAGGTACAAATATTTGTGCGTGACACGCGCGACCACATCGCACAAATCGTCGAGCTTATCGACTCGACCAGAGAGATGGCGTCCGATCTCGCCGATGCCTATCTCTCGAACGTCAGCCATCGCTCTAATGAAATCATGAAAGTGCTGACCCTGATGGCGAGCATTTTTATTCCGCTGACGTTTATCGCCGGTGTATACGGGATGAATTTTGAATACATTCCCGAACTCTCTAATCCAGTGGGTTACTTCATCGTCTGGGCGGTTATGATTGGCACCGCGGTGTTCATGGTATTCTTCTTCAGGCGTCGCGGCTGGATCGGTACGTCGAAACCGCCGCCAGAGGACTGGTAAGGTCGCAGGTTCGCGCGAATTCAGCGTTCGGAGGAATCGTGCGACATGACGGAGCGCATGTAAGATGGATCTAACCACACACTGGGTCGGCGCCGCGGCGATCCTGCTGTTCGTACTGGCGTACAGCCTGGTCGTTACCGAGGAGTTCACGCACCTTCGGAAATCGAAGCCGGTCATGCTGGCGGCCGGCGTAATCTGGGGCCTGATCGCCTACCAGTACGCAGACTCAGGGCAGCCGCACGCGGCCGCCGATGCGGTACACGAATACCTCACCGAATTTGCGCAGCTGTTCCTTTTTCTGCTGACCGCGATGACCTACGTCAACGCGATGAGCGAACGCAATGTGTTCGTCACGCTGCGAGGCTGGCTGGTTCGGCGTGGCTATACGTACCGGACGATGTTCTGGATTACCGGTACCTTTAGCTTCTTTCTGTCGCCATTTATCGACAACCTGACCACCGCGCTGGTCATGTGCGCGGTCGTGCTTGCTATCGGACGGGGTAATCGGCGCTTCATTGGTATTGCCTGCATCAATATTGTCGTGGCGGCCAATGCCGGCGGCGCTTTCAGCCCCTTCGGTGACATTACGACGCTGATGGTCTGGCAGCGCGGTGTCGTCAGTTTCGCAACATTCCTGCTGCTGTTCCTGCCGAGCGCCGTGAATTTCCTGGTGCCGGCACTATTGATGTCGTTGGCGGTACCCAACGTTGTGCCGGAAAAGGCGGAGAACGAACCGCGCATCATCATGAAGCGCGGCGCCCGGGTCATCATAGTGCTCTTTATCTGCACGATCGGACTCGCCGTGTCGTTTCACAACTACCTGCACCTGCCGCCTTTTCTCGGCATGATGACCGGTTTCGCCATTCTCAAGTTTTTCGGCTACTACCTGCGCAAGACCCACGCGACGACGCAGTTCGACAGGGAGCTGTACGGGGAAATCGGCGACACGATGCCTTTCGACAGTTTTCGCGAGGTATCGCGCGTCGAATGGGACACCCTGCTGTTTTTCTTCGGCGTCATCATGTGCGTCGGCGGACTGGGCTTCATCGGCTACCTGGATGACCTGTCGGTCTACCTGTACGGACAGTTGGGCCCGACCGTCGCCAACACGCTCATCGGCGTGATTTCGGCTTTCGTCGACAACATCCCGGTAATGGTGGCCGTACTGGAAATGAATCCCGCGATGGACGTGCAGCAGTGGTTGCTCGTGACGCTGACTGCGGGCGTCGGCGGCAGCCTGCTTTCGATCGGGTCCGCCGCAGGTATCGCGCTGATGGGACAGGCCAGGGGCTATTACACCTTCTTCACTCATTTACGCTGGACACCGGCTATCGCACTGGGCTACGCGGCAAGCATCTGGCTTCATCTTGTCGTCAATCGCGGCCTAGAAAATGTTCTGCCCTACACTTTGCGGTAGGCTTGCCGCATGCTTTCTTTTATTGGCGTCGTCGCCGGCATAGCTATACTCATCGGCGGAGGCACGTTGCTGGTGCGTGGCGCATCGGAAATCGCAACCCGGCTCGGCGTGTCTCCGCTGGTTGTTGGCCTGACCGTCGTTGGTTTTGGCACGAGCGCCCCGGAACTCGTCATCAATGTTGTCGGCGCGTTGCGCGGTCAGACCGATATTGCTTTCGGTAACGTCGTCGGATCGAACATCAGCAACCTGGCCCTGGTTCTCGGCGCCGCGATCATGATCGCGCCGATCAAGATCCAGGGTCAGCTGGTGCGGCGGGAGGTGCCGCTGCTGTTGCTGGCGACGACGGTCATCACGGTAATGGCGCTCGACCAGGTCCTGGAGGGCCTGCCGGCCATGATCGGCCGGTCTGAAGGTATCGTACTGGTTTCCCTGTTCTGCATATTCGCGTACATCAACGTGCTCGACTTTGTCGAAACGAGGCGGTCGGACCAGCTGATCGCCGATATCGCGCATAACCCGTTGATCGCGAAAGACCCGCAAAGCCGCTTCCGCTGGTTGTTTGTCATCGGCGGAATCGGTCTGCTGTTCGTCGGCGGCGAAATGACCGTACGCAACGGTGTCGCCATCGCCGATAGCCTGGGAGTCTCGCCGGCTATCATCGGCCTGTTCCTGATCGCTGTCGGCACCAGCATGCCGGAACTCGTCACGTCGATCGTTGCCGCGATGCGGGGGGAGTCGGACCTCGCACTGGGCAACGTGGTCGGGTCCAATATTTTCAATTCGCTGATCGTGCTGCCCGCGAGCAGCGTCATCGCCCAGGTGCGCGTGCCCGAAGGCGGTATCGGCGACCTGCTGTTGTCGCTGTTCCTGACCGCTATTCTCGTGCCGATCTTCCTGTATGGTGACGCCCGCCTTGGCAGGAAGGAAGGCGTGTTCCTGCTGCTGCTCTATTTTTCTTACGCGACGACACGAATTTATTTCGGCGCGTGAAGTACGAGCGTCCTTATTTAGAATTCGAACTCAACATTCGCCTTAATGATTCGATCCGGGCTTTGATTGTCCATGCCAGCGAAAACGCCGAACTCCCATCGGAGCTTGCGACCGTTCGAGCCGCGAACCAGCCCCGTGAGTGCGGGGCCGAGCGCGATCGTGTCCTGCCCCAAATGTAATTCGATCGCCGGTTCAAGTGCCTGCATCAGGCGATAGCGCGTCTGTATGCGCAGCGCCGTTTCGAATTCGTTGCTGCGGCCTTCTCCCCATTCGTAAATCAGGCCGAGGTTTGCGGTGGCCGTGACTTTACCGAAATCGCGCGAGCCAAGGAGATTCGCCGCAAATTCCCAGGCGTTGTTGTCTGTTTCGCGTTCCAGCTCGAAGAGCAGACCCCAGTCGAATGCGAATTCGCCCTGCTCGGTCAGCTGCCACTTGAGCTCTGCCTCATAGGTGTTAATCGAAAAGCTCTCGCCAGCGCCCTTCTGCCCGATTGCGTAGAGTTCCCAGGCCCACTGGTCTGAGATCGATCGGCCGAAGCCAAAGTATTGCTTCTGAAGATCGGGTAGCGGATCGTCGCGTTGATCGATCAGTCGCCATTCGAGTTCGTTTTCGAGAGGTTGCACGTAAGGGTCATAGACCTTGCCGACGACAACGCCATCAGCATTCGCGTCGTGGACAGGCGGGAACAGCGCTAGGGTGGCAAGGAAACAGGCGAGTGGTTTATTTTCTGACCAATCGATGATCATCCCAGGCCCTCGGGATCAGTGCCGCGCATGAAACGGCCCAAACTGTAGACGGCTGCCACCAGGAAGATGCTGCCGAGATGCACCGCAACTTCGATCGCAGCCGGCGACGCTTCATAGCCGAGCAGGGCGTAAAGCAGCTGCCCCAGCAGCGACTCCTCGGACAGAATGGCGGATGTATTCCAGAGGGCTCCGGATGTGGAAATCCAGTCCGCCTGGATCAATAAGCGGGTTGCCTGCGAAGCCATACCCGCTGCAATGAGAAGCAGCAAGATGACGGAAACTGGCAAGGCTCGTGTCGGCGGTTGCGCGACGAGCAAGTAGTAGATCAGAACTCCGACGCTAAATCCGATACTGGCGCCAATAAGCGAGCCAGCTCCCACCGCGGAAAACACATCGCTCACATTCCAGAATCCGGACACGTACACGAGAATTTCCGAGCCTTCGCGGGTTATTGCGAGCGATACCGCAGCCGCCATCATGACTGTTAGGATTGAGAACTGTGTATGGGGATTGGCTGTTCGTCGGCCGACGAAATAGGCGGCGGCGGCCAGGCAGACAAAAGCGCCGAACTGCAGAAAGGCGTTCACGATCTCCTGGCCTACACCGTCGAAAAGGTCCGACACCGGCTCGAGTAGCAAGCCATATGCAATCGCACCCAGCGTGCCGATCGATAATGCGACGACCGCCCATGACTTGCCGAGCTTCAAAAATACAGCGGTAGCGAGGAAAACACTTAGCAGTAGTGTTGCCTCGAGGACTTCGCGAAGCACGATGATGACACTATTCAGCAGCATCTTTTTGCTCCTTGACGATCAGCGTACCCAGCGCTGTCTGTGGGTTGAATTCCCCAAAAAACGGGTACTCGCCGGGCTCGAGTGGCCCCACAAACACGATCGCCTTTCGGCCCCCAAGAATCACTTTTTCCCGGTTGAGCTCGTAGCTCTCGAATTCCTCCGGTGTGGGGTCACGATTGTAAATGACGAGCTTGACCTTGGTATGCGCCGGTATGACCAAAGTGTCCGGCTGAAAGAGATGGTTGCGAATCTCCAATTCAAATTCGGGGGTCGCGGCCGGCGATGAGGAAATCAGCACGGTCGCTACGATGACCGATCGAAGCAGGCTTTTGACGAAGTGTCCAGGTGTTCTCATTGGCTATGCTCGCTGGTGCCCGTTGCGATCTTCAGGTCGGAAGGAAACAGGATGCTCACCGTGAGCCCCGGCGCGTCCTTGTTGTTCTGCAGGCTGATATTGGCATGATGAAGCTCCGCGATATGCTTGACGATGGAGAGGCCAAGGCCAACGCCATCGACGCTGCTTTCGTGCCGGTCACCGCCCGCGCGACGAAATCGGTCGAATACCCTGTTGATCTCGGTCAGCGGTATGCCGGGGCCGCTGTCGCTTACCCCGAGCCAGATCCCCAGGTCTTCCTGGTCGACGTTGACGCTGATAGACGCGCCTGGCGGCGAGTACTTGCTGGCATTCTGAATGAGATTACCCAACAAGATAAGCAAGGAAGCCTCATCGCCAATGACGGTCTGGGGCGTGCCGTGAAGCGAGATGGTCTGTTGTTTCCGATCGATTTCGTCGTACAGCTCGCCGATAACCGACTGCGCCAGTTTATACAGGTTGATCTCCTGCATGTTCGCCTGGTAGTGCTCCGGAGCCATACGATAAAGCAGCATTATCTGGTCGATGAGATGTCCGAGGCGACTCAGGTCCTGATCGAGTGTTTGTAGTGCCTGGCTGCCTTCGGGAAATTGTGCCTTGAGATTATGCACATGTACTTTGATCGCGCTGAGCGGTGTACGCAGTTCATGCGCCGCATCGGACGAGAAGCGTCGCTCCCGCTGGATCGAATCATCGAGGCGCCGCAGCAGGTCGTTGATTGCGTCGATTACCGGCGCCAGCTCTATCGGCGGGTCGGACGTTTGCAGGCGAGTCAGGTCGTCTGCACGCTTGCTGCGCAGTTCGTTGGCCAATTGGCCTACCAGCGATAGTCCGTTGCCGACGATCAGCCAGACAATCGCAGCAATAATCGGCAGGCTGAGAACGATCGGTAGCAGGGCGCGCAGGATGATGTTGTCGGTGAGCTCAATGCGTATGTCGACCCGTTCGGCTACCAGGAGCCACCGACCCGATACCGGATCGACCCGGCTCAATACGCGCCAGCGATAGCCGTTGAAGTTTTCGTCGCGATAGCCTTCTTCGAATCGCGTGATGGGCTCGACGCCGCTGTTCGAGGAGCGCTGAATCAGGGTCCCGCCGGGTGACCAGATCTGGAACGCCAGTCTGTCGGAACGAGGCATCGAGACGGCCTCCCTTGCGGGCCGCAGGGCCGCAATGATCGCAACGGCATCCGCGAGTTGCGTATCGAGCAGTGCCTCGATTTCCACCGAGCTTTTCCGGTAGCCATAGACCGCTGCGATGAAATTGCCAAGCGTAACTGCGGACAACAGCGCAACGATCAGGTACAGGCGGATCGATTTCACGGCTTTCGTACGGTATAGCCGACGCCGCGAACCGTCTTGATGAATTCGTTACCTAGCTTTTTTCTCAGGTGGTGGATGTGGACTTCAATTGCGTTACTGGAGACCTCTTCGCCCCAGGAATACAAGCGCGATTCCAGCTGTTCGCGTGTCTGTACCTTGCCGAGGTTCTCGACAAGCGACTTCAGGACAGTGTACTCACGCCGTCCGAGTTCGATCGCTTCGCCGTTCAGGCGCACCTGTCGACTGAGTGTATCGAGGGAGACTGCGCCAACGTGGATCGTACTTTCCTGGGTGTTGCTCAGTCGGCGCTCGATGACGCGGAGCCTGGCAATCAACTCCGGGATTTCGAAGGGTTTGGGCAGGTAATCGTCGGCGCCGCCATCCAGTCCGGAGACCTTTGCATCGATACTGGAGCGTGCCGTCAGTATCAGTACGGGTATCCGGGAGCCGGAGCCGCGAATGCGTCTGAGGACATCCAGTCCGTCCATGTCCGGCAGCCCCAGGTCGAGAACGACGATATCCGGCGGCTCGACCGCCACGGCATGCAGGGCCGGTTTGCCCTCCGCGACGTGGTTAGTAACAAAGCCCTCGTTGCGGAGGGCTTTGCACAGTCCGGTAGCGAGGGATTGGTCGTCTTCGACAAGCAGGACCTGCATGTGACGTAATCGCCTCCATTTCAGTGGCGCCGGGTACTATGAACCGACATGCCCCAACATCTCCCGAACCTGAGTCAAGGCGGCCAGAATTTCCTGCTGGCGACCTGAGTCGGCGATCGGCCGATCCGGACGTGGAGGGGCTACTTGTGCTTTCAGAAGGTACTTTTCGGCGTTTTCGAAATCCTTCTTTTCTCGCAGGTAGTCCGCATAAAAGTAGTTGGAATCGATGCCGTCCGGGTTGATCTCAAGTGCCTTCTGCAGCAATTGTACGGCTTTCTTGTCGTTGCCAAAACCCAGCGGCCAGCCAGGCACCTTGAAGTACAGGGTGCCAAGGCTCGCATAGGCGGAGCCGTTCAGCGCTTTGTCGTCGATTTTCATAGACGCTTCGAGGCTCTTCTTCGCCTGCTTCGCGTAAGACAGTGCGCCGACGCCGCCTTTGACGCCTGCGAAAGCCGATTTGATGATGCCGTTCCAGACGAGGATCTCCGCGGACTTTGGATGGTTGGCGACGGCAGCGTCAGCCTGTTCGATAAGCGCTTCGTAGGCCTTGACTTGTTCGTCGCCCTTCAGCTGGTAGTTCGCGATGGCCCAGTCTCGCTGCAACGCGGTTACGATATCCTCACCGCCTTCGGCAAGCGCCATCATCGGCAACAGTAGCATCAGCAGGGATAGCTTGATCTTCGATGTCGTTTTCATTGTTACTTCCTCTATCTATATTCCGTGTTTAGCGAATCGCCTGATGATCGGCAGCTGCTTGCGCAGGCTACTGTCTACGATGGCGGGGAGCAGCGCGTTTATGCGCACAAAGAGTTTTTCCGGCCACCCGAGGTACCTGTCGGTACCTGCTGGAGTGGTGATGATCTGCATAACCTCGTCAGCAACGAGCGAGGGCTTGTCCATTGCGGTTCCGAGGGCATCGTTCATCGCGACGATGTTGTCACTATTGAGGCTTGTTTGTGTGGCGCGCGGTGCAATGTAGGATACCTGCACGCCCGTATCCGCCAGCTCGCGTCGCAGCGATTCGGAAAATCCGCGCAGCCCGAACTTGCTCGCGCAGTAAGCGCCGAAACCCGGGTAGCCAATGCTGCCGAAAGTCGACCCAATGTTGATGATCTGGCTGCCCGGATGCTGCTTCAGAAACGGTAACAGGTCCTGGCAAATCAGCATCGGGCTTACCAGGTTAATGTTGACCATTTTGACGATCGCGTCCTGGGACTGTTGCTCGAACAGGCTGAACTCATTAACACCAGCGTTGTTAATCAACAGGTGTATGCCATCGAAGCCGCCGTTCTCGCAGTAATCAAGCAGTGCCCGACGGCCAGACGCTTCTGCAAGATCGGCTGCGACGGCCCTGTGCAGGTGGCCGCCCAGATCGTCAAGGAGCTGGATGAGTTTTTGCTGATTCCTGCCGACCAGGATCAGGCGAGCACCTTCTGCGCTGAGTTTTTCGGCGAGGGCGCGGCCGATGCCGCCGCTCGCACCGGTGAGTACAACATTCTTGCCATGAATATCCATAACCATCCTATGCCGCGAGCGCTACGTTGTTCGGCAGCGTGCGGAAAATATCTGCATACAGGCGATAGAACATTTTCGCGCTGTGAATAAGCTGTTCCTGGTCACGCACGTCTGTGATCTTGTCCATCAGGGACTCGAAAAACTTGATGTGGTCCTGATCGAGTGCTCCGTGCGATCGCAGGTAAGAGAATGCGCTGGCTGGAAGATTTAGCGCTTGCTTGATGGCATCCGCCGCCTTATCCGCAGTCGTTACGCTGGTTCCCTCTAGCACCAGGACCATGCCGAAGAATCCCACCGGGTTGACCCGGTTGATCGTGTCATAGGCGTAGGCAACCATGAGTTCCGTCGCCGCTGCCGGTTTCGAGCTGCGCACGGTTTCCTTGTCGTAACCGCAGGCCGCAATGTCGTTAAGGATCCACTCCTGGTGGCCAAGTTCCTCTTCAATGTATTCGGCGATCGCTTCACGCAGCCACTCCTTGTTTTCCGGAAGGCGAGAACCGGCAGCCATCAGCAGCGGCACCGTGTGTTTGACGTGGTGATAGGCCTGCGACAGGAACCCGACATAGTCTGCAAGTGTGATGTCGCCACTCATGCAGCGACCAATAATGGGCGACGCCAACAGGAAATTGCGCTCCTGTTCGGTCTCACTCTGCAGACTCTTGTAGAAACTCATAAGCTGGATACCTCTTTGTGGAATTCGTACAGGTCGCTAATGGCGAACTGATAGGCCTGTTCGATGTTGCCGCGCTTCGGTCGTCCGTTTTCGGTGAGTAGTCCGTTGCGACAAGTCAGTGGTTCCGCCAGGCGGAACCATTTTTCGATGCATGCGTAGTCCGGCAGCTTGCGATTCGCCGAGGCAATCCAGCGATCGATGTCCCTATCGCTGCTTGACGGGTCACGTGGATAGACCAGTGCGACGCAATAAGGCCGATCGTCGCCAACAACGACAGCCTGTTTCAGCAGGGTGCCGGCGAGCAGCTCAGTCTCAACCCATTCGGGCGACAGGTTGCGGCCGTAGCTCGTAATGATCTGGTGCTTGATACGTCCATCGATATGAACAAAGCCGCTTTCATCGATATGACCGATGTCGCCGGTGTGTACGCGATCAAGACCCCAGCTGTCCGGCTGGTTCGCGTACCCAAGGAACGTACAGCCGCTAACGACGATCTCGCCGTCGATGGTCTCGACACGCACATGCGGCAAAGGCTTTCCTGCAGCACCGACCTGATCATCCGACGGCACATTCAGGCTGACGACCGATGAACACTCGGACAGGCCGTAGCCTTCGAAAGCAGGTAGCCCGGCACGGCGGGCGCGCCGCAGTAGCTCGGGCGACACCTTGCCGCCACCGACGGCGACGAATTGCAGCGACTGCGGCGGTTGCCACCCGGCGCTCATTGCAGTGTCAAGGGCGTTGAGCATTTCCGGTACGAGGATAAGACTGTGTGGCCGGTACTTGTCGATACTGCCTGTCAGCACGTCTGTAGCCAGACCGGATGACCCTGTCAGGCCTACATCGGCTAACGGCGGCGCGACGACCGTGCCGCCGGCGATCAGTGGCGCGTAGACGCCCGCGAGGTTCTCGAGCAGTGTACTCAATGGCAGCAGGCAAAGGTGTCTCGGCCGGTCGACGTCAATGACCGAAACCAGGGATTGTGCGAGTGTGATTTGCTGGTCCGTCGACAGGCAGACGCCCTTGGGCGTGCCAGTGGTCCCGGATGTGAAGGTAATTTTTTGCGTTTTCGGAGGGACTTGCGTGCTTTCGGGGAATCGTTCGCGGTAGATCCGCAGGGCACCGCAATAACGAGAGCGCAAGGCAGGGGCTTGCTTGACGCCAGGCAGTATTTCTCCGAGCTCACGATCGGAAATGATGGAATCGGCACCGCCGCTGGCAATCGCGTGCCCTAGCTGCGTAGTCGAGAAAAAAAGTGGTAACGGGATGATTGCGATCCCGGCCAGCTGACAGGCGAGGTCGATCAGCAACCACTCGACGCCATTGTCCGCGAGCAGGGCCACGCTCCTGGCGCCGATCGCTTTGAGCTGCACCGCAAGGCATTCCGCTTCTGACAGGAGCTGAGTTCGGCTGATTCGAGTGGTGCACGACTCGAGGACGATATCGGACGCCGCGCCCGCGGCAAGCAGCAGCTCCGGAAACCGGCTGGTCATTGGCTGGTCCGCGCCAGGTTCGTTACCATCCGGTCAATCTGCGGCCGCAGCTGCTGAATGAGTACAGACAACTTACGATTTCCGGAAACCTCGTCGGCGGCCCGGCGAACGTCGCCGACAATGACCTTTGGCGCACTGGCATAATAGTCGCCCCAGGTGGCAACGCCATCTCGCAGTCGTGAAGGATCGGCATTGCAAAGCCTGCGCGATGAGAAGTTCATTCTGGACAACATGGACTCGACCTGCGGTGTTGCCGTGCAAGCGACCCAGCGATACTCCGCGCGGCTCAGAACAGTGGCGAGGACGGCGAACAGGGTGTAGCCCAGGCCTGGAATGCTGGCAGCGAGGTTTCCTATTTCGACGATCTGGGCGCGATCGACCGGCGTGCCGAATGCCCGGGCGACTGCTTGCTGGATCGGCTGTTCGAGGTACTGCTCGAGAAAGAGATCGCTGCACATCGCGGGCCGGATTCCGGCGACCGCGCCCAGCTTGCCCGCGACGCAGAGACGCAGAAGCCTGGGCAGAAAGTAGCTCGGCTGGGCCCCATAAACGCGCTGGAATGTTCGCGCGATGCTCCGCTCGATGGCCGGGCGCGCCGAAGACTGCGCCGAAACCAGGTCTACCGACAGGCTTTCGGCTTCGTCCTGGTGCCGCAAGGCGCGCCGCGAGCGCGCCCGGGATCGGAGGTTTTGACGTGCAGCGATGATAGTGCTCATGGGGAATCCAGCGGTTTTCGTAGTGTTGGCCGCCAGATTACCCGGGGAACCTTAAGGGAATCTTAGGAACCAATGAGATATGGGTCTCAATACCGAAATGGCGCTGAGAGCGCTGTAGCAGGTAACCGGTGGTAGCGACGCGCGACGACGCGCTGAATTGCAGTTACCCTCGGGACCGACTCGACGACAAGTGACGGGGGCAATGTTTAATGAAGGTGCAAGGACAACCTGGTCGGCCAAACGGTGCGCGCAAGCGCCATGGATTAACCCTGCCTGCAGTTCTTTGGGCGCTGGTCGCGGTGCCCGCGGCGGCGATCGAGCCGATGGAGGCACCGGAAGCGGCGATCGAGGAGGCCGAAGCGGTAGCCCAAGCGACGCACCTGTCGGAGGAGGTCAGGGCCGCGGTAAAGAAAGTCGTTGTGTTGCCTGGCCGGGGTTCGGCCAGCGAGGAGACGACGGGCAGTTACCAGAAACAGACAGCCGGTCTCTATGAAGGCATGGACAAAGGCAGGAGGATGGGCGGCGTACGCACGGAAATCGGACCGGTGTCCACGCGCGTCGTTATTCCGATATTGACCATTCCCGGCACAGTCGTCGGCGGCATCTCCGGTGCAACGCAACGCAAGATACAGGAATTTCGCGATCGCCTTACCGAGGATCTCGAAAGAGCGGCCACCGAGCAGCTTACGAACGACGCGCTCGCATCGGATGTGTTCTGGGGCCTGCGACGATTGCCGAACCTGGACTCCAGGGTCTTTGCGTTGACGACTCCCGTGCCGGAAGACACGGATGCCATTCTGCACGTCGGCTTCGAGGGCATAACGATCGACATCGATGGCAAGGATGCGGTGATCACGACAACGGCGAACGCGGTGCTGCGCCGCCTGAGCGATGGCGAGCACCTCTATGAAGAAACCGTTGCCTACCAGGATCGGGATGCGCTGGATGCCTGGACGCGGAGCAACAACGCCTTGTGGCATGACTATGCCAACTACGCACGTCACTATCTCGGGCGCGAGATCGCGGCGAGGGCATTCGATCGCGTGGAACTCAGGCACGAACTAAAGCCCCTGGAGACAGCCAGCGTCAAGCGCGCAAAAAAAGATGACTGGCAGGCAGTGAGTAAGTCGCCGACCCCGACCCTGGCCTGGCAACTCACGCTGCTCGGCGGCGATGCATACGGGGAATGGGTAAGCGCGCTCGAGCCTTCTGACATCAGCTACGACCTCGAAATCTACGACATGCATCGGCTCGTGTATTCGGCGAAACAGCTGCCCGAATCCAGCCACACCGTCGAGGAAGAACTGCCGTGCAAGCCGCTTCGCTGGTCCGTGCGGCCCTCCTACCGGGTTCAGGACGGCAGGAAGTTCGGCGAGTGGATGCGATTCAGTTCCGACACTCACGTCAGCAAGGCGAACGAGGGCCGGCGGGCCTCGGAAGCACCTGCGTACATCCAGGATTTCGCATCGCTCACCCTGAAATGCAGGCGCCGCTGACGCTCGATTCTGCAACGTCTGCCGCCCGCAATCTCCACAGTTTCCCGCAATCGCGGGACCCGTACATATAAGCCACGATTGACTCCTGCCGTGTTTGTGCGAGCCTTATTAAGGAGGTTTTAAAGGCAGGGATGCCGTCAGCTTATTGGGAGACTGCCGTGACAAATTATATCAAAAAGAGCATTGATAAGGGCAAAGCGACCGAGTCCCGAGCCGACAGTGCGCTGCGACCCGAACGTACTCGCTCAGCAGTAGAACTCAGGCACGGTGACTGGATCAAGAACGCCGGGGCCGATCTCAAGTCGAAACGTTTTACGAGTCCCCTGTTTGCGCTGGTCGTCATTTTCGCTGTTCTGTTCGGCGGATCCGTATACCTGTTCGAGAATCTGCCGGTGGTAACGGGCGACCCGCTGTACGCGCTGAAAATCACGATGTCGAGTTTCTTCGCCGTAAGCCTTGGTTTTATCCTGTCGGTATGGTGGAACTCGACTTCCCGCTACGACAATCGGCTGCGTGATGCGGAGCGTATCGATCGCGAATACCGTGAGCTGCTAATGGGCTTCTCGGATAGCCTCTTCGACATTATCAATGCGTTGAACACGCTGGCGACGAAACCGCCGAAGCCCTTCGTGGTCGCGACAGAATTTCTGCTCGGCGAGTATATCCATCTGTTGCAGAGCCAGCTGCAGCGCTACGGCGATTACATCGCGGGCCTCGGTTTCGACGCAACCGCGTTCCTCGACGAGAAGATCCGGATTTTCGAGGGAATTCGCGAACGCGCCAGCCTGTCCGTAAAAGGCATGCCGAAGGAGATCGAGACGCTGTTCGTGACGAGTCTCAATCTGCAGGGCGAGGAATTGCTGGACCCGGCAGCCAAGCGTCAACGCGATCTGCGCGAGACCCTGAAAGAACTCGGTCCGAAAGATCAGGCGGCCTAATTGCGGACTGACGCTGTCAGCGTCACGGTCGTGCCCAGCGACGACAGGCTGGTTGAGCTGCCGCTGATGAAAACGAGGGAGTTACCGCCGTCGGTGCTGATCGCAAGGACAGTACCGGCGGCGCCGTTTCGGGCGGCCGTTACGTCGACATAGGGAACAGCCGGTGTCGCGGCAACAGATCTTTCAAGGCTCATGCGGGTGAACACGGCTTCCCAGCTCGACGCAGAGAGCTGCCGCAGTTCGGCGCCCCGGCCCGCCGCGCGCAGCCGGAGGGTCACGTTCACACCTTCCTGCGTTAGCCAGGACAGCGGCGCCAGGGTGACAGGCTCGACCGGCCCTGCTCCCTGCCGTCGCAGCGTAAGCACCGATTCCTTGAGGTCCTGCCGCAGTGTCGCGATGCCGCTGGCCTCGTCGGCGGTATCGTCGTCGCCGATTACGGTTACGGTTACAGCGCCGTGCGCGACCTGTCCCGCACGGTCGACGATCGTTATACCGATGCGATAGGTCGCTGCACTGGTCAAACGGGCGTTGATGTAGGGCGCAAGGTCCAGGGTGACATCGAAGGCATTCATCGGTCGCTTGTCGAGGCCAAAGAGAGCGAACAAAGCCCGATCCGTTGTGCTTGCAAGGTCTATCTCGGCATCCTCATCGCTGATCAGCAGGTTGGCGATCCGCGAGGGCGCCTCGATCCGAACGCGAACGGCACTGAACCGACCGGCCTCGGCACGAAGCGCCGTTTCGATGGCGAAGCCCTGTGCGGTGATGCGTGGCTGCCGTGACGAAATATCCGCGAACGCGCTACCGTGGAATGCGATGCCCAGAACAGCAATCAGGCTTATCCCGAGCCACTTCATGACACTCTCCCAAGTAAGAAGCCGACAAATCATTGTCCGGGAACAGGCCTTTGCGTCGCAATGCCGGAGACTACCTAGCCCGGATGTGTCACCCGTTGGCGCGTAGGATCGTGTGTCGCTCGAGGAAGGCCTCGGCTGCGTCGAAAAGCCGGGTTCGTCGGTCGCTGTCGATACGGTCGAGTGCCCGCGGCATGAGCGCAAGTCGAGGGTTACTGGCGAAAAACTCGCGGTGCTTGTCAATGAAGCGCCAGTACAGGCCGTCGACGACATCGCACCAGGGGCCTTTCTTGTAATCGCTCATCTTCAGAAGATAATTCGAGCCGCATATATACGGTTTCGTCGCGAACAGGCCGCCGTCGCTGAAGATCCCCATGCCGTAGACGTTGGGCCCCATCACCCATTCGGACGAGTCTACATACATCTCCATGAACCAGCGATGCGCGATGGACGGGTGTATCTCGCAGAGTGTCATCAGGTTGCCGAGCACCATCAGGCGCGGTATGTGATGTGTCCAGCCAAGTTTCAAGGCCGTCTGGATCGTGTCGTCCAGTGGTGGAATGCCCGTCGTCCCGTCACGCCAGGCGACGCTCAGATCGCGTTCATGTGACCAGAAGTTGCTGTCTTCCTGCTGTTCGCTGTGCTCACGGTAGATGCCGCGTACGAATTCACGCCAGCCAATAAGCTGCCTGACGAAGCCTTCGAGGCTCTGCAGCGGGACATCGTCGATGCGAGTCAGCACTTCTTCGAGCAGCTCGCCAGGCGTCAGCAAACCCAGGTTGAGGCAGGGGCTCAGGACGCTGTGAAACACCGTCGGCGAGCGCGAGCTGACTGCATCCTCATACGGTCCGAACCGATCGAGCCGATGCTCAAGAAAGTCGTCGAGCCACGCCAGCGCCTGCTCACGCGTGGTCGGCCAGCTGAATCCGCCTGCATCTCCGGGATGATCGTGGAACTCACGCCGCACAAGTTCGATCACTTCTTTCTCGTGGCCGGCCGGCTTCCTCCATGGAATTTCCGGCGGCACGACATCGCGTGGCAGCTTCTTGCGATTGTCTGCATCAAAACTCCACTGCCCGCCGACAGGCTGCGAGTCTTCGTCGACCAGCACGCCGAGCCTGCGGCGCTGCAGCTTGTAGAATTCAGCCATCTTCAGACGCGACTTGTCTCCTGCATAGGACGAGAACGCCTGCCGCGAACACAGAAACATCGGCGAGGGCATTTCCTGGCGCTCCAGGCCATGCTTGGCTGCGAACGCGATTAACCTGTCCTCCATGGCCTTGTCTTCGATCTCGAAGTGCCTGAGTGTGCCTGCACCGTCGACTTCCAGCGCGGCTTCGAGCTTTTCCTCGTAGCTGCGGGTGTCGGCGCTATCGAGTCGAAGATAAGTCACCCGGTAACCGGCCTGTTCGAGTTCGTCGGCATAGGCACGCATCGCCGCAAGGAACAGCACGATTTTCTGCTGGTGGTGCTTCACATAGGTGCAAAGCCCGAAGTCTTCCGCCATGAACACCGGCGCGCTCGCAGCCGGTGGCAGATGCCGCAGGGGAAAGAGCTGATTTCCGAGAATCACAAGCATTGGCTGGCAATCTCAACCGCGTCCGCAAAACATGATGTAAAAGGTCCATCCTGATCCCACCCGTTTTTCGCCATGCAGATGTAATACTCGACCTCGCGCGCGTCGACGGTCCTGTCGTTGCTCATTCGCTGATCCTCTGCAGTAGCGTGTAGCCATGCGACCCCCGGGGCCGCGAGATTTTTCAAATACGATAACGGCCGTGTCTTCGCCCAATTCACGGGCGACGACAAGGCCTGACAGCCCGGCACCGATTACGGCGATACGCGTCATTTGGCGAGGACAAGCAGCAGAGAAACGACCGCAATTATCGTTGCCTTCGCGCGCAGCCGGAAGTATGCATGCGAAATGACGTGCTTTTTTCGCAAATTGTGATCGATGAGCAGCAGAACGAGAAGCGCGATTAGCTGCATCAGAATGGCCGCATCGACACTGGCACCCACATAGGCAAACCAGGCGGCAAGGAATATCGTGTTGCTGCCAATCAGGATGGCTGGCGACGCGACCGGGCGCCGGTTCAGGCAGGAGCCCCAGAGGGCACCTGCAAGAAAGCAGACAATCGCGAGCCCATAGGCCGCTACGACGCGGTCCAGCGCTCCCAGGTACGGAACCGATACCACGCCGGCAAACGGTAGCAACGCGCAGGCGACGAATGGAAGGGTTCCGGCCAACGCCAGTGGGGCGGAGGTCTTGGCGTAATCTGACATGCGCCTACCTTAAACGCCCGTCCGCTGGCTGGTCCAACGCTGATACGACTTGTTACAGCTACGGGCTGGCGCCGGTCAAACGAATAGCGCAGGATACCCTTATAAAGTTATGCACGGACCGTGCACTTCACTCACTGGAGTCTCAAACATGCGCTACCTGGCAGGAGTTCTAATTCTCATGACGGCGACTTATTCACTGGCATCCGACCACGCGTTACTCGATCAGGACTTCCGTCGCCTCGCCTCGGATGAGGTCGTCAACCTCGAATCCGAATACGCCGGCAAAGTTGTGCTGGTCGTCAATACGGCATCCAAGTGTGGCAACACGCCGCAGTACGACGCCCTCGAAAAACTCTACCAGGACTACGGCGATAAAGGCTTTGTTGTGCTCGGTTTCCCGTCCAACGATTTCATGGGCCAGGAGCCCGGGACGGAGGAGGAGATCGAGGAGTTCTGTCGCCTGACGTACAAGGTGAAGTTCCCCATGTTCGAGAAGATCACCGTCAAGGAGGGCAAGGCGCACCCCTTCTTCGAGCAGCTGGCCGCGGCATCCGGTACCTACCCGACCTGGAACTTCCACAAGTTCCTGATCGGTCGCGACGGCAAGCTGATCACTCAGTTCAGCCCACGGACCAAGCCTGATAGCAAGGACGTTGTCTCACAGATCGAGGCGGCGCTGGGAAGCTGACGCCAGAAGCGGTTCCGATTAATACACCGGGCTTCGAATTGCGGTCGCGAATGCGTCGGGATCGACGTAGGCCGAAAAAGACAGCATATTCGGCGTAACAAAAATTCGTCACGGCGTGCTCAGCCCCCGGCTGCTCGCCTGCCCGGGCTGTCAGTAAAGCTCCCGGATATAGATTCGCCGATCCGTGCCGCGGAAGATGCCGAACACCGCCGTTCCCGAGGGATCCTCGAGCCCGGGCAATGCCGCGTCCCAGTCAAACTCCAGCCAGTCGGGTACGTCGATCGTTATTGTCGTGCTGCCGTCGTTGTCTTCGCCCGGCGCGAGGAGATGCAGATTGAAGTCGCCTCCCAGCGGTGGCGCGCGGAAGCGCAATCCGGGCGGTCCGGCTGCGGCACAGCCTGCACCGGAAACACCCGGCGTTCCGGAATCAAGCACGCAGGTCTCACCGGCTACCAGGTTCTCGGTGAATGCGCCAAAAGACGCGCTGACCGGCGAGGTGCAGCTATCATCGACGTTGCTCACAAAACCGGTGGCTGCGTCGACGAAATACTCCGTTGTGAAAGGCATGGCCAGGTTAACCAGTTCCGAGCCATAGGCATTCCGTAGGCGAGCGCGACCGTATCGCATTTCTGCGCCCGAATCGAACAACATTCCGCTGGCCGCGCCGAAGGTCACCGGGTTGCTGGCGGCTGCCCCGTCGCTGTCGAGTACATCGATACTGAGTCGGATGTCCGCATTGAAGGGCGCCTGCTCGGCGCCGCGAACATAGTAAAAACCGCTGCCGCTCGAAAACGTCAGCGTGCCAGTGCCGGCGCCGGTATCGGCGACCAGCGGATCGGCGACCGGCAGTCCGGAAGTGTCGAGCGTGGGCGGCAGGGACGCGTACACCGGTGCGGGAAGACTGCTGGCCGTGATCCTGAAAAAGCCGCCGGCGTAGTTTTCCGTCACCTCGCCGGCCAGTGCCCGCGCGGTCAGGGTGATAACCGGCTGGTTCGAATAATCGAAGATGTCACCGATATAGGTGAAGCTGCCTGCCGCGCAGCGGGTCGTCAGCGTCGGCGTGTTCAGCGCCGCGGTGAAGTGGTGCGCATGGAAGCGCCCGACATTCCCGGAGCTAGTGCCCGTGACATCGCCGCCGCCGAGGTAGTCGCCATCGCCGACGGATGGCGTCAGCGAAATGATGCCGACTTCTGGCCAGCTGAAGTTCGCGCCGATCGCCCGACCGGCGACGAAAGGACCGAAACCGGAAGCCAGCGGCGGATTGTCGCCGGCCACCGGCGCAACGAGGTTCGTGCTCAGTGCGACCGTTTCCGCGATGTCTTCCTGCCCGTAGTTGGGCGTGATGTCGCCCTCGGCGTCCAGCGCCGAAACGGTCACGGAGAAAACCTCGCCCGCTGCCACGAACGCCGGGCCGCTGGAGTCCGTCGCCGCGGGATTGGGCGTGCCGGCCCCGTCTTCGATATCTGACAGCAGGAATCGCCGGGGCTTTACAACAAAGGCCGCCGTTGCGCCGCGGATTCCGCCGGGCAGGTCCGGGTGTGCCAGGCTGTCGTCCTTGACGCTGATCTGAATCCGTCCGGCGTCCTTGTACTTGCCTGTGACGACGGCCTGTCCGCCGGTGAATGCCACAGGCTGGCCGATTGCCGATGCCTCCACGGCCGGAATCGCATCCCCATCGATGGTGGCCGCGATACTGCCGCTACCGGGATTCACGAAGTCGAACCAGAACTTCAGGTCTTTCGGCCCGCCGTAGGACTCGATGATGCCGCACACCGGATCGTTCGGCGTCTGGCCGAATGCGGCGATATTGATCGCGAAATCGGTGCCGGCGACCTGTGTCGCGGAGAAGGGCGTGATCACGGCAGGAGGCGGGTTGCTCAAAGGGCTCGCCGTCAACGTGAAGCCGCTGGGCGAGAAGGTGATGATGCCCTCCGAGTCGTCATCGCGGGTTGCGGTGTCATCGCTCTGATAGGCGTCGATGTCGAAAGACGCCGTTCCGTTCGTGTAGCTCAGTGAGAAGACAGCCGTACTCTCGCCCGACGGCCAGTCATAGCTGGCGAGCCCGTCGTCGGCCGTGGCGTCGACCAGCGTGCCGCCGCCGCTCGCGAGGGTCCAGGTACCTTTGGCGGTCTGCGTGTCCAGTGTAATGCCCGCGGTGTAGTCGGTACGCGGAGTACCGGCGATGCTGTCGACGACGTCGACCCGAATCGTCTCGGCAAGGCAGTTGATGCCGTTATTGTCATGTGTGATGACGAACTCGACGCCGCCACAGTTGCTGCAGGGACGCGTGCGGTCGCGATGCGCGATAATCTGCTGCGGCGTAATGGCGTTGTCCCAGATGCTCAGCTCGTCGATATCGCCGGACCAGTAGCGGTTGCGCTGCTGGGAATTCTCGCCGATATAAAGATCGAAGTTATTCGCAGTAATCGCCTGCGCGTAGTTGGCTGAATTGACCAGGTTGCCGTTGATGTAGATGTGCATCGTCGAGCGGTCGTAAGTCGCGGCCACGTGATACCAGGTTCCTGGAGCGGGGACGACGTTGCTGTTGAGATCGGCGCCATTGCATCCCCCGTTCAGCCCGAGAGTGAACCCGTGACGCGTATTGCCCGGAAGCGAATCGCTGATCCCGCAGCCGCCATTCAGGTGCAGCCGGTAGGCGCTGTCGCCTTTCGCCAGGATTGCTTCCCAGTCCTTTAGCGCGGAGCCGTCGTGACGTACCCAGACGGCGACGCTGAATCCGTCCGTGAGGTCGAGCGCCGCGCTGTCCGGCACGGCGACGTAGGAGGAGGCGCCGTTGAAGATGCCGGCGCTGCAGAGCTGGCCGGTGTTTTCGACGAGCAGCCCGCCAACCGTCGTGCCGTCCAGGCCATTAGCGCCGGAGTCGACGACGGCACTGCCGTCGAAACCGAGGGTGCAGTCGTCGAAGTGCCAGTCGGCGACCAGTGCCGGCGGTGAGGTGGACGGACATGGGTTCGTACCGGAGGTTCTCAAATAGAGTCGCGGCCGTCGGTTACCCTGAGGCCACTCCTTGCTGGCGTATCTGGACTCCGTGTCGTCCGAAGTCGCTATCAGCATCAGGCCGTTGTTACTGAATTCGCCGCAAACCCAGGCCTGCACCAGGGGCGCAATATCGATACGGATCCAGCCGGTATCGTCAGGTACGAACGATGCGGAAACCGCCGTATCGTAGTCGTTGCCGGTATTGCTCCAATTGGCGGTGTTTTCGGACCAGCTGTCCGTAACGCGGTGGATGTTAACCGGATCGCCGGTATCGTCTTCACCGGTTACGCGCAGCCAAAGTTCCGCACTGCTTACGTTGGCATTTGGCGGAACTGCGGAGAGGTCAAACTGGACCAGCGCCCGGAGATTGTCGCCGGGTTTGTTCCTGACCTGAAGCTCCCGATCGCCGCCATGGTTCTCGTTTGCTGCGGACTCTTTCAGGTAGGTGTCGGCAATCGGGTTCTGGAAGCCCTGTGCGACGGCATCGTCACAGCCAAGCACCAGTAACAGGCAAGCGACGGCGCCAGCCGGGAACGGAAATATCAGTCGCCTCATCATGACGCGTCCGTCACCGTGCTGCGAATGCGGCGCGACACGTAGTCAGGGTTACCATAGCTGCCCGACCAGGCAAACGCATCGATGACGTAAACGTTAACCGTGTCAGGTCCCTCGGCATGCGACGAGCTGCTGCAATCCGTCTCGACGGTGAAGCCGGCGAGCCCGCCCTCGGTAAGGCTTATCGTCGCGCTGGCACAGCTGGCGTTATTGAGTGCCTGGTAAGCGGACCATTCGACGCCTGATCGTGCCGCCGCGTAGGCACGACCGCTCTGCATCGCCAGTACGACGGTCTGATGCTGTACGCCGGCAAGACGCACTGCCACGAGGCCGAGCGCCGCGAGTACGATCAGCAGGAACAGCGCGGGCACGAGCGAGAAGCCCGTTTGTGGTGGCCGCGCTCTCATGGCACGTTGTCCACGTGGACCTGGTGCAACAATGACACCGTCTCGCCCGTGTCGGTGATGGCCAGCGCGATGGAGACCAGGCCGGCGCGTTGCGCGGTTCCCGGCGCGTAGCTGATGGCGCAATTGCTGACCCTGTTGGCGATCAGCGTAGCGTCAGCGCCCGCCGAAAGCAGCTCACTCGCGCTGTTGCGATCCACCTGGTCGGCGCTGATCGTGTAATTGGCGTATCGAACGAGCGTGCCGGCCGCGTTGTCACAAAGGTAAGTCACAGGCGTGTCGACAAGGAACATGCGCTTGCCCGGCGATGCGAAGGTGAAGCGAAACGCAGGCGAAATGCGCACGTTGTCTTCGCCAGGAATCGCGTCCGTGTCGATGTCGATCTGCGTTCCGGGCGGTGTGATGACGTTCGCGAGTTCATAGGCATTGGCGCCGGGTACGCCGACGTTGTAGATAGACAGGTAGTGAGTCGTCGACGAGAACGGCAATACAATGTTGCGAAAGCCACCGATGCTGTTGAAGGCATCGTCGGGGGCCGTGAATCGCAGCCGCTTCGACGGATTTCCCGGCGGCGGCCGATCGCGATAGCGTGCGCCGTCAACGGTGTTCAGCAGCTCGAGCGCAGTCACGCTGCCGGACAGATCCAGGCGCACGCTGTTGGGCAGGGCGCGCCGCACGTCGCGCGCAATGCGGCGCAGCGAATTTTCGGCCAGGTCCACCAGCTCGGCGCGTCGAGCCTGGTGCGTGTACGAGGCAACCGGGCCCGATATGAAGATCGTCATAAAGCCGATAACGATGGTGCTGAGGACGATCGTAATCACTAGCTCGACCAGCGTAAAACCACGCGCTCTCTTCCTGTTCGTTGTCCGACAGCTCATCGACCTACAGCCTCGTGCGATAGCCGCTGAGTACGAAGTCGATGTCGCTGCCGTGGCTGACGGCAACATCGACACGCATCGCATCGACGGCCGGAACAGACGGAAGCGCTCCGCTCGGCGCGACCGTAACAGCAACGTTGTAGTCGTCGAGGCCGGCAATCGGGCTGCCGAACTGATCGCGCGCGCCGACATCGACGAGGCCGTCATAGTCGTCGAGGTCGTCGAATGCGTCGCGCGCGCCTTCGCCATCGATGCCGTCCGGGTCCATTAGGGGCTTGAGCATGATCTCCTCGAGGTAGGCCTCCGCAATCGCGGCGGCCTGGTGACGAATCATCGGGTCGGCACTTCCGGCGGTCGTCATCGAGAGCACGCCGAGCACGCCGCTGGCCGCGATCGACACGACGACGATCGACACCAGCAGCTCGATGAGCGTCACGCCCCGTTGGTTGTTCATTGGAACCGTCATTGGGTTATGACCAGCCCGCTTTCCGCCTGGATGAGCAGGCTGTTCGGTCCGACTGTCAGCACCTGGTTTGCGGCGAGGTCGGTACGGCCAAGTGCATCGTAGACCAGCGTGATGACGGGAGACGTTACGACGCCGGACGGCGCGAAGCCGTTCATCGCCTGGCCCGTCGAGAGCAGCACCGGCAGGGGAAAACTCGCATCCGCGGGATCGCAATGCCCCGCCTGCGGCGCCTGTTGCGTCAAGGAGTAGCCGCCCGCGGCAACAGCCATCTGCACCCGGCAACCGCTGGCTACCGCAATTTTCTGCGCATAGCGCATAGCGCTCGCAAGTTCGTCGAGATAGGCGCGCTCGTCGAACGCCGCGTTGTCGAAGAAGCGTGGGCCGGCGACGGCACCGAGGATCGCAATGATCACCATGACGAGTACGAGCTCGACAATGGTGTAGCCGCCATGCCGGGCGAGGCCGCTAGACCCCTTCCCGGGTCGTGGCGAAAGCGCTGACCGCCGGTGCATGTTTCAGCACCCGCTGGTGTCTACACTGATCAGCGGTGCACTGTTTGCGAGGGCGTCGTTGTAGATCACCTCGCAATTGCTTATACCGGTCTTTGAGAATACCGCCTGGTCGCCGCCGCCGTTGACCACGACCGTGAAGCCGGTCAGGTCGGCCAGCGTCAGCGAAACATCGGTCGCGTCCGGGTAGCCCTCTGTCAGGTTGATGCTGTTGCCTTCCATGACGACCGGATTGACGCCCTGGGACAACCACAGGCCATGCACAAGTGCGGCGCTACTGCGCACACTTCCCGCAATGCCGAGTATCGTCGCGCTGCGAGCTTCTCTTTCCAGCCCGGCGTAGCGCGGAATCGCGAACGCGGCGAGGATCCCGAGCAAGGCGATCACGACGACGAGTTCAATCAGCGTGAAGCCACGCTGTGATCGGTTCTTCAATCCACACATATCGTTTAGTCCTGCTGTCTGCAATTCGACCGTGGCCGGCGCTCACCGGGCAGGGGAACCGTGGTTCCCGCTACCCGGATCTTGCGGCGATCATCAGCAGCCCGTTGTCGTAACGGCCACTGACGGAGGCGTGCCGACACCGGCCTCGGTGTAGACGACCTGGCAAACGCCGGGAGCGCCGGATTTCGCGATCGTCGCGGTACCGGGAGGGCCAGCTACCAGTACCGGCGCATCAAAGCCGCTGGCATCAGCAAGCGTATCGATAATCGTTGCGGCGCTCGGATAGCCGTTGACGATAGCGATGGCATTGCCTTCCATATCGACGCTCGCGGCGCCCGTAGCCAGGTGCAAACCGTGCGCCATGGCGGCGGCACTGCGAATGCTGCCCGACATACCTTGCGTTACGGCTGAACGTGCTTCGGTTTCGAGCGAGGCGAAGCGGGGAATCGCGAACGCGGCAAGAATGCCGAGCAGTGCGATAACCACTACCAGCTCGATCAGGGTAAAGCCCTTCTGTACTTCAGTCTTCATTGGTCGATCCTCAGGTTTTCATCTTTCGTAAATAAAACTGGCGAAACTGCCAGAACTCCCAAACGCGGTCTCAATGCTCTTCCTCAGTGGATCCAGAAAGCCATTTCGCACCCGCCACTCGTTGCAGGCGAACGCCATAAAGCTCCTCGCGCTGCGCCTCGAATACGCCGTTGCCGTTGTTATCGGCAAAGGCGACTCGTACCTGAAAAGCCGGGTCCTCCCGTGGCTCATCGTGGGCCGGAATCCCGAATGGCTCTCCCAGCCTGTAAACCAGTCGCTGCCCGTCTTTTTCGTAGTACCAGCGCCGTGTCGGCGACTCCCGGATTTCTCGCTGCAATCGTTCGCCTACATAGTTTTTCGGCGGTTCCAGCAAAAACTTGACCGGATTTTCGCCCTCCAGCGACGAGATGCTGGCGGACTGGCCGCGTACGATGCGTTGTGCGGCTTCCATCATCAGGCTGCTGCGAAGCTGGCCCTCCACGCGCAGCACGGCAACGCGCTCGGCCTCGTCGATGTAGGGCAACAGCCTGTCTATCGCAACAGCCACCAGGGTGCTGATCAGCGCAATCACGACCACGAGTTCCAGCAGCGAGAAGCCGCGTGTCGCACGCCGGTGGCGGATAATTCCTGAAGGCCTTGCTCGCATGGCTAACCGGCCTTGGCCCTGGCGACCATGTCCCACATCGGCAGGAACACGCCGAGCGCAAGGACCAGCACGACGGCGCCCACGGTGACAATCAGTATGGGCTCCAGCGCTGCGCTGAGATTCTCGAGGTCGTAGTCCACCTCTCGCTTGTAGTAGTCGGCCGACTCATCCAGCAACTCGGGAAGGGCGCCGGTCTCTTCGCCCAGCGCAATCATCTGCAGGATCAGTGGCGTGAACAGGCCGCTGTCCGAGGCCGTCCTCGAGAGCGATTCGCCGCGTTCGATGTCCGCGCTTAGCGCGGCCATTTTCTCGCCGAGCCAGGCATTGCCGATCGACGCCGACACGGTGCGAAGCGTCTGGTTGATCGGCAGTCCGGCGCTGATCGAGATGGCCAGGGAACGCGTGACACGCGACATCGCGGCGTTCTTCACGATGATGCCGATAACCGGCAGGCGGAGCTTCGCGCGATCCCAGCGCAGCCGACCGCGCTCGGTCTTTATATAGTGTGAAATTGCCAGGGCGCCGACGACAATCGAGCCGAGAATATGTGGCCAGTAATTGATCGCGATATTGGACACACCCATGATGATTCGCGTCGGCAGCGGTATGTTGTCGCCCAGCGCGCGGAAGATGGGTGCAAAATTCGGTATGACGAAAACGGTGATGATCGATAGTGCAATCGCGACGGCGATCAGCACGATAATCGGATAGCGCACCGCGGCCTTCACCCGGTCGCGCACTTCCTGGTCCATGCTCAGGTATTCATACAGGCGCTGAAACGCGGTATCCAGCGTGCCGGTTGCTTCGCCGATTTCGACGAGATTGATAAACAACGACGAGAATATCCCGGGGTGCCCCTTGAGCGATGCGGCAAGTTCCCGCCCCGACTCGAGGTTCGCGATAACGTCGACCAGGGCCTCTTTCAACACCTCGTTGTGCGTCGTCTCCATCAGCCCGTTCAGGCCTTTCAACAGGGGCAGGCCGGTGCGGGTGATCGTGTGCATCTGCCGACAAAACAGCACCAGGTCCTTGGTCGCGGGTTTACCACCGCCGATCCGCTTGTTGAGGTCCGCGAGCGAAATGCCGGTGGCCTTCTCGAGGTCGCGTATTTCGACCGGCGTAACGCCGATGCTGATCAGTCGACCCGCCACGGCATCGGCCGACTTGCCGGCGAGTTTGCCGGTCACGAGCGCGCCGCTGGCGGAGCGACCCCTGTAGGTAAACTCAGCCATCGACGCCGTCCGTCGGCGGTCCCGTTTCGCCCGGATCGGCGATGTCATCCGCATCCACGCCGCCGGCGACGCGCAGTACTTCCTCGAGCGTGGTGATCCCGGAAATGGCATAGTCCAGCGCGCAGTTCACCAGTGGAACGTAGCTTTTCTTATCTGCCGCCAGCGAAACGAACTGACTGAGGTCCTCCCGGCGCAACGCGTCGGTCAGGCCCGCGTCCATTTCAAGAAGTTCGTATACGCCGATGCGGCCGCGGTATCCGGTGAGCTGACAGTAGTTGCAGCCGCGACCTTGCACGAACGTCGCGTCGCCGGCGCCCTTACCGCCAAGCTGTGCCTGCAGCCAGGCGCTTTGGCCGGGAGAAAGCTCCAAAGGTTCGGCGCAGCTTTCACAGACGCGTCGCACCAGCCGCTGGGCAACGATACCCTGCAGCGCCGCGCCTATCAGGTAGCCCGGTGCACCCATGTCGAGCAGGCGATTCGCCGTTGCCACCGCGCTGACGGTATGCAGCGTCGAGAACACCAGGTGGCCCGTCATCGCAGCGCGCAGGCCGATATCCACGGTTTCGCGATCCCGCATCTCGCCCACCAGTATGATGTCAGGGTCCTGGCGCAGTGCGGTGCGCAGCACTCGGCCGAAATCGAGGCCGATGCGGGCGTGCACCTGCACCTGGTTGATGCGCGCGAGCCGGTACTCGACCGGATCTTCGACCGTGATGATCTTCGTCGACGGCTTGTTGACGTAGTTCAGCGCGGAATAAAGCGTGGTCGTCTTGCCGCTGCCGGTCGGCCCGGTCACCAGGACCATGCCGGATGGACGCTCGATCATGCGATAGAAGCGATCCAGAAGTTTGGGCGGCATGCCGAGTTTCTCGAGGCTCAGCAGATTGGCGGAGTGGTCGAGGAGCCGAAGTACAACGGCCTCACCGAACTGTACCGGCAGGGTCGAGACGCGAATGTCCAGCGTCGTTTCGTTGACGCGAACCGAAAATCGTCCATCCTGCGGCAGGCGTTTCTCTGAAATATCGAGGCCGCTCATCAGCTTCAGGCGTGTAACCAGTGCACCCGCAACGCCGCGCCCGTCGATGACGTGTTCCTGCAGGACGCCGTCAACCCGCTGGCGAATGCGCAGCACGAACTCGTCCGGCTCAATGTGGATATCCGAGGCGCTAACCTGTACCGCATCGCGGAACATCGACTGCAGAAGCTTGATGACGGGCGCCTCCGCCGAGTCCTCGTCCGCCGTCAGCTGGTCGATGTCGATGCGTGCCTCGCCGAGTTCCTCCTTGACCTCTGCGGCAAGCGCATTGATCTCGTCGGTGCGCCGGTAGGTAATGTCGATCGTGCGCAGCAGCTCCGTTTCGTTGACGAGGGCTATCTTGACGGACTTGCCGAGCAGCCGCGCGAGTTCGTCATGCGCGAAGATGTCGGTCGGATCGGCCATTCCGACCAGCAGCCCGTCGCGGTCCTGTTTGAGCACCATGGCCCGCAATCGACGCGCCTGTACCTCGGGGAGCAGCTTCACGGTTTCTGCTTGCAGCTTTATGCTGCCTATATCGAGGTATTCGATGGCCAGACGCTTGGCCAGGAACTTGTACAGGTCCGCTTCGTCAATGGCGCCGACTTCGGTCAGGGCCCGGCCAAGCTTGTGGCCACTGCGTTTCTGCAATGCCAGCGCCTGTTCCAGCTGCGCCTGTGTAATCGCCTTCGCGTCCAGCAACAGCTCGCCCAGCCGCATCTTCTTGCGGCGGACCAGTCTGGATACGGTTGCGCTCGTCGTGTTCATCGCAGCAGGGACGCTAGTGTCCGGAACCGAGCTTGATGCGCTGCAGCGACTCATCGGCAAGACGCGTCCATGCGTCGTCGCTGTCGATGACAACCGGCTTGAGCAGGATGACAAGCTCCGTCTTGCGCTCGACCGCGCGGCGGCTCTTGAACAGGTTGCCGATGCCGGGAATGCGGCTGAGTCCGGGTGTTCCGAATTTCTCGTCGATCATCGAATTTCGCATGAGCCCGCCGATGACGATGATCTGTCCGCTCCGTGCTCTAACGATACTGTCCGACTCGCGTATTTCGCTGAATGCCAGCGGCAGCGTGTCTGTCTCGCCGGACACCGTCAGGATCTTCTGTTGATCGCTCACTTCACTGACCGTCGGATGTATATGCAGGGTCACTTCGCCGTCCGAGCTGATCTGCGGCGTTACATCCAGGGCGATGCCGGAGAAAAACGGCGTGAGCTCGACGTCTCTCGAGGTCGTTGACGAGGTTCCCGTTACCGTGTTGCTGGAAACGTCGGTGACGAAGAACTCGTCCGTGCCTGCCTTGATCACCGCTTTCTGGTTGTTCAGTGTCGAAACGCGGGGACTGGACAGGACGCGCGTTTCGCCCTGCTGTTCCAGCAGCTCCAAAAACGCATTGAAGTCGCCGATGTCGAAGGCCATGGCAAAGGCACCGCCCAGCGTGGATGTTGCGAAACCGCTCACCGTGTTGCCGGGCTGAACCGTAACCGGCGCGCCGCCAAGATCGGCGGGATCACCGCTAAAGCCGGGTGGCGGTGCAAGCTGTCCGAACGTGTAGGAATCGCCGCTGCTGTTTTGTGCCACCGCGACCCAGTTGATGCCCGACCGAAAACCGTCGCTGAGCTGCACTTCGACGATTTTCGCCTCGAGAACGACCTGTCGCTGCGCGATGTCCTGAATGGCGTCGAGGTAATCACTGATGCTGCGCAGCTTGTCAGGCATGGCGCGCACGACAATGACGCCGGTTTGCGAGTTCACGACGACCTGGTGCCCGTCGGCGTTGCCGACCATCTGCTCGAGCGTGTCCTGCAGCTCCGTCCAGAAATCGGCGACGTAGTTCGTTTCGATGCCGGAACCGCTGATCTGCTGCGAGTCCTGGTTCTCTGTGCCCGGCTGAATAGTAGCCAGACCGTTGTCGTTGCGGCTTCTCCGCTGGCCGTTTTGTCGTGATTCGCTGACCTGGCCGGAACTGACGCGCGTACGGGAAACGCCCGATCGCTGCAGGTTCAGGTAGTTGATCTGGAATATTCGGCTCTGCAAGGTGGCGGGGAACACGATGTAGCCGGCGGCACCGCGACGATAGTTGTAGCCATACACTTCGCTGACAACATCGAGCACTTCCTCCACGGTCACGTTTTGCAGCATCAGCGAGATGTTGCCGCTGACTTCCGGATGCACGACGATATTGTGCTGCGTCTGATCGACCAGCGCCATGAAGAAGGCCTCGGCCGGCGTGTCTTCGCTGTTGAGATTGAAACGGGATGCTTCGGCAGCCATCTCCGCCGACGGTACGGCCGTTGCCGGCACAGGCGGGACAGGCCGTGCGGGTGGTGGCTTCGCGGCTTCCTCCATGGTCGACTCGAGGCTGCTGCGCGAGTCGGCACCCCAGCCGGACGCGGAATCGCGCGCGGGCATCATGGCGTCGCAGCCTGCCAGCGGGAACAGCAGCATGCTGCACACGGTCGCAACCAGCGGCTGCCCTGCGACCCGGGGCCTTATTGAGATCGCTTCAAAATTCAACATGAGTGGTTCTCTCCGGTGATCTTCATCGGCGCATCGCTCCTTCATTCAGTCCGGTGCTTATGTGCTTGCCGCCTATTTCCAGGACCAGCTGGTCTTTCTCGATCGCTATGACCGTGGCACCGTCCAGCGAATCGCCAACGGTCAGGCGTCGTCCGTTGAGGATCGCGACGCGCCGTTCCGGCGATACGATGATCGCGTTGACGACGAATCGAGGCGTCGATTCCCTGGCGCGTTCGGCGGGTGTATAGGGTCGGGTCGGATCGCGCAGAGGCTCCGCGGCGAGGCCCGGCGCAGACGCGAGCAGCAACAGAATTGCCAGGCACGCACTCGTGGCCGGTTGCCAGGGCCTCGGGCGGGAGCGGTACGGCGTTTTCGGATAGCAGTCAGGCACCGATCCACTCCTCATCAAGACTCAGCGTGCCTACTTCGATGCGAATGCGGTTGCGCGGATAGTCGATGACGTCCAGCTCAAGCACCTGCCAGTAAAAACGCCATGGCAGTGCCTCGATGGCGCTCAGATACTCGAGACACGCGGCGTAGGTGCCCTCGACCTCGATTTCCAGACCATGCCGATAGAAGGTGACGGCGTCCGGATCTTCAGTCGAAGACAGGGAATCGGGCGTCGTATTGCGAATGCGCAGCAGTGTCAGGCGCGACTGTTCTTTCAGGACGCCTTCCAGCACCTGCGCCATCTCCGAGGGATCGATCAGTTCGGCGGCATGATTGCCCAGCGTCTCGTTGATCTCGTCGATTCGCCGGTGCAAGGAGGCGATTCGGGTTCGCTGATCGTCTCCGCCACCGGCCAGCTGCAGGATCTGTTCTTCCAGGCTGCGATTCGCGTCAGCGATTCGCTGCTCCAGTGCAAGGAGTTCCACACGCGAGCGAGCCGCTTTTTGTTGCAGTGGTTGCATCAGCAGCGTGTGCCAGAGGGCTATGATCAGAACCAGGGCTGTAAGCAGGACGAGCAACCGTTCGCGCACAGAGAGCGCGTCGATCTTGCGCTGCGCGGGTGCGACGTAGGCCTTGATGCTGTCGAGCGCTTTCAACGGCGTCCCCTTGCATCGGCTGTCAGGAGGACGTCGCTGTCCATCGAGAACAACAGCGCCGCGTCCGCATCGTCGACAGGGTTGTCGATCTGAAAATGGTGAAAGCGCTGTTCGGCGAATGGCGCCTCGGATGCCAGTCCCTGGACGTACAATGGAATGAGTTCCGCGCGAATTGCCCGACCCTCCAGGCGTGTCTTGTCGCCCAGCGCGGATAACGCAATGTGTGTCAGCCAGAGTCCGTCGAGATCCTGGCGAGACAGCGCCGCCAGGTGCCGGGAGAATCCCCTGGTGTCGCCAAGTGTCGAGCCCTGGATCAGGTTGAGAACAGCCTGGCGCTCGGCCAGCATGCGTAGTCCCTCGTCCAGCTGGTCCGACCAGTTTGTTTCGCCGGTGACAGCGTTGATCAGGGGTCCGATGTTCTGCAGGCGGTCGAGGACGACCGATTCCTGCCGGGCGACTGCGGCAAGCTCCTGTTCGACGCTCGCAACGCGTTGCTCCGCAAAGAAGTACATCAGCGTAATTCCAAGCAGGACGATCGCGGTTGCCTGCAGCATGAAGCCGGCCGGGAAGAGCCGTGTCTGCGGACGGAATTCGGGCTGGAACAGGTTGATCTGCTGGTTCACGACGCGGCCCTGCCTTGCAAGAGCGCGTCACTGCGCATCGCGGCACCCACGGCGAGCAGGCTGCTGCCCTGAAGGTCGCCGGGAACGTGATCTTCCAGGCCAAACAGGTCCTGGAAATCAAACAGCTCGACGCTCAGGCCCAGGTCCCGCGCGAGTCCCGGCGGTAATGCGTCGAGGTCAGCGCCCGGACCCAGCACGATCTGCGTAACCGGGCGGCAATCGTAATGGCTCTCGTAATAATCGAGCGAACGCTGCACTTCGAGCGCAATGCCGCTGATCAGTTCCTGCAGCACAAAATCGTCTGATAAAGCGTCGGCGAGCGCACGCCTGCCGGTATCGAGATGGCGCGTCAGGTGCAATACGCCCTGTCGGGTGATCGTGAGGTAGCCGCAATCCTCGGTGAAATGCAGGAACGCGACACCGTCCTTGTCCTGCGGCAGCATGACGGCAATATTGCGCACACAAAGCTCGGGGATGTCGATGACGTCCATGTTCAGCTCGGCGCGTTTCATCCACTCTATCTGCTGCATGACCTCCGCACGGCGTGTCACCACCGCGTAAGCCGTGGGCGGCGCTCCGGGGTTCGAGTGCGGCGGCATTTCGAGCAACTCGATGACCGCCTCGTCCAGTGGAAAATCAAGCAGGTCCTTGAGACGCCAGCGAACTGCCGCCAGCCGCTCGTCCCTGGGCACGTTCGGCAGCTCGACCAGCTGCAGCTGGTAGGCACCGGGCGACAACACGCACGATGTCGGGGTGCGCTGCAGGTTCAGGTCGTCAGCGTGCCTCGCCGCGGCGTCCGGCCAGTCAACGTCGGCCTCCAGTCCTCGTATCGCCAGGCTCGGCGTGGCCTGGTCCCGGTGCCGGACGCGCGCGAGACCGGCATTTGCGCCATCCAGCGCAACGGCTGCCCGCGTATTCTTGGCCAAAGTCCCTTTGAAATGTCGCAACATAGCCCGGCACCCGACGCCGTTTAACAAAACCAGAGTTAGTACTATCGGTCGCGGGCCGCCAATCTTTAGCGATGCAATTCAGAAAAAGCTATAGTTCATGCGCCTTTGCGGTGTTTGAGGCCCCCTAAACCCGGCGCGGCGGGAGAATCACAGGCATGACTCTGACGACATCGAGCGAATCCGGCCAGACCTGGTCTTCCGGCTTCACGTTCATACTTGCGGCCGTCGGCGCCGCTGTGGGGCTCGGCAATATCTGGAAGTTTCCTTACGTGGTGGGCGTCAGCGGCGGGGGTGCCTTTGTCCTGATCTACATAGCCTGTGTCATTTTCGTTGCGGTCCCGATCCTTATTGCGGAGCTGTGGATCGGTCGCCGCGGTGGTCACAGCCCGCCGGTTGCGATGCGCGTCGTTGCCGAGAGAGCGGGCCGCTCACGCGCGTGGTTTCTCGTCGGCTGGATGGGGATGCTCGTCGGTTACCTGATCGCGACCTACTACAGCGTCATTGCCGGCTGGACGCTCGCCTACATCGTCAAGGCAGGCAATGGCTTCGGCGGCGCCGATCCATCGAGCGTTTCGCAGCAGTTCGATGAGCTGCTGGCGGATCCGCTGGCCATGACGATGTGGCACACGGTGTTTATCACGATCGCCGTGTTCATCGTTGGCCAGGGTCTCAGAGACGGTATCGAGCGTGCGGTGAAGATCCTGATGCCGGCGTTGTTCGCGATGCTGATCGTAATGATCGGCTACGCGGCCGTGGAAGGAGACTTCGACGCCGCCGTCAACTTCCTCTTCAGTACCGATTTCAGCAAGATCGACGGGACCATAGTGCTCAGCGCCATCGGCCAGGCGTTCTTTTCCATCAGTGTCGCCATGGGCCTGATCATGACCTATGGTTCCTACGTTCCGAAAAACGTGTCGCTGCCGAAGTCGGCGTTGATCATTGCGGGCGCGGACACGATTGTCGCGCTGCTGGCGGGACTGATGATCTTCCCGCTTGTATTTGCCAACGATCTGGACCCGGGTTCCGGTCCCGGCCTTATCTTTCGAACCCTGCCGACCGCATTCGCCGGCATGAGCGGCGGCGCGATCTTTGGCGCCCTGTTCTTCCTGTTACTCGCATTCGCGGCGGTCACGTCGATCATCGCGATCATCGCACCGATCGTCGCCTATGCGGAGGGCAAGTGGGGTATGCGCCGGAGCGTTGGCTGCCTGGTGTTCGGTTTGCTCGCATGGGCGATCGGGCTCGCCAGTGTCTTCTCGTTCAATATCCTGTCCGACTTCACGCCGCTGGCCGCCCTGCGTCCCTTCGCCGACATGAACCTGTTTGCACTGATCGACTATTTCACGGCGAACCTGATGATGCCCCTGGGCGGTATCCTGATGGCCATCTTCGTAGGCTGGCTGGTCAAGCCGCAGGTGCTGGCAGACGATCTTTCCTTCGGCAGCCCGGTGCTGTTCAGCGTGTGGCTCTGGATGTTGCGCGTGGTTGCGCCGCTGGCGATTCTTGGTGTCTTGTACAGCAGCCTTTAGGTCGGACAGGCGCTGGCCGGCATCACGGACGGTCCGCAGGCGGCTGCGGATGTATGTCTTCCTCGAATACCTGCGAGGCGGTCTGCGCGGCGGAGAGCGCGTCGCCGAAGGCGACCTGCTGATCGGCATGCGTGCGCCGCCGCAGGTAGCGCAATGAAACGTAAGCGATCAGCAGGAGGTGTACGATGGCCGTAAACAGGAACAACCCGGCCGGTGCCTGCAGGGTCATCAGCGCCGAGGCGACAAACGGTCCGACGGTCGCACCGATTCCGTACATCAGAAGCAGGCCGCCCGACAACACGACGTACTCGCCTGGCTCCGCGAAATCGTTCGCGTAAGCGACCGCGATCGTATACAGGGGAAACGCCAGCCCGCCCCACAGCGCGCCCAGCAGAATAGCCGACTTGAAATCCAGTGCGGGACCCAGCAGGAAGAGCGCCAGCCCGGCGCCGGCGCCCACGGCCGAAACGGCAATCAGGACAACGCGACGGCCGATGACATCCGAGAGAATGCCGAGGGGCCACTGACCGACCGCGCCGCCAATGACGGCGGCGGTCATGAACCAGGCTGCAAGGCTGGTATCGTTGCCGATGCTGGTCGCAAACACCGCCGCAAGCCCCCAGAATGAGCCGTTGGCCAGTCCCGATACCAGGCAGCCGACAGCGCCGGATGGCGATATCTCGAACAATCGTTTCAGGTCGACGGCAACCGAATGCGGGTGCTCGGGCGCCGGTGAGGTAGTCAGCGCGACCGGCACGGCGCTGATCGAAACCAGGATGGATGCAACGACGAACAGCTGCAAGCCGGTCGGCTCGTACATCAAGGTCATCATCTGGCCGGCCGCGAGAACGGTCATGGTGATCATGGCGTAGGTTGAAAATACGACACCTCGATTCTCATTGCTCGAGCTCTCGTTCAACCAGCTTTCTATTACGACATACAGGACGGCGAAACAGAAACCGGTGAGCATTCTCAGGGTGCCCCAGACAATCGGCTGGATGACGAGGCCGTGCAGCAGAGGCACGGCCGAAGCCACGGCGCTCATCGCGAGGAAGACGCGAACATGGCCGACCCGGCGCATCAGCTCGCCGCCTCTCAGGCAACCGATCGTGAAGCCGAAGAAATACGCGGCGCCCATGGCACCGATCGCGATAGTTGAAAAATCCTCGAGCGAGGCCCTGACCGGCAGCAGCGTGCCCTGCAGGCCCTGGCCGGTCAGCAGAATCGAGACGCTGAGGAGCAGCGCCGCTACAGGAGAGAGGGCCTTGATCATGAAATAGTTGACGCCGGTGGAAAAAGAGTGGGGAATACGACACAGCCGCAGCCGCGACTATTCTAGCAGTCTGTCGGACTTAGGCGATCGTAGCGAGACGCGTGGGAAATTGCGTCCGCTTTTGCGATCGTTTGAGGAGAATAGCGAGCTATTTGACGAAAAGGATCGCAAAAGCGGGCCAATTTCCCGCCGTCGCAGTAGATTAGTCCTAGGTCCGACAGACTTCTAGCCCGGATTTTGCAATTGGATGACGCAGATTCCGGACCGCGTGGGTTCCACGACAAAGCGATGCGTCAATTCGTGTCGATGGGGTACAGAGATGCAGGAAAGGCAGAAGGACGTACGCAATGAGGTGGGCGAGTTGCTGCAGAAGGGTGCGCCGTCATCGGAAATCGAGGCGCTTCTCGATCAGCTGGAACCCGCTACATTGCTGCATACCATGTTCAGTCTCGACGAGGACAGTCAGCGCGCGCTGCTCGCTGCACTGACGCCGCAACGCGCTGCATCCCTGGTCGAGGAACTGCCGGACACACACGCGGCCAACCTAATCGAGGACATGGCGGTCGGCGAGTCGGCGCCTATCGTCGAGGAGTTGGCGAGCGACCATCGCGTCGATGTTCTCGCCGAGCTCGATGTTGAGGATGCGGAGGCGATCCTCGCCGAGCTCGATGAAGAAGACGCGCTCGAAATTCGCGAACTGAGTTCGTTTGCACCGGATCAGGCGGGCGGCCTGATGATGACCGAGTTTGCGTCGTACCCGATGAATCGCACGGTTCGAGAGGTCGTGGAGGACATCACCTCGGACGCTGTCGACTACCAGTTTCTTACCGTGCACTACATCTACGTGGTCGTCAAAAAGCAAAAACTCAAAGGGGTCATCCGGCTGCGCGACCTGGTTTTCGCCGACCCGACGAAGAAGATCGGCGACATTGCCAGGCCAGCGTTGACCGTGTCGCCGGACACGAGCCTCGACAAGCTCGAGGAATTCTTTGACGATCACGATATTGCCGCCGTTCCGGTTGTCGATAGTCGCGGCCTGCTACTCGGCATCGTGCGAAGGCGAGCGGTTCTCGAGGAACTGGCCGAACGGGCCGAGGCCGACAATCTGAAAGCTGCCGGTATCATCGGCGGTGACGAGCTGCGCAGCATGCCTGTGCTGCTTCGCTCCAGGCGGCGTCTCGCCTGGCTGAGCATCAACATCGTGCTCAATATCATGGCGGCGAGCATAATCGCCATTTACGAAGATACGTTGACCGCGGTCATTGCGCTGGCGGTCTTCCTGCCTATCGTCTCGGATATGAGCGGCTGTTCCGGCAACCAGGCGGTTGCCGTCAGCATGCGTGAGCTGACGCTCGGCGCAGCGACTCCGGCAGACGTGTGGCGGGTGTGGCGCAAGGAGGCCGCTGTCGGCCTGATCAACGGCCTGGCACTCGGCGTGCTGCTGGGCGCTGCGGCGTGGGCATGGAAAAGCAACGCGATTCTCGGCCTGGTCGTTGGCGGCGCGCTGGCCATCAACACCGTCGTCGCCGTCTCCATTGGTGGCACCGTGCCTTTGTTGCTGAAACGCCTGAAGCTGGATCCGGCCGTCGCCTCGGGCCCGTTGCTGACAACGGTGACGGACATGTGTGGTTTCTTTCTGCTGCTGAGCCTTGCCAGCCAGGTGTTGCCAGCACTGGCCTGAAAAGGGGCCGGATCAATGCAGGAAGACTGCCGCGCAGGCGGGTGGTGGCATTCGCGGCGGGGTGTCACCGAGACACCCCGCCGCAGCCACCTTCTGTGGATACCCGGTCTACGCGCTGCGGTTTCGCGCGCAGACCCGTTCAATCAGTTGCCGAATTCGGTATCGTAGTAGCTGTCGAATTCGTCGTCGTAAGAGTCGTAAGAGTCGAAAGGCGAGTCCAGGTCTTCACTCTCCCAGCGTTGCTTGTGAACCGCCTTGTGGCGCTTCCGACCTGCCGATTTGTGATGATGGTGCCTGTCTTTGAGCGCGTGGCGCGACGCCGCGATACTCTCGAAGTCGATATCGTCCAGGTCATCATTTTCGTAATCGAACGGACGCATTGTGTGGTACTCCTCTATTGAAGGGTCGTGCGTGAGAACCTCGGCATGTCCCGGCTCGATGCGTTGCGAGTCCCGGGACGAGCATTCTGATCGAAGCATGCCGAAGGGTTGAAAAGCGAGTCATAGGCTTGCCGGACGATGTTCCAGCAGATGCCCAGTTCATTGTCGTCGCGAGGCAGAAACAGCAACACGCGGTCGTTGCGCAACCGCCCCCAGCCGCGCATCACGACCTGGTGCTTCGCCCAGTTGTCGAGCCCGTGGACGACGATGCCGTCCACGCCCAGCCGGCACAGCAGCTGCGGTCTTGAAGCGCGGATGGTCCGGCGCGCAGCGGCGCCGTGAAGATACATCGCTACCTGGCATGGTAGGGTATCGTCGCCGCAGTCAACGGCTTCAATACCAGGCAACCGGGCAATTCGCTCAGCCAGCGCCTGGGGGGTCGGAAGTTCGTCCGGGGCCGTCGTGTTCGCGCGTATTCTCGCGGGCAGCTGAAATCGCGGTAGCTGGTGCGCGGGTGTCGCCATTCGGGTATGCCGCTGGTGGATAAAGTGCCTTTTCGGGAAGTATCTTATAATTTGCTTCGATGTCAAGTAATTCGATATCAAATTAATAAATTGCAGAAAAGACCATGAAAACTGACGCGATTGACGACATTCTCGAACAATGGTCCCAAGAGCGCCCGGAACTCGATACGGCGAGCCTCGGCATCGTGATCCGGGTGCTGTCGCTGAACCGGGCGTTCGTCCGTCAGGCCGGAGAAGCGCTCGAGCCGCTAGGGCTGGAACTATTCGAATACGATGTGCTGTCGGCGCTCCGGCGCCAGGGCCGACCCTATGCCCTGACCGCTACCCAGCTTGCGCTGGCGACCGGCCTTAGCGCTGGTGCAATGACGAACCGCATCGACAGGCTCGAGGAGCGCCGGCTGGTTCGGCGTCGACGCGACAAAGAGGATCGGCGGGGCGTCATAGTCTCCCTGACCGCGAAAGGCCGGCGCACCATCGATGAGGCGATCGGGCTGCGCCTGGATGCCGCCGATGAAAGCCTGCATAGCCTGACATCGACGGAAAAACATCGGCTTGCCGGGTTGCTGCGAAAGGTGAAACTTGCCGACGACGGCGACTAGGAACGCCAACTGTTGAAATATCCGGGCTACGGTTTTTTCACACTGTAGACGACGTCGACGTTGCGGACCGTCCCGGATCGTGATTCCACCACCAGTCGCTGACTCAATTGATAGCGCAGCAGCAGCGTCCCGAGACTGTCGACGACACCGTACGCGTATTCGACAAACAGCCGATCACCGAAACGCTTGCCTGCAACGAGCTGCCGATTCTCGGCGCTCCCCTGGAAGCCAAGCGTCTCGAGTCCGAGCTCATTGCGGATTCGCGAGGCGACGCTGCCGGCCGTCGTAAGACCGAGCGCGAATGCGGCCTGGTTCAGCATATCGCCTTCCGCCGAACTCGCGTTGCTGAGCGGCCGGCCGGTCAGCAGGTAGGAGAGTGCCTCGGCGTCGCCAAGAGGTGGCTCGCTGTAGACCTCCGATTTGAGCTGCGCGGGCGTGCCGGTAAGCTGGATACCGGCTACCGTTTTGTCGCTCGCCGTTCGCGTTGCGCGAACATTCAGGGCAGGATTGGTGAGCGGCCCGTTGAAGATCAGTTCACCGCTCTCGATTTCGAGGTTCTGTCCGTAGGCCTGGTAGCGACCCTCGCGAAGCACAACGCGACCGCGGCCCTGGTATGGCGTTCGGCTGTCACCGCTGATGCGAACCGAGCCTTCGAGGCGCGTGCTTAGTCCGAATCCGTTGAACGATACGGCCTCGCCGAGTTTCGTCGTCACATCGACGTACAGAAAGCGCCGCGGCTGGATTGTTGCTGCCGCATCGCCCCGATGTACGACCACGTCCGGCGACGGCTTCTCCGTGGCTTCCGGTACGGACTGTACGGTGATGCTCGCCTCGGGAATGCCGAGCTCGCCGCTGATCCGTGTTTCGCGATCGTCGAGCAGCACCGTGATGGTGGGCGACGCCGTGACCCGCAGGTCCGGCAGCCGGCTCAGGCCGAAGTCTTCGCCGGCCAGTCGGATTTCGCTGCGCAGGCCGGACTCCGCGCTGAACGACGTTTCGCCGTCAATCTGCAGATAGCCTTCACCGGATTTCGCGCTGCCCTGGAGCGAAAGCTCGCCGGCTTTGCTCTGGCGTAACAGCAGCCCGATCTCGGAGACCGATATTCCGGCGCGTCGGATGTCGACGGCACCGTCGCGCAAGCCAATTTCACCCTTTAGTTCCGGTTCAGCGAGGTTTCCGGCTGCTTCGACGCGACCCGAAACACGGCCCTTTGGATTCGCCACTTCGGGCAAGAAGAATGAGACCAGCGCCAGGTCATTCAGCTCCAGGCCTCCCTGGCCCCGCAGCGGCGAACGCTGATCGAACAGGTCGTCGAGTTCGAGTGTTCCGGACACATGGTCAACGGCGTTCTCGAGCTTGAATTCGAATTCGCCGTCGAGCCTGTTATTGACGACAGTGGCCCTCAGCGCGGCCTTCTCGAACATGGCCGACGCCTCGTCACCCTCGAAGGTCGCGATCAGGCCCAGGCCACGAATCTCGACGAGCAGGCTCGAATTGAGCTGGCCGTTGGCGAACTCACCACGGGCCTCGGCAGCGACTTCGCCCAGCAAGGTGGCGCCCTCGGGAAGATAGCTTGGCAGTGCGGCAAGGGGCAGGTCGTCGATTGACGCTTCGAATTGCACGGGACCCGATCTTTCGTACCTGATTGCACCGCAGACATTGCCGTCGAGTGATGAGGTACCGAGGCAGAACTTATCGATCTTCAAACGCGATCGAGACAGCGAAAACGTGGCAGCCTCGCGCAGAGCCCACTCGCCCATCCAGTCACGGCTGAGCTGCATGGTCCTGACAGCACCGGACCACTCGTCGTCCAGGAATCGGCCCTGGATTTCGGTTGTAATGCTGCCGTGCTCCGCAGACGCGGCGTGCAAAACAATGGTGCCATCGCCATCAACGGGCAGGTCAAAGTCTGCCGTTATCGTATCAATGGCGAGACCGTTCCAGGCCAGGGCCTCGCCGCGGATGCTACCGCTGGCCTCGAAGGTGTTGAGATCGGACGCCAGGTGAAATCGACTGTTGACGACGCCCGCCACGCCAAGACCCAGTTGACTGAGGTCCGGGAAATTTGCATCGGCGTCGATGGCGAGTTCGTGCCCGTAGAAACCATGAAAATTGATCCGATTATCGCCGACACGAACGACCGCATTGTCGAACTGCAGGCGTTCGTTGACATAGGCAAGCACACCGCTGCCACCGACCGGGTAGCCATTGAGCTCGCCGGAGAGCCGCTCGATCACGACTTGAAGCGAGGGCAGACCTTTTACGAGGCGACCGGACGTCTTTCCTGCAAGTGCGAGACTGCCGTTCAGCCGCGCGTCGACCACCGACGGCTCCACTTCCGAGAGTGCCACATCGAAAGACCAGCTGAGCTCCGGTGCGATCAGCAGATGCCCTTCCGCGCGAACTTGTCCCCAGTCGTTTGCCGCGGACAGCGTCTCGAAGTCGATGCGCTCTCCGTCGAAACGGCCATTCGTCCGTATCGCGACAGCCGGAATGTTGGCGGAGGACAGCGTCGCTGCGCCATCGAAGGAGAGACTGGTGACGTTGCCTGAAACATGCAGCTTGCCGTCGACAAGCTCAAGGGCCGGCGCATCGCCCCGCGCAATACGTGCGGATGCCCAGCTGTTCTGGAGGTCGAGAGTAATACCGTCATCAGCAAAGGCCACGGTACCGCGGGTGGCGACTTCGTAGGGCGCGTCGAGATCGTGCTGAACATCATAGCGCTTCGCATCGCCGTGCAATTCCAGTACGCCGGACAAGGGTGGCTGCTCTGCCAGGCGCAGCTCCCAGGCCACGCTGGCATCGATCGGGTAGTCGCCCTGGAGTTGCGCGTCACCTGCCAGCGCGATATCGGCCAGCTCGCTTTGCAGATCGAATCGCTCGATTGTCAGCCTTGAACCGGAAAGCTCTCCGCTGAGGCGGATCGTATCGATCAGGATTTCATTGCCGGCGACAGCGACTTGCGCCGAGTCGATAGAGACATCTGCCAGTCGAAGCGTCACGGGGACATCGACACTGAACGCTGCGGTGTCGCCATCATCTGCAGGGGTCGTGCTAACCGCGACGTCGACATTTCTGATAGCCAGACTGGTGACAAGTACTTCTCGCCTCAACAGCGGCAGTAATTCGACCCTGGTATCGATCTCCCGTGCGGAGACATCGGCGGCCTTATCTGTCCATGTAAGGTCTCGAAGCTCGAGACCCTTCAACAAGGTGCCGTGCACCTCGCCGATGTGCAGGGGTGCCGGAAGAAAGGGCGAAGCTCGGTTTAGCAGCCAGCGCGCCCCGTTCTCGGTCGCAAGCAGCCACGCCGTGCAGCCGGCAACCAGCAACAGGGCGATCGCGATAATGCCGCCGCTCCACCGGAACAGGCCGCGAATCACAGGTCTGCCCCGAGGCGGATGTGCAGGCGGACGCTGCGGTCGGACTTGTTCATCGGATGAGCGAGATACAAGCGCAAGGGGCCGACCGGCGACAGCCACTTCACGCCAAGGCCGGCGCCCACGGCAGGATCGACATCCAAGGTGTCGAATGCGTTGCCCGCGTCCACGAATGCGGCACCGTAGAAGTTGCCGCGCAGCAGGTGTTCGTATTCGAGGCTTGCCACCAGCAGGTTGCTGCCGCCGACGACGTTGCCAAGCTCGTCTTTGGGGCCCAGTGACTCATAATCGAAGCCGCGAATCGACTCGTCTCCGCCGGCGAAAAATCGCACCGATGGCGGCAGGTCGGCAAATTCGGACTTCGCCGTGAAACCGATCTTTGCGCGCGCGAGGATGCGGCTTTCGTCCGACAGTGATCGAACGAATCGGCCGCTGACAACCGTCTGCAGAAAGTCGGTCGTAGAGCCCAGGAATTGCCCGGTGCCGCGAAGTTCGAGGGTGATCCGGCGGCCCCTCGTCGGGAAGATGTCACGGTCCGCGCGCTTGTGATCGTAGATCACTGCCGGCAGCAGCAGGCGTGTTCTGCGCGTTTCCTCGGAAACATCGAAGCGGTCGTAGCTCAAATCGAGCGATAGCGTACGCAACCACTTTGCGCTTATGCGTTTCGAACGGCGGAAGCCGACGCTCGCCGAGTCGTTCGTGTAGGTATCGTTGTCTTCGCTGAGAAGCGTGGCCGTATAGCTGAGCCACTCCGTGCGCGGGTCCGCCATAGGACGACGATGCTCGGCCGTCAGCCCCTGGATCACCGGCGAAACGCTCAGGTCGGTCTTGAAGCGATGCCCTTTTGCGTTCAGGCGCCGATTCTGAAAGCCGGCTCGAAACCTGGGCCCGGTGTCCGTCGACAGGCCGGCGCCGACGGTGTATTCAATGCGATCCGCCGGCTCGAGGAGCACTCGAACCGGGATTTTCCCGTCGGAAGCCTCTTCGAGTACGGGCAGAAGCTCGATACGTGAGAAATAGCCACTGACGGACAAGTCGCTGTAGGCCTGGTTCAGCAGCCGGCTGTCGTAAGGCATGCCCTCGTCAAACTCGAGAAACGCACGAACCAGGCTTTCTTCGAGAAAATTCTCGTCCAGCCGTATTTCACCGAAATCGTAGCGAGGTCCACTTTCGTAGTGCAGCGCGATATCCGCGCTGTGTTCCTCCGGCCAGACATCAATCACGTTCTTCGAGAAGCTCGCCTCGACATAGCCGCGTTCGGCCGCCCTCACCTGCAGGGTTTCCTTGAAGGACTCGTAGTCTTCATGTTGCAGGCGCATGCCCGGGATGAGCGTTTCCGGCGCGTTCAGGTCGGAGAAGTCACCTGCGTGGGCAGAGGGGGCCGCGATCGAAATGTCGACCTTGCGCAGCAACACCGGCTGGCCGACATCGATCCTGAGCGTCGCGTGCCAGCAATCGTCGTCGATCGTCAGCGTTTTTTCGATGGTCGGGTCGTAGTAGCCGAACGGTTCCAGCGCCAATCGGGTCTGCGCCTCGACGGCGCGAAAGCGCCGCCGGATAAGCCAGCTGACGGCATCGCAGGGCTCGCTGGCCAGTGCGACGTAGCTCTGCACGTTGCGCGCGATTCCCTCGTCGACGCCTTCTACCTGCAACTCACCCTGCGCGGGCGAAACGAGAAGCAGCAGGGGCAAGCACGAAATTGGAACGCGGTTACGCATCGTTTCATGCCGATATCGAGGGGTATCGACGTCGCTCCAGGCGAGATGTGATCGGCCGTGCGGCAGTGATGAAAATCACCAAGCTGGCTATTTCTGTTTTATTCGCTCTCATTGCTGGTCTTGCCCGCGCTGGCCTCTGTCTTGCGTGCCGGAGTTATCGATACCGTTTGGACCTGCCGCCCTGCCATTCGTGCCACTGTAAACCTCAGACCGGAAATCTCCAGCGAATCGCCTTCTTCGGGCAGCCGTTCGAGATGTTGCATGACGAAACCGCCAAGCGTTGTTATATCGGGATTGCGTTCGATGACAATATCGACCGTATCCTCCAGCGTCGCGAGCGGCAATTGACCGCTGGCGCGCCAGCCAGTGCCTGACGCCTCGATAGGAGCCACGATCTCGGCGTCGTCCCACTCGTCCTCGATCTCGCCGACGATTTCTTCAAGCATATCCTCGATCGTGGCAATTCCGACATAATTCCCGTGTTCGTCGACGACGATAGCCATGTGCGTGCGCGTCGAACGCATGCGTTCAAGCAATGAGGAAATGAGCGTGGTCGGAGGCACGACCATCGCCGGTCTGAGCCTGTCGGCCAGCGTGTCCCAGACACCGTCCTCACCCGCGACCAGCGCCGTCGTAAGGTCCTTCGTCGCGAGCACACCGACGACGTTGCGCTTGTCATCGACGATGGGAAAGCGACTGTGCATCGTCGAAACGACGGTTTTTCTGTTGGCCTCGGCGCTCGCCGCCAGCTGCAGCTTGTCGACCTGCACCCACGGCACCATGACCTCGCGCACCGTCTGATCGTCGAACAGAAACGCCTTTCGAATGATCTCCGCCGTCTTGCCTTCGATCTCACCATGCGCTTCCGACTCGTCGACGATTGCGCTGATTTCGTCCTCGGTGATGACTTCGTGATGTGGCCCGCCATGGACGCCCAGCAAAGAAAGAATACCGGCGTTGGTCTTGTCCAGCAGCCAGTTCAGCGGAAAAACCAGCCGATAAAACCAGTGCAGCGGATAGGCGAGTGCGAGAGAAACGGGCGCTGGTTTTCGAATCGCATAGGTCTTCGGCACCTGCTCGCCGACGACGATATGCAGCGAGGAGAACAGCAGGAAACCGACGAGGAACGAAATCGTATGCAGGGGCTGACCTGTGATACCGACTTTGGAGAGCAGCGGCTCGAGCATGGCGGCCACCGCCGGCTCGCCGACCCAGCCGAGGCCCAGCGATGCCATCGTAATACCGAGCTGACAAGCGGCCAGGTACTTGTCGAGATTCCGGTGCAGACGGACAGTCAGCGCGGCCGCGCGGCGCTGTTCGGTGACCGCCTGGTCGAGCTGATAGCTGCGCACTTTCACGAGGGCAAATTCTGCTGCGACAAAAAAGGCGTTGGCGGCCAGCAAGAGAACGACCGAGACGAGCGAGTATCCAAGGGAGCTCATGATTCTACTCTTTTTCGTTACTGTGATTGGAGCCTATCTCAGAATTGCCCGTGAGCCGCGTTTCGCGGTCACGCGGAATTCAGGGGCAGGTTCTTGCGATAGTCATGATTGATGATCGACCATGCGAATTTCGAGCGGCTTGCTTGCATCGAGGTGAACATCGCGCTGCGGGAAGGCGATGACGATACCGTTCTCTTCAAAAAGCTGGCTGATCCGAAAGCGGATCGAGCTGCGAATTCCTCGCAAAGACGCTTCGCCACCGACGTCGCACCAGAAATAGGCGTCGAACACCAGCGAGTTGTCGCCGAAGTCTTCGAAAACGACGCTGGGATGCGGATCTTGTTTGACCTGTGATTCAGCCTTGACGGCCTGCATTATCATATCGGCAACTTGGCGAACGGGCGAGCCGTAGGCGACCCCAACCCGAACGACAGTGCGGATCTCGAGGTCGACCAGGGTCCAGTTCACGACCGTGCGCTCCAGCAGCACACTGTTCGGTACCAGCAAATGCACGCCGTCCGAGCGGCGGATACGGGTAGAGCGGTTGCCGATGGTCTCTACGACGCCTTGCCAGTCATCGATCTCGATGAAATCACCGATGCGGATTGGCCGCTCGGTCATCAATATCCAGCCGCTGATGAAGTTGTTGATAATATTCTGTGCGCCGAAACCGACGCCGATCGCCAGCGCGCCGGTTGCGAAATGGAATGTGGTTAGCGGTATACCCAGCAGGCCGAGCGCGGTGAGAATGATCAGGATGAAGATCGTAAAGAACGCGATTCGCTTGAACGCGTAAATAACGTCCGGCCGCAGCTTCGTACTTGCGAGGCGCTTGCCCAGCAGATAGCCGACAAAGCGGCCGCCGAAGTAGCCGATCACGATCAGCGCGACGACCAGGGCCAGTTGCCCGATGGTCACCAGCTGCCCGCCGGGTGCCGTGAACAGCCCCGTGTCCCAAAGTGTCCTGAAATCCTCAAACATCGATTGCTACCCGCGCCTCAACTAGCCGGTGCCACGTGTGCGCGTCTTGCCTTCTTTGGCGTTTTTTTCGATGAACTCGATAATCATGCCAGCCACGTCCTTGTGGGTCGCTTTCTCGATGCCCTCGAGGCCGGGGCTGGAGTTCACTTCCATGACGACCGGGCCATGGTTCGAGCGCAGCAGGTCGACGCCCGCAACGTTCAGCCCCATGACCTTGGCGGAGCGTACGGCTGTCGAGCGCTCTTCCGGTGTAATCTTGATGAGCTTCGCCGAACCGCCGCGATGCAGGTTGGAGCGGAACTCGCCTTCCTTGCCCTGGCGCTTCATGGCTGCAACGACCTTGTCGCCAACGACGAGACACCGTATATCGGAGCCGCCAGCCTCCTTGATGAATTCCTGAACCATAAAGTTGGCCTTCAGGCCGCTGAAGGCTTCGATGACGCTCTCGGCCGCTTTCTTCGTTTCGGCGAGAACAACACCGACACCCTGCGTGCCTTCCAGCAGCTTGATGACCACCGGCGCACCGCCGACGAACTCGAGCAGGTCTTCGGTGTCGCCGACCGAATTCGCGAAACCGGTTACCGGTAGTCCGATTCCCTTACGCGCCAACAACTGAACCGCCCGCAGTTTGTCGCGTGAGCGCGTGATCGCGACCGATTCGTTGACAGAATAAACGCCCATCATTTCGAACTGGCGCACGACCGCCGTACCGTAAAAGGACACCGAAGCGCCGATTCGGGGAATGATTGCCTCGACCCCGGTGATGGCCTCGCCTTTGAAGTGAATACTGGGGTTGTGGCTCGTTATATTCATGTAGCAGCGCCTGTGATTGATCACCGGCATTTCGTGGCCGCGCTCGATACCGGCCTCGACGAGACGTTTCGTCGAGTAGAGGTTCTTGTTGGTGGAGAGGATTCCAATTTTCATAAATAAGTCCTTTGACTTGCGGTGACAAACGAACGGTTCCCGTGATCAGGTCGGTTCGGCGTTGTCATCATGTTGGGCTGTGAAATTTTCCAAGAGGTTCTCGGCACGAGGCACGCTCTTGAATGCAGCAATATGAAAGAGCGCGTCGCCCTCGTGAGTGAGCGGCAGATTGCTCTTACCGATGACGATGCCGTCGAAAGGCGCGAGAACGTGACACTCGTCAACGCCCAAAGGGTCGCTAATAAGTGCAAGGCTCTGGTCTTTGCGCACGCTGTTGCCCAGTTCGACCTTCGCGTTGACGATGCCGCTGTCCGGCGCGCGAACCCAACTTGTGGATCGTGCGACGACTGGTACAACCTCTTTGGTTTTCCTCAGCTTCGGCAGCATGCCTATGTGCCGCATGACGTTCAGTATACCGCGCATACCAGCACGGATGCTGATCTCGTTGAAACGAAGCGCCTCGCCGGCCTCGTAGATCAGGACAGGCATACCGAGATCGCTGGCGCATGCCCTCAGGGAGCCGTCACGAATATCCGAGTTGATAATAACTGGTACTCCAAAAGCCTTGGCGATTTCCAGCGTCTCCGGATCATCCAGGTTTGCGCGTATCTGCGGCAGATTGGAGCGATTGATGGCGCCCGTGTGCAGGTCAATGCCGAAGTCAGCTTTCGAGACGATCTGCTTGATAAAAAGATCGGCGAGTCGCGACGCGATGGAGCCTTTCTTGCTGCCAGGAAACGAACGATTCAGGTCGCGCCGATCGGGAAGGTAGCGGGACTGGTTGAGAAAACCGTGCACGTTGACAATCGGTACGGCGACCAGCGTTCCTTTAATCGAGGTAAGAGATTTTCGCTTCAGCAGCCGCCGAATAATTTCGACGCCGTTCAGCTCATCGCCATGAATCGTTGCCGAGACAAATAAAACGGGGCCCGCCTTGCGGCCGCAAATAACCTGTACGGGCATATTCAGCGAGGTGGAGGTATACAGGTCAGCAACCGGTAAATCGACGTTCACCCGCGTTCCGGGCTTTATCGTCGTTCCGCCTATTTCGATTGACTTGTTTGCGGTCATGATTTGTCCCGTGGCAGTTTCTTTTTCTTTCCAACGACATAGGACCGCGCCGGATTGACCAGCGCGCGGCCCTTCATCGCGGTGCGGCCCAACAGCATCCGAAACAACATGTCATCACGCGCGGTCAGCGTCGCTTCGATCGGCCAGTGATACCTGCCGATTTTCAGCTCGGTGCGAATGACGAAGCGCTCTTCGCTGTGACCGCCCGAATCGGTGACCTTGCGCCTGTCAAGGACATCGGCTGTGCACGTGACCACCGTGTCGTTGTTCTTCTGCACAGGGTGCATACGAAATTCGACACGGTCGCGTCCGTTTTCCCTGTAGGGCTTCACTTCGAAGGCGTGCAGCGCCGAGGTTCGCGCGCCGGTATCGATCTTTGCCTTGATTCTGGCTATCCCAAGCTCGGGCAGGCTTACCCATTCGCGCCACCCGAAAGTGAGTAGCTTTCCCGACTCTTGCACCGGCTGCTCCTTCATTCTGAAAATGACCAGTGGAATCGTACGCCAGCGACGACCGCCGGGGAAACTTCATCCGGAATCGGCGATGCCGTATGTTCGGAAGCGCCGCGCTTGTCGTCAGTGCCTCTCAGGATCGTCGCCAAGAGAGCCGATCTTTCTGCGGCAGCCTTGGCCGGCAGGTAACGTCTTCTTCTCGGCAGAATCATGGCATTCCCTACAACTTCATCTTGAAATTCAGCACGCCCAGGTGGTTCATGCGGTCCTCGCCGGTGTCGACCCAGATAAACTGGTTCATGTAGCCTGCCTCGATCGTCAGCTCGTCCGATATCCGCCAGCCAACGCTAATGGAGCTGCGGTTTTGTCCGAACCCGGAATTCCCGCCCCAATCGGTGTCTCTTAGATCGATGAACGGCTCGATGCCGACGGCAACATAGCGTTTGCCGTCATTGCCGACCGGACGTACGTACTTGGCCAGCACGCGCAGCACGACGCCAAGGTCGTCGCCGCCACTCAGCGAGCGCTGCTCCAGGCGTGTCCGCATCGACACGGTGCCGCCATTCCATCGGCCGGCCGTCCAGCTGAGCTGCTGCCAGTAGCGATTCTCGTCGCTCACGTTGCCGGCACGGTTCCTCGATTGCAGACGCGCGTAGCCGACCCAGGCAGACAGATTGTCGCCGATCTCATAGCCGATACCCGGCCGAACCAGATACTGGTTGATGCCGCTGCCGATATCGAAGTAGCGGGCCTGGACATCGAACCAGTAGTGCCAGCGGCCCGCCTCGTCACCCGACGAAAAGGCGTCGGTGGTCGTGAATGCGGTCCACACGCCCTCGTCACTGTCTGTTGCCTGCGCAGCCGTGCACAGGGCGCCCGCGACGTAGCAAATGAGCAAAGCAGCAAGCCGTGACGGTAATTGCCGAGTAGCAGTAATCATAATCCAATCGTCTACTTCTTAAGATGCCGAAAGACCGACCTCAGCGACCAGCCGATGACCATACCGATCAACAGCATCAGGAATATCAGCAGCGAGCGCGGAAAGGCGACGTCCCAGAACAGCAGCCGTATTTCGACGGTCGCGGCGTTCTGTACGGCAAAAATCATAACAAGCAGGATCAGCCCGCTCGCGATAAACAGTTTTGTCTTCATGTCGTTGAACCTGTGTCCGGCGGAGCGCTGATTCTACGCGAGTCAGCAATGCCGAATGCTCAGGCAGCTACTCTTTACCGTCCGAGTAGCCCGAGACGAGTCTCTTGATGGATCCCGACAGATGCTCCCACGCCGTGTCCAGGTTCCGTGCGTGTTCCTTCCATTCCGCATCGCCGGATTTCCGCAGGCGTTGAAGGCCCGCGTGCACCGCAGCGAGGTTCGCGTCGACGGCGCGCTGAGCGTCTTCCAGCTGCCGAGTGGCGACAAGCTGTCCCGCAAGCGTGGCGGAGCGAATCCTGGCCTTGACGCCGCCGAGCCTGATTTCGGCCTCCGTCAATTTCTTCTGCGCGGCCCTGGAGTATGCCGCCTTCTCCGCAATCGAGGTCTTGCGCTTTTCGGATAGCGCGTGTTCCTGGGGCATGGCTGCTGTCTCGGCAATTGGCCAACCGCAGGCACTGTAGCGCCAGACCAACAACAAGTGAAACTAAAAAAACTTGCTAAATAGAAAAAATATTCTTATAAGAAGTGAATGGACCTCGAACTGCTGCGAACCTTCCTGGAGCTCAACCGAACGCGCCATTTCGGCCGCACCGCCGAGGCGCTGTTCCTGACGCAGGCGGCGGTCAGCAGCCGCCTGAAATCGCTGGAGAGCCAGCTTGGCGTTAGGCTGTTCGAGCGCAGTCGCAGGGAGATGCGCCTGACGCCCGAGGGCTCGCGCCTGATTCGTCATTCGGAACGTATCATCGCCGCATGGCGGCTGGCCCGACAGGACGTGTCCCTGGCGGAGGCGAGCGAGCAGCTGGTCATCGGCGGCAGCCTGCGGCTATGGGACGTGCTGCTGCAACGATGGCTGCATGACCTGCGGCGAGCCGACCCGAAACTCGCGATCATTGCCGAGGCGCAGACACCCGAGTACCTGACCCGGAAACTCATCGACGGGACGCTCGACGTTGCGATCATGCTCGAGCCGGCGCAGCTCGACATCATGCAGATTCGCGAGATAGCAAGTATCGACTTCGTTCTCGTATCGAGTCATGCCGGTCTCGAGGCGAGCACGGCGATGGAGCGGGATTACATCTACGTCGACTGGGGTCTGTCCTTCGCACTGGATCACCGGCGGGCGTTCCCGGATGCGCCGGAATCGATGACGCGGGTCTCGCACGCAAAAATGGCACTCGAATACATGACTTCGCTTGGCGGCAGTGCCTATTTGCCTCGCCGCATGGTGAGTCGGGACGTGGAGCTCGGCCTGTTGCACGACGTTGTCGACGCGCCGGTTTTTGTGCGCCAGGCCTATGCCACGTTTCCGGTGCGGTCGCCGCGATTGGCGCTCATTGAGGAGAGTCTTGCCCTGGTGCATTCCGACTAGCCCGGATAGCTCACCCGTTGGCACGTAAGATCGGTCAAAGGCTCAGCGAGAGCGCGTCGGCCCGCACTCGGTAGCGGTGACATAAGCCGGGCTAGCGGATAGCGCGCCTGTACGTGAGGTGGTGTTCGGTGAGTGTCCCGTCATCGCGCATGACGATGTAGCCGTCTATCTGATCGTCGCCCCGACGGTAGAAGCTCAAACCGCCAAAGTGCAGCGCGTCGTCTTCCAGCTTCACGAGGCGGAATCTTACGTACTCCGTCTTCGTTTCCCAGGCGCTAAAGTCCGCATTGAAGTGTTTCACTTTCAGGCTGAGCGTGCCGTCTTCAACACGCAGCTCGAGAAGCTCGTAAAACGAAACGCCCTCGTCGCCGTAAAGTTTGAAGAGTCCGATCATGCTGCCCGCCGACGGCGGGTTCCAGACCTCCTCGAAGCGCTGGCCGAAAGCCGTGCCGGTCCATGAACCGACCAGCCAGCTGGCGTCGTCCAGCGTGGCATTGGGCCGTTCCTCGTCGGCGGCAAGTGCGTAGGTATGCTCGGTGCGCGGTTCCGCGGGCCACGCGGTCGGGCTCAGCAACGCCAGGAAAACAAGGAAATACCCGGCGCACATCCGCGTCATGTCATCCTCCCTCGAATTGCCGTCACGGCCAGTACCCTGACTATAGACCGATTCTCGCAATAGTTACCATAATGTGACCCGCATCACCCCGGGGAAAGCCCCGGAAAACTTATAGTTAAGTTCACACCGAAATGACTCGGCGTCGACACTCATCCGGATGATCGCAGCTGGCGCGACATCGTTCATCAGGATTGGAGATCGCTGCGAGTCGTTGCCGGGATTTCCGATTCTGTTGCTGTTGAAAGGCAACACTGAAAGATCGGGAATCATGACTGAAGCGCGCAAACCCAACCGCTTGACTGGCACATCTGCCGGTCTTCTCGCACTGCTGGCGTCACTTGCCGTCTCGTCAACGGCGATGTCCGCAGCTTCTTGCCCGATTTCGCCGGACACGCTCACGATTTCGAGTCAGCAGGTCATCAACACCTATTACCCGGGCACGGCAGATGCCGCGGCCGGGGCCGGCAGCATCCCGGTAGGGACGCCCCGCGGCGGCGCCGCGATCGTTGCCGGCGACACGCTGCTGGTCATGCAGATGCAGGGAGCCGAGATCGATACCGGCGACGCGGAAAGCGCGGGTGGCCCCTATGGCGACGGCGCGGCAGGGCCAAATGATCGATCGGGTAATCTCGCAACGAATTTCGATGCGGGACGCTACGAATTCGTAAGGGCGACCGGCCCCGTCTCGGGCGGCATGGTGCCCGTCGAGGGTGAGCTGCCCGGCAGCGGCCTGCAGTTCACCTACACCCACCGTGCGGCGCCGACGGCAACGGCCGGCGTCGCAACCTTCCAGGTTATACGCGTGCCTGTCTTACAGAATCTCGTCGTCACCGCGGCTGGCGCAATCATGGCGGAGAGCTGGGATGGCTCCAGCGGTGGCGTGGTCGCCTTCGATGTCGCCTACCAGCTGACGCTCGACGGGACGATCGACGTCTCGGGCTACGGCTTTCGCGGCGGCCAGTTCCTGTATACGAGCGGCGGCAACGAAAACCTGACCGGCAAGGACAGGAACGGTTTCAAGGGCGAGGGTATCGCCGGGCGGCCGACAAAGACCTACAGCACCCTGCGCGGAGAGGAGACCAACACGGCGGGCTACCCGACCCCGGGCGCGCTGTACCTCGGCGAACAGGGACTCGGCGCTCCCGGAAATGCAGGATCCGGCGGTGGAGGCAGCGAGGATGCGGGCGGCGGTGGCGGCGGCAACGGCGGCTTCGGCGGCAACGGCGGGCGGGGCATACCGGATCTCGCGTCGCGAGGCATCGGCGGAGCGAGTTTCGCCGACCAGGTCTTCGCGCCGACGGTAAACCGGCTCGTGATGGGTGGCGGTGGTGGCGGCAGCAATGGCAACGACGGCACGCCGGTCATCCAGCTGTCCAGCGGCCAGGCCGGCGGCGGCATGATCATGGCACGATTCAAACGTTTTGCCGGCAGCGGCGCATTTCTCGCCAACGGAGATTCCCCCGGTTCCGGTTCCAGCGAGGGCATCGGCGGCGGTGGCGCCGGCGGCACGATCGCCATCCTGAGCGATGGTGCCGACCTCTCTTCAGCAACGTTCGAAGCGGTCGGCGGCAATGGCGGCGTCGCCGTGAACCCGAGCGACGGCGGCGGTGGCGGAGGCGGCGGTGGCCTCATTTTCATCGCGAACTCGACCGGCGTTTCATCCAGTGCCCTGGGCGGCGAGGCCGGCGGCTCATCGTCCGGCGGCGACTTCAACGGCTTCGCGGGGCAGATCGGTGTGCAGTTCGATACGGCCTACTCGCTGCCGCCGTCGGCGCCCTTCGATTGTGAATTCTTCGTCGATACCGACGGCGATGGCGTGCTGGATTTCTATGACCTCGACGACGACAACGACGGCATCACCGACAGCGTCGAGGGTAGCGGCGATTCCGATAGTGACGGTATTGACGATGCCCTCGACATCGATTCGGATAACGACGGCATCGTCGACAACGTGGAGGCGCAAAGCGACGTCGCTTTCGTCGCACCATCCGGCATGGATACCGACGGCGACGGACTCGACGACAGCTATGACCCGGACGATCTCGGGAGCCCCATCGTCGTCGTCAATTCGGATGCGGCGGACCAGCCGGATTACCTCGATGACGATAGCGACAATGATGGCGTCCCCGACCTGATCGAAGGCCATGACGACAACGGCGACGGCATCGCAGACCTCAGCCCCTCGGGCAATGACGATAGCGACGGCGACGGCCTGAACGACAGCTTCGATACCGTCTCCGGACCTGCGACAGGCAACGCGAGCGGCAGCAACAGCCCCGTGCAAAACAACGACGGTGCCGACAATCGCGACTGGCGTGATCCGGACGACGATAACGATGGCACCCCTACATCAGGAGAAGATGCCAACAGCAATGGTAACTTCGCCGATGACGATGACGATTCCGACGGCACGCCGGATTATCTCGAATCGGCGACGGCAGACAGCGACGGCGACGGTGTTGCCGACGAAAACGATCCGAACGATGCCGACCCGTGTATCCCGTCTCAATTCGGGACCGGATGCACAACGGATACCGACGATGACGGTACGCCCGACAGTGTCGAGGGCGAGTTCACTGACAGCGATGGCGACGGCATTCCCGACTACCAGGAAGCGTCCAATGTCGACAGCGATGGCGACGGCGTCGACGACCAGGCCGATGCGGCGAACCTGGATCCGTGCATCCCGTCGCAGTTTGCCACCGGCTGCAGCTTCGACACGGACGGCGACGGCACGCCGGACAGCGTCGAGGGCGAGTTCGCCGACAGCGATGGCGACGGCACGCCCGACTACCAGGAGGCGTCCAACGCTGACAGCGACGGCGATGGCGTCGACGACCAGGCCGACGTGGCGAACCTGGACCCCTGCATTCCCTCGCAGTTTGCCCCGGGCTGCACGATCGACACGGACGGCGACGGCGCGCCGGACAGTGTTGAGGGTGAGTTTGCCGACAGCGATGGCGATGGCACCCCCGACTACCAGGAGGCGTCGACCGTCGACAGCGACGGCGACGGCGTCAACGACCAGGACGATGTGGCGAACCTGGATCCGTGCATCCCGTCCACCTTCGCGCCGGGCTGCAGCGCGGATACGGACGGCGACGGCACGCCCGACAACGTGGAAGGGGAATTTACCGACAGCGATGGCGATGGCACCCCCGACTACCAGGAGGCGTCCAACGTCGACAGCGACGGCGACGGCGTCAACGATCAGGACGATCCGGCCAACGCGGATCCCTGCATTCCGTCGACGATCGCTCCGGGCTGCACGGCGGACAGCGACGGCGACGGGCTGCAGGACCCGGTCGAGGATGCCCTGGGCACGGACCCGAACAATCCCGATACGGATGGCGACGGCGTCAACGACGGTATCGAGACGGGCGGCGATGGCAGCGTGGACCCGGGCGATACCGATCCCCTGGACCTGGACAGCGATGATGACGGTCTTTCCGACGGCGTCGAGGATGAGAACGGCGACGGACTGATCCAGGCCAGCGAAACCAGCGGCATCAATTCCGACACCGACAGCGACGGTATCGGTGACGGCGTCGAAAGCGGCGTTACGACCGGTATCGCCGATCCGGACGGGGCGGGCCCGATGCAGGGCACGGCAGCCGGGTTCGTCGGCGATGCGGATCCGTCCTCGACCAGCGATCCGTTGATTGCCGACACGGACGGCGACGGCCTCGACGACGGCGTCGAAGACGCCAACCGCGACGGCCAGACGCTGAATACCATCGGTGGCACGGGCGGCGTCGCCGGCAGCGGCGAAACCGACCCCGAGGATCCGGACACGGACGGCGACGGACTGAGCGACGGTGACGAAGTCAACGGCACCGGACCACTGGCCGGCATTGGCGTGACGGATCCGCTCGACACCGATACTGACGACGGTGGCGCGCAGGATGGCACCGAGGTCCTGATCGACAACACCGACCCGACCGCAGGCAATGGCGGCGATGATTCGATCGACACCGACGGCGACGGCATCAAGGACCTCACCGAGACGGCGCTCGGCACCGACCCCAACGATGCCGATACGGATAACGACGGGCTGAGCGACGGCCAGGAAGTCGGCAGCAACGGCCTGTTCGAAACCGGCGAGACCAATCCGCTGGACGCGGACAGCGATAACGATGGACTGTCCGACGGCAGCGAGTTCTACGGTTCCGGCTTGCTGAGTCGCTACGGAGCTACCGATCCGCTGGATAATGACACGGACGGCGACGGCATCCTCGACGGCATCGAGGCGGGCGTCTCGACCGACGGCCTGAATCCGGGCAACAGCGACTTCGCCGCCATTCCCTACCAGGGCAGCGGCGCAGGATTCATCGGCGATGCCGATCCGCGGACGACAACGGACCCGACGAGCACGGACTCGGATGGCGACGGGCTGCCGGATGCGGCGGAAGATCTGGACCGTGACGGTCAGACCGTCAATACGATTGGCGACAGTGCGGGCTCCGGTACCGGCGAGACGGACCCGAACGACCCGGACACGGACAGCGATGGCCTCTCGGACGGCGATGAAGTGAACGGCACCGGGCCGCTGGCCGGCATTGGCGCGACCGACCCGCTCGATGCGGACACTGACGACGGCGGCACCCAGGACGGCACCGAGCTGCTGGCCGATGGGACCAATCCGGTGTTCGGCAATCACGGCGATGACGCCGGCGATGATCCCGACAACGACGGTCTCAGCAACGCGCAGGAAACCATTCTTGGCACCGACCCGGACGACCCCGATTCGGACGACGACGGCGTGGACGATGGTGCCGAAGTCGGAAACGATGCCGCGCTCGGCGCATCGGACACGAATCCGCTGGATGCCGACAGCGACGACGACGGGCTCGGCGATGGCGCCGAATCGGCCGGGTGGGACGGCTCGCCGAACACGGGCGACGAAACGGATCCCCGCAGCGCGGATTCCGACAGCGACGGCGTCAGCGACGGCACCGAGCTTGGCGTCACGAGCGGCGTGCCGGGCGGTGTCAGCGACGGCAACGGCACGCCGTTTGCCGGCACCGATACCGCCTCACCGGGCTTCGTAGCGGACGCGGATCCGGCGACCAGGACAGATCCGACGGACCCCGATTCCGACAACGACGGTCTCAGCGACGGCCTCGAGGATGCCGACCATGACGGCGCGGTAAGCGGCACCATCGGCGCAACCGGCACCAGCGGTTCCGGCGAAACGGACCCGAACAACGCCGACACGGATGGCGACGGACTGCGTGACGGCGACGAAGCCAACGCCAGCGGACCGTTGTCCGGCATCGGTGTGACCGACCCGCTCGACACGGATACCGATGATGGTGGCAGCGAGGACGGCACGGAAGTCCTTGCCGACGGCACGGATCCGGTGGCTGACAACCTGGACGACACGGCGGCGGACGCCGACAGCGACGGACTGAGTGACGCCCAGGAATCGGCGCTGGGAACGGATCCCGGCGATCGCGATTCGGACAACGATGGCATCGATGACGGTGACGAGGTCGGCAACGACGGCGTCCTGAACCTCGGCGACACGAGCCCCATGGACGCGGACAGCGATGACGACGGGCTCAGCGACGGCGTGGAAGTCGCCGGCGCCGATGGCCTGCCAAACTCCGGCGACGAAACGGATCCGCTGCGGGCGGATTCGGACGGCGACGGCCTGGCCGACGGGCTCGAGTCGGGCGTCATAGCGGCCATTGCCGCCGGCACAAGCGATGCCAGCAGCATGCCGTATGCCGGCACCAACAGCGCCTCACCGAATTTCAGGATCGATACCGATCCGGCCACGACCACGGATCCCGGCGATCCGGATTCGGACGACGACGGTTTGCAGGACGGCGTGGAGGACATCAACGGCGACGGCTCGAGCGGCACGGTCGTGATTGGCGGCACGGGTACGGCCGGGTCCGGCGAGACCGACCCCAACAACCCGGACAGCGACGGCGACGGACTTAGCGATGGCAACGAGCAGGACGGCATCGGGCTACTTGCGGCAACCGGTGCGACCGAGCCACTGGACACCGACACCGACGACGGCGGCGTCGAGGATGGTGTCGAAATACTGATGGATCGTACCAACCCCGTTGCCGGCAATGGCGGTGACGACCTCATCGATACCGACGGTGACGGCGTGCCGGACCCGGGCGATCCGGATCCCCTCGATCCCTGCGTACCGGACTTCCCGAGCCCGACCTGCCTCGACGATGACAACGACGGAGCCGCCAACAGCGGCACGCCCACGACGGCCGTGCCGCTCGAGCCCGACCCGTCGGCCGACGACGATCCCTGCGTGCCCAGCAACACCGTGCCGGTCTGCGATAGCGATGACGACGGCCTCACGGATGGTGAGGAGCTGGCAAACGGCACGAATCCGAACGATGCGGACACCGACAACGACGGAATCCCGGACGGTATCGAAGACAGGGACGCCGACAACGACGGCATCAATGACGGGCTCGATACGGACTCGGACAACGATGGCATTCCCGATATCGTCGAAGCCGGTGCGAATCCTTCTGTGCCGGTCGATTCCGACACCGACGGCGCGGCCGACGTCGTGGATCCGGACTCGGACAACGATGGCATTCCCGATGCGGTCGAAGGCGCGGCCGATACCGACGGCGACGGCGTCGCCGATTACCTCGATCGCGACAGTGACGGCGATGGCATCCCCGACACGCTCGAAGACGATGTCGCTATCGGCGTCGATGCCGACGCCGACAATATCGACGATGCCTACGACGCTGACTTCACGCTCGGTAGTGACGCGGACAACGACGGCGTCGACGATGCGGTTTCACCGCGCGATACCGATGGCGACGGCAAGCGCGACTATCTCGATGTGGACGCCGACAACGACGGCATGCCTGATACGGTCGAAGCCGATCTGGATATGCTCGCGGATGCGGACGGCGACCAGATCAACGATGCCTACGACTGGGATGTGACGCTCGGTGTCGATCTCAATGGCGACGGCGTTGACGATGCGATCACACCCAGCAATTCGGATCTCGACGCGACGCCCGATTATCGTGACCTGGACAGTGACAACGATTCGCTGCTCGACGTCGTCGAGGCCGGCGGCATCGACAGCGACGGCGACGGAATCATCGATGCACTTCTTCTCAACGAGGGAGCGCTGAGTACGCCGACGGACAGCGACGGCGACGGTACCGGCGACTGGCGTGAGACCGATAGCGACAATGATGGCCGCAACGACATCGTCGGTACGGCCTTCGAGCCGGAAGACAGCGACGGCGACGGTAGTGTGAACGACGTCACCGACACGGACGGCGACGGTATCGCCGACGTCGTGGATCAGCTCGACGGATTCGGTACCGCACCCGACGTGGACCGGGATGGCATACCGAACGACATAGACGGTTCGGCCGATACGGATGGCGACGGCCTGCCGAACTTCCGCGACACCGACAGCGATGGCGACGGTATTCCGGACTCGATCGAGGCCGGGCCCAATCCCGCGAGGCCTGTCGACACGGATGGCGACGGCGTTCCGGACTTCGTCGATACCGACAGCGATAACGACGGTATCGCCGACGCACTGGAGGGCAACAACGACTTCGACAACGACGGTATCCCGGACTACATCGATGTCGACGGCGAGCTCGAGACGGCCGTGTCGGGGTCCGGTGCCACAGGCTGGTTGCTGTTGCTAGCGCTTGCGGTATTCGTCGCCCTTCGGCGCCATGCACGCCGCCGTTACGCGTCACTCCTTATTATTGATGCTCGGTATCAACGTCGCGATGACGAATCCGGTCCGGGCGGACACCCTGTGCGGACGATATGCCGAGCCGGACAAGAAGCAGTACGCCTGGCTCGGCGATAACCCGGAGCGCTACGGGGCCGTCTTCCAGGGCTGCTGGTACGGCGGCATCGGCCCGGGCTACTCGTATGTTTCGCCCGACGGGGAGGCACAGAACTTCATTCATGACACGAATGACAACCACGACGCCGGGGCGCATCTCGTCATCGGCAAGCATTTTTCGCCACACTGGTTCGTGGAACTGAAGTATGCCGATCTCGGCGAAGCAGGCATCACCAATCGAAATCCCGCAATCGCGGCGGCGTTTCCCGACGCGGCCATCAGCTACCATGTGCCCTCGATAATGGCCGGCTATCAGTGGCGGGTGCGCAAGTATCTGAAGCCGTTTGCGAAGATCGGTGTTTCGGCTGTCGGCAACAGTGCCAGCGGCGGCCCTGTACCGTTCGAAGAGCAAACATCGGTTCAGCTCGCGTTTGGGCTCGGCCTGCGCATGGACCTGGGCCGAAGTCCGTGGTTCCTGCGCGGCGATGTCGACCTGTACGACCGGGACGCCTGGTACGCGGGCGTCTCTGTGGGCTATTTCTTCGGCCCGACGTCGGTGTTCCGACCGTATACACCACCGCCCGCAGGACAGGACGCGGCGTTGCCCCAAGCGGAACCGACACACCGGCTGAGCGGTGAACCGGATGCAGCTGGCGAATCAACGGAAGGCAGCGGACGTTTCCGCCGTTTTCTGCAACGAATTTTTGAGCGAGGTTAAAGGTCGGCGAGATCATGCCGAAAACACAGCTATGGAAAGAATCAGCACGAACAACATTGGCGATACGATTCGCATTCGAAAACCGCCGCGCGTATTCACGAACGAAAAAGGCGCTACGATCTGGATGAGCGAAGTTGAACCGGTCGAACTCGAAATCGAACTCGACCGGCCCGTAAGCACAGACCCCTACGATTCCTGGCGGTCAGTGTCTGACTGAACTCGCGATCAGGTTGCCGAGGCTGCCGCAATGGAGCCGATAGACGCGTCCAGCATGGCGTCAAACTCTTTCTTGCTCTGCTGCGCCTTGAGGCCTTCCGACAGGGCGCGAGAAAAGCTGGCGACCATGCCGTGGTTTCGTGACAGCCGCTCGTTGGCTTCGTCCCTGGAATAGCCTCCCGACAGGGCGACGACGCGCACGACGTTGTCATGCGCGATGCAATCGGCGTACAGGTTGTCCTTCTCGGGCAGCGTCAGCTTCAACATGACCAGCTGATCGGACGCAAGGCTGCTGAGCTGCTTCATGATCTCGGCATGCAACAGTTTCTCGGCCTCGGCCTTGTCGGGGCACTTGATGTTCACTTCCGGCTCGATGATGGGCACCAGCCCCGCAGCGATGATTTGCTTGCCGACTTCGAACTGCTGCTCCGCGATCGCCTTGATGCCCTTGGCGTTGGCCTGGTTGATCACGGAACGCATCTTGGTGCCGAAGATCCCATTGGCCTTGGCCTTCTTGAGTAGCGCCGGCAGATCCGGCATTGGCTTCATCAGCTGTACGCCGTCTTTTTCATCGGCAAGGCCCTTGTCGACCTTCAGGAACGGAACTACGTTCTTGACGTCCCACAAGTAAGTGGCCGTCGGCTTGCCCTCGATCTCCCGATCCATGGTGTTCTCGAACAGGATGGCGCCAAGAATGCGGTTGCCGCCGAAGGACGGGCTGGTAATGATGCGCGTACGCATCTGGTGAACGACATCGAACATTTCTTCGTCGTTGGACCACGCATCTGCACCGACGCCGTAAAGCCCGAGCGCCTTGGGCGTGCTGCCGCCGCTCTGGTCCAGTGCCGCGATGAAGCCGGGGGCCGTTTTTACTTTCTTCAGTTGTTTTTCAAAATTGCTCACGGTCGCTCTCTATATTGATGGGTGGCTGGTTCACTGAGCCTCGGATTGTACAGCAAGCCAGCCGCGCTACCAGCCGGCGAAAAAGCTGCCATCGGCGAAGTCCCACAGCAAGGTGAGATACAGCCGACTGTCCCAGGTCTGATCCGACAGGGGAAACTCGACGCCGAGGTTCAGGGCGACATGGCCGCCGCGCGTCAGACCGACGCGAACCTGCGGTAGCGCCGTCCACTCGATATCGCCATTGCGGGATCTGAATGGTTGGGTTGCGGTCAGTTCGAGCGCCGGGAATACGCGGCGAGGCCATGGCGAATGGACGTAGTGGACGATACCGGCAAGCTCGGCTTCGCCATCGCTGGCTTTCTCCGCCGGGAACTTCAGCCGCAGGCTGCTCTGGAAGATCCAGGCCGGCGAAATTTCCGTGCCGTAGGCAAGGTAGGTCTGCAGCTCGCCGTCGCCGCTGGCCTCGACCGGGATCGCGTAGACGGCGGCGCCCGACAGAATATGCCGCTCGCTGGATGACAGCACATGCTTGTAGCCGATCTCCGCCTCCGAGAGTTCGCTGACGTTGCCCTCGGACTCGTGCACCAGCTCGAGAATCGCCTGGCCGCGCTTGCCTACTCGCTTTTCGAATTCCATGACGTTCTTGTAAGCATCTTCGCCGTCCTGGTTGGTGAAGCGTCCCTTGTAGACGACTTCGTCTTCAGGAAACGCCTTCTTGACGCGGGTTGGCAGGAACAGGTTCATTTCGCCGGGCGGGTAGGCGCTCGTATCGACCATGGACTTGATGTAGGCCGTTACGGCCGCAATCTCGGCATCGTTCAGCGCACTGCCCTGAGCCGGCATCTGCTCGGCGAGCCCCAGCGCGTGCCCGCCGTGTTTGATGACCATCTCCCAGTCCGAGGAGGGCTCGCGGCTGTTGAACAGCGGGTCGGAGAAGTCCGCCGGCATGACGCCCAGCGCCTTGACGACGGGGTTATCGGCGTCGGGCCTTCCGCTCTGACCGTGACAGGCCGCGCAGTTCGTTTCATAGATCCTGCGGCCGTCAACGGCGGGATGGTCCGCGGCCGCGACCGGGATTGTCAGCGGAAAGAAAACGGAGAGGATGCCTGCCACCAGGCATCGTTGGCGGTTCGAAAGCATTGCAAGGCCTGCGTCGGGATTACGTCTTGATTGCTGGCTTTATAGATCGCTTCGTGCGTCATCGAAATCAGAGGATCTACTTACCACGGCGCAGACTGTATCCTGCCAGCCACGTCTACTTCGAGGCGGCCGCTGTGGAATGGCCCACATTGTCGGGGTTCGCGAACAGGTCAAGGTCCGCCCTGTACGAGTCGGCGCTGACATCAAAGAAGCCCATCAGCGTATGCGAGATATTGTCGTGCGACAGATGATATTGTTCGAAGCGCTCAACTGCATTCTCATCGATGCCATGACTCCGGCGAAAGCCGTCGGAGAACCAGAATATGAAAGGCACGTCAGTCTGGGCCTGCGGCGCGATCGCGTAGGGCAGGCCGTGCAAATAGACGCCATTCTCGCCCAGCGATTCGCCGTGATCCGAGGCGTAGAACAGGAAGCTGTCGATGTCCGCGGCCCGAAGCTTCAGCTTTTCGATGAGCCGACTGAGTATGTAGTCGGTATAGACGATCGTATTGTCGTATGCGTTCGATACCAGGGTGTTGGAACACTCTTTTGGCGAAGCCTTGTCGCAATAGGGTGCGAAGATACCGAAAGACGGCGGGTAGCGACGGCTGTAAGCGGGTCCATGGCTGCCAAGTGTATGTAACACGATAAGCATGTCCGGACCTTCGCCGTTCAGATAGCCATCGATATTCCCCAACAGTGCCTCATCCAGGTAGCCCATGTCGCTGTACCAGGGCGACGATACGTCGATGTTTTCTCTGAGATTGATGTTTTCAATCCGGTCGCAGACATGCTTGCAGCTCGAGTTGTTGTCTATCCAGAGTGTCCTGACATCCGCAGCCGTCAGGATGTCCAGGACGTTCGATTCCGTAGCCGCGTCATTGTCTGAATAGGTATCGCGTCCCTCAATGGAAAACATGCAGGGAACGGAGAAAAGTGTCGAGGTGCCGCAGGAGTCTCCGTGTGCGAACAGCACGTCCCCTTTGGCCGCGAGCCCGGGATTGGTGATTTTCGGGTATCCGTTCAGTGAGAAATGATCGGCACGCGCGGTTTCACCGACGACCATGATGCCGACCGTGCGATTCGCGGATACCAGCCGTTGCCGGGCGTCGCCGTCGATAACCCTGAACGGCCGATCGTGATGAAATTTGTCCCTCGTCAGCCTGACGAGCGACATTAACGGGAAAACCGGGATGACCATGAAGCGCAGGTCGCGATGTTCGACGGCGAAGTAGCTGACGTACTTGTAATTCGGCAGCGTAACCCCGGCAAACACGGCCAGGAGGGTCACGCCGAGCACGATATTCCCAGCAAACTCGCGGATAAGTGGGCGGGGAGCAATCTCGACGTAACGTAGCATCAGGGACGGAAGGATGCCCAGCAGCAATACGTGCATGAGCAAGGGAAGCGACGCCAGCTCCAGGGCTTCCGCCGGGTTGTTGTCACGAATCGTCTCGAAGACATTCAGAAACATCTCTTCGTGAAAAACAACGCCCATGTCATTGGAAAAGTAGCCGACAATCGATGTGCCGACGAGAAACAGGGCAATCACCGGCTTCTGCAGTTTGCCGACCGCCAGTACCGAAAACAGCGTGTTCAGCACCAGGACCATGAGAACCGTGATGGTCAGCAAGAAGCCTACGCCCCGGGCAGAAGCCATGTCGAGGTCTCGCGCCAGCGACGCGAAGAGTCCACCGTTATTGGCGGCGACAATAAAGATCGAGGCAGCCAGGGACAGCTGCCATCGGAAAAGCCTGATTGTGGACAAGGAAGTTAGCCTGCGAAAACGACGCCGTTAGTACTTAGACGCTGGCGCGCAAGAAATCATTCGCATATTCCTCGAAAAATACCGGCGATGGCTGGTCATCAATCGCCCGCCTCGTGCACAATGGGCCGATGAAACACACGGCAGCAAGACTGGTGCGTCACGCACTCGAGAGCATCGGCACGAAGTTCACTTTCGGTATCCCGGGTGTACACAACATCGAGCTGTACGACGAGCTGAAGACGTCGGAGACAATACGACCGGTGCTCGTCACCCACGAGGTTGGTGCCGCATTCATGGCGGATGCCGTCAGCCGTGTCGGCGACACCGTCGGCGTCCTGGCGATCGTGCCGGCAGCCGGCATCACGCACGCGATGAGCGGTATCGGCGAGGCGTATCTCGACGGCATTCCGATGCTGGTTATCTCCGGCGGTATCCGCAGCGACATGCAGCAGAAATTTCAGCTTCACGATGTCGACCAGCACGCGCTGCTAAAGCCGCTGACCAAGGCGACCTATCGCATCGAACGTTACGAGGACGCCATCCCGACCATTTACCAGGCCTATCGAAAGGCGACCGAGGGAGAGCCGGGACCGGTATTCGTCGAACTGCCGGCAAACCTGCAGCTGCTGACCGGCGAGGTGGACGAGATGCCGGCTTTTGCAGCGACCAGGAACCAGCCGCTGATCAACCCGGAACAGCTCGGCAAAGCGGCGGAACTGCTGTCCGAGGCCAGTCATCCCGGCATCTTCGTTGGCTGGGGAGCGCGCCACGTGGCCGAAGACATAGCACGCATCGCCGAACATCTCGGCGCGCCGGTCGCCACGACCCTGCAGGGATTGTCGGCATTCCCGGCCGGCCATCCTCTGCATACGGGCATGGGCTTCGGGCAGGCCGCCGTGCCGGCGGCGGAAAACGCCTTCAAGAACTGCGATGCCATGCTTGCTGTCGGCACGCGCTTCGCGGAAATAAGCACCGGCAGCTACGGTGCCGTGCCGCCCGAGAAGCTGGTGCACATCGACATCAACCCCGAAACACTGAATGCCAATTACCCGGCCAAAGTCGCGATCGCGAGCGATGCACGAGACGCCGTGCCGGCCCTGGCGAATGCAATTTGTGAAATCGGCGAGCCGCGAGACAGTTCGTCGACCGTGCTGCAGATCGCAAACGACAAGGCCGTCTACCGCAAGGAGTGGCATGCCCACGACAGCGGAGATCGCGTCAATCCCTGTCGTTTCTTCGATGCCCTTCGCGAAAAGCTGGACGACGACGCCATCGTCGTTGCCGATGACGGCAACCACACCTTTCTCACCGCCGAACTGATGCCCATCCGCGCCGGTGGCGCCTTCTTTTCACCCACCGACTTCAATTGCATGGGTTACTGCGTGCCGGCATGCATTGGCGCGAAACTCAGCGCACCGGACAGGCAGGTGGTCGGCATTGTCGGCGACGGCGCCTTCCTGATGACCGGTCTTGAATCGGTCACCGCCGTGGCCAACAAGCTGGGCATCGTCCTGTTCGTCTTCAATGATGGCGAGCTTGCGCAGATCGCACAGGCGCAGGAGATTCCCTATCAGCGCACGACCTGCACGACCATCGGCCGGCTGGACTACGAAGCACTTGCAAAGGCGACGGGCTGTGCTTACGTTGCCATGCAAAGCAACAATGACATCGCCACCAGCATCGCGACGGCGTTCGAGCATGCCGCAGGTCAAGTGCCCGTCATCGTCGACGTGCGTATCGACTATTCCAAGAAAACCCGCTTTACGTCCGGTGTCGTAAAGACCAACCTGGAACGCTTCGACACCAGGACGAAGATCCGCATGGTCAGTCGAGCGCTGTATCGCAAGGTATTCGGCGCGCCGTAATCAAAAGAAAACCCCGCCTCAGGGGCGGGGTTTGATTGGGCAAGTCAGGGTACTCGCCGTTTCAGTGAAAAAAGCGGGTCTGTTACTCGGGATCGACCCAGCTGCTCATCGTTGCCATTTCGGTCAGGCCGTTGGTCCACAGGTAACCGTTGGTCCAGAGATAACCATCCGTCCACAGGTAGCCGTTGGTCCAGAGATAACCATCGGTCCAGAGGTAGCCGTTCAGGCCAACCTCACTGTCGGTCCACAGGTAAGCGTCGGTCCACAGGTAACCGTTGGTCCAGAGATAGGCGTCGGTCCAAAGGTATCCGTTCGAGTCCGCATAGTTTCCGTCCCAGGTAAAACCGGTCTCGTTGCTGTGCAGGTCGCCGCGCAGGAAATAGTTGCCGTCGATATCCTGGTTGGCCGGACCGCCGAAGTGCTGTGTGCCCGCAACATCAGCTCCGATGTCCAGGCCGTTATTGGCGCAGCCCGTCGTCGGGTTGGTGATCGCCAGGTAGGCATCGACCATGCCGGCGCCTTGCTGGAACACGCTGTAGGCGGGAGTCGTCGTCTTGTCCTTGCCCTTGCCGGTGGTGATGGTGGCCGGCTTCGTCGCCGACATGATCCTGCACTTGACGTCGTCGGCGCTGAGCGTCGGGTTGGCCTGCAGCACCAGCGCCGCGATACCCGAAACCACGGCCGTCGCCTGTGACGTGCCCGACATTTCGAAGTACTGGCCGTCGTAGTAGTCGGGATAGGCGTTCGCCAGCGTGGAGTTACCTTGCACAAGGCCGCGCATATGACCGCCCGGTGCAACGACTTCGGGCTTTACGAAGCCCTCGACGGTCGGCCCGGTCGAGGAAAACGAGGCCAGCTCGTCGTCGGAACCGTCCGCTGGCGTGAAGTTGTCGGTCATCGCGCCGACGGTCATGACGTAGGGCACGTTGCCCGGTACGCCGATGGTCATGGCTGCCGGCCCGCGGTTGCCGGCCGCGGCGACGACAAAGATGTCGTTCTGCCAGGCCACCATGATCGCCTGGTTGATCGGGTCGTCCCAGTAAAAGGAACGCGGCTCTGCGCTAAACGATGCATTCAGGACGCGGATATTGTGGTTGCCGCGGTTCGTGACCACCCAGTCGATGGCGCGAATGACGTCGGCGTAGGTGCCCTGGCCGCTACCGTCGAAGGCTTGCACCGAGACCAGGTGTGCGCCCGGCGCCACACCGTTGTAGCGGGCCGTGCCGTCGTTGGTCACCTGGCTCGACACGGCGATGCTGGCGACATGGGAGCCATGGCCGGCCGGGTCGTCGCCGCTCAGCGGGTTGTTGGCGAGTTCGTTGGTGATGGCGTTATAGACTGCGTCGATGCGAACGTTGCCGACGTTGTCGTACCTGATACCGTCGGTTTTCCAGAGGCCGGTATCCAGCACGGCGATGCCGATGCCGCCGCCGTCGATGCCCATCTGGTGCACCCAGTCACCGTTGATCAGCGTCGTGTAGAAGGTATCGGTCGAAGAATCGGTCGTACCGGGATCGCCGCCCTTGCCCGGCTTGCCGGCCGTCTGAACGGCACTGTTGCCGTACAGCCTGCGGATACCCGGCCGGGCGCGCAGCGACTCCGCTTGAGCGGCCGTAAGATCGGCGGCAACCGCGTGGATCACGCCCAGTTCGTGGGAAATCGTCGCTCCCTCGGCCGACACCAAAGCCTTCACATCGGCGACGCTGTTGCCCTGGACGATGTACGAACTCGTCGTTGTCGTCGGTGCTGGTGCCTGGCTCATGCCAAAGGCGAGGCTGATGACTGCGAGAATCGCGAAGCTGACTTTGAATTTCATGACCGTGTCCCTGTCTGGTCGTGCTTGCCGAAACGATGGACAGATTTCAACAGATACAGGGACTTTGCGGAGGTGTGAGTCCGGTAAGGCAGCGCCGGTTTTTTGTGACCTACGTCACATAACGCAGGTGTCAAATTGAATTCGACACAACGATGGGGCCGCCGCGCTAAACCTCGACTCTACCGGGTCCGGTCGGTCGAATTAGACAGGAACTTGCCATTCGGGCGGCCGCGAAGGATTTCGACGTTTCCTTGCTCTAACCGTAATGAAGCGCAAAATCTCACCGGTTTTTTGCCGCGGCGCCATGCTTCTGGGCGTCATGGCGGCCCTGCAGCCGCTCGCCGTGGCCGCTTCGGACCCGGCGACGGCGGGCGCGGCGGACACACTCGGCGAGTCGACCCTCGCGGGCGGGCAGGCGGCCATGCTCGCACCGGCCGTGCTCGAGGCAACCGGCGCGGTTATCGGTTCGGTCCATATCGCCAACGCCAGCATATTCGATCTGGATAATCCCGAGGAGAACAGGTCCCTGTTCCGGCTGGCGAACCGGCTGCACATCACGACCCGGCCGGAAGTGATCCAGCAACAGCTGTTGTTCGAGCCCGGAGACCGGTTTTCGGCCCAGGCGGTTGAGGAATCCGAACGGATTCTGCGCGCCAATCGCTACATCCACGAGGCATCGATTCAACCGGTACGCCACGAGAACGGCACGGTCGATCTCAATGTCGAGACCAGTGACGTCTGGACGCTGATGCCCCGATTCTCCGTGTCGCGCTCCGGCGGCAAGAACAACACGGCGATCGGTCTGAAGGAGCAGAATCTCCTCGGGTCGGGCACGGGCATCGAGGTGATGTTCAGGTCCGATGTCGATCGCGACTCCCGAATCCTGAAATACAGGGATCAGAACCTGGGTAACAGCTGGTACGGGCTGGAAGTCGACTACGCCGATAACAGCGACGGTTACTCGCAGTTCCTGGAGATTGGCAAACCGTTCTACTCGCTGGACAGCCGAAGCTCGCAGGGTTTTTCAGTCCTCAACGGGGACAGTATCGGCAGTTTCTACGAGCGCGGTGAGATTGCGACGGAGTACCAGGCGCGTGCGAGCGCCTACGAGGTATACCGCGGCTGGTCGAAAGGATTGAACAACGGCTGGGTGCGACGCTACACGACCGGCGTTGCCTATGACGATCGACGTTTCTCCGCACTGGCGGATTCACCCTATCCGGGCAACGTTTTGCCGCAGGACAGGCGGCTGTTGACCCCGTTTATCGGCATCGAGATCCTCGAAGACCGCTACGAGAAATCCCGCAATCACGACCAGATAAACCGCATCGAAGACCGGTTTCTCGGCACCCGGCTGCATGCTCGACTGGGAATCGCCAGCGCGGATGCCGGTTCGGATCGCGATGCCTGGTTGCTTAATGCCGGCGCGCAGACGGGCTTCGGCAGTTCCGAGCACAGCTCCCTGATCCTGGGCGCCGGTTTTCAGAGCCGCCTCGAGCAGGGCAGCGTACAAAACCTGGCCCTCGATATCAGCGCCAGCTACTACAAGCGACAGTCCGAACGCCGGCTTTTTTTCATGGGCTTTAACGGTACCTACGGAAGCAGGCTCGACCTGGACCAATACCTCGTCGTGGGCGGAGACAGCGGCCTGCGCGGTTACCCGCTGCGCTTCCAGACCGGCGACAAACGCGCCGTGTTCACGATCGAGCAGCGCTATTTTACCGACTGGTACCCGTTTCGCCTGTTCCATGTCGGCGGCGCAGCGTTTTTCGACGTTGGCCGTACCTGGGGCGAGAGTCCGACAGGCGGCGCCGAAAAACAATTGCTCCGGGATGTTGGGCTCGGGCTTCGGATCGGCAGCAGTCGGTCCGGTCTCGGTCGCATGATTCATATCGACGTGGCGGTGCCACTGGACGACAGGGATGGCATCGACGGTGTTCAGTTCCTGGTTTCAACACGGAAGAGTTTCTAGTGAATAAAGAAAGCCTGACCCGCCTGCTCAATACCCTCAGACCGCTGGTCTCCTTTGCGTGGCGCCTCGTCCTGGTCTTGACGGTCGCGCGCGTCCTGCTGGTTGCCTGGCAATGGGAGCGTGTTGCGGCCGTCGATATGCTTGTACCCGTATTCGTGCAGGGACTGCGCTTTGACCTGGTTCTGCTCGGCATCGCGCTGGTCCTCCCGGTGCTGTCGTTTCCGCTGCTGGCTTCCAGCGAGCGCCTTGTACCCCTGTGGCGGGGATTGCTCAGCGTCTACCTGCCAACGGTGTTTTTCGCCGCGCTCTTCATGGAGCTGAGCACACCCTCGTTCATCGATCAGTTCGACTTTCGACCCAACATCCTGTTTGTCGAATACCTGAATCACCCGAGGGAAGTGGCCGCGACGCTCTGGGGCGCCTACAAGGCACCGCTAATATTCACGGTCGTCTTCGTTACCGGTTTAACCGTTCTCGTGGCCCGGCAACTGCGTCGTATCGTTGCCGGCGCCCGCTCTCCCGGACCCCTTCCGACACTATTGGTGATGCCGCTACTATTGGTGCTATGCCTCGGCCTCGTTCGATCGACGACCGATCATCGCCCGGTCAATCCGAGTACGGTGGCGCTATCCAACGACTCGCTCGTGAACGACCTGGCATTGAGTTCCGCGTATACCGTACTTTATGCGCTGTATGAAACACGGCATGAATCGGAGGGCGGTTTTCGCTACGTGAACATCGACGATGAAGAGGTGTTTCACGAAGTGCGGGCCGCCATGAATGTCGCGCCGCCCGACTTCACATCCACCGAACTTCCGACGCTGCACACGCAACGGCCGGAAGCGACGCTGGCAACGCCGAAAAACCTCGTCATCGTCATCGAGGAGAGCCTTGGCGCCGAGTTCGTCGGCTCGCTCGGCGGCCTCGATCTGACGCCGAATCTCGATGCGCTGTCGCGGCAGGGACTCTGGTTCACGAACCTGTATGCGACCGGCACACGCTCCGTCCGCGGGCTGGAGGCGATAGTCAGCGGCTTTACGCCGACGCCCGCGCGCAGCGTCGTGAAGCTCGGCAAGTCGCAAAGAGACTTCTTCACACTCGCCGAGCTGCTGGGCAACGCGGGCTACGACACCAGTTTTATCTATGGCGGCGAAGCGCAGTTCGACAATATGCGTCGTTTCTTTATGAACAACGGCTTTGACAAGGTCATCGACAAGAACGATTACCCGGATCCTGTCTTCACGGGCTCCTGGGGCGTGTCTGACGAGGACCTGTTCAATCGGGCTCACGAGGTGTTCAGTGCAGAGCATGATCGGCCGTTCTTCAGTCTTGTATTTACGTCGACGAATCATTCGCCGTTCGAATTTCCGGACGGTCGTATCGAACTCGTCGACGAGCAGAAAAACACGGTCAACAATGCCGTGAAGTACGCGGACCACGCGCTCGGCGAATTTTTCGAGAAGGCGCAGGCCTCGGACTACTGGGACGACACCGTGTTCCTGGTCGTCGCAGACCACAATTCACGCGTCTACGGCAGTGACGTGGTGCCCGTGGACCGCTTTCATGTGCCGGCGCTGATTCTCGGCGGCTCGATTGCGCCGGCGGCGTTCACGCCCGTCGCAAGCCAGATCGACCTGGCGCCGACCCTGCTATCGTTGGTCGGTGTCGCGACCGAGCACCCGATGATCGGGCACGATCTGACCCGCCCCGAAGCACAGCAATATCCGGGCCGGGCTATCATGCAGTTCAATGGTATTCAGGCCTATATGGAGGGCGATCGGGTCGCGGTGTTGCAGAAAGACGTGCCGTTGCGCCAGTTCACCTATCGGGACGGCCGCCTGCTGGAAACGGACGAGAGCAATTCGGCGCTCGTCCGCCGAGCCATCGCGCATGCGGCGTGGTCGTCAATCGCTTACGAAAAGTCCTTGTACAGACTGCCGCAGGAAAGCGAGAAGACGCGCTGGGCGTCGGCAGGCATGAGCGGTTACGCGGCAAGTTGGACGGGATTGGCAGATTGAACGAGAGCGTGCCACAGATTTTGCAAGACCGGGACCTCGCCGCCCGCGTTGCGGGCGGCGATCAGGCGGCATTCGATACCTTCTTCAAGGAGTATTTCCCACGCCTCTTCCGCTTCACGTTGTCGCGTGTGAACAACGATGCGGATCTCGCGGAAGAAATCGTGCAACGCACGATGTGTATCGTGGTCAGGAAGATGGGTGCCTATCGCGGCGAGGCGCTGTTGTTCACCTGGCTCTGCCAGATTTGCCGCAATGAGAAGGCCTCCATATTCCGGCAGCGAAAGATCGAGATGACAGAGGATCTTCCGATCGAAGATCACCCGGCCGTACAGGCAGCACTGGAGTCGATGTTTGCATCCGACTTCCGGCCGGAGTCGGCACAGCGCCGGCATGAGATTGCGCACTTCGTGAGAACCACGCTGGAGTACCTCCCGACCAATTACGCGACGGCACTTGAAATGAAATACCTGCAGGGCTGCAGCGTTGCAGAGATTGCTGTCCGCCTGAACGTCGGCGACAAGGCCGCCGAGTCAGTACTGAGCCGCGCCCGCGCGGCATTTAAAGAAGGTTTTCGATCCCTCTGGGATCTTGAGCCGGGTTTTATCGTCGACTAGGCGCGTAGCGCGCCGTCGAATTTCATCCAGAGTAAAGATGATGAGCAAACAAACGAGCGAAGACCAGGACCTCAAGCGCGACGAAGAAGCGATGGCCCGGTTACTGGAATTGGCCGGTCCGCGGGCGGAAATCCCGGAGGACCTGGAATCGCGTGTTTACGCGCGTGTACTGAAGGAGTGGCGGACGAGTACCTCCGAGCCCGAGGGAGCGCAGGTATACAACAGGGTTCACCGAACCTGGAGAAGAAGCGTTGCGCAAGCTGCCGTAAAACGCTGGACCCTGCCTGTGGCGCTCGCTGCCTCTGCGGCACTCATCGCTATTCTGGTGTTGCAACCCGAACCCGTTCCCCCCGTAGCCGTGGGCACCGTCGCCAGGATCGTCTCCCCTGCGACCGGCGACAGTGCCCACGCACTGGGCGACAAGATCTACGCAGGTATGACGATCGAAACTGCGGCCGGCGAGGGCGTGAGTTTGCTGCTGGCCAGGAATGAGTCCTTGCGACTTGGCGAAAACTCGTCATTGAGAGTGGATGCCGGCGACCGGTTCACATTGCTTCAGGGTCGCGTCTACGCCGATACCGGGGAATTCGTCTATCGTGACGGCGGCCTGCGTATCGAGACGACGTTCGGCGCCGTGACGGACATCGGAACGCAGTTCGCCGTGTCGATACAGGATGACCTTCTCGACGTAGCGGTCCGCGAGGGCCGTGTCGATGTGCGCCGGGACACCCTCACGTACGTCGCCATGTCGGGCGAGCGGCTGACGCTCATGGATCAGGGTGATGCCGCCGTCGTACCGCTGGCGCAAAGCGACGAGTTCTGGAACTGGACGACGGCGCTGGCGCCTGCCTTCGACATCGAAGGCAGGTCGCTGATGGATTTTTTGAAATGGGCGTCGCGCGAATCCGGCCGCATGCTGTTTTTCGAGGATTCTGAACTGCGCATGGCCGCCATGCGTACCGACCTGCACGGGTCGATTTCGGACCTCTCGCCGCTGCAAGCCGTCGAGTCGGTACTCGCGACCACCAGGTTCCGCTACCGGGTTGAGACCGACCGTATCGTCATCGAGCGATAGATCGATCTCAGAAATGAAATCCGAAGCCGAAGAATACGGGTTGCAGGCCTAGCAGGCTGGCTCCACCCAGTCCGATGCCGGTACAGATCAGTGTGAACGGAATCCACGTCATGGTCTGAATGCCGGGGCGGCCCCAGTCACTATTGTGCATGACGGCCAGCAAGGCATAGCCGACTGCGAGCCCCAGCAGTGCGATCTGGAAGCTGACGACGGCGCCGGCGAAGAAGATCCAGGCGGCCATCCACTCGAGGCGCTGCGTTGTTGCCGAATCCGGATGGGTCTCGGCGAGGTAGCTGCTGGCACCCGCCTGTTTCGATCCATCGCCGGTCACCAGGAAGCGCGCTTTTCGCGTAATCGCATAGCCGACGATGCAAATAGTCGATAGCGGGGCGAGCGCGGCGTACAGGGAGGTCGAGTGGGCGAGGAAGCGCAGGAGCTTCAGCGGAGTCCTGCGCATGGCCACAATGAAGCACAGCAACGGCGATATCAGCGCCACGACGGTCATTGCGAAGAAGTCCCAGGTGTAGAGGACATTCATGGCCTCCGGCATACGAATAACCGGCAGCCGCAGCGTGTTCATACCGACTTCGAAAGTGACAATGGCACGCTCGCCGATAGTGACGGGCAGTACGATCGCCGTCATGATCATGAACAGGAAGAAGAACAAGGTGAGGGGCAGGTTCGCGGTCGGGAAGAGTATGTCGAACTTTTCACTCCATGAAATATTCTTCGAACGAATGAGCCTGCCGGCAAACCTGTGCAGGAACTCGCAGGTGCCGCGGGTCCATTTCACGTGCCGCACGCGAAACGCCCGCACGGAAGACGGGAATTCCTCCAGGCAGGTAACGTCCGCGGCAAACGTCCCGTAGTAGCCTTTTTCACGAATCGCAATTGCATACGCGAGGTCTTCGCTGACCAGTTCCGGGAAGCCGCCAACTTCTTCCCAGCAACTTTTCCGAAGCAGCGCGCCGTGCCCGAGGAACATGACGAAGCCGAAGTAGTTGCGAAGCGGCTGATACCATTCCCAGTGAATGTCGATGCCGCGACACATGTCCCGTTGCAGCTTGTTGCCCTGTTTAATGCACTTGTGATTCGCCTGTATGAAGCCGCAGCTTGGATCGGCGATAATCCTGGGAACCAGCCTCGACAGGAAATTTATCGGCAGGATCTCGTCCGAGTCGGCAATGACAAAAAGCGGCTCGGAAACGACATGCTGCAAAGCGTAATTCAGGTTGCCGGCCTTGAAGCCACGACGTTGCGGGCGTCTGACGACCGTCACGGATGGATGCCGGGCAGCAAAGCGGTCGATGCGCCGCATTTCCTCCCTGTTCGAGCTGTCGTCAAGAATATAGACATGAAAATTCGAATAATCGAGCCTCACGCACGACGCCGCGCCCGCTTCGACGAAGTCGTTGCAGGTCGTGTAGAGAACGGCTACCGGCGGCTTGAATGCCGTCGCCTTGCCTGTTGTGGCTGCTTCCGGGTCCTTCCGAAGCCGTACGTAAGTTGCGAACAAGACGACAGACAGGTTGTACAGTCCGTAAAGCCAGGCGATACACACGAAGAAGGCAAAATAGCCTTGCGCAAAGAGCGAAACGGGTCCCTCTGCGGCGTCAAGTGACTGAATGAGACGGGGACCAAACCAGTACAAGGCCGCAAACCACACCGTAAAAAGCGTGACGAACAGCGCCGGCGATCGATTCGCGATACGCCTGGTGCTTTTTTGCCCCGCCGCGGCAAGCCGTATTTCTTGTTGTTGTGCTTGCGAGATTGACATTTTGCGCTCCTAGTTACGCGGTGTTCTGTAGCTAATGCCGAGCAACGCCATGTCGAGCGTCTCCGTCGGCGTTTTTTCCTGCCGCAGTGACAGGTTCAGCGTGAGTTGATCGGCGACATGCACGTTCGTCCAGGCGCCCAGCAATGTTGTATGGCCCGAGAAAGCCGGGTCGCTGGCGTCAATGTCGCCTCGGCCTATTTGCAGGCCGGCATTCCAGCGATGGCTGGCGTGGAACATTGCATTGATAACGGCACGCCACTCACTATCGTCGGACGGGCCGAATTGCGACACGAAAAGCACGGGTTCGATCTGCCAGCGCTCGGCGATGGGAAACGAGAAGCCGCCGTACAGTAATTCGTCGTTGTAGCCAGCCTCATGACGGCCGAGCTGAGCGCCGACCTTCAATGCGCCCGGCACCGTATGGACGACGCCAGAAATACTCACCAGGTTTTGATCGCCGTCCACCAGCTGCCGCTGCCCGAGTTCGACTGCGCCCAGCCAGCGCGTACCGAAGGACTGCTGCACGCCGAAATAGTAGCCTGGTGCATCTTCGCCACGCTGCGCCAGGGAGCGATTGTCGAGACTGAGGCTGTCGTCGTAGCGCAGGGCCAGGCGCGTGGACATGGATGGCCAGCTTGCCAGTTCGGCGGCGCGCAGGCCCGAACCGACGTTGCTCGTCGATCCATACTGCGCGCTGACCTCCAGCGCGGGCGCCGTCGTATACGCAGCCAGGCGCGCCCGAGCGGCGCTTTCGCGATGCGGGTCGTAGGCCAGCGTCTTGTCATAGCTTTCGATAGCGTCTCGCGCACGCCCGAGTTTCATGCTTGCATGGCCGGACGCCTCGGCGATCTCCGCGTCCCCGGGTGCGATGCTTTCGGCGAGTTCGAACGCGTCCAACGCGAATTCATTCTCGCCGGCCCAAAGATAGGTGTAGCCAATGCCTTTTCGGGCGCCGATATTGAAAGGATCTTCATTCAGCGCGGTATTGAATGCCGTGTGTGCGTTCGAATACTCGCCGGCCCAGGCGTAGGCATAACCCAGCCCGATCCTGGCGTTCAGGTCATCGGGCGCCAGCGCCAGTGCCGAACGATAGGTCGCCTGTGCGTCACGATAATTCCCTTGCCAGGCCTGGGCAGCCGCCTTGCCCGTCAGGGCCCTGACGTTCGCGGGCTCAACTTCGAGAATTCTCTCGTACAGCGACTGCATGTCAGACAGCCGGCCCTCCTGCGCGGCGCGATCGGCTTCCGCGAAAAGGTCGGCGCTCACGGCGCCGCTGAAGAGCAACGCAAACATGCTCAACACTGCAAGGTTCGTCGTTGTTGGTCTGCCTGATTTGCTGTTATGCATCGTTGTTTTCCCCTTTATCCGGACGAGTGGGCTCCGGGACCCTGGCCACTGAGGGCCTCGTCGTGTCTGTTTGGATGTCGGGTGAGGCCGGCTGCTGCCCGGCCTCACCCGCTTGCCAGATTCCCGGTCAGAACTCCAGCTCGAACTCCACTTCCTCTGCCGAGATCACCGTGTCCGAGGTCTCGCTGCCTTTCGCCTTGACCAGCGAATTCGGGGCGAGCTGGTTGAAGAAGTCGGTTGCCGACATGACGCTGTTATCCACGTCGCGAAAGACCGTTCCGCCGCCGGTCTGGATAGTGACGCCGAGAATCGTGAATGAAGGTTCGCTGATCGTTTCGACAAAACCCTGCAGGATCGTGTCGGGATCGGCATCTTCCCGCTCCAGGATCGTGGCGAGTATCGACCCGCTTCCTGCCGGGAATTCTCCGCCGCGGACCTCGACGTAATCTCCGGCATTGATGTCCGCAAGCGTCAGCGGACGTACGTCGGCGTCGCTCTTGTCTTCGAGTCGCGTCAAAGCGTCCACGCTGACGGTAATGCCGAGCATCACAAGCGAATTTGTTGCTGCGTTGACGGAGTCGACGTTTGCCGTCGCCCTGACGGCCTTGGCCCTGCGTATGTCTACCTTGGTCGCAACCAGCACGCCATTGCTGTCGATATCGCCCTCGACCTCGACCTTGATATTAAGGCCGAGGTCGCCGGCCGCACCGCCCTCATAGGAAGTGGAGGCGGTAGTCGTTACCGGCAGTCCGCTGACGTCGAAGTCCTGTGCCGACACGAAGCGCGTTATGAAGCCCTGAATCTCCACATGAACGCCTTCGGCGACGCCGGGGACACCGTTCTTCAATTCGACTCTGGTTGCGATGAGTTCGCCGGCATTCGACAGCGACGTTCCCTTGGCCTCGACGAAATCGCCGTTGCCGATCTGCCCTGCGGAGAAGTTATCGAGCGTAGCGGCGCTGTAGTCGACCACCAGGTTGTTGATGTTGAACAGAAACGACGCTGAATCGAGGTTGCTCACGGTGCCCAGCACCTCGAGTTCGGCGCCAATCGGCTTCGATTCGATACGCGTTGCCGTGATGCGACCGGCCGAATCGACAAGGCCGCTGACTTCCACGATATCGTTGACACTGAGGCCCTCTATCGACGCCGGGCTGATGCTGTCGTCAAACGAAGTCTCGGGGCTGATCAGCACGGTCTGACCAAGCACGACGACCTGGCTGGTGGCGATATCGATACTCTGAATCGGCCCCTTGACGTTGTCGTCGAAGTTGACCTGATCGGCGCTGCCATCGACGCCGTTGTCGTCGATCGTGCCGCTCACTGTGACTACTTGCCCAACCCGGAGATCGTCCTGCGAGCCCGAGGTACCGTTAATTGAGAACGTCGCTGAGCTGGTGTCATAGCGCACGCCATTGACCACCACGCTGCCGAAGGTAGAAATCGGACCCTGTGCGATACCGGTTCGCCCGATGCCGCCGACGGGTGGTGGCGGCGGCGGATTAACGACCGGTGTCGAGCCGCCGCCTCCGCCGCCGCCACAGCCAGCCGTGAGCGTGAGAAGAATGCTGAAGATTGCCAGTTTGATGTTTTTCATGACTTAAGTACCTTTGGGTAGCTGCCCTTCAATTGCATAGACCCCAAGGCCCAGGCGGACAGGTGTGGCTTCTGATTCATTGGGATCGATGCGATGCCGGTTGAGCCAGTCATCGATCTCTTCGAGAAATTGTTGGCCGCGCGCATCGACATAAGCCCTGAATTCGTCGACGGCGTCGGGATGTATCCGATCATCGACGGCGAAGCCCTCGAGCCTTCGCATGTCGTGATTGCCGGTAATGTTGTTGCTCAATGTATTGGCGTGATCGAAAAGGTTGGTACCGAAAAAGCGAATGCTGCCGGCGTCCATTTCGACCGGCATGTGATAGCGCCTCTTGGCGACATACCGACCCTGCCCGTCCTGTTCTACCGATCCTGCCTTCAACAACTCGCGCAGCAGAGTCTGCTCGGGCGTGTCGCCCCCGTAGCTCTCGAACAGAGACTGGAAGCTGGGCAAGCCGCCAACCGGCTCAAGAGGAATGGGGTTTCCGTCGCTGTCGACGAAGTCAGGATCCTGGTGCCAGCCGGACAGCAAGCGGGTCGCGTCTGTCGTCTTTGGCGAAGCCGTAGCCTCGGGCTCGGCAAGGAGTTCTCGCTGGCGCTTCACTTCCTTGCGCGCGATCCCGGTCAATATGGAGACGCGCGACACGTTCGTTGGACGTCCACGTATGCCGAATTCGTCGCTCGCCACGGAGACGAAGACCGATTTCGACAGCTCGGCAAATTCGCGCCAGGTCATGCCGCACTTGAGCACCACCGAGGCGATGGGCCGAAGCAGGGCGCGGCAGGACGAGCGCAGCGTGCTGTTAATGTTGTTATCCATAGTTGGGGTAATATACCCCAATAATGGTCCTAGTCAAGCACGAATGAGCACTTTTACGGGTTCTCCCGAAAAAACAGGTACTTGCTCGGGTGCCGGTCTAGAACATTCGGCTCGAAACCGCCGATACCCGGGCGGACCAGGTGCTTGCTGACGTAGAAATAAAGGGGCGCGACGGGGTGGTCGGCCAGAAGGGTCGCTTCCGCCTGGCTGATCAGTTCGGCCTGGACTTGTCGATCCCTCGTGGCGGAGGCGGAGGCGAGCAGGCCATCGTAGTCCGGGTTCGCATAGCCGGGCAGGTTTTGCGGATCGCCCGAGCGAAACAGGTTGGTAAACGTCGAGGCGTGGTTGTAGTCACCAAACCACGCAAAGCGCATGATTTGCCACTCGGAGCGATGCCCGCGTGTGTCCAGGAAATACTGCCATTCCTTTTTTTCGAGCGTCACGTTTATACCGAGGGCATCGCGCCACATGCCGGTTACCGCCAGCGCGACCTTCTCGTGTATATCGCCGGTGTCATACGTGTAGCTGACCTCGAGCGGTGCCTGTTCGCCGTAACCGGCCTGCTGATACAGGGCTTGCGCACGCGCGATGCGTTCATTGTCGGAAAGGTTTCGCCACAGAAATACCGAACTCACGTGCCCGGCGACGCCGGGCGGAACGATCCCGTACGCCGCTTGTTCGCCCCGACCGATCAGCGACACGAGGCGCTCACGATTGATGGCCATGCTCAGCGCCTGGCGCAAAACAACGTCGTTGAAGGGCGGCTCGGTGACATCAAAGGCCAGGTAGTACAGTGCCAACGACGGAGTAATTCTTAACTCATCGGGCATGTTTTCTCGCAGTGTTGCAATGCTTTCCGACGGAACGGTGTTGGTGATGTCGAGTTCGCCCGCTCGATACATATTGAATTCCGTTCTGGGTTCCACGATGGGCAGATAAACGACTTCCTCTATGGCAACGGATTCCACGTCCCAATAGCCCGGATTGCGACGCAATCGTATAGGGCCGCCCGGTGCACGACTGGCAAGCAGGTAGGCACCGTTGCCGACAAAAGTAGTCGGGTCCGAGAACACGCCCGCACCGTCGGCGGAAATGTGCACCGGCAACGCGACCGGCATCGTAAGCACGGATAGCATCTGCGGCGTCGGTTGTCGAAGCCGTATCTGCAGAACCTGATCATCAATGGCCACGACAGCGAGCTGATCTGCCGGCAGGGACCCCTTCTGAACCTCTGCAAAATGCAAAATGGGTTGCAGCAGAAAACCGTAGACAGAACCCGTCTCGGGTGTTGCCACGCGCCGCAACGCCCGCACGAAGTCGTGCGATGTAACAGGATCACCATTTGACCAGCGGGCGTCGTCCCTGAGCGTGAACGAGTACGTCAGTTCATCCTCGCTCAGGCTCCAGGATTTTGCTGCCGCCGCGACAAGCTCTCCGCTCGCGGACTCGCTCACCAGACCCTCGTAAAGATCGGTCAGTATGTTAAAGGCATGAACGTCTTCAGCCAGCGCCGGATCGAGTGAGCCGGGGTCACCGCCGTTTCCACGAACGATAACAGACCCCGAAACAGGGACAGCAGGATCATCGCCTTTATCGCAGCCATGATGAAGAACCAGGACTGCCAGCAGCAAGAACGTCATACGTGTTTTCGATTTCATGAGGCAATGATTCCACACGATTGGAAGCGACGCGAATCGCCGTTTGATCTAAAATCGCCCGATGCCCGAGGCAAGACAGGTCTGGATCACGGTATTGGCGACATGCTTCCTGCAGGCGGCGTTTGGCGCCACACCGTCCAGAGGGTCAGGGCTTTCCGATTACCTGGAGTCCCTGCTCACAAATGGCCTGCGCATTATCTACAGCAGTGACCTGATCAGCCCGGACCAGGTGTTGCTGGAGGATCCGGATTCCGCCGACCCTCGAGCCAGCCTGGCGCGGGCACTCAAGCCTTACGGACTCAAAGTCATTGACGGTCCGTCCGGGAGCCTGCTGGTGGTTCGTGACGAAACCGCGGCGTTAGAACAGAAGCCGGAACAAGCCGCCACGCCGGTGCCGCTCCCCGAGATTGTCGTCACCTCGAGTCTGCACCGATTGCAGTACGTCGAGTCCGGCAGCCACAGCTATCTCGAGAGGGAACTTTCCACGCGTATCCCGGCGGCGGCCGAGGAAGCGGTGCGACTGACAAACCGTTTGCCCGGTACGGCAAGTGGCGGGATATCGAGTCGCAACCACATTCGCGGTGGCGAAGTGGGCGAAATGCTGTTTTTGTTCGACGGCCTGAGACTCTATGAGCCCTACCATCTGAAGGACTTTCAGTCCGTCGCATCCATCGTGAACGCCAGCGCGATATCGGGGATCGACTTCTACACAGGCGCCTACCCGGTGCGCTACGGGGATCGCATGAGCGGCGTCTTGAGCATGCAGCTGCGCGAGCCGTCCGGGCGCAGGGAAACCGAACTGGCCTTGAGTTTTTTCAACACTTCCGCACTGTCGCTGGGAAGGTTTGGCCCGCAGGAGCGGGGGGACTGGCTGGTCGCCGCAAGGCGCGGCAATCTCGATCTGATTGCCGACGTCATCGATCCGGGCTTTGGCAGTCCTGACTATCAGGACCTGCTACTGCATGTTGGTTGGGAGTTTGGAGCCCGCGCGCAGATCAGCGCGAACATGCTCGCTTCGCACGACAAACTCAATCTCAACGACGACGATGTTGGTGAAACGGCGAATGCGAAATATGACAACAAGGTTTTCTGGCTCAAGTGGTGTGCGGACTGGAGTGACTTGCTGCAGAGCCAAACGATTGCCTCGCTAAGCGAAATCAATAACGAACGCACCGGCGCCGTCGACCTGCCGGGTATCGTTTCTGCAGCGCTGGACGAATCGCGCGACTTCAAGGCCTATGAAATTCAACAGGACTGGACGTTTTCGCCGTCGACAAGCTGGATGATGAACGCCGGCTTTCGTGCAAGACACCAGAATGCACGCTATCGGCACAGCCTGGTGAAGACCGTGCAGGCGCCGTATGACGAGATTCTGGACAACGAGTCTTTCGTGACGCGATCGTTCGACCTGTCACCGGAAGGTGCGCAGTACGCCGCTTACACGGAATTGCGCTGGCAGCCCGTGCGAAAGCTCGTTGTCGATCTCGGGATACGCTGGGACCAGCAGACCTACACGACGTCCAGCGACGATCGCCAGTACAGCCCGAGAGCGAGCGTGCTGTTTCGCGCGAGTGACAGTACCGAGTTTCGAGTGGGATTCGGCCAGTTCTACCAGGCGCAGGAAATCAACGAACTGCAGGTCAGTGACGGCGTGAGCGACTTCTACCCGGCGCAGCGTGCCAAGCATGCCGTTGCCAATCTCAAGCACCGTCTGCGATCCGGGGTCGACCTCGATGTCTCCTTTTATCGAAAAGCGTTTCGGTCGCTCCGGCCCCGTTTCGAAAATGTCTTTAACGCACTGACGCTGGTGCCCGAGCTGCAGTTCGACCGCGTGATGATCGACGCGCCGGAGGCGGAGTCCACGGGAATCGAACTGATGGCTTCCTATGGTGGCAGCGACGACGACGTTTTCTGGTGGCTGAGCTACGCCTGGTCAGAAGTCGAGGACTCCCTGGCAATCGGCAAGCAGAGGCGCAGCTGGGACCAGACGCATACCGGAAAATTCGGAGTCAGCTGGCGCTGGGGCGCATGGAACCTGAGCGCAGCGGGCGAGGTGCACACGGGATGGCCGAGAACGCTGATCACGACAGCAATCAACGAGTCACGCTACTCGGTGTTTCAGACGCTGGATGCGCGCGTGAGCAGGGACTTCGATTTACGCCGCGGATCGCTGACCGCGTTTCTCGAGATCACCAACCTCTACAATCGCCAGAACCCCTGCTGCACCGAGTACCTCATCCGGCCCGACCCGGCCGGAGTCGATGAATTCGTCGGCGCCGAGAAATACTGGCTGCCCTTCGTACCCTCACTCGGTGTCGTCTGGCGATTCTAGGAACCTGCGATCGAGCGGACGGGTTTCAGAGCGAGCCTAGTCGCTGCGCGGCACGGGCCGCTAAGCTCGTGCGCGGCAAGCGCTGGGCGGTAACTGCACTATTGAAACGCTGTCGTGCGATGCTGTTCTCGACCTTGCGCGCCGCTCTTCTTACCCAGGTTGAAAATCCGTAGTCCGGTCTGTGGCGTGTGCCGATGTCGGAGTTACTGGCCACAGGCGCGTGGCGTACGACCGGCGGGCAGATCGCGAAAACCGGCTGGCCGCGCCGCCAGAAGCGTTGCAGGTACTTGTCCACCGGCTCCTCGACAACCTTGCCGCCGAGCGCGAGTCGGGACGCGGCTCGCGGAGAAACAGCGTATCCGAGGGCGAGCAATGGCGCACGACGACAGTAGCGAATCCTGAATCGTCCGAAGTCGTCGACAACAAGCGAGTCGTCGACCTCGGGAACCGAGACTCGAATAAGGCCGCGCTTTTCTACCTGGTTGGCAACCACCAGGAGTCCCGCCATGAACGACGAGTCGAGTTCCGCGTCGTCTTCGAGTATCAGGTAGGGGTCGTTGCCATTGGCGCAGCGCTGCCAAAGCGCAAGATGACTCGCGTAGCAGGCGATTTCGGTGCCGGTAGCCGGTCGACCACAGTTCAGGAGAAACTCCTGTTCGTCGTAGTGATGAATATGTCGCAACGCGTGCTCGGCCGTGATGGCATCGCAGAACTCGAAGGGCATTCCCAGTTCGCGAAATCGGGTTTCGATACCTTGTCGTCGCCGTAGCGATGTCGAAAGGCTTATGACCCTGATTTTCATGCCTCGATCCCGCCTGTTTTGTAACAAGTGCTACAAGCGGATAGACAGTCGCTGGACCGAGGATCGGTCGCGCAACCGATTTCCCGAGGCACCGGCGTCTAAGTGTGCATACCGGCTTTTTCAGGGAGAATCGGGATGCGCCAATCGACAAAGAAACCAGTCTTTTCGACGTACAGAGCTGCGATTGTGGCGATGTTGTCCACCGTGATGTTTTGCGGCGGCGCTTTAGCTGCGGAGATCGGTTGTACTGCCGCCGCCAATGCGTCCAATCTCGCGTGCGATTTCGCCGCCAAGGATGACCTCTTTACGGAGAGGGCGATCTGCATGGATTCTCCCGATGACGACCTGGCGGCCTGCCTGGCGGATGCCGAGGCAGAATTCGGTGAGGTACTGGACGAGTGCCGCGAGATATTCGATGCACAGCTCGAGGTCTGCGATCTCACAGAGGATGCCGCGCATCTTCCGGAATTCGGTGGCGACTTCGCCGGCAACTTCGTTGACCCGCTTGAGATCGGTATTAGCGTTACGCCCAATCCCTGGTTCCCGCTCGTGCAGGGCAACGAATGGACCTACGAAGGCAGCTTCGAGGAAGACGGCGAAGTCGTCACCGAAACCATCGTGGTTACCGTACTGAATGAGACCAAGCTGGTCGATGGCGTGACCTGCCTCGTCGTCAGGGACGTGGTTACGATCGACGGCGAGCTGATCGAAGACACCGATGACTGGTTCGCGCAGGATCTCGACGGCAACATCTGGTACTGCGGCGAAGAGGTCAAGGATTACGAAACCTTCGAGGGCGACGAGCCGCCGCTACCCGAGCTCGTGTCCGACGATGGCTCGTTCAAGGCCGGACGCGACGGTGACAAGGGCGGTGTGCTGCTGCCGCAGACGCCGATCGTTGGCGAGCTTTTTCGACAGGAGCTGTCGGTCGGCAATGCCGAGGACATCATGGAAATCCTCGCGACGGACGGCGACGAGGTGGCGACGGCGGCCAGCTGCAACGGCCAATGCCTCGTAACCCATGACTTCTCGCCGCTCGATCCGGAAGCCAACGAAAACAAGTACTACGCCCCGGGTATCGGCCTGATCCTGGAGATCGACATGAATTCCGGCGATCGCGTTGAGCTTGTCGAATTTACCGCACTTTAATCACGACGCGTCGGTTAGGGAGGACGTAACTATGAATATCTTGACGTATCGATGCTCGATTTCGATGGCGCTCTCCGCGCTGCTCCTGGCAGCCTGCGGTGGCAGTGGCAGCAGCATAACCACGCCGCCGCCGCCGCCACCACCACCGCCGGCAGCGGATATCACGATCTCCGGCAACGTATTCGACGGACCGGTGTCGGGAGGCACGTTGTTTGTTTTCCCGGCGAGCGCCGTCGGTGCCGCGCTGGAAAGTGCGGCCGACAGCGAGGACCGGGCGGCGGCACTGAGGGCGGCAGGGCCAATCCTGGAACTGGCACGAGACGCCGCGGACGCTGACGCCTATGCCATCGCCGTGAGCGGTGACCTGGCCGGACAGGCGCTCTTCCTGCTGCTCGATTCCGAGGGTGCCGAGGATGGCGAGTTCGGCGATCAGCCGCCGAACCTGGAAGTCGCCGCGGTTACCGGCGATGCCGGGAGTGCGCTGCGCGTGAATCTGTCGCCGCATACGACGATTGCATCGATCGAGCTGCGCAATGCGCTCGATCCGGACGGTGACGGCACCGTTATCGATGCCGCCGCCATCCAGGCTGCACTCGACGTGGCCCTCGCGAATGCGACGAGCGTGTTCGGCACATCCTCGCTGGGTGATGAGCTGTTTCCGGGTGGCGAAAACCCGCAGACCACAACAGACCTTGATGTTCTCGCTGAGGCTTCCAGCGCCGTCGGCCTGGCGGTCAGGACTGCCGCCGGTTTCGCCGGGCTGTCGATGGACGAGGTGCTGACACTGCTGGCCGCCGACGCGGCTGACGGCGTGCTCGATGCGTCGGCGCCGATCGGCTTTGATCTCAGCGCGGAGGAGATCGTCGACCTTATCGCCGTCGTGGATGCCTACTCGCTGGGACGCGCCTCCGTGTCCGATGTCGAGGCCGTAAGCTGCAGCAGTTCGAGCAACGCATTGCGGCGCGCCTGCGAGTTCGAGGTGCTCGACGAGTTCTTTGTCGGCGTTGCCACCTGCGCGCACAGCGCGAGCGAGGACGCCGCCGACATCTGCCTGGAGGACTATTCGGACGAGCGTGATGAAGCGCTGGATGAATGCGGTGCCGTCACCGAGGCCCGTCTGAGCCTGTGCGCGGCGACCGCCGACGCCGTACACAACCCCCCGTTCGGACCGGATTTCGTCGCCGATTTTATCGATCCGCTGACAATCGGCCAGCCGGGTGGCGCCGAGCCGCATCCCTATCTGCCGCTGATGCAGGGGTCGACGTGGGTCTACGAGGGGACCTTTATCGAGGACGGCGAAGAGATAAGCGAAACCATTACGATCACGGTGACTGACCGGATCAAGCTCATCGACGGCATTCGCTGCCTGGTGGTCCGTGATGTCGTCGAGGTCGATGGCGAGCTGGTGGAGGATACCGACGACTGGATTGCGCAGGATACTGACGGCAATCTCTGGTACTGCGGCGAGGAGGCCAAAGACTACGAGATCTTCGACGGCGATGTGCCGGCAATAGCGGAGCTCGTCGCCATTGACGGTTCCTTCAAGGCCGGACGGGACGGCGACGAGGCAGGAATCCTGCTGCCCGCGGTCCCGGTGGTTGGCGAAATCTATCGTCAGGAGGTGTCATTCGCCAACGCCGAAGACGCGATCGAGATCGTTTCCGTGGATGCGACCGAATCGGCGCCCGGCGCCTCCTGCACGGCGGACTGCCTGGTCACCCTGGATTTCTCGCCGCTCGATCCCGGCGCCGAGGAAAACAAGTACTACAAGCCCGGTGTCGGCATGATCCTCGAGATCAACCTCGAGACGGGCGATCGCGTGGAGCTGATCAGCTACGACGTGGTGGCACCCTAGTCGGCAAGGCAGAGCTACTGACGTTGTGGTACTTGGTGTTTCACACGATAGACGTAGGGGGTAGCCAGAGACTCTAATAGCTGCCATCGTGGACTGACCGCTAAGGACGGTTGGAGTGAACACAATGGCTGCACTGACGAAGAGCTACAGTTGCGGAGCATCAACTGAGCCCATTATTTATGAAACGATAGGCAACTACTTCGACCAGGTTGCCGGGCGATACCCGGATACCGAGGCGCTGGTCGTCTGCCACCAGGGCGTTCGCTGGACCTATGCCGAGTTTCGCGAACGTATCGACGCGCTGGCCGCGGGACTCCTGAATCTCGGCATCGAGCCGGGCGAGCGCGTCGGCGTCTGGGGACCGAATTCCAGTGAGTGGGTCGTGACGCAGATGGCGACGGCGAAGATCGGCGCAATCCTCGTCAACATCAACCCGGCCTACCGTCTCTACGAGCTCGAATACGCGATGAAGCGGTCGGGCTGCCGGGCGATCGTCAGTGCCGAACAGTTCAAGACGAGCAAGTACCTCGAGATGTTGTACGCGCTGGCGCCGGAGCTGAACGACTGTGAGCCCGGTCGGCTGACGTCGAAAAAACTGCCGGATCTCGAGATCGTCATTCGCATGGGTGACGCCGAGTCGCCAGGCATGTTCAACTTTGCCGATATTTGCGCGGCCGGTGGCGACAGGGAGCGCGCCCGGCTGGAGCAGCTCAGGGACGAACTCAGGCCGGACGACCCGATCAACATCCAGTTTACCTCCGGAACGACGGGCAACCCGAAAGGCGCGACGCTCACGCACTGCAACATCCTCAACAACGGCTACCTGACCGGCGCCGGCATGCGACTGACGCCGGCCGATCGCCTGTGTATGCCGGTGCCTCTGTATCACTGCTTTGGCATGGTGCTCGGCAATCTTGCCTGCTTCGCGCACGGCGCCACCGTCGTCTATCCGGCCGAAGTATTCGATCCGCTGTCGACGCTGAAAGCGGTTGAATCGGAACGCTGCACGGCGCTGCATGGCGTACCGACGATGTTCGTGACGGAGCTGGCGCACCCCGAGTTCGAGAAATTCGATCTCTCGACACTGCGCACCGGCGTCATGGCCGGCGCGCCCTGTCCGGTCGATGTCATGAAACGCGTCATTTCCGACATGAACATGAAGCACATCCTGATCGGCTACGGCCAGACCGAGGTGAGCCCCATCAATCACCTGACCTTGCCGGATGATCCGATCGAGAAGCGCGTCGAAACGGTCGGCAGGGCGGTGCCCTGGGTCGAGATCAAGCTGGTCGACGCGGAGGGCCGCGTCGTGCCAATCGGCGAGAAAGGTGAAGTCTGCACCCGCGGCTATTCCGTCATGCTGGGCTACTGGAACGATGAAGAGCAGACGAGAGACACCATCGACGAAGCCCGCTGGCTGCACTCCGGCGATCTCGGCATCATGGACGAGGAGGGCTATCTCAGGATTGTCGGGCGCATCAAGGACATGATCATTCGTGGTGGCGAGAACATCTATCCGCGCGAGGTCGAGGAGTTCCTGTATACCCATCCGAAGATCAGGGAGGTGCAGGTGTTCGGCGTGCCGGATGCGAAGATGGGCGAGGAAGTGTGCGCCTGGATCCAGGTAGAAGACGGCGAAACGCTGACGGCGGAAGACGTCAAGTCGTTTTGCCAGGGACAGATCACACACTTCAAGATCCCGAAACATATTCGCTTCGTCGACGAATACCCGATGACGGTCACCGGCAAGATCCAGAAGTTCAGGATGACCGAGCAGATGGTCGAGGAGCTGGGCAGGGCGGCCTGATTGACATAAGCAACTCTGCCTGATCTTCACGCGACGGTATTGCGCAGGAGCGGTACAGAGTTGTGGGCGAATGCTGTAATCTCTCGCGCATGCTCAAGTCCCTCCTCTTAGTGGCGGCCACCGTCGCTCCGCTCATCAGTGCGGCCGAAAACGACGAGATCGACGAAGTCGTCGTCACGGCGACGCGGCGCGCCGTCAATAGCGAGGAGGTTTCTTCGGGGCTTAGCGTGTTGAGCCGCGAGAGCGTCCAGGCGGAAAAACTCGTGACCGACTCGCTGGCCTCCGGCGTTGGCGTTTTCCTGCAGCAAACGACGCCGGGGCAGGGCGCAGCGATTATTCGCGGCCTCAAGGGCTCCTCGATCCTGCACCTCGTCGACGGCATGCGCCTGAACAATGCGATCTTCCGCAGCGCACCCACGCAGTATTTCGCCCTTGTGCCGGTGAGCTCGGTCGAGCGCATCGAGGTGCTGCGCGGCACCCCGACCTCACTGTACGGCAACGATGCCGTCGGCGGCGTCGTGCAGCTCGTCACTCGTGTGCCGGGTTTCGATACGGATGAGACCGAGCTGCGTGGCGATGTGTTCGTTTCCTTCGATACGGCGGAGCTGGCGAAAACGACGAGGGCAACGATCGACGTGGGCAATCGTGCACTGGCGTCATCGTTCAGTGCCGAGTACCTGAAGACCGGCGATCGCCGTACGGGCAGCGGCGAGCGTATCGGGCCGAGCGGCTACGAGTCGAAAGCCGCTCGACTGTTGCTCGCGGGCACCCCGGGCGACAAGCGCTCATGGTTGCTCGACGCCCACTATCTCGAACAACCGGAGACGCCGCGTGTCGACGAGTTGGTGCCCGGCTTCGGGCAGAGCGAGCCGTCTTCGTCGGAGTTCTTCTTTGCGCCGAACCGGCGCGTTTTCCTGCACGGCAGGTACACCGTTACGGACGGACTGGCGGGTCTTGACTGGAACACCGACTTCGCCTGGCAGCAGATCGACGACGATCGGACCACACGTGACTTCGAATCCACGGATCGGCGCCGCGAGTTCAACCGCAGCGACCTGTACGGCCTGACAGTGAGCGCCTCGCGAGTGAGCGACGGTGGATCCTGGATCGTAGGCGCGGAGTTCTATCACGACGAGGTCGGCAGCCGGCGACTCGAGGACGATCTGCTGAGCGGCGCGACACAGGTGCTGACGCCACGGTTTCCCGACGGTTCGCGGGTCAGGCAGGCAGCGCTTTACGCCAATTCGCAGCGGCAGCTGAGCGCGCGTCACAACCTGAGCGGTGGCATTCGCATCAGCAACGACGACGTCACCTTGTCAGCAACCGACATTTCGGCCGCGGCCGCCATCGACAGCACGGACATCAGCGCCGACGCCGGCTGGATTTTCGACGCCAGCGATCGCTGGCAGCTACTGGCAAATATCGGCCTGGGCTTTCGCGCACCCAATGTGTTTGACCTCGGGACACTGGGAAATCGGCCTGGCAACCGTTTCAACATTCCGAATACGACGCTGGACTCCGAGCGCGTTCGGCAATTCGACGTTGGCGTGCGCTATCGATCCAACAAGTTTCGATTCGACCTGATGGCCTATACGCTGCGCTATGACGATCGGATTACCTCGCTTCTGACCGGCGCCGTTACCCCTGAAGGCCGCGATGTCGTGCAAAGCGCCAATGCGGCGGAGTCCTCCATCCGGGGCGTGGAGGCTGGCGTTGAATTTACCTTTAGCGATGCGCTCGAAGCGCGCGCCGTTCTCAACTACAGCCGCGGCGAACAACGGGCCGTCGGGTCCGGCAAGGAACCCGCGGATCGCATTCCACCGTTTAACGGCAACATCGTTCTGTCTTACGAATACGGCGGCAGCTACCGCCTGGAGAGCTGGCTCCGTTTTGCGAGCACCCAGGATCGCCTCAGCGCGCGCGACGTTGGCGATACGCGAATCGATCCGAAGGGCACGCCCGGCTGGGCGGTGGTCGGTGCCAGGCTGCAGAAAGAGTATGGCGATGGCTGGCTGCTGGCCGTGACGCTCGACAACCTGCTCGACAAGCGCTACCGCGTGCACGGATCGGGACTGGATGCGCCGGGTCGAAACCTCATGCTGGCCTTGCGTTTTAACTGGTAGCGGTCGCCGGAAGCCGGCTCGCCGCGTGCTAGACTGGCGGCGGAAAAAAGGCCGCAGGCAAGAGCAGTGCTGAAGAAGTTCATTAGAGAGTTACGGCGTCGCGAAGTCTTCCGCACGGCTGGTCTGTACGTTGGCGTCGGCTGGCTGCTCGTCGAGGTTGCCAGCGTCGTGCTGCCGGCGTTCGAGGCGCCCGACTGGATCCTGCGTGCATTGATCATCCTGATGGTGGTTGGTTTCCCGGTCACCCTGGTGCTCGCCTGGATTTACGACTTTACCGAGCACGGTATCGTTGTACAGGGCGATCCGACAGACACGGTCGTAGCGCCCATTGGCAGCCGCAAGATGGACTTCGTTGCTATCGGTGTGCTCAGCGTCGCGCTGATGGTGTCGGTCTATTTCCATATTACGGGCGGCCCCGAGGTGGTCGAGGAATTGAATCCCGTATCGGTGCTGATCGCGGACTTCGATAACGCCACCGGTGACGCCGTGTTCGATGGCTCGCTGGAACAGGCTTTGCAGATCGGTCTGGAGGGTGCTTCGTTTATTACATCTTTCCCGCGCCTGACAGCCGGACGCATTGCCAAAACCCTGCAGCCCGACTCAACCCGGCTCAGTGCGGAACTCGCGCAGCTGGTGTCCGTTCGCGAAGGCATCGATGTGACGCTCAGCGGCGAGATAAGTACGGACGGGAACGGCTACAGGCTGGTCATTCGCGGTATTGACGGCGTGTCCGGCGAGGAGCTGCTTGCGGCCACGGCCAAAGCGGGCAGCAAGCTTGAGGTGCTGACCGCCATCAGTTCCCTGACAGGAGAGGTGCGCGAAGCGCTCGGCGATACCGACGTGGATCGTGTCGTCATGGAGACCTTCACGGCAGGCTCCATCGAGGCGATGCGCGACTACACGCATGCCCAGCAGCTCGCGCAGGCGGGGAAACGAGAGGAAGCTATCGAGCTTTATGCCAGTGCCGTCGATAAAGACCCCAATTTCGGGCGAGCACTCTCCGGCTGGGCCCTGACACTGTTCAATATGGGCCGCGCGGACGAAGCGAACGCACTGTGGGAGCGTGCGCTGTCGAAGATGGAGACGATGACTCCCCGCGAACGCTACAGGACGCTGGGACTGTACTACATGACGGTGACCGGCAACTACGAGAAAGCCATCGAGAACTACCAGGCGCTGGTCGAATCCTACCCGGCCGACAACGCGGCGCAGAGCAATCTCGCTGTTGCCTACTTCGCGACACTGGATTTCGACGGTGCGCGCAAACATGGCTTGCAGGCGCTGGAGATTTACCCGAACAACGTCATCATGCAGTCGAATTACGCGCTGTATGCGATGTACGCCGGCGATTTCGAAACCGCGACGGCCGAAGCGGAGAAGGCGCTGGCGCTCGACGAAAATCGCTACGTGGCGCGACTGCCGGTCGCGATGGCGAAAGCAGCGGTTGAGGACTTCGATGGAGCGCGGGCTGTGTACGAACGCATGCTCGAAGCCGACGAAAGAGGCGAGTCGCTAGGCAACCTTGGCTTTGCCGACCTCGAGATGCTGAGAGGTGATCTCGCCGCCGCCGTTGAAACCTTGAAGACCGGCATTGCGCACGACGACAGGATCGGCAACGCGGGTTCTGCGGCGACCAAGAGGGCGATGCTCGCAACCGCCCTCGCCGACATGGGGCAGGCTGAGCAGGCAAGAGCCGAGCTCCAGGCAATCCTCGGGGACAGCGGCGCGGGGCGCGCCGTACCGGCTGCGATGGTCAGCCTGCAACTGGGCGACACGGCGATAGCATCGAGCATTGCCGAGGTTCTCGGTAGTAAACTGCAGCCACAAAGCCGCGCCTATGGGCTGATGATCGAAGGTCTGCTGGCGCTCGATGCCGGCGACGCGGTCTCCGCGATCGACAAACTGCGAGCGGCTATCGGGATGGCCGACCTCTGGCTGATCCGTTTTCAGCTCGGCAAGGCCTACCTGGAAGCCGATTTCTCGGCGGAGTCGATGGACGAGTTCCAGACCTGCTACGACCGCATCGGCGAGGCAACGGCATTGTTTCTGGATGATCGCCCGACCTGGCGCTACACGGCGACCTTGCCGTACTGGTTTGCACGAGCCGAGGAAGAACTGGGTATGGGACATGCCGCCAAGGACAAGTACGGGACGTTCCTGCGTATCCGGCCGACCGGTCCCCTGGCAGACGATGCCAGGAGCCGGCTGTAGACGGGCCTCAGCGGACCCTGATCGGCGGGGAATCCAGGAACTGCCCGGTCAATTGACTCGTGACGCGAACGCAGTAATAGTCCGGCTCCAGCGGCGCACCGTTTTCTCCGTCAGACTGCCAGTTGTACTCCCAGGAGTTATCGGACTTGATGCGAAAGCCGCTGCTGCCCGGGTCGCCGGCGAGCGTGAACATCGGCATGCTGCTGTCGCAGACCCTGAACTCGAGAATCTGCGGATCGAAGGACGTGTCCAGTATCGCGCCATTCGAATCCAGCCAGCCCCAGGACAGCGGGTTGCTGCTGCCACCATTGATGTTGGTTTTCCTGGGATCGATGCCGAAGCCGTCCGCATAGCCCACTCTCACGTCAAAACTGGCGCTGGCCGAATTGCCGGCGCTGTCGGTTGCGGTGCAGCTGACGTTCGTGGTACCTGGCGCGAACAGGCTGCCGGACGGCGGTGCGCAAACGATGCCTGGTGCAGGATCGGCGGCATCGGTCGCCGTAACCGCTGCGCTGAAGTCTACGGTGGCACCCGCGGCGCTCATGATGTCTGCGTCGATGCCCCCCGAAGGTACCGTGAGAACGGGCGGCATGGTGTCACTGACCGAGACGTCGAAACCGGCGGATGCGGAGTTGCCGGACGCGTCGGTCGCCGTGCAGGTAACCGTCGTAAGACCCGCCGGGAAGACGCTGCCCGAGGGCGGCGTGCAGGCGATTGTCGGGGCGGGATCGGCGACGTCGGTCGCCGTTACCGTGAAATTCACAACGGCGCCGGCAGGGCCCTGCTGTTCGGCTATTATCGGGCCCGTCGGTGCGCTGATCGTGGGAGCAACGTCGTCGGTGACTGTGACGTCGAAGCTGGCCGACGCCGAATTGCCCGAGGCGTCTGTTGCAGTACAGGTTACAGTCGTGACGCCGATTGCGAACACGGTGCCGGGCGGCGGTACGCAGTTTATGCTGGTCACGCCGCTGCCGGCGTCGGCCGCATCCGGAATGACATAGGTGACCGTTGCACCGGCCGGTCCCGTCGCGTCAACGGTGAAGTCAGGCAATGGAATGTTGATGAACTCGGGTGGCGTAACGTCGTTGACCTGCACGTCGTAACTCTGAGTCGTCATGTTGCCCGAGGCATCGGACACGGTGCAGTCGATCGTCGTAAGCCCGACCTGCAGGGGTTCGCCCGAGATCTGCCCCGTCGTTGCCGTGCAGCTGATCACGGGGAATGGATCCACGTTGTCGACGTCCGCGGCGGTGAGGCCCGCTTCGAAATTCAGCGTTGCAGTGCCTGCGGTTGCGTCCGCGTCAAGGTTGACGGTTGTGGACGGAAAGTCTACGAACGTCGGCGGCTGCGTGTCCTGTACGTCGACAAACAGGCTGACGGTTCCGACATTGCCCGCGTCGTCAACGGCCGTGCACACGATCGGCGCCGGGTTCGGGTTGGCGAGGGTGATTACCGGAATCGACTGGCCCGGCTCGTTACTCGTGCAGATTGCTGCGCCCAGGCTGTCCGTGCAGCTCACGGCTACCGGCTCGCCGTTGTCGCTGGCGGTAACGATGCCACTTCCGACCAGGTCGACACAGGCGCCGCCCGGGCGATCGGCCTGGATGAACGGAATTGGAATAACGTCGCCGTCCATCAGCCCGCCGAACTCCGGCGGCTGCGTGTCGAGCAGGATGCGTTCGCGCTCGTCCGCCAGAGTCAGCTGGCAAAAATACGGGTCGCTGTTGCCCGCTGGCCTGTCCGTCTGGCTGCAGTTTGCGGCCTGCGACGCCGTGGTAAAGCCGCTGACGCTGATGTTGTCGAGTTCCTCGGCGGTGCCGAAAACGCGGCGCGTGAAGAACAGGGTCTGGCCGGGTGCCGCGATCGCGCTGATCTCACCGTTGAACGGCTCGTCGATGGTCGCGACTTCGAGCTCTTCGCTGGCCAGTTCGTCGTCGGGGTTGTTAACGACGCCGAGCACGCGGCGTTCGACCTGCGGCTTGTAGTTACAGTCCCGGGAAGTCGGCGTGATGTAGAGCGTCCAGGCAACCAGCTGCGAATCGACATCGTCAACGGCGGCACCGGCAAGGGTGATATCCGCGTTGTACGACGTTGTGACGTTACCGGTGTTGCGGACGATGTAGGTGTAATCGGTCCAGGTCAGGCCCTCGTCCAGGGTAACGGTGCCGCCGTCGTCGAACGACGAATTGATCAGTTCCGGATTGATGAGTTCGGGATTAATGAGTTCGGGGTTGATCAGCTCCGGGTTGATGAGTTCCGGGTTGATCAGCTCCGGATTGATGAGTTCGGGATTGGCAAAACCGAGGTTAATCAGTTCTGGATTAATGAGCTCGGGATTGATCAGTTCCGGATTAATGAGCTCGGGGTTGATCAGTTCCGGATTGATGAGCTCGGGGTTGATGAGCTCGGGGTTGATCAATTCTGGATTGATGAGTTCGGGGTTGTGCAGTTCGGCCTGCAGTACGTCATCCGTGCAGGTCGTATCGAGCGGGTCGCATACGGGGCTCTGATAGTCGGGCTGCTGCAGGGGTCCCGATGGACCCTCGCCACCAAGCGTGATGCTGCTGATCGGTGCACAGGATCCCTGGTAAGGACCGTAATTATTTTCTGTGTCGTCGCTGTCACAGCCGGGCAGGAATACCTGTACGCCGGTTTCGGCGTCCGGCAAGTTGGAGACCAGGAACAAGGTGCGTGCAAAGGTCGACTTTGCCGGTACGGTCAGGTCCTCCCAGATGACTGGCGGTGGCACGTCCTGGTCGAAGGGCGGCACGGCCGGAAGCTGACGGAAGGACGCCCGACCGAGCGACGGAAAATCAGCCGGCTGCCGCGTGATACGCAGCAGGTAAGTCTGCGAGACATCGTTGACGTTGCTCAATGCTATCGGGAACGAACGCTGCAGGTTCGTCAGCGGCTTGGTTGGCGTCGGCGCCGTCAGGCGAGCCCGGTCGCGAATGCGCGAGCCGTAAATGTTGGAATCCCGAGTGCGGTCCTGGGCGACCCCCGGTATGCAGACGTCCGGCATCGGGTCAAAAGGATCCTCGATGCCTTCGCTTGTGCGGGTGTAAGCATCGAGCTCGCCGGGAGCGGCGCCGGCATCGGCCAGCATGGGTTTCTCCGGTCTCTCGTGAGGGGCCTGGAGTTTCGGTCCAACCGCGCCATCGCCGTTCTCGGTGCCTGCCTGGGTGTTTTGCGGCGGCGAGTACGGCACCGTGTTCTCGAGCGAAGTCTGGTCAAAAATATTGCCGCGCACGTCCCGATTGGAGGTCCATGCAATAAAGAAATCGCTGATGTCTTCTGTCGGGCTGACAATCGGCGACGCGTTGCTGACGATCTTGCCGTTTGCGTCGAAGCGGAATTGCCTGGCGCCGACGGAAATGTAGTCGCCGATAAACGAAAGAAAACCGGACGCGTACAGTTTCGCGTTGCTGAACGAGGCTTCCCCCTCTATAGCTATACTGCCGGCGGTTTGCTCGCCGGGTGGCCCTTCGATTCTCGCGCCGATGCGGAACTGCGAAACGCGCACCGGCGCCGAGACTTGTACGTTGCCGCCGCTGGCATCCGATATCACGCGGGCCGTAAACACATCCACCTTGCGATTGATCTGCGCCCCGGAGGCCGGGTCGAAATAGTCGGCGATCACGGCCGGCGACCCTGCTGGAATATCCTCGCGCCGCGTGTCGTACCAGGCCACTTGCAACTTCCCGTTTGCCGCGGTCGCGGCGGGCATGAACTGGAAGCTGCCTGGCGGCGCCGAATCATCGAGTACGGTTACAGTGCTGCTACCGAGACCTGAAAGAGCGCCGGCATACTTCATGACGATTCTTGGTCGCCCCCCGGTGCAGTTCTCGGTTCCGTCGAAATTTCGATCGGAGTAGAACACGTAGAAGTTTTTGCCGTCGTTTGCGGCCCAGGGGAAATCGTTGGTGCGGAAGGTGACCGCCGTCGGTGTCGTCGCGCTGATCTGGTCGAACCGGCAGATGTCTGCGAGCACTTCGGCCTTGGTCCATTTCTTGCCGCGATTGTTGGTGTACGCGTACATGATGGAGTCGGGGTCGTTGTTGTCGCCGGCGCGTCGCCAGACGGCCAGCACCGAGTCACCCATCGCGGTCAGCGAGATGCCGGAGACGACGTTCTGATCTTCGGAGAGCTTGACAACCTGGTTCTGCCAGGTCTGGCCCAGGTCGTCGGAGTCCTTGACCAGAACCTTGACGCTCTGGCTGCCGGACCCCGATCCCTGGCTGCCGGTAAACACCGCGAACGCGACGAACAGTTTGCCGGTTGGTACGTCACGCTGGATGGTACCGAGCGCTTCGTTCTCCATCACCGTAGACAAGGTGATGGTGCCCTGTTGCTGCGCCTTATCGGGAAGAAAAACCGCGTCCGGCTTGTCGATAAACCGCCCGCTGCTGCCCGTGTCCGCGATGTAGGTGAATTTGCCCGGCTCGTAGAAATCGGCGTCTTCCTTGTTGATCTCGAGCCAGTGCTGAATGGCCAGCACGCCGTTGTTCTGATCGCGATCGCCACCGATGAAGTTGAACACGGCGATACCGGGCAACGCGATCATGCGCGGGTCAGCGGCGAACTCGGTGCCGACAGGCGCCGGGTGCAACGGGTGGCCCGGTGCAATTCGGCTCGTCCAGGTCGTACCCGCGTCGCAGCTCATGGCAACGCCTTGCCAGGCGTCTTCGATGCCGGGTACATCGACGGTGCGGTAATCATTGAAGCCGCAGATGATGCAATCCGAGTCGCCCGGGCGAATGGCACAGGACGGTTCGTTCTGCTGTTTCAGGCCGAAATCTCGAATATCGGCGGGGTCGGGAGTCGGTCCGACAATGTTGACGTTCGCACCGGGGTCGCCCGCGGTCAGCGTCTGTGCCGCAGCGTTGTGTGCGAGAAGCAGGCCGATCGCCGCGACGGAAGAGAATGAGACTACGGAACGTATGAGATGGTTGTTCATCGATTGCGGACCCCCTGGTGGGACGCGGGGGCGTCGTAACCGCCCTCTAATATTGTTATCGCGGTCTTCGGTTTTTCTTTGTTACGCCGCGTTTCAAGTATAGCGCACAAGCCCTTGACGATTAACTAATTCGGCGGGTCCGGCTTATGTAAGAAGCCGGTAGGGCGACGGGATCGACTTCGGCCATATCTGGGCGCCAACGGCCAGATTATTGCGACCGAAAGAACATCTCCATCTCGTCGTTCAGCGCTTCCTTATCGCTGCTCTGGCGCAGCTCCATCTTGTCGATGACGTCAATCGTGTCGGCGTCGACCAGGCGTGTGTTGTCGGTGAGAACCGTCGGCGTGATCAGAACGATCGTCTCCGTATTGGTCTTGTTGTTCTCACGGCTGGAGAACAGCCGGCCAATGCCCGGTATGCGGCTGACGACCGGGATACCGCGCTTGCTTTCCTCGACGCGGTGTTTGATCAGCCCGCCAACGAAGATGGTCTGCCCGTCGGGGACGATCATGCGCGTGGTGACTTCTGTCGTCGACTGCGACGGTATGCCGGTAAGCGGATCGATCACGCCTGTGCTGACTTCGGGATGAATGTCCATCATCACCTTACCGTCTGCATCCACTGAAGGAGTCACGCGAAGGATGACGCCGGATTCGAGGAACTCGATGCTCTCCGAAGTTACCTGGTTTATCGTCGTAATGACGCTGTAGCCGCGCCGATCGCCGACGATAACCGATGATTCCTTTCCTTCAACGGCCAGCAATTTTGGTGACGACAGTGTCCGCACGCGACCCTGCGACGTCAGCGCGTCGAGCGCGGCCGTGATGTTGTCATTGGTGTAGGTGAAGAACAGCCCCGGGCTGGCCGAGTTGTTCAGGCCCCTTCCGCCGAACTCGCCCGTGCCGCCGTCGCTTCTGAAGAATTTTGTCCAGTCCAGGCCGGAAGAATCCTCGTTGGTGAGGGTCACTTCCAGGATCTTCGCTTCGATTAGAATTTGCGTCGGCTGGCTGTCGATCTGCCGAACGAGCGCGGCGACGCGACTCAGAAATTGGGGCGTGTCTTCGATGAGGAAAATATTCCTTTCCTCGAACACCGTTATTTCGCCGTAATCCGAGAGATAGGGCTCGAGTAGCGACTGCATCTCCTCGACCGAGACGTACTGCAATTCGAAACTGCGTACTTGGGTGATCGAGTCGGGCGCGTACTTGCCCGCTTCATTGTGATCCACGATAAAGTAGTTGCCGTTGTAATGCTCGACGGCAAAACCGGCGGCATTGGCAATGGCGTGGATCGCATCGGGCAAGGTCATGTCGTACAGGCTGAATGACACCTGCTCGCGGGAGTCCGTCGAGACGAAGATATTGACGCGCCGCTCGCGTGAAATCATATCCATGACGTCTGCCAGGTCTGCATCCTTCATCGTCATGCTGATGCGATGCTCCTCGTCGCCGGCATGGGCGGGCGACAGGAGCAGCAGGCCGAGAATCAGGACCCCATGCAAGAAATATCGCGCGGCTATAGCCAATCGGGTCATGTTACTCATCGTCTTCTGTCCGCTCGGGTTTCACGTAAACGTCTATGTTTCTTCCGTCTTTCGCGAACACGACGTGTCGTTCATGAACCGCGAGCAGCCGGTAGCCCTGGTATTCGTCGCCGGGTTTCAGGATGCGTCCCCCGACGTTGGCGAGACTGTTGATGCGGCCGACCATGGTTGCCTGCAGCGGGAACGCAGGGGCGGAGCCGTCGCCGGGTTCAACAATGCTCGCCTCTGCGCGCACGACCTCAGAGGGCGGTCGCGAGAACGGATTGTGCGAGAGCGCCGGCGGTTCGCCCGCGACAACAAGACGCGATGTTGCCAACAGCACCGTGAGGACGAGGACGGATGTTGCGAGCCTCATGGCTGTGCCCTGTAGGAAGCGAGGCTGACGGTCGCCAGGAGGCGCGGATTTGCATCAACGTTATCGCGTCGGCGCATGCCGTATTCCTTGACGACGACAAAGCCCAGTTCATTCTTGGCGTCCCACAGCCAGCGATAGATGTTGTCGTATTCGCCAATCAGCTCGACGTTGAACAGCACCTCGTTGAAGATCTGCACACGCTGTCCGGAGGCAGGCTTGACACTGACAAGTTCGACTTCGTTGCGCCAGGAAATTTTCTGCAGCTTGCCAATGACGTAAGACTCCACCTGATTCAGCGGCAGGTTCGCCATGTCGCCATGCAGGCGAAACTTGAGCTCCTCGATCTCGGCGTGACGCGCCTGCAGTTGTTGGTCAAGATCAACCGTCGTGTCATTGGCCGCCTCGAGTACAGACATCGCTTTCGCGTTAGCGAAATAGGACTTAACGCCTGGCAGCAAGGTCATCGAGACAGCCGCTGCTGTCACTACGATGCCCAGACCCAGAACAACGAGGCGAAATTCGCGGGCGCCGAGCTTTTCAATGGCGTCCCACATCAGATGCGCTCCACGTCGCTGTTGAGAACAATGGTCAGGTCGAAACTGACGACTCGACCATTGGCATAGTTTGTCAACGCCGTCTTTTGCACGCTGACGTCCTTGATGTCGGGTTGTTCGAACAACGCGCGCACGAAGGTTGACAGGGCCTGGTGATCGAGGGCCCGGCCTTCGAGAACCATGTGCGTTTCAACCTGCCAGTCCGCGGTCTCGACTGGCTGACCGTTGGCGGGAACGACGACGAAGTAGCCGGTCTCGATCCCACGCGTCTCGCCGTCGACGACGACGCCGGCCCGGCGGAAACTCCAGTCTTCGAACCATACGTCGTCGTTGACCATTGCACGATCGATAATCCTGAAGATATCTTCGACCGCCGCACCGGCGCGCAGGCCGCGCAGCAGTGACCAGCGCTGTTCGTATTCACGCTGTTTCGTAGTCAGCTGCTCCAGCTGCATCTGCTGTTGCTCGGTGATGGCGCTTTGCGATTTCAGTTCTGCAATACGCTCCGAGGCGTGTCCGGACAGCTGGGCGAATACGCCGGCAGCTGCAAATACCGCAACGTTCAGAACGGCAACAACGATCACGTAGTGGCGAAGTTCGGCACGTCGCTTCAGCCGGTCGCGATAGTCTTCCGGAATTAGGTCGAGTTCAGGCATTGAGCTTCATGCCACGCAGTGCGAGCCCGGTTGCGACCGCGATTTCCGGCGCGAAATGTGCGGCCGAGTGACGGTGGTTGTTGTCGTCGGATGGAAACAGGGCCAGTGGATTGGGGATCTTGGAGACCTGCGAGCCGCTCAGCTTGCTGAGCATCTCCTCGGCGCCCGGCCAGCGTGCGATGCTGCCCAGCAGGTAGACCTGCGTGACGCTGCGCCCGCGCGTCTCGGATGCCGCGTACAGAAAGGCACGCTTGATTTCCTCGACCAGTTTAAGGAACTGCGGTTTGAGAATTTCCGAGAGCGTCTCCATCAGGCCGTTTTCGTCGAGCGCTTCGGCCAGGGCGTCGTCACCACCACCCGGATAGACGCCCGTGCGTGACAGCAGCTGGCGCGCCGCGTCTTCGGGCATATCCAGCGTCTCGCAGATATGTTGCACGAGGCTCTGTTCGCCGATGGCAATTTCCTGGTCGAACAGCAGGTCGTTACCAGAGATCAGCGTTAGGTAGCTCGCGCGACGTCCGGAGTTGACGACGAGCACCGTCGCAGCCCCGCTGTCCTCGGAGATCGCGCTGGTCAGGCGGCTGATAGCGAGCGGTCCAATCTCGAGTGCGCTGACATCGAGGCCGGCTTTGCGCGCGAGTTCGAGGAAGTCGACGACCTTGTCGCGATCGCTTACTGCCACCAGTGCGAGCTTCTCCTCGCTCTTGGAGCGACCGCGCACGGGCATGTAGTCGAGCACGTAGTTGGCGAGGTCGCCGTCGAGTCGTCCTTTGATGGCACGCAATATTGCCGCGGACTCGTCTTTTTCGCCGCCGGCCAACTGGTAGTTGACCGAAACCGTGCGGAACATGCCCGACGGCAACGCCATAACCGCCTTGTTGCCGTGAAAGCGATCCGAAGCGAGGGCGCGCTTGATCAGCGAGCGAAACTGGTGTGGCTGCTGCAGGAGTTCACGCCGCGTGCCGTTGATTTCGAGGGATGCCTTGGCGCGCACGACCGGCTTGTGGCTGGCGGTGGCCTGCAGCTGCACGAAGTGCATGGCTTCGAGGGCGACGTCGATGCCGATGGGGCCGATCGTTACGCCGGACGCGCGCGGTCGAAACAGGGCGGCGGTGCGGGCGAGGACGCTCATGAGCCGGCGGCCCTGGCGCCAGACACGAAGGCGCTCGCGCTCCCGGGATCAGGGAAATCGCGAGCAGATCCGAGACTGGCTGGACAGGTTGTTTCGACCAAGGCTTCGCCCCACAGCAAATAGACAGCTATCCCTAAATACAGCGGCGGAGCGGGCTAAATCTTTAATACCGATAATTTGGGACATTCCTAATTTAGTGTATTAATACATTAAATTAGGAATGTCCCAATTTTGGGCGGCCGCGGGGACGTAGGCTGCTCTGCAGGCCTAGTTCTTGAGCGGTCGTCTGTGTCCATTCGATTGAACCGAACGGCGCATTCTTTGCCGAGCAGCGACGCAATGCCTCGATTTCCTCGTGGGTATGCGGTTGGTCGACATACTCCAGCCAGTTATCGGGAGTAGGCAAGGGTCCTTGAGTTTTGAGGCCGTGGCTCGCTTGGGTGCGGCTAATACTCGACCAGAACCAGTCTGCAGCGCTTTGAACGAGGTTGGCCCTGAGTGGGTTTCGTTCGACGTAGCGCAAGACCGTCAGGAGGTGACGGTCTTGTTGGATCGGGAATGCCTTGAATCGTCCTTGCCAGATTCGTCCCGAAGTACCCCTGATCCGGTGGTGCCGCTTGGTGTGGGCAGTGAGTAACCAATGCACCCATCGGCTGATGTCACCGTCTGAGTACGACCAAAGGACGAGATGGAAGTGGTTCGGCATAAGGCAATACGCCAGGATGCGCATGGGGATTCGCTCCGAAGCCAGCTTCATCAGAGTAAGAAATGCTCGGTAGTCTTTTGCGTCGTGAAACACTGTCGCGCGGGCATTACCGCGATTAATCACGTGGTAACAAAGCCCACCGACCAATGCTCTGGCTGTCCTTGGCATGGTCAGATGTTGATTGATCAGCGCGGACGCTGGCTATTTTCAAAACCTGCAAGAATTGCAAGAATTGGGACATTCCTAATTTAGTGTATTAATACATTAAATTAGGAATGTCCCAATTAGCCCTCCCAATTAGCCCAATTAGCCCAATTAGCCCCCAATTAGCCAATTACCTTAGGGGGTGCAGGCGATCTGGATGTTGTCGAACCAGACGATGTCGGAGCCGCCCATCGATGACGACGTCTTGAAGCGGATCCGGGTGTTGGCCGACACGAAGCCGGTGATGTTGTGGCTGGCCGCTATGTAGCCGGAATCCGAACTGGTATCGCCGCCAGCGTGACGCGCTAGTTCCGTCCAAGGTCCGGAAGCGCCGTTTGCCGAGACCTCGACGCTGCTGTAATCACTCGCATTGTCGAGAGACTGGCGCCGATAGTCGTAACTAAGCATAGCGCCGCCAGCCCCGCTCAAGTTGGCCTCGCGCTCGACGCCCTCACCGCCGTTATCGTTGTCGCGGGTCCGGAGCTGGTAGTTGCTCTGATCGGCCGTTACCAGCGTATCACCGGATGTTGCGCCGTCGCTTTCGCCTATCTCCAGCCAGTCGCCCGTCCAGGTCAAAGTTCCGTCATTGCCGGAGAAGGTCCTCGCATTAAACTCGTCGCGGTAGGTTCCGTTGCATCCACCACCGCCACCGCCACCGCCACCGCCTCCCCCGGAGCCGGCGGCGAACAGATCAGCGATCTCGCTTGCGGATAGCGTACGATCGTAGATCCGTACGTCATCGATCACACCGTCGGATTGCCAGCCCCAGGTAGATGTGTACGGATTCGCGACGCCAATCTTCCAGGACTCCGTACCGTACTCGCGTGACGCCGCCCCGGGCGTGAAACTTCTAGTTCCTTCCAGTTGACCGTTTACGTAGAGCGACTGTGTCCCAGCGGATCGATCGATTACGCCGGCGATGTGATAAAAGTCGCCGGGACTGAACGAGTTGGTACTGAGGGCGCCGAGGCCCGTGTTGTCGGCTAGTACCTGCTCGAAGGCAAAACGATTGTCGTTGGTGAAGGAGATCCCAGTATGCCAGCCTGCTTTGATAATGATCCCGTATTTCGCATCATTATCGCTGCCGCTTCCCGGCGGCGTGGAGTCGGGCCGGAACCACGCGGCCAATGTGTAGTCACCCTCCTGGACGTTCTCCAGCCCGGATGAATTGGGAATCTCCACGTAGTCTTGGCCGTCGGCGTAATCGACACGCAATCCCCCGCCGATCTCGCCGGCGGTCCAGTTAGCATTGCCATTCAGGTAACCGTCGTTGCTACCGACGGCGTCCTCCGCCGTGCTGCCGCTGGTTTCGTCGAGCTTCCAGTGCGCGATTGGACCGGTATTGTCCCCGGCTGCCCACTGCAGCGACCGTTGCAATATTGTCAGGCCTTCGGCCGAGAGATTATTTACGTCGAAAGCACTGTTGCCGCCCCAGGGCAGCATGACTCGTCGGTCTGGTGCGTTGCCTCCCCAGAGTAATTCGTCGCCGGTATCGAGAGTCATAATCATCGGGAAGGAATAAGAGGGCCGCGTCGCCAGGGTCTTGAAGCCCGGACCCATCGTATTGACGAAGGTTCGCAACGACGTTGACGTTGTGGTTATGGGCAGGCTGCCCAATGCAAGTCCCGAGGTAATGTAATGGGTATTGTCGGTCAACCCGGTCGTCGTGCCCATGTACCCGCTCGTGCCCGAGGTAAAGCCCAGATACGCGGTCAGGGTACTCACTTCGTTGACCACGCCGACAGGCTGCAGCTTCAGCTTGCTCGTGACATCGGCGTAGTTCACCGAGGCCGGCACGTAGACGACACCGTAGTCGTCAGCAAACGTATCGTAGACGGCCTGCGGCTCGCTGGCGCTTGAGGTTGACACGGCGTAGCACCAGCTTTCGAGTAGTGACTTGCGCGCGAGCTCTTCCACCGTAGGGTTGCCGGCATCTGCAACGATGATCATTAAAGGGTCGAAAGATGCGCAACCCGCGCCCCCCGCCCACTCAATTGCCCGCCGCATCAATGTCGTACCGTCTGCGGTCAACTGGCTGACTTCTGCGTTGCCGAATGGCAAGTGCACGCGTCGCTCTGGTGAGAGTTCGCCATCCCAGCGTGCGGCGCCGGCAGCTAGAACCGGTATACCCCACGTCAGAGTTCCGAGCGAGCCGATGCTGCCGAGGCTTGGCGCGAGCGGGGCCGCGGCCACCGGCATGCTTACGTTCGACGTGAAGTGCGTGACGCCGCTGCCGGCAAACGGCTCGCTGATGTAATGCAAGGCATCCGTTGCGGTGAAGTTGTCCGACACGACGGCGTCGGCAGTCGCGTTGCCGTGAAAGCCCAGGTCATCCAGCTGGCCGCCGACCTCGTTGACAATGCCCAGCGTCAACTTGCTGAGTTTGCCGGCAAGCGTTCCGTCTACGACCGTCCCCGCGACGTAGACGACATCGTGGAGTGCCGCTGCCGCATCAAACTCAGCGAGCGTCGCACCGTCGTCGATGATCGTGACCGTGTGGCCCCAGGACTGGAACAGGTCGCGCCTAGCGGTGTCGCGGCTCTGCAGCGCGGTATCAACGCCGACCACCAGCAGGATTTTCAGCCCACTCTTGGTGTTCATGGCCCAGTCGAGGGCGCGCTGCAGGATCAGGAAACCGTTGCTGTTGACCTGGCTCCAGTTAATTTCGTTGATTCGCCCGAAAGGCAACACGACGCGACGCCCTGCCGCGGCGCCGCCATCGGCTGTCTTCGCACCCGCCTCGAGCACGGACAAACCCGGGCTGCTGCCCCAGTCGGCCAGCGACTGTACTTCGGTCGCGAGCGTGCCGCCGCTCGCGAGGCCGCCCATGTATGCGTCATAGATCTCGAGAGGGCCTGTAAGGAAGGGGGCAGTGATGTAGTGGCTGGTGTCGGTGACCTTGATACTGTTGCCAACCGGCCAGAAGCTCGAATTTGTAGACTCGAAACCGAGTTCGTCGTTGTAGTCACCGTCCTCGCTGACCACGCCGATCGACAGATCGACGACTTTGTCGCCGACGCCTTTTGCGTTAACCGTCTCCGATATGTAGACGACATCGTTGTTCGCGGCTGCCGCTGCGTATGCCGCGGCGTTTTCACTTTCGCCGATCACGTCGACCGTATAACCCCAGGATTCGAATAACGACTTCTTGTAGGCGTCGGCACTGACCAACGTCGTCGGGTTGATCACCACCATGAGCACGCGGCCAGAACCGTTCGGTACCATGCAGGGGCTGCCACACTCGCAGGCAATCGTAAGGTTCAGGCTCGGGCGGCGGGAGCGGTCGACATGGTCACTGGTGTCGAAGCGCTCGCCATATATGCCTGCCGCTGTGGTTCGCAGCAATACGCCATAGTTGGGGGAGGCCCCATCCAACCAGTCCTGCGCGAGGTTGGTGATGTCCCAATCGTAGCGAACGTTGGCGGTCTTCTGCACAAGCGTCGTCGCGACAGCCGCTGGGTCAAAGTCGCCGCCGGGAGAGGCCCAGCCAACACCACTGTCCCTGTTGTTCCAGGTTACCGAATTCTCGTTCCATGGCTGTGTAATTCGGTGCGCCGTGACGGGAACGTCCCAATCCCAGCCGTCCCTGTGGTGGAGGGACAGCGTTGCGTTTGTGATTCTCGCGGAGGATGGCAGCTGCCCCAGGTTAAACCTGATTAACGTAAATGCGTCATTGTTGCTGCCTGTGGCAACCCAGGTCTCGTCGTCGTCGCCGTAGTTCGTGGTCTTGTTCGCGGCCCAGGTATAGCTGTCGACGCCATTGTCCGGACCCGGCTGTAAAGATAGATGGCCTGGTGGCTGGTAGGCCATGGTGACCTTGTCTTTCAAAGTCCGGCTGACGCCGTTGTCGAGCTCGCCCTGCGCCTTGATCGTTACCGGCGATGCGGAACCGCTGCCGACCACGACTTCCAGGCGCGGCGGATCGGCGCCGTCTTCGCGGCTTGCATACTTGGCGTGCACGCCCTCGGCATTCGATGCCATCAGGACGCCGTAGTTGGGCTGGCCGTTGACCCAGGCCTGCACCTGCCCGGTGAGATTGAAGCTGACCCAGACACCGTCGTCGGGCTGCGCCGGGATCATCGCCAAAGTTGCGGATTCGAATTTGCTCCCCATCGTCTCCCAGGTCGCGTCTGTTTCAGTCCAGTCGGCCGTAACCCGGTGCACGGTCAGGCCACCGTCCGGATGTTTGCCGGCGCCCGCGATGTGAAACCAGGCAACGGCGGAATTGATCTGCGCGTTCTTAGGCAGAGTTGAAAGATCGAAACGCGTGAGCGCGTACTCGACGTTGCCGCCTTCGAAGCGGATATGCTGATTGGCGTCTTTGCCGTTGTTCTGGGTCACAATGTCGCTGCGTATCCATGCGTCCTGGTCGGCAACGACCTGATAGAGCGTGGCTGCCGCAGCGCCAGTGATGCTCGCCGAGTAGGTGTCTGCGCCCAGCGACGTGTCCGGTATCGTGACATCACCCAAGCAGGCGTTGTTTCGTGCCGCCCAAAGCGCGTGTTGCGTCGCGGCTCTTGTTACGTAGTCGAGCCGGGCTGTCTCAAGTTCGCTCGTCGACATGTTCGCGCTGATCGCCGAACCCTGGTTGAGTAGCATGGCGATGGTTGCAACCAGAAACAGCATGATGATGACCATGACGAACAGGTAACCGCGCTGCCGGCCGCGAAGTGGGGCAGAGCGGCGCGGGAAAACGAGACGATTGCAGGCACCGGCAGAGACAGTCCGCCGTTGGGAGAGTCCCATTTCTCGCCCCAGGCTCACAACGCGCCGCCGATGCGCACGCGTGTCTCGAGATTAACGACGGCGCCGCTCGATCCGGTCAGCTCGAGTTCCAAACTGACCAGCTGCGCCGCGCCGGAAGCACCGGCCATTCGCTCCACCCGAAAACGCGTGACATTCTCGGCAATAACCGAGGCTATGAAATCCCGACCGCTAATGAAGCCGTTGGCGGTCTCGTCCCATGGCACCGGGTGACGCTCGATCAGCGAGGTGCCTTGCAGATAAAAGACGACCGCATCCAGCCAGTCTTCATCAATCGCGCCGTCTTCATCATCATCGGCCGCATTGCCTTCATCGACCTGGCCATCGCTGTCATCGTCGACTCCCGCGATGCCCGGTGCCCCGTCACCATTCGCGTCGGAACCCGGGTCTTCATCAATCGCGCCGTCGCCGTCATCATCGAGACCGTTGACGGGGTCTTCGTCAGCGCCAAAAAACCCCTCATCGTCATCGCTGTCGACGAAGCTCTCGTCAACGAGTCCATTGCCATTGTCGTCGACGAGGTAGATTCCGTCGCCGTAGTCAAACTGAATATCGGCCGGGAAATCTTCGTCGATACGCCCGTCGCGGTCGTTGTCTGCATCAGGAAATCCGTCGGAATCGAGGTCGATATTCGCAGGTAAAGTGACGGCGAGTACGGCGGTCGCGAATGAGCTGGAGCCAACAGGCGGGGAGGCAGGGATGGTCTGTTCACGGATATTTTCTGGCCAGTCGGTGGCGCCGTTGTCCGCCAGAGGCAACAGCAGGCGACGTGAACCCCCGGTCATCGTCACCATGCGGTCCATCGCGAAGCGCGCATCACGCAATAGCTCATTGCGGTCGCCGACCGCCGCGTCCGTGCCGGTCGCCTGCTGAATCACGCCACTGGTTGCCGCGAGTATCAATCCGGCGAGCAGCATCGCGACCATCAGTTCGATCAGATTGAAACCACGCTGTTGTCGACGTTGAATACGCATGGCTATTGACCCTGCGCTCTGATCGTCTGCAGCGTATGGACCGTGCCATCGGCCTCGACCCGGATCCACAGCAGGTCGGGTTCCGTTCCGGTGAACGGATCGTCGTCGGCGTCGGCGTTATCGCCATCGTAGAGTCCGATGTACACCAGTAGTCGCGATGGCGTGCCGCCGGCGTCCGAGTAGCTGCTGGGGACCGTGGGCCCGCCCGCGTCGAGCGCCGCTTGCTGCAGCGATGCAAACGGTTCAGATAGCACTTCTTCGAGCCGTGATGACAGGCGGAAATGCTCGCTGGCCAAGTCGGCGTGGACGCCGGCGCCGACGATGCCAGTCTGCAGTGCATGAATCGCAGGGATCAGCACCACGCCAAGTAAGACGAGGGTCACGAGTACCTCCACCAGGGTCAGGCCGGCCTGGAAGCGACGGCCCGTCATTGCACCGTTACCCGACCAGTAATGGGGGTTACGCTGACATCTAGTTGCCCGCCGCCGTAGCTTAGCTCGATGGTGCCGTCCTGCAGCAGATGACGTGTCGGATCGGAGCCCTCGACCCAGACCGGCGTACCGTTCGCGTCGAAGATCACGCTCTTGCGCCGACCTTGTGGTCCGTAATCGAAGGCATCGACGCTGTTGCCGATCGAGACGCCGGCGGTAGCATTGCTCGTGTTGACGTTGAAATCATAAGGCTGCTTGTCGACAGGATGCGTCAGAGTGCCGAGCGCGATGATGGGGGAGCTCGAAATATCGTATTTTTCGACGGTAACTTCTTGCGTGACCTGGCTGACGGTGAAGCCGTGACCCTCGCCGGTGCGTATGGCCTCGCTGCGCGCGAAACGAATCGCGTCGGCGACCTGCTCCGCCGCGAGGCGAAGTTTCGTGTCCGAGCCCAGCCGCATGTTGGGGACGGCGACGGCCGCGATGACGGCAAGGATCGCGACGACGACCACAAGCTCGATCAGCGTATAGCCTTGCCCTGTTCTCGCCCTCATCGCGCTGCCTCCACGAGAAAGGGGACATTCCTAATTTAATGTATTAATACGCTAAATTAGGAATGTCCCCATTTTTGCCTGGGACTACTCGTCGCCGATGAACTCGCCGGTTACCGAGTCAAAGCGCCAGCCGTTGGTGCTGCCTGTCGCGAGTCCGAGTACGCCTGTCGTTACGACCGTGACCGTATTGTTGCCAGGATTGCCCAGCGGGTTCACCGGCAGGTCGTCCTTCAGGTAAGGCCCGTACTTGAACTCGTTGGGGTCGAAGCCGGTACAGGCCAGTCCCGCGGAATTCGTGTAGTTCTTCAGCTGCGCGACGAAAGCCGCTGCGCCGACAGCGCCTGCCACCGCTGCGCCGTTCACGCAGGTCGCGCCTGAAGACGCAACAGCGCCGGGATAGTCGTCGTGCTGCTGGCGATACAGGTCGATAGCCGAGCGGAGATTGGCGATATTGGTGTCGTACGCGGACTGCTTCGCGTCGTCCGTCGCCGCGGAGAACTGCGGCACGATAATGGCCGCGAGAATCGCCAGAATGATGACGACAATCAACAATTCCACCAAAGTGAAACCTTCCTGGTTTCTTGAGTTATTCAGCGAAATCATAGACTTATCTCCTTATTGCTAATCGAATTTCCGCTACTGAAGTAGTTGTCGGCGTGACAGCCAGGATCTTTAGAACCTATTTCAAAATTCCGCTGTGTGGCCACGCGGATTGCTGAGATCGGTTTTGGCCGTCGGCATGGTTCCTAGTGACCTGATTTCGGCTCAGGAAACGGCCCTGGAGAGCTTGAAGATCGGCAGGATCAGCGAGCTCACGAGCACACCCACGACGACGCCCATGATCAGCAGCATGACCGGTTCGGCGAGTTTCGACAGCGCATCGAGCCTCTTGGCGAGCTGCGCCTCGTAGTAATCGCAGATGCGGCCTGCCACCTGACCGAGCTTGCCGGTCTGCTCACCTGTCGCGATCATGTGCTTTGCGAGATCCGGCAGGAACGTCGAGCCCTCGAAACCGGCGGCAACACCGGCGCCGGCCTGCACCGACTCCTCGACTTCGACAATGAGCTTGCGAAACAGGGAGTTCTTGACGACGTCGCGGCAGGCCTCGAGGCTTTCCATCACCGATACGCCGTTGTTGATCGACAGGCTCAGCACCTGCAGCGACTGCACCAGGTAGATCTGCGTAAAGATGTCGCGGATACCCGGCAAATGCAGCTTCATGTAATCGATACGCGCGGTGCCGGCCGCAGAATTTATCCATTGGCGAACACCGAGGAATGTCACCGCAATACCGGCCAGGAAAACATACCAGTAGTCGCGCATCGCGTTGCTTGCCCTCATTAATATCTTCGTTGACATGGGTAGCTGATCGTAGATCGACGCGAACATCGTGCCGAATTTCGGAAATACGACAACCAGCACGAACACCACGACAGCCAGCGAAAACGTAATCAGGAAGATCGGGTAGGTCGCGGCCGACACCAGCGTGGTACGCATTTGTTCCCGCTTCTCGTCCATGTTGAGCAACTGCTGCAGGACTTCGTGCATAAAGCCGCCGCTCTCGCTCGCGGCAATCAGGTTGACGTAGGTCGATGGGAAGATGTTTTCATGCTCTTCCAGGGCGCGCGCAAATGACTTGCCTTCGCTGACGTCGAGCGCGATCTTTCCGGCAGCTTCGCGCATTGCTGCATTTTCGGTCTGCTTGACGATCGTCGTCAGTGCCCCATAAAGGCTTTCACCGGTCTCGAGCAGTAACGCCAACTGCTCAGTAAAGAACATGCGCTCGGCCGCACCTGCTTTGTTGCTGCGACCGGGAAGGGACAGGCCGAACGCAGCCCCGGTCTTGTCATTTGCCGGTGCCGCATCTTGTTCGGTTTCAAACTGGATCGCCATCTTTCCGTTCCTAAATACTCGTTACGCGCGCGACTTCTTCGATCGTCGTTTCCCGTTTCAGCACGCGACCCAGTCCATCCATAAACAGGTTGTGGAAGTTGCGTTTGTCCAGGTAGTCAGTGAGTTCGTCGCGACTCGGACTGGAGATGATCAGCTTCTGCAGCTCGGCGTCCGTTCGCAGGATCTCGTGAATGCCGCTGCGTCCCTTGTGGCCGGAGTCATAGCACTGCTCGCAGCCCTTGCCCTTCGCCAGCCTTACCTCGTCATCCCAGCCGTACTGAGCGACGAGTTCTTTCGGCGCCAGGAACTCATATTTGCAGGCGGGACATATGGTTCTGACCAGCCGCTGCCCGACAACGCCGAGCAGCGCGGAGGAGAGCAAATAAGGCTCGACGCCCATGTCGATAAGCCGCGTCACGGCGCCGACAGCGTCATTGGTATGCAGGGTCGAGAGCACCAGGTGGCCGGTCAGGGCCGCCTGCACAGCAATCTCCGCCGTCTCGCGCTCCCGAATCTCGCCGACCATGACGATGTCCGGGTCCTGCCGCAGCACGTGCTTCAGGATCTTCGCAAACGTAAGTCCGATGTTGGTGCGGACTTCGTTCTGGTTGATGATATCCAGCTGGTATTCGACCGGGTCTTCAATCGTGACGAGGTTTTTCTCAATGCTCTTCAGATAGTTGAGCGCGGCATACAGGCTGGTTGTCTTGCCACTGCCGGTCGGTCCGGTGACGAGAATCAGGCCATTGTTCGCGTCCAACAGCCCTTTGAAGATCTTCAGGTTGTCGTCGGACATATTGAGTTTGTTGACGTCAAGAATCGCCTGGTTCTTGTCGAGTATTCTCAATACGACCTTCTCGCCATAAAGCCCGGGCAGAGAACTGAAACGCAGGTCGACGGAGCGCCCCTGGGTGTGCACCTGGATACGACCGTCCTGGGGCATGCGGCGCTCGGCGATGTCCAGATTCGCCATCACTTTCAGCCGGGATACGAGAGCGGGGTGCAGCTCTACCCTGGGCGCCGTGAATTCGTAAAGCAGGCCGTCGATGCGAAACCGGATTCGCGAATGCGTGCGAAACGGCTCGAGGTGAATATCCGAAGCGCCGTCATGGACCGCACGCTGGATGATCGAATTGACAAGGTTGACAACGGGGCTGCCGGCTGCAACCTCGTCAATGGTCGAGTAGTCATCGATCTTGAGGTTCTGGACGACCTCGAAGTCCTCGTCGACGTCACCCATCATGTCGAACTGCATCTCACTGAGGTTGAGCGACTCGTTCAGTATTTTTTCGATGTCTTCCTTGCGCGCGAGTACCGGACGTACTTCGCACTGCAGGCGTTCACTGATTTCATCGAATGCCGGCATGTCCTGCGGCTTGGCCGTTGCCAGATACAGAGCGCTGCGCACGCGAAATAACGGCAGCACGCAGAGGCGCCGCGCGATACTCGAATCCAGCGCGCCCGAAACGACCGGGTCGTAGAGACCGGGTCGCAGGCGCACAAACGGTACCCCGAGCTGTTCGCTCAGTGCCCGTAGCACGTCGTTTTCGGCCACCCAGCCCTTATCGATGAGGATGCGACCCATGCGTTTGCCGAGCTTGTCCTGCAGCTTCAGCGCTTCGTCGATTTTCTGTTGACTGACAAGATTTCGCGCAACCAGAATGTCGCCGAGCCGCGACCCCGGCCCGAAGCTTATGTCCTCGGAGTTGCTGCGCTCTTTCTGCCCGTCACTGTCGAGAAACGAGACGTAATCGGAGATACCCGTGAGGGCGGCAATCTCGGCAATCATATTGCTGTGGCCCGAGATCTTGATCCAACCGCCGATCTTAATGAGGCGGTCCTGCAGGTCCATCAGCCACGACAACGCCAGGCTGTCGATGGACTGCACATTGGCGAAGTCCATGATGATTTTGAATTCGCCGCTCTCGACGCAATCGTCGACAACGAGAGCCAGGTCCTGAAGCGCATCGTTGCCGACCAGCGAAAATTTCGGCGTCACGTGGGTCGCGACACCGATACGAACGCGAGTCACGTTCGAGACAAGATTTTCCGCAACGCTGCTCATGCCGATGCGGCGCTGGCGTCGTGCTCGAGACTGTGGAGGATATCTTCCAGCGGGGCAGGTTTGCCTATGCCAAAGCCCTGCGCATAGTCGACACCGATGGACCGCAATATGTCGATCGTTGCGTCGTCGCCGACGAACTCGGCAACGATCGACAGACCCATCGTCCTGCCAATCTGGCTTATTGCTTCGACCATCGATCGCGAGATTTCATCGGATGTCACTTCGCGTACGAAGCTGCCGTCGATTTTCAAATAGTCAACGGGTAGCACCTTGAGGTAGCCAAAGGAGCTCAGACCGGCACCGAAGTCATCCAGCGAGAATGTGCAGCCAAATCGTCGCAGCGCCGTCATAAAGGTGATTGCATCGTCGATATGCGAAATCGCGACCGTCTCCGTGACTTCGAAACAGATGTTTTTCGGCGGTACGCCGGAGTCACGAATTTCATCGACGATAAAAGCCTGGAAGCCCGGGTTGGCGAAAGACTGCCCGGAGAGGTTGATGCAGAACACCGGGTCGTCGGTCGCGACTGTTTTCCAGCTGGCGCCGATGTGCTTTAGCGAGTTGTGTATCACCCAGCGATCGATCATCGGCATCAGCTGATAGCGTTCGGCGGCGGGCAGGAACAGGATGGGCGCAAGAATCTCGCCATTATGATCGCGCAGCCGTATCAGTATCTCGAAATGCGGCGCGGCACCTGTGTTCTGGATTGGCGTCACGGGCTGGCAGAACAGAACAAACTGATCGTCGCGCAGTGCTTCCTGGACGCGTCCGATCCATTCGATCTCTTCGCTGCGGCGCACGAGTGTGGTGTTGTCCTGCGCAAAGACCTCAATACGATCTCTGCCCTGATCCTTGGCGGCCTTGCAGGCGATTTCCGCGGCCGCCATCACTCCGACGATGCCCTCGGCATCGCGATTGACGAGCGAAATGCCCACGCATGCGGAAACGTCCAGCGTGCGTTGCGCCGAGACGACCGCCAGTTCCCGAACCGCCTGCTGTACTTTTTCAGCGACCGCGTAGCCCTGACGCAAGTCACAGTTAGGCAGCAGCACGCTGAATTCGCCACCGCCGATACGCGACACGATGTCAGTATCGCGCAGCGTCGCCTTCAATGCTTTGGCGATACGGCGGATAAGCATGTCACCTTCCTGATAGCCCATCAGGTCGTTGACAACGTGCAGCTGGTCAATGTTGATGTGCAGCAGCACGTGCTGCAGATTCTTGCTCTGGGTGCTCGCAAGCGACGAGATAAGCATGGACTCGAAGCCACTGCGATTCATCAGGCCCGTGAGCGAGTCGTGGTGAGTATGGATAATCCGGGAGGCCTTCTTCGCCATGACTTCGAGCAGATTGCGATCACCATTGGAAAACACGTGCATGTCGTGGCGCGCGGCAACGGCAAGCATGCCGATGGCGGTGCCGTGATCGTCCAGCACCGGATAGGCGAGAATATTCTCGCTTCTGCCGCCCAGCAGGCGGTCGCGATCCGCATCCGCTGCCTCGTTGAGAATGACGCTCTGCACCTGCGATTCGACTCGGTCGTAGACCGCCGTTGAGAACATCTCAAGCAGCTGCTCCGCTTTGGGAGGTGCTTCGGTGCTGTTCAGGTTGTGCATGCTGATGCCGCGCTCGCGACAGATCAGTGCCGCGATTCCGACATCGAGGTAGTCGGCGCAGTTGTGCACCAGCCGCAGCAGCGCTTCCTGGCCCTCCTCAAAATATTCGATCTGATCCTTGGTGGAGTAAACCAGATTCAGTTCCTCGTAACGCTCGCTGAGTTCGGCTGCAAGCTGGTTGCACTCCGACTGCAGCTCCATGTCCTCCTGAATAAAGACCTGGGCGTCAGCAAAGGCGCGCCGCAGAGGTGCCGGTGCGGAAGCCATGGGAACGCTGGGCTTGGTGTCGTAGGCCGCCGTGAGCCAGGCGACGGGTCCGAATTCCTTCGAAGCAAGCGAGGTACGGACCTGCAGGCGGCCCGATGGCAACTGCCGTCGTTCGATACCTGAACCGAAGTCTGACCAGGCGACAACCGGGTTGTTTTCCAGCTCATCGTTACTGCAGGGTGTCTTGCCCTTGGGACACCAGAACCAGATCAGACTTCCCTGGCGATCCCGAAGTTCCAGCCTGGCCACGCCGGGAAACAGGCGCGGCAACAGGCGCTCATATTTGTTCATCGACAGCGACTTCAGGATGTTCAGGCTCATGACGTCGCTGCCGTCAGGTCAGGGTTCACGAAACAGTTTCGGATGTGCGACACGAGGCGTCGCACGCTGACGGGCTTTTCCATGAACGTGAGGTTGTCGATAGCTCGGGTCCAGTCGCGATGCTCCATCTCGGTTCGGGATGTGAGTACGACGATGGGGAAGGTTCTTCCCGGAAACTGCTCCTCGATCGCGAGGCACAGCTCCTTCCCGGACATGCGTGGCATATCGATATCCGTAACCAGAAAATCCGGATGTCCCGCGCACAGTTTGGTAAGGCACTCGGCGCCATTGGATGCCGTGTCAACCTCGAAACCGGCGTCCTCGATTCCGAGTTTCAATACGCGGATGACGGGTGCGTGATCGTCGACAATGAGAATACGCTTCATAGTTACTACGCCTTGTTATATCGCCTGCCGGACGGCCGTGGCTTCTTTCCACAAGTTGATGATGAATTCGGCGCCTTCGTCGCGATCCCTGTTCAACAGCAGCGATCCGTGATGCAGCTCGACAATCTGTTTCGCAAGCGCAAGGCCGAGGCCATGCCCGCCAACCGCCTGAACGCGCTCGTCTGGCGAGCGGAAGAACTTGTCGAATATCTGCGCCGCCTCTTCCTCGCCGATACCAATGCCGGTGTCGGCGACGCGTATCTGCACGGCATCCTCGGTATCTTCGATCGTCACCGTCACCGCGCCGTCAACCTTGTTGTACTTGACGGCATTGCTCATCAGGTTCGTGATCGCGACCCGTATCAGGTCTTTGTCGACGAATACCGGATTCATTTCTTTCGGCGCGCTGAGTGTGAAGGTGCAGTTCTTGTCAACCGCCATCGCCTTGGCTTCCTCGAACGCGGCGGAGACAACGTCCTGCAGCTTCACGAGGTTGCGGTCCGGCTTGAAGCTGCCGCTTTCGATCTGAGTCATGCTGAGCAGGCTGCTGATCAGGCTGCTCAAACGATCGACTTCCGAAGCGATGACGTTGGCCGCCTCGATCTGGTGTTCTCGCGATTGCCCGGCGCTGCTGAGGAGAGACTCGCTGTACAGCGCCAGCACGTTCAGTGGCGACTTCAACTCGTGCGACAGATGCGATACGAACTCGGTTCTGGCCCTGCGCGCCAGCGCTTCCTGCGTCTCGTCGCGAAATACGATGAGTGTGCCGAGCGCAGAGTTCGGGCTATGTGTCGCGAACAAGGGGTAGGTCTTGGTGGCGACGGATCGCGCCGCCGAGGAATCGGTGCTGAAGCGCATGGTCTCGGCGAAGTTGCGTGCCTTGCCCGGTGACTGGAATCGGGAGATCAGGTTCAGCACATCGGCGTGCTCGCACCAGCCCTGCGGAGGCTGAGTGAGGATGGTTTCCTGCGAGACGTTGAACATCGCCGCCAGTTTCTGGTTGGCGAAGGTGATGGTCCCGGATTCGTCGAGAATCATCACGGCTTCCGGCAGTGTCTCTAGAACAGTTTCGACACGATTCTTGCGATAGGAAAGCAGCTTGCTGGACGTCAACAGGCGCTCTTTATCCTGCTCGAGCGCTTTCACCTTCGAGGAAGCCATTTCTACGAAATGGTTGAAACGATGCATAAACTCGCCGAGTTCGCCGCTTGCGGCGATCTCCACTGTCCGCAGACCGTCGCCATCGATCAGCTTGCTGATTTCGTCGTTGGCGTCGCGGATGGGGCGTATCTCCATTCGCAGCAGCAGGTAGAAGAACGGCGCCAGCAGGAATACGGGCAGTGCGACCATCGCGACGAACGGCATCTGCTCGAGGCTCAGACCGGCAGTCGGGTAAAGGTAGCCGAGCCGCACGAAGCCCTGCAGCTCGCCATCCTGCAGCAGTGGCGCGTGAAACTCTATGAACCGATCGGGCCCTGCCGTCTGCTCGATATTCCCCAGCCAGGCACTGGGTTCACTCGGTATCTTCGCGCCAGGCGTGATCAGGCCGTCGGCGACCGACTCCGTGACCGTGAGTCCCTGGGGATCGCTGATCGTGACGTAGGCGAGCTTCTTGTTGCCGACACCGTGCAGGACGGTCTGCAGCACGCCCTGCTGTGGGCCACCCGGCACCAGTTGTTCATAGGGGACGCCCGATATAGCGCGCGCCAGGCTGACGCCCTGGGTGCGAATATCCGCGATTTCGCTGTCGCGCTGGTTATCAAACAACAGCCAGACGAGAGCGCTGATGACCAGCAAGGACGCGACCACGATAACGAGGCCAATTCGATCGGCTTTGAGCAATGGACTGATCCAATAGAGTAATCCTTTAGTACTATCGCCCTGTCGACCGCTTTCTTTAGGTACAGATTGGGATGAAACCCAGCAATATCGTCATTTTCGCGAGCTTTGTCTGGTTGCTCGTATCGTTCTGGAATCGCAACGAGCTGCCGGGAAACGTGGAGTTTCGGCCCGAGGTGCTGTCGGAGCCGCGGCAGACCGCCACTCGAGCCCGGCCATTCGATGCTGCCTTCAACGGCGTTGCCTATCGCGTGGAGCCCGAGTACGAGTACGAGCTGGCCGGCATGGTGGTGTCCTTTCGCCACCACGACGACAACAGCCGCATGCATTTCCTGGCCAACGATCACCTCAATATGATGGATATCTGCGTGATCTGGGGAGACACCGCGACCAGCAAGCTGTTGCACAAACTGAAGTTCTGGAACGGCATTTTCACCTGCAACGTGCAGACCCGGGACAGCGAGGCGTGGGAGGCATTCGACATGCAGCAGCTGTCGAACAATCATCTTATTTCAAACGACGAGTTCATCCGCGACCAGGTGAAAGACGTTCGTATCGGCGATCAGATCCGCGTGAAAGGCTACCTTGCGAGCTACGGCAGCGAGGGCGGCGGCAAGCGCGGCACGAGCACCACTCGCACGGACACGGGTGACGGCGCCTGTGAAACGGTGTTTGTCGAGCAATTCGATATTATCGAAGCGGCGACCAGCTACTGGCGGATCTCGATGTGGGTATCGCTGGCGATATTGCTTGCCGGTCTGTTCGTGCATTTCAGGCGACCCTATCGGCCTTACTGACGGTGCCTGAATTTGGTGTAGGAGCGGCCCCGTGCCGCGACATGAGCGCAGGAATAACGGCGCCTGATATTGATGTAGGAGCGGCCGCAGGCCGCCACAGCCACGACGGCTGGATCGGCTGTCGCGGCCCGGGGCCGCTCCTACAAGTCAACGTTCCTGGCGGCGCTTGGGTGAAATATCGGAGCTGTCAAAGCAGCAACAGGGGTAATCAATGGGTTTTTTCGAACGCTACCTGACGGTCTGGGTACTCCTCTGCATAGCAATGGGAATTGCCCTCGGCAAGTTCGCCCCGGAAGTCGCGCTGGCGCTGGACGGCATGGCCATTACCGTGAATGATGCGCCCATTGTCTCCGTCCCGATCGCGATCTGCCTGTTCCTGATGATGTATCCCATCATGGTGAAGATCGATTTTCACGAGGTCGTAAGAGCCGGCAAAGCGGCCAAACCGGTCGGCCTGACGCTGTTCATCAACTGGGCGATCAAGCCGTTCACGATGTATGCGATCGCGAGCTTCTTCCTGGGCACGCTGTTCCTGAAATTCATCGGCACCGACGCCGTCGATCTCGTCAGGATGCCGCTGGGTAAAGACATGCTGCCAGGCGAAGTCTATGGTGCCGGCAAGGTCGTGCTGGTCGACGGTGTGAAGATGCTCGAAGTGCCGCTGTGGCGCAGCTACCTGGCTGGCTGCATCCTGCTCGGCATCGCGCCCTGCACGGCCATGGTGCTGGTCTGGGGTTATCTTTCGAAAGGTAACGATGGCCATACGCTCGTCATGGTTGCCATCAACTCGCTGACGATGTTGCTGCTGTTCGGTTTCCTTGGCGGATTCCTGCTGGGCGTCGGCAAGCTGCCCGTTCCCTGGCAGGCATTGCTGCTGTCGATCGGCGTTTATGTCGCGTTACCGCTGGTCTGCGGTTATGTGTCACGCAGGTGGATCATCGCCGCCAAAGGTGAGACCTGGTTTCGGGAGAGGTTTCTGCATCTTCTTACGCCGGTAACGATCACGGCGCTGCTGGTTACGCTTATCCTGCTGTTCTCGTTCAAGGGCGAGACGATCGTGCAGAACCCGCTGACGATACTGTGGATTGCCGTTCCACTGTTCGTGCAAACGGTGCTCGTTTTTGCGCTCGGCTACGGCGCATCGAAGCTCGCCGGTCTCACGTACGAGAACGCCGCGCCGACGGCACTGATTGGCGCATCGAATCACTTCGAGGTCGCCATCGCGACGGCAGCCATGCTGTACGGCCTTTCTTCCGGTGCCGCGCTGGCAACGGTCGTCGGCGTCCTGATCGAGGTGCCGCTCATGTTGATGCTGGTTCGCTTCTGCCTGTCGACGCAGAGCTGGTTTCGCCATGCGTAATCGGGGCGTACCTTTCGCGTTGGGTTTCCGGCCGTTCTACCTGCTTGCGGGCCTGTTTGCGGTAGCGGCGGTCGCGTTCTGGTTGTTGAATTTTTCGGGCGTCTATCTTGCCGGTGGCTACCTGCGCGGTTTCTTCTGGCACAGCCATGAGATGGTATTCGGCTTCGCCATGGCGGTGATGGCCGGATTTCTGCTGACCGCCGTGCGCAACTGGACTGGTCTGCCGACGCCAACCGGGCGGGGACTTGCGGTGCTGGCCCTCACCTGGGTTCTCGGCCGGGCGATGGTCATCAGCGGGCCGCCATTGCTCGCGGCGGCCGTCGACCTTGTGTTCGTTCCACTGTTGGCTCTCGTCTGTGCCCTGCCCATCTTCAGGAGCCGCAACCGGCGCAATTACAAAATCGTGGGTCTGCTGCTGCTGATCGCGTCGGCCAATGTCGTCTATCACCTGGCGTCGCTGGGCCCGCTGCCCGCGTGGCTGGCGTACACGACGGTGATTACCGCGCTGGACCTGATCACCATCGTGCTCGCACTCGTCGCCGGCCGCGTCATACCGGCGTTCACCAGGAACGCGTTTCCCGATTCGGCGCCGCGACATGCCGGCTGGCTGGAATTTGTCGCGTTCGGGTCGCTGTTTTCGATTATTGCTGTCCGACTGATCGGCGACTGGTTTCCAGTGCCGGTTTCGATACCGGCCGCGCTGATGATTGTCGCCGCCGTCTCCCACGCATTCAGGCTCGCCCTGTGGCAGCCGCAAACGACCGTATCCAATACACTCCTCTGGATGATGCCGCTCGCCTATTCGTGGCTGCCTGTCGCACTGTTTCTGCGCGCGCTGGCGCAATACGGGATCGTCGGCCAGGCGGCATGGATCCATGCGCTGACCATGGGTGCGATCAGTTCGCTGATGCTGGCGATGATGATGCGCAGCGCGCTCGGGCACACGGGACGACCGCTGCAGGCCAGTGGCAGCGACATGGGCGCCTACCTGTTGCTGCAGCTCGCCGCCATCGTTCGCGTTACCGCCGGGGCCCTTCCCGATACCTGGTACACGCCGCTTGTCATTGTTTCAGGAAGCCTGTGGGTGCTGGCCTTCGCTGCCTTCCTGGTTCGTTACGCGCCGATGTTGCTGACGCCGCGCATCGACGGGAAGCCCGGTTAGTCGCTGGCTACGCCCCAGAAGCGCGCCGGCGGCAGGGATACGGAGCCGCCGTCGTAGACGAGGCCGCCGGGCCGGTCGCGCCCGATCAGCAACGGGCCATCGATGTCCACGAAATCGCACAGTTGTGCGAGCACGTGTGACGGCGCCATGGACAGGGAGGTGCCACCCATGCAGCCCACCATCAGACGGAGGCCGCGGCTCCGCGCGGCTTTCGCCAGTTCGAGCGCGTGTGTCAGGCCGCCGGTCTTGTCGAGCTTTATGTTGATCATCTGGTAGCGGCCTGCAACGGCCGCCAGCTCCCCAAGGTGCAGGCAGGACTCATCGGCGCACAGCGGTATCGGGGAGTCGTAGTTCTGAAGTTTCGCGTCGCCGCCGCGCGGCAGCGGCTGCTCGATCATCAGGACGCCGAGTTCAAGGAGTTCCGGGGCGACGAGGCGCAGCTGATCGAAGGACCAGCCCTGGTTGGCATCGATGATGATTCGCGCATCCGGACGCGCAGCGCGAATCGCCGCGATGCGCTCGGCCGGACGATCGCCGTCCAGTTTCACCTTGAGCAAGGTATAGTCTCGTGCCGCCGCCGCCTTCGCCGCCATCTCCCCGGGTTCCGCCTCGAGACCGATCGTGAACACCGTTTCGACCGGCTGTGCATCAACGCCGGCGGCCGTCCATACCGAGAAACCGCCGAGCTGGGCCTCGAGGTCCCACAATGCGGAATCGACGGCGAAACGCGCGCCTCCCGGCGGCAGCAGCCCGAGGAGTTGCTGCCGATCGGCACCCGCCGCGAGTTGTTTCGCAATACCGTCGATTTGTGCCGTCATCGATACAGGCGTTTCATCCAAGTAGTAAACGCCGAGCGCTTCGCCGCGGCCCGTCAGGCCGTCCTCTTCTATTTCGCAAACGACAAGCGGGAAGTCGTCGAACGTGACGTTGGCAATCCGAAACGGAACCTGCGCGGGCCACGTTTCGGTACGAACAGAGATTCGACGGGTCATGGTGGCCTTTGCGGTGACCGGCCAGGCGGCCGGCGTGGTATGGATCAGCTGATTCTAGGATAATGTCGGCTTCAAGACACTGCCTGTTGCAGGGATTCCGTCATGGCGTATTCCGGTTCCGCATTGCTCGATATCGTCGGCGAAGGCCGCCTGCTGGATGGGGAATCGATTTCCGGCCGTGCGACCAGCTACTGGAACCCCGCGCCGATGCGTGCGAAGGCGCTGCTCATGCCCGGCACGACCGACGAGATAGCCGGCATTCTGAAACACTGTAACGCATCGGGCCAGTCCGTGATTACGCAGGGCGGGCTCACCAACTGCGTTCACGCGGTCGAGCCCGACGGCGACGACGTGGTGTTATCGACCGAGAAAATGACGGGCATCCTGGAGATCGACAGGGTCGGCGGAACCGCCATCGTCGAAGCGGGCACCGTGCTTCAAACGGTGCAGGAAACGGTCGCGAAAGAGGGCTTTTGTTTTCCGCTGGATCTCGGTGCGCGCGGCAGCTGCACGATCGGCGGCAACATCGCAACCAACGCGGGCGGCATCAACGTATTGCGCTACGGCATGATGCGAAATCTCGTGCTCGGCCTCGAAACGGTTTTGGCGGACGGCACGATCATGTCGTCGATGAACCGCATGCTCAAGAACAATGCCGGTTACGACATGAAGCAGATCTTCATCGGCAGCGAAGGCACCCTGGGCGTCGTAACGCGCGCGGTACTGCGCCTTTTCCCGAAACCGGCGAGCCGCCAGGATGCGCTGGTGGCAATGACCAGCATCGACGATGTCATCCGCTTCCTCGGCAAGCTGCAGCGGGATCTAGCCGGTAACCTCAGCGCCTTCGAAATCATGTGGGGCGCCTACTATCGGGCCGTTACCGGCGAGAACGGTCATCGCCCGCCGCTGAGCCGCGATTATCCGTTCTATGTCGTACTGCAGGCCGAGGGCAGCGACCCGGGCGTAGATGACGTGCGCTTCGAGCGCGTGCTGGGCGAGGCGCTCGAGACCGGCATCATCGCCGATGCGGTCATACCCAAGTCAGCAACGGAGACGCGCGCGATCTGGGAGATTCGGGAGAACTTCGAGCCGGCTCTGGTCAGTCCGCCGTATTATCTTTACGACGTCAGCCTGCCGATTCGCGACATGGCGGCGTACGTTGCGACCGTCGAGGACAACGTCGCAAGGCGCTGGCCTGACGGCATGTGCATCGCGCTCGGCCACATGGCCGACGGCAACCTGCATTTCTTCGTCGCACCGGGGGAAGAGGGCGATCATCATGCCGCGAGCGACGAGTGCGTCTATGAACCGCTGCGCCCGTACGGCGGCTCGGTCTCCGCGGAGCACGGCATCGGTATGGAGAAGATCAACTGGCTGCCGCACAGCAAGGGCGCGGCGGAAATCGAGTTGATGCGCGTGCTGAAGCGAAGCCTGGATCCGAACAACATCCTCAATCCGGGCCGCGTGCTTCCCTGATTTCGACGCTCTCAACTCGATCGAACTGCTGTCTCGGGCAGGCCATCGTGGACCTTCCATCACGAGTAAAGCGGACCGTAGGGAGCCATCCTATGATGGAAGGTCCACGATGGCCTGCCCAGGATGCTGACGCGCTATAAGAGGAAGCGCTAACGATCCGTGTGTTGAAATACCTGGGGTGAATCGCGGCCTTGCCTCCGGGCGTTCCTCGCCGGGATGGCTCCCTGCGGTCCGCTTTACTCCCGGCGAGGAACGCCCGGAGACAAGGCCTGGCGCGCCACGGTGTTTGAGCGCCTGAAACGAGGCCGCGGCGGCTGGCCGGCCAGGGTCAGCTTGGCCGAATTCGAAAGGTCAGCCCGGGGCGGGCAGGAAAATCGTCGCGGGGTGCTCGAGCATTTCCCTGATGCGCTGAATCATTGCCGCCGCGTCGTAGCCGTCGACGAAACGATGATCGAATGAGGATGACAGGTTCATCATCAGGCGCACCGCAACCTGGCCATTGAAGACAACGGGCCTTTCCACGGCGCGATTGACGCCGATGATGGCCACCTCCGGGCTGTTGATGACCGGGGTCGATGCGATGCCGCCGAGTTTGCCGAGACTGGTAATCGTGATCGTCGAACCCGTGAGTTCGCTCTTCTTTGCGCTGTTGTCGCGCGCCGCGAGCGACACGCGGCGCATTTCGGCAGCAAGGTCATCGAGCGACCGCATTTCCGCGTGCATGACGACGGGTACTTTCAGGCCGTCGGGCGTTTGCGTCGCGACGCCGAGGTGCACGGCGTCGTGCTGCAGCAGCAGATTACGATCCTTGTCGTGCCTTACGTTGCACTGCGGAAATTCTCTTAGCGCACGGATCAGGGCAAGCGCGAGGAAGGGCAGCAGCGTGAGCCTGTCGTGAGCTTCCCTGTTGCTGTTCAGGTGCTTGCGCAGCGACTCCAGCTCGGTGATGTCGATCTCCTCGACGTAGGCGAAGTGCGGAATCTCGCGTTTCGCAGCTGACATGCGTTCGGCAATGATACGCCGCAGGCCGATAATCTTGATTTCCCTGACGTTCGTCGACGGCGTTGCTACCGCGACAAACGCGGTACCGGTAGCGCGTGCCTTGAGAAAATTGTCGAAGTCCTTGCGAAGAATGCGTCCGCCCGGACCCGAACCGGGCACCAGGGTCAGATCGATGTCGGCTTCTTTCGCGCGGCGGCGAATGGCCGGGGACGTCATAACACGGGAACGCTCCGCGGGTTCAGCGACTGCCTGATCGCCCGCCGCTCCGGCGGCAGGCGTCGCGGTCTTTTTCACTGGCGGCTTTTCAGCGGTGGCCGCGGCCGCCGGTTTCGCGGCGACCGGCGCCGGCACTTCGGCATCGGCACCCTCGGTGTCGATAATGACCAGCGGTGCGCCGACGGCGATGACATCGCCAGGCTCACCGGCCAGCTTCAGCACGGTGCCGCTGACGGGCGAGGACAGCTCAACCGCGGCCTTGTCCGTCATCATCGTGCCGACCACGGCTTCTTCCTCGATGCGATCGCCGACCTTGATGAACCACTCGCCGATTTCGGATTCCACGGTGCCCTCGCCGAGGTCCGGCAGCTTGAAGATGTATTCGCTCATTCCGCCCCCATGACTCTGTGGATGCCGGCCGAAAGGCGTTTCAGGCCCGGGAAGTACTGCCACTCGAACGCGTGCGGGTAGGGCGTATCCCAGCCGGCCACCCGTCCGATCGGCGCTTCGAGATGATAGAAACACTCCTTCTGCAGTGTCGCAGCGAGCTCGGCACCGTAGCCGCCGAAGCGCGTCGCTTCGTGCGCGATGAGACAGCGGCCGGTCTTTTTGACCGAATCGGCCAGCGTCTTGACATCGAGTGGCGCCATCGTACGAACGTCGATGACCTCGCAATCGACGCCGGTTTGCCGGGCGGCGGCGATGGCGACATGCACCAGCGTGCCGTAGGTCACGATCGTGAGTTCCTCGCCCGGCAAGGCCACTTCGGCGCTGCCCATGGGTACCGTGTAATAGCCTTCCGGTACCTCGCCCTTCGGGTGCGAGGACCAGGAGACGCCCGGCTTCTCCGGGTCGCCATCGAACGGCCCGTTATAGATGCGCTTGGGCTCGAAGAAGATGACGGGATCGTCGGACTCGATCGCGCTGATCAGCAGGCCTTTCGCATCGTAGGGATTCGACGGCATTACGACCTTGATGCCGCTGACATGCGTGAAAATACCCTCCGGTGACTGCGAATGCGTCTGGCCGCCGCGTATGCCGCCGCCGCAGGGTGTGCGAATCGTGACCGGTGAGAAGAATTCGCCGCAGGAGCGATAGCGCAGGCGCGCGAGTTCGCTGACGATCTGGTCGAAGCCCGGGTAGATGTAGTCGGCAAATTGAATCTCCGCAACCGGACGCAGGCCATTGACGCCCATGCCGATTGCCGCCGCAACGATACCGCCCTCGGCGATGGGTGCATCGATGACGCGATGCTCGCCGTATTTTCGCTGCAGGCCGTCCGTGCAGCGGAACACGCCGCCGAAGTAGCCGACGTCCTCGCCGAGAACGATGACGGTCGGGTCCCTGTCCATCATGACGTCGTGCGCGGAGCGGATGGCCTCGATCATGTTCATTTGTGCCATGGCCTACTCCCTATTCTCCACTCAGCACTTCGAGCATGCGTCGGCGCTGCGACTCGAGATGCGCGGGCATCTCCGCATAGACGTCTTCGAACATGGTTGCCGGGTCCAGGAATGGGCCCTCGGTCATGGTGCCGAACTTCTGGGCCTCTTTCCACGCGGCATGCACGTCGGTTTTCAGCTGCTCGGCAAGCTGCTCGTGTTTCTTCTCCGACCAGTGGCCTTCGAGTATCAGGTGTTGTTTGAGACGCTCGACCGGGTCGCCCAGCGGAAACGCCTGCCATTCGTCTTTCGGCCGATACTTGGACGGGTCGTCGCTGGTCGAGTGCGCGCCGCCGCGATAGGTAACGTGTTCGATCAGGGTCGGTCCGCCGCCGCGCCGCGCCCGGTCCGCGGCCCAAAGGGTGGCGGCATACACGGCGAGCAGGTCGTTGCCGTCGACGCGGATACCGGGAATTCCCAGTCCGAGACCACGGGCCGCGAATGCGCGGCGGCCGCCGCCCGCGGTCCCCTGGAAGGTCGAGATCGCCCACTGGTTATTGACGACGTTGAGGATGACGGGTGCCTGGTAGACGGCGGCAAAGGTCAGCGCATGGTGGAAATCGGCTTCCGCGGTGCTGCCGTCGCCGAGCCAGGAGGCGGCGATGTGGTCTTCGCCCTTGATGGCCGACGCCATTGCCCAGCCGACCGCCTGCGGGAACTGTGTCGCCAGGTTTCCAGAAATCGAAAATACGTTGCCGGCCTTGCTGTGATACATGATCGGCAGTTGCCGGCCCTTGCACATGTCGCGTGTGTTCGACAGGCACTGGCACATCATGTCGACCAGCCTGACGCCGCGATAGAGAAACAGGCCCTGGTTGCGATACGAGGGGAAGCACATGTCGCCCGGACGAAGTGCCATGCCCTGCGCAATCGAAACGGCTTCTTCACCGCGCGACTGCATATAAAAGGAGATGCGTCCCTGGCGCTGGATCTGCCACATGCGATCGTCGAGCGCGCGCGTCAGCATCATCCAGCGCAGTGCCACCTGCAGCTGCGTCGCATCGAGACCCGGGTCCCAGGGTCCTTTCGCTTTGAAATCGTCATCGAGAACGCGAACCAGGCCTTCGCTCAGGAACTCGATGTCGCGGGTACGCGCGCCAATGCGGGGTTTTTCGACGCTGCCTGCCGGAGAAAGGTCCAGGTAGCTGAAGTCGGGTTCGTCGCCCGGTCTTGCCGTAGGGCGAGGAATCTGCAGTCTCGATTTCGTGATCATGGTATCAGGGCCCGGTTTTTTGCTTCGCGGCGGAAACGAGATTTCGCGCCAGTTCATCGGCCAGTTCGTTCGTTGGCCGTCCGCTCGATCTTGCCTCATCGAAAATCGCCTGCAAGCGATCGCGAATGCGGTAGACATCAGCTCGAACCTCATCCTCGGAGCTGCTGCCATAGTATTCACGGGCGACACTGATGATGCCGCCGGCGTTAATGACATAGTCCGGTGCATACAGGATGTCGCGCTCGGCAAGGCGTGCGCCGTCGGCGGCCGTTGCCAGCTGATTGTTTGCAGCGCCGGCGATGACTTTCGCACGTATTTTCGGGATGGTTGTCGACGTCAGGATGTTGCCAAGCGCGCAGGGAGCCAGCACGTCGACGTCGGCATACAGCAGTTCTTTTGGCGGGATTTCGGTGACAGGGAGTTCGGCGCGAGCCGTTCTGAGATTTTCCCGATTGACGTCCGATACGAAAAGCTCCGCACCCTCCTGGTGCAACAGTCGACACAGATGCAGGCCCACGTGGCCGACGCCCTGAACCGCGATGCGGATGCCCTTGAGCGAATCGGCGCCGAGTCGCGAATGCACCGCCGCCTGGATGCCCTGCAGGCAACCTATGGCAGTCCATGGTGACGGGTCACCGCCGGCATTGCTGCCGCTTTGCGGCAGGCCGGAGACGAATTCCGTCTGTTCGCGAACGTGACGCATGTCGTCGACGGAGCAGCCGACGTCCTCGGCCGTGATGTAGCGTCCGCCGAGCGAATCGACAACACGACCGAAGGCCGTGAATAGCGCCGGTGACTTTGGTGCTTTTTCGCTGCCCAGAATTACGGCTTTGCCGCCGCCAAACTTGAGCCCCGCTACGGCGTTCTTGTAGGTCATGCCACGCGACAGGCGAAGTGCATCGGTCAGCGCATCCGCGTTGCTCGGGTATATCCAGCGGCGGCAGCCGCCGGCCGCTGGCCCGAGTGCGGTCGAATGGATGGCGATGATCGCCTTTAGTCCGGTCGCCTCGTCATGAAAGAAATGCAGAGATTCGTGATTGTCGAATTCGGCGTGTTCGAAGACGCCCATATCTCTCCCCTTAAGAGGCCTGCATAGATAGGACTAATATAGCCCGAAAAAACCCGTTAAATCGTGCAAAAGCGGTTGTCCAGCTTTGAAATAGAGCATAATGTATGCGATCAATCCTACGAATACGTATAAACCATGCAGAGCGTCTCTCTCGATCCTGTGGATCGCAAAATCCTCGACCTCCTGCAGACGGAACCCGGCATTAATGCATCGGCCATCGGCGAGCGCATTGGCCTTTCGCAATCTGCGTGCTGGCGGCGCATTCAACGCCTTCGTGAGGAGGGCGTATTCAAGGACCACCCGGTCATACTGAACCGCGAGAAAGTCGGCCTGACGACGATGGTCTTCGCGCACGTCAAATTGACCTCGCACGGTCGAAGCAACCTCTCCGCGTTCGCCGACGCGGTCCGCAAGTACCCGGAAGTCATGGAATGCTACGTGCTACTTGGCAACGTCGACTTCCTGCTGCGAATCGTAGCGGAAGACATAAAGGCGTACGAACAGTTTTTTTTCGAGAAGCTCTCACAGCTGCCCGGGATTCAGGAAGTGACATCGAGCATCGTCTTGTCCGACATCAAGCACTCGACCGCGCTGCCGGTCTGAGCGTGCTTCCTCAGTACGGCAGGTAGCTCGTCGGCTTCTCCCGGAACCATTTCGTGACGACCCATTTTTCGCCGGCGTGCACGGTGTCGCCGGCATGCAGGCTGCGCTCGTCGATGCGGCCGTCTGCATGGCAGTTTTGGAACCAGAGGGTGCTGCCGGCGATGGCGGGGACCGACAGTTTCAACCGGGGGAAACTGGTGCCGCCGCCGGCTGCCGGTGCGGCAAGATAGGTGACCGCCGACGCCGTGCGTTGTCCACCGTCCCTGAGCAGTACCTCGGAGGTGTGCAAGTTCGGATTGAAGTAATCGACGTGGGGTTTATAGAACTCGCCGGGTGCGTATCGCAGTATCGACATCGGCTCGGATGTCTCCAGCGTCTCGCCGCTGGCGACGACGATCTTCAGCTCGATATGGCGGCCGATCAGATCGACCACGCCGAACGGCAGGTAGGTGGACATGCTGGTGCGAACGTCAGAGACCATGCCGTCCTTGCCACCGTCGGGGTCGATGACGTGGGCCCGGGTCAGGCGCGGAAGCGCGAGATACATGAGATGGGCGCGGTCGATCATCGTAACGACATCCTGGAATACGGCGATGGCGGGGTCCTCGCACACCGTCTCCGGGTCGAGGCGCCCGGGCGCCGGATACAGGGGAAAGTCGGCGCCTGGTTTCAACGGCCCCGTCGCGGCACGCGGCTGAATCGGGGGCTGCACGCCGGCCAGGTCTTGCAGCAGCGCATCCGCAAACGGGTAGCGTGCCGCGGCGGCACGGCGCAAATGATGGGCCGCCTCTGCCATTGAATCATTACCGTCACCGTCTCGCAGGAGGCAGAAGCCCAGGTTGAAACTCGAGTTGATGTCACCGGCAAGTGCTGCGCGACGGAAGCTGTCGATCGCCAGCGGCCTGTCAGCTTCTTCTTGCAGCGCCAGGTAGCCGATCGCACGCAGCGCCGGAACAACGTCCTGCGACGCGGCCCGGTACAACAGGTCGCGGATGACTTCCTGCCGTGCCGGTCCGTTGCGCGACTTGTACAGCAGTTCCGCCTTGCGGTACGCGGCAAGCCCGGATCCGCCTTCGATCGCTCGAGCGTAATGATCCAGCGCGGCGTCGAAGTCCTGCTCAACACCCTGGCCCTTCTCGTAGCAGTGTCCGAGGGCGTCAAGAGCGGCCGCGAAGCCAGTGTCGCTCGCCTTTTGCAACCATTCCAGCATTCCCGCGATGTCCCGATTCTGCAGGAGAATCTGGCTCAGCAAGAACTGGGCCTCCGGTTGGCCGCGTTGGGCATTGGCGAGGACTTGTTGAAACTGGATATCCGACATGGCTTGAACCTGTTTCGTTTTCTACAGCGGCTCTTTCTAGAGCGGCTCCGGCGGCTTGCCGAAAGTCGCGATGGTATAGGTCGAGCCGGCCGAGTCATTCGATACCGAAGCGCGTTTCATGCCCTCGGAGTTGTACGGCATTGCAATCTCTCCGCGGCGGGTCAATGCAATGACGCCGGCGTCGCCGCCGAGGCGCTTCACCTCGTCGAGCATCTCCGCTATTGCATCGTCGAGCGAAACGCCTGAGCGGTAGCGGAAGGCGATGGCGGCCGCACCGCCGGCGCGGATGATGTGCTCCCCGGTACCGGTGCAGGAGACAGCGATGTTGTCGTCGGCCCAGGTGCCGGGTCCGATCATAGGGGTGTCGCCAATGCGACCGTGGAGTTTGCCGAACGTCCCCCCGGTCGAGGTGGCCGCTGCCAGGCCCCCGCTCTTGTCCAGTGCGACCGCACCGACGGTTCCATGCGCAATATCCTGAATGTCCTCATTACTCACGCCAACCGGCAGCACGTAATAGACGGCGGGATCCGGAACTTCTTCGTAGCCGTACTTGCGGGCGAATTCCACTGCACCCTGTCCGGCCAGCATGACGTGGGGGGTCTTCTCCATCACGCCGCGTGCAACCCTGACGGGGCTGACGAAATCCCGCAATGCCGCGACGGCTCCGGCCTCTCGCGAGCGGCCGTCCATGATGGATGCGTCCAGTTCCACGTGCCCGGCCGTATTGGGTGCCGAGCCCCTCCCGGCCACGTAAAGGCCGCAGGTTTCCAGTTCGCAAACGGCATGTTCGACGACGTCGAGGGCGCTTTCGCCGCCTGCGAGTCGCCTGTCGCAATCGCTTGCAAGCTCCCTCAGGTGCCGCTCGGTGCGGGTATAATCGCGACCGGCAACCGCGCCGGCGCCGCCGTGCAGCGCGAGCGCGTAGTTGATTCTGGTCCTGGACATGGCGCTAACTTACCCGGCTTCCCGTGGCGCGTATACCCGATCTGCCGGACATAATATTGAGTGGCGGCAGGGCCGGTAGTCGGCGCTGCCTGCCTGTCGTTTCAGCGATTCGGGCCGGCGGAGCATGGAGGGATCCGGGCGAAAGCGCGGGTATTCCGAGGTAAATCAGGGCCTTGCAAGGTTCATCGGTGCGGCGAATGGCGCCTTGCCCCGGCCCGTCCGCGGCCATCGCCGGCATTCGATTTTCACCTGTTGTTGTGTTTTAGATACAACACACGCAGAAACGCACGAAATGTGCGAATTTTGCCGTAAAGCCTTAAAATTCAGGACTTACCGCCGAAAATATTTACTGGCGAATACAATGGTGGTATAAATGCGCCTTGGCGTTGTGTTTTATTTGCAACGTTTATCTTTAAGCATAAGGGGAACATCATAATGTCTTCGAATACAAAACTGCAGAACGCAGTTCGTCTGGGCCTGGGAATCGGCGCGGGCGCACTTGCTGCTGGTTTTGCACCGGGTGCTTTGGCACAGGGCGCAGACCAGGATGTAGCAATTGAGGAGATTATCACTACGGGTTCGCGCATCAAGCGTGCGGACATCGACAGTGCTAGTCCTGTTACGGTCATCGATCGTGACGTCCTTCTCGCACAGGGTATTACCGACGTCGGTAACCTCTTGCAGCGCATGCCGTCCATGTCAGGTTCGCCAATCGGCACCACGACGAACAACGGCGGTAACGGTTCGGTACAGATCGACCTGCGCGGCATGGGTGTTGATCGCACGCTGACGCTGGTTAACGGCATGCGTACGGTTGACGGCGGTGACTACCAGACCATCCCGGCCAACATGATCGAACGCGTCGAGATCCTGAAAGACGGCGCATCTGCCGTATACGGCGCTGACGCCGTTGCAGGCGTTGTGAACATCATCACGCGTCGTGACTTCAACGGCCTCGAGCTGAACCTGCAAAACGCAGACTTCTTCGACATGGATGATGGGGCCCAGAACACGATCGGCCTGATCGCCGGCAAGACCTTCGACAGCGGCAACGTCGTCTTCGGTGCCGAGTACGTCGACCAGTCGCCGGCATTCCAGGCCGACGCACCGTGGGACTACTTCCAGAACTCCTACTACATCTATCCTGAAGGTTGTGAAGCCCAGGTAACCGCGCCGTACCCGACGGGTTGTTACCCGATCGGTTCGTCACGCGTACCGCAGAGCCGCCTGCCGTTCCTGAACCAGGGCCTGTTCCACATCGGCACCGCAGCGTCACAGCCCTACGAAGTAGGCCTGATGACACCGGGTGCTGCGTCTTCCTACAATTACGCGCCGGTCAACTACATCCAGACGCCTTACGAGCGCACCAACCTGTTCTCCGAAGCGCATTTCGACATCACGGACACCGTTCGCTTCAACGTGTCGGTACGCGGCAACTTCCGCAAATCCGAACAGCTGCTGGCGCCGCTGCCGTACACCGGCGGCGATCCGTACTACAACGGCTTCTACGCGGATCCGGTTTCCGGAACGACCGTGGGTTACCAGGGCGTCTCGGAAAACAGCTACTACCTGCGCCGTGCGGTTGATGCCTACAACGCGGCAAACGGAACAGCACTGGTTTACGAGCCTGTCGTTCAGCCGCGTCGTCGCATGATCGAGACGCAGCGTAACTTCACGCAGGACATCACGCAGATCCAGGTGGCCGCAGGCCTCGAAGGCACGCTCGCCAACGACATGGATTGGGAAGTCCACTACAACAGCGGTTACCGCAGTCGTACCGACGTTGACGGCGGCCAGTTCTCCGGCGCACGCCTGTTCAACGCGCTCGGGCCCTCAGCGGATCTCGACGGCGACGGCCAGCCAGAGTGCTATGCCAACGCCGGTACCGATCCGGGCGGTGTCGACGCTGCCACGCTGATCGCCGCTTGCGTACCGCTGAACCTGTTTGGCGGTGGCGAAGTCGACCCGGTAACGAGTCAGCCGGTGACGACAACGTTGACGCAGGACATGATCAACTACGTCCAGGTTAACCTGATCGATACCTTCCAGACGCAAATGCAGACCGCGGGCGCAAGCCTGGCCGGTTCGGCAATGGAACTGCCGGGCGGTGAGCTTGGCTGGGCCGTTGGTCTCGGCTACTGGGGTCAGCAGTACACCTACAACCCCGACTCCGCCAAGGTAACCGGCGCCGCAACGGGTAACGTAGGCGCGGGCACCAGCGGATCGCTGTATAACACCAGCATCTTCGCCGAGGTTCTGGCGCCGGTGATGGACAACGGCACGCAATCAATCGACCTGAAAGCCGGCATTCGTTACGACGACTGGAACGCGTTTGACGGTGATACGACCTGGCAGTTCGGTGTGGAATTCCAGGCGCTCGAGAGCCTGAAACTGCGTGGAACGGCCGGTACGATCTTCCGTGCGCCAACCATCAGCGACCTCTTCGGCGGCCAGGTTGACAGCTTCCCGACCTTCTCGGATCCGTGTAACGCTGCCAACTTTGCCAACTCGCCGGGATGTGCCCAGGTTGCACCGCAGCTGGACAACCAGGTTAATGCGAAGCTCGGCGGTAACCCGAACCTGATTCCCGAGACCGGTGATACCTTCACGGCTGGCCTGGTCTGGAGTCCGGAATTCGGTGAGAGCGACACGACGGTCATCGTCGACTACTGGTCGGTTCAGATCGAGGACGGCATCAGCTCGCTGGGCGTCGACTTCACGTTGACCGATTGCTACGTGAACCAGAACGCCGCGTCGTGTGCACTGATTACCCGTAACCCGAACTACACGATCAATAACATTATTGACGGTAGCATCAACGTTGCGGACCAGGGCGCCAAGGGTGTCGATACCGAGGTTCGCTGGGCGATGGATACGGACATGGGTAGCTGGGAAGCTTCGCTGCTCTGGTCTCACCTGCTCGAGCGCACCAAGGTTGCCAAGCCAGGCGATGCTGAAATCGATCTGTCCGGTCGTTACACCGACCCGACGGCCGAAGATGGCGGCGCTTACGCTGGCGACAAGTTCAACTACTCGCTGCAGTGGGCGCGTGGTGACCTGTCGATCGGCTACCTGGGCGAGTACATCAGCGCCCTGGACGCAGATACTTTCTGTAACTGTGACAGCGACGGAGACCCGAGCAACAATGGACCGAATGGCGAGTACATTCAGAAAATTGACTCCCTGCTCTACCATGACATCGTTGTGAACTACACGTTCGAGCAAACCGGCACGAATATCGCCGCCGGCTTCACGAACATCACGGACGAAGAGCCGCCTTACATCGATACCGGATTCAATGCCAACACGGATCCCTCTACGTATCGCCTGTTCGGTCGTGGTTACTACGTTCGCGTAACGCAGACGTTCGAATAAGTCAGACCTGGTCTGACAGCAGTAAAGGGAAGGGCCGCATTAGCGGCCCTTCTTTTTTGCCCGAATTAAATGGAACGGAGAAACCGATTGAGTGTGCTGTGGCAGCAGGGCCCGAAGCTTGCACCCTAGCGTTTCGCCACCAGCACCCAGGCCAGCGGCAGGTCCCCGTCATTTGCGCCCAGAGGCGCGGCGGTTGTCGGCGTAAGGCCCGCCGCGATGAGATCGCCACGCAACGTGTCGAAGGCGGGGTGCGAGACAGAGGCGTTGAGCATCGACGTCATGCGCCCCTTGTAGGCATCGAGTTCGGCGTCCATCGTGCCGAGCCAGCCAAGCACCTCGTCGGGATCGTAGTTAGGCATATTGCCGTGTATCTGGCCGACGTCGCCATACAGACGTGCGATCGTCTCTCCGGCCACATCCTCGCCGTACTCCGCCATGATTGCCTCGGCCGTCTCGATCGCCGGCGCGAGCTTCGCACCTGCCGCGTCGTAGGGCGCCCGGTCGGCTCCACGCACGGCGGCAAAACCCGTCTTGAAAAGCTCGATCGATAATGGCACGAATCCCGACTGCTGCAGGCGCTCGATGGCCGCAAGACTGTCGGCGCATTCCTTGTGAATGCTGCCGCCCTCGACATGCAGCATCAGGGCCAGCTGCCCGCCGGGCGCGACCAGTCTCGCCGCCTCGCCGAAAGCCGCCGCGCCCGCGTACTCGACACCGAATTGACTGCTGACGATATCGAACTCGCCGTCGCCGAGCGGGATCGACGCGGCATCAGCCACGATACCGGTCACGCGCGGAAATCGTCGTTTCACATTGTCGATCGCTGCGGCGGAAACGTCGACGCAGGTATAGGCGCCGGTTTCATTGCCGAGGACAGTGAGCGCCTGTTCAATCAGCGCACCGTTACCCGTTGCAATGTCGATGAACGTCGGCGCGTCGTAGGCTTCCTTGACAGAGAGGAAGAAGCTGTTCCAGAAGCGTGCAATGGCCGGGTGGGAAACACCGCCGCTTGCGAATGCCCCCGAGTCGCCGCTGCCATGCCAGAACGCATCCCAGCTCTTGCCGATGGATGCTGCGTCTGGTTTTTCCATGCTGAAGTCCGCTGATTGGTGAATGTCGCGACGCAGTATAGCGCCAATTGATTCATGGACCGAACAGTGTCAGATTACCGCGATGAATGCGGAAATCTCGAACCTCAGCATGGCCGGCCGGAAAGCGCTGGCAATTCAGGACTGGTCGACAGTGGATGTTTGTGCAAGAGGCATCCTGAGTCGCTCGAAGGACGAGCCCGAGGGCTATTTCCTGATGGGCCTTGTCGAGAATGCAGGCCAGCACCCCAAGAAGGCGATCGCTGCATTCGAATCCGCGTTGCGCCTCGATGAGCGCCGTTACGATGCGGCAATCGAGCTGGCGGGCCAGCTGTCAATTTCTCGCCGCAATGCGGAAGTCGAGGCATTATTAAGCAAATACGAGGGCGCACTCGGCAACAGCCCGAAATACCTGGACATGGCCGGCACCCTGTATACCGAGATCGGCCTGCCGGAGAGGGCCTGGCCGCTCTACGTCAGGGCCTGCGAGCTGCAGCCCGAGATTGCACTGTTCCAGTCCAACAAGGCGGCCTGCGGCGTGCACGTGGGCGAGATCGCCGCCGCGAAAGAAATCTATCAGAAGCTTCTTGCGGAAAACCCGAATCATCAACGCAACCACTATCTCCTGGCGCGACTGGAGCGTGCAAAAGACGCCAGCCATATCGAGCAAATGGAGAACGTTCTCAGAACGACGAAGCTGGCGCCGGATCGCAACATATTTCTCTATTACGCGCTCGGCAAAGAGTATGAGGACCTGCAGCAGTGGGACAAAGCGTTCGACTACTACCGGCAGGGCGGGGACGCCGTTGGCGGCATTTCCAACTACGACGTCAATGATGACATCGCGATCATCGACAGGATCATCGAGGTCTGCAACGCATCCTGGCTCAAGTCCGCGACGACGCCGGCAACGGCCGACAAGACACCGCTGTTTATCGTCGGCCTGCCCCGCACCGGTACGACGCTGACTGAGCGCATCATCGCCAGTCACTCGCAGGTCCAGAGCGTCGGCGAGACCGAATTCATACAAATGGTCATGCGGCGTGAGAGCGGAATCGAGACCGTCGAAAAAATGAATCCGGCAATCATCGAAGCGGCGGCCGGCAAAGACATCACGTCAATACGGGACGGCTATCTCGACGCGATTTCATATCGCTTGAAAGACGAGCCGATCTTCATCGACAAGCTTCCTTTCAACGTGCTTTACCTGGGCTTCATCGCGAAAGCCTGGCCCGGCAGACCAGTCGTGTTGATGAAACGGCACCCGATGGACGCCTGCTTCTCGATGTACAAGCAGATATTCACCTGGGCCTACAAGTATTCCTACAACCTGGACACGCTGGCGCGCTACTACATCGCCTACGACCGCTTGCTGCAGCACTGGAGAGAACTGCTCGGCAGCCGGCTGGTGGAAGTGCAGTATGAAACGCTGGTTTCCGACCAGGAGGCGCAAACAAGGCAATTGCTGGATCGCCTCGGCCTGGGTTTCGAAGAAGCCTGCCTGAACTTCGAGAAGAACGCCGCACCATCGGCGACCGCCAGTTCGGTGCAGGTTCGGCAGAAGGTGCACACCGGTTCCGTCGAACGCTGGAAGCGCTACGCGAAACAACTGGAGCCCTTGCGAATGCAGCTCGAGGCTGCAGGAATTGCATGCCCATAGGAACGCATTGGCTTCCTTAACCGAACAGCTTGGCAACTCTGCACGTCAGGCGGTGGCGGCGCGGGACTGGGCGCGGGTCGCGTCCTGCGCGATGGAGATCAATCGCCTCGCACCGCATGACGCCGACGGGCCCTTCCTGATGGGACTCGTACACAAAGCGGCGCGTCGCGGCGAGGCCGCCGCGGAACAATTCGCCGAGGCGCTGTCGCGCAATCCGGCGCGCTACGATGCCGCGATTGAACTGGCCAGCCAGAGTCTGTTGCTGAATCGCTATGCCGAGGCCCGGGATCTGCTCGGACGCTACGAAAAAGAGCTGGATACCAGCCCCGCGTATCTCGACATGGCGGGGCAGGCGTACTTCGCCATGGGCCACTATGAACGGGCATGGCCGCTGTATGTACGGGCCTGTGAACTGCAGCCGGATGTCGAGGTGTTCCAGGCTCACAAAGCGGCCTGCGCCGTGTACCTTGGGGACGTCGCCTCTGCAAAGTCCATCTATCGACAATTGCTGAAACGACACCCGAAGCACCAGCAAACTCATTACGAACTGTCGCAACTCGGCACCGCCCGTGACGACAGGCATATCCGGACAATGCTCAAGATTCTCGACAAGGGTGACGACGCGCCGGGCAAGAACATATACCTGTACTACGCGCTGGGCAAAGAGTACGAGGACCTTGGCCGTTGGGAGGAAGCCTTTCGTTACTACAAGAAGGGTGGTGATGCCGTCAAATCGATTGCGCCCTACGATGTTGACGACGATGTACGCCTGATGGACGCCATCATAGAGACCTGCTCGGCCGAATGGCTGCGTGATGGGCCGGCGACCGGCACCAGTGAAAAAGTACCTGTCTTTGTCGTCGGCCTGCCGAGAACCGGCACGACCCTGACGGACCGCATCCTGTCCAGCCACTCGCGAGTGCAGAGCGCCGGTGAGTCGCAACTGCTGCAGATGGTCTTGCGCGACGGCAGCAGGGCGGGCAACCAGATCGGCATTACGCCCGAGCAGATAAGCGCTGCCGCACGCCGCGATCCCGAGACGATCGCCGAGGCCTACCTCGAGGCTGTGTCGCACAGGCTCGGCGACGAACCTTACTTCGTGGAGAAGCTGCCTGAAAACGTCCTCTATCTCGGATTTATCGCAAAGGCATGGCCCGATGCAAGGATCGTGCACTTGCGAAGAAACCCGATGGACGCCTGCTTTGCGGCGTACAAGCAGTCGTTCTTTCGCTTCGCCTATTCACTGGACGACCTCGCACGATATTATCTCGCCTACGACAGGTTGAGCAGGCACTGGCGCAGTCTGCTCGGGTCAAGGCTGGTCGAAGTCAACTATGAGGACCTTGTCTCCGACACGGAGGCGCAGACTCGCCGCCTGCTGCAGGCGCTGGGCCTGGAGTTCGAGGACGCCTGTCTGGATTTCGACCGGAACGCGGCGCCGGTCGCGACCGCGAGTTCCGTGCAGGTAAGGGAGAAGACACACACCCGCTCGGTCGGACGATGGAAGAAATTCGAGAAGCAGTTACGGCCATTGCGAGAGCAGCTGGAGCAGGGCGGCGTTCAACTTTGACGGGGAGATGCACGATGATCAGAAACAGCAGGGGCGAAACCGGGGCAATGCTCGTTCTCGTTGTCGCATTCGCTTTCACGGCATCGTCGCGAGCCAACGAGTCGAACCCGGACGACCTGCGCAGCTGCGTCGCGATCGAATCGTCAAGTGAGCGCCTGGCCTGCTATGACCAGCTCGCTGGTCGCAAGCCGCCGGCCCTGCATGCGACTGTTCACGAGGATCCCGGCGACGTCGAACAGCCTTCCACAGCGCCTGCGACAGCGGCAGCGACGGAGCCGACCCCGGCAAGTGTAAAGACGCTGGATGACCTTGCTGACGAGACACGACCGAAGGCGGTCCGCGATGCGGAGGAAGAAATAGTCGTACGAGCAAGAGTGACGAGCTGCGAGAAAGACTCGCGCAAGAAGTACTACTTCGTGTTCGACAATGGCCAGGTCTGGAAGCAGTCCAGTGACAAGAAGTTGCGCTACAGGGAGTGTGACTTCGAGGTTACGATTAGCAAGGACTTCTTTGGCTACAAGATGCAGCCGGACGGCAGCAAGAGCCGCATTCGCATCGTGCGGGTCAAGTAACGCAAGAAAGAACGGGCTTCAGCTCTCCGTGGTCGTGCCGTTGCGCGCTTTCTCCGACAGCATTATCTTGACGTCGGCGCCTTCCTGAAGGTTTTCGGCGCCTCGAATCGCGACGCGGTCGCCTTCGGCGAGAGCCCCCTCAATCGCGACAAGCTCCCCGGCCGAGTCGCCGATCGTGACCGGTATTTTTTCGGCCTTGTTTTCATCACTGATACGAAAAACAAAGGATCCGTTCTGACGGAGCACCAGGGCATCGCGGGGGATGGCAATCGTCGAGGCTCTTGCGCGGATGGGTACCGCGACGCTCACCAGTTGTCCTACGGTCCAGGCAGCCGCGGCCGACGCCGGCAGATCGATTCGGGCCTCGAAGGTCTGCGACCGCAGATCGCCGGTTGGTACGAGAATTCGGATACGGCCCGTATGCATCGCCTCGGTCGCAAATACCTGGATAGGGTCTCCGGCGACGGTCCGCGGAAGGTGCTTGAGCGGCACGAATGCGCGGACCTCCATGTTCTCGAGATCCGTCATCCGGGCGAGAATTTCGCCTCTCGACACATCCTCCCCGGCGCGTCGCAGGCGACTTATCACGACGCCGGAAAACGGAGCCCGAATGTCAGCCCGGCGAATCTGGTCGTCGATCTGGCGAATTCGGACCCGGGTGATATTGGCGTCGCTGATTGCCAGGTCCCTGCTGGCCTGGGTCTGTTCCAGTTCAAATTCCGACACCAGGTTCGAGCCGGCCAGTTCGCGCTGACGCCGAAGCTGGCTTTCCAGCTGCCTGATGCCGATCTCCGCGCGCGCCAGCAATGCCTCCTGCTCATCCCGTTGCAGAACGAGTGGCTGCTTGTCGATCGCGGCCACGAGTGCGCCGCTTCTAAGGGCCGTACCAGGCTCGGCAACCATGAGCAGCTGACCGGGTACGCCGGCCGTGACCTGGACATCATTGCGGCTGTAGATCGTGCCCGGCACGGCAACGGTCGGCGCGATTTCGGCTCTCTCCACGCGCGCGACCTGGACGACCTGTGCCGCAGCCTGCTGCGCAAGGGCGTCGACGGACAAGAGCAAGGCGGCTACAGCAACAAAAGCAACGAATCTACGCATCGACGGTTACCCCCTTGGCGGCGGCCGAGTCCTTGTTGTTGACCAGCATGCCGCCCAGTCGCAGGGCTGGCAGCTTCAGTATGCTCGGCATCAATATGAGTGTGAAAATGGCGCTGACGAACATGCCGCCGATGATTACCGTGGCGAGTCCCCGGTAGATCTGGGAGCCGACGCCGGGCACCAGCATCAGTGGCAACATCCCGAAGATACTGGTAAGCGTGCTCATGTAGATGGGTCTTGCCCTCACCCTGACCGCATCGGCAACGGCTTCGCTGCGCTCGAGGCCCTTTCGTTGTCCCGATCGCGTCTGCATGACGAGCAGGATCGCGTTGTTGACGACGAGCCCCAGCAGTATCAGGAATCCGATCGTCGTCAGCAGGTCCATGGCCTGTGTCGTAAACAGGTTCAGCATACGCAAGGCGACAACGCCGCCGGCGACGGCCAATGGCATCGACAGTATTACGATCAGCGCGTCCCCGATCGAGCGGAACATGGCCGCCAGAATCAGCAAGAGAACGATCGCGGCAATAGCCAGGTTCACCTTCATCGTCAGGAAGGCAGCTTCGAGCCTGTCCGCAGTGCCACGATAGGCGATACTCACGTCGTCCGGCATCGTGGCCTGGAGCCGCGGGCCAACCGTATCGCGAAGCAGGCCAAGCGCTTCCTGTACGGTCATTTCCTCCGGCGGCGTCACCGCAAGCGTAATCGTGCGCTGACCGCCGACGCGCAACAGCTGCGTCGGGCCCACGGTTCTCTGGATATCCGTCAGTTCGCCGATACTCTGGATTCCTGCAAGTGGTGTCGCAATCGGTATCGCGGCCAGCTCCTCGGGCGAACGCCAGGTAGGGCCTTTGAGGATCATGTCCATGCGGTCGTTGCCGTCGAAGTACTCGCCGACAAAGGTGCCGCTCGTCAAGGCGCGCACGATGTTCGCTACGCTGGCGCGGTCCATGCCCGCTGCGGTAATGCGCCGGTCATTCGGGACGAGCTGCAGCTCCGGCTCCGCGATTGCCAGGCCCGGGATGGGACGTACCTGGGCACCGGGAATGACCTCGATGATCACAGGCATGGCCGACATCGCTGCGTCCGACAACGCGTTGATATCCGGACCCTGGAAGTCGACGTTAATGCTGCGCCCGCCGTCGAAACCAAAGTTGAGCAGCGAGGAACGTTGTACAAATGCCTGCGTATCCGGCAAGTCGATCAGTACTTCGTCGCGAACGATATTGATCATCTCCTCGATACGCGAGGGATCCTGGGGGTAGACGAACAGCGCGTTGAAGGAGCCGAAGGAGGACAGGTTGTAGCCGCGGATATAAGGCTGCTGCCGATGCTCCATGTAGGGCTTCAGACGCTCCACGACGACGCCAGCAATTTCGGTTTCCACCATTTCGACCGTACCGCCTGGCGGCATGGCGAAAAACGCGTTGAGCGAGTCGGATGGCGCCTGGGGCAGCAGGTTGGCCTTTGGAACGAGCAGAACGACGACAAGCAAGGAAGCACCGAGGATAGCTACGATCCAGGTACGGCACATGGCGGGCGTTCGGGTAAGGCGCATGACGAGCTGGCTGATGTATTCCCACCAGTGCTCGCAGGGATCGCGACTGTCCTGTTTCAAAAGGAAAGACGCCGCGACCGGGAGCACCGTTATCGCGATGAAGAATGACGCGGATACCGCCACGGCGATTGTGAGTGCCAGGTCCTGAAACAACTGGCCCTCCATGCCCTCCATGAACAGAACGGGCACGAAGATAGCGACGCTGGTGACGGTGGACGCGAACAGTGCCCCGGTGATCTCGCGCGTTCCGGTAGCGATCGCTTCGCTCTTCGCGAGTCCCTGTTGCCGGCAGCGAACGATATTTTCCAGGGTAACGATCGCCGCGTCCATTACGAGGCCGACCGAGAAAGCGAGGCCGGCCAGCGAGATGACGTTGAGCGATTTGTCGAACAGGCGCAGGGCGACGAAGGCAACGAGTACCGACAACGGCACCGTTGCCGTCACGAGAAACGTGGCTCGCCGGTTACGCATGAGGAAGTACAGAACGCCGATCGCCAATAGCAGGCCGATGCCGAGATTGCTCCGCACCAGGGAAATGGCCCGGCGAATGTGAACCGATGCGTCAAAACTCAGGTCGATCGCAAGGCCCGCATCGGCGAGCGGTCCATCATTGAGTTCGCGAATGGCCTCGTTTATCCCGTCGAGGATAGAAACCGTATTGGCGTCGTACTCGCGCTGCACCGTGATGTAGTAGGCCGGATAGCCGTTTCGCAACGTGAATCCGTCCTGCTTGCGGGGAACGATTTCGACATCGGCAACTTCGTTCAGGTAGATGGGCCGCTCGTCGCTCCAGCCGACGATCAGCTCGTTCAACGCGTCCGGCTCGAACTGGCCGAGGAATCTCACCGTGTACTGGCGGCGACCGACGTCGGCAAAACCGCCGGAGGTATCCGTTGCCCGGGAAACTGTGGCGATGATGTCGTCGACCTGGACGCCAAGCGCGGCCGCACGATAGGAGTCGAAGGTGATGTGCAGCTCGCGCGGCTGTTCGCCCGCGAGAAAAACCTGAGAAACACCCGGGATGCGGGCGAGCCTCGGCTGTACCTTGTCTTCGATCAGCTTCTGGTAACTGGATAGCGCCTTGTTCGGATTTTCCGGCAGCACCCGGACCAGGAGCGAAGCGGCACCCGGCGTCTGCTGTCCACCGCCGGCGTTTACCTGTGGTTCGAGAGCGTCGTTCGGGCGCGGCGGGGCCTGGTTCAGGTTGTTGATGACGTCCAGCTTTGCGGTCTGGATATCGGTGCCGACCGCGAAGGTGAGGTTGACGAAACCCGAGCCGCGGCCGATGAACGAGTTGATGTCAGTCAGTCCCGGCGTATTGGCGAGAACGTTTTCCTGAGGTTCGATGATGTTGGCTTCCATCTCCTCGGGCGCGGCGGCTCGCCAGAAATTCGCCACCGAGATCTGCGGCTCCTCGATGGTCGGTAACAGCTGAATAGGCAGGGTCGCGATGGACGTGAGACCGAACAATGCGACCAGCGCCACGGCGACGGCAACAGACGGCCAGTGCCGCGTGCTCAGGTCAGTCAGACTCATGCGCTATTAGATGCAGCGCCACACCGATTCGTTGCAGCAAATGCCGCCGCAGAAGGCGCAGCATTTATAACCATTTTGAATAAGGAGCTGCTACTTCTCCCGGCGCGGGATCGGCTCGTCCAGCATCAGCGCGCGTACAAAACGTACCGGCGGCGACCCATAGGACAGCACCTGGTCGTGATAGCGGCGCAGTGTGAACTCTTCGCCCCAGTGTTTCTCCATGGCCGCGCGCAGCTCGAGGTGCTCCTGGTAGCCGACGAAATAGGTCGACAGCTGTGCCGATGACAGCTGCGCTCTTACCCACTTGCCGGCTGCCTCCCGTTCCTCCTGGAAGCCGCCCTCGACCATCAGTTTCATGGCGGCCTCCCGCGTCATGCCGTCGACATGAATGGCCGAGTCGATAATCGCGTTCGTAACGGCCCGTAAATACCACTTCAGATTGATCAGCTTCATCAGCGGGTCGCCATTCATATAACCCTCGGCGATCATCATCTGTTCGGCGTACACGCCCCACCCCTCGACAAAGGGCCCGGACCACAGCACGCTTCGAAGCGCCGACGGGTAGCGACTGCTGAGCGCAAGCTGCAGATAGTGCCCGGGTACTCCCTCGTGAATGGTCAGGTCCTGCATGGACAGCATGTTGTATTCGCGCAGAAACGACTCGACCTGTTGATCGGTCCAGTCATCGGGCAGTGGTGCGATTGCGTAAAAAGCGGACTGCCCCTTGTCGAGTGGCCCGGGCGGATCCAGGTAGGCTACCGTCACGCCGCGCTGAAACTCCGGCATGATGATGATCTCGACGGGATCATCGGGCATCGTCACGATGTTGTGTTCGACGACAAAGTCGATGGCCTGCTGCAGTTGCTCCCTTGCCACCTCCACGATGCCATCAGGGGGAGGCAGCTTCCTGTAAGCTTCCTCCAGTGCCGCGCGGATAATCGCCTGCTTGTAGGCCTCGTCCGGTTTGTCCGGAAACGTGGTGAACGGATGTTTTGCCAGGTAAATGGTCTTGGCAACCGCATACATCTCCTTTCGGACCGTATCGTATTCCTGCTCCGCGCGGGCCGTAATCTGGCGGCGGCTCATCGGCGAGTCAAGTGCAAAGGCAAGCTTGACGTCGTACAGGGCGGCGCCTATGCGAAAGTCACCGCTCGCCTGTGGCAACAGTGTCTCCTCGAGCCAGGTTTGCTGATCGGCGATCGCGTTCTTTGCGGTCTCGATGGCGGCGTTCAGTCTTTGCTGCTGTTCGGCAGACAGCACATGCATCGCCGGTATAACCATCGCGTCGATGATAGATAGCAGCCCCGGGTTTTGCTGTACCGCGGTCTCGGCGTGAATCTTCGGCACGCGCGCCAGTTCGATGGACGCTCTCGCCTGTGCTAGAAAACGCGGCATTTGCTCGAGACGCGAGGCGACGTTGAGCAGCCGTGCCTCGATCGGCGCGAAATCGCGCGCGACCAGTCCGTAGATTCCGCTACCCGCGATGTTGACATAGTAGAGTGGATTCCAGGCCCATTCCTGAAACACATCAAGCAACCACAGGCTCGATTCGAGCTTGTGCGACAGCAGTTCGGCATCGACCTGGTTGGCACGCGAGAGCTGCTCGCGATCGATCCCTCGCAGCGCCTTGAGGTAGTCATTGAGCAAGGTTCTGACTTCGTTTCGAGAGGCGCTATCGACCCGATCGAGCTGCCCGTCGGCCGCGTGGTCACCCAGCAGCGTCGCATTGACCGGTGAGAAATTGCCCAGGTCGCCGAGATACTCGTTGGCGAGATTCTCGAACGCTTCGTTGGCCGATTCTGCCGAAGACGCGGACGCGATCGACATAAAGATCAGTATGATAGAAAGACGCTTCACGGCAATACCTCGGACGCCTGTGGGCCTGGTGAGACTCTAGCATGGCCACGGCAACGCTGTAATATCAGGCGATGCGCTGTGTACTGAGTTGCTTGCTGTTGCTGATCCATGGCTTCGCGCCGGCGCTTGCCGAGGACCGGCTGCCCGCCTACCTCATTCGCTTGCCCGAATCCGCCAGCGCGGTGTTCGTTGCCGAGACTTCGACGGCACGATTTCACCGCTTCGACCATGCTGGCGGAGGAAGCGTCCGTGAGAACGGCGACAGCTTCATGTCGATCGGTGAGAACGGCGACGGCAAACAAACAGACGGCGATCGCAAGACGCCGCTCGGCATCTACTTCGTGACCGACCAGCTGGACACCGAGCGGATGCACGAAAAATACGGCTACACGGCCTTTACGCTGGACTATCCCAACGCCCTCGACCGACGCCGTCAACGGAGCGGTGACGGCATCTGGGTGCATGGTGTCGATCGTCGCGGTGGCCAGAGACCGCGCCTGGATACCGACGGCTGCATTGCATTGCCAAACGACGTTCTCGTCGAGCTCGAGTCTTATTTTCAGCCGAACGTGACGCCGGTGATCATCACTCGCACTATGTCGTGGCGGACGGCGAGCCAGGTGGAGACGCTGCGACAAGAACTCGAGGGAGCGGTCAGGCGCTGGCTGGAAAGCCGTCAGCGAGGCGACCTTCATGCTTTCCTGTCGCTGTATGACGATGACTTTCGTCACTGGGACATGAGCCGGTCGGACTGGATTGCATTTCAGGCGGAGACCTTACCGCCGCGTCGCATTCAGTCCGTAGCCGCCGAGGACTTGCTGCTGCTGGCGGATCCCGTCGAGCAAGACACCTACCTGAGCCGATTTCGGATGTCGACGAGGGAGCTCGACAGGACGGTGGTAATAACGAAGCGCCTCTACTGGCGACGAGACAAAGAGGGCGTGCTGAAACTGATCGCCGAAGACAGCGGCTAGGACAGGCCCATGTTACGGGCTAGCGAAGTCCTTCCCGAGCTACCAGCTCGTCGATCAGTTCCATGAGTTTGGGATAGCTGCCGGCTTCTCCCGCGCCGGTACGGTACTTGCCGTTGACGACGATCGCAGGAACCGACGAGATGCTGTATCGGCGCGACAGGTCGTCGGCGACACGCAGCTTCTGGTTGACCTCGAAGGAATTCCAGGTGCTCCGGAACTGCTCCTCGGTGACGCCAAAGCGTGCAAATATTTTCTGAATTGCAACGTCGGAGGTCATGCGATTACCGCGGCGATGGTATTCCTGGAATACCGCCTCGCGAAAACCCGCCGGATCCTTGATGACGTTGTTGCGAACCAGGGCTTCTTCCGTGTAATAGAGCTGCGCGTGCAGTCGTACCAGCGAGTTCCAGGTCGCCGGGACTCTTACAAAACGAACGCCCGGATCCTTCCCCTCCGCCCACTTGTTGATGTACGGCTCCATGTCGTAGCAGTGAGGGCAGCCGTACCAGAAGAATTCGGCAACCTCGATCTTGTCTGCGCCACCCACGGTCGGCTGGGTCGGCACCATGCGCACATAGTGCTCACCTTCCTTGTATTTCCATTCGCGCGCGGCAGCCGGAGGCTCGGCGAGCGCAAGCACCAGGGTCTCGTCGGCCGGCTCGGTTTCGGCAGCGGATTCCTCGACGACTTCGAGTGTTTCTGTTGTCGCTTCCTCGGCGGCTTCCGCCGTTTCAGACGCGGTTTCGTCGGCTGCTTGCCCGGACACAACGGCCGGATCTTCGCTGGGCGTTGCGGGCGGCTGTTCCTTGCTGCAGGAGAACAAGGCCAGGGTCGCGGCTACGAGAAGCAGAGGCGCAATCCACTTATGGTGTTTCATAGAGACTTCCGAACCAGGTGATAGTGAGAGTTACTTCAGCCCTTGCACGTAGGATGCAAGCGCCTTGATGTCTTCGGGATCGAGACGTGACGCGATGTCACCCATGATGTGGACCTTGGCCGTACCGAGTCGCGTACCGTCCGCGTAGGCATTGAGCTGCAACGCGGTATACGCCGCATGCTGTCCCTTGAGCACGGGATACTTGGCGGCCGGATTGCCACGCCCGGTTGGCCCGTGGCAGGCGAGGCACGCCGCCACGCCTTTATCCTTGTCGCCGCCGCGGTACAGTGCCTCGCCAGTGACGAGGAGTTTCTCGTCGGCGATCGACTGCACGGCGTTGGGGAGGCTCTCGTAGTAGACCGCCAGATCAGCCATATCCTCGTCGCTCAGCAGCATCGCCTGGCTCGACATCAGCGCGTTCTTGCGCAGTCCGCTTTTGAATGCCATCAGCTGGGCCTGGAGATAGGGCGCATTCTGGCCAGCGAGATTCGGCCACAGGGCGTTGGCGCTGTTGCCTTCGGCCCCATGACAGGCGCCACAGGTCAGCGACTTGGCTTTGCCCGCCTCGACGGAGCCCTCTACCAGGCTTTCCGCCTGTGCGGTCATCGTTGCCAGCGCGAGCCAGGAAAGCGCGAAAGTAAACACGAGCATGTTCTTCATATTGTCCAACCGTTACTTCCTCGGCGAGCGCCGCAGCGATCGCCTGTCTGGATGTCATTTTTCTCTATCAGTTTCCTGCGGGCGGTCTGAGCACCTTCCAGCAGCAGCGACGCAGGACAGAAAGGCTTCTGGGCGCCTTGCTGCGCGGCCCTGAACCGGTCAGACTTGGACCCCGGCTCCTCACTCAGCGCCCGAATTATACACACAATCTTGAGGGCGTACCCCCATGTCACTCTACCCGGAAGCCGGATTTCTCAAGAGCGCCGACGCGCCCGGCCAGTTCGTGCCGGACACCGGGATCGAGGTGGCTTTTGCGGGCCGCTCGAATGCCGGCAAGTCCAGCGCGATCAATATTATTGTCAATCGCAGGCAATTCGCGCGGACCAGCAAGACGCCTGGCCGTACCCGCCTGGTGAACTTTTTCAGCCTGGGCGAAGACCGGCGCCTGGTGGACCTGCCCGGCTATGGCTTTGCGAAGGTCGCCGACAAGATGCGCGACCACTGGGCCGAGCTCATGGCCGATTACTTCGAGACTCGACAGAGCCTGCGCGGCCTGTTTCTGATCGTCGACATCCGCCGCCTGCTCACCGCCTACGACCGCCAGATGCTGCAGTTCGCTGGCGCCGTCGGCCTGCCGACCCACATCCTGCTCACCAAGACAGACAAGCTGAAGCGAGGCCAGGCCGCCAAAGCCTTGCTGGAGGTACGTCGTGACCTGGGGGGCGCGGCCACCGTGCAGCATTTCTCCGCACTCAGCCGGCTCGGCGAGGATGAGGCGCGAACCAGGCTCGAGGAATTCCTGCATCTATCCTCGGACACGCCGCAGAACAACAAATAAGAAAGCCCCGAAGCACCTCCTTTGCAGAGGCACTCCGGGGCAAGTATGCGCAGCCGGTTTGGGGTCACCGACCGCAAGCCTGCACAAGGGAGTTAGCAGGCAAGTGACTTATGCACTCGGAAATTTAGAGCAGGAATCCCGAAATCAGTTCCCGATCTTTGGTAAACGCCTGAAAAAAAAGAAAATTTAGTTTAGAAAGAGTCCAGTTCTCGGTTGGAGTGTGAGGGCCGATGGGTCGTCTCAGTGGGCCTCGTCCCAGTTGGATCCAACCCCGACGTCCACCTTCAGTGGCACCGACAGACGGGCGGCGGCGCTCATGATCCTGACGACGCGATCCCGTACTGCATCGACCCTGTTCTTCTCGACCTCGAACACGAGTTCATCGTGCACCTGCATGATCATGCGAGCGCCCGCTTGCTCCGCCTGGAGCCAGTCATGGACGGCTATCATGGCTTTCTTGATGATATCGGCGGCCGTGCCCTGCATGGGCGCATTGATGGCGCTTCGCTCCGCGTACTGCCGGCGCTGCGCATTACGGGCATTGATTTCCGGCAGGTACAGTCGCCGGCCGAACACCGTTTCTACATAACCCTGTTCGCTGGCCGTCTGCCGGATATTGTCCATGTACGATTTCACGCCCGGGTAGCGATCGAAATACAGATCGACATAGGCCTGCGCCTCGCCACGCGCGATACCGAGCTGTTTCGCGAGGCCGAAAGCCGACATCCCGTACATCAGCCCGAAATTGATCGCCTTGGCCGAGCGGCGTTGATCGGCCGTCACATCCTCCAGCGCCACCTCGAAGACCTCGGATGCGGTCGCGCGGTGGACATCGAGATCGTTGGCGAAGGCCGCCAACAGGCCGTCGTCGGCGGACAGGTGCGCCATGATACGCAACTCGATCTGCGAATAGTCGGCGGCGAGAAGGACCTGGCCTTTCGGTGCAATGAAAGCCTGGCGAATACGGCGGCCCTCCGGCGTGCGAATCGGAATATTCTGGAGATTGGGGTCCGTCGACGACAGCCGGCCGGTTGCCGCAACCGCCTGATGGTAGGAGGTATGGATACGGCCGGTGCGATTGTTGATCTGCAGCGGCAGTTTGTCGGTATACGTGCTCTTCAGTTTGCTGACGCTGCGATACTCGATGATTACCGCCGGCAATTCATAGTCACTGGCCAGTTCGACGAGCACGTCTTCGGCCGTCGACGGTTGTCCTTTCGGGGTCTTTCTGATGACCGGCAATTCAAGCTGCTCGAAAAGGATCTGTTGCAGCTGTTTCGGCGAGCCGAGGTTGAACGGACCGCCGGCAAGCGCGTGCGCCTTCTCCTCCAGCCTCGCCATGCTCTTCGCCAGCTCGCCGCTTTGCCGCGTCAGCATCTTGCGATCGACCAGTACGCCGAGCTCCTCCATTTCGAGAAGGACGCGTACGAGCGGCTGCTCGATTTCTTCGTAGATTCTTCTCAATGACGGCAGCCCGTCCAGCTGTTGCCAGAGAGCGGTGTGCAATTGCAGCGTTATGTCGGCATCTTCGGCGGCGTAGGGCGCCGCTGTCTCCAGGTCGACCTGGTTGAACGTCAGTTGCTTTGCGCCCTTGCCGGCGACATCTTCGTAGTGAATCGTGTCCTTGCCGAGGTAGTGCTTTGCAACGGAGTCCATGTCGTGTCGCGTGGCGACACTATTGAGTACGTAGGACTCCAGCATCGAATCGAAGCGCATTCCCGCAAGATCGATGCCGTAACGCCGCAGGACGTGAGCATCGTATTTCAGGTGATGGCCGACCTTGTTCTTGCTCTCGTCCTTGAGGAAGCCCGCGAGTTTTTCGAGCACCTCGGCACGCGGCAGCTGATCCGGCGCCCCGGGATAGTCATGCGCAAGCGGCACGTAGCAGGCGTCACCTTCCCCTACGGCCAGGGATACGCCGACGATCTCCGCCTCCATATAATCGAGGCTGTTTGTCTCGGTATCGAAGGCCGTCAGCTCGGCGGCGTCGATCTTCTTGAGCCAGCGCTCGAGGGCGTCCCGGCCAAGGACCGTTTCGTAGTCGCATCGCTCGCTCGCGGCTGCTGCCGCCGGTACGTCGGCGTCCTCGTCCAGCAGCCGCAGCAGCGAGCGCAGCTCGAAACGGCTGTAGAGCTTGCGCAGTGCCGCGGTATCCGCCTCTGCGGCAACAAGGTCCTCTATCGTCCGATCGAGATCGAGGTCCCGGCGAATGGATGCCAGCGACTGGGACAGACGCAGTTGCTCGACACTGTCCCGCAGGCTCTGGCCGACCGCTCCCTTGATCTGATCACCATGCTCCACGATGCCGTCCGCGCTGTCGTAAAGATTGAGCCATTTCGCCGCCGTTTTTGCGCCGACTTTCGGTACGCCCGGAATGTTGTCGGAACTGTCGCCGACAAGGGCAAGGTAGTCGACGATCTGTTCAGGGTAGACATCGAACCTGGCTTTTACGCCGTCACGATCCAGCCGCGTATCGTTCATCGTATTGACCAGCGTTACCTTGTCGCTCACGAGCTGTGCAAGGTCCTTGTCGCCGGTCGATACCAGTACATGCATTCCCTTCGAGGCCGCCTGCTCGCAAAGCGTGCCAATAACATCGTCGGCTTCCACGCCGCTAACGCGGAGCAATGGCAGGCCCATCGCCTCGACTGCATCCAGCAGCGGCTGGACCTGCACGCGAAGATCATCGGGCATCGGTGGCCGATTGGCCTTGTAATCCGGGTACATTTCATCGCGAAAGGTCTTGCCCGGGGCGTCGAACACGACCGCTACATGCTTCGGCTGCTCCTCGCGAAGGAGTTTCAGTATCATCGTCAGTACGCCGTGCAGGGCACCGGTCGGTTCGCCCGCCGAATTACTTAGTGGCGGCAGCGCGTGAAACGCCCGGTATAGGTAGGACGACCCGTCGATCAGGACGAGATCGGTCATCAGCGCCTGCTATGAAAGTTTGTGTCGCTGCGATCGCAGGCAATGCTGCGACAGGACATTAGCCCGCTTCCTCGTCTTCTTTTTCTTCGTCCGTCTCGCCGTCTGTGGGGGCGGGCGGCAGCGTCTCGAGCTTGCTCGGATTGCCGGGCAGATACAGCGGACCGCTTTGACCGCAGCCGGTGGCCAGGCCAACAAACGAGATCGCGGCTAGCGCGAGAATAAAGCGTTTCATTTCAGAGCCCCGTGGTTGCGATGCAGCGATTATAGAGGCCTGTGGTGAAAATAGCGCCTCATTTTGCGTAGCGTTTTGCGACCTGCCGATAGGCATCACGAAACGGCAGGCCGTCTTCCGTCACCAGCCTGTATGCCTCGGCGGTCGCGAAGATTCCCTCGTCAAGTTCGATGTTCTCGGGAAGGAAACGAAGACCCTGCAACAGGTAGGCCATGATGTCGACGCTGTCGACGGCAAGGTCGATCGAACGGAACAATGGCGACTTGAGACGCTGCAGGTCGCGGTGGTAACCGGATGGCAGTTTTGCCGTGATCATCAGCGACTCGTCGAGGCAGGCATGCGCCGTTGCCGACGAGGCGCGCAGCAGTTCGAGAACGTCAGGATTGCGCTTTTGCGGCATGATCGATGAACCCGTGGTGACCTCGGCCGCGAGCGAGACATACGCGAATTCCTGCGTATAGAACATCAACAGGTCACTGGCCATGCGGCCCAGGTCCTGCAACAGCAGTGTAATCTCGAACAGCAGCGCGCTCTCGGCCTTGCCGCGCGACAGCTGAACGGATGTGACCGGAGACTGCGTAACGGAAAATCCAAGCGCCCGCGTCGTCATGTCGCGGTCCAGCGGCAACCCCGGCGTTCCGTAGCCGGCCGCACTGCCCAATGGGTTCTTGTCGATGCGCCGGTTCAGGGCCTTGAACCCCTCGATCGCATCGGCCAGTCCTTCCTCGAAGCCGCCGCACCACAGCGCCACGGACGAGGGCATGGCGTGCTGCATGTGGGTATAGCCGGGCAGTTCGATCTCACCCTGACGCTGTGCCAGCGTTTCGAGCGCCAGCCGTAGCCCGTCAACGCGGCCGGCGAGATCGCGCGTCGCATCGCGAAGGTACAGGCGCAGCGCCGTCAGTACCTGGTCGTTTCGTGAGCGCCCGAGATGCAGTCTCGCGCCGGCGTCGCCGATGTCGGCCGTCAGGCGCGTCTCGAGCGCCGTGTGCACGTCCTCGTCTTCGAGTCCGATTTGCCACTCGCCCGCCTCGAAACTCGTCAGCAAGGACTGAAGTCCCCGGCGAATGTCCTCAGAATCTGCCGCGCTGATGAGTCCTGTGCTGGCGAGCATTTCCGCATGCGCGATCGAGCCCTGCACGTCGTAGCGGACAAGGCGCGCATCGAGCAGGTGATCTTCGCCGGCCGTATAGCGCAGCACGCGTTCGTCCAGCGGCAGGCCCTTCTCCCAGAGCCTGCTCACGAGCCACCGCCCTGCTCGGCAGGCGTGAGCGCGGCGATATCGTCGACCACGAGTGTGCCCGTTCCCTCGTTCGTGAAGACTTCCAGCAGCAGGCTGTCGGCAAGCTTGCAGGAAATGACGTGCACGCGCTGCACGCCGTTGGCGAGCGCCGCATCGATTGCTGCGGCCTTTGGCAACATGCCATCCGCGAGACTGCCCGCGGCCTTGAGCTTCCTGAGCGCTGCGCGGTCCATGTAGCTGATGAGCGAGCGGGGATCCTCGATGTCTTCGAGTATTCCCGCGGCACCGGTGGCAAGCAGCAGCTTTTCCGCATTGAGTTCTGCGGCGATCGCGGCGGCGACGGTATCGGCATTGATGTTCAGCAGCGTGCCCGACTCGTCGCAGGATAGTGGACTGATAACGGGCATCAGACCGTTGTCGAGCTGCTTTCTCAGCACGTCGGCATCGACCGCATCAATGTCGCCGACGAAACCATAATCGACGCTGTCCTGGCCGTCGCGCTCGACCGGCGGGCGCTGGTGAGCGCGGATGAGCCCGGCATCGACGCCGCTCATGCCCACCGCAGGAATCTGCAGATCGCGGCAGGTGGCCAGGATTCGCGTATTGATCTGTCCGTTGAGGACCATGGTTGCCACATCGAGCGACGCGCCGTCGGTAACGCGCCTGCCCTCGATGAATTTCGTATCGAGGCCCAGGGCCGCCGCGAGTTTGCTCGACTGCGGGCCACCGCCGTGCACCAGCACGACCCGGATTCCAACCTGGTGCAGGATGCCGACCTGCTCCATGAACGTGCGTGTCCGGGCCGCATCCAGGAAGATCTCGCCGCCGGCCTTGATGACGAAAACCTTGTTCTTGAAGAGGCGGATGTAAGGCGCCGCGTGCTTCAGGGCCGATACGACGATAGCCCGATCTTTCTTGGAGGTCACTGGCCGTTCCCCAGCATCTGATGCAGCACCGCCATTTGCGCGAGCATGCGATTGCGCGCTTCCGCGATGACGACGCTGCGTGGACCGTCCAGTATGGCATCGGCGACGACCACACCGCGGCGAACCGGCAGGCAGTGCATGAAGCGGCAGTCTTGTTTCGCGTTGCCGAACCAGGATTCGTCAACGCACCAGTCGATATGCTGTTCGCGCAGCTTCTGGTCGGCGAGCCTGTCGCCGTAGTGGCGCGTCGAGGACCAGGACTTGGCGTAGATGACGTGCGCATCCTGCATGGCCTCACTGCGCTCGCTGGTTTCTGTTATCGACCCGCCGGAGCTTTCGGCGGCTGCGGCTGCCTTCTTCATCAACGCCTCGGGCAGTTCGAAACCATCAGGTCTCAGTACGGTCACGTCCATGCCGCGTTTCGCTGCCATGTGCAGCGTCGCCGCCGGCACGGCAAGCGGCAGCGCTTTCGGATGGTATGCCCAGCTCAGCACGAACTTGCCGCCATTTGCTGCAATGCCGAGGTCGTCCATGGTCTTCCAGTCGGCGAGGCTCTGGCAGGGATGATTCATCGCCGATTCCATGTTGATATAGGGCGTGTCGATCAGGTCGGTCAGTGCCGTGAACTCGGTCTCGGCGATGTCGTGTTCGATGTTCTTGCGTTCGGCAAATGCGCGAATACCGATCGCATCGCCGTAGGAGGCGATCACCGGGACGGCTTCGCGGATATGTTCCGCTGCCGCGCCGTCCATGACAATTCCCGGGCGCGATTCCAGGCCGTGAATCGACATATCCGGCGAAATAACGAACGAGCCGCCGCCAAGCCGCACCATCGCCGCCTGGAATGATGCAAGCGTGCGCAGGGAGGGGCTCAGGAACAGCAATGACAGGACTTTGCCCTTCAGCGCGTCCGGTTCCGGGTGTCGATCGAGTCGGCCGGCGAGGGCTACGAGAGCCTTGATCTCATCGTTGGAAAAGTCGGCGAGGTCGTTAAACGCTTTCATCAGCGGTTTCCTTGGGTTGTTGTTCTGTCAGCTGGCCAGCGGTGCCAGCGAATTGAGTGCCTGTGCAAGATGATCGACGTGCTTTGACTCGAGTACCAGTGGTGCCAGTATTCGAAGGACTTCGGCGTCGCCGCTCGTGCCCGTGAGGATGTCATGCTCGAGAAGCGCGCTCTGCACTTCGCTGGCGGGACGATCGCAGACGAGGCCGAGCAGCAGACCCATGCCCTGGATCTTCGTTACCGGACCAACGACGCACTGCTCACGAATCTGTGCCTCACGCTCACGTACGTTTCGCAGCAGCCCCTCCGATTCGATTGCCTGTATCGTCGCTACGATTGCGGCCGCCGCCAGCGGTCCGCCGCCAAACGTGGTACCGAGCGAACCCGGGCCGAAGTTGGCCGCGATTTCCTGCGTACACAGCACCGCTCCGCAAGGGATACCCGCGCCCAGCGATTTCGCGCTGGTGAGAATGTCCGGCTCGATGCCGTGCACCTGTACGCCGAAGAACTGTCCGCAGCGGCCCATGCCGGACTGCACTTCATCCGCAATGAGGATCGTGCCGAGCGCCCGGGTCTGTTTGCGCAGCGTTGACAGGAAATTTTCCGACAGATCGTATGCGCCTGCCACACCCTGCACCGGTTCGACGATAACAGCGGCGATGTCGCTGTCGATCATGTCGAGAGCCGCCTCACAGTCGTCGCGCGGGATGAAGTCGACATCGAAAGGTTTCGAAGGGAAGCCGTACCATTGCCCGGCGTTCCACGTCACGGCCGCCGCTGCCGCCGTGCGCCCATGAAAGCCCTGCGTAATGGCGAGGATCTTCTTGCGGCCCGTCGCGACGCAGGCCATGCGCAGCGCGTTCTCGTTGGCCTCCGCGCCCGAGTTCACGAAAAATACGCGGTCCAGACCCTTCGGCGCCACTCGCACGAGGTTTTCCGCCGCATTGGCCCGAACCTCGAGGGCAACCATGTTGCTCTGGAAAAGGAGTCTGCTGCTCTGCTCCTGCAGGGCCGTGACGAGACCGGGGTGACCATAGCCCAGTGCGGCCACGGCGTGCCCACCGTAGAGATCGAGAATTCGGCGCCCGTCCCGGGTGAATATATCGCAGCCACTGGCGCGTTCCGGAACGAATGGCAGCTGCCCGTACACCGGAATCGTAAAGCGGGCTTCACGTACGCGCGGGTCGTCCCGAGCCGCCTCGTTCTGCATGATCGACATCAGGTCCATCCCGGTGCCGGGGCGGTCAGGCCGCTCGTTTCGGGCAGGTCCCACAGCCGGTTCATCCACTGCATCGCGCCACCCGCGGCGCCCTTGACCAGGTTGTCGATTGCGCTCATGACGACGACGCTATTGCCGTCGCTGGCGACGCCAATGTGACAGCAATTGCTGGCAACCACGTTCTTGAGCCTGGGGGTGCCGCGAACGATTTCGATGAAGGGTGAATCCCGATACGCCGATTCGAAGACGTCGCGCAATCCGGCTTCACTGACCGGCGTTTTCGCCCTGGCCTGCAACGTAATGTGAATGCCGCGGGCGAAGGGGCCGGAGTGCGGCACAAAATGCACGCGCGTTTCGCGGCCGGTTGCGGCCTTGCTCAGTGCGGCCATTTCGGGTGCATGCCGGTGCGTCAGCGGCTTGTAGGCATACAGATTGCTGTTGCGTTCCGGATGATGGGTGCCGGCTTGCGGGACCTTGCCGGATCCGGTACTGCCCGTTACGCCGCTGACGAAGAGCTCCGCCTCGGTCAGTCCGGCCTCGAGCAGTGGCACGGCGGCAAGCAATGTCGCGGTCGCGAAACAGCCCGGATGCCCGACGTGAGCGGTGCCGGAGGCGTCGACGTGTTCCGGCACGCCGCAGGTAAACTGGTCGAGGAGTTCTGGAGCGCCGTGAGCGGTGGTGTAGACGGCCTCGTACTCGTCCTGTCGCGCGTAACGGAAATCGGCCGACGAATCGACTACGTGTACCTCGATCTTCTTCTCTTCGCAGGCCGCCAGGGCGCCGGCGATGACCGCGGCGGATGCGCCATGCGGTGCGGCCGAGAACAGGGCAAGCGCGCTGCCGGGCTCGACGGTATCCAGCCAATCGTCGTGGGCGACAAAGGCGGCGTCCTGAAAGGCTTGCGAAAGGTGTCCGAAAGTATCGCCAATCGCAGAGCCTGCGCGGCTGTCGGATACCGCGGCGGCGAGCTGAAAGCGCGGATGCGACGCGACAAGGCGCAGCAGTTCGCCGCCGACGTAGCCGCTGGCACCAAGCACAACCGCTGAGATCGCCCGACTCATGTCTTCTCCTTCGTCAGTAACGCGGCAATGTGGTCGCCCAGCGCAACGCCGTGCGAGAGCGCGTTGATGGCCGGCAGCGACAGGCGTTCGTCGATCTGCTGAATACCGACGTCGTTGTCCGTTGCCGGTCCGCTTACCACGGCCGGCTCTATGCCATATTGCTCGCGCAGAATTCTTGCGCCGCCCCAGGCTGAAACAGGGTCGTTGGCGCACAATACGATGGCGGTGAGAGCTGTGCGAATGGCCGCGTCCGAGAGTATCGCCTCGACGCCGTAGGCGCCCAACAGCCCGTCACCGAGTTCAAGCACGATCACGTCCGGGCGCTTTTTCGCCAGGCCGGTCAACAGGGCACGCGTGAGCGCGGGCCCATTGCTGGCGGTCGTGGTAACGATACCGAAGTCCGAGAAGATCATCGTTTCGGATGCGCCGGCATCTTCCATCGCGAGCACGTCGCGGCGCAGCGAGACGCCGGTCGCCTTGCAGGCAGAAACACGAAAACCCAGATGCCGGAGCCGGCCCACGATCGCGCAGGCGGCCGCCGTCTTCCCTGAATCCATACAGGTACCCGCCATTGCAATGACCGGGACGTCGTTCGTGATCAGGGGCTCGTCTTCGGACAGCGTAGCGGCGCCCGCGCGTGCCGGGATTCCAATTCGTTCGCCGAGGTAAGGAAAGCTGAGGACCGTGCCGAGGACTTCGCAATCGAAGGGTGGGCCCACGTCGGGATTCGCGGAGTCACAGACGCCGAGCACGCCTCCGATATTGAGTATCTGTATCGTGTCGCCAGGCTTCAATGCCGTCGGCAGGTGGCCGGAGTAGCCGCGAAGCGCTTTGCGGTGACCGAGCGCGCCGACGATGATGTCGCCCTGATTGACGGTCGCCATGCGTCCCGATGTCAGTTCGAGCTGGTTGTAGCGCGACTTGTTGTTAAGAATCCTCGCGGCGATCAGCACGCCTTCCTCACAGGGGATTTCGGCGGAGAGCCGCAGCTCGGCGCCGAGGGCATTGTGCTGAGCGACGGACGCTATCTTGTCGACGACGGCGCTCTTCACGACGTTGCGCCGCCAAGAAGCCCGGCACGGGTTTGCAGTGATCCGGTCAATGAAAGGATGCGCGCAAACCCCAGCGCATCGCTCGCGGTCCATTCGCCCGCGGCTTCGCCGTAAACGCCCCTGGTGGCAGCAAGCAGTGAATAGGGAGAACTGACCCCTTCGATAAACAACTGGCCGGGCCGCAGCGCGAACTTCACCGTTCCGGTCACCCGTTTTTGCGACGATGCCAGCAGTGCCTCGATATCGTCACAGGCGAGGTCCAGCTGCTTGCCCTCGTGAACCAGGTCGCCGTACGTGGCGGCAACGCTGTCCTTGATCCGTGCCTGCTGGGCACTGAGCACCAGCTTCTCCAGTTCACGATGTGCCGTGATCAGGGTAATTGCCGCAGGCGCCTCGAACGCCACGCGCCCCTTGGTGCCGAGCACGGTATCGCCCAGGTGGATTCCGCGGCCGATGCCGTAGCTGCCGGCCAGCACCTCGAGTTTTTCGATCAGCGCGACCGGGCCGAGCGCCTCGCCGTCGAGGGCGACCGGCACGCCGCCCGCAAATTCCAGCGTGTGCCGGGTCATTTCCCGTGGCCGACTGAAGGCATCGGCAGAAAGAACCCAGGCGGACTCCGGCAGGGTATTGTCCGACGTCAGCGTTTCCTGCCCGCCGATGGTAATACCCCAGAGCCCGCGATTGATCGAATAGCCGGAGCCCTGCGGCGGCAACGGCAGGTCGTTCTTCTGCAGATACTGCAGCTGCTCGTCCCGTTTCCAGTTGTTGTCCCGCACCGGTGCCAGCGATTGCAGATCGGGATTGAGCGTTCGCAAGGCCACTTCGAAACGCACCTGGTCGTTTCCCGCAGCCGTGCAACCGTGGGCGACGGTCGTCGCGCCACGCAGGGTTGCGATCTTCGCCAGCCGCTGTGCCTGCAGACCGCGTTCCGCTCCCACGCAGAGCGGGTACGCCTGGCCGCGAAGGACGTTTCCCGCTATGAGAAATCGAATGACGGTGTCGAAGAATTCCTGCCTGGCGTCGATGAGTACGTGCTCGATCGCGCCGAGAGCCCTCGAACGTTCTTCGAGCGAGCGCGCCGCCGCCGCATCGATGCCGCCCGTGTCAACGCAGGCGGTAATGACATCCCTGCCGTAGTTCTCTTTCAGCCACGGCACGCAAAACGACGTGTCGAGACCGCCGGAAAACGCAAGAATGATGGGGGACCGATCCTTACTCATGGTTTTGTCCTGTTTCCTGGAAGTCAGATTCGAGCAGATCGCTCGATTCTCGCAATGAGTTGTCGTTGCGCGAGCGCCGTTTCGGTGGCGACGAAGACGGTGTCGTCGCCACCGATATTGCCGACCATTTCAGGCCAGTCGCTGCGATCCAGCGCCAACGCGACGCGCTGTGCCGCGCCGATCGCGGTCCGGATAACAAGCAGGTTGGGACCCGCGGGTCGGATCTTGCGCAGCAGCGGCGCAATATCGGCCATTGGCTGATCGGGCGACTCGTCCGTCTCGCTGAGCTCATAGCCACGGGCTGTCTTTACGGCGCCGAGTTCGCGGAGGTCGCGGCTGACACTCGACTGGGTCGCAACCAGTCGCTGCTTTCTCAGCGCATCGACCACGGACTGCTGCGTCGGGGCCGGGCCCTGTCGCAGCAGCCTGACGATGGCGCTTCGGCGCAGCGCCTGGTCTTCGGTCGAATTGGGCATGGGCGTCTATCCGGAGATTCGCATAAATATGCGCATAACTTTACCTTCATGCGCATAAATCGTCAAGGCCCCGTTGCCGCATTTTCGCGAAGCCTTTTGCGCTAAACTGCGCCGCTTCGTTAATCCGGGAGTCACGACATGCAGCGACCTGAGACTGTGGAGGTCACCACGGGCGGCAATCCCGTCGGCAGCGTTATCTGGCTGCACGGGCTGGGTGCCGACGGACACGACTTCGAGCCGATCGTGCCGGAACTGCGGCTGCCGGCCACGATGCCGCTGCGCTTCGTGTTTCCGCATGCGCCGCTGAGGCCCGTGACCATCAATGGCGGCATGACGATGCGGGCCTGGTACGACATTGTGAGTCTCGACTCGGCGGGCCGGGCTGACGCAAAGGGCGTGCAGGAGAGTACCGCGTTGCTCGAGCGCCTGATCGACGAGGAGATTGAGCGCGGCATCGAGGCAGACAGTATTGTCATTGCCGGGTTCTCGCAGGGCGGCGCTATCGCCATTAATGCGGCCTTGCGTGCCCGGCGACGCCTGGCCGGACTCATGGCGCTCTCGACGTACATCGCCCTGCCCGCCGAACTCGATACCGGCAGCGGTCCTCGCGACTTGCCAATCTTCATGGCGCACGGCAGCCTGGATCCGATGTTGCCCATGCAGTGGGGGCGATCCTCGGCCGACAGACTTGTCGAGGCAGGCTTCGTCGTCGAGTGGCATGACTACCCGATGGCACACGCGGTGTGCCCGGAAGAGATCTCGGACATCCGGACCTGGCTACTGTCCGTGCTTGGCTGAACGCGGCGTGCTGGCGAAGCGGTAGCGCGAGTCGCCAACGGCAACGCCGGCAGCGTCGAATCGCCGTTCCGTAAATCGCCAGGTACTCGCACTGTCGAAGAAGACGACCGTTGAGCAGCGCGTCCCGTAACCCGGTGTGACGATGAACGGCGCCGAGATCGCGCGCATGGCTGCAAAGCCAAGCGATCCGGACTCGATGTTCTCGATCGGGCCGGGCTTGCGATCATCGAGCAGGCGCAGCATCTCCGTCTCGTTGATCGCGTCGCGATCCAGGAGCGCGCGCATGCCGCGCTTGCTGCGTTCGACCTTGTCCCAGGGGTGGTCGAGCAGGGCGTTGCTCAGGCCGTAGATGCCGGGAGCCAGTTCGCGCGGCCCCGCGCCGCGATTGGAGACATACGCGGCCCGGCTGGAATCGCCCACGATGAGATTGAAACCCGCGTAGCGTTCGCGGTCGATTGCGCTCACATAATCGAGCGGCGCCTGCTCGCTCTGGAGGAAATCCGAGACCAGGTGGCCACGGGAGCGAAATCCTGCCGAGACGGGCTCGGCATCGCGAAAGTTCGTGACCGTTGCGAACCTGCCGCTGCGGTGCAACGACAGCCAGCTGCCTCCCGCCTGCAGATCGCGTCCACCGAGAATATCCGGCTTGTCAGCCCACCAGTCGGCCGTCCGCGTCGGCCGCGCGTGAAACTCGTCGCGATTCCCCGCAAGTATCAGCGGGTATTGCGGATCTAGTCCGATGGCGAGGACAACGAGACACACGGTCAGCCATCGCCGCCGAGGAGCAGCCAGTGGTCGACGAGGCGTCGCGCGATCGAGATTCGAAAGGGCAGTTTGGGGAAATCCGAATTCAGCTGTTCGCGCGTAAACCACTGCGCATCCTCGAGCTCTCCGTCGTTCAAAACGATCTTGCTCGTGGTTGCTTCGGCTATAAAGCCAAGCATCAGCGCGGAAGGAAACGGCCAGGGTTGCGAGCTGTGATAGCTGACGGCGCCGACGCGAATATTGGTTTCTTCATAGACTTCGCGACGCACCGCATCTTCCAGGCTTTCACCCGGCTCGACGAATCCCGCGACGGTCGAGTATCGGTGTTCCGGCCAGCTGGCCTGTCGTCCCAGCAGGCACCGTTCGCCGTCGTGGACGAGGACGATGACGGCCGGGTCCGTACGCGGGAAGATCTCGGTAGCGCAGTCCGTATTCACGCAGCGCCGCGTATTACCGCCCGCTTCCGGCAATGCCGGCGAACCGCAGATGCCGCAGAAGGACTGGGATGCGTGCCAGACGACCAGCGCCCGGGCATGCGCGACCAGATTCGCCTCGTCGAGGGGCAGGCGTGTGCCGAGGAACCTCAGGCTCTCGAAACTGCCCAACGCCTGGAAGGGCTGTTCCGCTTCGCGCTCGATCGCCAGCGCAAATACCGGCTGATTCCTGAAGAGGCCGAGGAAAATCAGGTTGTCATCATCGACATGAGCTTCGATCTGGGGCCGGGTCAGGCGTATCGCGTGTACGGGATCACCCCCGACCAGGCAGCGATCGCCCCAGACAGGTACGAATCGTGCGTCCTCACTGACCATCGCCCGTGCCAGCCAGTCAGGATCCTTGCGTCGGTCGCCGCTGCGGTCGACGAAGGCACCCGCAAATACATTGTGATTTTCCACTGTTTTCGCCGGCTTCGAGGATACGCGCGAAGCGTTGTGCCGTCATGCGGCTGCGGCAGCAACGCTTCGCGTTATATTCTCTCCTATTTCTTCGCGAGCAGGTCGCGAATTTCGGTCAGCAGCACTTCTTCCGCCGATGGCTTGGGCGGCGCCGCCGGCTTTTCCTCTTCCTTTTTCTTCATGGAGTTGATTCCCTTGATGACCATGAAGATCGCGAATGCGATGATGACGAAATCGATAACGGTGTTGATGAAGACGCCGTAATTGATGGTTGCGGCATCTGCACTGTCGCCCAATGCGACAGCGAGATTGCTGAAGTCGACACCGCCCATGAGCATGCCGATTGGCGGCATGATGACGTCGGAAACCAGCGACGAGACGATCTTGCCGAAGGCGGCGCCGATGATGATACCGACCGCCATGTCGACCACGTTGCCGCGCATCGCAAACTCTTTAAATTCTTTGAGCACTTTGTGTTCTCCCTTGATGTGATTTTGTTGTTTTCCGCGGCTGAGCCGGGTGGCGCACAGTGTACCGGAAAAGCCACCCCGGCCGGGAGATCAGGGAGTGCCCGGTTTTCGCGTCGGCCGGCCGGATTCGCTGCTGCCGTCAAGGCAGCAACCAGGGCAGATTCGGCGATCGAGCGCGTAAGCGTCCTGTACGTAGCGAGCGTCGCAGAGCCGGCAATGAGCCAGGTAAAGCTCATCGTTGATGGAGATGCATTGCAGCAGGTTCCAGGTCCACTCGAAGCTCAGCGCCGCGTTTTCGTACAGCAGCAGGTAGGTCTCGTAGGCGCGACACAGCCGATGACCGAATTCGACGTCAGGTCGCGGCCAGCAGGGGTGCACGTTGTCGTCGGCGTCGATTCGAACCAGCAGCCCGGCGCAGAACAGCGCGACCAGGGTTGTCGACTGCAGCTGATGCTCGGGACTCTTGACAAAGCGGGTGACCTGTCTCGGAGACTTGCCGCGCCGTCGCTTGATGTCTGACCGCCCGCTGTTGCGGAAGTAGGTTGCATACAACTTGCGGATACGGTCGTCCGAAAGGCCCGTGCACTCGCGAATGGTGCGTGTACGGGCCTCGTGCCCGATCATGCGCAGCGCCAGCTCGAACTGGCTGCGCTCCCCGGAATAACGATCGTCGGTTAGTCGCATTGCTTGCTCTTTATGCTAGAAATAGACCAGATATGGTAAGTAGCTAGACTATACTATCCGTAAATGGTCGACTAGTTCGAAATATAGAAAATGAACCGATAGGCGAGAAAAGCGCCTGCAAAGGGGGTGATATGGACTACCCGGGACCGACGACGGACGACATCGCGAACATCACCGCACTCAACCAGTCGTTCCTGGCGGCGGTTGCGGATTCGAACGCCGACGCCTTCGGCCTTGCCGCGATACGCCGAATGAGCGCGGCGGAAAGGGCGCGGCTGGCCTCGGCACCGTTTCTCCTTTTCTCCCTGCGTGAGCAGGACGACGATTACTGGCGGCAGCTGCTCAGCGAGGATCCGCAGCTCGACCTGATCGACTCGAGCCAGTGCCCCGACAGGCAGATTCGGCAATTGCAGGTCGCAGGCCTCGGTTTTCTATGGCAGCTTGCGCGCCGCAACCCCTATGCCGCGAGACTCGTGTGCGGTGCATCGGTGGGTTGGTGTGAACAGCTTGCGCGACTCACCCTCGTCGGCCTGTTGCGTCGGGTGGGCCACCGCGGTGACCTCCTGCAGCTGCGCCTTGCGGACAACGACATCGTCTGGCGTCGCCTGCTCGAGCATGCGGGGCACTCGAGCTACAGTGCCCGGCGAGCGGCCTGTCACTCTGCGCTGCAGGCGATGTTGACGCATCGAAGCGCGCCACAGCGAAGCAGGCTGCCTGCGGCCGCCTGTGCAATGAGCCGGCCGGGAAAATCGACGACACGCCAGACCACCGGGGGCATTCGCGAACCGAAGGTGTGAAGGCCGCGGGCGCGCGGGTACAATACGCGGCCTCATGAAAGCCCTCTCCATCAGAAACCTGGTCAAGACCTACAGCAATGGCAAGCAGGCGTTGAAGGGTATCAACCTGTCGGTCGAGTCCGGCGACTTCTACGCACTGCTCGGCCCCAACGGCGCTGGAAAGACGACCGCAATCGGTATCGTCTGCTCACTTGTGAACAAGAGCGGGGGAGAGGTCGAGGTGTTTGGCCACGATATCGACACCGAACTCGAGGCGGCGAAAGCCTGCATAGGTATCGTTCCCCAGGAGATCAACGTGAATCTCTGGGAGTCCGTTGGCAACATCGTATCGAATCAGGCGGGCTACTACGGCCTGGGCAGCAGGCTGGCGAAACAGCGTGTCGAAAAATACCTGCGCGAACTGCGGCTGTGGGACCGGCGAAACGATACGGCGCGCAGTTTGTCAGGCGGGATGAAACGACGCCTCATGATTGCGCGTGCGCTGGTGCACGAACCGCGCCTGCTGATCCTCGACGAGCCGACGGCCGGAGTGGACATCGAGATTCGTCGCTCCATGTGGGACTACCTGCGGAAGATAAATGAAGCCGGGACGACGATAATCCTGACGACCCACTACCTCGAAGAGGCCGAGACCTTGTGCCGGCACATCGCGATCATCGACGAGGGGACGATCATCGAGGACGCGAGGATGAGTGACGTGCTGCGAAAGCTGCAGCGCGAGGTGTTCGTACTGAGCCTCGGCAGCGCCATCCCGGATGCCCCGCAACTCGACGGTTTCACGGCGCGCCTGCGCGGTGACGGGGAACTGGAGGTCGAGAAAGGGCCCGGACGCGACCTGAACGACCTGTTCGCTCAGCTCAGCGCCAACGGCATTCGCGTTACCAGCCTGCGCAACAAGGCGAACCGGCTGGAGGAGTTGTTCATGCGGCTGGTCGAAAGCAAGCAACAGGCGGCGGCTGGATGAACGTCAGACTCAACCTGATTGCCGCGAAGACCATCATTCGCAAGGAGATTGTACGTGTATTGCGAATCTGGGTGCAGACGATCGTGCCGCCCGCTATCACGATGACGCTGTATTTCATTATTTTTGGCAACCTGATCGGACGGCGAATCGGCAGCATGGACGGATTCGATTACATGCAGTACATCGCACCCGGTCTCATCATGATGTCCGTGATCACCAATTCCTACGGCAACGTCGTTTCCTCTTTCTTCGGCGCGAAGTTCGGCCGACACGTCGAGGAGATGCTGGTTGCGCCGATGTCCTACGCAACAATAATCGTGGGTCACGTGGCTGGCGGCGTGCTGCGTGGCCTCCTCGTGGGCCTGCTTGTCACGGTGATCGCGCTGTTCTTTACGAGCCTCGATGTCGCGCATCCGATCATCACGGTATCGATAGTGCTGCTGTCATCGATCGTGTTTTCGCTGGCGGGCTTTATCAACGCCGTCTTCGCAAGGAAATTCGACGATATTTCGATCGTACCGACCTTTGTACTGACACCCCTGACCTACCTCGGCGGTGTTTTCTATTCCATTTCAATGCTGCCGGAATTCTGGCAGAACGTATCGAAGGCCAACCCGATTCTCTACATGGTCAATGCCTTTCGCTTCGGCATCCTGGGCACGTCGGACATCAGTATCGGCCATGCGTACGCGATCCTGCTGGTGTTCGTCGTCGTCCTGTTTACGGCCTGCATGGTGCTGATGCAGCGCGGCGTCGGAATCCGCGAATAGATGTGCGGTCGCTTCGCCTTCTATTCACCCGCTGAGGCGACCGCCGCGCTTTTCGGCGCGAGTGCATCCTTCGAAGTCAGGCCTCGCTACAACATCGCACCGACGCAGGATATAGCGGCTATTCGAGACAGCGAGACCGGGCGGGAACTCGTCATGCTGCGCTGGGGGCTGGTGCCGTTCTGGGCCAAGGATGCGTCGATCGGGAATCGCATGATCAACGCCCGGGCGGAGACCGTGGCCGAGAAGCCGTCATATCGCGCAGCGTTTCGGCACCGACGATGCATCGTCCTTGCCGACGGCTTTTACGAATGGCGTCGGCAGAATGACGCCAAGACGCCTTACTTTATTTCGCTCGCCGGAGGCGAACCGTTCGCGCTGGCCGGGCTTTGGGAGAACTGGACTGACAAGCAGACCGGCGAATCCCTGCAGACCACCACGCTGATAACTACGGCAGCGAACGACTTCATGCAGCCCCTGCATCACCGGATGCCAGTGATCCTGCAAACGCAGGCAGCCAATGAGTGGCTCGCTGGCTCGGCCGAGCCGCTGCAACAGGCGGCGGAGCGCACGCCGAAGCTCATGGCATGGCCCGTCGATCGCCGCGTCAACAACGCGCGCAACGAGGGTGAGGCGCTAATCGAGCCCGCTGGCGACCTTATCCAGTGAGACGACCGGGCTGACTGACACGAGCAGGGTTCCCGGGCCGCCATGCGCGCCCAGTCCCGGTCCCAGCCCATCGATGTGTATTCGTTCGCTCGCTGGCATGCGCAGACGAATCTTTTGCGCGAGCAGCCGGGCGTCGTCCTCGCACACCGCATGTCCGATGCCGACATCGACGGCCGTGTCCTTCAGAACCCGACGTGCTATGAACCGGGCGAAGCGATCGACTCGATTGCGTCGGCCGAAAAGGAAGCCGGCCAGCGATATCTGACCGTCGGGTTTGGTTGCGATGATTGCCTTGAGGTGCAACAGGTCGGCAATCGTCTTGACCCACGCAGGAACGCGACCGCCGCGCACGGCGTAGCGCAAGTCGTCCAGCAACGCGAATGTGCGCGTCAACGGGATCTGTTGTTTCACCAGTTCGATTGTCGTGTCGATAGAAACGCCGCGGTCGGCGCATTCGGCGGCGAGAACCACCAGCTGGCCCTGGCCCGTGGACGCATTCCTCGTATCGATAACGTGGATTCGTCCCGGCGCACTGGTCTTCTCGATCGCGAGGCGCGCAGCCTCGAACGTTCCGCTGGCCTTGCTCGTCAGGTTAAGGGAGAGCACATCTTCGAAGTGACTGGCGAGAAACTGGAACTGGCGGCGGAAGTCGCCGGGAGCGGGCTGCGACGTTGTCGGGTGCTCGCTGTTTGTCAGAAGTTCCGCATAGAACTCATCGACAGTGATACTCACCTTGTCCAGGAAGCCCCGGTTGCCAAACTGGATCCTGCACGGAACCATGTGAATGTCGAGCCGCTCCATTGCATCTTCCGGTATGTCGGCCGCCGAATCCGTAATCACGGCGAAACGCCGTGCCGCCGTCTGCATGCTGTGTTGCTGGCGATGCATGTCGTCGGCCTTTTCCGCGCTGAGCTCGCCGAATTCGCGGGCCAGGTCGAACACCGCGTCCGGATCGTCGACATGAATGTGGATTTTTGCCTTGCGCTTGGTGCCGGCAAGGACCAGCGAGTCACCGATCTCCGACAACGCTTCCCGCAGCTTGCGCCGGTCGATGTCCTCCGCGCTGACCAGGCATTCGGTGCAGAACCGGAATCGAGACTCGTTGTCGGCCTCGTCGAATGCGACGGCCGGTTCGATACTCTCGAGCAGCGTGGTATCGGGCATGGGCACCACGCTACCCTCACAAACAGACTGGCAAATGCCGGCAACCAGCTCGGCGAATCCCTTGGCGCCTGCGTCAACGACGCCGGCTTTCTGCAAAACCTCGAGCTGCGTCGGGGTATTGGCCAGCGCTTCCTCGACGTCGGCCTGCGCCGAGCGCAGCAGCACGGAAAAGTCCGTTTGCCCGTCAGCCGATACCTGCCGGGCGATGCTTTGCGAGAATGCAGCGATGACGGACAGGATCGTGCCCTCGCGCGGCTTCGACAACGCATCGTGCGCATATTCATTACCGCCAGCGACGGCCATGCTGAATGTGCAGGTCGTGAATCGTGTGATTTCGCCAGCCGAGTCGCTCATGCCCTGGAAGAACTGTGCGACGATCGCTCCCGAGTTGCCGCGCGCACTATCCAGCAGCGCATCGGCAATCGCCGCCAGCATTGTGCCGAGGTGCTTCTCCTCGTTCGGGTTCAGGATGCCGAGTACCGAGCCCAGCGACAGGCAGAGGTTGGTGCCGGTGTCACTGTCTGCGACGGGGAATACATTGATCCGGTTGAGCAGTTCCTGTGCCGCCATTACCTGGTGTATTCCCGACGTCAGTGCAACGGCGAGCGCGTCCCCATCGAGATATGTGGTCGTCGACCCGGTCACTCGGGAATCAGGAATTGCATATTTCGCAACGGCACCACGAGGATGCCGCGGACGTATTTCGGGAACCCGGTGTGCGGCATGACGACCATCCGGCGCGCTGCTAATCGCGAGGCAGCAGAAAGGATTTGCCGCGATACGCGAGAATCACGCCGTCGGGCGTAATCTCTTCGACAACGGGTCCCTCGCTAAGCTGTGACTTCTCACGCTGTTTCGACATGTTGATGAAGACAAAACGGTCGCGCGGTACGTCGCTGTAAACATGAATATCAAGATGCAGTTCCGGTAGCACCACGCTGCCGTCAGCAATGACATCGTAAATCGTTGGCAGCGATTCGACAGCCTGACGCGGGGCCTCGTTTCTTGCAGCAGGGGGCGCCACGGCCGCAGCAACGCGGCCCGGCCGGTCGGCGCTGTCATCGTCGGCTGTCATTGACGCATGCCGCCTGGCTTCGGCGATCTGTTCGGCGAAGTCAGTGCTGCCAGGACCATCCGGGCTTTGCTGTGCTTGCGGGCGGCTGATCTCCTGCGACAGCCGGACACTACTTTCGCCGGAAGCGACAGCTGGCCGATTCGCTGGATTCGTCGACGGTCTGAAGAACAGACCGAGCAGAACCAGCAGGTTGATGGCGAGCAGGACGCCCAGCACCATCAGCCAGCGCGGGGCGCGAGCGGGACCGCTGCTGCCCGGAACCCTGGCGAATTCCGCGGAGCCTTGCTGCTGGCGGTCGGTTTCGGACTTTTTCAGGGCATCGAGTATGAACGACATTGCCTACTCCTGTGCCAGCAGGGCTGAAGTGAGGCGCGGCGTGCCGTCGATGTCGAGCAGCGAATTGATGATGATCTGCGTCTGCTGCCCGGCCAGCCCGTCGACATCGAGGCGGTGTGCGCGCTGGAACGCGCGGACGACTTGCTCGAGTTCGGCGTCGTAAGCGTCCGATGCCGGGTTGCTGCTGATGTACCGTTCGTCGATCGCTGCCAGGCTCTCACGCAACCAGAGGACGTTGGCGCCACGCGAGCCGGGACCCAGCGCGATGGCCGTGCCGCCCGGAGGCCGCCAAAGTAGCATGTACTCGCCGAACCATGCCTGTGTGATCGATTCGACAGGATGCGTTACGCGTACTCCGCCAAGTGACAGGTCGGCAGTCGTCGCATGAATCGCCAGCAGCGTGACGTCGTGTGATTCGCCGCTTTCGTCGACGAGCGTCAGCAATGCGGGCCGGTCCATCTGTCGCAGTCCGGCCCAGGAGCCGCGCTGGTAAAGACAGGCCAGACCGTAATCGCCGGCCTGGGAGCAAGCGTTGCGGGTCTCGTCGTAGTCAAGACCCCAGGCAGCGAAAAGCGATCGCAACGCGTTGCCGGTGTTCGTAAGATCCCTGGCGAGCACGAGTTGCTCGCTTAGCGTGGGGCCGGTTTCGACGACCGGTGCTTCGACGGTCGTCTCGGCCGGCGCAGCATCTATCCCGGCATCGGTCGTATCGACGTCGACAGCCGCAGCGATGTCTGTTTCCGATAAAGCGGCCAACGCGGGCAGCGATCCATCCTGCGTTCGTATGCCGGACCAGATGGTTGCCGCAATGATTGCGAGACCGACCAGGCCGGCAGCCGCGGCGAACGGGCGCAGCCAGCGCGAGGGTTCTGAATGTCCGCGGACCTCGGCGGCCGCGCGGCGAATGAGACCGCGGTCGACACGTCGCGATTCACGGCTGTATGCGCCGAGTAGCGCGCGGTCACAGATGACGTTTATGAGGCGCGGCACACCCTGGGAAAGGCGAAAGACTTCCTTTTTTGCTCCGCTGTCGAACACTTCACCGACCGCGCCGGCGACTTTCAGGCGGTGCTCGACGTACTGCGCGGTCTCTTCGCGAGTCAGCGGCTCGAGATGGTAGCGGCCCGTGATGCGTTGCGCCAGCTGTCTGAGGTCGTTGCGAGCCAGTAGCTCACGTAGCTCCGGTTGACCGATCAGAATGATTTGCAGGAGTTTTTGTTTCGCGGTCTCCAGGTTTGTCAGCAGGCGAACCTGTTCCAGGACCGCAGGGGAAAGATTCTGGGCCTCGTCGACAATCAGTATGGTTCGCCGTCCGGCCGCATGTACTCGCAACAGATGCTGGTTGAGCGCATCGGTTTGTGCCTTGATGCTGCCCTTGTTATGAGGCACATCGATATGCAGTTCCTCGCAGATCGTCGCAAGAAACTCCAGCACCGAGAGTTGCGGATTGAGTACTACGGCGACGTCGGCGTTGTCGGGCATTCGGCTTAGAAGAAGCGTACGAACGAGCGTGGTCTTGCCGGTTCCGACTTCGCCCGTGAGCTGAACGAAGCCGCCGCTTTCAGTGACGCCGTAAACGAGGTGAGCGAGCGCTTCACCGTGCCGCTCGCTCATGAACAGGTAGCGTGGGTCAGGCGTTATCGAAAACGGCTTTTCGTTCAGTCCAAAGAAGCTGGTATACATGAGTCCCCACGGCGGGTCTTGCCGGCCCCCGATTCTACCTTAGGGAACCTCCGATTGATTATTTCATGAGGTGTTGCGCGTCCGCTGGCGCTGCGTCGGCGCAACCGGACACGCAAGCCATTGATATCCCTGCTTCGTCGTTCGGTCACGGTCATTCCAGGGTCCTCGCCCGAGCGACGGCGGCAGTGCCGAATCGATCGCGTATCTCGTCGACGGTCCGGTCGATCGGTGCGTCGACGTCATCGACGACGGCCGAGAAGAGGTCGGGTTGATCGGCCGGCGCGAGCTCACTGCCCCCGACGCCGAGAAGACGGATCTTCGCACCGGGATTGCAGCCCAACCAGACCCGCAAGAGCTCGCGGGCAACGGCGTATATCTGTTCCGTACCGTTCGCAGGCGGCCGCAGCCTGCGCTGCCGCGTACAGGTCGTGAAATCCGCCTGGCGTATCTTGATCTGTACCGTGTTCGCGGCCAGCCCGGCTTTCCTGAGACGGCTGGCGGCGCGCTCCGTAAGCCGCAGAAGTTCGCGGTCCATCTGTGTCGGACTGACCAGGTCCGTGTCATAGGTTTCTTCCGCGCTGATGGATTTTTCCGTACGTGACGAGACGACCGGACGGGGATCGATGCCCGCGGCGCGATCGCGCGTCTTCTGGGTGTATCTCCCGAAAATCGGCCGGAGTCTGCCATCGTCCGCGCTGCGCAACTCCCGGACGCTGAAAATACCGACAGCCGATAGTCGTTTCAAGGTCTCTCGGCCGACGCCCGGAATGACTGAAACCGGCAGCGGGTCCAGGATCTTCTCGTAGTCCCCCGGAAGGAGGACCGCGAGGCCGTCCGGCTTGTGAAGTTCCGACGCGATCTTTGCCACCAGCTTGTTTTCGGCGACCCCGACGGATGCCGTCAGCTGCGTCCGCGCGCGTATGCGTTGCTTGATGGCTTCGGCGATCTTCACGGGCGAGCCGAAAAGGGCGACGCTGGCCGTCACGTCGAGAAACGCTTCGTCCAGGGACAGGCCTTCGACCGCCGGCGTGAACTCGCGGAATATCGCAAATATTTGCGCGGATACCGACTTGTAGAGCGACATGCGCGGCTTGACGCGGCACAGCTGCGGGCAGCGACGCAGCGCCTCGGCAATCGGCATCGCCGAGCGTATGCCGAAAGCCCGCGCCTCGTAGCTCGCGGCTGCAACGACGCCGCGGTTCGACGTTCCGCCAACGACAAGCGGTTTCCCGCGCAGCGCGGGTTCCTCGCGCTGCTCTACCGACGCATAGAAGGCGTCCATGTCAACGTGCAGGATGCTGCGCGTCGCGGCCGGCACTACCGCGCTCGCTCGACAATGAAGCGGGCAAGCCATTCAAGCGGGGCCGCGGCGTTGCCGAATGGCTCGAGGTGTGAAAGCGCGCCGCGCAACAGCTCATCACAGCGCTGTCGCGATTTGTCGAGGCCGAACAGCCCCGGATAGGTGGCCTTGCCCATTCGCTGATCGGCTCCCGCCTGCTTGCCGATGACGTGGGTGTCACCCTCAATGTCGAGGATGTCATCCTTGATCTGAAACGCGACGCCGATGGCCCGGGCGAATGCGTCGAGGGCCGCCATGCGGTTCTCTGCAAGATCGTCACAAAGCAGGCCGGCGGAAATGACGCTGGCGTGAATGAGCGCGCCCGTCTTTAGCGCGTACATGTGCTCGAGTGCCTCCGCGCTCAGCAAGCCGCCTTCAGCCGCAAGATCGATCGACTGGCCGCCGGTCATGCCGGCGGATCCGCTGGCCTCGGCAATCAGTTGCACGAGCCGGACTCTGGCCTTCCATGACACGTCCCTGACGCCGGCGAGCACCGAGAATGCCAGGGGCTGCAGCGCGTCGGCGGCCAGTATCGCTGTCGCTTCGTCGAACTTGATGTGCGCCGTGGGCTCGCCGCGACGCAGATCGTCGTCGTCCATTGCGGGCAGGTCGTCGTGCACCAGGGAAAAGGCGTGGATCAGTTCGATCGCGACGGCGGGCGCATCGAGCCTGTGCGCGTCCACGCCCAGGCACTCGCCGCTTGCATAGACCAGCAGGGGTCGAACACGCTTCCCGCCGTTCAGTACCGCGTAGCGCATTGCCTCATGAAGGCGAGTCGGAACCGTCGAGGCAGGCGGCAGAACGTCATCGAGTCGTGCATCGATGCGGGACGTGTAAGCCGCAATTCGGTCTGCGAACATGTCAGGCAATGGCCGGGAACCTCGTTGAGTCGGCGCTGTAGGTTACACCGAATTCTGCGGCTGTGCGCAGGCCGGGCTGGGCTATAATCCGCGCTCCCTGATCGACAAAACCACAAGAGTTGTGAAAATGCGGGCATCGGCCGTCGCCCAGCCAAACATTGCGCTCATCAAATACTGGGGCAAGCGCGACATCGAGAGAAACCTGCCCGCGGTCGGATCGATTTCGATCACGTTGCGGGAGCTGTTCACCGACATGCAGGTGGAGCTCGATCCGAATCTGTCGAACGACACGCTCGTCCTCAACGGCGCTGATAACGGGGCGATGCTGCCACGCGTGTCCGGCTGCCTCGACCGGGTTGTCGGGCGTGACCGGGCCCGGGCACGCGTCGTGAGCCGCAGCAATTTTCCCGTCGCCGCCGGACTCGCGTCGTCGGCGTCCGCATTCGCTGCGCTCACCGTAGCCGCAGCCCGGGCGTCGGGCAGGTCTCGCGATACCGCGCAACTCGCGACCCTCGCGGGCCGATCCTCGGGATCGGCGGCACGATCGCTGTACGGCGGATACGTCGAACTCGAGAATCGCGAGAATGATATAGCCGTGCACTCGCTGCGTGACGCCGTCAGCTGGCCGCTGAAAGTGGTGATTGCAATTACCCAGGCCGGGCCGAAGTCCGTCGGATCGACCGAGGCCATGGAGAACAGCCGCAAGACCTCACCTTTCTATTCGAACTGGGTGGAGAAGCAGGAGGAGGACCTGGCGGTCGCGCGCGCCGCGATCCTGGACCAGGACTTTGCGGCACTGGCGGCCGTCGCCGAACATAACTGCCTGAAGATGCACTCCATGATGTGGGCATCGCGGCCTCCGACGGTGTACTGGAATTCGGTGACGATGCAATGCCTGCAAACCGTGCGCCGATTGCAGCGCGCGGGAATCGGCGTGTTTTTTACGATCGACGCGGGTCCGCAAGTCAAGGCCGTTTGCCTGCCGGATCACGAACCCGAGGTTCGCGCGGCACTGGCATCGACGGACGGTGTTCTCGATGTCATGGTAAGCGGGCTGGGCGAGGGGGCCAGATCCCTGGATCTTCCATGAACAGCATTATTGCCAGCGCGCCAGGCAAGGTCGTCCTGTCCGGCGAATACGCGGTTCTTGACGGTGCTCCAGCCATCTGCATGGCGGTGAATCGGCGAGCCACTGCCAGGGTCACAAGGATCGACGCGCAATGGAATTCCGTAACATCCCCGGGCTACTCGGCCGTGCAAGGGAGATTCATCGACGAGGCCGGAATCCCCCGCTGGCTGCAGGGCGAGCATGAATACAGCCTCGTCGATAGCGCCTGGCGTGTGCTCGACCCGGCTAAGGACGGCCGCGTGGCGATCGAACTGGACACGCGGGATTTTTACGACCTGTCGTGTGGCACGAAGCTGGGCCTGGGATCCAGCGCCGCACTGACGGTCGCGCTGACGGCGGCGCTGACATCGTCGAGCGACGTCCTGCGCGATGCCATGCGCGTGCATCGCCAGTTTCAGTCCGGCGCCGGCAGCGGTGTCGACATTGCATCGTCCGTGCACGGAGGGCTGCTTGAATATCGGATGCGGGGCGCCGCAATCAGGGCGCTCGAGTGGCCGGCAGGCCTGATCTGGCGCCTCGTGTGGACCGGCGTACCGGCAAGCACGGCGGGCAAGCTGAACCGGCTTCGGGCGAAACCGCACAGCCGTTCGCAGGCGGCGCTGCTCGATGCGGCAACGACGATGGCCGGCGCGTGGCGCACGGCGTCGACGGCGCTCGGCGAGCTTCCTGCCTATATCGCGGCACTGCGGCAATTCAGCGATCATCATGACCTCGGTATTTTCGACGCCGGCCACGATAAACTCGCTGCGGAGGCAAGCGCCGCGGGGCTCGTTTACAAGCCTTGCGGTGCAGGAGGCGGTGACGTGGGTATTTTGCTGGGTACGAACAGTAAGCAACTGGATGATTTCCTGGGTGGCATGACCCTGTCCGCCTGCCGAACGCTGCAGTGTGAGCTCGCAAAGCGGGGCGTCGAGCGGGTGCAGCATTGAACGACTCCCGCCTTGCCGGTTTTTACAGGCTGCCAGTGCTGCAGCGCATCGACGCGCTGCGGCGTGCGGGATGGTTGTCGGCCGAAGATGCAGACAGGCTGAGATCCGGTCGACAGGTATTGTCGAGCGGCGTCGCCGACAAGATGGTCGAAAACGTCGTCGGGGTTTTCGGGCTGCCGTTCGCCGTGGCGCCGAATTTCCTCGTCAATGATCAGGACTACATGGTACCGATGGTCGTCGAAGAGCCCTCTGTCGTAGCCGCGGTCAGTGGTGCCGCACGGTTGTTTCGAAAGAACGGCGGCTTCGTCGCGGACTGTGAAGAGTCGCTGCTGGCCGGGCAGGTTCATATCAGCGGGGTCGCGAATCCCGCTGCCGCGCTGCAGGCCCTGGCGGCGGGCAAACCCGGCTTGCTGAATACCGCGAATGCCGTACATCCGAGGCTGCGTGCGAGAGGAGGCGGTGTTCGCGATCTCGAATTCCGTCTGATCGATCTGCCCGACGGTGCGCCGCTCATTCGCGTTCATCTCATGGTCGACACCGTCGATGCGATGGGAGCGAACCTGGTCAACACGATCTGTGAGGCCGTCGCACCGCGCATCGCGGACCTCTGTCACGGCAAGGTTTCGTTACGCATCCTGTCGAATCTCGCTGACAGGTCTGTCGTAACGGCCGAGGTGCGTGTTGCGGTGGCGGATCTTGGCGGAGCGGAATTCGGCGGCGAAGAGTTACGCGATGCCATCATCATGGCCAACGACATCGCCAGCGTCGATCCGTATCGAGCGGCCACGCACAACAAGGGCATCATGAATGGCGTCGATGCGGTTGCGATTGCGACCGGCAACGACTGGCGCGCAATCGAGGCCGGTGCGCACGCTTATGCGGCATTGAGCGGCCGCTACCGGCCACTGACGCGATGGAGCCGCGGCGCGGGCGGGGAGCTGACCGGAAAAATAGCCATACCGCTGAAAGTGGGTACTGTCGGCGGCACACTGGCGGCGAATCCTGCCGCGGCTCTCGGGCTTGCGATCAGCGGCGCGGGCGCGGCCAGGGAACTCGCGCTTCTGATGGCGGCTGTCGGACTTGCGCAGAACTTCGCGGCCCTGCGCGCGCTGGCAGGTGGCGGTATTCAGCGGGGGCACATGAAGCTGCATGCCCGCGGTATTGCGGCCGCTGTCGGAGCCCCGGAGGAGCAGTTCGACGAACTCGTTGCCCGGCTCATCGACAGTGGTGAGATCAAGCGCTGGAAAGCAGAGGAGATTCTCGGCCAACTGCCGGCATCGGCCGCGCCCTGCAAAGCACCAAATGCCGCGGCCGCGGGCAAGGTCATCCTGTTCGGCGAACATGCGGCCGTCTACGGGCGGCACGCGCTCGCCCTGCCGCTCCCTGGCGCGGTACGGGCGCGTGTCGATCCGGCCGAATCCTTCACATCGCTGACGATCCCTGCCTGGGGCGTGTCCGGTCGCGTCGACCTTGACGATCCGGAGGGCGTCGATGCGGCGGTCGCATTGATCCGGCAGGAACTGGGCATGACCGCCACCCACTTCTCTATTTTCGTTGATTGTGACTTGCCGCGCGGAATGGGACTGGGCTCATCGGCCGCCATCGCCGTCGCGGTCGCCCGGGGAATGTCGAAGGCGGCGGGCCTCGATCTCGACGACGATCGTGCTAACGCGATTGCGTTCGAGTGTGAAAAACTGGCGCATGGCACGCCGTCGGGTGTGGACAATTCCCTGGCAACGTTCGCCCAGCCGATGCTTTTTCAAAACGATGGCAAGCTGACCATCGAGCCGCTGCAACTGACGGAAACGCCGCCTCTGCTTATCATCTGCGGCACGGAGGTCGGGCTGACGAACGAGCAGGTAGCCGGCGTCAGGCGGCGGCGCGAGCAGGCGACCGCGCGCTACGATTCCCTGTTCGACGAAATCGATCAGCTGAGCGTCGCTGCCGCGGACTTGTTGCGGGAACGGAACTACAGGGAGCTGGGACTGGCGATGAATATTTGTCATGGATTGCTGAATGCCATCGAGGTCTCCACGCCCGAGCTGGAGCACATGGTATCGCTGGCCAGGCGCGCCGGCGCAGTCGGCGCCAAGCTTACCGGCGCCGGTGGCGGGGGCTCGGTCGTCGCGCTTTGTCCGGAGGCGATGGACGAGGTTCGGGATGCGATGCAGCATGCCGGTTATCGAACGCTGGTTCTCAAATCGTGAACGCCCTCGACCGAATCGTATCCTCGGAAAGCGAAGAGCTGATTCTCGTTGACAGGAATGACAACGAGATCGGCTATCTTTCCAAAGCGGACTGTCACGACGGCGACGGTGTCTTGCACCGCGCCTTCTCGCTGTTCCTCTTCAATGACAGCGGTGACCTGTTGCTGCAAAGGCGCGCCGCGGGCAAGCGGCTATGGCCCGGCTACTGGTCAAACAGCTGCTGCAGCCATCCGCGGCGCGGCGAAAGCATGGAAACCGCGACCATGCGACGCCTGGGCGACGAGCTGAATATCGAGGCCACGCTCGAGCACATCTACCGCTTTTGTTACACGGCCGGGTTCGGCGAGGCCGGATCCGAGAACGAGCTCTGCCACGTCTATCTTGGTCGGGTCATGGGGGAATTGCGGCCGAACCAAAGCGAAATATCCGGCGTTCGCTTCTTGTCCGCGGGCGACCTGGAGCAGGAGTTTGCGCGCAGCCCCGAGCGTTTCACGCCCTGGTTCAAGCAGGAGTGGCGGGAACTGACGGATAGTTATCGCGAGGCGCTCGCGAGGTACTCCGGGTCGGGTTGAGTCAATTCAATGTGCGACGGCGCGGTCTTGTACACAATGCGACGGCCGGGTCCCGGGGATTCCCTTGTCGGGATGGCTCCCTGACGGTCCGCTTTACTCCCGCCAAGGGAATCCCCACAACCCGGCCTGCAACGAAGTATCGTGAGGTTTGCTACGCGCTCGGGGGTGTATTGTGACGTTTGCCAGCTGCTCAGGCGATGAACTTGTAGTACTCGATGCCGAGATCGCTGAAGTGACGCTCGTCGCTGCCGCCAACACGGTCGATCACGAATTCGTTGCTGGGCAGGTAGTCGAGGCCGCTGACTCGCCGGCCGTCGTGCAATGACTCGTACTGCTCGCGATCAAGATCCACGGCAAGCTGCATGGCATCGGCAAAGCGGATTTTCGCGGTGGCTTCACGCCAGCCGTCGGCCATGAAAAACGGGATCACCTCGGCCGCATCGCCGCTGCCGTAACCGAGCGTCAATACTTCCTCGCCGGCACGAAGCGAGTTCTCATCCAGGGCCTGTTCGAAACCGGCGGCCATCCACGCAGGCAGGGCCGCCGTGTACAGATTGCCGAGGTCGAGCATCGTATCGCTGCCAAGCGCCAGCTTGTCGAGGATTTCCTTTCGATAGTGCCGCGAGGCGCGAAACGCGCGCAACGCCGCCATCGTCAGCGGATAGACCTCGTACTGCAGTTTCTCCGGACTGGCCAGCGAGCTGACTTCCGGTTTGCTCGCCATCTCGGTTCGCATCGCTCGCACATCGACACCTGCCTCATAGCAATAGGATGCGAGCTCGGCGCGATCTGCCGCGGTTCCCTGGCTCAGGGCGAAAAGATACGAAACGGCCCAACCGGTCTCCGGCATGCGGCGATACGGCCGGTGCATGAAGACGGTTCTGAGCGAGCGAAGGTACCCGCAGGGATCCAGTCCGCGTTTGGCGTACATGTCGTTAAGCGCGTGCAGGGTTTCGTCCGTATAGCAGGTAGTGGAGTACTTGCCGTTGAATACCGGGTAATCCTGAACCTGGTGGGACTCTGAGCGATCCTGCCCGCAAAAGCGCAACATCGGTTTGCGGAAATCCATGATTCGGTAGTCTGACGCCGATCCCGAGCCGATCAGATCGACGATTGCCAGCTGCGGGTCTTCCTCGAGCAGCATGGCGACGGCGCCGGCACCCTGGGTAGGCTCGCCGGAGCTGCCCCTTGCGTATTCCGCAATATCGGCACAGACGACAATGGCCTGGCTGCCCCGGCCATCGAGCGCCAGGTGGCGAATGGCGCCTTTCATGCCATAAACACCGCCGAGACAGGCGTGCTTGAACTCCGGTACTTCGCAGCTGCGCGATATCGGCGGCTTGCCGCGCGCAATCAGCGCCGAATCGACCATGCCCTTGACGACGATGGCGCCGGCGGAGTTATCGGTGCTCGATTCGGTGCCGAGCCCGAGGAACTTGACTCGCGCAGGGTCGACATCGTATTGCTCGATCAGCCGCAGGACGGCGTTGGCGGCCATCGTATAGACACTGTGATTGGGGCCGCGAACACGAAAACTGCGGCCGACAACCTCACGTATCTTGGGCCACTGGTTATCCGTCCAGTCACACCAGTCCTCGAGCCATACCCGATAGGGAGGCACATAGGCGGCGAGGCCGCTGACTCCGATAGCTTTGCTGGATTTGGACATGATTAAAGGCTGACGTCGACGCAACCCCCGGATTTTAGTGGTACCGGCGGTCTCACTCAACCATTTATTCAACCGTTATCGTAATTGGATCCGAGACTATCGGAGGATCGTGCGGCACATGCCGATAGTCTCCAAGCAGCATGCGCAGCGAGTGCGTGCCAGGGTCCAGCGTTATTTCGGTGGAGGTGCGGCCGTCGCCGAAATGTATGTGATTGGCGTCAGCCGGTATCGGCAAATCCGGATCCGGCAATTCGGTATCGATCAGCAGGTGGTGATGGCCCGAGTCCGGCTGCTGTTCGCCGGCTTTCGCGACCTGCATGCCCTCGATTCCAAACTCGATGCCAATCGGGTTCGAGACACGGTCCCCGTCGGACGGTGTTATGAAAAATACACGAGCGCCGGCAGGCGAGGGCGTGCGTTCCAGCGTGACCACCTCAACCGCCGCCTGCTGAGCCTGTGTCTCGGGCGCCTGCCCGGCTGGCCTGCTGCAGCCGCCGACGCTCACTGAAAGAATGAACAGAATCGCTGCGAATCGGGTTACAAGCATGTTTTTCCCCCTGTCAAGATCTTGCTAGACACTAACACTGGCCAGCGCGAAAAACAGCGCACCGAGCATGGTGAGGGCCGTGCCGAAGTTATAGGCAACGACCAGTGCCAGGAACTTCAGGAGCGTCAGGAAACGTCCCTGACCATAGACGTGACGCATCGCCTTGTACAGATATACGGGAATATAAAGTGACGCGGCAACAATCGCCAGGGTGCTAATGGTCTCCGGAACGTGCACGAAGCCGGCGATTCGGGCGAACAGGATCTGGACGACGAGTATGAGAAAGAAGAATGCGTGGTAATGCACGACAAACAACAAGTGTTCGACGAAATAGCGATGTGACAGCGGGTAGAGGACTTTTAGCACCAGTGCCATCAGTGGCAGCAACACGATCAGCGCGACAGGAATATTGTCGAGCAGCAGCTTGCCAAAAGACTTGCCGCCATCCGCCGTTACTTTCTCGCAGACCTGTTTTATACGTTCGGGCGTAAATCGCCGCTTGAACCACTCGGGGAGTTCCTCGAGATCGCCACCCTCGATGTTGCAGGCACCGGTGTCATCGTCGATCTGTATATTGAACCCGCTGTCGATTGCATCAGGCGCCGGCGGCAGAGCGGCGTCAGCCGCTGGCGGGTCCCTGTCCGGCGAGGATTTGCCAACATAGATTCCCTCGGCCGCCAGTTCATCGAGGATTTCCTTTCTGGCCTGGTCGGCCTGCGCGGCCTTCCCGGCTTGCTCCTCTGGCGCCGACTTGGGCTCGAATAACAGCCCCAGGTCCTCCTGCGGGTCGAAGAAAGCCACAACAAAGAAGACCAGGCTCAGGACCAGGTACATCCGGAAGGGCGGCATGTATCGTGCGCGACGACCTTCGAGATAGTCTCGCGTGAGTTGGCCCGGCTTTGCGAACAGGGGTATCAGCGTGCGCCACAGGCGCGAGTCGAGCTCGAGCAGGTCGCCGAACGCGTCGCTGATGAGCTCCCAGAGACTGATGAGACGGTTGCGCGCCCGTTGCCCGCAGACGCCGCAGTACTGTCCGCTCAGCCGCGTGCCGCAGTTGAGGCAGTCAGGACTTCCGACGGAGGGAAGTTGCGCGGGCTCATCTTCCCGAAGTACCCGGCTCGACATGCTGACGGCGTTGCCAAATTGCTGTTCCAGCGCAACGTTGATACCGGCGAAGAACCCGTCCTGCAGCTTGTCGAAAGCACCGTCGTCCAGGCACTGCCATTGGCACGTCCAGGTCTCGCCGGCGTCAGTGTCGTCGAGAGGCTCGAAGACACGCGCCTCGCCAAGACCCTCTTCCCGCCGGGCCTGCTCGGTCAGTTGCGAAATCCAGTGTCGAAAATCGTCGGCGCCATCCGGGTCCACCCGGAAGGTCAGTTCGTAGAGTGGTCCGGCCGCGGCGCTCATCGACCGGGTCAGGCTTTTGTCGTCTTCTTCTTGCTTGCTGCCTTCTTCCTGGCCGCTCGTTTGCGTGCCGGCTTGTCGCTCGACGCTGTCTTCCCGGCCGGCCTCGTCGCCGAGGCGGATGAGGTTCCTTGCGTGTGTACCCGCGCCAGCTCGTCGGTCGTGAAGTCATCGACGGCAAGCAGGGCAACGACTTTTTCATGGTACTCCCGCAACCCGCGCGCTTCAGCCTTGCTGATGACCTGCGCCTTCTCGGCTTCCTCTATTTGCAGCCCCAGGTAGTCGGCCTTGATGAGGCCTTCCTTGCGGGCCTGGCGCAGGCGACGCTCGAGCGGCCTGTGTTTCCCCGTCAGCTCCAGCGCTTCCTGCAACAGGCCCAGCGGGTTGCCTGCCTCGAGCGTCGTGTAGGCAAGTTCAGAGAGGCGCTCACGCGCCTCGCCGGGCGATGTCACGAGGTCGACGACCCTGGCCGCAATTTCGTCAGACGGCGCGGAATAAGTGCGGCCGCGAGGAAAGATGAAGAATCGAAGCAATGCGGCAACCGGCCGGTTCGGGAAATTGCGCAGGAACGCGTGCAGGGATTCCTGCGCCTGGTACATGAGAGTTCGAACCGACCACTCAACGAGCGGCAGATCAGTCGCTCGTCGTCCCTGGTTCTCGAAGTGCTTGAGGACCGTAGACGCGAGATACATCGAACTCAGGACGTCGCCGAGTCGAGCCGAAAGCAGCTCTCGCTTTTTCAGTTCGCCGCCGAGCGTCAACATTGCAAAATCGGAGGCCAGCGCAAACCCGGCGCTGTAGCGATTGATGTTCTGGTAATAGCGCCGCGTCGGTGTGTTCAGAGGCACCCGGCTGAACTTGGCATGCGTCAGCGCCAGGAAGAAGGAGCGTGCCAGGTTACTGATTGCATAGCCGATATGACCGAACAACGCGTCGTCGAACTCGATAAGACCACGATCCTGGTCTTCGTCGGCCGCCGCGTGCAGCTCTCGCAGCACGAAGGGGTGGCAGCGAATAGCGCCCTGGCCGTAGATGATCAGGCTGCGCGTGAGGATGTTCGCGCCCTCGACCGTAATTGCAATCGGCGTCGCCATGTAGCCGCGCCCCAGGTAGTTGTTGGGGCCCATCATCACGCCTTTGCCGCCGTGCACGTCCATCGCGTCGTTGGCCACTTTTCGGCCAAGCTCGGTGCAATGATATTTCAGGATGGCGGATGGCACTGCGGGCTTTTCGCCCTGGTCGATAGCGCCTGCCGTCACGGCGACGGCCGCGTTCATGATGTAGGTATGCCCCGCGATACGCGCAATCGCTTCGCCGACGCCTTCGAAATTGGCGATCGATGTATTGAACTGTTTGCGGATGACGGCGTAGGCACCGGTCGCGTAACTGGCTGCCTGGCCGCCGCCCGACGCCGTCGAGGGTAGCGTGATTGCACGGCCGACGGACAGGAGTTCGACGAGCATCTTCCAGCCTTTGCCGGCCATCTCAGGGCCGCCAATGATGTAGTCGAGCGGCACAAAAACGTCTTTGCCGGATGTGGGTCCATTTTGAAACGCCACTGACAGCGGATAATGCCGACGCCCAACCTCGACCCCCGGCGTGTTGGTCGGGATGAGTGCCGCGGTAATGCCGTATTCGCTTTGCTCACCGATCAGGTGTTCCGGGTCATACAGCTTGAATGCGAGACCCAGAACGGTCGCAACAGGCGCCAGCGTAATATAGCGCTTGTCCCAGTTCAGTCGAATGCCAACGATCTGCTCGCCGTTCCATTCGCCCTTGCAGACGATTCCGTTATCGATGATCGCGGCCGCATCAGACCCCGCTTGCGGCGAGGTCAGCGCAAAACAGGGAATCTCGGTGCCGGCGGCGAGCCCAGGCAGATACCGGTCCTTTTGCTCTTCGGTGCCGTAGTGCAGCAGCAGTTCCGCGGGTCCGAGGGAGTTGGGTACGCCGACGGTGGATGAGGCGGTAGCGCTGCGGCTTGCCAGCTTCGAGATCACCGCGGCATTCGCATACGCCGAAAACTCGAGTCCGCCGTATTGCCTGGGAATGATCATGGCGAAGAATTTCTTCTCGATAATGTAGTCCCAGACTTCCTTCGGCATGTCCGCGTGTTCATGGCAGATAGCCCAGTCATCAAGCATCCGGCAAAGTTCTTCGCAGGGGCCGTCGAGAAAGGCCTGCTCCTCGTCGGATAATCTTGGTGCCGGACAGGACATGAGCTTGTCCCATTCGGGCATTCCGGAGAACAGCTCGCCGTCCCACCAGACGTTGCCTGCCTCCAGCGCCTCGCGTTCGGTATCGGACATCGACGGCAGCATCTTGCGGTAGATGGCGAGCAGTGGCCTGGTGATTTTTTCGCGGCGTACCTCGATGAGGTTGGGAACGATCATTAGCCCGAACAACAGTGTGAGGAAGAGCTTCCAGAGTACGTGGCCATCGCCGAAAACCCAGTACGCGAGTACGGCAATGCCTGCAGAAATCGTCGCCGTGCGCAGATCGATGCGCTGGTAGGCGAGATAAATTCCACCGCCGACGAATAGCAGCAACCAAAACAAACCAACAAGAAATCCGGACAAGTCGTGCACCTCGCAAGGTCAACGTATAATGGCGTCGCCCGTACGCAACGCCTGAAAAAAAGGCTAGAGCAGGTCCTCGATGGCAGCACGCTCCTCGCGGAGTTCGGCCTCGGTCTGGTCCATGCGCTGGCGGCTGAAATCGTCGATGGCAAGGCCCTGCACAATCTCATACTGGCCGCCCCGGCAGCGGACCGGATAGGAGTAGACGATGCCGGGCTCGATGCCGTAGCTGCCGTCGGCAGGAATGGCCATGCTGACCCAGTCGTCATCCGGCGTGCCAAGCGCCCAGTCGTGCATGTGGTCGATCGCGGCGGATGCCGCCGATGCTGCGGACGAAGCACCGCGTGCCTTTATGATCGCCGCGCCACGCTGCTGCACCACGGGAATGAACTCGTCTTGCAGCCAGGATTGTTTGACCAGTTCCGCTGCAGCCCGGCCGTTCACGCTTGCATGATTGACGTCCGGATACTGCGTGGCCGAATGATTGCCCCAGATCGTCATGCAGCGGATGTCGTTGACGTGGCTTGCCGTCTTCGCGGCAAGCTGCGCTTTCGCCCGGTTATGGTCGAGCCTGGTCATGGCGGTGAAGTTTCGAGGATCGATGTCGGGCGCATTGCTGCTTGCGATTAACGCGTTCGTATTGGCCGGATTGCCGACCACGAGCACGCGGATATCGGCGTTCGCGTGATCGTTCATCGCCTTGCCCTGCACCGAAAAGATCGCCGCGTTGGCTTGCAGCAGGTCTTTGCGCTCCATCCCCGGACCGCGCGGCCGGGCTCCGACCAGCAATGCAAAGTCGCTGTCCTTGAATGCCGCGTTGGCGTCGTCGGTGGCCACAATGCCTGCGAGCGTGGCAAACGCACAGTCGTTGAGTTCCATGACGACGCCGTTCAACGCCGGGAGTGCAGGCGGGATTTCCAGCAGCTGCAGGATGACCGGCTGGTCATTGCCTAGCATCTGTCCGGAAGCGATCCTGAAGGCGAGCTGATAGCCAATCTGGCCTGCAGCGCCAGTAATAGTGACGCGAACGGGTGATTTCATTTGCGGGTTCCTGGGTTGTAATGCGACGGGTAGCCTGGCAATTTTAGCATCGCCAACGCGATCAGACACGGGTGATGATTACCTATCCGAGCCGGAATCGTCGAATTCAGGAAATACCTGCCGAAATTCCTCGTATTCACGATCGGCCTGTTCTTCGTTGCCGCTCTCGCGAAGTTCCCGTATACAGTCGAGCCAGGCCTGCGGCGTTTCCCGCAGGGATGCGGCGCACGCCGCTTCGTCGGCCACCGCGTCGCTTCTTGCGGCAAAAGATGCCGCCGCGCCGCGTGCCTCCGCCGCAACGCGGTCGGCGGCGAGCCTGTCCGTCGCCTCACTTCGCGCCGCTGCGCGTTGTAAGGCCATTGACTCGTCCGCGAGGCGCTGTTTGCCGACATCGTCATCGGCCTCAAGCGGCGCCGGGCGCTGATTGGTGCCAGCCTGCCTCCTTGCCTGCTCCTCCGCTTCTTGTATCAGTGCGGAGTCCCGAGGCAGGAACTCTTCCCTGGAACGCAGCTCGTGGCCCACAGCTGGCCCGGTTTCGTCGCCATGCATCCTGCGCGAAAGGCCGTCGATGGTCGTCTCGTTCGACGGGAGCTGCGTCAGCTCGAGGACGAACGTAAAACTCAAGGCTATCGTTGCCGCCCAGGCCGCCGGGCGCATCCAGGCGCGGGCGCGTGCATAGGGCGTACCGGCCCCGGCCGCCATCACAAGGATCTTCCGGTTCAGCTGTTCCGGCGTACGCTCACCGGCCAGGGCCCGGTAGGCGTCGCTGACGCGCGGGTCTTCAAGACGGTTTTCCGGCTCCTTGCTCATCGTCGCTCCGGGCATTCGTCGATAGCGCTGCGCAGTTTCTTCACCGCGTATCGCAGTCGGCTTTTCGCGGTTTCACGGTTGCTGCCAGTGACCGTGGCGATCTCGTCGATGCTCAGGCCGGCCTCTTCATGCAGCAGGAAAGCATCGCGTTGTTCGTCGGGCAATTCGCGCAGGGCTTTCCCCAGTCGCTCCTTCGCCAGGCTACGCTCGGTGACGGTTTCCAGCGCCTCGCCCGGGTGCGCGTGCAGCTCCGCGTCCAGCCGGGTACCGCTTGCATGTCGCTTGTTGCGGCGCAGGTGGTCGATAAAGCAGTTGTGTGCAACACGATACAGGAAGGTCGTGAACTTGGCGGTCGGACGGTACCTGACTCGCGCCTTGACGATCTTCCCCCAGACTTCCTGGAAGATGTCTTCGGCCGTGTCCGGGTGGTGGCAAAGCCGAAGCAGGTAGCGGTACAGGGGGTCGTTGTGGCGTCGATAGAGGGCTTCAAATGCCGCAATGTCGCCGTCCTTGTAGCGCAGCATCAGCGCACTGTCGTCGGGTGTATGCCCCATGGCCGGAGCATAGGGCAGCCTCACGTCGCTGAAAAGCGCCGTGTCTGCTTCCGCCACCCAAGCCGCATTCGTCGCCATTGGATTCCTGTCTCTACTAAGGCTGTAAACGCCGCGAGGCGGGGCACGGGGTTAACCCGGATCTAATGCCTGACCGATCCTGTGCGCCGGCTGCTGCCGTATCCGGGCTTAAAAAAATAGACGAAAAAGCTTGCATCGGGATCTCTTAGTGTTATAGTTGACTATAACACCAGATCACCATTCTGGGGATTGCGGGCAACAGAGGCCCGGGAGACTGACGATGATTGGACGAGTAATGCACAGCAACGAAATAGTCAGCCTGACGATACTTGTCTTGATGGCAATGGCATTTGTGGCCAGCCAGGCCGATGCGACCATCGAGGCGTCGGTCCAGGCGGCCGCGATGTCGCAAGACCGAATCAGTCGGGAGATGAACGAAGCGCCCTTCAAGGCAACTATCCAGGCGCATATTAACGGTATTCCACTGACGATTTCGCTCGATACAACGGCCAGATTTGGTCTTCCAGGTCCGGAAACTCAGTAAAGTACGCGAACCATTAGCGGCGCCGTTCGCTTTTTGCAGTTCCGCGCTCTTACCAATTACGAATACAAGCAGCACGAATCGGGAACCGATAGTCAATGGATCCAAAATGGGATGAAGACCAGCCGATCTACCGGCAACTACGCGATCGTGTCGTAGCGATGATACTCGAGGGTGTCCTTTCCGATGGTGATGCGCTGCCGTCGGTGCGGAACGTGGCTGCCGAGTATCGTCTCAATCCTCTGACCGTTCTGAAGGGATACCAGGAGCTCGTCGACGAAGGCCTGGTCGAGAAGAAAAGAGGTCGTGGCATGTTCGTCAACGACGGCGCGCGCACAAACCTCCTGAAGGCAGAAAGGCAGCGTTTTCTGGACAAGGAGTGGCCGAAAGTGCTGTCGACCATCGAGCGGCTCGGGCTGAACGAGTCAGACCTGCTGCGTTCGGCGTCAACAAGAAAAGATGCGGGAGTGAAGAATGACTAGCCTGGTCAATGCTCGCGGTGTTTCCAAGCACTTTGGCACCGTTCGTGCTGTCGATAACGTCAGTTTCCAGATAGAGCAGGGCAGGATTCTCGGACTCATCGGGCCCAACGGCGCCGGCAAGACGACCCTGCTGAAAGCCGTACTCGGTCTGACGGACTTTGACGGCGAACTCTCCGTGCTCGGACTCAATCCATTCCGGCAGCGCAAGGAGCTGCTGAAGAACATCTGTTTTATCGCCGACGTCGCCGTGTTGCCACGCTGGATCAGGGTTACGCAGCTGCTCGATTTCGTCGAGGCGGTGCACCCGAATTTCTCCCGCAAGCGGGCGGAAGGCTTCCTTGGGCAGACCAAGGTTCGGTCGAACGCCAAAGTACGTGAGCTTTCCAAGGGCATGGTCACGCAGCTGCACCTGTCTATCATCATGGCGATCGACGCCAGACTATTGATTCTGGACGAGCCAACGCTCGGCCTGGATATTCTTTTCCGCAAAGAGTTCTACAGCAATCTCCTGAACGACTACTTTGACGAACAGCGCACCATTCTCATCACGACGCACCAGGTCGAGGAGATCGAGAACCTGCTGACCGATATCATGTTCATCAACGACGGCAGGATACTTCTCGACAAGTCGATGGATGAACTGGCCGACGACTATGTCGAGCTGCTGACGTCCGGTGAGAATGCGATCAAGGCGAAGGGCCTGGGCCCGATCGCCGAGAATGAGATGTTCGGCAAGTCTGTGCTGCTGTTCGAGGGTGTCAGTCGGGACAGCCTGAGAGGCCTCGGCGAGCTTCGAACGCCGTCGGTGGCGGATCTGTTCGTTGCCAAGGTCAAGGGGGCGCGCCAATGATTGCTAACCAGCTGGCACTGATCAAGCGCGAGATCTGGGAGCATCGCTCGATCTACGTGACGCCGGTCGCCATTGCGAGCATCGTTTCTCTGAGCGTGCTCGCGATGCTCGTGTTTGCCTCCGGCTTTGCCAAAGAGCTCGATATCGCAATTTTCGGCGCGTCAAACCTCGCCGGTGAGGGCGAGCGCAAGGCCGCATTGACGGCGTTCTTCGTGGGCACCTCCTGGCTGTTTCTTGTCGGTCTTGCGATTCTGACGGTCTTCTATTGCCTCGACTCGCTGTACGGCGAGCGCAAGGACAAGAGCATATTATTCTGGCGATCCCTGCCGGTCACCGACGCGGAAACCGTTACTTCGAAGCTGCTAACGGCCGTATTCGTCATTCCCGTCGTCGCTGTGCTGGGCATCATTGCGACGCATCTGGTCAACCTGATTATCACCAGCATCTGGGTATCGATGAAGGGCGGCGATGCGGGGCTGCTGATCTGGGGCTCCGTGCCGCTGTTCGACAACTGGATGGCGGCCTTCATCGTGCTCGTAGCGTCCGGTGTCTGGATGTCCCCCTTCATCGGCTGGTTTCTGTTCGTTTCCGCCTGGACCAGGCGTGCGCCGTTGCTGATGGCATTCATGCCACTGATCCTGATCCCGTTGCTGGAGTGGATAATCCTGAGAACGCGATTTTTCGCCGGCGCCGTGCTGGATAGGGGCGATGCCATGCCACTGTTCAGAGCGCTGGACTTCGAAACCTTTTTCGAAGAGGAGCACTGGCGCGCGGGCCTGGACAAGATCAGCCTGCTCGGTCATCTCGATGTCGTCCAGTTTCTCAGCAGCCCGGCGATGTGGGGTGGTGTGATCGTCTGCGGCTTGTTTGCGACGGCCGCAATCTATGTGCGGCGCTATCGCGACGAGAGCTAGTTCAGACGAGAGCCAGTTCAACAGGGAGTTCTGCAGCTCTGTTTCCATGACGTTGCGGCCGCGCGCGCCCGGAATCAGGGTTTGCTGCGAATACCGAACTTCCGAAGTTTGCCCCGAAACTGGTGGTAGCCCAGGCCGAGCAGGTCGGCGGCGAGCCGCTGGTTAAAGCGAGCCTTCTCCAGGGCCGCCTCCAGCAACTCCGTTTCCATATCCACCAGTCTTTGTTTGAGATCCGTCGGAAGCAGCGGGCTACGGCGTTTTACGGTACTCACCCCCGGCTTTGCGCGACCCTCGCTTGCCATCCTGAACGGCGAGTCAAATGGATCGAAGGCGATGTTTGTGATCGGCTGTTCAGCATCCCTGGCTCGATACACGCTTCGCTCAATGGTGTTCTTCAACTCCCGCACGTTGCCCGGCCACAGATTGCGCAATAGTGCCGAGGATGCCCGCGGACCGAAGCCCGGAAAATAACTCCACTTCAGTTCGCTCGCCATATGAATCGCAAACGCGTTCGCGAGCGGCAGGATATCCTCGACGCGTTCTCGCAACGGCGGCACGGTGATGACATCAAAAGCCAGCCGATCGAGCAGATCCTTGCGAAACCGACCCTCTGCCGCCAGTACCTGCAGGTCGGAATTCGTGGAGCCGACAATACGGACGTCTACCCTCAGTGTTTCGCTTCCGCCGACGCGCTGGACCTCCCCGTACTCGATCGTGCGCAGGATCTTTTCCTGCATCCTGAGCGAGATCGTGGCGAGTTCGTCGAGAATCAGCGTGCCGCCGTCGGCTCGTTCGAAGTGACCGATGTGAGTCTTCGCGGCACCCGTAAAAGCGCCGGCCTCGTGACCGAACAGTTCGGACTCGAGGATGCTCTCGGTCAGGGCGGCGCAGTTCACCTTGACGACACGCTGCTCCCAGCGATCCGACAGGAAATGCAGGCGAGAGGCAATCAGCTCTTTGCCCGTGCCCCTTTCGCCGACCACCAGCACGGGCTTGGACAGCGTCGCGGCCCGGGACACGTGTTCCAGCATCTCCAGGAAGGCCGGTGCTTCGCCAATGATTTGCTGCTTGTCGGGTGGCGTTGCCATTGGTCAATTAGGCCATAATATAGTAAAAATCACTATATTTTGGTTAGAATAACCACTATGAAGCGCTCCCGGTGTGCCCGGAACCTGTAATTTTAGCTAATAAAAACAATAAGTTGGTCGCTCCTCTCCGGATTGGCACGATTGCTGCAGTATCTTAAAGCAGGTATCACACGAAAAAGAGGACAGACTCATGGGCATATTCACGAGATTCAGCGACATCGTGAACTCGAATATCAACGCCATTCTCGACAAGGCCGAGGATCCGGAAAAGATCGTGCGACTGATGATCCAGGAGATGGAGGACACCCTGGTCGAAGTCCGATCGGCGGCGGCACGCTCCATAGCAGACAAGAAAGACCTCAATCGCAAGATCGAAAAGCTGGATCGCGAAAAGCGCGACTGGAACGATCGCGCCGAACTTGCGATGCGCAAGGAACGCGAGGATCTGGCCAAGGCGGCACTGGTCGAAAAGTCGCGGGTCTCGGCCGCGGTCGATGTTCTCAAGGAAGACTACGCGGCGGTCGACGAGGGACTCACGAAACTGAACGAAGATATCGCTCGTCTCGAAAGCAAGCTTGGAGACGCGAAGACCCGGCAAAAGGCGCTCCTGGCCCGCCACAAGACGGCAAGCAGCCGACTGGCGGCACGAAAGAAGATTCATGACTACAAGATCGATGACGCGATGGTCCGCTTCGAGGCTTATACGCGGCGCATCGACGACGTCGAAGGACGGGTGGAGGCCTACGACCTCGGATTGCCAAAGGACCTGAATCATGAGTTTGCGGGGCTGGAGGCGGAGGAGTCGGTCAACAAGGAGCTCGACGCGCTCAAGGCGCGCGTCGCGGCCGAGCGCAACCGGAACGCAGAGGCGTCGTGATGGAGGCTGTCGGGAGGAGCAAAGAATGAGTCGAGGGACCTGGGATTCAGATTTCGGACCGTTGCGCGGCTTCTACCGCGACCGTGAGAACGGCTGGGTGTTCGGCGTCTGCGCGGGCATCGCCGACCGCTTCAATTTCCGATTAGGCGCCGTCAGGACTGTTGCGGTCATCAGCCTGCTGCTGTTCTTCTGGTTGACCGCGGCCCTCTATCTGGCGGCGACGTTGCTGATTCGGGAAAAGCCGCTTGTCTATTCCGGACGACGAACCGAATATGACTTCTGGCGGACCTATCGCCGCGATCACTGGAGGCGTTCATGAATTCGTATAGCGAGACCAGCGGCCGTCGCCTTTACCGCGATGCTGACAGGGCCATGCTGGGCGGCGTCTGCGCGGGCCTGGCCGGCTATTTTGGGCTGAATCTGAGAGTGACCCGCTTTCTTGCGTTTATCGCGTTTCTGATGGCGATGCCCTTCGCCGTAATTGCGTATCTCGCCGCTGTCTTTCTGATTCCGGCAGAATCGCACGGCAACTACGAGCGACGCGAAGAGCTGCGATGCTGCTGGGGAGTGCGCCGAGCGAGGCGCTCGGCAAGGCGACGTGAGGAACGGCGTGCCGAAAGGGAGACGGCGTCCGAAAACCTGACGCCCCGACCGACAATCAACGACGTGCGAGAACGATACCGTTCGCTGGACAAGCGTCTTGCGGAGCTCGAGAAACAGGTAACTTCGCCACGCTTTCAGCTGGAACAGGAATTCAGAAAACTTTGACCGCAGGAAATAGCAAAGGGGCCTGTACATGAACACATTGTTTTACGTTGTTTGCATTGTCGCAATCGTATTCACGGCGCAGACCATTCAAAAGTATCTGAATCTGAAGAATGCTGAGAAGGCGGCTCAGGATCCGGAACTGCAGGAGACGCTGGCACAGATCGAGCGCCTCGAAGAGCGGATAAGGGTGCTGGAGCGAATCGTTACCGAGAACAAATACGACCTTGGCGAAGAGATCAGCAAGCTCGAGTAGTATCGTCGGAAAGCGATCACCCGGAACGGAAAACGCCCGTCAAGTGACGGGCGTTTCCTTTTGAGCAAAGCCGAACCCGGCACCTACCTGTTTCGTTCCTTGTAAGCGCGCACCTGCATATTGAATTCCTCCGCGACGAGGTTCATCTCATCAACGGCAGCATTGTATTTCTTGTTGTACATTTCGATGCGCTGTTGTCTGGCAGCCTCATCAAGTTCCTCGTTTCCCGCGACGGTCTCTTGCTCGGCCGCCTCGATGCAGGACAGGTATTCTTCCATTGCGCTCATGTAGCTCTTGACGCCACGCTGGCCTTCGACCATCTCTTCCTTGGTGGCTGTAGCACCGTCGGGCACGTCCGCACGATGCGGGTAGTCGCAGGCGAACGCGAGAGGTGAACTCAATAGGATTGTCGCGCAAATAATGCTGATAGAGATATTAGTCATCGGGTCTGCTTGGTCCGTCCAGTAAGGTTTCAACTCTACCGGGTCTGACAGATTGGGTGCAAGAAAAAATCATGACTCCACAGGGGCAAATCGGGGGTCAAAAGAACAAGAAAACAAATACTTAAACATAATATTCGGAAAAGTCCCGACGCCAGCAGTGCTCAACGGCGATTGTTCGATTCAGGCGAAAAGCGCGCGAAACGAGTCCGTGCCGTCGGCCTGCGCCAGCAACAATTCGAGGTAGTTGTCCGAGCTCATCGGGTCGCCGAAAAGCAATCCCTGCGCGTAGGTGCAGCCATGTTCCTGCAGGAATACCAGTTGCGCCTCTTCCTCGACCCCCTCGGCAACGACATCCATGTTCAGATTGCGTCCCATCTGGATGATCGTGTCAACGATCGTTGCGTCGTCCGGATTCGTCGCGATATCCCGCACAAAAGACTGGTCGATCTTCAGGGTGCTTATGGGGAACTGCTGCAATGCGCTCAGTGACGAGTAGCCAGTGCCAAAATCGTCAATCGCAAGATGCAGGCCAAGACCATAGAGCTGGTCCAGCAGCTTTATCGTGCGGGTCGGGTTTTCCATCAGCGTGGTTTCGGTGATCTCGAGTTCCAGCGACGTGGGTGACACCTCGTGGCCACGCAGGATCGCTCGAATGCGGTTGATGAAATTCAGCTGACGCAGTTGCTTCAGAGAAAGATTGACCGATACGCGCCCGGGCGAGGCTACGGTCCTTTGCCAGAGACGGAAGTCCTCGCAGACCTTGTCCAGGACCCATTCACCGATTTCGATGATAAGGCTCGTTTCCTCAGCGATCGGTATGAAATCCGACGGCAGGACCAGGCCGCGCTCCGGCAGTTCCCAGCGTACCAGGGCTTCTGCGCCGAAGACCTCGCCGGTCTTGAGATTGTATTTCGGCTGGTAGTGCACGAGCAGTTCGTCCCTTTCGAACGAGCGTTTCAGCTTGCTCTTGGTCATCAGCCTGTCGACCGACGCCTCGTTCATCCTGGGTTCGTAGAACGAGAAATCATTGCCGCCGTTTTTCTTGGCGTGATAGAGGGCCGCGTCGGCATTGCGGATCAGATCGATGACGTTCACCGCATCCTTGGGGTAGAACGCAATGCCCATGCTTGCCGTCATGAATACCTCGTGTCCTTGCACAAAGAACGGGTCCGACAGGCGGCTGAGCAGTTTTTGCGCCAGCAGGCGCGTCGCTTTCAAGTCATTGCCACTCGGGCCGAGGCGATCGACCATGACGGCGAACTCGTCGCCGGCCAGGCGGCCGATGATGGAATGCTTCGGCAGGGCGGCGGCCAGCCGTTCGGCGACCGTTTCCAGCGTCGTATCGCCGGCGAGGTGTCCAAACGTGTCATTGATTTCCTTGAAGTTATCGACATCGATATAGAACAAACACAATGGGTTTCCGGCCCTGCGTGCGCGCGCGATGCTGCGCTGTAACAGGTGCTGAAATTGCATGCGATTCGGAATCTTGGTCAGCGCATCGATGCGAGCAAGATAGCGGATCCTCTTTTCGGCCCTGCGTCGCTCCGTGATGTTTTGCGCAGCGTAGATACGGTTGGCGGGCTTGCCGTCACTGCCGTCGATAACAGAGCAGGTATACGAGACAGGGATCGATTCGCCGAACTTGGATTCGAAGGTGGCTTCTTTCGGCAATCCCGACGGCGGCAGATCGGCCAGCGAGCCGCTCTTGCTGGTATTGACCAGGAAATCGATCGATGTGCCGAGCAGCTCGTCATCCTCATAACCGAGTAGATGGGTCGTCGCCGCATTGATTCGCTGAATCCTGCCGTCATCGCCGGTAACGATCACCGCCTCGTTCATGCCGGACAGAATATTGTCGACATAGTCCCTGGAGATGGTCGTCGTCCTCAGGCGCTCGCGCATGTCGTTGAAGACAGCGGCAAGCTCGCCGAGCTGATCGCCACGAATTTCCTTTAAAGGTTCGCCGAAATCGGCGTCGCGGAATTTCTCTGCCTGAATCTTGAGTTGTTCAATACGCCTGGTCAGACTGCTGGCGAATACCCAGGCGATGGCGCCGCACAGAAACAGGACGGCGAGTGTGCCACCAATAACCCAGGCGTAACTGGCATGTCGGCTCTGCGTTTCGCTGGTGGCCAGCTGCTCGCCGAATAGTGCGTATTCGGAGTCCAGTTCGTCCAGGCTGAAGGCTCCGCTGAGATAGCCGATGGTCGTGCCATTGCTGGCGACCGGATAGGAAACGAGCAGGCGGTCGTCAGACCAGTTGCTGTCCCGCCAGTCGCCGACCGGCAGCTTTTCGCCCTGGGTCCAGGTCTCTCCGGAGATGCGGCTGAAGCGAACGCCCGCGAGACTGTCTTCGGTTTCCATTGCGCGATCCATCAGTGCCTGAATTGCATTGGGGTCGTCCGCCAGTCCTGTCGCCGACAAGACATCGGCCAGGCCCTGAATCCGGGAACGCGCACGTCGCTCGAAGCCGCTCTTTACTATAGCGAAGTGTTGTTGCGAGCTGGCCGTCATGATCTCGTCGGCCAACCAGCGATATTGCCCGTAGAACATGGCCAACATAACGACGGCGCCGGCAACGCTGAGCGTCACCGCCAATAGCCAGACTCGCGGAAACTTCTTGCCGATCATTTGTATTTATTATTCGGCCAATTAACCTCGGCAAGTGTAGCATTTGGGCACGCAGGGTGAGAATTTCCGGAGTGTACTAATTAGCTCCGGTCGAGCGATATCGCCACGAACGCGGCGAAAACGCCGCTGTCGCAGAGCGACCTATTCGCCCTTTTTGCGCTTTTCCACGAATTCGACGGGTTCTGCCTGGCTGGTCGTCTTCATGACCCCTTCGACAACGGCACCTTCGGCGACCGCGATGGCCTCGCCGGTAACGGTGCCCACGATTCTTGCGGAAGCCGTGATTTCCACCTTGCCGGCGGCGACCACGTCGCCTTCGACGTGACCCGAGACAATGACAGCGTCGGCTCGGATGGTGCCGCGCCAGAATCCATCGCGCGCCAGGGTGACGCTGCCGCTGACATCGCAATCGCCGTCGACCTCCCCGTTTATCAGGAAATCGCCGTTGCCACCAATAAGACCGGTAATCTTGCAGCCTTCATTGATGAGTGTTGCCGCTCCCGTGCCGCGGTCGCCCAGGCGTCGTCGCCTTGTCTCATTCATGCCCGTTGCTCCGAATCGTCAGTTCGATCGATCAGACCGGATAGTACCGGGACTCCCGCCGAAATGTTAACGAGAAACACGAAATCCACATCCCGGGTTTGCCGACGCGATCGCCGCGGCGCTGAATTCAATGCCGCGGGCGGAAGGATTCGTCGGTCGATCGCCGCGCCGCTTCGGCGCAGGACGTGCCGTTTTCTGGATGAATCACTGAAGCCACCCGCAGGGCGCTCTTTATGGTAAAACAGTCGGCGGGCCCGGGCTGTGGGCATGGTCAAAGGACAGGAATTGAAGCAACGATTTGACAGGCGCTTGGCGGCGATCGTTGCTGCTAACAGCTGTGTGCTGCAAGGCGGCCTCAAGGGTGTCGAAAAAGAATCCTTGAGAATCGCTGCAAACGGATCGCTGTCGTTGCGTCCGCACCCACCCGGGCTTGGCTCTGCGCTGACCAACCGGTATATCACGACGGATTTCTCCGAGGCTTTGCTGGAATTCGTAACACCGGCGTTTACAACGACCTGGGAAGCATTGCGGTGTGTTTGCGATATCCATCAATACACCTATGCGCAGCTTGGTGACGAGATGCTCTGGTCCGCAAGCATGCCCTGCCTTCTCCCGAAGGACGACGACATTCCGCTGGCGCAATACGGCTCCTCGAATGTCGGCCGCATGAAGACCATTTACCGACGCGGTCTTGGCTATCGGTATGGCCGGCAAATGCAGGTTATTGCCGGTGTCCATTTCAACTACTCGCTGCCGGCGGAATTCTGGCCCTTGTATAGACAGGTACTCGGGTGGGAACAGGATGTCGAACAGTTCAGGTCGGATCAGTATCTCGGCCTCATTCGGAATTTCCGCCGCATGGGTTGGCTGGTGCTCTACCTTTTCGGCGCCTCTCCCGCCGTGTGCAAGTCCTTTTCGGGCGGCGCCACTGCGGGCCTGAAGTCCTTTAATGGCGATACCTTCTTCGAGCCGCACGCAACGTCGTTGCGAATGAGTGACCTGGGTTACAGCAACAAGAACCAGTCGAAAATCAATATTTCGCTGAACAGCCTCGATGAATACGTTCGGGATCTGAGCAACGCGATCTGCACGCCGGAGCCGGCCTACGAAAAGATCGGTGTACGGGTCGACGGAGAATACCGGCAACTGAATGCAAATCTCCTGCAAATCGAGAACGAATACTACTCGCCGGTTCGTCCGAAGCGAGTGGCCAGATCGGGAGAGCAGCCTACGGCGGCGCTGCGCCGGGACGGCATCGAGTATGTCGAAATACGCTCGCTCGATATCAATCCCTTCGATCCTGCGGGTATCAATCAAAACACCATGCGATTTATCGAAGTCTTCCTGATCTACTGCCTGCTCGAGGACAGCCCGAAACTTGACATGGCAGGCCTGCAGGAGCTCGGCCGGAACCACTCCGGAACTGCGAGACACGGTCGCGATCCCGAATTCCGCCTGTTACGAGAGGGAAAGCCCGTTTCGGTCCGGTCCTGGGCGAGCGAGATACTGGAAAACGTGCTGGCGGTCGCCGAAATCGTCGATCGACAGGAGGACAACGACAGCTATGCAGAATCGGTTCGCCTGATGCAGGGTATGGTCGCCAACGTCGATGAGACGCCGTCGGCCCGTGTGCTGGCCGATTTGCAGGAAACGAAGAACAGCTTCTTCGAGTATTCGCTTTCGCTGGCGAAACGCCATTGCGACTATTTCGGCGCCATCGCGCCACTTGACGATGCACAAAAACGGGTACTCGAGACAGAAGCGTCGGAATCAATCACTCGCCAGCAGGCCATTGAAGCTTCGGACAGCATCAATTTCGACCAATACTTGCAGCGCTACTTCAGGAACTGCTAGCCCGGCTGGAACGGCAGCGGCTCGCCATGGTCGAAGGCGAAGCGTCGGTGCAGCTGCTGCAGGCGCCGTGTCATCGGACCGACCTTGCCTTGCCCTATGGTGCGACCGTCGGCTTCCAGTACCGGCGTCAGCTCTCCCATCGTGCCGCTGGTAAAGACCTCATCCGCGGTATAGACCTCGGTCAGGGAGATGTTGCGTTCGAGCGAGGAGATATCCTGTTCGCGACATATCTGAAGTATCATTTTGCGGGTCAGCCCGGGCAGGCAGCTGTCGGGATGAGGGGTCAGTACCTGGCCGTCTTTCACGATGAAAAGATTCGTGTCGTTCGTTTCCGAAACAAAACCGTTAACGTCGAGCATGATTGCGCTGTCCACGCCGGCGACGTTGGCCTCGATGGACGCGAGGATATTGTTCAGCAGATTGTTGTGGTGAATCTTCGAATCGAGGCACTGCGGCGTATTGCGGCGCGTCGACGCGGTGACGACCCGGATGCCCTCGTCGGAATATACGGGTGGTTTCCATTCCGCAAGAACGATCAGCGTGCAGCCTGACTGATTAAAGCGCGGGTTCATTCCCGACGTCGTTTTCACGCCACGCGTCAAAGTCAGGCGTATGTGCGTATTGTCCCGCATGCCGTTTGCTTTCAGCGTCGCGAAAATCGCTGCACGCACCTCGTCGGAGGACGGCACCTTGTCGAATGCGAGTGCCTTGGCCGAATCCTGCAGGCGAGCAAGATGGCCGTCGAGCTCGGCTATTCGCCCGTCGTAAACGCGCAGCCCTTCCCAGACCGCATCACCGCCCTGCACGACGCTGTCGAAAACAGAGACGGCGGCTTCTGACCGTGGCTTGAGCTGGCCGTTCACGTTAATGACGATATCGGCATTGCGGGGGTCCGGTGTCTTCACTTGCTATTCTCCTGCTGAGTCCTTGCCAATGGCATTCTCGAAAAGGCGGTCGTACCAGGGCTGGCACTCGGCCAGCAGCTCCAGGAGTGCTTCCGGAAAGTCACTCTTCGGTCGGTACGGCGCAAACCCGGTACTTTGATGCACGGCATGGTACCAGTGCGGCGCCCAGACACCGTCCTCGGGTCGCGGCCCTGGCTCCCAATGCAGCATTCGCGGTTCGAAATCGAGGCCAAGATGTCCACAGAGTTGCTGCAGGACTCTCTGCGGGCTCAACAGCAACAGGCGCGAATCGACGATCGCAGGCGCCTGCCCCGAATTGCGAAGTGACTCGAACAACTCCCACTGACGTTTCAGGCCGGTGTCGCTCAGCGTCGCACGAGGCAGCTGCACGGTGAGCGACGGCAGCATTTCCTCGGGATTCCGAATCAGGAAGATATTGCAGGTTTCCTGCAGGAACCCGAGGTCCAGGCCGACCAGATGGTGCGCCATGTGTTTCAGGAAGAGGCGGCGCGATGGCTCATCGCCTTGTTGCGCAATGAGCCTGCGCATGACCTGGTTTCCGTCGCAGTTCATGGCTGCCATGATCTCGTCGCGTGCCGGGTGCATAGCGCCGCTGACGCGCAGGTAATGACCGTACAGGGGTTCATCGACGACGCGAATGTCGGCGCGCTGCGCAAAGCTGTACATCAGGGCGGTCGAGACGTTGCGTGGGCCGGACCAAAGGCAGATTGGCGTTGTCATTCTCTGTCGCTCCTGCCGCAAGGCCATCCGGGCTCGAGATTGTAACGGTGCCGGCAGAGGCGAGGAAAGGCCGTCGTGCCTCCCGGGAGTCGGAGAAATACGCCATGTCGGCGTTGCAGCCCTCCACGGCGACGCGCAATGTTGTGCGTTCCGTCACAAAATCCGGCTGATTCGGTGTGACGGTCCCTTCAATTTAACTAAACTTGGCCCCTGTCTGTGTTGGGGCTGCCTTACGGCGCCGCCTGGAGCTGTTTTGTTCAAGACATTCATCGTCGGAATCGTCCTCGGTATGGCTGCTGCCGCCGCCGGTCTGCATTTGTACCCGGTGGTTGATCAGCATCGCGAGGCATCGATCGTTTCGGTAGCCGCCAACGGCGGCAACGTCGAGGCATTCCATGCGAACGTGCCGATGGATCGCATCATGATAGGGGCCCCGGGGCAATCGACCGCGCTTCCGGCCGGGCTGGAATGGCCGCCTGACGAGATGCTTCAGAATGTGCGGGTCGAACTCTTCAAGATCCGCGATGCACGAGACGCCGTTGTCGGCGTCGCGGCGAGAACGTCGGCCAGCGATGGTGCCACCGAAATTATTGACTGGATGCTGCATCTTCCGGCGCGCGGATCGGTGTATGTCAATATGCGGCCAGAAAGCCTGCCCGGCGGTTATCGCCAGGGCGAGCTGCGCGCGGGTTCGCGTGAGTTCGACCAGTGGAGCGGGCGCATGACCGAACGCTGGGTGCCGAACAGTTCGGCCGACGAAGAGGCCCCGGCCGGACGCATCGAGCTCGTTACGACCTTCGTCGGACGGCAGGAAGCCAGCTGATGAAATTTCTCATCGCTCTCGTTCTCGGCGTCGTGACCGGCGCGGCGCTGTTCGTCGTTGCGCTTATCTACAACCCGTTCGTCGCGGACCGCGGAATTTCGCCGCTCGCCGTGAGCCAATCCGAACTCGTCGCGCTGAACTTTTCCGCCGTGCCGTCCGATACCCTAATATTTACTAACGATGGCAACTCGGCGCAGAAGCCGCATCCCGATAAGGTGCTGCAACTATGGGAAGCGCCAGTTCGAAAGACCAGCGCAATGGCAACCGTACTGCGGGACGCGCGCAGTCAGACGGCAGGCATCGGCGTCAAGTTCTCATCGCTGTCCGAGCGTACCCGTTTGTTGCAGGGCGATGCGCTGGTCGACAGTGTCTGGTACGTGTACCTGCCGAAACAGGGCAGCCTGTTCATCCAGCAATCGGAGAACTACTGGGCTTTCCTGCGCGATGTCAGCTGGCCGGCCATCAGAAGCGGCGCCAACAACTGGAAAGGCAACTGGGTCGGTGACGTTACCGACGGTCCGGGTGTGCTTGGCACCGCGCTGGTTACCGGTGGAACCGGTGTGTTCCAGGGGCTGAAAATGGAGGGAGTCGAGTCCCTGATAGCACGCGCCTACTCGGCCGATCAGGGCCCGATTGCCGCCGAGGGTCAGCTGCTAATCGAGTTGCCGGAGAGCGGCGCGGACGCCGAAGCCACGGCCGCAGCCGAATGATTGCCAATTTGTCGAACAGACACTGGCCGACGACCTGGCTGCTTCGGGACTCCGGCGCTAGCCACCGGCTTCTTTCAGGGACTTGCCGGTATCCGCCAGTTGCTCTCTGGCGATTACGGCATGCGCTGCGATCAGGGCTTTCGACTGCATGAAGTCTTTCGGCGCATTCACGGCGTCGACGGCAATCAGGCGCCCCTTTTCCAGGTAGAGGCAAGAGAAAGAGCGCTCGGCCGGATTGCCTCGGACGACGACGTCGTCGTAGCCCTCGGAGAGTCCCGCGATCTGCAGCTTCAGATCGTATTGATCGGACCAGAACCAGGGCACGTCTGAATACCGGGTTTCCTTGCCACAGATGTTGTTAGCCGCGGTCTTCGCCTGTTCCAGCGCATTGTGGACGGATTCGAGCCGAATGCGCCTGCCGTAAATCTCGTTCGGGTGCGACGTACAATCTCCGATCGCGTAGATGTGCGGGTCGCTGGTCCGGCAGTGATCGTCAACGACAATACCGTTACCGACGTCGAGGCCGGCCTCAAGCGCGAGCTCGGTATTGGGTACGATGCCGGTGCCGATGATCACGAAGTCGGCGGGAACTTCCTCGCCGTTGTCGAGTACGACCTGCCGCACACGCTTCCTGCCGAGCATAGACTTGACCGACGAGGAGAGTCTCAGTTTCACGCCTTGTCTCGCGTGTTCGATCTGGTAGAAATCGGAAATTTCGGCGGAAACAACCCGGCTCATTACGCGATCGGCCATTTCCACGACGGTGACATCGAGGCCCCTCGTGCGCGCAACGGCGGCCACCTCCAGTCCGATATACCCGCCGCCGATGACGACCAGTCGACGGCCGACGTCGAGTTCCGCTCGAATGGCCTCCACGTCGGCAATCGTGCGCAAATAGTGCACATGCGGCAGGTCGGCGCCGTCGACGCGCAGCGTCCTCGCGCGGGATCCGAGTGCCAGGATGAGCGTGTCATAGGCAATCTCCTCGCCGCTGTCGACCGCCAGTGTCCTGCCGGACGAATTTATTGCCGTGACCCTGGTATCGAGTTGCACGCTAATTTGCGGGTCGTCATAGAAACTGGCGGGCCTCAGGTAAAGACGTTCCGCAGGCATCTCGCCGGCAAGATACTTCTTGGACAGCGGCGGCCTTTGGTAGGGCAGGTAAGGCTCGTCTCCGATCAGGACGATCTCGCCATCGTATTTCTCGTGGCGCAACGAGGCGACGGCCTGTCCCGCCGCATGACCGGCACCTGCTATTACAATTCTCTTGCTCAATGTCGGCACTCCTCTATGAGGTCTTCTTGCCTCGACGCAGACGCGAGTTACGGCGCCGGCGCCAGCGGCCAGAGTATTGGCAGCAGGACCATCACCGTAATGAACACCACGATGGTCAGCGGAACGCCCACCTTCAGATAATCAATGAACCGATAACCTCCCGGGCCCATCACCAGGATGTTGGCGGGGTGAGAGATCGGGCTCGTGAAGCTCGCGGACGCAGCCATAGCGACGGCCATCATCGCCGTCTCCGGTGCCAGGCCCATGTCCGACATCGCGGACAATACGATCGGTGACATCAGGACGACCAGCGCCGCCGTCGGGATGATCATGGTTGCCATCGCCGTCAGAATATAGAGCCCCATGATCACCGGCCACGGCCCGGCGTCTCCCAGCAATTGCATGACCTGATCGGCGAGGTAGGTAGCGGCGCCGGTGTCCTGCATGGCTGTACCGAGCGGCAGCATGCCCGCGATGAGAAAAATCGCGCGCCAGTCGATGGCGCGGTAGGCCTCTTCCATGTTCAGGCAGCCGGTCAGGACCATAATGGTGCCGCCGATGACGGCCGATATTGAAATCGGAGCGTAGCCGAGCATAACGGTCACGACGACCGCGAGCATGATTCCGGCGGCAAGCGGGGCTTTGCGCGTGTCAGGCGGTTCCTGGCCGAGCGGCGTCAATATCAGGAAGTCGGAATCGGATGACAGCAGCTGCAGGCGATCGCGCGGGCCGAGCAGCAGCAACGCATCGCCGACCTGCAGGCGCTCATCGGCAAGGTCGGTACCGACCGTCTGTCCCTCGCGCCAGATTCCGGCCAGCTCGATGCCGTAGCGTTCCCGGAAATTGAGCTCGCCGACCGTCATACCCGCCAGGCTGCTGCGTGGATCCAGCGTGGCGTCCATCAGGGTAAGACGCTCGGATTCGAAAGCGGAGACATTGGCCGGCACCTTGGTATCGATCTCGAGTTCCTGAAGTCCACGCAGGACGTCGAGGTCGCTGTGTTGTCCTTCGATCAGCAGCAAATCGCCGCCGAGCAATACCTCGTCGCCGCGCGGCATGACCTGGAGTTCGCCGTCGCGGAAGATAGCGATAACGCGGAAGTCGAAGACATCGGCGAGACGGCTCTTGCCGAGCGTCTCGTCCACGAGCCCGCTGTGCTTGGGCAGGCGGACGACGAACATTCGCTCATCGGTGTGGTAGGTTTCGGCGAGCCGTTCGGGCGTAAAGACCTCGACCTCGCTGAAGTCAGAGAATTTCTCGAGTTGTTCAATAGCCTCGACCTCGCCCTGCACCAGCACTTTGTCATTTGCTTTGAGCGGCACGTACGCGAGGTTGGTCAGGCGATAGCCGTCGCGGCGCAAGAGACCAACGACGGCGACGTCGAAACGCGAGCGAAATCCGGCGTGACGGACCAGTTCGGAGACCAGCGGTGAGCCTTCGGCGATGGTGACCGCGGCGTATACAACTTTGGACGCTACCATCGACTTGAGGACCGGTGCTTCGCGCTCGATGACCAGGTCACTCCAGCGCCTGAGCTCGCGAAATTGATCGAGTCGACCCTGAACGAGAATGCCGTCACCACCGCGAATGACCGTCTGCCGGCCCGGCAATGTTTCACTGCGTCCGTTACGAAGCAGGGACAGGATGATCAGGCCTGTCGAGGCGCCGATGCGGCTCTCTGCGAGCGACTTGCCGACCAGTATGGAATCATTGGGCACGCGAAGCATGAACGTTCGTTCCTGCAACTTGTAGCGCGATCGCAGGCTGCGCTGACTGACGTGCTTGCCGCGTTCGCCGCGGGTTTTCGGCAGCAGGAATCGGCCGACCAGGGCAACGAACACGACGCCAATCAGCATCACGGCGCCGCCCAGCGGCGTGAAGTCGAACAGTTCGAATGGCGCGAATCCGTTCAGCACCATGGATTCGCTGATCAGCAGGTTAGGCGGCGTGCCGATCAGCGTCATCAGACCACCGAGAAGGGTGGAGTAGGCCAGTGGCATGAGAAGCCGGGAGGCCGGGATGCGGGTGCGACGGGCCACATCGACCACAACCGGCAGCATCAGTGCGGCGACGCCGATGTTGTTCATGAATGCCGAGAGCACGGCGCCGGTGACCATGATGACGAGAATCATCGGGACTTCGCGCTTGCCGCCGAGGCGCATCACCTGCCGTCCGATGATGTCTGCGATGCCGGTTCGCGTCAGTCCCTCGCTAAGGATGAACATCGCCCACACCGTAATGACGGCACTGTTGCTGAAGCCTGCGAAAGCTTCCGTTGAATCGACGAGTCCGGTAACGGCGAGCGAGCCGAGAACCAGCAACGCGACCAGGTCCATGCGAATGACTTCGCTGATGAAAAGGACCAGCGAAATAGCCAGGATTCCGAGGACCAGTGCGATTTCGAAGGTCATTGGGTCAAAGGTCGGGTGGGTCGCGATACGGCTTTTGCATATTCAGCCTGTTTATACACGACATCACGGCAAAAAGCGTAGTGTGGTCGCGCCCTTCCGGCCGCCGGCTGATTTGTCGGTCGGCGCCCGTGTGCGAGGATAGGCGAAAGAGGGGAGCAGTTATCTATCAAGCCAAACGCATCCGTGCAGAGCGACGCCTCGCGATTCGCGATGTGGACTACTGCGTTCATGAATGGGGAAGCGCTGGGTCCCCGTTGCTCGTTTATCTGCACGGCTGGGGCGACACCGGCTCAACCTTTCAGTTCGTCGTCGACGCGTTGACCGCCGGCTGGCGGGTGCTGGCACCGGACTGGCGGGGCTTTGGACGGACGCAATGCCACTGCAGCAGCTACTGGTTTCCGGACTACATCGCCGACCTGCATGCACTGCTCGAAGAGCTCAGTCCCGATGAGCCGCTGCGCCTGGTCGGTCACAGCATGGGCGCGAATGTTGCGGCCTTGTATGCGGGCATCTTCCCGGAACGCGTGCAGGCTTTCGTCAACATCGAGGGCTTCGGACTGGACGATGCCAAGCCATCGGACGCGCCCGCGCGCTATCGTGACTGGATCGAGAAGGCGCTCGTGCCGCTGTCGTTTTCGGAATACGACAGCTTTGCGACGCTCGCGGATCGCATCGGCAAACGGCATCCGACCATGCAGGCAGCACAGACGGCATTCGTAGCCAGGGAATGGGCCGTACAGGAAGCCGACGGCCGCATCCGGCTGCGAGCTGACCCGCTGCACAGGCTGCCAAACCCGGTGCTGTATCGCCGCGCGGAAGCAGAGGCCTGCTGGAGCAGGATAACGGCGGACATGTTGCTCGTTATTGGCCGCAACAGCCGGTTTTCGAAGGACTTCCCGTTCACGACCCAGGCGCCGACGGGCGCGCGCTCCAGCACCGTGGTCATCGACGGCGCCGGCCATATGCTGCATTTCGAGGTGCCGGGTCCGCTTGCCGGGGCGATCGAGGAATTTCTGCTGCAAACCTTGTAAATGCATCCAGTACTGTATAAAAATACAGACTTTTGAGAGGCAGCCGTGCAGCAGGCTTTGCAGCAAGTCGATCCAATGGCCACCCTGAATCCGGCGCAGCGGCTTGCGGCCGAGTACGGCGAAAGACAGGAGGGCGGCGGCGTTCGTGCCGGTCCCTTGCTCGTCATTGCCGGCGCCGGCACCGGCAAGACCATGACGCTGGCGCACCGCGTCGCGCATCTGCTGATGGAGGGCGTCAGCCCCGAGCGGGTGTTGCTGCTGACCTTCACCCGGCGAGCCGCACAGGAGATGACGCGACGCGTCGAGTCGATTGTCCGGGCATCGGCGGCGGGCAGCCGATCGCAAGCCTTGCCGGCCGGTGGCCTGCCCTGGGCCGGCACCTTCCATTCGGTGGCGAACCGGCTGTTGCGACGATATGCCCATAATCTCGGACTGGATCCCGGATTCTCCGTGCTGGATCGGGGCGATTCGGCCGACATCATGGATGTTGTACGGCACGAACAGAAACTGACGAAAACGGCGCGGCGTTTTCCGAAAAAGGACACCTGTCTCGCAATCTACTCACGCTGCGTCAACACCCAGAAACCGCTCAGTGAAACCCTCGATCGAACCTATCCGTGGTGCGGCGACTGGGCCGATGAGCTGGCCGGGCTATTCAGGCAGTACGTGCAGCGCAAACAGCAAAGCCAGGCGCTCGACTACGACGATCTGTTGCTCTACTGGAAGCACCTGGTCGCGGAAAAGGAATTTGCCGACGAAATCGGCTCATGGTTCGACCATGTACTCGTCGATGAATACCAGGACACCAACCTGGTTCAGGCGGAGATCATCAAGGCGCTGAAACCGGACGGTCAGGGCGTTACCGTCGTCGGAGACGATGCGCAGTCCATCTATTCCTTTCGTGCCGCCGAGGTCGAAAACATCCTCGGATTTCCGGACCAGTTCATTCCGTCGGCACAGGTGGTGACGCTCGAACAGAACTATCGATCGACACAGGCGATCCTGGACAGTGCGAATTGCCTCATCGCGGAAAGCGACCGGCAATATCGCAAGAACCTGTTTTCGGAGCGAAGGGACGGCAACAAGCCCCGGTATGTGACCGTGGAAGACGGCGATGCGGAGGCCGAATACGTGGTTACGGAAATTCTCAGCAATCGCGAACTTGGCATGGCGCTGCAGGAGCAGGCGGTGCTTTTTCGCAGCTCACATCACAGTGACCGTCTCGAACTCGAACTCGTGCGACGCAATATTCCCTACGTCAAATACGGCGGGCTCAAGTTTCTGGAGGCGGCGCACGTCAAGGACCTCTTGTCCGTGCTCAAATGGGCCGAGAATCCAAAAAACGAGGTTGCCGCTTTCCGCGTGCTGAAACTCCTGCCAGGCATGGGTCCGGCGAATGCGACGCGCTGTTTCGAGCATATCGCCGCGGCGGATTTCCTGTTGTCCTCGCTGCACCGCTTTCGTCCGCCGGCTGCCGCAGCCGAAGACTGGCCCGCGTTTTGCCGGCTGCTGGAGACCCTGTCGGGCGCCGAGATCGATGATCGAGGCTGGCAGACACAAATCACGGCGGCGCGGCGCTGGTATCAGCCGCAGCTCGAACGTCTCTATGACGGGCTGGATACGCGAGAGGCCGACCTCGAGCAGCTCGAGCAGATCTCCGGCCGCTATCCGACCCGGGAGCGCTTTCTCACCGAACTGACGCTGGATCCGCCCAGTGCCGCCGGCGACCTGGCCGGCGATCCGTTCCTCGACGAGGACTACCTGGTTTTGTCGACCGTCCATTCGGCCAAGGGGCAGGAATGGCAGTCCGTTTTCGTGCTGAATGTGTCCGACGGAAATTTTCCGTCCGAGTTTGCGACGGGCAAGCCCGAAATGATCGACGAGGAGCGACGCCTTCTTTACGTGGCGATGACGCGGGCCAAGCAGTCCCTGGCATTGCTCGCGCCGTTGCGCTACCACGTCACGCAGCAACGACGAGACGGCGACAAACACGTCTACGGTGCGCGCAGCCGCTTCATGTCGGAACGGTTGCTCGCGACCATGGACAGGGATTTTCGAGGCCGATCGGAGAACGACGCGGCCAGATTGGGAGGACGATCAGAGCGACGTATCGACGTCGGCGCACGCATGCGGGAAATGTGGTGAAAAAAAGCGGTGGCATATGCCACCGCCAGACATTACGAAACAAACAGCATAAGGGGTATCTGCATTGTTACGTCGACCTCATCCCTGATGGTCCGAACCTCGTGTAAACCGCCGGCAGCCTGTATGCCTATCACAGCGCTTCGGCCGGGCGAATCGCATTCGCGCCAAACAGGACACTAGATGCACCCGCCGCAAGAATGGTTGCAGGCACTTGGCGGCGACGCCCGGCGTTCATGAGAGGAACATGGTGTAGGCCGGATTATCGCTCTCTTCCCAGTGCGGGTAGCCGAGCCTGGACAGGTGCGCCTCCAGTTCCTCGGTTTCCTCCTGGGGCACGTCGATGCCGGCGAGAATACGTCCGTAGTCGGAGCCGTGATTGCGGTAATGGAACAGGCTGATGTTCCAGTCCGTTCCGATCGCATTGAGAAAGTCCAGCAGCGCGCCCGGCCGCTCCGGAAATTCGAAGCGGAACAAGCGCTCGTTGCTGACGGCTGGTGAGCGCCCGCCGACCATGTGCCGAACGTGCAGCTTCGCCATTTCGTTGTCGCTGAGGTCCTCGACCGGAAATCCGGCGTCGCGTAAACGAGCAATAAGGGCCAGGCGTTCCTTCATGCCGTTGCTGAGCTGCACGCCGACGAAGATATGCGCCTTCCTGGTATCCGCGTAGCGATAGTTGAACTCGGTTATGCCGCGGCGTCCGATGTGTTTGCAAAAACGGCGAAAGCTGCCTGGTTCCTCGGGGATTTCTGCGGCAAGCAGCATCTCGGTCTGTTCGCCGACGGCGGCGCGCTCCGCAATATGCCGGAGCCGGTCAAAATTGACGTTGGCGCCGCAGTTGATCGTGACCAGTGTCTGGCCGGTGATGCCGCGTTCGGCAACGTATTTCTTGACGGCCGCTACCGTAAGACCACCCGCTGGTTCCACAATCGAGCGCGTGTCCTCGAAGATGTCCCGAATGCCGGCGCAGATCTGGTCGGTACCAACTGTCATCACCTCATCGACGAATTCCTGGCAAAGCCGAAACGTCTCATCGCCGACGCGTCGCACGGCAACGCCGTCGGCAAATATTCCTACCCGGTCGAGCGTCACCGGCGCGCCGGCCTCGAGCGACAGCTTCATGGCCGCCGAATCCTCGGGTTCTACGCCGACGATGCGTATGTCCGGCCGCCGCTGTTTCACCCAGGTCGCGATTCCGGCGATCAGGCCACCGCCGCCAATCGGGACGAAAATAGCGTCGATCTCTCCCTCGGCCTGTTCCAGGATCTCGACGCCTATCGTTCCCTGGCCCGCGATGACATAGGGATCGTCGAAAGGGTGAATGAAGACGAGGCCTTCACTGACTTCCAGTTCCCGCGCCCTCGCGTAGGCATCGTCGTAGGCGTCACCGTGTAACACGACGTCGGCGCCGAGCGCCCGAACGGCGTCAATCTTGATTTTTGCGGAGGTGACGGGCATTACGATGACGGCTCGAACGCCGAGCTTCTTCGCCGCCAGCGCGACGCCCTGCGCATGATTGCCCGCCGAACTGCAAATGACGCCACGCTTCAGCGCCTCCGCGTCGAGAGTGGCAATCCGGTTATAGGCGCCGCGCAGCTTGAAGGAAAAGACAGGCTGCAGATCCTCGCGTTTCATCAGGATTCGATTGTTCAGGCGCTTCGACAGGTTGATGGCCGGCTCGAGTGCGGAGCGCAGCGCAACGTCGTAAACCTTGGCGTTACGTATCAAATCGAGGTAATCGACAGCGTTCATTTGTTCCAGGGGCGGCGAGCAGGCAACTGGTTATCGCATACCCGACATTGAACCGCAAAGGGATACCGTGGCAATACTCGCCGCGGCCTTTCATAATGGCGCCAGGGCGTGGCGAAATCGCCGTGCTCCTTCACGAAACGGGGGTCTCTGCTTGAAGAAGCTGCTCATATCGAATGCCCGGCTCGTCAATGAAGGCCAGGTCGTCGACGCCGACGTGCTCGTCGAGGGCGACCGGATAGCGCGTGTCGGATCCGGGTTGCCGCTGCCAGCGGGAGCGGAGTTGATCGATGCGGCCGGCAAATACCTGTTGCCGGGCATGATCGACGACCAGGTGCATTTTCGCGAGCCCGGTATGACCCACAAAGGCGACCTGGCGAGCGAATCGGCGGCAGCCGTGGCGGGTGGAATCACCAGCTTCATGGACATGCCGAACGTCAATCCGCAGACCACCACGAGAGCTGCGCTGACGGACAAGTACGCCGTCGCGGAAGGGCGCTGCAGCGCCAATTATGGCTTCTACCTGGGTGCGACAAACGGCAATATCGAGGAAATCAAGGCGCTGCAGCCAGGAGAGGCTTGCGGCATCAAGGCATTCATGGGCGCGTCGACGGGAGACATGCTCGTCGATGATCCGGAGGTGCTCGAGAAAATGTTCGAGCACGCCCCGATCATGGTGGTTACGCATTGCGAGCATTCGCCCACGATCTGGGAGAACGAAGCCCGGGCTCGCGAGAAATTCGGCGAGGACGTACCGCTCACCGAGCACCCGAAGATACGCTCGGCCGAGGCCTGCCTCGCCTCATCCAGCATGGCCATCGATCTGGCTCGTCGCCATGATGCCCTGCTGCACGTCCTGCACCTCACGACCGCAATAGAAATGCCGCAATTCTCGGCGGCCCACCGTTCGGGAAAGCGGATTACTGCGGAGGTCTGCGTGCATCATTTGTGGTTCGACGAATCGCGCTACGATGAGCTGGGGACCCGCATCAAGTGCAATCCGGCGATAAAAAGCGCGCAAGACAGAAAGGCCCTGATTGCGGCGCTCAACGAGGGACGCATCGACGTGATCGCAACCGACCATGCACCGCACACCATCAGTGAGAAGGAGGCCAGCTACTTCAAGGCGCCGGCTGGCTTGCCGCTGGTGCAGCACGCCGTGCTGACCTTGTTCGATCTGGTCGCGAGCGGTCAGATCAGCGTGCAGCTGCTGGTTGACCGCGCGAGTCATGCGCCTGCCGATCTGTTCGGTGTCACCGATCGTGGCTATGTTCGCGAAGGCTGGTTCGCGGATCTTGTCATCGTCGACCCGGCCACTCCGCACACCGTGAACGCATCGAACCTGCTCAGCAAGTGCCAGTGGTCACCGTTCGAGGGCCACACGTTCTCGGCGTCAATAGACACGACGATTGTCAATGGGCAGGTCGTTTACCGGGATGGGAAGCTCACAGGCGACGTTGTGGGCCGAAGGCTGGAGTTCACGCGGCTCCGATAGCGGCCCAAAATTGTTTACTTTCGGCACGATCCCGTTATGCTAGCCCCCCTTGAGGGAAGCTGAAAGGCGCCGGCCAAGAGGGACCGTACCGGCAGGTCATCGCAATGAAGCCAACAGATACCGCCAATCCCGAGTACTTCCACAAGGTCGTAGACTGTCAGTGGGGATGTCCCGCCCACACCGACGTTCCGGCGTACATTCGCATGATTGCCCAGGGGCAGTTCAGCGATGCGTACATGGAAAACCGCAAATCCAACGTCTTCCCCGGCATCCTCGGTCGAGTCTGTGACCGCCCTTGCGAGCCGGCCTGTCGTCGCGGCCGAGTCGAGGAAAAGCCGGTAGCGATTTGCCGTCTGAAACGGGTTGCGGCCGATCTTCGTGACGACATCAGGGATCGTTTGCCGAAACCGCCGCCGCAGAACAACGGCAAGCACGTTGCCTTGATCGGAGCCGGCTGCGCCTCACTCACGGTTGCCAACGACCTTCGCCCGCTCGGCTACGAGGTGACGATATTCGAGGCGTTGGCTACAACCGGCGGTCTGATGCGGACGAACATTCCGCGTTTTCGTCTGCCGCCGAAGGTCCTCGACGAGGAGATCGGCTACATCCTGGACATGGGCGTTGACCTCAAGCTGAATCATCCCATCGATAGCCTGAAGGCTCTTCTGGACGAGAACTTCGACGCGGTGTTTGTTGGTACCGGAGCGCCGCGCGGCAAAAACCTCGAAATCCCCGGTCGATACGATTCCGATCGAATTCATATTGGCATCGATTGGCTGGAATCGGTTGCGTTCGAGCATATCGAGTCTATAGGCGAGCGCGTGCTGATCATCGGGGTCGGCAACACGGCGATGGATTGTTGTCGCACGTCGCTGCGGCTCGGTGCCAAAGACGTCAAGGTAATGGCGCGAAAGCCGCGAGGATACTTCAAGGCATCGACCTGGGAGCTCGAGGATGCCGAGGAGGAAAATGTCGAAATCCTCGTCAACCATTCGCCAAAAGAATTCGTGATCGAAAACGGCAAGCTCGTTGGCATGAAGTTTGAGCTGATGGAGTACAAGGTCGACGAAGACGGCCGCATCGATCGCGGCAAGGTGACCGGAGAGAAGATCATCGAGTGCGACGATGTCGTGCTGGCCATCGGGCAGGACAACGCGTTTCCATGGATAGAACGCGATCTCGGTATCGAGTTCGACAAATGGGAATGCCCGGTCGTCGACGAAACAACGATGATGTGCGGACGCGACGGTGTCTTCTTTGGCGGCGACTCGGCGTTCGGTCCGAAAAATATCATCTGGGCCGTCGAGCACGGCCATCAGGCAGCGATTTCCATTCACAAGTATTGCCAGGGCGAGGATATTGAAGAGCGCCTGCCGACCGGACTTAACCTGGCAAGCCAGAAGATGGGCATGCATGAATGGAGCTATTCCAACGACTATGACCCGTCGTCGCGTCGGCTGATGCCACACGTCGATCTGAAGAAACGATTCAAACAACTGGATATCGAAGTCGAACTCGGGTTTACCGCCGAACAGACGATCGCGGAGGTCGAGCGCTGTCTGAACTGCGACATACAGACCGTCTTTGCAGCCAACCTCTGCATCGAATGCGACGCCTGCATCGACATTTGTCCGGTGAACTGCCTGACTATTACAAGGAATGGTGACGAGGCCGAACTGCGCACCCGGCTTTCGGCACCGGCCACAAACCTCGAACAGGCGTTGTACGTGTCGGCCGAATTGCCGCAGACGCAACGCGTCATGGTCAAGGATGAGGATATCTGCGTTCATTGCGGCCTGTGTGCGGAGCGCTGCCCGACCGGCGCGTGGGATATGCAGAAATCCGAGATTCTCATCCCGTACGCCAAGGACGAGATTCCACCTTCTCCTGCCAGGACCGCCGCGGGCGGCACCGCCAAGTAAGGGCTTCGAGTGGCGAGCGTAAACGACGTAGTAGTAAAGATCGGCACTGTCAATGGTACCGGCTCGGCGAGTGCCAACGGACTGTTGCGCAAATCCATCTTTCGTATGGGGGTGCCGGTAGTCGGCAAGAACTACTTCCCTTCCAATATTCAGGGTCTGCCGACCTGGTACGAGATCCGCGTAACCGGGGACGGTTACCAGTCGCGCTCCAATCGGGTCGACGTGATGGTGGCCATGAACGCGCAGACCTATGTACAGGACATGGCCGAGGTTGCTCCCGGCGGCTGGCTGATCTACGACTCCACCTGGCCGCGTAGCCGGCAGCTCAATCGCGATGATATCAGCGTCATCGGTATTCCTTTTTCGCGCATGTGCAACGAACACTTCAACGGCGCGAGAGCGCGTATCCTGATGAAGAATATCGCTTACGTCGGTGCGCTGGCCGCCCTGCTCGACATCGACCTGGATATCATTACGGCGCTGCTCGAAGAGACGTTTGCGTCCAAGAAGAAGCTTATCGACTCCAATATGGAGGCGATCAAGCTCGGCTTCGATTACGCCAGCGCCCATTTTTCCTGTCCGCTTCCGGCGCGCGTCGAGAAGATGGATGCGACAAAAGGCCATATCGTCATCGATGGCAATACCGCCGCAGGATTAGGCTGCATGTACGCGGGCGCAACGGTGGGGGCCTGGTATCCCATCACGCCCTCAACGTCGCTGATGGATTCGTTTCGCGACTTCTGCCAGGAATACCGCAGCGATCCGGTGACCGACAAGCGCACCTACTGCATCATCCAGGCCGAAGACGAACTCGCTGCAATAGGCATGGTGCTGGGCGCCAACTGGATGGGCGCACGGTCGTTTACACCGACCAGTGGCCCCGGTATTTCTCTGATGAACGAGTTCATCGGCTTCGCCTACTATGCCGAGATCCCCGCCGTAATTTTTGACGTACAGCGCGTCGGCCCCTCCACGGGCATGCCGACACGTACCCAGCAGTGCGACATAATGAGCTGCGCGTACGCGTCTCATGGCGACACCATGCACGTATTGCTGTTCCCGTCCGACCCGGCCGAGTGTTTTTACACGGCAGTCCAGGCTTTCGATCTTGCGGAACGGCTGCAGACGCCGATCATGGTGTTGTCGGACCTCGACATCGGCATGAACGACTGGATGGTACCCGAGCTGGAGTGGGACGAGAGCTACGTTCCGGATCGAGGCAAGGTCCTCGGACCCGAAGACCTCGAGAAGATGGAGAAGTTTTATCGCTATCTCGATGTCGACGGTGATGGCATTCCCTATCGGACCTTGCCCGGGGAGCATCCCAAAGGTGCGTATTTCACGCGCGGATCCGGCCACTCGAAGTTCGGCGGTTACACGGAAGATTCGGACGCCTATCAGGATGTCCTTGATCGATTGCTGGTCAAGTGGGAAACGGCGCGCACGATGGTGCCCGAGGCCGAGATTCGCTACTCGACATTCAACAAGTCGGCGATACTCACGGTGGGCAGCGGCGACGGCGCGTGCAAGGAAGCGCTCGATCGGCTGGAGGCAGAGAACGTAAATCTCAACTACTGTCGTGTAAGGGCGTTTCCTTTTACCGATGCGGTGCGCGATTTCATCGACAAGCATGAGGTTGTCTACGTTGTCGAGCAAAATCGCGACGGGCAGCTTCGCAGCCTGCTCATCAATGACATCGATGCCGACCAGAGGAAGCTGAAGTCCCTGTTGCATTACAACGGTATGCCGCTGAATGCCGACTTTGTCGTCGACAAAGTACTCGAGGAAATCGCCAAAGGCCGCGCTGCCTGACCGGGGGTTCTTGAACTATGACCTATATAGCGAAACCGAAAATTTCTCATCCCGGCCTGAAGAAGAACAAGCTGGGTCTCACCTCGCGTGACTACGAGGGCGTCGTGTCGACGCTGTGCGCCGGCTGTGGACATGATTCGGTGACTGCCGCGATCATTCAGTCGGTGTTCGAGCTGGATATTGAGCCGCACAAGCTCGCGAAAATGAGCGGTATCGGCTGTTCCTCGAAGACGCCCGCCTATTTCGTCAGCCAGTCGCATGGCTTCAATTCCGTTCATGGCCGTATGCCGTCGGTAACGACCGGTGCCAATGCCGCGAACCGGGATCTGATGTACATCGGCGTATCGGGAGACGGTGACTCCCTGTCAATCGGCGTCGGGCAGTTCGTGCATGCGATACGGCGCAACCTCAACATGTGTTACGTCATCGAAAACAACGGCGTATACGGACTGACCAAAGGCCAGTTCTCGGCCTCCGCGGATATCGGCAGCATGCCGAAAAAGGGATTGGCGAATCAGCAGGAGCCGATCGACCCTGTCAGTACAGCGCTGAGTCTCGGCGCGACCTACATCGCGCGCAGCTTCTCGGGCGACAAGGAGCATCTCGTTCCGTTACTGAAGGGGGCGCTGCTGCATTCCGGGTTTGCGCTCGTGGATGTTATCAGCCCCTGCGTCACATTTAACGATCACGAAGGCTCCACCAAGAGTTATGCGCATACACGCCAGTTTTATCATCAAGTCGTAAATGTCGACTATGTTCACCCGTCGGAGGAAATTAAGGCCTCTTACGCCGAGGGTGAAGCCATGCCCATTCATTTGCACGGTGGTGACACCATTGTGCTGCGAAAGGTGGACCGCAACTACGATCCGACCAGTCGGGCCGCGGCGTTCGCTTACCTTCGCGAACGATTCAATGCGGGCGAGATTACCACTGGCCTGCTGTATGTCGACGAATCGCGCGCCGAAATGCATGAACTGATGGGTAATGTCGACACGCCGTTGTCGAAGTTGCCGCTCTCGGACCTGAATCCGGGAAAGCGTGAGCTCGCGAAGATTCTGAGCCGCTATCGCTAGACCCGCATCGGCGTGTGCGGGCCAGGGCCGGATGCGCTTCCAGCAGGGCCCTTCGGCAACAACGGGTCATCGTCCTCGGCCCGGCGAAATACCCGTCAGCGCTGCGACTCGCAGCATCCCTCCATGGATGGTGAATGCCGGAGCGTTCCCGGCAGACGCTCGGATCTGCAATGCGCATGGCTGGTTCCATAACCGCTGGGTACGCGCCCTGTGCCCGGGCGGGCCCGAGGAAGCGGGATAATTGTATTATGTTAAAAAGTCGGCCTGTCTTCCTGCATCCAATTCCATGGCCGCGCGCATCTACCGGTTGAAAGCAACGAGATCTTAAACGAACAAAGGAGAAGGACCGTGGTTGAAGAGCTGATTCCGATCGTGATGTTCACTGGGCTGACGATCGTATTCGTCGCATTGTTCTGGTTTCGCTATCGCGCGCGTCACGACATGCAGGACACGTTCAGGACGGCACTCGAGAAGGGGCAGGAACTCACCCCCGAGGTGATCGACCGCCTTGGGCACCCGAAGCCTGCCAGGGACAAGGATTTCCGATTGAGTGTCATCTGGTTTTCGATCGCCGCCGGGCTGGTGCTGATCGGATTTGCCGTGCCCGACGACGGTGGAGACGCGCTCCGCGGCCTGCTGGCCGGTGCAGCGTTTCCGTTCTGCCTGGGCGCCGCGTATATGATCCTGCATAAATTTTCGAATCGCGGCGAATAGCAGGAACGTCGGCATTGAGCAGCGGTGATGATCATCAGCTTGTCGCAAGGGTGGTGTCCTCACAGGACACCGCAGCCTTTGGTGAGCTGGTGCGACGCCACCAGTCGCAGGTACGCAATTTCCTGCGCAAACTCACTGGTGATTTTGCCGCCGCGGACGATCTGTCGCAGGACTGTTTCCTGCACGCCTGGGACAAGATGCATACCTATTCCGGTCGCGGCTCGTTTATTGGCTGGTTGCTGAAGGTCGCGTACACGACGTTCCTGCAGTCCAGACGAAAGTCCAGGCGCTATGCGGAAATCATCGAAGAGGCAGGGCACAAGATGCAGGCGGATTCGCAGACCTCCACGCTGCCGGTCGACGAAGTGACGGATCTCGACAAGCTGCTCGCGGTGCTCGATGACGAGGAGCGAGCCATCATGATCATGTCCTACGCCTGCGGCTTGTCACACCGGGAAATCGGCGATGCGACGTCGATGCCGGTTGGGACGGTGAAATCCATTATTTTTCGTGGTAAACAGAAGATCAGGACGAGCTTTGACATCAAAGATCATAAACATGGCTGAGAAAATCAAAGATGCAGATGACCGGCTCCTCGAGTCGATATTCGAGACATCGCCTATTCCGGATGCCGGTTTCAGCGTGGCAGTTGTCAGGCGTGTCCGACGTCGGCTATGGTTGCGTCGCCTGGCAGTACCTGTAGCGGCGCTAATCGGCGGTGGCATTGCTGTCAAACCGCTCGCGGCCTTTGTAAGCATCGTTGCCAGCTTGTCACCAATGATCCCGCCGCAGCTGATCGAAACGGCAACATCGATGATTCCGCAGCTACCGACGGTTGTTCTCGGCGGCATGGTATTGGCGGTATGCCTCATCGGGATTCGCTCGCTCGAAGACTAGGGCAGGTCCGCACGGTCATCTCTCCGCGTTCCTGCGGTTGCCGCGGGTGACGAAACCATCCTCAAAAAGCTATCGACGCTTGCGCGGTATTTCGTTTGTCATCAACGCATTGCTCGGTTACATTCGGGCCATGACTCTTCGCGACCAAGTTGAGACCTTGCTGCCGAACTGGGAACGCTGGTATCCGAGCCTGTTCGATGCCGCTTGTGATCTTGGCATTATCAAGGCCGAGGTCTGCGATCCCAATTCACTGATGCTGACCCGCAGGCATGCCAAAGTACGGCAGCGCGCCGAAGACGCGCATCGCGAGAAGTGGGGCGGGGATCCGCAGGACTAGGTTATGCAGCCCCGGCACGGCCGCGGCAAAACCAAACAGAGGCTTCCTATGCAATTCGATCTCGACTCGGTGCGGTCGCGGTTCCCCGCGCTCTCGATTGCCGACAAAGGCGTACAACGTATCTATTTCGACAATCCCGCCGGCACCCAGGTGCCGACAAGTGTTGCCGCCGCTATGTCGGATTGCCTGTTGAAGACAAACGCCAATCTCGGCGGCTACTTCGCATCGTCGCAAGAAGCAGGTGACGTCGTCGACGCGGCACGGAATGCGATGGCCGACTTTCTGAACGCACCGTCAGCCGATGAGCTTGTCTTCGGCAACAACATGACGACGCTGACCTTGCATATTTCGCGATCGCTGGGGCACCTGTTCCAACCCGGCGACGAGATCGTGTTGTCGCAAATGGACCACGACGCCAATGTGTGGCCGTGGGCGTTGCTCGCGCGTGACCTGGACCTGACCGTCAAGTGGATGCCGTTCGATACTGAGACTTTCGAATTCGACCTCGGCGTTCTCGATGACCTGCTGAGCGAAAAAACACGCCTGCTATGCGTGGGCGGGGCCAGCAACCTCACCGGTACGATCAACGACATCACCTCGATATGCAGCCGGGCACGGGATGCCGGTGTCCTTAGCTACATCGACGCCGTGCAGTCGGCGCCGCATCTGGCCACAGACGTGCAGGCCATCGGCTGCGATTTCCTGGTGTGTTCCGCCTACAAATTCTTCGGGCCGCACCAGGGCATCCTGTGGGGCCGACGGGAATTGCTGGAGAGACTGCCGCCGTACAAGGTGCGCCCCGCGCCGGCGGAAATACCCGGGTGCTTCGAAACCGGCACGCAGAGCCACGAGGACTTCGCAGGCGTTGCCGCGGCAATCGATTACTTCGCCTGGATCGGTGAGACCATGGCAGGTGACTATGCCGGGCGCAGGCCGCGGCTCTCCGGACGACGCAGGACCCTGCATGCCGCGATGGACTATCTGTTCGACTACGAGCGGGGCCTCGCAGACTACCTGGTGAAGGGTCTGAGAGAGCTTCACGGAGTCACGATACAGGGAATCACTGACCCGGATGCCATGCACCGGCGCGTGCCGACCGTCGCTTTCACGCATGACAGCGTTGCGTCTGCGAGCATCGCGGAATCGCTGGCAAAGAAGAACATCTTCGTCTGGAGCGGACACAACTACGCCGTAGAAGCGGCGAAGGCGCTCGGCATTTACGATAGTGGCGGTGCGGTGCGCGTCGGGCCCGTGCACTACAACAGCGAAGCCGAGATCGACCGCCTGCTCGGTGAGCTCGAGCCTGTCCTTTCACGCTGATTGAGTCGCCTGAACCGGCAGACCGGGCCCCGTTAAAACAAAGAAAGCCGCATCGCTGCGGCTTTCCGTGAGATTCCGTATCTGAAAAGGAGGGTCAGCAATCCGTGCAGCAGTGCTGCCATGTCTGCGCCAGACCTAAGGGTTTCCCAGATACCTCTGTTATCTCACTAGACATGGATCACCTCCTTTTATTTGTTAGCCCACCTGCAGTATGTCTCGTAAACCAATAAATTCCAAGGAAAAAATAAGATCGAAAAACGCCTTCAAATTATTGCATTTTGTGGGTTATTATTATCGGCCCCGTGCCTTGCGAACAAAAAAACCGTCGCGCGAGGGCATGTATAATTCAGTGCTTGCCTGCGATGCTCCAACCGCAGCCACATAACAAATAAAGCGAGAACATGAATGGCGATCGCAGATCTCAAGAATGTACTAAGAATCTTCGGCGGCTCTGACGTCGGTGCAGACCACGAGAACGACCTGTTCAAGGAAGTGCTGTTGATGACCCTGGCAAGGGCCGCTGATGCGGACATCAATATTCAAAAGGTCGAAGTCGATCGTATCCGCGACATACTCAAAGCGCATACGGGCGAGGATTTTTCCGCCGCCGATATTCGCGTTGCCGCGCGCGCTGAGCTTTACGCGGAGGCGACGCTGGTCAAGTACCTGGGCAGCGTCCACAAGAAGCTGACGGATGCACATCGCGCGGAAACCATACAGGCGCTTGCCGACGTTTTTCGCAGCGACAAGACAGTGAGTGTTCTGGAGGTCGATTTCTTTGACAACGTGGCCACGGCACTGCGCATCAAGCCCTCGCAGGTCGCGGGTCTTGTCGCCGGTGACGTAGACTGAAGAGTCGGCACTTTTTCAGCCAGTTCGATCAAGCGGGCTATTGCCCGCTTTTTCTTTCCTCGCCGCTATCTCCGCCGCGGTTTCGCCGCGTGCCACCTTATCGCAGAGACCGTCATTCGCGACGACAGGGTCGGCTTGCGCCAGTTCATTGACTTCCTTGTTCCGGTAAACAACGACGAGGCCGGATGCGACGATGATGAGCGCACCGACGGCAGCCCAGATGTCCGGTATCTCGTCCCAGAACACGTAGCCGGCGATGGCGCCACCAACGAGTGCGATGTACTCGAGCGGTGCGAGCAGGGCCGGTGAGGCAGCACGATAGCCGTTGACGAGGCCGATCCAGGCCAATACCGAACTCACGGCGGCACCGATCAGAATGAACCAGCCAGTCGTATCCGGATTCAGCCAGTTTTGCCGGCCCAACAGGGCAGCAGAGACGATCATGGGACCAACAATCACGTAAAACGACAATGCCAGTGTCGACTCGGTGGCAGAAAGGTGACGCGCCGTGATGGCCTGGCAGGCATAACAGAATGCTGCGACAAGAACCGCCACGGCGGCGAATGACAGCTCCCCCGAGCCGGGTCGCAGCATGACGAGGACGCCGATGAAGCCGAAGGTAACGGCAGACCAGCGGCGCCAGCCGACCGGCTCGTTCAGGAACACGGCCGAAAGCGCGGTCATCATCAGCGGTGCCGTATAGCCCAGCGTGAGTGCATTGACCAGTGGCATCTCGCCCAGTCCGTAGAAGAAGCCGAACATGGCACCGATCGCGAAAATCGTCCTTAGCAGGTGCCAGGCTGCCAGCCGCGTCTTGAGCGCCCGGAATCCACCGAATCGCGGTGCGATCGCAAGCAGCAGTGCAATAGCGATCAGGCTTCGCAGGAAGATAAATTGCTGCAAGGAGTACGTACGCAGCAATTCCTTGGCCAGTAGGTCGAGCATCAGCCCGCCACCGATGCCCAACATCAGCCAGGCGGCGGCTTTGCGCACGCGCTCGTTGTCCGAAATCTGAACCATGGCTTAACAGCGGGACCGCCAGTTGAACGGGAGCTGAACATAATCGCATGGCACCGAGTGGAAGCCCACAGGTTCAGTATCGATTCAGTGTCAAGGCGTTCTAATTGACGTGTCGCCACTCAAAGGACACGGATATGAAATACACCAAATCGAAAAGCTGGCTTTGCCTGGGACTCTCCTGCGCGTTGCTTTCAATGGCGACGGCAGGGCAGGCCGCTGCTACTGACGACGATTCCGTCCGAAAGACCACCACATCCGAGGGCCTCGTCAGCAGCGGGGGAGCAAGTGCCGATACCGAACGGGGCATGCAGGAATACGGCGCACTCAGACTAAGCGGAAAGCGCAGCAAGCCGAGTCGTGCAACGGATAAGCAGAAATTGTCGGGCAACGAAGCAGGCTCGCCCGATACGGATTTCTGGCTGTATTCTGCTGACGTCGTTCTGTTCCTCGATGCAGACCGCGACGGCTATTTTGCGGGCATCGATCTCATCTTCGATGCGGATACCTACTACGAAGTGGCCGACGTCTATGCGGTTCTCTACCTGAGCTACGAGTACGGGCCGTGGAACGAGTATGCGGAGACCGAGACTTTTACTATCTTTGGTGCTTCGGCGGGCGATGAGTACGCCGTGGAGACCGATCTCGTCCAGGGGTATCCGACCGGTAACTACGACATCCTCATTGAACTCTACGATGCCTACGACAACAGCTTCGTTGCCAGCCTCGGCCCCGAGGACACGTCGGAATTGTCGATACTACCGCTTGAAGATGTCGGGCGAGACGCGCCGTCGGGCACGACGCAGATCGTCGTCAACTCGGGCGGCGGCGGCGCACTGGGCTGGCTCCTGATTCTCGGACTCGCAGGCGTGAGCCTGCTCCGGCGCAGCCGCGGATGATCAGTGCTTCCCCGCTTGAAGCGTGCGTTTCCGATGCAGGAGCGGCCTCTGGCCGCTCCTGCAACAGGGCCTTGGCGACGGTGGTCTGGTGAAACAGCCGGGCTAATTTGGCGAGGACGGCTGGGGACTCGCATGCGCCTGGCGAGCCGTGCGCATGACCTTTCGCCCCCAGGCGGCGAGGCTGTCGAAATAGATGTAGAGGGCAGGTACGACGAGCAGAGACACGACCGTGGAGAACGCGAGCCCGCCGATAATTGCCCTGGCCATCGGATAGTAGGGTGGACCATCGCCGCCGACCTGCGTCGTTCCCATGGCGAGCGGCGCAAGGCCGACGATTGTCGTGGCTACGGTCATGAGGATGGGGCGCAGCCTGTCGCGCCCGGCCGTGACGATTGCCCTTTCCCGGGGCACGCCTTCCTGGCGCAGGTTGTTAATGTGGTCGACCAGTACGATGCCGTTGTTAACAACGACACCAATCAGAATCATGATGCCGATCATTGCCATGAACGAAAAGGTCGTACCCGTTGCCGCGAAGAACAGGAACACGCCGAATATCGAAAAGACGATCGAGCCGAGGATGATGGAGAACGGCAGCAACAATGATTCGAACAGAGCGGCCATGACGAGGAAAATACACGCCACGCCCAGCACAATATTGGTCACCATCATATCCGCGGTTTCGTCCTGACGTTCGAAACCGCGCCCCTCCTTCCAGCTGTAGCCGGGAGGCAGTTCTATCTGGTCCATGAGCGTGTTGACTCGCGATCTGACGTCGTCCGGCTCGGCATCCTTGTCGATATCCGCGGAAAGTATCACGGCGGTCTGGCGATCTGTGCGGCGAATCGTGGCGGGCGAACTGCTTACGCGGAAAGATGCCACGCTGCCGAGCGTTATCCTGCGCGCATCCGGCGTATACAGCGGCAGGTCCGCGAGCTGGTCGATGCTCTGCTTGTCGTCGTCGCGGAACGCAATTCGTACGGCGATCTCACCGGATTCACCGCGAAACTCGCGAAGATTCTCGCCACGCATCGCGATACTCACCGACTGCGCTATGTCACCGGCCGTCAGGCCGACCGCGGCCGCGCGGCTGCGATCGATGTTGATGCGCACCTCGCGGTCCCCGGCTTCCGCATCCGATCGAACATTCTTGAGACCTTCCACGGTGGCCAGGGCGCGAACCACGTCGACGCTCAGCCTGTTGAGAACCTCGGTAGAATCGCCGCTTACCTGTATGGCAAAGCCCTCGCCTCCTCCCTGCTGATCAAACGTGAAGCTGGGCTTGCCAATCGCAATCGAGGGGAGGTCCTTTTCGATGCGCTCGATGATTTCGGTCGTCGACAGCGTCGCATCGTCTTCATCGGTCAGGAGCAGCGTCGACTCGGCACGACCCTGATCGTAGTAGCTGTAAACGGATCGGATGTTGAATTCTTCCTGGCGCGAGTACAGGTATGCCTCGATGGTGTCGACGGTCTTTTCGACGCGCTCCAGCGGATGCTGTCCTTCAACGTGATACGGCATGAATAACCGCCGTCCGACGTCCTGCGGAAACATATCGAACTTCACCAGTTCGAGCGCCATCGGCAGCACGCCGATGACGCAGACCAGCGCAATGCCGAGTGCCGACCACCACCGATGACCGAGAATCCATTGCAGGCCGGCGACGTACCTGTCCGTCAGTCGCGACATCCACGCGCCTTTTTTTGGTCGCGGCGGCACCGCGACGCGTGCGGCGAGCATCGGCACCAGCGTCTGTGCTATCAGCAGGGAGGCAATCAGCGCGACGATGATGGTGATGGCCACGTGCGTCAGGAAGATCGTGATGTCGATCTGCGCGCCGAAAATAATCGGAGCGAAAACAATGATCGTCGTCGCCGTGCCGGCGATGACGGCCAGTCCAACTTCGTTGACGCCCGCGATTGTCGCCCTGAACGGCTCAGCGGGGTTTTCGCTGCGGTGCCGAAAGATACTTTCGGTGATGACGACGGCGTTATCCACGAGCATGCCGACGGCGAGCATCAGGCCCATCATCGACAGGATGTTCAGAGACAGGCCGGCGAAGTACAAGGCGCCCAGCGTGATCATCAGCGAGAACGGTACCGACGCCGTAACGATGAGGGTTGTCGTTACCTGGCGCAGGAAGAGGTACAGGACAAGAACGGCGAGCAGGCCGCCCAGCGCGCCGGCCTTCAGCAGGTCGGAGAGAGACTCGCGCACGCTGTCGCCCTGGTTGTCGAGCGAAAAGATGTTGATACCCTGCATCTGCGGTAATTCGCTGACCTTTTCGACTTCGGCGATAACGCGGTCCGTAACATCAACCAGGTTCGACCCGGTCGTCTTGTTGATGGCGACCCCTATCGCATAGTCCCTGTCGAGATGCCGGCCGTAGTTACGCTCCGGCGTGCGCAACTCGACATCGGCGATGTCGCGCAGCCGCAGGCCGGATGGGTTGACGACAAGATTGCGAATTTCTTCGACCGACGAGAACTCACCGCTGGGCCGCACGCTGAAACGCTGGTCGCCCGCGGTAATCTTGCCGGCGCTCACGGCAAAATTGCTGCTCACCAGAAGGTCTCGCAAGGTGGCAATATCGACACCGTGAGCCGCGAGCAAGTCCGGTTTCATCAGTATGCGGACTTCGCGCGGATCTACGCCGTGCAGGTCGACACGCGACACGCCTTCGATCCGCTCCAGGCGCCGCTTCAACAAGCGGTCCAGCAGGTCATAGCTGTCGGAGAGGTCGCGCTCGCTGGAAATCCTGAGCTGCAACACAGGCTGATCCCCCAGCGAGCCGGTGAACACGAATATCCGCCGGATATCGTCCGGCAACAGGTGGCGAATGCCGTCGACTTTCGCGCGGGCTTCGATGCCTTTGGCGCCCATGCTCTGATCCCAGCCGAACTGCAGGAAGATCTGTGACTCGCTTTCGCTTGAGCTCGAGAACATCTGTTCCACACCCGACAAGGTAGCGAGCGCTTCCTCGACGGGGCGCGTGATCAGCCGCTCGACTTCCTCGGGCGTCGACCCGGCGTAGGGTATCTGGATGAAAATGCCCGGGAACTCGATGTCCGGGAACTTCTCCAGTGGCAACAGCCGCGAAGCGATGAGTCCGACCAGCGCCATCGCGACAAACACGACGACAGTGGTGACGGGACGGCGCAGGGCGACTTCGGTGTGCTTCATGACGTCGCACCGGCGCTGTGCGATGTTGCGACTGCCGGCCACCGTTTCTTGTCCATCAGCGAGTACACCACCGGAATAACCACCAGCGTGAGCAGCGTGGACACCACGAGGCCCCCGATGACCGTAATTGCCATCGGCGTTCTGACTTCGGAACCTTCACCGAATCCCATCGCCATGGGCAGCAGGCCCAGCGCCGTTGTCAGCGACGTCATGAGAATCGGCCTGAGCCTGGCTTCACCCGCCTGCATGATCGCGTCATGCCGGTCGATGCCCTGGGCGCGCAGCTGATTGATGAGGTCGACCAGTACGATGGCGTTATTGACGACGATGCCGGCAAGCATGATGACGCCGATCAGGGCTACGATATTGATTGTCGTGCCCGTGATGAATAGCGCCAGCACGGCGCCAACCAGCGCCAGCGGTATGGTGAAGAGGATGACAAAGGGATGAATCAAGGACTCGAACTGCGACGCCATCACCAGGTAAACGAGGAAGATGGCAAGCAGCAGGGCGAATTGCATCGATTCGAACGAGGCCTGCATCTCCTCGCTCTGGCCCGAAACGATCGTAGAAATACCGTTCGGTAGTGGAATACGCGACACGATGGTGCCGGCTTCCAGCGCCGCCGCGCCGAGGTCGCCGAAAGCCAGGTTCGCGGTCACGATCGCGACGCGCTCCTGGGCGACGCGGCGGATTTCAGCGGGCCCCTGTGACACGGCAACGCGCGCCACGGCATCCAGGGTTACGGGTCGGTCGGAGCTCGGGTTCACGATCAGGCGGCGAATTTCGTCGATACTGGAATGACGGGTGTCCACGCTGCGCACCAGGACGTCGATCTTCCTGTCTCGCCAGGTGTAGCGGGTCGCCAGTTCGCCACGAACGTTTGCTACGACTCGATTCGCTATGTCGCGAACGTTGAGTCCGAGTTTGGACGCGCGTTCCTGATCGAACACGATCTGGATCTCGGGATTGCCGCGTTCTACCGTCGTCTTGACGTCGGTGAAGCGATCCGATTTCGACATGGCCGAGACGACCTGGCTGCTTACGCGCGCCAGGCCTTCCAGGTCGTAACCGGAGATCTCGATCTGCAGCGGACTCTGGAACGATAACAACGCAGGCCGGCTGAACTCGTACTGAACGCCTGGCAGGCGCGAGAGCTCGTCGCGGATTGCAGCCATCGTCCGGTTTTCCGACTCTCGACCGGCATTCGGCTTCAGCGTAATACTGAGGCTGCCTGTGTTATCGCCGGCGTCGACGGGGTTCGCATCCAGCCGGTTCCCGGTTCCGGCGACCGAATAGTCGAGCGCGACGGCGTCGATGCCGGCCGCGACCCGTTGCGTGGCCTGTATCGCGCGATCGGTTTCGAACAGGGTGGCACCCGGTGGCAGTCTCAGATCGACGTTGAATTCGCCTTGCGAGAACTGCGGAATCAGTTCCGTGCCGAGGCGAGGGACCAGCATCATCGTCGCGGCGAATATCGCGGCGGCGGCCACAACGACCAGCCAGCGATTCGCCAGCGAGGCGCGAAGCAGCGGCGGATAGACCTTCGCGGCTGCAGAATTGAGCCGCTGCATCAGCCATGTTGGCAGCCACAGCAGAGCCCAGAATAGCCTTCGGATTCCGTAGAACGCGACACCCAACCAGCGAACCACGAAGGCCACCCATCGCGTGAATCGGCCTGCAGGTGGGCCCTCATTGCCGTCGTCATAGCGGCTGCGGGCACCAACAGAGGCGAGCATTGGAATCAGGGTAAGCGCGACGACCAGGGAAAACACCAGCGCGAATGTGACGGTCAATGCCTGATCGCGAAACAGCTGCCCGGCGATACCGCTGATGAACACCATGGGGAAAAATACGGCGATAGTCGTCAATGTGGACGCAACGACCGCACCGGCGACTTCCGCCGTGCCGTTCTGTGCCGCATCCACGATTTCCTGCCCCTGTTCTCTTTTTCTGACGATGTTTTCTAGCACGACGATTGAGTTGTCGACGAGCATGCCCACTGCCAGCGCAATGCCGCCGAGCGACATGATGTTCAGCGAGATATCATTGGTGTACATCAGCAGAAACGTGCCGATAACGGAGACTGGAATGGCGACGCCGACGATCGTGGTGGCGCGGGCGTCGCGAAGGAACCCGTACAGCACGAGAATTGCGATCAAACCGCCGAGTACCGCCGCAATCCTGACATCGTTTACGGCCGACGAGATGAAGGTCGACTGATCGTGGATCTTTATTAAATCCATGTCGGCGGGCAGCGACTCACGAATGCGCTCGATGCGTTGATCAATGCGCCGCGCGACCTGCACGGTATTGGCATCGCCTTCCTTGTACACGGCCAGCTCTACCGATTCACGCCCCTTGACCCGCGTAATCGCCTCCCGCTCCTTGTAACCACGCTCGACGGTAGCCACGTCGCGCAGATAGACGGGACGGCCGGCGACGTTGGCGACTATGGCGCCACGGAACTCATCCACACTCTGGAATTCGTTGAGGGTGCGGACAAGGAAGCGCTGGTTGCCTTCCTCCAGGCGGCCGCCGGACAGGTTCACGTTTTCAGCACGGATACGCGCGGCCACCTGGTCGATGCTGATGCCGAGCTGCGAGAGCTTCTGCTGATCGACGCGAATCTGGATTTCGTCCTCGAGGCCACCGCTGACTTTCACCGCGGCAGTTCCTTCTTCCGCCTCCAGGTCCGTCTTAATGCGGTCCTCGGCTAGTCGGCGCAGCAGCTTCAATCGTGATTCCGGAGAGTCGCTGCCGGCGGCAGCGTCACCGAACATCAGGCCGAGCCGCACGATCGGTTCCGAGGATGGATCAAAGCGCAGCAGCAGTGGGCGTTCGGCCTCCAGTGGCAGCGTCAGGATATCCAGTTTTTCGCGAACGTCGACGCCCGCCACGTCCATATCGGTCCCCCAGAGAAACTCGATCGTGACGTCGGACTGGCCGGAGCGCGAAACCGATCGCACAAGCCGCACGTTGCGAACGACCCCGACGGACTCCTCGATGGGCTTGCTGAGAAGGTTTTCGACCTCCACGGGCGCCGCGCCGGTGAGTTCGGTGCGCACCGTCAGCGTCGGATAGGAAATATCCGGAAGCAGATTCAGCTTCAGCCTGGAAAGTGACACCATGCCGAACAGCACAATTGCGACCATGAGCATGACGATCGTGACACGGCGTTCCGTCGCCAGTTCGATGAGACGGCGCATCAGTCCTCACCTTTCGATGTGCCATCGGCAGCATCGGCGGCCTGGGTCGGGTTCTCGTCGGTTTGATTTACGACGGATACAGCTGCATCCGGCTTCAGCCCAACCTGTCCGACCGTTATGACCCGATCATTATCATCGAGACCGGCCGTGATCTCGATCAGGCCATTGTTGCTGTAGCCTGTCTGCACGGGCTTGCGGACGGCAACGTCGTCAACGACGACGAAGACACTGGTGGCATCCATTTCTTCGATGATTGCGCTGCGAGGTATCTGGAGCGCATTCTCGCGCCTGTCGAAAACAATACTGATGCGCCCGAACATGCCCGGTTTGATGCGTCGCTCGGAGTCGCTGATCTCGATCGTAATCTTGAACGTGCCCGTTGCAGGGTCGACGACCGGGCTGATGCGCGTTACCTCGGCGAAGGTCTGCGTGCCGGCGAGCGCATCGATGTCGATTCGCACAGGTTGCCCCGGGGCTATCTGCCGGTATTCACGCTCCGGAACATGAAGGTAAGCAACCAGAGGCTCCAGGCTTGTTACGCTGAAAACCGGGTCACCGACCTTGAGGGTGTTGCCCAGCTTGATGAAGCGCTCGGATACGACCCCGGTGATCGGTGCGCGGATCTGCGTATAGTCCAGTTCAAGGCTGGCAAGGTTGTAAGAGGCCTGCAGCGCTTCGAGCTCGTACTGGATCTTGTCGTAGTCGCCCTCGCTGATCAGTCCCTTCTCCCGGAGGTCCCTGTTGCGCTCGAAGTCGCGCTCGAGTTTGCGAAGTCTCGATCCGGACTCATTGAGTTCCAGCCGCAGGCGGTCTCCGTCGAGGCGGGCAAGGATCTGACCCTTCTTTACGTCCATTCCCTCTTCGACGAGAATTTCCCTCACCTCGCCCGGCACCTTGGCGATCACAATGGCCTCTGCGAAGGCTTCGATGGGGGCCGTGCCCGAGTAGACGGCGTATACGTCGCCGCGAACCGGCAGGCTGACTTCGACGGGAATCGGCAGCGTTTCGTCTTCGCCGTCTTCTGCCTCCTTGTTTCCCGGCTGGCAGGCGCCGATAAGAAAAACGCAGGCGAGGACCGCTGCGCGATTTCGATGTAAGTTCATCGATAACTCCCTTATTTCACCGCAGCCCCGCGGCTCAAGGCCGCGGGAAGGGTTATTCGTCAGCCGCTGAAACCGTCGGGAAGCGTGTTGCTTGCGAGAACCTTGCTGCCATCGCGAAGACCACTGTGACCTACAACCACGACCTCATCGTTCTCCGAGAGCCCGCCGAGTATCTCGATCCTGCCGTCTGACTCTATCCCCGTTTCTATCACCCGCCTTACGACCTCGCCATCATTGACCACGTACACACTGGCTTGCTCGTCTTCGTCGAGCAGGGCAACGGCCGGAATTGTCAATGCATTGGCGTGTCTTTCGTAGGCTATCGTGAAACGCCCCAACATCCCCGGCGCGAGTTCGCCGTTCTTGTTATTCACTTGCACCGTGGCACGAAAGGTTCCGTTGCGCATGTCGATCGTCGGACTGATGCGAACGACGGATGCCTCGAAATCGACGCCCGGCATCGAAGCCACGCTCACGCTGGCAACATGGCCTGCCTGGAATTTCGAGAGCTGCGATTGCGGAATCTGCAGGTATGCGAGCAACTCGCTGGTCTCGGTTATGCGGAATACAGCATCACCGGCATCGACGCTCTGCCCCGGTTTAATTTCTCGTGCCGACACGACGCCGGAAATCGTCGCGCGAATATTCGAATAGTCGTAGTCGAGCTGTTTGAGCTTGTAGCCGGCCTCGAGAGCCGCCAGGTCGTACTCGAGACCCTCGAACATGGATGCGCTGATCAAGCCGCGCTTATGGAGATCGATGTTTCTTTGGTATTCCTTGCGAGCCCGCGCGAGCTCGGCTTTTGCGGCGAGCATTTCCAGCCTGAAGCGCTCGCCGTCAAGGCGCGCGAGGACCTGTCCGGCCGCGACGACGTCGCCTTCCTCGGCCAGCAACTCGACCAGTTCTCCGGAGACCCTGGCGGTAACCGGGGCGTCCGCATCGGACGTTAGCGCCGCGGTCGCAAGATAGCTGGCATAGATATCCGACCGGCTCGGAGACATCGTTTCGACCGGTACCGGCGTCGCGGTCTCCGCCGCCTGATCCGCGACGCTGGCCTCGCCGACGCCGCAGCCCGAGAGAAGGGCGATGGCGCTGATCGAGAACATGGCAAGCACGGGATTCAGGGTCTTCATGATCGTCGTCTTCATGGTTTTAGTGTTGTAGTTGAGTATAACACTAGTTCGCTATAACGCAAGGATCGGTGGCGAATCGGAAGAATTTTGAAAAATCATAAGGATCAATAGCTTACGATTTTTCCACAGGAATTCACCACCGACTTGCAGTACTTAGATGCGTCGGAAAAGCTTTTAGATTGATCGGCACGAAGAAAAGTCCCTTCCCGGGACTCTTTTCAAGGGTTGGGCGCTCAAGCCAGCGCGCCGGGGGCTGCCTGCCGGGACGATTTGTCAGCTAAAGCATTGCGCCAGGAAGGGGTTCAGCAGCCGCTTCTCCGGGTCGATTTGCTGGCGGATCTTGCGGAAGAACTCCAATCGGGAAGCGTAGGTCTGCGTGGCATGTTCCGCGCGAAAAGCGCGGGACTGGTTGAACAGGGGCGTGCCTCCCCAGCGCTCTGCAAACTGCGCCAGGTCGATGACGAAGTCGTCCCATCCGCGAGACTGCGTTGACACCGTCTGCAGGGCGAACATCGGCTCGTCGAAAGAGGGCGAGAGCAGGGCGGTCGAATCTTTGCTGACGCGAAAGCCAACCGCCGGCAGATCGCAGCGATAGGCGTTGTCCCGCAGGGTGCGTTGGCAAAACTCCACGTAGGCCTTGATGACGAGCGAGAAATCGGTGGCCGGAAAGCACCAGGTCGAATACAGCAGCCGGCTCGCAACGTTACGCCGGCGCCGCCCCGTCGCGGCGTAATTGTTGCCATGATGAACGAGCTTGCTGTTGACGATGCCGTGCGTCGCCGCGGTAATGCCATCAATGAGTCGGTACCGGACGGAAGGAATAGGCATCACTCGATTAAGAGAACGAAACACCTGCGGCAGTACCGTGCTTTCGCCCCAGTCCTTGAATTTCCAGGGCGTATCATAGGCACTGCCAGGGGCCGATTCGTAGCGGCGCACGTCGACATAGACGCGATCCCGGTGCGGCAAGAGGTAGAATTTAAGGCCAACGTTGCTGTTCGACAGCCGATCCGTGATGTCGGCGAACCTGTCGACGGAAAGGCGCCGATGACTGGCGGAGAATGTCGACAATGGCCGAACGCGCAGCGTCGCCTCGCAAATGACGCCAAGCATGCCGTAGCTGATACGAAAAGCGGCCAAAAGATGCTTCTTCTCCTCCGATACGGTCATGACATTACCGCCCACCGTGACGACTTTCAGACTGATCACCTGGCTGGACAGATAGGCGGCCTGGTTGCCGATACCCGGACCCATGCAGGGCGATGCAAGCGCACCGCCCAGGGTGCGTTCCATCTGGTCGTGGTTGCCTATGAGTTCGAGACCCTGTTCTGCAAGCGCGTTCACCAGCGTGCCCAGGCGGACGCCGGCTTCGGCCGTGACGGTGTGGTTGTAGTTGTCGATACGAACGATCCTGTCCAGTTGGGTCGTCTGTATAACGGTTCCCCTGGGACTCTCGTTGCAATCCGTGGATGCGCTGCCGGCACCGCGAATGCGGATGGGAAGTGCAACGTTAGCGTTTGGCTCAAGGCAGCGCATCAGCTTGGCGAGGTTCGCCGGAGCGTAGATGCGGGGGCGGGCTGGCCGCCGAACAAAACGTCCTGTGTCACGAAATCCGGGTACTTGCATCGACGGTATCTCCAGCGCTTGCCACGAACTTGCCAAAGACACACCAGACGCTCACCGCGAGCGCGATGAGTTATCGTGTTGGTAACCCCGCTGTCCTAGGCAATACCCTTAGACCGGAAGCTTTGCGACGCTGTCTTTCGACAACTGTGCCCTTGTCAAACGAAACCACATCCTTACACAGTCGAATGGGCTCTGCAATGATTGTGAGAGACGGAAATTTATTCTGTTAAATTGGCCTTGAAATGGGAATGCTAACGACACTGGTCGGCACACGACTGCCGGCAAAATACCACCGCTTCTTCAAGTTGCCGGAGCGGCAGGAGTCGTGGAAGCACAGCGACACGGAGGGAACCGGGTTGCAGAGGGCCGCGGCGCAATGGCTGCAGGAGAATAGCGCAAGTTGCGGTGTCTACCGGCTGAATTTCGGCAGTGATGCGCTGGGCATCCGCCTTGGACTTATCGACAGGGCGGAGCGCTCGATCGATATTCAAAGCTACCTGATACGAGACGACGTCAGTGGCAACCTGGTCGGTCTTCACCTCGCCCGGGCCGCGGACCGTGGCGTGCGCGTCAGATTGTTGATGGACGATGCGCTCACCCATGCTATCGACGCCGGCCTGCTGTCGCTGGACGCCCACGACAACATCGAGGTGCGCGTCTTTAATCCCTTTCCACGACGGCGTTCGCGCCTCATCAGCTTCATTGCGAACTTCAATATCCTGAATCGTCGCATGCACAACAAATCGTTTACGGTCGACAATCGGGTGACGATTGTCGGTGGCAGGAATCTCGCCGACGAGTACTTTCAATCGGGCGGCAAGGCGGAGTTCATCGATGAGGACCTGCTCGCGATCGGTGCCGTTGTCGATGACGTTTCCGATGGCTTCGACGAGTACTGGAATTCGCAGGAAGCCATTCCCATAAAGGCATTCAACGCCATGGTCCCTTACAGCGCTCTCGAAGATTCGACCAGGGAGGGCGAAGCGTACATCGAGCAGCACCGGGAAAGTCCTTTTCTGAAGAGCGTGGATGACCAGCTCGCACGGCAACTCGCGAATTCAAACCTGGCATTGATTCCGGCCAGTGCCTACGTAGTCCAGGACCATCCGGAAAAGATTCGCAAGCTGCTGAAGCGACCCGACAGCATTATCAGCGCGTTCCTGCAGCAAATGGTGACCGTTGCCAATGAAGAGGTCGTCATCATCTCGCCCTATTTCATTCCGGAGAAACAGGGGGTCGAATTCTTCGGGCGCCTGGTCAGTAAGGGTGTGCGCGTGGTTATCATCAGCAACTCGCTTGCCTCGACGAATCACAGCAGCGTGCACGCCGTGTATGCACGCTATCGAAAACCGCTGCTCGAGCGCGGCGTCGAACTCTATGAGCTGCGCGCGCAGGTTGAGTCTTCGCACGTTGCGACGAAACTGACACTGCATTCCAAAGTAGCATGCGTCGATCGCAGGAAAGCCTTCGTGGGATCTTTCAATCTCGATCCGAGGTCGCTCTATCTGAACACCGAGATGGGTATGGTCGTCGATTCGAACGAACTGGCGGGCTCCATGGCGGCCAGTATTCTCGAATCCCTGCCTGACATGGCCTACAAGCTGCAATTGTCCGAAAAGGGACGTCTGCAATGGCGGCTGACGACGGCGAGTAATGACGAGATCATTACGACGGAACCGCAAACAACCTGGTGGCGCCGTTTCAAGACGAAACTGATGAGCTTCCTGCCGATCGAAGGCCAGATGTAGCGGCGTCCGGTATTTGTCAACGAGGGTGCGAATAGTCGACAATGTTCGGCCCTCAGCAGATGGAGTAGTTAATGCGTTGGCGCGGTGGCAGGCGAAGCTCGAATATCGAGGACCGGCGTGGGGCCAGTGCAACACCACGGCTGCTGGGTGGCGGAATCGGCACGATCGTCCTGATCCTGGTCGCGATGTACTTCGGCGTGGATCCGACACCGCTCATTCAGACCATGCAGCAGGCGCCGTCGGCATCGACGAGCGGAAACCGCCCGTCGGCGGAAGACCTCAAAGACGATCCGCTCGCCGACATGGTCTCGGTCGTCGTGGCCGATACGGAAGACGTCTGGACGACGATTTTTGCGGCGCAGGGCCGCCGCTACCAGGAGCCGACGCTGGTTCTGTTCAGCGGTGCGACGCGTTCGGCCTGCGGGCTGGGGCAGGCGGCCATGGGCCCGTTTTATTGCCCGGCTGACCAGCAAGTCTATATTGATCTGAGCTTCTACGACCAGATGCGGACCCGGTTCCAGGCGCCCGGCGACTTTGCACAGGCCTATGTGATCGCCCATGAAATCGGGCATCACGTCCAGAACCTGCTTGGCATCTCGAATCAGGTGCACGCCATGAAGCAGCGCGTGAGTGAAGTCGAGGGCAACGCGCTGTCGGTACGTCTCGAGCTGCAGGCAGACTGCCTGGCGGGCGTGTGGGCCAATCACGCCGACAAGGCCCGCAACATCATCGAGGACGGAGACGTCGAAGAGGCGCTGAATGCCGCCAGCGCAATCGGTGACGATACGCTGCAACGTCAGAGTCGCGGCACGGTCGTACCGGAATCGTTCACCCACGGCACGGCGGCACAACGTCAGCGATGGTTCCGAACCGGCCTACAGACCGGCAATGCGGATGCCTGCGACACCTTCAGTGCCGATCGGATCTGAGCGAATCGCTGACCCGGCAGAGGTCGCGGACAGCGCGAAAGCGGCGGCGCGGCGAATTCGCAAATTCGTCCTGGAGACGCCGCTGACCCTGTCGGCGGCGTTCAGCGCAAGACTCGGCGCCTGCATCTATTTCAAGCTCGAGAATCGCCAGACCACGGGGTCGTTCAAACTGCGCGGCGCGATCAACAGTCTCATGATGCTGAGCGACGAGCAGCGCTCCAGGGGCTGCGTCGCCGCGTCCAGCGGCAATCATGGTGCCGCCGTTGCCTGCGCCATGCAGGCGCTGGGCGTAAGCGGCGTCGTTTTTGTACCTGAGCAGACGTCCCCCGTGAAGGTCGATGCAATCCGGGCCTACGGTGGCGAGGTTGTCTTCTTCGGAACCGACGGACTCGATACGGAGCAACGGGCCCGCTCGTATGCCGGCGAAAAGGGCATGGCCTACCTGTCTCCTTATAATGATCCCGCCGTTATCGCGGGCCAGGGTAGTTGCGGTGTCGAAATCATCGAACAGCTCCCGGACGTCGATACCGTGTTCGTCGCCGTCGGCGGCGGCGGTCTTATTGCCGGCGTTGGCAGCGTCCTCAAGGCACACAATCCGGCTGTTCGCATCGTTGGCTGTCAACCGATGGCATCGGCGGTCATGGCTCGCTCGATCGAGGCCGGGGAGATTGTCGAGATCGAAAGCGAGCCGACCTTGTCGGATGGCACGGCGGGCGGCATCGAGGCAGGCGCGATCACGTTCCCATTGAACCAGGCCGTGGTCGATGACTTCGTGCTGGTTGACGAAGCGCAGATTGCGTCAGCGATGCGGCAATTCATGAGCAGTGAAGGAGACGTTATCGAGGGGGCGGCGGGGGTCGCCGTAGCCGCCCTGTTGGAAGGAGCGGCATCGATTCGGGGTCAGAAGGTCGTAGTGATTATCTGTGGCGGCAACATCAGTCCGGAAAAGCTCGATGCGGTGCGGGCCGGGCTGCCTGGGACACGGGAATGAGGAACAAAGCGATAACATGGCTGTTGGCACACGCTGCCCTGCTGCTGGCGGGGCCGCTGCTCGCGGACACGACGGCATTCGTAAACGTCAATGTGGTGCCGATGTCGTCCGAAGGCGTACGGGCGGCACAAACCGTTATCGTCAGCGACGGCGTGATCCGCGAAATCGGCAATGTTGATGTCATTCGCATACCGGAAGGGGCGACCCTGGTCGACGGTACAGACCGATACCTGATGCCCGGCCTCGCAGAGATGCACGCGCACGTGCCGCCTTCGGATTCGAAACACCTGGATCGGGATTTCAGCCTTTTCGTCGCGAACGGTGTAACAACGATACGCGGCATGCTCGGTCACTCGTCCCACCTTGCGCTCCGGCAGGCACTGGTGAGCGGCAAGGTTTTCGGCCCGCGGCTCGTCACCTCGGGGCCGTCGCTGAATGGTCGCAGCGTGTCGGGCCCGGCGGACGCACGCAAGCAGGTTCGCGAGCAGGCGGCCCTCGGTTTCGACTTCATCAAGATCCATCCCGGTCTCAGTGCCCGGGAGTTCAAGGCAGCGGCGGAAGCCTGCGGCAAACTCGGCATCCCGTTCGCCGGGCATGTCCCGGTGGCCGCTGGACTGCGGACCGCCCTGCAGCTCAACATGGCAACCATTGACCACCTCGATGGTTATTTCGCTGCGCTACTGCCCACCACCAGTCATGGCTGGGGAGGGTACGGTGGATTTTTCGACGTCATGCTGGCAAAGGAAATCGACCCGGATGGCATCGATGAGCTGGCGGCCGCAACAGCCGCGGCAGGCACCTGGAACGTCGTGACCCAGGTTCTCGTCGAGAACCGTATTTCCGACGTGCCGGTGGCCGAACTTCTCAATCGTCCCGAAATGAAATACATGACGCGCGCCACGCTGCAACAATGGGCCGACAGCAAGCAGGATACGCTGGCCGAGCGCGGATTCGATGCGGAGACGGCGGCACTGGCAATCCAACTGCGGCGTCGACTCATCCTGGCACTGCATCGGGCGGGCGCCGGCCTGCTGCTGGGTTCCGACGCGCCGCAGGTTTTCAATGTGCCCGGCTATTCCCTGCATCGCGAACTCGACACACTGGTCGCGGCCGGCCTGACGCCCTTCGAGGCTCTGCAAACCGGTACAACGGCCGTGGCGAAATTCCTGGGGACGAACACCGGTGCCGTGGAAGTAGGCAGGACGGCGGATTTGCTGCTGCTGGACGCCAACCCGCTCGACGACATCACGAACAGCCGCCGAATTCATGGGGTCATGCTTCGCGGCCTGTGGCTATCCGCGAAAGCGCTGGAGGCGCGCCTCGAGAAGTACCGCAACCGCGCGGGCTAGTCCGGAATAAGGCCCGATCTGCCATAATCGCCTGTATTAAGTAACGAATTACCGTTCCGCTTGCGGCGTCTGTCTGCCTTCGCCCCAGTGCTGTTGCGGTGCTGCTAGAATCGGCGGTGACGCTACTGAATCTCGCCAACTCGGCCATCTGGGAGGCACCATGAAACTCGTGAAGCATCTGCTCGACAGGAAAGGACGGGACATTATCTCCATTTCGGAAGAGGCATCCGTGCTGGAGGCCATAACCATCATGGCTGAACGATCGATCGGTTCGCTCCTGGCGATGGACGGAGACGAACTCAGGGGCATCGTCACGGAACGCGACTACGCCCGAAAGGTCATAGTAAAAGGAAGGTCGTCGAAATCTACGAAGGTCAAGGAGATCATGACGACCGATGTTCGCACCACCAGCCCCGAGCAGACCGTTAATGCCTGTATGACGACTATGACAGACAAGCGTATTCGTCATTTGCCGGTGCTCGATAACGGCAAGGTTGTCGGGCTGATCTCGATTGGTGATCTCGTGCAGGCGATCATTGCAGACCAGCAGGAAGAAATACAACATCTGGAGCAGTACATCAGCGGCTAGGACGGGATTCGGAAATGTCGAAAAAACCCGCGCTCGATCGAGACGTCATGAAGCTCTTTGACGGCTATGTTCACGGGCAGATTACACGCCGCGAGTTCCTGGACAGGGCCGCTGCGTTCACGGCAGCGGGTGTTACTGCCGCGGCGCTCCTGGGCAGCCTGAGTCCTGACTACGCCCTTGCACGCCAGGTCGATCCGGACGACAAGTCGATCTCCGCGAGCTACAAGAAATACGCGTCACCGAAAGGCGCCGGCGTCATGCGCGGCTACTTCGTGCGTCCCGCTGTCGTGCAGCACAAGCTGCCTGCGGTGCTCGTCATTCACGAGAACCGCGGCCTGAATCCCTACATCGAGGACGTTGCGCGGCGTCTCGCCGCTGCGGGATTTATCGCTTTTGCGCCGGACGCGCTGACGCCCCTCGGGGGCTATCCCGGCAATGACGATGACGGTCGCGCCCTGCAGCGGCAGCGCGACGGCGAGGAGATGGTCGAAGACTTCATCGCGGCCGTGGATTTCCTGAAAGAGCATCCGGACTCGACGGGCATGGTCGGGGCCGTCGGCTTCTGCTTTGGTGGGGGCATGGTGATGCGCCTGGCCATCAGGGTGCCGACGCTCGCGGCTGGCGTCGCGTTTTACGGCAGACATCCGGCGGCGGACGAGGCCGCATCGATACAGGCGCCGCTCATGCTGCATCATGCCGCACTGGACGAGCGCGTAAACGCAAGCTGGCCCGATTTCGAAGCAGGCCTGAAAGCGGCCGACTGCGACTATATCGATTTCGACTATGCTGACGCGAATCACGGATTTCACAACGATACGACGCCGCGCTATGACAGGGAGGCGGCCGAACTGGCGTGGCAGCGTACCGTCGATTTCTTTACCAGGCGTCTGAAGCTTCAAACCTGATTGCAGGGGGCTCAATTTCAATTCACAGAGTACGAGTGATCATGAGACACACAACGTGCTGCACTATCCTGCTGGTCAGCCTGCTGCTGGCCGCTTCGCCGGCAACGTCGAACGAAGAGTCCAAAACCGTCCTCGGGCCTGAAAATATCTATCTCTACGATGGCGCCAACGCGCTCAAAGCGGGCGACGGCGAGGATGGCGTACGGCTGACCCTGCTCGGCCTGCAAAAGGCGCAAGGACCCCGAGAAGAGAAGATCGGCCACGCCAACCTTTGCGCCGGATTCCTGCTCATCAACGAACCGGATAAAGCGCTCGAACACTGCAACTGGGTACTCGAGCGCGACGCCATGCACTGGCGGACCTATAACAATCGAGCCCTCGTCTATCTTCGTCTGGAACGCTTCGATGAGGCGGAAGAAGACATAGAGAAGGGGCAGGCGCTGCGGCCGGGTTCCCGAAACCTGAAGATCGTCAAAGGCATGTACCTCGACGAAACCCAGCCGGTCACGCCGAAGATCGAGGTCGACGAACGCCGCAACGTGACGGACGACAAAGGGCAGGAGCCCGACGATGTCGAGCCTGACTGATTGCCGCCGCATCGGCCTGCTGATCGTGATGTGGATTCTGGCCGCGCAGGCGCAGGGCGCCGCAGCCGAACCGGCGGCGAGCATTCGAGACAGCGACACAGAACGCAAACCCCTGTTCACGGTAATACCCGGTTATCCGAAGGTCGCGCGTCGCGATCGCATCGAGGGCGAGGTCCAGGTCTGTTTCGACATTACCCGGGACGGCCGGACGAGGCGCATCGCGGTGCGAAAAAGCAGCCACCGTGTCTTCGAAAAACCGGCAATCCGCGCGATTCGTGCGTCGACCTATGAGCCGCTGCCCGACGACGCGCCGAGTACTGGCATCAAGACCTGCCGGACGTTTCGTTTCTCTCTCGAGCCCGTCGTTACGGAAACAGAGCAGTAGCGATCAGCGCCTGGTGTCAGCCGGCGCCGGTCTGACGTCGGTGCAGCGCGAGCATCTTCTGCGCGGCCTCGTGCATCGTTGCGCCGATACTGATCAGCCCTTCTTCATGCCCGGCCATGACGGCGAGTCCCTGCTCGCCAAAGGCCGTATCCCGATACAGGCGGCGGAATTCCATGGCCATTTGCGGCGTGCCGTAGGCGACGCTTGCACGCGTCGTCGGCAGCTCGTTGATCAGTCGATGCCATAATTCACGACTGTGTGCGTGCACGATGGCGCTTATTTTCGCGTCGAGTTCGTAAATCGCCGCGTGGGTCATCGCCTCCGAGGACGCCTGAACAGGGCCGATGCAGCTGACCCGGTTAGCCTCGATGTCGTAGGCCGAGACCAGCGAGTAGTGCGTTTCGTCGGTGACCGGCAGGTGGCCGGTTTGCGTGCCGCTGATCAGGAACTGCCCGGGTGCTCCGCAACGCATACTGATATTGCCGAATCCGATGCCCAGCTCCTCGTAGTGACCAACGAGGCCGGCTTCGAAAAGCGGGCGTCGCCAACGCTCGAGTTCGGCCGCAACAGCAGGAAAGGGCGCCGTTGCGAGGGTCCAGTCGCTCTCATACTTGATATAGCCCTCGTCAATGGTCATCGATTGTCAGCAATTGGCCATTTCGGGAAAGAGGCCGAGCAAGCCCGATTCGGAGGCTTCGCAGACGCCTCTTTCCGTGATCAGGCCGGTCACCAGGCGCGCCGGCGTCACGTCGAACGCGTAGTTGCTGATGGGTGTCTGGCTGGCGGTCGTGCGCACATGCACGGGCCTGCCTTCGTAAAGGCCGTAGATCTCGCTCACTTCCTCGGGATCGCGCTGTTCGATCGGAATCTCGCGGATACCGTCGCGGCTGTGCCAGTCAATCGTCGTCGAGGGAAGGGCGACGTAGAATGGAATATTGTTGTCGGCCGCGGCCAGGGCCTTGAGGTAGGTGCCGATCTTGTTGGCCACATCGCCGCAGCGCGTTGTGCGGTCTGTTCCGGTAATCACGATATCGACCTCGCCATGCTGCATCAGGTGACCGCCGGCGTTGTCGACGATCAGCGTGTGCGGCACCTCGTTGGCGGCGAGTTCCCAGGCGGTCAGCTGGGAGCCCTGATTTCTCGGTCGCGTCTCATCGACCCAGACGTGAACGTCGATGCCTCGCTGATGCGCAAAGTAGATGGGTGCCGTCGCCGTGCCCCAGTTGATCGTCGCCAGCGACCCCGCGTTGCAGTGCGTGAGCACATTGACGGTCGCGCCATTCTTGCGACTCGAAATAGCTTCAAGCAACGCGACGCCATGCTTGCCGATGCCGCGGCTTATTTCGATGTCTTCCTTGCAGATCGCCTCGGCGTCGAGGCGAATTTTCTCCACGAGATTGGCCGCCGTTTCGTTACGATCGACGACCGAGAGCACGCGTTCGATCGCCCAGCGCAGGTTGACCGCGGTTGGCCGTGATCGCAGCAGCGCAGCCGCCGCCTCGCGCACCGTCGGCGCGCCGCCCGTCAGCGCAGCCAGGTACAGGCTCCACGCGGCCGTAGCTCCAATCAGGGGCGCGCCGCGCACATACATGTCCGCAATGGCCTCAAGTCCATCCTGCCAGCAGCGGAGGTCGTGAACGCGAAATTCGTGCGGGAGCAGTCGCTGGTCGATGATTTGTACGACGGCCGGATCGTCTGCATTGAGCCAGATGGTTCGGAAGTTCTCGCCGCGCGGTGTCATGGATACTCCCCTGTAGTTCAATGGCGGCGACCGTTGTCGATCGGCAGAAGCCGCCGAATCTTACGGTACTCGGGGACGATCGCCATCCATTTCGACAAGCCCCATCGGATTACCGGCCGGATCGCGAAAAAGACCCAATACGACAACGCCCGGCACTTCAAATCGTGGCACATCGACAGTGCCACCTGCGCGCTCCAGGAGCGCGAGACTGGCGGCAACGTCGGGCACTCCAATATAGATGCGTTTCTCAGCAGGATCCTTGCGAATCGCAGCATCGATTGGCTTGCAAACCGGGACAGTGAATTTGCCTTCCTGATTGACGTCCCATTCGAAGACTGAAGAGTAGAAGCCTGCGAGGGCCTTGTCGTCGGGACCAGCTATGTCTATGAACACAATCGGTTGTACCATGGCGCCTTTGAGCTCCTGACAAGTTTCGGCCGCTTCGGATCGGCAGCCGATATCTTACCTCAGATCGTTCGGTGGAGATGCGACGCTTGCCGGTCGGTCGTGTATGTTGAACTCGACCGTCGCCCAACGGTGGCAAGCGGACACCTATCGCTTGCGTGAAACTTTGTGCAAGAACCAGAATCGTATCCAGGTGGGGCCCAGTCAATTTCGGAGAGTCAGATGAGAAGTGCGATCTTTGCGTCTATTTTTCTGGTATGTGGTACCGGTCTAATTATCCTCAGCGCTACCGCTGGCGATCGGCAGGACGATGTCGCTGTTCTCACTGAGAAAAAAGTCATCGTCTGGCCCAGGCTCTACGCAGAGCGAAATGCAGCCGGGCTGGATGAATTTCTCGCCGATGGTTTCAAGATGCTCGAATCCGATGGCTCCGTGCGGACGAAGGCCGAGGAGATCGCCTGGCTACAGCAAACTCCTCCCGACAAGGTGAAGAGCGACTTCCTGTTCACTATTGAGGAAATCGTCTTCGCTGGAGACACTATTGCAATCGTCTACGGCCATGGCGACTCAACGCGTGAGACCGAAGACGGCCAGCCCTGCCGTCACAATTACTGGTCGTCGAACACTTTCATCCGGCAAGATCGTGTCTGGAAACCGATCTTCTCTCACGTCTCCGGCGTGACCTGTACGCCAATCAAGTGACCCTCTGCATTGCCCTGGCGACCGTCTGAGAACAGCGAGGAGTGGGCGGTCAACACTCCGATTTTCTGATTCGTCTAGTCGCCGGTTGCAGTTGTCTCGCGCTCCGCGTCAATCTCACGCAACAGTCCTGGGCGCTTCTGGACGTAAGGGCATTCGTCCTACTTATAGTCCATACTCGGTGCTGAATATCTAGAGGAAGTAGCAATGAACTCATTTAGATTGAGCGGAATAGCCATTGCCGCTGGCGGCGTGTTTCTAATTGTCATCAACGCCGTTTTCACCCCTATGTTGGCCACCGATGTTCCCTTCCCCGAGATGATGGCATCAAACACCTACTTGTGGCGATTGAGCTTGGCGGCCCTAACCGTCTTCTTATTCATGATCGGCTCCCCCGATCTCCATGCTTACCAAGGTAGCCGCTCTGGATTATTCGGGAAAATCGCCTTTTCCCTGACGTTTTTGGGGTGTGCTTTTCTTTTCGCCCATGAATGGGCGCAAGTCTTCTTTGTGCACAGCATAGCGGTTGCAGCCCCTGATGCGTTGCAGGCGATGGAAGATGCAGAGGGTATGAACGCATTCGATATCGAAGCTCTGGTCGCCATAACGACCTTTACCTTTGGTTGGATTTCGTTCGCGGCGTCAATGTTGGTCACCAAGATCTTCGCACGTCTTGGCCCGATTCTTATTATCGCTGGGTTCTTTGCTATCCCGCTATTATCTGCCGCGACATCGCCAATATGGGGCGGTGCGCTTGGTAATGCTGTACTGGGATTGGGATTTATATTACTTGGCCGCGAACTATTCCATAGCCCTACAGCCGCCCAATCGTGACGGAGGGAGACTGACAATCTTCGTGCTATCTTGTTGTAGTTCTTTGGGGTTCCTCTCCACCGTCGCAGTGGGGGCAGATACGTTCTTCTTAGTGTCTGCTTCGGGTTGCGGATTCAACCGGTCGATGCAACACATTCAGCAAATTTTTCTGCAGGCGAATAATAACCCAAAGTCTTTCTGGGTCTCTCATTGAGTCGTCTCGCCACAGCATTGAGTCGATTCTGGTGAACATTCGACAGATCCATTCCTTTCGGGAAGTACTGTCTGAGTAACGCATTGGTGTTCTCGTTCGAGCCGCGCTGCCATGGGTGCTGTGGATCGCAGAAGTAAACGTTGATGTCGGTAGCCAGTGAGAATGTTTTGTGACCCGCCATCTCGCTGCCACGATCCCAGGTCAGCGATTTGTAGAGTTCGCGTGGGAGCTTCTGGGCGTGCTTGGTGAGTGCCTTAACCACCGTCTCAGTGTCCTTCCTCGGTGCCCGAACCAACATCACGTAGCGGGTGCGACGTTCAACCAGTGTAATGATCTGGCTTTCCTTCGTGCCGCAAAGAAGATCGCCCTCCCAGTGGCCCGGCACTGCCCTGTCGGCCACCTCGGCCGGCCGCTCACTGATCGGCACAGCATCAACGATCTGGCCATGATCCGCACCCTTCTGCGTATGGTGGCGCGAGCGGCGCAACGCTCGTGTTCGCCGCAGATACTTCAATAGCTCTTTCTTCAAGGCCCCGCGGGTCTGGATATACAGGCTCTTGTAGATCGTCTCGTGTGACACCTGGTACGCCTCGTCACCTGGGTACGTGCGCTTGAGCCAGCCAGCGATCTGTTCCGGCGCCCACTCGAGCTGCAACTTGCTGGCCACAATACGTCCCAGCGCACGGTTCGCAGCCAGTTTACAGCTCTTGGGGCGCTGCGCTCGATCCCAGGCGGCTGCGTCGGCCACGTGTGCCCGGTAGTGTCGCCGGCCCCGATTACGCTGTATCTCTCGACTCACCGTTGATGGTGCCCGGCCAAGCGCTCCGGCAATCGATCGCATCGACCGGCCGGCTATCAAGCCACGGGAGATCTCCTCGCGCTCTGACATCGATAGAGAGCGTGCCGATCGTCGTCGCTCTAAAGGCCGGATGCCACCCGTCTCGGAAAAGATCCTTTGAATCGACGAGTGACCCTGAATGCCAAAGTGCCGGCCAATCTCGTTCATGGACTCGCCTTTCTGCCAGCGACCCCACATCTCCGACTTCTCAGACTGCGTGTAATGGCGTCTTCTTCTCTGTCCCATCGGCAACATCCTCCTCTCTACGGTGGTAGAGTTTAGGTGTTGCAACGACCGATTGAACCCACAGTCACCAGCCGACATATTACCTCAGATTTCTCGACCGGCTGCTATGCGACGCGAAGCAGCCTCTCGGCTAGCTTCCTGACGACCGTCTCAGAACGGCCAGGAGCGGACGTTGGGAACTCAGTTAGTTGAGAGGGTACAGGCTCGCGCCAATTAGTAGCAGAGCCTACCGCCGTCATTTTGTTCTTCGCAACCGATCTGGACTCCTCTGGACCGAAGGCAATCGTCGTAGTCAGTTGAACGGCGCTTCAGACCCTCTGCCAAGCACGCGTTCACAGCAGTTTCTTCATGTTCTTTTGGTTCACGACACGAATCCAAGTAAATAGAGCCCGTACGCGAACAGCAGTGCGGTAGCAGCCGGCACGACACGTGGCCCTCGGGAAAATCATATCGCGCTTCCAGAACCAGAGCAGAATCACCAGATTGCAACTTGGTATGCATCTCGGACCAACGGATTTCTTGTGCCCCGGCGGCTCGAAACGGGCTTTTCTGGTCGGGCTGGCTGGTCATCATAATTGAGCGTAGAAACTGGTTCTCACATTCCTCTCGTAGCGCGTTCCGTGCGCTGCGATCTGGCTCCTCGTCCACGATAAGGCCGCAAAGGGCCCTCATTGCCATAGCGTTACCCCGTCGGTTGTTTCCGATATGAACAGCAATCGAACGACCCATGTAGAAAGTCCTGATACCACCTCCAGACCACTCGTCATCTCCGATCTGACTACGAACATACGCGTCCAGAATCAGGTCTGGCTCAATCGGTCGGTCCGGCTCACGCACACGGTCCGGTATATATACTTCTTGGGTCTCGACTACCCATCCGACACCATCGAACAGGAGTTGCGCGAAGTGTCTTCGCTCGTTTGATAAATTGGCGTTGCAGCTGAGTCGATAGGCAGCCACAGCTAACTGAGTACCGTCGAGCCGATTGCAGACATATCCATGTGATGACAAACAGGCTAGAGGATCCTCGGTTGCGATGCACTCCTGAGGAATAGATTCATAGTGCTCCACCTCAAGGTCTTGCGGATCGGCAGCGGCAAGCAACGGGAGCAGCACACCAAAGGTTGCGATAGCTTTCATTTCCAAGTGTTCTCCCGTAGGACGGCGTTGCGTATCTATACGGCGGACCTATCGACTCGGCCATATCGAACGATCCGCAGCTTGGAGCAGGGTCCGCTTCGGGTCAGCAGCCGACATTTTACCTGAATTTTCTCGACCCGCGGCTATGCGAAGCAAAGCAGCCCCTCAGTTAGCTCCCTGGCGAGCGTCGCCTTCCGGCCTATTCTGTTGAAAAACTCTGTTTGGCGAGCGCCCCGAAAATTCGCAAAGAATTTGTTTGATCCTGCGCGCGATCGATAACGCGAGTTAGCCGCTCTGAGTTGCGCCAGGAGGGCTTTTCATGGGAATTGCACTACCTCCTCGTATCTACGATACGGAATCAGCAGCAAATCGCAAATGAATCAACGGCGATTTTAGAAACGGAGTTTTTCAACAGAATAGGCCAACAGCAGCCGCTCACGCCGCCACTCTTTCTATGATTCCTCGTCGTCGACTTGGTATATATCTTGGAACAAGTCCGCACCAAGCTTGGCAATTCCAACAAGAACATCGGCCTCATAGAAAGGACCACTACCAGCATACAAGTAGTTGCCTTTCCACTGTACGTCGAAGTACGGGGACCACTCGGATGGGATTTTGCCGTACACACTAGCGAGTCGGTCCAACAGCTGTCGGATGTGTTCATTTACATCCTTCGAGCCTGACGTGCTTTCTATAGTCCATGTGTTCCGAACATTTATGATTTCTTTGCCATTCCGAAGACGCCGTTTCTCGCCTTTGACAATCACCTCGTCCGGATCGATTCCGAGCGTATTTGTTACCTCACTCGGCGGACAGTCAAAATCAGAAAACACAAAACTGACCCTTACGTAGACGATTGTTGATTCGTAGAAACTGGATAGCGGCGACATAGAGAAATACCAAGTGAGGCGTGTTTCGCGACCGGCTGCAATGGGTCACAAGCCGTCATATTACCGCAGATTTATCGACCGGCTGCTATGCGATGTGAAGCAGCCCCTCGGCTAGCTTCCTGGCGACCGTCTCAGAACGGCCAGAAGCCGCCGCTTGGCCCCTAGAATTGAATGGCTGCTATCAGATACAAACGTCCGCCGTCAGCTTGGGAAGCTGAGTTGGCCACATTGATATCCGCCTGATTTCCGTAGTCCTGTGACCGCCAGTTTAAACGAGTTAGATCACCCGAAAGTAACCGACTGATTCCAGCAGGCATTCTGAGTATGCTCAGTTTCAGCCTCACTTCGTGTGGTTCGCTTTTTCGCAAGATTTAAAAGGTCGATTCAAAGCACTTTTTTTGACGTCGAAAAATAACTACAGACTTTTGCATCCAAAATTAGACCTGCGTGTATCTAAAGGTCAGTAATAGATTTTGATCAGTAATTGATTTGGAACTGCGCCCAGACTTGCTGGAACCTGGGTTCAAAAAGGAGTTTGGATGTGCCGATTCTTAGCTACGAGCGCCCTTGCGCTTGTCCTGTCATTTGGCGGAACAGCGAGCGCCCAGCAGGATGATGCGCCTTGGCAGGAAGACCTGAGCGCCTTCCTTGAGGTGCTGCATGCCGAACATGAAAATCCCTATTTCCACACACCCCGCGCCCAGTTCGAGCTGGCGGTCAAGGACTATCGGGCCGCACTCCCCGAGTTGAGCCGGGCCGAACGCATCACTGGTTTCGCTCGCCTTGTGGCCATGGTCGGTGACGGCCACACCTGGATGCCCATGTATCGTCTGCCGTTTGAGGGTATGCCGGCCGGCCCGGGCTTTTCTTCCTTACCGATTCGTTACGAGTTGTTTGATGATGGTCTGTACGTCGTCGGCGCTTCGCACTCCCATGCGGATCTTCTCGGCGCGCGTGTCACCGGCTTTGGCAATGTGCCGGCAGAGGTAGCTGTGGCGCGGGTTATGGAGCTGCTGCCGCAGGACGCCACCAATTTCGCCCGGGAGCTTGTTCCGGAATGGCTGATGCAGGTCGAATTGCTCGTGGCGCTTGAGCTCGCGGCGGTCGATCAGGTCAAGCTGTCGCTTGAGCGCGGCGGAGACAGCTTCACCGCTGATCTGACGGCACTCGATGGCGACGCTACGTATGACTGGATCTTCTCCACGGATGGTGGGGGCATGGGGCAGCAGGATTGGCAGACCGCGGCTAAGCAACAGCCCTTCTGGATGGAGGCCTTCGATGGCCGCTCCCGTATCGCGGAGCTGGAAGGCGCGACCTATCTACAGATTACGGAGATCCGTGACGGTGGAGATCAAACCTTCGCGGATACGGCCCAAGCGGCAGTGGCACAGGCGAAGGCCCGGGACAAACCGGCGCTGATCGTTGATCTGCGCCGTTGTCTAGGCGGTGACGGCACGCTAAACGAGGGGCTCGTGAAAGCCCTGGAGCACAGCGACGCACTTAATCGGGACGGACGTCTGATGGTACTTACCGGCCGGGCCACCCACTCCGCCGCTGTCATGCTGGTGTCGGCGCTGGAACAGCGCACGTCGGCCCGCTTTGTCGGTCAGGCAACGGCAGATCGTCCCAATCACTACGGCGAGACAAATATCTTCGTAACTCCAAACTCGGCCCTGCCGATCATTTATGCGAGCGAGTATTACCAAACGTCGACGCCGGATGATCATCGACGCTTCCGCACGCCGGATATTGCCGTTTCCTACACCTTTTCAGACTACGCCGCTGGCACAGATGCTGTGCTGGAGGCTGCGCTCGATCACATCAATGGAGACTGATATGTCGTTCAAACGCTTCTTGCTGGGTACCGCAGCCGCTGCCATCTCGCTAGCTGCCTCTGCGCAGGCCAATAATCCCTGGACCTATGATGAGAGCGACGATCGGATCGGCCGCATCTATTATTATGAACGCACTAACACCGACGGTTCGATGGACGAGCGGGTCACCGTCTTCCGCCGCGATGCAACGCATATCGAGGTATACAAGGAAAACGGGCGCTGCCAGCGTGCGGCGCTGGTAACAGCGCGGCTTGATCTGGAATCACTCTCTGCACCGGTGATCACGGGCGGTGCGCTTCAGCCTGATGCGCAGCACATTGAGTTTGCATTCCTCGAGTTGAAGCCGGAAACGGGCAAGGTGGATATGCTGGTGAAATTGCCGGACACGGAGATCCGCAATGACGTTCAAATAGATAACGACAACTGGACCCTGTTTGATTTCGATTTGGCCAGCCTTACTGTAGCAACGCCACACCTGGATAATCCGGAGGATGGGTTTGGCTTTGGCATGGCTTTGCTGTGGGCAGACCCGTCCGTGCCGGACCCGCTATATTGGATGGGCGAGTTGACCGCAGAGTACGTCGGACAGGCAAAACATCTTGGCGTTATGGCAGACGAATACCGCCTCGCCGGCTCGGCTTTCGAGGTTGACCTCGCGACCGGCGATGAGGGCCGGCTTTGGTTGGATGGCGAGGATGGGCACGTAGTTGATGCCGTCATGCCGGTCCCCAATCACCCCGGCTATACTGACTTTCGCTTGCGCCTGCTTAATGTGAGCGATGGCGGGGAGGTTGAATGGACGGCCCTTTTGCGAGCGCATTTCGAGGGCTGCGAAAGCTGAGTAGTCGACGGATCCAACTTTTCAATATTGTCTGTCGATATATTCTCCAGCAGCGCCTAATTCGATTGGAATCGAATTACTCTCACTTTTAGGCTCACTAGGTTTCGCGTGAGACCTCGCTCCTTGATTTGCGGGTGTCGTTCAACGGTAGAACATCAGCTTCCCAATCTGATAGAGGACCTTTGTTTCCGATAGCAGACGTTCAACGTCAAGGCTTTGAATGTCGCTTATGGGTCACTTGCAGTCGCACAAGACTAACAGAAACCAGTCATTCAAAGGACCGGTAAGGATCGGAAGCAGCCGCTCAAGCGGCCGCTCTTGGGTCGAAATCAGAAGCGCAAGGCGCAAGAACTGGCCGGGATTGGACACTTTGTCGTCTTGCGGGCGGGCAATACATGTGTCAACTGACAGCCGAAGCCCAGCGGCATTGTTTACTTGCCGCTTGTGAGTTAGAACGGTATTGAAAGGAGGAAGTGCCCGATGGGACCTTTGGAAGGAAAGCGCATTGTCGAATTTGCCGGGCTTGGCCCCGGTCCGTTCTGCGGCATGCTGTTCGCGGACATGGGTGCCAACGTCGTTGTGATCGACAGGAAGGTCGCCCTGCCGGAGGACGCCGGGGCCACGTCGGCGCCGGAAAGCTCGATCGTCAACCGCGGCAAGAGATCCGTCGCGCTCGACCTGAAAAATCCCGGCGCAATCGAAGTGGTTCTGCGACTCCTGGAGGGGGCGGACGGATTGATCGAGGGGTACCGCCCCGGCGTGATGGAGCGCCTGGGGCTGGCGCCCGATACCTGCCTTGCGACGAATCCAGCACTGGTTTACGGTCGCATTACCGGCTGGGGCCAGAGCGGAGCGCTGATGAATGCCGCCGGTCACGACCTGAATTACATTGCCCTGTCCGGCGCATTGCACTTCTCGGGTCGGCGCGATTCGCCACCCACCGCGCCGGCAACGCTGGTTGGTGATATCGGCGGCGGTGCCATGATGCTCGCTGTTGGCATGCTGGCCGCGATGATCAGCGCGCAATCCACCGGCAGGGGCCAGGTCGTTGACGCGGCGATGACTGACGGCTCGGCGCTCATGACAGCGCTGATCTACGGTCTGTTCAATGGCGGCCAGTGGAGCCGCTCCCGGCAATCCAATCTGCTGGACGGCGGCAGTCACTTCTACGATTGCTATGAATGCGCAGACGGCCACTATGTTTCGATCGCTGCGCTCGAACCCCAGTTTTATTCGCTGCTCCTGGAGAAGCTCGGCCTCGACAAGGACCCGGAGTTCGAGGCGCAATACGACCCTCGGCGATGGCCGCGGCAGAAGCAGCGTCTCGGCGAGATCTTCAGGAGCCGTCCGCGCCGGCACTGGTGCGACCTTCTCGAGGGCAGCGACGCGTGTTTCGCGCCGGTGCTCGATTTCGCCGAGGCACCCGCGCACCCGCATAACGTCGAGAGAGGCACGTTTATATCGGTCGAGGGTGTAACTCAGCCGGCTCCCGCACCGCGATTCAGCGAGACGGAGTCCGCAATATCGTCACCGCCGCCAAGGCCTGGCGAGCATACGGAAGCTGTGCTGATCGAGGCCGGCTATTCCGCGGTCGAAATCGAAGCCTTGCGTGGCAGCGGTATCTTTGATTTAGCGGTTCCCCGGGGATAGTTGCAGCCGCCACGTAGGCAATTTATCGCGTATGATCCGCGGCAATGTCGAACACGACTTTTCACCTGCAGGTCCAGAGCGCAGCCGCACGCCGCAACACGTCGGCATGGCTGATTCTCAGCCTTGTCTCGCTGGTTGCGGCTGGCGTTTACTCGATTCTGCTCGTCCTGGCACGCACGCCGGTCGTACAGGAGATGATCCCGCTCATCGATTTCTTCCGCGTCGCACTGGTTGTACACGTGACCCTGTCTGTGCTGATCTGGCTACTCGCAATGTCGGCCGTCCTGTGGAGCCTGAGTGCAACAACAGAGCGCGTGATGTGGGATCGGGTGTCGTTCTCGCTGGCTGCTGTCGGCACGCTGGTAATCATAGTGTGTCCGTTTCTGGGCGCCGCTGATCCACTGATGAACAACTACGTGCCTATCCTCCAGCACCCGTTGTTCTATGCGGGTCTCGGCCTGTTCGCGGCCGGTATTTTCAGTCACCTCTTGCGCGCCATGCTGAGCCGGCCCCGAGTTACGACAGTGCTGGACGGCACCGCGGCATTGCACTTCGGCATTACCTTGTCGACTCTGCTGACGGGCCTGTCACTGCTTGCCGTGTTCGCGTCCTGGCGCGAGCTGCCTTCGGGTATGGACGGGCAGATATATTTCGAGTTCCTGTTCTGGGGAAGCGGTCATGTCATCCAGTTCAGTTACACGCTGCTCATGATGATCTGCTGGATCGTGCTGGCATTCGCCAGTGGTGTTAGTTTTGAGCTCACGCCGCGCCTGACGCTGGTGTTCCTCGTGTTCCTGGCGTTGCCGGTCATTACGGTGCCGTTTCTGTACCTCGCGCATGACGTGACGTCAGCCGGGCACCGCCTCGCGTTTACCGAGCTCATGAAGTACGGCGGATTGTCCTGCCTGCCGCTGGGCCTCGCCGTGGCGGCGAGCCTGTGGCGCGCGGCGAGGCCGGAAGGGGAAGGTCGCTACCTGCGCGCGGCACTCGTAAGTTCACTGCTGCTGTTTGCGGTTGGCGGTGTCCTCGGATTCATGATCGCCGGGCTCGATATCGTGATTCCGGCGCACTATCACGGCGCAACGGTTGGCGTCACGGTAGCCTTCATGGGCCTGACGTATTACCTGTTACCGCGCCTCGGCTTCGGGGCGCTTCCCGAGCGCATGGCGACCTGGCAGCCATACATCTACGGTGGCGGGCAACTCCTGCACATTACCGGGCTTGCCTGGAGCGGCGGCTACGGCGTGCAACGCAAGACCGCCGGTGTTGCGCAGGGGCTCGATGGATTCGGGCAGACGGCCGGCATGGCACTCATGGGCCTCGGTGGGCTAATCTCAGTAATCGGCGGGCTGCTGTTCCTGGTCGTTGCGTGGAAATCACTGCGCGGGCGGCAAAACGAATGATGGATGATTAGCTGTGAACGAGATTCTGATTTTCACGCTGAACGCCGTCGTCATGTACTTCGTGGCGGACTGGATCGTTCGAATGATTGAGATTCGGCGCGGCGAAGCGCTCAAGCAACGCCAGGCGGTCTTCTTCGTAATTATTCTCGTGCTGTTTCTTGTGTCCTTCCAGCTGCTGAGGACGTTTTCGATCTCTGCGGGCTAGCCCGACTAGTGCGGCCCCAGCTTGCCGTGAAGGCGTGCGTCGAAGCTGGCAAAATGCTTGGCGAACCAGTCGGAAAGGCGCCGCTCGAGTGACCGGGCACCTTCTTTCGGATTTGCCTCGAAGCTGTCCATGAGATCGCGAATCTCGTCGAGCAGTTCCTCGTGGTCTTCCTTGTGCGCTTCATACTCGTCGTAGCCGCTGTCGCGCATGATGCGTTCCTCGAGCGCAAAGTGCAGCGAGATGGTACTGAAGATTTCCTCGAGGCAACTTTCGATGGTCGCGGCGTCCGGGGAGTCGCCGAGTTTCGTGTAAACGTCGTTGATCAGGTCGATCATTTCGCGATGCTCGTCGTCCATTGACGCGATTCCTACCGAGTATTCATTTTTCCACTGCAACAAGCTCATATAAACCTCAACGGATCAAGAAACTCTGTGACTGCTCGTCAAAGCGTATGACGAGATTTCGGCCAGGATCGAGGTCGACGCGCTGGCTGGTCTCGAAGTCGAAGCCGGAGGGGTCGCCGCTGTCGTTCATGCCGATGAATAGTTCGTGTACGCCCGCCGGAACGACGACTCGACGGTAGATGTTGGCCTTGCCGTCTGACCAGATACCGCTGGGCAGAAGCAGGTCTTCGTAAATCACGCTGTCGGCCGATCGCAACTCGACACGCACGGGGTGACGTTCCCTCGGGCAGTCTGACGGCTTGCGCATGTTCGGCGGCAATTTGTTCAACTCCTCCTGCGTCAGGTTACGGCACTCACCGACGCGCCGGGCCGCATGGGTAAACGTCAGCGTCACGATCGCATCGCCACGCTCGAGCATTTCGTAGCGTGGCCACACGGACAACACGCCGACGACGATGGCGAACACCATCCAGGCCGATATTTCGCCGACCAATCTCATGTCTCGCCACTCGTCTTCCTGAGCGCGTCGCGAAATGCTTCGAGTCGTTTGGCGGGACTTGAGATATCGGCCCAGGGTGCCAGCCAGCCCATCGCGATCTTGCTCGTATCCGTGCGCTTCCTGAGTCTCGGATCGCGTCGTCGTGCGATACGAGCCTCGGTCCATTCGGCGCCCAGACGGTAGTTGCAGTTGCCGTTTTCGCAACCCAGCAGCATCACGCCATCCGCGTGATCGCGGCTCAGTACAAAATCGAGATATGACGGCTGCAGATGCGCCATGCAGCGGACCGTAACGACGTTGCCGCCGGCTCTCTGCAGGATCTCGGTCTGCCGGTCATCGCGGCACCCGAAGACCATCACGCGCGGTTCCTCCGACGGTGCTTCGGCCCTGGCGATGATGTCCTCGCGGATATCGGCAGCTGTCTGATTCGGCAGATCGATGCCGGGCACGAGCGCGCTCCTGGAGCGAAACGGCGTCGCGGTCGGGCATGCGCCGACGCAAATACCGCAGCTGATGCAAAGCTCGTCGTCGACCGATGCCTGATGGGTGTAGTTCGTGCCGTCGGTCCGTGGAACCATTTCGATCGCGCCGAACGGACAGTCGTCGGCGCAGCGTTTGCAGCCGTTGCAGTTGTCCAGGTCCACGACGGCCACGGTCGTCTTCCTCGCCGGCGGTACCCAGGGTGCGATGGTCAGTACGGTGCTGATACCGATCAACAGTAGCCAGACCGAACCGGGAGACCAGCGCTGGATCAACGGGTATACGTGCAGGTAGAACCAGTCGAACCGAAGTACCTGCGGCGCCATCGCAAGATTGGCCTTCTCGTGGCTGATCGCCGGGAAAACTGCGGACAGCAGGAGCATACAGAGCAGCGCGCCCGCCATCAGGCGGCGTGACGGGTTGATGCGTGGGCCGTTCAGGCGGAATACGTGCAGCCAGATACCGAATACCAGGAAGATCGGCAATCCAATCAGGTGAATAAATGCCATGAGCGTGAAAAAGCGGTTGGACAATAACTCGTCGGTCATGAAGTTGCCGGCCATTGAGTTCGTAAATATGGGCAGCGCGTCCAGCAGCTCGGCGGTACTGATAGCAACGTACTGTGCGAGCTCATCCCAGACGAGCCAGTACCCCGTGATTCCCAGCGCGAAAATCATCCACACCAATGGGATTCCGGTTACCCAGTTGAACCAGCGATTCAGTCTGTAGCGATCGAATATGAATTCCTTGATGACGTGCAGCAGGATAGTGATGATCAAGGCGTCCGACGCGTAGCGGTGCAGGCTGCGCATCACACCGCCGAGATACCATTGCTCATGTGTCAGGTACTCGACGGATTCGAACGCAGCCGAGACGCTGGTACGGAAAAAGATCAGCAGCCAGACGCCGCTGACAAGCACAATCCAGGAGAAGAAGATGGTCAGCGCGCCGAGCTGGTTGAGCGGGTTCTGGTCGCTCTCAAACGCCCGGGCCAATGGCCTGCGCAACAGAGCGAAGGCGCTGCGCCCGAAGCGGTGCACATGTTCTATCATTTCGATTTGCGAGCCCGGCGCGCCTTGATCGTTTCATGCACCAGGTACAGGAAGACAGCAAGAATAAATGTGCTGCCGGCGAACATCTGCACGAACAACGAGTTGTCGAATCGGTAGCGCCCGGTCGTCGGGTCGTAGACGGTGCAGAACAACATGACGCGATCCACCAGGCTGGCGACGAAGTGCCCCGGGCTTCCCGGGCGATTGAACACCAGGTCCTTGAGAGGTTCGACGAGCCATGGGATCTCGAAGGTCACTCCGTATACCTGGCTGTAGACCACGCCTTCGCGATCGATGATCGACGATTGGTTGATGTGATCGAAGCCGCGAGCTGTCGGAAAAAAGATAAAACCGAGATCCTGGCTGATTTGCTCTATCGTATCGGGGGAGCCGCTCAGGAAACGCCAGCCCGGTTCGTTCACGCCTTGCTTGCGGGCGAAGGCGCCCATCGCCTCGGGCGTATCGTGAGCCGTGTCGAAGCCAATCGTCACCACATCGAAACTGTCCGTGCCGAGCGCCTCCCTGGCAACCTCCACCGCTTTCGCCAGGTGCTTCGTGGTCTGGGGGCAGACGTGGTGGCAGGAGGTGAAGATCATGCTGATAACGAGCGGCTTCCCTGCGTGATCGCTGCGCAGCATGACAGGGGCACCGAGATGATCGACGAGCTCGTAGTCGCCGATCCTGTCGCCGACGGCGGCCTGCGACAGCTGCAGGGCGCGCTCCGGATCGTAGCGGTCGTCCTGTTGTGCCGCTGAAAGCAAGGGCAGCAACAGGGTCGCTGCGAGTAGCGGGATCTTCGTATTCAGGGTCATGTCAAGCAATGTAGCTCAAAAGGAAAGGGCGGGCATCCTGCCCGCCCCTGAACAGGGTTCGTTCAGTCCCCGAGGCTTATGACATCGGCCACACCGAGGCCAGGTACTTCCAGTTGACCGCGTAATACATAACGAAGATCACGAGGAAGAACAAAGCCAGCAGGAACGTACCGGGTGCCGCAAGACCCCATTTTCCTGCCGCTTCGTGCCCGCCGTCGGGGACCACCAGCGGGTCGGCGCGTGACAGTTTCGTCACGTCGAATCCGAAGCTCGATTCCGATTCGACTCGTTTTCCGAAGAACACCGAGACGACGGTGATGAGAATGTAACTGGCACCCCCAAGGATCGCGACGACGCCCGATATACCGACGATTCCCATGAGCGTGTAGGCGCTGGCCGGGTAGTCAAAGCTCAGCGCGGCATTGGTGAAAGCCATATCCCAGTGGCGACGTTCAACACCCAGCGTACCGGCGCCCATCATGGCAAGCGTAAAAACCGACATGCCAATACCGAACAGGTACGGCTGCCATTTCGCCAGACCCGGGAACGCGACCTTTCGTCGAAACAAGGTCGGAATGAGGAAGTACGTCAGCGACATGAACGCCAGCGTCGTGCCGATGACAACCGTTGCGTGGAAGTGACCGGGCACATAGATCGTGTTGTGGATGATGATGTTGATCTGCTCGGTTCCCATGACGACGCCGGAAATGCCGCCGATGAAGCCGAAGCCGATGAGCGAGATAAACATGCCGGAGAATACCGGGTTCCCCCACGGTGCCTTGCGCAGCCACTCGAACAGGCCGTTGGTGAAGCCCTTGCTGCGCTGCGCTACTTCGATCGAGCCCGGGACGGTCAGGCCGTGGACCATCGACGCCAGTACGGCCAGGTACATGGCGTAGCTGGTGTTGAAAATCCTCCACTCCGCCGACAGACCCGGATCGACGAGGAGGTGATGCGCACTCGCCAGCTGCAGAAATGCGATGTACAGGAAGAATGCACCGCGGCTGACTTTCTCGGACAGCGGACGTGCGCCGAACACGATCGCGGCAATTGCGTACCAGACAGCGACATGTGCGGCGACGTTGATTTGCTGCGAGGAATGCCCCAGCGCCCACCAGACGATGCGATACATTGCAGGGTCGATGTGATTGATCAGTCCGAGCGACCACAGCCAGGTCGGAATGAGGACGATCGCGCCCGAGGCTATGGTAAAGACCGCGATTATGCAGGCTGTCAGTGCGCCAAACGTGACCAGCGGAATCGAACCCTCATAGGTTTTTTCGTCTTTCGCAATGACGAGCGTGCCGAGGAACACGAAGCATCCGATCAGGGCGCCGACGGCAAACAGAATCAGTCCGAGATAGAAGTTCGGATTGGCAGGCATCGGCACATAGGAAGTCATCATGACCGAGGCGGTGCCGCTGGCAACGGCTGCGTTGTTGATGACTATGCCGGCGAGCATCAGGATGAAACCGAGCCATGCGATCTTCGGGGTTGCCAGTCGACACTTGAGCAGTGTCGAGGAGCAGAAATACAGGACTGCTATTTCGAAAGAGATAATCCAGAAGATCAGCATGTTGACGCCATGTGACGTCAATAGCTGGTAAAAACGGTCCGCCGGAAGAAGATGCACCGCGGGCCAGCGTGTCAGCGTTACCAGGAGCGCAGCGATCCCGCCGATCAACAGGATGACGACCGCGACAACCGCGTGCGCCCTTATGAGCAGCTCGGCCGGCTTGTGGTACTGCAACCCGGTTTCGGGGCAGGTTCTGAATAGTGCTTTGCTCATTGTCCGCCCTCCGTCACGTAGATCTTGCCAACCATGTTGTGGTGTCCGAGGCCGCAGAATTCGTTGCAGATAATCGTCTGTTCGCCCGAGGTGTCCGGCGTGATGGTCAGGACCATCTCATAGCCCGGCAGGATCTGTGTATTGATGTTGACGGGCTGCAAGGAGAAGCCATGTTGCCAGTCGAGCGAGGAGATGTGCAGCCGGTAGGTCTGACCCTTCTCCAGCTCCAGTAACGGATACCACTGCCACAATCGCCCGGCAAGGTAGACATCCGAGCCCGGCGGTGGCCTGACCACCGGGAGATTGAGGTTCGTTTCCGTGCGTACCGTGTACTGGTCGATCATGGCCTGGGTCTTTGCCAGGTATGCCTGGGGTGTAGTCTTGTACGCTTCGCTCGAGAGGTTCTGTTTTCCGTACACGTGCCAGAACGGCATCATGAAAAACATGAACAGGGACCAGACCAGCGCGATCGAGATCCAGGTTCCTTCAACCCTGTCCAGTGGCTGTTTCCACCAGACTGTCTCGGCAGGGGGCTGTAAAGCACTCATAGCTGTTACCTCTACCTAAAGATCAGGTCCGATGACTAAGGGGCGATAGGGATATTCACGATTTCCATGATTCCCCAGATGATGTAAAAGACGGTCGGCATGAAGATGCCGATAAAGAGAAGGATGAACGGATTGTCGAGAACCCTTTGCACTAACGGGATCTTGACGGGCTGCTCCCCTGATGAAGTATGTTCATTCATAGCAACTTGTTCCTTGTGTGATAATCAGTTAATCAAATCCCTCGCCCGGGTCGCGAAAACGACCAGCCGCAGATGCGACAACCCCGGTGTCGCGACTACCTAAGTTGGGCAGCCATCGAATTTCGTCGATGTTAGCCCCGATTCCATGGTTGCAAAGTAGGCCCAGGGGCGCCAATGCGCCTTGACATAGATCAAGGACGGCTGGCCGTCATTCTCTGGAATATCAGCCATCGTCAGGACTGAAATAGAAGGGAGCGCCATTGTATCCGGATGAAATGTTCATTCGCCGCTCCAAGACGCCTGCCATGCAGGCCCTGATCACAGTAGCCTTCCTTGAGTATCTCCTGTGCTAGGGAATATACGTAGTTTCCGAAAGCGTATACGGGAGACCCGACGGTCTCGAAATCGGGTAAGCTGCCCGGCCATGAAGAGACACTGGAAATACGCGATCTGCGTGATATCGGTTTCGCTGCTTGGGTCTGCCTGCGATCAGGATCCGCCAGGCAATGCGGCGTCTGATGAAAGCCGATTCAACCTGGTTCGTGCCGGTAATGAGACCTGCATTTTTGACACCGCCACCGGCCTGCTTTGGCAAGGGAAAGCGGACGTCGCGGGTCTGCACGATTACCGCAACACATACAGCTGGTGGGATCCGAACGAGGCTCACGGCGAGCTGGACTATCGTGGTACGGAGAACGGCGGCGAATGTGCCGGCAGCAGCTGCGATACCTGGCACTACGTGATCGCGGTAAACGATGCTGGCTACTGCGGTTATCACGACTGGCGCCTGCCCGCGAAGGATGAGTTGTTTTCGATCAGCGACCTGCGCAAGGCCGACAACCCGCCGACCCAGGATACGACCGTATTCATCTGGGCGCAGCCGGCTGAGTACTGGTCGGCAAACGACTATAGCTTTCAGTGGGATGCGGCATGGGCCTGGAACTTCAAGTTCGGCCACGACCGCGTCGATTGGAAAAAAACACCCAAATTCGTCCGGCTCGTACGTGGTTCGGCTGAGAATTTACCCGAAGTGAAGGAGTAGTCCGGTGAGGGCGCTCGCGATCATCTCATTGCTGTTCGTGTTGGCCCTGGTTTCTGTCAGCGCTTACCTGCGGCTTGACAACTCCGGCATCGGCTGCGCCGACTGGCCGGCCTGCTATGGCCGAATTGGTGCGCCTGCCGACGAGGTACAGACGGTCGGCAGCACCTATGAGCGACTGGCACTCGAGGCGCAGCAGCCTTTGTCGTGGGCAACACCTCTGCACCGGCTGATTGCCAGCGTGCTCGGCTTGCTCATACTCGGCATGGCATTGCTGTCATTGCGACAGCGACGCGACCGCCTGTTGTCGCTGGCCCTGCTCGCATTGACGGTGTTCCTGGCCTGGCTCGGCATTTACTCCGGCGGTCTGCACAGCCCGGCCGTCGTCATGGGTAATCTCGTTGGTGGTTTCGCGATGCTCGGGCTGCTCGGCTGGATGGTTTTCCGCACTGCCGGGCGTACCTCGAACGCGCCGTCGATGGTGCAACACTGGGTGGCCGCGGCGTTGCTGCTGCTATGCATGCAGATTGCGCTGGGCGGGCTGACGAGCGCCAGCTTTGCGGCTTCAGCGTGCCAGACGGTCCCGGACTGCCATGGCAGCTGGTTGCCCGGGGGCAATCTCTGGACGGCATTCGACCTGACCCGCCAGCATGAAATCGGGCCGACCGGATTCGCCCTCGGCGGCGCCGAACGCGCAGATATTCACAAGTTGCACAGGCTTGCCGCGATCGCCACGCTCCTCACGGCCCTTGTAGCCGGGGCGCTGGCAATTCGTTCGGGCCTGTTTGCCGCCGGGCTCACCGTCCTTATCGTGGTTGCCGTGGAGTTTTCGGTCGGCGTCGCCGCGATACTGACGGATGTGCCAATTGGAATCGCTGTTGCCCACAACTGGCTCGCGGCGGTATTGCTGCTCGGCTTGCTGGGTTTGCTCGCGCAGAGCCGGAACCGGGCAACGCACACGTGAGGGACGACCGGCTGCCAGCCGGAAGATTTCAAGGGCGTGACCGGCTAGTCGTAGGGTCGCAATCGCGCAAGGCTGTGCACGAAGATGATGCGGTCCTCGATCGTCAATACGCCCTCGTCGACCATGTTGCGCAACAGGCGCGACAGGGTCTCAGGCTGAATAGACAGCCGCGAGGCAATGACATGGCGCGGCAGCTCGAGTCGTATCGTCGCCTCGTCATCGCTGGTTTCCACCACGTGATCAAGAAGGTAGCTCGAAAGCCGACTGCGTGCGTTCTGTACGGTCAGGTTTTCGATTTCCCGGACACGCGCATGCAGGTGTCGGCAAACATCACTCAGGAGGCGCATGCAGGCATCGGGGTTGGCATAAACGAGGTCTACGTAGGAGCGGATGGGAATCTGGCAAAGCGTGCTGTCTGCGAGCGCTTCAGCCGTAACCGGGTATTTTTGCTCCTGCATGAACGCGATGGCTTCGGCAAAGGTCCGTCCCGGACTGACAACTTCGAGCACTTTCTTTTCGCCGGTCGGTGCGACCAGATTCAGCTCGACGAGCCCAAGGTCGAGAAAATAGAAATAGTTCGCGCTGTCGCCACGATGAAAAAGTACCTCGCCCTTTGCGAGGCTCTTCGCCGTGACGACCGCCACCAGCGTGTCGAAATCATCCTGCTCGAGTCCGGAAAAGAGGTAATGTCTTCGCAGCGTCACGTAGAGGGGAGAGTCGGCATCCATGCATGAAGAGTCTAGCATCCCGGTGCCTCGCATCGCTTCCTGTGCATCCATCGCGCAATCAGTTTGCAGCCGGTAAAGAGGCTCGCATGGCGCTGGCGCCGGGATGGCCCGTCAACAAGTCCAGCAGATGCAGCGCCGCGCCCATTCAGATTTCTCCCGAGAATAGCTGCCAGTCTAGTCCGTCGCGGCGGGTCGTCCTTGACCCAGGTCAAGGCGCAGTCCGGCCGGTACCCCTATTTTGCGGTCATGGAATCGGACCTCGCAACGGAGAGCTCATGCGCAAGTCCGGGTCAACGGGCAGGCCACTGTGGGTTTCCCGTATCGCCAGCCCGGGCAGAGGGCTGTCACGATGCGGAGGTCGCTAGGCCTGCGTTGATTGCTGGTCCCGGTTTCGACATCGAGGCGGCGCGTTCCCGGGTTGCCAAGATACGCTCGCTTTGGCAGGAAACGATCTGATGCGCGATACGATGGCTGTGTTTCTGGCACTGGCGGCTGTGTGGCCCGCCGGCGCGGCGACGGCGGACAGCCGTTCCGCAGATAGCGCGCTGGACGAGATCGTCGTCGTTGCGACGAAGCGGGCAACCAGTATTCGTGATGTAGCCGCAGACGTTACCGTGCTGAAGTCCGCCGACCTCCAGGCAACGCTGAGCACTTCGCTGGCCGATGCATTTCGCTTCGTGCCGGGCGTCAGTCACGAGGCGTCGGCTTCCCGATTCGGCACGGAAGGCATCACCATTCGCGGCATCGGCGGCAACAGGATTGCCCTGGAGCTCGACGGCGTGCCGTTGTCCGATCATTTCGAGATCGGAAACTTTTCGAACGCGACGAGGGACCTGGCCGACACCGGCATCATCGGCTCGGTCGAAGTGCTGCGCGGCCCGGCATCGGCGCTCTACGGCAGCTCGGCGCTCGGCGGCGTGGTTGCGATGCACACGCTCGAGCCTGATCAATTCGACGGTGCCGGCGCAATGTCCGGTCGGGCGTCATTGTTGTATCGCGGCCTGGATGACAGCCGCAATACCGAGGCGAGCGTCGTTTTCAAGGGTGACTGGGTATCGCTGCTGCTTGCCGGAGGATACCGGGCCGGGTCGGAGCGGCAGTCGGCAGCGCTCGATGTTGCAGAAGACCGCCAGGATTATCGGCGCGACGCGGGGCTCGCCAAACTGGTCGGTGAGAATCGCCTTGGACATGACTGGCAGCTAAGTGTGGTCCGCCAGACCCGCGACACGACCAGCGATTTGAATTCATTTCTCGGTACGGGCCGCTTTGCGTCGACCACGCGCCTCGAAGGCGACGACCGGCATGCGGTGAACGTCGTCAGTGCCGAGTATCGATTCGATGCCGCGATCATTAGTGAAGGCCTGCTTCGTGTCTTTCATGCGGACGCCGCCATCGCGCAACATACGCTGGATGAACGGGCAGCAGCAACGGCGCCTGCTTCGATCCGGCGCGACTTTTATTTCGATCAGCGCCTGCGCGGCGCCGAGCTGAACCTGTGGCGCGACGCGGAACTGGCGGGATGGTCACACCGCTTCGGTTTCGGGCTCGAGTACGCGGAGTCGAAAACCGAAGAGCTTCGCGATGGCTTGTCGACCAGCCTCATCGACGGCAGCGTCACGGCAAACATACTGGGCGAGAGCTTTCCGCTTCGCGATTTCCCGATGACGGAAGAGCGGGAGATTGGCGCCTACGTTTCCGACCAGCTTTCGTCAGGGCCGCTTTCGTTGATGCTGGCCGTCCGTTTCGACGAGAACCGGCTGTCGCCGGGCAGTGATCCGATCTACGCCGCTGACAATCCAGCAACGGCCGTTGTCGGGCTCTCGGATTCCGACGTATCGCCGAAAATTGGTGCTGTTTATCACGTCGGCGACGACCTCGATCTGTACCTGCAATACGCGCGCGGATTCAGGGCGCCGCCATTCGAGGACGCTAACATCGGACTCGATATTCCGCTGTTTAATATTCGTGCAATACCGAACCCCGGTCTCAGGTCTGAGACATCCGACGGCTGGGAGCTGGGGCTGCGTTGGCAGGGCGAAAGCTCGAGGCTGCGACTCGCCGCATTCCGCACGGACTACACCGACTTCATCGAGACCAAGGTACGCATCGGCATCGACCCGCTGAGCGGGCGACTTCTGTTTCAGTCGATCAATATCGGGGAGGCGTACATTCGTGGCCTCGAAGCCAGTTGGGCGCAGGACCTTTCGGCGTTCCTGCCCGGCGTGACGCTGAAGGCATCGGCCTACTGGGCGCAGGGCGAGAACCAGGCAGACGGGCAGCCGCTGAACTCCGTGGGCCCTGGTGAGGCCGTGATTGGCGCGAACTGGCGATCGCCGGATGCGCGCACCGAAATTCACGCCCTGCTTACGGCGACCCAGCGATGGTCAAGGCGCGATGAAACGTCGGGCGAGCTGTTCGTGCCGCCCGGATTCGGGGTTATCGACCTGTTCGTCGCGCACAGCGTGGGTGAAAACCTGACGCTCCGGGCCGGCATCGGCAATGCCGGCGACCGTGTGTATTGGCGCTGGTCAGAGGTGAGAGGCCTGGCACCGGGCGATGCCTTGCTACCGACAATTGCCGAGACCGGCAGAAATTATTCAATTGGCCTGCAGTGGGACTGGTAATCGGTACCGAGTCGGGCACTAAAGGGAGACAAAAGATGATCACGCTAGGCAATTTCAAATCAGCTTCTCGCTGGCGCGGACTCGCGCTGGCCGGCTGCCTGCTCATTCCCGGTCAGCTGCTGGCACAGGATGCGGCGGTCCACGCCGCCGAGACGGCTAGCGGCGATATGACACAGCTAATCGGCGAGGGCAAAGGCCTTTACAGCACGAATTGCGCCGCCTGTCACCAGCCGAACGGCCAGGGGCTCGCCGGCGCGTTTCCGCCACTCGCGAAATCGGACTACCTGATGGCGGATCGCTCGCGTGCGCTGGAAACGGTCATCAAGGGCCGTAGCGGTGAGATCAAGGTAAACGGTCAGACCTTCAACGCGGTGATGCCGGGCATGGGTCACCTGGCGGACGCCGAAATTGCAGCGATTCTGACCTACGTGACCAACTCCTGGGGCAACGAAGCATCGGCCTTCAGCGTCGCGGAGGTGGCCAAAGTCCGCAGCGACACCGGGCTCGAGGATCGCGCAGCGGGCGAGCGCCATCCGGGTGCGAGCGAGGGTGAAATGCGCTATGCGGGAACGCCCTCGCCCATTCCGCCCGAGCAGGCCAAGGCCATTCAGAGTCCGGAAGGCCCGACACTGAGTGAAGAAGAGTATACGACCTCGACGCGGCTCTATTTCGAGCGCTGCGCAGGCTGCCATGGCGTGCTGCGCAAGGGTGCAACCGGCAAACCGCTGACGCCGGACATCACGCGTCCGAAGGGTACCGACTACCTGAAAGCGCTCATTACCTATGGTTCGCCGGCTGGCATGCCCAACTGGGGAACGTCGGGGGAACTCAACGAATACGAAATCGACATGATGGCGCGCTTCCTGCAGCAGGAGCCGCCCGAGCCGCCGGAGTTTGGTCTGGAAGACATGAAAGCCACGTGGAAGGTACTTGTCGCTGCGAAAGACCGGCCCAAGCGGAAAAAGCACAATCGCGATATCGAGAATTTCTTCTCGGTCACTCTGCGTGACAGTGGGCAGGTCGCGCTCATCGACGGCGATACCAAGGAGATCGTCAGTATCCTGAAGACGGGTTACGCGGTACATATCTCGCGCACATCGGCCTCGAGTCGTTACGTCTACACCATTGGCCGCGACGCCAAGGTGGACATGATCGACCTGTGGATGGATCCGCCGCAGATCGTTGCGGAAATAAAGATCGGTCTCGAAGCGCGCTCCGTCGAAACGTCGAAATACAAGGGCTACGAGGACAAGTATGCGATCGCAGGGGCCTACTGGCCACCGCAGTACGTGATCATGGATGGCGACACCCTCGAGCCGATCAAAGTCGTATCGACGCGCGGCATGACCGTGGATACCCAGGAATATCACCCGGAGCCCCGGGTCGCGGCTATCGTTGCGTCGCACGAGCACCCCGAGTTCATCGTCAACGTCAAGGAGACCGGGCACATACTGCTGGTCAACTACGCCGATATCGACAACCTGACGGTTACCGACATCGGCGCCGCACGCTTCCTGCATGACGGCGGCTGGGATCGCAGCAAACGCTACTTCCTGACGGCAGCGAACCAGTCAAACAAGATCGCGGTGGTGGATTCGCGCAACCGCAGTCTTGCCGCGCTGGTTGACGTCGAGAAGATCCCGCATCCGGGTCGTGGCGCGAACCTTCTGGATCCCAAGTACGGTCCTGTGTGGGTTACGAGTGCGCTGGGCAACGCCAACATCACCTTCCTCGGTACCGATCCCGAGGGTCATCCCAAGAACGCCTGGAAAGTCGTGCGAGTACTCGAAGGCCAGGGCGGTGGTTCGCTGTTCGTGAAATCTCATCCAAAATCGACCAATCTCTGGGTCGATGCGCCGCTCAATCCGGATGAGGCGATCAGCCAGAGCATCGCCGTGTTTGACATCAACAAGCTGGAGGCAGGCTACGAGGTTCTGCCGATCGCCGCTTGGGCAGGTCTCGGCGAAGGCGTAAAGCGTGTCGTACAACCTGAGTACAACAAGGCGGGTGATGAGGTCTGGTTCTCGGTCTGGAGTGGCAAGGAAGAAGAATCCGCAATCGTTATTGTTGATGACAAGACGCGCAAGCTGAAGCACGTCATCAAGGGCCCCGAGGTGATCACGCCGACCGGCAAGTTCAACGTGTTCAATACTGTAGAGGACGTCTACTGATCATGAAGCGCAGAACTCCGAGTGGAATTTCTGCAGTGGCGCTGGCAGCGATGGTCGTTTTTTCGCTGCCAGCTCCAGCGCTTGCAGAAGCAGACACAAACACCGGCATTGCATCGGCGATTACGTCGGGCGATGCCACTATCGATCTTCGCTATCGTTACGAGTTCGTGGATCAGGATTCGTTCGTCGAAAATGCCAATGCATCCACGCTGCGTCTGCGCCTGAATTACAAGACGGGCAGCTGGCGCGACTGGTCAGGATTCGTCGAGTTCGATCAGGTCATGGAAGTGCTCGTCGATGACTTCAATAGCGGTGCCGGTACCAGCGGCCCGAACCGAAGCCAGTACCCGGTCGTCGCAGATCCCGACGGCTCGGACCTGAATCAGCTTTATTTTCAGTATGCGCCGAATGAGGACTGGCAGGCGCGGCTGGGGCGTCAGCGAATACTGCTCGACGATCAGCGTTTCGTCGGCGGTGTCGGCTGGCGGCAAAATGAGCAAACCTACGATGGGCTTTCCGTGCAGTACGGCGGTTTCGAGAAGACCACGCTGTTTTACAGCTATATCGGCAACGTGAATCGGATCTTCGGGCCGGAAGTTCCGGACGGCGATCACGATCAGGATACGCATCTGCTGAACGCAAAGGTCGACCTCGCACAAGGCTGGGACGTGGTGGGCTACGCCTACCTGATCGACAATGACGATGCGCCGGCGTTCTCGACGAACACCTTCGGTGGTCGCCTGAATGGCGCGTTCGGGCTGGGCGAAGGACGCGCCACGGTGCTTGCCGAGATTGCGACGCAATCCGATGCGGCCAATGCGCCGGTAAGTTTCGATGCGAACTATTTTCGCCTGCAGGGAACCTGGTCCCTCGATGCACTGTTGCTCGGCATCGGCTTCGAGTCACTGGGCAGCGATAACGGACAGGGTTTCCGCACGCCACTCGCCACCCTGCATGCTTTCAATGGCTGGGCTGACCAGTTTCTTGGCACCCCGGGCAGCGGGCTGGACGATCTGTATCTGAAGGCGGCCTACCAGCTAAAACCGTGGAATTTCCAGCTGGTCTATCACGATTTCTCGGCAGAGTCGGGCGGCGGTGATTACGGCAGTGAAATCGATCTGTCGGCCGGCCGTAGCTTCGGGGACCGATACAAGCTGCTGCTGAAGCTGGCGATGTTCAATGCCGACTCCGCCGCGTTTACAGATACGACCAAGGCGTGGGTGATGCTGGGCGCCGGTTTCTGACGAATCCAGCCCGTCACCCTTCGAGCCCGGCGGACAGGCGTGCCGATCGCAGGGTGTTGAACATCAGCATCGTTATCGTCATCGGTCCGACGCCGCCGGGTACCGGGGTGATTGCGCGGGCAACCTTGCAGACCTCGTCGTAGTCGACGTCGCCGGTAAGGCACGACTTCGTCTCGCCGTCGACGGTCTTCTCGACGCGGTTGATACCCACGTCGATTATGACCGCGCCCGGCTTGACCCAGTCGGCCTTGATCATGTCGGGCCGACCGACGGCGGCGACGACGATATCAGCGTTGCGAACGATGGCCGGGAGGTCCTTGCTGCGGCTGTGCGCGATCGTAATCGTCGCATTGCGCTGCATCAGAAGACTTCCCATCGGTTTGCCGACGATATTCGAGCGGCCGACGATGGTGGCATTCAGGCCCGAAAGATCGGAGCCGAGTTCATCCTCGATCATCAGCATGCAGCCTGCCGGCGTGCAGGGCACGAAGGCATCGCCTGTGTGGCCGGCCGTCAACTTGCCAATGTTGATGAAATGGAATCCGTCGACGTCTTTCGAGGGGGAAACGGATTGCGTGATGGTCTGCTCGTCCAGCTGCCCGGGCAGCGGTAACTGCACCAGGATGCCGTGGATCGAGTCGTCTCTGTTCAGTTGTTCCACGAGTTCCAGCACCTCGTTCTGCGCAATGTCCGCAGGCAGCGTGTGCTGAACCGAATGAAACCCGCAGGCCTCGGCCCGACGTTTCTTGTTGCGGACATACACCTGGCTCGCCGGATCCTCGCCGATAATGACAACGGCGAGTCCCGGTTTAATGCCGTGATTCTTCAACAGATCCGCCGTCTGCGCCGTAATGGTCTGGGCGAGTTGCTCGGCCTTGGCCTTGCCATCGATTCGTTTCGCAGTTGCCATTGTGTTTCTTTCCACCTGATCCCGTTTACGCGCGGCGCATGGTAACGCCCCCACGCGAGCGCGTAAAGAAAGCCCCGATGTCCTGCAATACCGAAGTGGCCGCTCGCGCTCTGCGGCCGCCGATTTCAAGCTAGAATACGGGTCCGACACACTCGAGGCGGGTCTCGTGACAAACGTCTTACGCCAATTGCGCGGAATCGTCGTTTTTTCCGGTTTCACGATCAATACGATCTTCTGGTTTATCCCAATTTTCGTTCTTGCAATCATCAAGCTCATCCTGCCGATCCCCGTCGTGCGACGATTTATTACGCGCCTGCTGATGAGTCTGGGTGAGAACTGGATAAGCGTGAATTCGGCGATGCTGGCGACGGCCGGATCGATCGACTGGCAGGCACGCGGGCTCGACGGCCTTCGCAAGGACGGCTGGTATCTGATCATGGTGAACCACCAGACCTGGGTGGACATCCTCGTGCTGCAAAAAATCTTCAATCGGCGCATTCCCTTTCTCAAGTTCTTCATCAAACAGCAGCTGATCTGGTTTCCGCTGCTCGGCGTTGCCTGGTGGGCGCTCGACATGCCATTCATGAAGCGCCACTCGGCGGCCTATCTGGCGCGGAATCCGCACATGAAGGGCAGCGACCTGGAAACGACACGACGTGCCTGCGAGAAATTTCGCCATACGCCGACGTCTGTCATCAATTTCGTCGAGGGGACGCGATTCAGCGAGTCGAAACGCGTGGCTCGCAAGTCACCGTACCGGCATCTGTTGCCGCCCAGGGCCGGCGGCTTCGCGATCGCCATGACATCCATGGGCAACCTTTTCGACGCCATCCTGGACGTGACGCTGATGTATCCGCAGGGGCCGGCGCGTTTCTGGGACATGTGCTGCGGTGGTCACGTCGCTGTCCAGGTCGACGTGCGGCAGAGACCGGTCGATGAGTGGCTGCGCAACGGAGACTACGAAAACGACCGCGCTTTCCGCCGCCAGGTTCACCGCTGGCTGGGCGATATTTGGCAAGAGAAGGACGACCTGTTACAACAGATGCTGGACGAATCGAGAATTTCATGACCGCAACCCGCCAGTACGATACCGTGGCCTTCGATGTTCGCGATAACGCGACCATGCTGTTCTTTGCGAAAACGACCGACGACGGTGACATCCAGGACTACCTGCTGCTGATGCGCACGATCGAAGAAGATTTCGACGAGTCCATCTACATCGAGATTAACGAGAAGCAGTTCGGCGGTCACAATCTGATACGCGAAGCCACACTGACCGGCAACGTCCTGACGCTGCGCCTGCACGAGCCCGCCGAATCCCTGGGGGGCGCAACGGAGATCGTGCTGACCTATGCCGAGACGACTGATAACCAGGAAAGCATGGAAGCCGGTGCCTTTCGCATTTTCGGTGACACCCTGGTTGGCGGAAACGCCTGAGCCGCGGCGGCAGTGAGCGGCGCGTTATTCAGCCTTTACATCGTTCGTTGCGCTGACGATACACTCTACACCGGCATCGCGGCGGATGTGGCGAAGCGTATGTCCGAGCACGAAAGCGGCGGGCGCGGGGCGAAATACCTGCGCGGAAGAGGGCCGTTGCGACTCGAATTTGCCGAAGTTGTGGGTGATCGTGCACTGGCGTCATCGCTCGAGTATCGTGTCAAGCGTCTCAGCAGGCCGCGTAAGGAAGCGCTTATCGACGGTCGCGAGTCGCTCGGCGACCTGAGGGAGGCGATGCAGCCGCATCAGGTCTCGGGCGGCGGCGGCGGATAGAGCACGATCGGCTTGCCGAATTCGGGGAGATAAAGCCCCGTTCTGGTATCCCAGCGGTCGCGAAATGCCTGCAGCCACTCGGCGGTGGTCGCGAAATCGCTCAGGAATCGCGGCGCCGGCATTGTCTCACCTAGCGGGCGCGTGAAATCGTCGAAGTGAAGGGGGTAAACGCTGTGTGCGCCCGTTGCCGTAACCAGCGCCTGCCAATAGTTTTCGGCGTATTCCCGTCCCAGGCTTTCCAGGCCGCCAACGCCGAGCATGACGACATCGGCAGAGATTCCGTCGAGGCCGCCCTCGATAAACCCGGCACTGCCCTGCACGATCGCGGTGCCCTCCGGGTGTGCAATGACGATCGTGTAGCTTCCGCCTTCGCGCCAGGCACTGACAGGCTGGGGGAGTTTCAGCGGCGCATCGATGGCGCCCGCAAGCGGCACCGAACCTCGCCATCCGATCGGCGCGTGACGGGAACGCAGCAATGTCACGGTGAAACGTCCGAATTCGTACGGTTTGTTTTCGCTCACAGGCGATATCTGGTCCTCCGGAACGCCGGCACCACGTGCGATCTGCACGGTTGATTCGGAGCCGATAACCGACGCGCTCGTGCGATTCGCGATCGCACCTATGTCCATCGCGTGATCGAAATGCGAATGCACCGGAATAATCGCCGCCAGTCTGCGCATGCGAAACTCATCGAGCGCGTAGTTGATCGTCGCCGCGTCAATGTCCACCAGACGATCCAGCACGATATCCGCCAGGGTCGGTCTCGAGAAGAAGCCGTCGATGAGTATCTGCGTTTCGCCATCATCGAACAGCAGGGTTGTTACGCCGAGCCAGGTGACCGTGACGGTGACGCTGTCGGCGGCGGAGGCAACGAGTGGTGCAGGCCAGTCGATATCTTCCAGGCTGGGCCTATCGCTCCAGAGCCAGCTCAGCAGACCGAAAGCAACGACAGCGACCACGATGGAGACGATGGCTGCCAGTTTCGCGCGTCGCTTCCACATTGCTATTGCCCCGCAGCGATTCTCGCAAGTTGCCCGGTTAGCGGCGCGAGGTAATTGCCCAGCGCATAGCCCAACAGCGCCATCAGGATCGAGGCCGGAACGAGGTTCGGACGGTGATGCGCCGCGACGATAGGTGCCGACGCGGCCGCGCCGATGTTAGCCGCCGACGCGATGGCAACGCTGTGTATGTCGACACGGAATATCCATGCGCCGGCCAGGCAGAAAAGGCCATGGATGAAAATCCATATAAAAGCGCCGAGCACGAATGCCGGAGCTTCGGCCAGTCCGGCGACGGATGCACGAGCACCCATACCGGCCACAAATATGTAGACCAGCGCCGTACCGATTGCTGTCGAATTGGGAAGCTTCGACGCAGCGGTTGTGGACAGCAGCAATGCGAGTGTTGTCACGAGAAGAATGCGCGTCGTCGTCTCGGAAAAAACGCCTCCGAGCGCTGGCGAGCTCGATGCGATCCAGTCCGCCAGCTGTGGCGCAAGCGCATGGCCGACAGCCGCTACCCCGAAAACCACCGCCGCAAGGTACAGGTATTGCGCCATCGACGGTGCCACGTCGTCCTCGGCGTGCAGATCGGCGGCGGCATCCATCGCCGCAAGACGATCCGCTGGAACGCGAGCCCATTTGTTGAACTTCTCGGCATAGTCGCGTGACATCAACAGCAAAGGCAACCAGACGATATAGATGACATTGTCGGCAATGACTGCCAGTCCCAGCTGCGCATCCGAAGCACCCAGCATCTCCTTTGTAGCCAGCATATTCGCCGTTCCACCGATCCAGCTGCCGGCCAGTGCGCCGAAAGCTTTCCAGGCATCGTCGCTGAGCCATCGATGCACGACAAGGTAGGCGACGACGCCGCCAACCATGACGCCGGCAGTGCCCATCAGCATCACGAGCACGCCCTTGCCCATGACCCGGATCACCGCGGGCACGTTCACCTTGACCAGCATCAGCACGATGAATACCGGCAACACGAACTGGCTTAGTCCGCTGTAGATAATGGAGTCGCTGGGAATCACGCCGAAGTTGTTGAGAAATACAGGCGTGGCATAAATAAACAGCAGCGGCGGCACATAGTTGAAGAGTCTTGCGCCGCTTAGCTGTGCGAGTAGAAAGAAGAATGCTGCCACGATGCAGAGTACGGCGAGTACGCCGATTGGCGATGAAATCAAAACGTCGGAGTTCTGCATGCGGCATGCCTCGGGCCAGGTGGTCGAAGCCGAGTATAAATCATCGGCCGCGCCGCCGCGTGCCGTGAGGTTTCAGGTGAACAATACTTGCGACTTGAGGTCTTTGCGGGTGTCGGCATCGGTCAGTGCGGCTGCCTTGACAGTCAGCCAGGCGGTATTCCAGTCCTTGACCTTGCTCGGCCCGAAAACGAACTTGGCGACAAAGCTCTCGAGATCACGCATATGAATGACGTTCTTCGGCGGCGCCGCCGTAAATTCCACCGAGCCTGTGAACACGACGAGATTGGCCACCGGCACATCCGGTATTACTTTTCGCAGAGCACGGGCTCGACCTTCATTCTGAATGAGCGGATTCAGGAAACGCCGTCGCGTGACGCCATCGACGTTGGTCCACTGCGCCTCGTCTTCGGCACCGAAAACGATACCGTTGCAGTGCTTGCTCTGAATACAGAGAACGCCGCCTGCCGTCAGGACGGCGTGGTCGATTCTTGCAAGGCCTCCATAGGCACCGGGGAGGATGAAATCGTGCAGGATGTCCGGGCTGAGCCTGTTGAGGGCCCTCAGGATTCGCCACCGGCCGAAGCGGCCGGTGATGAACCTCGTCACCTGATGCGCGGTCGAGCGAAACAGGAGTGTCAGTAGCAGGGCGCCGGCAATGGTGAAAATGAAAATGGCCGGGCCGGCACTGGCGATCCCGCCCTGAACCTCGGCATCCGCCGCGAGCGAGGGCAACGCGATCAGCGGTGTGCCAGTGAGAACGGTGTTGATCGTCTTGAACATGTGGACAAGCGTAATTCCGATAGCATTGCTCTGCATCCAATCAGGTCACGTTTTTGCCGCCTCGACCCGGATACGCAAGATAATAGCCGTCAATTTCCCGAACGCGAATGTCTGTTTCGTAAACCCGGCTAAGCAAGTCGCCGCGAAGAACCGCCTGTTTCGGGCCGTCCGCGACCACGCGACCCGCCTGCAACAGCACTACCCGATCGACCCCGGGCGGTATTTCGTTGAGGTGATGCGTCACGATAACGACATTTCGGCCATCTTGCGCCAGTCGATTCAGCCGGTCCAGGTAGTCGAAGCTGGCGGCCAGGTCCAGGCCTGCGGTCGGCTCATCGAGGATCAGCGTGTCCGGGCGGTGAACCAGGGCCCGCGCAAGAAGGCAGCGGCGTTGCTGACCGGTCGACATCTTCGCCAGCGGCGTTCTCTTGAGCGATTCGAGGCCAAGTTCCTGCAGTGTGGCCTTGGCTGCCTGCATCTGCTCTTCGGTGACGCGGTTCGCCAGCGTACCGTGCACGCCAATGCTTGCGAAGAAGCCGGAGACAACGACTTCGAGTGCGGTCGCCGCCGCCTGGTAGTGTTGCTGCAGGTCATGCGAAACGATACCGATGTGGCGGCGCAGCTCCCACACGTTCCAGTTTTCGATGCCGAGTATGCGAATCGACGATCCCGGCTCGACGACCGGGTAGAGCTCGCGGTTGATGGTTTTCAACAGCGTCGTCTTGCCGGAACCGTTCGGTCCCAGGATCGCGACGCGCTCGTGTTGCGCAATCGTGAGATCCAGGTTCCGGAAGACGCAGGTGTTGCCGCGCCAGATCGTCGCATTGCGGATTTCAATGAGCGGGAACTCAGGCGGCATGATGCTTCCAGTTGCCGCGCCGAAAGACGATCACGGCAAGTACGGTGAGCAGCGACTCGGATACGACGACTGCGATGAAGGCGCCATTGGGCTCGAGAGCCGTGCGAGTTGCCAGCAGATAGGCGAGCGGGATCTGTACCAACCAGAAGCAGATCAGGTTGAGTATGGCCGGGGTAACCGTGTCGCCGGCGCCATTCATAGACTGAATCATGACCATGCCGACAGCATACATCGGGAATCCGATTCCCAGGATCTGCAGGCAGCGAGTGCCCCAGTACAAGACGTCCGGCTCGCTGCTGAAGAGCGCCGTAATCGCGCCGGCAGACAGCAATGTAACGAGGCCGGCAAGCGCCATGAAAGCGGCGTTGTACTTTGCGGCCAACCAGGCGGATCGCTCGGCTCGCCGCGGCTGTCCGGCGCCGAGGTTTTGGCCCACCAGCGTCGCTGCGGCATTACCGAGGCCCCAGGCCGGCAGGAACGTGAATTCCATCATGCGCAATGCGATCGTGTACGCCGCGATCGCGGAGCTGCCGTAAAGAGCGACGATGCGCATGACGCCAATCCAGCTTGCCGTCGCGATCAGGAACTGGCCGATTCCACCAAAGGAGATGCGTAACAGGCTCGAGATCAACGTGGGAACGACCACCAGGTGGCGAGTATGCAATGCAATGCGTCCGCGATCGCCCAGCATGTACCACAGCTGATAGACCACGCCCACGCCGCGTCCGATCGTTGTCGCAACGGCCGCGCCGGTTACTCCCATTTCCGGGAAGGGTCCCAGGCCGAAAATCAGGCAGGGATCAAGTACGATATTGATGCCATTGGCAAGCCACAGCGAGCGCAGGGCGACGGTGGCGTCGCCGGCACCACGAAACGCAGCGTTCAGCAGGAAAAGATAAATGATGCTTGCCGAGCCACCCAGGAGAACCGCGGTAAAGCCCTGACCCTGTTCGATCACGCCGCTCGAAGCGCCCATCACCTGCAACAGGTCCCCGGCATAAACGGCGCCTGCGATGCCGATCGCAATCGACAATGCCGCGCCAATCCAGATTGACTGTCCCGTAACAAGTGCCGCCGCTTCGGCATTTTTCTCGCCGATGCGCCTGGCAACCATCGCGGTGAGTCCCATGCCCAGGCCAATCGCCACGGCGTATAGCACGGTTACAAGCGCCTCGGTAATGCCGACCGCGGCAACAGCGTCGGTGCCGAGTCTTGATACGAAGGCAATATCGACGACCGCGAAAACCGACTCCATCGCCATTTCCAGCATCATTGGTATGGCCAGCAGAGCCAGCGCCCGCCGCAGCGGGCCGCGCGTGAAGTCCTCTTCATTATCTCGCAGAGCCTCTCGCACCAGCGACACCGTGCGCCGCATTATCGAAGCGTGGTTTTGGCTGTCGTTCATTGTCGGTTAGACTGCTGGCTCACTAAAGACGGATGGAAGTATCGTGCCAAGCGGGCTCACTCTCTTGCTGATAATGATTGCGGTGATCATCGTCTACACGCTCGCGCGAGTCGTGCAGTATGTTCGTCTCAGCGAAAAGCAATGGAAGGAAGTCGACAAGAGCAAGCTGAAGGAGTGGGAGGACGATGACGAATGGTAGTCAACTGCGCGAATCGACTCTCAGCAGTGCCTCCAACTCCTCCGCCGTGTCCCTGACCGACTGAATCAGTTTCTCTTCCGAATCATGAATCGCGTGCTGTTCTACGAGCAGTCTCTCATCACGATCGCGAAATGTCTCAATCAGGCGCTTTGCCTCTTCGTCGGGGTGCCCGAGGTCTCGGAGGACCAGCTCCGTCATCGCGAGACTTGAAAACAGCGTCTCGCGAAAAATACGGGTTATTCCGAGATCCATCAGCTTGTGCGCGTGACGACGGTTGCGCGCCCTGGCGATAATCTTCAAGTGCGGGAAGTGCGTCCTCACGGCCTGGGCTATGCGCATCGATTGTTCGAGATCGGAAATTGCCAGGATGAAAATCCTGGCGTTCCCGGCTCCCGCCGCACGCAGCAGGTCGAGGCGCGATGCGTCGCCATAGTGAACGGTGGCGCCATAGCGACGGACGATGTCCAGCTGCTCGGCATCGCTCTCCAGTGCCGTGAAGGGGCGGCCAACAACCCGCAGCACCCGGCCGACTATCTGGCCCACACGCCCGAATCCTGCAATCAGTACCTCGGGATGTGCGTCTTCCGGAACATCATACTCGGGCTCCGGTTTGCTTTTCATACTGGTGCCAGGCCGCTCGGCCAGCATGTACAGCAAAGGCGTCATCATCATCGAGATCGCGACGGCGAGCACCAGTTCGTCGATCAGTTCTGGCGGCAGAACGCCCTCAGTCCTCGCGATACCGAACAAGACGAACGCAAATTCGCCACCCTGGGCGAGAACCGCTGCAAGTCTTACTGCAGCGCGCCAGTCGCACATGCCGAAGCGTCGCGCGAGTGGGTAGAGAACCAGCGCCTTGATGGCCATGAGCAAGGCGGCCATGGCGAGAATCCGGGCGGGCAATTCGATCAGCAGGCCGATGTTGACCATCATTCCTACGGCAATAAAGAACAGGCCGAGAAGGAGGCCCTTGAATGGCTCAATATCTGCCTCGAGCTGGTGTCGATACTCCGAATCGGCGAGCAGCATGCCGGCGATAAAGGCTCCCAGCACCATCGACATTCCTGCGAACTGCATCAGCAAAGCGCTGCCGATGACGACCAGCAGCGCGGTGGCGGTGAGAATTTCGGGAATTTCGGCGCTGGCCGCCATACGCAGAATCGGCCTGAGCAACAGCCTGCCGCCGACAATCAGAGCCATTATCGTGCCAACCATCTGACCGATGCGGAGAACATCGATACCGCTCTCGACGGAAGCACTGGCGCCCAGTAACGGCAGCATTGCGATCAGCGGGATGACGGCCAGGTCCTGGAAGAGCAGAATTGAAAACGCGGCGCGGCCGTGTGTGGCGCCCAGCTGTTTCTTCTCTGCCAACAGCTGCAGAACAAATGCCGTGGAAGACAGGGCCAGGATCAGGCCAACGACAATAGCCGCGTTCGCGGCCAGCCCCAGCAGCCAGGCAACAATCGCGATGGCGGCAGCGCTGGCTACGACCTGCGCCGTGCCGAGCCCGAAAACCATGTTTCTCATCACCCACAGTCGCGACGGCTTGAGTTCGAGCCCGACGACAAACAACAGGAAGACGACGCCGAGTTCGGCAAAATGAAGAATATGCTCGGCATCGTCGACGAAGCCGAAGCCGAATGGCCCAATGACGATGCCTGCCGCGAGGTAACCGAGAACGGAGCCGAAGCCGAGGCGCCGACTGATCGGCACGCTGATAACAGCGGCGAGCAAGTAGATAAGTGCTTGGCCAAGCAGGCTCATATTGGTTCTCGGTCGCTGTTTTCGATTACACTACTGGCCGAATGGGACCAGTCCGTTTTGTTTCCACTTGAAGAGAGAATACTGCAGGATAAGCGAATGTTGATAGCTGGACTTGGCAGGGCGGTAACAACGGCGCTCATCTGTCTCGGGGCGCTGTGCCTGGGCGCCTGTGGATTACCGGACAACGACTCGGCAGAGGCCGACACGCTTGCCGCCCGCGAGAACGTCGATGCGATGTCGCGGGAACACGCGAACGACAGCACGGCACCAAGCCCTGCTGCCGAGACGGCGCCCGTGCGCCCGGTCATCTCCGAGAACCTGCCTTATGCAGAACTCGATGATGAACTGGTTTACGGTTACTTCGTTGCGCCGGCCGATATGTTCGAGCCACTGCCGGCGGTCATTATGATTCATGAATGGTGGGGCCTGAACGACAATATCCGGGCCATGGCGAATCGGCTGGCGGCAGAGGGCTACATTGTGCTTGCCGTTGATCTCTACGGTGGCAAGGTCGCAGGCAACCCGGCTGAAGCTCGCCAGTTCATGCTCGGCGTCGTCGAAGATCCCGAGTCCGCAAACGCCAATATCCGCAGCGCGTACGAGTTCTTGAGTGCGTCGGCCGGCGCACCGAGAGTGGGTTCCGTCGGCTGGTGCTTTGGCGGTGGCTGGTCGTTGAACACGGCGCAGCTTTTTCCGGACGAGTTGGACGCCGCCGTCATCTATTACGGCCAGGTAACCGATGACGAGGACAAGCTTCGACCGATCAATAGCCCGATACTCGGCCTGTTCGCCGCGGAGGATCGCGGTATCAAGGTCAGCGCTGTTGAGGCTTTTCGGGACGCTCTAAAGCGCTTGCGAAAGACTCACGAGATTCATGTTTACCCGGGCGTCGGGCATGCCTTCGCAAACCCGACCGGCAACAACTACAATCGGGCCGCAGCCGACGATGCCTGGCAACGAACGCTGGTATTTCTCGATCGCTACTTGTCCAGCGACAAGGAATCCGAATTGTCTTCTTCGACACAATAGAGCGTAACCGGCACCGAGACGCTGTCGAAATGCACGGAGGCCATGCCGTCGTCGCCTCCGCAGCGCAGCGAAGCCTGCGCGGTTGCGATACCTGGCAGCAGCATGCTGCGGCTGCCGGCCGGCTGTCCGAGGACGCAGAATCCCGGAACCGACACCGGCGCAAGCTGGTTAGCAGGCACGTTGAATGAAGCCTCGAAAGACGCAGCATCACCAAGCAGATCGGGGCCGTAGTATTGATACGTGTCTGAAATGCTTACCGTCAGCGATGTGGCCTTGTTGCCGTTTTGACAGTTGAAAGTAGCGAGTAAAGTAACGTCGAGTGCAGGGAGCGCGAGCTGGTGTCGAAGCGCATCGCCGGGCTGTATTTCAACGATTGCCTCTGTTGCCCGAACTGTCAGTATGCCGTCGGATGCGGAAATCCCGGTGGGCGAAAACAGCACAGCGCCAAGCAGGCCGAGGTGGCGTAAAATCTTCATTTCGGCAAGGCTACGGCAGAACACCGTAAAAGCAAGACGAAACGAGGTCGACATTGATCAAGCGAGTGGTTCATCTGACTTACAGAGCAGCACGCCGCATCGTCGTCGGCGTTGTCGGGGCGACCATACTCTTGCTCGGTATTCTCATGATCGTGACGCCGGGACCTGCCCTGGTCGTGATCCCTGTCGGGCTGGCGATCCTGAGCATCGAATTTGCCTGGGCACGCCACTGGCTGCGGCGGCTGCGCGAGGCGATCAGCAATCGAAACTCCAATGATCTGAGCAATCGCGCGGAGGCGCACAGAGACGGCATTTCAGACTAGTGGTTTTAGAAAAAAAGAAAGGCGCCGGGGAACTGAATTCAATGATTGAAACAGTGGGCCGACCCGACACGGGTCGATCCCCGGCGCCCTGTAGTCAACGGCAGGGGGTGCCGCCGGACCATCGTGGTCCGTTTATGCCGGACTCCTGTCCAGCGGTTTCCGGGGGCGGGATGACCAGGTCAAAGGGGGGAGAGAAACCTGGCCGCTGCGCCTCCGGAGGGGGTTCATGTGCCTTACTTGTTCGCCGCAATCAGCGTAGAGCTGATGTCGGAAAGCTGGTTTTCAAGGGCAAACGTCGTTTCGACCTTGATTGCCTTTGAAGCGGCATCTGCGGACTCCCGCATCGCCTGTCTTGCACCATCGATGGCCTGCACCGCTGCGGTACGATCTGCAGCAACCGTGCTGCGGGCCTTCGCGGACTCTGCACCGAATGCCGAACCGGCAGCGGCGAGTACGCCCAGCAGGACGACAAGCGCCCCGACGTAAGCGAGTCTGTTTTCTAGATTCCTGGTTTTCATCGTCTTGTCCCTAAGCGAACCGGCCCAGCCTGAGCTGCGCCGGTCTTGTTACACAGGGGCGAAATGCCCTCTATCTGCTTCTTCTATTGCATAAGCCGTGCCAACTTGGAAGAATGAACAAAAACAATAACTTACCAAATTTCTCGTTATTACGAAAAATCGTTAATTACGAAAAAACGTAAATCGACTTACGGAATTTCGTATATTATCCGGCCATGATGACTCCCGATGACTACCAGTGGCTGTTCCGAAAGGCGCCCAGCATGGCGACCTCGATCGGCGACGACGGCGTATACCTCGACGTCAACGATGCCCTGCTCAACCGGCTCGGCTATCAGCGCGAGGAGATGGTCGGACATCGCCCGGAGGAGTTCACGACAGCGGAGACCATAGAGCGCGTCGTCCACGAACTGCGGCCGGCACTGCGACGGACCGGCAAGCTGGAAAACAAGCCGGTCAGCTTCATCGCGAAATCCGGCGAGATCGTCGACTGCCTGACCAACGCCATCGTCGAATTCGATCGCGAGGGTGCGTTCGTTCGAACGGTGGCGATGTACGCGGAGATCTCGGATCAGGCACGGGCAAACTTCAAATACCGGAATCTGTATCGAGCGACGCCGGCGATGCTGCATACCGTCGACAAGGACGGCCTGATCGTGACCGTGACCGATCACTGGTTGCAGAAACTGGGATTCGAGAGAGAAGAAGTCGTTGGGCGTCCGATTTCCGATTTCTTCAGCGGCGCGGATCGCAGGCTGTACGCGGATGGCCGACTGACAGAGCTGATCAAAGAGGGCTCGTTCGAGAATCTTAAACGCCAGATGATCACCAAGAACGGCAAGGTGATCGACCTGGTCATGTCTGCCATTTCCGAGCGTGATGAGCACGGCGAAGTCCGACTCATGCTGGTGGCATCGAAAGACGTAACCGAGCGCAACCGCGCCGAGAGAGAATTGCGCCGCACGCTGGCGGAGAACGCACGATTGCGCGAGGAGCTGGAGCGTGAGCGCGACTATCTTCGTGAGGAGGTCAACGTCGCAATGAATTTCGGCCGCATGGTGGGCACCAGTGCCGCGCTGCGGCGCATGCTGAAACGCGTCGAGGCCGTGGCCGAGACGCCCGCAAGCGTGCTGCTGCAGGGCGAGTCGGGCGTAGGCAAGGAACTTGTGGCCCATGCGATTCACGTCAGGTCGTCACGAGAGTCCGGGCCGCTGGTCAAGGTGAACTGCGCGTCGATTCCGAAGGAACTGTTTGAAAGCGAATTCTTCGGGCACGTCAAGGGCGCGTTTACCGGCGCGAACCGCGATCGCATCGGTCGCTTTCAACTTGCCGACGGTGGCACCCTGTTTCTTGACGAGGTGGGTGAAATTCCGCTCGAGTCGCAGGGTAAACTGCTGCGCGTGCTTCAGGAAGGCGAGTTCGAGCGCGTCGGTGACGATGTCACCCGATCCGTCGACGTGCGAGTCATCGCGGCAACCAATCGCAACCTGGAAGAGCTGATTGTCGAAGGGCGTTTTCGCGAGGACCTGTTCTATCGACTGAGCGTATTTCCGGTTGAAGTGCCGCCACTCAGAGAGCGCGGCGACGACGTCGTGCAACTGGCACAGCACTTTCTCGAGCAGACATGTATGGATTTCGGCCGGGAGATTCTGACGCTGACGCGCGCACAAGCCGCGAATCTTCGCTCCTATGATTGGCCAGGCAATGTGCGCGAATTAAAGAACGTAATCGAGCGAGCCGTCATTCTGTCGCAAGGAAAAGTACTGCGCCTGGATTTGTCCATGCCGGTGCTGCGAGCCGAGAATTCGGAGCAGGAAGAGAACGACGGCGACGCAGACGAGATTCTGACCGAAAAACAGATCAAGGATCTGCAGAAAACGAATCTGATCCGCGCGCTGAAGCGCAGCAACTGGCGGGTGTCCGGCGCCGGTGGCGCCGCGGAACTGCTGGGTGTTCGGCCGACCACGCTGGCCGATCGAATCCGAAGCTACGATATCAAGCGACCGGAATCCTGAGGCCGCGTCGGAAAAGGTCGTGAATCGAATACTCGTCAACAGAGCTGCACTGGCAGCGATCTTCATCGCATTGGCCGCCAGCTTGTATACCTTGCCATTCGCTGACTGGATCACCGCAATCGTCGAGTGGTCGAAACTGCACCCCGTTGCCGGGCCGATTGCCTACGTCGTCATCGTTGTGGTCGCCACCGTCCTGTTCGTCCCCGGCTCCGTGTCGATGATGGTTGGCGGCTTCCTGTTCGGTCTGTTGCCGGGCTTCCTGTTTGCCGCGATCGCAATTGCCGGCGGCGCGCAGTGCGGCTTCCTGGCTGGCCGGATAGCTGCGCGGCACTGGGTCGAGAAAAAAGTCGCCGCAAATCCGCGCATGCAGGCGATCGAGAAAGGCCTCAGCGAAGAGGCGTTTCTGATCGTCCTGCTTACACGCCTGTCGCTGGTGATTCCGTTCAACGTTCTCAACTACGCCTATGGCGTCACTTCGGTGACGGCGCGCACGCACCTCGTCGCGACCACGCTGGGCATGCTGCCGGCCGCCGGACTGTACGTCTTACCTGGGCACGCTGGCCCGCGATCTCGGCGAGATACTTGCCGGCGAGGCGACGCCATCGGACCTCGCGTACTGGGTCGCGGCCGCCGGGATTACGACGATCGCCGTGCTGACCTGGGCTATCCATCGAACCGCCAGCCGGGCTCTCGCCCGGCACCTGCCGACACTGGAGGCCGACGATGCGAGATGACGCGGCGGCGCCGCGCCGGTTCGGAGCAAGGCACATGCTGCATGGCTTGATTCTGGCCATCGGCCTGGCCGGGGCCGCACAAGCCGATACGTCCGGTCTTCCGCCCGGTGTTCAGAGCGTCATGAATATCCGTGAACTGCCGTACGATTCGCTCAGCATTTACGCGGCGGATGTGCAAACGGGCGAGCCGCTGCTGCAATGGCGGGCGGACGAGGCGCGCAATCCGGCATCGACGATCAAGCTGCTGACGACGCTGGTCGCTCTCGATGTCCTGGGTCCTTCGTTCCGCTGGAAGACCGATGTTTACCTGCGTGGAGCACTCGAGGGCGACCGCCTCAAAGGCGACCTGTTGATCAAGGGGTATGGCGATCCGTTTCTCGTCACGGAACGCGTCTGGCAGCTGCTGCGCACGATTCAGCGTATGGGAATTCGCGAAATCAGCGGTGACCTGCTTATCGACGACAGCTATTTCTCGGTCGGTGACTACGATCCCGGGGCGTTTGATCGGCAGCCCCTGCGGGCCTATAACGTCGCGCCGAATGCTCTGCTCATGAACTTCAAGGTGGTTCGATACTGGTTCGAACCGGACCCGGGCTCCGATGGCGTCTTGGTTAAGCTCGACCCGGCGCTCGAGAACCTGCGCGTTCGTAACCGCCTGGGTCTTGCTTCAGGCCCGTGTCGCGGCTACCAGCGCGGCATCACGATCAGCAGCAACGAAGCCGTCGATGAAGTCACGTTTACGGGAAAGTTTCCGAATGGCTGCGAGCGATACGCGATGGATCGCACGGCCTTGTCGCACAACGAGTACGTCTACGGGCTTTTCAAGACGCTGTGGCGCCAGCTGGGCGGTCGTTTCGACGGCGAGTGGCGCAAACTGGATGGCGACGAAGCTATCCCTGCCGATTCGAAACCGTTCCTGTCCTTTGATTCAATGCCCCTGAACGAGATGATCGCGCGGGTCAACAAGCACAGCAACAACGTCATGGCGCGCCAGCTCGTCTACACCCTGTCGGCCGAGGTAAACGGGCCTCCGGGAACGGAGCAGGGTGGCAGAGACGTGATTGCCGACTGGCTGACACGCAACGATCTCGAGTCCTGCAAATGCGCAATCGAGAACGGCGCCGGGCTGTCGCGGGATTCCCGTATTGCCGCCGCCGACATGGGCTCCCTGCTGCAGTTCGCCTGGCGGCAGCCGTACATGCCGGAATTCCTTGCCTCGATGTCAATTTCGGGGCTCGATGGCACGCTGCGACGGCGTTTCCGGGGCTCTCCGCTGATCGGCAAGGCACACCTCAAGACCGGTTCCATGGATCACGTGACGGCCATTGCCGGCTACCTTCAGACGCGATCGGGGCGGCGCCTGGCCGTCGTCGCAATGCAAAACCACACCGATGTGCACCGCGGCCCGGGCGAGGAAGTCCAGGAGGCACTTTTGCGCTGGCTCTACGAGCAGTAGCGTTCGCCGAAATTCGTCGCCGCTGTAGTACACTCGCGGCCATTAACGGAGACAAGACTATGCGTCTGCTTATTGGGGTTCTTGCTTTGTTGCCGATGGCGGCGGCCGCCGAGACGGCGTATATCACGGATAATCTGCGGCTTGGTCTGCATCGCGCCGAAGATACGAGCGACCGCGCGTTCCGCATGCTGGAGAGCGGGCAGGAGCTCGAGATACTTTCCAGGGATCGCAATTACGCCAACGTGCGTCTCCCCGACGGCACGCAAGGCCACGTCAAAGCCGCCTACCTCGTGGACGAGAAGCCGGCGAAACTTATCGTGGCGGAAACCGCAGCAGAGCGCGACAAATTGCTTGCCGAGCTGGAGGAGACCAGGCGCGCTTTCGCCGGCCCGGCCGAGACTATACAGAGGCTCAAGGACGAGGCGGACGAACTGAACCAGAAATTGTCGGTTTCGGAATCCGAGCTTGCGGAACTCACGAAAGAAAATGCCAGCATCCAGGGACTCAAGGAGCGGTACAAAGGCAGCCTGCCGCTGAGCTGGGTCGGAGCCGCAATCGGCGTGTGTCTGATCGGCGGTTTTCTCGCCGGCCTGTGGTGGGTCGATCGCAGTAGCAGAAGGCGGCATGGCGGCGTGCGAATCTATTGATTCTTTTCAGGCGAGCCGCCTAGGTGGCCTCGCGGGGGCCGTCACCGCAACCAGCGCGTAACGGCAGCGACGCGTCCGGGAACATTTCGTCAATAGCATCCTGAGAGGCGGCGCGTCGAATTTCCTCGATTTGCCCTGACGCGACGTGCGGCGCGAACAGCTGCAAGAACTCGGACATGTACCGGCGTAATACGGCGTCTTTGCGAAAGCCTATCCACGTTGTACTGCGCGGAAACAGGCCGACGGCATCAATGGCCTCGAGGTCATGCCTGTCGGAGCAATCGGCCGCCATGCTTGCAACCACGCCTACCCCCATCCCCATACGCACGTAGGTCTTGATGACATCGGCGTCACGCGCCGTAAACACGACGTTTGGTTCGAGCCCTGCATCGGCAAAGGCGCGCTTGAAGGAGCTCTGGCCGCCGAAACTGAAAACGTACGTGACCAGCGGATAATTTGCGAGATCCTGCAGAGTGAGTTTGCGATCCAACCTTGCCAGGTCGTGCCCCTTGGGCACGATGATCGAACGATCCCAGCGATAGCTCGGCACCAGCAGAAGATCAGAAAAAAGGTCCCTCGAGCCCGTCGCAATTGCGAAATCGATAGTGTTGGCGGCGACCATGTCGGAAATCTGTTCCGACGTCCCCTGATGCAGGTTCAGGCTCACCCTCGGAAACCGCTCGCGAAAACTGCCGACCATGTCCGGGAGTACGTAGCGAGCCTGCGTATGTGTCGTCGCTATCGAAAGCGAACCTTCTTCCTCTTCGAAATAGTCGGAAGCAAGGCTTCGAATGTTATCGACTTCCTGCATGATCAGGCGCGCCCGCGAGATAACCTGCTCGCCCGCCGGAGTAACCCCGTCGAGACTCTTGCCTTTGCGGACGAACAGCTGCAGTCCGAGTTCTTCCTCGAGTAGTTTCAGCTGCTTGCTAACCCCGGGTTGTGATGTGTAAAGGCGCTCGGCGGCTGCCGTGATGTTCAGGCCGTTGTCTGCGATGGCGAGCAGATACCTCAATTGTTGCAGCTTCATTAGTGAGATCGCCGTCTGTATGTGATATCGGACCAGGGCTATGTAATTCAGTTTCAGTCGTACTGCGGCACGATCCGCTAAGATATAACAGATACATTGCGATCTGGGCTATTGTAGGCGGCAAGCGTGCGCGCGCATAGCGGACCGCTTTGCGCCAGGCGCCGTCAGGCATAACAAGAACCAGGGGAAACAAATGATCTATAACAACATTCTGGAGACCATAGGCAACACACCGGTCGTGCGTCTCAATCGCATGGCGCCGGATGGCATTGAAATGTACGTCAAGGTGGAATCCTTCAATCCCATGGCCTCGGTCAAGGATCGTCTCGCCTACGCGATCATCACCGATGCGGAAACGCGCGGAACCCTGAAGCCGGGACAGACGGTAATCGAGGCAACTTCCGGCAACACGGGTATCGCGCTGGCGATGGTTTGCGCTGCGCGGGGCCATCAGTTCGTCGCGACAATGGCCGATTCCTTCTCGATCGAACGGCGCAAGATCATGCGCGGGCTGGGTGCCAAGGTCATCCTGACGCCGGCGGCGGAGCGCGGCACGGGCATGGTCAGGAAGGCCGAGGAACTGGCGGAAAAGCACGGCTGGTTCCTGGCGCGTCAGTTCGAGAACCCGGCAAACCCGGAGTTTCACCGGCAGACAACGGGCCCCGAGATCCTGAGGGATTTCGCCGGCAAGCGGCTGGATTACTGGGTATCGGGATACGGTACCGGTGGCACGATGACCGGTGTCGGCGAGGTCTTGAAGGTGGCGAGGCCGAACGTGAGAATCGTGGCAACGGAGCCCGCGGGCGCCCAGCTGCTTGCGGGAAAAGAATGGAGCCCCCACAAGATCCAGGGCTGGACCCCGGACTTCATCCCCGAGGTTCTCAATCGCGACGTGTTTGACGAACTGGTGCCGGTTACCGACGAGGAGTCGATAGCGGTGTCACGGCAACTGGCCGCCAAAGAGGGCATCTTCACCGGCATCTCCGGCGGCGCAACGCTCGCCGCGGCGCTCGCGGTCGCGAACAAGGCACCCAGGGGCTCCGTGATCCTCGCAATGCTGCCGGATACCGGTGAGCGCTATCTCAGCACACCCCTGTTTGAGGGTGTCAACGAGGGCTCCGACGACGACTGGCTTGCCGGGCAATAAGGTCGGAAGTCGGAGGGTGGCACCGGGAAACGCGTCCATATGGTCCAAATCGTACGTAAATAGCTGAAAGGACTCGCATAACAGCTTACAGCTGAGACCTATATCACAGCGTTCCCCGGCATACGGTGGCATCGTTGAACGCTGCTGTCGCGCATCATGGATTGGAGCGCCCGTGCCGGACGAAAAGCTGAACAGGACTTTGGCAAGTAACGCTGGCAAGGCGGCCGGTCTGCTGCGTTCTCTGGTGCCGAGAGCGCAGGCTTTCGGCTTCTACAACCTCGAACGGCAGTGTGTGTGGAATAGCGAGGGCAGCGACGACTTCGAGGCGGACAACTTCGTGGCCGAGCTCTCCGAGCGCGCCATCCTCGGACTTCGGAACGGCAGCGAGGTGCTGAAAAAGACACTGCCCTCGGCACGGACCGTGTTGCTGCTGCCGGTCTACGGTGAGGCGCGCGCTATCACAGGCCTGCTGGTTTCGCTGTTTTCGAAGAACGTCGGACAGTCTTCTTCCTTCGACCCGACTCTGCTCAAGACTATCCTCGAGCCCGCCGCCGAGCTGATTGGTGAAAATCTGCAAATTTCGGATCGCCTGGTTCATGCAAAATCCCGCGTGTGCGATATCGAGAAGGAACTGCAACTCGTCTACGATGTCGACGAGAAGATCCATGGCTCCTCGCGGAGCCACGCAAGTCTCGCGCAGCTGGTTGGTCAGAGCGGTCGCTATCTTGGCATCAACTACAACGTCCTGCTGATACCTTCGAAGCGCATCCGTATCAGCGCGACGCACTCGAGTTGGAAGAACATCAATCGCAAGATGCTCGACCGGTACCTGGTCGATGTGCTGATGCCGAAACTCGAAGGGCAACGACAACCACGTGTGTTCGAGATCCCTGCCATGAAAGATGCTCAGAATGAGGCCCGGCAGCGCTATCAGGCACTGCTGAGCCCGGTCTCGGATAAGCACGGCAACCTTGAAGGTGTTTTCGCCCAGCTGGGTCGCGTTGACAACACCGACTTCTCTCACGGCGACCGGCGCTTCATGTCGCACATCGTGCGCAAAGTCGAGCACGTCGTGCAGCAGTCCTTCGATTCGATGACCGGCTTGATGAACCGCGCCGGATTCGAGGTGCAACTCGCGGAGTCCTGGAAAGGACTTTCGTCGGCCTCGGATACGCACCAGTTGATCTACTTCGACCTCGATAATCTGCAATTGGTCAACGACAATTTCAGTCGGAAAGCGGGAGACGAGGTAATCATTCGTTTTGCGCGGCTTCTCGAGGAAGACCTGCCTCACAGCGCCGTCTTGTCGCGGCTGGCAGGTGACGAGTTCTGTATTCTGCTGACGCATGCCGACTCGGATGCTGCGCTGAAGTTCGCCAATCTCGTCCGGGAGAAACGGTCTGCCTTGCGTTACCTGCAGGGCGACAAGTCACTGCAGGTGACGATGAGCGTTGGCATTGCGGAGTTTTCGCACGCGAGTGGCGAAGACGGCAGTGCGCTGACAACCGCGCGAATGGCCTGCGAATCCGCCAAAGACCATGGTCGCGATCGCATCGAGGTATTCGACGAAGGCAACCAGAGCATTATCCGGCGGTACGACGACATGCAGCTGGTCTCGGAAATACAGCAGGCGCTGGACGGCGAAGGGTTCGAACTGCGGGCGCAGCCCATCGTCAGTCTGAACGGTCGTTCGAGTAATCCACGCTTCGAGATTCTGCTACGCATGGTCGATTCGGAGGGCAATGCCGTTCCGACCGACGCGCTGTTCTCCGCTGCAGAACGCTATCACATGATGCCGCGCGTGGACCGATGGGTGGTCTCGTCAACCGTGGCGGCGCTCATCGACGCCAGGGACGCTATCGAAGCGGCTGGTGCGATTTTTTCGATCAATCTCTCCGGACAATCGCTCGGTGACGACGACATCTTCAGTTTTGTCGAGGGAGAGCTGAGCCACGCCGGGATTTCGCCGCAGTCGCTGTGCTTCGAAATCACGGAATCGGCGGCTGTTTCCAACCTGGCGAAGGCGCAGGCGTTCATCGATCGTCTGAAGGCTCTCGGCTGCACGATCGCGCTCGACGACTTCGGGGCCGGACTCAGTTCGTTCGCCTACCTGAAGAACTTCAACGTCGATACGCTGAAGATTGACGGCGGCTTTATTCGCGATATCAGCGAAAACCGGATCTCCGAATCGATGGTGGCAGCTATTACGCAGGTCGCCGAAGTCATGGGACTGCAGACTGTTGCAGAGTACGTCGAGTCAGACCTGACGCGGCAGCTGATCACCAAAATAGGTGTGGACTTTGCGCAGGGCCACCTGGTTGGCAAGCCCGTGCCGATTCAGGAAGTGCTGTCCGGCTTTGCTGATTTCAGGAAATCCGGGGCGCTGTAGTCAGGCCCGCAGCCGCGAAACAATCAGCCAGGGCGTTCCTGGCCCGGCTAGAATACCCCCGCCTCCAGGCCGGCCGCCATGGTCATCCCCAGTTCCACACAGTCGCGTAGCCTCGACTCATCGAACGGGCCGCTGATCAGCACCGGCTCCTGCACTTCCCGGACCGCCAGGCCCGTGAGTATGCGTCGAATACTGGAAATGGCACCGGAGCCATCATTGCCTGCGCGTACAAACAGTGCCCAGGGGCGCCCGTCGATCTTGCCCTCGCAGGGGTAGAACACGCGGTCGAGGAAATACTTCATGGCGCCGCTCATGTAGCCGAAGTTCTCGGGAGTGCCAAGAACGAATCCGTCAGCCCAGAGAAGATCGTCGGCGTCGGCTTCAAGCGCCGTCTTGACGCGCACCTCGACGCCGCTGACGTCGGGATGCGTGGCTCCCGAAATTACCGCTCTTGCCATGCGCTCGGTGGTACCGGACTGGGAGTAGTAAACGATAAGCAGATGTTTGTCGGTCACATCGTCAATAGTGCCGGAGTTCAGTCATTTTTTCGATAGACTGGAATCATGCACGCAAAGGGAAATAAGCTCGCCGGCGCGGCGACAGGCTCGCTGCCGGGGCAGTTGCAGGCGCCGGTCAGGCAATGGCTCGAACGGCTGCAGGAACAGCACGATCTGGCCGAGCTGCCGGGCGAGCATATCGAATCGCTGCTGCGGCTTGTGGCCTGCAGCGAATTCGGCGCCGCCGTTATTCTCAGGGACTGGTCCTGGTTCGCCGCGAATGTCTCGTCGTTTCGCGAGCAAACGGATCTCGAAGCAGAGTTCAAAATTTTGAGTCTGGCGGAGGACGCCGAAGGCCTGAAGCCGGACCTGCGGCGGTTTCGCAATCGAAGCATGCTGCGTATTCTATGGCGGGAAATCTTTGGTCTGGCGAGACTCGAAGAAACGCTGCAGCAGCTTTCGCTGCTTGCCGACCTGGCGCTCGACGCGGCGACGCGCTGCGCCGAAAGGACGCTCGAGCCGCGCTATGGTTCGGTTCGCGACGGCGACGGCAAGCGTGTGCCGTTGGTCACCCTCGGCATGGGCAAGCTGGGTGGCAGGGAACTCAATTTCTCATCCGACATCGACCTGATTTTCCTGTTCACACATGACGGCGAAACGGACGGCGCCCGGTCGATAAGCGCGCAGGAGTACTTTGGCCGACTGACGAGAAAGATTGTCGCGCTGATTGGCGAAGTCACCGTCGATGGTTTCGTTTTTCGTATCGATACCAGGCTCCGTCCGTTTGGCGAGAGCGGCCCGCCGGTCGTCAGTTTCGCAGCGCTGGAGTCTTACTTGTTGCAGCACGGCCGCGGATGGGAGCGCTACGCTTACGTCAAGGCGCGCATCGTTGGCTCGCAACCGTCAGAGGCGGTAATCGATGAGCTGCTGAACGGCCTGATAAAGCCATTCGTCTATCGTCGATACCTGGACTACGGGGTGTTCGAGTCGCTGCGCGAGATGCACGCGATGATCGCCGACGAGGTGACACGCCGCGAACTGACGGACAATATCAAGCTTGGCCCCGGCGGAATTCGCGAAGCCGAGTTTATCGTGCAGTCCTTTCAGCTGGTGCGTGGCGGCAACGACACCGCGTTGCAGGGCCGCGAGCTACAGAAGATACTGCCAAAACTCGTCAGCCGTCGCGGGCTTGGTGCCGCGAGTGCGGCGCGATTGCTCGATGCCTACCGATTTCTGCGACGGCTGGAGAATTTCATACAGGCAATTCGCGATCAACAGACCCACGACCTTCCGCAAGGCAGCGTGGATCGGGAGCGGCTCTGTCTTGCAATGAATTACGCCGACTGGACGGCACTCTTGCAGGACCTCGCGAAACATCGTGCCACGATCTCGCAGGAGTTCGGGCATGTCGCTGTTCCCGTCGACGGCGACGATACGCCTCTGCGCGAGCGAGTCCAGCGCGCCTGGGAATCTGCGTGGGGCGAGCCACAATGGCGGGAGCTGCTGACTCGCGAGGGCTGCAGTGACGCCGCAGCGCTGGCGGGCCTGGTCGTTGCTTTTGCCAACGCGCCCGCGACCGAGCAGATCGACGCTATCGCGGCAAAGCGATTGGGCCGATTCATGCCGTCACTGCTGCGCGACGTCCTGCGGTCAAGCGAGCCACTGACGGCACTGACACGCGTGCTGGATGTGGTGGCACACGTCCTTCGTCGCAGCGCCTACCTGGCCCTGCTGAACGAAAATCCTGCGGCAATGAGCCGGCTCGTCGATCTCTGCGCGCGCAGTCGTTATATTGCGGATCAGATTGCCCGCCAGCCTGCACTGCTCGATGAGCTGCTGGATCCCCAGCTGTATTCGAGCGCCGTGGGCAAGTCGGATCTGGAGGAAGAACTCCGGGCGCGAACGTCGGCCATTGCCCGCGGCGACAGCGAGGCGCGCATGGACTCGATCGTCGGCTTTCAACGCGCGATAAAATTCCGCATTGCGGTCGCCGACTTCACCGGTAGCCTGCCGATCATGAAGGTCAGTGACGGACTCACGTGGCTAGCCGAAACGGTCCTCGAAGAGGCCCTGAGCGTCGTCTGGGAGGATATGACGGCGCGACATGGCGTGCCCTGCTACACGGTCGATGGCAAGAAGCAAGAGGCGGGCTTCGGTATTGTCGGCTACGGCAAACTGGGCGGGCTCGAGCTGTCCTACGGCTCCGACCTGGATATTGTCTTCCTGCACGACTCACGTGGGAAATCGCGAGCAACCGACGGCGAGAAATCGCTCGATAACACCCTGTTTTTTGCCCGTCTCGTCAGGCGACTGGTGCTTTTCCTGACCACGCAAACCGGTTCCGGTGCACTCTATGATATCGACACCCGGTTGCGGCCGGACGGTCGCTCCGGATTGCTCGTTACGAGCACCGAAGCATTCGAACGCTACCAGGAAGACAACGCGTGGACCTGGGAACACCAGGCGCTGCTGCGCGCGCGCCCGGTGGCGGGAAGCCCCGCCGTGGCGCGCGAATTCGAACGAATCCGCAGGGACACGCTGATCGATCGTGTCAAACGCGACTCGCTGCGCGACGACGTGATTTCAATGCGCCAGCGGATGCGCAAGCAACTGGACAAGACCAGTGATGAGCATTTCGACCTCAAGAACGGTGTCGGGGGGATCGGCGACATCGAATTCCTCGTTCAATACCTGGTGCTAAGCAGGGCGAAAACGGAGCCGCAGGTTATCCATTTCACCGATAACATCCGGCAACTGGATGCGCTTGTCGAAATCGGCGCGCTCGATGCCGAGGTCGGCCGCCGACTGCAGGACTGCTACCGCGCGTACCGCCTGTTGCAGCATCACCTGGTTATCGACGGTCGACCGGCACTCGCCAGCGCCGCCGATTTTAGGCCGGAGCGTGAATTCGTGGAGGGCATCTGGGGCCAGTGGCTCGATTGAGCATGGCCGCGGCGCCGCTCAGCGCATATAATTTGCGGCCAGCATCCGTTTCAGCAGAGGGTAACCGTGGCAGCCAGAGCAGGCACTGTCGACCAGAATCTCATTCCCGCCAATGCACAGCACAACTATGGTGTCAGGCCGAGGGACCTGCCGCTCAGCTGTCCGATGCCGGGCATGTACCTGTGGAATTCGCACCCCAAGGTGTACCTGCCTATCGAAGAGACTGGCGATGCGAAGTGTCCGTATTGTGGCGCGCAATACCATCTTACGTCGTCCGACGACTAGGGGCCGTTGGCGCGATATGAGCGTTTCAATGTGCCCTGGCGGTCCGGCGATCCCTGCCCCCCGGGGATCAGCATCATGCATATCGTAACTGGCGGCGCCGGGTTTATTGGCAGCAACCTGGCTCGCTCGCTGGCGGACCATGGCCACGACGACGTTGTCATCGTCGATGATCTCGAGGACGGCCACAAGTTTGCCAATATCGCGGATCTGCCGATAGCGGACTACCTCGACAAGGACGACTTCCTGAAGCTGATCGAATCCGATAAGGGTTTCGGCCGGGGAATCAAGGTCCTGTTTCACCAGGGTGCCTGTTCCGAAACGACGGAGTGGAACGGCCGCTATATGATGGCGAACAACTACGACTACTCCAAGCGGCTGTTGCATCACTGCCTGACGAATGCGACGCCCTTTATTTATGCGTCGTCGGCGGCCGTCTACGGGGGCTCCAGGACCTTCGTCGAGGATCCGCTGTTCGAAAATCCCCTCAATGTCTACGGATATTCCAAGCTGCAGTTTGACCGCTACGTGCGGCGCGTGGCGGCTGCGCCTGACAGCCAGGTAGTGGGCCTGCGGTACTTCAACGTTTACGGTCCTCGCGAGCAGCACAAGGGCAGCATGGCAAGCGTTGCGTTTCACTTTAACAAGCAGATTCAGAGCGATGGGGAAGCGCGTTTGTTTACCGGCACGGACGGTTACGGCGATGGCGAGCAGTTGCGCGACTTCGTCTATGTCGACGACATCTGTGCCGTGAATCTCTGGTACCTGAAGAACCCGGACGTCTCCGGCATTTTCAATGCCGGAACCGGGCGGGCACAGCCCTTTAACGACGTCGCAAATGCCGTCATCCACTGGCATGGCAAGGGAAAGATTCGTTACGTGCCTTTCCCGGATCACCTGAAAGGCGCCTACCAGAGCTTTACCCAGGCGGATCTGACGCAGCTGCGAGCGTCCGGGTGCGACGTCGAGTTCCGTCCGGTCGAGAGCGGCGTCGCCGATTACCTGGACCAGCTTTGCGGTCGTCAGAAGTCCTGAATCCCGCAACGCTGATCGTCGGACCGAGCTGGGTCGGCGACATGGTCATGGCGCAGGCGCTTTTCAAATTCCTGAAAGCCGAGAGACCGGCCAGGCCGCTGGACGTTCTGGCCCCTGCCTGGTCGTTGCCAATCGTCGAGCGCATGCCCGAAGTCCGCCGTGGCATCGCGGCAGAGACCGGCCATGGGGAAGTTGGCCTCGTGAAGCGCAGGCGTATCGCCCGGTCTCTGAAAAGCGAGGCATACGAACAGGCCATTGTGCTGCCGCGATCCTTCAAGTCGGCACTCATCCCGTGGCTGGCACGAATCCCCAGGAGGACCGGCTATCGCGGCGAATCGAGGTTCGGCCTGATCAACGATGTCCGGACGTTCGATCCCAGGGTGCTGGATCAGACGGTGAAACGCTTCCTCGCCCTCGGCATTGGCGAGGGCGGCAGCTTGCCGACAGTGCCATACCCGAGCCTGTCGATCGACGCGGCTCGTCAGCGCCGCCTGCTGGGGGACCTGGCATTAGGCAGCGGGCGGCCGATCGTAGCAATGATGCCGGGTGCCGAGTACGGACCCGCAAAATGCTGGCCGCTGGTGTATTTCGCGACGCTGGCGCGGCGCCTTGTCGGCGAGGGTTACGATGTGTGGATCCTGGGATCCGAGAAGGATCGTGCTGCGGGGGCCGCCGTCGCAGGGACCGCCGGAGTTACCGATCTCTGCGGCAGGACCTCGCTGGCAGACGTTATAGACCTGCTGGCATGCGCCGAACAGGCCGTCAGCAACGACTCCGGCCTGATGCACATCGCTGCGGCGGTCGGCATTCATGTTCATGCAATCTACGGCTCCTCATCGCCCCACTTCACGCCGCCGCTGACCGATCGTTGCGACGTGCATTACCTGGACCTGGAGTGCAGCCCCTGTTTCGAGCGGGATTGCCCGCTCGGACATCTTCGCTGCCTCAAGGACCTTGCGCCGGAACTCGTACTCGATAGCATCCGATCCGCCGCGGGCGGTGCCGGCACCACGATCGCCTGAGGTCGAGACGCAGCCAGGGTGGCGAAACTCAGAGAGCGCCGAAAAAATCGTCGATCTTGCGCCGAACGTCGGCGATCGTGATCAATTCCATGGCGCGCGGATCGCGCACTCGCTGCCCCCATCGAAGCGCGTCGACATCCCGCCCGAGGTACTTCCTGACTGCGTCGGGGTAGCGGTTGACGGTGAGTGCGCGCGAAAGATACGGACCGGTGCGGTCCGGATTCGAGCTGGCAAACAGGGCGATGACCGGCGTATTCACCGTGGTTGCCATGTGCGCCGGTCCGGAGTCCGGGCAAATCACCAGGCGCGCGGCGCGTATGAGCGCCAGCAGCTCCTTCAGCGAGGTCTTTCCCATCAGGTTCAAGGCGCCGGTGTCCTCGAGCGTCCTGCCGTAGTGCTGCTCAATACCGGAGTTGCCGCCGGTCACGACCACCCTGCAATCGAACTTTTCCTGAAGGTAGCGAATCGTCGCCGCGTAATTCTCCACGGGCCAGTTCCTGAAATTGCGGCTGCGCTGACTGCTGCAGGGGCTGATCACGACGAGCGCCTTGCCGGCCTCGAGAAAGCGTTCGGCAAACGCTCCGGCAGTTGCCGGCAGCGGTATGTCCCAGCGAAGCTCTCGCTCGCGGGCGCCGATTGCCGTGGCAAAAGACATCATGGCTTCGAGCGCGTGTTCGCCGGCAGCAGCCGGAATGCGGCGATCCGTAAACAGCCACTGGAAGTCGCGAGCCCGTGCCCTGTCAAAGCCCAGCCTCGTCGTTGCGGAAATGCGCCGACAAAGAAGATTGGCTCGCAGTGAGGCGTGCATGCACAAGGCAACGTCGAATCGACGATCGCCGAGCTGCACGTCGACGTCCCTGTATGCGCGTAAGCCCAGGGATTTATCGAAAACGACGAAATCGATATCCGCAATATCGGCCATCAGTGACGCTTCGGTCTTGCCGATGATCCATGTGATCCTGGCGTCCGGCCAGTTGTCCTGAAGGCGCCGCACGACGGCCAGCGCGTGACAGGTGTCGCCAATGGCCGAGAGGCGCAGAACACACAGCGACCCCGGCTTCGATTGGACGGCTAAATCAGGCATCATCAAATCAGACTAGTCGAAAAAGAGGGGGCGGGAGGTTTGACCGAAACCGTCGAGAAAACAGCGACCGGCGCCATCCTATACGATAAGGCCATTATCAACCAGATATCGGAAGAGCGCTTCGAAGCCGGTGGTTGGCCTCACGCCGAAGCGCTGAGCGGCGCACTGGGCTCCGGCGGCCGGGGAAACACGATGTACGTCGGCAACGTGCCGCGCCAGTTCGTCTTGCGACATTACATGCGCGGCGGCCTGCTGGGCAGGCTGGTTCGCGATACCTTTATATTCTCCGGGCCCGACAAGACACGGTCATTCCGGGAGTGGCGATTGCTGGACAAGTTGTCGTCCAACAATTTCAACGTGCCGCGCCCCGCGGCCGCACGCTATTGCCAGCATGGCACGTTCTACACGGCGGACATTATTACCGTACGCATACCGGATGTCGTGTCATTGTCGGTCTACATCAGCGAGAACAAGCCCGATGCCGCGTTCTGGGAATCGCTTGGTGCATCGATCTACAGCTTCCATGCGGCGGGCGTCTATCACGCCGACATGAATGCCTATAACCTGCAGATCGACAAGTCCGGAGAGCTCTGGATGCTCGATTTCGACAAGGGTGCGTTACGACCGCGCGGTACCTGGCAGCAGCAGACGCTCGCGCGTCTGCATCGTTCATTGCACAAGGTCGTCGGCCTGGACCCGACACTGAATTTTCGTGCGCCGAATTGGGAGCAGCTGCTGCAAGGCTATTTCAACGCGTCGAGATCGGCGTAGTAGTCAGGGTAGCCGTCGGGCAGGTCCTTGAACTTCCGGTGCACCCAGAAGTACTGCTCCGGACAGCTGCGCACGTGCTGCTCGAGCAGATCGATATAGCGCTTCGTATCCGCGACGGGATCATCGCCCGGAAAGTTTTCGAATGCGGGATACAAGGTCAGCTCGTAGCTTGAATCGCTGCAGCGCCGCGGGAAGAATGGCACGACAGCCGCCTCACCGAGGCGCGCCAGCGTCGAGGTTGCGGTCGTGTGCATTGCCGGGATGCCGAAGAACGGAATGACCTCGGAGCCCTTGCGGTTGTAGCTCTGATCCGGTGCATACCAGACGGCGCGATTGGCGCGCAGACTTCGCACCATCTGCTTGATATCGCGTTTCTCAATGGTCGACTCGGCCGAGCGCTCGCGGCCGGTGCGCTGCAGCTCCGTCATGAATTCGCTGCGGTTGCGGCGGAAGACCGCATCGAAGGGAGGCATGTTCAGGCTCAGAACGCGCCCCATGATTTCCAGCGTCGTGAAATGCGCGCTGAGCAGGATCACGCCTTTCCCTGACCGCAGGGCCTTGTGCACGTGCTCGATGCCGACCAGCCGGGTTATCGACTGCAGGTGTCTGTCCGAGGCCCAGCGGCCGAGCCCCATTTCAATCACCGTCATGCCGAGCGCTTCGAAATGATCGCGGGCAAGCGCGTCGCGCTCATCAGGCGAGAGTTCCGGAAAGCAGAGTTCCAGGTTGCGCCGTACCACCGCCCGGCGCGAACCGCCGAGGGCGTGCGCAAGACGTCCGAGCACGCGGCCTGTCGCCAGCGCGGCGCGGTGCGGCAACAGGCAGATCAGTCGCAGCACACCCATGCCAAGCCAGATGGGCCAGTAGCGTGGAGTCCAGTAGCTGGACAGGGGTTTGCGTGCCGCGCTCATCGGGGACGCAGTTTACTCGGACATGCCGTCTACGTAACCACCGGTATCTGGTTTCGACTGGACTCCCGGGGCAATCTCGTCGGTGACGATGTGAGCCGCCTCGATACCCACGTGAAAGGCGGCGAATCCCGGCATGACGACCTGGTTTCGCGCCAGGCCGATAATGCGGCCGGCGTAGGGCGAAAAGAGCTCCGTGCGCTGATTGCTCATCGGGTCCGTTATCGTGCCGAGCAGGTCGCCCTTGCGGACCGTACTGCCAAGGCTGACGTCCGCCAGCAATATGCCGCCGTTGTTGGCGCGCACCCAGGATGAACGATAGTAAACGGGTTCCGGATCACCCCAGAAGCGCGTCTTTCGGGTCATGCCGAGCGTGCTCAGCAGGGTTTCGATTCCCTTGACGCCGTGTTTGACCTCGGCCAGCTCCAGCTGCGAGGGACCGCCGGCCTCGACCGTCACGGCGGGGATGCCGGCCATTGTTGCCGCATGTCGCAAGGTACCAACCGTCGGTGAGCTGTGCAGGACAACCATGGAACCGAATCCCTGTGTCAGCGTAACGACGTCGGGATTCCTCAGGTCGGCGCGAATCTGCGGCAGGTTGGCACGCTCGAACGAACCGGTGTGCAGGTCTACGAGCGCGTCGCAGTGCGCGATAACATCGTTGAACAGAGCATTTGCGATACGCGCCGCAGCGCTGCCGTTCGGATTGCCCGGGAAGTAGCGATTCAGATCGCGCCTGTCGGGAAGGTACCGCGAACCGCGGCGGAAACCCTGAACGTTGACGATCGGAACGCCGATGACGGCGCCGGACAATTTGCCCGGCGAAATTTCATGCAGCACGCGGCGAACAATTTCGATGCCGTTGAGCTCGTCGCCGTGCACGGCAGCCGTCAGGCATAGTGTCGGGCCGGGCAGTGAACCGTTGACGACCAGCACCGGCGTGGAAACCGGCACGCCCTCGAACAGCTCGGTGGCTGACCACGCGAGACGCTGCGTGTTACCGGGCATGATCTCCGCGCCGAGCAGCAGCAGCGGCGACGCCTGACCTTCCGCCGTTAATACGGCATCCGCCAGTGGCACCAGGTGTTCATGAGCGGGCACCGCTTCGACCAGTTCCTCGGCGGCGGCCGACGTCTCGCTGGAACGCGAGTCGCTGTCGAAGGTCGTATCCTCGACAACGTCCGTGCCGACGTCCGAAGGCTCGACCGCCGCCTCGCCGGCGAACAGCGGAGCCGCGGGCAAGGCCAGCAGCAGGCATGCCAGGTATTGGCAAATGCCCGTACAAGTGTCAGATTGGCGGTCAGTGTCGCGCATGGTTAATCGTTAAGCTACGCCAGTTTGGCGAAATTTTCCGTGAACTAATCAATAATTTACGATTGAAACTTGAAATTATGCAAATGACAAGCATTCCTCGCTGTTTCTGGCCGATTATGCTGCTCGGGATGGCCGCGGCGGCGGCCGACGAGACCTTTCCGCAGCCGCCGGAGCTCAAGCCGGACGTAGACTTCTGGGTCTCGGTGTTCACGCGTTATTCCACCGACGAAGGTCTGCTGCACGACAATCGAAACCTGGCCGTGGTCTACGCGCGGCTGGATATGCCCGCAAGACTCTCGAGACGAGAGCGACAGCGGCGCGTTGAGAATCGTCGCAAGAAGATTCGAGCCGTATTGCAGTCACTGGCATCCGGCAAACGTAACAAGCTCAGCGACGAGGAAGCCAGGGTGCTGGCGCTGTGGCCGGAGGGCGTGAGCAACAGCACGCTGGCGGCGGCGACAAAGCGCATTCGTTTCCAGCAGGGCCTCAGTGATCGCTTCAGGGAGGGGCTGCAGCGCTCGGGTCGGTGGCGTGACTTCGTGAACGAGCAATTCACGGCGCTTGGCATCCCGGTCGAAATTGCCGCGTTGCCACACGTCGAGTCGTCCTACAATCCCGAAGCACGTTCGCACGTCGGCGCGTCCGGCATCTGGCAGTTTACGCGCAGCACCGGGCGGCGCTATATGCGTGTGGATCACGTAGTCGATGAACGCAACGATCCCTACGCGGCCACGCGCGCCGCCGGCAGGCTGATGGCTTATAACTATTCGATTACCGGCAACTGGCCAATGGCGATTACGGCGTACAACCATGGTCTCGCCGGCGTCCGCCGCGCGATGCGCAAGCACGGCGATACGGCCTATGTCGAGATCCTCCGAAACTACAATGGACGGACCTTCGGATTTGCCTCGAGAAATTTTTACGTTGCGTTTCTGGCCGCCATGGAAGTCGACCAGAATGTCGAGCGATACTTCCCGGGCCTCGTCTATGAAAAGCCGATGGATTATTCGACAGCCAGTTTGCCAGCCTATGTTTCGGTTGCCGGCCTGTCAGAGGCGCTGGGAACCACGCCGAAGGAAATCCGGAAACACAACCCGGGGCTGCAGGCGACGATATGGCAGGGGAGCAAGTACCTGCCCAAGGGTTACGAATTGCGTATGCCGGCGAACGCCCTGAACCAGCCGCTGAGCACGCTGCTGTCGGGGCTGCCGGCAGACAGCCTGCATGACAGCCAGTTGCCTGACCTGTTTCACAAGGTTGCCCGCGGCGACACCCTGTCGCAGATCGCGGAAGCGTACGACACGCGGGTCTCGACGCTGGTGGCCATCAATAATCTCAGCAGCAGCCACCGGATTCGCATCGGCCAGAACCTCAGGCTGCCAGCGGCCGGGCCGGCACCGGCGGTCGTAACGCCGCCCATGGCGGAGGTGCCAGCGGTCGTCGCCTCTGCGCCTGTCGCAGACACGGCCACTGAAGAGGAGGAAATCGCAGTCGCCGAGCTTACACCGGCCGCGCTCGCCGAGGACCTGGTTGCCGGGCCGGAGCCGGCGATGCAGACGGACCTGTTATCCGATCCCAGCGACTACAGCGTAGCCGACGACGGTAGTATCGAGGTGCAGCCGCTGGAAACGCTCGGGCACTACGGCGACTGGCTGGAGATCCGCACGCAGCGGCTGCGTGACATCAATGCACTTGCTTTCCGAACGCCGGTCGAGGTTGGGCGGCGCATCCGGCTGGATCTCGGTACGGTCGACGCAACGACCTTCGAGGAACGACGCATTGCCTACCATCGTCAGCAGCAGGACAGCTTCTTCAGGCGTCATGTCATAAGCGGTGTGACCGAATATACGATTCGCGATGGCGACTCTGTCTGGGTGCTTGCGCTGCGGAAATACGATGTGCCACTCTGGCTGCTTCGTCAGTACAACCCGGGCCTTGACCTGCAGAAGATCCGCCCGGGCACGCGCCTGCAATTTCCCGTCCTGACCGACGCCCAGACTGGCTGATGGAGTCGGGCGCCAGGACCTTGTTGCTGAAACTGCTGCCGGTCGTGATCCTTATCCTGGCGGCGTCGCTCTGGTTTGCCGATGTCGAAAACGGTCAGCCTTACCTGCTGCGAAATCTGCTGCCGCTGCTGGTCCTGTTGCTGCTCGCTGCGCTGACTCTGTATCTCGGCGATGGGGATTGGTCCGGCAAGGGCTGGCGCATGCCCCTGGCAACACTCGGCTTTGCGATTCCGACGCTGGGGCTTTCTGCCTACCTGCACTATGCCTACGCGGTCAACCTCGGTGACATGTTTGGCGATGCACAGTACCCGGGTCGCGTCTTTCGCTACCTTCCCGCCTATACGCTCGTTGCCGGGGCTATCGGATTCGCAATAGGCTGGATCGTCGGACGAAACGTCTAGCAGGCCGGGGAGGCTTGCGCCAGGCTGGAATGGGCCCGGTCGACGTGTGACGTGGGGCATAGGCGGCACGCGCAAGGTTTGCTAGGCTTACTGGTGAGCCAGTCAATTTCCGCTTATGAACAAATATATGTCTGCAAAAGCGCTGCTGTTTCGTCTGCTGCTCGGCCTGGCCGTAACGACGCTGCCAGCGGCCGTCCAGGCGGGTGATTTCCCCATAGCCGACAAGGTCATTATCGAGAAAGCGGCTCGCAAGCTGCATTTGCTGCGAGATGGCGAGCCGTTCCGGACCTTCAGGATCGCTCTCGGAATCCGCCCGGTGGGTGACAAGAAGAAGGAAGGCGACTTCAAGACACCGGAAGGGCGCTACGTGCTGGACAGCCGCAATCAGAACAGCGACTTTTTTCTTTCCATCCATGTCTCTTATCCCGATGAGACGGATCGCCGAGAAGCAGGCAGGCTGGGCGTCGATCCGGGCGGAGCGATCATGATTCACGGCCAGCCGAACGAGCCGACAATGTCTGAAACGTATTATCGGACCCAGGACTGGACCAATGGCTGCATAGCGGTCTCAAACTCTGACATGATCGACATCTGGCTGATGACCGGCGAGAATACTCCGATTGAAATTCGTCCCTGAAGAAAAAAAAAACCGGTGCTGAACAAGGCGACCCAGTTCGTCGATGCCGAAGTGTGGCCCGAGGGTAGCCTCGAGGTCCTCTCCCAGTTCGAAGTGGACCAGCTGAAGAGCGGCGGAGCGGGCGGCCTCTATCCGCTGCTGCGCCGCTGCATGCTTGCCGTACTGCATGCCGACAGCAAAAACGACGACGCCCGTGCGCTGCTGGATACCTACAGGGATTTCGAGATCGGATTCATCCAGCAGGACAGGGGCCTCAAGGTATCGCTGACGAACGCTCCGGCGGAGGCTTTTGTCGACGGCAAGATGATTCGGGGCACGCGCGAACTGCTGTTCGCGGTGCTGCGCGATATCGTGTTCACGCGCAATGACATCATGGAGGGCGGCCGCTTTGATCTGCAAAGCTCCGACGGCGTTACGAACGCGGTATTTCATATCGTCCGCAACGCGAAGCTGCTGCAGCTGCCGGCCGAGGTGAATCTCGTGGTTTGCTGGGGCGGGCATGCCATCAGTCGCAGCGAGTACGACTATTCCAAGAAGGTCGGGTATGAGCTGGGCCTGCGGGCGCTAAACGTCTGCACCGGCTGCGGCCCCGGCGCGATGAAAGGTCCGATGAAAGGCGCAACAATCGGTCATGCAAAGCAGCGCATACGTGGCGGCCGGTACATTGGTATTACAGAACCGGGCATCATCGCCGCCGAATCACCGAATCCGATCGTCAATTCGCTCGTCATCATGCCCGACATGGAGAAGCGGCTCGAGGCCTTCGTTCGGCTTGGACACGGCATCATTGTCTTCCCCGGCGGGGTCGGTACGGCCGAGGAAATTCTCTACCTGCTCGGCGTGTTGATGCAGCCGGGCAATCACGGCCAGCCGATGCCCATTATCATGACGGGACCGGCATCCTCTCAGGCCTATTTCAGGCAGATCGACAAGTTCGTTGCCGAGATTCTCGGGGACGAGGCGAGAAAGCGCTATCAGATCATCATCGACGATCCGATGGAGGTAGCGCGTCACATGAAACAGGGGCTCGACAATGTCCTGGCGTTCCGCGACAAACACGGTGACGCCTATTACTTCAACTGGCGCCTGCAGATCGACCCGTCTTTTCAACGGCCTTTCCAGGCGGGTCACGAATCGATGCGGCAACTCGATCTCAATGAGGATCTGCCACCGCATGAACTGGCCGCAAACCTGCGCCGCGTGTTCTCCGGCATCGTATCCGGCAACGTGCGCGAGGATACGGCCGAGTTAATTGAGCGCAATGGACCGTTCGAGATCGACGGCTCACAGCGAATCATGACGCTGCTGGATGATCTGCTGGCCGGATTCGTGGCGAGCAAACGCATGAAGATCTCCTCGGGCGAGTATCGGCCCTGCTATGTGATTAAGTAAAACCACCACTTAAGTCGCTGATATAAAAAAAGAAAAAGGATTTGGCATTGTGATGCAGTTCCTGTGAATTGCGGGCATTTCACCCTAGTATTTAGTCAAAGGATTGACCGAGCAGACTCAATGCCAGATAGCAAGAAAATGAGATGGGTTGACGGTTTTGGCACGGACGCCGAAGCGGATTCCAAGACCGGTGAAGCGGCCGTGAATGTGGAGGAACCGGCCGCCAATGACGCGGACGGCTGGAAGCAATACCGTCGCTGGATTTCGAAAGCGCCGGCGACACGCACCCGGCGTGCCGGCATCGATCCCGCCTTGTATTCCTGGAAAGGCTATCGTGACTGGTCGGACCAGGTTAAACGCAGCTGGATGAAAGACTCCGACGAAGACTGAGCAGCTGCGATCCCCGATATGTAAAACGCCGGCAGCAGCCGGCGTTTTTTGTTTGTATCAGCGGCACACGGCGCCTGGTAAAAAATGCGAATTCCATCGCATTGAAAACGCGAACTGCGTCTGGTTTCCGAGCACTATTCGAATCGCTCGCGAAGCCGTGTAGCAAGCTGTGATCTGCCTCACGGCCGCGAGTATTGCAGCGTCCTATAGTTGCCATTCGTGACTCACCATCGTTCTGAATGAAGAGTATGTCTAGCAACCACAAGAAATCGGACTTTGCCGTCGCCGCATTGAAAAACGAATCTGCACGGCAGCGTTGGGAACTTTTTCACCGCGCGATCGCCCACGCCAAGGAATCCAATAACGCTGCGTTGCTCGACGCGGATACACAAAATGCCGACGCCGAAAGCGGCGGGCCGCTACTGTCCATCATTCGCTAGGATCGCATTCGTGGAAAGGCTGCTGCAGTACCTCGACGATATCGACGACATGCTCGGTATCGCCGGCCTCATCTGGGAGCGGCTGCGTCGATCGCTATTCCGCCTGTCGGTGCTGGTCGCAAGCCTGCTGTTAATCGCCGCCGGCGTCTGGCTGGCGCGGACTCACCCGCCGATGGCGCTGGCTACCTGCCTGCTGCTGCTGGTTACGCTGCTGTATCGTTCCGTCACCTCGCCGGCGCGGCGCACATCTGCCAACAGGCGCCTGCCGGCCTCCTGATCGACACAAGAAGTCCGACACCGGACTTGAACTGACCGGATCAGCCCCCATCATCCAAGCCTTTGGTGTGTTAGGTGATGCTGGTGGCGGACAGTTCGACGCGCGAAACGCTGGGGTTTCAAACCGAGGTTCGTCAACTACTGCAGTTGATGATCCACTCCTTGTACAGTAACAAGGAGATCTTCCTTCGCGAGCTCATTTCCAATGCTTCCGATGCGGCCGACAAGTTGCGATTCGAATCGCTGGCAAGACCCGAGCTGCTGGAAGGCGATGCCGAGCTCTCGATTCGCATCGAGGTAGACAAGGACAAGCGGCAGCTCGCGATCATCGATAACGGAATCGGCATGTCGCGAGAGGAACTGATCGATAATCTCGGAACGATAGCCCGCTCGGGTACCGCCGAATTCCTGCAGCAGATGACTGGCGATAAGAAGCACGACGCGCAGTTGATCGGCCAGTTTGGCGTAGGCTTCTATTCGAGCTTCATCGTCGCCGACAGGGTAACGGTGGAGAGTCGCCGCGCCGGATTGAGCGAATCGGAATCCGTGCGCTGGGAATCGGACGGCAAGGGCGAGTTCTCTGTCGAGAATATCGAGCGCAAAGAGCGCGGAACGTCTGTAACGCTGCACTTGAAAGACGATCAGACAGAGTTTTCGGAACCGCTTCGCATTGAGACACTGATTCGAAAATATTCGGATCACATCGGATTTCCGGTTTCGCTGTTTGTCAAGGGCGGGGAGGAGAAAGAGGCAAGGCTGGTCAATTCCGCAACCGCGTTGTGGACGCGAAACCGCAGCGAAATAAGCGATGACGAGTACAAGGAATTCTACAAGTACCTGACCCACGATTTCGCCGATCCCCTGTCCTGGAGCCACAACCGCGTCGAGGGCAAGCGGGAATACACCAGTCTTCTTTACGTTCCCGCTGCTGCGCCGTTCGATCTCTGGAACCGGGACGCGCCGCGGGGGCTGAAGCTGTATGTGCAGCGCGTCTTTATCATGGACGAGGCGGAGCAGTTCCTGCCGCTGTACCTCAGATTCGTCAAAGGCGTGGTCGATTCGTCGGACCTGCCGCTGAACGTGTCACGCGAGCTGCTGCAGCAAAACCCGGAACTGGCCGCGATGCGCAGCGCGCTAACGAAGCGCGTGCTCGACATGCTGGAAAAGATGGCGTCCGGCGATGCCGAGGACTATCGGACAGTCTGGCGGGAGTTCGGCCAGGTACTGAAGGAGGGCGTGATCGAGGACCATGCCAACAAGGACAAGCTGGCAAAGTTGTTGCGATTTGCGAGTACACACAACGGCAACGAGGACCAGGATCAGTCCCTGCACGACTATGTCAGCCGCGCGGGCGCCGGCCAGGACAAGATTTACTACATACTGGCCGAGAATTACGCCACTGCCGTCGCGAGCCCGCACCTGGAACAGCTCAGGAAACGCGGCATCGAAGTCCTGCTGTTGACCGATCGCATCGACGCATGGCTTGTAGACGCGCTGACTGAATTCGATGGCAAGAAACTCGTTGACGTGGCGCGGTCCGATCTCGAGTTGCCGGAGAGTGAAGCGAAGGACGCCGGAGCCGAGGTATCGAAGGAGCACAAGTCCCTGCTGAAGAAGATCGGTCGGGCGCTCAGGGACAGGGTTGAAGAAGTCAAAGTAAGTCGCCGGCTTGTCGATTCGCCGGCCTGCGTCGTTGCCGCAGAGAACGACCTGAACCCACAGCTCAGGCGCATGCTCGAAGCGAGCGGGCAGGCGATTCCAGCCTCCAAGCCGATTCTCGAGATCAATGTCGAACATCCGCTCGTCGCTCGACTGTCCACCGAGGCCGACAAGGCACGTTTCGACGACCTCTCCAACATCGTCATGGATCACGCCTTGCTCGCGGAGGGATCCCAGCTGGATAATCCGGCAGAATACGTGCAACGTATGAACAGACTATTGCTTGATATCGACGCGGGAGCATCCAATGACTAACAAAGCGGGCGCCAACGAACTGCGTGACAAGCTCAGCGAGGAGCAGTATCGGGTGACGCAGAACGCGGCGACGGAACGCGCGTTCACGGGCAAGTACGTCGACCACAAGGCCGACGGCAGCTATTGCTGTGTCTGCTGCGACGCGCCACTGTTCAGCTCGGAACACAAATACGATTCCGGCTCCGGTTGGCCGAGTTTCTGGCTGCCACTGGCGGGCGACGCCGTTCGCACGAAGACGGATACGACACACGGCATGAGCCGCGTGGAGGTCGTTTGTGCCAGCTGTGACGCGCACCTCGGCCACGTTTTCGAAGACGGTCCGCAACCGACAGGCCTGAGGTATTGCATCAATTCGGCGTCACTGGAATTCAAGGCTGGCAAGGAATGAAACCGGGCGGTCTGGCATTGACAGGTCTGCTCCTGCTGATGCTGGCGGGATGCGGTGGCGAGCAGCAGCAGTCCGGGGATGGCGGCGACGCGACCGGCGCCGGGCGCGGCACCTGTCCCGAGGCCGATGAGAACGGCAATGTCGATATCGCACCCGGCCTCAGCGCAAGGATCACGAACAAGGGCTATGGCCGCAGGGCGGTTTCAGGCGACCATGCCGACGTGCACGCGACGCTCTGGCTCTATGATGAAAATGCCCGGGGCGGTCGGGGTACGGAGATATGGTCCTCTGGCGGCCGGCAGCCCTTCCAGTTCACGCTCGATCGAGGCCAGGTCATCAAGGGCTGGGATCTCGGCGTCGCCTGCATGCTGATTGGCGAGACACGGGAACTGAAGATCCCGCCAGAGCTCGCCTATGGCGCGCGCGGCAAGCCACCGGTGCCACCAGATGCGACACTGTTGTTCGAAATCGAGCTGATCCGGCTCACCTCTCCGGGCGAATAGGGTCCTGTTCGAAATCGATCTCGATGCGGCGGTTCAGGCTGCGACCGTAGCGGGATGCATTGCTCACAAGCGGTTGTGAAGATCCCGCGCCCACCGTCGCCAGTCGCTCCCGCGCAATACCGCTGCTTGCCAGGTAGTCCGCGACCGCCCTGGCGCGCTCGAGACTCAGCAGGAGATTCGATGTTTCCGGTCCGGATGAATCGGTGTGGCCGGTTATCGTCACGATCGACTGGCGACAGGCATCGGCCAATGAGACAGCGCGATCGAGGGCAGGCTTCGCGGAGCTGCGCAGCTCTGTAGTTGATTCCTCGAAATTGATCGCGTCGCTCTGAAAGTTGGCAAATGCCCGCGCACAAAGCTGTCGGGCGCTGACATTATCGGGCGCAATGATCATGTCAACGTCAATTTCTATCGACGCCGGCAGCGCGGCGCGCAGCGCCAACAGCCCCCGATCCCAGCCGCTTGTCGCTACGCCTCGAATTCCGACCGTCTGATCGGTCAGGAGTGCATGAGCGGAACGCGTTGCCGTAAGCGTTTCGAGCAGCGCGATCGACGCGGATGCCCAGAAATCCGGTGCCGGTCCCAGCGGTTTGAACCGCACGTTTCTCGGCATGTCTGCAAAGAGCCGATCGGCGCTTCGCAGAAGCCCCTGCTCCTGGCGCAGAGAGGCGGTGTAGCCGTCGAGGGTCAGTCGTTCACGGTCCAGGGCGATCCTGAAGCGCGGGGTATCGACTGCCGAATACCCGGCAAGCCCGGTAGCGTCGGCCGGAAGTCCGTCGTCAATGGCAATGAAACCGGGTACAGCGACCAGCAGTGTCAATGACAGACTGATGATGCGGCGTTGATGCAGCAAGATGCTTACCTGAGTTGCTTGCGTTCTTTGAGTTCGCGTGCCTGGCCGATCCAGTTCTCCCGATAGATACGACTGTGAAATCCCTTCAATCGTTCGGCGACCCGATCGATATCGTACTCGGACATGTCGGCGATCTGTTGAAACCGATAGATCCCCATATCGTTGAGCGTTTTCTCGATCGCGGGACCGACGCCCTTTATCTGTTTCAGGTTGTCGCGCAGGGAATGCTGATCTTTGTTGCCCGCGTCCGAAAGCGGCTGCGATGCGCAATTCGAGTCGGCGCTGGCATCGTCGTTTGAGGCCCCCTGTCCGCTGGTCAGCGCGCCGGGGTCGTGAACAGCCTCGATTCGGGTCTGATCGTCGCCGAGCTCATTTTCCAGCTGCTCGATTCTCAGCTCTGCCGCCGCGAGTTGCGCCTCCAGCTTCACGGCTTCCTCATTACGCGACCGATATCGCTCGATGAGCGGTGGAAGGCGTTGGTGCCAGCTTTCAAGTTCACGGCTGAGCTGGAATATTTTCTCATCTTTTTCCTCGCTGACGGCCGACACATCGCTGACATTCGCCATGTCGCTACGAAGCTTGTCACGCTGACTCAGCACAGTCTCGAGATTGCTTCGAACGTCCTTGATCTCGCGTTGCAGCTCGTCGCGTCGCGCAAACGCCGTCTGTACAGCCTCTGCCAGCTCCCTGGCGCGGTTCTTTGCATCCTGGTTGGAGGCCTGGTACTGGCTGATTTGCACCATGAGGCTCTTGTTCTGATCGACCAGGCGCTGGTGCTCGGTCCGTTGCGCCTCCATCTGCTCCTGCCAGCCTGCGTTGATTGCTGCTTTCTCATGTCCGGCTCGTTTGCCGCGCAGGGACCAGGCAACAGCGCCGCCGATCAGGGCCGAGAGGAGCAGAAGGGCAGCGATCATGGCCGTCGATTCAGGCACGCAGGGATTCTCCCAGGAACGTCAAGACGCCAGTCGATGCTGGTTCAGTTCGTTGAGTACTTCGCGAATCTGGGTGACCGCCCAGTCTATCTCGGCCTTGCTGATTATCAGCGGGGGCGCCAGCCTGACAACGGTCTCGTGGGTTTCCTTGCTGAGCAATCCGCGTTTCATCAGCGCCTTGCAGACGTTGCGCGCGCTCGCGTAGGCGGGGTCGATTTCAATACCGATAAACAGTCCCTTGCCGCGCAAGTCCCGAATCAGCGGGCTGTCAATCGCACGCAACTTTTCGATCAGGTAATCACCCATTGACGCGCTCTTCGCCGGCAGATCCTCGTCTACGAGAATAGTCAGAGCCTCCAGGCCTACCGCCGCGCCGAGCGGATTGCCGCCGAACGTACTGCCATGATCGCCTGGCGTGAACACTTCCATGACGTCGCGACGCGCAAGAAACATTGACACCGGCAATATGCCCCCGCCAAGCGCTTTGCCGAGGATCAGCCCATCGGGCTGGATACCCTCATGATCGCAGGCCAGCATCCGGCCGGTCCTGCCCAGGCCGGTCTGGATCTCGTCGGCGATAAACAGGACGTTTCTCTCGCGGCACAGTTCTGCGGCGGCCTTCAGATAGCCGGGCGGCGGCATGACGATGCCCCCCTCACCCTGGATTGGCTCGATGATAAACGCGGCCGTGTTGGCATTGATCGCTGCCGCAAGGGCATCAATGTCACCGTATCTGACATTGAGAAAGCCAGGTGGAAAGGGACCGAAGCCGTCCTGGTACTGCGGCTCATCAGACATGGCCACCGCGGCGATGGTGCGGCCATGGAAGTTGCCGTCGCAGCCAATAATTTCGGCCTTGTCTTTCGGCACTCCTTTTACCGTATACGCCCACTTGCGCGCGGCCTTGATCGCCGTTTCGACCGCTTCGGCACCGGTATTCATCGGCAATGCCATATCCTGGCCGGTCAGCTTGCAGGCGCGCTCGAGAAACGGCCCCAGCGTATTGGAATAGAACGCTCGCGACACGATCGTGAGGCGAGCAACCTGCTCCTGCACCAAACGCACCAGCCGCGGGTGCGCGTGCCCGTGGCTTAGCGCCGAATAGGCGCTCATCATGTCGAGATATTTCTTGCCGTCCTCGTCCCAGACGAAAACACCTTCGCCGCGGGTCAATACCACGGGCAACGGATGGTAGTTATGGGCACAATACTGAGTCTCGAGGTCCATGGTGGAACTCATGGCATCACCTGTCGTTGGTAGCGGCGCGTTTCAATTAGGCGCCGGTTTGCATAAGGTTTTAATTTTACAGCAATAACTACAGTACAGGCCACCTTTGTGCGGGCACTTAAGCTATGCGTCAGACGTCAAAACAACCCGATACCCGGGCCCTGTTCATCGAGGGTCCCGCTGGAAGGCTGCAGGCGCTGTTCGAAACGCCGGCCAGCGCCGAAGCAATTGCGTCGGTGGTCGTCTGCCACCCACATCCCCAGCACGGTGGCACCCTGCACAACAAGGTTGCTCACACGCTGGCGCGGACCTTCGTTCGCCTCGGATTCGCGGCGCTGAGGTTCAACTTTCGAGGCACCGAAAAGAGCGACGGGCGTTTCGACGAGGGAGTCGGCGAGTTGCAGGACGCGCTGGCCGCCATCTCCTGGATGAGGGCGACGCTGCCGGGCAAGGAACTGTGGCTTGCCGGCTTTTCCTTCGGCGCCGCGATAGCCGTGCGTGCCGCCGTCGACAGCGAAGTCAGCGGACTTGTCAGCGTTGCGCCGGCTATCTCGCGCTTTGCGTCGGGGCTGACCTCGCAGCCGCAATGCCCATGGCTCATCGTGCAGGGCGACGAGGACGAACTGGTCGATATTGACGAGACGATTGACTGGTTCAACGGCCTGGAGCCTGGCCCGGAGCTCCTGGTAATGAAGGGTGCCGAGCATTTTTTTCATGGCCGCTTGATCGACCTTCGCGAGGAGGTGTCGCTGTTCGTGAGTGCTGCCCTTCGGGCGGATCTCACGTCATAAAAAAAGCCGGGGAGACCCCGGCTTTTGCATTCAGACCGTGTCTGAAAGTCAGACCATGTCTTTCAGGCCCTTCAACGCAGAAACCTTGACGACTTTCGAAGCCGGTTTTGCCTTGAACATCATCTCCTCGCCCGTGAACGGGTTAGTACCCTTTCGCGCCGGGCGAGCCGGTTTCTTTACAACACGAAGCTTCAAGAGACCCGGTACCGTGAACATACCCGGAGCACCACGACCGCCGAGATTCTTCTTGATCTGACCGTTGAGCGATTCGAAAACTGCAGCGACGTCTTTGCGCGACAGACCGGTGTCGTCAACGATCTTTGCGTAGATTTCGGACTTGGTGGGTGGCTTGTTGGAATTTGTGGCCATGAAAAACTGACTCCTAAAAATGAAAAACGAGCGAATGCTCGCGGTAAGAACGGGCTCCGCCCGCGTCAAAAGCAGCGCGACGATAACACATGTGAAACAGCCGTGTAAGGCGAAAAGGGCCTTTTTTTACGGGTATTCTTAAAAAAATTGCAGCCGACCGCGGGCGTGCAGACCGAAGTTGGTGAGGCTGTCCGGGCCGAGGCGCAAGTGGCAGTCTTCGTGCGGAAATATCAGTCGGTATAGAACTCGCGTTTGTATCGAACTTCCGATGCCCTTTTCGCTCCTTCCGGAAGCACGCTGATATCGAAGACCAGCGTCTCGCGATTGGCGACCGCGGTTTCGCCAATGTAGTAAATCGCTTCCTGTTCCTTGATCTGACGCATAGTGACATTCTTCAGCTGACCCGTCAGATTGACGGTCTTGACCGTGACCGTGGCGGCGACAGGCGCGCTGTCTGACTTGCGGATTACCGACACGTTCAGCATCGCGCGGTTCTTGCTGCGAAGAATGTTATAGGCGCGGGCGATCTCAGGGGGTAGCTGGTCAGTAGACAGTGCGCTGAAGTGCACGACATAGTCGCCAATGTCTGTGGACGATGCACCGGCCGGTTCGGCCTGGGGGACATTAGCGGACTCGCCGGGCCCGCCGCAGGCAACGAGCACAGCCAGCCATGATAGAGAGATCAACGTTCTGGTTATCGTCATGAGACCGGCCCCCTTTTTCTCTCACTATAAACCATTCAAGGCCGCTCGCGTACTGTTCGGCACTGATCCGGCCGGCAGCCGCCAATAATCGATACGGGCTAGATGCCTAGCGGCTTTAGCCCATTGACCACGATCGTCGCGGCAAGCAGCAGGATGATCGCAAAAATCGGAGAAATATCGAAGCCGCCCATCGACGGTATCAGGCGTCGAAAGGGGCGCAATACGGGTTCGGTCAGCGTCGTGATGATGGCGGTCGCGGGGTTGTAACCCCCCGGGGAAATCCAGCTCAGGATAATTCGAACGAAGATCGCATACACGAACAGGTTGATGGAGAGAACGACGAGCTTGACAACCGCGGTGACGGCGATGTCGGCAATGCCCGCCGTCTGGCCAAGAATCAGAAGAAGGAGCAGCACCGTCAGGTATTGGATGGCAAAGGCAACAATGACCGTCGCCGTATCGAGACGGCCGAAAGACGGCACGATGCGGCGAACCGGAACAACGATCGGCGATGTGAAGCGAAGTATTCCCTGGGCGAGCGGGTTTCGAAAGTCGGCGCGCAGCCAGGGCATCCAGAATCGCAGCAGCAACACCAGGAGATACAGGCTGGTCAGCGCATTGACGATAAAGACGATAGCGGAAGCGATATTCGATGGCATGCCTGGAATCCTGTCTGGTCAGTTCGTATTACTTCTGGTGTCCGAAGGGCACTGGTCCTTGCCTGCTTCGTGGGCCTGGTCGGCGAGATCAACGGCGCGATCGCGGGCGGCGACGACAGCCGCGCTGAAAATCTTGCGGAAGTCGGTCGTCTCCAGGTAGTCGAAGGCAGCCGCCGTGGTGCCGCCCGGTGAACGCACGCGCGCGATCAACGAGTCCATCGTCTCACCGGATTGTTCTGCCATTTCCCCGGCACCCCGTGCCGTCTCCAGGACCAGCGCAAGCGCCGATTCGTAGTCCAGGCCGAGGTCCACCGCGACCCGCACCAGCATGTCCACCAGCAAGTAGAAATAGGCCGGTCCGGTGCCCGAGACGGCAGTAACGGTGTCGATATCCTGTTCCGAGGAAACCGGGATTACAGGGCCCGTCGTTGCGATGATGTTGGTGGCGGCCCTGAGCTGAAGCTCCGTGGTTCTTTCGTTGGCAAACAGGCCGGATATACCCAGGCGCAATAGTGCGGCCTGGTTGGGCATGACGCGCACCACGGACAGGTTGCCGCCGAGCCAGGTGTCTATGTCGCTGCTGCGGACGCCGGCCGCGATAGAAATCACAAGCGGCCGGGTCGTCTGCACGATAGTCGCGAGCGGTTTGCAGACGGCACTCAGGATTTGCGGCTTGACCGCGAAGACGACGCATTCGGCCTCGGCGACGGAGGTCTCATTGTCATCGCGAATCACGGCGCCAGGCAATTCCTTCTTGAGCCTGCGGCGATGCTCCTTGAGGGGCTCGCAAATCAGGATATGGCTTGCCTCGTAGCCGGCCGCGAGCATGCCGCCGGCCAGCGCCCGCGCCATGTTGCCGCCGCCCACGAAGGCTACCTTTCCGTAATCCATGATTCTCCCCGGTATTTAAACCCGTTCGCCAAACAGTGCCGTGCCGATACGCACGATCGTTGCGCCTTCGAAGATCGCGGCGCGAAAGTCGTCGCTCATGCCCATTGAAAGAGTGTCCAACGGTATTCCGTCCCGGCGCAAGTCCTCGAACAGTTGGCGCAGCCTTGCGAATGGTTCGCGCTGCGCGACAAAGCCCTCCCGAATGGCCGGCAGGCACATGAGACCGCGCAAGCGGATATTCGGAAGTTCCATGCACGCCGCTGCGAGCTCGGCGACCTGCTCAACGCTCGCGCCGGACTTGCTGGGCTCGCTGTCGATATTGACCTGCAGGCAGACATTCAGCGCGCCCAGTTCAGCCGGGCGCTGTTCGCTGAGGCGCCGTGCGATCTTCGGCTTGTCGATAGTGTGTACCCAGTCAAAGTATTCGGCGACCGCACGTGTTTTATTGCTTTGCAGGTGGCCTATGAAGTGCCAGGTAAGCCCGGATTCGGGTATGGCTTGAATCCTGTCGAGACCCTCCTGAACGATGTTTTCGCCGAAATGCCGCTGACCGGCCGCGACGGCGGCGCGAACGCGCTCCAGGGGCTGTTTTTTGCTGACGGCGAGCAAATCGACGGTATTCGGGTCGCGCCCGGCCTCAACCGCCGCGGTCGCCAGCAAATCTTTGATTAACGCTAGGTTTTCCGTGACTCTAATCACGTTTTAGTCCCGGTGCTTCGCTATACTAGCTTCAAATCGGTCCGGGTTATGGTAAGTCCGGACCCCAATCTCATGAGGGAGAAATATGGCTGTCGACGTTGCCCAGTTGCTGTCATTTGCAGTAAAGAACAACGCGTCTGACCTGCATTTGTCGGCTGGCGTGCCGCCCATGATTCGGGTTGATGGCGACATCAAACGGGTCAACATGCCGGCGCTCACCCACAAAGACGTCAATAGCATGGTGTACGACATCATGAATGACAAGCAGCGCAAGGATTATGAGGAATTTCTGGAGACCGATTTCTCGTTCGAAATCCCGAAACTTGCGCGCTTCCGCGTCAACGCCTTCAACCAGAATCGGGGTTCGGCGGCGGTATTTCGAACCATTCCTTCCGAAATCCTGAGCCTGGAAGACCTGGGTGCGCCGCCGATTTTCAAGGACGTCTCCATGCATCCGCGCGGCATCGTCCTGGTAACCGGCCCGACCGGCTCCGGGAAGTCGACGACGCTCGCGGCAATGGTCGACTACATCAACGACAATAAGCCGGACCACATTCTCACGATCGAGGACCCCATCGAGTTCGTTCACGAGTCGAAGAAGTCGCTGATCAACCAGCGGGAAGTGCATCGTGACACGCTCGGGTTCAACGAGTCGCTGCGCTCAGCTTTGCGAGAGGACCCGGACGTCATTCTGGTTGGCGAGCTTCGCGATCTCGAGACGATCCGGCTGGCACTCACGGCGGCCGAAACCGGCCACCTTGTTTTCGGAACCCTTCACACGAGTTCGGCAGCCAAGACCATCGACCGGGTTGTCGACGTATTTCCCGCCGCCGAAAAAGAAATGGTACGTGCAATGCTGTCGGAATCGTTGCGCGCGGTCATCTCGCAGACGCTGCTGAAAAAGGTCGGTGGCGGACGCATTGCGGCCCACGAAATCATGATCGGTACGCCGGCCATTCGAAACCTCATTCGTGAGGGCAAGATCGCGCAGATGTACTCGGCCATTCAGACCGGACAGGCGGCCGGCATGCATACACTCGATCAGAATCTCACCGAGCTGATGAAAAAGGGCCTGATCAACAAGGAAGAGGCGCGCTTCCGTGCCGTCAACAAAGAGAATTTCTGAGGGTAGACGGCAAGCCGTCGACCCGAAGGGAGAGCTACGAAATGGAACGTGAACAAGCGGTACGACTGACACAGAATCTGTTGCGCAAGATGGTCGAGCGGGACGGTTCGGACCTGTTCCTGACGGCGGCTTTTCCGCCGGCGATCAAGGTCGATGGCACCGTTCACAAGGCAACCGATACGCCGCTGTCCCCGGAACAGGCCGCCATGATGGTCCGTTCAATCATGAATGACAAACAAATCAAGGAGTTCGACGCGACCAAGGAGTGCAACTTCGCGATTGCACCGCAGGGCATCGGACGCTTCCGCGTCAGCGCATTCATTCAGCAGGGCATGGTAGGCGCCGTCCTGCGAACGATAACGACGGAGATCCCGACGCTGGAAGAACTCGAACTGCCGCCCATCCTCAAAGATGTCGTAATGAACAAGCGTGGCCTGTGTATTGTTGTCGGCGGCACCGGCTCGGGCAAGTCCACGACGCTGGCCGCAATGATTGGGCATCGCAATGCCAATTCGCGCGGACATATTATTTCGATCGAGGATCCCGTGGAGTATGTGCATCCGCACAAAGGCTGTGTAATCACGCAGCGCGAAGTGGGTGTGGATACGGAGACCTGGCACGCGGCATTGAAGAACACTCTGCGTCAGGCGCCGGACGTAATTCTGATCGGCGAGATTCGGGACCGCGAGACCATGGAGTACGGTATTCAGTTTGCGGAGACCGGTCACCTATGTCTCGCAACCCTGCATGCCAACAGCGCCAACCAGGCGATGGACCGCATTATTAACTTCTTCCCGGAAGAGCGTCGCCAGCAGCTGCTGATGGACCTTTCGCTGAACACCAAGGCGTTTATCGCACAGCGGCTGGTCCCGCGCGAAGGCGGTATCGGGCGCGTAGCAGCGATGGAGATCATGCTCAATACGCCGCTGGTACAGGACCTGATCTTTAAAGGCGAGGTCGGCCAGATCAAGGAGATCATGTCGAAATCGACGCGACTCGGAATGCAGACATTCGACCAGGCGCTCTTCGCTCTCTACGAGGAAGGCGCGATTACCTACGAAGAAGCCATGCGCAACGCGGACTCCAAGAACGAACTTCGCCTGCGGGTCAAGCTGGAAAGCAAGCGGGACGCATCGGCAGCAGATCAGCAGGCCGAGAGTCTGCAGATCATGGAAGAGGATACGGCTCGGACTTTCTGAGCGCGCAAGGAACGACAACCCGATGAACGTTAAACCGCTATTCAAGCTGATGGTCGAGAAAAACGCCTCCGACCTGTTCTTCGCGCCTTTTACGCCGGCCAAAATCAAGATCGAAGGCAAGATCATGCCGGTCAACAAACTCGAGATGACGCCGAAGATGGTCAAACAGGCCGCGCTCGAGTTGATGACCGAGGAGCAGATGGAGCAGTTCAACAAGGAGCTGGAGATAGACTTTGCGTTGTCCGAGCAGGGTCTGGGCCGTTTTCGTGTCAACGTCTTTCATCAGCGCGGCAGCGTTTCCATGGTGTTGCGCTACATAACCTCCGAAATGCCGACGCTGGATGAACTCGGCATGCCGAAGCAGCTGAAAGAACTCGTCATGCTGCGCCGCGGACTGATCCTGATGTGCGGCGCGACGGGAGCAGGCAAGTCGACAACACTCGCGGCAATGATCAATCACAGGAACGAGAAGACCTCGTCGCATATCATCACGATCGAAGACCCAATCGAATTTCTGCATCCGAACAAGCAGTCGATCGTCAATCAGCGGGAAGTGGGGCTCGATACCAAGTCCTATCAGCGCGCGCTCAAGAGCGCGGTGCGCGCCGCTCCTGATGTGATTCAGATCGGCGAGATTCGGGACATCGAATCGATGCGTGCGGCACTCGACATGGCGGGCACCGGCCACCTGGTGCTTGCGACGATCCACTCAAACAACTCGGCCGAGACACTGGACAGGATCATCAATCTGTTTCCTCAGGAGCAACACGCGCAGGTGTTCATGGACCTGGCGCACTATTTGCGCGCCATACTCTCGCAGCGGTTGGTGCGTGCGCGCAATGGCAAGCGTGTCGCGGCCGTCGAGCTGTTACTGAATACGCCGCACATCAAGGATCTGATCCTCAAAGGCGACATCACCGATGTCAAGGAAGCGCACAAGGACAGCGGGGAGGCCGGCATGAAGACCTTCGATGACGCGCTTCTGGAACTGTACAAGGACGGCACGATCACGATGGAAGAGGCCATGTCGCACGCCGACTCGCGCGCCAACCTGGAAGCGAAGGTCAACTTCGGCGGCTGAGCGTAGCTGCGGCCGCCGACCGAATTGGCAGCCGCAGCGGTGCGTGCCCGGGTTTTTCACAAAGCGAGTTTGCGTAGCAGCTGTTCGAGCGACTGAAACACCCGGGCACGCACCGCTGCGGGCACGAATCTCCTGCTAGCCCTCGAGCGATTGGAGCCCCCCGATCGGGACGAGGGGCGCCCCTGCGGTCGATCGCAGGTGGTGGCTTGAAGATAATGCCCGTAGAATTGCCCCGCCATGAGCCCCGCTCCAACAAGCGCAAACGACGAAGCGGCCCTGCAACTCGATGCAAGGGGCCGGCTGCGCCATTTACTGACCCTCAAAGGGCTCGACAGGGCGCTGCTGATCGACATTCTCGATGAAGCCGAGCGCTACATTACGGCACCAGGCAGTCTCCCGGCACGCAGCCGCTCGCTGGCCGGGAGAACCGTAGCAAACCTGTTTTTCGAGCCCAGCACGCGCACCCGCGCATCGTTCGATCTTGCCGGTAAACGCCTGGGTGCCGACGTGCTGAATCTTGACGTGAACACGTCTTCACGCAAGAAGGGTGAGAGCATCCTCGACACGATCTACACGCTCGAGGCCATGCAGGTCGACGTCATGGTCGTTCGCGATGCCAGTGCCGGAGTGCCGGCCTACATTGCACAGCACGTGGAGGACTACGTCAGCATCCTGAATGCCGGCGAGGCGGATGTTTCCCACCCGACGCAGGGCCTGCTGGACCTGCTCACGATACGCCAGCAGAAAGGCGGCTTCGAGCATCTCAAGGTGGCGATCGTCGGGGACATCAGGCATTCCCGGGTGGCCATGTCCGCGTCGCAGGGACTGATAACGCTGGGCGTTGGAGAGTTGCGGCTGATTTCTCCGCCCGCTCTCGCTCCGGATTCGAAGAGCCTGCCTGGCGCGCATATCGTCGATAACCTGGCCGAGGGGCTGGCCGGCGCCGATGTTGTCATGGCGCTACGAATTCAGCGCGAGCGCATCGGCAACCTCGACGGAATTCCGCCGATCGATGAGTACTTCGCCAATTACGGAATCAGCCAGGAGCGGCTCAGGCACGCGGCACCCGATGTCATCGTGATGCACCCGGGCCCGATGAACCGTGGCATCGAGATCGAGAGCTCCGTGGCGGACGGGCCCAGGTCCGTCATCACCCGGCAGGTTACGAACGGCGTGGCGGTACGCATGGCGGTTCTCGACCGGGTGGTACGGACGATGGCGGCGCGATGATTACCGCTGCGCAACGCGAGGCGCAAAAAAATCGCAATACGATCTTCGTCGAGGACGGCGAGGTGATGTCGCTGACCGCGTTTCCGGGCCAACAGTTCATCATGCGGATCCGTGCGCCGCGATGCGCCGCGGCGGCAAAGCCCGGGAATTTCGTGCACATAAGCTGCAGCGAACTGCGACCCATGCGGCGCCCCATGTCCATCATGCGTGCCAGGGACGACTGGATCGAGATTCTGTTCAAGATCGTTGGCGACGGCCTGCGGCTGCTGTCGCAAAAGACGGTCGGCGACAGGCTGAGCGTATTGGGCCCGATCGGAACGCCCTTCTCGCCGTCGCCTGAGCGGCCGAATGTGCTGTTGATCGGCGGCGGCGTCGGTATTCCACCCATGGTTTTTGTTGCCGACTACCTGCGACAAGACAACAGCGGCTGGACTCCCCTGGCGATCCTGGGCTCGGAAATCCCGTTTCCATTCGATCTGCTGCCGTCGAAGCTCGCCACGCCGTGGCTGCCGGCCGAGCTCAATCGAACGATGCCGTTGCTGGAGAGCTGGGGTGTACCGGCGCGACTCGCAACGCTGGCTGGTTTCGAGGGCTGCTTCGAAGGTTATGTCACCGAACTCGCGGAGCGGTGGCTGTCGACCCTGACTGATGCCGAACGGGCGAAGTCCGAGATCTTTGCGTGCGGGCCGACGCCGATGCTGCGGGCCGTAGCGGCGCTGGCGGGACGCTACGGGCTGCCGTGCCAGGTGTCGCTCGAGGAATACATGGCCTGCGCGGTTGGCGGTTGTGCCGGCTGTGCGGTCAGGATCGAAACGGCCGACGGCCCGGCCATGAAGCGCGTCTGTGTCGACGGCCCGGTGTTTGATGCGGCAACCGTCGTCTGGGAAGGGTGACCCGACCCGGAACTGACGCTCTGCAATCCGAAGCGTCGATGGCTGGGAAATCTCAGTCGCTCAGACAGTGCTCCCGTCGGGCGAGACCGACGTTCACAAACTCGCTTTGTGAGATAGCCCGGCACTCGACGCCCAGCGGCGCAATCGGCGGGCATGCGAAAGCGCCAGGCTCGGGCCGCTTGAGGTTTGCAGGCGCTTGTCTCGTCAGGAACCGGCGAGATAGCGTACCGCGATGAGGACAGCGGCCGCGCTGTCGACCGTGTCCCTGGAGAAACGCCGGCGAGTTCCGGCAGCGCGGGCCTGTTTGAGCGCGCGCTCCGCCTCGACCGAGGTATAACGCTCGTCAACAGTCTCGATCGGCAGTCCGAACCGGGAGAGCTTGTCGATAAAAGCATTTACCGGTTCCTGCATGTCGCTCGCCGAACCGTCGGCGTGTGATGGCATGCCGACAACCAGTTGTGTCGGCTGCCATTCCTCGATCAGCATCGCGACTCGCGCATCGTCAATTCCCTCCGGGCGATTGTGAATGATGCCGAGTGGACTGGCCGAGCCGGTGACGTCCTGGCCCACGGCGACGCCGATGCGGCGCAGGCCGAAATCGAACGCGAGAATCGTTCTTGGCGAGACGGTGTCAGGCGTGTCCGGCATCCGGGGACATCCTGGCGATATCGATGCCTAGCGTACGCGCTGCGGAGTCCCAGCGTTCGGCATAGGGGGTGTCGAAAACCAGTTCCGGCGTGGCCGGCACGTTGAGCCAGGAATTGGCGAGCATTTCCTCCTCGAGTTGCCCTGCTTGCCAGCCGGCATATCCCAGCGCAACCAGCGACTTGTCGGGGCCGCCACCGCTCGCCATCGCGTCGATGACGTCGCGCGACAACGTGAGTTGAATATCCTCTGAAACGGACACCGTGTTTTCGTAACGGCAGTCCGAACCGTGCAGAACGAAACCGCGCTCCGTTCCGACCGGTCCGCCCGCATACACTGGCGCATCACCCGTCCTGGGATCGGCGCTTTCGACGTCGAGTTGCTCGAAGAGTCCGGAAAGCCTGAGTGTCAGCGGACGATTGATAACGATACCCAGAGCACCCTCGTCGTTATGTTCACAGATCAGTGTGACCGTCGTGCTGAAATTCGGGTCGGCCATGCCGGGCATGGCGATAAGTAATTGATTTGTAAGCGTACTGTGGGAGTCCATATCGACAGTATCAATGCAAGTGTCGTCCGGTACAAGCGGCCGGCCTCAGTCTGCAATCAGGGCGGTCGAAATCATCTGCTCGCTAAACAGCCACTTGTACTCGAAACGCACGGTGTCGTACTCAGCGGCTATTTCGGGCGGAAAGGGATTGAACGGCGATGCACGCTGCAGGATATCGAGCGCAGCAAGATCGAGGACCGTCGAGCCGCTGGTCTTGCGAATGACGGCCTCCTCGAGATCGCCGGACGCGTCTATGCTGACCATCAGGGTCGGGCTGCCCTTCAGCGCGCCGATATCGCCAAGCTCAGGGAGGTAGGTTGCGCCGACGGCTTCGACACGGCGTTTCCAGTTATCGAGGTACGCGGCCACGACGGACTCCCGGGTGTCGGCGCTGACGATGAGCTGCCGCGGATCTTCATCGTAAATAAGCATCGCCGCCTTGTCTTCCTGCGGCAGCGGCAGAGTGACTTCGCTGCCGGCTTCCATCGCTATCGCCCGGCTATTGATCGCCTGCGGGTCGGAACGTGGCTGAATGCGCACCTGCTGCCGGCTATCGTTTTCTGCCGCAAGCACCTCGTCGGCCGCACGTTCATGCACGGTCGCGTCGATGAGGCCGGTACCGTCCTCGTGGCCGGGATTATCGACCGGCATTGCGCTCTGCAAGGGTGCGGCGGGTCGCAGTTGCTCCGTCGTGTTGCCGCCGCCTTTCTGGCTGGCCTGCGCCAGGTACGATGCCTCGTCAGGCTGATCGATGCGCTGATCCGGATCGGCGACGATGGTGACTTCCAGCGAGATTGCGTCCGCAAAAGGATTTGCCAGCGACGCGTTGAAGGTAACCCCGATAATCAGGATGCCATGAACCAGGGCAGCGAGGAACAGCATGGCGGGCAGCCGATCGGGCGCGGCCGGCTTCACCAGCAGCAGCTCCTCGAGAGGGTCTTGGTTCAGGGCGAAATTGGCCATACGCACGAGAATGTTCCGCTGTTTCGTCTGCATAAACAAGCAATTGCTCGATGCGAGCAGTGTAAACGGTCCAGTGGCAATGGAGTGAGAACCAGGTCACCGCCCGGCCGATCCGGGTTCGCTAGGCGATCTTTTTCTCAATGGCATCGAACATCAGGCCGGCGATATTGATGTCGAACTGCCGGTCAAGCTCACGAATTCCCGTTGGACTGGTAACGTTGACTTCCGTCAGGTAGTCACCGATAACGTCGAGGCCCGCAAACAAAACACCCGCATCGCGAAGCACCGGACCGACCCGGCGGCAGATATCGAGATCGGCGTCGGACAGCGGCTGGCCCTTCGCAACGGCGCCGGCGACCATGTTGCCCCGGTTGTCGTCGCCGGACGGGATACGCGCGAGTGCATGCGGGACGGGCTCGCCGTCGATCAGCAATATGCGCTTGTCGCCCAGGGTAATTTCGGGAATAAAGACCTGCGCCATGGCGAAGCGCCGGCCGTAGTCCGTCAGGGTTTCGAAGATGACGTTGGCATTGTTATCGCCTTTTCGTACCACGAAGATCGAACGACCGCCCATACCATCGAGGGGTTTTACAACGATGCGCCCGTGGTCCGCGAGAAAGGCCTTCATTTGCGCCATCGAGCGCGTGATCAGCGTCAGTGGCGTGCACTCCGGAAACCAGGCCGTGTACGCTTTTTCGTTCATGTCGCGCAGTGCCTGCGGATCGTTGACGATCAGCGCGCCCGACAGTTTCGCCCGATCCAGAATGTAGGTTGTGTAGACGTATTCCATATCGAAAGGAGGATCCTTGCGCATCAGGATGACGTCCAGATCGCCGAGCTTCACCGTTTGCCGCTCCGCGAGTTCGAACCAGTCGCTGGCCCGGTCCTGCACGAACAGGCGCCTGGCGTCGCCGAGAGCCTCGCCCGCCAGCATGCGAAGGTCGCGCTGCTCGAAATAGTGGATTTCCGCGGATCGGCGCTGTGCCTCCAGCAGCATCGCAAACGAACTGTCCTTCCTGGGCGTGATGGAATCGATCGGATCCATCACGATGCCGATTCTGAGCGGGTTTGCGGCCATCTTCTGCAGAACTTCCGAGCGTTCAACGTGAGGACGCCAACTATACAGCGAAAACCCGTGTAAGCATCGGATTTCGGACGATTTTGCGTAACGCGGCGAGCGTCGTAGCGGGACTTATGTCAATATGGTAAAAGTCGCTTTTGATCGTGGGGAAATTCGGTGTCAAGTAACGCAAACCGCTCGTTGAGCGGCCTCAAAATTCTTGTCGTGGACGACAGCAAGACGATTCGGCGAACAGCTGAGACGCTGCTGTCCAAAGAAGGCTGCCAGGTATTTACGGCGATCGACGGGTTTGACGCGCTGTCAAAGATCGCCGATCACCAGCCGGACCTCATTTTCGTTGACATCATGATGCCGCGCCTCGATGGCTATGAAACCTGTTCCCTGATCAAACACAACAAGGTCTTCAAGGAAACGCCTGTGATCATGCTGTCGAGCAAAGACGGGCTGTTCGACAGGGCGAGGGGCCGAATCGTCGGTTCCGAGCAGTACCTGACCAAGCCTTTCACAAAGGACGAACTGCTGGGTGCAATTTCCAATCAGCTCAACTAGTGTCCCGGTCGACCAGGCCACATGGAATCGGAAACAACGACATGGGTCAGGGAAAGGGGCACTGCCGGAACAGAATACTAAGGACACGTAAACATGGCTGTTGTACTAATCATTGATGATTCTCCAACCGAGCTGCATCTTTTCCAGAACATGCTCGAAAAAGCGGGTTTCGAGACCCTGGTGGCCGATAGCGGTGAAGAGGGATTGAAGGCGGCCCGAACGGCGCGACCGGATTGCATCCTGATGGATGTCGTCATGCCCGGCATGAATGGCTTTCAGGCCACCAGGAAACTGACCCGTGACCCGAAAACGTCCGACATACCGATCATTATGATCACGACCAAAGACCAGGAAACCGACAAGATCTGGGGTATGCGGCAGGGCGCGGTGGAGTACGTTGTGAAACCGGTCTCTGACAAGGACCTCATAGCGACGATCAGCTCGGTAATGGCTGGCTGAATGAGTAGTTCCGCGGATCTTGCGGCGTTGGTCGAACAACCCTTCGCCTTGCTGCAGGAAATGGAGCAGCGCAGCCGCGCGGCCCACGCGGGGCAGGGCGCCGCTGGGCTGCCGTCCGAATGGGTAGGCGTTGGCTTTCGTATCGGCGAAGAGCAGTTTGTAGCCAACCGCGAGCAGGTGCGCGAGGTGCTGATGCTGCCGGATGCGATAACCCGGGTTCCGGGTGCGCAGCGCTGGTTGCTCGGCATTGCCAACCTTCGCGGTCACCTGTTACCGCTTATTGATGTGAAACTGCTGCTCGGCAGCGGTCGAACAACGCTGCGACGCACGACCCGTGTCATATCCGTCAACCATCGCGAGGTACCGGCAGGTCTCGTTGTCGATGAGGTACTTGGCTTCCGACGATTCATGGAGCACGAATTCTCCAGCGCTGCCGCAAAGACCGTCGTCCGTTGTGACAGCTTTCTCGGTGGCACCTATACCAGGGGCGAGGACCGCTGGCCCGTTTTCAATCTTTTCGATCTAGTCGAAAGTAAAATGTTTCTGCAGGCTGCTGCGGAATAAAGGTCCGATTAATTATGGCCATCCAAACTGACAATTCGTCCGCCTTCAATACCATCGCAACGCTGGTGCTGGTTTGCCTGCTCGTCGCCGCAGCGCTGGTCTACCTGCAGGCGGGCGCCGGCAATTCGTCGACAACCCAGCTGGCGGCCCTGTCGCAGGCAATACCTCGCCAGGCGGCAAGCGCCATCGCCGGCGACAAAGAGGCCTTCAGGCAACTTGACCGTAGTGTCAGCATGCTCAAGGCATTGCCAAAGAGCGGCGCTGCGGGGCGCGCGTCGGACTGGCAGCAACTCGAATCGCGCGCGGCCGCCATACTTGCCAGGCGCAGCGAGATCGAAGCGGCGCAGGCTGCGGCGGACAGCATCGGCGTCTACGCCGGCGCCATACTCGAGAAGTCGAACGAACTCCTGGCGCGGTCCGGTTCGACCGCCGTTATTCAGGAGTTTCAGCAGCGCAGCGATCGCATCCGCCAGGCGGCGCTGAGCCTGCCCGAAACAGGCTCGCAGGCGTCCGACAATATTGCCGTGGACATTGCTTTCCTGCGCAATGTGGCCAACGCGCTGGCCGGTGAAAGAACAGGTCTCGATGTTCGACCGTTAAACAATGAGGGTCGCGAAGTCGCCCTCGTACCAATCGTCGGCAGTCTCGCCAGCATGGAAGAGAGCTCCGCGGCGCTGGCGACGGCGCTGAGCAAGCTGGGCGATCTGCAAACGATGCAGGCCGGGCTCGCGGCAAGCGCCGACGCGTTGCTCACGGCCGCATCGGCTTCCTCGGGCGGCCAGGGGCTGCTGCCGGGCTTTCTGGCTTCGTTCTGGATACCGACGGCCGCGGTGCTGCTGGCACTGCTGCTGGTTGGCGGACTGTTCGTACTGCACTCGAAGTCCGCCGTGTTCGAAAGGGCGGCGCGCGAACAGGCCGAGCAAAACGAGCGAAACCAGCAGGCTATTCTACGCCTGCTGGATGAAATGGGCGGCCTCGCCGACGGCGATCTGACCGTCGAGGCCACCGTGACCGAGGACATCACGGGGACGATCGCCGACTCGTTCAACTTTGCGATCGAAGAACTCAGAAAACTGGTCGCGACCGTGAACGATACGGCGTTGATGGTGGATAACGCGACCAAACAAACCGAGAACACGGCGGCACACCTGGCTCGTGCCGCGGACAATCAGGCCAAGGAAATCAACGCCGCCACAGAGTCGATCGTGTCCATGGCGGCCTCCATCGAGGAAGTCTCCGGCAACGCCGAGCGTTCGTCGGATGTCGCCCGTCATTCGGTAGAAGTCGCGCACAAGGGCGGCGAAGCGGTGCGACGAACCATCGACGGCATGAACGCCATACGCGAGACGATTCAGGAGACGTCCAAGCGTATCAAGCGGCTCGGCGAAAGCTCGCAGGAGATCGGCAATATCGTCGAACTCATCAATGACATCGCCGAGCAGACCAATATCCTGGCACTCAATGCCTCGATACAGGCATCGATGGCGGGCGAGGCCGGCCGGGGTTTTGCCGTTGTCGCCGATGAGGTCCAGCGCCTGGCCGAGCGGTCGACGAATGCGACCAAGCAGATCGAAGTGCTGGTCCGGACGATTCAATCGGACACCAACGAGGCCGTCGTCTCGATGGAGCGCAGCACGACCGACGTCGTGGGCGGGGCGCTGCTTGCCGAAAATGCCGGTGCGGCGCTCGATGAGATAGAACAGGTCTCGAACCAGATAGCCAGCCTCGTGCAGAATATTTCCAGCTCCGCCAGGCAGCAGGCCAGCTCGGCGGCCGACGTGACCCGGCGAACCACCCGCTTGCGCGAGATTGGTCAGCAGACGGGTCAGGCGACGTCGGCGACCGCGGCCTCTATTTCCAAACTTTCCGAACTCGCGACGCAGCTCAGGAAGACTGTTGAAGGTTTCGCGTTGCCGCAGGAAATGATGCAGGCCAGCGTTCTGGCACGGACAACAGCGAACGCCAAACCGCCGTCGGCAGCACCCACCAACCCCCAGGCCAAGACCGGATAAGACGAATCAACGGCTAATTTCTCGAGCGACACGGAAGACCAGATGACGGGTAATACGGGCATTCATGAGCAAATAGTTGCCGACGACGACGGCCAGGGAGCCGTTCGTGGCCTGGTGATTGTCAGCACCGAGCTCATGGAGACTATCCGCAACGCCCATCTCGCGCTCGAGGATTGCGTCGACGGGCGTGGCGGTACGGCGGCATTGAAACGTGCCGGCGAATTGTTGCACCAGGCGCGCGGCGCACTGCAGATGACCGAGACGTACGGGGCGGCGCTGCTGGTCGAAGAGATGGAGCTTGCGTGCAACTACCTGGCGAACCTGCGCGCCGGAAAGGGCCGGGAAGACGGCCTGGACGCACTGACGCGGTCGATGGTGCAGTTACCCATCTATATCGAAAAACTTCTCGGCGGCGGGCGCGACATCGCTCTCGTACTGCTGCCAATGCTCAATGACCTTCGTGCGGCGCGCGGCGAACCGCTGTTGTCCGAGGGTACCTTGCTGCTGCTCAACCTGTCTCCGAGCCGTTCCGCGAGAAAAGTCGAGGATCGCCAGGGCAGCGGCGAAGACCCGGTGGAGGTGGCAAGGCGCCTGCGACCCAAGTTTCAGCTGGCACTGCTGGGCTGGATCAAGGGCGGCGATACGTCCCGACATCTGCAAACGCTTGCCAGGGTTGCCGCGGCCCTCGAGCATTCGGCGACCCGCGACGACATGTATCAGCTCTGGTGGATTGTTGGCGGTGTGCTCGAGTCGCTGCAAAACGGCGGGCTGGAAACGTCGATATCGGTCAAGCGCCTGCTCGGGCAGGCCGACCGACAGCTCAAGTTCGTAATCGATGAGGGCCTGCTTGCGTACGACCGGCATCCGGTCGCGGATCTGTTGAACAACCTGCTGTATTACGTGGCGCGTTCAAGCAGTGCCGGTGAACGAATCAGCGACATTCGGGCTGCCTTCAATCTCTCGGAGTTGCTGCCGGGCAACGAGCAGGTCGAAGACGCGCGCGAGGCGCTCTCGGCGCCCAGCGCCAAGTTGATGGCGACCGTCGGCTCCGCGATCAAGGAAGACCTCGGCCGCGTGAAAGACGTACTCGACATATTCGTGCGCACCGGCATGAACAAGTCGTCGGATCTCGTGCCACAGCTCGAGCTTCTGAAAAAAATAAGCGACACGCTCGGTGTGCTCGGGCTGGGCGAACTCCGCGGCGACATCGACGGCGAGATCGATCGGCTCAAGCTGGTCGTCGAGCGGGGCGGCGTCGCAAGTGACCAGATAATTCTCGATATCGCGTCGACCCTGTTGCGAGTAGAGGATCGGCTTGATCAACAGCTGCTGCGCCTCACGACGCCGCAGGGTCGGGACACCGATCGACCGAGCGGTGATGAGGCCGCTGATGACGACGCTTTCCGGCAGGTCGCCGAGTCGGTCATGCGCGAGTGCATTATCAATCTTGCACGAATAAAGGAGACGATTAGCCAGAGCATTGTCGAGCATGCACCGTCGCAGGGTCTCGACAGCGTGCCGGCACTGATAAAGGGCATCAAGGCCGGACTGATGATGCTGGGCAAGCCGCGCGCAATGGAGGTCGTCGAACGGATCGGCAGCCTGGTGACGGCGATGTTGAACAGCGGAGGCCCCGCGCAGCTGACACAGCGGGAAACCGATCGACTCGCGGACGCCATCGTCAGCATCGAGTACTACATGGAGACGGTCAAAGCCGGCCGCAGCGAGCCCTGGTACATGCTCGACAACGCCGAGGCATGCCTGGCCGTGTTGCGGGACGTAGAGCAACGCATGCTGCAGTCCATACCGAAGGAGGGCGAGGGCGTCGAGCAAACGATGCGACTCTCCACCGACCAGATTGCCAAGGCGGCCAGCGAGGCTTCGTCCGGGCACGCCACCGACGTTATTCCGATGCCGGTGGTTGCGCCAAATGCGGAACACATGGACCCGGAGCTGCTCGAGCTGTTTATCGAGGAGGCCAAGGAGGAGGTTGCCTCGATCAGGCGACACCTGCCGGCCTGGGTAAATGCGCCCGATGACATGGAGACGCTGATAACGGTGCGGCGATCTTTCCATACGCTCAAGGGCAGCGGCCGCATGGTGGGTGCCGAACGTATCGGAGAGTATTGCTGGGCCGTGGAAAATCTGCTGAACAAACTGATCAACCGCACCCTGCCGCGTACGCCGCCGATGGTCGATTTCATCACGCAGGCTGCCGCCGCCGTACCCGAGCTGATCGAGCAGCTGGAGATCGGTACCGAACCGGCGGCCGATATCAGTCTGCTTATCGCACGCGCCAACGCATTTGCGGATGGCGATCCGAATGCCGCGGTCCTGACGCTGCAGCGCCCGGAGAGGGCACCGTCGAGGACGCCCGAGCCGGCGCTCGAAATGGACCCGGTTCTGTACGACATATTCTCGAAAGAGACCGCAGGGCACCTCAAGGTAATAACGGATTACCTGTCTGCCTGTGAGGGGTATCAACCGCCGTTCGATGTCACCGACAAGTTGTATCGCGCCTGCCACACGCTGCACGGCAGTGCCAACATGGCAAACGTTCAGCGTGGCGTTGCCGTCGCCGCCGCTCTGAATCGCTACGTGCGGCGTGTCTATGATCACAAGGTGGGTTTTCAGCAATCCGGCCTCGCAGTGCTCAAGGCTGCGGCCGGCGCGATCGCCACGATCGTCAGGGACATCAACAACCCCGATCGGGGGCGGGCCGATTACACGACGCTGATCGAGCATATTTCCGCGCTCGCCGATGCCGTGCGCCCCGTCGAAACGCCCGAAGACGAGGAGGTCGAAGAGGCGGCGCCCGAGCCTGTGGCCGTTGTGGAGTTGCCCGTCGAGGTCGAGAGCGATGAACCCGAATACGACGCGGAAATCGCGTCGATATTCACGGAAGAGTCGGCGGAGCTTCTGGAGTCTGCCGAAAAGGCGCTCATCGAGTGGGTTCGCGAACGCTCGGCGCAGCCGATGGACGAGCTCAAGCGTCACCTGCATACCTTGAAAGGCGGTGCGCGCATGGCCGGCATCACCGCCATGGGAAACCTGAGCCACGAACTCGAGACCCTGCTGATTTCCGTCGACGAAGGACGTGTGAAGGCGACACCGACGATAGAGGATCTGCTTCAACGCAGCGTCGACGAGCTGCATCACATGCGCGATCTGGTCATGGCCGGAAAGCCGGTGAGAACGGCTGCGGACCTCGAGCAAAAAATTCAGCAGGCAAACGCCGGCTTTGAGGTCGCCGAGGAATCTGAAGTCGAGCCGGCTTTCGATGACACGAACGTACAGGAAGCACCGACAGCTGCGTTCACGTTCGAACCCGATGACACGGTCAGCATGGTTATCGTGGATTCGAACCTGGTCGATGAGCTCGCCGACACCCGAAAGCCCGCCGAGCAGGAAGTTCCACTGATCCAGGCGCCGGCCGAGGAAGAAACCCTGCCCGAGCCCGAGCCCCAGCCCGTGCCAGAGGTGCCGGGTACGCGGCCGGAGGCGGGGCCAGGCGATGACGTCGCAATGCCATCGGAGCCGGCAGCGGAAGCCGGCGCGACCGCAGGACAGCAGTCGGAGCCAGACGCGGCGGCACCGGCTGAGGCCGATGTCGAAGACGAAGACAAACACGAAATTGAAGCGGCAACCGAGCCTGAGCAGGCGCCGTCGCCGGCGCTTGCACGCGGCGCCGACGTACGGCCCCTGCGAACGCCGGAGCAGCGCCAGGAGTTCGCACGCGTTGACGCGGACCTGCTCGAGGACCTGCTCAACGCCGCCGGCGAAATCAGCATCTATCACTCTCGTCTCAACCAGCAAGTCAGCTCCTTCGAGTTTCATGTCGATGAACTCGAGCAGACCATTGCACGGCTGCGCCAGCAGCTCAGGAAGCTGGAAATCGAAACCGAGGCCCAGATCATGCACGGCCACCAGGATACGCTGGTGGCGCGGGACTTCGATCCGCTGGAACTCGACCGATACTCCAATATTCAGCAGCTGTCCCGGGCGCTGGCTGAATCGGCGAGCGACCTCGGCAGCCTCAAGGACCTGCTCAAGTCGGTTACTAACGAAGCGGAAGGATTGCTCGTTCAGCAATCCCGCGTAACGGCGGAATTGCAGGACGGACTCATGCGAACCCGCATGGTGCCGTTCGAGCGCCACGTTCCGCGGCTGACGCGTCTGGTCCGACAGGCGGCCCAGGAAGCGGGTAAACGCGCCGAGCTGGCGGTTGAGGGCGCGTCCGGAGAACTCGATCGACAGGTGCTGGAGAAGATGCTACCGCCGTTCGAGCACATGCTGAGGAACGCCGTAATTCATGGCATCGAGGATCCGGCGCTGCGCCAGGCAGAAGGCAAGCCGGCAATGGGGCGCATCACGATACGCCTGCATCGCGAAGGCGCCGAGATGGTCATTGACGTTGCCGACGACGGTCGCGGCCTGGATGTGGACGCGATACGTCGCAAGGCTTACGAGCTGGACCTGCTGCGTCCTGACAGCAAGGTTACAGACGAGGAGATCATGGCGCTCATCCTGACGCCTGGATTTACGACGGCAGGGTCGGTCACGCAGTCCGCCGGGCGCGGTGTCGGCATGGACGTCGTTGCCAACGAGGTCAAGAAGCTCGGCGGAAATCTGCGCATCTCTTCGGTTACCGGGCAGGGCACCAATTTTACGGTGCGACTGCCGTTTACGCTGGCTATTACACAGGCCCTGATCGTGCGAACCGGCGAGGAGATCTATGCGCTGCCGCTGCCGACGGTCGAGGGCGTAGCGCGCATTCCACGCGGCGAGCTCGAAAACCTCCTGAGCCAGAGCGAGCCGAGCTATCTGTACGGGGAACAGGCCTACAAATTCAGGCACCTGGGCATGTATCTGGGTGGTCAGGCTGCCAAGCTGCCGGAGGAAGACACGGCGGTACCGATCATCCTCGTGCGCGCGGGCGAATATTCCGCGGCGCTGCTGGTTGATGAGATGCTGGCGAGCCGCGAGGTCGTGGTGAAAGCTGTAGGGCCCCAGCTCGCGGGAATTCGCGGCATATCCGGCGCCACGATTCTCGGCGACGGACGCATCATTCTGATCCTGGACATAAATGCGCTCGTTCGCACGGGCGCACCCGTCGTCGAACTGAAGAAGGCGGCGCCGACGCCGAGCGATACCCGTCCGCTCGCGCTGGTCGTGGACGATTCAATTACGGTGCGCCGCGTTACAGAGCGCTTCCTGCATCGCAGTGGCATGCGGGTCGCGACAGCGAAAGACGGTCTCGATGCGATCAGCGTCCTGCAGGATCACAAGCCCGATATTATTCTTCTGGATATTGAAATGCCTCGCATGGATGGCTACGAGTTTGCCTCACACGTGCGAAATGACCCTCGCGTTGCCGACGTGCCTATCATCATGATCACATCTCGCGTGGGCGACAAACACCGCGCGCGCGCGATCGAACTGGGTGTGAACGACTATCTCGGCAAACCGTACCAGGATTCACAGCTGCTCACGGCGATTCGCCGGCAGCTCGAAGACAAGGGAATAGAGCTCCCATGACTGCCGCCGAGGACGAACTCTACAGCCTGCTTGTGCCGTTGTCCGGCGACAGGCTGATCGTGCCACGCGCCTGCGTCGCCGAGGTTGTTCGCTACGAGGAACCGAAAAAAGATGCGACTGCGCATCCCTGGATCCTGGGCAACGTGAACTGGAATGGCCGACCGCTGCCAGTCGTGTCTTTCGAGGGGGCGCTTGGCAACGAGATGCCGGTTGCCACGGGTCGCACGCGCATTGTCGTTTTCTACGCCAGTACCGGAAAACTCAGGAACGGCTTTTTCGGAGTTCTCACGCAGGGCTTCCCGCAGCTCGTGCGTGTGAACAGGGAAGTGCTGAAGCTGGAGGCCAAAGATGGCTGGCCGGACGATGCACCGGTGCTGTGTCGGGTACGCATGATTAACGAGTTTCCGCTGATTCCCGATCTCGAGAGGCTGGAAGGCATGCTCGCCGGCGAAACGCAGCAGGCCTGATAACCCGGCGCTAGCGCAGGTCTCCCCACATCGATTGCAGCACGGCCAACGCGGCAACCGCGGCCGTCTCGGTGCGCAATATTCTTGGACCGAGCGATACGGGCCGGAAACCGGCTACCTCGGCATCCTCGAATTCGCTCTCACTGAAGCCGCCCTCCGGACCGATCAATACGCAGACCTTGGTTTTCGGGCAATCGATGCGCGCGAGCGGCGTTGCTGCACCAGGCCTGAGAATGATTTCCGTGTCGACCTTCTCTGCTTTGCCGCCAAACCAGTGCTTCAGCGAGATCGGTGTGTCGATCAGCGGCAAGCGCACCCGGCCACACTGCTCGCAGGCGCTTGCGGCGACTTTTATCCAGTGTTCGCGCCGTTTTTCGGCCCGCTTCGCGTCGAGTTTGACAACACCGAACTCGGTCAATACCGGCGAAATGCGCTTGATGCCGAGTTCAGTCGCTTTCTGGACAACGAAGTCCATGCGCTCGCCGCGCGAGATGCCCTGCACGAGATGCACTCGCAACGTCGATTCGCTGCGGGCCTCGATTTCTTCCCCGACACTCAGCGTAGCTTTCGATTTGCTGATAGCGCTAATGGTCGCCACGTATTCGGCGCCGGAGCCGTCGAATACCGATACAGTGTCGCCAAGGTGTAAGCGCAACACGCGGCTCAGATAGCGCGCCTTGTCGGCATCGAGTTCCAGCGTCGAACTCGCGCTGAGCCCGGCCGCAATGTGGAGTCTCGTTCGAGGCATGGTTTACTATGTTCGCTCGGGTTCGATGACGCAACCGTGACAAATGAAGCGAGTCCATGCAAACGAAGTTTGAAGTCTTCACCGAAACCGGTCTCGTCGAGCCGGCCGTCCAGTGTGCGAGCCCGAATCGGGACGCACGGCCGGACGGCAGCTTACCCCGATTGGTCGTTTTGCACGGCATTAGCCTGCCGCCCGGGCAGTTCGGCGGCACGGCTATCGAGGCGTTTTTTACGAACACCCTGGACCATGGAGCGCACCCGTATTTCGAAGAAATTCGCGGCATGCAGGTGTCGGCGCATCTGCTCGTGCGGCGGGACGGTTCGGTGCTGCAGTTCGTGCCGCTGACTGAAAGGGCCTGGCACGCCGGGGAATCGTGTTTCCGTGGTGCAACGCGCTGTAATGACTATTCCATCGGTATCGAGCTGGAGGGTGAGGATGAATCCCCTTATGACGATCGCCAGTACGAGGCGCTTGCGCCTCTGCTTCGCGCGATATTCGACGCGTATCCCGACATATCGGCAAGGGAGGTCGCCGGGCATTGCGATATCGCTCCCGGCCGCAAGAGCGATCCGGGCCCTGCTTTCGATTGGCTGCGCTTGTATGATGTGCTTGGCGGGGCCTGATTCCATATGCCTGCCTCCGGACACTGTTCGCCAAAGAGCTGATTGCCTATGAACCTTATCGCCCTCCTTATCGGCCTGGTTGTCGAACGACTGGCGACACAGCTTTTTCACTGGCGGCGAATGCGCTGGCTGGATCGCATTATCGATTTCGGATTCAGGCAGGCTGAGCGGATCCCCAACTGGCCGGCGCTCATTCCCGTGGTGCTGCTCGCGGTCGTGCTGGTACTGCCGGTCTTCCTGGTCATCTTCGGCCTCGGCGGGACCCTGGCCGGATTCACGTACCTGATCATCGCGATCGTCGTGTTGTTCTTCTCCCTGGGGCCTCGAGACATTGGCGAAGAGGTCGATGAGTACTGCAGGGCGCTGGAATCGGAGGACGAACAGGCCATTCAGAATGCGGCAAAGGCAATCGTCGAGGGCGAGGTGCCGGGCGACGCCCTCGAACGCATCCAACGCGTCGAGGCGTCCGTTTGTGTACAGGCGAACAATCGGCTTTTCGCCGTGGTGTTCTGGTTCGTCCTCCTGGGCCCGCTCGCGGCCTGGGCATATCGAGTGACCGATCTGATACGACGACGCGCCGTTTTTAGCACCTCTCGTGCTGCCGAGTCCGAAGCTGCCGGCAACGCGGACGCCGTACGCGATGCCGCGGTCATGTTGCACGGCTGGCTTGCCTGGATTCCGGCGCGCCTCAGCGCAGTCGGCTACGCGGCGGCGGGTCACTTCGATGAGGCCATCGCGGCAATGCGCGCGCCCACGGAAGAACGCGATGCAACGACTTCCGAGCAGAGCGAGCATCTCCTCGCGCGCGTCGGAACCGCGGCCCTCGCGCTCGGCGACAGGCCCGACGAGACCATTACCGAACGCGGCGTGCGTGGCGCCATCTCCGCAAATCGGCTGGTGTTTCGTCAACTCATCATCTGGGCTGTGATTATTTCTGCGATGACGCTGTACGGCCTCACCCGGTGAGGCGAACGCTCGTGCTGGCCTTGCTGGCGGCCGCCCTCTGCGCCTGTCAGCCCGAGCATCCCGGCCAGCACGATTCAGGGGTCTATCGGCGCATCGTGACGCTCGCACCCAACCTTACCGAACTTGTCTTCGCGGTTGGCGCGGGCGACGCGCTGGTCGGTGTCAGCGCCTGGTCCGACTATCCGCCCGAAGCACTCGAGCTGCCCGTCATCGGCGATGCCTTCACGGTCGATCAGGAGCAACTCGCGCTGCTCGACCCGGACTTGCTGCTGGTCTGGGAAAGTGGCACGCCAAGGCACGCGGCCGACGAGCTTCGCAAGTCCGGCTACCGAGTCGAAACGATACGAACGCGGGGTTTACAGGACGTCAGCCGCGCCTTGCTGCGAATTGGCGAGCTTACGGGCCGATCGTCCGAAGCCAAACGGGCGGCGGCGCAGTTCCAGGAGGCACTGCGGCAGTTGCATGACTCGCAGCAGGGCAGGCCATCCATAAGCGTGTTCTACCAGGTATCGGCGCGACCCTTGTATACCGTCAATCGCGAGCATTTCGTCAGCGAGCTGATCGAGATCTGTGGCGGTCGAAACGTCTTCGCGGACCTCGATGACCTGGCGCCCGGGATCTCGGTAGAGGCGGTCGTAGATCGCAATCCGGAGGTAATGCTTGCGAGTACGGATGCGGGTGACGACGCGTTCGCGGAGTGGCAGCGCTGGCCAGCGGTGTCGGCCAATCTTTACGGCAACCTGTTTCTGCTTCCTGCGGACGAAATCGCCCGGGCGACTCCCAGACTGATCCTGGCGGGCGGCGCGATGTGCCTTGCATTACAGAAAGCGCGCTTCAATCGTGAGGCGTTCAGCGCGCGCTGATCACCCCGGTCAGTGTTCGCCTCGATTCCTGTTCCAGAGCACTTCCTGGCCCGATTCGGCCCGGCCGATAACGCGAGCCAGCACAAACAACAGGTCGGACAGGCGATTCAGGTATTTGACGACTTCAGGGCGCACGTCCTCGAGATTTGCCAGCGTGTAGCTGCGCCGCTCGGCGCGCCGCACGATGGTTCGGGCAAGATGGCAGGCCGCGGCGGCCGGGCCACCGCCGGGAAGTATGAATTCCTTCAGTCGCGGAAGCCCGTCGTTAAAACCATCAAGCTGGTTCTCCAGGCGCTCGATGAAATCGTCGCTGATTGCGACATGTCCCGGAATACAGAGCTCGCCGCCGAGTTCGAACAGGTCGTGCTGCACCTCAATCAGGCAATGTCGCACGGCCTCCGGGACAGTCTCCGAGGCGAGCACCATGCCAATCGCACTGTTTGCCTCGTCGACCGTTCCGTAGGCCTCGACGCGCGCGCTGTCTTTCGCGGTCCGGCTGCCGTCACCCAGGCCCGTTGTGCCGTCGTCGCCGGTCCGTGTGTAAATCTTGGTGAGCCGATTGCCCATGTGCCTGTTCGTCCTTATTGCCAGCGGAATCGAAGTTCCAGAAAGCCGCTCTGTTCCTGCATGCGGTAGCCTGCCGCGGTTTGATAGTGCGCGTCCGCCAGGTTTTCCAGGCGTGCGATCAGTTGCCAGCTGTCATTGAGCTGCAGCATAGTGCTGAGACTGGCCACGACGTAGCCAGGTAGCCTGACGCTGCCGAAGTCCTCGCGATCACCGCTGGCAAGCAGGGAGAGGCGGACACGATGTGCGCCGATATCCTGTATGTAACTGATGGTCGCGGTTTCCTCGGCGCGCCGCAACAGGCGTGCGCCCGTGACCGCGTTGTTCGCCCGCTGTCTGACGAAATTCGTCTGCAGCGTGAAGTTGTCTCCACGGTACTCGTAGCCAAATTGCGCGCCCCGGATTTGCGCTTCGTTGAGGTTCTGCAGGGTGAACGACTGGAAGTCGAATTCGATCAGATCCCTGATGCGGTTTGCATAAAGCTCGATGTCGAATTTGTGACGCTCGCGGATAACATAGCGAATCCCCAGCTGCTGTTCGTCCGCAATTTCCGGCCGAAGATCGGGTGTTCCACCGAAGCCGAATCGATCGCTGGCATCGGCCGCCCGAAACGCATGGCCCAGGCCCAGGTTGAGCGTCAGCGCATCGTTGACTGCTAACGCATATTCCGCATTCCAGGTGACGTGATTGCCGAAATTCTCGTGATCCGTGATGCGCAAGGCAAGGAAACCCCGGTGCCGGCCAATGGAGAGCTGATCCTGCAGGAATGCGGCGCGCGTGAGCGTTCTTTCGCCGAAGCCCGAGCCGAATGACAGCGAGCCGGTATCCTCATCCACAAACAGCAGGCCGCCCGTTATCGTGTGGCTCTCCAACGCGTGGCTGTATTGCCAGTCCAGGCTCAGCCGTTCCGAGTTGACGAAATCCGGCGACTGCTGTTGGCGAATGTCATCCTTCGAGAACGACAGCACGAGCTTGCTGTTGCCCGCCGGCGATTGTCGCGTGTCCAGCGCGATCGACGTCACTGCGTTTTCATAATCCTGATCCACGGGATTCAGGAAAAAGTCGAGGTACTCGACGTTGCCACCGCCACGCCAGTGACGAATGCTCAGCTCGTTGCTGCCGAATCGTTTCGAACCGTACAGATTGGCTGACAGCTTGTCGTAGCCTCGCCGGAGCTCGGAGTCGGTTCGCGGCGCGTAGCCTTCGGTGTCTTGCCAGTCGAGATTGATCCCGAACTCGTAGTCTGCCGTTCGGTTGCCGCCGGAGACGTTGCCCGACTGCGACGCAAAACTGCCGCTACCGATGCCGCCCTCGAAATAGCCTTCTTCAGTTCGCCGCGTGATCACATTGATTACGCCGCCAATTGCATCCGTTCCGAACAGTGCGGAACGCGCGCCCTTGACGATCTCGACGCGCTCGATCAGCTGCGGCGAAATATTTTGCACGGCGGCGCCGCCGATCGTGCCGGGGTTCATACGAACTCCGTCGACAAGTACCAGCGTATGGTTGCTCTCGGTGCCGCGAAGGAATATTGAAGTCGCCTGACCCGGCCCGCCGTTGCGACCGATATCGATACCGGCCTGAAATCGCAGCAATTCGGAGAGATCGGTTGCCAGCGACAGTTCGATGTCTTCGCGCGTGATCACGGTCACCGGCACGGTGGCTTCCGCCTGTTGTATCGGCGTTCTCGTCGCCGTTACGACAATGGTGTCGCCCTGCGTGACATCGGCTGCGCCAGCAGGCAGAGAAAACGCTGCCGTTATTGCGACTGAAAGTGATGCTCGCATCGATGGTCTTCCCTGCGTGCCGCCCGCACGCCCAAACATTCCGGGTGTCAATGATGCGGAGGAAACTGGACGCAGAGACTGCACGCCCGAACCTGCGCCCGCCGCGCCATTCGCGTTTCATCCGGCCGGTCTCCGGGCTGACGAGCGGATTTCTCCTGCTGTAACGCCTTCCCGCGAACTCAAGGTCTGTTCGCAGTGGCTCTGTGCCGGGGACAGCGCTCGGCGCGGCCTGCGGCACAGGGGTTACGGCATTGACTCGATCACCGTTGCGGGGGCAGCGCCGGAATAACAGTTTCGACAGCGAATCGAAGTTGCAACACCGGCTTCCCGTTCACCCGAAACAAGCCATTTCGGGTTCACCTGATGAAGCAGAAACGATAGGCAGGTGCCGGGAGGCTGTCAAGCGAGATTTGGATTGCGCCGAATTCGACGGCTTGTCAACCGGCACGCATGTGGCCATAGTGATGCCGTTTGAAACGAAGTCAGGAAACCAGTCGTGGACAGTCATCTTGAGGGTAGTGCATCCGAACACCTGCAGGTCGCGCTGGCGGCAGCACAGGAAGCCGCGGCCATCAGCCGCCACTACTACAACGGCAATTTCACGGTGAGCACCAAAGCTGACAGGACGCCGGTGACGCAGGCCGATGTCGAGTGCGAGGAGGCCATCCGCAGCCTGCTGCTGCAACGCTTTCCCGAGTACGGCTTTTATGGCGAGGAAACCGGCCGGACGCGCGACGACGCCGACTATTTGTGGCTCGTCGACCCGATAGACGGTACCAAGGGCTTCGTGCGTCAGTACCCCTTCTTCTCCACGCAGATTGCGCTTATGCACCGCGGTGAGATCGTCCTCGGCGTATCGAGCGGCACGATGATGGACGAGCTGGCGTGGGCGGAGAAAGGCCATGGCGCGTGGCTTAACGGGCGCCGGCTCGCGATCAGTACTATCGACGACCCTGACCGCGCGGCGGTCTCGGTTGGAAACCTGAAATCATTGGCCGGCAGCGATGGCTGGTCCTCGCTGGGCCGGATCGTCGAGCGCGCGGATCGCATCCGTGGCTACGGCGACTTCTACCACTATCATTTGCTGGCCTCGGGAAAAATAGAGGCCGTAATCGAGTCGGACGTGAATATCCTGGATATCGCTGCCTTGTCCGTCATCGTGACCGAGGCCGGAGGACTGTTCACCGATCTGAACGGTCTCAAGCCCGGCCTGCAGACGCGCTCGGTGCTCGCCGCGAATCCGGCATTGCACGCCGCGTATCTGAAGTCGCTACGGGGCTTCGTCGCCTGAGGCGATAAATAACTGGCGTGAGCGCCAGCTGACGGCCTCCATGGGCGTCCCGTACAGCCTGCTAAGACGCTCCGTATCCAGAATGTCGTTCGTCGGGCCGAGATCCCAGCGCCCGTTGCCATACAGCAGCAGACAGCGATCGGCGTACCGTACTGCCAGGTTGACGTCGTGCAGGCTGGCCAGGACAGTTGCGCCGGCGTCGGCCTCTCGGCGAAACAGCTGCAGCGCATCAAGCTGGTGCTGGGGATCGAGATGGTTGGTCGGCTCGTCCAGAAGGTAAATACGCGGCTCCTGCGTGAGTACCTGGGCGATTGCAAGTCGCCTGCGTTCGCCGCCCGACAGGGTCAATACGTCGCGATCAAGGAGTGAATCCAGGCCTACTGCCTGCAGCGCCGAACGCGCCACCGAGTAGTCCTGATCGGACTCCCAGTTCAGTCGTCCTATATGCGGGTGGCGGCCGATCATGGCCGTATCCAGAACGGTCGCAGGAAAGATATCGTCGACGTGTTGCGGCAACAACGCCAACTGACGTGCGATTTCCGAGCGGGGCGTGTTGAAGATGTTCCTGCCGTTGAGTATGACGCTGCCGGATTCAGGGCTGCGCAATCCGGCGAGCGTGTGCAGGGTCATCGATTTGCCGGAGCCATTTTGTCCGAGTATCGCGATCAATTCACCATCGGTGATGCTCAGCACGAGATCGCGCACCAGCAGACGGCCGGGGACGCTCACCCGAAGATCGCTACACGAGAATTGCTGCGCACCGTTGCCCACCATGGGACCAGCGTAGCTGAGCATTCGAGCGGACGAAAGCGGTGCAAGCTCCGATCAGTCGACGAGTTTGATTTCGCGGGCCGTCTTCTCGCCGATGACCGCGAACTTGAGGCTCTTGGGGATGACAGCATCGTCGTCGGCCAGCGCAATCCTGCCGCCCATGATCTCCGCGAGCCGCTGCGGGTAAAGCGGCACGCGATCCGGTTCGGCGAGGCCGTCCGGTCCGACGGGCTGGCCGTCGCCGGGGTTGTACTTGTCCGTTGCGCCGAGCGTATGCAGGAATTCGTGCGCGATGATTACGTTGTTCGTGCCGCGATAGCGCCGATGGGCGAATCCGTTGACGACGCCAACCATGCCCTTTTGCAAGCCAACCGAATTCTCCAGTACCAGGTCCGCGTGCGGTGTGTGATAGCGCACGAATATCCTGACGTCAGGTTCGATACTGTCCTGTTCACCCGCAATGCTGTTTGCCCACCAGCGCATTTTCAGCGACCAGAGCATCACCGAGAGTCCGTTGGGGTCGCCAAACATCTCGGGCGGCTGCTCCTCAATTGGCTGGCCGAGCTCGATGCGTACCGGCCGCGACAGGCGGCTGGCGTATTTGCCCGTCTCGCGCTGCAGAAAATCCTCGATGTCCTCGAAGTCGCGCAGCTGCAATTCCTGGATGTATTTTGCCGAGTCGGCGCTGCCGTCACCGTTGATCGGGTATACCTTGACCCACAGGCTGTTGTTCCAGTCGGTACTTCTCGCCTGTGTGAGCCAGGTGCTGACGGTCACGAAGAACAGTACGAACAGCAGAATTGAGATGCGTACGGCTTTGAACATGGGCTCGACTGTGTATCTAGTGGACGGGTGCCTTACGTGCCTTCGTAGCTTGCTCGAAGGCGTAGGCGATCTCTATGAGCTGCTTCTCATTCCACGGTTTTCCGATGAAGGTTACGCCGATCGGCAGTCCGGCGACCTGGCCGGCGGGTACCGTAATGCTGGGATACCCGGAGATCGCGGCCAGTGCCGAGCTGCCAATGGAAAAATTGTCGCCGTTGACGTGATCGATCACCCAGGCCGGTCCGTTGCTCGGGGCTATGAGCGCATCCAGCTCGAGGCCGTCAAGCGCCGTATCGAGTGCGCCAGTCGCTTCGCGTTTGCTGATTTCCAGGGCCTTCGTGTAGTCGGCGTCCGTGAGCGGACCCTTCTGCTCGGCTTCCAGGAAGATTTCCTGGCCGAAGATCGGCATGACCTTTTCCGCATGCGCCTCGTTGAAGTCAATCAACCCCGCCAGGCTCCTGATCGGCGCCTTTGCCGTCTCCAGGTAGGCATTCAGGTCGGCGCGAAACTCGTACAGCAGGACCGTGTACTCCGCATCGTTCATGTTGGGCGCCTCGTATTCAATATTGTCCACAATTTCGGCGCCGTTGTTGCCGAGCGTCAGGATGCTGGAGTCGAGCAAGGCCTCGACCCCCGGGTGTGATCCGGCGCCGCTGTAGGAACGGAGGACGCCGATACGCTTGCCCCGGGCGCCGTCCGCCGTAAGGTTGGACGAGTAGTCGTGGTGAATCTCGGCGCCGGCAGTTGCCGCATCGTCGGCATCGATGCCGGTCATCGCGTTCAGCAACAGGGCTGCGTCCCGCACGGACCGCGCCATGGGGCCGGCGGTATCCTGACTGTGGGCAATCGGGACAATACCGCTGCGACTCACCAGCCCCAGCGTAGGCTTGATACCGACGATGCCGTTGCTGCCGGAAGGACAGATAACGGACCCGTCGGTCTCCGTGCCAACGGCGAGAACCGTGAGGTTGGCCGACACAGCGACCGCCGATCCGCTGGATGAACCACAGGGAGATCGCGTCGTGTCATAGGGATTGCGTGTCTGTCCGCCGACGCTGCTCCAGCCGCTCGACGAGCGGGACGATCGGAAATTCGCCCACTCGCTCAGGTTCGCCTTGCCCAGGATAACGACGCCTGCGTCGCGAAGCCGCCTTACCACGAAAGCGTCGGCCGGTGGCGTATGCTCTGCGAGTGCGAGCGAACCGGCACTCGTGTACATCTGGTCGGCGGTATCGATGTTCGCCTTGAGCACGATCGGAAGGCCGTGCAGCGGGCCGCGAGGCCCCGATTCCCGCCACTCGATGTCGAGCGCGCGCGCGATTCGCAACGCATCCGGGTTGATCTCGATCATCGAATTCAACTTGGGCCCGGCGCGGTCTATCGCCTCAATGCGGTCAAGGTACCACTCGACGAGATCCTGCGACGAGATTTCGCCGCGCTGCAGCTGATCGTGCAGGTCGGCAACGCTGGCTTCGGCGAAATCCCGTTCGCCTTCGCAGGCAACGAGCAGGAGCAGCGCGAGGAGCAGTAGTGTGATCAGCCTGTTGAACATGTGCACGCGCTTCCCCATTCATCGATGTTGTCCGGCACGACCGGCGTAGCTGCTCACACCGTGTGGCAACCGGGAAACCATTCTGCCAAAGAAAAAGCCCCGCGGCGTTAGCGGCGGGGCCAGGTTCTCTTTTTTATCAAAAGAGGTAATTGCGAATTCGGATAACGGTTGCAGAAAGTATTATTATTATTGGATTTCGATCTTCTTGTTTTTGTTGTTATTTTTCTTCTGGCGTCTAAATCCTGTGTCTGACCGTGTTGCTTCCGACTGCAATTACACTTCGCTTGGGCAAATTTATAAAAGCAATTCCTGTGCCAAGGTATACGAAGGGCCCGCGTGTACTCGCGCGAGCGGTGCCGGAATGGGTCGAAACGGCAACTTGGCGCCTGATTTGTAAAAAAATCCGACGATTCGGCGGCTTACCACATCACCTGCCGCACGAAGAGCCAATGACAAGCCCATGAAACCTCTAAAAAAGTGTGCCGGTGCCGGGCCGCAGACACAGCATATGGTCCTGATGTCACGGATGCTCGCCGGATGTCTTCGTCACGAAACGAGCAACGGCGTGTGCATAGGCCGTATTTTGTCAAATTATTCGACACTAGCGGCTGGCGCCAGTCGATCGATCAGCCCGCTGACGCTGAAGAATCGGCCGTTTCGCACAACGGCAACGATCTCCAGCGCGTCCCGGACGTTCGTCAGCGGATCGCCGTCGACAAATACCAGGTCCGCAGCGGCCCCGACGGCAATCCTGCCGAGTAGCGGGTCGAGTTTTAGCGCCGCAGCGGCGTTGACGCCGGCTCCCTTGATGGCCTCTTCCGGCGTCAACCCGGCCGCGGCCAGCGCGAGAAATTCGGCGTGCAGGCCGATCCCCGACGGCAGGCCGCTCTCATGGCTGGCGAGGACGAAGGCACTTGCGTTGCCGCTGAGGCTGAGAGGCTCCGAGAACCGTCGCGCCAGTGGTCCCGCGATGCCGGCCAATCTGGCCTGGCGGGACTTCAGCAACCCGGCTATTCCGGGCGTCGTTGCGTCGGCCATCGAATGCAGGTCCGGGACTGGCCAGTCGTCCCGGCTCAGCAGCCTGGGTCCGGGCAGGGCCTTGCCCGACCACAGGACGTCAAGGCGCGGAGCGTCGCTGTGCCGGGCAACCAGAGTCGTTACACCGGCTGCCAGCACAATGGGGCCCGCCTGATCGCCGAAGCGGCTGAGCAGTCGTGACAGATTGCCGTGTGTGTCGATGTAGCCCGGCAACACGGCAAGGTCCCCCATATCGATTGACATCGAACCCGGTCGGTCGGCGTGCGGCTCGACGGCCGTGATTCGGCCACCGTCGATGACGATGTCGCGGTCGATCTGATAGCCCCCGCCGAGGCCGTCAAACAGGCGCGCGGCCCGAATAACCAGGCGGCCAGGCGGTTCGTCGACAGGCGGCAGCGGTCGGCGCGTCACCGTCTGTGCGGGTATCGCTGACCTGGCGTCCTTAAGCGTTGCCTCGAATGGAAGCGGCGAAGATGTCCAGGAATTGAACAGGCGTTGCCAAAGGGCGCCGCCGGCCGTGTAGAGCATGCGGTGCCGGTCCTGCCAGCTAATCGGGCCCAGCCCGAATTCCTCGCCACTCGTGTATTTTCTAACGAGACGCGGCTCTGACAGAATCACCATATCGATGCTCCTCGCCGGATTGCCCTCACGAACAAAGGTGATCAGGCTGCCGTCCGGCCGCCATGAGGGACCGGCGATCCTGTCGCGTGTCGAAACCAGGGTTTCCTCCGGCAGTCCGCGACGACGCAGTATCAACGACCAGGTATCGTCTTTCTGGTGCACGTAAACGAGGTCGCGGCCGTCCGACGACCAGTCGGCATCCGTCTCGTCGCCAGGGCGATCGCTAAGCCGCCAGTGCAGGCCTGAGCGCAGATCGACCTCCCACAGATCAAAACCCTCACCCGTCGCGTCCGACGAATAGACGATGCGCTCGCCGTCGGGATGCCAGGCCGGGCGCATGTCGAAGGAACCGCCGCGACTGATGCTGCTCGATTGTCTGGTCGCGAAGTCATAAACAAACAGCCCGGTGACCCCGAGCGATATAGCCTGGTACGCGATCCGGGAGCCGCTGGGCGACCACCGGGGCCGCTGTGCCGTCTTCAGGTTGCTCGTTACGGGCATGGCCTTGCCGCCGCCGGCCGGCACGATCCAGATGTCGCCGGCAAGGTCGATCGCAATACGACCGTCGTGAGCGATGTCCGCCGAGAACGAGCCGCCACGCGTAAGCGTTTGCTGCGCCGCAAGCGGTGATGCCAGGAACACCGCGAGGGCGACAACGGCAAGTACGCCGGGGTGCTTATTCATCACCTGGCAGAAACGAAAATGCCGCCTTCGCGCCGGGGGTCCGCCGCGGCCTGCAGGCCCAGGTCAGGATCGCATAGCGCGGCGCCAACCCCGCCGAAGTACATCGCCAGACCGGGAAAAACGGTTACCGGCAAGTCGAAATCCGGGAGGTCGAGGCCGGGTTCCGACATCAGCCGCAGGCTTTCGCCACTGGTATCGATGTGTACGCGCGGATGGGCGATGGCCTCCGCCAGTGGCATCTCCAGGAGCAGGTAGTTGATCAGGAATTGTTGCAGGGCCGTTGTAATCCTGTCGGCGCCCGGAGACCCGGCGGCCAGCACGGCGCCATCCCCGCGCGCGACACTCGGGGCCATGTTGGAGGGCAGTCTCGAACCCGTTGGTCCGGCGTCAAGGCCGCGTCGATTCAGCTCTATTTCGCCCAGGCAATTGTTCAGCCACAGGCCTGTTCCTGCCGGCATTTCCCCGGAGCCATAGCCGGACGAGGCCGTGATCGCGCAGCCGTTGCCATCGATGTCGACTACCGAGGTATGTACCGTGGATGCGGACGTCCATCGCGATCGCAGTTGGCCATTCCTGGCAGTTTGCAGCAGGCGCTCGACCTCGGACTGCACGTCGTCAGCGAGGTCGAGGTTGCGCCTGCGAAATTCGAGGCAGGCGCGTTGCGAGTTGACCAGCTGCGCGATATTTTCGCGGCTCCACCGATTGCCCGAGAGATCGCTGCAGGCCAGCAGCATCGCGGCCAGCATGCTGCCACCGACGGCCGGTGGCGGGTTGCTGGCTATTGACCAGCCCCCGACTTCAGTCCTGATGGGCGATCGCTCTATCGCCCGGTAGTTCTTCAGGTCGTCGAGCGTCAGCATGCCCTGGCCTTCCTCGCAGTGGCGCGCGATTGCAGTGGCGATTTCGCCCTCGTAGAAAATACGCGCGCCTTCGCTCGCGATCGCGGCAAGGGTGTCGGCCAGATGTGGCACGACTACGGTTTCACCGACGTCGAGCAAGGATCCGTCGGCGTGATGCAGCGCTCCGTGTCCGTCCGGGCTGCGATTGAAAATGCTGTCGCCGGAATAGCCGAGGTAATAGCGGCACGCGCCGGAAAGCGGAAAGCCCTCGCGGCAGGCTCGTATTGTCGGCGCAAGAATATCTGCCCAGGAGGCATTGCCATACCGTTGCCAGGCATGTTGCATCGCCGCCAGCGTTCCCGGCACCGCGATCGAGCCAGGTCCGACCAGCGTCGTTATTCCGCCGCCGTAGGCGAGGGTCACTTCGACGGCACCGTGGCCGCGTTGTTCCTCGGCAAGACCGCGTCCGGGAACGGCGACATTACCGTCGATCGTCACCGGATGCGCGCCGGCGCTCCAGATGGTAATGAATGCGCTGCCCGCCAGAGCACAAACGCCGGGTTCGGTATTGATGGAAAACAACGCAGCCGCAAGCGCGCAGTCGACCGCATTACCGCCGAGACTGGCAATTTCCTGGGCAGCGTCGGCCGCTAACTGCGACGTTGTCGCAACAGCAATCCGGGTCAATGCGATTCCAGCCGTTTTTGGATAAGAAGACCGCCTTCAGAAGTGAATAACGGAGCGAATGCTTTTGCCTTCATGCATCAGGTCGAAAGCCTTGTTGATGTCCTCGAGTGGCATCGTGTAAGTGATGAACTCGTCGATCTTTATGTCGCCATCCATATACTGCTCTACCATGCCGGGCAGTTGTGAGCGGCCCTTGCATCCGCCGAAAGCCGTTCCGCGCCAGACGCGCCCCGTAACGAGCTGAAACGGCCGCGTTGAAATCTCCTGGCCGGCACCCGCGACGCCGACGATTACCGATTCGCCCCATCCTTTGTGGCAACACTCGAGCGCGGAGCGCATCAGCTTCGTATTGCCGACACACTCGAATGAATAGTCCACTCCGCCGCCTGTAAGCTCGACGATAACATCCTGGATCGCTGCGTCGTGGTCTTTGGGGTTGACGGTGTCCGTCGCGCCGAGCTGCTTCGCCAGTTTGAACTTGTCGGTGTTAATGTCGATGGCCACGATCCTGCCGGCTTTCGCTATCGTAGCGCCCTGGATGACGCTCAAGCCCACGCCACCGAGCCCGAAAACGGCGACCGTCGAGCCGGGCTCTACCTTCGCAGTGTTCAGAACCGCGCCGATGCCGGTCGTGATTCCACAGCCCAGCAGGCAGACTTTTTCCAGTGGCGCGGACTTGCTGATTTTCGCAACGGCTATTTCGGGCAGCACCGTGTATTCGCTGAAGGTGGACGTACCCATGTAGTGGTAAACGGTCTTGCCGTTATGCGAGAAGCGCGAGCTGCCGTCCGGCATCAGGCCCTGGCCCTGCGTGACGCGAATGGCCTGGCAGAGATTGGTCTTTCCGGAGGTGCAGAAACTGCACTCGCCGCATTCCGGCGTGTACAGCGGAATTACATGGTCGCCGACGGAGACGGAGGTCACACCCTGACCGATTTCTTCGACGATCGAGCCCCCCTCATGTCCGAGTACCGACGGGAAAATGCCTTCCGGATCCTCCCCGGAAAGCGTGAACGCATCCGTGTGGCAAACGCCGGTGGCAATATTTCGCAGCAGTACCTCACCGGATTTCGGGCCTTCGAGGTCCAGCATCTCAATTTCAAGAGGTTTGCCTGCTTCCCAGGCAACGGCAGCGCGTGTCTTCATTGTTTGATTACCCCGAATTCGAGTGGTGATAGTTAAGGAAGCTCTGATCAGACGATCCCTGCGAATATTCGCATGATTGCGGGGGCCGCGACAGTCAGCACTCGGCCGCAGCATGACCGTCGTTCACGTTTCGTTCATAATTGTATTAAAAACAATAGCTTGTCTTCATTTCTGGTTCATGTTCGGCGGCCTATGGTGGGGCCGCAGCATGGATATGGAACAGGAGACTGATATGAACAAGATTATTGCAGTTGCGATCGCAGCCGGTGGGCTGCTGTTTCTGGGCTCTCCCGAGGCGGCCGCTCATACCGAGGTGCGATTCTCGTACGAGCCGTCAACCTACTATCGGTATGACGTGAGGCGCACGCATGCCATGCCGCGCTGGCTCAGGCGAGACAAGGCCTTTCGTCACTGGTACAAGCACACTCCCCTGCGAAAGCACAAACACCTGACCTGGCACCGTCTGTTCAGCATCTACCGCTGGGAGAACGTCGAGCAGAGAGGGCACCGTCGTGCCGATCGCCTTGCCAGGTACTACGACGGTTACGCCAATGTTCATCGTGAGCGGAGGCGGCGTTACGGACATACGCGCTAGCCACGGTGTGACTCTGACGACTAAACCGGCCCGAAAAGCTTCGGGCCGGCTTTCACTACGAACGCGTCTGCTGTAAAACAGGACACCCCGTGTAATCAAAAAAACGCCCTGAACATGACTCTTGACGAACTGCGCCAGAACCTCTCAGCCGTGGACCGGCGTCTTGTCGAACTCATCGCCGAACGGCAAAGAATCGTCGGTGAGATTGGCAAAAGCAAGCGCAGCAGCGGGGCCGGTACGCGCGACTACGCACGAGAGAAAGAAGTGCTGAACCTGGGTCGCAAACAGGCGGCGGAGCTCGGCGTCGATCCCGACCTGGTCGAAGGGCTGCTGCAACAGCTGATCCTCACCTCCCTCGAGAGCCAGGAGCGTGACCGGGTCATTGCGGAAGGAAAGGGCAATGGTCGTCGCGCGCTCGTCATCGGTGGTGCCGGCAAGATGGGTCGCTGGTTCGTCGACTTTTTTTCATCGCAGGGTTTCGAGACCACCGTAGCCGATACCTCGGTCGCCGACGGGCCGGGTCGTTTCAGCAACTGGACGGACGCCGGCGTGGATTTCGACTACATCGTCGTCGCCGCGCCGCTGGCCGTGTCGGGCCGAATTCTCGCGCAGCTGGCCGTACTCAGACCGAAAGGACTGGTGTTCGACATCGGCAGCCTGAAGTCGCCGCTGATGGACGGACTCCGGGAACTCGAGCGATCGGGTTGTCGAGTGACCTCCCTGCACCCAATGTACGGGCCTGACACGAGACTGCTGTCAGGCCGGCATCTTATCTTCTGTGACGTCGGTGACCATGAAGCAACCGCAGCCGCGAAGGCACTTTTTGCCTCGACCATGGTTGAGCAGATCGACATGAGTCTCGAGGATCACGATCGACTCATCGCCTACGTCCTCGGACTGTCACATGCCCTGAACATTGCGTTCTTTACGGCCCTCGCTGAAAGTGGCGAGGCCGCGCCCAGGCTGGCGCAAATGTCGTCGACAACATTCGATTCGCAGTTGCTGGTATCCGCTGCCGTTGCCGGCGACAACCCGCACCTGTACTTCGAGATTCAGAATCTGAACAAATTCGGGCTTGGCCCACTCGATGCGCTTTGTGACGCCGCGAACAGAATTCGCAACACGGTGGCCGGCGGGGATGAAGCGGCGTTTGTCGATCTGATGAAGAAAGGCCGCGACTACCTGGCATTGCGGGGCTGAGCGCATGGCGTCTGTCGAGGAACTCACCGTAGAGCTGGACGCATTGCGCGACAAGCTCGAGGCGATGACTGCCGCGATCGCGAGTAACGACGAAAAAATGAAGCGCACGCATCGGCGCGAGCTGCGATTGTTGCAGGCCGACACGCTCGACGCCCTGATTTACGCACTGACGGAGGGCCTGCGCGTCAGCTACGCTCTGGAGTATGTCAGCCTGGTGCTGTGCGATCCGGACCATGATATTCGCCACCTGCTGCTCGCCAACGGCACGCCCGCTGAAGATTTCCCCAATCTGCTCGTGGTCGAGTCGATGACCGGACTCGCCCCGCAATTTATTTCGCTGCAAAGACCCTGGCTCGGCCCGTACCAGCATTGCGACCATCAACTCATCTGCCCCGGGGCCGGTGATTGCGGGAGTATTGCGATGATCCCCCTGACGCATCGCCAGAAGCTGCTTGGAAGTATCAATCTGTGCAGCGCGGATCCGCAGCGCTTCACTGCCTCGCATGCCACCGATTTTCTTGCGCACCTCGGTGTCATAGCGTCTTTCTGTATCGAGAATTCCATAAATCGCGCGCGCCTTATGCGCAGCGGATTCACGGATGTACTTACCGGCTGGCACAATCGCCGCTATCTCAGCCTGCGGCTAACCGAAGAACTGGCGCGTGCGCGACGCGACGGCACTCGGGTCGTTTGCCTGATGCTGGACATCGATTACTTCAAACGGGTGAATGACAGCTGGGGGCATGCGGCCGGCGATGTCGTGCTGCGCGAGATCGCACAGAGGATAGAGTCGCAGGTTCGCGCCAGCGATGTCGCCGCACGCTATGGCGGCGAAGAATTCATCGTGCTGTTGCCGGGTACCGATGTCGATTCCGCGAAGTTGCTTGCCGAGCGCATCCGCGAGTCTGTGTCGAGTATGCCCATCGAACTCCCGGGCGGTGACACGGTTACTATTACGGCGTCGATCGGAATTTCGGAGGTGCAGCCGCCCCCGGACGCCGATGACCTGAAGACTGTCGGTGACTCCTTGATTGCGCGAGCCGACGTTGCTTTATATGCCGCGAAATCGGCCGGCCGCGATCGGGTGGTCGTGGAGGCCGCGTGAAATCCCTTTCCACAGGCCTGCTGCTGAGCGCTATCGCTATCGCCGCCTGCAACTCGGGCGATCCAGGGCCGCCTCCCGCGCCGGTGGTCGTCTATGCCAGCGCCGAACAGGAACCGGGATTACTCGAAGCGTTTGCGGCGTTCAGTGCCGAGACCCGGATACCGGTCACGCTGAAGGTGGCGGACAGTGCAGCCAACACCGACCGCGTCATCAGGAACGAGGGGACGCCGGCGGCGGATGTGCTGATTACGTCCGGCGTCAGTGATATCTGGCGGGCCGGCGACGAAGGCGCGCTGCGGCCCCTTACTTCGTCGGCTTTCGCCGCGTTGCCGTCGGTGCTGAAGGACCCCGATCGCATGTGGGCGGCGATCGATGTCCGTTACGCGATGATTGGCGCCACGCCAGGTGCGACGGACACGACCGTGAAGGACTACAGCGATCTTGCGAGGTCCGGGCTGCGGGGCAAGGTCTGCCTTACTTCCTCCGAGCTGCCAGCGAACCGTGCGCTTATCGCGATGCTCGTCGAGGACATTGGCGTGAAACCGGCCGAACGAATGGTGCGTGCCTGGGTGCGAAACCTGGCGGCATCACCGTATGCGACCCAGTCGCAGCTCATCGACGCATTGAGAGCCGGACGCTGTCAGTATGCGATCGTTTCCGCCCAGGGCGGTGCAGAGGGTTTTTCGAAAATTTCGCCAAGTCCGCTGTATCTCGATATCGATGCGATCGGCATTGCCCGGCACGCCGGGCAAGCGGAGTCGGCGCAGACGCTGGTGGAGTGGATGCTGAGGTCTTACCCGGTGGGCGAGCCTGAGTTATCGAACGGCAAGAACATCGGGCTCGCCGGCTGGCGGGGCGAGGAAGCCAGGCTACTCGTCGAGCGCGCCGGCTACCGGTAGCGTTCCTGACGGACACGGCTCATCAGCACCAGGAACAGTGGCACGCCAATTGCGGCAGTCAGCGCTCCGACTGGCAACTGTCGTGGCGCCATCACCGTACGTGCCATCGTGTCCGCCACCACCAGCAGGGCGCCGCCAGCCAGCGCCGACGCCGGTAATACCACGCGATGGTCGCTCCCGGCGACCAGTCGTACCAGGTGTGGAACGACCAGGCCGATGAACCCGATGACGCCAACGGTCGTAACGGAAACAGCGGTTGCCAGCGCCGCTGCAGCAAATATCAGGTAGCGCGCCCCGCGAACGGGAAGGCCGACAATCGATGCCTGCAACTCGCCGCGCGACAGCACGTTCAGATGCCGGGCGCCCAGCGTTCCGGTGACGACGAGTGCGCCGAGTAGCCAAAGGCAGCGAGCAGGCTCGAAGGCAAAGCTCAGGTCGCCCATCAGCCAGAAAAGCATACCGCGAAGGTTCTGATCGGGTGTCAACGCGAGAATCAGCGTTGTTGCTGCGCTGAATCCGGCGGCCAGCACGACGCCCGTCAACAGCAGGCGTGCCGGAGTCCAGCTGCCCGTACCGTGCGCAATAGAGAACACCAGCAGCGTCGCCGCCATTGCGCCGCCGAATGCCGACAGGTCGACCGCGGCACTCCCGAACCCGAGCAGCATCGCGAGGAGGGCGGCAACGGCCGCGCCGCCAGAGCTGCCGAGTATGTAGGGTTCGGCGAGCGGGTTTCGCAACAGCACCTGCATGAGAACACCGGCGACCGCCAGCAGGCCGCCAACCGCAAAAGCCGTCATGGCCCGGGGTAGCCGCAGCTCGATGACGAGCGCGCGTACCTGGGTCGTCGCATCGCCACGTAACGCGCCGAGCATCTCGGACAGGCTGACCTCGGCGCTGCCCGAGGCGAGTGCAACAAAGAACGAAGCAGCGACGATCAGCAGCAGGACCAGAAACAGCACTGCCTTGCGGCCTGCGAACAACGAAATTCTCCTGGGGCGATTGCCGAAGGATAGTGTAAAGTAAACGGCAGTAAGAGTTTTAGTACGGTTGCAATGGGCAACGATTGGATAGACGCCGACGGGTTCCGCGCCAATGTGGGCATCATCCTTGCGAACGACGACAACAAGCTATTGCTGGGCGGTCGTGTTGGTGCCAAGGGCTGGCAGTTTCCGCAAGGTGGGATGCTTCAAGGCGAAGATCCTCTCGATGCAATGTTTCGTGAACTTCACGAAGAAGTCGGTCTCGAGGCCTGCGACGTAGACGTGCTTGGTGTCACCAGTGACTGGCTGCATTACCGCCTGCCGGAAAAATTTATCCGTCGCTCCAGCAAGCCACTCTGCATCGGACAAAAACAGCGCTGGTTCATACTGCGACTCATCTCCGATGTCAGCAGGGTCCGTTTCGATCGCTGCAACAAGCCTGAATTCGATCGCGTGCGCTGGGTTCCGTATTGGCGGCCCGTCAATGAGGTAATCTATTTCAAGCGCCGCGTCTACGCGCGTGCATTGTACGAACTCGGGCCGGCGGTCTTTCCGGAGGGCATGCCGCAGAGGCCGCGGTGGTGGCCAAAACGCTGGCGCGCAGCCTTTGAAAAAGACATCGCGCGGTCGATGCGTCCGGCTGACGAGACTGGCAATCCGTGACCTGGTGCACTTCTGTTTGACCGGTCCACCGCGTAACATAACGTCTCTTTTGCCCAAAGCCGGATAATGAAGCGCTGTGGCCAGCAACTCTCATCGAACGCACACGAACCGACGGAACTGGTTGCTGACCAGCGTCGTGCTTCTGCTGATTGCGATTAGCGGCTACCTGATTTTCGAATTTGGCCGTATTTCAGCTGGTTACGATATTGTCGACGTTGCCAGGGAGCGTCAGGCCTACGCCGAACGCATCACGACGCTCGACGAGGAGATTGAAGGGCTGAAACAGGACGTCGCGCTGCTCGAAACGCATCGGGAGATCGACCGGGCCGCGTACAAGGAGGTTGAAAAGAGCCTGATGTCGCTGCAGGGCAAGATACAGGAGCAGCGCGATGCAATCGCTTTCTATCGGGGCATTGTGTCGCCAAAAGACGGCAATTCAGGTCTGCGAGTGCAGGATCTCAAGCTGACCCGGGGCAACGCGGAACGGGAATTCAATTTGCGGCTGGTGCTGGTGCAGGCCATGCAGCATGATCGCAAGGTATCCGGCGATGTGGCGCTCAGCGTCGAAGGCAGCCAGGATGGCGTGCAGGCCGTGTATACCTTGCAGCAGCTGATTCCTGAAGAGGCAGAAGCGGACTGGCCTTTCTCTTTTCGCTACTTTCAGGACTTCGACCGACAGCTCATCCTGCCGGACGGCTTCACACCGGCGCGCATTCGTGTTGAAGTGCGGTCGAAAACCCGGTCGATACAGAGTATCGAGGAAAGCTATGACTGGACGACGAGCCGGGGCTGATCGGTGTCGCGGCCGGGAATCGTGTATTGGAGAAGCAAATAGATGTTCGGCAAGAAGCAGCACAGAAACACCAGGACGGAGACCCTCGTGGGTTCCAACACGAAAGTCAGCGGCGACCTGCATTTTCGCGGCCGCTGTCATGTCGAAGGGCTGGTCAAGGGCGGCGTGACGGCCGATCCTGACACGGATTCGGAGCTGTTTATTATCGACACCGGCACGGTTGAAGGCGGCGTTACCGTGCCTTATGTCTATTTGAATGGCATCGTCCGGGGCGACGTATTTGCCAGTCAGCGGGTGGAACTCGGGCCGACGGCGCGTGTCATTGGCAATGTGTATTACAATCTCATCGAAATGGCTATTGGCGCGGAGATCAACGGCAAGCTAGTGCATCAGCCGGAGGGGCAGGTTCCGCTGCTGGAGCAAACGACGCGCATTGACGAGTCGGCCGATATCGCCGCCGAGACGTCCTAGTCGGTTCAGCTAATCAGGAAGAGTCAATCATGGCAACTGCAGCAACACAGGCACCACCTTCGCCACCCAGCGTCATATTCACGGACGCGGCGGCTGCCAAGGTGGGCGAACTAATCGCCGAGGAAGACAACCCCAATCTCAAGCTCCGCGTGTTCATCTCGGGCGGGGGTTGTTCCGGATTTCAGTACGGATTTACGTTTGACGAGGAAGTCGAGGATGGTGACAGCCAGGTGGAGAACCAGGGTGTCATGCTTCTGATCGACCCGATGAGCGTGCAGTACCTCATGGGGGCGGAGATCGACTACAAGGAAGATCTCCAGGGAGCGCAGTTCATCATTCGGAATCCAAATGCACAAACAACCTGTGGCTGCGGATCCTCTTTCACAGTCTGAGATTGCTCCACCAGAGATCATTGCTGCCGTTGATCTGGGCTCAAACAGCTTTCACATGATCGTCGGCGAGCTGCGGCATGGCCAGCTCGCTATCCTGGACCGAATTCGCGAAACCGTGCGGCTTGCAGAAGGGCTGTCTGCTACCGGCGATATTCGTGACGATGCCCGCGAACGCGCTATCTCCTGCCTGTCACGCTTCGGCGAACGACTCCGCGACATGCGCGCCGGTAACGTTCGCGCGGCCGGAACCAGCACCATCCGGCGGGCGCGTGAGGACTCGACGTTCATGAGCGAGGCCGAGGCAGCACTGGGTCATCCGATAGAAATCATCTCCGGAATCGAGGAAGCGCGCCTCATTTATAACGGCGTCACGCACAGCACGCCGCCCACCGATGGCCTGAGACTGGTCATGGATATTGGCGGCGGCAGTACCGAGCTTATTCTCGGTGTCGCTGCGCAGCCAAGAGCACTCGAGAGTCTGAACATGGGCTGTGTCTCCATGACGGAACGCTTCTTCGCTGACGGCAGGCTCAGTCGCGAAGCTTTCGACAAGGCGCGCATGGCGGCGCGGCTGGAACTTCGGCCCGTGAAGGCGTTTTTTCGCAATCCCGCCAGCATCGAGACGATCGGTACGTCCGGCACGATTCGTGCTACCCATGATGTGGCACAGCAGCTCGGCATCAGCGAGTCCGGGTTGACCGCCGATGCCGTGGACAAGCTCATCGACAGGGTGCTCGAATTTGACAGCATCGACAAGCTCGTGCTCCCGGGGTTGTCCGAGCGGCGCGCGCAGGTGTGGGCGGGTGGCTTGTCGATCCTTGCCGAGCTGATGCACGTGTTGAGGATCGACGAATTGCAGGTTTCCGACGGCGCTCTGCGCGAGGGTCTGCTCTACGATCTGCTCGGCCGTCTGCAGCATGAGGATGCGCGCGAGCGCACCGTGATTGCGATGGCCTCGCGCTATCACGTCGATACCGAGCAGGGCAAACGTGTCGCCGAAACAGCCGCGCTGCTGCATCGGCAGTGCGCCGAAATGTGGGGTCTGCAAACGGAATTCGAGACACGCGTGCTGGATTGGGCCGCGCGCCTGCATGAGATTGGTCTCGATATCTCGCACGACGGCTTCCAGCGCCACGGCGCCTATATCGCCGAATATGCCGACATGCCGGGTTTTCCCAGGGCGGAACAGCGCTACCTCGCGTTCCTGATCGGCGTGCAGCGGCATCGCCTCGACGCGGACAAGATCAAGTCCCTGCCGAAGGCCTGGCGAACGTCAGCCTTGCGCCTGGCCATCCTGCTGCGAATTGCGGTACTGCTCAATCGCGGCCGAAGCGCCGACGCGGCGCCGGCGCTCGGTATTACCGTGGATGGGGAGTCGATCGAGTTGAAATTCGATGCCGACTGGCTTTCCGACAACCCGCTCACCGTTGCTGATCTCGAGCGTGAGCAGGAATTTCTGGGAGACGTCGGCTACAGGCTGCGGGTTCTCAGCCAGTCGCCGTGAGTGGTAATTAGCGCGGAGCGGCGAGTTCCTCGAGGAAGGTTTCCTGCGCCGAGATGCGCTCGTCGTCGCCGGGTGTCAGGCGCACATAGCTGCCATCCCCGTTCAGCACCCAGGCCTGGCAATTGTCCTTCAGAAAAAGCTCGAGATCGTGCCTGATCTGTTCTTTCATCGCTTTCTGACGGATTTCAAAGCAGGATTCGTTTCGTCGGAACATGCTCCGGTCCATCCAGTCGGCGCTGCCGCAGTAGAACTCCTCGTTTCCGTCATTCAGAAAGTAGTAAACACGTGAGTGCTCGAGGAAGCGGCCGACGATCGAGCGCACATGAATGTTTTCTGACAGGCCCTCTACGCCTGGACGCAAGGAACAGATGCCTCGCACGATGAGATCGATCTTTACGCCTGCCTGGGAAGCCGCGTAGAGCTTGTCGATCAGTTGTGCTTCATTGAGGGAATTGACCTTGGCGACAATGCGTGCGCTCTTGCCGGCCTTCGCATGGCCTATTTCGCGATCGATCTTTTCAATCAGCGCCTCGAAGAGATTGAAGGGCGATGCCAGCATGCGCGTCAGGTCACTGGCTTCGGTGAGACTGGTTAGTTGCAGAAACAATTTGTGTACGTCCTCGCCGAGCCGCTGGCTGCTGCTTAGGTAACCATAGTCCGTATAAACCGAGGTCGTCGCGTGATGATAGTTTCCGGTACCCAGATGTACGTAGCGAACCAGGCGGTCCGACTCGCGTCGCACGATCAGCATCATCTTGGCATGTGTCTTGAATCCCACCAGGCCGTACACGACGTGGGCGCCTGCTTCCTGCAGGCGGTTGGCCAGCGCGATGTTGGCCGCCTCATCGAACCGGGCCATCAGCTCGATAATAACGGTCACCTCTTTTCCGGATCGTGCCGCCATCACCAGGTGATCGACAATCGGTGAATCGGCGCCGGTCCGGTAGAGCGTTTGCTTGATCGCGAGTACATCCGGATCGGCGGCCGCCGTCGACAGGAAATCGATGACCGGTGCAAACGACTGATAAGGATGATGAAGCAGGACATTCTTATTTGCGAGAATCGAGAAGATGTCCTCATTACTGAGCAACTCTTCCGGCAGGCCCTGAGTGAATGGCTTGTAAAGCAGCTCCGGACGGTCACTGATATTGCAGACCGTCGCCATTCGATTCAGATTGACCGGACCCTCGACGAGGTACATGTCGGGCTCCTGAAGGTTGAAATGGTCCAGCAAAAATTGCTGCAAATCCTCGGGGCAGCCGGCGCCGATCTCGATACGCACAGCCGCGCCGTATCGGCTCGCCTCGAGCTGGCCTTCCAGAGCGCGAACCAGGTCATTCACCTCTTCATCGTCGACATAAAGATTGCTGTTTCGAGTAATCCTGAACTGATAACAGCCGCCCACGACCAATCCCGGAAACAGGCGGTCGACGTGCACGCGAATGATCGACGACAGAAATACGAAATTATGCTGGCCGGGCTGGCTCAATTCATCCGGCAGCCGGATGATGCGCGGCAACGATCGAGGCGCCTGCAGCATACCGCGATGCCGGCGCCGGCCAAACGCGTCCTTGCCGTGCAGCCGTATTATGAAATTGAGGCTCTTGTTGAGTATTCTGGGGAACGGACGAGACGGGTCGAAAGTGAGCGGCGTCAAGACCGGCACCACCTGCTGGTCGAAATAGTCGCTCAACCATGCCTGCTGCTTCTCGTCCCAATCGTCGCTCTGCACAAAGCAAACGCCCGCCTTGTCGAGTTCCGGAAACATGACCTCGTTGAGCAGCTGGTACTGCTGGCCAATGAGCTCGGCGACCCTGGGGCAGAGTTCGTCGAACAACACCTGCGCCGGTACCTGCTCCGGCCCCTGCGCGGGGGCGCCGAGCTCCATGCGCTGCTTCAATGCTGCCACGCGAATCTCAAAGAATTCGTCGAGATTGGTGCAGCTGATACAAAGGAAACGCAAGCGTTCCAGCAGCGGCACGTCGGGGTCCTGTGCCTGTGCCAGCACGCGTCGGTTGAACTCGAGCAGGCTGAGCTCGCGATTGATGTAGGGCGTATTCATGTCAGGCGTAGTGTATCGCGCCCAAGATCTTTTTGTGACTGGCCCCCGTCACACTTGGCAGGTTACCCGCCTGCTGCTTCGTTGTTCGCATTGCGAGCCAGGCGAACGCGGCAGCTTCCACCCAATCGGGGTCAAGACCGAGTTCCGATGTGCTCTTGACGGCCTTGCCGGGGAGGCGCGTTTTCAATCGTGACAACAAATCCAGGTTATGGACGCCACCACCACACACGTAGACCTCGGCCGTCAATGGTGCATGCTCGACGATCGCTCGTGACACGGTTGCTGCCGTCAGCTCACTCAGTGTCGCCTGCACGTCGACCGGTCTTTCCCTGTCAGCGTGGAGACCGCGGAGCCGGTCAAGATTGAAATGCTCCAATCCGGTGCTTTTCGGCGGTGGCGACTCGAAGTATGGGTCCGCAAGCAGGGCGTCCAGCAGGGGGCCGATGACCTTGCCGCTCGCCGCCCACTGGCCGTCGCAGTCGTAGGGCAGACTTCGCTGCCCGCTTATCCAGGCATCGAGCAGCGTGTTGCCGGGGCCCGTGTCGAAACCGGCGACGGCCGCGTTGTCGCCCGGCAGCACGGTAATGTTTGCGATGCCGCCCAGGTTGAGCACCACGCGATGCGTAGTCCCCGAACCGAACAGCCACGCATGAAACGGCGGGACCAGCGGTGCGCCCTGGCCTCCTGCCGCGATATCGGCGCGCCGGAAGTCCGACACGGTGGTTATGCCGGTACCCTCGGCAATCGTCGCGGCGTCACCAATCTGCAGAGAAAAGGCCTGGTCTCCGAGCGGCTGGTGGCGCAGGGTCTGGCCGTGACTTCCAATGGCCACGACATCGGCCGGATCGATGCCGCATTCCGAAATGACGGCCAGGGCGGCGTCACGAAAACACTCGCCGACCCGGCGATCCAGGGCGCCGAGCTGATCGAGGCCACAGGCCTGTGGTCTTTCGACGGCGGCACGCAGCTGGAACTTGAGTTCCGGCGGATAGGCGTGCACGAGCGACGCTCGGATCTGCAACGCGTACTTGTCAATATCCGCGAGTACGGCGTCGATGCCGTCCATACTCGTGCCGGATATCAGGCCGATGTAATGTTCTGGCATCCAGGGACCGTTGCCGGAGCTACTGGCTGCCGAAACCGAGGGACGCCACCTGGGTTCGCTTGAACTGCTCGAGTTCCTGGATGATGGGTCTTGCCGTCGCAAGAAACTGTTCGCGATACTCCTCGGCGATCGGCTCGGCATCGGGCAGGGAAACCGTGCGCGGGTTGCGGTGTACGCCGTTGACACGATATTCATAGTGCAGATGGTTTGCGGTGGCGAGCCCCGTCGCGCCAACGTAGCCAATCGTCTGCCCCTGGCGCACTCGCGTGCCCAGCCGCGCTTTGTCTGCGTACCCGGACATGTGCGCATACAGCGTCGTTATATTGCCGCCGTGCTGAAGGATCACGGCTTTCCCATAGCCTGACTTCGTGCCGCGAAAAATAACCTTTCCGTCGCCCGCCGCCTTGATCGGCGTGCCGCGAGGCGCCGCGTAGTCGACACCGCGGTGCGCCCGTATGGTATTCAGGATCGGATGGCGCCGATTCGGGTTGAAGTTCGAGCTGATTCGCGTGAAGTCTACCGGGTTGCGGATAAACGCCTTGCGAACGCTGTTTCCCTCTGGCGTGAAGTAGTCGCTGCGATCGTTCTTGTCTTTGAATCGAATCGCCTGGATAGAACGGCCATTGTTATTGAACTCGGCCGCAATGATTTCGCCGTCCGTGACGAACTCGCCGTCCTGCCAGATTTCCTCAAACTGAATGTAATAGTTGTCCCCGGAGCGGATGTCGAGTACGAAATCCACGTCCCACGCGAAAATCCCGGCGACATTCATGATCACTTTGTCCGACAGGCCAGCTTCCGCAGCACTTTCGAACAGCGACGAGTCGATAACACCGTAAGCGTGCCGCTTGCGTATCTCGACCGGCCGCTCGATCACGCTCGCGACAAATCTCGACGCGTCCTTTTCGATCCGCAGGGCGCTGGTCAGATTCAACTCGGAGTAGATGCTCAGGAGTTCGCCTTCATTGTGGGTGATTTCGAAGACGTCGCCCGGCTTGATCTTGCGAAACAGCTGCCTGGCCTCATCGAGCTGGGCAATTGTCATCAACTGGCCGAGGCTCAGCTTGTTCTTGCGAAACAGTTTCTCCATGGTGTCGCCACGGCCGACCGTCAAGACGAGTGTTTCGAACGGCACTTCAGGCTCGGGTTCCATGATTGCGGCCACTTCAGCCGCCGGCTCCTCCGGTTCTTTGCTTGCGAGGACCAAAGTCGCCTCGGCCCCGGTGGGTTTTGTCGCCGTCATCACGGCCGTGTCGGGTTGGACTGGAAGCGGATCGTTGCTCTGTAGCCCGTTGAGCAACGCGACACCAATCAACGGCAGGCCCAGGCCGACGGCAAACCAAAGCAGAGCTCTGTTTTTTGCCGGTGCTTTGGCTGCAGATGGCTTGTAATCGTGAAGTAGTGGACTGACCGGACGAGTCAAGTCTGGGCCCCCGGATGTTCGAAGTGGCTACTCTACCGTGCGCTATTTTCCAGGTCAAAGAAAAGGGTTATAAGTCATGGTGTTAACAGGCGAGGGGATGCTACAGTCTCGCAGCCAACGACCCAGCAGCCAGTGAACAGGAATTCCGGGCAAATCGAATGACGAGTATCAAGGAACAAATTGCCGAACTGAGCCGCGGCGCCGATGAGATCCTGCCTGAGGAGGGTCTGGAAGCGAAGCTGAAGCTGGGCCGACCGCTGGTCGTGAAAGCGGGCTTCGACCCGACGGCGCCAGACCTGCATATCGGCCATACGGTCTTGATCAACAAGATGCGCCAGTTTCAACAGCTTGGCCATGACGTCGTCTTCCTCATCGGTGATTTCACCGGAATGATCGGCGACCCGTCGGGCAAGAACGCGACAAGACCGCCGTTGTCGCCTGAGGAGATCCAGGCGAACGCCGCGACCTACGAGTCGCAGATATTCAAGATTCTCGACCGGGACAGGACGCGCGTCGAATTCAATTCCCGCTGGATGGGAAAAATGGACGCGGCCGGACTGATCAGGCTGGCCGCGAGGCACACGGTGGCGCGGATGTTGGAACGCGATGATTTCAACAAACGATACGCTGGCGGCTTGCCGATCTCGATCCATGAGTTCCTGTATCCCCTGGTTCAGGGTTACGACAGCGTGGAACTGAAGGCGGATGTCGAGCTTGGCGGCACGGATCAGAAGTTCAACCTGCTTGTCGGGCGGCAATTGCAGCAGGACTTCGGACAGCCGCCTCAGCTGGTTCTGACGACGCCGCTGCTCGAGGGTCTGGACGGCGTCCAGAAGATGTCCAAGTCTCTCGGCAACTACATCGGTATTACGGAATCGCCGGCCGAGATGTTTGGCAAAATCATGTCGATCTCGGACGAGCTGATGTGGCGTTATTTCGAGGTATTGAGCTTTCGGAAGCTCGAAGAGATCGCCGGCCTGAAGCGGGCCGTCGAACAGGGCTCGAATCCGCGAGACGCAAAATTTGAACTTGGCCTCGAAATCGTTGCCAGATTCCATGACGAGGCTTCGGCGAAGGCGGCCAGAGATGAGTTCATCGCCCGATTCCAGCAGGGTGCGATGCCCGAAGAGATTCGAGAGGTCGAATTGACCGGGCAGGAGGGTCAGCTGGGTATCGCATACATCCTCAAGGGTGCGGGCCTGGTGAACAGCACCTCCGAGGCCTTTCGCATGATCGATCAAGGTGCGGTGAGGGTCGACGGCCAGCGGGTGGAAGATCGAGCGCTCAAGATTGCGGCAGGCAGCAGCAAGGTCTTCCAGGTAGGCAAACGCAAGTTTGCACGCGTGAGTGTCAACTGAACGGACGCCGTCGTCGGCAACGCGCGCCCGCTGCGGCAATGACCGAACCGGAGGTTCAGCAATGATTTGGATTCGATACCTGGCCGCGGCCGTAATTTTCGCCGCGCTTCTGATGCCCGTCCCGGCAAGTGCCCAGGCCGACACGCGACAGCAATTCGAAGCCATCATCGATGGGCTGAACAAGAACTCGTTTGATCGCTTCAACCGGGCGATATCGAAAAAGGACATGACTGCACGCATCTACGGTGCATACATGATCGAACCGGAGGTGAGGCAGGCTTTTTCTAACGACTTTGCCACGTCCATTCAGGGCATGTTCGTGTCCTCGTTTCCGAAGTCCAAGCGCGACGTACTCGGTACCGTCGTCGACTTCCAGTTCCAGGGAAGCGAGGGCCGAGCGGTCGTGCGGTATGCCGCCTCGGGGTACCGGTACGCCTATCACATCTACGAGTTGGGGGTTGATTCCAAGGGCAGGATTCTGATCCTCGACTGGATCGACTACTACCAGGGCAGCCGTTTTTCCAGGCAGGTGGCGGAAGGGCTGGTCATGGCAATGCCCGGCAAAGCGGCAACGCGCAATTTGCTGGGGAACCGCAACTACGACGAGGGGCAGATATTTCAGGCCGGCGAGCTCTTCAAGGCGGTGCGGGACAATCAGCCAGAGCGCTTCTTCCAGATTTTCGACGGCCTCGACGCCGCGCTGCAGAAAGAGCCGGTGATTCTCAGGCTGAATCTGCAACTGGCGATGGTCTTTCCGCAGAGTCCCCGTGCCGGAAATGCCGTGGGGCTTATTACCGAATCCTATCCGAAGGAGGCGCTTTACAGCAGTCAGCTCAGCAATCACTACATCCAGACCGGGCAGTTCCGGGAGGCCATCGACGCGCTGACGACGCTGCAAACCGGTCTCGGCCTGACCGATGGTGCGACGGAATCGCTGAAATCATCGGCGGCGCTCGCAATGAACGAGCTGGAGGAGTCCGAGAGATACGCGCTTCAGGCCACCACCAGTGAGCCTGGGCTGGAAGTAAGCTGGTGGTCGCTGTTGCGCGCGAGAACCCGGGCCGGTGACTATGCCGGTGCGACCGAGGCGCTTGCCCGGCTGGAGGATGATTTCGGACACTCGATGGATCCCGCCACGCTCAGGCGCGACCGCTTTCTCAAAGTGCTCGCGGACAAGCCGGAGTACAAGGACTGGCGTGCTTCCAGGCAATAGCCACGGCGTGGAGGTTGTCGACTACTCCGAGCGCTACGGAGATGCTTTCGAGCGTCTCAACATCGAATGGCTCGAAAAGTATTTCGTGGTCGAGCCGATCGACCGGCAGGTTCTGGGTAATCCCGGGCAAAGCATCATCAGGCCGGGTGGGGCGGTGCTCTACGCCTGTGCTGACGGGCAGGCGGTAGGCACCGTGGCCCTCAGGCATGCCGGCGACGGAATCTTCGAACTCACCAAGATGGCGGTCACAGAGGGCTGCCAGGGCAGAGGGATCGGGCGGCAGTTGCTTCGTGCCGCCATCGAGCGATTCCGAGAAATGGGCGGCAATCGGCTGTATCTGGAGTCCAACAGTGCCCTTGCTCCAGCGCTGGCTCTGTACGAGTCTGCGGGATTCCGCCATGAAACCCCGCCGCAGGACTCGGATTACGCCCGGGCGGATATCTATATGGTGTATCACGGGAACGAGTCCGGCGCCGCCTGAATAGCCACAATTCCGGCGCAAATACGGCCTTCGTGTCGACGCCGGCGGCAGCCCGAAGCCCCCGTTGGACGGG
>CAVOZR010000004.1:510000-1986549 GCA_963701335.1 uncultured Gammaproteobacteria bacterium
CCAATCTCTATGCAGATTGATTGACGCAGAATTTTTTGCGGCTGGTGAGGCGCAACGTGAGTGAAGGAGGGAGTGTATGTAAATACATGACTGACTGAGCGAACGTTGCAACGAAGCCAGACGGAAAAAAGACAAGTCAAACAGAATGTTTTGGGTTATATGGTCAAGTGACTAAGCGCACATGGTGGATGCCTAGGCAGTAAGAGGCGATGAAGGACGTAGTAGTCTGCGATAAGCCCTGGTTAGCTGACAAACGAGCTTACCCAGGGATTTCCGAATGGGGAAACCCACTCAGCTTGCTGAGTATCCTGCACTGAATACATAGGTGTAGGAGGCGAACGCGGTGAACTGAAACATCTAAGTAGCCGCAGGAAAAGAAATCAACCGAGATTCCCTGAGTAGCGGCGAGCGAACGGGGACCAGCCCAGTTGCCATCAAGCAAACAACTCTAGTAGAACGATCTGGAAAGTTCGGCCATAGACGGTGATAGCCCCGTATACGAAAGATGAGTTTGTGGAGCAACAAAGAGTAGGTCGGGGCACGTGAAACCCTGATTGAACATGGGGGGACCATCCTCCAAGGCTAAATACTCCTTACTGACCGATAGTGAACTAGTACCGTGAGGGAAAGGCGAAAAGAACCCCGGAGAGGGGAGTGAAATAGAACCTGAAACCGTGTGCGTACAAGCAGTGGGAGCCCTTTATGGGTGACTGCGTACCTTTTGTATAATGGGTCAGCGAGTTGTTTTCAGTTGCAAGCTTAACCAATTAGGGAAGGCGTAGGGAAACCGAGTCTGAATAGGGCGAATTAGTAGCTGGGAGCAGACCCGAAACCGGACGATCTATCCATGGCCAGGGTGAAGGCAGGGTAATACCTGCTGGAGGCCCGAACCGGGTAATGTTGAAAAATTATCGGATGAGCTGTGGATAGGAGTGAAAGGCTAATCAAGTCCGGAGATAGCTGGTTCTCCTCGAAAGCTATTTAGGTAGCGCCTCATGTTTAACTCTGGGGGGTAGAGCACTGTTTCGGCTAGGGGGCCATCCCGGCTTACCAAACCGATGCAAACTCCGAATACCCAGAAGTTCAATCATGGGAGACACACGGCGGGTGCTAACGTCCGTCGTGGAAAGGGAAACAACCCAGACCGCCAGCTAAGGTCCCCAAATCAAAGCTAAGTGGGAAACGAAGTGGGAAGGTACAGACAGCCAGGAGGTTGGCTTAGAAGCAGCCACCCTTTAAAGAAAGCGTAATAGCTCACTGGTCTAATCGGCCCGCGCGGAAGATTTAACGGGGCTCAAGCTTTGTACCGAAGCTGCGGATGCATACTTGTATGCATGGTAGAGGAGCGTTCTGTAAGCCTGTGAAGGTGTGCTGCGAGGCATGCTGGAGGTATCAGAAGTGCGAATGCTGACATGAGTAACGATAATGCGGGTGAAAAACCCGCACGCCGAAAACCCAAGGATTCCTGCGCAACGTTAATCGGCGCAGGGTGAGTCGGCCCCTAAGGCGAGACCGAAAGGTGTAGTCGATGGGAAACTGGTTAATATTCCAGTACTTGGTGTTACTGCGATGGAGGGACGGAGAAGGCTAGATCTACCGGGCGTTGGTTGTCCCGGGGAAAGTATGTAGGCAGAGAACTTAGGCAAATCCGGGTTCTTAATGTCGAGATACGATGACAACCGGTCTTTGTACCGGAAAGTGGTTGATGCCATGCTTCCAGGAAAATCTTCTAAGCTTCAGGTAACGCCGAACCGTACCGTAAACCGACACAGGTGGGTGGGGAGAGAATCCTAAGGCGCTTGAGAAAACTCTGGTGAAGGAACTAGGCAAATTGGTACCGTAACTTCGGGAGAAGGTACGCCCCTGCTGGTGAGGAGACTTGCTTTCTAAGCTGGTGGGGGTTGCAGTGACCAGGTGGCTGCGACTGTTTATTAAAAACACAGCACTCTGCAAACACGAAAGTGGAAGTATAGGGTGTGACGCCTGCCCGGTGCCGGAAGGTTAATTGATGGGGTTAGTCTTCGGACGAAGCTCTTGATCGAAGCCCCGGTAAACGGCGGCCGTAACTATAACGGTCCTAAGGTAGCGAAATTCCTTGTCGGGTAAGTTCCGACCTGCACGAATGGCGTAACGATGGCCACACTGTCTCCACCAGAGACTCAGTGAAATTGAAATCGCTGTGAAGATGCAGCGTACCCGCGGCTAGACGGAAAGACCCCGTGCACCTTTACTACAGCTTTGCACTGAATTTTGAACATATTTGTGTAGGATAGCTGGGAGGCTTTGAAGCGTGATCGCCAGATTGCGTGGAGCCAACCTTGAAATACCAGCCTGATATGTTTGGAGTTCTAACCTGGGTCCATTATCTGGATCGGGGACAGTGTATGGTGGGTAGTTTGACTGGGGCGGTCTCCTCCTAAAGAGTAACGGAGGAGCACAAAGGTACTCTCAGTACGGTCGGACATCGTACGTTGCGTGTAAAGGCATAAGAGTGCTTGACTGCGAGATAGACACATCGAGCAGGGGCGAAAGCCGGTCTTAGTGATCCGGTGGTTCTGTATGGAAGGGCCATCGCTCAACGGATAAAAGGTACGCCGGGGATAACAGGCTGATTCCTCCCAAGAGTCCACATCGACGGGGGAGTTTGGCACCTCGATGTCGGCTCATCACATCCTGGGGCTGTAGCAGGTCCCAAGGGTATGGCTGTTCGCCATTTAAAGTGGTACGCGAGCTGGGTTTAGAACGTCGTGAGACAGTTCGGTCCCTATCTGCCGTGGGCGTTGGAAATTTGAGAAGAGCTGCTCCTAGTACGAGAGGACCGGAGTGGACGTATCTCTGGTGTTCCGGTTGTCACGCCAGTGGCATTGCCGGGTAGCTATATACGGACAGGATAACCGCTGAAAGCATCTAAGCGGGAAGCCCCCTTCAAGATCAGATTTCCCTGGAGCCTTGAGCTCCCTGAAGTGCCCTCGAAGACTACGAGGTTGATAGGCTGGGTGTGGAAGCGCAGTAATGTGTGAAGCTAACCAGTACTAATTGCACGTGAGGCTTGATCATATAACGCCAAAGCGTTTTGGTTTGACGTTGTATGCGACATGTAATGCGACGCTTAAGATAAATCTCAGATTGTCAGAAATTTTCCAGATTGTTATTTATTCAAGAAAATGGGGACAGTCCCCATTTTTTATAGAAATCAGGGACAAGGCAGTAAGTGCCGAAAAAAATGAGGAATGTCCCCAATTTCTGAACCGGTTTTCTGGCGGCAATAGCGAGTGGGTACCACCCGATCCCATTTCGAACTCGGAAGTGAAAACGCTCAGCGCCGATGGTAGTGTGGGGTCTCCCCATGTGAGAGTAGGACACCGCCAGGATTTATTTATGAAAAGCCGCTGCCGCAAGGTAGCGGCTTTTTTTATTTCCGAACGCCAATCAGGATGAAATCAGGTAGGTATCGTACTCGAACGGCGTGATCGTTCGATTGAACTCGTCCTGCTCGAACAGCTTGACGGCGCTCATTGCCTCCTGGAACGGGGCACCAAGGTACTCGGCAACAAACGTCGATTCCTGGAAATCCCGCGTCGCCGTCAGCCAGTCGCCCGCCAGTTCGCCGGCCTGGTAAATATCGATCTCGGTCGTGGGCTCGTCCGCCTGCAGCTTCCTGTCGAGGCCGTACAGAACGCCCGCGAGGATTGCGGCCAACACAAGGTAGGGATTGGCATCTGCGCCGGCTACCCGATGCTCGATCCTCCGCGCTTCTGGGTCGCCGAGGGGAATGCGCAAGGCGACGTCACGGTTTTCATAGCCCCAGGTCGGTGCCCTGGGGACGTGCGAGCCGACGACGAACCGTCGGTAGGAGTTGCGGTGCGGCGCGAATACCAGCATCAGGTCGGGCATCGTCGCCGAGAGGCCGGCAATCGCCTGTCGCAGCTCATCGGTGCCCAGCGCCGTACCATCGTCGAAGATATTCCTGCCGCCAGCGTCCAGGACGCTGATGTGCGTGTGAAAGCCGTTTCCATCTTCATTCGCGAACGGCTTTGGCATGAATGTCGCTACGTAGCCGTGCTTCAGTGCGACCCCCTTGATGACCCGCTTGAGCATCTGCGCCGTGTCGGCTGCCTGCAGCGCATCACCGATGTGATGTTGATTCAATTCGTACTGTGCCGGCGCAAGCTCCTTGACCAGCGTATCGAGCCGCAGATCCATGGCGTCGCAGGCATCGCGCATTTCATGCAAAACATCTGCGAACTCGTGCATGATGTCCGTGCTGTACAGCTGTCCGCCAACCTTGCTGTGCCCATCCAGGCGCGTTCGCGGTACCAGCGGAACGCCGCTCGAGTCTCGCTCTGTGGACAACAGCATGAACTCCAGCTCGGGTGCAACCACCGGTGTCAGACCCCGATCCAGAAATCGTTTCTGAATCTGACCTAACACCACCCGCGGATCGTAGCCCCAGGGCTCGCCATCGTGTGTCAGATGCACGTACATCTGTGCCGTCGGCCGCTTTAGCCACGGCAGGCGCCGCAGCGTGCCAACGCTGGGTACGCAAATGCCGTCGCCATCGCCGGTGCTGGCACACAGCGCATCGACGTCTCTGCCCCAGATGTCGGGTGTAACGCCGGTCAGGGCCATGCGCAGGCCGCCGGAAAAAACGGATTCAACCTTGTGCCGTGGAATCCATTTCCCCCGATGCATGCCGTTCAGGTCGACGAGCAGGACTTCGATAATCTCGATATCGGGATTGTCAGCCAGGAATTGTTGCGCGACTTCGAGGTCGGATCGAACGTTCACAGGGCGGCCAGGCTGTGGTCGAGCGCGTCAATGAATCGATCGACATGGTGCTTCTGAAATACAAGCGCGGGTCGCAGCTTCAGGATATTGGCATCGCGACCTTCGCTTCCCACCAGCACCTGCCGTTGCCGCATAAGCTCGAGCAGGCGAGCGGTTTCCCGCGTAGCCGGGGTACGTGTTGTTCGATCACTCACAAATTCCACTCCCGATACCATGCCATGGCCGCGAACGTCGCCAATAAGATCGTGCCTGCCCGCGAGCGTTTCGATCTCCTTGCGCATGTACTCGCCAATCTTCCTGCCATTCTCAATCAAATCCTCCTGCTCGATAACATCGAGCACCGCGTTGCCGGCGGCGCAGGCAACCGTATTTCCGCCAAACGTGCTGAAGAGGCGCGTCTTGTCGATGAACAGATTGAGAATTTCGTCCGTCGTCACCACAACGCCGAGCGGGTGCCCGTTACCGACAGGCTTGCCCATTGTAACAATGTCCGCCCGGATTCCATGAAGTTCGTGGCCCCACCATTGCCCCATTCGTCCGAAGCCCGACTGAACCTCATCGCAAATCATCAGGCCTCCCGCGGCTCGAATGCGCGCTTCGACACCTCGCATGTAGCCGTCCGGAACGTTCGGTACTCCGCTGGAACACAGCGCGGAATCGATCATGAAGGCCGCGGTCCCGTGACCCGAGTCGTGCAACTCGGCAATCGCGCGATCGGCATCCGCAGCATAGCGCTCGACCAGGCCGGCGTCGCCTTCGCGGTAGGGTCCCCTGTAAGGGTCGGGGACAATCAGGCCCTTGAGAAACGCCGGCAGCACGGCATCCGGTCGACCCGGCGAAAACTGGCGAATTACATCGGTTACGCCGTGATAGGCATCTTCCATGATGATCGCGCCTGTCTTGCCGGTAACGAGTTTGGCCATCTGCCAGGCGACGTCGTTGGCTTCGCTACCCGAATTGACGAACACGCAGGCACTCAGGTGAGGCGCGAGGGTGCGGGTCAGGCGCTCCGCGTACTCGATGGCACTGCTGTAGAGGTAGCGCGTGTTGGTGTTCAGCACGGCCGCCTGTCTGGATATTGCGCGCACCACGTGCGGATGGCAGTGCCCGACCTGGGGCACGTTGTTGTAGCAGTCGAGGTAGCGCCGGCCGTCGGTCGCATAAAGCCAGGGTCCGCTGGCACGTTCGAAATGCATCGGCCGGTCGTAAAAGTGGGTGGTCCTGCGGCCCATCAATGATTTTCGCGACAGGATGAGCGCGTCCTCCTGTTCGCGGGTCAATGCCTCGTCCGGCGATTCCGGGCAGTGCGTGGGGAACCGGCAGGCTGCCCTCAGGCGACGCCGGAATTCGGCCCGCCCGACACTGTTCAATGCGCGCAAATGTTCGACAAACCGTAGCGGCGAGGCGATATGCGCGGGTTGCTCCGGTGTCAGGACCGACCGCGCGGCCGCGATGGTCGCCGTCATGGCGTTGCGGGCGCGAACAAGGTCGAAGACGAGATCGATTTCCTCGCCGTCGAGCGGCAATACTGCGTCGAACGCGGCGACGACTTCGCAGACCGGCGTAACGATATCATCGCCAAGGTGCGAGACGCCGTCGCCGGCCACGGCGATTTCGGCAACCAGCGTGCCGTGCAGCAGGTCGCCGAAGTCGATCAGCCCGGCAATAGCCGTCGGATTCTTCGCATCGACCAGGATATTGTCGTCATGCGCGTCCTGGTGAATCACCTGGTGCCGCAGTTTCCGGAGCCTGGGGATCACAGAGTCGCGCATGTGCTCGAACACTTCGTCGACTTCCGAGCGATGCTGCTTGTTGCGGATATGAACGCCAAGGGGCTGCAGGCGCAAACAGGTCTCGAAATTCCAGGGGTGCTGTTGAACGGCGGCCGGATGAAAGTAGCCGCGCAACGCCACATCCACCGCCGCCATGAATGTGCCGAGCTGACGGCGAAACGCGGCATCTGTTGCACTGCAGGATTCCGACAGCAAGGCGCCATCCAGGTAGGTCAACAGGTAGACGATGTGACGGGCGCCGTTCGAGAACAAAGCCTCCTGGGAATCGAGACCATGCCGGTTCGGTACTAGGCGTGGTACGGGCAAAGCCGGGGCGGTCGTGGCGATATGCTTCAGGGCGCCAATCTGGAAATCGACGACGTCGCTGTTCTCGGCGGCGTTCGCCACCTTGAAAACGAAGCGCTCGCCGCTCTCGGTTTCAACCAGGAAATTCTGATCGCGCTCGCTCTGGAGCGCGCGAAAACGGCCGGCAAGGCCATACAGGCTTGAGACTAATTCGCGGACCTCGTGCAAAGGCTGTTCGGGCGGATCGCGATCGAGAAACTTGATACCCGGAGTCGCTACCATGTCGATTCCTGCCTGCTTCTGTCGAATGCCAGCGCAGCGCTGATTGTGGCCATATCACCCCGGCGTTGTACGAGTCCTGCAGGCGGATATTAGCACTCCCGCCGCTCGGGCAGGCTTCATTGGATCGGGACGGACTGTTCGCTACAATTGCGCAGCAGGGCGTTATCGGTGGGATGATGAACAGATCGGCGGACAAGATTCCCAGGTTACGTACCCGGGGGCGAGAAAATCGACGCAAACTGCAGCGTGAGGCTCAACGGCTGATGCTGGACGGGCAACGCGAGAGCCTCAAGTTCAGCGACGTGTTCGAGGCGGCCGGCGTATCCCGCGGATCGGCCTATCGAATCTACGACGGCATTGAGGACCTGTACCAGGACCTCGCAACGGAATGGGTCAACGATTTCGTCGCGTTCCTGCGCAGCGGCGCTCCGGAGGTTCGACCCGAGGACTGGACCGTGCTCGCGGACTTTGTCGTTCGGCGCGGCGCAGATTACTGGTCGGCGACCGCCGACATGCTGCGACTCCTGCCGCGACTGCGCGCCAATCAGCCCGGCAGCTATCGCCTTGCCGTTAGTGCAATGAGCCAGGTGCTCGTTGACCTGTTCGATCGCTATTTCGTCATACCGGACCAGCCGCACTGGTCGCACAAACTTGGTTTTCTGACCGAGCTTTGTGATGTTGTTTTCGCCGACGCGATTCGTACCGAAGGTCATATCAGCGAGCAGCGCCTGAAAGAGGCCTCTGCGATAGGCCGGACCTATCTCTCTTTCTATCTGCCTGCCGATCTACGCGCGAGGAAGGTCGCGAGCTAGCAGGACGTTGGCGTCAGGGCTTGTCGAGTACGACGGCAGGAACCTGACACGCAGGTCCGGGCTACTCAGCGTCAAGTGGCCGACCCGACAGCGCCCCGGCACTCCACTGCAACAGGTCGTCGGTGAATTCATCGCGGTTGGTCTCGTTGAGCATTTCGTGGCGTCCTTCCGCGTAGATCCTTGTGGTCAGCCTGCTGTGACCGGTCGCCGTATAGTGGGCCGAAAGGGCGCTCATCCCGTCGGCACCGCCGACCGGATCGTCGCCGCCACCGGTAATCAGAATGGGCAGGGCCGAAGGGATCTTGCGAAGCGCATCGTCCGTCGAGATCTGCAGCAGACCGCCGAACAGGTCGATCCACAATCCCGTGGTGTAGGGGCCACCGCACAGCGGGTCATCAATATACTTGTCAACTTCTGCCTGCTCGCGCGACAACCAGTCGAGCTCGGTGCGGGCGGGTGCGAACCTCTTGTTGAAGTCGCCAAAAAAAATCTTGTCGAGTATCGGGCTCTGCCCGGCCTTGCCATGGCGCCAGGACAGAAGATGCGCAAGTGTCAGCCCCACTAGCAGTAACAGGCGGGACGGCCAGGTCGAGCCAGACAGAATCAGGGCGCTCAGCGCGTCTGCGTATCGCATTGCATAGCTCTGCGCGATGTAAGAACCCATGCTGTGGCCCAGCAGCACGATGGGCTTCTCCCCGAATTGCTGTCGCAAGAACTGCGTAACCAGGTGGCTGTCGGTCACCAGCAGTTCCCAGCCGTTTGCGGGCGCGAAGTAACCGGGATGCGTCGAATGCTGGCCGTGCCCGCGATGGTCGTGCGCACAGACGGCATAGCCGCGACCCGTGGCGGCAATCGCGAAGCGCTCGTAACGTGCCGAGTGCTCGCCAAGCCCATGGATAAGCTGGAATACCGCCGTCGGTTCGCCTCGTGGCTCCCACAGGTAGACAGGAATGTCGTGCGAGTCCGGCGCACTCAGTGAGTGGCGTTTGAGCGAGCTTGTTGTCATATTGTTGGCCTGAGGTTTCCTGCAGAGGATTGCAGGCAAACATCATATACTGTGAGGCCAGCCGCCTGCACGGCGAGCGCCCCGCGACAACTCCTATCGGAAAACGCCGCATGATCGAGCTCTACTACTGGCCCACGCCAAACGGACAGAAAATTTCGGTGATGCTGGAAGAAGTGGGGCTGGACTACGACGTAAAGCCGGTGGACATTGGCGCCGGCGATCAGTTCTCCCCCGATTTTCTTCGCATCAGCCCCAACAATCGGATGCCGGCAATCGTCGATACGGAGACAGGCATCTCCGTCTTCGAAGGCGGCGCGATCCTGATCTACCTGGCGGAAAAATCCGGCATGCTGCTCCCCGGGGAACAGGCGGCGCGCTTCGATGCTCTGCAGTGGCTATTCTGGCAGGCCGGCGGCCTGGGGCCCATGGCAGGACAACTCAGTCATTTCGTGAACTATGCGAAGGAAAAGATTCCGTACGCCCTGCAACGCTATGGCGACGAGTACGATCGCCTGCTGGCCGTCATGGACGTGCGGCTGCGGAATCGCGAGTTTCTTGCCGGCGACTACTCTATCGCAGATATTGCCTGCTTTCCCTGGGTGCTGCCGTATCGGCGCCTTGGCAATAATCTCGACAAATTTACCCATCTGCGGCGCTGGTTTGATGCGCTCAAGGTGCGCCCCGCCGTGCAGCGCGGTATCGATCTCGGCAAGGACTGGCCGCGTAATGAGGCACAGAACGAAGAGGCGAGATACCTGCTGTTCGAGCAGAGTTCAAAGACCGTGTTCGCAGCGGCCAAGAAGCTGGAAAACTGATACCCACTATCGGATCAGGACACCGACTTGAAATTCTATGACTGCCGGACGGCACCGAGCCCGAGAAGAGTCAGGATATTCCTGGCGGAGAAGGGTATCGAGCTGGACACGCTGCAGGTCGATCTTGGCAAGGGTGAGCAATTTGGCGACGCCTTCAGGGCGATCAACCCCGACTGCGTCGTGCCCGTCCTTAAGCTCGACGACGGGCAATGCATTAGCGAGGTCTTGGCGATTTGCAGCTATCTCGAAGCGCTCCACCCCGAGCCCGCATTGATTGGCAAGACCCCGGAACAACAGGCGTTGGCATTGATGTGGAACGCGAAGGTCGAGCAGCAGGGGCTCCTGGCCATGGCGGATGCCTTTCGCAATTCGGCGAAAGGATTGTCCGGAAAGGCGCTGCCTGGTCCCGATGCCTACCCGCAAATTCCCGGGCTGGCAGAACGAGGCCGCCAGCGGGTCGCTCAATTCATGCGACGACTCGACGGTCGACTGGGAGCGAGCCCTTTTGTCGCCGGCGATGACTTCTCTATTGCCGATATTTCGGCGCTCGTGTTCGTCGATTTCGCGGCGTGGATCAAGATCAGGATTCCGGCCGATGCCGGACACCTCATGCGCTGGTATCGGGACGTTTCCGCTCGTCCGAGTGCGGCAGCCTGATATTAATGGCGCTTTGCCAGCGTTGCGAAACCGAAGTACAGCAGAGCGGCGATCTTCGCCAATTCGAGTGTCGAGTAGATCGCGTGCGCGTGGGACGCTGGCGGATCGCCGCCGGCGATGATGATGTCGGTCCTTGCACTCAGTTCCGGAATGAGCCAAACGCCCTGTGCGAGCACGACCAGCGCGAGGAAGGCAGACAGCCCCCACCATTGTCTCGCCAGCCCCGCGACCCTCACGACGACAAGTAGCGAAACGAGCAGTACCAGCTCGGCCTTGTTGAGCGCCGCGAAGACCACGCGGCCCACATCCAGTGCAATCGGCCGCGTTATCGAGGGCGCCGTGAATCGAATTGGCGTGGCAATCAGTGAAATGCCAACCGTTACGCCCACCCAGAGGAAACAGACCCACGCAGGGTTCAGGATTGCGTTGCGAATTTGGCTGAACACCGACGTATAATGCACCACCGCTGCTGCAAAGACACCCGAGATGATCCAGACCGAATCACAACTTGCAGGACGCGTCCTGATGATTCGTCCCGTGTGCTTCCGGAGCAACCCGCTTACCGCGCAGTCCAATCGTTTTCAGGGCAAATCCGAACTCTCAGCCGACGCACAGCAGGCGGCTGCCTTACGTGAATTCGACGGGCTGGCCGATGCCCTGAGGCGCGCCGGCATCGACGTCATCATTGTCGAAGACACGCCTGAGCCGGAGACGCCGGACTCCATATTCCCCAACAACTGGATCAGCCTGCATGGCGACGGCCGAATCGTGCTGTATCCCATGGAGGCGGAAAACCGGCGCACCGAGCGGCGCATGGATATCGTCGAATACCTGAGCGACAAACTCGGTCTTTCTGTGACCGAAGTGATTGACCTGAGCGGCCACGAGGCGTCCGGCCACTACCTCGAGGGTACGGGCAGCATGGTCCTGGATCGAGCCAATCGCATCGCCTATGCCTGCCTTTCGACGCGCACGCACCTCGACCCGCTGGGTGATTTTGCGCAGCGCATGAACTACTCGGTCGTCGCATTCGATGCCGTCGATCGCGACGGCGTGCCCGTCTATCACACCAACGTGCTCATGAACGTCGGCGAGAAGCTTGCGGTGATCTGCGATGAAGCCATTCAGAACCCGGACCAGCGCGAAGCGGTACTCGGCCGTCTTCGGGACAGCGGCCATGAGGTGATTCGTCTGAGTTATGCGCAGCTCGAGGCATTTGCAGGCAATATGCTGGAACTCAGAAACAGCGACGGCGAACGCGTTGTGGCGATGTCACAAGCGGCTTTTGACGCGCTCGACGATGAGCAGGTTGACAAGCTCGAGGCCAATGGCCGAATCGTCTGTGCGCCCATCGACACGATCGAACAATCGGCAGGCGGCAGCGTGCGATGCATGCTGGCGGAAGTGCACCTGCCAGCTGCACGATAGATCAGCCCAAGGTAGCCGAGACATCATGGATGCACCCACAAATCTCAAATCCTTCAAGAATCCTTCCAACAGGAGAAATTCCATGACCGGTGCAAAAGCACAGAAAAAACTCGTACTCATCGTCGTGGGAATTGTGCTCCTGGTCTTTGTCGCCGCCAATTTTGTCAAGACAATCCCCGTCGGGCGTGTCGGCGTGGCGACCCTGTTCGGCAACGCGCAGGCTGAAGGCTATGAGCAGGGAATCCATATCCCGGTCAACCCCCTGTACAGTTGGACCCTGTTCGATGCGCGGCAGCAGACACATCTCGAAACCGCCAATGTGCCGAGCCAGGACCAGCTGCAGACCAAGCTCGATGTCAGCGTTCAGTATCGTATCGACGGCGCAATGGCGCCCGATATTCTCGAGCAAACAGGCACCGCCGACGCCGCCGTTCGAGTGCACCTGATACCGAAGCTGCGTTCATTGTTGCGCGAGCAGGGAAAGAGCATTGTGCGTGCCGAGGACTTCTTCAAGGAAGAAACGCAGGAGACGCTGCAGGTCGCCCTGACGGAGGGGCTGAGAGAATACCTGGAACCGAAGGGCATCATCGTTTCGGCCGTCTTGATCCGGGACATCACCTTGCCGCCTTTCATCGTGCAGGCGATCGAGCAGAAGAAGGAGCGCGAGCAGGCCGTCGAACGCGAACGGGCGGAGCTCGAACGCGTGCGCACGGAACTTCAGCAACAGGTTGCCCGAGCAGAGGCCGGACGCGAAGCGGCTGAGCAACAAGCGGCCACCAAGCGCATCCTGGCAGATGCCCAGGCCTATGAAATAACGCAGATCAACAATGCGATTGCACGCAATCAGGCGTATATTCAGCTGCAGTCGCTCGAGGCCCTGAAAGCCATCTCGAAAGATCCCGCATCCAAAATCTATTTCATGGATGGCTCGAGCCCGAGTCCGCTGCCATTGATGCATCTTGGCGACACAAAACCCTAGCAGACTGCTGAAAAGGTCTCCCGCAAGATTGAGACCTTCGCAACAGGCAGTTAATCGCGGCGCCGACACTGAACCTGAAAAGGGATAGCGGTGGCCGTTTGTCGATCAATAAACTGAAGAAAGAAAGCCATGACTAACGACAAGATCCTGATGTGTCCTCCCGATTATTTCAACGTGGACTACGTAATAAATCCGTGGATGGCAGGGCACGAAGAATCGATGAGCCTGAAGCTGGCGAAGCGGCAGTGGGAGACGCTCCGGGACACGATCGCCGAGTTCGCGGAGGTCGTGACGATGACGCCGCAGCCCGAACTGCCCGATATGGTGTTCACCGCAAATGCAGGCGTCGTCTATGGCAACAAGGCGATCGCTAGCCATTTCATGCCGCAGGAGCGCCGTGGGGAAGAGCGCCATTTCAAGAAATGGTTTACCGACAACGGATTCGAACTGCTCGACCTTGACGAGAAGATCGGATTCGAGGGTGCCGGCGACTGCCTGCTGGATCGCTACGGGCCTTGGCTATGGACGGGCTACGGCTTTCGTACCGAAATCGAGGCGCATGCCGAGATTCGCAAGTTCTTCGACATCGAGGTGGTGTCGATCCGCCTGACCGACGCGCGCTTCTATCACATCGACACCTGCTTCTGCCCGCTTACCGACGGTTTCCTGATGTATCACCCGCCGGCATTCGACTACGATTCCCGCATAGCGATCGAGAGCCGAATCCCGCCGCACAAACGCATCATCGTCGACACGATGGACGCCGGCAATTTCGCCTGTAACGCCGTTAATATCGACGACAGGGTCATCCTCAACAAGGCCTCGGAACCGCTCAAGGCGAGGCTGATGCTGGCGGGCTTCCGGGTGCACGAGGTCGAGATGAGCGAATTTCTCAAGGCCGGTGGTTCCGCGAAGTGCCTGACGCTCAAGATCGTCGAGCCGCGACGCTAGCAGGCGCTGCCGATGCCTGAGCCGATTGCATACCGCATTTTCCCCAGGGATCCCGCCGCGCATCTCTTCGAGGTTCGGGTAAAGGTCGCCGAGCCGCATCCGGAAGGCCAGGTGTTTGCGATACCGGCCTGGATTCCCGGCAGCTACATGATTCGCGACTACGCCAAGCACGTCGTTTCCGCTCGCGCGGAATCCGACGGACGCGAGGTGGCTCTCGAGAAAATCGACAAGAGCCGCTGGCGCGCGGCGACAAGCAATCGCGAGCTGACGTTTGTCATCGAGGTTTTCGCACACGACGAAAGCGTGCGCGGCGCGCATCTGGATGCCAGTCACGCGTTTTTCAACGGCACCTGTGTCTTTCCGGCGGTGGTCGGCCAGGAGGATAAACCCTGCGCGCTCGAAATCGTGGCCCCGGAGGCACCGTTCGGCAAGGGCTGGCGTGTCGCCACGTCGATGCGTCGCGACACGGCGGGGCAGTACGAATTTGGCGGCTACCTGGCCGATAACCATGCGGAGCTCATCGATCACCCGGTCGAAATCGGCCGGCTCTCGATCGGTGAATTCGAGGCGAACGGCGTGCCGCACGCCATTGCCATTCGCGGCAAGACGCGCGTCGACATGGCGCGATTGTGCCGCGACCTCAAGACCGTGTGCGAACACCACATGGCCTTTCTCGGCATTCCCTCCGACCTCGATCGCTACCTTTTCCTGCTCAATGCGCCGGGCAGCGGTTACGGCGGCCTCGAGCATCGCTGGTCGTCCAGTCTCATCTGTGCGCGTGACAATCTGCCCGCGCGCGGAGACGAGGGCGTTTGCAGTGAATACCGCAGCTTTCTCGGCCTGGTGAGCCACGAGTACTTTCATTTGTGGAACGTCAAGCGCATGAAGCCGGCCGCGTTTACACCGTACGACCTCACGCAGGAGGTTCATACCGGGCTCCTCTGGGTATTCGAGGGCATTACCTCCTACTACGATGATCTCGCGCTCGTACGCTCAGGACTGATTACGCCGGAAAGCTACCTCGAGCTGCTCGGGCAAACGGCAACGCGCGTGTTGCGCGGCGCCGGGCGGCGGCGGCAAAGCATCGAAGAGTCCAGCTTCGATGCCTGGACGAAATTCTATAAACCGGATGCCAATGCGAGCAACGCCGTCGTCAGCTATTACGCCAAGGGGGCGCTCGTCGCGCTTTGCCTCGATCTCAAGCTACGCGACGAAACCGACGGGCGGGTCTCGCTTGACGACGTCATGAAAGAAGCCTGGTCGCGCTGGGGCGACAGCGGCGAGGGCATGCCGGAGCATGGTCTGGAGCGATTGTGCCTGGACGTCTCCGGCGTCGACCTGCAGGACTTCTTCGATGCCACCGTACGCGGCACCGGCGAATTGCCGCTGGAGGCAATGCTGCAGACACACGGCGTCGACTTTTGCCTGCGCGGCTCATCCGGCGGTGCGGACAAGGGTGGCAAGCCGGCCGGCGACAGCAAGCCGCCCGCCGTATGGCTGGGCGCGACCCTGGGCACCCGGGCCGGCAAGCCGGTGTTTGTCGCGGTGCACAACGGTGGCCCGGCCGAACAAGCGGGCGTGTCGCCGGACGACGAGCTCGTCGCTCTCGACGGTCTGCGCATCGACATTGCCGGTTGTGAAGCGCGCACCCGGCGGTACCGTCCGGGCGACGTATCGGAGCTTGCCGTGTTCCGCGGCGATGAGCTGATCACCGTGCGTCTCAAGTGGGCGGAAGCCCCGGCGGACACCGCCTACCTTGTTATGAGTGACGACGTCGACGGTGCGGTGAGTGCACGCCGCGACGCCTGGCTCGGACAGTAATGCAGCTACTCGGCAACCCGACGCTGCGACTCTTCATCGGCGCGGCGCTGATCAGCCTGTCGCCTGTCTGGGTGAAGCTGGTCAGCGTCTCGCCCACGACCAGCGGCTTCTATCGGGTGCTGATCGGTGGCGCCGCGCTCGCCATTTACCTGCTGGTCTCCGGCCAGCGTCTGCAGTTGTCGAAACGGACATGGTGGATCCTGCTGCTCGCCTCGGTGTTCTTCGCGCTCGATCTGTGGTTCTGGCACCGCAGCATCTATTACATCGGCCCCGGCCTGTCGACCCTGCTCGCCAATTTCCAGGTATTCATCATGACGGCGGCCGGCATCGTGGTGCTGCGGGAATCACCGCGCCCTGTACAGCTGATCGCGATTCCGCTGGCGGTGGTCGGCCTTGCGTTGATCGTCGGCCTCGACTGGGGAAGCCTGTCGCCGGACTATCGGTGGGGTGTGATCTTCGGCCTGCTGACGGCCGCATCGTATGCCGGCTACCTGCTCAGTCTTCGTGCATCACGCAGCGGTTCGCATCATCGGCTGCCGACACGCGAGGTGGCGATTATCTCGCTGGTAACGGCCGCTATTCTGGGCATATCCGCTATCGTCGAGGGCCAGTCACTGGCCGTCGGCTCGTTCAATGACGCGGCATGGCTGGGCGCCTACGGCCTGCTCTCGCATTGCCTCGGCTGGATGTTCATCGCCAGCAGCCTGCCGCATGTCTCGACCACCGAGGCCGGTATCGCGTTGCTGCTGCAACCTGCTTTGAGTTTCGCGTGGGACGTGCTGATCTTCGATCGACCGATGACCGCTACCGAGCTGCTCGGCGCGAGCATCGCGCTGATCGCGATCTACCTGGGTTCGCGACCGTCGTCAAAGCAGGCGCAGGACGCCCGGTAGGATGGCGAATTCGAATCGCCGTTGCAGCGGCTGAACTTCACCGTCCAGGTGGGACGGGACCGGCTCCGACGACAGCACCGTCAGCGCGGAGACAGCCTGATGGTGGATTTCGGCTTCGTGCACATGCTCACCTGACATGAGTTTTGGCAGCAGCTTCACGATGCGGCGACGAGATACCGGGTCGACAATCATCAACTCCAGCCTGGCGTCGTCGTTTTTCGCCATTGGTGCGATATGAAACATGCCGCCGATCCAGGGGCCGTTACTGATACTCGCAAGCGTGGCGCGACCGTCCCAGGAAAACTCGCCGGAAGAAATCTCGAGTCGCGGCGTCGCAAGCCCGTCCAGCATCGAGCGGAAGATAGCCAGCAAATACACGAGGTCGCCAATCGGCAGCCGGAAGGACCGGGCGATCCGGGTGACCTTCGCATCGAGCCCGATTCCGGCGCCGTTGGCAAAGAAACGCTCATTCATCGTGCCGATGTCGATGTTCTTCAGGTATTGCCCGGTGGCGAGCCGGTCTGCCAGCAGGCGGGCGGCGTGTTCCCAGTTTAGCGGAATGCCGCAGGCCTTGGCGAAGTCGTTGCCGGTGCCGGTCGGGACGACACCCAGTGAGGCGACGTTAGCGGAACGCATGATGCCGTTGACCGCTTCGTGAACGCTGCCGTCTCCACCGGCGACGATAATTCGCGTCGTGCCCTGATCGACATGTTGCCTCACCTGCTCTTCGAGGTCGCCGACGGCCAGGCTCTGATGCAGTTCGAGCGGCAGTTTTTCCTGCAGCAGTTTCACGATTCGAGCCTGCCGACGCCCGGCGCGGCCCCGACCGGCTGTCGGATTGAGGAAAAGGCGAATGGCTTCTGCTGTCATGATTGCCGAAACGTAGCGACGATCAGCGATGCTACAATGCGCAAGACTGTTCTCGCAAAGCGAAATCGTAAATGCTGGAGCTCGGCGCCAAGTTTCTGATCAGCTATTTTGTAGGCTCGCTCATGGGCGCCATTATCGTCGGCCGGCTGCGCGGTGGCGTCGATATTCGCCAGATGGGCAGCGGCAATGCCGGCGGCACCAACGCGCTCAGGACGCAGGGCCTGTTGTTCGCTTTCTTCGTGGTCGTTATCGACATCGGCAAGGGCGTAATTGCCGCCGGCGTCGTTCCCGGTCTCGACCTGCCCTTTGTTCCGGCCGACCCGGAGATTTCGCGCAACTGGTTGACGATGTGCTGTGCCGCGGCCGCGGTGATCGGGCACGTCTGGCCGATCTACCATGGATTCAAAGGCGGCAAGGGCGCCGCGACGCTGGTCGGTACGCTGATCGTTCTCGGCCCTCTGCTCATCGTCGTGATGCTGCTGGTCTGGGCAATCGTCGTCGGCCTGAGCGGCTACGTCGGCCTGGCGTCGATGTCGGCTGCCGTGTCGCTGCCGGTCTGGCTTGCGATCACACGACTTCCTGACGATCAGCCATTGTTCATCTATGCTGTCACGATGGCGGTATTCATCATCTACTGCCATCGTTCCAACATTCGTCGCATGCGCGACGGCGTGGAGAATCGTGCTCCCAGACTGATGGTGTTGCGCCGGAAGAAAGCGACCGCGTCTGACAATGAGGCTTGACGACAACGCGATTCTGCAGTGCCTTGGCGGCGCGCCGACAGGGCTCGAGAAGCTCGAAGTTTTCGCCGAGATCGCGTCGACCAACAGCTACCTGATGCAGCGGCCCGGCCCGGCGCGCGGTTGTTTTTCCGTTGCCGTAACCGACAATCAAACAGCGGGACGCGGTCGGCATGGCCGCCATTGGCGATCGCCGCCTGGCACGGGTCTGTGCCTGTCCATGGCGTATACCTTCGCCGCGTTGCCCGGCAACCTGCCCGCCTTGACGCTCGCGGTTGGCCTGGGTGTTGTCCATGCGCTGCAGCGCGAGGGCATCGGCGGCATTCAGCTCAAATGGCCGAACGACCTGATTGCCGGGGACGCCAAGCTCGGTGGCGTGCTCACGGAATCACAATCGCAGCGGCGCGGTGCCGTCGTGATTGTGACCGGCATCGGCCTGAACGTCGATCTCGGTGATCGGCCCGGGCTGCAGGCAGAAGCCGGTTGGGCGCAGCGCATCGTCGATCTGAAAACGCACGCGGAGCGCGTGCCCGACAGCAATGCACTGGCAGCGAGCCTCATAGGCAGCGTGGGCCGGATGTTGATGAAATACGACGCCGGCGGTTTCGATCAATTCCGGGAGGAGTGGCAGCAGTATGACTGGCTGCGCGGCAGGCGCGTGACGGTCGAGACGGCGCAACGTCAGCAAAGTGGAACCGCTGTAGGGGTCGCGGACGATGGCGCCCTGCTGATCGACACCGGAACGGGTGCCGCGCAGCGCATAAGCTCCGGAACGGTATCGGCGGCCGACGTCGCGGAACGGATCGCATGACGGCACTGCTACTCGACGTCGGCAACTCGCGCATCAAATGGGGCCTGCTGCAGGGCGGCAGGATTCACAAGACCGGCCATATAGCACAGGAGCGGATTCGTGCCAAAGGGCTACAGGTCCTGACCGGCAAACTGCCGAGACACGTCGACGAGGTTTTCGTCAGCAATGTCGCCGGCACCAGTTTCGCAACGCGCCTGTCAGGCGTTGTAGGCATGCACTGCGAATGCGATGTGCGCTTCGCGCGATCGCAGAAACAGGGCTGGGGCGTTCGCAACAGCTATTCACAACCGCGTCGCATGGGTGTCGATCGCTGGGTTGCCATGGTCGGCGCCTGGGCGGAGTTTCACGGCGCATGTCTCGTAATCGATGTCGGTACCGCGGTCACCCTGGACGCCATCGACGCAACGGGTGCCCACCTGGGCGGACAAATCATTCCCGGCAGCGCCGCAATGACGGCTTCCTTGTCAGCCGCGACCAGCGATATTCCCAACGTCCGGCCGCGGGCGTCGGGTAGCGAAGCGTCGATGCAGATGTTCGGGCGCAGCACGGCGGCCGCCGTGCGCGAGGGCGTTCAGAACGCCATCGTCGGGGCGATCGACAGGGCGTTTGACACGCTGCGAGCGAACGGCAGCGAGCCGACGGCTGTCTTGACCGGTGGGGATGCGTCGCGCATTCTTGGGGCCCTTGCTTCGACTCCCGTTCATCGCCCGCATCTCGTTCTCCAGGGGCTGGCGCATATGCTCGACAGTGCTCAATGAAAAACCTTCTGCTGCTATTGCTGCTGGCCAATTTGCTTTACTTTCTTTGGGGGCTATACCACCAGGACGAGCCGAAAGCGGGTGTTGCGATCATCAGCGAGGCAGACCTGGGTCCGCCTATGGACGTGTCAGCCAGCAGGGACAGCGATTCGACGGTGAGCGTCGGTGCCGTGCTGGGATCCGGCACCGCCAGGGAACTCACGGCGGTCATCGGTCGCTCCTGTGTGACGCTTGGGCCATTCAAGGTGAGAAACGACGCCGACACGGCCGAACTCGCTTACAGGGGCGAGGGCATGAAAACCGCCGTTCGTTCCGCCCAGGTTGAATCGTTCGTGGGCCACTGGGTACAGATTCGCAACGTCGCCGACGATGCAACGGCCAACAGCATGCTCAGCACGCTGAGCGAGGGCGGCCTGACGGATGCCTACCTGGTACGCACCGAGGATGAGGGCATGAAAATCTCCTTGGGCCTGTTCGGCGACCTGGAGGGCGCGGAGCGAATCGAGCTGCAGGCCAGATCGCTCGATCTGCCAGCCGAGATCGTACCGAGGATGGCCGATCGAACGGTGTATTTCGTCGACATCGGCCTGCCGCCAGGGCACGGCGCGACGGCGATCGTCGAAAAGTACGGCGAAGACCAGGTTCTGCTACGCGACAAGGCGACCTGTCCGAAATAAAGTGCGGCCGCTACCCTTGTCAGGACGGCCTGAAAGGCCAATAATTCGGCCCCCGCATGCAAGCCGCGGTCAAAATCAGCCGGCATAGCTCAGTTGGTAGAGCAACTGATTTGTAATCAGTAGGTCCCGGGTTCGACTCCTGGTGCCGGCACCAAATAATCAACGACTTAGCGCCTCCATCGTGAGGCGCTCTTTCGTATGTAGTTGCTGTGCAGCCAGGTCACCTCGTATGCGCGGTGCAAATCCACACTTGTAACAACATTGTCCGACGTTTCCGATCAAGCGGGTTTCCGAGAACATGGAACCACCGCGCGATGGTTAAACCAGGGGTTCGGTTCGGCGCCGCAATTCGTCGAATCGGGGTTACACTTGAGACCAGGCGTTTTCAAGGGGTGCGAGCCATGATTTCCAGAGCGATAGAACGTCTGCGGCAGACGGACTGGCGTATTTTTTAGGAATAATCGTTACCGCACTCTGGCTTATCGCGGGCGTAGCCTATCTCCGCGGCAGCAGCATCAGTCGCGCGACGATTTACGACATACCGATCGAAGATATCGGCAGCTTTCTCGAGGGAGCGTTTGCGCCGTTGGCGTTTCTGTGGCTGGTCATCGGCCTGTTTATTCAGCAAAGGGAGCTGGCCGACAACACGGAGGTGCTGCGGCAGACGTCGATTCAGTCCGAAAAACAGACTCAGGCCATTGCGGCCACCGAAATGAACGCCCGCCAGGAGATATTTTTCAAGATCGCGGAGAATGTGAGGGGCCAGCTGGGCGGGATTGCCGGAATGTTGTTCATCTCGAGTATGGGTGCGACAGAAGGACAGCTCGTGCCAAGAGATCGTGTATCGGAATAGTTGGGGTCAATTATTCCGACCCCAATTGTTAACCCCCAATTGTTCCACCAAGGGCATCATGCCCAACGTCGTTTTCGGAAAACAGCTACATGCGCAAGATCGAACATCCACAAGTTCAAAAGAGGTTTCAGTCCTATCCCGATCATATCCGGAAGAGACTGCTGTTTCTGCGCGGACTAATAATCGAAACAGCATCGGCTATCGACGACGTCGGAGAACTGGAAGAAACGGTGAAGTGGGGCGAGCCGAGCTACGTCTCCCGAATTGGCAGCACGATCAGAATTGACTGGAAGGAAAAACAACCCGATCAATATGCGATGTACTTCAATTGTCAGACGAAGCTCGTTGACACTTTCAAAGAGCTCTACCGAAACGTATTCACTTTTGAAGGTAACAGAGCCATCGTTTTCCATGACGACGAATCGATCGCAGTGGAGGAATTGAGGCAGTGCATTACTCTGTCATTGAGGTATCGCAAGATAAAGCACCATCCAATGCTTGGCATGTGATCATTGACCAGGGACGAATAATTCGATCAATATGGCAGTCTGCACGCGAATCATAATCAGGTGGCGCTCTTGAAGTCCGGTTTCCTGTTTGCCCTGGCCGCCGATGCGCTTCTGTTCGTACACGTCTTGTTCGTCGCGTTCGTAGTCGTCGGCCTGGTGCTTATCTTCACCGGGAAGTTTCTTGACTGGGCCTGGGTGCGAAATCCCTGGTTTCGCGTCGCCCACCTGGCGGCAATCGGCGTTGTCACGATGCAGTCCTGGGCCGGCGTCGTTTGCCCGCTGACCACTTGGGAGATGCTGCTCCGGGAACGCGCCGGCGAGGCGGCATACTCCGGCACATTTATATCGCATTGGCTTGAAGCGCTTTTGTATTATCGAGCGCCTGCCTGGGTCTTCGCAGTCTGTTATACCGTCTTCGCTGCCGTTGTCGTGATCAGCTGGTTTTGGGTTCGTCCGCGACCGTTCAAACGGAAATAGGGGCCGAGCCGGGAGTTCCAGATCCCCGGTTTGAGCCCGACCTGCACGATTGCCGGAAATCGCAGTTCGACCCCAATTGGCGCGCTGGCGCGCAATTTTAGTGTCGGACTATTTTGCAGAAAATGGTCCGCAGCGAATTGCTGCGCCGTTAACAGCTTGACACGGCTGCTTATTTCAAATTGGCGTATTTCTTGCAGGAATCCTCGCAATAGCCGGTTGGAGGTACTGACATGCGACTGTTTCGACCACTGACGGTGTTGCTGCTGGTCGCCGTATCGTTTCCCGTCCACGCCCGAGCGATTCGTATCGACGACACGCTGCAGGAGTTCCAGTTCACGGGCGGACTGGCTCCGCCGGTCAACGTGCTGGCAAACGATGGTTCGTCCGGCGCGATTCCCATCCAGAGCTACAACGTCAACCCGGACCTCACGCCCGATCTCGCGAACCCACTCGCGTTCAGCGTCAACGTGTTCGGGACCACCTACTCGTCCCTGTACGTCAACGAGAACGGCAACCTCAGCTTCGGCGGCGCGTTCGGCGGGCGTCCCGGCAACTCCGATCCTGCGAATGCCGGCGTGGCCGTATTCGCGCCGTTTTTCGCCGATGTCGATTCGAGCCTCTCGCCGATCGGCGGAAGCGTCTCGCACGGCTTCTTTCCCGGATCAAACGGCGTCGCCGTGACGTGGAACAGCGTCGGCTACAATGGCCAGGACACCGCGACGGACCCTCGCCGCGTATCGATGCAGGTCGTCATTGTGGACATCTCCGGTATCACAGGAGTAGCGGGTGACTTCCGATTCGAATTCAACTACGAAGGCGGATCCGCGGGTATGGCGTGGGAAACAGGCAATGCTGACGGCGGCCTGAATGGACTCGACGGCATGTCGGCGATGGCGGGTTTCTGGGACGGGTTCGGGCTGGGCTACGAATTGCCCGGATCAGGATTGAATGGCGCGCTGCTCGGCGGTGATTGCGCGACCAACCCATTGGCCTTGTCCTGCAACGACTACTTCTTTGAATTTCGCAATGGCATTCCGTATTTCGCGGATGGCACGCCCGTTTTCGATGTAGCTGCCGTGTCCGAGCCCGGCACCCTGGTGCTCCTGGGCATCGGGCTTTTCGGTATTGGCGCCGCGAGGCGTAGAAAGAAAGCCTGACCTTGCACAACAGAATTCGCAAGACCCCGCCTGGTGCGGGGTTTTTTTGTGCCGATTGCCGGGACCGACGAATTCCCGGAAAAGCTGTTCCAAGTAAGTCGTCCCTGTTCGTCGGCAGGCGCTGACTTTTGCCCTGTGGATCTAGGGATAACTACCGATGACGCGGGTACGGATCGGTCGTAGCATGATGGCTGAACAGGGCCCGGACGGGAGAAAAGTCATGCGTGCTGCAAGCCGAATCGCGGGGTTAGTCGCGGTAATATCGACGCTGGTCGTTGCCTGCGCGCCGCAAACCGAGACGATCAAATTGTACGAGAACCCGGCGCGTATCGCGAAGACCTATAAGCGCCTGCTGGTCGTCGATATTTCCAGCGATCATCGTCAACAACGGCAGTTCGAAAACGAAATCTCGCTGAAACTCCGCCAACAGAAGGTAGATGCGATTCCCGGCTACACCTACCTCGATACCAGCAAAGGGCTGCTGCAGGACGACATCAATCGCGTAGCCGGGGAAGTTACGGCCGATGGCATTCTGATCACACACATAGTCAGCGTGGACACCAGGGTGGACCGCGTGCAGGGTCGCGAGGACATCAAGTCGACCTGTCGCGGCGGCGATCCGGTGGACTATTTCCTGTACAACCACAAAGTGATTCGTGAACCGGATTCGGTAAAGATGGCGCACACCGTAATCGTAATTACGAATCTTTACGACGCCGGCAGCCAGGATCGCATCTGGACAATACAGTCGACCTGCTTCAGCAAGGCGAGCATCTCGGAATCGCTGCTGGAAGAGGCGAGCGCGATCGTGAAGCAGCTTGATGTCGATGAGTTGATCTGACAAGAAAAACCGTCAGATGGCTGACTCAAATTCCCAGCCTGTCGTTCCCGAACCTGCGCCTCTCGCTCTTTTCGGCATCGGCCCGCATCAAGGCGAAGCAAGAAAGCCTGAGCCGGCCAGGCTAGAAAAAAGAAACCCCGCCGAGGGCGGGGTTTTTTCGGCGTTGTGAGTGGGCGAATTCTAGTCTTCGGTGTCACCGCACAGCGGCGGGTTGCAGTCGTGCGGCATGTCGGGAAACGTCATTCTGAGCATGTATTCGGCGGCAGACTTCACGACCTCGTCCGGCAGGTCCGTCCTGCCGCCCCTGGCGGGCATCTCAAGATAGCCCGTGATGGCGTGGTCGAGCAGCACCGCATCCCACAGCCGCGACCGGCTACCCCAGTCGGCTGCGTCGCCGGCAACCGGGGCGCCCAGCATGCCGGTCTCGTGGCAGCCAGCACAGAATTCGCTGTAAGCGGCCTCGCCGTTCAGCGCCGCGACGTCTACTTGCATTTCCGCCGATGCATTGGCGGTTTGGCCATCCCTGTGCGCACACGCCGCCAGCAGCAACAGGCTGATCAACAGGAGTAGTGAATGTTTCATGGCAGCGCCCCTTTCACGATCATGTTGCTATTGCCGCAGTATGCCAACAATACGCATTCCTGCCTACGAAGGGCCTGCAGTGGATCCCTGGCGGCCCTTGCGCAAGAATTCCCCGAGTAACTGGAACTCATCGATTCTTCGGCTGCCCTTGCGCCACACGAGACCGATTTCCCGGTAACTTCGTTCACCCAAAGAATGCAGTTTGACGCGGGTATTGCCGAGCAGCGACGAACCGCGCGCCATCTCCGGAAGGAACGTCACGCCGAGATCGGCGTCCACCATCTCGATCAGCGTGAGCAGGCTGCTCGCGCCAAATCGACTTACCTTCCGGGTGTTACGGATTTTGCAGGCGGCAAGCGCATGGTCTCTCAGGCAATGGCCGTCTTCCAGCAGCAGAATGCTATCCGAATCGAGCGCGTTGAATCGGTAGTTTTCCGGATCCACGTGGCGGGTATTATCACGGCAGGCAAGGCAAAAAGCGTCATTGAACAAGGGCAATTCTTCCACGCCCTGCATTTCCCAGGGCAGCGCCATCAGCAGCACGTCGAGCTGTCCTTCCATCAGGCGGGCGTAGATTCGCTGTGTCTGATCCTCGATCAAGAGTAGTCGCAGATCCGGAAACTTCTTGCGCAGGGCCGGCAGGGCGTCGGGCAGTATGAATGGCGCAATCGTCGGAATCACGCCCAGTCGAAGCTCCCCGGTCAGCGGTTCTTTCTGGCCGCGTGCCGTTTCAATCAGGCTCTCCAGGTCGCGCAGCACCAGCCGCGCCTGGATCGCCACCTCCTGGCCGGTGGCCGTAATCGTCACGTTTCGATTGGTGCGATCGACGAGCTGTGCATCGAGCGTCGCCTCCAGTTCCTTGATGGCATTGCTGAACGCCGACTGGGACACGAAGCAGCGATCGGCGGCGCGGCCAAAGTGCCCGGTCTCGGTCAGTGCAAGGAAGTAGCGCAGCTGTTTGACCGTGGGTGACTTCATATATCTATAAAAACGAATATAGTAAGACAATTAAACCATTTTATTTCTTGTTGGTCCAGCGCTAGCATTCGTCTCATTCATAAACTCTTGGGGAAAAACCATGGAAGTGAACACCGGCATCAGCAAAGGCGACCGCGAGACCATCGCGGCAGGACTGTCGCGCCTCCTGGCCGACAGTTACACGCTGTATCTGAAGACACATAACTATCACTGGAACGTCACCGGGCCACAGTTCAATACGCTGCACCTGATGTTCGAGGGGCAGTACACGGAATTGGCGACCGCGGTCGACGAGATAGCAGAACGGATCCGTGCGCTCGGCGTAAAGGCGCCGGGTTCGTACCGCGAGTATGCGGAGCTGACCGAGATCGAGGAAGGCACTGGCGAGGAGCGCGCGGAAGAAATGATCCGCCAGCTCGCCATCGGCCAGGAAACCGTGGTGCGCACGGCGCGCGCGGTCTTTCCGGCTGCGGATGCGGCAAACGACGAGCCGACGGCCGATCTCCTGACGCAGCGCATGCAGCTTCACGAAAAAAACGCCTGGATGCTTCGCAGCATGCTGGCCTGAATACCAACTTAATCACCTGGAGAAAAAAATGTTCAAGAACCTGGAAGGAAAAAGAATTCCGGACGTTACGTTCCGCACCCGCAAGGATCACGAATGGGTAGACGTTAACAGCACGGAGCTGTTCGCCGGCAAGTCTGTCGTCGTGTTCTCGCTGCCCGGCGCGTTTACGCCGACCTGTTCGTCGTCTCACGTGCCCCGTTACAACCAGCTAGTACCGCTTTTCAACGCACAGGGCATCGATGACGTGATCTGTGTGAGTGTCAATGACGCATTCGTGATGAACGAGTGGAAGAGAAGCCAGAAGGCCGATCGCGTGACTTTCCTGCCCGATGGCAATGGCGAATTCTCGGATGGCATGGGATTGCTGGTTGGCAAGGAAGACCTCGGCTTCGGAAAGCGCTCATGGCGTTACTCGATGCTGGTACGCGATGGCATCATCGAGAAGATGTTCGTCGAGCCCGAGGAGCCCGGCGATCCGTTCCAGGTGTCGGATGCGGATACCATGCTGAAGTACCTGAACCCGACCGGCGAACTGCCGAACGACGTCACGCTGTTCACGCGTGAAGGCTGCCCGTTCTGTGTGCGCGCGAAAGGCATGCTGCGCGACGCCGGCATCGAGTTCGAAGAGCTGGTCCTTAATCGCGACTACACCGACCGGACGCTTCGCGCCGTCGCGTCGGCAACCACGTACCCGCAGGTGTTCATCGACGGTAAGCGAATCGGCGGTTCGGAAGAACTGCAGAAGTGGCTGGAAGACCGCGCGGGTTTAAAGACGCGTAGCGCCGCCTGAGGGCGGCCGGGGACGTTCCCGCAATGGCGTCCCCTTTTCGCTACCAGGAAACAGCAGCCGGGCAGGCCGACAGGCCTGTCCGGCCTGCTTCATTATAGAGGTCCGATTCTGGCTATTCCGTGCCCTGCTCGAGCGTATACTTCGAAACGAAGGAAAGGTCATGCAGAGTACAAAAGAAATATTCGAGCGCGCCAGGCTGTCCCGCGATACCCGATTCGACGGGCGCTTCTTCGTTGGCGTCAAGACAACCGGCATCTACTGCCGCCCGATATGCCCGGCGAAACCTCCCAAGAGCGAGAACGTCGAGTTCTATCGTACGGCCGCGTCCGCGGGGGAGGCGGGCTTCCGACCCTGCCTGCGCTGCCGCCCGGAATGCGCTCCCGGTACGGCGGCCTGGGCCGGAACCTCGACAACGGTGCAAAGAGGGCTTCGCTTGATCGCCGAGGGTGCGCTGGATGATGGAAACGTCGAAAGGCTTGCCGACCGGCTCGGCGTCACCAGTCGCCACCTCAGGCGCCTGTTCGGAAAGCACCTGGGCGCAAGCCCGTTGTCAGTTGCGCACACGCAGCGACTGCATTTCGCGAAGAACCTGATTGATCAGACGTCACTGTCGATGCAGGATATCTCGGTGGCCGCCGGGTTCGGCAGCGTGCGGCGTTTTAACGATACCTTCAGGAAGACCTACGGCCGCACGCCCCGCGAGCTGCGCAGGCATAGGGCGGCACCGATCGTTGCCGGCACGTTTACCGTTCGCCTGCCCTACCGGGTGCCTTTCGACTGGGATCGGATGCTCGCCTTCTTCGCGGCGAGGGCAACGCCGGGAGTCGAACAGGTGCACGAAGGGCGATACCTGCGAACACTGTCGGCCGGCAATGCTGCGGGCCTTATCGACGTGCGGGATGCTGGGGGGCAGCTGTCCCTGTCGTTGCACGGGTTGAATACGACATCGTTGTTCCCGGTCGTGCAGCGGGTGCGGGGGCTGTTTGACCTCGATGCATCCACCGACGACATCGCCTCGGTCTTGTCGGCAGACAGTGCGCTGGCGCCGCTGCTGGGGCGCCATCCCGGTGTTCGAGTTCCCGGGGCCTGGGATGGGTTCGAACTCACGGTTCGCGCCATACTCGGGCAACAGGTATCCGTCAGTGCGGCGACCACGCTCGCCGGACGCATCTCGGATCGCTACGGAGTGCCTGTCGAGGTTCCCGTTGACGGCCTTTCAGCGGTGCCAAACCGGCTGTTTCCGGGCGCAGAGAAACTGGCGCGCGCACGACTCGAGAACCTGGGCATCATTCGCAGTCGCGCCCAGACGATTCGCAGTGTCGCAAGGGGCGTCGCCAGCGGCGAGCTCAGCTTCGATGCGGCGCAGGCATCGGACCGCTTCTGTTCGGCACTGAAGGCGATCAAGGGCATCGGTGACTGGACCGCGGAATACGTTGCGATGCGTGCGATGAAAGACCCGGACGCGTTTCCTGCTTCGGACCTGGGACTGTTGCGGGCCTTCGACAGCCCCGGACGTGAGCGCATGAAACCGGGCGAACTCAAAGAACGCGCCGAGGCCTGGCGGCCATGGCGTGCTTACGCGGCTTTGTTGTTATGGGGCTCCGCAAACGGGGCCGGAGGCTAGACCATGTACTACTGTTACCTCGACACACCGATAGGCGAACTGTTGCTCGCGGGCGAAGAAGGCGCCCTCGCCATGATCGGATTTCCGAAAGGCTCGATGCGCCGCGACCCCGAGTCCGACTGGATCTACAACGAGAAGCCGCTCGCCGAGGCGCGGCGGCAGCTGCAGGAATATTTTGCCGGCACGCGCAAGACTTTCGATCTGCCGCTGCGGCTTAGCGGCACGGAATTCCAGGTCAGCGTCCTCGAGGCGCTGCAGAAGATTCCCTACGGCGAAACGGTTTCCTACGGCGAGATTGCGCGACGCATCGGCCGGCCGAAGGCAATGCGGGCCGTCGGTGCCGCTAACGGACGCAATCCCATTCCCATCGTTGTGCCTTGCCATCGTGTCATCGGCAGCAGCGGCGATCTGACCGGCTTTGGCGGCGGCATAGATACCAAGGAGGCGCTGCTGCGGCTCGAGGCCGAGCACACGCAGGACCTGCTGTAGGAGCGCGCCCCGGCGCGCGACCGGTAGCAGAGCGGCCGGCTGGCCGCAACGACGCCTACAGCTTCTTACCCTGCATCGCGCGAACCATGTCGGAGGGCTCGACGCCGTCGATCAGGCGATCGTCGGATTCGAGCTCCGTGAATCGGGATTCGAGCGGCAACACGCCGGCCCAGACCGGGATAGCGTAGTCCTCGTCTTCATCCCCTGGCATACCGGCAGCGACTTTCGCGGATGCCGATTCGATCGTCAGTTCGATGACGCCCGTCATCTTTACTTCCTTCGTGTGCGGCTCCCGCAGCTCGTCCCAGCGTCCCGGCATCGTGCACTCGGAAATCACCCGCAGCGCGTGCAGTTTCCTGTCGTAATCGTGGATGAGGCGCGCGGGCCCGAATACGGTTGCCGAGCGGTAGCGCATCGACGAATTGAAGGCGGATCGCGCATAGACGAGGCCATCGACGTGCGTGACGTTCATGCACGCCTTGCCGGTGCTTTCGAGCAGCCGGATCACGCGAGCTTTTCTCGCCCCGTGCAGATAGATGGTCTCGTCCTCGCGGCCATACAACATGGGCACGACGACCGGTTCGCCAGCCTCGACGAACGCGACGTGAGCGATCAGCGCGGAATCGAGAATATCGTGCACGGTCTGTTTATCGTAGGCCGCCTTTTCGCGAAGCTGCCGAACCTTGTTCCGTTTGCCGACGGCGTATTCGTTCGTCAAGACAGTGTCTCCCTCACAAGAATTTCGGTGCCAGGAACAGCGCCACCAGCGACACCAGGAAAATACCGACGACGTTGAGCAGCATGCCGGCGCGCGCCATTTTCGGGATCGTCAGCATGCCGGAACCGAACACGATCGCGTTCGGCGGTGTCGCGACCGGCAGCATAAACGCACAGCTTGCCGCAAACGTGATGGGTACGGTCAGGACGATCGGGTCGAAGCCGGATTCGATAGCGATCGCGCCTACGACCGGCAGGAAAGTCGCGGTGGTGGCGACGTTACTGGTCAGTTCGGTGAGAAAAATAATCATCGTGGCGGCAATCACGACGATTGCTGCGACCGGCAGCATACCCACGGCCTGCAGGCTGCTGCCCAGCCACTCGGCCAGGCCCGTGCGGGTTACCGCGCTGGCAAGCGTCAGGCCGCCGCCAAACAGGATCAGGACGCTCCATGGCAGCTGTTCGGCATAGGTCCAGCGCAACAGCAGCGGGTCGCTTCGGTGACCGCTGGGAATCAGGAACAGCAATATCGCCCCCGCCATCGCGATCCCCGAGTCGTCGAGTGCGGACAGCCCGGGCAGCTTCACCAGCAGCGGGCGCGAAACCCAGGTCAGTGCCATGAGGGAAAATACGATCGCGACGCGCACCTCGGGCACCGTAATGCGACCCATGTCGTCTTTCATCTTCCTGAGCGTGGCGCGGCCCTCGCCCGATGTCCTGAAATCGACCTTGAACGCCCATCGGGTCAGCGTGAGCCAGGCGAGCGGCAACATCATGGCGCTGAGCGGCAGGCCGACCAGCATCCAGCGGGAGAAATCGATTTCGGTGCCGTAGCTTTCCTGCATGAACGCGGCGAGCATTGCATTCGGGGCCGTGCCGACGAGGGTGGCCATGCCGCCAATCGTTGCGCCGTAGGCGACGCCGAGTAGCAGCGAGTACTGGAAGTCCTGCCTGGCTTTCTCGTCAAGCCCGCCGACCGTGTTGTGAATGACGGTAATAATCGAAATCGCGATGGGCAGCAGCATCATGGTGGTGGACGTGTTCATTACCCACATGCTGATAATCGCGCTGGCAAGCATGAAGCCGCCGACCAGCGAGCGGCCGTTCCCGCCCACGTGCTGCAGAACCGTCAGGGCAATGCGCCGATGCAGGTTCCATCGTTGCATCGCAAAAGCGACGATAAAGCCACCCAGAAAGAGGTAAATGACCTTGTTCGCGTAAGGGGCGGCGGTGTCCTGTATGCTCGCAACGCCGAGCAGGGGGAAGGCAACGAGCGGAAACAATGCCGTTACCGCAATGGGTACGGCTTCGGTTGCCCACCACACGGCCATCATCACGCCGACCGCGGCGGTATTCCAGCCGGCGTCGGACAGGTCGGCCGGGGCGCCGCTGAGCATCATCAGCAGTGCGAGCGAAGGGCCCAGGAAAAGCCCTACCCATTGATGCGTTGAACGGCCGTCCAGTGCGGTGTCGGTCAAGGCGAGGTCCTCTCAATAATCCGGGTGCCGGCAAGCCTACCTTTTTCAGCGACCGGAGTCGTCGCTTTTGGACCAGTAGTCTAGATATGGTGTTCTATTCGCCTTCCCCTACAAGATGTAGTAGCATTCCCGCCGTACCGATCTGGTACGCACGGAGATAAGATGTAGCAAGGCAAGGTCGGCGAATTGCCATGCCGGAAGCATGCGTCAACGGCGGGCGTTGCGTGAAACCTCTCAACACGCAGCCGTATTGACTGACTACCTGCAAACAGTCATTGCCAGCGACCAAGCGGATTGCAGACCGGGAGATGGAGGGGTCGGAAGAATTCAGACACGGAGATCCGGATTTTTCGACCGTAGTTCATGCCCAGCCGGATACATCTTCTGCTTATAATGCCGCCCGGTTCTGGGCGGCTTTTTTATAGGTATCGGAGTGACATGACGGCGAAGATCGTGTTGGGCGCCTTTCTCATAGCGCTGCTTTCGGCGTGTGCGAGTGGCCCGCCGAAGCTGCCCTACCCGGCGTTCGTGCAGGTCGATGATCTCCCGGACATCTTCATGGCCAGCCTGCCCGGAGTTCGGGCCAAGCAGCTCGCCGGCGACCCCCAGACACGGCGCACGAGCAATCGCATCGACCTGCCGCCCGATTGGTCGGGAACCACCGGCGGATCGCCGGGTCGGTCGCTGGAGATTTTTGTCATCGCCGGCAAGATGACGATTGCCGACATCGAGCTTGAGCGCGGCGGCTACGCTTTTCTGCCTGCGGGTTCGCTCGGCTTCAATCTGGGCTCCGTCGGTGGTGCTAGAATCCTCTACTTCCTGAACGATGTTGACCCGCAGTCGATTATTCGCTCGCCCATCATTATCAACGCCTCGCTGCTGGAGTGGACCGTAACCTCACAGATGGGCGTATTTGCCAAGGAGCTGCGCCTCGACCCGGGAAACCGGGCACGCACCTGGTTGCTGAAAATCGAGCCTGAAAGCACGCTTCCCTGGCAGGCCTCATCGGCCACACGCGAAGGCTATCTCGTCGAAGGCAGTTACCGGCACAGCGAGTGCGTCGCGGGCGAGGCGCAGACCTGGGAATATGCCGCCGGCGGCTATTTTTATCGTCCGCCCAATGCGATAAATGGCGGACCCGAGGCGAAGGCGCTCTCCGAATCGCTGTGGCTGCTCCGCGAGGTGCAGGGCGGTATCGAGAGAACCCTGCCAGCCTGCGTCATTCAGGAAAAATCGCTCTAGCCCCGATATTTCATCGCTATGACGCGCTTTCGCTGAGTCTTTGATTGGCTCATTTGCCGACGAGCCTGGTGATGCGCGTCCCCAGCGCCATGAGTTTGGTCAGCGTGCTGGTCGGTACCGTGCTGATTTCCTCGTACCATTTGCTGGTCGATTCGACGAATCCGAGCATGTTGCGAATTCGCTCCCTGGTCACGGGATCCGTGTCGTTCTCGCGGTCGACCTCTTCCGCGCAGCTTCTGAGCATCGTTAGTGTGGGGTTCAATTCGCGCTGTTTTCGCTGCTCGATAATTACGCGAAAAAGCTCCCAGACGTCGTGCAGGGATTCGAAATAGTCGCGACGGTCGCCGAGCACGTGGGTCATGCGCACCAGCTGATAACTCTGCAATTCGCGGATGCTGGTACTGACATTCGAGCGGGCAACGGACAAGAGTTCAACGATCTCGTCGGCGCGCAGCGGCTTGGGCGACAGGTAGAGCAGGGCCTGGATCTGGGCGACCGTGCGGTTGGTGCCCCAGCGGGTCCCCATCTCGCCCCAATGCAGAACGTACTTTTCGACCGCCGGCGTCATTCGCATCGGAAATTTCTCTTGTTTCTGTTTTGACCGAAATTACAGGCGAACCGTGACATGGTCAAATGCACTCACCGCCGCGGCGCGACTACCGATAGCATTAAGGACAACTCAAGGGTTGCTGGCGGTAACGATGACACGATGAGGCGCGGGCCATCCTTCCACCGTCTTCGCCGGGTCGTCGGGATCCAGCGCCTCGGCCAGGGATTCGAATGGCATCCATTCCGTTGTGCGCTGTTCATCGGTACTCGTGATCGAACGATCGACGATCTCGATGTCCGTATACCCGGAGCGCGCCAGCCAGGTCGTCAGCTCTGCAACGGTCGGCAACAACCAGACATTGCGCATGCGCGCATAGCGATCCTCTGGTGTACAGGCATAGGATTCCTCACCTGGAACATAGATGGTCTCCAGCACGAGTTGTCCGCCGGAGCGAAGGGTCGTTCGCAACGTTCGCAGGTGATCGATCGGCGAGCGCTGGTGGTACAGCACGCCCATCGAAAACGCGGTGTCGAAGGAATTCTTCGGGTCGGGCAGTTCCTCGAGGCGAAGCGGCAGGACAAAGACGTGAGGATCACGCTCAAAGGTGTTTACGGCGAGGAACTGCATGACGTAGAGCAGCGTCGGATCGACACCGATGACGCAAGTCGCACCGGCTTCACGCATTCGCAGTGCGTAATAGCCGTTGCCGCAGCCGACATCGAGCACGCGGCGCCCATCAAGAGGAGCAACAACCCCGGCGAGCCGGCTCCATTTGCGGTCGCTGCGCCATTCGGCATCGATATCGACGCCACCGAGCCGAAACGGACCCTTGCGCCACGGCGCGAGGCGCAGCAGCAGTTTGCGCAATTCCGCCGGATCGCCGTCCGCGGCTGCCAGGGCATTGACAGTTTCCGCCCAGCGCTGGAAGTCCCCGTGCGCCTGCACGCTCATGCGTGCTTCCAGTTTCGGTTGCAGGGCCGACTTCCAGTCCTCGAGGCCGATGGCGCTCAGGCAATCGCGCAATGCATCGCCATTGATGAGAGGCCGCATCGTTATCGCAGAGCAATGATGGAAACGAAGTTGAAATAGCGAAGCCACACCGCCGAGTGCGCAAACCCGGCTCGCTTCAAGCGCGCACGATGCGCGGACACGGTTTCGGGTATCAGGACGTTTTCCAGGGCGGCACGTTTCCGGCTGATCTCGAGGGCGCTGTAATTGTTGCGACGCTTGTGCTCATGGTGCAGATCGACGAGCAGCGACTCCATCGCCGGATTCTCGTCCACGACCTTCTCCGAGAGCAGCAGAATGCCGCCCTTGTTCATGCCTGAACAGATGCGCCGCAGCAGTGCGTCGCGATCAGCGAGCTCGACAAACTGCAGCGTGTAGTTCAGGACGACCATCGACGCGTTAGCAATCTCGATGTCACGTATGTCGCCGAGAACGACGTCGACGTCCGTCATCAGGTCTTCGGGTTTGGCATCCTGGTCGACGATCGCCCGGCATCGCTCGATCATGGCGGGTGACGTGTCCACCGCGACGATCCGGCAGCCGGCTTCGTGAATACCTTGCCGCATGGCTACAGTGGCGGCGCCCAGCGAGCAGCCGAGGTCGTAGCAGTTGGAGCCGGCCCGAACATAGCGCGCTGCGAGCGAGCCGATAGCCTCTATCGAGGCGGCGTAGCCGGGTATGGAGCGCCGCAGCATATCGGGGAACACACGGGCGACCTTGTCGTCGAAGCGAAACGGTTCGGCGCCTGCGTCGGACTTGTAAATGCGATCTTCAGACATATTGAGCAAAGCCAGCAGCGTGCTTTGGACCGGTGGGACAAACCGGTACGACGTGCGAGAATCAGCCCTATGCTACGCGAACTTCACCAGGAACTCGGAATTCCCGATGACTACGGTCGGGCCGACGGCAAACCCGTTTTCGAGGAAGCGGCGGAGCTCATCGATGTCGGACTGAACCTGGTCGGCAGGATGCAGCGCCTTACACCGGGAACGGCCCGAAAATGGACCGAAATGGTTGCCGCCGCCGCGGCGGACAACGTGACGCTGCTGATCGTCTCCGGGTTTCGCGGATTCGACTACCAGGCCCGCCTGATTCGTAAAAAACTCAATTTGGGTCAATCACTTAGCGATATTCTGGCGGTCAATGCGGCGCCGGGATTCAGCGAGCATCACACGGGCCGGGCGGTGGATATCGCGACGCCCGGATCGCGGCCGCTGACCGAGGAGTTCGAGGATTCAGAAGCGTTTCGCTGGTTGACCGCGAACGCCGCCGACTACGGCTTTTCGATGTCGTACCCGCGAGACAATCCGTTTGGCTTCGTGTTCGAGCCCTGGCACTGGGCGCAGAAGCCCTGATTTCGGCCCAAGGCCGCGCCGGGCAAGGCTTTCGGCCGTTTTCGGCCTGTCGGCATCGATATGAACAATCAGTCGTTTAGGAGTTGACAGTAAGGCGGCGGAATTAGACAATGCCCGGCTTGCGTACGCGGAGGGGTACTCAAGCGGTCAACGAGGGCAGACTGTAAATCTGCTGGCTATGCCTACGTAGGTTCGAATCCTACCCCCTCCACCAGATGATGGTTCGGCTGAGGGCAGGCTTCAGACCGACGCCAGCCGCGCGAGATTTACGACAGGACAATATGACATCCGGACGGTTTGAAAACTAAAGACTGTCAGGATTTTTGCACGCCTGAATAACGTAATTAAGGTGTCGGGCGCGCGGCGAAATTTTGAGTTCGTTAGCGTCAGGTTCAGAGAGGTCGCGAACGAATCGAGGCGGGTGTAGTTCAACGGTAGAACCTCAGCCTTCCAAGCTGATGATGTGGGTTCGATTCCCATCACCCGCTCCAAATTGGAAGTCTGGGTAACAACCCTGAGCTGCCTGATTAAGATGTGCCCACATAGCTCAGGGGCAGAGCACTTCCTTGGTAAGGAAGAGGTCCCCGGTTCAAATCCGGGTGTGGGCTCCAGAAAGAATCGGTGTTTTTTTTTAGATCACTTTTAGATCAGCAGGAAAAGGCTCATGTCCAAAGAGAAATTTCAGAGAACGAAACCGCACGTAAACGTAGGCACGATTGGCCACGTGGACCATGGCAAGACGACGCTGACGGCGGCGCTGACGAAGGTCATGGCGGAGAAGCACGGTGGCGAGGTGAAGGGTTACGACCAGATTGACAATGCCCCGGAAGAGCGCGAGCGCGGTATTACGATTGCGACGGCGCACGTGGAGTACGAGAGTGACAATCGTCACTACGCTCACGTGGACTGCCCGGGGCACGCGGATTACGTGAAGAACATGATCACGGGCGCGGCGCAGATGGACGGAGCGATCCTGGTGGTGAGTGCGGCGGACGGTCCGATGCCGCAGACGCGCGAGCACATTCTGCTGGCACGGCAGGTGGGTGTTCCGTACATCGTGGTGTACATGAACAAGGCGGACCAGGTAGACGACGAAGAGCTGCTGGAGCTGGTGGAGATGGAAGTTCGCGATCTTCTGTCGATGTACGAGTTTCCGGGCGATGACACGCCGATCATAACGGGTTCGGCGCTGAAGGCATTCGAAGGCGATGAGTCGGACATAGGTGTGCCGTCGATCCACAAGCTGGTCGAGGCGATGGACAGCTACATACCGGAGCCGGAGCGAGCGATAGACGGTGATTTTCTGATGCCGGTCGAGGACGTGTTCTCGATATCGGGTCGTGGCACGGTGGTAACGGGTCGCATCGAGCGCGGCGTGGTGAACGTTGGCGACGAGATCGAGATTGTTGGCATCAAGGACACGGCGAAGACGACCTGCACGGGCGTGGAGATGTTCAGGAAGCTGCTGGACCAGGGCATGGCGGGCGACAACGTTGGCGTACTGCTGCGCGGTACCAAGCGCGAAGAGGTCGAGCGTGGCCAGGTACTGGCGAAGCCGGGATCGATTACGCCGCACACCAAGTTTGAGGCCGAGGTCTACATTCTGACCAAGGACGAGGGTGGTCGTCATACGCCGTTTTTCAAGGGCTACCGTCCGCAGTTTTACTTCCGCACGACGGACGTAACGGGTGCGGTGGAGCTGCCGGAGGGCACCGAGATGGTGATGCCGGGCGACAATGTGCAGATGGTTGTTGACCTGATTGCACCGATCGCGATGGAAGACGGGCTCAGGTTCGCTATCCGCGAGGGTGGTCGTACCGTGGGTGCCGGCGTGGTGGCGAAGGTCATCGAGTAACAGGGTACAGGCCCGCGAACGGCAGGTTCGTCACCGGAATGGCTTGCTTTGCAGCGCTTTATTTCCGTCGACGAACGTCCCGCCCGCGGCTACCGCAGATACGGCAGCAATGCCAGGCACTAAAGTTAGGTATCAGTTAGGACTAGGCCAGTAGCTCAATTGGCAGAGCGGCGGTCTCCAAAACCGCAGGTTGGGGGTTCGATTCCCTCCTGGCCTGCCATTTGAGCCACTGGGCGTTTGAAGGATCATGGTTACACAGACAGAACAGAGCGAAAGCGGTGTCCTCGATATCATCAAGCTTCTGGTATCGGCGGCGGCGCTGATCGGCGGACTTTACGCGTACTACTACTACGAGCCGCAGTTTGCGCAGGCGCTGCGAGTACTCATGGTGCTGGCGGGCACTGCCGCCGGTATTGGTGTCGCGATGACGAGCACACAGGGCCAGCGGCTCTGGCACTTCGTGCAGGGCTCGCGAGTCGAGATTCGAAAAGTCGTATGGCCGACCAAGCAGGAGACGACGCAGACGGCAATTGCCGTATTTGTCTTTACGCTGATCATGTCGCTGTTCTTCTGGGCGCTGGATTCGGGTCTTCTCTGGCTGACCCGCACATTGGTGGGCTAACCCTACTTACTAAAGCGAACGAGTTTTAAAGGAATAACAGCAGTGGCTTTACGCTGGTACATCGTGCATGCCTATTCGAACTTCGAGCACCGCGTGAAAAGTGCGCTCGAGGAACGCATCGAGCGCATGGGTTTACAGGACAAATTTGGTGAAATCCTCGTCCCCACCGAGGAAGTCGTCGAAATGCGGGAAGGCCAGAAGCGCCGCAGTGAGCGCAAGTTCTTCCCTGGCTATGTCCTCGTGCAGATGGAAATGGACGATGAAACCTGGCACCTCGTCAAAGAAGTGCCGAAGGTACTTGGCTTTATTGGCGGTTCCAGTGATCGACCGGCACCAATCACTGAAAAGGAAGCCAACCAGATTCTGCAGCGCGTTCAGGAGGGGGTTGATAAGCCGAGGCCGAAAGTGTTGTTCGAGCCTGGCGAGGTTGTTCGTGTTACGGACGGACCGTTCAATGACTTCTCCGGCGTAGTGGAGCAGGTCAATTACGACAAGAGCAGGCTGCAGGTTGCTGTGCAGATCCTGGGCAGATCAACACCGGTCGAACTGGACTTCAGCCAGGTAGAAAAAGGCTAGGTAGGACCTTCGGCAATGCACGAGCCGCGCTCGTGATTGCCAACACAGTACGAGGAGCTCGAAAGAGCGCTTGAACTCGAGAGGAAAAGACAATGGCAAAGAAAGTAGCCAGCTACATAAAGCTGCAGGTACCTGCAGGCCAGGCAAACCCGTCGCCACCGGTGGGTCCGGCGCTAGGCCAGCACGGTGTCAATATCATGGAATTCTGTAAGGCGTTCAACGCCCAGACGCAGGGCACGGAGCCCGGGTTGCCCATTCCGGTCGTCATTACGGTCTACAGCGATCGCAGTTTTACCTTTATTTCGAAGACGCCGCCTGCCGCCGTCTTGCTGCGCAAAGCGGCCGGGATACCGAAGGGATCCGGTACTCCGAACACGACCAAGGTTGGCAAGGTCAATCGTGCGCAGCTCGAAGAAATTGCGACGACCAAAATGCCCGACCTGACGGCGGCCGATATGGATGCCGCTGTCCGCACAGTTGCAGGCACTGCCCGCAGCATGGGTATCGACGTGGAAGGTGTGAACTGATGGCAAGCATGAGCAAGAGAAAGAAAGCCGCCCGCGAAAAAATCGATTCGCAACAGTTCTACGAGATCGACACCGCGTTGAATCTCGTAAAGGAGCTGGCCACGGCGAAGTTTGCGGAGAGCATTGACGTTGCCGTAAACCTGGGTGTTGATCCTCGCAAATCGGACCAGGTTGTGCGTGGTTCTACGGTATTGCCCAACGGCACCGGCAAGACAGTCAGGGTAGCCGTATTCGCCCAGGGCGAAAACGCCGAGAAGGCGACGGCTGCCGGCGCCGATATCGTAGGTTTCGAAGACCTTGCCGAAACGGTCAAGGGCGGAAACCTCGATTTCGACGTCGTCATAGCAACTCCGGACGCAATGCGAGTCGTCGGCCAGCTTGGCCAGATTCTGGGCCCGCGCGGCCTGATGCCAAACCCGAAGGTCGGCACGGTAACGGCCGACGTCGAAACGGCCGTAAAAAATGCCAAAGCGGGCCAGGTTCGTTATCGCACGGACAAGGCCGGCATTATCCACTGCCCGATTGGGCGGTCCGATTTCGAGGTTGACGCACTCAAGCAAAATCTCGATGCACTGCTGGCCGACCTGAAAAAGTCCAAGCCGGCGTCGGCCAAGGGTGTGTACGTCATGAAACTGACCGTATCCAGCACGATGGGGCCCGGCGTTTCGGTAGACAGGTCCACAGTCAACGCTTAGAAGTTGTTGGGGGCGGTGCCAGTTGATCGAACTGGATCCGACCCCAGCTAAACCAGCCACACGGAAGTGGCGATCGTCGAAGACCGCAGGCGATCAGCAATACCTGCTGATCTTAATAACCGCCTACGTAGATGGTGTTTCCCGAGTCAGTTAGACAAGGCTTCGGTTGCCCATCCGACAAAGGGAAGGATATCCCCGCGGGGATAAATCCCGGATTGGGGGGTGAAGCAGTTTTTCACCCGTGTTGTGTAACCGTAAGCCAGGAGATATTCATGGCACTGAGACTCGAAGACAAGAAAGCTCTTGTCAAAGAGGTAAACGCGGTTGCGGGAGACTCTGTAACGGCTGTTGCGGCCGAGTACAGGGGGCTTTCTGTTGCAGAGATGACGGAGTTGCGCAAAGAAGCTCGCAACGCCGGCGTATACATGCGTGTGGTCAAAAACACGCTGGCACGTCGCGCCGTCAAGGGAACCGATTTCGAGTGTATGCAAGACACTCTGAAAGGTCCCATTCTGCTCGCGTTTGCAAAAGACGATCCAGGTGCCGCTGCCAGGGTTATCAAGGACTTCGCCAAGGGGCATAACGCCCTGCAGGCGGTCTCGCTATCAGCCGGTGGGCAATTACTGCCAGGGTCTGATCTGGGTAGGTTGGCCGATTTGCCAACGCTGGATCAGGCGCGCGCGATGTTGCTTGGCGTGATGGTAGCTCCGATGAGCCAGTTGGTACGCACGATTGCCGAACCTTCTGCGATGCTCGCACGGACGCTGTCCGCGCGCGGCAAGCAGGAAGCGGCGTAACGATTAGAAATTCCCTGACTCAGGGATTGATTTTTTTAGAGGACAATAGAAATGGCACTTTCAAACCAAGACTTGCTCAAAGAGCTGAGCGCAAAGCCCATCATGGAAGTCGTAGAGCTCGTCAAGATGCTCGAAGACGAATGGGGTGTTTCCGCGGCTGCTCCCGTAGCCGTTGCCGCCGGGCCGGCTGCCGGTGACGCAGCTGCCGCTGCTGAAGAGCAGACCGAGTTCGACGTGGTTATGACCAGCTTTGGCGCCAACAAGGTTTCCGTTATCAAGGCCGTACGCACGATTACCGGCCTTGGCCTCAAGGAAGCCAAGGATGCCGTCGAAGGCGCACCGTCGACGATCAAGGAAGGCATCTCGAAAGGCGAAGCAGAAGAAGTTAAGAAGCAACTGGAGGAGGCCGGCGCATCTGTTGAGTTGAAATAATCAACTCCAACGTGCTGTCGCATCTTTCGGTGCACGACCTGACGGGTCACAAGTCGGGTGAGCAGCCAGTCGATATTCGGCTGGCTGCTTGCTCGCGTCCGTATTTAAGCTAACAGGCTAACGAGGATTTCTCGAATGGCATACTCATTCACTGAGAAAAAGCGTATCCGCAAGAACTTTGGCAAGCGTCCGACAATTCTGGACGTGCCGTATCTGTTGTCGATTCAGGTTGATTCGTACAACAAGTTCCTGCAGTCCGATAAAACCATCGAAAACCGGGACGCCATCGGTCTTCACGCTGCCTTTCAATCGGTGTTCCCGATTGTCAGCTACTCCGGGAATGCGGCCCTCGAGTACGTGAGTTATCGTCTCGGTACGCCTGTTTTTGACGTCAAGGAATGTCAGATGCGGGGCCTGACTTATGCGGCGCCGATTCGCGTCCTCGTGCGCCTCGTTATCTATGACAAGGAAGCCAGCGGTACGCCCAAGCCGGTCAAGGATATTCGTGAACAGGAAGTCTATCTCGGCGAAATGCCGCTGATGACGGACCACGGTACTTTCGTGATCAACGGTACCGAGCGCGTTATCGTCTCCCAGCTGCATCGATCGCCCGGTGTGTTCTTCGATCACGACAAGGGCAAGACACACAGCTCCGGAAAACTGCTGTTCTCAGCGCGCGTCATTCCCTACCGCGGCTCGTGGCTGGACTTCGAGTTCGACCCGAAAGATGCTGTGTTTGCCCGCATCGATCGCCGCCGCAAGCTGCCGGTCACGATCATTCTTCGTGCGCTCGGCATGAACAACGAGGAAATGCTCGACCTGTTCTTTGAGAACAACGATTTCTACCTCTCTGACAAAGAAATCGAAATGGGCCTCGTGCCCGATCGACTGCGCGGCGAGACCGCCTCGTTCGATATCAAGCTGGGCCGCAAGGTTATTGTCGAGGAAGGTCGACGCATTACTGCGAAGCACGTTCGCGACATGGAGAAGTCCTCGGTCGACAAACTTACCGTGCCGAACGAGTATCTGGAAGGCAAGATTCTCGCGCACGACATTGTAGACACCGATACCGGCGAGCTTCTTGCCGCTGCAAACGTGGAGCTTACGGCAGAGCTGATCGAGCAGCTGATTGCCGCCGGAATCGATCATATTCGAACGCTCTACGTCAACGACCTGGATCGCGGCCCCTTCATTTCGAATACGCTGAACATCGATCCGTCAACCACGCGCCTGGAGGCGCTGGTAGAGATCTACCGCATGATGCGTCCGGGCGAGCCGCCGACCAAAGAGGCGGCCGAGAACCTGTTCCAGAATCTGTTCTTCAACTCGGACCGCTACGATCTTTCGGCTGTTGGCCGCATGAAATTCAACCGTCGCGTTGGTCGTGACTCGTCTGAAGGCGATGGGGTCCTGGACAAGGAAGACATTCTCGACGTACTCGCTACGCTGATCAACATTCGCAATGGCTACGGTACGGTTGATGACATCGATCACCTCGGAAACCGTCGCGTAAGAAGCGTGGGCGAAATGGCCGAGAACGCTTTCCGCGTCGGTCTCGTTCGCGTCGAGCGCGCTGTCAAGGAGCGCCTGACGCAGGCTGAAGCGGACGGATTGATGCCGCAGGAGATGATCAACGCGAAACCGGTCGCCGCGGCCGTCAAGGAATTCTTCGGTTCCAGCCAGCTATCGCAGTTCATGGATCAGAACAATCCGCTCTCGGAAGTTACCCACAAACGTCGCGTTTCGGCACTGGGGCCGGGCGGATTGACGCGTGAGCGTGCGGGCTTCGAAGTTCGTGACGTACACCCGACACACTACGGCAGGGTTTGCCCTATCGAGACCCCTGAAGGTCCGAATATCGGCCTTATTAACTCCCTGGCCGTGTATGCCCGCACCAATGCCTACGGATTCCTGGAGACGCCTTATCGCAAGGTAAATAATGGCAAGGTGACCGCAGACATCGATTACCTGTCGGCTATCGAAGAAAGCCAGTTCATCATTGCCCAGGCCAACTCCGAACTGGATAAGAACGGCAAGTTCACGGAAGAACTGGTTGCGGTTCGACACAAGAACGAGTTCACGCTGGCTGGTCCGGAGGACGTCAACTACATGGACGTCAGCCCGCGTCAGATCGTATCCGTTGCCGCTGCGCTGATTCCGTTCCTGGAGCACGATGATGCGAACCGCGCGCTCATGGGTTCGAACATGCAGCGCCAGGCCGTTCCGACGCTGCGCGCGGAGGCACCGCTCGTAGGTACCGGTATCGAACGTGCCGTTGCCATCGATTCCGGCGTCACGGTTGTTGCCCGTCGCGGCGGCACGGTCGATTCGGTCGACGCGTCGCGTATCGTGGTTCGCGTCAATGACGACGAAACCACTTCGGCAGAACCCGGTGTCGATATTTACAATCTGACGAAATACACGCGATCGAATCAGAATACCTGCATCAATCAGCGTCCGCTGGTGAAGAGTGGCGATACGATTGCCGCAGGTGATGTGCTTGCCGATGGCCCGTCTACGGACATGGGCGAACTGGCGCTGGGCCAGAACCTGTTGGTCGCGTTTATGCCATGGAACGGATACAACTTCGAGGACTCGATTCTGATTTCGGAAAGAGTCGCGAAGGAAGATCGCTTCACCACCATTCACATCGAAGAGCTGCAGTGTGTTGCGCGTGATACCAAGCTCGGGCCGGAGGACATAACGTCGGATATTCCGAACGTCGGTGATTCCGCGCTGGCGAAGCTGGACGAGTCGGGCATCGCGTTCATCGGTGCGGAGGTCAAGGCGGGCGACATCCTGGTGGGCAAGGTAACGCCGAAGGGTGAGACGCAGCTTACGCCGGAGGAAAAACTCCTGCGCGCGATCTTCGGTGAGAAGGCGTCCGATGTTAAAGACACGTCGTTGCGCGTACCGCCCGGTATGGATGGCACGGTGATCGACGTGCGCGTGTTCACTCGCGATGGCGTGGAGAAGGACCTGCGCGCCCTGTCAATCGAGAAGTCGGAACTCGAGAGCGTTCGCAAGGACCTCGACGACACTCTGCGAATTCTCGAGGAAGACATCTACGAGCGCGTCGAAAGAATGTTGACGGGCAAAGTTGCTCAGGGCGGGCCCAACAAGCTGAAATCGGGCAGCAAGATCGTCAAGTCCTATCTCGAAGAGGTAGCGCGCGAGCAATGGTTTGAAATACGCCTCAAGAATGACGAAGCCAATGAACAGCTGCAGAGTTCGTTCGAAAGACTGAAGGCGCAGCGTGACGAGTTTGATCGCCGCTACGAGGAGAAGAAAACCAAGATTACGGCTGGCGATGATCTGGCACCGGGTGTACTCAAGATGGTCAAGGTCTACCTGGCCGTCAAGCGCCGCATTCAGCCGGGTGACAAGATGGCCGGGCGTCACGGTAACAAGGGTGTTATCTCCACGATCGTACCCGTCGAGGACATGCCGTACCTGGAGGACGGCAACCCGGTGGACATCGTCTTGAACCCGCTCGGCGTACCGTCCCGTATGAACGTCGGCCAGGTGCTGGAAACGCACCTCGGATGGGCTGCCAAGGGCGTTGGCAAGAAAATTGATGAAATGCTCAAGGCGCAGGAATCGATCGTAAAGCTGCGCGAGTTCCTCGAGGCTGTCTATAACAAGACGGGCGGCAAAATGGAAGACATCAAGTCGTTCAGCGATGCCGAGGTGCTGGAGCTGGCGAGCAACCTGACCAACGGCGTACCCACGGCCACGCCAGTGTTCGACGGCGCCACCGAGGCCGAGATCAAGGGACTGCTCGAGTTGGCAGGCCTCGACCAATCCGGCCAGTCGACGCTTTACGACGGCCGTACCGGCGACAAGTTCGACCGGGATGTCACCGTCGGCTACATGTACATGTTGAAACTCAACCACCTGGTTGACGACAAGATGCACGCGCGGTCAACCGGACCGTACAGCCTCGTCACGCAGCAGCCGCTGGGTGGCAAGGCGCAGTTCGGCGGCCAGCGCTTCGGTGAGATGGAGGTATGGGCGCTCGAGGCTTATGGCGCCGCCTACACCCTGCAGGAGATGCTGACGGTCAAATCGGATGACGTCCAGGGTCGTACCAAGATGTACAAGAACATCGTGGATGGCGAGCACTACATGGATGCCGGCATGCCAGAGTCGTTCAATGTGTTGGTCAAGGAGATTCGTTCTCTGGGGATCAACATTGAGCTGGAGACAGACTAATGAAAGATCTGCTAAAGCTGTTTAAATACCAGAACCCGGTCGACGATTTCGATGCCATTCGCATCGGCCTGGCGTCACCGGACATGGTGCGTTCGTGGTCCTTCGGCGAGGTCAAGAAGCCGGAGACCATCAATTATCGTACCTTCAAGCCGGAGCGTGACGGCCTGTTCTGCGCGAAGATTTTCGGCCCTATCAAGGATTACGAGTGTCTTTGTGGCAAGTACAAGCGCCTTAAACATCGCGGCGTGGTCTGCGAAAAGTGCGGTGTCGAAGTTACGCAGACGAAGGTTCGTCGCGAGCGTATGGCGCACATCGAACTGGCAAGTCCGGTTGCGCATATCTGGTTTCTGAAGTCTTTGCCGTCACGTATCGGTCTCATGCTCGACATGACGCTGCGCGAAATCGAACGTGTACTGTATTTCGAGGCTTTCGTTGTTGTCGAGCCCGGCATGACGGAGCTCGAGCGCGGTCAGCTAATGACCGACGACATGTATCTTGATGCGCTCGAACAGTATGGCGACGAATTTGATGCGCGCATGGGCGCGGAAGCCGTTCGCGAGATGCTAAAAACGATCGACCTGCAGCGCGAGATCCTGAAGGTTCGCGAGGACATGGGTGCGACACGCTCCGAGACCAAGATCAAGCGGCTGTCGAAGCGCCTCAAGCTTATTGAGTCGTTCCTCGAGTCGGGCAACAAGCCCGAGTGGATGGTGCTTACCGTCCTGCCCGTGTTGCCGCCTGACCTGCGTCCGCTGGTGCCGCTGGATGGTGGACGCTTTGCGACATCGGACCTTAATGACCTTTATCGTCGCGTTATCAACCGCAACAACCGGCTGCGTCGTCTCCTCGAGCTGAACGCGCCGGATATAATCGTGCGTAACGAGAAGCGCATGCTGCAGGAATCGGTCGATGCGCTGCTCGACAACGGACGTCGAGGTCGCGCGATTACCGGCACGAACAAGCGTCCTCTGAAATCGCTCGCCGACATGATCAAGGGCAAGCAAGGTCGCTTCCGTCAGAACCTGCTCGGCAAGCGCGTCGACTACTCCGGTCGTTCCGTGATTGTCGTCGGTCCGACCTTGAAGCTGCATCAGTGCGGCTTGCCGAAGAAGATGGCGCTGGAGCTGTTCAAGCCGTTTATCTTTTCGAAACTGCAGATGCGTGGTGAGGCAACGACGATCAAGGCCGCCAAGCGACTCGTCGAGCGCGAGGGTTCGGAGGTCTGGGATATCCTCGAAGAAGTTATTCGCGAGCACCCGGTCATGCTCAACCGCGCGCCCACGCTGCACAGGCTGGGCATCCAGGCGTTCGAGCCAGTGTTGATCGAAGGCAAGGCGATTCAGCTTCACCCGCTGGTGTGTACGGCATTCAATGCTGACTTCGATGGTGACCAGATGGCTGTGCACGTGCCGCTGTCGATCGAGGCGCAGCTTGAAGCGCGTGCGCTGATGATGTCGTCGAACAACATCCTGTCGCCGGCCAACGGTGAACCCATCATCGTACCGTCGCAGGACGTGGTTCTGGGCCTGTACTGGATGACCCGGGCCCGCATCAATGCGAACGGCGAAGGCATGGTTTTTTCCAGCCTCAACGAGGCCCGACGTGCCTATGAGGTCGGCGCCGCCGCGCTGCAGGCCGCAGTCAAGGTTCGCGTCACCATGCACGAGCGCGACGGCAACGATGAGGTTCGCGAGGTTACGAGGGTGGTGGATACCACGGTGGGTCGCGCGTTGCTGTCTGACATCATGCCGGAAGGACTGGAATTCGAGCGCATCAACCAGCCCATGACCAAGAAGGCGATTTCCAGCGTTATCAATGCCTGTTACCGCCAGCTCGGTCTGAAGAAGACCGTCGTTTTCGCGGATCGCCTGATGTACACCGGCTTCCGGTTCGCAACGCGCGCAGGCATCTCGATTGGCGTCAACGACATGGTCGTGCCGGAGAACAAGGAAGAGATCCTGGCCGTCGCGGAAGCCGAGGTTAAGGAGATCCAGGACCAGTACGGTTCCGGCCTGGTGACCGATGGCGAGCGCTACAACAAGGTTGTCGATATCTGGTCTCGAACCAACGACCAGGTAGCCAAGGCGATGATGGACAAGCTGGGTACGGAATCCACCAGGAACGCCGCCGGCAAGATAGTTGACCAGGAGTCGTTCAACTCCATCTACATGATGGCCGACTCCGGCGCTCGAGGCTCCGCTGCGCAGATTCGCCAGCTCGCCGGCATGCGTGGCCTGATGGCCAAGCCGGACGGCTCGATTATCGAGACGCCGATTACGGCCAACTTCCGCGAAGGACTAGACGTTCTGCAGTACTTCATCTCGACCCATGGTGCGCGTAAAGGCCTTGCGGACACCGCGTTGAAGACAGCCAACTCGGGATACCTGACGCGTCGTCTGGTGGATGTCGCACAGGACCTGGTGGTTACCGAGGTGGATTGCGAAACCCGTAACGGTGTGGCAATGGCGCCGCTGGTCGAAGGCGGCGATATTGTCGAGCCGTTGACCGAGCGCGTTCTCGGTCGCGTACTGGCCGAGCCGGTGATGATCACCGGCACCGACAAGGTTGCCTTCGACGCCGGTACGATGCTTGACGAGGCTGCTGTTCAGCGGCTCGAAGAGCTGCAGATCGACCATGTTCTGGTTCGCTCACCGATTACCTGTGAGGTTCGCTACGGCGTCTGTTCGCAGTGCTACGGTCGCGACCTCGCGCGTGGTGATCGCATCAATATCGGCGAGGCCGTTGGCGTAATCGCGGCACAGTCGATCGGTGAACCGGGCACGCAGCTGACCATGCGTACCTTCCATATCGGCGGCGCTGCGTCACGTTCGGCAGCCATCAACAGCATCGAAATCAGCTCTAAGGGTATTGCCAAGCTCGTCAACATCAAGACGGTTGCACACCACAAGGGCTACCTGGTTGCGGTTTCCCGTTCGGGTGAGATTTCCATCGTCAACGAGATGGGCCGTGAGCGAGAACGTTACAAGGTTCCTTACGGTGCAACGATCACGATCCAGGATGGCGCCGAGGTCAAGCAGGGCCAGGTCGTAGCGAGCTGGGATCCGCATACTCACCCGGTTGTCACCGAGGTGGAAGGCAAGATCAAGTTCGAGGATTTCATCGATGGCATTACGGTTGCTGAGCAGGTCGATGAGTTCACCGGCCTTACGAGTATCGTCGTCCTCGATCCGAAGAGCCGCGGTGGGTCCGGCAAGGATCTCAGGCCGGTCGCCAAGCTGGTCGACGAAGATGGCCAGGATATCTGCTTTGCCAATACTGATATTCCCGCGGTGTACGCGTTGCCCGTTGGGGCCATTATCTCGATGGCCGACGGTGCCAGGGTATCGGTAGGCGATATTATTGCGCGTATCCCGCAGGCATCGTCGAAGACCCGCGATATTACGGGTGGTTTGCCGCGCGTAGCCGACCTGTTCGAAGCGCGTAAACCGAAGGATCCGGCGATCATGGCCGAGCACACCGGTACCGTCAGCTTCGGCAAGGAAACCAAGGGCAAGCGACGTCTGGTCATCACCGAAGAGAATGGCGAGAGTCACGAGGAGCTTATTCCGAAGTGGCGTCACCTCAACGTCTTCGAGGGCGAGCAGGTCGTGCGCGGCGAGACTATCGCCGATGGTGAGCCTAATCCGCACGATATCCTGCGACTGCAGGGCGTCGAAAACCTGGCGGATTACCTGGTTCGCGAAATCCAGGACGTCTACCGCCTCCAGGGTGTGAAGATCAATGACAAGCACATCGAGGTCATCATTCGCCAGATGTTGCGCAAGGTGATCATCGCCACCCCGGGCGACAGCAACTACCTGCGTGGCGAACAGATCGACAAGGCGCGGTTATTCGAGGAAATCGAACAGCTCGAGGCGCAGGGCAAGGAGCCATTGACCGCTGATCCGGTGCTGCTGGGCATCACCAAGGCCTCACTTGCTACCGAGTCCTTTATCTCTGCGGCATCATTCCAGGAAACGACCCGCGTCCTGACCGAAGCATCGGTTCGCGGCCTCCGGGACGAGTTGCGGGGCCTCAAGGAGAACGTAATCGTCGGGCGATTGATTCCGGCAGGCACGGGCTTTGCGCACCATGCGGAGCGGCGGCGCACCCGCGAGCAGGACTTTTCGGATCAGCTAAGGCAGCTTGAAGATACGCAGCTGGCTGAGCAGGCGCTGGCGGAAGCGAGCGATGATGAGCAATCAGCCGCCGAGGCGCCTGACGATGAAGGCACTGTTACCGCGGAGTCCGCTGCGCCGGCCGAGGGTGGCGAGGAAACAACAGCGGCATAGCGCACGGACAGGGCAATAAAAACAGGCACTTAGCGGCCAACGCTGGCCCGGATTGATGCTTGCTTGACACTGAGTTCCCGGCATCACTAAAATGCCCGCCCTTAACCCCGGGGCTCGTCCAATGGCGAGCCCCGACATAATTTGGAGCTCGCCGACAGGCGAGCCCTGATTTTCAAGGGCTCGCCACCAGGCGGGCCCTGATTTTTCCCGGCGTCTGGACCGCAGCGGTCCGGGGGCTGGTTGCGCTCGTTTTAACGTGGCGCGAGTTACGACGACAAATTTTATTAACCCACTACAAAAGAGTGAAGGCCCATGGCCACAGTGAATCAGCTAGTACGTACTCCGCGAGCAACCAAGCGCGCAAAGAGCACCGTTCCGGCGCTCGAGGCGAGCCCGCAGAAACGCGGCGTATGCACACGCGTCTACACCACGACGCCGAAGAAACCGAATTCGGCCATGCGCAAGGTCGCGCGTGTGCGCCTTACCAATGGTTTTGAGGTTACGAGCTACATCGGCGGCGAAGGTCACAACCTTCAGGAGCATAGCGTTGTGCTTATCCGCGGCGGTCGCGTGAAGGACCTGCCAGGTGTGCGCTATCACACGGTGCGCGGTACTCTCGATTGCGCCGGCGTTTCCGATCGCCGCAAGGGTCGTTCCAAGTACGGCGCCAAGCGGCCGAAATCGTAAAAAGAACTGCTAAAGCATCGTAGGAGCGCGCCTTGCGCGCGACAAACGAACTCAGGAAAAACCACACATGTCCAGAAGAACACAAGCCCCGAAACGAACGATCCTGCCTGACCCGAAATATGGCAGTAATTTGCTTGCCAAATTCATGAATATGATCATGAATGACGGCAAGAAATCCGTGGCGGAGCGTATTATCTACGGCGCACTGGATCGAATTTCCGAGCGCGAGACGCAGACCGGTGAAAAGGCGCTGGAGCTTCTGGAGACGGCGCTAGAGAACGTCAAGCCCGTGGTCGAAGTCAAGTCGCGTCGCGTCGGTGGTGCAACCTACCAGGTGCCGGTTGAGGTTCGTCCCGCCCGACGTCAGACGCTGGCCATGCGCTGGATCATCGACGCCGCGCGCAAGCGCAGCGAAAAATCAATGGCGCACCGCCTGGCGCACGAATTGCTCGAGGCCGCCGATAACCGCGGCACCGCGGTGAAGAAGAAAGAAGACACGCATCGTATGGCGGAAGCCAACAAGGCGTTCTCCCACTACCGCTGGTAGAAGGCTTTGCCGTGGCCCGCACAACTCCAATCGAGCGTTACCGCAATATCGGCATCATGGCCCATATTGACGCGGGCAAAACAACCACGACAGAACGCGTCCTGTTTTATACCGGTGTTTCGCACAAGATAGGCGAAGTGCACGACGGTGCCGCCGTCATGGACTGGATGGAACAGGAGCAGGAGCGCGGAATCACGATAACGTCGGCTGCGACAACATGCTTCTGGAAGGGCATGGACAAGCAGTTTGACGAGCACCGCATCAACATCATTGATACGCCGGGACACGTCGACTTCACGATCGAAGTCGAGCGAAGCCTGCGCGTGCTCGACGGTGCGGTCACGGTCCTCTGCTCGGTTGGTGGTGTCGAACCGCAGACCGAGACAGTCTGGCGACAGGGCAACAAATACAAAGTGCCGCGCATGGTGTTCGTCAACAAGATGGATCGTGCCGGCGCCGATTTCCTGCGAGTCATAAAGCAGGTCAGAGAGCGGCTCGGTGCAAACCCGATTCCTGTGCAGCTGCCAATTGGCGCAGAGGAGCGCTTTGAAGGTGTCATCGACCTGATCCGGATGAGAGCGATCTACTGGGACGACAGCAACATGGGCACGACCTATGAAGCGCGCGATATCCCGGAGCCGCTGGTTGCGGAAGCCGCGCACTGGCGTGAGAAAATGGTGGAGGCGGCTGCAGAAGGTACCGAGGAGCTGCTCAACAAGTTCCTGGAAAGCGGCGAGTTGTCGGATGACGAAATTCGCCTTGGTTTGCGCAAGCTTACGCTCTCGGGTGCTGTCGTGGTCGCGATGTGTGGTTCTGCATTCAAGAACAAGGGCGTGCAGGCGATGCTCGATGGCGTTGTCGACTACATGCCCTCGCCGATCGATGTGCCGGCCATCGTTGGCCATCTCGACGACGAGAGTGATGCAGAGCGCCACGCGGATGACAAGGAGCCCTTTGCTGCTTTGGCATTCAAGATTGCGACGGATCCGTTCGTCGGCAACCTGACGTTTTTCCGCGTCTATTCAGGTGTTCTCAATTCCGGCGATACGGTTTACAACCCGATCAAAGGCAAGAAAGAACGCATCGGGCGCATTCTGCAAATGCATTCGAACGATCGCAAGGAGATCAAAGAGGTGCGCGCCGGCGATATTGCGGCGGCCGTTGGCCTTAAAGACGTTACCACCGGCGACACGCTTTGCGACGTGAAGAATCACATCATGCTGGAGCGCATGGATTTTCCGGAGCCGGTTATTTCCGTTGCCGTGGAGCCCCGAACCAAGGTCGATCAGGACAAGATGGGCAACGCATTGATGAAGCTTGCCAAGGAGGATCCGTCGTTTCGGGTGCATACGGACGAAGAATCGGGCCAGACGATTATCTCCGGTATGGGCGAGCTGCATCTCGACATTATCGTCGATCGCATGAAGCGCGAATTCAAGGTTGACGCGAACGTCGGCAAGCCACAGGTAGCCTACCGCGAGACCCTGCGCAAGACCGTCAAGCAGGAAGGCAAATTCGTGCGGCAGTCAGGTGGCCGCGGCCAGTATGGCCATGTGTTCCTCGAGATAGAGCCGCTTCCGGCAGGCACCGGTTACGAATTTGTTAACGCAATAGTTGGCGGCGTCGTGCCGCGAGAGTATATTCCGGCCGTCGATAAGGGCGTTCGGGAGCAGATGGAGAATGGCGTGATTGCCGGTTACCCGGTGGTCGATTGCAGGGTGACGCTTTACGATGGCTCCTATCATGATGTCGATTCCAGCGAAATGGCCTTCAAGATCGCCGGAAGCATGGGGTTCCGGGAAGGTGCATTGAAAGCAGATCCAGTGCTGCTGGAGCCGATCATGCAGGTCGAGGTGGTAACGCCGGAGGATTATATGGGCGACGTGATGGGCGATTTGAATCGTCGTCGCGGTCTGCCACAGGGTATGGACGATACGCCGTCGGGCAAAACGATCCGCGCCGAGGTGCCGCTGGCAGAGATGTTCGGCTATTCCACGGATCTTCGCTCGATGAGCCAGGGACGGGCCGTTTACTCGATGGAATTCAAGAAGTACGCAGAAGTGCCGCAAAACGTCGCGGATTTGGTTATGAGAAAGGCATCCTAGGAGCGGTCTCCCCTGGTCGGGGACAATGCCCCCGCAAGGGGGTGCTGCAAGCCGCGATAACACAACAATCGGGAACAGGACAATGTCCAAAGAGAAATTTCAGAGAACGAAACCGCACGTAAACGTAGGCACGATTGGCCACGTGGACCATGGCAAGACGACGCTGACGGCGGCGCTGACGAAGGTCATGGCGGAGAAGCACGGTGGCGAGGTGAAGGGTTACGACCAGATTGACAATGCCCCGGAAGAGCGCGAGCGCGGTATTACGATTGCGACGGCGCACGTGGAGTACGAGAGTGACAATCGTCACTACGCTCACGTGGACTGCCCGGGGCACGCGGATTACGTGAAGAACATGATCACGGGCGCGGCGCAGATGGACGGAGCGATCCTGGTGGTGAGTGCGGCGGACGGTCCGATGCCGCAGACGCGCGAGCACATTCTGCTGGCACGGCAGGTGGGTGTTCCGTACATCGTGGTGTACATGAACAAGGCGGACCAGGTAGACGACGAAGAGCTGCTGGAGCTGGTGGAGATGGAAGTTCGCGATCTTCTGTCGATGTACGAGTTTCCGGGCGATGACACGCCGATCATAACGGGTTCGGCGCTGAAGGCATTCGAAGGCGATGAGTCGGACATAGGTGTGCCGTCGATCCACAAGCTGGTCGAGGCGATGGACAGCTACATACCGGAGCCGGAGCGAGCGATAGACGGTGATTTTCTGATGCCGGTCGAGGACGTGTTCTCGATATCGGGTCGTGGCACGGTGGTAACGGGTCGCATCGAGCGCGGCGTGGTGAACGTTGGCGACGAGATCGAGATTGTTGGCATCAAGGACACGGCGAAGACGACCTGCACGGGCGTGGAGATGTTCAGGAAGCTGCTGGACCAGGGCATGGCGGGCGACAACGTTGGCGTACTGCTGCGCGGTACCAAGCGCGAAGAGGTCGAGCGTGGCCAGGTACTGGCGAAGCCGGGATCGATTACGCCGCACACCAAGTTTGAGGCCGAGGTCTACATTCTGACCAAGGACGAGGGTGGTCGTCATACGCCGTTTTTCAAGGGCTACCGTCCGCAGTTTTACTTCCGCACGACGGACGTAACGGGTGCGGTGGAGCTGCCGGAGGGCACCGAGATGGTGATGCCGGGCGACAATGTGCAGATGGTTGTTGACCTGATTGCACCGATCGCGATGGAAGACGGGCTCAGGTTCGCTATCCGCGAGGGTGGTCGTACCGTGGGTGCCGGCGTGGTGGCGAAGGTCATCGAGTAACAGGGTACAGGCCCGCGAACGGCAGGTTCGTCACCGGAATGGCTTGCTTTGCAGCGCTTTATTTCCGTCGACGAACATCCCGCCCGCGGGCACAGAACGGAACACTAACTAGGAGCCAATTGTGGCGACAAACCAGAACATACGAATCCGCCTGAAAGCGTTCGACCATCGTCTGATCGACACGTCGGCGCGTGAAATCGTGGATACCGCGAAGCGCACCGGTGCAACGGTCAAGGGACCGATCCCGCTGCCGATGCGGAAAGAGCGATTCACCGTGCTGATCTCGCCGCACGTGAACAAGGACGCTCGCGATCAGTACGAAATCCGCACGCACAAGCGCCTGATGGATATCGTCGATCCGACGGACAAGACGGTCGACGCCCTGATGAAGCTCGAGCTTCCGGCGGGCGTGGATGTTCAGATCAAGCTGAATTAGCGCCTGCGGGCGGGCGCTTCGGCGCCTTCGCGGGTCACCAGCCGAGCGTCTGGCCGCCCGAGCGCGAGAGCTGAGGCGGGACGTAGCCCGGCTAAGTGACTGATTTTATTGAGGTCACTATTTTGTCCGAGATCAGCCCAAAAAAGACCGGAAACCGCTTGTATTGGGGGGTTCAAGTCGTATAATTGCGGGCTCGCTTGATTCGGCCGGACCGGGAGTCGGCCGAAACGGAAAAAGCGACACAGTCGTCAGGAAATCGAGGGCGACACGGCAAATCCCGGAACCGCCGGACCGATTGATGGATCGGGTCGGAGCTTAGGGTCAGCCCCAGAGCAACGAGAGCAACGCTCTCCGCGACGGCTGGCCCTTTCGCATGTCTGGAATAAGGGGGCATTCTGCTTCTTCTCCTCACCGGACGTGGTTGGATAGAGAGTGAAAGCAGAATGCCCTCGGTCAGGTGCGGCCAATTGTAGTCGCGCTGGTGAAACAGATTTTGATTGAGAGCGACGCCGGCCAATCGCAGTCGGCGCGAGGTTTTGAAGATGACGATGGGTCTTGTTGGCCGCAAATGCGGCATGACGCGTGTCTTTACGGAAGACGGAGTCTCGATTCCGGTTACCGTAGTGGAGGCACCACCAAACCGAATCACCCAGGTGAAAACCGTGGAGACGGACGGCTATCGCGCGCTGCAGGTTGTAGCCGGGAGCCGCAAACCCTCCCGCGTGCCTAAACCTGAAGCCGGCCACTTTGCCTCGGCAAAGGTCGAAGCCGGCGACCTTGTAACCGAGTTCCGCCTTTCCGACAGCGATGAGGGCGACTTCGAGATTGGCTCTGAATTGCGTGTCGAGCTGTTTGCCGAAGGCCAGAAGGTCGATGTCATCGGCACGTCCATCGGCAAGGGCTTTGCCGGCACGGTAAAACGCCACAATTTCAGCATGCAGGATGCAACGCACGGCAACTCGCTGTCTCATCGTGCCCCCGGCTCCATCGGTCAGAACCAGACGCCGGGCCGCGTATTCAAGGGCAAGAAGATGTCCGGCCAGATGGGCAACGTGCGCCGCACTATCCAGAACCTGGAAGTCGTACGCGTCGACAACGAACGTAATCTTCTTTTGATCAAGGGTGCAGTCCCGGGTCATCGCGGCGGCCGCGTAATCGTGCGCCCGGCGATCAAGGCAAAGAAATAAGGGCGCTTTGATGAAACTGAAACTTCAGGATACAGGGTCTGTTGACGTTCAGGATGCCGCTTTCGGCGTTGCCTACAACGAGCCGCTCGTTCACCAGGTCGTAACCGCCTACCTCGCGGGTGGCCGCGCCGGCACCAAAGCCCAGAAAAACCGGGCGGCGGTCCGAGGCGGTGGCGCTAAACCCTGGCGGCAGAAGGGAACCGGACGCGCGCGCGCGGGAACGATTCGCAGCCCCATCTGGGTCGGCGGTGGCCGCACTTTTGCTGCCAAGCCGCGCAGCTACGACCAGAAAGTCAACAAGAAGATGTATCGTGCGGCCTTGCGTTCGATGATGTCCGAGCTGGTCCGCCAGGACCGCCTGGTCGTGGTCAATGAGCTCGAGCTGGAGGCACCGAAAACGAAGCTGCTCGCTTCGAAGCTGAAGGGCATGAACCTCGACAGCGTCCTGATCCTGAATGAGGCTTTCGATGAGAAGCTCTTTCTCGCGGCGCGTAACCTCCCCAACGTCGGTATTTGCGACGTCGCGTCGATGGACCCGGTGGTTCTGATTCGATTCGAGAAGGTGCTGGTAACGCTGGCGGCTCTGAAACTGATAGAGGAGCGCCTGTCATGAGCCAGGCACTGCATCAGGAAAGATTAATGACGGTCATCCGCGGCCCGCACCTCTCCGAGAAGTCGCACATGGCTGCTGAAAAGAACCAGGTCGTACTGAAGGTTCGCACCGACGCAACCAAGAAAGAGGTAAAGCAGGCGGTTGAGCTGCTTTTCGAAGTCAAGGTCGAAACGGTTCAGGTCGTCAACGTGAAGGGCAAGACCAAGCGCTTTCAACAGTCCAGGGGTCGACGATCCGACTGGAAGAAGGCGTACGTCAAGTTGGCCGAAGGGAGCTCTGTCGAAGAGTTCTTCGGCGCTGAGTAATTTAGGAGTCCGTTGTGTCACTGCATAAAGCCAAACCAACCTCTGCGGGACGCCGATTCGTCGTCGCCGTCAAGACGCCGGAGTTGCACAAAGGCAAGCCGCATGCGCCGCTTCTTGCGAAGAAGTCGTCAAAGGGTGGGCGTAACAACAATGGCCGCATTACGGTGCGCCATCAGGGCGGTGGTCACAAACAGCACTACCGTATTGTCGATTTCAAGCGTGATAAAGACGGAATCGCCGGTGTCGTGGAACGGCTCGAGTATGACCCGAACCGCAGCGCGCACCTCGCATTGATCAAGTATGCCGACGGCGAGCGTCGCTACATCCTGGCACCCAAGAGTGTGGTGGCCGGTTCACCGGTCGTCAGCGGCGAAGATGCGCCGATCAAGCCCGGCAATGCGCTGCCCATACGGTCGATTCCGGTCGGTACGACCGTGCACAACATTGAAATGAAACCCGGCAAAGGTGGGCAGCTGGTCCGCTCGGCCGGCGCCTCGGCGATGCTGGCCGCACGCGAGGGTGCGTATGCGACCGTCCGCTTGCGTTCTGGCGAAACGCGCAAGGTTCACGTCGACTGTCGTGCGACGGTAGGCGAAGTCGGGCATGGCGAGCACAACCTGAGGAAACTCGGCAAGGCGGGCGCGAGTCGCTGGCGGGGTGTTCGACCGACAGTTCGGGGCGTCGCCATGAACCCGGTGGACCATCCGCACGGCGGCGGCGAGGGCAGAACCTCCGGCGGCCGTCACCCGGTCAGCCCCTGGGGTAAGCCGACAAAGGGCGCCAAGACACGATCCAACAAGCGTACGGACGGAATGATCGTTCGACGACGAAAGCGCAAGTAACAGCAGCTCGAATAAGTGGCTTGCCCGGAAGGGGACAGAGATAGCCGCGACAAAGACTGAGGAATTTATAGATGCCACGCAGTGTAAGAAAAGGCCCGTTTATCGATAACCATCTCGCAAAGAAGGTTGCAGAGGCCGCCAAGAAGAATGATCGCCGCCCGATCAAGACCTGGTCGCGTCGTTCTATGGTTCTGCCCGATATGGTCGGGTTGACCATTGCTGTGCATAACGGACGTCAGCACGTGCCGGTTCTGATTTCAGAAAACATGGTCGGTCACAAGCTTGGCGAGTTTTCGATGACTCGAACGTTTCGCGGTCACTCCGGTGATCGGAAGACGAAATAGGGGGGCCGGTTAATGCAAGTCGCAGCAACACTTAGGTACGCGCGCATTTCGCCGCAGAAATGCCGGCTCGTTGCGGACGTTATCCGCGGCCAGTCAGTTGATGAGGCCCTGCGTGCGCTGTCTTTTTCGCCAAAGAAAGGCGCCCGGATTGTGAAGAAGGTCCTGGAGTCGGCCGTGGCGAATGCCGAGCACAATCACGGCGCCGACATCGATGAGTTGAAGGTTGCCACTGTCGAGGTCAACGAGGCACCGACGTTTCGTCGTTTCCGCGCTCGTGCGAAAGGTCGTGGCGCACGCATTATCAAACGCAACAGCCACATTACGATTCGCGTAGGGGATGAATGATGATCATGGGTTTCAGGATTTCCACCGTTGATCGGTCGGGAGGCGAATAAGAGTTATGGGTCAAAAAGTACATCCAACAGGTATACGTCTTGGTATCGTCAAGGATTGGGCGTCCAAGTGGTACGCCGACTCAAAGACGTTTTCGCGATACATCCATGATGATCACGTGATTCGCGAGTTCATCAACAAGAAACTGAAGGACGCATCGGTTAGCCGCGTCGGCATCGAGCGGCCGGCAAACAAGGTAAATATCACGATTTTCACCGCGCGGCCCGGCATCGTCATCGGCAAGAAGGGTGAAGATATCGAGAAGCTGCGCGGCGAACTGTCAAGGATGCTGGGCATGCTGCTTCAGGATGTGCGCATCAATATCAGCGAAGTTCGCAAGCCGGAACTCGATGCCCGTCTGGTTGCCGAGGGCATCGCGCAGCAGCTCGAGCGTCGCGTCATGTTTCGTCGCGCCATGAAGCGCGCGGTCACCAACACCATGCGTGTTGGCGCCGAGGGCATCAAGGTGAAAGTCGGTGGCCGACTGAACGGCGCGGAGATTGCACGCTCGGAGTGGTATCGCGAGGGTCGTGTGCCGCTGCATACGCTGCGGGCGGATATTGACTATGGCACAGCCGAGGCGCACACGACCTATGGCGTCATAGGCGTGAAGGTATGGATTTTCAAGGGCGAGGTCTTCGACAAGCCCGTTGTGGTTCCGGCAGAACCTGCGGAAGCAGCCGCTGGCGCGCGCTCCTGATAGCGCTCGTAAACTGGGAAATAGAAGATGTTACAGCCTAAGAGAACAAAATTTCGCAAGCAGATGAAGGGTCGAAACCGTGGCCTGGCTTTGCGTGGGAGCGACGTTTCTTTCGGTGAGTATGGTCTCAAGGCGACTGGCCGCGGACGTCTTACAGCCCGCCAGATTGAGGCCGCTCGTCGGGCGATGACGCGCTACATCAAGCGCGGCGGAAAAATCTGGATCCGGGTGTTCCCGGACAAGCCGATTTCGAAGAAGCCTCTCGAAGTTCGCCAGGGCAAGGGTAAGGGCAACGTCGAATACTGGGTATGCCAGATTCAACCCGGACGCGTCCTGTATGAAATGGAAGGAGTGACGGAGGAAATCGCGCGCGAAGCGTTCCGTCTGGCAGCTGCGAAGTTGCCGTTCGCAACTACCGTCGTGACCCGGCAGGTGATGTGATGAATGCAAGTGAACTGCGTACAAAGTCAGTGGAAGAACTCAGGGACGAACTTGTCGCGCTTCGGCGTGAGCAGTTCAATCTGCGCATGCAGCATGCGACCGGTGAGCTCACGACAAACCATGAACATGGCCGCGTAAGGAAAGACATCGCTCGCGTAAAGACGGTTCTCAATGAGCTGACGCGTGCCCAGGATGACAAGAAATGAGTGAACAGAAGAAAACCCAACGTACCCTTGTCGGTCGCGTGGTAAGCGACAAGATGGACAAAACTGTATCGGTTGCTATTGAGCGCCTGATCAGGCACCCGGTTTATGGCAAGTACATTCGCCGTACCAGCAAGGTGCTTGCACACGACGCGACAAATGAGTGCAAATCCGGCGATCGTGTTGCGATTGCGGAATGCCGTCCGATTTCGAAGAACAAGGCCTGGTCGGTCGTGAACGTCGTTGAACGTTCAGCGGACAAGTAATAACTCTTAGGATTCAGTCATGATTCAGATGCAGACAGTTCTGGACGCCGCCGACAACTCGGGTGCCCGCCGCGTACAGTGCATCAAGGTGCTCGGCGGTTCGAAGCGCCGCTATGCCGGTGTAGGCGACGTTATCAAGGTCAGCGTCAAGGATGCTATTCCGCGCGGCAAAGTGAAAAAGGGCGAGGTATATAACGCCGTTGTCGTACGTACCCGCAAGGGCGTTCGTCGCAAAGACGGCTCGCTGATCCGCTTTGATGGCAACGCGGCAGTACTGCTGAATGCGCGTCTTGAGCCAATAGGTACTCGTATTTTCGGTCCGGTGACGCGCGAGCTGCGCACCAGCAAATTCATGAAGATTATTTCGCTTGCTCCCGAGGTTTTGTAAGTGAACAAGATTAGAAAAGGCGATGAAGTCATCGTGAGAACCGGCAAGGACAAGGGCCGTCGTGGCACCGTTTTGCAGGTTTTCGACGATGAGCGTGTTTTGGTTGAGGGTGTCAATCTTGCCAAGAAACACATCAAACCCAATCCGAATATCGGCGAGATGGGTGGCATCAAGGACACCGCGATGCCGTTGGATATTTCCAACGTGCTGCTCTTCAATCCGAAGACAAAGAAGGGTGAACGCGTTGGATTTCGCATCGAAAAAGACGGCAAGAAAGTGCGCGTCTTCAAGAGTGGCGACATAGTAGACATTTGACTGTAGGAGCGGCCACTGGCCGCAGAAACGCCGAGTCAATCGAAACAGAGAAAAGACAATGTCACGTTTACAGGAAAAATATCAGAACGAGTTGGCTGGAGAGATCCAGAAGAAGCTCGGTCTGAAGAACCCGATGCAGGTACCGCGCATCACCAAGATCACCCTGAACATGGGTGTCGGTGAGGCCGTTGCCGACAAGAAGGTCATTGATAACGCGCGTGCCGACATGGAAAAGATTTCCGGTCAACGGCCTGTTACAACGATCGCCAGGAAATCGGTGGCGGGCTTCAAGATCCGCGACGGAATGCCGATCGGCTGCAAGGTAACGTTGCGTCGCGAGCGCATGTACGAGTTCCTCGACCGGCTCGTTAACATTGCGATCCCGCGTATTCGGGACTTCCGCGGACTGAACCCCAAGTCTTTTGACAAGCAGGGCAACTACAGCATGGGCGTTCAGGAGCAGATCATCTTTCCTGAGATTAACTACGACGAAATAGACGAATTGCGTGGCATGGATATCATCATTACCACGACGGCAACCACGCCCGCGGAAGGCAGGGCACTGCTGGAAGCGTTTAACTTCCCGTTCAAGAAATAGAGCATTTGAACTGAACGCGCCGCGTAAGAAACCGCGCCGTCAGTCATTCACGAATTTGAAAAAGAGCACCTCATAAAATGGCAAAAAAATCGATGATCATGCGTGAGCTGAAGCGAACCAAGCTGGTCGGGCGACACGCCGAAAAGCGCAAGGCGCTGAAAACGATTGTTCGCAGCATTCACAGCACGGACGAGCAACGAGCTGAAGCGCAGGCCAAATTGAACAAGCTGCCTCGCGATGGCAGCGCGGCGCGCCAGCGGAATCGTTGTGCGATCACCGGTCGTCCCCACGGCGTTTATCGAAAATTCGGCCTGGGCCGTAACAAGCTGCGCGAAGCGGCCATGAACGGCGAGATTCCTGGCCTCACCAAAGCCAGCTGGTAGGCGGAGACAGAATTATGAGTATGACCGATCCGATTGCAGACATGCTGACCCGCATCCGAAACGGGCAGAAGGCACGCAAGGTAGCTGTGTCCATGCCAGCGTCTACCGCAAAAGAGGCTGTCGCGAAGGTGTTGAAGGACGAAGGTTATATCGTTGGTTTCGCGACCGACGGCGAAGGTGCGGAAAAGGAACTCACCGTTGAGTTGAAGTATTTCAATGGTCTGCCCGTTATCGAGAAGATTCAGCGAGCCAGCCGTCCCGGCCTGCGAATCTATCGCGGCAAAGAAGATTTGCCCAAGGTCATGGGAGGCTTGGGAGTGGCGATCGTTTCTACGTCTGCCGGTGTCATGAGTGATCGCCAGGCGCGCGAAAAAGGCGTTGGTGGTGAGGTTCTCTGCATCGTTTCCTGATGCTTTGGCCTTCAGTACAGAGACTTTAACTATGTCAAGAATTGCAAAAGAACCGGTTGAGCTGCCGAAAGGCGTCGAGTTCAGGCAGAACGGCAATATCGTCACGTTGAAAGGCAAGAACGGCGAGTTGTCAGTTGAGTTGAATTCAGAAGTGGTCCTCAAGCAGGAAGAGAACTCGTTGACGTTTGCGCCGCGTTCAGGCTCGCGATTTGCGTCTGCCGTCGCGGGCACGATGCGATCTATCGTGGCCAACATGGCGACTGGCGTGACTGACGGCTTCGAGCGCAAGCTCGAGTTGGTTGGCGTTGGATATCGCGCGCAGGCGCAGGGAAAGAAGTTAAGCCTCTCGCTCGGGTTTTCGCACGCGGTAGAATTCGCGGTGCCTGAGGGCATTACCGTTGAGACACCCAGCCAGACCGAGATTGTGGTCAAGGGCGCCGACAAACAGAAAGTGGGTCAGGTCTGCGCAGAGATTCGACGCTTCCGTCCGCCAGAGCCTTACAAGGGTAAGGGCGTGCGATACGCCGGTGAGCGCGTCGTTCTGAAAGAAGCGAAGAAGAAATAATCAGGTGATATCAGCATGAAACTGGACAAGAAACAGAATCGCATGCGTCGTGCACGTCGTGGACGCGCAAAGATTCGCGAGCTCGAGGCCGCGCGGCTGAGTATTCACCGCACGCCACGGCATATCTATGCGCAGGTAATTGGCGGTGACGGCAGTCGGGTAATAGCGGCGGCATCGACCCTCGAGGCCGAAGTGCGTAAAGGCATCAAGAACGGTGGCAATGTCGAGGCAGCGGCGATCGTCGGGGCGCGTATTGCTGAAAAGGCGAAAGCCGCAGGTATAGACACCGTTGCATTTGATCGCTCCGGGTTTCGCTACCACGGACGTGTCAAAGCACTGGCTGACGCCGCCCGCGAGGCGGGGCTGAAGTTTTAATCAGGACGGACCAACATGGCTAGAAACGAACAAAACCAATCGAACGACGACTTTATCGAAAAACTGGTGACCGTAAATCGGGTTGCCAAGGTCGTAAAGGGCGGTCGTCAGTTTGGCTTCACCGCGCTGACAGTAGTCGGCGACGGGCAAGGCAAAGTTGGATTCGGCTATGGCAAGGCGCGTGAGGTGCCGATTGCGATTCAGAAAGCGATGCAGAGTGCTCGCAACAACATGATCAAGATCAACCTGAATAACGACACGCTGCAATACGCCAAGAAGGGCCGTCATGGCGCGACGCTGGTCTACATGCAGCCGGCATCAGAGGGTACCGGCGTAATTGCGGGTGGTGCCATGCGTGCAGTATTCGAGGCAGCCGGGGTACGTAACGTGCTGGCCAAGAGCTACGGCTCGCGGAATCCGATCAATGTCGTACGCGCTACTATCCAGGGCCTGTCGCAGATTCACTCGCCGCAGGCCATTGCCGCGAAGCGCGGTAAGAAAGTCAAGGAAATCCTGGCTTAGAGCCGGACAAGCAACGTTTGTAGAAGCGGCCCGTATAAATAGCACGACGAACTTCAGATTCAGTTCAACGTCCTACGAAGACGGCCGCAAATAGAGAATCAGAGACGAGATCATGGCGACGCCAAAACAGTTAAAGGTCACGCTGGTGAAGAGTAGATACGGGAGGCTGAAAAGCCATAAAGCCTGTGTTGCCGGCTTGGGGCTACGCAAAATGCACCAGACAGTAACGGTTATCGATACCCCGGAAAACCGCGGCATGATCAATCGTGTTTCGTATCTCTTGTCTGTAGAGGAAGGTTGACATGCGCCTGAACGAAATATCACCCGGTAAGGGTGCCAAAAAAGTCGGAAAACGACTCGGGCGAGGGCATTCCGCCGGCCAGGGAAAGACCAGCGGACGTGGCCAAAAAGGCCAGCACGCGCGTTCCGGCGGCTTTCACAAGGTCGGGTTCGAAGGCGGCCAGATGCCTTTGCAGCGACGCCTGCCGAAGGTGGGTTTCCGCTCGCGCATGGCGCGCTACACAGCCGAGTTGCGGCTGCACGAGCTGGCAATCCCGACGGCAGACATTATCGATATGGATGTGCTGAAAAAGGCCAACCTCGTGCCGGCTTTCGTGACCAAGGTCAAGGTCATCAAGTCCGGCGAAATTAACAAAGCGGTCAAGCTCAAGGGTCTTGCGGTCACCAAGGGTGCACGTGCGGACATCGAGAAGGCCGGCGGCAGCATTGAAAACTAGGAAAGCGTCGTAGGAGCGCGCCCCGGCGCGCGACAATCGAAAACAGGAATTAGCTAACGTGGCAAAGAAGCCCCAACAAAATCCGGCAGAACTTGCGAAATCGGCGAGCAAACTGGGTGAACTGCGAGTTCGCCTGTTGTTTCTCGTTGGCGCGCTTATTGTCTACCGTGTTGGCACCTATATACCGGTGCCCGGGGTAGACCCGGTTGCGTTGGCCGCATTCTTCGAGCAGCAGTCGGGCAACCTGCTCGGCATGTTCAATATGTTCTCGGGCGGCGCGCTGTCGCGCTTCGGTATCTTTGCCCTCGGCATCGTTCCGTACATTTCCTCATCGATCATCATGCAAATGGCGAGCCATATCGTGCCCAGCCTGCAGCAGCTCAGGAAGGAAGGCGAGTCCGGCCGTCGGCAAATCGTCAAGTACACCCGCTACGGTACCGTTGCGCTTGCAAGCTTCCAGTCGATCGCTGCCGCTTCCTGGCTCTCGAATCAAGCCGGGCTTGTCGTCAATCCCGGTACGGCCTTCCTTATTACGGCGTGTATCACGCTGGTGACGGGAACCGTATTCCTGATGTGGCTGGGCGAACAGATTACCGAACGCGGTATCGGTAACGGCATCTCGATGATCATCCTCGCCGGCATCGTTGCCGGACTGCCCGCGGCCATCGCAGGAACGGCAGAGTTGGTGCGTAACGGCGAGATGAGCGCCATAACGGCAATACTGATGCTCATCGGCGGCGTCGCGGCGATTATTTTTGTCGTCTACATGGAGCGCGCACAGCGCCGCATCACGGTTAACTACGCGCGGCGCCAGCAGGGACGCAAGATGTTCCAGGCACAGAGCACGCACCTGCCGTTCAAGATCAATATGTCAGGTGTAATCCCGCCCATCTTTGCTTCGAGCATCCTGATGTTCCCGGCGACGATCGCGCAATTTTTCGGCCAGGCAGCGGAGCCGAATGCGATTCAGCGTGCGCTGCAAACGATCGGCGCAAACCTGGGCCCGGGGCAGCCGGTCTATGTTTTGCTTTACGGCGCGATGATCATCTTCTTCTGCTTTTTCTATACCGCGCTGATGTACAACTCAAAGGACACGGCCGACAACCTGAAGAAAGCAGGGGCGTTTTTGCCGGGTATTCGTCCCGGAGCACATACGGCCGAGTATATCGATCGCGTTCTGACGAGATTGACTTTCTGGGGGTCGATTTATATTGCCGGCGTTTGCCTGCTGCCCGAGATTGTTCGAATGTTCTATCCGGCGATGCCGTTTAGCTTCGGTGGGACATCCCTGCTGATCCTGGTCGTAGTCACGATGGACTTCATGGCGCAGATGCAGGCACACGCAATGAGTCATCAGTACGAAGGCATGATGCAGAAGGCAAACCTTCGTAACTACGGCAAAGGCGGACAAGCGCGCTGATTTGATCAGCGCTTAGGAGAGAGCTCATGAAAGTAAGAGCATCAGTCAAAAAGATCTGTAGAAATTGCAAGATCATTCGTCGCAACGGCGTTGTGCGCGTGATTTGTACCGATGCAAGGCACAAGCAGCGCCAGGGTTAGTCCCCGCGTTCTTAGATAAGGATACGTTAAGTGGCACGTATAGCAGGCATAAACATTCCGTTGAACAAGCACGTCGTAGTTGCACTGACGTCGATCTTCGGTATTGGAAACTCGCGAGCGAAGCAGATTTGCGAAGCGGCCGGCGTAACGCCGAGCATGCAGGTCAAAGATCTTGCCGAGCCCGAAGTAGCGAAGCTCAGGACCGCTGTGGCCGCGTTTACGGTCGAGGGCGATCTTCGCCGCGAAACATCGATGAATATCAAGCGTCTAATGGATCTCGGTTCCTACCGGGGTATCCGGCACAGACGTGGTTTGCCGCTACGCGGCCAACGAACACGTACGAACGCGCGTACCCGCAAGGGCCCACGTCGTCCAATTAAACGATAGTAGGAGCGGCCACGGCCGCGAATAAAACTATGGCTGAAGCAAAGAAGAAGAAGGTCAAGAAGCATGTTGTCGATGCAATCGCACACATCCATGCGTCCTTCAATAATACGATCATTACGATAACCGATCGCCAGGGCAACGCCCTGTCTTGGGCTACAGCAGGTGGCTGCGGTTTTCGTGGTTCTCGTAAATCCACCCCGTTCGCAGCTCAGGTCGCGTCGGATAAAGCGGGCAAAGCGGCTCTCGAGTTTGGCGTGAAGAACGTAGATGTGCGAGTTCGTGGGCCAGGCCCCGGCCGCGAGTCTGCTGTGCGTGCCCTGAATTCTCTGGGCTTCCGTATTCAAAGTATTGAGGATGTAACGCCCATTCCTCATAACGGCTGTCGCCCGCCGAAAAAGCGTCGCGTGTAGAGGCTGAACAATGGCAAGATATCTAGGACCAAAGTGCAAACTGTCCCGCCGCGAAGGCACGGATCTGTTTTTGAAGAGCGGCGTGAGGCCGCTGGAATCGAAGTGCAAGCTCGAGGTACCGCCGGGTGGACCCACCCAGCGTCGCCCGCGTATGTCGGACTACGGCCTGCAGCTTCGTGAGAAGCAGAAACTGCGTCGTATGTACGGTGTGTTGGAGCGACAGTTCCGCAATTACTACAAACGCGCTGCGCAGTTGAAAGGCTCGACAGGTGAGAATCTGTTGCGCCTCCTCGAAGGTCGCCTCGATAACATTGTATATCGCATGGGCTTCGCTTCAACACGTGCTGAAGCACGCCAGCTGGTCAGCCACAAGAGCGTCGAAGTTAACGGCAAGGTGGTTAACATTCCGTCCGCGCAGCTCAAGGCTGGCGATGCGATCAACATACGTGAGAAGGCGAAGAAACAACTTCGCATTCAAAGTGCAATCGAAATTGCGAGCCAGGTCGGCCTGCCCGAATGGGTAGAGGTCGACGCCAAGAAGATGGCAGGCGTTTTAAAGTCGTTACCGGACCGAGAAGACATACTCCCCGATATCAACGAAAACCTTGTTGTCGAGCTGTACTCGAAGTAGTCAGGAGGGTCTTTACCCATGCAGGAATCAGTACACGAGTTTCTGAAGCCGCGCGTAGTCAAAGTAACGCCGGTCAACGAACTACAAGCGAAAGTCACGATCGAGCCATTCGAACGTGGGTTTGGCCACACACTCGGCAATGCGCTGCGTCGCATTTTGCTGTCGTCAATGCCTGGCGCCGCGATTACGGAGGCGGAAATCGAGGGTGTTCTCCACGAGTACACCAGCATTGAAGGCGTTCAGGAAGATGTCGTCGACATTCTCCTGAGCCTGAAGCAGGTTGCCGTGACGATGAACACGCGTGACACCGCCGAGCTTCGCCTTTCGAAGCGTGGCCCTGGACCGGTTACGGCCGGGGACATCCAGCTCGACCACGATGTCGAAATCATGAACCCGGACCTGGTTATCGCAAATCTGACCAAGGCCGGCGAGCTGAACATGCTGCTGAAGGTAGAGCGCGGCCGTGGATACCGGCCGGCGACGCAGCGGCCGTCGTTTGAGGATCAGTCCGGCCCAATCGGTCGTCTGATGCTCGATGCATCGTTTAGCCCGATCAATCGTGTGACATACAACGTTGAGGCGGCTCGCGTCGAGCAGCGCACAGACCTGGACAAGCTGCTCATCGACATCGAGACTAACGGCACCATCGATCCCGAAGAGGCAATCCGTCGTGCGGGTAGCATCCTGAAGGATCAGCTGTCGGTCTTCGTCGACCTGCAGGGACAGGAAGAAGGCGTCGGAGCGCAGGCGGAAAGCCATGTCGACCCGATTCTGATGCGCCCGGTCGATGAACTCGAGCTGACGGTTCGCTCTGCGAACTGTCTCAAGGCCGAGAACATCATGTACATCGGCGACCTTGTGCAGCGCACCGAAGTGGAGCTGCTGAGAACACCGAACCTGGGCAAGAAGTCACTGACCGAAATCAAGGAAGTCCTTGAAGGCCACGGTCTTGGTCTGGGCATGCATCTCGACAACTGGCCGCCGGCCAGCCTGCGTCCCGAGCATGAGCTCATGATGTAAGGCATTGTGAGCACCTGCCCGCGTTGCTATTGATTCGATACTTAGGAAAGAGAAATGCGTCACAAAAAATCCGGTCGTCGGCTGGGTCGTAACAGCTCTCATCGCAGCGCCATGTTCCGAAACATGGCGACGTCGATGCTGAAGCACGAAACGATCAAGACGACGTTGCCGAAAGCGAAAGAGCTGCGTCGTGTCGTGGAGCCGCTTATTACGCTTGCGAAAAACGACAGCGTCGCAAATCGGCGCGTGGCATTCAATCGGCTGCGCGACAAAGAGGTGGTCGGCAAGCTGTTCAATGATATAGGTCCGCGTTTCAAAGAACGCCCGGGCGGCTACCTGCGTATCCTCAAAACCGGTCCACGACCGGGTGACGCGGCGCCGATGGCGATCATTATGATGACCGAGCAGGCGGCTGAGGTAGTTGCAGAAGACTAGCCAGATCATTGCTCTCTGCCGCAAATAAACCGGGCTTCTGCCCGGTTTTTTTATGCATGTCTATGTCAATAAGATATTGATATTCATAGAGAAAATGGCGGATTCGCCAACTTGTGAGTCGGCTCACAGCGATCCGGATTCAATCGCATTACAGTTGATGATTGTTTCGCGACCGGGCCAGGATCATCGGCAGTGAGAAGACATTTGACGATTGCGTGATTCTGTCGAAGGAAACCTTCGATCCAGACGCCGTCTTTCTCGACGATATTGTCGATGATGACGTATTGCCTTACCTGAGTCTGGCGGTCGATGGCCTGACAAAATCCAGTGATGGCAGGAAGGGTCGCCTCGAATTGCGCCCCGAAGATGCTGCCGCGAATGACTCCCTGCGGCCGGATACGACCATGCCGGTGGCAGTGCTCGGTGACGATCAGCTTGACGTTTACGGCTGGGAGCCGAGTCTCTGGAAAAAAATCAAGGGCTACATCGGGTTCTGACAACGCCGCGGACCGATCGGCTCGGTTTCTTCATTCACCATTGATCGAAAGATGAATGGTAGTATCCCCAAATGATATTCAAAGACAAGACGGTAATCATCACCGGCGGCTCCGAGGGCGTCGGCGCGGCTACGGCGCGCCTGTTCGCCGAGGCGGGCGCCAACCTCATGCTGGTCGCGCGCGGCAAGAAGAACCTTGAAGTGCTTGCGGAAGAGCTGCGTGACAAGACCAAGGTCGAAATCTTCGCGATGGATGTGTCCGATGTGGACGCCTGCATCGACGTATTCAAAAAAGCCCAGTTCGAGTTCGGACATGTCGACATCCTGATCAACAACGCCGGATGCCATGCGCGTGGCACCGTGGACGCTGTAGACGCAGCCGAGCTCGGCAGGATGGTCGACGTCAACCTTCGTGCGCCCATCGTTTTGTCGCGGATAGCCTTGCCCTATCTGAAAGAGGCCGATGAGGCTGCCATCATCAACGTTGGCTCGCTTGCCGGCAGGACGCCTATTCCGGGTTTGGTCACTTACTCGGCGACCAAAGCGGGGTTGCGGGCCTTCACGCTGGCGCTTGCTGAAGAGCTGCGCGACAGCAAGATCAAGGTAGCCCTTATATCGCCCGGGCCGATCAATACCGGTTCCATCATGGCGGACGTCGACAAGACAGCAGACATCACCTTTTCTCAGCCGATGAGCACCTCAGAAGAAGTGGCGCAGAGTATTCTCGACCTTTGCAGCAACAACCTAAGAGAGGTGGCGATGCCGGCTCTGAGTGGGTTCATGACCACCATGATGTACCTGTTTCCGTGGCTGGGCCGACAAATGAAACCCGTGCTGGTACGCAAAGGCCAGCGTGTCAAGAAACAGTTGAAGGCGGAAGCAAAGGCACGCGCAGCGACCGAATCGGAGTAGAAAGACCTGCCCCGGCAAGGGTCCAGAGCCTAAGGCACTTTTATTTCAGGGTTGTATCGTGCCGTTTCGGTGCGGGCGCCGATGCGTATGAGCCTTTAATGAGCAGCGGCAAACGCATCGCGCGTCAGGTTTTCCCTGTCGTCCGCCATTACGCGAACATTGTCTTCGATGCGAATGCCGCCATAGGGTTTCAGCCAGTCGACCGTGGCCCAGTTCACGTGGTTCTCGGCCGGCGTACCACGCAGGTTCTCCAGCAGCATGTCGATCGCATACAGGCCGGGCTCGATTGTGAGGACCATGTCTTCTTCGAGCACGCGCGTCAGGCGCAGGAACGGATGGCCGCTGGGAGGATCGATCCTGACGCCCGATTCGTTTTCCATGAAGCCGCCTACGTCATGAACCTGGATACCGAGAAGATGCCCGAGTCCGTGCGGGAAGAATGCCGAAGTTACTCCCGTTTCCAGCAGGGTATCCGGATCGCCGCTCGCCAGTTCTGCCTCGACCAGCACTTCGGCCAGCATGCGGTGGGTATCGATGTGCAGGTCGCGATAATCGACGCCGGCCTCGACCCGCCCAACGATATCCTGCTGCATGACATCCATGCGATCGATCAGGTTCTGGAATCGCCGGTCGCCGGATGAGTAGGTTCGGGTGATGTCTGACGCGTATCCGTGCACTTGTGCGCCGGCATCGATCAGGAAGGAATGAGTCACCTCGGGCGATGCTCGTTCGAGGTCGGTATAGTGGAGGACGGCACCATGCGAATTCAGGGCGACGATGTTGCCGTAGGGAAGTTCGCTATCCGTGTGACTGACCGCTTCGCAGTAGGCGCGGTGGATGTCGAACTCGGAACGACCCTCACGGAAGGCGGTCTCCGCTGCGCGATGCCCCAGCGCGCCTCGCCTTGATGCAAGGCGCATGGCGGCAAGTTCATAGTCAGTCTTCGAACCGCGTGCAAAGTGCAGGATGTTGATTGCCGTTTGCGGATTGACGCGCTCTATATCGAATGCCATGGCGTCGTCATCGATCTCGCCGATGAGAATACATTTTTCCCGTTGAGGGGGAAGATGACTGGCGATGTCCCCAATCTCGTTCACGATGCGAATGTCGAAATGGTCCGTCCAGTATCCGTCAGGCGTGCCGGGCACGACGTGCCAGTAATCCCGCGGCTGAAAGTAGATCAGCACCGGCGTCTCGCCGGGCGCATAGACGATGTAGGACTGCGGCAGCTTCAGCAGAGGCACCCAGCTGACAAAATGCGGGTTGGCCTTATACGGATAATTATTGTCGTCCAGAAAAGCGACTTTCGGGTTTCCGGAGTAGATCACCGCATGGCTGGCTCCCGCTTTCTCAAGCGCATGGTCATGCCGCGCCATGACAGTTCGAATATGGCCGCCATACAAGGCGCCGAGTGATGGGTTCCTGTCCGTAAAGTCGCTGTTCATGCGACGATCATACCCTGTTGCCGGCGCTGCCGGCGAGTGCCATTATTAACGGCTGCCGAAGGCCAGGCCTTGCGGGATAGCGGAGAAAAGGATGAGACGAATTCCATGGTTGATATGCGGCGCAATACTTGCAACGGGAGTCTCCGCGATGGCGGCTGAGCCCGGTTACGATCGCGTCGCGGGGCGCGCGTTTGCATCTCGTTCTGAGGTCATTGCGCCCCACGGGATGGCAGCCACCAGTCAGCCGCTTGCGACACAGATTGCGCTCGACATATTGAAGTCGGGCGGCAGCGCTGTGGACGCAGCGATCGCGGCGAATGCCGCGCTTGGCCTGATGGAGCCGACCGGCTGCGGTATTGGCGGTGACTTGTTTGCCATCGTCTGGGATGCCGGGAAAAAGGAGCTTACGGGACTCAACGCGTCGGGGCGTGCGCCGAAAGCAATGACGCTGGAATATTTCCAGGAGAACGGCATCGACGAGATTCCGCCTTTTGGTCCGCTGCCGGTGAGCGTGCCCGGCGCCGTGGATGGCTGGTTCGAACTGCACGGCCGTTACGGTCGCTTGCCGATGGTGAAGATCCTGGCACCCGCGATCGGGTATGCGCGTAACGGATTCCCGGTGTCCGAGGTAATCGCCTATTACCTGCAGGCCAACGCTCGCCGTATTGGCGGCTACGCGGGTTTTGCCGAGACCTTCATGCCGGATGGCCGCATGCCGAATAAAGGCGAGATGTTCAGGAACCCGCGGCTGGCGAATACCTATGCGGCGCTCGCCGAGAAGGGACGCGACGAGTTCTACAAGGGCGAGATCGCGAGAAAGATCGATGCCTACATGGCCGAGCAGGGCGGTCTGCTTACCTATGAGGACCTCGCGGCGCACGAGTCCGAATGGGTGACGCCGGTTTCGACCAGTTATCGAGGCTGGGAAGTTTACGAATTGCCGCCGAACGGCCAGGGTATCGCCGCGTTGCAAATCCTGAACATTCTCGAGGGCTTCGACATAGCGTCGATGGGGTTTGGCAGTGCCGAGTACCTGCACACGCTGATCGAAGCCAAGAAGCTCGCATTCGAGGATCGCGCGAAGTATTACGCAGACATGGATTTCGTGGACGTTCCCGTCGCGCGACTCATCTCGAAAGAGTATGCGAATGAACGCCGAAAACAGATATCACCGGACAAGGCGTCGAAGTCGCTGCCGGCCGGTGACGCCAGCCTGGAGGCGGGCGATACCATTTACCTGACCGTCGCCGACAGTGACGGCAACATGGTGTCGCTCATCCAGAGCAATTACCGTGGTATGGGTTCGGGCATGACGCCCGCTGACCTCGGCTTCGTCCTGCAGGATCGCGCCGAACTGTTTGCACTGGACGCGAACCACGCGAACGTCGTTGCGGGCGGCAAGCGTCCGTTTCATACGATCATTCCGGCGTTTGTCATGAAAGACGGCAAGCCATTGATTAGCTTCGGGTTAATGGGCGGGGCGATGCAGCCGCAGGGGCACGCCCAGGTTATCGTAAACATGGTCGATTTCGGCATGAACCTGCAGGAAGCGGGGGACGCCGCCCGCATCAATCACACCGGCTCCTCACAGCCGACGGGGACCGCCATGCGTGACGGCGGAATCGTGCACATGGAAAGCACCTTCAGTGACGAGACACGCCGGAATCTCGAGGCGAAGGGTCATACGCTGGGAGAGAGCAATGGCAGCTTCGGCGGCTACCAGGCCATCCTTTGGGATGAGAATGAGGGTGTTTACTTCGGCGCCTCCGAAGTCCGCAAGGATGGCCAGGCGGCTGGGTACTAGCTGACAGCCGCTCGGTGCACCAGGTCTACGCCGGGCAGAGCCGCCCAAAGCCTTTCCGCGCATCGTGTACACTCCATTTTTCGGCCTGTCAGCAATGCCACAGGGAAACTGACTTTCGCGCGGCACAGAGCTGGCGCTCGAGAAAATCAAACCATGAAACAAGAGATTTACCTAACCGGTATTACAACCACCGGAACACCGCACATCGGTAACTATGTCGGTGCGATCCGGCCGGGCATTGCCGCGAGCAAGGATCCGAAAAAGAAGAACTACTATTTTCTCGCCGACTTCCACGCGCTCGCCAAGAACGAGGACCCTGACAAGATCAGCCGCTCAACGCTGGAGATCGCCGCTGCCTGGATCGCGTTGGGCCTCGATACGGACCATGCGACCTTCTATCGCCAGTCGGACATTCCCGAGATAACCGAGCTGACCTGGGTGCTGACCAGCATGACGGCCAAGGGTCTCATGAACCGGGCGCATTCCTACAAGGCAGCGGTGCAGGCGAACATCGAGAGCGGCGATAACGACCCGGACAAGGGCATCACGATGGCCCTGTACAGCTACCCGATCCTGATGGCCGCCGACATCCTGATGTTCAAATCGACCAAAGTTCCGGTCGGACGTGACCAGAAACAGCACGTCGAGATGGCGCGCGACATCGCACAGCGATTCAATCATCACTACGGTGACATCCTGGTGCTTCCGGAACCGGTGATCGGTGACGACACAGCGGTGCTGGCGGGACTCGACGGTCGAAAGATGAGTAAGAGCTACAACAATACTATTCCCTTATTCGCAGCTGAAAAACCCTTGCGAAAACTGATCATGAAAATCAAGACCAATAGCCTCGAACCGGGAGAGCCCAAGGAAACGGAAGGCAGCACCCTGTTCGACATCTACCGGGCATTCGCGACGCCCGAAGAAACGGCGGAGGTCGAGAAGCTGTATGGCGAAGGCATCGCCTGGGGTGCGATGAAGCAGAAGCTGTTCGAGTATATTAATGATCACATAAAGCCGGCGCGCGAAGAGTACGACCGACTGATAGCGGATCCTGCCGTCGTGGAATCGGAATTGAAAAGAGGCGCAGAACGGGCACGCGAATTCGCCGTGCCGTACATGGCACAGATTCGCGATGCCGTTGGGATTCGCCGGCTGGGATAGGGAACATTGGGGCAGGAAAAACGATGAGTAACAAAGAAATACGCGAACTGTTGGCGAAACTTCAGGAAGAGATTCAGAAGACGGAACTGGACGACGACACACTGTCGCTGGTGCGAGAGCTGGATACGGATATTGACGACCTTCTGGATCCTGAAGGGCACCGCGTGGAAGCGGATTCAGTGGTGGAAAAGGCCAGGGAGCTCGAAACGAATTTCGCTGCCGAACATCCGGCTATCGAGCGCTTCATGCGCGAGGTGATCGATGCACTGGTTCGTATGGGTATCTAGCAAGACACGTTTTCAATTGCATTGATATTGTACGTAGTTGCAATCGTATTCCGCCTGAAGACGAGGGACTTTGAAGCCTGACGATGCGCGCCACTTCCCGACCACCCTGGTCATCATTGTTGCAATTGCAGTGATGCCGCCCTACGCTGGTTTCAAGTCAGCCTGGACGCTGGGCAGCATGCGGAGCGCGGTGTGGACCTCAACCAAGTCACGATTCCTTGCCAGAACTACGAGAAATCTGTCGCCTTTTATGTTCGCCTGGGACTTCGACACATCGTTGATAGCCCACCTCGGTACGCACGTTTTGAAGCCGAGTCGGGTACTACGCTATCAATTCATAAAACGGATTCGCCCAGCGATGCATCAGCAGTCGTGATCTATTTTGAGGTCGATGACGTTGACGCAACCGTAAACAAGCTCAAGGCAGCAGGGCTGAAATTCGACATCGAACCGACCGACCAGGAATGGCTGTGGCGCGAGGCGTATTTGAAGGATCCGGCCGGCAATAGGCTGTGTATTTATCACGCCGGTCAGAACAGGCGCTGTCCGCCCTGGAGAATTGGAGAAAGCACGGTCTGAGGACGCGCTGCACCTGCCAGCGGACAGTACCGGTTGCGGCCCCGGCAGTTTGTTGTTCATCATTGCTTTGGCGCTGCCAGCACCAGATACTGGCGTGCAGCTTACCAAACATTAGACATCACTCGTGCACGCAGCCGTATTCGACATAGATGGTACTCTTTTGCAATCGGCCGGTGTGGACGACGAACTGTACAAGGAAGCCGTGCGGTCAGTCTTTCACGGCGCGTTCTTTCGACCCGCTCTTTCCGATTACGACTATGTTTCTGACTCCGGGATCCTGTCGCAGGTCATGATCGACAACTCGATTCCAGACGATCCGGAAACGGTCTCGAGGATCAAATCGAACTTCGTTGCCCTGTTGAACGCACATATCGCGAAGCACGGACCGTTTCCGGAGGTTCCGGGTGCGAAAAACATCCTCAAGAAGTTCCGGGAGTCGCCCGATCATGCCGTCGCAATTGCGACTGGCGGCTGGCGTGAGTCGGCCCTTTTGAAGCTCGAGACCGCTGGCTTTGGCGAGCTTGTGTACCCGATCGCGACGGCCGACGACGCCTACGACCGAAAGGAAATAATGCGCATAGCATTGGCCCGGCTCAGTGGTACTTTCACCTCCGTTACCTATTTCGGCGACGGGCCATGGGATCGTGACGCCACAATCGGGCTGGGGTGGAAGTTCGTTGCGGTCGGCTCCGGGCTAGGCGGCCTGGACTCCTACCTCGACCTGGATGGTATCTGACGACGTGCTGCATCGTCGATCCGCTCCCGCCACCATCCTTGCATCGGCGAAAATACCGCCTTACGCTGGTTTCAGACAGGCCAGGCCGTGAGCCGGCAAAGGATATCCCGTTGATCCGATTCAGATCGAAAATCGATGCCTGGCTCTTGATTCTGCTCATCGTCGCGGTAGCAGGGCTGCTCGTGGCCCTTGTAGCGGTTCTTTCAAGTTACGCGTCCGGCACGGAGAAGTTGCTTGTCGCCATATTGACATTCCTTGGCGTTCTGCTGATCGTTTCCATGCTGCTGCGAACACACTACACCGTCGATGACGAAAAGCTCCGTATCGTATCGGGGCCTTTTCGCTGGACGATTCTGATATCGGAGATCACAGACATAACCGAATCTCACAGCGCGCTTTCATCACCTGCCTTGTCGCTCGATCGACTGAGAATAAGTTATGGCCGCAATCGCCACATCCTGGTGTCCCCTGCCGACAAAAAGAAATTCCTGAAAGCGATTGGGAAGAGCTCCTCCTGACGAAGAGGTTCTCTCCGGGCTGGTCGCGTATCATGGTTCTTGCAAGCGGCGAGGCTCCGCCTTAAGCTGATTGCAATCCGGACTTGGACACCTGGCTTCACCGGCGTGAGGTGCACATGAGATGCGATACAACCCACTCAAACGCGTTCTCGTGTCGATTCACCTGGCCATTTCGAAATCGTGAAAGACAAGAGACTATCGTACCTGCCGGCTTCCGCAGCTGTTGTCGCAATGTGTCAGGCCGCTGCGGGCTCCGCGGATTGTTCGCGCGCCCCGGGTTCCGATGCGGAGTACAGGTCAGCTTGGGCGCGGCGGTTTTGAGAAAGCAGGCTGCATTGGCTGTCGGGGCCGGAGTCGCGCTCGGTGGCGCCGTCGCGACAGTGATGGCGATTGTGGACTGGCGACTGAACCCAGGCGGGATCTTTCGGGACTCGCAGAGCACAAACTGGGAGGTCGTTGCGGAAACGGCGCTCAGCTGGTTCTTGCCGGTTGCCTCGGCGTCTTGCATCGTGGCCGCATTCCTGCTTTTTCTGTTGCACCGCCGCAGGTGACTGCCCGGGGAAGTCGTGTGCCCGATCGTCGAGCACAAACGAGCCCGGGCACCGGACGTTTTCTGGACAACTGGGGCCGTGTGCCGCTGATCGTATATTCCTGCGGCATCCTGCTGCCGGTCATCGTCGCCCAGCTGCGCCAGGAGCTTATGTTTCTGTTGGGCGTTCCCGCCTACACGGTTCTGTTCTGGACCGGCCCGTTTGCTGCCGCCGCCGCGGTGTTCTGGTCCAGGTGGTCGACCGGTTTTCGGTTTGCCTGGATTCTGGCGGCGCCGCTTCTGAGCGCAGCCGCGCTGGGCCTGGTCTTCTTCACCTCGAGATAAGCGTGCGGGCTATGATCTCATGATGCACGAATTCTCCGGGTCCTCGCGCGATCGTGCTCTGGCCGGGCACGTCGTCGCACCTCGAAACCTTGAGTAGTCTCGAACTCAAGGTTCCACCCGTCGCTGTATTGCTGTTGTGCGGGGCCGGCATGTGGCTGCTTTCTCGGCAACTGCCGGAACTGTCGTATCCTTTTCCGGGCCACCAGCTGCTCGCTTCGCTCGTCGCCGCCGTTGGCGCGGCCATCGGGGTTAGCGGAGTTATCGCGTTCCGAGCCGCGAACACTACCGTCGATCCGCGTTACCCGGACAAGGCCTCCAGCATGGTTCGGTCCGGCATATACCGGAAAACGCGAAACCCGATGTATCTCGGGCTGTTGCTGCTACTGCTGGGATGGGCGTCGTTCCTCAGTCACGCGCTCGCCGTCATTGGCCTGCCGGCGTTCGTCCTGTACATGAACCGTTTTCAGATTAGGCCCGAGGAGCGCGCGATGCAGGCGAGATTTGGCACACAATTCAGCGACTATTGCCTGGCGGTGAGGCGCTGGATTTAGGGAGCGCCTGCTCAATTATTTTCCGGCGGCATCGTCGCCTGCCGATCAGGGCATCAGAACGGACAATTAGCCGGGAGCGAAAAGCCGCGCTAAACTGGTTCAGGTGACGCATCGATTTCATCTTGCCCAGTCCAATATAGCGCACATGCGAGCGCCGCTCGACGATCCGCTGATGCAGGGCTTCGTAGCACGCATTGACGCCCTGAACGCGCTGGCCGACAAGACGCCAGGCTTCGTCTGGCGACTGCAGACCGACGAGGGCGAGGTGTCTCCCGTTGCGACCTTCAGTGGCGAACGCGTGCTGTTCAACCTGTCAGTCTGGGAATCCATCGAAGCGCTCGAAGACTACGTCTACAAATCGAATCATGTGACGGCCGTGCAGAAGCGCGCCGAGTGGTTCGAGCGCCCGACAAGATCTACCCTGGTGCTCTGGTGGATAGACGCCGGGCACATTCCGACCGAGCAGGAAGCCGAGCAGCGCTTCGAGATGCTTTGGAAAAACGGCGCAACGCCCGAGGCGTTCACATTCCGGACGCGCTTCGGGACGGAGATTCATGATGAGCGCTGAATCCTTGCGACACTCGCGCAGGATACCGGCATGGCGATGAGCGAACTGGTTTTTGAGGTCAGGGGCTCATCCGCCGAGCCCTACGACGTCACGTTCATCAAGGATGGCGACAGCCTGACCGCGTTGTGTTCCTGTCCTGCCGGTCAGTATGGTAATTTCTGCAAACATCGCATCGCGATTCTGGATGGCAATGCCAGCGCCATCGTCAGTGACAATGCCGAACAGGTAGCGACGGTACTCGAGTGGCTGCAGGGTAGCGACGTAGCCAAAGCACTCGCCGAGTTTCGGGCGATCGAGAAATCGAAAGACGATCCGAAGAGCGCGCTGGTCGCCGCCAAACGCAAGCTCGCGCGAGCGATGAACAGCTAGTAAGACAGATGCGAGGCAGGAAAATAGATATGCCAGAAGAATCGGATTTTCCAGTCCTGATTAGGGGCCTGCCGGCCTTCGCCGGACCCTTCGACGCCTACGAGCTGCACGCGAGGAATTGCCAGGTTCTGTTCGCCTCGTATCCGGCGGGTACGTCGATCGAAGAGCACACGCATGCGACGGAAAACTGCGGCGTTATTACGAAGGGTGAATTGATCCTGACGGTCGATGGCGAAGAGCGGCGTTACGGTCCGGGAGACTGGTATCACCTGACGGCCAATCAGCCGCATGCCGCGCGCTTTGCGGTGGATACCGCCGAGATCGAATTCTGGTTTCGCTGAGCGATTCCGGGATCACACCAGGAATCGCGGCAAGCCGATGAGGCTAGCAGTCTGTCGGACTTAGGACAAATCTACTACGACGGCGGGAAATTGGCCCGCTTTTGCGATCCTTTTCGTCAAATAGCTCGCTATTCTCCTCAAACGATCGCAAAAGCGGACGCAATTTCCCACGCGTCTCGCTACGATCGCCTAAGTCCGACAGACTGCTAGCCCAGCTTCTGCATCAGGTAGTCGGCGACCGTTGCCATGCCGGTTGCAACAGGGTCGACGACCGGCAACTGTAACTCAAGCTGCAGCTTCGAGAGGTAGCTTTCCCTGTCGTCGCCGGTCATGGCGGATGTGTTGACGCACAGGCCCGCGCAGATACAGTCAGGATTGGTAACGCGCGCGGCCGCGAGCACGAGTTGCAGGTAGTCAGGTAGCGGCGGAATGGGGAAGTGCCCCTCAACCTCCTGAATGACTTCACGGCCGGCGTCGTGACAAAGCAGCAATGCGTCCGGCTGCGAGCCATGGATCAGGCCGAGCGTAACGCCGGCATAAGCCGGGTGTGTGAGTGAGCCCTGGCCCTCGATGACGTCCCAATGACTGCTCGCGTTATCCGGCGACAGCGCCTCGGCGGCCCCGGCGACAAAGTCCGCGACAACCGCATCGATCGGGATACCTTCGCCAGCAATCATGATGCCGGTTTGCCCGGTAGCCCTGAACGTCGCGTCAATGCCGCGCCTCGTCAGTTCCCTGTGCAGTGCAAGTGCCGAGTACTTCTTGCCGACCGCGCAGTCGGTGCCGACAGTGAGAACGCGCTTTCCGCTGCGGCGTCGTCCGGATCCGCAGGAGATACCGGCAGGTGGCACGCGCACGTCGATAAGGCGGGAGCCGCCTTCGCGGGCCGCAAGCACGAGTTCCGGGATGGCAGCGAGCTTGCTGTGGAGTCCGGACGCGATGTCTACGCCGGCGCGGGCGAAGTCCTGCAGCGGGGGCAACCAGTTGTCCTGCAGCTGCCCGCCTGTCGGCGCCACGCCGATGATCACGGTTCGAATACCGACAGCCAGCGCTTCACTAATAGTAAGGTCAGGCAGCCCGGCATCGACCACGCAAGCGGGAAATCGCATCTGCCCGGCGCAGCGTTCCGGTACCCAATAGGCAATGCCCAGTCCCGTCTTTGCGTTCAGCTGGTCGCGCACGTCGCCGAAGAAAATCAGGTATGGCGCCTCGAGTCTTATCGTTGTTATCGACATCGCTGTATAGTACGGAATCAGGCCGCAATGCACACCAGAAAGGAACACCATGCAGGCAACGGGGCGCTATCGCAACTACGTACTGTTAGTGCTCATGGTTGTCTATATTTTCAATTTCATAGACCGGCAGATTCTCGTCATCCTGCAGGAGTCGATCAAGGCGGAGCTCGGCCTCAGCGATAAACAGCTCGGTCTCTTGTCCGGCTTTACGTTCGCCGTCTTCTACGTCGTCTGCGGCATTCCGATCGCGCGCCTGGCCGACCGCTACAATCGCGTCAATATCGTGTCGGCCTCAATTGCCGTCTGGAGCGCGATGACCGCGATCAGCGCATTTGTCGGGAATTTCTGGCAGCTGCTGGCAGCAAGAATCGGTGTCGGCATCGGTGAAGCAGGCGCGAGCCCGCCGTCTCACTCGATCATTTCGGACTATTTTCCGCACAGCGAGCGCGGTCGGGCCCTGTCCTTCTACTCGATCGGAATCTACATCGGGATTCTTGTCGGATTCCTGCTAGGTGGCTGGATCAATCAGTTCTTCGGCTGGCGCACCGCGTTCCTGGTCGTAGGCCTGCCCGGAATACTGATGGCGCTGGTTCTCAAACTGACCCTGCGTGAACCACCGCGCGGGCAAATGGATGAGGGTCATCACCTTGAGGCGCCCGAGGGCCACATCGTCGCCGATCTCAAGTGGCTGTGGGCATTGAAGAGTTTTCGCTATTCGGCGTTCGCTGCCGGCTTCAATGCTTTTCTCGGCTACGGCGCGCTGAACTTCATGCCATCGTTCGCGATACGTATCTACGAGGTTCCCGTTGGTGTCGTGGGTACCTGGCTGGCGCTGATCGCCGGTCTGGCGGGCGCTACCGGCGTCTATGCCGGCGGGCATCTGAGCGACCGGCTCGGCCGGCGCGACGATCGCTGGACCTACTGGGTACCCGGGATCAGTACGCTGGCGGCCGGCCTGTTGCTGTTGCCAATGATGCTGAGCGGCGATCAGTACGTGATGTGGGGCATCTACATCCTGGTGGCGCTTTGCCAGGCCATGTTCCTCGGTCCTACCATCGCGATGGCGCACGCGCTCGTCGGGCCGCGCTATCGTGCGCTGTCCTCGTCGGTACTGTTCTTCGTGCTGAACATGATTGGACTCGGTCTCGGACCCCTGACGGTTGGTGCAATCAGCGACGCACTGGCGCCGACAATGGGCGTGAACTCGATTCGCTGGGCTATAATGACGACGGCACTCGCCGCGTTCCTGGGGGCGGGCCTGTATTTCAATGCGGCGCGCTACGTTCGTGATGATTTGCAACAAGAGAAGCCTTGAGACAGTGCGCCGTACGGTTGCTGATGCGAGAGGCTCGGCGTGAGTGCAATCACGTCGCGTTATGCGTGACGGCCGCCGTCAGCGTACGCGAGGCACCCGAGTGAGTGAAGCACGGCAGGCGCACTGGCAGCGCGTCTACTCGGACAAGCGGGCGACGGACGTTTCCTGGTATCAGGCGGTTCCCGAGAAATCGCTCGAACTCATTCGTGCAAGCGGCGTGCGCAGGGACGAACCCGTACTCGATGCCGGCGGCGGCGACTCGACGCTGGTCGATCATCTGCTTGCCGGGGGCTATTCGGATATCAGCATACTGGATATATCCGGCAAAGCGCTGCAGCGATCCCGCCAGAGGCTTGGCAAGGCTGCCGAGTCGGTCGTCTGGATCGAGTCCGACGTGACGGCTTTCTGTCCAACCCGTCGCTACTCACTCTGGCACGATCGTGCCGTCTTCCACTTTCTGACGGACCCGGCGGAGCGAGCCGCCTATATCGGCGTCGTGCATCAAGCGCTCAGACCGGCGGGCCAACTGCTCCTCGCTACGTTCGGGCCAGAGGGCCCGGAGCGATGCAGTGGCCTGGATGTCCGTCGCTACGACATTGACGCGCTTCGGCAACTGTTTGGTGACTGCTTCGAGCTGCGTGCGCATGCCTTGCAGGTTCACACGACGCCGGGCGGCTCGTCTCAGCAGTTTCTTTATTCCCGCTGGCAAAAGCGCCATTCGCCAGGTTCGTAACAGACAGGAGAATTGCGATAGACGTGAATATCTGGGCGGTCATTGGCCAAACCCGGAGCTGTCCGAATCGATCCGTGCCGGCCTGCTGGTCGGACTGGGTTTCGTGGGCATGAGCTTTGGTATCAATTATCAGTTTGCCAATCGGTCGCCGAGCGCCCTGTTCATTGACGGGGGCTATCATACGGGCCAGTTCCTGCTGTTCGGACTGATCCTGGGTGTCTGGCCCTGATTGACAGGCGCGAACCGGTTCTGGAGACGCGGCGGCTCTGGCTGCGGCGCCTGACGCTGGATGACGCGGCTTTCATGTTGTCAATCTGGAACGATCCTGCTTTTCTGAAGCACGTCGGCGATCGCGGTATTCGCAGCGTGGCAGATGCCCAGGCTGCCCTGATCGACGGTGCCTTCGCGCTCTATGAAAGCTATGGCTACGGGCCGTATTGCATGTCACTCAAGAGCGATGGTACAGCTATCGGTATTTGCGGACTTTTTCGACGAGGCAATCTCGAGCACCCCGACATCGGATTCGCGGTATTGCCGGAATTCTACAGGTTGGGCCTGACGACTGAGGCGGCAGAGGCGGTCGTCGACTATGCGCGAGATGTGCTAGGTCTGGAATATCTGACCGCCATCGTATCGCCGGGCAACTCGGCATCGATCGGACTTCTCGAGAAACTTGGCCTGTCTTTCGACAGAGGTATTACAATGCCGGGCGAAAAAGAAGAAATCAGCCTTTACGGCATGAGGCTGGACTAGGCGCACAGGAGCCGTATGGAGTTTCTAAAGGGGGATGGTGCCCGGACCGGGCTCTTTTTCGGGGCGACATCCGGGGTAATCACGACAATTGGCCTCATCGTCGGCCTGAACTCCGGTACCCGGTCCATTACGGCAGTACTCGGCGGAATTCTTGTCATTGCCGTCGCTGACGCGATGTCAGACGCGCTCGGTATTCATCTTGCCGAGGAGTCCGACCCGGCAACCTCGCACGACCACGTATGGGCGGCGACGATTACGACGTTTGTAACCAAGTTTGTGTTTTCCATAAGTTTTGCAATACCGTTGCTGCTGCTGCCGCTTGAATCGGCAGTGATGGTATCGGTGGCGTGGGGAATGCTCGTCATTGCTGTGTTGAGCTATTTCCTGGCGCGCACGCAGAACGAGTCTCCATGGGCAATCATCGCAGAACATCTCGGTATCGCCGCGCTGGTGGTCGTGCTGTCTCACTTCATCGGCGTCTGGGTAAGCCGGACGTTCGGCTAGCGGATCGGGATAGTCGATGGCCGATCTTGACGACACGACAGACTGGCGACAGCTGAGAGAGTTTGCTGACGTTGATCTTACTCAGTCCTACGTACTGTCCTGGTACCTTGAGTCGGACAGCCTGTTCGTGGATATCGACCTGTTCCTGATGCCGGAACACCCGTTCTACGAGAAGCCGCGACCCGCCGAGCGCGTGTGTATTCGCCCCGCATACATCGAGTTTCCGTTTTGTGAGGCACTGGCGGCGGACGGTGCCGACGACGCTGAAATAGTCGACGTGGCCGCCAGTCTCGGCAGTGGCGCAATATCCGGATTTCGGCGTGTCGCCGATGCCCGATACGAATTCACTGGCGAATTTGGTACCGTGGTTGTCCATGCCGAGAGGCCGCTGCTAAGACTGAAGGGGTCCTAGTGCCCGAGGGAGGCAGTTCATGAGTGCGGAGAACCAGGTCGACTACGTCGAGATTCCCGTCACAAACCTGAAAAGAGCCCGGGAGTTCTTCACGGCGATGTTCGGCTGGTCGTTCCAGGAATGGGGCGATGACTACATGAGTTTTAACGATGGCCGTCTCGATGGCGGCTTCCGCCGCTCGTCCGAGCCCGCCTCATCGGCGGGGGTGTTGCTGATCTTCTACAGCGAAGACCTGGAGCGCGATGCAGACAGGGTCAAGGCGCTGGGTGCTCACATCAGCCAGGAAATCTTTGCGTTTCCCGGCGGTCGCCGCTTTCATTTTATCGATCCCGTCGGCAACGAGTATGCGATCTGGTCGCCGCCAGCGGAAAACACTAACGGAGAATAGAACTTGGCCAAACTGATCGATCATCCCTGCGTGCAGCACAAACTGGCCATCATCCGTGACGAGGAGACGGGGCACAAACGCTTTCGCGAGCTGGCAACCGAAATCACCAAGTTTGTGTGCTATGAAGCGCTGAAGAACGTCAAGACCCGGGAAGTAACTGTTCGTACCCCGGTAGCCGAGGCCACTTGTCGCAAGATCGACACGGACATTGTCGTGATCCCGATACTTCGTGCCGGGGTCGGCATGCTCGAGGGCATTCTGGAGCTTGTGCCGACCGCGAGGGTCGGCTTCGTCGGACTCTACCGGGATGAAGAAACCAAGTTGCCGGTAACCTACTACGAAAGCTTCCCGCGGGAAATCGAAGGCGGCACCTGTATCGTCATAGACCCGATGGTTGCGACGGGCGGATCGACGATAGCAGCGATTGATATCCTGAAGGAAAATGGTGCCGATAATATTGTGGTCGTCTGCATCGTGACCTGTCCCGAGGGCGTCAAAGCCGTCGAGGACGCGCACCCTGACGTACACATATATGCGGCCGCCATTGACCAGAGGCTCAACAAGAGAAAATACATTGTGCCGGGCCTCGGCGACGCCGGAGATCGACTGTTTGGGACTCTGCACTAATTGGCCGGGTATTTCGCAGGTCCTGAAATCGCAGGAACTTGGGGACAGAACGCCAGGGGGTGGATACAATATGGCTGACAACAAGACGAAGCCAAGCCGACAAAGCGTTACCGAATTCATTAACGCTATCGAAGACCCGGACAGGCGTCGCGACGTCAGAAAGGTGTCTGCGATCATGCGCAAGGCGACCGGCTTGCGCGCCCGGATGTGGGGATCGAATATCGTCGGTTTTGGTGAGTATCATTACAAGTACGACAGCGGACGGGAAGGCGACTTCATGATTACCGGTTATTCGCCGCGCAAGCAGGCGCTGACGCTGTACATCATGCCGGGATTCAAGAGTTTTGAACCGCTCTTGAAGAAGCTGGGGAAATACAAGACTGGCAAGTCCTGCCTTTATGTCAAACGTCTCTCCGACATCGACGAGACGGTGCTCGAGAAGATCGTCGTCGGATCGGTGAAGAAGATGCGCGAAAAATACGAAACGAAATGAGAGCGCTGTGAGCAAAGAAATACTCGGTTCGAGAATCGTCGGATCCACTTTGATCGTCGAGACCGACGACGGCGAGGAGAGGTATGACCAGCAGTTCCTGGTTGCCGCGATACTGATCAATGTCGCCCGCGGCGGTGGCAGTATCCAACAGGAAGAATCGTCGCTGATCATCGACCTGATCGAGGAGCATTTCCATCTGCAGGGTGCGGAGTCACTCGAGCTGATTACCCGGGCGCTCGAGGAGACTACCGACAAGCCCACCCTCTCGGACCTGCTGGTCGAACTTGCGCCCTCTCTGTCGGACGACGAGAAAGAAGATATTGCTTACATGGGCCTCAAGGTCGTTGCCGCCGATGGCAAACGGGATGCCGCTGAAATGGAACAGTTCGGCAACGCCATGTCAAAGATGGGAATCTCGCCCGAGATCGTCCACCGGGCGTTCGATCGTTACTTCGAACAGACGATGCCGGGCAGCTAGTTCTGTCGGCCATGAACGGTGACACGATTGCAGAGGATGGCTGGACGCTCGCGGCGGCCGACGACACCGATCTATACGAGCTGATGGGCTGGTTCAGCGACGCGCAGGCGGTCGATCGCTGGAGCGGACCCAGGTTCCGCTTTCCGTTTGCGCTTGAGAACTTTCGCGAAGACTGTCGATGGGATGCGATAGCGACCTATAGCCTGAAAGATCCGGATGGCACAATGGCGGCTTTCGGACAATACTACGATCGCTATGATCGCGCGCACCTGGCGCGCCTGATCACCCACCCGGAAATGCGTCGACGCGGGATCGGAAAAAGACTCGTTCGAATGATCATGCGGGCCGCGCAACGGCAATCGGGCTACGCGCAATGGTCGTTGTTCGTATACAGAGACAACCAGGCGGCTTATCGCTGCTATCTCGAATCGGGTTTCGTCGTGCAGGACTATCCGGACGACGCACCGCTAAAAGACCGGTGTTACTTCCTGACATGGAACAGTGATATTGCGACCAGCTGGTAATGACGGTGCAGAGGCAGCACCAATCGAGGAGAAGAAGAAATGACGAGTGAACTGACGAGCTTAACCTGGGTGGTGACACTAAATGCAGTCATGTGGATACCTTATATCCTGAACACGATCATGGTGCGCGGCCTGGCCGATGCGGTCGGATACCCGGAAGCGCCCAAACCGCTGTCTGGCTGGGCAACAAAGATGAAAGCCGCGCACTACAATGCTGTCGAGAACCTGGTGGTCTTTGCCGCGCTGGTGCTCACGGCAAATGTCGCGGGCGTGAGTAACGACGTTACGGTCTTGGCCTGCAAGATCTATTTCTGGGCGCGCGTCATTCATCTGCTTGCATACACTCTGTCCGTCCCCTGGGTGCGGACCCTTGCATTCGCGGCCGGATGGGCATGCCAGGTTGCGCTGATACTGCAGCTGCTCTAGCGGGGCGGTCGTTGCGGTCATCTTACGATGACCGCAACGACTCCTTCTTCGTCTCTAGGTCTCCCCAGCGCTCCACGCGCTGCTCCAGTTGCGCTTCCGTTTCGCTGAGGTCGGCGAGCGTTTGCTGCACGACGGCTTTTTCCTGGCTATAGAATTCCGGCGCCGCGACGATAGCCTGCAAGTTGCTGATGCGTTTTTCGATTTGATGGATTTCTCCGGGCAGCTTGTCGAGCTCGCGCTGGTCCTTGTAACTGAGTTTCAGGGAATTTCCGCGCCTGCGTCGTTCCGCCGTTTCGCGTCTTTTCCTCTCGGCCGCTAGTGGATTGTCTGTTATCGCAAGCTCATGGCCCTGTCGCAGCCAGTCGGAGTAGCCTCCGACGTATTCCTCGATCTTGCCGTCCTTTTCGAACACGATGGTGCTCGTGACGACGTTGTCGAGAAACTGCCGGTCATGGCTGACAATGATCAATGTGCCGTTGTAGTCGCACAGTTTCTGCTCGAGTACTTCCAGTGTCTCGATATCGAGGTCGTTGGTCGGCTCGTCCAGGATCAGGAGATTTGCGGCCCTGGTGAACAGTTTCGCGAGGATCACACGGTTACGTTCGCCGCCGGACAGTGCCTTGACCGGGGTCATCGCGCGCTTCGCACTGAACAGGAATCCCCTGAGGTAGCCTACGACATGACGGTCTTTGCCATTCAGGGTGATGTAGTCGCGGCCCTCGCCAACGTTGAATGCGACCGACTTCTCGAGGTCGAGCGTTTGCCGCAGCTGATCAAAATAACCGATCTCGAGGTTCGTGCCGCGCTTGATGGTACCGGTCATTGGCTCGAGCTCACCGAGCAGCAGCCGAAGTAACGTCGTTTTGCCAACGCCATTGTTGCCAATCAGGCCGATACGATCGCCGCGCATGATCTTTATGGAAAAATCGCTGATGATCTTTTCACTACCATAGCTGTAGCTGATATTGCGCGCTCGCAGTACCTTGCGTCCGGATTGCTCGGCCTCCTCGATGTGAATACGCGCGGTGCCTTCCTTCTTGATGCGTCCCTCGCGCTCCTCGCGCATTCTTTGCAGGCTGCGGACGCGGCCTTCGTTGCGTGTGCGACGCGCCTTGATTCCCTGGCGCACCCAGACTTCTTCCTGCTCGAGCTTCTTGTCAAAGCGGGCGTCGGCGACGGCCTCATCCTCCATCATTTTCTCTTTTCTGTTCAGATAGTTATCGTAATCGCCCGGCCAGCTGCTCAGTCTGCCCCGGTCGATTTCGACAATACGGGTCGCGAGTCGCTGAAGAAATGCGCGATCGTGAGTAATGAACAGCACCGCCCCGGGATAACTGTAGATGCGCTCTTCCAGCCATCTGATTGTTGCGATGTCGAGGTGATTGGTTGGCTCATCGAGAAGCAGCAGGTCCGGTTTCTGCACCAGCGCCCTCGCCAGTGCCACGCGACGCCGCCAGCCGCCGGACAGCTCGTTCATCGACTTGTCGGCCGGCAGGTCGAGCTCTGTCATCGTTGTTTCGACGCGTTGCTCGAGATGCCAGCCATCCTGCGCATCGATTCTGGCATGCAGGGTCTCGAGTTCTCGAAGGCCGTGTTTATCAAGGGCTTTCGCGGAGCGTTCCGAGTACTCGGCAAGCAGCTGCTGAACCTGCGCCAGCCCTGAACGAATCACGTCGGCAACCGGCATATCCATCGTTGCCGGCAGATTCTGCTCGAGCTGGCTGACGACCAGGTCGTCTTTTCTGACGATCTCGCCGCGATCGGGCTCCATGGATCCCATGATGAGTTTCAGCGTCGTCGATTTGCCGGCGCCGTTGCGACCGATCAGACAGATCCGTTCACCCGCTTCGATCGAGAATTCTGCGTCGCGAAGAATGACTTGTTCGCCGAATTCGAGGCCGATGTTTTCGAAACGAAGGAGTGACATGAGGAGCCCTGCGCGAAGTAGCGGTGTATTCTACGCCGTGTACGGCACGCTGATAAGGTGCGAACTCACTGGACATTACAGCAGTGTCCGGTTGAGAACGCTGTAAATTGCGGATGGCGAAAAGGGGCGAGAATGAGCGAGGAAAGATTCGTAGATCTTGAGAGCAAACTGGCGCATCAGGATCAGTTGCTCCATGAACTCAACGAAGTAGTGACCGGCCAGCAAGCGAAAATAATGCAGCTGGACGCGCTGTGCCAGTCATTGATCGAGCGGTTTCGTTCGATGGCGGACATGGCAGGCGCCGGCGATGCCGGCGACGAACGGCCGCCGCATTATTGAGGCAAAAATGCCAATTCCTTCCCTTTCGCGTTGACGTATAGTGTCAATCGCGGCCTTGGCGGAGATCTCGTATGTCAACGGTATTCAGGCTGGTCTTGCTGTTGTTACTTGTGTTCAGTGCGTCCACCGGCGCCCAGCAGCCTGTGCCGGATGATTTGAAAGACTGGCAAGAGTGGGTGCTGAGAGACAAGGCGTATCGTAATTGCCCGTTCTACTTCAATCGGAGGGCCGATGCGGCAAACGATTTCCTGTGTGCCTGGCCCGGACGATTGCAGCTGACTGTCACGGCGTCGGATGCGCGCTTCTCGCAGCAGTGGACCGTATACGCACAAGAGCAATGGGTCGCGCTGCCCGGTGGCCCGGACCACTGGCCGGATCGCGTCACGGCGAACGGTCGTGCGATTGAAGTGATCGCGCGCGACAACGTGCCGAGTGTGTGGGTCGGTCCCGGCAGCTACGAGCTTGGCGGTCAATTCGAATGGGACGAACGTCCGGGCATGTTGCCCCTGCCGCCTGCAAGCGGGCTGGTCGCACTGACGGTCGATGGTCGTCGCGTGGAACGTCCGGAAATGGACCGCAATGGCGTTTTCCTCGGCGAGCGAAGACAAGACACACGAGTCGCAGACTCGATAAAGACCGAGGTTCACCGACTGGTTGCCGATGACGTCCCGACGCGCCTCGTGACCCAGCTGCAGATCGATGTTTCGGGGAGCGTGCGCGAGGAATTGTTCGGTCCGGTTCTTCCCGACGATTTCATTCCCCTGGATATCCAGAGCCAGCTTCCGGCGAAGCTCGAGGCCGACGGGAACCTGCGGCTGCAGGTTCGGCCCGGGCGATGGACCGTGTTTGTCAGTGCGCGCGGGCCGACCGTGCTGAATGCCATCGAAAGACAGGAAGCCGGTCGCAACATGCCTGTCGCAGAAATATGGAGTTTTCAGTCGAACGACCGGCTGCGCGTCAGTGCCGTCGAGGGACTGCCTCCTGTCGATCCGTTGCAGGTACAGGTGCCGCGAAACTGGGCCAGCCATCCGGCGTTTCGCGTCGAGCCCGGGGCTACCTTAGAAATCACCGAACGCAGCCGCGGTGTCGTTTCGGCGACAAACGAACTGCTGCTGGATCGGACAATCTGGCTGGATTTCGATGGTGACGGCTTCATCGTCCTCGACGCCATCAGCGGCGAGATGCGCACGGACTGGCGGCTCGACATGATGCCGCCGTATACGCTGCTGACGGCGCGGGAGTCTGACGACAACCTGTTGATTACAAAAGGGGAGACGCCGGGATTCACGGGTGTCGAGGTGAGGCAGACGGCGGTTGATCTCAATGCACTGGGCCGTGTCAATGAGCGCGGAGCGATGCCGATTACAGGCTGGGACACGCGCTTCAGCGAGGTCAGGGCCGTCCTGAATTTGCCGCCCGGCAGCCGCCTGCTTGCGGCTCCGGGCGTCGATGACGCGCGCGGCAGCTGGGTAGGTCAGTGGCAATTGCTGGATTTCTTCCTCGTGCTGATCATTACGATTGCCGTATGGCGGCTGTTCGGTCGTGGCACCGGTATCGTCGCGCTGCTCGCGCTTGTCTTGAGTTTCCACGAGATGCTTGCGCCCGGGTGGTTATGGCTGAATCTCCTGATTGCCATTGCGCTCATGCGCGTCGCGCCGGCGGGTCGCCTGCGCCAGCTGGTGTCCGGTTATCGGCTGCTCAGTGCCGCCGCCCTGGTCATCGCTCTGGTGCCATTTCTGGCGAGCCAGCTTCGTATTGCGTTGTATCCGCAGCTCGAGCCGCAGTACAACCAGTATCAAAATTACGACAGCGTCCTGCCCGCAGCACCGGGCGTGGCAAAGCAGATGGCGGAAGATGGGGTTAGCGAACTACGGTCGGACCGGGTTGCGGCTGAAGCCGGTCAGCTCGAAGAACTGGTCGTTAGCGCTGCAAAGCGCTCCTACGGGTTTCAGCGCTACGCACCGAACGCCGTGGTTCAGGCAGGCCCGGGTATCCCGTCCTGGAAGTGGAACAGCTACGGCCTGCGCTGGGGCGGGCCTGTCGACGCGGGGCAGACAATGCGGCTCGTGGTATTGCCGCGCTGGGTGGTCAGTGCATTGCGTTTCGCCGAGGTTGCACTGCTGTTGCTGTTTGCCGCTGCGCTGGCGGCGGAGATACTGAACAGGCGCTTGCGCCTGCCGGGCGGGTTGAGCCTTGGGCGATCAGGAGCGGCGGCGCTGTGCGCCGCCGGGCTGCTGACGGCGTTGCTGACGGTTAGCCCCAGAGCCGAAGCGCAGCTGCCGGATGCCGAGCTGTTGCGACAGCTGCAGGAGTGGCTGTTGCAGCCGCCGGATTGCGTTCCGCGTTGTGCGGAAATCGTCGCCGCCGATGTGACCGTCGGCACCGACGCGATCAGCATGAATCTCGCGATTCATGCGATGGACGATGTCGCTATCCCCCTGCCGGGTTCGACACAGGGGTGGCGGCCCGGGACGGTCCTGCTGGACGGAACCGCGAACGCGCGTGTGCTCCGTGCGAATGACGATGCACTCTGGCTGCACGTTGGCTCGGGCCAGCATCGCGTGACTATCAGCGGCCCGGTGCCGGCCGTCGACAGCCTGGAAATTCCGTTCGACTCGCCGCCACGCGTCGTCACGGTGAAAAGTGACGGCTGGTTTGTTGCGGGCATAAAGGATCGCAGGCTGCTGTCGGGTTCCCTGCAGCTCACGCGGCTGCAGACAGTGGCCGGTGGTAATGAAACGGTGCGCTGGGAGAGCAGTCGTTTTCCCGCGTTTGCCCGCATCGAGCGCGCCATCGAGCTCGATCTGGACTGGCGGGTGACGACGACGGTCTATCGTGTCGCGCCAACGCAGGGCGCGCTGACGCTCGATGTACCGTTGCTCGATGGCGAGTCGATTGTCAGCGGCAACTTCACGGTCGACGACGGTCGGGTGCTGGTGTCGATGGATCCGCAGCAGGGCTCCATCAGCTGGACCTCCAACCTGTCGCGAAAATCACCGCTGACGCTAAACGCGGAGCAGGGCGCCGCCTGGCAGGAAGTCTGGCGCTTTGCGGTCGGTAATATCTGGACCGCCCGATTCGACGGCATTCCCCAGAGCAATACCGGTGACGATGCCAGCGACGTTCGTGTCGCGCAATTTGATCCGCGTGGCGGCGAACAGCTGGTCATGACCGCGACGCGACCGGAGGCGGTCGAGGGTACGACGCTCGCCTTCGATTCGGTGAACCTCTCCGTCGACCAGGGCAGCCGCTCACGCGATACGAGTCTTGCATTACGGTATCGCAGCACCCGGGGCGCTCAGCATACGCTCGGAATTCCGGCTGGCGCCGAAGTGACGGCGGTCAGCATCGACGGTCGCTCCCAGACGATGCGTGCGGAAGACGGTGTGCTGACACTGCCGATTCTTCCCGGAGAGCATAGTATCGATATTCGATGGCGCGAAAGTGCTGACATGCGCTTGCGCAGCACAACTCCCGCCGTAGACATCGCCGCACCGGCCAGCAATATCGAACTGTCGATAAGCCATCCACGCAACCGCTGGCTGCTCGTCACCAGTGGGCCAAAGCTGGGACCCGCGGTGTTGTACTGGTCGGAACTCGCCGTGCTCGTCCTGTTTGCAGTCATTCTCGGCCGCATCGGGCTTGCGCCGCTCAAGAGCCGGCACTGGTTGCTGCTGGGACTCGGATTCAGCACGTTCAGCTGGCCGGTGCTGGCTGTGGTCGTTATCTGGTTGCTCGCCTGCGGGGCGCGCGAGCGATGGCAGCCGGAGGTCAACTGGTGGCGCTTCAACACCATACAGGTAATCATCGGCGGCCTGACGGTGATCGCGCTCGTCAGCGTGGTATCGGCGCTGCCGCAAGGTCTGCTCGGCACGCCGGACATGCACGTCGCCGGGCACAACTCCTATGACAACGTTCTGAGCTGGTTCGCCGACAGCAGCGATTCTGTGCTGCCGATTGCCACCGCGATCTCGCTGCCACTGTGGATTTACAAGGTCCTGATACTCACCTGGGCACTTTGGCTGAGCTTTGCGCTATTGCGCTGGCTGCCCTGGGTCTGGAAAAGCTTCAGCAGGCAGGGTTACTGGCGCTCGAGAAAGGGCGAAGCAGTGCGGCACAGCGCTGAGGGACGATAGACGATGACTGCAATGAGAGTTCTCTGGATCGCCATCTTTGTCGCCGTACTTATCTGGTCGGCGATAGAACCGAAGGACTTCGTAACCTGGTGCCTGGAGGTTTTCCCGGCTGTGCTCGGTGCCGTCATCCTCTGGCTGACGCGGAATCGTTTTCCGTTGACGACCCTCGTTTACGTGCTGATCCTGGTGCACTGCGTCATCCTGATGATCGGTGGGCATTACACTTATGCCGAGGTGCCGCTTGGCGAATGGTTGCGCGAGGCGATAGACGGATCAAGAAACAACTACGACAAACTCGGTCACTTTGTACAGGGCTTCGTGCCGGCGATAATCGCCCGTGAACTCATGATCCGACTCGAGATCTTCAACTCGGCGGCGTGGCGGAATTTCTACATCGTCTGTTTCTGCCTCGCATTCAGCGCATTTTATGAACTCATCGAGTGGTGGGTTGCATTGCTGTCGGACGAAGCAGCCGAGGCATTCCTCGGAACTCAGGGTTATGCCTGGGACACGCAGTCGGACATGGGCTGGGCGCTGTTCGGATCGGTTCTTGCGCTCGCGGTGCTGGCAAAGTGGCATGACAGGCAGCTGCGCGAGCAGGGTTTTACGCAGGGGCTGTAGGCAATGAAGTCGCGCCTGTGGCTAATCGTAGTCTTGCTGCTCGCGGCGTCGGCGGCGTCCGCGACCGACTGTGTCGTGCTGCTGCATGGACTGGCTCGCACTTCGATGTCGATGAACCCCATGCAACGGGCGTTGGACGACGAGGGCTTCGAGACGGTGAACGTCGATTATCCGTCGCGCGAATTCAGCGTGGAGGAGCTGGCCGGTATCGCGATTCCGGAGGGTCTGGCGGCCTGCCGGGCGATCGGGGGCATCGAGAAAATTCATTTCGTCACACATTCGCTGGGCGGTATCCTGCTGCGGCAGTACCTCAGCGAAAACGGGATCGCGGAGCTCGGTCGTGTGGTCATGCTGGGGCCGCCGAATCAGGGCAGTGCGGCAGTCGACCAACTGCGCGACTGGCCGGGATTCGACTGGCTCAACGGTCCGGCCGGGCTGCAGCTGGGTAAGGGCGAGGACAGCGTGCCGCTCAGGCTGGGCCCCGCGACCTTCGAACTGGGCGTGATTGCCGGCAATCGTACGATCGATCCGATCACCTCCGCGGTCCTCGAGAATCCCGACGACGGTCGCGTGTCTGTCGCCGACACCAGGCTGGATGGCATGGCCGATTTCGTCGAGGTCGAGCACTCACACGCATTCATGATGCGTATGCGAGAGCCGATTCAGCTGACGATCCGCTTCCTGAAAAATGGCAGATTCGACGAGTGAGACGGATCGCGTACCTGAGCATGTCGGACATGGGCGACTTCGTCACCGACTTTCACCTCAGCATCGCTCCGATGCAGGCGCTCGGCTGGCAGGTCGACGTGGTCCCGTGGCGCGACGACATCGACTGGAACTGCTTCGATGCCGTGTACATCTGTACACCCTGGGATTACCCGGAGCACGTGCGGCAGTTCCTCGAGGTGCTGAGTCGCATCGATGCCTCACGGGCACTACTGATCAACGACCTGGCGCTGGTGCACTGGACGCTCGAGAAAACCTATCTCAGGGATATCGAGCGGCAGGGCGGCGCTATCGTGCCGAGCACCTGGTACGACGGCTTCGAGTCTGCAGATCCCGCCCGGCTATTTGCCGAGCACCGGACCCGGCAGATCGTGATCAAGCCGACACTCGGGGCGAACGCGAAAGACACCTTCGTATTGACGGATCCCGTTGACGATGCGGAGCTTAAATTGCTGCAGCGAACCTTTGCCGGTCGGGCGTTTCTGGTTCAGCCGTTTGTCGAGAATATCCGGAACGAGGGCGAGTTCTCGCTGTTCTTCTTCAGTGGCGAATACAGCCATGCAATTCAGAAGAAGCCGAAAGCCGGTGACTTTCGCGTGCAGGAAGAGCACGGTGCGGACATCAAGCCCGTGCGCCCGGACGACGCCCTGCTCGAAACGGCCACGGCGCTGTTTGCGCGGATCGAACCACGGCCGGTTTATGGGCGCGGCGACTGGGTTCGGGGCCCCGACGGTCGCTACCTGCTAATGGAGCTCGAGCTGATCGAGCCGTCGCTCTATCTACGCACTGACCGCGGTGCCGCGGCTCGCTTTGCGCGGGCGCTTGACGAGCGGTTCGAGGTATTCGCCGGTGAAGGAACCGTCCGTTGACGCAACCTGCTCCGGAGTGCCGACCGCAATGATACGACCGCCGCCATCGCCACCCTCCGGACCGAGATCGATAATCCAGTCGGCCGTCTTGATGACATCCAGGTTGTGTTCGATGACGACGATGGTGTTGCCGTGATCGCGCAATCGATGCAGCACGCCGAGCAGCTGCTCGATGTCGTGGAAATGCAGGCCGGTGGTTGGCTCGTCGAGGATGTAGAGCGTATTGCCGGTGTCACGCTTCGATAGCTCCTTGGCAAGTTTTACGCGTTGTGCCTCGCCACCCGAGAGCGTGGTCGCGTTCTGCCCGAGCCGGATATACGTGAGACCGACGTCCATCAATGTCTGCAATTTCCTTGCAACGACGGGAACATTCCTGAAGAAGTCGGCGGCGTCCTCCACCGTCATCTCCAGTATTTCGTTGATATTCCTGCCCTTATAGCGAATCTCCAGCGTCTCCCGGTTGTAGCGCTTGCCGCGACAGACATCGCAGGGCACGTAGACGTCTGGCAGAAAATGCATTTCCACCTTGAGGACACCATCGCCCTGGCAGGCTTCGCAACGGCCGCCCTTGACATTGAAGCTGAAGCGTCCCGGCATATAACCCCGTGAACGGGCTTCCTGGGTGCCGGCGAACAGCTCGCGAATCGGCGTAAACAGGCCGCTGTATGTCGCCGGGTTGGATCGCGGCGTGCGACCGATCGGGCTCTGGCTGATATCGATGACGCGATCGATGTGCTCAATGCCCAGTATTTCCTTATGCGGAGCGGGATTGCGGCTCGCCCGGTTGATCTGTTCCGCGACGGCCTTGTACAGGGTGTCATTGATCAGCGTCGATTTGCCGGATCCGGAGACCCCGGTAACGCAGGTCATCAGGCCGACAGGCAGCGACGCGTCGACCTTCTGCAGGTTGTTGCCGGTAGCCCCGATTATCAAGATTTGCCTGTCCGGGTCCGGCGGCGTGCGTTTGGCGGGGACCGCGATCGATCGTGCGCCGGACAGGTATTGTCCAGTCAGCGATCGCGCTTCGGCCTTGATCTGTTGTGGCGAACCCTCGGCAACCACGCGGCCGCCGTGCACGCCGGCACCCGGACCGAGATCCACGACGTGATCGGCAAGCATGATGGCTTCCTCATCGTGTTCAACGACAATAACGGTGTTGCCGAGGTCGCGCAGGTGCGTGAGCGTTCCCAGGAGGCGCTTGTTGTCACGCTGGTGCAGCCCGATGGAAGGTTCGTCCAGGATGTACATGACGCCGACCAGTCCCGATCCGATCTGACTGGCCAGGCGAATACGCTGCGATTCGCCGCCCGACAGCGTTTCGGCGCTGCGGTCAAGCGACAGGTAGTTGAGGCCGACGTCCGAGAGAAAGCCAACGCGTTCGCTGATTTCCTTGACGATCCTGTCCGCGACCGCTTCGCGCCATCCGTCGAGTTTCATGGTGCGAAAGAACTCGCGTGCATGCCCTATGGACAGGCTGGTAATTTCCGGAAGTGAGCGGCCGGCAACGAAAACGTGTCGCGCTGAACGATTGAGCCGGGTCCCTTTGCATTCCGGGCAGGCCTGGCTGTTCAGGAATTTCGACAGCTCTTCGCGCACGGCGCCAGACTCGGTTTCACGGTAGCGACGCTCGAGGTTCGGCAATACGCCTTCGAAGCGATGTCGCTTCTTGATCTGCATGCCGCGCGAATTCGCATAGAAAAACTGGATCTTTTCCTTGCCGCTGCCATAGAGGACGACCTCTTGCAGTTTCTTCGGCAGCTCGTCGAACGGCGTCTCAATATCGAATTCATAGTGCGACGCCAGGCTCTTGATCATCTGGTAGTAGTAGGTGGTCTTTCGATCCCAGCCGCGTATAGCGCCGCCGGCGAGCGACAGGCCCGGATTGACGACGACGCGCTCCGCGTCGAAGAATTGCTTGACGCCGAGACCGTCGCAGCCGGGGCAGGCGCCACTCGGGTTGTTGAAGGAGAACAGCCGCGGTTCGAGTTCTGTCAGGCTGTAGCCGCAGATATTGCAGGCGAAGCGATCGGAAAAAATGATCTCCTCCTGCTGGCTGTCATTCATCCAGGCAATGCGTGCCACGCCGTCGGCCAGGCGCAAGGCTGTCTCGAAGGATTCCGCGAGTCGCAGCCGCAGGTCATCTTTGACCTTGAAGCGATCGACGATCGCTTCGATCGTGTGTTTCTTGCGGAGGTCGAGCTCCGGTGGTTGATCCAGTTCGTATATTTCGCCGTCGATGCGCGCGCGAACGAAGCCCTGCGCCTGCAGGTCGGCCATCAGCTGTACGTGTTCACCCTTTCGATCGGCCACGACCGGGGCAAGCAGCATGAGTCGCGAACCTTCGGGTAACTCCAGGACGTGATCGACCATCTGGCTGACCGTCTGCGCCTCGAGTGTGATGTCGTGGTCAGGGCAGCGTGGCGTGCCGGCGCGCGCGTATAGCAGGCGCAGGTAGTCGTATATCTCAGTTACCGTACCGACCGTCGAACGCGGGTTGTGCGATGTCGACTTCTGTTCGATCGAGATTGCCGGCGAGAGGCCATCGATATGATCAACATCCGGTTTTTCCATCATCGACAGGAACTGTCGCGCATAGGCGGACAGCGACTCGACGTAGCGACGCTGCCCTTCGGCATAGATCGTGTCAAACGCCAGCGAGGATTTCCCGGATCCAGACAGACCGGTTATAACGATGAGCTTCTCACGCGGCAGCTTGAGGTCGACGTTGCGCAGATTGTGTGTCCTGGCGCCGCGAATATCGATCGTCTTCATAGCAGGGACTAAGGAATTGTGGAACAACCTGCTAATATACGCCGCCGCGCATCTTCGGCGCAAAGGAACCGTGCGAGTGAATACAGTGAGCCCCGCCAGCAGTGTCGTCATGCATGCTTCGGAGCGGCGTTCCGTGCTGGTCGTTGCGCTGATTGCCGTCATTCGCATGTTCGGGCTCTTCGCGCTGCTGCCGGTGCTGTCGCTGTATGCGGCGGAGCTGAAGCACGCAACGCCGCTACTGATCGGGCTCGCCGTTGGCGGCTATGGGCTTACGCAGGCGGGTTTTCAGATCCCGCTCGGCGCCCTGTCCGATCGCATCGGCCGCATTCCTGTGATCCTTCTGGGGCTCGCGGTTTTCGCAGCGGGCAGCATACTCGCCGGGCTTAGCGATTCCATTTACGGCGTTATCGCGGGTCGCCTGCTGCAGGGTGCCGGCGCCATCTCGGCAACGCTGACGGCTTTGATTGCAGACGCCACGCGCGATGAGGTTCGAACGCGTTCCATGGCCGCCATGGGCATCGGCATCGGTATGGCGTTCATGCTGGCGATGATCGCCGGCCCGCTCATAGCGGCGAAGTTCGGTGTGCAGGCCCTGTTCTGGGTCGCGGCAGGCTTGTCCGTCGTCGCAGGAATGATGCTGGCCTTGTTGCCCGAAATCCCGAAGCCAAAGACTCGCGAGAGCTGGAGCCTTCTGCCTGCACTCCGTGCCGATCTGTTACAGATCGACTTCTATTTCTATCTGCTGCATACGATCATGACAGCCACCTTCGTCGCGCTGCCGTTCCTGTTGAGCGATCGCCTCGGCATGGCGTTGACGGACCACTGGAAGATCTACGTCGGAGCCTTGCTGACGTCGCTCGTCGTGACCGTACCCATGATCATGCTGGATCACCGACAGGGGCGCGGCTACCTGATCGGCATGGCCGTAATCATGATTCTTGCGGCGGAATTCGTGCTGGCATTCCTCGGCGTCTCGGTGACGCCGGTATTCCTGGGATTGGTTGCCTATTTCGCCGGCTTCAATTTTCTCGAGGCCGGGCTGCCCGCACGTCTTTCAGTACTGGCGGACGAAGATGTCCGGGGCGCATCCCTGGGCGTGTTTTCGACTGCCCAGTTCCTGGGCGCGTTCTCCGGCGGGCTGATCGGCGGGCGGTTCCTGAGCCAGGGCCACCCTTCCGATGTGTTCTTCGTATGCCTGTTGCTGGCCGCCCTCTGGCTGGCGGTTCAGGCTTTTGGCCGGGTACGGCAGCAAACCGCCTAAAACGACGTTTACGGCCAGAAATCGGGCTGGCTTTTGCCCCGGCAGGCTCTACAATAGTCCCCCCTCGCTGCCTTCGTAGCGGGTCACACAACACCGAATCACATGTAGGGGACCGATATGGCCCGCGGAATAAACAAAGTCATCATCGTAGGTAACCTCGGACAGGATCCCGAGACGCGCTATATGCCGAGCGGCGCAGCGGTTACCAATTTCACGGTTGCCACCAACGAATCCTGGAAAGACAAACAGACCGGTGAGCAGAAGGACCGCACGGAATGGCACCGGGTGGCGATGTTCAATCGTCTCGCCGAGATTGCGGCGGAGTACCTCCGCAAGGGCTCGCAGGTCTACATCGAGGGCAAGCTCCGCACGCGCAAGTGGCAGGGCCAGGACGGCGCCGATCGTTACACGACCGAGATCATCGCCGACGAGATGCAAATGCTCGGTGGTCGCGGTGACGGCGGCGGCAACTTCGGCGGCAGCCGCGGCGGCGGCAAGCCCAGCCAGGGTGGCGGCGATGCGCCCCCGCAGCCGGGGCCGGACGACTTCGACGACGACATACCCTTCTAAGTAAAGCCTGCGTTGTCAGCACACGCCAGGGCCGCGCGGCACATGTTTGCCGGCGCGGCTTTGTCAGTTTAGCAAGATCAAGGAATACACAATGGGCGCGTTCAAGGAGCCTCACGGCGGTGAACTGAAGGATCTCTATCTCGATGCGGCGGCGGCCGAGGTCGAGAAGCAGGCGGCAGGCGAGTATCCATCCTGGGACCTGAGCGAACGCCAGCTCTGTGACATCGAACTCCTGCTGAACGGCGCGTTCTCGCCGCTCGATGGATTTCTGAACGAGGACGACTACGACGCCGTCGTCAGCGGCCTGCGGCTTACCAGTGGCGTGCTGTGGCCGATGCCGATCACGCTGGACGTCAGCGAAGAGTTTGCCGGGATCATCGGTTCTGGCAGCAAGGTCGCGCTGCGCGACCTGGAGGGCGTGATTATTGCCACCCTCGAGGTCGGCGATGTCTGGACGCCTGACAGGCGGGCCGAGGCGCAGGGTGTGTACGGCACGATCGACGAAAAGCACCCGGCTGTCCATTACCTGCTCAACCTCGCCAACCCGGTTTACGTCGGAGGCAAACTCACCGGCATCGAAGCGCCCACGCACTACGATTTCAAGCATCTTCGAGACAGCCCCTCGGAGCTTCGCGATCGATTCAGGAAGCTGGGTTGGCGCAAGGTAGTAGCGTTCCAGACGCGCAACCCGATGCATCGCGCGCACCAGCAAATCACCCTGCGCGCGGCCAGAGAGATCGAGGCCAACCTTCTGGTTCATCCGGTGGTTGGCATGACCAAGCCCGGCGACGTCGATCACTACACGCGCGTGCGCTGCTACGAGCATATCCTGACACAGTATCCGGAGCAGACCTCGATGCTGTCGCTGCTGCCGCTGGCCATGCGTATGGGCGGACCGCGCGAGGCGCTCTGGCACGCCATTATTCGCAAGAACTATGGCTGCACACACATCATCATTGGTCGCGACCACGCCGGTCCCGGCCAGGACTCGAAGGGCAAGGACTTCTACGGGCCGTACGACGCCCAGGAACTGCTGAAAGAGCATGAGGAAGAGCTCGACATCTCGATGGTGCCGTTCCAGATGATGGTGTACGCCGAAAACCGTGCGCAGTACATTGCCGCTGACGAGGCGAGAGACGACGACAAGATCCTGAATATCTCCGGTACAGAACTCAGGCGCCGACTGCAGGAGGGCTTGGAGATTCCGGACTGGTTTTCCTTTCCGGATGTCGTTGCCGAGCTGCGCCGCACGCATCCGCCGCGTCACAAACAGGGTTTTACGGTGTTCTTCACCGGGCTGTCCGGTTCCGGCAAGTCGACGGTTGCCAATGCGCTGATGTCTAAGCTTATGGAAATAGGAGGTCGTCCGATCAGTTTGCTGGACGGCGATATCGTGCGCAAGAATCTCTCGAGCGAGCTTGGATTTTCGAAAGAGCATCGTGATCTCAATATTCTACGCATCGGCTACGTAGCCAGCGAGATCACCAAGAATGGAGGCATCGCCATTTGCGCCCCGATCGCTCCGTATGCATCGACGCGCCGCCAGGTCCGTGAAACCATCGCCCCTTACGGTGGCTTTATCGAGATCCATGTATCTACACCGCTCGAGGTCTGCGAGGCGCGCGACCGGAAAGGTCTTTACGCGCTGGCGCGCGCCGGCAAGATCAAGGAATTTACCGGCATCAGCGACCCCTACGAAACGCCGCAAGATGCCGAGATGGTCATTGACACCTCGGATATCTCGCCGGACCTTGCTGCACACCGCATTCTCGTCAAGCTCGAGGGCATGGGATTCATCCGCTGATTCAACCGACCCGACGGGCACAGCTGGCGCCTGCGGCTGGCCTCGTGCCCCGGATGGGTAGGCGAACTGCTACGGTGTAACATTGGATCTATGAGTAAGAAACTTTACATCAGGACGATGGGTTGCCAGATGAACGAGTATGACTCGGACAAGATGGCCGATGTCCTTTACGCATCGCACGGCTACGAGCGTACCGATGCGCCGGAAGAAGCCGACCTGTTGCTGGTCAATACCTGCTCCATCCGCGAAAAGGCGCAGGAAAAGGTGTTTTCCGAGCTTGGCCGCTGGCGCGCGCTCAAGGAAAAGAATCCTGCCATCAGGATTGGCGTCGGTGGCTGCGTGGCCAGCCAGGAAGGCGAGGGTATCACCGAGCGCGCCCCTTTCGTCGACATGGTGTTTGGCCCGCAGACCCTGCATCGCCTGCCCGAGATGATCGATGGCGTCGCAAGAACCGGCCGCTCCGTCGTCGACATTTCTTTTCCGGAGATCGAGAAGTTCGATCGCCTGCCCGAGCCTCGCGCCGAGGGGCCCACTGCGTTTGTATCCATCATGGAAGGCTGCAGCAAGTATTGCAGCTTCTGCGTGGTGCCCTACACCCGTGGCGAGGAGATCAGCCGGCCTTTCGACGATGTCATCGCCGAAGTCGCGAGCCTGGCGGGGCAGGGCGTGCGGGAGGTCAACCTGCTGGGCCAGAACGTCAATGCCTATCGCGGGCCGATGCACGATGGCAGCATCGCCGATCTCGCGACCCTGATCTACTACGTTGCCGTCATCGACGGAATCGATCGGATCCGCTTCACGACGTCGCACCCGGTCGAATTCACCGACAGCCTGGTGCAGGCCTATGCCGAAGTACCGAAGCTCGCTAGCTACCTGCATCTGCCGGTGCAGCACGGCTCGGACCGTGTGCTGGCCGCAATGAAGCGCGGCCACACGGTGCTCGAGTACAAACAGAAGATACGCAAGCTGCGCGGGGCGCGACCTGACATATCCCTGTCGTCCGATTTCATCGTCGGATTCCCCGGCGAGACCGACAGCGACTTCGAAGCATTGATGAACCTGATCGCCGAAATCGGTTTCGACCAGTCATTCAGCTTCATCTATAGCGCGCGGCCCGGTACGCCGGCTGCAGGCCTGGCCGACGAGACTCCGATGGCCATCAAGAAACAACGCCTCAGTATCCTGCAGGCGCGCATCAGCCAGCAGGCGATGCAAATCAGTCGGCGTATGGTCGGTACGACTCAGCGCGTACTGGTCGAGAGAATATCGAAAAAAAGTGACAGGCAGGTTGCCGGCCGCACCGAAAACAATCGCTGGGTCAATTTCGATGCGAATCCATCCAGCATTGGTGATTTCGTCGACGTGCTTATCACCGAAGCGCTGCCAAACTCGCTGCGTGGTCGGCAGGTACTTCCCAAGGCGCGCGCTTCAGGGTAACCTGATCTCCAATGGTCTATTGCCCTGATAGATATCTCGCTACGCGCATTGCCGCCAGTGGCCACGCCCCCGTCATCCTGACAGGGCGCTATTTGCACAGAGGTTTCGAATACAGATCTTGAATGCTGTCCGTATTTTTCGGGACGTTCTCCTCGAGCCCGCCGATAACCATCGTCTCGCAAACCTGTGCGGTCAGTTCGACGAACACCTGCGGCAAATCGAACGTCGACTCGATGTCGAAATCGCCAGCCGCGGGAATCGCTTTCGGGTCACCGGCCGACCCGGCGCGGCCGAAATCGGCGGCGACGTCCTGCTGTCTCTGTTCGATTTGACCGGCAGCGAGCGATTGGATCCCGAGCGCGTGCACATGCTGCTGCAGGAATCATTTATGGATAACACGGAAGCAACATCGTCAGACGATCATGCGGACGATGACGAAGTCGTTGCAATACAGACGCGCCACAAGCTGATTCGACCGCGCGGCGCAAACCAGACCGCGTATATGCTGAGCATTCAGCGGCATGACCTCGCTTTCGGTATCGGGCCTGCCGGAACCGGCAAGACCTACCTTGCCGTTGCCTGCGCGATTGATGCCCTGGAGAACGAGCATGTTCGACGCATCGTTCTGGTGAGGCCTGCAGTCGAGGCGGGCGAACGCCTGGGGTTCCTTCCCGGTGACCTGTCTCAGAAAGTCGATCCGTACCTGCGGCCCATGTATGACGCACTGTATGACATGATCGGCGCCGAGCGGGTGACGCGACTTATAGAACGCAATGTTATCGAGATCGCACCGCTCGCGTTCATGCGTGGACGGTCGCTGAACGAATCGTTCGTAATTCTGGACGAAGCCCAGAACACCAGCGTGGAACAAATGAAGATGTTCCTGACGCGAATCGGCTTCGGGTCGCGAGCGGTCGTTACCGGTGACGTTACGCAGATCGACTTGCCAACGGGCAAGGAATCCGGCCTCAGGAATGCCACGGAAGTGTTGAAAGACGTAAAGGGGGTGGCATTCACCTATTTCACCCCCAAAGACGTGGTTCGACATCAGCTGGTGCAGCGTATCGTTCGCGCCTATGAAGAGAGTGATCGGCGCGGCGACCCGGACAAGTGACGAATCATGCCGCAGTCGTCGTCGACGTTCAGGTGGCCTGCAGTAACCCCGACATTCCGGCGAAAACGCACATCGAGGATTGGATTGGCCGGGCTATCGATGCGGCCGGGCCGGACACGGCCGCTGGCGCTGAAGTATCGGTGCGCCTGGTCGATAGAGAAGAAATGCAGGCGCTGAACCGTGATTTCCGTGGCATGGACAGGACGACCAACGTGCTTTCCTTCCCGGCCGGCGAAACGACCGGCCTGCCGTCCGATGTGCCTCCTCCGCTCGGTGATATCGTGATCTGCGCCGCGGTCGTCAGCGACGAGGCGGCCCGGCAGGGCAAACCCGTGGCGGACCACTGGGCACACTTGCTGGTCCACGGCACGCTGCATCTCCTGGGCTACGACCACGAATCGGATGCCGAGGCCGCTGAAATGGAGGCGGTGGAAACCCGGATTCTCGGTGCGGCCGGCTTGGCCGACCCATACCTTTAGTCTCGCCATAGACCTGATAGACTGACTCACTATGAACGAAAAACCGCCAAGTACGAGCGGCCCAGGAACACCCGGATTGGTCTCGCGCATCAAGCGCGCGTTCAAGGGAGAACCCTGGAGCCGCGACGAAATTCAAACCTTCATACAGACCGAAATCGATCTGGATGCCGACGAAAAAAGAATGCTCTCCGGTGTTCTTGATGTCTCCGAAACCCAGGTCCGCGAAGTCATGGTACCGCGCTCGCAGATGGTGGTTATCGACATTGCACAGGAGTTTGACGAGATCCTGTCGCTGATCGTCGAGTCGGGCCACTCGCGTTTTCCGGTCATCGGCGAAGATCGCGACGAGGTGCTGGGCATACTGCTCGCAAAGGACCTGCTCCGTTACTTCGGCACGGACGTCGCCAAAGAGGTCACCATTCGAAAGCTGTTGCGGCCGGCATCTGTAATTCCGGAATCCAAACGCCTTAACGCGCTGCTCAATGAGTTCCGCGCCAGTCACAATCACATGGCCATTGTCGTGGATGAATACGGCGGCGTCGCGGGGCTGTTGACGATCGAGGACGTGTTGGAGGAAATTGTCGGCGATATCGATGACGAACACGATCAGGAGGAAGCTGAATTCATTCGACCTGATGGTGATCGCAATGGTAAGCCAAGCTACGCCGTGCGTGCGCTGACGCGAGTGGAAGACTTTAACGATTACTTCAACTGTGAACTCGAAGACGAGGAATACGATACCATCGGCGGTCTCGTCATGCATGAGCTGGGCCGACTGCCGAGGCGCGGTGAAAAGATATATTTCGGCGGCTTCGAGTTTGCCATAGTCAAGGCGGACAAGCGGCGGGTTGACGCGCTGCAGGTTCAGCGACGCGGCGACTGAAGCGGATGGCCAGGGACATCCACCCGGCCTTGCTGCTGCCGGCTGACCGGCCGGCGCTCAGCCGCCTGATCGCTTTCGTACTGGGCTGTGCCATGTCGCTCAGTTTCGCACCGTACGAACTATCGCTGCTTGCGCCACTCCTGCTGCTGCCATTGCTGTATGTGTGCATGAGTGTATCGCCGCGCGACGCCGGCGCGCATGCGTTCTGGTTTGGCCTGGGCATGTTCCTGACAGGTACCTACTGGATCTATATTTCGGTACACGTATTCGGCAATGCCGCGCTCTGGATCGCATTACTGCTGATGGTCGGGCTGGCGTTGATCATGGCGCTGCTGGTTGGCATCGCCGGCTGGCTGATCAGTCGCGTGTCACAGGGCGAAACCTGGCAACTGCTGCTGGTTGCGCCGGCGTCCTGGGTGCTTATCGAGTGGACACGCGGCTGGATTTTCACCGGCTTTCCCTGGCTCGCGCTTGGCTACGGCCAGATCGATGCCCTGTTCGCAGGATGGGCGCCGGTCCTTGGTGTTTATGGTGTCTCGTTCATGTTGCTGGTGAGCACCTCAGCCGTGATCGTAATGCTGATGTCGACGGGTAATCAGCGCATCCTTGCGCTGCCGGCGATCGTGCTGCCCTGGCTGCTTGGTGGGCTGCTGATGATACCGGACTGGACCGAGCCGGCCGGCAAGCCGATCCGCGCAAGTATCGTGCAGGCCGGCATTTCCCAGGACAAGAAATGGAACCCCGACCAGCTGAAGCCGATCATGGAGTTTTATCGGCGATCCACGCTGAGCGTCCCCGACAGCGAGATTGTCGTATGGCCGGAAGTTGCGATCCCGGCTTTGCACGATCAGGTTGGCAATTACATCAATCTGATCCGTAACGATATCAGGGGCAGCCGACGCAGCGTCGTGTTCGGCATACTGGAGCGAAGCTTCGAGCGCGATGCTGCCGGCAAGATTTACAACAGCGTATTTCTCCTCGGTGGATTGAATCCGCAGTCCTATCGAAAGCGGCACCTGGTGCCATTTGGCGAATACTTTCCGGTGCCCGACAGCGTGCGCGAATGGATGAAGATGCAAAACCTGCCGCATTCGGATCTCTCGGCGGGCGATGCCGTCCAGCCGCTGCTGCAGGCTGCCAACGGCGCCAAACTGGCTGTCGCGATTTGTTATGAGGACGCCTACGCCGCCGAACAGCTGTACGCGCTCCCCGATGCCACTCTTCTTATTAACGTCAGCAACGACGCCTGGTTTGGCGACTCCATTGCGCCGCACCAGCATCTGGAGATTGCTCGAATGCGGGCTCTCGAGGTCGGGCGAAACGCCATTCGCTCAACGAATACCGGCATCAGTGCGTTCATCGGCTTTGATGGCGAATTGCTCGACACGGGCAGGCAGTTCGAGGCGGAGCTGATGACGGCGGACGTCGAGCCGCGGCGCGGTATGACGCCTTACGCGCGCTGGGGAAACACGCCCATCATCGCTCTCTGCCTCGCCATTATCATCGGCTTCTCGATGCGCCACCGCGGCGCTCTGTAGCACGCCTGATCGCCAGGGCTGCGAATTGCAGCCTGTTCATGTACGCTTCGTGGTTTTCCGGGCACGTGTAAGCCGGCCAAAGCAAAGCGACCCAAATGAGCACCCCCTACCAACCCGAAATCGTCGAAAAAGCGGCACAGGAACACTGGGCCGGCGCGCGCAGCTTCGAGGTCTCCGAAGACCCGGACAAAGAGAAATTTTACTGCCTGACGATGTTCCCGTATCCCAGCGGCAAGCTGCACATGGGGCATGTGCGTGTTTTTACGATAAGCGATGTCATTGCGCGCTATCAGCGTATGCAGGGCAAGCATGTCCTGCAGCCAATGGGATGGGACGCGTTTGGAATGCCGGCCGAGAACGCCGCAATACAGCGTGGCATTCCGCCAGCGCAGTGGACTTACAAGAACATCGATGACATGCGTGGCCAGCTCAAGCGACTCGGCTATGCCTACGACTGGACGCGCGAAGTTACAACCTGTCGCCCGGAATACTACCGTTGGGAGCAGTGGCTGTTTACGCGCATGTTCAGAAAAGGGCTCGTGTATAGAAAGAACGCCGTGGTCAACTGGGATCCGGTCGACCAGACGGTGCTCGCCAACGAACAGGTTATCGATGGGCGTGGCTGGCGCTCCGACGCGCTTGTCGAGCGTCGCGAGATTCCGCAGTGGTTCATGAAGATCACGGCCTATGCTGAGGAGTTGCTCAGCGAACTGGATGCGATGCCTGGCTGGCCGGAATCCGTCAAGACAATGCAGCGCAACTGGATCGGCCGCTCGGAAGGCGTCGAGCTTTCCTTCGATGTCGCTGGCGAAGGTGAGCCCTTGACCGTCTACACGACCCGCCCCGATACGCTGATGGGCGTGACCTACATGGCAGTCGCGGCTGAACATCCGCTGGCGGCCAGGGCTGCACGGGATAACCCGCGGATTGCCGACTTTATCAAGGAGTGTACGACCACGGATGCAGCCGAGGCGACGCTCGAGACGATGGAAAAGAAAGGTATGGCGCTCGGTATTTCGGCGATACATCCGCTGACGGGCGAGGAAGTGCCGCTCTGGGTCGCGAACTTCGTGCTGATGAGCTACGGCACTGGCGCCGTGATGGCGGTTCCGGGTCACGACGAGCGCGACTGGGAATTCGCCAGGAAACACGCTATTCCGATAAAACAGGTCATCACTCCGGCAGACGGCACGACGATTGACATCGACGAAGCCGTGTTTACCGACAAGGGCGTCCTGGTGAACTCCGGCGAATTCGACGGCCTCTCGTCGGACGAGGCGTTCAACGCGATTGCGGATCGTTTCGAGCAAACGGGCCGTGGCGGCAGAAAGGTGAACTATCGGCTGCGCGACTGGGGCGTTTCGCGTCAGCGCTACTGGGGCGCGCCAATTCCGATTATCTATTGCGACGATTGCGATGCGGTTCCCGTCCCCGAGGACCAGCTTCCGGTCGTTCTGCCTGAAAATGTCGAGTTCACGGGTGTAGGCTCCCCGCTTCGAGACATGCCCGCATTCTACGAGGTGGCGTGCCCACGTTGCGGCAAGCCCGCACGCCGTGAAACCGACACATTTGATACGTTCGTCGAGTCCTCCTGGTATTTCGCGCGCTACGCCTGCCCGGACAACATCGATGCGATGCTCGATGAGCGGGCACGTTACTGGACGCCCGTTGACCAGTACACGGGTGGTGTAGAGCACGCTATCTTGCACCTCCTGTATTCACGCTTTTTCCAGCGCGTCATGCGCGATGAAGGGCTTACCGATGTTTCCGAGCCGTTCACCAATCTGCTGACCCAGGGTATGGTTCTGAAAGACGGCGCCAAGATGTCCAAGGCGAAAGGCAACACCGTGGACCCGCAGGAGCTAATCGGGAAATACGGCGCTGATACGGTACGCCTTTTCATGATGTTTGCGGCGCCGCCCGAGCAGGCACTGGAGTGGTCGGATGACGGCGTGCAGGGCAGCTACCGATTCCTGAAGCGATTCTGGAACGCGGTTGTCGAACATGCGGATCGCGGGCCGGTTCAGTCTCTGGACCCTGACCGGCTTGATGAATCGCAGCAGGAACTGCGGCGCAAGACGCACCTGACCATTGCCAAGATCAGCGACGATATCGGTCGGCGCAGCAGCTTCAATACCGCCGTCGCGGCGGCAATGGAGCTGCTTAACGCGATCAACAAGTTCGACGATGACAGTGCTGCCGGCCGCGCCGTGCAGCACGAGGCGCTGGAGTCTGTAGTGCTCATGCTGTCGCCCATCGTGCCGCACATATGCCACGCCTTGTGGCATGAGCTTGGCCACAGGACGCCGCTGATCGATCAGCGATGGCCGGACACAGACGCGGCGGCACTCGCGGTCGATATGATCGAGATGGTCGTGCAGGTTAATGGAAAACTTCGCGCCCGCGTGTCGGTGCCGGCCGATGCGGACAACGACACGGTTCAGCAACTGGCAATCGCCGACGACAACGTCAAGCGTTTCGTCGACGGCAAGGATATTCGCAAGGTTATCGTTGTGCCCGGACGATTGGTCAATATCGTTGTCTAGAGGTTTCGCAATCGCAGCGTTGACGCTCGTCGCAAGTTGCGGATTCCAGATGCAGGGCGCGTTGTCCACACCGGCGGATATGGCACGCACGTATATCGAGACACAGGATCGCCACAGCCTGTTCTACCGTGAACTTCGCGCGCAGTTGCGGGCGGCCGGTGTCGAACTGGTCGAGTCAGCGACGGATGCCACCGGGATACTGTCCATCCTCTATGATGAAACAAACCAGCGGGTCCTGTCCGTGTCGGCGCGCAACGTGCCAACGGAGTACGAGGTTTATTACACCGTGCGATATGCCATCGACGCTGGCGAAAACAGACTGGTGGAGCCGCAGACGCTGACGGTTACTCGCGACTATACGTACGACACGCGGCTGGTGCTCGGCAAGGCGCGTGAAGAGGAACTGCTGCGCGAGGCGATCGCCAGGGATCTCGTTCGTATCGTCCTGAAGAAGATTTCCACCCTGTAGCTATTGCATGCAAGCGACCGCGAAGCCCGACGTCCTGACGCTGGCGGACACTGGTCTGCAGGAGGTCGTCAACCTTCTCGGGCGATACGGGCTCTCACTTGTCATCGAGAATGACGGCGCGCCGATAACGGGCAGTTTCTGGGGAGAGCCGGAAGCAGGCGTCGTCGGCAGGACGATCTATCTGCGACGGGACACGCCTCTCCATTCCCTGCTGCACGAGACCTGCCACGTGGTCTGTATGAGCGAGAAGCGCCGCGCGCGGCTCGTCCGGGACGCCGGTGGAGACGATCTCGAAGAGGCCGCTGTCTGCTACCTGCAGGTGCTGCTGTCCGGCTATCTGCCCGCCTGCGGTTCCGGGCGGCTGCTGCGGGACATGGATGCGTGGGGCTACAGCTTTCGTCTCGGCAGCACCAGGGCCTGGTTTCTGGATGATGCCGAGGACGCCAGACAATTCCTTCTTAATCATGGACTTATTGACGACGGGGGGCGGCCCACCTTCAAGCTGCGGTCGTAAGCGGGCACGCGGTGTATAGTCCCGTATGGTCTGGTTTCGTTACCTGCTGTACTTCGTGTCAATCGCCTTCGTTACCTGGGCGCTCACGCAAATGGAGGTCGCATCGCCGGGCAGCCTCAAGCTGCACATCCAGGTCAGCGACACCGACGTCCTCGGCACCAGCGAATTTTCGCCGGTAGAGATAATCCAGGCGATCATTCTTTTCGTCTGCGGGCTGATCATGGCGTGGGTTGCGCGGTACTGCCCGTCGCAGCGGCCGATAGCCTTCGGTTTCGGAGGCCTGGCGCTGGTTTTCCTGATTCGCGAGTCTGACTATTTTCTGGACCGCTTCGTTGCCGACAACACCTGGCAGGTTCTGGTTGGACTGTTTGGCGCCTTGCTCATCGCGTATACGTACCGCCACCGAAAGCGCCTGACGATCGCGCTGGCGAGGATCTGGCCGTCTCCCGGCATCACGTTGCTGTTTGCCGGTGCGATTGTGCTGTTCGCGTTCGTTTCGCTCGTCGGGCATGAGCCACTCTGGCAGTCGATACTTGGAGATACGTATTTGCGGGTCACCAAGCTTGCGATTGAGGAATTCATGGAGCTCATGGGGTATTTCCTGTGGGTCATCGGCACGATCGAATACGCCTTCGAGGCGCGCGCGATCGCTTACAAGGCGCCGCAGCCCGCCGCAAGAAGGCGGCGTGACGCCCGACGCCGGAAATCGAAACGCGGCGGGTGACGGAAGCGTTTAACTCCCGGTAATTGAGAGCGTCGAGCGCGGGGATATCTCACCAAGCGAGTTTGCTAGCGTCGGATACTTCCGACGTGAGCACTGTCTGAGCGACTGAGATATCCCCGTGATCGGCGCTCCCCGCCGACGCTTCGTCATCGAGGGCAGAGACGGCATCTCGGGCAGCCGAAACTCAGAGAATGGTGGGATTAGGCGCGTCCCCGTAAACCTCTACAGGATCGAATACCTTTTCCGTATCCGTCCACTCCAGCTGCACGTGGCCGTTCGCGTGTTTTTCTTCGAAGTCCTCGCCTACCGGGACCTTGCGGTAGAAGCAGCTCCGGTAACCGACGTGGCAACTGGCACCGCCCGCAACATCGACACGCAGCCAGATGCAATCCTGATCGTCGTCGACCAGCAGTTCGCGTACGGTCTGTACGAGACCGCTGGTGGCTCCTTTGTGCCATAGCACCTGGCGGCTGCGGCTGTAGTAGTGCGCCTGACCGGTACGAATGGTCAGCTGCAGGGCTTCGGCGTTCATGTAGCCCTGCATGAGCAGTTCGCCGCTGGCAGCATCCGTTGTGACGACGGTAATCAGGCCGCGCTCGTCGAACTTCGGGGCAAGGTCGGTGCCCTCTTCAACCTGTTTGATGCTTTTTCGGGCTTGAAATTCGACTGACAAGACAGACATCCACGGGTCCTCGGAAGACTCTTTTGCGGGCGGGAAGAATACCGATCATAGCCGCCAGCGGCAATATTGCTATCATTGCGCCCTTCTGAGCGCGTTGCCGAGACACGATGACCATACAGCTACACGATACACTGCGGGGCAAGAAAGTTCCGTTCGAGCCACAGAAAGCGGGCGAGGTCACGATGTACCTGTGCGGACCGACGGTCTACAACTACGCACACATCGGCAACGCCCGGCCCGCCGTGGTCTTCGATCTCCTGGCGCGCGTCCTGCGGCGTCGATTCAAACTGACATTTGCGCGAAACATCACCGACGTAGACGACAAGATCAATGCGGCGTCGATTGAAACGGGCAAACCGATCGACGAAATCACTGCGGTCTATATCAAGGCGTATAACGACGATATGGCTGCGCTTGGCGTGCAGCCACCCGATGTCGAGCCACGGGCAACACAGCACATCGATGTCATGATCAGGATGATCGAGACACTTATCGAGAAAGGCTGTGCCTATGTTGCCGAGGGGCACGTGTTGTTCGACGTCTCTTCCCACAGCCAGTACGGCGAACTCTCGAAGCGAGATTTGCGGGAAATGATCGCGGGCTCGCGCGTCGAAGTTGCCCCCTATAAAAAGGCCGCCCAGGACTTCGTTCTCTGGAAGCCATCGACTCCCGACCTGCCTGGCTGGGACTCGCCGTGGGGCAGGGGCCGGCCGGGCTGGCACATCGAGTGCTCGGCCATGGCAGAGAAGCACCTGGGTGAGACCATCGACATTCATGCGGGCGGTCAGGACCTGGTATTTCCGCACCACGAGAACGAATGCGCGCAGAGTCGTTGCGCCCATGACGGGGCGCCGTTTGCACGCTACTGGCTGCACAATGGTTTCCTGAGCCTCGATCAGACCAAGATGTCAAAGTCATTGGGCAACGTGCTGCTGGTGCACGAACTCATCGAGACCGTACCCGGGGAGGTCATTCGTCTTGCGCTCCTGAGTGCTCACTACCGACAGCCGCTGGACTGGTCTTCAGAAACCATCCAGTCAGCGCGCAAAATGCTGGACAGGCTATACGGTGCCGTCAGAGGGATCGAGGTATCGGAGCAGGCACGCGCGGCGGCGGTTGTTCCGCAGGAGCTCGTGGACGCGCTGGAGGACGATCTCAATACGCCGAAAGCCATGGCCGAGTTCTTTGCGCTGGCCCGAGCACTAAACAAGTCCAACGACAAGAGTGAAATGGAAGGACTCGCGGCATCGATGTATGCATCCGGCGATCTGATGGGGCTGCTTGGCAGTGACCCGGAGCAGTGGTTCGCCGGACACGTCGACGGCGAGATGGCCGCCAACGAAATCGAGGCATTGCTTGCCGAGCGCAACAGGGCCAAGGCCGGGCGGGATTTCCAACGAGCCGACGCCATTCGCGATCAACTGAAGGGCGCCGGCATCGCGATCCAGGATAGCCGCGACGGAACAACCTGGCGCCGTGACAGTAATCGCGACGAAGAAGAGGGCGGCGATGACTAACGAGGTCCAGGCCGCGCAGCGTGAGGTGATCGACGAATTCAGTCTCTTCGAAGACTGGATGGATCGCTATCAATACCTTATCGATCTCGGGCGGCGATTACCTGAGTTTCCCGAAGAACTGCGCACGGACGAAAACCTCATACGCGGCTGCCAGTCGCGGGTCTGGTTTGTCGCTGACGAAAAGGACGGCCGCCTGGTATTTCGCGCGATCAGCGATGCGGCTATCGTTTCAGGGCTGATTGCCTTGTTGCTGAGAATTTACAGTGGCCGCTATCCGGAGGATATCCTGGAAACGCCGCCGGATTTTGTCAAGGCACTGCAGCTTGAGAGTCACCTGAGCCCGACGCGCAGCAACGGCCTGTCATCCATGCTCAACGCGATACGCGGATTTGCGGCCGAGGCCTCGCGAGCAGCCTGATGCGGAATGCGGTAAGCCGATTGCTTGCGCGCCCGCTCATCGGGCTGGTCAGGCTATACCGGCTTGCAATATCGCCCTGGCTGGGCGGTAACTGCCGGTTTCAGCCGACCTGCTCCAGCTACGCGATCGAAGCCCTGCAGCGGCATGGGGCACTGCGCGGCAGCTGGCTTGCAATTCGACGCATCGGCCGCTGCCATCCCTGGGGTGGTTCGGGCTACGATCCGGTCCCCGGCGAGGCGCATGATGAGTCCTAGCCCGGCCGATCTGCTCCGCGCGATCGCCTATCCGCTGACGGAGTCCCGCGTACTCGTGCCCCTGGCGTTCTTCTGGCTGCTGGTCTCGTTCGCCAGCTGGGGCGGTTTGCTTGGCCTCTTTCTCATGTTGCTGATTCTGCCTGCGTTGATTCGCTATCAGATGATACTGCTGGCGGCGCGAGCCAGGGGAGTGACGCCGGAAGTACCGGGGATCGAGTTCTTCAACTGGTTTGGCAGGGCCTGGACCCTGTTTCCGGTACTTGTCGTTGTCTTTCTCGGCTGGGCCACGACCGTGGCCGCGGAGCGATTCGGGATTGCGGGAATGCTCGTCATGCTGGCAATTGCGGGGGTCTTCTTTTCCGCATCGATTGCCGTGCTGGCTATTACGCATTCGCCGCTGCAAAGCCTGAACCCCGCAGCACTTGCGCGATTTCTGGTGAGGACGAGGGCGACATACTGGATAGCGGTGCTAGCGCTGATCGTATTCTCGTGGCTTTCGATATCAGCCGAAGCCTTGCCGATGATGCTGGCCGTCCTGGTGCAGCTGCTATTGTCGTTCTCCTTCTTCTCGCTGGCAGGCAGCCTGATTGAGCCGTATTGCCTCATCGAGGACATAGAACTGCCGGCGGCAAGGCAGCAGGACGCGAGCACGGCCATGGAAGTGCTGGAAAAGAAACGCGCCAATGTTCTCAGTCACGCCTATGGGTTCATCAGCCGAGGCAATCGCGATGGCGGGCTTCGGCATGCGCTCGCCTGGATACAGGAAGATCCGGATCCGGCTGCCGGCCGGGCGTGGTTTCTCGAGCGAATGCTGGCGTGGGACGATCCGCAGGCGGCCCTGATTTTCGCACAGCATTGTATACACGATCATCTGGAGTACGGCGAACCGGTGCCGGCCGTGAAGCTGATCATGCGCTGTCGGCTGATCGATGAGCGGTTCCGGCCGTTTCCCGGGGATGTGCAGGCGGCTATAGCGGCGTGCGCTGTGGCCGACAATGACGCGCTGGCGGCGAGCCTGCGGCATTATTGAGGGTTGATTTGGGGTTATTGCCGTGCCAATGCGTTGTACAATATTGGCCATGGACAAGCGACTTCTGACAATTTTACGTTGCCCGGTCAGCCACAAGGGTCTCGCTGTACTCAAGAACGACAAGCTGGAGCAGCTCAATGCCGCAATCAGCGCCGGCAATCTTGTGAATCTCGACGGCACCAGGCTTGTCGAGCCGCTGGCGGAGGCGCTGGTTACCGACGATGGCAAGCGCGCCTATCCGGTTGCCGACGGCATTCCGGTGCTGCTGGAAGGTGAATCGATCTCGATGGAGCAGATTGCTTGAAGTTGCGGGCAAACCAGCTTTCGTCGCACCTCAAGAAGTCTCTCGCACCCTGCTACCTGGTCAGCGGCGACGAACACCTGTTGGTCGCCGAAGCGCTGGATGAGATTCGCGACTCGGCGCGCCAGCGCGGCTTTGCCATGCGCGAATTGCACGTCGCCACGACCGGATTCGACTGGTCGCAGCTGACCGCGTCGAGCGGAAACCTGTCATTGTTTGCAGAGCAGCGCATCATAGAACTGCGACTGCCGACCGGGAAACCGGGCCGTGCCGGCGGCGAGGCGATCGTCGAACTGACCGCGCGGGCGGGCCCGGAGACGCTGTTTATTGTCACCGCGCCCAAGCTGGATCGCAGCGCTGCCGCCTCGAAATGGGCCAAGGCAATCGAAAAGAAAGGTGTCAACCTGACGATCTGGCCGATTGGTCTGCGCGAGCTGCCCGGTTGGATAGCAGGCCGGATGCGGCAGGCCGGATTGCAGCCGGGGCGCGAAGTCGTGGCCCTGATTGCGGATCGCGTGGAGGGAAATTTGCTGGCGGCAGGCCAGGAAATCGAGAAGCTGCGGCTGTTGCTCGGTGAGGGCCCGGTCAGTGTCGAAGATGTGAGCAATGCGGTTGCCGACAGCAGTCGTTACGACGTGTACAAGCTCACCGATGCGGCGCTGGGCGGCGATGCCGCGCGAGCGGTCAGGATCCTGGGTGGTTTGCGCGCCGAGGGCGTTGAGCCGGTCATCGTCATGTGGGCACTGACCCGCGAGCTGCGCACGCTCTCGACGCTGGACGACGTTGTCCGACAGGGCGGCAATCTCGGCAGCGCGATGCAGAAGAACGGTGTATGGAGCAATCGCCAGGGGCTGGTTCGCAGCTGCATGGGGCGACACAAGCACGGTTCGTTTCATCGCATGCTGAAGGCAACGGGCCGCGCCGATGCGGCCGCGAAGGGTCAGCGCGCCGGCGATCCCTGGCAAATGGCCTGCGATATCGTCATTGGAATGGCGCGCCAATGAGGCCCATGGGCATTTTTGGCGGTACCTTCGATCCCATACACTACGGCCATCTGCGAACCGCTTTCGAGATGCTTCAGGCACTCCAGTTCGAGCTCGTACGCTTCATACCCTGCGGCGATCCGCCGCATCGCGGGACCACCTTTGCCTCGGCAGGCGAGCGACTGCGCATGGTTGAACTCGCGCTCCGGGGACAAGAAGGCTTCGCTGTCGACGATCGGGAAATCCGTCGTGACGGGCCCTCTTATTCGATCGATACACTTTTGTCGCTAAGGCGGGAATTTCCGGACCGTGCCCTGGGTCTTATCGTGGGCATGGATGCCTTTCTCGGGCTGCCGGGATGGCACCGCTGGCGTGAAATTCTCGACGCTGCGCACATTATCGTCGCGCATCGGCCGGGCTGGAAGGCGCCGGATATCGGTCCGCTGGGTGAACTCATCGCCGAGTTCGGCACCCATCGGGTCGACGATCTTCATGACGCTTTGAACGGGCGCATTCATATTCATGCGGTCACGCAATTGGAAATCTCATCGACCGAAATTCGCGAGCTGGTCGCGGCGGGTCGCGATCCGAGATTTCTGATGCCGGACGCGGTCCGCGACGAAATACAATCGAGTGGCTGTTATGCCCGGACGTGATCACGACGATGAATGTGATATCGCCGGAGTCGACGGACCATTTTTCTGGAACGAGGAGTCTAATTTGAAAATTGCAGAGCACAACGCATGAACGGCGAAAAACTGGCTGACCTGATCGTCGAAACGCTTGAGGACGTGAAAGCAAAAGACATCGTCAAACTCGATGTGCGCAATATGACCACGGTGACCGACTACATGATCGTTGCCAGCGGTACGTCCAGTCGCCACGTCAAAGCCCTGGTAGATAACGTCGCAGAAAAAGCCAAGGCGGCGGGCTGCAAACCCATTGGCATCGAAGGCGAGGAGGGCGGTGAGTGGGTGCTGCTCGATTTGCGGGATGCTCTTGTGCACGTAATGTTGCCGAAGGTGCGCGAGTTCTACAATCTGGAGAAGCTCTGGTCGATCGTGCCTACTGGCGATGCGACCGTTTCCGAAGCTTAGACCCCGGCGACTCGCTCATGCATATCCGAATACTGGCCGTTGGAGATCGACAACCACCCTGGGTGGACGGCGCATTCGGACTGTACGCGGCGCGATTTCCACGAGAGTGGAAATTCCGCCTGGACACGATCGCCACCGTGCGGCGCGGCAGGAACGACAAGACGAGCCAGGCAAGGCACGCCGAGGGCGAGAAGATACTCGCAAGCCTTGCGAAAACGGAGCATGCGGTCCTGCTCGATGAAAGCGGCAGGCAGCTGACGAGTAGCGAACTCGCCGCGCAACTTCTCGAATGGCAGCACGAGGGCCGCGACCTCAGCTTCATCATAGGCGGGCCCGATGGTGTTTCCGAGGCGTGCCGGGACCGCGCGGATTTCGTCTGGTCGCTATCGCGCCTGACGCTGCCGCACGGTCTGGTAAGAGTAGTTCTTGCCGAGCAGCTGTATCGTGCGTGGTCGCTGCAGACCGGCCATCCCTATCACCGTGCCTGAAGAATCGAATTGGTCAGAATAGCCAAGCCTTCGTTGCGCCTGGCGTCGTCGTCGCCGCGTCGACGAGAGATTCTCGAGGCGCTGGGGTTGGAGTTCCTTGTCGAGGCGGTCGACGTCGACGAGTCCCGGCTTGCCGGCGAGACGGCGGGTCAAATGGTGGTCAGGCTCGCAGCGGCCAAGGCCGCTGCGGCCGAGGCCGAGGCAGCATGCCTCGTTATCGGTGCCGACACGGCGGTCGTTCTGGAGGGTGAGGTGCTGGGCAAGCCCGCAGACGCGAATGACGCGATCGCGATGCTGCTCAAGCTCTCCGGTCGCCGGCACACGGTACTTACCGGGGTCGCGTTGCGCGGGCCGAACGGCGTGCAGACGGCGCTCAGCACAACGGATGTGGAATTCCGAGAAATCAGTCGGGACGAGGCGCTCGCTTACTGGCACAGTGGGGAGCCACGCGACAAGGCCGGAGCCTATGGTATTCAGGGCCGGGGCGGCGCCTTCGTGAAAGCGATTAGTGGCAGTTATTCGGGAGTGGTTGGATTGCCTGCATACGAGACGGCGCGGCTGCTGCAGACGGAAGGTATCGACATAGTATTGCAGCGGAAAGACGATGGCGGATGAATCACTAAAAGAAGAAATCCTGATTAACGTCACGCAGAGTGAAGTTCGTGCCGCGTTACTCGAAAACGGTGTCTTGCAGGAGGTCTATGTCGAACGATCTGTTCGCCGAGGGCTGAACAGCAACATTTACAAGGGTCGGGTATTGAGGGTATTGCCGGGAATGCAGGCGGCGTTCGTCGACATCGGCCTCGAACGCACGGCTTTCCTGCATGCTTCCGATATTGCCGCGAGCCGCAGCCAGAATGGCTCGCTCGACGTTCCCAATATTCGCGACCTGGTGCGCGAAGGCGACGAAATCATGGTGCAGGTCGTGAAGGACCCGCTGGGAAACAAGGGAGCCCGTCTTACGACCTTCATAACCTTGCCCTCCCGGCATGTGGTGCTGCTGCCCTTCAGCGATGTCGTGGGAATCTCGGCACGTATCGAAGACGAGGGTGAACGTGAGCGCCTGCGGATAGTCACGGAAGAAATCCTGGCGGCGCGGAACTTGTCCTTTGGCGCGATCGTGCGCACTGTAGCCGAGGGCATGGATAAGGCCGCGCTGGAAGCGGATTTGAGTTACACGATCAAGCTGTGGGAGGTCGTCAAGGAGCGCTTCGGTAACAGTCGGGCGAAAGAGCTTGTCCACGAAGACCTGTCCCTGCCGCTGCGCGTCCTGCGAGACATGGTCACGACTGACATCGAGCGCATCCTGGTCGATTCCCAGGACGATTTTTACGCCATGCGCGATTTCGCAGACACCTACCTGCCGCATATCAATCCGGCGCTCGAGCTTTACCAGCGTCGCCGGCCAATTTTTGACATGCACGGAATCGAGGATGAGATCGGCCGCTCGCTGGACAGAAATATACCCTTGAAATCAGGTGGTTATCTTATTTTTGACCAAACCGAGGCGATGACGACTGTTGACATCAATACCGGTGCTTATGTCGGTCACCGCAATCTCGAGGAGACCATCTACCGGACCAATCTCGAGGCCGCGGTTGCGATCGCGCGGCAGCTCAGGCTGCGCAACCTGGGAGGCATCATCATTATCGATTTCATCGATATGGAAGAGGCCGAGCACCGCGACAACGTCCTGCAGGTACTTGAGCAGTCGATGTCCCGAGACCACGCCAGGCACCAGATCATGCCGGTATCGCCACTCGGCCTCGTCGAGATGACCCGAAAACGAACGCGCGAGAGCCTGCAGCATATCCTGTGCGAGGATTGTCCAAGTTGTGCGGGTCGCGGCTTCGTGATGACCGCGGAGACTGTGGGTTTCGAGATCTTTCGCGAAATTATCAGGCAATCGCGGCAATTCGAATTCGACGAAGTCCTGGTGCTTGCGCATCAGGACGTTATCGAGCTATTGCTCGACGAGCAGGCCCGCAGTCTTGCCGAACTTGAGGAGCAAACAGGCAAGTCGATTCGGCTGCAAACCGAGTCTCTGTATCTTCAGGATCAGTTCGACGTCGTGCTGATGTAGTTATCGGATAAGTTTCTGGATCATGAAAGTTTTTCTGCAGCGCCTGTTCAAGTTCGTGGCTTACGCGGCTGCCGGCGTCGTCATACTGTTGGCGATTGGGGTGGGGCTTTTTCGCTTGTTTCTGCCGCGGCTGCCCGAGTATCAGGAAGACATCAAGAACCTGGCCTCGACGGCCACAGGCATGCACGTGGAATTTTCCAGCATGGATGCTCGCTGGGGCCTGAGTGGACCCGAGTTCGAGTTCTACAATGCGGAACTCATACGAATGGATACGAAGACGCGACTCATTGCCGCCGAAAAAGTGCGTGTCAGCGTTGCGCTGACCCGCCTTCTCCTGGAAGGCGAGCGCGTCGTCGATCGTATTGTTGTCAGCGACACCAGCCTCGAGCTGCGTCAACTCGAGGGCGGTGGCTGGTGGATTCAGGGTGGGCCGGTTGAGGATCTTTTTCGCAATCGTCGTAAGGACGGGCCGGCACTGACCGACATTGAATTCATAGCCGAAGACGTACAGATCATGTTCCTGCAGCCGGGCGACGAGCGGCCGCGAGCCTTCGAAGTGCCGCGCGCTTCCCTGAGTATCGACAAGCGAAGAATGGCGTTTTCGGCCGATATTCGTCCACCGACCGATCTGGGCCGGCGACTCGGCGTGTCGGCCACGCAGCTGCTCGATCGGCCCGCGGACGACCGTCAGTGGGACATCAGCATCGACGGCATCGACCTCAATCTCGCTGGCTGGTCGGACTTGCAGACGGACGGGGCCCGCCGCGTTGCATCCGGCAGTGGCGACCTGGAGCTCTCGATCGCCTACGGCAAGGCAGGCGTCACTAACGCGGGCGCAGAAGTCGACTTCGCCGGCCTTTCACTCAGCGAGGACAAGGTATTTGACCTCACGGGAAGACTGGAGCTGAACATTGCCGATGATGGCTGGTTGATCGCCGCCGAAAAATTCCGGATTGCGACCTCTGCGCATCAGTGGCCCGAGACCTCTTTTCGCGCAGAATTCAGCACGGACGGCGCGGGCTCGGTCGTCATGCTGGACGTCAAGGCGTCCTATCTGCGACTCGATGATGCGGCGCTGTTTTCTCCCTGGCTCGCGCCCGAACAACAGCAAAGACTGGCGGCGTTCGATCCCAGCGGAACGGTCCGGGAGCTGATTGCCACGGTCTCGGACGTCGATTCCGATGCGCCGAGATTCGATATCGCCGCCAAACTCCAGGACATCGGAGTGGCGGCCGATGGTCGCCGCCCCGGGATTCGAGGCTTTACGGGCGTTCTGCGAGCCAACCGGCTGGGTGGTCGACTGGAGATTCTATCTGCCGATGCGGTTGTCGAGCTGCCAGAATACCTGTCGAGGCCGATCGACATCGCGGCGGCGGATGGCACGGTAATCTGGCGCAGCAGCGATACGAGCACAACGGTGCTGTCTGACAGCATTCGCATTCGCAACGCTGTCTTCGATAGTCAGAGCAACGTACAGCTGGTCATCAATGCAGCCGAGTCTGCACCCGTAATCGACCTGGCCAGCACCTGGAGTATCAGCGATCTGGCGGCAGCGCGGGAATACATTCCGCAGAAAGTCATCAAACCCAAGCTGTATGACTGGTTCCAGTCGGCACTTGTAAAAGGATCGATACCGAAGGGATCCACGACGCTGAACGGTCCACTGGACAAGTTTCCGTTCGACGACGACGAAGGGCGTTTTCTCCTTCAGGGGTCCGTTCGCAACATGACCTTCAAGTATCAACCGATGTGGCCGGCCACCGAGCAGTCCGATATGGAAGTCGTGCTCGACAAGATGCGGCTTTATTCGGTCAGTAACCGATCCGTCAGCGCGGGCAATGAAACGGTTGATGCCCGCATCGAGATTGCCGACCTGCGCGAGCCCGTATTGAAAATCGATGCTTTTTCCACGGGAACCCTGGAGTCGATCCGGGCATTCTCGATGCAAAGCCCGATTGGCAATATCTTCGGCGGCCAGCTGGAACGCATTGCCGTGTCGGGCGATGCCTCGTTCACGCTGGACCTTACCGTGCCGCTAAAAGATCCGAAGTCCTTCGAGTTCACGAGTCGAGTGCGCAGCAACAACGGCACCCTCGCGATTGACGGGTTTCCGGCGCAGGTAACGGACCTGATCGGTGAGGTGACCCTTTCGCGCGAAGACATTTCGAGCGAGTCGCTGGGCGCCCGGTTCCTCGGTGCCGAGGTTATGCTCGAACTGGCGAGGTCCGACGATCCGCGTTTCAGCGTCGTCGCAACGAGCAAGGGAATGGTGACTGCCGAGGCGATTATCGGCGAACTCGGCGTGCCGCTCGACGGCATGATCAGCGGTTCCACCGACTATACCGCCCGTATGCTGTTTCCGCGCGGCGGACAGGAAGCGCCGTCGCCGCTGACGATACAGATCGACAGCGAGCTTCAGGGCCTGGGCTTTGATCTTCCCGAGCCGGTCGGGAAGACCGCCGCGGCCGCCATGAAGATCAGGGGCGACATCCGCATTCTGCCCGGAGGCGATACGATCGAGAGTGCCGGCTTCGCTGAAAATGGCCTGGCGTGGCAGGTTGGTTTCTCGAGGCTGGATGCAGGATGGGATCTCGATCGTGGCGTGGTTTCGATGGGCGGCGATGTCGCCGACCCGGCGGAAACGCGGGGCCTGCACATTCGCGGGACGGCGCCGATCGTACGACTCGATGACTGGTTGAGCCTGTCGCGCAGTGGCGAGCAGAAGGTTGGTGCGGCCGAGCGAATTCGCTCCATCGATCTTGTGGTCGACGATCTGTACGCGGTCGGTCAGCATCTGCGTGGGCACCGCGTGCAGGTGGATCGCAGCGCTCGGGACTGGCTGGTACAGATCGACGGTGAAAACGCTGCAGGTTCGATTTTCGTTCCCTACGATTTCGATTCCGAACGAGCGCTGGTGCTGGAGATGGAGCGCCTGTATCTGCCGGGTGACGAAGAAGCAAGCGAGGCGCCGTCGGCACCGGACCCAAGAAAATTGCCGCCAATGACCATGACGGTAAAAGACTTCGCGCTTGGCGAGCGCTTCCTGGGCGCAGTCGACGTGCGGATCGAACGAACAGCCGATGGACTGCAGGCGACCGCTATTACGGCAAAAGATCCGACCTTCGAGATCGCCGCAACCGGCAGGTGGGTGGCGGACGGCTCTGATCCGCTAGGCAGCCGAACCTACGTCACGGGTACCGTCACGAGTACGAATGTCGTGGAGACTATGAGGCGGCTGGGTTTCACGCCGGGCATCGCGAGCGACCAGATGACCGCAAATCTGGATCTGAACTGGTCCGGCGGCCCCCGCGGAGAATTCCTGGATGTGCTCGACGGCGAAGTAGAGGTGCGCTTCGGTGACGGTCAACTCGAGGAGGTCGAGCCCGGGGCGGGGCGCATGTTCGGTCTGATGAGTATCGTCGAGCTGCCGAGACGCCTGTCGCTCGATTTTCGCGACGTCTTCAACAAGGGCTTCGGCTTCGACAAGATTGCGGGTACCTTTCGTATCGTTGATGGTGAATCCTACACTTGCGATCTTTCGCTGGAGGGTCCGGCCGCCGATATCGGTATCGTCGGGCGAGCGAGCCTTGCCAGGCGCGACTATGACCAGGCCGCGATCGTCAGTGCCAATTTTGGCAATACCCTGCCGATCGTTGGTGCGGTTGTGGCGGGACCGCAGGTCGCGGCCGCGCTGTTAATCTTTTCGCAAATCTTCAAGAAACCGTTGCAGGAGGTCGGGCAGGTCTACTACGGTATCCGCGGAAGCTGGGACGATCCGCTTGTTGACAGCACGACGGCTGCCGACTTCGCCAGCCACGGCGAGCTCGCCGGTTGCGTCCCCAATGCGGAAACCGCGGGCGGCGAATAGAAATCCACTCTTATGCGTGCAGCAGCCATACAAATGAACAGTGGGCCGGACGTCCCGGCCAATCTTGCGCTTGCCGGTCGTCTGCTCGGGGAGGCGGCGCAGGATGGCTGCGAGCTGGCGGTGCTGCCGGAAAATTTTGCGCTGATGCCCGCGCGTGGCAAGGACAAGGCCAGGTTCGCCGAGCAGCCGGGCGAAGGCCCGATACAGGATTTTCTTGCCGATGTTGCACGGCGACACGGGCTCTGGGTCGTCGCGGGAAGTCTGCCGCTCGTATCGCCGGCGATGCAGGATGAGCGCGTCTACGGCGCCTGCCCCGTGTACGACGCCAATGGCGCAGTCCGGGCGCTTTACAGAAAGATTCACCTGTTCGACGTTGACCTGGTCGACAGGCAGGAATCCTATCGCGAGTCGAACTCCATGTACCCGGGCGATGAAATCGTCACGGTCGATTCGCCATGCGGACGCATGGGTCTTTCGATCTGCTACGACCTCCGCTTCCCTGAGATGTACCGGCGGCTGGTTGACGACGGTGCGACGGTTTTCACCGTGCCCGCGGCATTCACGGCAACGACAGGGAAAGCGCACTGGCACACGCTGCTGCGTGCCCGCGCGATAGAAAATCTGGCTTATGTGATCGCACCCGGGCAATATGGACAGCACCCCGATAACCGCTCGACGTTCGGGCATTCATTGATCTGCGATCCCTGGGGCCGCATCCTTGCCGAACGCGCCGAGGGAAACTGTGTCGTTGCGGCTGACATCGATCCTGATTTGCCGTCGCGCCTGCGAAGCGAATTTCCGGCACTCGATAATCGCAGACTGAAATAGTAAACGGGGCATACCGGACTGACATCGATGCGACCGCTATAGGCCGCATCCGGAAAATGGAACAAGCGCATTGAGTAACGCTACACATCAATCGGTCGAGACCGTAATGTCCCGACTCCTCGAACCCGCGGGTCTTGGCGAGCAGCAGCTGAACGCGACCCTGGGAAGCGTCATGCGCGGTGGCGTCGACTATGCGGACCTGTACTTTCAGGTGAGCCGCCAGGAAAGCTGGACACTCGAAGACGGGATTATCCGCGAGGGCAGCTTCAGCCTGGACCGGGGAGTCGGTGTCCGTGCAACGAGCGGAGAAAAGACCGGGCTTGCCTATTCGGATGAGCTGCTGTTGCCTGCATTGCAGCAGGCGGCGGGGGCAGCCCGCGCTATTGCGCGCCAGGGGCAGCAAGGGAAAGTACAGGCATGGCAGCGCAGCGTCGCCCGACCGCTGTATTCTCATGCCGATCCGACAAGCAGCATCGACGATGCACAGAAGAGCGACTTGTTAATGGAGATCGATGCGGCGACGCGTGAGCTCGACAAACGCGTTGAGCAGGTCATCGTCAGTCTTTCCAGTTGTCAGGATCTGATCCTGGTGGCCGCCTCCGACGGCACGATGGCCGCTGATATCCGCCCGCTCATTCGACTCAACGTCAGCGTTATTCTCGAGGAGAACGGTCAGCGTGAGCAGGGTTATGCTGGCGGTGGTGCGCGCAGGGATCTGCATTATTTCGTCGGCAGCGGATTGCCGATGCAATACGCCCGCGAGGCCGTTCGCCAGGCGGTTGTGCAACTCACGGCCGAACCGGCGCCCGCCGGCACAATGCCCGTCGTGCTCGGTTCGGGTTGGCCCGGCATATTGCTTCACGAGGCGGTGGGGCACGGTCTGGAAGGGGATTTCAATCGCAAGGGCGTCTCGGCATTTAGCGGCAAGATCGGCCAGCGTGTCGCCTCCAGACTTTGCACCATTGTCGATGACGGCACGATTGCAGACCGTCGCGGCTCGCTCTCGATCGACGATGAAGGCACGCCAGGGCAGAGGACTGTGCTGGTAGAAGACGGCATCTTGCGGGGCTATATGCAGGACAAGCTCAATGCGCGCCTGATGGGCGTCGAGCCAACCGGCAACGGACGGCGCGAATCGTATGCGCACGTGCCCATGCCGCGTATGACCAACACCTACATGCTCGCAGGACCTCACGATCGCGAGGAGATTATTGCGTCGGTCGACAAGGGCCTGTACGCGCCGAATTTCGGCGGCGGTCAGGTCGACATTACCTCCGGCAAATTCGTTTTTTCTGCGAGCGAGGCCTACCTTATCGAGAAAGGCAGGATCACGCGGCCAGTCAAGGGGGCCATGCTGATTGGCGATGGTCCCGAGGCTCTGCGCGAAATCTCCATGGTGGGTAACGACCTCGAACTCGATTCCGGTGTCGGTACCTGTGGCAAGGAAGGTCAAAGCGTGCCTGTAGGCGTCGGACAGCCGACGCTGAAGATCGACGAACTGACCGTCGGCGGAACCGCGTAGCGGATCGAGCCGGAATTTCACATAAGCTTCGGAACGCTGCGGATTCACAGCCGACACTGTGAGGTACCTCACTTCATTCAACATATCCCTTCGCTACACTTTTGTTGTCTGTAGGGAGGAATTTCAGAATGGCATTCGAAAACACAATTACAGAACACGACATGGATGCGGGCACTCAGCAGTTCGTTCAGGGCCTGCGGGGCGATGCCGCTGATATCGAGCCGGATCTGGCCGTAGACGGGCTGACCGATTCCATTCTATCGAGGCTGCTTGGCCTGTTTGGCATAGGGCGCTCCTGACGGCCGATCATCGGGCGTTTTCGCCCGGGGCATGGTCGATTTCCCGCCCTTGACCCGGCTGCCTGGCCGGGTCTTTGCATTTCGGTACTGGACAACCTGCCCTCGCTATGGAGAATGAGATGGCCCGGACACAACAAGACAATTCTATGTGGGTCTCCAAGCCAATCTACGAAAGTCTGCCGTACTTCTACCTGCTGGTAGGCGCGCTCACGCTGGGCGCCTCGCTGTATCTGAGCCACTGGTATTGGCCAACGATTTGCTTCGTTGTGGGGCTGGGTTGCCTGGTTGCAGGACTGGTGGTGTTGCTGAAGCGTCGCGACTACCGGGTCAACGATCGGCGCGTCGGCCAGCGCCAGGACAACTAGCCTGGTTATTTCACCGCTAAGGAGCGCGGGCCGACGCGCTCTCTGCTTCGCTAATGTTCGTTGACAGCCGAATCCTGCTCGTCAGATTCCTCGGGCAGAGGCTCTTCTATTTCATGAATCTGGTCTCGGACCGGGGCCGTCGGCTGTTGCTCGGTTTGTCTGAGATCCCGGTAGAGAAGTTCGTGAACGCCCAGAGATACGATGTCACCGTCGCGCAATCGGTACTTCTTCACCTGCCTCTCACCGAGAAAGACGCCATTGGTGCTGTTGAGGTCTTCGATCACGCAGCCCGACTCATCGCTGACAAGCTGCGCGTGATGGCGGCTGACAAACTTGCTCTTGATGTAGATTTCGTTGTCGGGTGAGCGCCCGATAATTACCCGCCCGGGCGGCAATGCATACTCGGCCAACACTTCTCCGTTCGAGCGAACGTCTATCTGCGTCACCGCCGTCTCGACGGGCCGACGTCGTTCGACCTGCTGCAACTTCCGGTTGATACCCGTGTTGCTGGTGTGCACCTCCCAGTTGAGCTCGTTGACCGCAGAAAGAACGTCGGATTCATCAACCACAGGTTTTTCGTCGGCAAACGCGCAAAGCAATGCCGTGTCGCATAGCGTATTGATCAGTCGAGGGACGCCGCCGGAATACAGGTGGATACGATCGAAGCACCCCTCGGCGAACAGCTTGCCTCCGTCATGTCCGCCAATGGCAAGTCGATGTTCTATGTATTCGCGTGTCTCGCGTTGATCGAGCGCCGTCAGATGAAAACGAAGTCGTACGCGCTGCACAAGCTGCTTGAGGCTGGGCGAATCCAGCGTCTCCCGAAGCTCGGGCTGACCGGCCAGGATTATCCGGAGTACCTTTTCCTTATGCGTCTCGATACCCGAAATCATGCGAATCTCCTCGAGTACCTTGCGCGAGAGATTTTGCGCCTCGTCAACGATAAGAACGACTTTCTTGCCATTCGAATACTGCTCAATCAGGAACATATTGAGCATGTCAAGCAGCTCGACTTTACGCATGTTGAAGGGTTTGAAGCCGAACTCGGTCAGTACGGCCTGCAGAAACTGCGTCGGGGTCAGCTGCGTCTGCGACACCACCGCGTACACCACGTCATCGTCGAGTTCGGAAAGAAAAGACTGCAATAGCGTCGTTTTCCCGGAGCCGATCTCGCCGGTAATGACGACGAATCCGTCTGCAAGCCAGATCGTCGATTCCATGTAGGCTTTCGCCCGCGCGTGTTGCTTGCTCCAGTAAATAAAATCCGGATCGGGCGTCAGCCTGAACGGCTGTTCTGACAGCTTGAAATGGTCCAAATACGACATGTCAGATTAGTTTACCTTCTTTTTCGGCCAGCAGCCTGTGCGGCGGTCTCAGGACGACTGGTCTATCACGTCACATGCCCGCTTGTCATCGCGAGAAGCGAATCGCGGCGCTCGGGGGTATCGGCGATCACAGTAATGTGCCCCAGTTTTCGTCCGGCACGCGGTATTTTGCCATAATCGTGGAGGCGGCCGGTATCGAGTTTACGAATCTCGTCGGGAATCTCGCCGATCAGGTTGATCATTCCGGCGTAGCCAAGGCTGCGAGTGGATCCGAGCGGCAGGCCGGCAACGGCGCGCAGGTGATTTTCGAACTGGCTGGTCGCTGCGCCCTCGATGGTCCAGTGACCCGAGTTATGCACGCGCGGTGCAAACTCGTTGGCCAGAAGTTCATCGTCCCGGACGAAGAGTTCAAGCGCCAGCACACCGACATAATCCAGGTGTTCGAGTAAGCGGCGCATAAAGCCGGAGGCCGTTGCTGCCAGCCGAGGCGCATCCACCGGCGCTCGCGAGATGCGCAATATGCCGTCGCGATGGACGTTCTCGGTGAGTTCGTAGAGCCGGATGTCACCCGCCGCGTTGCGTACGCCGATCGCCGAAACTTCGCTGTCGAAGCGAACCCATTGTTCCGCAATCAGGGGCTGGCCTCCCAGGTCCCTCCACGCGGTATCAATGTCAGCCGTGGTTCTGACCACGGCCTGCCCCTTGCCGTCGTAGCCCAGCCGGCGGGTCTTTATCACCATCGGCAGGCCGAGTTTCTCCGCGGCGACTACGCAGTCGTCACGGCTGTCTATGACGTGGTAGCCGGGGAGTGGAATCCCCAGGAGACCAAACAGCTGTTTCTCGAGCAAGCGATCCTGCGCCTGCCGCAAGGCATTGATCGGAGGATGAATGGCAACGTCGCCGGCGATAGGCTCAAGGGCCGCAACCGGAACATTTTCAAACTCGTAGGTGATGACGTCGCAACTGGCTGCCAGGTCACGGAGCGCTGCTTCGTCATCGAAGGGTCGCTGAATGACCTCCCCGAATGCCGCCGCGGGCGGCGAGGGCGCGGGATCCAGGAAGCGGCACTCGAGATCGAGCTTGCGGGCCGCAAAACCCAACATCTGGCCGAGCTGCCCGGCGCCGATGATGCCGATTCGCATCGACTCTACTTCGTCGGGTCGCTGTTCGCGAGCACGCTATCGGTCTGCTGCTGACGATAGTCGTCCAGTGCCGCGGCGATCGCCGGATCGTCGTTGGCCAGCATAGCGGCGGCGAGCAGGGCGGCATTGACCGCTCCGGCGCGACCGATTGCCATGGTGCCGACGGGGATGCCCGCCGGCATCTGGGCAATCGACAGCAGTGAGTCCATACCACTGAGCGCTTTCGAACGTACCGGCACACCCAAAACCGGCAAGCGAGTCTTGGATGCCGCCATACCGGGGAGATGTGCCGCGCCGCCGGCGCCGGCAATGATGATCTTCAGGCCGCGCTCGACGGCAGACGCCGCGTACTCGAACAGCAGATCGGGGGTCCGATGCGCCGAGATCACGCGCACTTCAAAGGATATGCCCAGCGTTTCAAGTGTCTCACTGGTGTGTCGCATGGTGTCCCAGTCAGAGCGGGAGCCCATGATAATGCCGACTTCAAGTGCCATCGCGAAATACTATCATTACCTGCGGCTATTGGGAGAGGCGCGTCAGCGCGGCACGGATTGGCTCCGGATCGAGCTGTCGCATGATCTTGCCGATGTACTGTTTCTGCCTGCGCAGCGCGCTGCGAGACGTGATCCGGCGTGCCTCGAGTACGGCTTCCAACAAGTCCTCGTCCAGTCCCATCTTGCGCAGATCCGGCTCTTTCAATCCGATCAGGTCTTCGCCGAGTTTTTGCAGGGCCAGATACTCGCGTTTTCTCGCGCTTTTGCTGGGCTTTAATTCTGTCACCGGCTAAAGTACCCCCGCTCAAGGCTTTGCGGCGGGAGTCTATCATGCGATAGACAGGCGCACAGACGATTACGACAGGATGCATGAATCAATGGAACAAATCGCCAAACGGGAATCGCTGAACAGGGAAGCGCTTGAAGCCCTGGTGAAGCTCGCTCTCGATGAAGCCAGGAAACGCGGCGCCGATCAGGCTGAAGTCGCGGTGAGTCACGACATCGGGCTATCGGCAACGGCACGTCACGGTGACGTGGAAAACCTCGAATACACCAATGATCGCGGCATCGGCATCACGGTTTACAGGGATTCCCGAAAAGGCAACGCCAGCACGTCGGATATCTCGCCGCATGCGATTCGCGAGGCGGTCGCCAAAGCGTGCACGTTTGCCGAGCTTACTGCCAGTGATCAGTACGCCGGCCTCGCGGACGCCGCGCTGATGTGCACGAATATCATTGACCTTGACCTGGACTATCCCTGGCCGATCGACGCGACGAAAGCGATAGAGATCGCAATCGAAGCAGAAGCGTCGGCGCTGGCTTTCGACAAACGCATTAGCAATTCGGAAGGCGCTACGGTCACCACGAACCGTGGTTCACGTGCGTACGGTAATTCGCACGGATTTGTCGGCAGCGTGACGCGCACGAGCCACAGCATTACCTGCGTTGTCCTTGCCGAGGCCGACGGCGTCATGCAGCGCGACTACCAGTACACCTCGGCACGCGATTCCACCGATCTCGACAGTCCGGCCGCTGTCGGTGAAAGCGCGGCCAGACGCGTCATCAAGCGCCTGGGTGCTCGAAAGATCAAGACGACACGAGCGCCGGTGCTCTATGTGCCCGAACTGGCAAGGGGATTCATCGGCCACGCAATCGGTGCCATTTCCGGTGGCGCGCAGTATCGTCGTTCGTCCTTTCTGCTCGATGCAATCGGCAGTAAGATTTTCCCCGATTTCCTGAATATCCACGAGTGGCCGCACCTCAAGAAAGCCATGGCAAGCACGGCGTACGATGCCGAAGGCGTTGCGACCTGCGATCGCGAAATCGTTACCGACGGAGTATTGCAGTCGTACCTGTTGAGCAGCTACTCGGCACGCCGGCTGGGATTGGCAACCACGGCAAATGCCGGCGGCGCACAGAACCTCATCGTCGCGGGCGAACCCGGCCACGACGAGGCCTCCCTGGTCCGGCAAATGGGAACGGGATTCCTCGTGCAGGAATTGATAGGCCAGGGCGTCAATGGCGTAACCGGAGACTACTCGCGCGGCGCGGTGGGACAGTGGGTCGAAAACGGCGAAATTCAGTTCCCGGTACACGAGGTAACGATCGCCGGAAATCTCAAGGATCTATACCCGCGAATCGTCGCTGCAGGGGACGACCTGGATGTCCGCGGCGGCATTCGTTGCGGTTCGCTGCTCGTCGAGGAGATGACGATCGCGGGCGCCTAGTGTCCTGTTTGCCTGGTTCGTTAACCTTCAGCGCGGCCGGCGGACTGCGCCTTGCAGTAGCGCTTTGCAGGCTTTCTGAAAGCCAACGAACCAGGCAAACAGGACGCTAGTTCTCTGCCTGATCGAGCAATTCCGAAAGCGTTTTGTCTGCGACGGTGGCAGCAACGGCGCCGTCCAGTCGAGCGCCGAGTTCCTCGATGGCCGGCGACCATCGCGGCGCACTGATTGAGCCGGTCTCGCCAAATTCGCGTGCGACTGCGAGGATGTGGCCGAGTGAGATGTGCGACGTGTCGCGGCCGGGGAGGAGTTCCTCGCGCTCTGTCGATGTCAACAAGCCCTGTTCTTCGAGACCGGCGACAATCGGCTCCAGCGTGATCGACGGGATTCTGAGCCTGTCGCTGATATCTGCCACGGACATTGTCGCCTGCGGGTCGCGAAATGCCGTGCCGACAAGCAGCATGACGTTTAGCGCCAGCCGCTCACGCATACTGCTGGATAACTGCGGTTCGCGTCGTCCGATGCGCAGATAAGCGGGATTCTGATGATAAAAAGCCAGCTGCGCGCCGACCAGCAGTACGAGCCAGTTCAGGTACAACCAGATCAGGGCGATAATGGCGATGGCAAAGCCGCCGTAGACGGTCATGGTCCGGGCGGAATTTACAATAACGGTCGCAACGATGACGCCCAGTGTCGCCCAGAGAAATCCACCGACGACGCCGCCGACCAGCGCGGATCCAACGCGTACCCGGGTGTTCGGCATGAACCAATAGAGAAAGGCAAACGCGCCGGTGACAATCAGGAACGGTGCCACTTTGCTGGTCACGATAAACAGCGGTCCGACGACCTGGTTGTCCAACAGGAATTTCACAAAGCTCTCGTCCTGCAGTGAGCCAATCATGCCCAGCGCCAGCACAACGGCCAGTGGGCCAATCGTCAGAACGAAAACGTATTCGGTGAACCGTCTTGCGAAACTTCTCGGCTTGCTCACGTACCAGGCGTAGTTGAAAGCCTCTTCGACCTTCTGCACCATCGAGATCGCGGTGTAGATAAAGAACGCCAGGCTGACGCCGCCGAGCAGCCCGCCATTGACATTCTTCACCAGTCGCATGACGTTGTCGGTAATCTCCCTGCCCTTATCGCCGAGCGGCTCGAGGATCAGGTACATCTCGTTTTCGAGCAACTCATCGACGCCAAAGCCCTTGAGGACAGCGAAACTGAATGCAATCAGGGGAACGACAGATAGCAGCGTCGTGTACACGAGACTCATTGCGCGTAGTGTCAGCTGCCCGGCAAACATATCCCGCAGTACGGCATACAGGTTGCGCAATACGGCCCTGAGTATTTTTCCCGGAACGCCGTAGCTTTTCAGCACATCGCCCCAGAGGACCCGGTCGACCTGCTGGCTTAACTGGTTCAACATCGTCGCATTGTACATCGGGCAGGGTGGCGCAGCATGTGCTCCGGTTCGCAGGACTATCAGGGCGCCATCAGGCGTTCGAGCGCCTCACGGTACTTTTGCGCTGTCTTCTCGAGCACACCGGCGGGCAGGTCCGGGCCGGGAGCCGTCTTGTCCCAATCCAGCGTATCGAGATAGTCGCGAACAAATTGTTTGTCGAAGCTTGGCGGACTGCTGCCCGGCTCGTAACCGTCCACTGGCCAGAATCGCGAGGAATCCGGTGTCAGCACCTCATCGATGATGTGCAATCGACCTTCTTCATCCAATCCAAACTCGAACTTCGTATCGGCGATGATGATCCCGCGCTTGAGCGCGTACTCGGCGGCGCGTTCGTAAATCTGAATGGAAACCTCACGCACATGGCTGGCTAGCTTTTCGCCGATCAGGTTTACGACGGTTTCGAAGCTGATATTCTCGTCATGATCGCCGGAGGGCGCCTTGCTTGCAGGCGTAAAAAGCGGGCGCGGCAGTTTTTGCGCCAGTTGCATTCCTTTGGGCAATTCGATGCCGCAGACCTGGCCTGTTTCCTGGTAGTCACGCCAGCCGGAGCCGATCAGGTAGCCGCGCACGACAGCCTCGATGGGCAGAGGGCGAAGCCGTTTGACGACCAGCGAGCGACCGCGAAGTTGCTGACGCACTGCCGGATCCTTCACCACGTCGTCTACCGTTCGATCAGAAAGCTGATGGTCGATAATGTCTGCCATCATGCGAAACCAGAACAGCGACAGGCGGGTGAGTATCTCGCCCTTGCCGGGGACCGGGTCAGGTAACACAACGTCGTAGGCGGACAGACGATCCGTCGTGACGATCAGCAGATGATGGTCGTCAACGGCGTATATATCTCTTACCTTGCCGCGGCCCAGCAACGGCAATTCAGGAACAGAGGATTCGAATAATACGTCGGAAGCGCTCATCGCCAGATGCCCGTGATTACGTTGTTGGTTCCGCGATGATCCCCTCTTCGCTTCGGGCAGGCAAGCATGGAACATAGGAATGCCCGCGAACAACCGTTAGGATTGATGGCCTGCACACTACCTGATATCTGGAATCTCTATTGTACTGGGGCAAGATTATTGGCACGTTAGCGGGGCTCGTGACGCTGAAGCCGTGGTTCGCGGTGCTGGGCCTGTTTCTCGGCCATCAGTTCGATCGTGGTTTCGCTGATCGCTTTCGTGACTTCGAGAAGCGCGGCGCCGATATAGGCCGCGTTCCGGATGCATTCGTCCGGGCACTCTTCCAAAGCATGGGCCATCTCGCAAAGATTGACGGACGCGTAAGCGAGGAAGAGATTCGAGCGGCGCGTCTGATCATGCACCGTCTCGGCCTGAGTCCGGCCAACGTGCGCCGCGCTATCGCGTGGTTCGAGGAGGGTAAGCACCCGGGTTTTCCGCTGTTGCAGACAATTCGTGAGGCCCGACGAGTCAGCGTTCGTGGTGCTGCACAGCGAACATTGTTCGTGCGCTTGCTGCTCGAAGTCGTACTGGCAAAGGATGCCCTCAAAAAGCAGGAGCGTTCGCTGCTGTGGACCGTCTGTACGGAACTCGGGGTCGGTCGCGTCGAGCTGGCGCAGCTCGAGGCCATGATACGTGCGCAAAAGAGCTTCAAGCGCTCGCCCGCCGGTGATGCCGATGCAGCCCGTCTGCGTGACGCCTACCGGGCGCTCGGCACGTCCCCCGACGCCAGCAACGAGGAGATCAAGAGAGCCTATCGGCGCCTGATGAACCGCAATCACCCGGACAAGATTGCGGGCAGCAATCCCGACGCCGCGGTTCTCGCCGAGTCGGAGCGGCGCACACGGGAAGTGCGGGTAGCATACGAAATGCTCAAGGCGCGTCGATCGATACGATGATCTGTCCGATCAGGTGGCCTTGAGTTAAAGTCGGATAAAAGCCAGCAGGAATGACCGTGACGCCTCTAATCGCCCCTTCTATTCTTTCCGCCGATTTTGCCCGCCTGGGTGAGGATGTCCGCGACGTGCTCGATGCGGGTGCGGACGTCGTGCATTTCGATGTCATGGACAATCACTTCGTTCCAAACCTGACGATCGGCCCGCTGATCTGCGAAGCCTTGCGCAAATACGGGATCGAAGCGCCGATCGACGTTCACCTGATGGTCGAGCCGGTCGATCGCATTATTCCCGACTTTGCAAAAGCGGGCGCGAGCTACATCACGTTTCACCCCGAGGCCAGCCGCCATGTGGATCGCTCGCTGGGGCTCATACGCGAACTGGGCTGCAAGGCCGGCCTGGTATTCAACCCGGCAACACCGCTGGACTGGCTGGAGTACGTCATCGACAAGGTGGACATGGTGCTGCTGATGTCGGTGAATCCCGGATTCGGCGGGCAGAAGTTCATTCCGTCCGCGCTGGACAAGCTGCGACAGGCCCGGGCGATGATCGCGGCGAGCGGGCGTGAGATAAGGCTCGAAATCGACGGCGGCGTCAAGGTGGACAACATTCGTGAGATCGCGGCGGCCGGCGCGGATACCTTCGTTGCGGGATCCGCGATTTTCGGCAGCGACGACTACACGAAAACCATTGCCGCGATGCGAGCCGAGGTAGCGGCCGCCAGATAGACTGGCTGTGCGGCTCGGCCGTGCCCGGTGGGCAGCTCTCCCTCGTGCCGCCCTCCGCTTTACATCGGCCGTGCGCACCGGCCGAGCCGGACGCCCCTTGGCGACGTGACGGTTGTCGCGGCTTTGATCTCAGATCTTGCGGTTCGGGCGGGCCCCGTAGACAACGATAGTCTTGCCGCTGGCCGATACCAGGCCCTGTTCCTCGAGTACTTTCAGAACCCGACCGGCCATTTCCCTGGAACAACCCACCAGGCGACTGAGCTCCTGGCGGCTCACCTTGATCTGCATGCCGTCAGGATGGGTCATTGCATCCGGCTCATTGCACAGATCCATGATCGCATGGGCGACACGGCCGGTGACATCGACGAATGCCAGGTCCCCAAGCTTGCGGTTCGTGCGATCGAGGCGGGTTGCGAGCTGCGTCGCCAGTTCAAACACGAGACCCGGGCTTTCACTCGCAATCTGGCGGAAACGGGGATAGGTCATCTCTGCGATTTCGCACTCGGTACGGGTTCGAACCCAGGCGCTGCGAGTAGGCTGCTCGTAGAAAAGTCCCATCTCGCCGAAAAACTGACCCTTGTTCAGGTAGGCGAGTACCATTTCATTGCCGTCCTCGTCCTCGATCATGACTTCGACCGATCCGTCGACAATGTAGTACAGCACGTCCGGAAGGTCACCGGCATGGATCATCACGGTCTTGGAGGGCACCGTGCGAACGCGACAGTAGCTGAGAAATCGGTTGATGGCCGGCACGTCGCTGAGATTCTTGACTGTTGTCTGCATTGCTTGATCCTCGCCCCTGTTGCGGTCCTCTTTTAATACAGAAAGCCTGCGAGAGCAAGCTAAGTGCGTGTTTTGTCGTGGTTTATCGTTCTCTCCGCGCCGCCTAAACCCAATAAGCCGTTCTTGTCATTACTTTCGCGGTGATTCGCATCAGTACCCTGACCGGAAGCGGCAACTCGGCGGCGCCGGCCGCAACGGCGTTTTCTCCGTGCTCGGCTTCTTCGTCACGCATCTGCTCGACAATGGCGCGGCTTCTTGTATCCTCCGCCGGCAGGCCTTCAAGGTGGCTTTCGAGATGCTCAACGACCTGGCGCTCGGTTTCGGCAATGAAGCCAAGGCTCCATTTATCGCCGAGAACTCCACTGAGCGCGCCGATCGCATAGGCACCGGCGTACCAGACCGGACTCAGCCGACTGGGCTGTTCGCCGAGTTCCGCGATGCGCTGCTCGCACCAGGCGAGATGATCAAACTCTTCAGCGGCCGCGGCGCGCATCTTTTTTTCAATATCCGTGTCGCGAGCAACCGTCGCGTGGCCCCTGTACAGCGCCTGCGCCGCGACTTCACCGGAGTGATTGACCCGCATCAGCCCGGCGGCATGTGATCTTTGCTCAGCGGTAAGATGCGGCTCCCTTATGAGCCGCGCAGGATTATGGCGTGCCGGACGTCCTGCCGGCGCTGCAATCGTACGCAGCGCGTCGTCTGCGCCTGCGAGCAAACGGTCGATTGCGGAGAGTTTACGATTTGTCACAAATTCATTATAGCGAACCGGCGCTCATCGACGGTATACTCCGCAGCCTTTTTTCTGAAGTAGTTATGATTCCCGAGGAGAATCTGCATGAAATTGCGTACGACACTGATCCTGGCGGCACTGCTGGCACCGCCGTCATTGCTGGCCCAGGAAGAGGCGAAGAGCCCGTGGACCGGAAAGGCCACGCTGGGCTACCTCGCGACCTCCGGAAATACTGAGAACTCGACGCTGAATACGGCCGTCGAGGTCGGCTTTGAGACCGGCAAATGGCAGCATCTTGCTACCGCGGCTGCGATAAGCGCCGCCGAGAACAAGGTCACGACCGCCGAGGCGTACGAGCTGGGCTGGAAGACAGAAAGGAATCTCACGGATAAGGACTTTGTCTTCGGGCGCCTCAGCTGGCGCAAGGATCGTTTTGGTGCGTTCGACAAGCAGTTCTCGCAGACCGTCGGTTACGGTCGCCGGCTCATCAAGACCGACAAACACCGCTTGAATGTCGAGGCCGGTGTCGGTGCACGCCAGTCCGAGACGCGAGACGGGCTTACCGAAAACGAGACCATCTTCCGTGGCGGCGCCTACTACAAGTGGCAGTTGAGCGAGACGGCTGAATTTCGCCAGGATCTGACCGTCGAATCGGGCAGCGAGAATACCTACTCGGAATCCATCTCAGCCGTGTCGGCGAAGCTTCTCGGTGATCTGGCTCTGGTCGCGTCCTACACGATCAAGCACAACTCTGACGTGCCTGCCCTGACGGAAAAGACCGATACCTACACGGCATTGGCACTCGAGTACGCCTTCTAGCGCTGGTCCGGCGCGGTCGCAATAGTCCCATAGACACGTAAGTTATTGAAAATAAATTAAATAGTACGCCTTCCGGGCGGCGCATTATTTACTGAGAAAATAGCCGCATCGTTTGCAATAGGGCGGAGGCTACAGTAGAATTTCGCGCCTTTCGCCCCTCCCGCGTCATTGCGAGCGTGGACGGAGGGTGGGGATTCTCGGCTAAGGCGAGATTCCCGGACAACACGATCATTCCCTTACGGAAATCAGAACTATGAAGACGTTTTCTGCAAAACCTGCAGAGGTACGCCGCGACTGGTACGTGGTTGATGCAAGCGGCAAGACGCTCGGTCGCTTGTCGACAGAGATCGCAAGACGCCTGCGTGGCAAGCACAAGCCCGAGTACACGCCGCATGTGGATACGGGCGACTACATCGTCGTCGTCAATGCCGAAAAAGTGCGCGTGACTGGCAACAAGCTGAAGGGCAAGATGTATCATCACCACACGGGATACATTGGCAATCTGAAGTCAGCGTCGCTGGAGAAGATGCTCGACGAGAAGCCGGAACGCGTGCTGCAGTTCGCCGTGAAAGGTATGTTGCCGCGGGGCCCGCTGGGACGACAGATGCTGGGCAAGCTGCGGATATTCGCGGGTCCTTCGCACAGTCATGCCGCACAACAGCCGATCCCACTGGACGTAAGCGCCTGAGACCTGGCCGCTACACACTGAGACAAGACCGAATTGAGACAAGACTATGAGTGATACATTTTTTTACGGTACCGGTCGACGCAAGACCTCTACGGCGCGCGTATTTCTGCACCCCGGCAGCGGTGAGATTACCGTTAACAAGCGGCCTCTCGACGTATTCTTCGGGCGAAAGACGGCGCAGATGATCGTGCGTCAGCCGCTCGAGCATACGCAGTTGGCGGAGCGCTTCAACGTCAACGTCACCGTCAAGGGCGGCGGCACGACCGGCCAGGCGGGCGCGATTCGCCACGGACTAACGCGGGCGCTGATGGCTTATGACGAGTCGCTGCGTCCGTTACTGCGTAAAGCCGGATTTGTCACCCGTGATGCCCGTGAGGTAGAGCGCAAGAAAGTTGGCTTGAGAAAGGCACGTCGCGCTACGCAGTACTCCAAGCGCTAAGGCGCCGTCGAGACAACCGGTCTCTTCAATTGGGGGATCGTCTAGCGGTAGGACTGCGGACTCTGACTCCGCCAACCCAGGTTCGAATCCTGGTCCCCCAGCCAAAAACAAGCGGGTCCCGAGAGGACCCGTTTTTTTTTGCGGGGAGCACGGATGAGAACCTCGGGTTCGACAAAACCGCGAAGCGGTTTTGGACGCACACCGTGCGCCCGAAGGGCGAGCGCCGCAGGCGCGAGTCAATCCTGGTCCCCCAGCCAAAAACAAGCGGGTCCCGAGAGGACCCGTTTTTTTTTGCGGGGAGCACGGATGAGAACCTCGGGTTCGACAAAACCGCGAAGCGGTTTTGGACTGCGCAGCAGCCCCCAAGTGGTTCGTGACCAGTCAGCGACGGGAGTAATCTAGGCGCGCATTTCCCGGACGCCCCTGTCACCGGCGACAAGCAGGATGTCGGCGGGTCGGTCCGCAAAGATGCCGACGGTGACGACCCCCGGGATTCGGTTAATTCGAGCCTCCATTTCCAGAGGGTTCGAAATCTGCAGATCCTCCACATCAAGAATATGATTGCCGTTATCCGTCACAAAGCCCTCGCGCCAAATGGGATTGCCGCGCATCTTCAGCAATCGCCGGGAGACGAATTCCTGCGCCATTGGCAACACCTCGATAGGCAATGGAAAGCTGCCGAGCATGCCTACGAGCTTCGAGTCATCGACGATACAGACGAATCGCCGTGCCGCCGCGGCAAGAACCTTCTCGCGCGTCAGGGCACCGCCACCGCCTTTTATTAGTTGAAGATGCTTGTTGCACTCGTCCGCGCCATCGATATAAAGGTCAATGTCGCCGGTCTCGTTGAGCGTCTTTACCTCGAAACCACGCTGCTTCAAGAGAGCGGTTGTCGCTGCGGAACTTGAAACGATTGCGTCGATGCGGTCGCGGACGTCGGGCAACCTGTCAATCAGGTAATTAACGGTTGAACCGGTGCCAACCCCCAAAACGGTTCCGGGGGCAATGAATTGCAGCGCCGCCTCGGCTGCGTTTCTCTTCTTCTGAGATGCGTCCATAGACAGCTACTATAGTCAAATCAGGGCGAATTGCACGCACGACCAGCGCACAATTCGTGAAAATGAAAAGGGCCCACCGAAGCGGGCCCTTTTGCTTGCTTGGGAAGAAGGCCTCTTCCTAAGCGTCCAGCCAACCTCTACCTCTTGCGAGAGGCTTTCTTCTGAGAGGCTTTCTTCCGAGAGGCTTTCTTGCGAGTAGCCTTCTTCCGAGTAGCTTTCTTCTTGGTCTTACGCTTGGCTACTTTCTTTTTAGCCTTGCGTTTGGCCTTTTTCTTGGTCTTACGCTTGGCTACTTTCTTTTTAGCCTTGCGTTTGGCCTTCTTCTTCGTTTTGCGTTTGGCTACTTTCTTCTTAGCCTTTTTCTTGGTTTTGCGTTTAGCGACTTTCTTCTTCGCTTTGCGCTTGGCGACTTTCTTTTTCGCCTTCCTCTTTGCTACTTTTTTCTTCGCCTTTTTCTTGGCGACTTTCCTCTTCGCTACGCGTTTTTTAGGCGCGGCTTTTTTCTTTGCTGTTACTTTTCGTTTCTTGGCAACTTTGCGCTTCGAAACTTTCTTACGAGACTTCTTTTTGGTAGCCATCAATTTTCTCCGTGTCGGGTACCCGCAGCTGAGTATATACAACAATTCCAAAAAATCCAGAAAGTTACCCTCACTTTTGACGACCAGGTTTCGGACGTCCTGGAGACCTTCGGCACGTCGGCAAGACGTGAGACGGATTGTTGGCCGCACATGATTGGCGAGCTGACAAGAATCGGACTGCGGCAAACCGCAAGATGCGAAATCAGAAATCACTGATCGAACGAAGTGAGCCCTTCGAATTCCGGCCGTGCGACGCTGGCGAATGTTGCCCGGGAGCGGAGGCCAAGCCGAAAAAATCGCTGGAAACAGGGTGTGAACAGCTTTCAGTCAGCCTCGCTGATGACGTCATAAAGCCGTATATCCCATACGTTTGGGGATATTTTCTCGATTTTCTGGCAGGCGAAAGCAACCCCGATGAGTTTCGGGCGTAACCAGTGTTGTCGATACCTCAGGAACGAAAAGCAACGGTCGTAATAGCCGCCGCCCATGCCGATACGGTTATTGTTTTCATCGAACGCAACGGTCGGCGTTATCACCAGGTCCAGGTCTCGCGGTTGAATTGTCTCGCCTGTTTCCGGCTCCCAGATGCCGAACGAATTTCTTCGCAATGTCGTTCCCGGACGAATTTCTCGAAACAACATTTCTCGCCGGGGGCGCAAAACGGGCACAAAAATGCGCTTATTTGCGCGCCATGCGCGCTCGATTACGCTCAGGGTGTCGACTTCGTCTTCCATTGGAAGATAACTGGCGAGCGCATTGGCCGCGAAAAATTCGCGCTTACGCAACACGCGACTGCAAATTATTGATGAGGAAGTGGCGCGTGCATCGGGGCTCATTTCGCGCCGTGCAAGCAGCGCCTTGCGCCGAAGATCATTCATTAGGAGGCGCCTCCCGCCTGTGCCGTTACAAACCTTTGCTCTCGAACCGGAGCAAAAGGTGGGGTCAGCCGTGGTCGCAACAGGCTAACCGCCGAAGCGGTTGTGCACATATGCTCCCGACAGTGCGCGACCCCGATGTAGAAAGTTAGGGTCGAAAGGTTTCCAGGTCGGTATCGAACACCGCAGGAGACGCCAATTCTTTGTCTGTGTCACTCTATAAAGGCCAAACTTCAAAGGTCGAGTTGTTGTGTTCCGCTAAGAACATGGTCGACCCGGTCGGAAATCAACTTGAGACGGTTACTGATACCTCCTTCAAGCTCCTGGTCACGCGCCTTTGCATGCAGCAGGTCATTAGCCATGTTCAGGGCGGCCATCACGGCGATTCGGTCGAGGCCCACTATCCTGCCGCTGTCTCGAATTTCCCGCATCTTCGCGTTGAGGATTTCGGCGGAGTCGAGCAGATCTGTACGCTCATCCAGCGGACACGCCACCTGGTACTCCTTATCAAGGATGCGCACGCTTACCTGCGCGAATTGATCGGTCATGCAAGCTACTCCGTCAGACTTTGAATCAGTATTTTCAAGAGCCTTGTTCCATTGCCTTGAGCCTGCCAATCATAGCTTCGACTCGCGCGCGGACCTGTTCATTTTTCTGCAGCAGGCTTGCGCGCTCAGAAGTCAGCACATCCTGGCGCTGTTTGAGCGAACGGTTCTCGTCCTGCAGCTGGTCACAAACGCGCACCAGCGCATCGACGCGTTTTTCCAGGCGCTTGAGTTCGTGTTCGAATGTCGAGCTGATGTTGTCGGCCATATTGCGAATATAGTCACGGCAAAGGGTAGAATCAATTATCTCTTTGTATTCCCTGTAGCGGTCGTGGCCTCGAGAATCGGTCCATGGGATCATAAGAGTCTGGCGGAACTGGAAAGGTTGGCATCTGTATGGATGAAAAGATCGATCACGATGCCCTGGACGCAGCCCTCAAACGCTGCGGTGCCAACTGGGATGCTGCGCAAAGTCACGGACTCCTGACAGGTCGCCTGGCGGTCTCCGGTGTTTCTGCAGGGCCCGACTGGCTACTCCACGTTCTTGAGGGCACCGATGAGAACAATGCGTTCCGGCTGGAGTGCACGAAAATGCTGGACACACTCTATCAGGCGACGTTCTGGCAGCTTTCCGAGCGACTCTCTGGGTTTGTCCCGTTGCTCCCGGACGACGACAGCGATACCGGGGTTCGCACAATGGCGATGGCGCACTGGTGCGAGGGATTCCTGCATGGCCTGGTATCAGCGCAGCACGGCGATACGCTTCGTGATCGCCTCGCGGCGGAGCCGCTTGCGGATATCATTCGTGACATGCTGCAGATCACGCGCGCGGCGGTCGATGACGCTACCGATGACGAGACCAATGAGGCGGCCTACGTCGAACTCGTCGAATACGTGCGGGTCGCTGCCCAGCTCACCTATGAGGAGCTCGCCGCGATTCGACACGGCGCAGACGGTGGCCCGGCGGACAATGGCGGTACCATGCACTAGTGCCCCGGCACGGTCGTTCGCAGCATTTCGGCGTGTCGACCGAAGTGTCGCTGACAACGTAGAATAGCCCGCCCATGAACGATACGAGCGCACCCTGATGGAGAAGAAGGAATTCGAGCGTCGCCGCAAGCAGCTGATGCGTATGGTCGGCACTGGCGGCATTGCGATACTTCCGTCTGCGCCGATCAAGACCCGTAGTCGTGATGTCGAGTACCGCTACCGACAGGATAGCGATTTCTACTATCTGACCGGCTTCGCTGAGCCGGAGGCCGTTGCCGTTCTGGTTCCAGGGCGCGACAGCGGCGAATTCCTGATGTTTTGCCGCGAGCGCAACCCGCAACGCGAACAGTGGGACGGGGCGAGGGCAGGGCAGGACGGTGCCGTCAGCGAATACGGCGCAGACGACGCCTTTCCGATTGACGATATTGACGATATCTTGCCGGGCATCATCGAGCCCTGTAGCCGCGTGTACTACACAATGGGCATGTATTCGGAGTTCGATGCTCGTATCGCCGACTGGGTTAATTCCTTGCGCTCGGGCCTGTCGCGTGGCCTGCACACACCGCAGGAATTTGTTGCCCTCGATCATATCTTGCACGACATGCGGCTTTACAAAAGTCGAGCCGAGATTGCAGCCATGCGCCGGTCCGCGAAGGTCGCGGTAGAAGCGCACAAACGCGCCATGAAAATGACGCGCCCCGGGCTCGTTGAGTTCGAAGTCGAGGCCGAGTTTCGGCATGAGTTTCGCAAGAACGGCGCGTGGGCATCGTACAGCCCAATCGTGGGGGGTGGCGCCAATGCCTGTACGCTGCACTATGTCGAAAACAGCGCCGAGCTCAAGGACGGAGACCTGCTGCTAATCGACGCGGGTTGCGAACTCGATTATTACGCATCGGACATCACGCGAACATTCCCGGTAAGCGGGCGCTTCAGTCCCGAGCAGCGCGCGGTCTATGAGATCGTGCTGGAGGCACAGCTTGCCGCCATCGACAGGACGGTCAAGGGCAACCACTGGAACGACCCGCACGACGCGGCCGTCAAGGTGATCACCCGAGGCCTTCGTAAACTCGGACTGCTCTCCGGTTCCCAGCCGAAACTCATCAAGGACGGCGCGTATCGGGAGTACTACATGCACCGCACGGGGCACTGGATCGGCATGGATGTGCACGATGTGGGCGACTACAAGGTGAGTGACGAATGGCGGGTCCTGGAGACCGGCATGGTTACCACGGTCGAACCTGGTATTTACATTCCGAACAAGCGAAGTGTGCCTAAGCGATTTCGTAACATCGGAATTCGCATTGAAGATGACGTTGCCGTTACCTCGAAAGGGCCGGATGTCCTCAGCAAGGGACTCGCAAAGCATGCCGAGGACATCGAGGCCCTGATGCAAAGTCGATGAGCGGTGATGGCAAAATGGAACGCTACGATATTGTCATCGCCGGCGGCGGCATGATTGGCACGAGCCTCGCGCTTGCGTTGGCTCCTCTCGGTCTGCGGGTCGCTGTTGTAGAGGCGGTGGCGCGCAGGGGCGTCGAACAGCCGAGTTTCGATGACAGAACCACGGCATTGTCGCGCAGTACCCAGCGTATGTTCGAGGCGATGGGTCTCTGGCATGAGATCGTTGCGGCGTCCACACCGATCCGCAGCATTCACGTTTCTGATCAGGGCCGCTTCGGGTTTTCGCACATCGACGCGGAAGAGCAGGGCGTCGAGGCACTAGGCTACGTGGTCATCAATCGAGTGCTCGGCCGAGTGCTTCAGGCAGCGCTGCAGGACTGCAAGAACGTCGAGCTTGTTTGCCCCGCGCGCATCGTGGACATCGACCTGGACCGCGACAAGGCGAGCGCCGTAGTCGATGCCGGAACGAATAAGCGGACGCTGGTCGCACAACTCCTGGTAGCCGCCGATGGCACGAATTCCCAGGTTCGCGAAATGATGGGCATAGCCGCGCTGAAAAGCGATTACGGGCAACGCGCCGTCATCGGCAACCTGCTGCCGGAAAAGAAAATCGAGTACCGCGCGTTCGAGCGATTCACAGCCCAGGGTCCGCTGGCGCTACTGCCGGTCGCGGATGATCGTGTGGGCTTCGTCTGGACCGTAGCCGAGGATGACGCCGAGCGAGTGATGGCGCTGGACGATGCGTCCTTTCTAAGTGAGTTGCAGGCAGCGTTCGGCTACCGGCTGGGCAGCCTTTCTCAGCTCGGCAAGCGCGCTTGCTATCCGCTAACGCTCAGCAAGGCGATGCGCCTGACAACGACGCGCGGTGTCCTGGTTGGAAATGCCGCGCACGGCCTGCACCCGGTCGCCGCACAAGGTTTTAATCTTGGCATGCGTGACGTGGCGTCGCTGTGCGATTGCATCGCTGACGACCGCGAGGCAACCGCCGATCCGGGCGACGAGAAATTGTTGGCGCGCTACGCCAGCTGGCGCAACGCAGACCAGAAGAAGCTCGTGCGATTTACGGACGGCCTGGTTCGCCTGTTCGGAAGTTCGAGTCGACCGCTGCGGACCCTGCGCGACATCGGCATGCTCGGCTTCGACCTGGTGCCCGGTGTCCGGTCGCTGTTTGCCAGACACACGATGGGGCTCGCCGGCCGGCTGCCCCGACTGTCGCGGGGCATGCCACTGAAATGAAGCAGCGTTTCGACGTAGTGATCGTCGGCGCGGGCATCGTTGGCCTGACGCTGGCAGCAAGACTTGCCCAGGGCTCCGCGCGCGAATCCCTGCGCATCACGCTGGTGGATGTTGCCACTCGCCCGACATTGACGCCAAGCGACGAAGTCGCGCTGCGCGTGTCCGCGATCGCACGAGGCTCGGCCGAGTTTCTGCAGTCGGTGGGCGCATGGCAGCGGGTAGACGAATCGCGCTTGAGTCCCTATGAATGCATGAGGGTCTGGGACGAGAGTGACGACCCGTATAGCGCGTCGGCCCTGTGTTTCGAAGCGGCCGAATTCGGCGTTCCGCAGCTGGGATTCATTGTCGAAAACGTAGTGCTGCAGGACGCATTGCTGCGACAGCTCGAGACCACAGATGTGGAGCTTCGTTTCGACAGCCCGATTCGCACGCTGAGCCGGGACGGATCCCGCTCTACGATCGAGTTCGAGGACGGAATAAAGCGCGCTGCGAATCTGATCGTGGGTGCGGACGGCTCGCGTTCGTTCGTGCGGGAGGCGGTCGGAATCGGGACTCGACGATGGCCGTTTGATCAGAGCGCCCTCGTCACCCATCTCCGCCCTGAACTCAGTCACCAGGCGACAGCCTGGCAGCGCTTCATGCGTGACGGACCGCTCGGGATCTTGCCGCTGGCCAACGGCAACGTTTCGGTCGTCTGGTCCACGACGCCCGAGATGGCAAGCCGCGCGATGGCAGCGAGTGACGAGGAACTGGGCGAAATGCTGACCGACGCCTCCGACGACGTTCTCGGCGCACTGGTCGTGGACGGTCCGCGCGGCGTTTTCCCACTTGGAGCCCAGCATGCAACGCGATATGCATTGCCGGGAGTCGTGCTGATCGGGGACGCAGCGCACGCCATTCATCCGCTTGCGGGTCAGGGCGCAAATCTCGGCCTGCAGGATGTCGAGGAACTCGCCGGCGTCCTGGAGACGTCGCTGCAGCGGGGTCTGCACCCGGGTGACCTGCCCGTGCTGCGGCGCTACGAACGTGCCCGCAAGGGCGCCAACGCCACCATGCTGCACTTTACGACTGGCCTAAACCGCCTGTTTACGACAGACTCCCGTCTTGTCGCAGAATTACGGGTCGCGGGCATGCGGATGTTCAACCGCAGCGGCCCAATACGAGAACGCGCCGTCAAGGTCGCACTTGGCGTCGACTGACGTCGAAATCAGGGGGACTGAATGAAGCAGCGCTACGTATTCGTGCTCGCCGCATTGCTTACCGCGGTCGGACTGTCGATGTTCCTCTACAAGTGGCAGGTGCTTGGCTTCCCGCTCGTTGAAGACCTCGAGACTCCGGTATGGACGATCGAGTCGTCCGTCACGTTCGACAGTGGGCCGGGATCGATCAAAGTGCAGCTGCATGTGCCCACGTTGACGCCGGGTTTTCGCATGCTCAACGAGAATTCGGTATCGCGGGGTTACGGTTTCACGCTCAACTATGGGAGCGGCGGCCGCGAGGCGCAATGGGCAATTCGACGCGCCGACGGTGAGCAGACCATTTACTACCGGATTTCGGTCTACGAGGACGACAGCGTGGACCAGGAGGACACCACGCCGCCGTTCCCGCCATTGCCGGTCATCAATGAGCCTTTGAGGACCGCGGTTGACGTGCTGGTGTCCGAAGTGGAGGAGCATTCCGCGGACACCGCGTCTTTCACAACCGAGCTATTGCGGCGCATGAACGACCCGTCCCCGGATCCGAATGTGGAGCTACTGACGGCGGGCGCCGGATCGAGCGCGGAATTCGTCGAAGTCGCTACGATGGTGTTGGCGGCGGCGCGAATACCGGCACGTATGGTGCGCGGCTTTGCGCTCGGTGGGCGTCAACGCAACGCGGACCTCCTGGCGTGGCTGGAGGTTCACGATGGCGACCAATGGCTGTATTTCAATCCGATGACCGGCGACGAGCGTCTGCCCGAGCGCTTTCTCGTCTGGTGGCGAGGCAATGAGCCGCTCGTAAACCTGGAGGGTGGCAGCAATGTCGACGTGAGCTTTGCGATTCAGCAGAATTTCCTCGAGGCCGTTGCAATCGCGGAGAGCCAGGCCGCGCAGAAGGACGCCTTCGCCATCGATTTCTCGCTGTACAGCCTGCCGATCCAGACGCAGGCCGTCTACAGCGTTATTCTCATGATACCGATCGGTGCCCTGATCATCGTTTTGATGCGCAACTTCGTCGGCATCGACGCATTCGGCACGTTCATGCCGATATTGATCGCGCTCGCGTTTCGTGAAACCCAGCTGCTGTGGGGCGTTATCCTGTTTACGACCTTGATCGCACTGGGACTCACGATTCGTTTCCTGCTCGATCGACTGCGACTGCTGCTGGTGCCGCGCCTGAGCGCGGTGCTCATCGTGGTCGTCATCCTGATGCTTTTCATCAGCCTGACGTCTCATCGGCTGGGGCTGGAAACCGGATTGTCGGTCGCGCTGTTCCCGATGGTAATTATTGCGATGACGATCGAGCGCATGTCGGTGGTCTGGGAGGAGCGCGGTCCGGCTGATGCCATGCGTGCCGGCATCGGGAGTATCGTGGTTGCCGTGGTAGCCTATATCCTGATGGGAATGGACTGGCTCGAGCATCTCATCTTCACGTTTCCGGAGCTGCTCTTGCTGGTACTCGCCATGGTCATCCTGGCGGGCCGTTATACCGGTTACCGGCTGTCTGAATTGAAGCGCTTCCGCGCACTGGCCACCAACTGATGTTCGCGGTCGCGAGGAAACTTCATCAAATCGGCGTACTCGGATTAAACGAACGCAACGCCAATTTCATCGGCCGTCTGAATCCGCGGCGCCTGTACCCGCTGGTAGACGACAAGGTTCGCACGAAAGAGCTTGCGCTCGCCGCAGGTATGCCTGTTCCCGACCTGTACGGCGTCATCGCCCACCAGGGCGAGGTTCGTGATTTCTCCGGCATCGTTCGCGACCATGATTCCTTCGTAATCAAGCCGGCGCGCGGCAGCGGTGGCGATGGCATCGTCGTAGTGACGGGGCGCAGCGCGCGCAAACGCGATACGTTTCGTCTGAGCAGCGGCGTATTTGTTTCGGAAGGTGAGATTCTGCACCACATTTCCAATACGGTGAGCGGCCAGTACAGCCTCAGCGGAAGCCGCGACTCCGCGCTGATCGAATACTGCGTGCATTTCGATCCCGTATTCGCAAGCGTCAGCTACCAGGGGGTCCCGGATGTCCGGGTGATCGTGTATCGCGGCTACCCGGTCATGGCCATGGTGCGACTGCCGACGCGCGCGTCGGATGGCAAGGCGAACCTTCACCAGGGTGCGGTCGGTGCCGGCGTCGATATCAGCACTGGAAAAACCCTGACCGGCGTATTGGGCAATGAACTCGTCGACGAACATCCGGATACCGGTGCGCTGATCGCCGGGATCGAGATCCCGATGTGGGACTTCATCCTCGAGTCCTCCGCACGCAGCTACGATGTGACGGGACTCGGCTACCTGGGTGTCGACATGGTTATCGACGCCGATCTCGGCCCGCTGATACTCGAAATGAACGCCCGGCCGGGGCTGAACATCCAGATTGCCAACGGCACCGGCCTGCGGCTGCGCATCGAGCGCATCGACGCGAATTTCAAAGCGGGCGCCGGCCCGGCCGAACGCGCCGCGGTTGCACGTCGCGAATTCCCGGCACAGTCAGGGACCTGATCAGCATCGAAGTCGCGGAAGGCCCGCAAGACGGATCTGCTATCGCTGACTTTCCAGCCAGTCGTCCATACGTCTTTCGAGCAGATCCAGCGGCAACGCGCCTGCACCGAGCAGCTGATCGTGGAATGCGCGAATGTCGAAGTGCTCGCCGAGCTGTCGCTCCGCGCGCTCGCGCAGTGCCAGCATTTTCATTTGTCCGATCTTGTAGGCCAGCGCCTGTCCCGGCCAGCTGATGTATCGGTCGATTTCATTGACGATGTCATGCTCGGTCTTGGCGGCATTGTCCCTGAAAAAATCGATAGCCTGTTGCCGTGTCCACCCTCTGTAATGCATGCCCGTGTCCACGACCAGCCGCACGGCACGCCACATATCATAGGTGAGCTGACCGAAGCGTGAGTAGGGGTCCTGGTACAGTCCCAGATCGTAGCCGAGGCGCTCGCTGTAAAGGCCCCAGCCCTCGACGAACGCCGTGAAGCCGAGAAACCGCCGGAACATCGGCATGTCGCCGAGTTCTTGCTGCAGGGCGAGTTGAAGATGGTGCCCCGGCATGGCTTCGTGAACGGTGAGTACCTCGATCTCGTATTTCGGCCGTACCTCCGGTTTGTAGAGATTGACCCAGTAGATGCCCGCCCGGCTGCCGTCGGCTGCAGGGCGGGAATAGTAAGCTGTCGTCGTGTCGGCAGCGATGGAAGCGGGGATAGGTTTCACGCCGTAAGGCATTCTCGGCAGCATGCCGAACAGGTTCACCAATTCCGGATCAATGCGCTTGCTGGTGGCGAGGTAGGCTTCGTACAGCGCATCGGGGTCGTCGAAATAAAATTGCGAATCCGTCCGCAGGTAGTCCAGGAACTCATGAAAGCTGCCTTTGAACTGCAATTCTTCGATGATTGCTTCCATTTCGTCCCGGATGCGCCTCACTTCTGCGAGTCCGATGCGGTGAATTTCATCGGGGGACATTCGAGTGGTCGTGTAGGACCGTGCAAGCAGCGCATACCAGCTTTCGCCCTCGGGCAGCGCGGACAGGCCGATGCTGTCGCGTGTCGCGGGCAGGTATTTCCCGTTGAAATAACGATCGAGCTTCCGGTACGCGGGCAAAATTGTCTTTTCGATCGTCTCGAGTGCCTGCGCCTGCAGGCGCTGCTGGTCCTGGATCGCAATCGAGTCCGGCAGACTTTCGAACAGCCGATAGTAGGGGCTCTGCGCCGGACTATCGACGAGCTGCTGGCGAAGCTGCGGTGTGATGCGCTGCATCAGTACCTCAGGTGACACGATCCCGGCCTTGCGGCCCGCTTCGGCACGCTCGATGTGCTGATCGACCAGGGCGTCGATCTTTGCCATGCGGGCGAGCCAGTCTTCGACGTCTTTTCGTGTCTCGAATCGCAGCTGGTTGGTCGTGTTTTCCAAGTTCTGAATACCACCCTGGTGGGAGAACGGCATCAGGTAATCGCGAAACGGGTACAGATCGACCTCGTCCTGAAGCTGCCTGAGAAACAGCTCGTAATTGAGTTGATCGGTGTCAGGCAATGACGCGCGTTCGAGCGCATAGACGCGTCGCAGGAAATCACGGGTTTCGGCATGGCGGCGCTGGTGGCCGGCGATGCTCTGGTCCGACCACTGATCATTAAAACGGCGATCGCCCAGTGCGGACGCCATGACCGGCGAATTGCGCAGCGTCCATTCCCAGTGCTCATCCAGGAGGGTCGAGAAATCGGCCGCCGTGTCGGCGTGTATCGCGGGAGACACGACGAGGAACAGGGTAGCGAGCGAGATTCTGAATCGTAGCATGTCGGGGTTCCGGGTCGGGAATTGGCCGCATTGTCACCGTCGGGGTCGCCGCTGGCAACCTGCCCGGCCTTTGGCTATCATGCCGCCACTGATCTACAGCGGTTTCAGAAGAGGCCCCGTTCAATCGGGGCGCCGAAGGCGCAACACGCTCGGAAACGCTCAGGCAAAAGGACTGTTTACGCTGATCAGCTCTGGAGAGCGGCCAAACAGGCCCACCGAAGGGGTAAGTGGCGCTCACTGCAGTGGTGTCGCCATTGATCTCTCAGGTTGCAAAGGACAGAGGGGCGGCAGACTTTGCAGTCTGCCGCCCTTTTTTTGTGCAGTACCAACATGGGCCGAAAACAATGGGATCCAGGACACCGCTTTACGAGAACCACGTCGCTGCCGGCGCCCGTATCGTCGATTTCGGCGGCTGGGACATGCCGCTGCATTACGGTTCGCAAAAAGAAGAGCATCACGCCGTGCGTACGCGCGCCGGGGTATTCGATGTGTCGCATATGACCATCGTCGACCTCGCGGGTGCCCGTGTGCAGGCGTTCCTGCGGCAGCTGGTGGCGAACGATGTCGCCAAGCTGAAAGACTATGGCAAGGCGCTGTATACCTGCATGCTGAACGAGCAGGGCGGGGTGATTGACGACCTGATCATCTATTTCATGACCGATACCGGGTACCGGCTAATTGTGAACGCGGCAACCCGCGAAAAGGATCTCATCTGGATCCGGCAGCAGGCCTCCACGTTTGATGTCGACGTCGTCGAACGCGACGAGCTGGCGATGATTGCCGTGCAGGGACCCGATGCCCGGGCGCTGGCCGCGCCGCTGATCGAGTCACAATGGCGCGATGCCGCGCTGGCGCTGAAGCCTTTCAATGGACTGCAGGCCGGCGAGCTGTTTGTTGCCCGTACCGGTTATACGGGTGAGGACGGTTGGGAAATCGTCGTTCACCGTGACAAGGTTGGCGCCCTGTGGGATCGCCTGCTGGCCGCTGGTGTCGCGCCCTGCGGGCTGGGCGCGCGCGATACACTTCGCCTCGAAGCAGCCATGAACCTCTATGGTTCGGATATGGACGAAAATATTTCGCCGCTTGAGGCCGGTCTTGGCTGGACCGTTGCCTGGGAGCCTGCAGACCGCAATTTCACCGGTCGCGCCGCGATGGAGGCACTACGTGAAGAGCCGAACAAGCGGCGCTTCGTCGGCCTGTTGCTGGAAGACAAGGGTGTGTTGCGCAATCACCAGAGAGTAATCGTCGAGGGCGTTGGCGAGGGTGAAATCACCAGCGGGGGTTTTTCGCCTACCATCGGCAAATCAATTGCGCTGGCGCGTGTGCCTGCCGGCGACTACGATCGCGCGCAGGTTGAAGTCAGGGGAAAACTGCTGAACGTTCGTATCGTGACACCACCGTTCGTTCGCAATGGAAAAATCCGCATTGACGTGTAGGGAGAAAAACTGATGACTGAATTACCTGGGGACCTGTTGTACACGAACGACCACGAATGGTTGCGCCGCGAGGACGATGGCCACGTGACCATCGGTATTACTGAACATGCTGCGACGGCATTGGGAGATCTCGTCTACGTGGAGTTGCCGGAAGTTGGCCAGGAGGTCGAGGATGGCGGTGAAATGGCGGTCGTCGAGTCGGTCAAGGCGGCCTCCGATGTTTACGCACCGATTGCCGGCAGCGTCGTCGCTGTCAACGAAGAGCTCGCGGATGATCCGGAGAAAATCAACAACGAACCTTATGGCGAGGGCTGGATCGTACAGATGATGCCTTCTGAGGATATCGACGAAAGCGAATTGCTGACGCCCGATGCATACCAGCAGCTGCTGGACTCACTTGATGACTGAGTAGTAACTGATGCCTTTCATACCTCACACAGAGAAAGACACGCAGGAAATGCTGGCGGCGATCGGCGCCGATGCGATCGACGATCTGTTCGACGAGATCCCGAAGGAGCTCCGCATCGAGCATCTGTACGGCATCCCCGAGGCACACAGCGAGATGGAAATTACGCGGCTGATGCGAGAGCGGGCCGCGATGGACGGTTCGCCTTTGTGCTTCATCGGCGCTGGCGCGTACGAGCACCATATACCGGCTGCGGTCTGGGACATTGCCACTCGCGGCGAATTCTACAGTGCTTACACACCGTACCAGGCCGAGGCGAGCCAGGGCACGCTACAGGTTATCTACGAATACCAGACGATGATCACGGAGCTGACGGGCCTGGATGTCAGCAATGCGTCGCTGTATGACGGTGCGTCGGCGCTGGCCGAAGCTTCGCTAATGGCGGTGCGCACGAATCGACGCGTCAAGTCCGGACTGGTTCTGCTCGCACCCGGTGTGAATCCCGTCCATGAGAAAGTAGCGTCTGCGATAGCGGGCAGCCAGGGATTGACCTTTCAACGATTGCCGGTGGACCCGAACAGCGGCAACGTTGCGTTCGATCAGCTGCAGGACGGCCAGAACCCGGTTGCAGTCGTCATGCAACAGCCGTCGTTTCCCGGCACGCTCGAGGACGTCGATCGCCTGACCGACTGGGCGCACGCCCAGGGAGCGTTGGTCGTCGGCATTGTCAATCCGATCTCGCTTGCGTTGCTGAAAGCGCCGGGGCACTGGGGCGAAGCGGGCGCCGACGTCGCAATCGGCGAGGGGCAGCCGCTCGGCGTACCCTTGTCATCCGGCGGTCCCTATTTCGGCTTCATGACCTGCAAGCAACAACACGTGCGGCAGATGCCCGGCCGCATAGTGGGCCGCACCACCGATCTCGACGGCAACCCCGGCTTCGCACTGACGCTGCAGGCGCGAGAACAACATATACGCCGCAGCAAAGCGACCTCGAATATCTGTACCAATCAGGGGCTCATGGTAACGGCGGCGACCATTCACATGTCGTTGCTGGGACTGGAAGGGCTCGCTCGCGTCGCCCGGGCATCACACGCCAACACCACGCGCTTCGTCGACGGACTTTGTGCAATTGACGGTATCGAGCGGCTCTACCAGGGGCCGTTTTTCCACGAGGTTGCATTGAAGCTGGATAGGCCCGTGGCCCCCGTGCTTGCGGCGCTTGCCGGGAGAAATATCCTCGGCGGCTTCGATCTAAGCGACTTCGCTTCGACCGACGCCCTGCTGGTTTGTGCCACCGAAACCAAGACGGCAGCCGATATCGAAACGGCGATCGCGGCTTTTGCCGAAGAAATGAACTGACAGAGCAGGGGAAGCCTACGTGGCAAAAATTCGATTCGAACACGCATCCTACCGGACTTCCGGCGACTTGCCGGCGGTCGGCAGTCGCGCCCCCGATGTGTCGCTGGTCAATACCAGCCTGCAAAACGTTTCGCTGGCCAACTGGATGGGCATGCGCAAGATCATGAATATCTTTGTCAGCGTCGATACGACAGTGTGTGCCGAATCGGTCATTAAATTCGACCGCTACGCCGGCGAACGCAGCGACCTTGCAATGCTGATGGTGTCCTACGATCTGCCGTTTGCACATCAGCGATTTCAGAAGGAACACGGTCTCAAGCACGTAGTCGGTTTGTCCGCGATTCGCCACGCCGGCTTTGGCGAGAACTACGGCGTCATGATCATCGACGGGCCGCTCGCCGGGATGTTCTCGAGAGCCGTTGTCGTGCTGGATGAGAACAACACTGTCGTGCACAGCGAAATGATCGAAGACATCACGACTGAACCCAATTACCACGCGGCATTTCGCGCACTTGGAATTGACATCGATGAGTAAGCTGATTTTTGAAAAGTCCCGCTCCGGCAGACGTGCTTTCGCGCAGGCGCCGGAAGAATCTCCGCCAACCGCGATCCCGGACAGGTTTCTCCGCGATGACAAGCCTCGTCTGCCCGAGGCGAGCGAGCTGCAGGTCGTTCGCCATTTCACGCGTCTGTCACAGAAGAATTTCTCGATCGACACACAATTCTACCCGCTCGGTTCGTGCACGATGAAATACAATCCGCGCGCCTGCAACACGCTTGCACTGTTGCCGGAATTTGCCGGTCGCCATCCCCTGGGGCCGGTCACGCATGGCCAGGGTTTTCTGACCTGCATGTTCGAGCTGCAGGAAATGCTCAAGGAAGTGACCGGTATGAAGGGTGTTTCCCTGACACCGATGGCCGGTGCGCAAGGCGAACTCGCCGGCGTCGCGATGATCAAGGCCTACCATGAGGCACGAGGCGACCACCAGCGCAAAGAGGTCATCGTGCCCGATGCGGCGCATGGCACCAATCCGGCCACGGCAACCATGTGCGGCTGTACGGTCAGGGAGATTCCGACAGGACCGGATGGCGATGTCGATCTCGATGCATTGCGCTCTGTCCTCGGTCCGAGCACGGCGGGGATCATGCTCACCAATCCGTCGACGCTGGGTGTGTTCGAGCGACACATCAAGGATATCGCCGACATGGTGCATGACGCCGGAGGGCTGTTGTACTACGACGGCGCCAATCTCAACGCCATACTCGGCAAGGTGCGACCCGGCGACATGGATTTCGATGTGATACACATGAATCTCCACAAGACGTTTTCGACCCCCCACGGTGGCGGCGGACCCGGGTCCGGCGCTGTTGGCGTCAACGATCGGCTGTTGCCGTTCATGCCGATCCCGGTCGTCGGCAGCAGCGAAGTCGACGGAAAGACCGTCTACGGCTGGCTCGACGAACACGATTATCCGCAGAGCATCGGCCGCCTTTCCGGTTTCATGGGCAATGCGGGCGTGCTTCTGCGTGCCTATGTCTATATGCGGATGATTGGCCGCGACGGCATGGAGCGCATCGCCGAATACGCGACCCTGAACGCCAATTACCTGATGGCGAGATTGCGTGATGGCGGTTTCGAGCTGGCTTATCCCGGGCGGCGGGCAAGCCACGAATTCATCGTGACGCTGAAGCATGAATCGAAATCGATCCAACTGACCGCAATGGATGTGGCCAAGGCGCTGCTCGATCGCAACTACCATGCGCCGACGACGTACTTTCCCCTGCTCGTGCCGGAGTGCCTGTTGATCGAGCCCACGGAAACCGAAAGCAAGGAAACTCTCGATGGCTTCGTCGACGCGATGATCGACATCGTGCGGGCTGCCAAGGAGGACGGCGTCAGTTACAAGGAAGCGCCTTACACGCTGCCCGTACGTCGACTCGACGACGTCAAGGCGGCCCGCGAGCTGAATCTCGCCTACCGGACCGACTGATTCAGGCTCGCGCCCACGCCCTGATTTTGCTCAAATAGGGAACCGGCCTACCCGCACGTAGTCCAGAATAAGACATAAGCGGGTACGGGCCCGCAATTGACAGGGTGAATATGAGATACGGCAGGAATCTCACGGCAGCTGCTACGCTGTTGCTGAGCCTAGCGGCGAACTCGGCGGATGACACGGCGTGGACGGAGACGCTGGAGCGCATATCCTCGGGCGTCGTTTCAATACGCATAGACAGTACGCGGGCCTTCGACACCGAATGGAACAGCTCGAGCCAGGCGACCGGTTTCGTCGTTGACGCGGAGCGGGGCCTGATACTGACCAATCGCCATGTCGTGACACCCGGACCGGTGATTGCCGAGGCGGTATTTCGGAACAACGAGGAAGTGCGGCTGACGCCGGTGTACCGGGATCCCGTGCATGACTTCGGTTTCTTCCGGTACGATCCCGCAGAGCTGCATTACATAAAGCCTGTGACCCTGCCGTTGGCTCCTGAGGCCGCAGGCATCGGCAAGGAAATTCGCGTCATCGGAAATGACGCCGGTGAGCAGCTCTCGATCCTCGCGGGCACCATTGCCCGACTCGATCGAAAGGCGCCGGAATACGGCCGCGGCAAGTACAACGACTTCAACACATTCTACCTGCAGGCGGCATCCGGCACCTCCGGCGGATCCTCAGGTTCGCCGGTCGTCAATATCGACGGAGAAGTGGTCGCGTTGAACGCGGGCGCCAACAGCTCCGCGGCCAGCAGTTTCTTTCTGCCGCTGGATAGAATCGAGCGCGCTTTGAGACAGATTCAAGCCGGTTTTCCGGTAACCCGGGGTACCCTGCAGACGACGTTTCAGAGCAAGCCTTACGATGAGCTTCGCCGCCTCGGGCTGACGGAAGACTCGGAGCGCGTCGCGCGATCGTCATTTCCCGAGCAGACCGGGATGCTCGTTGTCGATCAGGTCATTCCAGGATCGGCGGCCGCTGAAAGCCTCGCTCCCGGCGACATCCTGCTGCGTATCGACGGGCAATTCGTGACCGAGTTCGTGCCACTGGCCGCTATTCTGGATGACAAGGTTGGCCAGGACGTCAGTGTCGAGCTGGAGCGCGGTGGCAGGAACATCGTTACCCGGGTTCGCGTCGACGACCTGCATGCAATCACACCGGACGAGTACCTGGAATTCGGCGACGCGATCGTCAACAAGCTTTCTTACCAGCAGGCGCGCCATTACAACCGCCCGGCCGAGGGCGTCTACGTTGCGAATCCGGGCTACCTGTTGTCGAAGAGTGCCATTCCGCGCGGTGCCGTCATCGTCGAAATGGATGGCGAATCCGTCCGCGATCTCGATGACCTGGAAGAAGTGCTGAACAGCCTGGCAGACGGTGAACGCGCGCTGGTCCGCTACGTGACCATGGAAGATCCGCAGAATTCCGTCGTTCGCCTGTTGCAGATGGACCGTACCTGGTATCCGGTACGACGTTGCGCGCGCAACGATGCGCTCGGTTACTGGCCGTGTCGGGACCTTGCGGAAGGTCCGCAACCGCTACCCCTCGAGGTCGGCAGCACGCGTCTCAACAAGTACGCCGACCCCACCGTCAACGCGATCGCGCCTTCGCTGGTCGTCGTGACCTTCGACCTGCCGTACACGCTCTCCGGCGTGTCGGAACGGCATTACTATGGCACCGGATTGATCGTCGACAAGGAACGCGGCTACGTGCTGGTCGACCGCAACACTGTTCCCATCGCCATCGGCGACGTAACGGTAACGTTCGCAGGCTCCCTCGAGGTAGCGGGCAAGATCGAGCAGCTCCATCCGTTGCATAATTTCGCGATTATTTCCTACGATCCGGCGAGTATCGGCTCGACGCCGGTTCGGCAGGCCACCTTCAACACGAAGCCCCTGGAGCCGGGCGACGACGTCTGGGTCGTCGGTATCAAGGCCGACCACCAGCTCGTGCATCAGCGCAGCACGGTGTCGTCGGTGGAGCCACTGTTGCTGCCCTTGTCGAGGACACTGCGATTCCGCGACTCCAATATCGAGGGAATTTCCCTGGTCAACGCGCCCAACGACCTTGACGGTGTCCTGGTCGACAAGAAAGGCCGCGTGGCGGCGACCTGGTCCAGCTTCGTCCTGCAATCGGGTGGCGACGCAGCACAGTTCAATCGCGGTGTCGGCAGCGAGCTCGTCAAGCAGTTCGTGGAAACTGTTCGAGAGGGCCGGCCTTTCTATTCGCTCGAGGCCGAGTTCGTCTATGCGCCACTGTTCGCCGTTCGCAAGATGGGCGTCGATAAAGAGTGGCTCGCCCGTCTTGAAGAAAACAACCCGAAGCGACGTCGGGCGCTGAGCATTACACGCCTCGTCGCCGGATCACCGGCGTCGAAGCTCCTTCAAAACGGCGACATGGTACTGGCGATCGATGGAAAGGTGGTTACGTCCTTCAGGGCACTGGAACAAGCCGTGCAAAAGCCCGAGGTCGTGGTAACGATCTGGCGCAATGACCAGGTGCGTGATCTTCACGTAAACACGGCGAAACTTGATGGAAACGGAATCGACCGGGCAATTTCCTGGGCCGGCGCGCTGTTGCAGGATCCGCACCGCGCCATGGCCGCGCAGCGCGGCGTCGATACTGAAGGGGTGTATGTCGCCTATTTCAGCTACGGATCTCCGGCCACACGCTATGGCCTCTGGGCCGGACGACGCGTTGTGGAGGTCAATGACAAACCGACACCCGATCTGCAGGCGTTCATCGACGCTGTGCGGGGCATCGAGCACCGCGAGTCGGTGAGGCTCAAGACCGTGAGCTGGAACGACACTGTTGATGTCATAACACTGAAGCTCGACAACCAGTATTGGCCCGCCTATGAGATTCGGCGTACTGACGACGGCTGGAGGCGTATCGCTTTTGGCTCCTGAGCGGCAGCGCAGCATCTGGCTCGCAGTGCCGTGCGCGGCACTTGCGCTTGCTCTGGGCGCGCCCGCATTCGCGCAGTCGCTTTACAAGTACCGAGACGACAGCGGACAGCTGGTTTTCACGGACAGGGCGCCCGCTGGCGGCGACGGCGTCGAGGTGCGGCGCCTGGCGCTGCCTCCGGTTCGCGCGACGGTTGAGGTAATTCAAGAGCTTAGCGGCAATGAGCTGCGCTTCATCGCGCACAACGGACTGTACGCTCCGGTGGAAGTTGCGCTGCTCATTACAGCGGCCTCGGGAGTTGCGAACGCGAAACAGGGGCAGTTGATGCGGCGGGTCGTCGGGCCACGAGACAAGTTTGAACTGCTGAGGCTGCCTCTCGAACCAGGGTCCACGGCGCCGCATATCGAGTTCAGCTACGACTTCACGCCCGGGCATCCGCAGGCCGTTCATCGGGCAAGCGATGGTTACCGCGCCCCGTTCGTCGCCGCGGCCGATTACCCGATTACCCAGGCGTATCCTGACAACGTGACGCACCAGTCAGCAGACAGCCAGTATGCAATTGATATCGCGATGCCGGTCGGTACCGATGTGCTCGCTGCGCGCAGCGGTATCGTGTTCGACGTTGTTGGCACGAATTTTCGCGGTGGCACCAACCGGGACAGACACCTGCACGCCGCGAATATCGTGCGCATACTGCACGACGATGGCACCTTTGCCGTGTACGCGCACCTGAATCGGAATTCAATAAGGGTCAGGCCGGGAGAAAGGGTGCAAGCCGGTCAGTACATCGCGGATTCCGGCAACACCGGTTTTTCCAGCGGGCCGCATCTGCATTTCGCCGTGCAGCGCAACGCCGGCATGCGAATAGAAGCGTTACCCGTCACGTTCGCAGGCCCCAGTTCCACGAATACCGTACCCGCGACGGGCAACGTGCTTACCGCGTATCCCTGACGATCAGTACGTCAGTTAGCTGCGCTGGCCGAGCTGGTCGCCGCAGTCCTGGAAACGGGCCCGGACTGGGCCTCAAACGCGACACGCGCGCGTTCAAGAACGAACGCCTGTATGGCTCTGCTGTCTTCCTCGCTCAGAATCTGCCCGAACGCCGGCATGCCGACATCTCGCAGTGCACCCCGCAAGACAATTTCATCCCATATGGCGTGCTTTTCCTTGCTCAGCCGGCGCAGGTCGGGCAGCACGCCGCCGCTGATGGCGCCGGTACCGTGACAGACGTTGCAGCGCTCGTGATACAGGTCCTTGCCCAGCGCCAGCTCGGATTCACTCGCATCGCTGGCGGGCGGCTCGGGGATGGCGGCCGCCGCGACCAATTCGGAGGCGGGCAGGTTCTTATCGCCGCCAATACTGAATGAGAGAATCCTGCTGTGGTTCGTCTGGCCAAGTGCGGCGGCGCCCTGGCCGCCGAGCAGCGCGAAAATCGAGCCCCAACCGGCGGCGATCGCGATGTGCTGCCGATTGCCGACGGCGTAGCTTACCGGCGCGGCGACGATGCCGGTGTGAGCCGGAAATTGCCAGAGCCGCTTGCCGCTGTCGGCATCGTACGCGGCAAACTCGCCGACAGAGCTGCCCTGGAACACCAGGCCGCCCGCCGTCGCCAGGACGCCGCCGTTCCAGGGCCCCGCATGCTGGTAGCGCCAGGCCTCGCGTTGGGCAACAGGGTCCCATGCGAGCAGCTGGCCGCTCATCGTCTTCATGATTTCGGCGGCCGCCGCAGGATCGTCCGGTAGTTGCAGGTTCTCGAACTCCGTGCCCCCGTTCCAGAATCCCTCCGTGAACTCGAAGTCCGGCTCCGCAGCATAAGGCGCCGCGATGTCCTGCGCAGGAATGAACACAAGCTGCGAAGCAGGGCTGAATGCCATCGAATGCCAGTTGTGGGCGCCCAGGCCGACCGGTGCGAGGAGGACGGGCGTTTCGCCGTAGCGCGCCCCGGCCACCTCGATCGGGCGACCGGTCGCCTTGTCGATGCCCGTCGCCCAAAGCACATTGACAAAGGGCTCAGCCGACAGGAGCTCTCCGTTGATTCGATCGAGCACGTAGAAGAAACCGTTCTTCGGCGCCTGCATCAACACCTTGCGGACTGTCCCGTCGATCTCCAGGTCGGCAAGGATCATCTGTTGAGTTGCAGTGAAGTCCCAGTTGTCGCCCGGTGTCGTCTGGTAATGCCAAACGTACTCGCCCGTTGCCGGTTTCAGCGCAACGATCGAAGAGAGAAAGAGGTTGTCGCCGCCGCCCGGGCTGCGTACGTTCCGGTCCCATGGCGAGCCGTTGCCGACGCCGATGTACAGCAAGTCCAGTTGCGGATCGTAGGACATTGAATCCCAGACCGTACCGCCGCCGCCATATTTCCACCACTCACCGTTCCAGGTTGCCGCGGCTTTTTCGAGAACGTCGCTCTCAAAGCCGTCATCGGGATTACCGGGCACGGTATAGAAACGCCAGCGCAACTCGCCGCTGTCCGCGTCGTAGGCGCTCACGTAACCCCGCACACCAAACTCGGCGCCGCCGTTACCGATAACTACCAGCCCATCGATGACCCGCGGCGCGCCGGTGATCGTGTAGGGTGGCTTCCTGTTGATGGTGTCCGCGCGCCAACGCTCTTCGCCGGTCGCGGCGTCGATTGCGACCAGGTAGCCGTCCAGCGTGCCAACGAACACCCGGTCACCCCAGACCGCAACGCCGCGGTTGACGACGTCACAGCAGGCATATTGCCCCCAGGATTTGGGCACCCTGGGATCGTAGCGCCAGAGCTCCTCGCCGGTCTCGGCGTCTAGCGCGTAAACAATGCTCCACGAGCCTGTGACGTACATGCGGCCATCGACGACGATCGGGGTGGCCTCCATGCCGCGCCGCGTCGGTACGTCGAAATACCAGGCCAGCCCGAGTTTGGCAACGTTTTCGCGGTTGATCTCGTCAAGCGGACTGAATCGCTGCTCGTCATAGGTACGGCCGTGCGACAGCCAGTTCGACGGTTCCTTGTCGGCCTCGACGATGCGCGCCTTGTCAACACGCGTAACCGCAATGCCGGCCGCTGCCTCGGTAGCGGCGCTTTTGGCCAGTCTGGCCTGTCCGTCCTGCGATTTCTTCGAACCGCCGCATCCAGCGGCGATCATCCCGATCAGGAGCACGCACAGGAATTTCTTCATTGACATCGATTTCTGTCCAGGTCCGACAATCGCAACAGTCACAATGTATCACGCATCGAATCTGCTGTCGGCCACGAAACCGGCATGGACCGTGACACTGCTTGTGTGCTGGCCGAGAGCGATGCGACACTGGCCCACATGTTTGTCGAAACCCTGCCTGTTATTGCCGTGCTGGTTGCCCTGATCGCGTTGTCCGAATGGCTGGCGCGACGCACCTGGATGCGGCACCTCGGCGCCGCGCTACTCGTCATTGTCCTGACCGCGCTGGCAACGAATCTCGGCATCATTCCGGCCTACGGCAGTGCAACGCCGGTTTACGGGGCGATCTTCGAATACATCGCACCGCTCGGAATATTCTGGCTGCTGTTGCTGGTGGACCTGAAGAGCGTTATTCGCGTCGGCACGCCGAGCCTCGTGCTGTTCCTGGTCGGCGCGCTCGGCACCACGCTGGGCGTCGTCGTCGGTCACTGGGCGGTTGGCGGGAAGGGGGCCTTCGGCGAACTGCATGCGGCGATGGCTGGCATGTTCACCGGCACCTACATCGGTGGCAGCGTCAATTTCAATGCCATCGCGCTGGAGTACGGTGTGGTGGAAAGTCCCGCCCTGTATGCGGGCGCAACGGCCGTCGACAACGCAATGACGACGGTCTGGATGATCGCCTGTGTCGCGCTGCCGCGTATGCTGGCTGGATTTTGGCCGTCCCCGCCCCCGCTGCAGAAATCGGTAAGCGCCGACCTGCCTATCGACGATGAGATCGAGACAACGACGGTGTTCGACATATCGGTCGTTATCGGGCTCGGAGTGGCCGGGGTGGCCGTCGCAGACACTGCGGCAGCGTTGCTCAAAGACGCGACGGGTATAGGTATCCCTTCAACGCTGATTCTCACGACGCTGGCTCTGGTCCTCGCGCAGTTTCCATTCGTGCAACGCCTGCGCGGTGCGCGCCTGCTGGGCCTGTTCGCGGTCTATCTTTTCTTGAGCGTCATTGGCGCCCTGTGCGATGTCCAGGCGCTCATCAACATGGGGCAGCTGGCACCGGTGCTCGGCACGTTCGTCGTCATCGTGGTCGCGATTCACGGTGTGCTCGTGTTCGGCGCAGCGCGGTTGTTCGGATTCGATCTCGCGACGGCGGCCGTTGCCTCGCAGGCCAACATCGGCGGCAGCACGTCCGCGCTGGCACTGGCGCGCAGCCTGGGCCGGGGCGATCTCGAGTTGCCGGCCATACTCGTGGGCTCGGTCGGACTGGTCCTGGGAAACTACCTGGGATTTACGGTGGTCGCGCTGCTAGGCACGGGACACTAGCGGCAAGGCTAGCCCGTCCCTCTGCAAGGAAACCAAAACCGCGACGAAGGCAGCGATCTCGCCTGTTGCCGGCTGTTCCGCTGGCCGAGTCTTCTCATCGCCTGACCTCACCGGCGCTGCCATGCGACTCGCTGAGCTGCGCGGCAAGCGCTTCCCAGGTCGTGACCGGCATTTCGCAGTGTGTACCGAGGCAGCGATAAGCGATGGTGTCGCCTTCGCTTGCCGCGCGCTCGGCAAGTGCGCCGGGAAGATTTGTCGTATCGGCGCCGATCGCGTAGACGAGGCGTCGCGGCGCGTACAGTCGCGCGGCCGCATCCCGCCAGCGTGCGATCTCGGCGGCATCGCCGCGGATCACGATGATTTCCGGGTGATTCAGATACTCCTCCAGCGCCGTGAGCAGGCTGACGTGGCCGTGCGGGTATTCCTTTATGGCCTGCCAGCCTGCGCGCAGCGTCCGCTCGGCGGCGTCCAGGTAGCGCGTCTCGCCGAGCAGAAACCCGAGTCGCTGCAATGCATATGCGGCGATTCCGTTGCCGGACGGAACTGCTTCGTCGGCAAGCGGTCTGGGTCGGTGAATCAAGGTTTCGTGATCGTCCGCCGTGAAATAGAAGCCGCCATTCTCGGCATCCTCGAAGTGGCTCAGCAAGAGCTCGGCCAGTTGCACGGCAAACTGGAGGTGCGCGGAATTCCAGCGCGCCTGTAGTAGCTCCAGCAGCGCGTCGAGCAGAAACGCGTGGTCATCGAGGTAGGCGGGGAAGCGCGCTTCGCCGTCCTTGTAACTGGCGAGCAGACGCCCGTCGACCAGCAAGTTCGAGTGCAGGAAGTCCGTGGCCCGAACTGCGGCGGAAATCAGCTCGGGGCGCTCGAGAGCGCGTCCGGCGATCGCAAGCCCGCGAATCGCCAGCGCGTTCCAGGACGTCAGCTGTTTTTCATCGCGGCCGGGCGGGACACGCTTCATGCGTTCGGCGAGCAGCGTGGCTTTCGCGGCTGCAATTTTTCGCAGGACGTCCTCTTCCCGTGCTCCGATTGCTGCCGCAACCTCGTCTATCGATTGACGAACAGTCAGGTGCCACTGGCCCTCGAAGTTGGCTTCCTGATCCAGGCCGAAGCGTCGGGCAAATACTTCGTAGTCGGCGCCCAGGAGGTCGCGTACCGTCTCGGGCCGCCACAGATAGTAGATGCCCTCATGACCCTCGGAGTCGGCGTCACGCGTGGCGAAAAAACCGCCATTGTCAGCCTGCATGTCGGCCAGCATCCAGTCAGCGCTTGCGTTGGCGACCTCGGCGAAGTGCTGGTCGCCGGTTGCGAGTGCCGCTTCGGCATACAGCGCAAGCAGGGGACCGTTGTCGTAAAGCATTTTTTCGAAGTGCGGGATTTGCCAGTAGCGATCGACGGAGTAACGGCAGAAGCCGCCACCAACGTGATCAAACAGCCCGCCGTCGGCCATACGCGTCAGCGTCAATGTGGCCATGAGTAGCGCCTCTACATCCGGCTCGGAATCGTTGGCACTGGCGCGCCAATGGCGCAGCAGGCGATTGATGCTGGTCGGGTGCGGAAACTTGGGCGCCGACCCGAAACCACCGTACTCGCGATCGAATGTCCGCTCCAGGGTCGCGCGCGCGGCCGCCAGCGGGGAGGCATCGAGCGAGCAGTCACCGGCTGCCGCTGGCGGATCGAGTTTCGAAAAAACGTCGATCAATCTTGCGCTCTGGGAGCGGACTTCGTCTCGCTGTTCCCTGTAAAACGTCGCAACACTCTGCAGTAATTCGCCGAATGCCGGCATGCCATAGCGCGCCTGCTTCGGAAAATAGGTGCCGCCGAAGAAGGGTCGCTGGTCCTCGCCATCGAGAAACATTGTGAGCGGCCAGCCGCCGGCCCGCTGCGTCAGTAACTGGTGAGCCGTCTGGTAAATCTTGTCGACGTCCGGCCGTTCCTCGCGGTCTACTTTGATATTCACGAAAAGCTCGTTCATCAGCTTCGCTGTAGCGGTGTCTTCGAAGGATTCGTGTGCCATGACGTGGCACCAATGGCAGGCGGAGTAGCCGATCGACAGGAGTACGGGCTTGCCGGTCTCACGGGCGAGCCGGAACGCCTCGTCGCCCCAGGGATACCAGTCGACCGGATTATCGGCGTGTTGCTGCAGGTAGGGACTTGATTCCTGTCGGAGACGGTTGGCCATGCTTTCCCCGGGGGCGGCCCCTATGACGCGCTGGCTAAACTGACTATGATACCCGTCTTGCATCGACGGCGAGCGGGATTTAATGCTGACGTATCCAGAGATCGACCCGGTAATATTTTCGATCGGCTTTGTAAAGATCCGCTGGTACGGACTGATGTACGTCGTCGGCTTTCTGTTCGCATGGTGGCTCGCGCGGCGGCGCTCACGGGCCAGCTGGTCGATCATTAAGACCGGGCAGGTCGACGATCTGCTGTTTTACGGGATGCTCGGCGTCATTATCGGTGGGCGCGTCGGCTACGCGATCGTGTATGGATTCGATCAGCTTGTCAGCGATCCGATGTATCTGTTCAAAATCACCGAAGGTGGCATGTCTTTCCACGGTGGCCTGGCAGGCGTCATGATCGCGATGTGGGCCTACGCCAGAAAACTGGGGGTTCGCGTCTGGGCTGTACTGGACTTCGTTGCGCCAATAACACCGTTAGGCTTGTTTTTCGGACGCATCGGCAATTTCATCAATGGTGAGCTATGGGGAAAGCCCACCGAGGTGCCCTGGGGGTTTAATGTCAATGGTGTGGTCCTGCACCCGTCGATGCTCTACGAGGCGCTGCTGGAAGGCCTCGTACTGTTCCTGATCCTGTGGACGTTTTCAGGTCGTGAGCGACCCTGCATGTCGGTGTCGGGCCTGTTTCTCCTGTTCTACGGAATATTTCGGTTTGCGGTAGAATTTGTCCGCGTTCCGGACAGCCATCTTGGCTACCTGGCGCTCAACTGGTTGACGATGGGGCAAATTCTGAGCGTACCCATGATCCTCTTTGGAGCGCTTTTGGTGTATCTCGCGTATCGGCCACGCAAGATGTCGGTAGAGGGGCAAGTATGAAGCAATACCTGGACCTGATGCGCACGGTGCGAGATACGGGCGCCCGCAAGGAAGACCGCACGGGGACCGGCACCCTGAGTATTTTCGGTCACCAGATGCGATTCGATCTGGGCGAAGGATTTCCGCTGGTAACGACCAAGAAACTCCATCTGCGATCGATCATTCACGAGCTCCTGTGGTTTCTGAGTGGCGACAGCAACATCCGCTATCTGAAAGAAAACGGTGTCTCCATCTGGGACGGCTGGGCGGACGAAGCCGGCGAACTCGGCCCCGTCTATGGGGTGCAGTGGCGTAGCTGGCCAACGCCGGACGGCGGCAAGATTGACCAGATTGCGCAAATTGTGCGGCAGCTTCGTGACAATCCTGACTCGCGCCGAATCATCGTTAACGCCTGGAATGTCGCCGAAATCGACAACATGGCATTGCCGCCCTGCCATTGCCTGTTCCAGTTCTACGTGGCGGACGGCAAGCTGTCCTGCCAGCTTTATCAGAGGAGCTGCGACATCTTTCTCGGTGTCCCCTTCAATATCGCTTCCTATTCACTGCTAACGCACATGCTGGCACAACAGGCGGACCTGGGCGTGGGTGACTTCGTCTGGACAGGGGGGGACTGTCACCTGTACCTGAATCACCTCGAGCAGGCGGACGAGCAACTCTGTCGCGAGCCATTGCCGTTGCCGCGGCTTGCGATCAAGCGCAGGCCCAAGACTGTCTTCGACTACAGATTCGAAGATTTCGAGATCCTGAATTACGATTCACATCCGCATATCAAGGCCGCGGTTGCGATCTGACGCGACTCGGGCAGGACGGCTGAATCGGTGACTATCAGTATTATCGTCGCGGCGTCGACGAACAACGTCATCGGCGTGGATGGCGAGCTTCCCTGGAAAATCTCTGACGACCTGAAGCATTTCAAACGGCTGACACTCGGCAAGCCCGTCGTCATGGGTCGCCGCACCTGGCAATCCATCGGCCGGCCGCTGCCGGGACGACAGAACATCGTGATTACGCGGCAGTCAGACTTCCAGGCGCCCGGCTGCAATGTCGTCGCCTCGCCCGGGCAAGCGCTGAGGGTTGTCAACGACGCGAGGGAAATCTGCGTTATCGGAGGCAGCGAGATCTATGCGCTGTTCCTGCCGAAAGCGAGTCGTCTCTACATCACACGAGTGCAGGTCCATATCGATGGTGATGCTTATTTCCCGGATATCGACGAACAGGCGTGGCGGCTTACGGACACCGAGCGGCACGAGGCCAGCGACGTGAATCAATTCGCTTTCGAATTCAGGACCTATGCGAGGAGAAGCCGTTCCTGACCGAATCGGTCGGAGACCGGCCGTGATTCACAGGCGCTGGCCCTCGACCTGAACGACGCACGGCTGCCGCCCGTCGATGCGGATTGCCGTGAGCTGTCGGCCCCAGACACAGCCGGTGTCGAGGCTGATCATATTCGGCAAGACGATAAGGCCCAGCGCAGACCAGTGTCCAAAAATAATGCGCGTGCCCGCCCAGGCCGGGTTCACGGTCTCGTACCAGGGTTCCAGGCCCTTGCGGGCGCGCCAGGGGGAGCCGCTGAAATTCAGGTCAAGATGGCCGTCGGCGCTGAGCATGCGCATGCGCGTCAGGCAGTTGATGATGAATCGCAGCCGTTTGTAGCCGGAGAGCTTGTTCGACCAGATGTTCGGTGTGTTGCCATACATCTTGCCCAGCAGCGTCGGATAGTCGTATTTCTGCAGGGCTTCTTCGACCTCGGCCGCGCGGGCCAGGGTCTTTTTCACGTTCCAGTCCGGGTGCGTGCCTGCATGAACCAGCAGCGTATTCAGCTTCTCGTCGTAATGCGCGAGCGGCCGGTGGCGCAGCCAGTCGCAGAGCTCCGCGACATCCGGCGCGTTCAGCAGCTTCTGCAACGAACCGAAGCGTTTGCCGTAGCGCACGACACCCGCTTCCAGGGCCAGGAGATGCAGGTCATGATTGCCGAGTACCGAGACAACGGTATTCCCGAGCGACTTTACGTAGCGCAGGGTCTTCAATGACTTTGGCCCGCGATTGACGAGGTCACCCGTCAGCCACAGCGTGTCGTTGGGCGGGTCGAATTGAATGGCGTCAAGCAATCGGCGGAACGGATCGTAACAGCCCTGAACATCACCGATTGCGTATACCGCCATAGCGTTTCCGCTCAGTGCAGCAGGCCAGGCACCGCGAGCGTGAACGGCGCGATCGGCGCGTCGAAGCTCATGCCGTCGTCCGCGACCATGCGATACAGGCCCTGCATCGCACCCACCGGGGTCTCGATGACCGCGCCGCTCGAGTAGCGGAATCGCTCACCGGGCGCGAGGTAAGGCTGCTCGCCAACGACGCCGTCGCCGGTGACTTCCTGGACCTTGCCGTTGGCGTCGGTGATAACCCAGTGACGACTCAGCAACTTGGCGGCCGTTGTGCCGTCATTGGAAATGGTTATCGTATAGGCGAACACGTAGCGGCCCGCTTCGGGCTCGGATTGCTCACCCACATAGCTGGTGGCAACCTGAATTCGTATGTCACATGCAATGTCGTCCATGGCGCTATTCTAGCGTAAGCACGTCAGGGGTTGCGTCCCGATTTTCGGTACAGGTGGTTGGACAGCGAGACGTACCCGGCAATACCGATTTGCTCCGGTCGCATGCCAGCGTCTATGCCGACGGCCTCGAAGTCCGACGCTTCGCACAACTTCTTGAGGGAGTTGCGCACGGTCTTGCGCCGCTGCATGAAAGCAGTTGCCACGAGCGTCGAGAATCCGGCTTCGTCCTCAATCGCGTGAGTGCCGCGCGGCAAGGGATCGAGCCGAACCACCGCCGACGTCACGGCAGGTGGCGGATCGAAGGCATGCCGGTCCACGTCGAAAAGCGATTCTATGCGCAAGTGGCAGCCCAGCATGATGCCGAGACGGCCGTAGGCCTTGCTGCCGGGAGTTGCCGCCATGCGCTCGACGACCTCTTTCTGCAGCATGAAATGCATGTCGAGTATTCGATCGCGGAATTTCAGAAGATGGAACAGCAAAGGTGTCGAAATGTTGTAGGGCAGGTTGCCGACAATGCGCAAATCGTCCCCGAGGCTCGCGAAGTCGAAGGTCAATGCGTCGGCCTGGTGGATCGTGACCGCATCGTTGCCTGAAAAACGCCTCGTCAACCTGGCGGCCAGGTCGCGATCCAGCTCGACGGCATGCAGATGGCCCGCGCTACGGGCCAGCGTATCCGTAAGCGCGCCGTGACCCGGACCAATTTCGACGATGATGTCCTGTTTCCCGGGATGAATACTACGAACGATCGACTCGATAACACCCGGATCGGTCAGGAAGTGCTGTCCGAATCGCTTCCTGGCCCTGTGGCCGGCCATCAGCGATCGACCATTCGCTGAGCCAGTTCCACAGCTGCCATCAGGCTGCCAGGGTCGGCCTTGCCGGTGCCGGCGATGTCAAAAGCGGTTCCGTGATCCACCGACGTTCGAATGATCGGCAGACCAAGCGTGACGTTCACCGCATGACCGAAGCCCGCGTATTTCAATACCGGCAGTCCCTGGTCGTGATACATGGCGAGCACCGCATCCTTGTGACCGGCGGCAGGCGTAAACGCGGTGTCGGCCGGCAGCGGTCCCCGCACGTTCATGCCGGCACGCGCAAGCTCCTGGAGCAGCGGTGCAATGATGTCACGGTCCTCGTGGCCCAGGTGCCCGCCTTCGCCGGCATGGGGGTTCAGGCCGCAAACGACGATCTCGGGATTGCCAAGGCCGAATCTGGCACGCAGGTCCTTGTCGAGGATGGCCAATACGCGGGCCAGGTGCGGTTTCGTGATGGACGCGGGGACGGCGCTGAGCGGCATGTGGGTTGTCGCCAGTGCGACGCGCAGGTCGCCGGCCACGAGCATCATGACCGGAAGCGGAGTGTCGGTAAGTTCCGCCAGAAGCTCGGTATGTCCGGAAAACGGGATTCCCGCGTCTGCAATAATGCGCTTCGCAATAGGCGCGGTCACCAGGCCCGAAAACTCGCCCCTCAGGCATCCGCTGACCGCGCGTTTCAGCCCGTCGAGTAGCGTTGTGGCATTGGCCGAATTCGGTTTACCGGCAATGACGGGCGCTGGAAACGGGGTGTCGATGATCTGCAGCCTGCCGTCCAGCAGACGCGAGTCGCCGACGATAACGACGTCGTTGGCATAGGGTGAATCAGCGAGCGCATTGCAGAGCTCAGGTCCGATGCCGGCTGGCTCCCCGGCTGTCACCACCAGCGGTCTTTTCACGTGGCCACACGATTCGTACGACGCGTCCCTCGGCAAGCCAGGGAATCACGCCTGTGATGGGAAAGGCGCACTAGATGCGCGATTCGACGAAAGCCTCGTCGCGAAGGCGCTGCATCCAGAGCATCGATTCTTCCGCCATCTTGCTGTTTCGAATTCTCGAATCGCAGTTGCGGCGCTTCAGGTCTTCGGTGTTGTCATAGACGCGACGGTCCAGGACTTCGAGGATATGCCACCCGAACTGGCTGCGAAACGGTTCGCTGACAACGCCGGGCTCGAGCGAATCGACAACCGTCTCGAATTCCGGAACGAATGTTCCCGGCCCCGACCAGCCGAGGTCTCCGCCGAGGTTCGCGCTGCCCGGATCGTCCGATAGCAGTTTGGCCTGTTCGCCGAAGTCTTCGCCCGCGCGAATCTTCGCCAAAGCCTCTTCGAGTCGCTGCTTCGCGGTGTCGTCGTCGATGATTTCATTGGGTGTCACCAGAATGTGGCGGACCTTCACCTGATTGACCTGGCTTTGCTCGACGGCACTCTTGAGGTTATCAACCTTGACGATATGATAGTTATTGCCCCGGCGGAACGGCCGCGACACGTCACCCGCCTTCAGGCCTGGCAGGACGTCGGCGAAAACCGTTGGCACGCTCTGGCCGGGCATGGGGCCCAGCGACCCCCCCTCCAGCGCCGACGGACCCTTGGAATAACGCGCGGCCAGCTCGCGAAAATCGGCGCCGTCCTGCAGTTTCGTGTAGATCTCGGTTGCGAGTTGCTCCGTCTGGCTCGCGTCTCCGCCAGCCACATCGATGGGCAACAGGATATGCGACAGCTCCCAGTCCGAATTCACAACGACGTTCGTTTCGAGATCGATAATACACTGCTCGATCTCCCGGTCGGAGACGTTGATACTCTGAGCCACTTCGATGCGTCGCAATTGTTCGATTGTGATTTCGTCACGCAGACTGCGACGAAATTCGGCGTAGTTGATTCCGTCGGCGGCGAGCAACGCGGGCATGTCCTCGAATCTCGCGCCGCTCTGTTCGGCAAGTCGCCTTATTGAATCGTTCAACATCGCATCGGAGATGACCAGGCCAATGCGGGCCGCTCGTTGCAGCTGGATTTCGTTGATGATGAGTCGCTCGAGAATCTGCTCTTCGAGCACGCCGGCCGGAGGCAACTGCATCCCCTGTGCCGCGGCGCGGGCCTTGATCGTCTCCAACTGCTCGCGGAACTGGCTCTTCAGCACCACGCCTTCGTTGACGATAGCCGCAACCCCGTCCAGGAACTCACCGGTTTCGGAGAGCTCGTCAGCCGCCAGCACGGGCGCCGAGGCCAATGCGGCAATTGCGCATAAGGCATTGAATTTAATCACTTTTATTTACCGAAGATCTGCGGAATAGCCAAGAATACCACGTTCGAGCAATCTGTCGGCTGCCGTGCCGACGCTGGTCATGCCCTTCAATACGAGTTGCAGACCGAAGGACGAGTCGCGAGTTCCGTCGCGCGTGGAAATATGACGCCGCGACACCAGCCTGAGACCCCAACAGCAGCTCTCGTATTCGAGGCCGAAGAATTGCTCCAGTACTTCCTCGTCGCGGAAAGAGAAGTTGTAGCGACCGACGAAATTCCACTGCGTGCTCACCGGCCACGACCACGACAGGTCGCCCTGTTCCAGCGAGTCGCGCCGGAAGCGATACGCGAGATTCAGAATCTTCTTGCTGGCGGGGCGATATTGCAGCCGCGCCTCCGACTGTGTCGTGCCGTTTTCGCCGGTGCCCCATTGATGACCGAAGTCAAAGTTCATGTTCTCCCAGAGCAGGAACCTAAGTTCGGCGATGTAGTCCGACGTTTCCAGCGTCGATACGCTATTGCCGGGCAATACGACGTTGCGATCACCGAAGTAGCGCGTCTGACCGACTGTCGCCGTCATCAGTTCTCGGCCGGAGGATACGTCGAGAATGCGCGAGCTTACGCCGATACTAAGCTGCTCGGTGTCGCCTATCCGGTCAACGCCGAGGAAGCGATTCTCGCGATACAGTTGCACGAGATTGATGTCAGGCGTAATCGTATCGAAAACGGGAAGACTGTCCTGGTCGCGAAACGGAATGTTTACGTAGAGTAGCCTCGGCTCGATCGTCTGCACGCGACCACTGCCGTTGAGCGTACGCTCGAGGATCATGCCCGTATCAAGGCTTGCGACGGGCACGGTTCGCGTCGGGTCGGTTTCTGCGCCCGGCAGGGTGTTGTCGAGCTGGTAGCGTGTGTGGTCAAGCGATACAGACGGCGTTACGAACCAGCCGGGCCCGCCGACAGGCAGCTCGACGCTGGGCGCCGCATTCAGGCGCCAACCGGTCACGCCGACGTCGCGATCAAAATTGACGACTTCGCCCTCCAGGCCAAGCCGCAGGAAGCTCAGTGGCCACAGCCCGCGGGCAAGTAACTGCGGAACGCGACGGTAGGGCTCGTCAGGCGGCAATATCGCGTCGTCGATCGTCTGGTAGTCCTGTACCTGGCCCAGCAGCGAGAAATTCCTGCCGTAGTAGTCGAACCGAATGCTGCGATCGAGGTGCGTGATGCTCGAGGCGCTAAGACTGCCGCCAAGGTCCTCGAAATACTGGCTGTCGGAAACTTCCCAGAAGGCGATGCGGTTTCGCCATCCGGAATCGAACAGTGTGCGGTGCTCGAAGCGAAGCTGATGGCGCGCGGCGTCGAGTATGCTGTCGTTTGACAGGTAATCGGCGGTGATGGCTCCTTCGTTTCGCGACGTCAGGTATCGAAACTGCGTTTCAAGCTGCAGGCCGCGACTGGTCAGCAGTCTCGGCGTGATCGTTGCGTCGTAATTTGCTGCGATGTTCCAGTAGTAGGGCAGGCGAATTTCGTTGCCACTGCGCCCCGCGCTGCCAAGCTCCGGCGTTAGCAGGCCGGACTTTCGGGCATCGCTGATGGGGAAGGAAATGTAAGGCGCATACAGTATGGGTACGCCCTTGAACTGCAGCCTGACACCCTTCGCAGTGCCAACGCCTTCGCGGGTGTCGAGCTTGATGGACTTGCCGCGCAGTAACCAGTCCTCCGATCCGGGCGGACAGGTTGTGTATTCGACGCCGTCCAGACGCAGCGTGCCATCCTGGTTTATCTCGAGCGCCTCGGCCGCGCCTCGCGCGTCGTTGCCGCCCAGTGAGAACTTCGCACCCTCGAAACGTATTCGGCCGCTGAGGTAGGCAAACTCCGCGGAGTCGCTGTGAACCTGGGTACCCGGGTCTTCGTAACGAACGTTGCCCTCGAGCAATATTGCCTGTCGCTCCGGGTCATAGTGCGCCATCTCGGCTCCGGCGAGCTTGTCATCCTTGCGCAGCAGCACACCACCACTCATTGTTGCGGCCGTCCTGGTGCCCAACTGAGCCTCGAGCCGCCCGGCTTCCAAAACAATCGTGTCGGGGTCTTCGATTTCGAAGAGCGACGAAGCCGGGTCTCGTGCCATCGGCTCGCCCAGAGAGCTGCGGCACGCGCGCGGATCCGCTCCCTGGGCGACGGTAGTCGCCAGGAGGCACAGGCCGAGGATCAGTTGTTTCGCAGGCAAGGCGCTTATCGGGTCAGGTTTGGGCCGCAGCGGTCGTGGCCGGGATGTTAACAGGCATTACTATTTGTTACCTTCGCATAGTTTTTCAGGTCCTTCAACGCGTTACGGAGAACACATATCGAGATACCGGAAGCGGCGCCAGGCTCCCGTCTGGCCGAGATGACTCACTGGATTTCGGGCATCGCGGCGATTGCCGGAAGCGAGCCCGTGCCCGCGTCGGATGATGCCAGCTTCCGGCGCTATTTTCGATTGCGGGCGGGCCCGGACAGCTACATCGTCATGGATGCGCCGCCGGAAAAGGAGAACTGCCTGCCGTTCATACGCGTTGCCGGTTACCTGGAGTCGATGCGCCTGAATGCTCCCCGAATTATTGAAGCGAATCTCGAGCTGGGATTCCTGTTGCTCAGCGATCTCGGCAGCGATGTTTACCTCGACGCGTTGCGGCAACACCCTGATGACGCCGACCGGCTTTATGCGGATGCTATAGCCGCACTTCTGACAATGCAGCGGCGCGGTACAGCCTTTCAGTCCTCGTTGCCGCCCTATGGCAATGAACTACTGCGGTTCGAATTATCGCTGTTTCGCGACTGGCTATGCGGCACGCATCTCGGGCTTTCATTCGATACGCAAGAAGAGGCCGCCTGGCGGGCCTGTTGCGATTTCCTGACGGAAAACGCGCTGCAACAACCGCAGGTTTTCGTGCATCGCGATTATCATTCCCGAAACCTTATGGTCAGGAGTGAAAACAATCCCGGCATTCTCGATTTTCAGGACGCTGTCGAGGGGCCTCTGACCTATGATCTCGTTTCGCTGCTGAAAGACTGCTACGTGACCTGGCCGCCTGATCAGGTAGGGCGATGGGCGCTCCAGTTCTACCGCGGGCTCGGGCATGCGATGCAGAAGCAGGTGGACGAACTGACGTTTCGCCGATATTTCGAACTGATGGGCGTACAGCGACACCTGAAGGCGGCCGGTATTTTCTCGCGCCTGAATCATCGCGACGGCAAGTCGGCCTATCTGCTGGACATTCCGAGGACCCTCGGCTATGTCGTCCAGGCAGGAACTCACTACCCGGAACTTGGCTTCCTGGTCCAGCTCGTCGAGCGGCGTCTATTGCCGCTCATGGCTGCCAGGCCATGAGAGCGATGATACTTGCGGCAGGGCGCGGCAAGCGACTGCGCCCGCTCACCGACAAAGTGCCCAAGAGCCTCGTCGAAATACGGGGAAAAAGCCTGCTGGAGCGTCACCTCGAGAGACTGCACGAATCCGGCATAAGAACTGTCGTCATCAACCTGGGATGGCTGGGAAAAAAAATCGTCGCCAGGCTTGGTTCGGGTTCGCGGTATGGAATGGAAGTCATCTACAGCCAGGAGGGCGAAAACGTACTCGAAACCGGCGGCGGTATTCGCAAGGCACTGCCTTTCCTGGGACCCGGCTCGTTTCTGGTCGTGAATGCCGACATTTTTACCGATATGCCGTTGCCGCGTTTCGAGCTTGCCGACAATTGCCTCGGCCATCTGGTGATGGTGCCTACGCCGGACTACCGGGAACGTGGCGACTTCGCAATCCGCGACGGACTCGTCTGCAACGACGATAGCGCAGCCTTTACGTTCAGCGGTGTGGCGATCTATCGGCCGGAATTGTTCGCCGGCTGCGAAAGAGGGCGATTCCCGCTGGCACCGTTGCTGCGCGAGGCAGCAGACAAGGGGCGTTTGAGCGGCTCTCTCTACGAAGGAGTCTGGGAAGACGTCGGTACCAGGGACCGTCTCGACCAGCTCAATCGCACTCGGGCCCAGGAGTCTGCGCGGTAGAAATATCCGGGCCAGCAATCGTTGGTAGTTTACCGTCGCCGGTCACAATCTCGGCCGTGCGAAGACCCAGATGATGCAGCAGGTGCGGCAGCAGTTTCTGCCAGGCGGTCTGCAGTTGCTCGCGGGCGCCCAGCCGCTTGAAATCGGTCATCCTGAGTTCGGCATAGCCGCACGGATTGATGCGGGAGAACGGTTCGATGTCGATGTCGATGTTGAGGGCCATGCCGTGAAAACTGCATCCCCTGCGAATTCGAAGGCCAACGCTGGCAAGCTTTTCGGACCCTACGTAGACACCGGGCGCGTCTGCACGACTCGCCGCCGTTATACCGAATTCGGCGGCGAGATCGACGACGCTCTGCTCCAGCGCCGTGACCAGTGTACGCACACCCATGCCGAGCCGCCGCAGATCCAGCAACGGGTATATCATCAGTTGTCCGGGTCCGTGAAATGTGACCTGTCCGCCACGATCGATCTGTACGACCGGGATATCGCCCGGTGCCAGCAAATGCTCCTTGCTGGCATTGAGCCCCATCGTAAAAACGGGCGGGTGCTCGGCAAACCAGATTTCGTCGGCCGTTGCGTCGCCGCGCGCGTCGGTGAATTCCTGCATCGCATGCCATAGAGGAACGTATTCCTGGCGCCCCAGGTAACGTGTAACGATGCTCAACTCCGTGCCGTTAGTCACAATGCAATCAAGACATCATCGTGCGACGAGGCGTCGTTGTAAATGCTGTCCAGTTGCTGCTGACTCGTCGCCGTAATGGTTACGGTGATCGACACGAAACGACCGTTGCGGCTTACGGCCGCCTGCACAAACTCATCGGCGACCGAGCCCGCGTGACTTTCCACGAGCTCGCGTGCCAAACGGCGAAATTCAGCGCTATCGCGACCCATCATCTTGATGGGGAATCTGCAGGGAAACTGCAGGGCGGAGTCGTCGGCCATGGGGAACTCCAGGACAGGCGCTATTCGAACCAGAGACCGACGCTGTCGCGCGCTCTTTGCCAGACTGAGCCGAGCGGGTTGTCGTTCAGTGCGCGCAGCGACGTGCGCAGGAGTTCTTCCTCGCCGAAGCGGATCTTCAACTCTGCGACCGGTTGGCCGGCCGCAATCGGCGCCTCGACGATGGCAGGAATATCGAGCGATGACTCGAGCTTGTCATAGCTGCCGCGGCGAACGGTGATGTAAAGGTCCTCCAGCACGCCGAGGCTGGAACTCTCGTTTGCTGATTTCCAGACGCGCGTCGTGGCGATTTCCTCGCCGGCCTTGAAAAGCAGCCGCGTCTCGAAGAAGCGATAGCCGTAGTTGATCAGCGCCTGGCTGCCGTCAGTACGAGCCTTGGTGCTGGAAGTGCCCATTACGGCTGAAATTATTCGCATGCCGTCACGCTCCGCGGAGGCTACCAGGCAGTAACCGGCGTCGTCGGTATGCCCTGTCTTCAGACCGTCCACCGAGTCGTCGCGCCAAAGCAGCGAATTGCGGTTGTTCTGCTTGATGCCGTTATAGGTGAATTCCTTCATCGAATGCCAGCGCCCGTAGTACTCCGGAAAGTCCTGAACAAGGGCGCGCGCCAAGGTCGTCAGATCGCGCGCTGTCGTCACGTGTCCCTCGGCGGGCAGGCCGGTCGCATTGACAAAGTGACTGGACAACATGCCGAGTTTCGCGGCGTACTGATTCATGAGTTCGGCGAAGACACTTTCCGAGCCGGCCACGTGCTCGGCAAGCGCAACGCTCGCGTCGTTGCCGGACTGCACGATCATTCCGGCCACGAGGTCTTCGATCGACACGCGAGTCCCGACCTCGATGAACATTCGTGAACCCTGCGTGCGCCAGGCTTTTTCGCTCACTGTAATTTCATCCTCGAGGCGCATCTGTTCCTGTTTCAGGGCCGCAAAGACGACATAGGTTGTCATGAGCTTGGTGAGGCTCGCGGGCGCGAGCTGTGTATCCGGATTTAGCGATGCCAGTTCGTGTCCCGTCCGGGCATCGATGAGCAGGTAGCTCTTTGCACCGATTATCGGCGCAGCCGGCACAGGCATCGGCTCCGCAGAATGTGCGGCGGCCGCAAGGAAAGCGAGCAAGATAGCAAGCGCGTGGATCAGGCGTAGTGACATGGGGCCTCTTTCGATGTGTGTGACGAGTGTGGCCGGGTATTGTACTCGGCCGGTGTCCTGTCAGGTCAATCCGCGACCAGGTAGGGATCCATGATACCGATGCCCTCGAGTTCCTCGACAAGCATGTCGTAACGAACGACGTCGTCGATGGGCCCGATTCGCACCCGAAACAGGGAGGGGCTCGAGGAGCGGTCCTCATGGATAAAGACGTTGTCGATGCCGGCCTCAGCGAGTGCGCCCAGGCGCCGCTCGGCATTGGCGTGGTCGCCGAATGCGCCAACCTGGACGAATATCTGGTGCTGTGCGGCGGTTGTCACCGGTACCCTCGTCGTGACCGACTCAGTCGACGTGGAGGGCAGGGAAACCAGTGGCGGCGTTGGTTCGGGTTCTCGTGGCGTGACTTGCCGGGTCGGGCGATCGCCGCTGGGCGCGTCTGACTCGATAGCAGTCACTTCCACGAGGCTGGTGCCATCCCCGATCATGTCGAGTTTTCTCGCGGCCGAGTACGACAGATCGATAATGCGGTTGTCGACGAAGGGCCCTCGGTCATTGACGCGAACGATTACGCTCTTGTCGTTGCGCAGGTTGCGAACCCGCACGTAGCTCGGCAGCGGCAAGGTCTTGTGAGCAGCTGTCATCGCGTGCATATCGTACGGCTCGCGGCTCGACGTGAGGTTGCCGTGAAATTTCCGGCCGTACCACGAGGCGACGCCGCGCTCCTGGTATCCGCGACTGCTTGGCATAACGGTATAGCGCTTGCCGAAAACCTCGTATACGGGGCCGTTGCCGTACTTGCTGGGCGGCTCGTGACGTGGAACAGCATTGTCGGGCAGGTCGGGTATACGCGTGCTGCCCGACGGCGGGCCGTCGCCCCGAATGCCGCCGCCGCTGCAGGCGCCAAGCAGCAGCAGCGATAACAGCAGAGATCCCCTAGCTCGCATCATTGCGAACCTGCAGCGCGATTTCCTGGCCAAGCTGATGGGCGGCCAGGGCATACATGTTGCTGCGATTGTACTTGGTAATAACAAAGAAGTTGTGAAAAGCGACCCAGTGCTCGATCCCGTTCGCCCCTTCGTAGGTCAGGAGTTCCGCCTTGCAGTCTGCGCAAAGTTCGGTCGAAAAGACAACACCGCGACGGCTCAGGGACTCGATCGTGTCTCCCGCCTTCAGTGTGTTGCGTGGCTCGGGTACGGAGCCTTTCCACTGGCCGCTCAGTGTCGCTTGCGACACCACCTCTTCGGATGTGCGCCAGCCGTGCTCGAGAAAATAGTTGGCAACGCTGCCGGCGACGTCCGCCCAGTTATTCCAGATATCTCGCTTGCCATCGCCAGTAGCGTCGACCGCGTAGGCGCGAAAACTCGATGGCATGAATTGCGGCCGCCCCATGGCGCCGGCGTAGGAACCGGTCGGCTGCGTTGCATCGAGCTCCTCTTCCCGCGCAAGAATCAGGAACTGCACCAGCTCATTGCGGAAAAAACCGGCACGCTTCGGGTATTCGAAAGCCAGCGTGGCAAGCGCGTCGAGCACGCGATCCTTGCCGGTAATGCGACCGAAATAGGTCTCCACGCCGATAATACCGACGATCATCTCGATCGAAACCCCGGTCTCCCTGCTAATGCGCTGCAGCATTTCGCGATTTTCCCGCCAGAATGATGTGCCGGCGTTGATGCGCTCCCTGGTGATAAAGATCTTGCGGTACTCGGCCCAGTTCAGCGTCCGCTCGGCGGGCGTGGAAATCTTGCGAATGATCGACTGCTTGATCTCCGCCTGGCCGAGGATGCCGCGCAACGCGTCACGGTCGAATTCGTGCGTGCCGACCATTTCGTCGATGAACGCGACCACGCTGGGGCTGTCGACGTCCAGGTAGACAGGGGCCACTTCGTCAACGGCTTTCGCGCAGGAGACGGACATAAGGTAAAGAACGGCAACAACGAGCAATCGGTTTTTCATCAGTGAGGTAACAGCTTCCGGTGAGAGTGAATCGACATCAGAATACCGAATCCCGCCATGAGGGTCACCATCGACGTCCCGCCGAAGCTGACCAGCGGCAGAGGCACCCCGACAACCGGAACGAGTCCTGTAACCATTGCCGTGTTCACAAAAACGTAGACGAGAAAGGTCAGGCTTATCGATCCGGCCAACAGCCGGGAGTAGGTGTCGTGCGCCTGCACGGCGATATACAGCCCTCGGCCGATAACAAACATATAGAGAGCCAGCAGCGAGAGCGCACCGAGCAGTCCGAACTCCTCGCCGAGTACCGCGAAGATAAAATCGGTGTCGCGTTCCGGCAGGAACTCAAGGTGTGCCTGGGATCCGTTGGTCCAGCCCTTGCCAAACAGCCCGCCGGAACCAATCGCGATCTTCGACTGGATAATGTTGTAACCGGCACCGAGCGGGTCGCTGTCCGGATCGAGCAGCGTCAGCACGCGCTGCTTCTGGTAGTCCTTCATGAAGGTCCATAGCACCATCGCGCCCGGAATCGCCAGAACGCCCATCCCGAGAATGAATCGAAAAGAAATGCCGGCCAGAATCACAACGATGATGCCGGATGCCGCGATCAGCAGCGCGGTACCCAGGTCCGGCTGCTTCGCAATCATGATGGTCGGTACAATGATCAGCACGGCAATCAGCAGGAGCTGGGACAGCCTTGGCGGCATCTGCCGGTCGTGCAGATACCAGGCAACCATCATCGGCACGCCGAGCTTCATGGCTTCCGATGGCTGAAAGCGAATACCAATATCGAGCCAGCGTCGCGCGCCCTGACCCATTTCGCCGCTGACCAGTACCAGCACAAGCAGTACGATGCCCGCGATGTACCCCCAAGGTGTCCAGCGTCGCAGAAAGTCCGGCGGCATCTGTGCGACTACGATCATGGCGACGAAGGCGACGCCAAGGCGCACCGCCTGATTGGCGAGCAACCTGCTGCTTTCACCCACGGCGCTGTACAGAATGAACAGGCCGAATGCGGAGACCAGCAAGACGCCGCCGAGCAGCGGACCATCGATATGTAATCGACGCATGAGCCCGGTGAAATCGGACAACGGGGCAGCCTTCGATGTTAGCAGCCGTGTCGTATCACTCAGCCGCATGATCACCGTACCCGAGGTATTCGTCCATAATGGCTTTTGCGACCGGGGCCGCAACACCGCTGCCGCTGCGGCCGTTCTCGACGACGACGGCGACGGCAATTCGCGGATCTTCCAGCGGCGCGAAGCTGACGAACAGTGCGTGGTCGCGCTGTCGCTCCAGAAGCGCCTCTTCATCGTATTCTTCGTCCTGCGCAATCGAAACAACCTGCGCCGTACCGCTTTTCCCGGCCATCGCATAGGGCGCACCCAGGCCGACCGCCCTCGCGGTGCCGCGGGGTCCCTGCATTACGTCATGCATCGCTTCGATGACGTTGTCCCAATAGAAGCTATTGCTGATCTCGACATCTGCCAGTCGCTCGGGCGTAAGCAGTTTGCGCTCGCCACTGAGCGGGTCTTCTATCGCCGCGACCATGTGCGGGCGAAAGCGAACGCCGCGCATTGCCAGCGTAGCCGTGGCAACGGCCAGTTGCAGCGGCGTAGCCAGCATGTAGCCCTGGCCAATCGATGCGATGACCGTCTCGCCGTTGTACCAGCGTTGATCGTCACGATTCCTGAATACGGATCGCTTCCAGTCCCGCGACGGCACGAGCCCGGTTTTCTCACCGCCGATATCCACGCCGGTTTTCTTGCCGAGACCGAATCGATCGAGGTAGTCGTGCATGTTGTCGATGCCTATGTCCTGGCTGATCTCGTAGAAATAGACATCGCAGGACTGCGCAATGGCGTCATGGAGATCCACCGGCCCATGGCCTTCTGGCTTCCAGTCGCGATAGCGATGGCTTGTATCCGGCAGCATAAAGTAGCCTCGGCAAACCGTCTTGCGGGTCAGGTTTGTCGCGCCGGTCTCGAGCGCCGCCAGCGCAAGCATCGGTTTGATGGTCGAACCGGGCGGATACGTGCCGACGACTGCTCGATTAAACAGCGGCAGGTCCAGGTTGCCCTGCAATTCACCGTATTGGGCGGTACTCATGCCAACGGCGAAGAGGTTGGGATCGAAGGACGGGGCACTGACCAGCGCGAGTATTTCGCCGCTTTGCGGATCCAGCGCCACGATGGCCCCGCGCCGTCCCTGCAATAATCGAGTAGCGAGTTTCTGCAGTTCCAGGTCGATACTGAGGTAGATGTTCGAGCCCGGCGCCGGCTTCTCGTCCTCGGGCAGCGCGTCCAGCAGGTCGCTGGAGTCACTGGGAATCTGCCGGCCGCGCGCGTTGGTGATGAGGTGGCGAAAGCCGGCCGCGCCGTGCAGATTCGACTCGAAACTGCTCTCGACGCCGGTCTTGCCGGTATGGGAGGTACCCGCATACCGGGCTGCATCAAGTACCTGTAAGTCGGCGCTGCTCAGGGCGCCGACGTAACCAACCGCATGTGCGACGGCCTCGCCATCCGGATAGTGGCGTACCAGGCGCGGCTGGAAGTCGACACCCGGAAAGCGTGGCCGCTGAATGGCGAAGTTGGCAATTTCTTCCTCGGTGAGGCGGAACTTCAGCGTTACGGGACGAAACCGCGGCCCGCTGTGGCTGAGTTCCTTTATGTTGTCGATATCCTCCTCCGCTATCAGGTTCAGGGCGGCGAGCCTCGTCAGCGTGTCATCGAGATCTTCGACCTGCTCGGGAATGAGTTCCAGCTGGTACGCCGGCAGGTTCTCGGCAACCACGCGACCCCGGCGATCGAAAATGAGGCCGCGGATCGGCGCGACGGGTTCGATACGAACCCGGTTGCCCTGTGCCTTCTCGGCGAACAGCTCGTGGTCAACGACTTGCAGCTGCACCAGCCTGGCGATCACGAGGCCGACCATTACAACGGCAAGCACTGCCGAGAGCAGCACACGGCTGACGAACAATCGTCGCTCGGAGTGATGGTCCTTGATCGGAGACAGCAGGCTCATGTCGCACTCACAAGCAAAAAGATCCCGGACAGGACACTAGGCGCCCGCCCGCACGCGGTAGCGTACTCCAGAAAGGAACATATAAAGGAATGGCCAGATCACGGTACCGGTCACTACCGGCCCCCAGTAGTTGATCGACGCCGATGAAACACCGGCCACGCCGTTTATCCAGAACAGCAGGAACTGATACAGCGCCAACAGGGCGAAGACGGTCGCCGTCAATTGCAGCAAGGGGAACACGCGCATCAGCAGGTGAAAACGCACCGTCACGAAGACGATCACACACAGGGCCAGCGCGTGCTGTCCGAGCAGGGTTCCGTAGGAAACGTCGAGAATGATGCCAACGATCCAGGCACTGCCGACGCTCCAGCTGCGCGGCAACTGCATGGCCCAGAAGATGGCCAACAGCGTCAGCCAGTCGGGACGGAACGACGCTACCGAATCCGGCAGCGGCATGATGGACAGCATCAGGCCGACAACCAGTGTGCCAATCACCGGCAGGCGCCTCGAGGCGCGATCCCTATTCATCCGCCGGCTCATCCGTCGTGGCATCCTCTTCATCCTGTTGCGGCGCGGCTGACCAAATCAGCATGACTTCGCGAACCTGATCGAGGGCTGCCGCGGGTTTCGCATTAACGGCGGCAAACGGTTCCTGGGGCATCCTTGTGACCGTGTCAACCACGGCAACCGGGTAGCCGGCCGGGAACGCGCCGCCCAGTCCCGAGGTGATCAGCAGGTCGCCCGCCCGAATGTCGGCATTATTCGGCAGGAACGGCAGGTCGAGCCGATCGATCTCCCCGGTGCCCACGGCGATCGTGCGCAGGCCGTTGCGGTTGACTTCGACGGGCAGGGCATGGTCGGTGTCGCTGATCAGCACGGCTCGCGACGTCATCAGGCCGGTCTTGATGACCTGGCCGACGACACCATCGGCACTGACGATGGCCTGACCGTCGTAAACACCGTCCCGGCTGCCGATGTCGATGACAAGGTTGTGCTCGTAGGGATTGGCGTCGACAGCCATGATTTCTGCGACACGAATCTCGTCGCGAACCTTGTTGCGCGCATCGAGCAGCGCGCGCAGGCGCGCATTCTCGGCCTCGAGTGAGGTCAACCGCTGCAAGCGCGCATTGGTAAGCAGCCGCTCTGAATTCAAACGGCTGAGCTCCCGTTCCAGTTCATTGCGCGAGGTCGTCGAATCGCCCAGCCAGTCCCAGAATCGAACCGGTGCGTCGACGATGAGCTGGATCGGGTACACGGCAACGCCGATGCCGCTGCGGACGGTGTCGAGGTGGTTTTCGCGATGATCCAGATACATCAACACGATGCTGGCGAGGACGAGCAGCAGCGCGCGTGCGCCGAGGGCGGGAATCCTGGCAGGGTTGCTGCTGTTTCGTCGCGAGTCGACCATCGCCTAGAGAAGCCCAGTCGTCAGTCGACCCGGCCGATACTCACTCCAGGCCAAATACGGAGGGGCCGTGTTCATCCATGAGTTCGATTACGCGGCCGCCACCACGGGCAACGCAGGTCAGGGGATCGTCGGCAATGACAACGGGCAGGCCGGTTTCCTCCATGAGCAGCTTGTCGAGATCGCGAAGCATGGCGCCGCCGCCGGTCAGAACGATACCGCGCTCGGCGACATCGGCCCCCAGCTCCGGTGGCGTCTGCTCAAGTGCTTCCTTGACGGCCCCGACGATGCCCTGCAGCGGTTCCTGCAATGCCTCGAGAATTTCGTTGCTGTTGAGCGTGAAGCTGCGAGGCACGCCCTCGGACAGGTTTCGGCCTTTGACGGAGATCTCGAGGACCTCCTGGCCAGGGAATGCGGAGCCGATTTCGTGCTTGATGCGTTCAGCGGTGGCCTCGCCAATCAGGATGCCATAGTTGCGGCGAACGTAGTTGGTAATCGCCTCGTCGAATCGATCACCGCCGATCCTGACTGAGGCGGCATAGACGATACCGTTCAGCGAAATTACGGCCACTTCGGAGGTGCCGCCACCGATATCGAGCACCATGGAGCCTCGCGCCTCGTGGACGGGCATGCCGGCGCCGATTGCGGCGGCCATCGGCTCATCGATAAGATAGACCTTGCGCGCGCCGGCACCCTCCGCGGATTCCCGGATCGCGCGCCGCTCGACCTGCGTGGAGCCGTACGGGACGCAAATCAGGACTCGTGGGCTCGGTCGGAAATAGCGCGACTGGTGGGCCTTGCGGATGAAGTGCTGCAGCATTTTCTCGGTAACCGTGAAGTCCGCAATAACCCCGTCCTTCAGGGGCCGGATCGCGGTGATATTGCCCGGCGTACGGCCCAGCATGTTCTTCGCTTCCATGCCGACCGCCTCCACCACGCGGCCGCCCCGTCCGGAATCCTCTCGAATCGCCACCACCGATGGTTCGTCGAGCACAATGCCATGGCCCCGCGAGTAAATCAGCGTATTGGCTGTGCCAAGGTCAATGGACAGGTCATTGGAAAAATAACCCAGAATATTCTTGAACATGTCGGGGCGGGGTCTCGAATCAGGATTAACGGGGTAATCTAACAATGCGCAGGACATTGCACAAGGCGCGGTGTATTATTGCGGGCCCGCCAAACACGGCGGCTCCAACAACCCTCACATCCAGTTTTTGAACGCCGGAAAAGCCCCGTGTCTCTCAGCAAAGAACAGGTCAAGCACATCGCGATTCTGGCGAGGCTCGAACTCACCGAAGACGAGTACGCCGAAAGCGTCAGGAAGCTCTCCAGTATCGTCGATTTCGTCGATCAATTGTCGCAGGCGGATACGCGTGACGTAGTGCCGATGGCGCACCCGCTGCACGCGGCCCAGCGACTGAGGCCCGACGAGGTCACCGAGGCAAATCAACGCGATTACCTGCAGGAGAACGCGGCAGCCATTTCCGACGGTCTCTATCTCGTACCCAAAGTGATCGAATGAGCAGCGGGCCGGACGTGCTGTATGCGCAGTCGATGACCGAGCTCGCGGAGGGGCTACGGCGCGGCGATTTTACGTCGGTCGAACTGACCGAGGCCCTGCTTGCGCGTATCGGCGAGCTGGACGCGAAACTCAACGCGTTCATCACGGTGACGGCGGAGGAAGCGCTACTGGCTGCCGCCGCCGCCGACAAGGCGAGAGCAGCGGGCAAGGCCGGTGCGCTCAACGGTTTACCGATCATTCACAAAGACATTTTCTGCACGCGCGGCGTCAAGACGACCTGTGGCTCCAGAATGCTGGACAATTTCATATCGCCCTACGATGCAACGGTCGTCGAGAAGCTGGCCGCCGCCGGCGCCATCGTACTGGGCAAGTCCAACATGGACGAGTTTGCGATGGGTTCATCGAACGAAACGAGTTTCTTCGGTCCGGTTCGCAATCCCTGGAATGTCGATTACTCGCCCGGTGGCTCATCCGGGGGCTCGGCGGCGGCGGTGGCCGCACGCTTCGCGCCGGCCGCTACGGGAACGGATACCGGCGGCTCGATTCGCCAGCCGGCCGCGCTGACCGGGACCGTAGGGATCAAGCCGACCTACGGGCGCGTGTCTCGCTACGGCATGATCGCGTTCGCGTCGAGCCTCGACCAGGCCGGCGTCATCACGCGCACGGCCGAGGATGCCGCACGCCTGTTGGCCGTTATGGCCGGATTCGACGAGCGGGATTCCACTTCCATCGATCAACCGGTCCCCGACTACGTGGCAGGGCTCGGTCAGTCGATCAAGGGCCTGCGGGTCGGAATCGTGCGGCAGCATTTCGACGCAGGCCTCGATCCGCAATGCGGCGAGCGCGTCAGGGATGCGATCACGGTGCTGGAGTCCCTGGGTGCGACGACCGTCGAAGTGGACATGCCGAATCTCGACCTGTCCGTCCCGACTTACTACGTTGTTGCCCCCGCGGAGTGTTCGTCCAACCTGTCGCGATTCGATGGCGTGCGCTTTGGTCATCGCGCGGAGAACGCGGAGGACCTTTTCGATCTTTACTGCCGCAGCCGCGGTGAAGGATTTGGCGACGAGGTCAAACGTCGCATCATGACCGGCACCTACGTGTTGTCGGCGGGTTATTACGACGCCTACTACCTTAAGGCGCAGCAGGTGCGCCACCTCATCGCCGACGACTTTCGATCAGCATTCGCCGACGTCGACGTGATTGCGGGCCCGACCTCGCCGACACCGGCGTTCAGGCTGGGTGACAAGGTCGACGACCCGATCACGATGTATCTGAACGACATCTACACGATCGGCGCGAACCTCGCCGGATTGCCCGGGATTTCGGTTCCCTGCGGCTTCGTTGATGATTTACCCGTTGGCCTGCACCTGGTCGCAGCACATTTTGCGGAGGAGACGCTGCTGCGTTGCGCGCATCAGTACCAGCAGCACACCGATTTTCACAAGGCTTGCCCGGAGGATTTCCGGTGAAGCGCTCTGGCTGGGAAGTCGTCATTGGCCTCGAGATTCACGCGCAGCTCGCCACGCGGTCGAAAATCTTTTCCGGCGCATCGACAGCCTACGGCGCGGCGCCGAACACGCAGGCATGCCTGGTGGACCTGGGGTATCCAGGGGTGCTGCCGGTTCTGAATGAGGAAGTCGTGCACATGGCGACAATGTTCGGGCTGGCGGTGAATGCGAGGGTTGCGCCGAGATCGGTGTTTGCGCGCAAGAACTACTTCTATCCGGACCTGCCGAAGGGCTATCAGATCAGCCAGTTTGAACTGCCGATCGTCGAGCATGGCGAACTCTTTGTTCCCGATGACGAGGGTAAGAAGAAGCGCATCGGTATTACACGCGCGCATCTCGAAGAAGACGCGGGCAAGTCGATTCACGAAGGGCTCGATCGCTCCTCCGGCATAGACCTGAATCGTGCCGGCACGCCGTTACTAGAGATCGTCTCCGAGCCGGACCTGCGTTCGGCAAGAGAGGCCGTCGCCTACATGCGCAAGATTCACACGATCGTGCGTTACCTCGGTATCTCGGACGGCAATATGCAGGAAGGGTCGTTTCGCTGCGACGCCAACGTGTCGGTGCGGCCGCAGGGCCAGCAAACACTGGGCACGCGCACCGAGACCAAGAACCTGAACTCCTTTCGTTTTGTCGAACGCGCCATCAACTTCGAGATCGAGCGGCAAATCGACATCATCGAAGACGGCGGCGAGATCGTGCAGGAGACGCGTCTCTACGACTCCGACAAGGACGAGACGCGTTCGATGCGCTCCAAGGAAGAGTCGCACGACTATCGTTACTTCCCGGACCCGGATCTCTTGCCGGTCGAGATTAGCGCAGAGTACATCGAGGCCGTTCGCAAACAGCTGCCGGAGCTGCCCGACGCCAAGCAACGCCGCTTCGTTGATCAGTTCGGGCTGAAGGCAGACGACGCCGACCTGCTCACCGCGTCGCGCGCGACCGCCGATTTCTACGAGGCGACGGCCGCCGCCACGGAGGCGAAGCCGCAGCTGGTCGCTAACTGGGTCATCGGAGACCTGTCCGCCGCGCTGAACCGCGATGGCCTCGAGATCGGTGCCAGCAGAGTGTCGGCAGCAGGCGCTGGCGGGGCTGCTAACGCGTATCCATGACAATACGATCTCCGGCAAGATTGCCAAGCAGGTTTTCGAGGCGATGTGGGAGGGCGATGCAGATGCCGACGCTGTTATCGAATCCCAGGGCCTCAAGCAGATTACCGACAGTTCGGCTATCGGGGCCGTGGTCGAGCAGGTGATTGCATCGAATCCCGGCCAGGTCGCGGAATACAAGGCGGGAAAACACAAGCTCATGGGTTTCTTCGTCGGGCAGGTAATGCAGGCAACCAAGGGCCAGGCGAACCCCGGCCAGGTCAACCGGATCCTCAAGGAAAAACTCGGCGATTAGTGTCCTGTTTGCCTGGTTCGCTTGCGCTCAGCGTTCCCAGCAGCGCGTCCTGGGAGGCGCAGGCTTTCTGAAAGGTAGCGAACCAGGCAAACAGGACACTAATGAATCAGTACGCTGGCATTTCCGCCGACACGGTTATTCCATTCGGCTTCGAAACGCTGCCGGTGCGGGGTGCACTCATTCATTTGTCGCGCTCGTGGCGCCGCATGCTGCGTGACCACCACTACAATGCGCTCGTTACCGAGACGCTTGGCCACGCCGCCGCCGCGACCGGCCTCATTGCGCAGAGTCTGAAGTTCGAGGGCGTCATAACGTTGCAGATTCAAAGCCGTGGCGATCTGCGCATGCTGGTGATGCAGTGCACCAGCGATCTCGATCTTCGCGGCATGGCCGCGACGAGCGCCGAAAGCAATGCCGAGAAATTCGGCGAGCTCATTGAACAAGGCCATTGTGCCGTTACGGTGGACAACGGACAGCGGCCGTACCAGGGCATCGTCGATATCGACGACAAGTCGCTGGCGGCCAGTCTCGAACACTATTTCTCGCGTTCCGTGCAGGTGCCGAGCCATATCGCGCTGGTCGCCAACGCAGAACTGGCTGCCGGGGTGCTTTTGCAGCAGGTACCGGGCCATCCCATCGACCCGGATGACTGGAATCGCCTGCATTGCCTGGCCGAAACCCTCAGCAGCCGTGACTTCGAAGGCGAAGCCGGCCTGTCGTTGATCGGCAAGCTGTTTGCGGAGGACGATGTGCGCGTGTACGAAGCCCGCCCTGTGAGCTTCCGGTGTCGCTGCTCCCAGGCACGAACCGAGGACGTGTTGAAGATGCTCGGCGAAGCGGAGGCGCGCGCAACGCTGGCAGCGGAAGGCCTTATCGAGGTCATCTGCGAGTATTGCGGACGCGAACGGCGGTTCGATGCGGTGGACGTCGAACGGCTGTTCGTCGAGAACGTGGTCAGGGGCCCTGATTCGGTTCAATAGGGGAGAGGGTGGAACGGCCGTTGGTGCAACCGGAAACAGTGCGTTATACTGTCGTTCAGTGAATATGCATTAATCGTTATATTTTTATATGAAGCCCTCAAGCAAGAACCTGCTGCTGCAATTCAAGGCCTTGTCGGATCCGGTCAAGGTTCGGATCGTATCCCTGTGCGCGGCGGCCGAATGCAGCGTGTCAGAACTGACGGCGGTTACCGGCCAGAGCCAGCCGAGGATTTCGCAGCATCTGAAGCAACTCTGCGACGTCGATCTGCTGCGGCGATTTCGCGATGGCCACTTCGTCTACTACCGGGTGCCGATGAAGGATGGCGACCCGGTCGTGAGGCGCCGCCTGCTTGCGCTTTTGCCGGAGGATGAGCCGGAGTTCGCCAGGGATCGGAAGCGCCTGCGTGAACTGCGTGCGCATGAGGATGCGGCGCCGGCGTCGGATTCGGACCGACGGCTGCACCGGGCGCTGCTCGCGCTGACGGTTTCGCATGCGCTGGGCGACTTGCTGGATATCGGCTGTGGTGAGGGACGCCTGTTGAAACTGCTCGCTTCCCGGGCGCATCGTGTCGTGGGTGTCGATACGGACCCGGCGGCACGGCGACTCGCGCGCGCGCAGGTGTTGCTGGCAGGCTTGCCCAATTGCACGCTGCGGCAGGGCGACATGTACGCCCTGCCCTTCGCGGACGCCGAATTCGACACGATCATCCTGGATGACGTATTGACGGCTGCAGGGCAGCCGGAGAAAGCGCTGGCCGAGGCGCGTCGCCTGCTCAGGCCGGGCGGCCGTATCCTGCTGCTGGCCTCGCTCATCGACGACGACATCGCGGACTTGAAACAGGACTTCACCGACTGGGCAGCGACGACCGGCATGCGCATCGCACGCCCACGGCTGATTCCCGAGCGCGATCCCGACTGGTTGCTCGCCGTTGCAACGCCCGCCGACCATAGAAGTGCCGCGGCATGAACCAGGCAGACAGGCACATGTCGACAGACACCTCGGAAAGGCCATCCGTGTCCTTTGAATTTTTCCCGCCGAGCACGGAGGCGATGGAGGCGACGCTGTGGTCGTCTATCCAGCGGCTGGCTGACCTCGATCCTGCGTTCGTGTCGGTGACTTACGGTGCCGACGGATCGACCCGGGAACGCACGCACGCGGCGGTGCAGCGTATTATCAGCGATACAAATCTGACGCCGGCCCCGCACCTGACCTGCATCGGCGCGAGCCGCGGCGAGATCGACGATATTGCGCGCGAGTACTGGGACATGGGCGTGCGTCACCTGGTGGCGCTACGCGGCGATGCGCCCAAAGGTAGCGGTGCCTATGTTCCGCACGCGGATGGTTACGCCTATGCAGGCGATCTCGTCGAAGGGCTGACGAAGATTGCCGATTTCGACATTTCGGTTGCCGCCTATCCCGAGATGCATCCGGAGGCGCCGAGCGCCGAATTCGACCTGGAAAACCTGAAGCGCAAGCTCGAAGCAGGCGCGTCACGTGCTATCACGCAGTTTTTCTTCGATACCGACGTGTATCTGCGGTTTCGCGATCGCTGCGGCGCTGCCGGAATCGAGTCCTCGATCGTGCCCGGCATCTTGCCGATCACCCGCTTCCCGCAGCTGGAACGCTTCGCCGACATGTGCGGTGCGAGCGTGCCGGACTGGTTGCGAAATCGTTTCGAAGGTCTCGACGATGACGAGGCAACCCGGCAGATGATCGCGGCGAGCGTCGCGATCGAACAGGTCCGGGCACTGCAGAAGGAGGGTATCCATGAATTCCACTTTTATACCCTCAATCGTTCCGAGCTGACGTACGCGATATGCCATGCCCTCGGCGTGCGTTCAAAGCAAGCGGCGGCGTAAGGGTAAGGCGATGGAACGCAAGCAGCGTATAAAAACCCTGATGCAATCGCTCGACGAGCGGATCCTGCTGCTCGACGGCGCCATGGGCACGATGATCCAGGGCTTCGGTCTTGGCGAGGACGACTACCGGGGTGAACGATTCGCCAATTTCGGCCGCGACCTGAAGGGCAACAACGATCTCCTGTCGATTACGCGGCCCGAGGTGATTCGCGAGATTCACAGCCAGTTCCTCGAAGCCGGTGCCGACATTATCGAGACGAACACCTTTAACTCGAACGCGCCGTCGATGGCCGACTACGGCATGGAGTCGCTGGTTGCCGAGCTCAATATGGCGTCGGCGCGGATTGCGCGGGAGCTGGCCGATGCGCACAGCGCGAAGAGCGGTGTGCAGCGATTCGTGGCTGGCGTGCTCGGGCCGACGAATCGTACGGCGTCGATTTCGCCCGACGTGAACGACCCGGGATTCCGCAATATCCGTTTCGACGAACTCGCCGACACTTACGAGACCGCGGCGCGCGCACTGATCGAGGGTGGCGTCGATTTCCTGATGATCGAGACGATTTTCGACACGCTCAATGCGAAAGCCGCGATCGTCGCGCTGAAGCGCAGCTTCAGGGCGACCGGTGTCGAACTGCCCGTCATGATCTCGGGAACCATCACAGACGCGTCGGGACGCACCCTGTCGGGCCAGACCACCGAGGCGTTCTGGAACTCGCTGCGGCACATCAATCCGTTCATGATCGGCCTGAACTGCGCGCTCGGCGCCAGTGAACTCAGGCCCTATGTTGCCGAACTGTCGCGCGTGGCGGACACGCGCGTGAGCGCGCACCCGAATGCCGGACTGCCGAACGAGTTCGGCGAATACGACGAGTCGCCGGAGGAAATGGCGGCCGTCGTTGGCGAGTTCGCGAGTAGCGGGCTCGTCAACGTGGTCGGCGGCTGCTGCGGCACGCGACCGGATCACATTCGGGCGCTCGGCGAGGCCGTGCGCGGCAGGGCACCGCGGCGCCCGCCGACGGTGCCGGTCAAATGCCGGCTCGCGGGACTGGAGCCGTTCAACATCGGTCCCGACGACCTGTTCGTCAACGTCGGTGAACGCTGCAACGTCACCGGATCGGCCGTATTCAGGCGCCTGATCGAGGCTGACGACTACACGGCGGCCGTCGCCGTGGCACGCCAGCAGGTGGACAACGGCGCGCAGGTCATCGACGTCAACATGGATGAGGGCATGCTCGACTCGGAGAAGGCCATGGTGACCTTCCTGGATCTCATTGCCTCGGAGCCCGACGTCGCACGCCTGCCGATAATGATCGACTCGTCGAAGTGGTCGGTTATCGAGGCGGGCCTGAAGTGCGTGCAGGGCAAGGCTGTCGTGAATTCCATCAGCCTGAAAGAAGGCGAAGCCGCCTTTATTCAGCATGCGCAGCTCTGCCGCGACTACGGTGCGGCGGTCATCGTCATGGCCTTCGACGAAAAGGGGCAGGCGGATACGATCGAGAGGAAAGTCAGTATCTGCCAGCGCTCGTACAAGGTCCTGACCGAAAAGGTCGGCTTCGATCCGTCCGACATCATCTTCGATCCGAACATATTCGCCGTGGCCACCGGTATCGAGGAGCATGCAAGTTACGGCCTGGATTTCATCGAGGCCACGAGGCAGATCAAGGCGACGCTGCCGCACGCGCTGGTGAGCGGTGGCGTCAGCAACGTGTCGTTCTCTTTTCGTGGCAACAACATCGTGCGCGAGGCGATTCACTCCGTCTTTCTCTATCACGCGATTCGCGCCGGCATGGACATGGGTATCGTCAATGCGGGGCAGCTCGCCATCTACGATGACCTGCCCGAGGATCTTCGCAACGCGGTCGAGGACGTCATCCTGAATCGCGATCCCGAAGGCACCGACAATCTGCTGGCCGTGGCCGAGAACTACAAGGGGCAGGCGAGCAGTACTGTCGCCAGGGGGCAGGATCTGTCCTGGCGTGAAAACGCTGTCGAGAAACGCCTGGAACATGCGCTGGTCAACGGCATTGACGAATTCGTTATCGAAGACACGGAGGAGGCGCGCCTCGGTGCGGATCGGCCGCTCGACGTAATCGAAGGACCGCTAATGGCCGGCATGAACGTTGTCGGCGATTTGTTCGGCGAGGGCAAGATGTTCTTGCCGCAGGTCGTGAAGTCGGCCCGCGTCATGAAAAAAGCCGTGGGCCACCTGGTGCCGTATATCGAGGAGGAGAAGGGCGGCAAGATCACGTCGAATGGCAAGATCATCATGGCCACGGTGAAAGGCGATGTACACGATATTGGCAAGAATATTGTCGGTGTGGTCCTGCAGTGCAACAACTTCGAAGTTGTCGATCTCGGGGTCATGGTTTCCTGCGACAAGATCCTGGAAGCCGCGAAGCGCGAAAAGGCCGATATCATTGGCCTGTCCGGCCTGATAACACCGTCGCTCGACGAGATGGTGCACGTTGCGAGCGAAATGCAGCGCCTCGGTTTCACGCTGCCGCTTTTGATCGGCGGCGCCACGACCTCGCCTGCACATACGGCGGTCAAGATAGAGCCCCGCTACGAGGGACCGGTCATCTACGTCAAGGATGCTTCACGGTCGGTCGGCATCGCACAGGCACTGGTGGAACCGGATACCTGTGCGGCACTGATCGCGAAGACACGAAAGGACAATGCGCGCCGCCGCAACGAGCATTCGAAGAAGAAGCGACTTTCGCCACAGCTGTCGATCAACGAGGCGCGTGCGCGCAAGCACCTGTGCGACTGGAAAAGCTATTCGCCGCCCGAGCCCGGGTTCCAGGGCAACCGGGTTTTCGACAATATCGATCTAGGGCTCCTGCGCGAATTCATCGACTGGATGCCGTTCTTCAACGCCTGGGAGTTCCACGGCAGGTATCCGCAGATTCTCAGCGACAAGACCGTCGGTGAGGCAGCCACGTCACTTTTTAATGATGCGACGACGATGCTGGACCGGATCATCGACGAGAAATGGCTGCAGGCGCGGGCGGTGATCGGATTCTATTCTGCGAATTCGGCAGATCACGACGATGTCCTGGTTTACGCCGACCCGCAGCGCAACACCGTGGCGCAGCGCCTGGTACACCTGCGTCAGCAGCGCGCCAAAGCGGACGGACATCCCCAGTCCTGTCTTGCCGACTTCATTGTTCCGGCTGATCAGGGACGCGTCGACTACGTGGGCGGTTTCGCGGTTACGGCGGGAATAGGGATCGACGAGCACGTCGAACGCTTCGAGAAGGCGCACGATGACTACAGCGCAATAATTCTCAAGGCGCTGGCGGATCGCCTCGCTGAAGCGCTCGCCGAATACATGCACCTTCGCACGCGCCGCGAATTCTGGGGCTATGCGGCCGACGAGATGCTGACGAACCAGGACCTGATCGCCGAAAAATACCGCGGAATCCGGCCCGCGCCGGGCTACCCGGCCTGCCCGGATCACACCGAGAAGAGCAAGCTGTGGCAGCTACTCGATGTCGAGGCGAACATCGGCCTGCGGCTCACCGAGTCCTACGCGATGTACCCGACGGCGGCCGTCAGCGGCTTCTATTTCGCGCACCCTGACGCGCGCTATTTCGCGGTTGGCAGGATCGGGCGTGACCAGGTCGAGTCGTATGCCCGGCGACAGGGCGTCAGCATTGCCGATGCCGAACGGTGGCTGGCGCCCAGTCTCGGCTACGATCCGGCGACGGCCGATTCAGCCGATACGGCGGACGCAGCCTAGCGCTCCTGGTTTCGGTTCTCGAAAGTTCCTGTTTGGTCCGATGGCGTCATTGCGCTGTTCGCCGATCCGGAATCATCGTCATTTCTTTCCCGGGGCCGGTTTGCATGTGCTACCGGGTAGGCGTCGGCGACATACGCCGGACCCTTCATGATGGCGACGACGACACAGCCGATTGCCACCGTCAGTACGGCGGCCCAGAAGGTCAGGGCGCTGGCAAAGGCGAAGATGTCCACGTCGAGGATTGCCTTGGCCGCATCGGCACCCGCGGGCCGTGGCATGATCCGCACAAGTCCCGAGAGACTCACCGGAATCAGGGTCCCGACAATCAAGGCCCTGGGAAGGCGTCGCAAAATCGCCCGTTCGAGGCCGGGCGGCTCGCAGCCGTCGTGCAGTCGCTTGAAGTATCGCATCACAGTATCGATTCTATCATTCCGGAAACATCCGCTCCCAGGACTAGCGGCTGAAGACTACCCGTCCGCCGACGATGGTCTTCAGCACCACGGCATCGCGAATTTCCGGCGCTTCAATGGCGGTCAGGTCGCGATCGAGCAACACCATGTCGGCCAGCATCCCGGGCTTCAGCATGCCTTTGATGTCTTCCTCGAACGAGGCAAAGGCGCCCTCATAGGTGTAGGCGCGCAGCGCCTGCTCAAGGGAGATCTTCTGCTCAGGAACCCAGCCATCGGGGTTCCTTTCATCCAGGGTACGGCGAGTTACTGCCGCGTATATGCCCTGCAGCGGAGAGGCCGGCGCGACGTACCAGTCGCTGCCAAACGCGACCTGCGCGCCGCCGTCTATCAAGGACTTGAATGCGTAGGTGGTTCTTGCGCGCGCGGAACCGATCACGTCTTCAGCCCAGCGGCCGTCATCGATGGCATGGTAGGGCTGCATGCTCGCGATTACGTTCTGAATAGCGAATCTCGGTAGATCACCCGGATGAATGTGCTGCGCATGCTCCATTCGAAAGCGCCGGTCCCTCGGCCCGTTTGCCTGCTCGACATCGTAGTAGATGTCCAGCAAATCGCGAATCGCCTTGTCGCCGATGGCGTGCACGTTGAGCTGCAATCCTGCCGCGTCGGCGCCTGCAATCCTTTGACGCAGTTCATCGAGCGGTGCGAGAAGAAAACCGCTGTCGTCGGGCTTGTCGGCGTACGGCTCCAGGAAGGCCGCCGTGTGCGAGCCCAGTGAGCCATCCATGAATCCCTTGACGCCGCCGATCTTCAGCCATTCGTTGCCGCGTCCATGCTCGGCGACGTAACTGCTGAGCCTCTCCCAATCCACCAGCGGTATAGACAGGTAGACTCTGGTAATTAGCCGGCTGCCGGCCTCAGCTCGTCGATAGGTTTCCAGCGCCCTCCAGCCATCGGACGTGCCATCGAACATATCGTGAACGCTGGTGACACCGTTGCTCGCCACATACTGCATGGCCGCTTCGAGGTATCCGTCAAGCTGGCGGTCCGTGGGTGCCGGCATCGCGTCCAGGACGAGGTCCATTGCGTTGTCCTTCAGCACTCCGGTTGGCCTGCCATCCGCATCGCGGACAATCTCGCCACCGGCGATGTCCGGTGTTTCCGCGTCCACGCCGGCGAGGCGCAGTGCCACGGAATTGCCGACCCCCATGTGACCGTCGAGACGCACGACCCAGACTGGATTCTCCGGCGTCACCGTATCGATCCAGTCGCGACGGGGCAGCTCGCCGCCCCAGTTCGTGTGATCCCAGGTACCACCGGTGATCCATTCGCCGGGCTCAGCCTTGCTCGCAAAGTCGGCAATACGATTCGTGAATTCCTCCGGGGTCGCGGCATCCCGAAGCTGCACCGAAGCCAGTGCGCTGCCACCATCCAGGAAGTGCACGTGAGCATCGATGAGTCCCGGGACCAGCATGCCGCCGTGCGCATCGATCACTTCTGTATCGGCGCCAATCAGCTTGTCGATCTCGGCTGTCGTCCCGACCGCGATGATCTCATCGCCCTGCACGGCGACCGCCTCGGCCCAGGCCTGCGTCGAATCGCCGGTCCAGACGCGCGCACCCTTGATCGCGAGCGATGCCTCCGGGGACTCTGGGCTCGAGCAGGCGGTCAGGAAAATTGCCAGCAGGCCAAAGCAGATAACGCGGAACGCATCGCTTTTCGTCATCGAGTCTGCATACATCGAGTTCTCCCCGTCACAATCTGGCAACGGCCACTTGCGCGATTGCAAGGCGCTCGCGGCCCTGTTCCGTGTCCACGCTCCGGCGCCAGGTGTCGATCTCACGCCTCGCGCAATGCCCCGAGGGCAGGCACAGAGGCAGCGTAACCGAAGCCGCGGCGTTTGAATAGAATCCGGCCGCTGTTCAACGTCTGGCGGCGCCTGGCGTATCATCGCTGTACGAAGGCAGCGGAGAATTCTATGACACTGACGCGTATCCTCAGCGGCATGCTCGTGAGACGCCTCGTCCTGGCGACCTGCGCACTACTGCCGTTCCTCGCTCCATCGCTGCGCGCCGATGACTACGGCGATGCACGGAGCGACCTCGTGGCCGCCTATCAGCAGGCCGACTTCGCCGCCATGCGGATCGCAGCTCGAAAGGCGCTGGCCGCCAGGCCAGGCTACCCGGGTGCCCTGTTCAATCTTGCGTTGGCGCAGGCGCTCGACGACGATCCCGTTGCCTCGCTGCAGACCCTGCAGGACCTGCTCTCCGTCGGCATCGATTTCGGTGTTGCTGATCTCGACGAGTTTGCATCGCTCAGAGAACTGCTTGAATGGGCGGACTATGCCGACGCGATAAAGCGGCTCCACGAACCGCTGGGCTATGCCGAGGTCGCGGGCACGATCGAAGCCGCGGACTTTATACCGGAGGGGATCGCTATCGACGCCGAGGGTCGGCTGTACCTCGGCAGTATCCGGCGCGGCGAGCTTGTGCGCCTGGATGACCCGCCCAACATATTGAGCACGCCGGAAAATGGCCACTGGAGCGTGTTCGGCATGCGTTTCGATGCGAACGGCGGCCTCTGGTTCGCCAGCGCCGCGGTGCCGCAGTTCCCGGGCGCCGATGCGTCGCAAGGGCGCAGCGGCCTGTTTCGCTACGACGTGAAGACAGGCGAGATTTCCCACCGGGCGCTGCTGCCGGCCTCGGACGGTCCGCGGATTCTGGGTGACCTCGTCATTGCGCCGAATGGATTGATCTACACGAGCGACAGCCTCAGCGGTGTGTTGTATCGCTTCGACCCTGCCAGCGGAGAATTCAATGTTGTGACTGACGCCGGTGTCTTCGGATCACCGCAAGGCCTCGTGCTGGATGGCAGCGGACGATTTCTTTACGTCGCCGATTACACCGGTGGACTGTATCGGCTGACGCTGGCGACCGCAGAAATCGTCAAGGTCGGGATTCAGGCGAACGTCACGGACTACGGAATCGACGGCCTCTACCGTCACGGCGACGAGCTTATTGCGATACAAAACGGCATTCAGCCGAATCGCGTGATCGCGCTGCGGCTCGATGACGACGGTCTGTCGATTACCTCGGCGAGAACCATAGCCGCCAATCTCGAGGAGTTCGACGAGCCCACGCTCGGCGTCGTTACGGGTGGCGATTTCTACTTCGTGGCCAACAGCCACTGGAACCGCTTCGATGCGGAGAACCGATTGCCGGGAGGGCTCTCCAATCCGGTCATCCTGCGCGTTTCACTATTACGGGATCCGTAGTCCGGATACGCGTCAGCCGCCAACGGCGAAGCTGACGATCAATGGCAGATGGTCGGAGCCGAAATGTGCGCCGCGCCTCGTCTCGACGACGCGAATCTCATCCGACACCAGGATGTGATCGATGGGAATCATCGCGAATGGCATGAAAGTCGGCCAGGTCGGCAGCACGCCCCTGCCGCGACGGACGCTGCTGAGACCGGTGGTTTTTTCCAGTTCACGGTAGGCTGGACTCCACATGCTGGTATTGAAATCACCGGCCAGGATGAGCGCGCCGTGCACGGCTTTCGCGATCCGGGCAACGCTTCTCAGCTGTTCGTTGCGTGCCTCGAAACCGGATGGCGTCAGTGGCGCCATGGCGTGCGTGTTAACCAGTGTCACGGCCTGGCCATTTACGATGAGGGTCGCAACGAGGGTCGGATACCCCAGCGGAGGGCTGTCTACATGGTGGACTGATTCGAACGGCAGTCGCGAAAATATCGCGATGCCAAAGGCATCGAGCCTCGGTTCTGCGTAGCTGAACGGATAGTCGCCCTGAATCGATTGAAGCGCGGCAAGCCAATCCGGAGAGATCTCCTGAAGCAGGATCACATCCGGCCGTTCCGCGTCAATCAAGCCCGTGAGCCTTTCGTAGCTGTCATTTCTCGCGAATACGTTCGCGTTCATCAGCGTAATGGCGTCGGAGGCATCGGCCCCCGTTGCTCCCAGGTACCAGGGAACGACATAGCTTGCATTGACCGCGACGGCAACGGACAGCAGGACGCCATATCGTGCCTGCCGCAATATTGCAAAAACGATCAACAACGACAGGGAAACGCCCAGGTATTGCAGCCTGAAATGTGAGAAGAGCGCGATAAGGCGATGCGCCGAATCGAAAATCGTGACGAAAGAGAATGCGACCGTGACGATCGCGGCGGCCTGTAGCAGGCCGACAAGGCTCAGGCGCTTGCCGCGCACGCCGGGCAATCACCGCGTTTTCGTACAGCGAGATGATGAAACTCGGTCTCCGCGGCATCGTAGAGTCGCAGCAGGGGTGCCGCGGTGCCGATGCCGGCCAGGAACTTCAGCGCCTCTGCCGCCATCATCGTGCCGATGACGCCCGGTACCGGCGCGAGCACGCCGTTGCCCGCGCAGTTACCGAGCGACTCGTCCGCCTCGACATACAGGCAGCGGTAACAGGGCGATTCCCTGTAGTCAGGCCCGAAGACGGCGAGCTGACCTTCGAATCGTATGGCCGAACCGGTAATCAGGCGCCGACTGGCGGCGACGCAGGCATCGTTGACCTGGAAGCGGGTGCTGAAGTTGTCACAGCCATCCAGAACAACATCGGTCTGCGCCACCGCTTCGGCCAGCGCCTCGGGCGTAAGCCGAACCGGAATCGAGACGATGTCGACACTCGGATTCACCTTCCGCAACCTCGCGGCCGCCACGTCGGCCTTGAGATCGCCAACATTGCCGGGCCCGTAGAGGACCTGGCGACCGAGATTCGTCTCATCGACGCGATCGAAGTCGCAGAGCATCAGGCGTCCGATGCCGCTGGACGCGAGATACGTCGCCGCGGCGCAACCGATGCCACCAACACCGATCAGCAGCGCGCTGCCTTCGCCGATCCTGCGTTGACCATCCTGGCCTATCTGCGGCAGGGCCAGGTGGCGCGCATCGCGGCTGAGGTTTTTTGCGGACATGCTGCTCTGCGTAATCAGTCGTCGATCGTGACTTCGAGAATTGTGACGGCCTCGATCGGAACGTCGGAGTGACCAGCCCGATTGCCGGTTGCTACCTTCGCGATCTTGTCGACTACATCGAGTCCGTCGCTGACTTTGCCGAATACCGCGTAACCGAAATCGCGGCCACCGTGGTTGAGAAAATCGTTGTCGCGCAGATTGATAAAGAACTGCGACGTAGCGCTGTCGACAACGCCGGTTCGAGCCATCGCCAGCGTGCCGCGCAGATTCGCTTCGCCGTTGTCGGCCTCGTTCTTGATGGGGGCACGCGTCGGCTTACTGGCCATGCTTTCGTCCATGCCGCCGCCCTGGATCATGAAATTAGGAATGACGCGATGGAAAATCGTGTCGTTGAAATGGCCGTCGCTGACGTACTGGCGAAAATTCTCGCAGGAAATGGGCGCTTTCTCGTCGAACAGCTCAACGCTGATATCGCCGTGATTGGTCTTGATCGTTATCATGATGTCTCGCAATGTTGAGTGAGCGCCGTTATTTACCACCCCAGCGTGCTGCTGTCACGCGCGGGTGGCCCGAGAAATCCTTGTGGTTGCGGATGTCCGCCCATCCCTGTGCCGCCAGCAGCGCCGCGACATCGGGAGCCTGCCCGGCGCCGTGCTCGATCAAAAGGGCGCCGTCATGCTCGATAATGTCCACGCAGTCGGCGGCCAGCGCGCGAATGGCATCGAGCCCGTCATCTCCGGAGACCAGCGCATCCACGGGTTCGAAGCGCAGCGCGGCGAGTGCCTGGTCCTTTGCGCACACGTATGGCGGGTTGGATACGATCACGTTGAACCTGCGGCCACGCACGGGTTCGGTCCAGCTGCCGTGGACGAAGCTGACGTTGCCCATTGACAGATGGCGAGCGTTCTCCCGGGCCACGGCCAACGCCGGTTCGCTGATGTCCACCGCCGTTACCTCGCAAAGCAGGCGTTCGCCGGCGAGTGCCACGGCAATGGCGCCGCTTCCGGTGCCCAGGTCGAGGATCTGCCATGCTGCCTTGCGCGGAATCTCCCGCAGCGCGAGTTCCACCAGCAGCTCGGTCTCGGGTCGTGGTACCAGCGTCGCGGCATTGACGAGCAGCTCATGCGACCAGAACTCCCTGATGCCCGTGATATAGGCCATGGGTTCGCCGCCGAGCCGCCGCTGCAACAGCGCATCGAAGCGATCGAACGCCGCGTCGTCCAGCACATCCTCGGGATGGGCGAAAAGATAGCTTCGCGGCACATCGATGCTGCGGCTCAACAGAATCTCGGCATCGAGTCGCGGTGACTCGCTGGCGGGCTCCAGCCGCGCGATGGCGTCGCTGAGCAGCGAGTCGATTCGGTGGCTGTCTTCGTGGCTCATTTGCTCCAGACGATCCCTAGGGAGCCTCTGCACAAGTGTCGTCGCCCACGACGGACCGGCATTGGCCAAGGCAAGGCGCGAGGAGCGTAGTGTACTTTATGTACATGAGCGACGAGCAACGCGGCCTTGGCCAATGCCGGTCCGTCCCGGACTAACTGATTGAATGATGACGGGTTGTACCGCAAATCCCCTGCTGCGGCGTTGCAGACCTTGCGAGTATCGACATACGCGCGGCGATCTGCGCCTTGCATCAGGGGATTTGAGGCGCAACGTGGGCGACGACACTTGTGCAGAGTCTCCCTAGTGCTGGTCCGGTGCTATCGCGTACACTCGCGGCTGCTTTCCAATGTAACTGATGCATCCATGAACGTGTATTCCAATATTCTCGACATGGTGGGAAAGACACCCATGCTCGAGGTCACCCATATCGATACCGGGCCCTGCCGCCTTTTCCTCAAGCTCGAGCTGATGAATCCGGGCGGCTCGATCAAGGATCGCATCGGCATCTCGATGATCGACGAGGCCGAGAAGCGCGGCGACATCAAGCCGGGGGACACGATCGTCGAAGCGACCGCCGGCAATACCGGACTCGGGCTGGCGCTGGTGGCCGCGCAAAAAGGCTATCACCTGGTACTCGTCCTGCCCGACAAGATGAGCCAGGAGAAGATCTTCAACCTGCGTGCGATGGGCGCCGAAGTGGTGCTGACGCGCTCCGACGTCGGTCGCGGGCACCCGGAGTACTACCAGGACCTCGGCAGGCATATTGCCGAGGAGCGGGGCGCCTACTTTATCAATCAGTTCGGCAACCCGGACAACCCTCTGGCGCATGAACACACGACCGGCCCCGAGATTGTCGAGCAAATGAACGGCAAACTCGACGCGATCGTCCTTGGCGTCGGCTCCAGCGGCACCGTTAGCGGTATTGGCAAGTACCTGTCAGAGCACGCGCCGAACGTCGATCTGATTCTCGCTGACCCTGTTGGCTCGGTACTCACCGACTACATCAACGAGGGAAAACTGGGCACGGGCGGTAGCTGGCTGGTCGAAGGAATTGGTGAGGATTTCATCCCCGACATCGCGAACTTCGACCAGGTTGCGAAAGCCTATGCGATCAGCGATGCAGAGTCGTTCGCGGCGGCGCGCGAACTGCTGAAGAAAGAGGGTGTGCTGGCTGGCTCTTCATCAGGCACCTGCCTGTCAGCGGCATTGCAGTACTGCCGTGAGCAGAGCGAGCCCAAGACGGTAGTTACGTTTGCCTGTGACACCGGCAACAAGTACCTCTCAAAACTCTTCAACGACTTCTGGATGGAAGACCAGGGCTTTATCACGCGCGAGCAATATGGCGATCTGCGTGACCTCGTCGGGCGCCCGCATGGTGAGCGCGCGACTATTACCGTGGGACCGACCGACGTCCTGACTACGGCACACAACCGGCTGCGCAATGCGGGCTTCTCGCAGCTGCCTGTCATGGATGAGGGCGTCCTCGTCGGCGTCGTTACGGAGGATGCCCTGATCCAGTTCGTCTACGGCAAGCCCGAACTGATGAACGCCAATGTCGAGGATGCGATGGAGTCGGCGTTCATCAAGCTCGATAAGACAGCAAGCATGAACAACCTGGTGGCGATGCTGCGTGTGCAGCCCTACGCGGCTGTCATGGACGGCAATGAGTTCTACGGACTTATTACTCGATCGGACGTGCTCAACTACCTGCGCCGCGAAATGTGAGGAACCAATCCGATGCCTGATAACAAGAAACTCAAGTTCGCGACGCGCACGATTCATGCCGGACAATCGCCGGACCCGTCGACCGGCGCTATCATGCCGCCAATTTACGCCACGTCGACCTACGTGCAGTCCAGTCCCGGCGTGCACCAGGGCTATGAGTATTCTCGCACGCAGAATCCAACCCGCATGGCCTACGAGCGATGTATCGCCGACCTGGAATCCGGCACGCACGGTTTCGCATTCGCCTCCGGAATGGCGGCTACCGGCACGATCCTGGAGTTGATTGACAGCGGCAACCACGTCATTGCGATGGACGATCTGTATGGCGGTACGCGGCGGCTGTTCTCTGGCGTGCGAACTCGCAGTGCCGGGCTCGAGTTCAGCTACGTCGACCTCGCGGATATCGGCCAGGTTGAGAGTGCGTTCGCGGCCAACACGCGCATGGTCTGGATCGAAACGCCGACGAACCCGCTACTCAAGATCGTTGATATCGAGGCCGTTGCGAAGCTGGCGCGCGCCAACAACGCCATCGTGGTTGTCGACAACACCTTTGCAACGCCGTATCTGCAGCGACCGCTGGAGCTCGGTGCCGACATCGTCATGCACTCGGCGACCAAGTTCATCAATGGTCATTCCGACATGGTCGGTGGCGTTGTCGCTACCGCCGACGCAGAGCTCGCCGAACAGCTTGCCTACCTGCAGAACTCGATCGGAGCCGTTGCCGGCCCGTTCGACAGCTTCCTCGCCTTGCGCGGCGTCAAGACGCTCGACGTGCGCATGCAACGCCACTGCGAGAGCGCCATGCGCATTGCCGAGTGGCTGGAAAACGACGATCGCGTAGACAGCGTCCTGTATCCGGGCCTGGAGTCGCACCCGCAGCATGCCCTCGCCGCGAGGCAAATGTGCGGCTTTGGTGGCATCGTGACTTTCTTTATAAAGGGTGACATCGAGAAAGCCAGGTCCTTTCTCGAGAACTGCAGGGTGTTCGCACTTGCCGAGAGTCTCGGTGGCGTGGAGAGCCTGGTCGATCATCCGGCCATCATGACGCACGCCAGCGTTCCTGAGAAAGAACGCGTCAAACTGGGTATCAGCGATCAGCTGATCCGGCTGTCGGTAGGCATCGAGGCGATAGAGGATCTGATTGCCGACCTCGACCAGGCGCTCGGCTAGCTGCCTGTCGGACCAGGGCCACTCAGGCCTCTCCGAGTGCCGCGAGCTGGTCAGCCTGGTACTCGTTGATCAAGGGCTCCACGACCTGTTCGAGATGGCCCTCCATGATCTCATCCAGCTTATACAGGGTCAGGTTGATGCGGTGGTCGGTGACGCGGCCCTGGGGAAAATTATAGGTGCGTATGCGTTCGCTGCGATCGCCGGAGCCTACCAACAGGCGTCGCTTCTCTGCCTGCTCGTTCTGTTGCTCGGAAACCTGTGCATCCAGCAGCCGCGCCTGCAGCAACGACATCGCGCGGGCACGATTCTTGTGCTGCGAACGCTCATCCTGGCATTCAACGACGATGCCGGTAGGCAGGTGCGTCAGACGCACTGCGGAGTCCGTCTTGTTCACGTGCTGTCCGCCGGCTCCCGAGGCGCGATAGGTGTCCACTCGAAGGTCGGACGGATTTACCGCGACCGCCTCGATTTCATCGGGCTCCGGCAACACGGCGACCGTACAGGCCGAGGTGTGAATTCGCCCCTGTGATTCGGTCGCCGGGACGCGCTGTACCCGATGCGCACCGGACTCGAACTTCAGTTTCGCGAAAATACTCTGACCACTGACGCGGCAGATGATTTCCTTGAATCCACCGTGCTCGCCTTCGCGTTCGGAGAGAATCTCGATCGACCAGCCCATGGACTCCGCGTATTTCGAATACATGCGGAATAAATCGCCGGCGAAGATCGCGGCCTCGTCGCCACCGGTGCCGGCACGAATCTCCAGGAAGACATTGCTGTCGTCATGCGGGTCGGGTGGAATCAGCGATTTCAGCAGTGCCGCGAGCAATACCTCGCGGCGCTCTGCGAGACTCTTCAGCTCTTCCTGGCCCATTTCGCGAATTTCGGCGTCCGTGTCCCGCGTCATTTCCTCCGCGGAGGCGATCTCGTCGACAACCTCGCCATAGCGCTGAAACGAGCGCACCACAGGATCGATGCGCGCGTACTCTTTCGACAGGTTGCGAAACTGATCCTGGTCGCCGATTACATCGGGGTCGGCAAGCAGGCCGGCGATCTCCTCGAAGCGCTCTTCGACGGATTCAAGCTTGCGGCGTATGGAGTCTTTCACCGTCGGCGTCCGCTCAAGGCTTCTTGAGGCCAAAAATGTCGCGGGCGGCGTCGATAAGCTCCTGGTCGGCCGACTCGCCGGCTTTTCGCAGCGCAACGCTGGGCTTGTGCAGCAACTTTTTCATCAACGCGGCGGTGGCATATTCAATCGCGTCTTCGGCGGACTCTCCGCGTGCAAGCCGGCGCCTGGCCTGGGCGTTGACCTCGTCGCGCAAAATCTCGCTATTCTCCCGCAGAGCCGCGATTACCGGCACGACCTCTTTGGAACGCTCGATGCTGACGTATCTCAGGATTTCTTCATCAAGCAGCCTGTTTGCTTCCACGGCCGCTGCCTCGCGATTTCCCTGGCCTTCAAGGATTACGCGGTCGAGGTCATCGACGGAGTACAGGTAGACGTCATCGAGATCGGCGACGCTTGCCTCGATGTCTCGGGGTACGGCGATGTCGACGGCAAAGATCGGCTTGCGCTTGCGCGCCTTGACGGCCGCCTCCATTTGTTGGCGTGTGATCACCGGTTCCGTTGCGGCCGTTGACGTTATCAATATGTCGGCTTCGGGCAAGGTGCCCTCGATCTCCGACAGTGGCAGCGCAAAGCCGCCAAACTGGCCGGCCAGCTCGCGGGCACGTTCGACGTTGCGGTTCGCGACGAACAGGCGCCCGACGCCGCGCCTGTGAAGGTGTTTGGCGACGAGTTCTATCGTGACACCGGCACCGACCAGCAGCGCGGTATGCTTCTTGAAGCCGGCGAAAAACTGGTCAGCGAGGTAGACGGCCGCGTACGCAACCGATACCGGGCTTGCGCCAATCTCGGTGTCAGTACGAATCTTCTTCGCTACGGCGAAAGTGTGCTGAAATAGCAAGCCGAGTTTCTGGCCCAGCGAACTGGTTTGCTGCGAATGACGGTAGGCGTCCTTGAGCTGGCCGAGAATCTGTGGCTCGCCGAGGACCATGGAGTCGAGGCCGCAGGCAACTCGGAATATATGCCGTATCGCATCTTCGCCCTGCAACGTGAACAGGGAGTCGCAACACATCGGATCCAGTTGCCGGTCCTTTTCCAGCCAGGAACGCAGCCGCTCGGTCGCCTGATCGCCGCTGGTCATTACGTAAAACTCGGTGCGGTTGCATGTCGACAATAACACGGCCTCGTCGACGCCATCGATCGTCTTCAGACTGTGCAGCGCGCGCGGCACCTCGTCGCCTGCGTAGACGACTCGCTCGCGTATTTCGACAGATGCCGTGTTATGGTTCAGGCCGAGTATTTGCAGCGGCATAGAGTTACTATTGGCGCCGTCAAGGCACCCAGGGATGTCGGAGTGCGTATGATAAGCGAACTGAACCGCGAGTTCCTTGTCTGTGTAATGAAGGGACGATTTTTTTATGCATGAGCTTCGACGATGGTTGTCGGCCGCAGCGCTGATGACACTTCTCGCCCTGATCGTCGGCCCAGCCGCCGCCGCCGATGATGCCAAAGCCTCGGATGCCAGCGCCCATGTGCTGAAGGCCGAGATGGCGCTGCAGCGCGAGGAGTATCGGCAGGCCGCGATCGAGTACCGCAAGGCGGCGGAACTGAGCGACGACGCCGATCTGGCGCGCAAGGCGACCATCGTCGGATTTTCCTATCGATTCGATGACGAGGCGCTGAAGGCCGCAAAACGCTGGGGCAGGCTCGAGCCGGACAACGACGAGGCCCGCGTCTACCTGGCGCAAAGCTACTTCCGGGTCGGCGACCTGAAGAACGCGCGTCGCAACTTCAAGATTGTAATCGAAAAAGGCGAAGAGGGCCCCGGGCAGCGCCTGCTGTCGCTGGTCCGGTACCTGTCAGAGGAGGAGAAGCCCCAGGCCGCCGACAAGCTGATGCGCGAGCTCGCGAAGCCCTACAAAAAGGACGCCCTGGCGCATTACGCCGCCGCCGTGCTGGCGCTCGAGGCCGGCGACACGGCACACGCGAAGGAACGGGCACTGCGTTCCGGCGAGCTGGATCCGGACAACATCAAGTCCAGGCTCCTGTATGCACGTGCCCTGCTGGTCGAAGGCGACACCGACCAGGCGATCGAGTACACCGCCCGAATCATCGGCGACGATCCCGACCCGGACCCGGATGCGCGCATGGAACTGGCGATCATGTACCTGATGGCGGATCGCAATGACGACGCCCTGAGCCAGGTGAACCAGGTGCTGCTGGAGCAATCCGGCCGCAGCGACGCGCTGCGACTGATGGCGATCATCAATTTCCGCCAGGAGTATTTCGATGCCGCCTGGGACGACTTCGAGGACCTGCTGGCAACCGGTCAGTACCGCATGGACGCCCTCTATTATCTTGGGCGCATTGCCGACATACGCGAAGAATACGACCGCGCGATACTGCTGTATCGCGAGGTTCGCTACGGCTCGAACGCCGCCGCCGCGCAGCGTCGTGCCAGCGCACTGCTGGCCTTCGAAAAGGACGACATGGAAGGCGCTATCGAGGTACTCAACGAATTCGCGCAAGACTCGCCGCGGCATGCGATCGACATGACAATTGCCAAGGCGCAGCTCTACGCCTCAATGAAGGACTACGAGCGTTCGCTCGAGCTTTATGACCGCGCCGTCGCGTTTCGTCCGGACGAGGAGAGCGTCGCACTGAGCCGCGCCGAAATCCTGCTGCGGCTGGGACGTCTTGACGATGCCATTGCCGCCTACAAAGCGGCAGTGAAACGCTGGCCCGACAGCGCCCTCTCAATGAACGCGCTGGGCTATACGCTGGCGGATCGCACGGAACGATATGCGGAAGCCGAAGTGCTGATTGCGAAGGCGCTGAAACTCGACCCCGACAATCCTGCGATCATCGACAGCCACGGCTGGGTCCTGTACAAGCTCGGTCGCCATGAAGAAGCACGGGCAGAGCTGCAGAAGGCTTACGACGCATTCGATGATCATGAAGTGGCCGCGCACCTGATCGAGGTGCTCGTCGCGCTCGATCGTCGTGAGGATGCGCTGGCTTTGCTTGCAAGCGCGACGGAAAAAACGCCAGACAGCCCGTTACTTGACGATGTTCGCGCGCGGTTATTTCCTGAATCCCCCTAGGCGGATGCGCTCTGTCGGGTTGCTGCTGGGCCTGTTGGTACTGGCAGGCTGCGCCACGACCCGACAGGGAATCGAGCTCCCCGATATCAGCGGCTGGGAGCAGCGAAACGCGGTGCTTGGTGATCTTCGGTCCTGGGAGTTTATCGGGCGAATCGCCGTAAAGGCCGGCGACGAGGGCTTTAACGGCAAGTTCAACTGGACGCAGCGTGACGAGGCATTCAACGCGACGGTAAGCGGTCCGCTCGGCATCGGCACGGTTCGCATCGAGGGAGAAGGGCGCTCGGTTACGCTGACCGACAAAGACGGCGATACGGCCATTCTCGACGATGTCGAAAGCGAACTCCTGTATCGCTACGGCTGGACAATTCCGGTCATGTCCCTGAGATACTGGGCGCTGGGCATTCCGGATCCGGCGATGACCGCGGTCACGGAGTTTGACGACAGCGGCCGGCTGATTCGGCTGCATCAAAGCAACTGGATCGTGGAGATTTCGCGATATCGCGATGGCGGCGGACAGTCAATGCCGCGCATTTTATCCGCGACAAATCCTGATACACGCGTGCGAATGGTCATCGATCAGTGGTTATTCTTCGAGCGTTGACAGCACTGGACCCTCACCGCACAATTGCGCCGCAGCTCAGAGTTCACAGCTATTGGGGCGTAGCCAAGCGGTAAGGCATCGGGTTTTGATCCCGTGTATCGCAGGTTCGAATCCTGCCGCCCCAGCCATTTCACGTCTCAAGGGGATACCGTGGAAGTAGGAACAATGGCGGTCTTTTCGGGCAACGCCCACCCGCAGCTCGCGCAGGACATCGCCCGGTACTTGCGTATCCCGCTTTCCAAGGCGCACGTCGGTCGCTTCTCCGACGGCGAGATCAACGTGGAAATTCTCGAAAATATTCGCGGCCGCGAGACCTTCATCGTGCAGCCCACATGCCCGCCAACCGCCGAGAACCTGATGGAACTGCTGGTCATGGTGGATGCGGCCAAGCGTGCGTCGGCCGAGACGATCACAGCGGTGATCCCGTACTTCGGCTTCGGCCGGCAGGACCGCCGGCCCCGATCCGCCCGCGTGCCCATTACCGCAAAACTGGTGGCCAAGCTTATCGGGACGGCCGGGGTGGACAGGGTGTTGACGGTGGACCTGCACGCGGATCAGATCCAGGGTTTTTTCGATATCGCCGTCGACAATGTTTATGCCTCGCCGATACTGCTGGGCGATGCCTGGCGGCAGAAATACCCCAAGATGGTCGTCGTATCGCCCGACGTCGGCGGCGTCGTCCGGGCGCGGGCTCTGGCGAAGCGACTGGGTGACGCCGACCTGGTCATCATCGACAAGCGGCGCGCACAGGCCAACCAGTCCGAGGTGATGAACATCATCGGGCAGGTCGAAGGCAAGAACTGCATCATGATCGACGACATGGTCGATACGGCCGGCACCCTGTGCCACGCGGCCGGTGCCCTGAAGGATAAAGGCGCCGCCACCGTCGATGCCTACATCACCCACCCCGTTCTGTCCGGCCCTGCCGTTTCGCGCATCGAGGAATCGGCCCTCGATCACATGGTCGTTACCGACACCATTCCGCTGAACGCCGAGGCGCGGGCGTGCAAGAAGATCCGGCAGCTGTCGACGGCCGAGCTGCTGGCGGAAACCATGCGCCGGATCAGCACCGACGAGTCGGTCAGCTCGCTGTACGTAGACTGATTTCGGGACTGCTCTCGCCTGCCGCAGTGTCGCGCGCCGGGGCGCGCTCCTACAAGGTCGTGATTCCCGAAAAGGCTGCTGGTGTCGCGCGCCGGGGCGCGCTCCTACAAGGTCGTGATTCTTAAGAAGGCCGGTGGTGTCGCGCGCCGGGGCGCGCTCCTACAAGGTCGTGATTCTTAATAAGGCCGCTGGTGTCGCGCGCCGGGGCGCGCTCCTACAAGGTATCCGACATAATGGCGTCCCCTGTAGGAGCGCCCCACAGGGCGCGAAGCGCAGCGGCGGCCGCAAGGCCGCTTCTTTTCAACAGGGTGGCGGACGCCCCGCTTGTACGTTAAGATGCGCGCCCCTGCGCAGATTGGTCGCGGTCTGCGCTTCCTTGAATGCTTAAGAAAATTAAGCGAAAACAATTAGTTATGGAGAACAGTCATGAGTGACGACTTCGATCTGATTGCGGAACTCCGTGAAGACCAGGGCAAAGGTGCGAGCCGCCGCCTGCGTCATCAGGGCAAAGTACCCGCAATTATCTACGGCGCAGGGCGCAAACCCCGTGCTCTTTTGTTCGACCACAACAAGGTCCTGAAGCAACTCGAGAACGAATCGTTCTACTCGAGTGTTCTCAATATCAAGGTTGGCGCGAAGAGCCAGGCGGCGATCCTCAAGGATCTGCAACGGCACCCTGCAAAGCCGCGCATCATGCACATGGACTTCCAGCGCGTTGTCGAAGACCAGGAAATTCGCATGAACGTGCCGCTGCACTTCATCGGTGAGGAAGTCGCACCGGGCGTCAAGACCGGCGGCGGCAAGGTGGCGCACCTCATGACGGAGGTCGAGATTGTCTGCCTGCCCAGGTATCTCCCGGAATACATCGATGTAGACGTTAGCGCGATGGAACTGGACGACATGCAGAGCATGTCGGATCTCAAGCTACCCGAGGGCGTCGAGATTCCCGCGCTGGCCCAGGGCCCGGAGGCCGATCAGCCGGTTGTGGCGATTCACATGATCAGGGAAGTTGTGATCGAGGAAGAAGAGGAAGAAGGCATCGAGCCCGGCGCAGAGGAAACTCCCGAGGTGCCGACCATCGGCGAGTCGGAAGAAGACTGATCCGAATCCTGCTGCCAACGAAAAGGCCGCCGCAGGGCGGTCTTTTTGTTTAACATTGCCCCGCCATGTCCGATGACATCCGTATCATCGCCGGCCTCGGCAACCCCGAGGACGTGCACGAAAGAACCCTGCACAACGCAGGGTTCTGGTTCGTGGATGCGCTGGCGCGCAAATACGGCGGCGTCTTTCGTTACGACAAGAAATTCGATGCGGACTATTGCCGCATCAACCTGCATGGCGACGACGTCTGGCTGGTAAAGCCGCAGAGCTTCATGAACCTGAGCGGCGGACCGATTCGTGCATTGCTCGACTACTATCGACTGCAGCTGAGCGAGCTCCTCGTGGCTCACGACGAGATCGATCTGCCGCCGGGCACGACCCGCTTCAAGCTGGGCGGCGGACACGGCGGTCACAACGGTCTGCGGGACATCATTCGCCACTGCGGCACCGACTTCGTGCGCCTGCGCATCGGTGTCGGCCACCCCGGCGAGAAAAGCAAGGTTACCAACTACGTATTGAAACGCGCGTCCGGCGACATCGAGGCGGCAATACTTAAAACCATAGACGAGGCGGTCGATGTCATGCCGCTATTGCTCGACAAGGGGCTCAACGCCGCAATGAAACGCCTGCATACCAGGGAAACTGACTGAGACCGTAAGGCAGTCTCCGGAGACCACCGAATGGCAATTACCTGTGGCATCGTCGGCCTGCCCAATGTGGGCAAATCGACCTTGTTCAACGCATTGACCGCGGCCGAGATCGCGGCCGAGAACTACCCGTTCTGCACGATCGAGCCCAACGTCGGCGTCGTGCCGGTGCCGGATCCGCGTCTTGACGTGCTCGCCGCCATCGTCAAGCCGCAGAAGATACTGCCGACGACGATGGAGTTCGTCGATATCGCCGGCCTCGTTGCCGGGGCGTCGAAGGGTGAAGGACTGGGGAATCAGTTCCTCGCCAACATTCGTGAAACCAACGCCATTGCGCACGTGGTGCGCTGTTTCGAAAACGACGATGTCACTCACGTATCCGGCGCGATCAATCCACTCGACGATATCGAGACGATCAACACCGAGCTCGCACTTGCGGACCTCGAGTCCGTGGAAAAACAGTACGACAAGGCGGCGCGCACGGCGAAGACCGGCCAGAAGGACGCGATCCTGCATCGCGACGCGCTGCTGGGCATCAAGGAGCACCTGGACAAGGGCCTGCCCGTCCGGACTCTGCAAACCAGCGACTTGCAAAAGCAGATTCTCAGGAGTGTGCACCTGATCACGGCGAAACCGGTGATGTACATTGCCAACGTCGACGAGTCCGGATTCGACAATAACCCGCATCTCGATGCCGTGCGCAAATATGCCGTTGATGAAGGCGCCGAAGTCGTCGCGATTTGCGCGGCGATCGAGGCGGAAATCGCGTTGCTCGACGACGAGGACAAGCAGGTGTTCCTGTCCGATCTCGGCTTCGAGGAGCCCGGACTGAACCGCGTCATTCGGCACGGTTATGCATTGCTGGGCTTGCAGACCTTCTTTACGGCAGGGCCGAAGGAAGTTCGCGCGTGGACGACCCGGGTGGGCGCGACGGCGCCGCAGGCCGCGGGCGAAATTCATACCGATTTCGAGAAAGGATTCATCCGCGCCGAGGTCATCGCGTACGAGGATTTCGTTGCCGGAAACGGAGAACAGGGCGCGAAGGAGGCGGGCAAGCTTCGCCTGGAGGGCAAGGACTACGTCGTGAAGGAAGGCGACGTAATGCACTTTCGTTTCAACGTTTGAGTTATTTTTTTTTGTGCATGCCGAACGACGGCAGCGACCAGTCATAGACGATCGCCAGCGCCCGGATCGCGAAGCCGACGATTACGGCGGCTGCAAGCGACAGCGGCTCGACCAGGCCCGCACCGTCCGCAATGACATAAGCCAGCGAAGCGGCGAAAGCGGCGGTTGCATAGATCTCCTTCGACAGGATCAGCGGTATCTCGTTGCAGATAATGTCGCGAATCATGCCCCCGGTAACAGCGGTAGTGACGCCGAGCATGACAGCGACAAGCGGGCCGGTATTGTGGTTCAGGCAGACTTCCGTGCCCAGCGCGGCAAACAGGGCCAGGCCAAGTGCGTCCATCCAGACGAGGATCCGGCGACGTGATCCGGGCTTGTAGGAGGTAAAGAAAACGATCAGCGCCGAGATGATGGCGACAGCCACGTAGCGGTTGTCACTGATCCAGAACACCGGAACCCGGTCGATTATGATGTCCCGGACGGTGCCGCCTCCCACCGCCGGCATGAGGGCCAGCACGCAATAGCCGAAGATATCCATTTTCTTGCGCGACGCGGCAAGCGCGCCGCTCACCGCGAAAGCGGCGGTACCGGCCATCTCCAGCATGTAGACGAAGCTCAGGTCCATTGGCGTCGACTGTACCGGAAAAGCGGCGGTGCCGGGCCCCGATTGCCTTGACAGTCGGGGGTCCCATCAGGAGAATCTGCGGCCCTCGCACCGGCCTTCGGCGTGCGGCCGATACATGGTGATGTAGCTCAGATGGTTAGAGCGGCGGACTCATAACCCGCAGGTCGGTGGTTCAATTCCACCCATCACCACCAGGCAACAAGAAATGGGCCCCCTCGCGGGGCCCATTTTTGTTGCATTGCTGGTGGGTGAACGATGACCGTCGAAGGTGGTTCATCCGAGCACCGCGAAGCGTTGCGACAGACGCGCGAAGCGCGCCCGAAGGGTGAGCCGCGTAGCGGCGAGTCCATTCCACCCATCCCACTCGAGCTCTCGACTACCTGCTAACGCTTCCTACCTGGAAGCGCTAGCAGGACAATGATTCCCGAAAGTGCGTTAGTCGCCGGGTCCGGATGCGGGTGCTCAGCGAAACACGCGCCCGCCAGCCTTATTAGCCACCAAAATTCACCGACGCGGTGACACCGTATGTCCTCGGCGGTGCAGCGGCACCGAATCCGGAGGCAAACGGCTGGGCCGGCCAGCTGTGCGTGAAGTATTCCTCGTCAAACAGATTCTGTCCCCACGCAGCCAGCTCCCATTTTCCGTCCGGAGACGTATACGAGATCCTGGCGTTCGAAACGTCATAGGCTGGTTTCGCCGCACCTTCTTCGTTGCGCGGATCCTGGTATGCCTTCTCCTGGCTGATGTACTCGTAACGGAAACCGAGTTCGCCGCCATTGCCGAGTTCTCGAGTGTACCTGGCAACGAGATTCACGGCGTTCTTTGGCGCGTTTCGCAGCCGGTTACCGGCGTTGTCGATTCCGTTCGGTTCGAGGTAGCGATCGTAGGTAGCATCGAGATAGGCATAGTTGCCGCTGATCTCCAGGTTTTGTGTCAGCAGTGCCGTAAACTCGAGTTCGATCCCTTCACTCGTGGCATCTGCGGCATTGTCCGTTACAACGATACCGATGTCGCCTTCGAAGCGGACTTTGCGCAGCAGTACCTGCAGATCCTGGTAGTCGGTCGAGAATACCGAGACGTTCAAACGCAGGCGCTGATCAAATAGTTCTGACTTGACGCCGAATTCGTAGGCAGTTGCTTCTTCCTGGTCAAACGGCGACCCGGCGGCCTCTGCGGTCGCCGGTGTGCCGGGAAAACCGCCGCTCTTGAATCCTTCCGAGGCGCTCAGATACAGGAACACGTTGTCACTGGCCTGGAAATTCAGGACGACGCGAGGCGTGAACGCCGTCCACGACTTGCTGGCGGAGGCATCGTAATCCTCGTCGATCGTATGCGGAACTTCGACCGGCGCTATGCCAATAATTCGTGAATCCTTCTTTTCGTCGGTATAGCGTCCCCCGGCCGTCAGGCTGAAAGCATCGGTGAAGTCGTAGGTGAAGTCGGCGAACACGCTGACGCTGTCGGTCGAATTCTCCATATGGCTGAAGGATGTCGCGATGCCGTACGTCGGCGCAAAACCGAAGCCCAGCGCGCTGTCCTCGTCGCGAACCGTGTCCTCGCTGAGGTAATAGGCACCAACAACATAACTGAGCTGCTCGGCGTCCTCATTAATGAACGTATGAACATCGAGCGGCCCGGCGGTGACGACGTTGTTGCCGGTGGCGACGTCGATCATGTCGTAGGCCGATTCCCGGTATGCCGTGATCGACGTCAGCGTTCCGGTACCGACATCCCAATCCGCTTTCGCGGATAAACCCCAGATATCGGTATCGGCCTGCCCCGCCGCGTCCTGGAAGCTGCTGCGATTGTCTCCGACATTCTGCGGCATGGAGGCCAGGGCCGAATCGAACAGGATTCCGGGGCCGACAATGATACGACCTTTCCCGGCTTCGCGTGACCGCCCGTAATCGCCGGTTACCAGGATGTCGAGGTTGTCTCTCGGGACGAATCGTAAGGCGGCGCGCGTGTTGAGCGTATCCTGGTTCACCAATGGCCGTAATCGAGATTGGAACCGATTGCAGGCTCTGCTCCCGTTTTTGCGCTGTTACGGTAATTTCATCCAGAACCGGAGCATTCCCTGATTACGCGTGCGCGTAGGACGCGCAGAGCCCCAACAAAAGCGTAGCGCCGGTGGCTGTCAGTGTCTTGCGGTCAGAATACGCATTGTGTGTTCCCCTCTCGAGTACCTTGGTTCTCTCGGGAACAGGCGGCGGCTTCTGCGTATTCTTGTCGCACCTTTCCCCCCCCGGCCAGCGTCGCAATAAAGTCCTGTTATGCAAGTCGGCCTGAACGAAAGTACCTTGCTGTTATGTGCGACGCAAGTGAACTATTGGTTCCTATGGAAACCATATGTCTACAGCAAGTGTCTGAGGTCCGGCAGGTATTTTTCCAGAGAACCGGTATTGCATGCCACGACTTTGTTCCCGGCTTTGATCAGCCCTTCGTCCATCAGCCTCGGGATCGCCGCGATGCAGGCGGCCCCTTCAGGGCAGATCCACCAGTGCTTTGCATGCCACACCTGGGACAAGGTCGCCCATATGTCTGGCTCCGGCACCGCGATCGCGGCACCACCGCTCTCTCGAATGATCTCGAGCACGCGGAAGTGTCCTACGCCGCCAGGCACATTAAGCCCGTAGGCCAGCGTGTCGCCCGGCGTCGCAGGGACAGTGTCCTCGAGCCTGTTCTCGAAGGCGTGGACCAGCGGTTGGGTTGGCTCGGCCTGCACGCAGATGATTCGCGGGCGTTCCGGGCCGATCAGGCCCAGGCATTCCAGCTCGGCAAACGCCTTCCACATACCCAGCACGCCGGTGCCGCCACCGGTTGGATAGATGATGACATCGGGTAGGGACCATGGCTGACCGGGCGCAGAGGGCTCCGCGAGTTCGAGCCCCAGGGTTTTCTTGCCCTCGGTGCGCCAGCCTGGCTCCTGAAACGTTGCGACGTTGAACCAGCCATTCGGAATCCAGTTCATCTTAAGCAGTTCGCCGGCTTCGCGGATCGAACCATCGACCAGTTCAAGATGGAAGCGATCATTGCCCACGACCAGTGAAGCGACGCGGCCCAGGATCGGCAAGGGCGTGTTACGGGGCATGCCGACGACCGCGCGCATGCCGGCTGCCTCGACGTAGCTGCACAGCGAATCGCCCGCGTTGCCCTGGGTAGGAACAGCGAGCTTTTCGAGTCCGTGCCAGTGTGCCAGCGACACCGTCATTGCCATGCCGCGGTCCTTGAAGCTCTGTGTCGGATTGGCGCCGTAGCCAGGGCGTGCCTTCCCTTCGTCTTTCAACGCCAGTGCGAAACCGCCCTGTTTTGCCAGCAGATGGTCATTGAAGTCCAGCAGTGGCGTATGCCCTTCGCCGAGTGTCACGATATGCTCGCGATCGGCCGCGTCCCGGATGTCCAGGGGGAGCAATCCGCCGAAGCGCCACATGTCCCGGCGATCCGGGTCATACCAGGCACCGTCCGGTTGCTCGGCGTTCAGGCGCTCCAGGTCGATGACCACCTGTACCGGACGGTTGTCTTTCGGGCAGAGGTTCATCAGCGTATCCGGCCCGTATTCAGCGCCACAGCCGATGCATTGGAGCCCGGCGATCATCATGACGGTTGCCTTTTTCTTTCGATGGCGTTTCTGATTGCGTCCGCCAACAGGCCGGCGATCACCCGGCAATCGTGGTCGGTCAGCGAAAGCGGGATGCGCATGTCACACAGCGCCTCGAGCATGTGTCGGGTCCTCGGGAGTGCCTGCTGATGCGTCACGTAGCGCCAGTGTTCCCAGGTGCTCGTGAAGCCGACCGGCGTCGCACCGCCGAACCACTTGATGTCAACACCCTGATTGCGGCAAGTGTCGATAACCGATTCGATTTCTGACGATCCGAGGCCCGTTAATGAAAACTGGATCGACGATGGTACGAAGGCTTCCTTGTCCGGCCTGGCGGGCACCGCCACCTGCGGTATCCGATTGAACCGATCTTCGAGGACGGCATACAGCGTGTTCCACTGTCTCGATCGTTCTTTCAGGAGGCCGATCTGCGGCCTCGCAACCGCGGCTGTCAGCTCGCTCATGCGCATGCTGAAGTTCGGGATATGTTCTTTGTAGCGTTCGAATACATCGAGCGGCGGCCGTGCGCCGTTTTGCGCGAACAACATGTAGCTGCCCGAATACAGAATCGCTTGCGCGGCAATGTCTGCGTCGTCCGTCGCCAGGATTCCGCCCTCTCCGGCATTGATGTGTTTGAATGTCTGCAGGCTGAAACAGGCGATGTCGCCGTAGCTTCCGGACAGTTTTCCGTTCCATTTCGCGCCCAAGGTATGCGCACAATCCTCGATGAGAAGCAGTCCATGATCTGCGCAGATACGGCTGACCCTTTCCATATCCGCGATGTGCCCGCGCATGTGGGACATCAACAGCACCCGGGCTCCGCAATCTGCGCGGCGTTCGAGATCGTCCAGATCCATACGGTAGCCGTCGCTGCACTCGACAAACACCGGGTCGGCACCGGCATGCTCGATGGCGCCCGGTACCGGGGCGAGAGTGAAAGCGTTGACGAGTACCCGGTCGCCGGCTTTGACGCCGGCACACTTCAAAGCGACGAACATCGTGCTGCCGCAGGAGTTCATCGCAACGGCAAACCTGCAGCCCATGTAGTCGGCAAATTCCCGCTCGAGGCAGGCGGCCTCCGAAGCACCGCCTTTGAACTCGCCGTAGCGAAACAGGCGCCCGTCCTGCATGATTTCCAGCGCGCGATCGATGCCGGCTTGCGGTATCGGGACGGGCTCGGACAGGTCCTTTTTCAACATTTCGCCGCTGGTGCTCCTGATGCTTGTCAACGTTCTTCGTTCTGAATGTCGCCTGATTGACGCCAGGGGATGGTACCGCTGTCCAGTTCGAACCGTTTTCCCGGGAAGTACTTCTGCAGGCGAATGTCACCGGTTCGAGCGTGTCCCTCCATTCCCTCGAGCCTGGAGATCCTGGCTGCTACCGCCGCGACGTCCTGCGTCGCATCGCGCGTCATGCGCTGGTAGGTCAGCACTTTGATGAACTTGGCGACGCTGAGCCCACCCGAGTAGCGGGCAGCCCCTTTCGTTGGCAGGATGTGATTCGGCCCCGAGCATTTGTCGCCGAAGGCAACGGTTGTTTCCTCGCCAAGGAACAGGGAACCGTAGTTGCGCAGCCTGGCGAGCCACCAGTCCAGATCTTCGGCCTGCACCTGCAGATGCTCGGGGGCATAGCGGTCGCTAACGCGGCAGGCTTCTTCCCGGTCTTCCGTCAAGACGATTTCGCCATACTCCTGCCACGCACTGCCGGCAACTGTGCGCGCGGGTTCCGGCAATGCATCGATGACCTGCGGCATCAATCCGAGGACCGCTTCGCCGATCCCGCGCGAGGTCGTTACCAGCCAGACAGGGGAGTCCACTCCGTGTTCGGCCTGGCCGGCAAGGTCCGCGGCGACTACGGCCGGATCGGCCGTTGCGTCCGCGATTACCAGGCTCTCCGTGGGACCGGCAATCACATCGATCCCGACCTGTCCGAAGAGTATGCGTTTTGCCTCGGCAACGAAGCGGTTTCCGGGACCGACAATGACGTCAGCCGGATGGCCCGAGAACAGGCCATAGGCAAGGGATGCAATACCCTGCACGCCGCCGGCCGCCAGTGTCATCGAAACGCCGCAAAGCTCCAGTGCATAGAGGATTGCCGGATGGATGCCGTCCTCGCCATGCGCCGGAGTCGCCGCAATCACATTGTCGACTCCGGCGATCTTTGCGGTAGCGACGCTCATGATCGCGGAAGCCGCGTGAGCATAGCGCCCGCCGGGCACGTAGCAACCGGCTGTTTGCACCGGTATGAGGCGCTGCCCTGCAACGAGACCTTCCGTCAATTCGGTTTCGAATTCCTGCATCGATGCCAGCTGGTGTCTGGCGAAGTCGGTTACCCGTTTGTGGGCGAACCGCAGATCATCTTTCACCGTATCGGGCAACAGGCGAGCGGCTTCTTCAAAGCGGCTCCTCGGCACGACCACATCGCCGGTCCAGCGGTCGAGCGTCTTGTTAAGGCTGCGAACCCGTTCCTCGCGGCCTTGCTGTATTTCGAGCAACAGCTTGCGCACTACCTTTTCGGTCTGCGCGTCGCTCGATTCTGCGGTCAGGCTGGCCTTTTTCAGGTATTCCATTTGCGGTATTCCTTAGGCTGGTCAATCCGGGCGAACAATCGACGGCTTGTGCGGGAGTCGTCGATCCCAGCCTCGCCAGGGCCGATCGCTCTCCCGGCGAAGCAAGGATCGCAGAGAGTGCGGGTTTGGCCTTCCCGCCGAGGAAAGTTACATCGAATTGTCATCGAGCACGGCGTCCAGCGTGTCCGCGACCTGGTCGATATCACTGCGCGTCGCGATCAGCGCAGGACTCAGCGCGATCGTATTGTTGAATCCCGTGATACTGCGATTCGTGCGCCCGATGAGCAGTCCTCGGTCGGCGCACCCGGCTACTATACCGGCCAGGACAGATTCTTCCTCGGGTTCCTTGCTGACTCGATCCTTGACGAGTTCCAGACCGGCCAGCAGGCCTTTGCCGCGCACGTCCCCGACACACGCATGCTTGTCTTTCAGCTGTAACAACCGGTCCATCAGGTAGTCGCCGATGTCGGCTGCATTGTCGACAAGCTTCTCATCTTCGATGATTCGGATGTTCTCCAGCGCCGCTGCAGGGCCGCCGGCGCAGCCGCCAAAAGTGGATATGTCGCGGAAGTAGTCCAGCGGATCGGACGCATTGCTCCGGAACTGCTCGAAGACGGCCTCGGTTGTCACGGTGCATGAGATTGCTGCGTAACCGGACGCCACGCCCTTGGCCAGCGTCACTATGTCCGGCTGAACGCCGTAGTGCTGATAGCCGAACCACTTGCCGGTCCTTCCCATACCGCAAACCACCTCGTCCAGATGCAATAGCACCTCGTACTTTCGGCAAATCTCCTGGATCGTTTCCCAGTAGCCTTCCGGTGGAGTGATGATGCCGCCGCCTGCCGTGACCGGTTCGAGCACGACAGCACCGACCGTGTCAGGGTCCTCGCGCAGGATGACGTTCTCGAACTCGCGTGCGGCGCGTATGCCATAGTCGCTGGTGTCGTCGTACTGGCAGCGGTATTCGCAGCAGTGAGGCATCTCGACGAAACCCGGCGTATAGGGCCCGTACTGTTCCCTGCGCTCGTTCTGGCCACTCGAACTCAGCGCCGTGATGGTCGTGCCGTGATAGTCACGTTCCCGGTAAATGATCTTGTGTTTCTTGCCGCCGAATTTCTTGTGAGCGATCTGGCGCACGATCTTGTAGGCCTTTTCGTTCGCTTCCGAGCCGGAGTTGGAGTAGTAGACGCGACTCATGCCCGGCATTTTTCCCAGCAGCGCCCTGGCGAAGAGCGCGCCGGGGACATTGCCGGCCGTATTGGCGAAGTAGCACATTTTCAAGAGCTGGTCGTGCACCGCCCTGGCGATAGACTCGCGCCCGTAACCGACATTGACGGACCACACGCCACCTGACGTTGCATCCAGGTATTCGCGGCCCCTGGCGTCGCGGACACGCATGCCCTGACCTTCGACGACAACCATCGGACCGGCCGCGTCGAATGCCTGGTGCTGCGCGAGGTGATGCCAGACGTTTGCACGATCGATTTCGATGATATTCGGGTCTGTAACTTGCGCCGCTGTCTTCGCCATGATTTGGAGCTCACGTTTCGGTTCGGTGATCGGCTGAGGTTACCTCCACGGGGAACTCGCGAATAGGGCCAACACCGTGCCGCTTGTTGTGCCAGCGGGGTTGTTGCGGTTAACTGGACCCCCGGGGGCAGCTCGATATCGGAGCCGTGGTCATTCAACACCTGTTTCAACTCGATCCCGATAGCGACCACAGTCTGCAGAAACAGATCGTCGAGCAGATTGTCGCGGCAATCGCGGGCGGCCATATCGGACCCGAGCGACCCTTGCCGTCGAGCAGGGCTCTTGCCGCTCAGCTCAACGTGGCGCGCAACACGGTGACACTCGCTTACAACCGCCTGCGTGACGATGGGTTCCTGATCGCCAGGGAGCGCAGCGGATTCTTTGTGAATTCCGAGTTCGTGCCAACGGCCATCGCAAAGACGGAAAGGGCCGTAAGTACTGCCGGCCGCAGTCGTCCGGACTGGTCCGGCATGTTGCAGGGCCGCCCTTCCTTGCAACGGAATATTGCCAAGCCCGGTGATTGGCAAAAATACCGATACCCGTTCATTTACGGGCAACTGGACTTCGACCTGTTTCCGATCAACCGATGGCGTGAATGCTGCCACGATGCCATGAGTGTCGCTGCCGTGCGGGAGTGGGCGGACGACCACGTAGACGCCGATGATCCGTTGCTGGTCGAGCAGATTCACCAGCACTTGCTGCCGCGGCGCGGAGTCTGGGCCGATCCCAGCCAGATACTGGTCACTGTCGGGGCACAGCAGGCCCTCTACATGATAGCGCGGTTGTTGTTGAACCGGGACAAGCTGCTGGGTCTCGAGGATCCGGGCTATGTCGACATGCGCAACATTGCAATGCTGAACCCGGTGGGCATTCGGGCGTTGGCGGTCGATGAGAAAGGTCTGGTGATGTCCGACCGGATCGACGATTGCGACTGCGTATACGTGACCCCCAGTCACCAATCGCCGACGACCGTAACGATGCCGCTCGAGCGACGCGAGGAACTTCTGGCGCGCGCGAAAAGCGCGGACTTTTTTATCGTCGAAGACGACTACGAGAGCGAGATGGCCTATGCAGCGAATCCGACGCCGGCGCTCAAGAGTCTCGATCGCGACGATCGTGTGCTGTACGTGGGAAGCCTGTCGAAAACGCTGGCGCCGGGCTTGCGTACCGGGTATGTCGTCGGTCCTCGCGAGATTATTCGGGAGCTTCGTGCCTTGAGGCGATTGATCCTCAGGCATCCGGCCGCAAACAACCAGCGGTCCGTGGCCCTGTTCCTGGCGCGGGGCTATTACGAATCGCTGACGCGGAATCTGAAACGAGCGTATATGCGGCGCTTCGATGTCATGAAAACCGCCCTGGACCGCTTTTTGCCCGCATCTTCACGCGTGCCGGCTTTCGGTGGTTCCTCGTACTGGGTGAAAGGAAAAGAAGGGATGGATGCGCGTGCCGTGGCGCGGCGGGCGGCCGAACAGGGCATTTTGATCGAGCCCGGCGATATTCATTTCTTGTCGGACACGCCGCCCCTGAACTATTTTCGGCTGGGCTTCTCCTCGATCCCCACAGACCGCATTGAGCCAGGCATCGAGCGGCTTGCCGCGATCATCGACCAGGTGTCCTGAGCCGCGGCGCTCATTGGTGCCAAAGTCGGTGTACCACTGGTCCTATAACGGCCGCGACGTCCCGGCTATGCTGAAAAATTGCATCTTCAATACTTGACGGACAAAGGACAAACCGTATGGCACGCATGACCCCCAGTGAAGCGTTTGTGGAGACTATGGTTGCTCACGGCGTAACGGACATCTTTGGCATTATGGGATCGGCGTTCATGGATGCCATGGACATCTTCGAACCCGCCGGTATCCGTTTCATTCCCGTCGTGCATGAACAGGGTGCGGCGCATATGGCTGACGGATACTCTCGCGTCAGTGGCCGGCAGGGCGTCTGCACCGGGCAGAACGGCCCTGGAGTCAGCAACTGTGTTACAGGTATTGCGGCTGCTTTCTGGGCTCACTCCCCCGTGGTGATCGTGACGCCCGAAACGGGCACGATGGGAATGGGTCTCGGCGGCTTCCAGGAATGCAACCAGCTGCCGATGTTCCAGGAGTTCACCAAGTACCAGGCACACCTTAACAACCCGGCCCGCATGGCTGAGTTTACCGGCCGCTGTTTCGATCGCGCATTGTCCGAGATGGGGCCAACGCAGCTCAATATTCCGCGCGACCTGTTTTACGGTGACATCGACGTCGATATACCGCAGCCCGCGCATCTCGATCTCGGCCCGGGCGGCGACAGAACGCTGGGCGAAGCGGCCGCGTTGTTGAGCCAGGCCGCGTTCCCCGTCATCGTTTCGGGAGGCGGCGTTGTGAACGCCAATGCGGTCGATGACTGCAAGGCACTGGCCGAGCGGCTTGGCGCCCCGGTCGTCAACAGCTACCTGCACAATGATTCCTTCCCTGCGAGTCATCCCCTGTGGTGCGGGCCACTTGGCTACCAGGGTTCCAAAGCCGGCATGAAGTTGATCAGCAGGGCAGACGTGGTGCTGGCCCTGGGCACGCGGCTAGGGCCATTCGGCACGCTGCCGCAGCACGGCATGGACTACTGGCCGAAGAACGCCAAGATCATACAGGTCGACGCTGATCACAAAATGCTCGGGCTGGTCAAGAAAATCTCGGTCGGGATCTGCGGCGACGCCGGGGCCGCAGCACGGTCGATGCTGCAGCGACTTGACGGCAAGACCCTTGTCTGCGATGCGACGAAGGAGCAGCGGGCGGGCGAGATCAGGAAGGAAAAAGACGCCTGGGAGGCCGAGCTCGACGGCTGGATCCACGAGAGAGACGCCTACAGCCTCGAAGCGATCGAGCGCGCAGGCGAGGCTTACCTGCACCCGCGACAGGTTCTGCGCGAACTCGAAAAATCCATGCCCGCGGACGTCATGGTTTCAACGGATATCGGCAACATCAACTCGGTGGCGAACAGTTACCTGCGCTTCGAAAAGCCGCGCAGCTTCTTCGCGGCGATGAGTTTCGGCAACTGCGGCTACGCGTTCCCGACCATCATCGGCGCCAAGGTCGCAGCACCGGACAGGCCGGCGATTTCCTACGCCGGCGATGGCGCCTGGGGGATGAGCATGGGCGAGACGATGACCTGTGTTCGAGAGGGCATCCCGGTGACAGCCGTTGTTTTTAACAATGGCCAGTGGGGTGCCGAAAAGAAGAACCAGGTCGACTTCTACGGGCGTCGTTTCGTGGCGGGTGAGCTCGAAAACCAGAGTTTTGCCGGTATCGCCCGGGCGATGGGCGCGGAAGGCGTAACCGTGGACAAACTCGAGGATGTGGGCGCGGCATTGAAGGCCGCCGTCGACGCGCAGATGAACGATCTCAAGACGACAGTCATCGAGATCATGTGCACGCAGGAACTCGGGGATCCGTTCCGCCGCGATGCACTGTCGAAGCCCGTTCGCTATCTGGAAAAGTACCGGGACTACGTGTGAGCAGCCGAGAAAGGTTTGAAGGCGATTCATGAGTGAGTGACATGGACAGTGATGTAACGATTAACCGCGGGTTGAAGGGCGTGTATTTCGAACGCTCTGCCGTAAGCTCGATTGATGGCCGCGCCGGTGAATTGCGGTATCGCGGCTACAGCATCCATGATCTGGCGGATAACTCGACCTTCGAGGAAACGGCGTTTCTTTTGCTCTACGGTGAATTACCAACCGCAATCCAGTTGGCGGCTTTCGACAAGGCCTTGCGAGACGCACGCGTCTTACCGGACACAGTTATCGAGATTATTCGGGCCTTACGCCACTCGCATCCTATGGAAGTGCTGCGCACGGCGGTGTCGGCCCTTGGCGCTCTTGACGCAAACGCGGCGGACGGGACGAAGGAGGCAGTCCTCAAAAAGGGTATCGAATTGACTTCCCGGGTCCCGACCATCATGGCGACCCATCATAGTCTGCGCGAGGGCCGCGACCCCATTGCCCCGAATCCGGAACTCGCCCACGCGGCTAACTTTCTCTACATGTTGAAAGGCGAGACGCCCAGCGAGGATGCGGCGGCGCTCATGGACAAGGACATGATTCTGCATGCGGAACACGGCTCGAATGCGTCGTCCTTTGCGGCGCGCGTGGTGACGGGCACGGGCGCAAATTATTATGCAGCCATGACAGCAGCTGTCGGCACCTTGTCCGGTCCCGCGCACGGCGGCGCCGCAGAAGACGTCATGAAGATGGCCGAAGAAATCGGGGACCCGGCGAACGCCGCCGACTATGTGCGCGCGAAACGCAAGAGACGGGAACCGATCATGGGTTTTGGCCACCGCGTCTACCGGGCCGAGGACCCTCGGGCCCGCCATCTGCGTGCCGGTGTCGAGCGTCTGTCGAAGGAAACGGGCGAACCGCACTGGTTCGAGGTTCTCAAGGCTGTTGAAAAAGCCATGGAGCGCTATGCGCGGCTCGGCGTCAATGTCAACGTCGACTTCTACGCCGGCGTCATTTATCACCTGCACGGCATCCCGGAGGATCTGTTTGTGCCGATATTCGCAATGGGTCGCGTGCCGGGTTGGACAGCGCAGGTGCTCGAGCAGCTCGAGCGCAACATCCTTATCCGGCCCCTCACTGTGTATGACGGGCCGCAGGCGAGGAGATACGTGCCGGCAGACGCGCGCTAGTGCGCCGCTGCCTCAGGCTGGCAGTGCCTTGGCCAGCACAACGATGGCGGTATCGACGATATCCTCAACCGATGCAGCGCGTGACAAGTCGGCGACGGGGTGTGCAAAACCCTGTAACAGCGGGCCCAGCGCGCGCGCGCCCGCCAGGTGCTGGGTCAGTTTGTAGGCGATATTACCGGCATTGAGATCCGGAAAAACGAGCACGTTGGCGTGCCCTGCTACGGCGCCGGTATCGTTGAGTTTGATGTTCGCGACCCGCTCGATGATCGCCGTATCAAGCTGTAGCTCGCCATCAATGGCGATTTCCGGGGCGCGGCGAGCAGCGAGCGAAGCGGCTTCCGCCACTTTGCGGGCCAGGGGATGATTGCCGCTGCCCTTACTCGAGAACGAAAGCAAAGCGACACGGGGCGGCTCGCGGAGCAATACCGCGCCGGTTGCTGCCGAAGCCAGAGCGATGTCGGCGAGTTGCGCGACATCCGGATCGACGTTAACGGCGCAATCCGCGTAGATCAGCGGCTTCTCGCCGCCACCCTGCTGCGGCAGCAACATCAGGAAGCAACTCGAGGGCGTTGCAATTTCCTCGACGAGTCCAACGGTCATCAGGCAGGCCTCGATGACTCGCGCTGTCGGACAGGAGACGCCAGCGAGCATGGCGTGTGCCCGTCCGGCCCTTAGCATGGATCCGGCGAAGAACAGGGGTTTGCCGACGAGACGCCGGGCGATCCCGGGTTTCGCGCCCGGCCGCAGCTCGAGGTATTGCTGCGCATACACATCGAGGTCCTGGCTTTTCGCGGGATCGAGCACGACAAGATCGTCGAGAGAAACCCCGCTCGCGGCGGCCGCCGCAGCGACTTCGCGATTCGTGCCGAGCAGTACGACTTGCGCCAGATGGCGATCCCTGATCTTACGCGCTGCACGCAGCACCCGCTCCTCGGTGCCCTCGGGCAGGACCAGGATCGACTCCCGTCCCTCGAGTCTGCGCGCGAAGTCATTAACGATTGATGCCATATCGTTTCACGGTAATACAGGATCCCCCCTGGTACAAAACCCCGGCGGCAATGCGCATGTCTCCAAACGTGACAAATTGCGCGCCGGGCGGCGCTGTGTCCGGGCGCCCGGCAACACTGACTTGCACAACTAGACTAACTGGTGCTAATTTTCCTGTGTGCCGGGTGGCGACAAGTGGTCTGTTGCAGGCGCGTCTGCCTGTGACAACAACGGAGGTTTTCCCTTGGTCCGAATACTCACGGTAGTCATTCTTGCTTTCTTCGTGGCCGCTTGCGGCAATCAGGATGACCCGACGCCGGCCACAGCGTCCTCTTACGATCTTGTCCTGCAAGGTGGCCGTGTAATCGATTCCGAGTCGGGACTCGATGCCATTCGGAACATCGGCATCAACGGCGGCAAGATAGCGGCCATGTCGCCGGATCCGCTCGCGGCGGACACGGTAGTCGACGTTGAAGGTCTCGTCGTATCGCCCGGATTCGTGAATATCCACAGCCACTCGTGGACGCCACTTGGCCAGGAATTCGAGCTGAGGGACGGTGTGACGACAGCGCTCGAGCTGGAGTCCGGTTCGTACCCGGTCACCCGGTTCGGCACCTACGAGCCGATAGCGATTGCCGGCAAGTCACGAATCAACTTCGGTGCCTCGGTCGGCCACGCCTGGGTTCGGTCGAAGATCCTCGAAGGTGATCGGGCGGTGTCGGGAATGGATCCAATTTTCGCGGCAGCGATCACAGGGGGCGGGGGCGGCATGGAACGGCCGTCGTTCCGGGCAGCCCTGTCAGCGGAACAGCACGCGGACCTCAGGGCACACCTCGAAGCCGGGCTCGATGAAGGCGGACTCGGTATCGGCGTACTGCTCGACTACATGAGTGAATTCGTTGACGATGCGGAACTCAAGCTCGTGTTCGACGTTGCCGCGGAACGCGGGGCCCCTGTATTCGTGCATGTCCGGCGTGGTGTCGCCGGCGATCCGGCGGGTCTTGTCGAGATCATCGGTATTGCCAGGGAGACCGGTGCACCCGTGCACATATGTCACGTGCAGGCCAGTGCAATGGGCGGCATTAACGAATTCCTGCGGCTGATCCGCGAGGCGCGGGCGGACGGCGTCGACATTTCGGCCGGGTCATTCCCTTACAACGCCGGATCGACGTCAAATACTGCGGCTGTCTTCAATCGCGACTGGCGAACGATTTTCGCGATCGACTATGAAGACGTCGAGTGGGCGGCCACCGGCGAACGCTTTACCGAGGAGATGTGGCATGACTACCGCAAGAACCGTCCCGGGGGCGGCGTGATACACCACTACAACAAGGAGGAATGGACAAGTATTGCGACCAACGCGCCTGACGTAATCGTTGCCGCGGACGGTGTGCCGATCATCAGCCTCGAGCACAAAGTCGCGCCATTCGGCGTGGGCACGAATGCGCGGGTATTGGGACGCTATGTCAGGGAGAAAGGTTCGCTGAGCCTGCCGGACGCTATTGCGAAGATGACGTACCTGCCGGCGAAAGTACTCGAAAACTACGCGCCGAGCATGGCGATGAAAGGCCGTCTCAAGGTTGGCGCCGATGCTGACATCACGGTTTTCGATCCCGACACGGTGATGGATCGTGCGACGTTCCGCGATCCTTACCAGGCGTCAACCGGAATTTCACATGTCATCGTCGGCGGGCAATTTGCGATTCGAGATGGCGAGTTGCAGCGGGATGTCTATGCCGGGCGCCGCGTGCTGCGGAATGAGAGCATTGAGGGAAGGGACGCCAAGTGAAATCGCCGTGGTTTTTCCCGGTTCTTGCGCTGTGTGCTATCGCAGCCTGCGGACAGGTCAGCGATTCCTCGAACAGCGAGTCGGCCAGCATTATTTTTATCGGCGAGAACATCGTCACGGTCGATGATGATTTCCCCGACGCCGACGCGGTTGCCGTGCGTGGCGAAGATATCGTCGCGGTTGGCGGCAGAGACGAAATCATGCAGTTGAGTGGCCCCGACACTCGTGTGATCGAGCTGGGTGATAGCGCGCTGGTGCCGGGATTCATCGATGCACACGGGCACCTCGCCTTCGTGGCGCGCCTGCTTGACTTCGTTAACCTGTCATCGCCACCGGTCGGGCCTGTCGAGGACATGGACGATCTCGTTGCATTGTTGTCCGACCACATTGAAAGCGCCCGGCCTGCGCCCGGCGAATGGATATATGCTTATGGTTATGACGATTCACTGATTGCAGAACAGCGGCACCCGACCCGGGAAGATCTCGATCGTGCCTCGACCGAGCACCCGATTGCGCTCATGCATGTTTCCGGCCACCTGGCGGCTGTCAATTCGGCCGCACTGGCCGCAAAGGGAGTCGATGAATCAACGGAGGATCCTCCCGGAGGCGTCATTCGCAGGCGCCCCGGAAGCAGGGAGCCCAATGGCGTAATGGAAGAGACCGCGGTGTACCCGTTTCTGTTCGAGCAATTCCGGAACACCCAACCGGCACGTTTCGAAGGCCAGCTCCGCAATGCGATCAGCTATTACGCCAGCTTCGGCATTACAACCATTCAGGACGGTGCGGCGAACCTCGGCGATGTTGCCCTGTTTCGGGACGCAGCGGCTCGAGAGGCGTTTGCGGTCGATGTCGTGGCGTTCCCGATGGCAAACACACTCGATGACGACACCCTCGAGTCTATTTCGGTAGAGGATGAATACGCCGGCGGGTTTCGTGTCGGCGGAATCAAGTTCTCCCTCGATGGTTCGCCACAGGGCAGGACGGCCTACCTGTCCGAACCTTACACCGAAGGTCCGCCGGGTGCGGATGCGGACTACCGGGCCTATCCGACATATCCTGCGGATGAGTTCAATCGACGCGTGGCAGCGTTGATTCGCGACGGCAAGCCCGTACTCGTGCACGCCAACGGCGATGCCGCGATCGATATGGTTATCGATGGCATTGCGCAAGCGACCCGTGGCCAGGACATGCCCGATCACCGCACGGTCATCATTCATGCGCAATTGACGCGTGAGGACCAGCTCCACAGGATCAAGGACCTGCATTTGGTGCCGTCTTATTACGCAGCACATCCGTTCTTCTGGGGCGATTGGCATCGCAGGAGTTTTGGCGAAGAGCGTGCGGCATTCATCAGTCCGATCGGCCGCTCAGTGGAACTGGGCATACCGTTCACCATCCACAATGACGCTCCCGTCGTGCCGCCGGACATGATGCGCCTGTGGTGGATTGCAGTGAACCGCAAGACCCGGAGTGGCTACGTACTCGGACCCGATCAACGGGCGACGCCACTTCAGGCATTGCATGCCATGACGCTGGGCGCCGCGTATCAGTACTTCGAGGAGGATCGCAAGGGCTCGATAACACCGGGAAAACGCGCCGACCTGGTCGTGCTGGGTGCCAATCCGCTGAGCGTCGAGCCAGGCACGATCAAGGATATCCCGATCGTGGAAACATTCGCGCGTGGCCGGTCGGTCTACCGGCGGTAAGTGAGCAATACTGAAGAAGAGTCACCGGATGCCGCCGATGTCATCATTATTGGCGGCGGCATTATCGGTTGTAGTGTTGCTTATCACCTGGCCCGGCGTGGCATCACCGATGTGCTGCTGCTGGAGCGGCGCCAACTGACCTGCGGCACGACCTGGCATGCGGCAGGCCTCGTGCCACAAATGCGAGGGTCTCGCCGATTGAGCGAGCTGTCGATCTACGGCAGGGACCTGTATCCCGAACTCGAGAAAGAAACGGGGCAAGCACTCGGTTTCAAGCAGAATGGCAGCCTGAATATTGCGACCTGCGCGGAACGGTTCGAGGAGATCCGTCGCACCTCCTCGATGGCACGATCACTTGGTGTCGAAGCGATTGATGTCGGTCCCACGGAGATTCGCCGGTTGTGGCCCTTGCTCGATACCAGCGATGTCGCGGGCGGTGTCTTTCTGCCGCAGGACGGCCAGCTCAACCCAGTCGATCTGACGATGGCTTTCGCCAAAGGCGCGCGTTCGCGCGGTGTACGGATTCTGGAGAGCACGGCAGTGACACGGATTCTGACGAACGGCACAAGAGTCACCGGCGTGGCAACGGACAAGGGTACCTTGACGGCCCGGGCAGTCGTGAATTGTGCGGGCATGTGGGCACGGAGCCTTGGCTTGGCTTGCGGCGTCAGCGTGCCGTTGCATGCCTGCGAGCATTTTTACGCGATAACCGAGCTGATCGAAGGTTTGCCCGCTGACCTGCCTGTTCTGCGCGATGCAAATGCCTGTACCTACTACAAGGAGGACGCGGGCAAGCTGTTGATCGGTGCCTTCGAGGCGAAAGCAAAACCCTGGGGCATGAATGGCATTCCGGAGGACTTTGGTTTCGGCGAACTTCCCGAGGACCTCGATCACTTCCTGCCGATACTCGAGGGAGCGGTGCAGCGCATCCCGAAACTCGAGACGACCGGCATACGGACCTTTTTCAACGGGCCCGAGAGCTTCACGCCCGATGACAACTACCTGTTGGGCGAAGCACCTGAACTTCGGGGCTTCTATATCGCAGCAGGATTCAACTCGGTGGGTATCCAGTCGGCAGCCGGAGCTGGCAGGGTCCTGGCAGAGTGGATCGATCGGGGGCGGCCCCCGCCCGATCTCTGGGCCGTCGACATACGACGTATGTTCGTATTCCAGAATGATGCCGATTACCTGAAGGAACGTGTCAGCGAGACACTCGGTCTCCTGTATGCAATGCATTGGCCGTTTCGCCAGTACCGGACGGCGCGCGGCGTTTTCAAGAGCCCGCTGCATGACGTGTTGCAAGGCGAGGGCGCCTGTTTCGGGGAACTCGCCGGATGGGAGCGAGCCAACTGGTTTGCACGCGCGGGCACGGAGCCGGCTTACGAGTATAGTTACAAGCGGCAGAACTGGTTCGAGAGCGCGGCTGTCGAACACCGGGCCGTGCGCGAGGCTGTCGGCCTTTTCGATCAGACCTCGTTCGCGAAATTTTCCATCAGTGGCCCCGATGCGCAGGATCAACTGCAGCGCCTATGCACGAGCGACCTTGACGTGCCCGTCGGCAAGGTCGTCTATACACAATGGCTCAATGATAACGGCAAGATTGAAGCTGACTTGACGGTCACCCGGCTCGGGGACGAGCAATTCCGGATCGTCACCAGTGCGGCAACGAGTCGCCGCGACTACCACTGGTTGACCGGCCACGTTGACGCTTCTGCGTCCTGTTCGATCGATGACGTTACGGCTGACTATGCCGTGTTGAGCGTGATGGGGCCAAAAAGCCGGGCGCTGCTGCAGACAGTATCGCGTAATAACTGGGCTAACGACGCGTTTCCATTCGCAACCGCACGTTGGGTGCAGATCGGCACTTGCGACGTACTTGCGCAGCGTATTTCCTATGTGGGCGAACTGGGTTGGGAGCTGTATGTGCCGACCCGGGATGCACAGCGGCTCTACAGCTCGATCGTGGAGGTCGGCCAGTCATTCGGGCTGGAACACTGCGGCTACCACGCCCTGAATTCACTGCGCATGGAAAAGGCGTATCGAAGCTGGGGCCACGATATCGGCGATGCGGATTCGATTGTCGAAGCCGGCCTGACGTTCACCTGCGCGTTTGACAAGGACATACCGTTCATCGGGCGTGACGCGGTGTTGCGCGAAAAAGAGCAAGGCGTCCGGCGACGCTTGCTGCAGTTCATCCTCGATGACGCAGAGCCACTGGTCTATCACAATGAGCCCGTCTTCAGAGACGGCAACCTTGCCGGCTACGTAACATCAGGGGCGTTTGGTTACACTTTCGGGCGTTCGGTGTGCCTCGGTATCGTTGAACACGAGCAGGACACTCCAGTCGCCGAGTTGACCGGCAGCCGCTACGACATTGAAATTGGTGGGGACAGATTTTCGGCCAGGGCGAGTTACCGCGCCGTATACGATCCAAGCGGGGAGCGCGTGCAATCATGACTAACAATAACAACAATTTGCTCACACGGGCGGGCGTCGCCTTGCTGCTGCTTGCATGGGCTCCAGTGAGCTTTGCGGCCTTCGATACGGCAATCGACGATGCGTTTCGGCCGGTGGCCACCGCTATGGTCAACTTTGTCTTTTTTTCGGTGCCAATCGGGGAATCGCAACTTCCGCTGATCGTTGTCTGGCTGATCGCCGGTGCCATCTATTTCACGATCCGCTTTCGGCTGATCAATATCCGCGGCTTCTGGCATGCAGTGCGCATCGTTGCAGGCAAAGAGGACAATAAACCGAAAGCGCCTGGAGAGGTGTCGCACTTCCAGGCGCTGACAACGGCGGTTTCCGGTACCGTCGGCGTCGGCAATATTACGCATGTCGCGGTCGCAATATCGATCGGCGGTCCCGGCGCGACATTCTGGCTCATAGTTGCCGGCTTTCTGGGAATGGCGTCCAAGTTCGTAGAGTGCACGCTCGGCGTCAAGTACCGGCAGATCAACGCGGACGGCAGCGTATCGGGCGGGCCGATGTTCTATCTCGACAAGGGACTGGCGGAGCGCAAGCTGCCACGCCTCGGCAAGGTCATGGCCTGGTATTACGCCGTGTGCATCATGATCGGCTGCCTGGGAGCCGGCTGCATGTTCCAGGCCAATCAGGCTTTCGTACAGTTTGTCATCGCGACCGGCGGTAGCTCGAGCCCGTTTGCCGGTCGCGGCTGGCTGTTCGGTATTATTGTCGCGGCTCTGACCGCGCTCGTCATCATCGGGGGTATCAAGAGTATAGCCAGAGTGACATCCAGACTCGTGCCGTTCATGGCCCTGCTGTATGTCGCAACGGCGCTTGTTGTCATAGGCGCAAATGTCACCGCGCTGCCGGCTGCATTCGCCGCGATCATCACGAATGCGTTCAGTCCGGATGGAGTTACCGGCGGCGTCATCGCAGTGCTGATACTGGGCTTTCGGCGTGCGGCGTTCTCGAATGAAGCCGGTATAGGGTCGTCGGCGATTGCCCACTCGGCGGTAAAGACCGACGAGCCGCTGACCCAGGGTTTTGTCGCAATGCTGGAGCCGTTCATCGATACCGTAGTTATCTGCACGATTACGGCACTGGTTATTATCCTGACGGTCTACGATCCGGCGATGCTGAATGACGGCGGTATAAGCGGTGTCGAATTGACGTCGAGCGCATTCGCCAGCGTTATTCCATGGTTCCCGCATGTACTCGCTGTCGTCGTCATCCTGTTTGCGTACTCGACGATGATCTCGTGGTCGTACTATGGTATGGAAGGCTTCATCTACATATTCGGACCGAAGCGCTGGGCCAAGGCAACGTTCAATACGATTTTTTGCGTATTTGTCGTCATCGGCTGTACGACGCAACTGGACGCTGTGCTCGACTTCTCCGATTCGATGATTTTCGCAATGGCGCTCGCCAACGTGACCGGCCTGTATCTGCTCGCGCCGGTCGTCAAGAAAGACCTCGACGTCTACTGGAAACGCGTGACTAATCGATAACCGCGATCTCGCCCTCGAAAACCGTTCCCCAGATGCCAATGTCCCTGAGGCCTTCTGCGCCGACCTCGTAGGGGTCTGCGTCGAGAATCGTGAAGTCGGCGCGTTTGCCGGCCCGGATCGATCCGATCTCGTCCTCCCAGCCCAACACCCAGGCGGCGTCGATCGTAATCGCGCGTAACGCGCCATCGAGGCTGACACGCTCGTTCTGGCCTGTCCGATTGCCGTTGATCGTCACGCGGTTGGTCGCGGCCCATGCGAGAGTCAGCGGCTCGAGTGGTGCCATCGGGCAGTCGGAATGGAATGCAAAGGGCACGCCGAGCCGCTCGAGTGAGCCGAGCCGCACCATCTGGCTGCCGCGGTCGGGCCCAAGCCATTGATCCGAGTAGATGTCGCTCAGGATGTAGTGATAGTAGGCGTTGGCCGAGACGACCACGCCGAGTGCCTTGATCTGCCGGTTCTGATCCTCGGTTGTGTAGGCGAAATGCTCCAGTGCAAAGCGATGATCATCGCGTGGCGTGTTGCTCTGCAGGGTACGCAGAATATCGAGCATGGCAGTTGCACTGGCGTCCCCGTTGGTGTGCGCATGCAACTGGTAGCCGGCATCCCAGAATGCCTGGGCCCACCGCGTTGTCGTCTCCAGCGGGACCATCCAGACACCTTCGTGACCGTCCATATAACCTGGGTAAGCAAATTGCGCGAGTCCACTGAATATGGCGCCGTCGATAATGAGCTTGAACCGGCGGTCCAGCATTACGCGCCGACTGTTGCCTTCTCGCCAATCGTCAATCTCGGCCATCGCATCGTCTATCGAGATTCCGCGAGACAGAAAGGTAGTGATGACCGGTGTCATGATGATGCGCGACGGGGCGCCCGACGACTCGAAAATCTCCCGCGTGAAGGCAAGCTCCTGCCCGGGATTGCCGAAGAGTCCGAAACCCATATCGACAGCCGTCGTAACACCACCGCGGTGCAACATGCGAATGAAATTGTGCAGGCCGCCCCCATACCGTTGCGGTTCGAAAAGGTAGGCCAGTTTGCCGGCGATAAGGACCAGGCCGTTCTCGTAGAAATGGCCCCTTTCCCAGTCCACCTCGGGGTGATCCCCGGCAAAAGCTTCGTCGATGCCCAGGAGTTCGAAAGCGGCGTCGTTGCCGATGATTTCGTGAAACGACCGGTGCCAGAGCATGACGGGCTGGTCCGGGAACAGCGAGTTCAGGTCATCGCGGAAGATCTCACCGTGCCACAGCGGGTGATATCCCCAGGTAATGAATGGCACACCCGAATCCGTGTGCCTCGTAACCCACATTTTCAATGCTTTCAAATACGCTTCCGGCGTAGTCGCAGCCGGAAATTCGCCGGTCGGCAAAGACCAGTCGTCGGGCGCGATGAACGGGAACTGCGTCAGTACTGCAGGCAATGACGGATGCACGTGCGGATCGACAAACCCGGGCATTACGATCTTGTCTTCCAAACGGCGATCGATGCGCGCGCCCTTCTGCCGGATCCAGCCCTGAAGCGATTCGAGATTCCCGACCGCGACGATGCGTCCGTCCGCGACCGCGACGGCACTTGCTTCGGGCATCGCCGGTTCCATCGTTATGAATTTCTTTGCCGTGTAGACCGTCAGCTCGTTCGTCTGGCGGGTCGTCTGACTGCGGGCGGTTTCGCCTAGACCGGAGACGAAAAGGGCGCCGAGCAACAATACGGTGAATTTGGTGCTGGTCATGAACATCCTCGAATAAGCGGAGTACGGTATCGGACAATGTCCGGCTTGTCAGTCCCGATGCGGCGACATGCTAGAGGCCGCGTGCATGAAGCTGTGCTGCTGCGCCTGTCCGACGGGGCTGGCAAAATAGCCAGTTTGCTTGCATAATAGTACCTAAACAAGTTGGGGTCGGCGGATTCCTTTGTGCGGTGTGCACACGGCGAAATTCGCTGTACTCATGGGCGGGCAGACAACGATGAACAATCCTGGAGCGGATGCTACAGCGTCGACTATCGATCCGGTAACACTCGAGGTGTTGCGTGGCCAGCTCGATAGTGCGGCGCAGGAAATGCAGGTGACTATCCTGAAGAGTTCCCATTCGACGATTGTGTCGGAGTCTCTCGACGCCACCTCGGCGTTGTTCGACAAAGACGGTCGTACCGTGGCCCAGGCTGTGGCCATTCCTATCCACCTCGGCGTCCTGGCCGAACTGGGAAGGCGGTTTGCGAAAGCCTATCCAGAGGGTGTTGCCAAACCCGGCGACATCTATGCGATCAACGATCCGTATGCCGGCGGTACCCATTTGCCGGATATCGGCGTCGCGGCACCGGTCTTTCATGACGACCACCTGGCCGGTTACGTGGTTACGATGACCCACCACCAGGACGTCGGCGGGTCGGTGCCCGGCAGCACTGCGGTCAAGGTGCATGACCATTTTGCGGAAGGCCTGCGCATACCGATGCTGCGCCTGGTGTACAGCGGCCAGCGCAACGAGGACGTGCTGAATCTCATGATGGCCAACAGCCGCACGCCGGACAACATGCGTGGCGATCTGGCCGCCCAGATGGCAGCTTGCAGTACAGGAGTGAATCGCTTCGAGGAAATTTTTGCCCGCTGGGGTGCGGAAACCGTAGAAAACGCGATGTCCTCATTGCTCGAGTACGCGGAGCGACTTACGCGAATCGAGATCGAGAAAATCCCGGATGGTGAATACGAGTTCACCGACTATCTGGACGACGACGGCTCCAGCCCGGACGCCGAGCCAATACCGTTTCACTGCAAAATGACGGTCGAGGGCTCCAACCTGCATTTCGATTTCACCGGCACCGGTCACCAGGTCGCCACGGCGATCAACAATGTGCCGTACTCCGCGGTGTCCGGAATCTTCTACGCCGTTCGAACACTGACTGGCGACGCAGCGCCCAATAATGACGGTTGCTACCGGCCGGTTAGCTATCACATGCCACTCGGTACAATCCTGAATCCGCGCTTTCCGGCACCGATCAACGCGCGCAGTGTGTCGCTGAGACGGATCGTCGACACAGTGCTCGGTGTCATTGCAAAGGCGGTACCGGAGCGCATGACCGCAGCCAATTGTGGCCAGAGTTCGCTCATTCATATCGGCACGGTCCTGGAATCGTCGGGCCGGCGAGTAGTCGCAACGGTTGGCGGTCCGTGGATGGGTGGCATGGGCGCACGTGCAACAAAAGACGGGATCGATGTTACCGATCACGACGCGTCAAACGTCTTTCATTTGCCGATTGAAGTCAGCGAGGCGGAGTTGCCGATCCGTTTTCACCAGGTGGAGTTGTGGCAGGACTCGGGAGGCGCCGGCAAGTGGCGCGGCGGCCTCGGTTACGTGGAGGAATTCGAATGGTTGAGTGGCGAAGGCGTAACCACGATGCGTCGCGACCGGCATCGGTTCCCTCCGTGGGGATTGCAAGGCGGACACGACGGACCCTTGTGCAGGACAGAACTTGTGCGAGCCGGCGAGGCCCCGAAGCCGCTGCAGTCGAAAGGGGTGCTGGTGCTGCGCCCCGGGGATCGAATGCGCCTCTGGACGACCGGCAGCGGCGGGCACGGTTCGCCGCTCGAACGGGAGCCACAGCGCGTACTCGATGACGTCCTCGACGAGCGCGTGTCGCTGCAGTCGGCAAGAGACGTCTACGGTGTCGTTATTCGGGATCATGAAGTCGATCTGCAGGCAACCGAACGGCGTCGTACTGAAATGTCCGCACTGACATGAGGCTTCAACCAGGTGGGTAAGCTGCCGGGTTCGCAGGCGACCCCGTCGGGTGCGGCTCCGGAGACGCTCGGCTACGCCTGGTACGTTGTTGCCGTTCTCATGTTTGCCTACATGGTGGCTTTCGTCGACCGGCAGATTCTGAGCCTGCTGGTCCAGCCGATCAAGCGTGACCTCGGCGTCAGCGATACACAAATCGGCTGGCTGGCAGGGTTCGCGTTCGCCGTTTTTTATTCGATCCTCGGTGTGCCTATCGCGCGCCTGGCCGATCGCACGAACCGGCGAACGCTGATCTCGATCGGCGTCGTACTTTGGAGTGTCATGACGGCGGCCTGTGGCCTGACCAAGACCTACTGGCAGTTGTTCCTGATGCGTGTCGGTGTGGGTGTCGGCGAGGCGACGCTGTCACCTGCCGCTTACTCGATGATCTCGGATTATTTCCCGCCCAACAAAGTTGCCAAGGCGGTCGGCGTGTATGCGATGGGGCTGTACATGGGTGCCGGTGTTGCGCTTCTGGCCGGTAGTGCAGTCGTCGCTCTTGTCAGCGATGCCGGCAGTGTCAATCTGCCGGTGCTCGGTGAGGTCTATGCCTGGCAACTGACATTCTTCGTCGTCGCGCTGCCCGGGATTCTTGTACTCGCCTTGATGATGACCGTGAAGGAACCGGCGCGCCGCGAATTCAAAGCCGACGGCAGTAGCGTTGCAACGTTGCCGCAGCAAGTACCGGTACGCGAACTGGTAGCCTTCTTCAGAATGCACCGCCGCATAATGATCGGTCATTTCGGCGGGTTCCTCGCGCTCGGCACCGTCATCAGCGCGTTCCTGATCTGGGTGCCCGAATCTCTGCGCCGCACCTACGGCTTCACGATCGCCGAGGCCGGCACGGTATACGGTCTTGCCTTGCTCGTATTCGGTGGTGTGGCTCCTTATGCTGGTGGCCTGTTCGCCGAATGGCTCGGCAAGCGCGGTTATCGTGATGCCGAGATGCGCGCAGCGCTGATTGGCGGTATTGCCATGGTTCCCGTCACGATCCTCATGCCGCTGGCGCCCGACAAGACATCCGCGATAGTGATGCTCTGCCTGCTTACCTTCGTCCTCGCATTTCCGCAGGGGCTGGCACCGACAATCCTCACGATCGTTGCACCAAATCGGATGCGTGCACAGGTTACGGCTATTTTCATGCTCCTTGGAGTGCTGGCCGGCTTCAGCCTCGGTCCCGCGCTTGTCGCGATAGTGACGGACTATGTATTTGCAGATGAACTCGCCCTCAGGTATTCGTTGTCGATCGTCAGCGCGGTACTGACGCCCATTGGCGTGGCGTTCTTGCTGTACGCATTGAAACCCTTCGGCGAACGCAAATCCTTCGACGAAATGAGCGGCAACTAGCCGTCAGTCGGCGGACTCCGGTTGCCGCCAGGCGCGCGACCGGTCGAGGCTCTTGCGATAGGCGCCGAGACCCAGCCACAGGCTGATCGTCGCCAGCGACATCATGACGGCTGCAACGATTGACAGGGAGTAGCGCAGGTCGGCATCGTCACGGAACACGTAGTCGGTCAGCAATGCCACCGACGTGGCGCCCATGGCGATCGAGCAAAACGACGCCACGAGAAAAAACAGGGCCATGATCTGCGCGCGCATCTGATTGGGCGTGACACGTTGCAGCGCAACGGGTGACAGCGCCTGTTGCAGCGAGATGGCGAAAGCCATGATGCCGAGCATCGGTATGGCCGTCTTGGCTGTCGGCATCAGGGGGGTTATCGTCATAATCGGCATTGAGATGGCGAAGAAGACCGTGGCTGCCCGCAACGGCGCGTCCCTGACACCGCGAGCTGTGAGCCAGTCGCTGATCGACCCACCGACGAGGGCGCCAAGGGAACCGAGAATCGCAAGCTCCAGTCCGAAAACCATGCCCGCATCGCTGATGTCCCAGCCGTAGGTGCGACGAATGAACTCCGGAACCCAGAACAGGAAGCCGTAAAACGCCATGCCACCTGTTGCATAGCCAAGGAAAATCGAGGTGAACGTGCCGCGATTGGTCCACATGAATGCAAGGACTTCCCGTATTGGTACGCCCTTGTTGGCTTCTGTCTCGATGACATCACGACGCATGGGTTCGCGCACGGTGAGCAACAACAGCGCGGTCAACGCGACGCCCGGAATTCCGACGACGATGAAGGTCGTCTGCCAGGGCTTCAGCGTGCCGACGATCGGCAGTGTTAACGGCTCGGCGTTGGAGATTACGGCCACGGCAGCGCCGCCGGCCACCATTGCGAGGCCCGCACCGAGAAAGATGCCCATGGCATAGACGGCGACGGCACGGCCCTGCTTCGATGCCGGGAAGTAGTCGGCAATCATGGAGTAGGCGGCGGGCGAAAGCGTTGCTTCGCCAACACCGACGGCGACACGCGCGATGAACAGCTGCGCGAAATTTCGTGCCAGGCCACACGCCGCCGTCGCGATGCTCCACAGAAAAATGCCGACTGCAATGATGGTGCGGCGACTGTGCCTGTCGGACAGCCGTGCGATCGGTACACCCATCGTTACGTAAAAGATGGCAAAGGCAAAGCCCATGAGCAGGCTGATGCCGGTGTCGTTGATTCCAAGGTCATTGCGAATCGGCTCGACAAGGAGCGTTATCACCTGCCGGTCGACGAATGCGACCATAGAAGCGAGCATGAGTACGCCGACGACGTACCACTCGTACCGGTAGCGCTTTCCATCGGGCCCGGCGGGCGACTCGTTACTCATGCCTGGGCCACGCCGCGTCCGATCTCGCGATACACGTTGCTCATCTTGAGCGTAAAGAGTCCGCGCATACGGTTTTGCCAGGGCGTCGGCGTGTAAGAGGCGAATGCCGGGTTCTGGAATACCTTCTCATTGTCAATTTCCCAGATTGCAAGGTGTGTGAACAGTTCCCCGCCGCGCGACAACATCGGTGGAAATTCCTCGCTCAGGTGGACGTAGCGCCGCAGTGAGTTGATGCCGTCGTGCTGGATCACGAGCGGAACATGTTCCGTTACGTACCAGTCATTGAATTCGTCGGCAACATCCGCGGGCACCTCGTGCGCAGACATGAAAATGAATTTCGTATCGGGCAATGCGAAGTCACCCTGCCGAGGAATTTCATCGGTCAGTTGCAGGACGCCGCGTGCAAACTTGTCGAGCCTCATCGTGACGTGCTCGAAGCTGTCTTCGGGCAAGGCCATCCAGCGCTCCGTGATCGCGTCGTATTCGGGGCTTGTCAGCACGCCGGTGTTCGGCAACTCCATGATGGCAAGGTACTTTGCCTGGCCGGATTGCCGCGTATCGACCTGCGGGTAGCCTTCCATGAGCTCGAATCGCCGGAAACCGAGAAAGCCGCACTCGAAGCGCCCGGGGGAATGAACGTTTGTGTACCACTCGTTCCATTCGTCTTCGCGTTGTTTCGGCGGATCCATCTTGATAACAGTTATCGCGGTGCTCTTAGCCATGTGGTACTTCCTCTGATTGTGGTGCCTGTCTCGCAGTATCGGCTCGGCGGCGTGCGGTGTTGAATGCTTCATTCGGGTCGAAACTCGCGCCCTCCGGGCCCCACCCGTAAAAGACCTGTGAGCCGATGAGTCGTGCGAATTGATCATCGTTACGTTCCAGGATTTCCTGCGGGAGCAACTCGCGATAGGCTTCCTGGGGTCGCAACCATTTGTTGCAGAAATACAGGATCATGTTGACTCGCAGTCCGGGTGCGGTGCGATTGAACGCGCCATGCCAGGTATTGCCACTCCAGGCGACGATCGATCCGGCTTCGGCTTCGATCGGTACGATGCCGGGCGGGTCTTCGACTGCGATTTTCTTGCCCGCCGCAACGGCAATTTCGGCCTCGGCACGATCCATGCCACCAAGCCCGAAGTTTTCGCCCGGCAGCGGATTGCGCAGCAGCTGGTGGCTGCCGGGGAGCATGCACAGGCAGCCGTTCTCGCGGCTGTAGTCAGTCAGGACGAAAGACACGTTGCATGTTTGCGGCAACGGTGCCGGATGAACGGACTGATCCGTGTGCAGCATGAGCGGCAGCTTGCCGGGGCCCTTGATGCGGGCAAGCATGCTCGAAAGAACGGCTTCCTCGCCAAGCATATAGTCGACCAGCGCCAGGACGACCGGGTGCATCAACGCTTCCTCGAAAACCCGGCCCCTGCCGAGCAGGAAGTCGAGCCGTTCGATGGCATCGGCCGCATCGGCATGGCTGCGGCCTTCCGCAAAGTCGGGCGCCCGGCCGCGGGCCTCGGTCGACAAATCCACGATGCGCTCGAGCAGCCGTTTTGCAAGATCGCGCGTGCCGGCCCGGTGCGGCGGGATCACCGTGAAGCCGAGTTTGCCGAGGTCGGCGGCACAGGCTTCGAGTCCGAGGGCGCGCATCGCGGCAAAGCTGCGTTCGAGGTGCGCACCCGGGCGGGTACGGCTCATTCGCAGCGCCGAACGTGTGACCTGTGACGCGCTCGCCGTCATGCGCGGGTTGGCGCATTGGCGCCGTAGACGAATTCGCCGCCGATGACCGTCTGCTCGACCTCGAGGCTGCGCAATTCGGACGGCTGCAGGGAATATGGGTCCGCAGACAGTACGACAAAGTCGGCGAGTTTTCCGTGCTCGATACTGCCCTTGATGTTTTCCTCGAATCCGAGGTAGGCCGCGTCGATCGTCAGTGCCCTCAGGCCGTCGTGCACACTGATACGCTGCTCGGGCCCGAGGATATGGCCGCTTTGTGTCTCGCGTGCAACCGCCGTGAAGAAGCTCATCAGCGGTGAAATTGGCGTAACCGGGCAATCGCCGTGCAGCCCGAAGCGGATGCCGAGATCCCGGGCAGCGCGGGCCGGGTAAAGCCGTTCGGCGCGTTCTGGGCCGAGGAACTTCTCGCGCTGGCGATCGCCCCAGCCATAAATCTGCGATGTGTAGAAGGTTGTCACGAGACCCAGTTTCGCCATGCGTTCGAGATGTTCGTCGCTCGCCATCGGCAGGTGTTCGATGCGATGCCGGTGATCGTCGCGCGGACTCGACTCGAGCACCGCCTCGAACGCATCGATCACTGTCTGGATGCAGCGGTCGCCGTTTGCGTGCACGGCGATCTGGAAGCCGGCTTCATGGTAACGGCGAAAGCGATTTTCGAGTTCTTGCGGCGAGAAGATCAGGTCGCCGGTCGTGTCCGGTGCGCAATGATACGGCTCCGACAGCGCCGCGGTCAGGCCGGGTATAGATCCGTCGGCAAATATCTTGACACCGCCGATGCGCAACCAGTCGTCACCGCAACCGGTGCGGATGCCGAGGTCGTCGAGCTTGACGCCGTTGTCAAGAAAGTCCTCCAGTACAGTCCAGATCAATGCGTAAATGCGCGGTTTGAACTGGCCTTCGATACGCGCCTTGCGGAATGCGTCGATTTCGCTGAGTCCGCCCCAGACGCCGAGATTGGCATCATGGGCCGATGTGACACCGGCCCTGACGTATTCGTCGCTGACTTTTCGCAGACCTTCGACCGCGTCGTCGATTGTCACGTCCGGTACCAGCCGCAACACGAGCAGCTGTGCCGGCGGTTCCGCGAGGACCCCGTTCGGTGTGCCGTCGTCATCCCGCACGATCTCACCGCCTTCCGGGTTCTTCGTATCGCGGTCGATGCCGGCCAGTTCCAGCGCACGGCTGTTGACCGAGGTGAAGTGCCCGGAAATATGCCACAGGTGAACCGGGTGGTCCGGTGCAGCCGCGTCGAGGTCGTGCCGGTTCGGGAAACGCTGCTCGGCCAACAGCGTGTTGTCGAATCCGTAGCCCAGGATCCAGGTGCCGGGTGGCTGATTCCTGGCGCGTTCGGCAACCTTGTCGCAGATGTCGGCAATGCTGTCGTTGGCGGCGCTGGTGCAGTCGATTTGCAGGATCGTGTGCGAGTAGGCGCTGACATGATTGTGTGATTCGACAAAACCGGGCAGCAGCGTCCTGCCGCCGAGATCGACGATCCTCGTCGATACGCCGCAACATTGGCGGACGCTGCGCTCGTCGCCGGCCGCGATGATGCGGCCGTTCCTGACCGCGACAGCCTGGACGCGGGGTTGCGCCGGATTCATCGTGATGCCGTTGGCATTGACCAGCGCCAGCTCGGCGCTGAAGTCGGCGAAACGGTTCCTGAGCTCGTCTCGTTGCATTGCGGTTGTCATGACAGGTGACCCTCGCTATCAGACAACGCCGGGAAAGTTCCCGCCGTCGACCAGTATGTTCTGGGCATTGACATAGGCCGCGTGCGGACTGCACAGGAACGCGCAGACGGCGCCAAATTCCGCCGGCCTGCCAAATCGCCGGAGCGGGTTGTCGCCCAGCAGTCGAGCTGTTACGTCGGCGATGTCGAGGCCGTCACGTGCCGCCGTTTTGCTGATGTGGTCGGCGAGCGGCTGTGTCTCGAACATGCCGGGCAACAGGTTGTTGATCGTCACGTCGGTATCACGGGCTTCACGTGCGACGCCGGCCACGAATCCCGTCAGGCCGGCACGCGCCGCATTGGACAGGTCGAGGTTTTTCATAGGGGCCCTCACCGACTGGCTGGTGATGTTGATGATGCGACCGAAGCCGCGCTCGTTCATACCGTCGAGGGTCGCGCGGATCAGCTCGATCGCGGCCAGCATGTTGGCCTCGATAGCGCCGAGCCAATCCGCTTTCCGCCAGTTCCGAAAATCGCCGACCGGCGGGCCCGGCGCGTGGTTGACGAGAATGTCGGGAGCCGGGCACGCGCGGAGGATCTGCGCGCGGCCCTCGGGCGTCGTGATGTCGCATTGCTCGCAGTGCACGGCATCGGTGTCCGGAAAGCGCACGGCCAGGCTCGTCGCGGCTTCCGGCGCCGCCGCGGTCAGGTACAGTGCGACGCCTTCGTCGGCCAGAGCCTCTGCACAGGCGCGGCCGAGGTCGGTGTCCGCAGCACATATGATGGCCTTCTTGCCGTTGATTCGAAGGTCCATTGCTGGCTCAGCTGTGCAGGCTCGCGCCGGATCGCGAGGCGCGCAGCAGTTGCATGTCCGGGCCTTCCTCGTCCCAGCCGTAGGGATCCTTGAGGCCCATCAGCGTCGCAAAGCGCGGGTCATTGCGCTCTAGCAGATGCCGTGGGACCTCGTCGCGGTAGCGCTCCTGCGTCACGAGGTACTCCCGGCAAAAGTAGAAGAGCAAAGAGATGCGCAGCCCGGGTGCCGTGCGCGGATAAGGGCCGTGCCAGGTGTTGCCATGCCAGACGATCAGTGACCCGGCCTCGGCCTCGACCGGGACCACGGCATCCAGTGCCTCGCCGGGTGTCGGTTGCCGGCACAGGAGGTGGCTCCCCGGCACGTAGCCAACGCAGCCATTCTCGAGGCTGTAGTCTGACAGAGCCCAGGTTGCATTGGCGACCTGGGCATATGTCGGGAAGGGCGACGGTAGTCCGCGATTGTCGCTGTGCAGATTCAGGGCCTGCGGTGCGTCATCGAGCTCGACCGGGCCCTTGATGACGGCCGAACTGTTGGACAGCTTGGCACTGTACCCGAGCAGGCTGGTAACGAGTGCAAGCTGTACCGGGTTCATGAGTGCCTCCTCGAAAACGGGGTCCTCAAACAGCAGCCGCCACAACCAGGTTTCACCGCGCTGGCCGGCCGTCGCCTGGATGTTGGCGTGGGTGCTGCCGTCGCCGAGGTCCGGCTGCTCACCGCAGCGTTCGGTCGCAACTCGCAGCACGGCGCCGCGTAGCCTGTCGGCGAAGCCGGGGCGTGCTGCCCTGGCCGGGGGGACGACCGTCAGACCCAGCGACTCCAGTTCTGCGAGTTGCGACTCGATACCAAGCGCGCGAATCTCCGCTACTACCGAGTCCAGTTGCTCGTCGACGGCGGCGGTAGCCGGCATGGCGTAACCTTATTCGCGCGAACTACTGACCCCAATCGAAGCGGGCGCTGACGCCGTATGTCCGAGGCATCCCGTTGACGTATACACCCCAGCCCGAACCGAACGGATCAGTCAGCGTGTCGACGACATAGACTTCGTCAGCCAGGTTCTTGCCCCACAACGAGACGCTCCAGCGGTCGTTTGGCGCAAACCAGGTGACCCGCGCATTCCAGAGGCTCTGTGATTCGACCAGCAGATTATTCACGATCTCCTTGTAGTGATCGTCCTGCCAGACATAGTCCGTGAAAAAGCGCAGCCTCGCTCCCGACGTCAAAGGAACGTCGTAACGAATGGCGGCATTGATATTGGTAGCCGGGGCGTTCGGTAGTTCGCGAGGCGAGTTGCCGAATGGCCCGTCGAAATTGACACCAGGGTCGTTGTTCTCGGTGTCGAGGAAGCCGGCACCGAGCTGAATCTCGAGGTTTTCGATCGGCAACCAGTCGAATTCTGCTTCGAAACCGGTAACGTCGGCAGCCTCGAGGTTCGTCAGGAAATTCAGCGGCGTTCCGAGTACTTCATCGACGCGCGGTGTGGCTGCCTGCAGACCCTTGTAATCGTAGACGAATGCCGCTGCATTCAACTGCACCCGGCCATCGGCCAGCGTCGATTTGACGCCCGCTTCCCAGGCGAGCACGTCTTCCGGATCGAAAGGTACCGACAGGCGCGGATTCGTTGCCAGGCCGCCATTGAAGCCGCCGCCCTTGTAACCGGTGGATACGCTGCCGTACAGCAACAAGTCCTCGTTGACGTTGTAGTCGAGTGCGACACGCCAGGTCGGCTCGGTGCTGTCGAGCTTGCCGTCTACGTCGAGGGTCGGGTCCGGTACGACGGCGAGGATCAGCCGATCGTCCAGTCCGAAATCCGGCGGCAGCAGGAACGACACTTCTTTTGTGAAGTCGAGTTGCTCGTCGATGATGCGGGCGCCGACAGTGAGCCGCCACTGGTCGTTGAGTTCCCATTCACCCTGTGCAAAGGCTGCCAGCGAATCGCGTTCCTGCGAATAGACGAGGCGTGCGCGCAGTCCGATGAAGTCGTCGAGGTAGCCGATGCGCGGCGGATCCTCTTTGATGTCGTCCGTGCTATAGGAAACGCCTGCAATCCAGCTGAACATGCCGTCACCGCTCGAGGTCAGGCGCAGTTCCTGTGAAAACGCCTCGATGTCACTGGCGAACAGGAAGTCGACAAACAGGCCCGGGTTGGCATCGGACTCCTTCGGCTGATAGCGGTCGTAGCTCTGGAAGCTGGTGATCGATGTCAAACGGAACCTGTCAAAGTCCTTGTTGATCGTGATGTTCGCGCCGAACTGGTCGTTTCGCAGCGTCGCGTTGCTGTTGATCGGTGTATCCGGGCGGTCGGTGTAGTCGCCGGCGTACGGGTCGCCATCGGTATCGCTGTAGCCGAGCACGTCGACGCACGTTGCCGGATCCGGCATACCGGTCTGCTCGTACGCGGCGCAGAAGGTACCCGGTGCGGCCGGATCCCAGAATCCGATGTGCTGGAAGTAAACCGGCTGGGAGCGGTCGCGGCTGGTGAAGGCGCTGACCAGGATGTCCAGGTCATCCGAGGGCTCGAACAGCAGCTGTGCCCGCAGTGCGGTAATGTCGGCTTCGCCGATGTCTTTGCCGCTGGTGCGGTCGAATACCCAGCCGTCGCTTTGTTGTATCGTCATCGCACTCAGTCGTGCGGAGACCGTTTCGCTCAGCGCCCCGCCGAATGCGGCCTCCAGTTCCTTGCGGTTGAAGCGGCCGACATCGACGCGGACGAAGCCGTCCGACTCCTGGCTGGGCTTGCGCGTGAAATAACTCACTGCGCCGCCGTTCGTGTTGCGGCCGAATAATGCACCCTGCGGCCCCTTCAGGACTTCAACGCGTTCGATATCGAAAAGCTGCGTACCCATCTGGGCGATCGAGGTCTGGAAGACCTCGTCGACAAACAAGCCGACGCTCGGTGTGTCGGATGCCTGGAAGCTGTTCATGCCGACTCCGCGGATCGTGTAGATCGGCATCGAGTTGCCCCAGGCGTACTTGATATCGAGATTCGGTGACTGGTTGGCGACCTGGGTCACGTCGGTCCAGCCAAGGTCGCCAATGTCGTCGGCGCTGAAGGCGTCGATCGACAGCCCGATATCCTGCGCGCTGCGTTCGCGTTTCGTCGCAGTTACGATGACTTCGTCGAGCTCCTGCGCACTGGCAATGACCGGTCCCATGCCGATCAGCCCTGCCAGGAAGATCGCCAATGCGTTGTTCGAATAGTGCAGCCTCATGCTTGAGTCCCCCTGATTGTAGAGTTGTCACTTAACGGCGCCATGAAAGACTACTTCAATACTACTTACACAAGTACTGTTCAGCAAGTAGTCTTGCGTTAGCTTGTGCTCCTCCAAACGCCAGCCCATAGGCTGGCAAGCAAAAATAATCAGTTAAATTAATGGCATACATACTATTTACCAGTAATATTGGCCGCACAAGCGGATATTTAATTGAGTTTCACAAGCCATCTATCTATGATTCAGGATCATTCGTGCATGCAAGTAGTATTTGATCTTGGCGATCCGGCTGATCGCGAGGGAGAGCAGGGTTGATAACGGTGGGGATTGATGTCGGCGGTACGTTTACCGATGTTTTCCTGAGGGATAGCGAGCGTCAGGGCTGGGTCGTGCACAAGGTGCCTTCGACCCCACCGGATTTCGCGGCTGGCTTCATGCGTGGCTTCGAGGACATTCTCGACAAGGCGGGAGTGAGCGCGCGGGATTGTGCGCGCATTATTCACGGCACAACAGTCGGTACGAATTGCATATTGACGCAGAGCGGGGCCCGCCTCGGGCTCTTGTTGACCGAGGGCTTCAGGGACATCCTGTACGTCGGTATCGGCTGGCGACCGAAGATGTACGACCTCGACATGGATCCGGTCGAGCCGTTGTTCCTGGCACCGCGCAGACGCGCACTGGGTGTGCGTGAGCGGGTCGATGTCGCAGGCGATGTCGTCAAGCCGCTCGACGAGGAGCATCTCGCCGAAGTCGCAAGGGAACTGGTCGAGGAACAGTGTGTCGAGGTCTTTGTCGTCTGCTATCTCCACGCCTACGCTAATCCGGCACACGAGGTCCGCACGCGGGAAGTACTGAATCAGCTGTATCCGGATATACCGGTTACCTTGTCCAGCGACGTCTTGCCGCGGCGACGAGAGTACCGGCGACTCGTCGTCAGCGGTTTTGACGGATACGTAAAACCGGCCGTCACGCAGTACCTGGCGCACCTCAATGAATCGCTTGCGGCGGCAGGCGCGGTTGCGCCGCTGCATATCATGCAGTCACACGGTGGCGTGGGCGGCGTGGAAAACGTGGTTCTGCGTCCGGTTGGTACCGTGCTGTCAGGACTCGCCGCCGGTGTGATCGGTGCCGCCAATGTGGGCGATAGCGCCGGATACCCCAATTGCATCAGCCTCGATATGGGAGGCACCAGCACTGACGTCGCATTGATTCGAGGTGGTCGTGCGCTGATCACCAGCGAGGGCAGTTTTGAGGACTATCCGTTGAACGTGCCGATGGTAGACGTTCGCACGATTGGTGCCGGAGGCAGCAGTATTGCCTACGTCGACCAGGGCGGCGCCCTCAAGGTTGGCCCCGAGAGTGCCGGTGCGATGCCAGGACCGGCTTGCTACGGCCGCGGCGGAGAGTTACCGACCGTGACGGATGCAAGCCTGGTGCTCGGCTATCTCAATCCGGAAACATTCGCCGGCGGACTGTCTATCGACGTCGAAAAAAGCCGCGCCTCGATTGACGAACACGTCGCCCGTCCGCTCGGCCTGGATACGGCGAGCGCCGCCCTTGGGATTCACGCTATCGTCAATTCCAACATGGCGCAGACGCTGCGCCTTGTCTCGATTAAACGCGGTCACGATCCGAGGGACTTCACGCTGATAGCATTCGGCGGAGCCGGTCCGTTGCAGGGCGGACGGCTGGCAGAACAGGCCAGTATTCGCAAGATGTTGATTCCGCCGACTCCGGGCGTGTTGTCGGCCATGGGCCTGATGCTTGCGCCCATACAGCACGAAGGCCTCGCGAGCTTCGAAACGCCGGCGACCAGCGCGACGCCGGCGCAGGTTCGAGCGCTTTTCGGACCGCTCGATGCAGATTGTCAGGAGCGCATGAGCCGCGATGGCGCAGCGCGCGGCAGCACGGAACGACAGTATTTTGCCGAAATGCGATACGTCGGCCAGTCCCACCAGCTCGAGGTCGAGATCGATAGCGCCCTGGCTGACGATCTGGTTGCCAGTGCGATCGAGGCATTTCATGTTGCGCACCAGCAAGCTTATGGCCACAGTGATACAGGCGCAAAAACCGAGTTCGTTGCCTTGCGGTGCGTGCATCATCGAGCAGCGGATGAGCAGAGCCTGCTTGCCAGGGGGCAAATCAGCGGTCAGGCGGAAGCGCCGCCGACAACGAGCCGCAAAGTCTGTCTGTCGGCGCGAGAGGGTTATTGCGACATTCCGGTATACCAGCGGGCGTCATTGCCGCAAGGTTTTGAGATCATCGGACCGGCGCTGATTGAGCAGCCGGATACCACGACAATGATCTACGAGCAGCACGTGGCACGTGTGGATGAACTCGGCAACCTCGTCGTCGACGTACCGGTGAAGCATGGCGGGACTGTTTGACAAGTTGACGTTACGTGGCGTAACGCTGCGCAATCGAATTGGCATGTCGCCGATGGTACAGGCAAGCTCGGTCGACGGCTTCATCGAAGACTGGCACCTCGTTCATCTTGGCTCGCGTGCCGTCGGCGGCGCAGGGCTTGTCATGACCGAGGCGACTGCCGTCACCCGCACAGGCAGGGTGTCGATCAACGACCTCGGCATCTGGTGCGATGATCACATCGCCGGTTTGCAGCGTGTCGTCCGGTTCATACAAAACGAAGGTGCGGTTGCCGGAATCCAGCTCGCACACGGCGGCCGCAAATCGAGTTACGCGCCGTATTTCGACAGGAACGGCCCGCGCCCGTTGCGGCATCTGACCGACTCGCAAGGTGCATGGCCTGTGATGGGGGCAAGTCCGATACCCTTTGGATCCGATTCGCCGGTGCCGCGCGAAATGAGCAAGGCCGACATTCGCGAAGTGGTTTCGGCATACGGTGATGCGGCACGCCGTGCCGATGCGGCGGGCTTTGCCTGGCTCGAAGTGCACGGTGCGCACGGCTATTTGCCGCATTGTTTCTATTCGCCATTGTCGAATGTGCGTCAGGACGAGTATGGCGGCTGTTTCGAAAACCGTGTTCGCCTGGTACGCGAGATCGTCCGGCACATCCGCAGCGTCTGGCCGGATGACAAGGTTCTTGCCGTGCGCCTGTCGCACACCGACTGGGTCGATGGCGGCTGGACGACCGACGAGACTGTCGCGTTGGCACGCCAGCTGAAGAAAGACGGTGCCGACCTGATCGATGTGAGTTCAGGCGGTTCGACGCCGACCACGGTCGCATTGATGCGCGAGCTTACTGAGGAGGGACAGGCTGCATTGCGCGAGGCAGTGGAAGCGGGCCAGCCACTGGCCAATATTCCGCTCGGCCCTGGCTACCAGGTGCCCGGGGCAGCGTCTGTTCGCAGCGGCGCAGATATTCCGGTCGCGGCGGTTGGTCTCATCGATGATCCGCAACAGGCTGACGACATTGTGCGCAACGGCAGGGCGGACATGGTGATGCTGGGTCGGGAGTTGCTGCGGCATCCTTACTGGCCGCAACACGCAGCGATGGTGCTCGGTGAGACCGCGCGTGTACGGGCGCCGGTACAGTACTTCCTGGCCTGGAAAGATCGGGGAAATTTCAGCTATACGCCGGTTTCGGCGCCGACCCTCGAATAACGCCACGGCGTGCTGCGGCGGTCAGTCCGATACAGCCGCGGTTTCGTCCAGGAGCTCGCGATGCGGCGTATCGGGCATGTAGGTGTGATCGCGAACGATACGACCGTCCCGGTCGAACGTAAAGAATACGGCAAATGGCCAGCTGCGATGCTCACCCTCCTGGCTTTGCATGGACACCCGTGCCTCGACGGCGACCGTGTCGCCGCAGGGGTAGATGCCATCGAAAATGACTTCACGGCTCGCATAGTCCTGCTCGATGCGGCGTTCCATCTCTTTCCAGGCCTGTTTGCTGCTACCGGCGACAGCGACCCGCTTGCCCTGCAGCACGGCTACGACTTCCGGCGCGGGCGCATACACTTCGTCGACCAGCCTGGCGGCGGAGCCGCCAGGCAGGCGCCAGGCGGCCGCCCAGGCCTTGACGCACTCTACATTGCGGCGCTCCACCTCCGACCAGCTCATGAACTATGCCGATTTCCCGGCCTGCAGGTCCTTGCGCAAATATTCGACCAGTTCGTCGATCGTACACAGGGGTGTCCGTGTCCGGTCGTACATGTGTGTCGGCCGCGCCTTGCGATCGAACCAGATGGTTTCCTCGTCGCCAATATCCGGTCGGCTCGCCGCCAACCAGATGGCTGTGTCAGCACCCTGCAGGGGTGTACGCAGCAGGACATTCTGAATCTTCCAGAACAGCGGTAATGAAAACCTTACGCCCGGCGTCTTGGACCAGCCCGGGTGCGTGACGTACGCACGCAGGCCCCGAGCTGAGTGCCGGTCGTTCCAATAGTTCGTAAGTGCAACCTGAGCTCGCTTGGCAAACGCGTACGCAACCTTGCCGTTGTAGGTGGCGGCGTCGAGGTTGTTGAGCATCTGGTACCCCAGGGGCGCGTTGTACATGCCGCCCGACGACATGTTCACTATGACGGCATCGCTGGCGAGAATGTCCCTGTCCAGCAGCCCCTCGGTCAGCAGGAAGTGGCTAAGGACGTTGGTTGCGTAGCTTTTTTCGCGTCCTTCGCTGGTGATTTCGTGATCGTTCAGCAGTACGCCGACATTGTTCTGCAGTACGTCAATTGTCTTTGCCTCTGTCACGAGTCGTTCGAGAAGTTGTTCGGTTTCGCTCTGCAGCGACATATCGGCGATTACCGGAGTGACTCGCTGTGCCGATGCTTCGGATAGATCGGCGATGGCGGCATCCAGGCGTTGCTTGTTGCGCGCGACCGCTGTGACTTGCGCGCCGCCGTCGGCTGCAGCAATCATCATTGCCTGGCCGAGTCCGGCATTGGCGCCGGTGACCAGCCAGTGCTGGCCGCTGAAGTCTTGCGGCGGCGACGAAGTCCAGGTCAGGCGGCGCGCGTAGTAGCCGATCTTGGTGTAACTCGGAGTGAAGCGTCCGTAGAAGTTAATTACTTTCAGAAGGGTTGATAGATTCATGTCGTGCGTCCATGGCCGCGATACATAACTTGCATGAGAGAACCTAAAATACGCGGCAGGTCGGGTACGGTCAACTGGTCCGGCCAATCGGTTGACGCCGCACGGTTCGCCGGATAAGGTCAGGTTTGATTATGCAAGTAACCTGAAAGATGAGCGACTCTGCAGCCAGGCCACCGTGGTTCGACCCAACCATGCCGTCGCGCAAGGATGCGGTGATCAAGGGTTTACTGGATTCCCGTGCCGCCGCACACCCTGAGCGGCGGGCCGCATTGTTTGAGGATGGCAGTGAATGGAGCTATGCGGAATGCCGCAGCATTGTTCGCGCCACCGCCGCGGCACTGCAGTCGCTAGGTGTTTGCCAGGGAGACCGGGTGCTTGCATGGTTGCCCAACAGTACCGATATCGTTCGGGTCTGGTTCGCCGCGAATTACCTGGGTGCCGTGTTCGTACCATTGAACACGGCGTACCGCGGTGGCGTGCTGGAGCATGCGGTCAATCTGACGCAGGCCAAACTCATGGTTGCCCATCCGGATCTTGTCGAGCGACTCAACGGTCTTGCGCTCGACAGCCTGGCGACCGTTATCGTGCCGGGCGGCGATGGCGAGCCGAGTATGGATTCCCTGGGCGTGCTGCCGGGTTCGGTGCTGGATGGTGACGCCTCGGTACTGGACGACTCCGCAGTAATCGAACCCTGGGACCTGCAAAGCATCATCTACACTTCCGGTACGACCGGGCCCTCCAAGGGCGTCCTGTCACCGTACCTGCAGCTTTATACAACCGCTGTTGTGAATTACGGCTACATGGAAGACGGCGAAGCGATTCTCGTCAACTTCCCCATGTTTCACGTCGGCGGTACCAGCCCCATCACGATCGCACTGATTCGCGGTGGCTCTTTCTACCTCGTCAGTGGATTCAGTACGACTGAGTTCTGGAACCAGGTGGAGCAGGGCAATTGCAGTACGACGGCCGGCCTGATCGGCGCCATGGCGCCGTTCATCAGCAGGACGAAACCGAGCCCCGGTGACGCGGACAACCCGCTTCGCAAGCTCACGATGTTCCCCATCAACGAGGAAACCATTGCACTCGGCAAGCGCTTTGCGTTCGACTACGTCACCGGATTCAACATGACCGAGGTATCGACACCGCTAATAACCGATGTCAACCCGGATGTGCACTACTCATGCGGCAGGCCGCGTACCGGTGTGTCCTGCCGGCTGGTTGACGAAAACGATATCGAAGTTGCAGCGGGCGAACCCGGGGAACTGATCGTTCGTGCGGATCTGCCGTGGACGATGAATGCAGGCTACGTGAATATGCCCGAGGCGACAGCAACTGCCTGGCGCAATGGCTGGTTTCATACGGGTGATGTTTTTCGCAAGAGCGAAGCGGGCGAGTACTTTTTCGTTGATCGCCGCAAGGACACGATCCGGCGGCGTGGTGAGAACATCTCGTCGATAGAAGTAGAAACGGAAGTGTTGCGCTACGAGGACGTCGCCGAAGCGGTCGCCGTGGGGGTGGCCAGTGAATATACGGAGGAAGAAGTGCTGGTCGTCGTCGTGCCCGCCGAGGGCGTTTCGATCGATCCATCGGTCCTCACTGAATTCCTGGTTGAAAGACTGCCGTACTTCATGGTGCCGCGGTACATCCGGGTTGTCGGCGAAATACCGAAGACAGAGACCAACAAGCCCCGCAAGGTGGTTTTCCGCGATGCCGGCATTACCGCCGACACATGGGACCGCGAGGCGGCCGGCATCAAGCTGAAACGTGAACGATTCAAGAACGGAGAGTGACGGTACGCCCGGTACCCTGGCTCTCCTGAAACCCAGCAATTTTACGGACAGGAAATTATGAACAAAGGCAAAGTGCAAACAGTACTCGGCGTCATCGAACCTGAAGAACTGGGTCTGACGCTACCGCATGAACACGTGATCATTGACATGACCAAAGGAGCGTCGGGACCGGATCAGCTGATCGAAGTAACAGAATCTGCGAAAGCCGCTGGCGCAATTCCGGCTGCTGGTTGGGAGCCCGGCGAAGATGGGCCCGGCACAGCTGCGACCTGGCGTTACAAATGGAACCAGCCGATCTGTCTCGAAAACCGCGGCGATGTCGCCCGCAACTGGTTCTATTATGGCGACTACAAGATTACCAATATCGATGACGTCATCCACGAAGCGGAGCTGTTCAAACGGCACGGTGGTGGCTGTATTGTCGATCAGACCTCGATCGGGCTCGCACGCGATCCGGTCGGGCTGCAGCAGGTATCCCGTGCAAGCGGCATTCACATTGTCATGTGCACCAGCTATTACACGCACGAGTACCATCCGGCAGAAGTCGATACGATGGATGTGGGGCAGCTGCGCGACCGCATCATGCGTGACCTCGAAGTTGGTGTCGCCGGCGGCATCAAGGCTGGAATTATCGGTGAGGTCGGCCTCAGCTTTCCGCTGCATCCGAACGAAGAGAAGATACTTCGGGCATCAGCGCAAGCGCAGCAAGCGTCGGGCGCTGCGTTGAGCATCCACCCCGGTTTCAGTCCGCAGTCGATTTGGGACGCAACCAGGATTATCGAAGAGGAAGGCGGCGACCTGTCGCGCACTATCATGTGTCACGTTGAGCATCGCTTACCGTCGAAACCGGCGCCCGACTCGTTTGATACCAAACCGTTCCTCGAGCTTGCCAAGACCGGTGTTTACCTGGAACTTGATTGTTTCGGCTGGGAAGAATCATTCCGGCAACGCGGCAAGATCGACATGCCAAACGACGCGATCCGGCTGAATTACATTACAGCGCTTGCGGATGCAGGCTACGCGGACAAGATCCTCATGTCTCACGATATCGCACTGCAGCATTGGCAACGCAAGTACGGCGGTCACGGGTGGCAGCATATACCCGAGTCTGTTACGGCCCTCATGCGCTACAAGGGATTCGACGAGGCGCTAATTCACAAGCTGCTGGTCGAAAACCCGCGTGACGTCCTGACGCTGGTGTAGGCTCTCATGACAGAGGCCACCGCCCGGCATGGGCTTTGCCGCTTTTGCCACGCATTCTGCCCGATGATCGTACAACTCGAAGGCGATCGCATCACGGGCCTGATAGGCGATAAGAACAACCCTGTCTATCACGGTTACAGCTGCGTCAAAGGCCGGAACTTCCATGAATTCCACTATGCGAAGGACCGCGTCCTGCGGCCGCTGAAGAAAGACGGTTCGGGTCGCCTGTCGGAAATCCCGGCGGCACAGGCCTTTGATGAGATTGCGGCGCAACTGGCGCGGATCATTGACCAGCATGGCCCCAGGTCGGTTGCGATGTACACCGGCACGTTCAGCCATTTCTGCGTCGGTGGCGTGATGACCCGGCATGCGTTCATGGACGCCATTGGCTCGCCAATGCATTTTACGAACGCAACGATCGACCAGCCCGGCAAGCCCATTGCAATGGCATTGCACGGGCGCTGGGGCGCCGGACCGCAGGCGTTTGCGGAATCGGATGTCTGCATGCTCGTCGGTGCCAACCCGCTGGTGTCGATGTGGGGGGGGATTCCGCCATTCAACCCCGCGAAACGGCTACACGAGGCTAAAAAGCGCGGCCTGAAGCTCATCGTCATCGACCCGCGACGCACCGAGTGCGCGAGAAAGGCGGACATTCACCTGCAGTGTCTGCCAGGCCACGATCCGGAAATCCTGGCTGCGATGATCCACGTGATTATCAACGAAGGCCTTCACGACAAGTTCTTCGTAGCAAGTGAAACGGAAGGTTTTGGAGACTTGAGCGCCGCCGTGCAGGCGTTCAGCCCGGAAGCAGTAGCGCCACGTGCCGGACTGCAGGCCGCTGAGATTCGTGCCGCCGCGAGGATGTTCGCGAAGGCGAAAAAGGGCAATGCGACAGGCGGAACCGGCTCGAACATGGCGCCACACGGGACGCTGATGGAGTACCTGTTGCTGTCCCTGAACACATTATGTGGCCGGTGGGTCAAAGCTGGTGAAACCGTGCCGAATTTGGGTGCATTCTTTCGCATGTTCTCCGGGGTAGCGCGAGCAGAGAAACCGCGGCCGGGATACGGATTCGGCGAGTCGCTGCGAGTGCGGGGGTTGTCGAACACGGCGGCCGGCATGCCAACGGCCGGCCTGGCGGATGAGATACTGATGCCCGGCAAAGGGCAGGTAAAGGCGTTGTTTGTTGCCGGTGGCAATCCGCTGACCGCGTTTCCGAATCGCAAGAAAGTCAGGAAAGCACTCGAGTCTCTCGACCTGCTGGTCGCAGTTGACCCACAGAGGTCTGCGACCGCGCAGTTGGCCGACTATGTGGTGGGACCGATGTTTGGCTACGAACTGCCGGCTATTTCCTTTGCCAACGAAGGCATGGTGACCTACGGTCTGTCAATCGGCTTCCAGGAGCCCTACGCGCAATATCAGCCTGCCCTGATCGACCCTCCGGACAACGCGGAAGTGATCGAGGATTGGCGCTTCTTCTATGAGTTGGCCCGACGCATGGACCTGCAACTCGCTTACCGGGACTACGTCTACGACATGCGGCAGGCGCCGACAACCGATGCGCTGATCGAGGAGTTCGTAAAGCGCAGCCCGGTTCCACTCGATCAAATCAAACAGCATCCGCAGGGACATGTCTTCGAGCATCGCTCGGCACCGGCCGAGCCCCGTGAGCCGGAATGGCCGCATCGCCTGCAGCTCGGTAATAGCGACATGCTGGCCAGCTTGCGGAGTATCCACGAACAATCACCGGTGCCGACCGACAGTGCCGCAACGAACGGCAGGTCAATGTTGCTGGTCAGTCGACGTGAACACGCCGTGTATAACTCGGTCGGTCATCGCCTCGACGCCCTGGCGGCCAGGCTGCCGTTCAATCCCGTGCACATGAATCCCGACGATGCCGCCGGTCTTGGCGTCGGCGAGGGTGACGGAGTGTCCATCAGTACAGAAACGGCCACCGTTAACGGTATCGTGCAGTTGTCCGAAGACCTGCGCAGAGGTGTCATTTCAGTTAGTCACGGATTTCCGAATAGCGCGACTGAGAACGACCGGGCCATGCAGCCAGGAACCAGCACGACGGCACTGATCGATGACGCGACAGACTACGATGCTTATAGCGGCATGCCGAGAATGAGTGCGATACCGGTTTGTGTGCGTCCCGGCTGAGCGCGTTAGTAAATACTCTCGAAATCGATGTCTGCCTGCCGGAGCTCATCGCCGCAATGATTGCACAGCGCCTTGACGATGAGCGGCTGGTTGCAGTGATCGTGATAGCGCAGGAAAGCCGGGCCGTCGTCGACTCCCAGCCATTTGTCACCCCATAGCGCGAGCATCAGCGGAACCTGGTAAAACGCAATGTTCTTCTCGGTCAGTATATATTCGTAACGGGCAGGCTTCTCCCGGTAGCGGTTGCGGGCAAGCATGCCGTCGTCAGCAAGCCGACGTAATCGATCGGACAGAATGTTGGTCGCGATGTGAAGTTGGTACTGGAAATCATCAAATCGGGTGACGCCAAAGTAGGCCGCCGAGATGATCAGAAAGCTCCAGCGGTCGCCAATTATGTCGACGAATCGGCCGATATGGCGTGAATTTTCGGCGCTGGGGCCGTCAGGCAGTTTGCTGCGACGGGAACTGTGTGACGAAGCAACAGGGATACTGTCGTAGCCCGGGCCCCGTTCGATGCGGATACTGTAGTAGCCAACACGTCCTCTGCAATGACCGCATTTGAACTCGGCGCTGGTTGAGTGGCCGCAGGTCTTGTGGCGCAGGCGGATCGGGTGGTCGGAATCGCGATAGACCCAGATTCGCTCCCAGCTCCACACCGCAAGAGCCCAAAAAAACAGATCAGATCCCATTTCGGTCAGCGTGTATATCTGGCGCCGTGACCGCGGCTCAATGGGCTGCTGTTCGAGAATGCCCCGCTTGATAAGTTTCTTCAGGCGGCTGCTGAGAATGCTTGGCGATATGCCGTGCACCGATTTCCATTCATCGAAACGTTGCACACCGCAGAATGCGCTGAGCAAAATCAGCAGTGTCCAACGGTCTCCGATCAGATCAAGTGCGCGGCGGACAGAGCCTTTCAGTATTCGATCTTCAATAGCCATGGGCGAAAGAACCGGTTCTCATCAAGATGATGATACTTGCATACAAAGATTTCTGAAGAATGCCGGAATGCCTTACAAATGTCGGCAGTTTCGAGTAGCCGAACAGGTCTGCTTGCATTAGAATACTAAAGTTCAGGGCCTGAGCCCAGTGAAACCAGGGACACGAAAATGAAGCCTAACAAATTGCAGCTGTTATTGCCGGTTGTGGCATTACTGTTGGCCGTGATGCCGGCGCAGGCGAATGAGTCCGAAGCAGAAGTCCGTGCGGTTATCGACGCGTTGCAGTCCGATTGGAATGGCGGCGATATGTCGGCGTACCTCGCCGCGTATGCACAGCAAGACGAAACGCGGATGTTGTCGAGTGCGGGCATCTACGCTGGATGGGAGACAATCAACGAGCTGTTTCGGCAGCAGTTTCCGGATGAGCCGCGGATGGGAGACTTTACGATTGACGATGTCGCGGTGCGCCTGCTGGCGGATGACGTGGCGGTAGTCAGCGGGCTCTTCGAACACGTCTTTACCGAAATGACTGTGCGCGGCGCATTTAGCCAGGTCTTGCGGCGACAGGAAGACGGGCGTTGGCTTATCGAACATGAGCACACGTCTCGCAGCGAGGTTATCCAGACAGGTGATGGCAAGGACACGGACTGATCGTGACGCGCTTTCCGAACCGGTGCGGCACCTCGACAAGTACAGGGATTCTGATTAGAGGTGATGTCGGCAGCCAAGACAGAGACTGACGAGGACGGAGCATGGCCAAACCCGGTGTATTCCTGGTACGTGGTCGGTGTTCTGATGCTCGCCTACACGAATTCGTTCATTGACCGGCAAATACTGAGTTTGCTGATAGAGCCAATTCGTGCATCCCTCGATATATCCGATACCCAGGTCAGCCTTCTGGCAGGTCTGGCATTTTCAATCTTCTATACCTTGATGGGCGTGCCGATCGCGCGGCTTGCGGATGAGAGGAACCGCAAAGTCATCATTGCGACCGGAGTAGCATGCTGGAGTGCAATGACCGCGCTATGCGGTATCACACACAGCTTCTGGCAACTGTTCCTGGCGCGCGTCGGCGTCGGTGTTGGCGAAGCAACGCTGTCGCCTGCTGCATTTTCCATCATGGCGGACTACTTTCCAAAGCATAAACTGGCACGTGCCTTCAGTGTCTACTCAATGGGTGTTTATTTCGGTGCCGGCCTGGCATTGATTATTGGCGGCATTGTCGTGCGCATGGTCAGTACTGCGGGGTCGGTCGAGCTGCCGGTCATCGGTAAGGTTTTGCCCTGGCAATTGACCTTCTTCTGCGTCGGCCTGCTGGGCCTGCCAATATTTCTGCTGGTGCTGACGATTCGTGAGCCTGTCCGTCGTGGCCTGAAGGCAGCAGGGGTCCCGAAAGAGGGTAACGCAAGTTCACTGCCGGTTTTGCTTGCATTTTTGCGTCTCAACAGGGCCACGGTAATCCTTCATTTCCTTGCGTTTTCCGCCGTCGGTATTGGCATTGTCGGCTTCATGACCTGGACACCGACGCTGTTCATTCGAACCTGGGGCTGGGAGGCATCGTCAATCGGTCTGGCCTATGGCGCGATCATGTTTACACTCGGAACGGCAGGCGTGTATACGGGCGGATTCGTCGCCGACTGGCTGGAGCGCAGGGGCCACAAAGACGCAACGTTGCGCGCCGCGCTTTATGCCGGAATTCTCAGCATTCCCTGCGCGATTGCGACGCCGCTGCTGCCTACCGGGGAGCTGGCTTTGGTCGGCCTCGGTGTCACGAGCTTCCTGCTGGCTTTCCCGCAAGGCCTTCCTGCCGCTGCGTTGCAGGTCGTGACACCCAATCCTTTGCGCGCGCAGATGACTGCGCTGTATTTTCTTGTCGGCAACCTGATTGCGCTCGGTTTTGGACCGACGCTGGTTGCGCTCGTGACGGACTACGGCTTCGGCGATCCGATGAAGCTGCGTTATTCGATGGCCGTTGTTGGCGGCACCATGATTCCTGTCGGGGTGGTACTGACTTACCTGTCACTCAAGCCCTATCGAGCGAGCCGTCAGCGGGCCGAGCAGGCCTGATGCAGCGCGTCCCGCAAAGGAATGTGGATGCGTTTGATTGGAAATAGCCGCTCACAGAGCAGCGCTTGGCGGGCGATTCAGTCCTGCATCTTGAGAATGACCTTGCCCCGTGCGTGCCGACCGGTCAGCGTTGCAAATGCCCGAATATAGTCGTGCAGTTCGAACACGTCTGTAACCAGCGGCGAGATATCGCCGGACTCGTGCATTGCAAAGAGTTGGTTGATATTCGCCCTGCCGGCGGCAGGTTCGCGTTCAATCCATGCGCCGTAGAAGACGCCTACTATGCTGTTGTTCTTCAGGAGGCACAGATTTAGCGGCATACTCGGTATCGTGCCGGCTGCGAACCCGACGACCAGAAAGCGACCGTTCCATGCTGTCGCGCGCAGTGCGGGCTCCGACAACGTACCGCCCACGGGATCGTAGACGACATCGGCGCCGCGTCCGCCGGTAAGGTCCTTGACTTGACTTTTGAGGTCGCCGTTCGAGTAATTGATTCGTTCCGTCGCCCCGGCTTCACAGGCGACGTCGAGCTTGTCTTCGCTGGACGCCGCGGCGATAACGCGCGCACCGAGCGCCGCACCGAGATCCACGGCGGCCAGGCCAACGCCCCCTGCCGCACCCAGCACCAGCAAGGTTTCACCGGGCTGCAATGCGGCGCGCTGTTTCAGCGCGTAGTAGGACGTGCCGTAAGCGGCCAGAAAACCTGCGCCGGTCGTATAGTCCATCGTGTCCGGCAGAGAGATAATTTCGTCGGCGCGTTTGACGGTCTTTTCCGCAAAAGCCCCGTGTGCGCCGCTCGCAATGACGCGGTCGCCGACACGCCAGTTGGCAACTCCCCTCCCGACCGCGCTGATCCTGCCTGCTGCTTCCGCGCCTGGTACGAACGGCAAATCGGGTCGTATCTGGTACTTGCCCGCGATAATCAGCGTATCGGGAAAATTCAGGCCCGCCGCATGGACGTCGATGACGACCTCGCCGTCGCCGGGGTTTGGCTCGTCAAGCGAATCGATTCGCAGCTCTTCGGCTGGCCCGAGCTGATGACAAACGAGTGCACGTATCATCCCTGTCTCCTCAATCGCGGCAAATGCGGCTATAACCATCCTTGAGTACGGTAACATCGCGTCCGCTCGATCGTGCCTGGAAGGCAACGCCGTCTTCAGCGGACCACAGCTCGAAGACGAGCGTGTCACCAGGGAACACCGGTGCCGAGAAGCGCCCGCCAAAGCTCTTCATGGGAGCCGGATCGTAATCGCAGAAGGCAGCAAGCACGGCGCGACAGGCCATGCCATAGGTGCAGAGCCCGTGCAGAATCGGCGTGTCGAATCCCGCCCGGCGCGCCATCCCAGGCTGTGTGTGAATGGGATTCGGGTCGCCATTCAGGCTGTAAAGGAGGGCGAGATTGCGCGGCACGTCGAATACGCGGACATCATCAGGCCCGGATGACGGGACGGGCCTGGCTGCGTCGCGTGGTGGCGCCGGACCGCCAAAGCCACCGTCGCCGCGAGCGATGGATACGTAGGTCGCCTGAAACAGGGGGGCTGCCGTACCCCGCAGACTGGCTTCTGCGACCATGTGAATCTCGGCGCCGCGCTCTGCACCGCGATCGTAGACCTCTGTAATACGGCCGCCGATCTCAAGTTCGCCTGCATCGGGAAGCGGTGCGAAACAATCGAGCTTCTGCACGCCGTGCACCACAAGCTCGGGATGCTCGAGTTCGCATGCGGCACTAAGCTCCAAAATCACGTCGGCGAATACGGTCGCCATCGTCGGTACGCACTTGAAACCGGGCCGATCCGTGACGAAATCGAGCTCCTGTTCGTCGAGCGGATCGCTGCCAAAGCCGACACTCAAGGCGTAGAGACGCGCGTCCTTGCGCGAGTAGGCGCGCACCTGCTTGTTGACGGTCAGAGCCGAAAGGCTATCGATGTCGAGACACACAGGTGCGCGTCCAGGTTCCCGCTAGAATGACATGCGGAATTCAATTCCCTGCGTGCGCGGTGCACCGTACTGGCTAACTTCCTCGCCAAAGAACGGAATAATGTTAGTCCGGTACAGCTCATCGCTCAGGTTCTTGGCCCAGAGAGAAAGCGACCAGCTTTTACCTTCCGGTGCAAAACTAACCCTCGCGTCCAATAGGCCGTACGAGTCCTCGAAGTTCAGGTTGGCCGGCTGCCAGGCCATTTCGTCCTGCCACTTGTAGTTGACGTGGAAGTTGAGAGCCTCGCCAAAGTCGCCCATGCTGGCAGTGTAGTTGATGCCGACGTTGTACCGGGTCTCAGGTGTACGCTGCAAGATATTGCCGGAGCTGTCGACGCCGCTCAGCTCGGCGAATTCGACGTACTCGGTGTCGAGGAACGTGCCACCGACGTTGAACAGCAACCGGTCTGTCGCGGCAAGGGTGAACTCAATCTCGAGCCCGAGAATTTCGGCATCCGCCGCGTTCTCGGTCAGGTTACACAAGCAATCCTGGTTGGTTTGCTCGACCTGCAGATCGGTGTAGTCCATGAAAAACGCTGCAGCGTTGAGTCTTGCCCGTCCGCCCGCAAAATCACTCTTGACGCCGATCTCGTAGTTCACCACTTCTTCGGGCTTGGTCGGAAACTCTGCCGCAAATGCGTTGACCGGCGTGTCCTGGAAGTAACCGCCCTTGAATCCGGTTGAGATTGTCAGGTACGAGAACAGGTTGTCGCTGGGTGTAAATTCAAGGGTTGCCTGCGGTGTGACCTTTGTCCACGTTTCGCCATAAGTGGTCACGTACTCTTCGCCCAACGGCGTCGCTGGCACGGTATCGTCCGGGTTGAATCGATCCCCGGTTGCGATGATGGTGCCGGCGATATCGCCTTCTTTCTTGTCGCTGGTCCAGCGAGCGCCGACGCTAAGCTTCAGTTTCTCGGCGAACCGATAGCCGACTTGTCCGAAAACGCCAATGTTGGTGTTGTCACCTTCATTGAGCCAGTGGCTCTCACCGCTCAAGGTTGGCAGGGCACCGCTGTTACCTTCGGCGACGAAGCGGTCGAACTTGTCAATCTTGTCGTTCTTGAAGAAGACACCGGCGATCCAGTCCAGATTGCCATCGCCCGATGAGGTCAGCCGGAATTCCTGGCTGAATGCAGAGATATCGGCGTCTTCGCGAACGGGCTCCGAGAACAGGAAGGTCGCCGCGGTCGCATCAAATGCAAGAAAGTCGTCAAACGTTACACCGAAAATCTCCGGGTCATCGAATACATCCGGGCCGCCGCCGGTCTGGTCGTAAAGGCTACGTGTGCGTGCGCCTCTGTAACCGGTAATCGAGCTCAGCGTGGAGCTGCCAAATTCCTTGTCCAGATGTAAGGTGATACCGGCCGTTTCCTTGGACAAGAACTGATTCAGCGGTGCCGGATCTCCGGCGTATTGTGTTTCTTCGGGAACACTGACGCGCGGATCGGTCAGGCCCAGGAACGCCCGCATCTGGCTCCATGGCCGCGGTCGAAATCCTCCCGTCAGGCCATCGGAAACGGCGGCGACATTGATGCCGTTCGAAGACATCTTGCTGTAATCGACGATAAGTCGCGTATGCCATCCGTCAGTGGTCGGCTGATTCATGATTTGCGCTCGGAGCTGCAAGGATTCGAGATCTTCAAGGTCGCGATCGTGCAGAATGTCCCTGGCATAGCCGTCGTAATTTCGGGTCTGGAAAGAGATGCGGCCGGCCCAGGCGTCGCTCAATGCACCGGTTGCGTAAGCCGAGATTTCTTGCGCATCATAGTTGCCGAGCGAGACACCGATTTCGCCTGAATTTTCGAACTCAGGTCTGGCAGTGATAATGCTCAGTGCGCCACCGACCACGCTCTTGCCGAGCAGCACGCCCTGGGGTCCACGAATAACCTCGATACGCTCAATGTCGAAATAGTCCGTATTCATTCCACCGGTACGTCCGATGTAAATCTCGTCGACAAACTGGCCGACGGCTGCCTCGGCAGCGGGCGAATCCAGACGAGTGTTGGTAATGCCTCGTATATTGATTTCCTGGTCGAGCGGTGAATTGCCGGCCGTGAAAGATATGCTCGCGGTCGATGCAGCAAGATCACTGACATTGTAGATTCGGTCGCGCTTGAGCATTTCACCGCTGAACGCGCTGATTGCGACCGGGGTGGATTGAAGTCCGATTTCGCGCTTTTGCGCCGTGACAGTAATCTCTTCGAGTTCCTGCGCACTTGCGGGTGGCGTGGTGGTCGCCATTACTGCTATGACGCTTCCCAGGATTATCTTGCCGAGAAGGGCTTGGTGTGAGTCATACATAGGTTAGTACCCCCAAATCATTTCTTATTAGCAGGGCCCGCTCTGCGAGCGCTATCACAGCTTGCATAACAAGACTACCATAATCCGGTACTGCGACAAACGATCTCGCTATTCGGCGCTCCTGCTGCTCTTTGCCAACAGCGGCTCTGTGTGCTTTGTATCAAGGTATTCGTCGAGCGAAACAATACGGCCGCCCTCGATCTTGACCACAACGCAGGCGGGCATTGCAAAGTCGTCGCCGGAGGCCAGCTTGCCCCGTAGTACGTGCTGTTGACAAAATCCGCCGGGAATCGGTGCGCGCCGGACAATCTCGTAGCGAAGGTCGCTGAGCTTCGTGTGAATCCACTGCAACGTATTGATGTTGTCGTCGATCGATTGCTCCGCCTGATCGAAGTTGTGCCAGATTCGGGCATCGGGTGCGTAGCACTCGCGTACGGCGTCAATGTCACATTCCGTAATGGCTTGCATGAAATGCTCAGCAAGGGCCAGTTCGGGTGTCGGCCGATTCACGCCGACTCCGCCTGTTCCTGCTTGGTATTATTCATTTCAAAGTAATCGCGCCATTTGCAGACCTTGTCGCCGCGGAACTCCATGACGCCGGCGAATGGGTGTGCGATGCGGTCGCCGGTTCTCAGGTCGGTATATTCTTCATAGCCCTCGACAAACAGGCAGTCGTCTGTCTCCGCATGACGATGGATGGTCAGTTCGACGTCCGAGCATATTTCGTTGTACTTGTTCAGGAATTTTTCCACCCATTCCTTGCCTAGCAGAGGGCGGGTTGTTACGTGATAGTGGTATTCGATGTCATCCGTCAGGTAGTCGAGAAATTTCTGCTTCTCGCCTGAAACGCTTGCGTCAAGCATGCTCTTGTAGGTCGCTAGTTTATCCGCCATGTGTTGGTACCCCCTTGTCGTGTGTAGCTTTTTCAGAATCCGAGTTGCCGGGCCGCGAGATCATCGAGCACCTCCTCTGTGCCGCCGCCCAGCGAAAATATTCGGGCCTCACGATGAATTCGCTGCACGCGCGAGTTGCCGCGATACGCTTCGCCGCCCAGAATCTGCATTGCTTCGCGTGCACAACGTTCAAGCGTTCGGGTTGCCTGTATTTTGAGCAGTGACAGGTCCGCAACCGGCACTTCGCCGCGCTCGCATCGCCAGACACATTGGTCCAGATAGGCATAGCCCGTATTGATAGCGCGAATCATGTCGACCAGCGTGTGCCTGATGCGCTGGTGGTCGATCAGTCGCTTGCCGAACGTGTGGCGCTCGCGTGCCCAGGCAATGGCATCGGCGGTTGCCACTCGCGCCATCGCAAGGGTTGCACCGACACCCGAAAATCGTTCGATATTGAATTGCCCGGCGAGGCTTCTGAAGGCAGCGCCCTCGGCGCCGATGAGGCGATCTGCCGGCACATCGACCCCGTCGAATTCGATGCTGCCATTGCTTGCGCTGTACCACTCAAGTCCAGGTACCGGCTCCATGGTGATGCCGTCGCCGTCGGCGTCGACGAGCAACAGTGACAAACCGCCGAGGCCGGGATCGCCGGTGCGCGCGACTATCAACAGGAAGTCGGCCCGCAAGGCGCCGGATATCAGGGTCTTCGTACCGCTGACGCGATAACCGTCAGCCGTCCGGACAGCGGTGGTGGTCATGTTGGCGACGTCCGATCCACCGCCCGGTTCGGTGACCGCAAACGCAATGCGTTTTTGCCCGGCAAGCACCGGGCGCGTGACGAGGTCCTGCAGCCCCGCTGCGCCACCCTGGACCACGGGTGGCAGTGCAATCCAGTGTGTTGCGAGGTCAGCAAATACCACGCCAGAGCCGAGTCGGTGAAATTCCTCCGCAAACAAAATGCGGTGGTAGAGGTCCGGTTCGCCCTCCCAGCCCCCGAACTCGGCGGGAAAGCCGAAGCCCAGTAGTCCGGCCTCGGCGGCCAGCGTGTAGAGCTCATCGGGAAACGTTGCGGCGGCATTCCAGTCGTCGATGGACGGTGCGATGTGTGTAACCACAAAGTCTCGCAACCGGTCTCGCCAGCCCGCATGCCCGGCATCGAGACCCGCGCAGGGCGGCCGCAGCCCGTCAAAGTCGAGTTTTTCGGGAACTGGCTTCACTCTGTTGAAATCCGACTCGCTTGCGTTATAAGACTAAGCCATAATAGCACGGATACAAGCGTGCGCCGCGCGGCGCGAGAACATGAGACAGGCGTCTTGAGGGACCGGCAAATCCAGAAAACCCATCCAGAGTGGTTCGATCCGGCTATGCCCTCGCGGGAGCAGTGCGTGGTACCGGCACTGCTCGAGCGGCATGCGGCGGCCGCGCCGGAGCGAACGCTGGTGTTGTTCGACGACGGGCAATCCTGGAGCTATCGCGAGGCACTTGAGCGCACACGTTCGGCAGCAGCTGGTCTGCGCAGCCTTGGTGTGAAGCCGGGCGACACCGTTCTTGCCTGGTTGCCGAACGGCCCCGACATGCTGCTGGCGTGGTTCGCCGTCAACTATCTCGGCGCCATTCTCGTACCGATAAACACGTCCTACAGGGGCAAGCTGCTGCAGCATGCGGTACGTCAGTCGCAGGCCACCATCTTGATTGGCCACGCTGAATTGCTGCCCAGGCTGCGTGACATCGGGGCGACCCGGATTCGGAAGATTGTCATTTGCAACGGAACTATCGATGCTGATGCCCGGCCGCAGGGAGCAGAAGTATTTGGCAGCGAGGTGTTGAATCGTGATTCAGGCGAACTGGCGAGTGCGCACGCCGTTCAGCCCTGGGACACGATGATGATTATCTACACATCCGGCACGACCGGGCCATCGAAGGGTGTTCTGACGACCTATTTGCAGCAATACACGGTCGGTCAGGTTTCGTTCGGATACCTGACAGAGAAGGATCGAATGCTGGTCAACCTGCCGATGTTTCATGTTGGCGGTACAACGGCGATCATCGGAATGTTGTCTTGTGGTGGGTCTTTCGCGCTGCGCGACAAATTTCAGACACGGGAATTCTGGCAGCAGATACGCGACACGGGATCGACGGCAATCAGTGGCTTTCTTGGTGCCATGGTTGCCTTTCTCGACAAGAACGAGCCGCGAGACGACGATCGCGACAATCCGCTCGAGCGTGTGGTTCTGTCACCGGTAACCGCGCAGACAATGAGACTCGCGGAACGATACGGGTTTGACTATTTTTCCGGATTCAATATGACAGAGATTTCCGTGCCGCTGGTTACCGACATCAATACGCGCGTACATTCGAGTTGCGGGCGGCCGCGCAGTGGTGTCGAGTGCCGAATTGTCGATGAACACGATATGCCGGTTCCTGACGGCGTTGTCGGTGAGTTCGTGTTACGCACCGACTTGCCCTGGGCGATCAACCAGGGTTACCACGGCATGCCTGAAGAGAGCCTCGCTGCGTGGAGAAACGGCTGGTTTCACACGGGCGACCTGATGTACCGGAACGCTGAAGGGAACTATTTTTTTGTCGACCGTAAGAAGGATGCGATACGTCGTCGCGGCGAGAATATTTCGTCCATCGAGGTTGAAGCCGAGATCGCGGAATTCGATGCAGTCGCAGAAGTCGCCGTGTTTGGCGTACCCAGCGAGTATGGCGAGGATGAGGTAATGGCGGTGGTCGCACCGAAGCCGGAGCAGTGCGTCGAGCCAGAGGCTTTGATCGAGTTCCTGTTGCCCAGAATGGCTCACTTCATGGTGCCGAGATACGTACGTGTATTACCGGCATTGCCAAGAACGCCAACCAACAAGGTGCAGAAAGTCGAGCTGCGGGAATGCGGTGTTACCGATGATACATGGGACCGTGAGGCTGCCGGTATCGTGCTTCGCAAAGAAAAATTAAACAGCTAAGGGAGCGCAACTATGTTGACGGAATTTCTTACACTGGCACTGCTCAATTCCGCGTTGATCCTGGGTTTGTTCTTCCTTGTCTGGGTACTGAGTGTCGTGATCAGGGATTCGAGCATTGCCGACATCTTCTGGGGGTTCGGATTTGTCGTTGTCGTCTGGTTCACCTGGATAATCGCCGACGGGGTGGAAGCCAGGCGCCTGCTGGTCGCCATACTGACGACGATCTGGGGTCTTCGGCTCAGCATTTATATCGGCTGGCGTAACTGGGGTGGTGAAGATCCGCGCTATGCCCGGTTTCGCCAGCACGTCGAGTCGCAGGGCGGCAATTACGCCATTCACAGCCTGATCCATGTCTACTTGTTGCAGGGGCTGTTCATGTGTCTGACCGCGCTCGTGCTCGTCTTCGCGATGTCGATGGATACGCCGGAACAACTTGGCGTCCTGGCCTGGGCGGGAATTGCGTTGTGGGTGCTGGGGATGTTCTTTGAGACCGTCGGCGACGCGCAACTCACCCGGTTTCGCGCCGACCCGGCAAACGCAGGCAAGATCATGGACCGTGGTTTGTGGCGTTACACGCGACATCCGAACTATTTCGGCGAGGCCTGCGTGTGGGTCGGATTCTTTCTCATTGCGGCGGAGAATCTTCTCGGGCTGATCACAATAGTCAGCCCGCTCACGATCATCTACGCGATCGTCGGTCCATCGGGAAAAGGACTGTTGGAGCGGCGCATGAGCAAGAAGCGACCGGACTTCGAAGATTACAAGCGGCGCACGAGCGGGTTTTTCCCGATGCCACCGAGGAAATAAGTGTCTTGTGCAGTCGATCGTAGTACAGGAATGATGAGGATCAGTGTATGGACGTCAATAGCAAAAATCGCATACAGCGGTTGATCGACAAGAGTGAAATTCGGGATGTTCTGGCGAGGTACGCGCGGGGTATCGATCGGGCGGATGCCGGATTACTGAAGTCCTGCTACCACGCCGACGCCATTGAAGAACACGCCGGCAACTACGACGGCAACGCCCATGAATACATTGACGGGGTCATACCGAGAGTGATGCAGATGGGTGCGATGCAGCATCTGCTCGGCAGCAGTCATATCGACTTCGAGGGCGATACAGCTTACGTTGAAACCTATGTGTGGACGTTTGTCCGATTTCAGGACAATGGCCGGGACGTCGATACGTTTACGGGCGGTCGACTGATGGACCGGTTCGAAAAGCGGGACGACGAATGGAAAATTGCGCATCGCTGGACCATTCTCGACTGGAACCGCGATACGGCAAGTGCCGAAGGTTGGTGCCTGGGTCTGTTCGATTTCTCGCAGAAAGGCGCGCGCACCGGGGTGAAGGGGAAAGGCGACCCGTCGTATGAACGCTTCTGACCGGGAGGTCGCGCCGTTTCGCGCGGTTCACTTTCCTTCGGCGGCAATGATCGTCGAGGAACGGTCCGATGGCACTCTGTTCGTCGAGCCGGAGACCAGACTTGAGACGTATCAGCCCAACCAGCTGCTGGAACTCGAGCAATGGTCGATACGGCAGCCGCGAAAGCCTTACCTGCTGCAGCGCGGGCCGGACGACGCGTGGCAGGCTCACAGTTACGAGGAAACCCGCCGTGATGCGCACGCTGTCGCTCAATGGATGATTGATCAGGGCCTGGCGGCGGATCGCTCGATGATGATCCTGTCCGGAAACTCGATCATGCATGCCGTGTTCAAGTACGGATCGATGGCGGCGGGCCTTCCAGTTTGCCCGATTAGTATCAACTACGCGCTGCTCGGCGGTGACTACGGGCGGCTGCGGCACGTCCTGCAACTCGTCAAACCGGCCATCGTATTCGCCGAGCAGACAGCGTTGTTCGAGCCGGCGCTCGATTCGGTCGATTTCGGCGATGCGGTGCTTGTTACCGAGAATCCTGAGCGTCTGCAGCGATCCGCGGTGGCGATTGCCGATGTCCTGGCAACTCCGCCGGGCCCCGAAGTTCGGCAGCGGATAGAGAACCTTGATCCGGATTCGACCGCCTTTTACATGCTGACCTCCGGCTCGACCAGCTTACCGAAAGCGGTTATCCAGACACACCGCATGGTCGCGGCGAATCTTGCCCAGGGTCGACAGGTGCTGGGCGAAACGGCCGGGTGGAAAGACGTCATGCTCGACTGGCTGCCATGGAATCACGTTTCCGGTGCGTTTACCCAGATGGGAGTAATGACGAGCGGTGGGACTCTTTATATCGACGGGGGGAGACCGTTACCTGGTCAGTTCGATACAACCATTCGAAACCTGAAAGATGTGCCCGTCAGTTTCTTCACGAATGTTCCGGCAGGCTACATGATGCTGGTCGATGCGCTCGAGCGTGACGAGGCGTTACGGCAGGCGTTCTTCTCACGCCTGCGGCTTGCGCTGTACGGCGGTGCCGGATTGTCGCAGGCGCTTTACGAGCGCTTCCAGCAACTGGCCGTGGAGACGATTGGCAAGCGCATCTTCTTTACGACCGGTTACGGCTCCACCGAGACGACGTCCGGTTGCATGGCAATCTACTTCGATAGTGAAGAAGTGGGGATCGGCTTACCGATGCCGGGGCTGTCAATAAAACTGGTGCCGGTTGACGGTTGCTATGAAATTCGCGCCAAAGGCCAGATGGTGACACCGGGTTACCTGGGCGATCCGGATGCAAGCTCGGCGGCGTTCGACGACGACGGCTATTTCCGGATTGGCGATACCGTGACGTTCGTGAAGGGGGGCAATATTCAGCATGGCCTGCGTTTTCATGGCCGGCTTGCGGAGGAATTCAAGCTGGCAAACGGGACCTGGGTTTCCGCCAGCCGACTCCGGGCGGCGGTTGTTGGTGGTTGTGCGCCCTGGGTCGCTGATGCCCTGGTCTGTGGGATCGACAGGGACTACGTTGGCGTGCTTGCCTGGCCGAGCGCGGCCTGTATCGGGAAGTCGTCCGCAGAGCCGTCTGCACTGGCACTGGCTGCGGACACGACGATCCGGGATTCAGTCGTAGCCGCGCTCAGGGCCCATAATGCAGAAAACCCTGCATCGAGCACGAAGATTTGCCGGTTCGCGTTTCTCGATGAACCGCCCAGTATCGATGCGCATGAATTGTCAGACAAAGGAACGGTCAATCAATCGATAGCACTGCACAGGCGCGAAGCGGATGTGACGCGGCTATTTGCCGAGCAGCCGGACGAATCGATCATCGTGCTTTAGGAGAGAATGTATGGAGATTCGTGGTGCAATACCCATCGTAACCGGTGCGAACCGCGGTATCGGGGAGGGGTTCGTACGCGCGTTTATCGAAGCGGGCGCAGCTCGCGTGTACGTCGGGGCGCGTGATATCAATGATGCGGAGCACCTCGTTCAGGAATACGGCGAGCAGGCAGTGCCGGTGGCCCTGGACGTGACGCGTCCTGAGCAGGTAGCCGCCGCCGCCAGGGCCTGTGGAGACACGAATATTGTCGTTAACAACGCCGGCGTGTTCACGAACCGGCTTCTCATTGGTGCTGCCGACATGAGTGGCGCGCGCGAGGAGATGGAAGTCAACTACTTCGGCACACTCTCGATGTGCCGAGCATTTGCGCCAATACTCGCAGCTAACGGCGGAGGTGCGATCGTCAACGTCTTGTCGGCGGCCGCTCTGGTCGATATTCCGAATATGGGCGGCTACGGACCGTCGAAAACGGCGACGCGATTCCTGTCTGCGGGGGTTCGGGCAGAATTGGCTGACCAGGGCACCCAGGTGACGGCGTTGATCGTGGGCTCGGTTGAGACGCGAATGTCAGCGCACGTGAAAGGACGAAAGGAACAACCGATCGATATCGGCCGCACCGGTATTCGAGCTATTGAGAAGAATATCGACGAGCTGGATACGGACTGGATGGCGACGACTGTCAGGGCCAGCCTGGCTCTGGACCCAAAATCTTACGAGCGGCGTCTTGCCAAGCTCTTGAAGATGGAAGAGCTGGATACCGGACGTTAGACGACCCGGAGAAGAGCCCTGGTACGCCACTGGCCTGGTCCGACGTCAGGGTGCGATTATTCTGCAGTGGTGCTGACCCGGACAACGTCCGAATACGGCGTCAGGCTTGACTCCCTTTGCTTGTGTAACTTCCTCGTCGCGTCCGGGTTTGAAGCGTCAAAGCCAACCCCGCATCCTGCAACGATTCGATTCATGAAACTGAACAACGGACATACGGAGACAGCGTCGAAGATGGCATCCTCGCTGAATCCTGCCTCGAATACGCGTTGCGCGTCGGCATCGGTGATTGTTGCCGGCGATTCGGTCAGCTTGCGAACATAGGCCAGCAGGGGTAGCCATTTTTCGTCCACGGAACTATCGGCGGGTGACTGCAGTAGTGATACAAGCAGGTCGGGGTCCGTGTCGTCGATTTCCGCGATGATCTTGTGGTTCCCGTGGCAGAAGCGACAGGCATTCAGTCCGGACACATAGGCGGCCAGCATCTCTCGCTCGCCGACCGTCAACTCGGACGGGCCTCGCAGAAGCTCGTCCGCGTAGTGTCCGATCAACGCCGCGCCACGAGGAAATCGGCTGTAAACATGGCCGAGATGAGCCGGATCCGGAAGTGAGGCTAGTCTGGACGTGGCGATCCTGAAGTCTATTGGTTGAGCGTTGGCTCAGCGCGCAGGAAGCTTCATTCAGTCGGCGTAAACACTCTTTCCATGTAGCCCGACAAGTCGTGTTGCACTTCCTCAATGGTATCTTGAGCGACGCCTGCCAGGGTTTTCGCGAGTTGTTTCTTGAATTCTTTCTGCATCTGCCGCGCGATCTGGATGCGCTGCGCCTGCGGCGAGCCGGCACCGTGCATGGACTCGGTCAGGTAGCCTACGGCGTTGCGGCCCAGAGTCAGGTTTTCGATCAGGCGCAGAATACGAAGACGGTCCTCGACATCGATGTCCTTACGCCCCTTGAGGTATTTGCGGATCTTGTCGCCGACCTCCGGGCTATCGAGGTCCTTTTGCGACGGCGCGGTGACCAGGAGTCCGCCCGCGATATCCTGTGCGAGGCGGCCGATTTCATACGGAATTTTCGTGACGTGGTGTTTGCAGACGTTCGCAATCATGTCGTCGTTGAGAAATACGCCCGATTTCATTTCTGACGCCTGGTAGCTCGACGCAATACCGGTGCTGTAAATCGTCTCATTGAGGTGGGTCATCTCGACGAGCTTGTCCTTGATATGCGAGACGTGTTCGACGCCATTGTAGTCTGCCGCCGCAGCCGCAGCGCCGATCAGCACGTCGCCGACGCCCGACTTGCAGACATAAGAACGCCGGTGATAGCAGGTGAATCGTTCGACGAGCATCGCGGCAAAATCGTATTCACCGTCCATGAATACCTTGTCCCATGGAATGAATACGTCGTCGAAAATGACCATGGCTTCCTGGCCGCCGAACTTTGCGTTACCGGCATCGATGTCGCCGCCTTCCATGGCGCGTGAATCGCAAGACTGCCTGCCGTAGATATATGTGATGCCATCCGCATCGACGGGAACGGCGCCGACGATGGCAAAGTCCTTGTCGTCAGGGCCGAGGCGCATCGTCGGCATGACCAGCAACCAGTGCGAATTGATACAGCCTGTCTGGTGCGCCTTGGCGCCTCGAATCCAGACACCCTTGTCGTTGCGCTTGGAGACGTGAACGAAAAGGTCGGGATCGTCCTGTTCGTGCGGTGCTTTGCTGCGATCGCCCTTCACGTCGGTCATTGCGCCGCCGATCACGAAGCCGCTTTGTTGCACCATCGTTACAAATTTCTTGAAGCGCTCGTGGTACGGCGTCTCGTGCACCTCGTCGATCTCGTAAGTAACCGAATGCAACGCATTGATGGCGTCCATGCCGACGCAGCGCTGGAAACAGGTACCGGTAAGTTGCCCCAGTCGACGCTGCATCTTGTTTTGCATGACGAGTTCGTCAGGGCTTGATGCAATGTGCGTGAAGCGATTGACGCGAAGGCCAGTCAGTGGCGACATGACGGTCGCGAGCTCGGGGTTGCTCGCCGCCAGGTCGTAGGTCGCGGCAACAGCGTTGATCGAGGGCCGAATAATCGGGTGGTCGACCGGCTCATCGACGCGTTCGCCGAACAGGTAGACGTCCAGTGCGCGGCCCCTCAGGCTGTCAATATACTCGTCGCCCGTGGTGATCGTTGCGCCAGATGTGGCAGCCTTGGAGTCTGCTGGGCGGGTAGCCATCGTGGGACCTCGACTGAGAATAATTCCCGCCAATTGGCGAGCCTGGCTGTGACCGTCTCCCTTGCCAATGGCGGGCCACACTGGTAGCTTTCATTATTAGACTGACCCTGTCAAGAGGGCGAAGTTTACTGCGTAAGTACCGGGTATTTTCTGAAGAGGCTGCTATGAGTGTCGAGCTTGTAAATCGTATCGAGCCAACCATCAAGAACTGGGACCATCCCTACCTGCAAGGTGCGTGGAGGCCCAGTTTTGGCGAATATAACGCGACGGACATGGTGGTGATCGGGGAGATTCCGAGTGACATAGACGGTGTCTATGTGCGAAATACCGAGAACCAGGTCCACGAGGCGATCGGGCGCTACCATCCCTTCGACGGCGATGGCGTAATCCACTCGATCAGCTTCCTCGACGGCAAGGCCGAATATCGCAATCGCTTTGTGCGTACCAAGGGATTCCAGGCCGAACAGGAAGCCGGGCATTCGTTATGGGCAGGACTGCTCGAGCCGCCGCATCGTTCGATGCGACCGGGCTGGGGAGCACAGGAGTGGTTGAAGGACTCTTCATCGACTGACGTAATCGTTCACAGCGGCCAGATTCTGTCGACGTTCTATCAATGTGGCGAAGGGTATCGCCTGGATCCGTACACGCTGGAGCAGTTCGGTACTGAATCCTGGGTACCGATCGACGGCATTTCGGCGCATACGAGCCTCGATGAGGCGACCGGAGACCTTATCTTCTTCAACTACTCGAAGCATGCGCCCTATTATCACTACGGCGTAGTCGGTGCGGATAACAAGCTCAAGCATTACATCCCGGTTGAGCTACCCGGACCGCGCCTGCCGCACGACATCGCGTTCACTGAAAACTACACGATCATTAACGACTTGCCGTTATTCTGGGATCCCGAAGCGCTGAAAAAAAATGTGCACGCGGTCCGCTTCTTCAAAGAGATTCCCTCGCGCTTCGGCATCATGCCGCGCTTTGGTGCACCCGATTCGATCAAGTGGTTCGAAGCCGATCCGACTTACGTGCTGCATTTTACCAACGCCTACGAGGATGGCGACGAAGTCGTGCTCGATGGCTATTTCCAGGAAAACCCCGAGCCGTCCGCCCACCCGGATGCGCCACCGGGATATTCGCGCATGATGGCTTATCTCGCCCAGGACCTGATGGGGACACGTTTGCACCGCTGGCGCTTCAACATGAAGACCGGCGAGACCAAAGAAGAGCGCCTCCATGACCGGACACTCGAGTTTGGCATTATCAACCAGCAATTCGGCGGCAAGCCGTATCGCTATGCTTACAGTGCCGTTCCGAGAAACGGGTGGTTCATGTTCACGGGGTACTGCAAACACGATCTCGAAAGCGGCGACTCGTGGACGGTCGATCTCGGTCCGGAGCGTTATGGCAGTGAGGCTGGATTCGCACCTCGTCTCAATGCGCAAAGCGAGGATGATGGCTACCTCGTTTCATTTGTTACTGACCTGAACGAGGATCGCTCCGAGTGCGTCCTTATCGATGCGACCGACATTGCCGCCGGGCCTGTCGCACAAATCATCCTGCCGCACAGGATCAGCAGTGGGACTCATGCGACCTGGGCGCACGGTAAGGACATCCGCGCCGCGCAAGAACGCCGAAGGGCGTGACGGGAAACGCCAATGGCGTCTGTCGCGGCGAATGGAATACAGATCGAATACGAGGAATTCGGCGACCCTGGCGATCCCGTAGTTCTCCTCGTCATGGGGTTTGGCGCCCAGATGGTTGTCTGGCCGGAGTCCTTCTGCCGCGCATTGGCCGATCGGTCATTTCGTGTCATTCGATTCGATAATCGAGATTCGGGCCTGTCGACGCACCTGGATGGAGTGAAAGCTCCCGGGATGAGGCGGTCCATGTTCGCGAGCATTTTCGGTATCAAGCTCAAGGTGCCGTATACGCTGGGCGACATGGCGCTCGACACGAAATGCCTTCTCGGCGCACTGGGTATCCGGCGTGCGCATATTGTGGGCGCGTCCATGGGCGGCATGATCGCGCAGATCCTGGCTGCCAGGCACGGGGAATGCGTCGCCACCCTGACCTCGATGATGTCGACGAGCGGCAGCCGCAGTGTCACGCCCCCGCAGGGACGAGTGCTGAGGCATGTTCTGTTTCGCCACAGGAAAAACATGCAACGCGACGAGATGATCAGGTACCTCGTTGACTTTCACAAGCTGATTGCGAGCCCGGTCTACAAAACGCATCCCGACGAAGTTCGCGAGCGCATAACGTCGTGGGTGGAACGTGACAATGACCCGGCAGCCAACGTCAGGCAGTTCGCCGCAATGACCGCAGGCGGTGATCGTACGGAAATACTCAGGACAATCGAGCATCCGACATTGGTGATTCATGGATCCCACGACCCGTTAATATCCTTGGACGGCGGCAAGCATACGGCAGAGTGCATCCCGAACGCCCGGCTGCACGTGATCGCCGGCATGGCTCACGATTTACCCGAGCAGCTGATCCCCGAACTTGCGAACGTGATCGCGACACATTGTGCCGCGGATGCCGGGTCAGTCGGATGAGGCAACTATCCGCACAGGACGCCGCGTTCCTCTACCTGGAGAGCCAGGGCGCGCACCTGCACCTGACAGCCCTGTATATCTATGACCAGTCGACAGCGCCAGGCGGCCTCGTGCGTCACAAGGATATTCTCAGGTATGTCGAAAGCCGCCTGCACGTCTCACCGGTTTTCCGGCAAAAACTCCATTCCATGCCCTTTGTAGTCGACTATCCCTACTGGGTTGATGACAGGCAATTTGATCTGGAGTACCACATTCGCCATATCGCGCTTCCGGAACCTCGTGACTGGCGCCAGCTTTGTATCCTGGTCGCCCGTATTCACTCCCGCCGCCTGGATCTGACGCGCCCACCCTGGGAAATGCACCTCGTCGAAGGACTCGACAACATCAGTGGTATCCCCAAGGGTGCCTTCGCGATTATTGCCAAGTATCACCATGCCGCTATCGACGGCGTGACCGGGACCGAGATCATCGGCGGGCTGCACAGCACAACCCCGGAGTTCGAGCCGAACCCCGTAGCGGAACCCTGGGAACCTGAGCCGCAGCCTTCCTGGCTAGGCTTGATGACGCGTGCGGCCGTCAACAACATCCGCCAGCCGTTCCAGCTGACAAAAGCCCTGGCCTCCGTGGTGCCGGGTCTCAGTCAGTCGCTGCTCAAAGGCGAATTGCCGGACATCAGCCAGGAATACGAGGTACCGGAGACGATATTCAATGTACCGGTATCCGCTCACAGGGTCTTCGACGGTACGAGTTTCAAACTCAAACAGCTGAGCGCGATACGCAAGGCCGTAGCAGGTGCCACGGTCAACGACGTGCTGCTGGCCTTGTGCGGGGGCGCGCTGCGGGAGTACTTGTTGAGCAAGGACGAGCTTCCCGAAGAATCGTTGATCGTCATGGCTCCGATCAATACGCGCACGGCCGACGAGGCCAATGTTGCGGGTAATGTACTTGCGACGATGAACGTACCTGTCCACTCGGATGTCGCCGATCCCATGGCGCGGCTGCGCGCCGTCCGTGAGGCGACCGCAAACGCGAAGGCGACCGACAGCGCGATCGGGGCGCGTCAGATGACCGATATTTCGCGCCATATTCCTTCCGCCACACTGGCGTTGGCGGGCCGCCTCGTGACAGGCCTCGGGCTGGGACATCGAACGCGCTTCGCCAACTGCACGATCACGAACGTGCCCGGGCCCCAGCAACCTCTGTATCTCAACGGCGCCAGGCTCCTCATGTCGACGGGCTGTGGTCCCGTGCTCGACGGCATGGGTCTGATCCTGACCGCGATCAGCTATGACGGCGACGTCGTATTATCGCTTACGAGTTGTCGCGAGATCATGCCGGATCCCGAGTATTTCGTGTCTTGCATGAAACGTGCATTCCAGGCACTGAAAAAAGCGGCAGCGGACGAAGCGAAAGCGAGCAAGCCACGCGTGACGAAGAAGAAGACTCGCAAGAAAGCCAGGTCCGGTTAAGCAGTCATGCTCCGAATTTCGTGGAGCTGATTCGCTATGAAACGGAGCTCATCCGCGTAATTCCGCCGTCTCTCCGCTACATCACCGCCGGCGCCGAGCAGTCCGCGATTCCGGGCCAGAAGATAACCGTTCGTCAGCAGTGCCTTGGACGCAAAGCCCGGGTAGCTGGTACCCATTTTGTGGCTCTCATCCTGGCAGCGAGCGATGAAAGCGGCCTGGTCTTCAGTCGCCGAGTCGCCGTCCTGCAACAGGCAGTCGGAAACGACCTGGTAGGCGTTGATAAACGGTGACAATGCTCCGTACGCCACCAGCAGAGGCTGCCGCCTGAGTAACACTTCTGCATCCTTTCTGTCCTGCCGAAGGATCGTCTCGACCGGCGCACCCAGGTAACTGAGCTCATCGATGAGCTGTTGCCGGAACGCAGTCGACCTGGCAAAGAAGAATTCGTATTTGAACAGGTCGCGCAGGCGTCTGATTTCTCCCTGAATAGCGGGTTCGCCAGATTCTGAATCGGCATGGGCCAGGTTGAGCAAGCCGAGTTCGGTAAATGCGGCGACAACGAAGTGATGCACGGCCATGTTGCTGTAGTACAGGGCGACAAGGTAGCGCTCGGGTACGATACTGCAATCATGTCCATCGGTGTCCTTCTGCACGATGCCATTGTCGATCAGCGCGGCGAGAGCGGCATTGACGTCGTTGTCGATCGGTCGATTCGGCGCTGTAAACAAGGATGCCGACTGGCGAATCGCCAGGTATTTCTCCAACGCTTCGACGTCATTGCGAATAGTATCTGGCCGGGCCGCAGTACGACAAAGCAGCGACATCAGGATCAAAGACGTTACGGTCGCAGGCGTGACCTCGTTGATCAGGTAACAGACTTCAAACGCGAGTTTTTGCACACTGATGACCTCTGGCGCCACGAGCTGTTGTGAGTCGGTCAGGTCGGGCGCGTCCGGCGTCTCGTGCATGGCAACCGCCTCGCCAAAGCGAATGTAGATATTGCCGTAATGATTGCCAAGCCGGCGGATATATCCGACAAACCAGCTCAGGCTCTCGGGTTTCTTCGTCGCGCCTGCTTCCTGGGCCGCCATATCCGCGACGTCGGGGATCTGGTCGTAGGACACGGAAATCGGAATATAGGCGACCGCGTCGTCGCCGAGCGGTCGCGCCGCATCGGCCACGTACTTCAGGAGTCCGAGCTTGGGCAGGACGAGCTTGCCGGTTCGAGAACGCGTGCCCTCGATAGCCCAGCAGAATGAGCGGCCCCTGTTAATAAGGTGCTGTATGTAGCGGTGCAGGACAGCCTTGTACACAGGATTGTCTGCAAAGCTTCGCCGGATAAAAATTCCACCAGCCCTGCGGGCCAGTGAACCAAAGCCCGAAAATGCCATATTGATACCGCCAAAGATGTATGGCGGATCGATGCCATGGCGATAAAAGAAATCGTACAGGACGAAGAAATCGAGATAGGTCTTGTGCGTCACCAGGTACACGACAGACTTCTTCGCCGCCAGCCGGCGCACGCGCTCGAGCTCTGCCGTGTCGAAAAAATATTCAGGATGATACCCACGGCGGCAGATGAAGCGGCTCAGCCACGCGAACGCGCGGACGGCCAGCCCGTTGCGCCTGCCACGCATTTCCTCCAGATAGTCGGCGGCTTCGGCCCGGACACTTTCGATCGATTGGCCCGCTTCCTGTGCAATAGCAGTCAGCCTGTCCTCAAATGCGGGGTTGTCGAGTATGCGGGGCACAGGCTGACGTGTGGTCGCTATTTCACGCGTCGCAGCCGAGTGTTTGCGCCGCGGACCTGGCCGAGCTCCTTCAGAAACATAAACCTTATTCGGTCGGCCTGTTCGTGGATGGTCTCGGTTGACCAGTCGTCGGTAGGGATGGGGGGCAACACCTTGACACTGATACTCGCAGGTCGAATGATCGCGCTGTTCTTGGGCATGGAATCCGACGAGTTCTGGATTACGATCGGCACGATCGGCACGCCGGCCTGCATTGCGATATGAAAGGCGCCTGTCTTAAACGGACCGAGTTGGTAGCCCCGACTCCGCTGCCCTTCCGGTGCGATTGCAAAGGACATTCCGTTCTTCAGACTGTCGACTGCCGGGCGCAACGCGTCAATCGCCTTGCCGTGGTCACTGCGATCGATGAATACGGTGCCCACCGCGTCGAGAACCGGGCCTACCACGGGGTTGCGCTTCATCTCCTTTTTGGCGACACCCGTGAAGTCTCGACGAAGGAGTCGTGCGACGATCAGGGCATCGGTCTGGCTCTGGTGGTTGAAGATAAACACAGCGGGACGATGGGACCAGAGGTGTTCCTCTCCGTCGGTGTCGATGTCGAGCCCGGCCACCGCGCTGCCAAAGTCGCCCCACACGGCTGTCGCCACGTTGACGAGGTCTCGCTTCGACCGGTTAAGCAACCAGGCAGGCACGCCGGCGAGAAAAGCGCCGGCCAGGCTGCTGTAAACCAGGCCCGTTCTTATAACGTCGCTGAGGCCGGGGCGCCCCCGGCTGTCGAAGCGCTGCACCGGCCAGCCCTCGCGCCGGGACCTGGTATCCAGTCTCCGATCCGGATTGAGCGGCCGCGGGAAACCAACGGCTTCGAGCAATGGCAGGTCTTCGCTGCCATCGGTGTAAAAGTAGCTCCTTTCGAGCTTGATGCCGTGTTTGTCCGCGAATCGCCGCGCGGCATCCAGCTTTCCCTGCCCGTAACAGACAGGTGGCACGATGCGGCCGGTCATCGCGCCGTCTTCGACTTCGAGCTCCGTGCACAGGACATGGTCGATGCCGAGCTCGGCAGCGACATGCTGTACCTGGTATTGCGTCGCCGATGAGACAATGACGATCGTATGACCCTTGACACGATGGGCCGCAATGAGCGCGCGCGACTCGGGATAGATGTCGGCCGACAGGTCTTCTTCGTAAACGCCCCTGGCAGTTTCTGCGAGTGCGATTGCCGACGTGCCGCGCAGACTCTGAGCTGACCGCGCCAGGACATCCGCAAAGTCGGATCTGCCAAGACCGTATTTCCAGGCCGCTACGAATTGCTCGAGCAACTCCCGCGGCGGCATGTCGCCACTCAGCAAACGTCGTTGCAGAAATGATGCGACCGAAAAGCCGGCAATCAGGGTGCCGTCGAAATCAAAGAAGGCGGCCGTCGTGCGCCCGCCTCGAGACCGGTCGACTTCAGCAGTTACCTGCGAGTAGTGTTTCACTTCGCACCTGTGAAGAACGAGACGGCAGCGCTTTTCAGAGTCTTGAAATAAATGCCAGCGGCGCTGCCGCCTGCGGTCAGGGCCGTCTTTCCCACCGTGCCGGCATATCCGGCATGCAGTGCGATCCTGGCAGCGATACCGCGTCCATCCGAAGACCTCTCGGATACTTCGCGAAATTCCTGCCCGAGTGCGGAGCCATGCTGCCGCAGCATTTCCCATATCTCCAGCACGCCCGATTCTATGGCATCCGCACTGACAATCATGTTGTCGAGCTGCAGGAAGCCGTAGTTCGTCACCTTGCGTGACACGTTCTCCGTGCGATCGGCGAAGTACTCGTAGAGGACACGGTAGTCTCGCTGCACGGAGCCACCGAAAAGCGGATCGTCCGACGCCGCGAGGCGCGCCTCGATGCCATGCCAGTCTTTGCTGGTCAGGCAGCGGGTTGCGCTCGGGAAAAGCTCGCTTTCCTCGAACCGCATGTGTTTTCTGAGTCGGTGTATATACGTGCCGGCGGCATCGTGCACGGCTTTCGCGTCTTCTGTTGTGCAGCGCTCCGCAGCTACTTCGAGCAGCTCCATGAGTTCGTTGGTATTCTTGTCCAGGAATCCGTGCTCGCGCCGCAAGCGCGCAACATCTTTCTTCCGGGCGGGGTTGCGCGCTACGAGCCTGTCGAACATCAGGTCTTCGGTGGGGTGGTGGACCTGGTCCGAGTAGTCGTGCATGTATCGCACGATGTCCTGCATCAGGAAATAATCTCCCCTGGCAGGTTCCTGCATGTTCTCCAGGTGCTCGTCGAGCGTTTCGACGAGCAGGTTCATATACCGGTGCTCGTCGCTCAGCGTGACGATCGCTGCCGGAAGCCTTACACCTGGACGGTTCACGACCCGGTCTCCGCAAGGGCTGTGATGTCTTTGATGCCGGCCCAGTTGCTGCGAGCCGGGAAAATCCGTGAAACGACCGCTTGCAGATTTTCCGGGAAGTAACGATAGGGGTCGAAAGGCTCCCAGTTGTCACGATCCTGCACCAACCTGTCGGCAATCGCGAGCAGAACCCACGGATTCACGGACATGCCGACATGCGATGACAACACGCGCAGGTTCTCGCGCGGCGCCGAGTTGTCGCTCTGATCGATGATGTACTGCGGTATTACGGCGGACGACTCGTCCACCACGCCGTCGCAAGGACTGTGAATCGATACGCACGGCAAGGGCGGTCGATCCGGGTCCAGATGTAGAAGACCGCGACGGCCTGCCATTTCGGCATGTGACTGGCGAGTCACCCAGTAGCCCATCTGCGCAACCACGCGGTTGTGATGCGAGACAATATAAGGATGCAGGGTGGGCGATCCGAGCATGATGACGCGATCGATTTCATCGGGCATATGGGCAGCCAGTTCACGCGCGTATACACCGCCGAGACTCTGGCCAATCAGTGACACTGGCGCCGAATACTCGTCGGCCACACGCCGGATCTTCTCACCGACCTCATGCCTCATGCGGTCGATCGCGTGATCCCAGCTTTCATCCTGCGGGCCAATATTTCGTCCCATGCCCCAGCTCTGTGCGGCTAAGCCGTGCCGATTCAGGAAACGACCAAGTCGCGAGAGTGTGGTTTCGGAGGCGAGGAATCCGGGAATCGTCACGACAGGGCGATTGCCCTCGGCATGCGGTGCAAGCTTGTCGAGAATCAAGCCCCCCGACAGCGCCAGACCGAGTTCGGCCCTGGCGGCGAGCATGTCTGCCTGCAACTTCAGGAAGTCTTTTAGCACGGATTCACTACTCCCGGCCTGCCAGCTTGAGAATGCCTCACATGCCATGATATCGTCGATAAGTCTTATTATACAAGTAACTGGTTAACACTATTACCGAGCGTCTGAACAACAGGGTTGTGGCGATTACGGGCGCCGGAAAGGGACTGGGCCGCGCCTACGCCCTTCACTTCGCGGCACAGGGTGCGTGCGTCATCGTCAACAACCGCCGTCACGAAGGGGAGGACGAATCCTCGGCTGATTGCGTTGTCGATGAAATTATCACGGCAGGCGGAAGGGCCGTTGCCGAGTACAGTTCCGTCGAGGAGCCTGATGCGGGTGAACGGCTGCTGGCAACCGCGCTGCAGGCCTTCGGCCGACTGGACACGCTCGTTGCCAATGCGGGCGTAATGGAAAACGCTGCGTTTCGCAAGCAGTCGCTGCAGCAACTGAAACAAAACCTGGACATCAACCTGATGGGCACGTTACACGTCGTGCATCCCGTGTTTCGGCACTTGTGCGAGCAGCGCAACGGCAGCCTGGTCGTCACCATTTCGTCGGCAGGCCTCTTCGGCCAGCACGGACTGCCGGCCTACTCGACCTCCAAAGCGGCACTGATCGGTCTGATGCACGCGCTGAGTCTTGAGGGCGCTTCGAGGAACGTCACGGTAAACGCAATCTCACCCTATGGGGCAACACAGATGATCGCTGGCCATGTTTCCGAACAGGACTTCGTACGGCTTGCGCCAGCGCATGTCGCTCCCGTCGTGGCATGGCTTGCGACTGCCGCGGTCAGCGGCGAAATCCTCATTGCGGGCGGTGGTGGTGTCTCCCGGGCGAAGATGCGAACGACTGCACCTATCCTCGCGAGTGATTTTGGCGGGCATGACTGGCAGCGCCTGGCGTCCGCGGGCCTGGATCTTGAGTTCGTGAGTGGACACGACAACTACGAAAAGTTTCTGGCAGGCCTGGAGGGCTGACAAATGGAATCAATTGGCCCCGAGTTATTGTTGCTACTGGGCGTTAATGCAGGGCTCACCCTGTTCGCGGTGCTGGTCCTCTGGCTGGTCAGTATTGCCATACGAGACGTCAGCATCATCGACATGTTTTTTGCAGTAATTCTGTTCGCGATAGCAGGTGCCAGTTACCTTTTGAGTGACGGCGTGCTCGTACGCAAGCAGCTTATCCTGGCGCTAGTGGGAATCTGGGCGCTGCGAATAACAGCTCATCTGATCAAGCGCAACTGGGGACACGGCGAAGATGTACGCTATTCAAAACTTCGCACCTGGGTGAACGATGACCGCGCTTTCGTGTGGTTGAGTCTGCGGCAAGTATTCCTGCTCCAGGGAGTCGTGATTTATTTCGTGTCTCTGCCAGTGCAGTTGGGCCAGGTGCTTACCGCGCCACCCGCGCTCGGGTGGCCCGCGTACATTGGGGCATGCATCTGGCTTCTCGGGATGATCTTCGAGACGGTCGCGGATCTGCAGCTGACACGTTTTCGCGCCGATCCTGCGAACAAGGGAACGGTTCTCGACACCGGGCTCTGGCGTTACTCGCGGCACCCGAATTACTTCGGCGAATTGTGCGTCTGGTGGGGCTTGTTCCTGATCGCCTGCGACAATCCGCTGGCGTTGCCAACGGTCATTGGTCCGATTCTGTACACTTACCTGATTGTCAACGTTACGGGCCAGGCGACACTGGACAAGAAACTCGCTAGAGAGCGGCCCGGATACAAGGAATACATGGAATCTACCAGTGGAATAATCCCGCTGCCACCGGGAAGAAACCGGGCGCCATAGTGAACGCCAGGACACAAGCGCAAGTCAGTCAGGATCTAATTCTCAGCAGTCAGGTGGCCCAGGCCCTCGCCGTAATCGGGGACCGCTGGGCGTTCCTGATCATTCGGGATGTCTATCTCGGTGTGCGCCGCTTCGAGGAACTCAGGAAGCGTACTGGCGCGGCGCGCGGGACGTTGACATCGCGGCTCAAGTCGCTTGTCAAGAAGGGCATCCTCTATAAGAATCCGTACCAGAGCAGCCCGACTCGCTACGAGTACAGACTTACGGACAAAGGCCTCGACCTGTATCCCATGGTGTTGATGATATGGGCCTGGGATCATCATTGGGGGCCGAGAGATTACCTGCCCGAGTCGCTGGTTCACAAGAGCTGCGGGAAGTCGATGGTGCCGCTATACCGCTGCGGTAAATGCCACTTGAAAGCGGTGCCGCAGGACGTCGCATTTTCACCGGGAAAGAACTTTGACGCCGTCAAGAAAGTCCCGCCACGCTACCAGCGTCGTTCCAAATCGAAACAGGAACAGTCCGGTGAGTTTGGCGAAGAGCACGTCACAGCCCTCGACTGTATCGGCGACCGGTGGACGTCGCTGGTACTTGCCGCAGGGTTCTTCGGGCTGCAACGCTTTGACGATATAGCGAATGCAATCGGCATCGCGACGAATATCCTCGCGGATCGGCTTCGTTTGCTCGTACAGACTGGCATCCTGGATCGGGTGCCGTACCGAGGTCGACCGGTCCGGCACGAGTATCATCTATCTGAAAAGGGCAGGGACCTTTATGCCCATACGATCGCCCTTCACGACTGGGCGAATCGATGGCTCGTAACTCCGGGAAAAGAACCGCTGCTGCTGCAACACAAGCCCTGCGACAGGCCGTTTCATGGCGAAGGTGTCTGTAGCGAGTGTGAGCAGGTATTGTATCCGCGCGACGTTATTTACCAGCCACACTAGGCAGCGAGGATCAGTCTTGCGGCTTCCCGGGCGGACGTCGCAGCCCCTTCCGTTCCGATCGTACCGGGTGAGGTGCAGCCGTCACCGACATTGAACAGGTTGGGAATCGACGTGGTGACGGGCAGGGTTCGACCGACCCAGCGATGCATGCCCGGGGCCTCGCCCGAATGTCGGGCCCTGACGAGATACTCGGCGTTATCGAGCTGCCCCGGGAAGTTCTGCTTGAGTTCCTCAAGCGTGTTGTCGAGTTCTGCCTTGAGATCGGCATGCCGGGCATCGCTCGGTGCGCCGAATGCGGTATGAAGATAGCGGCCCTCCGGTGAGATTCCAGGCGAAATCAATGACGGGATTTCCATGTATATCAGGTTCTTGTTGTTGCCGAAGACCATGCAGCCGTCGAAGTCTTCGAGCAACGGCTTGTCCGTAGTGAACGAGATGTGAAAGATGGGCGCTTCATAGGGAAACGCATCAAGCTTGGCGAGGTACTCGGCACTGAATGAGTCCCTGCCACCGGCCAGCCGCACGGTACGGTCGGGCCCGGTGTTGGACAGAACACAGTCCGCTTCAAAAAACTCTTCGCCGCGGTCTTTGGAGATCGCAACCACGCCCGTGGCTCTGCCGTTTTCGACCCGGATCTCGCGGCAGGTCGTGCGTCGCAGCACACGCGAACCCCGGTTTTCGATTTCGGCCGCAAGCGACTCCATCAGGTCGCCATTGCCCCTGGTCGCCATGCCGAAACGGCTGCCGCGACTGCTGTTGGCAAGAAAAAGGAAGAACTGGTCAACCGGGACTTCGAACAGGTTGACGCCCATCAGCGCCGCGCAAAACCCCTGGAACAGCATCTTGACGTTCTCGTTGTCGGTCTTCTGGTCCAGCCAGTCCTTGATCGAATCGTCGCCGCCCGGAATGTCCTTGATCGCGTCGATGAACTCCCGGTACAGGCGCTCCGCACCATCCTCATCGCCTGGAAAGGCGAAGCCGATAAGGCCACGGAGGCCACCGCCTGACTTAGCCTGGTCATAGTCGCCATGCGGCAGCCGGTAGCGCATGCGGCCGGTCAGCTCGATCATGTCCATCGGCACATCGAGCGCATCAAATGCCTCGCGAATGGCGCTTTCTTTCGCCATCGGGATCATGATCGCGCCGGTGGTGACCCGGCAATCCCTGCGCATGCGGTGTGAACAGCGGCCGCCCAGATGCGGTGATTTCTCGATGAGCAGCACACGCCGGCCGGCCGCCGTCAGGCGCGCCGCCGAGCATATGCCGCCCACGCCCGAGCCAATGATGATTGCGTCAAATCGTTCTTGCATAGTGTCCTTACTCGTCAAACAGCAGCTTGACATCACGGCGTTGAATCTTGCCGGTTGCGTTGTGCGGCAGCTCGTCGACGCACAGCAGCTTCTCAGGCAGCTTGAAAACAGCCACTCCCCGGTCTTTCAGGAAGCTGGTCAGGTCATCGAGCGCGATGGTTTCACCGGGTTTTGGAACGACAGCCGCGCCGATGCGTTCGCCCATGATTTCATCGTCGATGCCAACGACGCATACCTGGGCGACTTTCGGGTGAGCGGCCAGCTCGTTGTCGATCTCATCGGGAGAGATCTTGACGCCACCGCGCACGATGATGTCCTTGCAACGTCCGACAAACTTGTAGAATTGCGGTTGTTCGCCTTCGCCAGTTAATTCGAATACATCACCTGTTCGAAAATAGCCGTCATCAGAAAAAACCTCGGCATTGGCTTCGGGCGACTTGTAGTAGCCGTCGAACACGGTCGAGCCCCATATTTCCAGTTCGCCCTGCTGCCCCGTTTCAGTGACTTCCTTGCCTGACTCCAGCGATATGAGCCGTGTCTTCATGTTGTTCCCGGTACGGTTGGCCCAGTCGAGCCCTTCGACGCCGAAGCGCGGGAAAAACTGCGCACGTTCCGCAAAGTCCGGCAATTCCTTCGGGCCCGATGCAAGGCAGATGCCTTCATTCGAGCCGAAGATGTTGAGGATCTCGATACCGTAGTCCTTTCCGAATCCGGCCACCATGAACTCTGACAGCGGCGCGCTGCCTGAGCCGATGCAGCGCAGGCTGGAGATGTCGACGGACTCGAGAATCTCGCGTTTCTTGAGCAGCATCGTGAGAACGGCAGGTGGCGCAATGGTGTATGCGACCTTTTCGTCCTGTATCTGATTCAGGAACACCTGCATGTCAAACGGGTGATGCAGGACCAGCGTCGACGCGCGCATGATCCAGCAATAAAGAAAGCCGCCGATTGCCGCCATGTTCACGATCGGGAACGGATTGAGGAGGACCTCGTTATCGCGCATGAGGGCCGCATCGTGCGAGCCGATCGCAGAGGCCATCCACATATTGTGGCTTCGCGGTACACCCTTCGGCTGGCCCGTCGTCCCCGAGGTCCAGCAGATCGTAAAGATGTCGTTCGCTGAAATGTCGAGACCATCGACATAAGCGGCGAATTCCTCGTTGACCGCCGGTGCGTCTGCCGACAGAGTGAGGGGAATCGCTCCATCCGGCACGTCTTCGCCGAAACAGAAGATCCTGCAGTTGTCATCGAACGCGGTTCGATGCTCGCCGGCCAGGCTCTTACCCTTGAGATTCGCGACCGAAATATAGCCGGCCGGCTCCACGACTTTTGCGGCTTTTTCGAGTTCGAATCGCCCATACTGCACTGGAACCGGGCTGATGATAACGCCCAGCTGCCCGAGTGCGAAGTACAGCACGGCCAGTTCGGCAATATTCGGCAGCTGTACGACAACAATATCGTCGCGCCGCAGACCGCTGTTGTAGAAATCCGCAGCAAGATTGTCGGCGCAATTCGCGAGTTCAGCGAAAGTCAGTCGTTGCGGCCCGCCGTCGGTGAATTCGCTGCGGTTGTATTGATCCACCAGCGCGACATGATCCGGGTTGGACTGTACGGCGGCCCGGAACAGGTCATCGAGTGTCTGTTCCCCCCACCAGCCGCGCTTCGTAAGCTCGTTGATTCTCTCAGTCGGTGTCGTGCGCATGTTTCCCTCGCTGCGATTGCTAATCGATCGACAGACTAGTATGATTTTTAAGTCTATTTATGAAAGTGACCCAAATCAACCGGAATTAGTTGATGCCAGCCGAAATCGATTTCTATTTTGACTTCTCGTCATCCTACTCCTACGTGGCGCTGCCCAGTGTGCTGCAGCTCGCGGACAGGCATGATGTGACGATACGCTGGAAACCGTTCCTGCTCGGCGTCATCTTCAAAGCCCATCATCACGCGCCGCCGGCTGGCAACGATGTCAAGATGGCGTACATGGGCCGGGACCTGGAGCGTCGGGCCAAGGCCGCCGGCCTTCCACCTTTCGTAACCCCGTCGCCGTTTCCGTTCAATGGCATTATCGCGATGCGTGCATTTTGGCACCTGGATGAAAGCGACTCGAACAAGGCCGTGGAATGGGCGAGAGCGGTGTTCAATGCGAGCTTTGCCGAGGGCCGCGATTGCTCGAGCCCGGATACGCTGGCCGAGATCGCTACGAATCTCGGTTTGGACGCGAAGGAGTTACTCGAGGCGGCCGCAGACGATGCGGTCAAGGCGAAACTCAAGGCCATCACCGGAGAGGCGATGGATCGAGGCGTATTCGGTGCGCCAACGTTCTTCGTCGGCGACGAGATGTTCTGGGGTGGCGACAGGCTGGATGATCTCGAGCGACACCTCGACAGGGCATAAGCGAATCAGGGCGACAGGAACTATGGTAGAACGAGTTTACATTCTGGGCGGTTATCAAACCGACTTCTCACAAAACTGGGCCAGGAACGGCATCGAGCTATTTGATGCGTTCGGCGGTACCGTACGAGCGGCATTCGACGCAGTCGATCTCGAGCCCGAGGCTGTTGACGTCGCACACGTAGGCAACTTCGCAGCCGAACTGTTTTGTCGACAGGGGCATCTGGGTGGTTTCTTCGCTGCCCTGCACCCGGCGTTCTCCGGCTTGCCCGCGTCCCGACATGAGGCGGCATGCGCCTCGGGCAGTATCGCGGCGTTATCGGCCGCGGCCGACATCGAGGCGGGGCGCTATGGACTCGCGGCCGTGGTCGGTGTCGAGCAGATGCGTAACGTCCCGGGCGAGCAGGCGGCCGACTACATCGGTGGACCCGCGATGTGGAGCGGCCATGAGGCCACCGACGTGACCTATCCCTGGCCGCACATGTTTAGCGAAGTCGCGATCGAGTACGACAATCGCTACGGCCTGAAGCAGGAGCATCTCGCGGGTATTGCGAAAATCAATTTCGCCAATGCGAAACGCAATCCAAACTCCCAGACACGGAAATGGGTATTTACAGCAGAGAGTTTTCTCGAAGACGATGACGCGAACCCCGTGATTGAGGGCCGCATTCGCAAGCACGACTGCGGTCAGATCACTGACGGGGCAGCCTGCGTGTTTCTTGCCAATGCGAGTAAGGCGGCAGAGTACGCGAAACGCCGCGGCATCGACATCGATGACATCCCCTGGATCAAGGGCTGGGGGCATCGGACAGCGCCGATCAGCTATGCGCAAAAAATCGAGGAAGGTCGCAATGGCGACTACGTGTTCCCGCATGTGCGCGGCACGATTACGGACGCTTTCGAGCGCGCGGGCATGGGCGGCGTCGATGACATCGACGGCATCGAAACACACGACTGTTTCACGAGTACCGAGTACATGGCCATCGACCATTTCGGCATCACGGCACCCGGCGAGAGCTGGAAGGCCGTGGAGGACGGTACGATCGAGATCGGCGGGCGCATACCTGTCAATGCGAGCGGGGGCTTGATCGGGCTCGGCCATCCGGTGGGCGCGACCGGCGTGCGCATGCTCCTCGACTGTCACAAGCAGGTGACCGGGAGTGCGGGCGACTACCAGATCGAGGGCGCTCGAAATGTCGCGACGCTGAACATCGGCGGCAGCGCAACAACCACGGTCAGTTTCATCGTCGGCAGATAGAGAGGCCCCGATGCCCAGAGATGTCGTCGTTACGGCTGGTATCGCCGGCCTGAGCGTTATTGCCCTGGGTGCGTGTGCGCGGCCAGTTGATCTCATGGCGCGCTGCGAAGCGGTTGCCACCGAACAGATCCCCGGCGTCCGAATCGAGGCGAGCGCAGTCGTTACCGATCGCGAGGGCCTGCCGGGTTTCTGCCAGTTGCGGGGCACCATCGACCCGCATATTGGCTTCGAAGCGCGACTGCCTCTCGAAAACTGGAATGGCAAGTATTACCAATCCGGCTGCGGAGGCTATTGCGGCATGGTGTTGCCCGACAAGCCGGGGTTTGCAAACACGATCAACGAGGCGCTGAAACGCAATTTCGCAACGATCACCACCGATGGCGGGCACGCGGCATTCATCGGTGATCCGTCCTGGGCAAAAGACGATCCTGAAGCGGTCGAGGTGTATGGCCACCGTGCAATACCATTGACGCACAAGGCGGGTACGGCCCTGACCAGTTCCTTTTACCGCAGTGAGCCGTCGCGTGAATACTTCGGCGGCTGCTCGAATGGCGGCCGCATGGCAGCGATGGCGGCGCAACGTTACCCGGACCTGTTTGACGGCATCCTCGGGGGTGCCGGCGTCCTCAATCTGTCACAGTCGGGCGGCATCTACGGGTCCTGGGTGGTGCAGTCGAATACGCGCGAAAACGGAGAGCGAATCCTTACCATGGCGAACTTCGCGCACAAGATCCCAGTGCTCGAACAAGAGGTCTTGCGGCAGTGCGACGCCGTCGACGGTCTGGAGGACGGGGCCATCCGTGCGCCGCGGCAGTGTGCTGTTGATTTTGATGCAGTCCCGGACTGCGGCGACGACGACAAAGCGACCTGCTTTACAGGTGACGAAAAGAGCGTTCTTCGCGCCTGGTACCAGGGCCCGCGAAACTCAGCCGGCGAACAGCTGCAACCCGGCATGCCACCGGGCGGCGAACGCTTTATCGGATACTGGTTTCTCGATCCCGACGACAGAGTCGCGGTCGGCAATCAGCTCGGCGGTGGCTACGCCAAGTACCTGGGCTTCGAAGGTGGAACGCCTGATGATTATACGGCGCTCGATTTTGATTTCGACAACGACCCCCAAAGGCTGACAAGAAACGCCGACGTGCTCGACGCGCTGGATCCGGACCTGCGCGATTTCCGCGACGCAGGCGGCAAATATCTCATGTGGCACGGCTGGGGCGATTCGCTGGTACTGCCTGATCAAAGCAAAGACTATTATGAAAGCGTAGCGGCCGAGATGGGCGGCTATAACGCAATCGAGTCGTTCTTCAGGCTGTTCCTTATCCCGGGCAAGGGCCATTGCTGGGAGATGCCGGCCGGCACACCCGACCGCTTCGACCCGATTACCATGCTGGACCAATGGGTCGAGACGGGCTCGGCTCCGGAAGTGTTGCGCGCGACGCCGGCCGAACCGGGATCGTCGGACATGCCCGAGCTTACCGTCTACCCGCACCTGGCGCCCACGCCTGCGGCCGATTTGACGCGCACCCGCAAGCAATGATCGCCGATACGCCCTCGAGCAAGGAATGGCCTGACCTTAGGTACGCATGGTTCGTCGTCATCATCCTGATGACCCTGTACATCTTCTCGTTCATCGATCGAATGATCATTGCGTTGCTGGTTACGCCCATCAAGGCGGACCTGGGGCTCACCGATACGGATATCGGGCTTTTGCACGGCCTGGCATTCGCGCTTTTCTACACGTTCGTCGGCGTCTTCATCGCGCGGCTGGCCGACAACTGGAACCGGACCAAGCTCATCGCCATCGGCGTGCTGCTCTGGGGGATGGCCACAGCTGCCTGTGGTCTTGCCGATAGTTTCGCGACGCTGTTTGCTGCTCGCATCCTGGTCGGCGTCGGTGAAGCCAGCCTGTCGCCGGCCGCCTATTCGTTGATCTCGGATTTCTTTCCACCGGAGAAGCGCGCGCGCGCGATGAGCGTCTACACGTCGGGAATATATTTCGGGGTTGGTGCCGCGTTGGTCTTCGGCGGCCTGGTGATCGGTATTGTAGGGAGTGCGGGTGGTATCCACTTGCCGATCGTTGGCACTGTGCAGGCGTGGCAGGCTGTGTTCTTCGCAGTCGGCCTGCCGGGCGTGGTGTTTTTCGTCATCGTCAAGCTGTTCGTCCGTGAGCCGGCGCGACGGGAAGTCAGCGAGACGCCACCGACCTTCGCGGCATTTCGCGCCTACTTCCTGACACGACGAAAGCTGTACCTGGGCCATTACATCGGCTTCTCGTTCATGGTTCTTTACTCCTACAGCTTCTCCGCGTGGACGCCGGCTGTTATCACGCGCAATTTCGGCTTCACGCCGGCCGAGTCGGGGCTCTGGCTGGGTCTCGTTATCTTGCTGAGTGCGCCGTCGGGCATCATGGTCGGCAGCGTGCTGAGCCAGCGGCTGCACAGGAAATTTGGCAAGGGCGCCGCGCTCCAGGTCGGCGTGCTGTCGGCCATACTTGGAATAGTCCCGGGCGTGCTTTTTCCTTTGGCCTCGACAGCCTGGATGACACTCGTGCTGATGGGCGTAACACAGTTCATGATAAGCCTGCCGTTCGGCGTGGCGCCGGCCGCGCTGCATGAGGTGACGCCGAATCAGTTCCGCGGCCAGGTCATAGCGATTTACCTGTTCTTCATCAATATTATCGGTCTCGGCACCGGCCCCATGATCGTCGGCCTGATTACGGACTATGGCTTCAGAGACGAGACGGCAGTTGGCTATTCGTTACTCATCATGGCCGTCGTGTTCATGCCGCTATCCGGTTTCCTCCTGGCGCGGGCAGCGAAGCGTTTTCGCGACTTCAGCGAGCGGGCCAGCATGTGACTTCGGAAAAGAAACCTGTCGTTCTTCTGATTCCGGGCGTAGGCAACAACGAGCGTCTCTGGACAGGTCAGCTTGCTGCCCTGGGGGCCGGCCATGAGTTTGTGATAGCCAACTACGTCGGCGCGGTGTCGATCGAAGAGATGGCGGACAGGGCACTGGCGCAGCTACCGCCAGGCCCGTTTTCCCTGGTTGGGTTCTCACTGGGCGGGTACATTGCGCTGAATATTGTCGGTCGATTCCCGGAGCGCGTCGAGCGTCTCGCGTTCATCAGCTCATCACCGTTTGCTGATAGCGAGGAAATTTCGAAACAACGGCAAGCTATCGTCAAGTCGGCACAAAAAGACTATCGCGGTGTTCTCCGGAGCATGAGCGGTTTCATCGTATTTGCCGGCGGGCCAAACGCAGAGCAGGCTCGCAAGACACTGTTTCGGATGGGCGAGGAACTCGGGGTGGACGAATTCTGCCGTCAGCAGCAAGCGACCATGGAAAGACAGGATTGCAGCGCGCTGCTGCCTACGATTCGTTGTCCGGTGCGGGTATTGTGTGGTGCCGATGATCCGGTGACGCCGGTCAGCGGGAATCGCTACCTCGTCGAAAATATTCCGGGCGCCACGCTTCAGGTCCTGGAACAGACCGGTCACCTGTTGCCGCTCGAGCGACCCGATGAGGTCAACGGATTCTTGCGCGCGTGGCTACTTTCGGGCGCCGCCGAAAACAGCTCCGCGGAAGTGTCAGGCAAGGCCTGAATTGCGATTGCAAATCACGAATGCAGCGAGTATTCTCAGTAGTCAGTCTTGTTATGAAAGTATGCTGCTGCACGGCAGTGTAACTGTCCAGACGGACATCGCCGGGGAGCCACTCTGCCGGCGCTGGATTGAGAAGCTGCCACAACACGGGGGGTACAATAATGAGAAGTCTTATCCGTATGAGGTCGGGGATGCGGCAGGCAGCAGGTGCTGTGCTGGCCGTACATGTGGCTTGGTCGCCAGGCGCATTCGCACAGGATTCCGGCGGAGCCGTCCTCGAAGAAATCACCGTCACAGCCGAGCGGCGCGAACAAAGTCTGCAGGATGTTCCAATATCCGTGACCGCCTTTTCGGGTGATATGGTCAATGAAGGTGGTATCACGCGCCTCGAAGATGTTGCCATACAAACGCCGAACTTCAAGATGACCTCATTCAACACGGCCGAATCGCAGCTGTTCCTGCGTGGCATCGGAAGTACCAACGACGGGCCCGTATCGGATCCTTCGGTGGCCGTCTTCATTGACGACGTCTACATTGGTCGCCCGAGCGGTGCCAGCACGGATCTGTATGACCTCGAGAGAATCGAGGTGCTGCGTGGACCGCAGGGCACGCTGTACGGGCGCAACGCGGCAGGCGGGGCCATTAATATCTTCACCAAAAAGCCGCAGCATGAGTTTGAAAGCAAGGTGGGACTGACGGTGGGTGACTACGGCCTTGTCAGCGTACGTGGCTATGTGAACGGCTCGATATCCGATCGGGTGGCCGGCAAACTCACCGCAAACGTTCGCCAACGCGACGGTTATGCCAAAAACGTCAATACGGGCCAGGACCTCGAGGATGACGACACCAAGAGTATCCGCGCTCAGTTGTTGTTCACGCCGTCGGACACGGTCGATGTACTCCTTAGCATTGATCACACGGATATCGACTCCAGTGGTGATAACCGTTTTCTGACAAACTTCGATATTGCGCCCTTTCCGGCCGCGCTGACGGACCCGCAAAAGGCTGAAATCGCGACATTCGGAAACGATCCGCGCAAGTCCAATCATGGCGAGATACAGCGGTCCGACAAGACACTGAGCGGGCTGTCTGCGCGCGTCGACGCGGACCTGGGCTGGGGAACACTGACCTCCATCACGGCCTATCGGGAAAGTGAGGCATCCTGGCTGCAGGCACTCGTCCCACTGCGATCCGACCGGGAAGGCGGACAAGGCATTTTCGAAGTGGATGATGGCGCTGATGAGGAGGCAGATCAATTTTCTCAGGAGCTTCGCATTGCTGGAGCCGGTGACAATATCAACTGGGTGGCCGGTCTTTTTTACTTCGACGAAGAAGTTCTCAAGACTGAGACGTTCGTTACCTACTGGGGTCCGGTGACCGGCCTGGACGCCCTCTTCAACACCGGTGACGTCAGCTTTATCATGGATGGTGAAACGACGAGTTTCGCCGTATTTGGGCAGTTCACCTGGGATATGACCGACGCGGTCGCGCTGACCCTTGGTGCCCGCTACAACGACGATGAGAAGCAGCAAGGCACAGACGTCGTTAGCAACCAGCCGCTGACCGGTGCTGTGTGGGGTATTCCGCTGGGCCCAACCGGTGTGCCGTACACTGCTTTCGGCAAGAAGTCCTGGAGCAAAACCACGTTCAGAGCGTCGTTAGACTGGGATATTACCGATGATCATATGATCTACGCGACATATTCGGAAGGCTTCAAGAGTGGCGCGTTCAATTCGCATACGCCGTCTCCTCTGATCGCCGAAGCGCCGTTGTTGCCTGAGTTCGCCACCAACATGGAGATTGGCGCGAGGACGCAATGGCTTGACGGTCGCCTGCGTTTCAATTTCACCTACTTCGACCTCGAATACGAGGACTTGCAGACGTGGTCGCTGGTTGACTTCCAGCTCGAAGCCGACAACGCTGCGGCCGAGGTGTCCGGTATAGAAACCGATTTCGCGGTCGCGTTCTCGGATTACTTCAGTATCACCGGCAGTTTCGCCACCATGGATGGTAAATTTACCGAAGGCGCCAATGCCGGCAATGCACTGAGGCGAGCGCCCGACCAGACCTGGTCCTTGTCGCCAAACTTCTCGATGCAGATGAATAACGGTGCCGCGCTGGATATCGTTGCCACGGCGTCCTATACGGATGAGTACCATATGGAGATTTCCAACGACCCCAGGGGACTCGAGCCCGACGTCACTGTCGTCAACGCATCCATCCGCTATACGTCGGCGGATGAGCGCTGGGACGCAATGTTGTGGGGTAAGAACGTCACGGACGAACTCTACGCGGTGCACCACATCAACGGCACCTTCGGTGGCGCGACAAAGATATGGGCGCCGCCGCGCACTTACGGGGTCAGCTTTAACTACCACTGGAACTGATCCTGTTGTATGACGCGGTAGTCATTGGGTCCGGCGTCGGCGGGATGTGTTCCGCGGCGCTGTTGGCCCATGCAGGCAAGCGAGTACTCCTGGTGGAAAAGCGCCGCTACCTCGGCGGCCGCTTCTCCACCGTCAATCACGATGGCTACTTGTGTGCGACCGGTGGACTGGCTGTACCGGTCGGTCGGGATTTGGAGAAGGTCTGCGACCTCGTTGGCGTCCCGTCGGGCGTTAAACGCAGTACTCGCGTCGGTATGTGGCTCGATGGCGAGGTATACGACCTTGCGAAAGGTGCGACACGCACGATCATTCGTGAAGTGGCCAGCGATGCAGACGAAGCGAAGCGCGTTATCGATGCGCTGAGCCGGGCCATGAAAGAGGAGCTGCCACCGGCCGATATCAGCTTTCGGGACTGGCTCAACCGCTACACGCAGAATGCGAGAATTCACGGTATCTTTCAGGCGACGATTTCATCGCTGCTGACCGTCAACAGTTACGAATTACCCGCCGCACAGTACTTCAAATTCATTAAGGTCATAGCGCCGCTGACGTTCGGCTTTATCGAGGGTGGCAGCATTGCGCTGTGGAATCGCATGGCTGACCTGGTCCGGGATGCGGGCGGGGACGTGTGGACGAGTGCGGCTGCCGAGCACATCCAGGTCGAAGATGGATGCGTGTGTGGCGTGCGTATTCGCAAGGATCGCGAGTCGATCGACTTCCGCACACCACTGGTCATCAGTAACGTCGGACCGGCAGCTACGGCGGGGCTGGTTCCGGCCGCTTGCCTGGATCCCGCCTATGTCGAGCGCATCAACCGCGACATGACGCCAACGGCGATCATGTGGTTGCATTTTGCCAGTGATGATTTGTTGATGGACTACTCGGCGATCAGTGTTGGCTGCAGCCGGCGCGTCAACATGATCGATGTACCGTCATTTGAGGCCGAGGGCGTCGCTCCACCGGGGAAGCACTTGTACACAGTGGGTGCCGCGCCGAAAGACAGCCTGGATCCCGGTGATATCAAAGCGGAGCTGGGCGAGGTCATCAAGGATCTGAATGACATATTCCCGAATTTCGAGGAGCGCTGCACGATCCTGACCAAGACCTGTTACCGCGGCAAGTGGCCGGGCTTTCGGACCGTGCCGCAAAATCATGTCGATCACAGGACACCCGTGGAGAATCTCTTCAACGTCGGCGATGCGGCGTGTCCGTCCGGCTACGACGGATCGATGGGCGCCGCCAAATCGGCGCGCCTGGTTTTCGAGGAAATCTCAGCCTAGTCCGTCAACGAGGTGCATGTGTCCACCGTCCAGCCGAGGCGTCGGTGTTGATCGATGACCGTGCTCAGATTTCTGGCAATGTCATCCGGTATCTCGGTCGACCGGCGCTTTTCCAGGTCAATACTCATCGACAGAAATTCGATGCTGCATGCGAGCACGTCCCTATCGTCGTTGACGACAAAAACCATCCCCTGGATGCGCTTCGCATCGTGGCCGAGGAATCGCCCATAGGCCGTAACCCGCTCACCGACATGGAGTTCGCTGAAATATCGCAAATGATTGTCGAGATCGACGAGTCCGAGCCCGCGCTCGGTGAAGTAGCGCTTGTCGACACCGATCAGGTCCAGCATGGGCCAGCCGCTGTCGTTATACAGAGCCATGTAATAGCCCACATTGACATGACCGTTTTGGTCCTCCCAGTGCTCGGCAATAAGCTGGCTGGCCAGTACAGGGAGTTTACGAACAGCGTTGACGCTGGGCAGGGCGGGTCGTTCGGGCATTAGCGGGATTTCAAACTTGCGTGGGCGTCGATCCATTCCTGGGCGCACAAGGCGCCCCAGAAGGATATTTCATTGGCGAGAGCCGCAACAGCGCAAAGCTCGACGAACTTGTCGACCTTGCCGGAGCCGGCACACCCCATCAGATCGAGACACTCCCGCTGGGTTGGTAGCCCGGTGCCACCGCCGACTGTGCCGGCAGTGATATTCGGGATATGAACGTCCCACCGCAGCGTATTCTTGTCTCGATCATATTCGAAAACGTTGTTTGCCCAGCGGCACTCAACCGTTGCGGCCACGTCCTGGCCGCAGGCAATGAACATGGCCACGATCGTATTGGCTATGCTGTTGTGAGAACTCTGGCCTCCGCCCCACATCGCAAAATTCGAGTGAGTTTGCTGATGAACCATGATGTCCGCGATATCGGCGCGAGTGATGCGGCGCATGACGTCGCCATCGATGGTCACGCTGGCCGTCACCGATTTGCCCCGGCCGAGCAGGGTATTGATGCTCGACGGAACCTTTTCACCACTGATACCTCCTCCCATGCGATACCGCGTTATTTTCGGGAAGCGCTTGACGATTTCCTCGGCACCGCGTTGCCCCGAAATACTCACCATGTTCTGGCCCGAGGCATCGCCCGGATTCATCGTCATGCGAACGCAGGCCATGCGCCCGAGTTGCCAGGTGTGGATATCCATGACTTTGCCATGCGATGTCGTTGCTTCCATGACCGGTACCAGCCATGACCAATCCTCGTTCATTGCCTGTGTGAACTCGAAGGCATCGTTGATCGAATGGAACTCAAAGACGGGAGCGCGCTGGATACCGCCGTTGCGAACGACCTTGACGTCCACTCCGCCGCACTCGTTCATGACTTTCATACCCCTGGCGGTTGATGCCACGAGCGTTCCTTCCGTGGTTGCCATGGGAATGAAGAAAGTGCCCCGGGCATGGTCGCCGTGCACCTGTACCGGTCCGGCGAGGCCGACCGGGATGCGTGCCGTACCCACGTAGTTTTCAATATTGGATACGGCAGGCTTTTCGTATACGTCCGCTTGTGCCTGCAGGACAGTGTTGCCGGACGCGAGTTGTTGCGGGAAGTCAGGATGCGCGTCGATCTTCATTGATGCCTTCCGGGTAGGGGGTCCTGAGTCACTTGCATAATTAGATTATAATGCCATCATAGCACTATGAACACTGCAATGACCGGCAATCGATGAGTGAGCTGTACCTCGTGCGGCATGCGCAGGCATCGTTTGCTGCCGCATGCTATGACGACCTGACGCCAATTGGTATTGCCCAATCGCGGTTGCTCGGGCAGTACTTCGTCGCTGAGGACATCGTTTTCGACAGTGTCGTCGGGGGCGAAATGCGGCGGCACCGGCAGACGATCGACGTAATCCGGGAATCCGGTGTCGGAGACGCTTGTTCACGCCAGACGAATGCTGGGCTGAACGAGTATGACTTTCGGGCGATGATGCGGCGCTTCTGCGAAGTGCATCCGGATCACAAACTGGTGCGGGCGATTGAGACGAATCAGAACGACCGCAAAGCCTATTTTCGACTCCTGCGTTGCGTGTTGACAGCTTGGTCGGAAGATCGATTGGATGGCGTGCCTGAGAGCTGGTTGTCCTTTCAGAAACGGGTGACAGGTGCGAGGACGACGTTGCAATGTATGGCGGAACGATGCAAACGAATCCTGGTAGTGAGCTCAGGTGGTGCAATCAGTATGTTTCTCGGATCCGTTTTGAATCTGTCGCCGAAAAATATTTTCGACCTCAACCTGCAGATAATCAATACAAGTATCACACGGTTCTTCGTTGGTCCCGCGTCGATCAGCCTGGCGGAATTCAACGCAGTGCCGCACCTGGTTGGCCGTGAACAGGCCCCTTATCGTACCTATAGCTGAAGACACCCAGACTCTGGAAACCCGAAATGCACTTCAAACTTTCCGACCGCGCCGGGACACTGGCATCGCAGCTCGAAGATTTCATGCAGAGCCAGGTCTTTCCGGTAGAGAAGCTGTACGCCGAGCAACTCGAGGCGGCGGAGAACCGCTGGGCGACGCCGCCGATCATGGTCGAGCTGAAGAAGAAGGCCAAAGATGTGGGTCTCTGGAACCTGTTCATCCCGGCCGACCATGCAAAGCATGGCGGTGCGGGCCTCAGTAACCTCGAGTACGCGCCGCTGGCCGAGTCAATGGGACGCGTATTGTGGGCGTCTGAAGTCTTCAATTGCAGTGCCCCCGACACCGGCAATATGGAAGTGCTGATGAAGTATGGGACGCCGGCGCACCAGGAACGATGGCTGCGGCCTCTACTGGCCGGTGATATCCGTTCGGCCTATGCGATGACCGAGCCTGCCGTGGCTTCGTCGGACGCGACCAACATCGAGTGTTCGATCTTGCGAGACGGAGAGGAATACATCGTCAATGGCCGCAAATGGTTTATTACCGGTGCGATGCACGAGAAATGTGACGTACTCATCGTGATGGGCAAGTCCGACGCCGATAACCCCGACCGACATGTGCAGCAATCACAGATTCTCGTGCCGCGGGAAACAAAAGGTGTGCATGTGGTGCGCGGTCTGCGGACACTGGGTTTTGATGATGCGCCGCTGGGGCATGCGGAAGTAAGCTTCGACAACGTCCGCGTACCGGCTGAGAACATCCTGCTGGGAGAAGGACGAGGTTTCGAAATAGCGCAGGGCAGGCTGGGACCGGGACGCATCCACCATTGCATGCGCCTCATCGGCTGTGCGCAGCGGGCGCTGGAACTCGCCTGCCAGCGGGTCGACTCCAGGAGCACCTTCGGCCGCAAAATCAGCGAACATCAGTCGGTGCGCGAGAGCATTGCACGGTCTTTCGCCGAGATCGAGCAGGCGAGATTGCTTACATTGATGGCTGCAGACAAGATCGACCGCGTCGGCGCCAAGGATGCGCGCGACCTGATAGCGGCGACCAAAATCACAGTGCCCGAGATGGCGCAACGCGTCATCGATCGTTCGATCCAGTTACACGGTGCCGGCGGATTGAGTGACGACTGGTTTCTCGCAGAAGCATTGAACTATGCGCGCTACTGTCGACTCGCGGACGGCCCCGACGAAGTGCACATGATGGCACTCGGCAAACAGTTGATCCGGCGTTTCACACGGTAAGCAGTATGGCAGCCGAGCAACTGAACCTGAGCGTCGTCGGTCCGTACCTCGAACATCATGTCGAGGAATTCGAGGGGCTGAGGAAGGCCGAGAAGTTCGCGGGCGGGCAGTCGAATCCGACGTTTCTGCTCACGGCGGACTCGGGTCGTTATGTGTTACGCAAGCAACCGCCGGGTAAATTGCTCAAGTCCGCGCATGCGGTGGACCGGGAGTACCGGGTGATCAAGGCACTCGCTAACACCGAGGTACCGGTGGCACGGGCGTACCACCTGTGCACGGATCGCGACCTGATTGGCGGCATGTTCTATCTCATGAGCTACGAGGACGGCCGCATATTCTGGGATCCGGCACTCCCGGATTGCGAACCGGGGCAGCGAGGCGAGATTTACGATGAGATGAACCGGATACTCGCCGCGCTTCATGACGTCGATATCGACTCCGTGGGCCTCGCAGACTACGGTCAGCCCGGTAACTATTTTCAACGTCAGATCAGACGCTGGAGTTCACAATACAAGGCCTCGGAAACGGTCCAGATCGCCGCCATGGATCGGCTGATCGAATGGCTGCCCGACAACCTGCCTGAGGATGATGGCCAGGCCAGCCTCGTACACGGTGACTACCGGCTCGACAACATCGTCTTTCACCCGTCAAGAGGCCATGCTCTCGCCGTACTCGACTGGGAGCTGTCCACATTAGGTCATCCCTATGCGGACCTCGCTTATCAGTGCATGCAATTACGAATGGGCCGCAACGACGCTGTCGCCGGCCTAGGGGACATCGACCGGGCGGAACTCGGGATCCCGACCGAGCAGCAGTACGTTGACGCGTACTGCCGCCGCCGTGGACTCGAACGCATGCCGCATTGGGAGTTTTACATGGTGTTCAGTTTCTTCCGGCTCGCCGCTATTTTACAGGGCGTTCTGAAACGGGCGCTGGACGGCAACGCATCGAGTGACAAGGCGATGGTGTACGGCGCCCTGGCACCGAAGCTTGCGGCTGAAGCCATCAAGGAAATCGAGCGGAGCTAAGGAGAATTTAGCGTGTCGGAATCATGTTTTGATGTAAGTGGCAGAGTTGCACTCGTTACAGGCGCCTCGAGCGGATTCGGCGCGCATTTCTCGAAACTGCTCGCCCGCTATGGCGCCCAGGTCGTCGTTGCGGCGCGGCGCGTCGATCGGCTCGAGATGCTGGTGGACGAAATAAAGGCGGCGGGCGGCGATGCGCTTGCCGTGCCGCTGGATGTCACAAAGGCCGACAGTGTGACGGCGGCCTTTGATGCCGCGCAGGAAAAATATGGTGTCGTGGACATCCTGTCGAACAATGCCGGCGTTGCCGTTACGAAGAAGGCCGTCGATTTCGATGAAGACAGCTGGGATTTCGTCATGGATACGAATCTCAAAGGCGCATGGCTGGCTGCGAGGGAGGCAGGCACCCGCATGATTGCCGCGGGCAAACAGGGCTGTATTGTCAATACGGCGTCGATACTGGGACTGCGCGTATCGATAACGACCAGCTGCTATTCGGCCTCGAAGGCGGCAATCATTTCACTGACGCAAAGTCTCGCACTGGAATGGAGCCGCAAGGGCATTCGTGTCAACGCGCTCTGCCCCGGCTATTTTGTTACCGAGCTCAACGCGGACTTTTTCGCGACGGAACGCGGCCTCGAATACCTGAGGAGTACACCGGCGGGGCGCAGCGGCAACATGGATGAAATCAGCGCGCCGTTCATGTTACTCGCCAGCGATGCGGGCGCGTTTGTCAACGGCGTGGCGCTGCCAGTAGACGGCGGACACGCCATCGCGGCTATGTAGCCGGGATGCATAGCATTTCTCGACTAGTATGAAATGAGGGACAGTCATATGAGCGCATATATTTATGACGCCGTGCGGACCACGCGCGGCAAGGCAAAACCGGAAGGGGGACTGGCGTCTTTGCATCCTGAGGACCTTGCGGCTGCGGTGATAGACGCTATCGTCGATCGAACGCAGGTGACGCCATCGGTCGACGCACTCATTCTTGGCGCGGTCGGTCAGGTTGGCGCTCAGGGCGGCCACATAGCACTGGTGTCGAAATTTCGAGCCGAACTGCCGGATGAAACGGCCGCCATCTCTCTCAATAATTATTGCGTATCGGGCCTGACCGCAGTTGGCCAGGCCGCCGCTATGGTGTCGGCCGGGCAATGCGAAACAGCATTGGCCGGTGGCGTAGAGATGATGTCGAGAGTCCCGTTCATGGGTGATAACGCCGACTACTATTCGAATACCTCGCTGCCGGCGCGCAGCCGCTATCTTCCTGTGGCGCTCGCAGCGGATCGCCTGGCAGAGGATCTCGGGATTTCACGCCAGGAAATGGATGAGGCGGCGCTCGTTTCGCAACAGCGTACCGCGTCAGCGGAAGGCACAGCGCTGGTCGCGTCCCGCATTGCCGTCAATGGGCTGGAGCACGATGAGTGTGCGCGCACGACGACGCTCGAGTCACTCGGTACGCTTGAACCGGCGTTTGCCTCGCTCGCCGAACACTACCGGGATGTCCTCGGTCGCGATGTCGATCACCGGCACACGGTGGCCCACGCCCCACCTGTTTGTGACGGCGCCGCGCTCGCCCTTGTGGGCAGGGAGGGATCGTTCGATGCGCCACCCCGGGCGCGAATTGTCGCGTCGGTGGAAGCCGGTGGCGACCCGGCAGCGTCACTGACCGCCGGCCTCTCTGCAATGGACCGGGTCCTGGCACGAGCCGGCCTCACTCTCGACGATATGGATCGAATCGAGTTCATGGAAGCGTTCGCTGTTTCCATCGTCAACTTCTTTCGTGAGCGCAAGCCGAATCCTGACAAAGTGAACGTTGGTGGCGGTAGCCTGGCAAAAGGGCATCCGATGGGCGCATCGGGGGCGATACTTCTCTCGTCGCTGTTGGACGCGCTGGATGTCGCAGACGGACGGTATGGCCTCGTTGTCGTTACCGGTGCTGCAGGCGTCGGAATTGCGATGATCGTCGAGCGACTTGGAGGGTGAGCATGGGGGAAGTGTTGAAACAACGTGACGCGCTGATCGACAAGCACCGCGATCTCGTAGCGAAAGCAATAGAGGCGGTCGAAACACGCATCAGTTGGAGTCCGTACAAAGACTCGCCGTCGTCAAAGATTCACGGCAGCGAAAAACCGGCTGCTGGCAAAGCGGCATTCGCCGCACGCCTCAACCGGAAATTCGAGCTGGCTCTGCCCGGCATTACAGCCTGGGTCGGAGAAGAGGTCTCGCCGCTGACCCTGGAGCCACTTGGCATTCAATATCCGACGGCTGATCCGGAGACGCTGGTGAGCGCAGCAATCAGTGGCATGCCGGGGTGGGCGAAAGCTGATCCGGAGCTCAGAATTTCGCTCTGCGTGGAGATGGCAGAACGGCTCTACGATCGAAATTTCGAGATGGCGCACGCGATCATGCACGTGGCTGGACAAAGCTACACCCAGGCATTCAGCGGCTCAGGGCCGAACGCGCTCGATCGCGGTATCGAGGCCCTTGCGTATGCGGCCATTGCCATGCGAAGTGTTGCGCCAACGGCAACCTACCATCGTAATTTTGCGGGTGACCAGGTAGCGCTTCAGAAATCCTATACACTCGTGCCGCGCGGTGTGGGCCTGGTTATCTGCTGCGCGTCATTCCCGACCTGGAATGCTTACCCAGCAATGTTTGCGAGCCTTGCAACCGGGAACCCCGTGATAGTGAAACCGCACCCGATTGCGGTGCTACCGATGGCAATCGTCGTGGAGACCTGTCGTGAGGTCCTGGCAGAGTTTGGCTTCGACCCGAATCTGGTCACACTGGCCGTCGACACTGTCGCCGAACCCGTTGCGGGCAAATTCGTGGATCATCCGGCAGTGCAGATCATCGACTTTACGGGCAGTCCGCGTTACGGCGGCCATCTCGAACGCACGGTTACTGGCAAACTACTTTATACCGAGACGGCCGGGGTCAATAGCGTCGTGGTCGAATCAGTCAGCAGCTTGCCTGAATCCGCGCGGGCCATTGCGCGGGCGACCTGCCTGTTTTCGGCACAGATGTGCACGAGCCCGCAGGTTGTCTATGTGCCGAAGAACGGAATACGCACGGCGGGCGGCACGGCGAGCTTCGACGAAGTCGCCCAGGCAATTGTGGACGAGATCGACGCGATTGCATCGAATCCCAGAATGGCAGCCGGGATCATGGGGGCCATCCAGGGCGATGTTAGTCTTGACGTGATTACCGAAGCTGCGGCTATGGCAGAGAAGGAGGGACTGCCAATTCTGAGGCAATCGCGCCCCTATGAGCACCCGGATTTCCCGAATGCGCGAACGCGCACACCACTAGTCATTGCAACAACACCGAAGCACCTCGAGACCTATGCGCAGGAGAGATTCGGCCCCGTACTTTTCATCGTTGCTGCAGAAAACGCCGACGCCGCGGCGGCCGAGGCCACGGAGCTCGCTCGAACGCGCGGCACAATCTCGTGCTACCTCTATTCAACCGATGAGGACTTCATCGATCGCTGGGTCGATGCGTACGCGCGAGCGGGAGCGAATCTCACGATCAATCTCACGGGGGCGATGTGGATCAATTTCGCCGCGGCGTACAGCGACTATCACGTGACCGGGCTGAACCCGGCGGGAAACGCATGCTTGACTGACCTGTCGTTCGTTGCTTCACGCTTTCGGATTGCGCAGCGGCGACGGCCTATCGACGAAGCGGCATGACGGGAGACGTCTTCATAGCGGGCGTGTCGATGACAGCCTTTGGCAAACGGCTCGACGACACCGTCAAGTCGCTGACCGCTATGGCAGTCCGGGAAGCGCTCGACGATGCAGGCATTGAACCGGGCGACATCCAGGCTGCGTGGTTTGCAAATACGCGCCAGCCAATGCTGGAAGGACAAAATACGATTCGTGGTCAGATCGCCCTGAGGTCAGCTGGCATTAGCGGCATCCCGATAGCCAATATCGAGAATGCCTGTGCCTCGGGATCGACAGCAGTACTGCAGGCGATGGCTGCAATTCGTGCGGACATGGTCGATATTGCGCTGGTCGTCGGCACTGAAAAAATGGTCTACCCGGACCGACCGGAACAGATGGCGGCCGCATTTGCGGGTGGTACGGATGTGCACGATCGCAGCAGCGTCCTCGAATACATCGTGTCGATTGGCGGCGAAAAGCCTGGTCCGGAGCGCAGTATTTTCATGGACCTTTATGCGGCCCAGGCGCGGGTTCACATGGACAGGTTTGGTACGACCCAGGAGGACCTGGCAAGGATGGCGTCGAATACGCATTGCCATGGATCGAAGAACCCGAAGGCGCAGTACCGTACGCCCTTTACTGTCGAAGAAGTGCTGGCCGACAAACCGATCGTGTTTCCTTTTACTCGTGCCATGTGTGCCCCGGTAAGCGATGGCGCAGCCGCTACCGTCCTGTGTTCTGAGCGAGCCCTCAAGCAAATGGGCATACGACGGGCCGTGCGTGTCCGGGCCTGTGCGCTCCTGAGTACCATGGAACGGAACAAGGACGACTACGAAAATCATATCGGCCGTCGGGCTGCAAAAGCGGCTTATGAAGAAGCCGGCGTCGGGCCGGACGATATCGACGTCGCGGAAGTCCACGATGCGACAGCCTATGCGGCCGTGCAGCAAATCGAAAACCTGGGCTTGAGCGAGGCGGGCGGCGTTGGCGCCCGCCTGAAGCAAGGCGAGTTCAGGATTGGCGGACGCGCACCTGTTAATCCCTCCGGAGGACTGCTCGCGAAGGGTCACCCGGTTGGGGCCACAGGTATTGCCCAACTCTACGAACTAACGACCCAGCTTCGTGGGGAAGCCGGCCCGCGCCAGGTTGACGATGCACGAATGGCGATCGCCGAAAATGGAGGCGGCTTCCTCGGTGTGGAGGAAGGTGTAACGACTGTGACTATCCTGGAGAGGTTATGACTATGAGTGCCATCTCGTCATTCAATTTGCGGTTGCCCGTGATCTGTGCACCTATGTTTCTCGTAACCGGTCCGGAAATGGTTATTGCCGCCTGCAAGGCTGGAATAGGCGGGGCGTTTCCCTCCACAAATGCGCGCACGCTGGAGGAGCTTGACGATTGGATGGACAGGATTACGGGGTCGCTGGCGCCCGGCGACGGACCCTGGGTGTCGAACCTGATTACCCATTCCACGCGTACGAGGCTGGCCGACGAACTCAAGCTCGTCGCCGAATACAAGCCCCCCATCGTTATTACGGCACTCGGCTCGCCGCGACCCGTAATGGAGACGGTGAAGTCATACGGCGGACTCGTGTTTGCCGATGTTGTGAACATGAAACTGGCCAAGAAGGCCGCGGATGCGGGAGTCGATGGAATGGCGTGTATCAGTGCCGGAGCCGGCGGGCATACCGGCCATCTATCGCCGTTCGCGTTCATCTCGGCGGTTCGGGAAATGTTCGACGGGGTCATTGCTGTGGGCGGCGCCATATCGGATGGTGCGGGCATTGCCGGCGCCATTGCCGCAGGGGCTGACTGCGTTTACATGGGCACGCGCTTCCTGGCGACCGAGGAGAGCCTTGCCCAGGACGAATACAAATCCATGGTCATTGAATCGCAGGTCGACGACATCGTGGTCTCCGCTGCGGTAACCGGCACGTCGGCATCCTGGTTGAAACCCAGTCTGATGGCAGCCGGGTACGATTCCGAGCAACTCGAGACGAAGGCGGTCCGCGACTACTCCGGTGATGGAGCGAAACGCTGGCGCGACATCTGGGCGGCGGGGCAGGGCGTTGGCCACAGCCGAAATATTGAAACCGTCGCGAGCGTGGTCAACGAACTCGAGCAGGAATATCGAGAGGCGATTGCACGCTTCGAGAAGCTCGTGCATGAGTGAGATTCTGAGGGGCACCAGGGTTCTCGATTTCGGGCGGTATATCGCCGGCCCGTTCTGCGCGACCCTGCTGGCCGACCTCGGCGCCGACGTCATTCGCATCGAAAAGCCGACGGGCGGCGAGGATCGCTATACCGTGCCTGTCAGCGAGCAAGGCGAAGGCGCGTATCACGTCCAGATTGCACGAAACAAACGCGGCATGACGCTGAGCCTGGCGGCAGAGGAGGGCCGCGAGATCGTTCGGCGGCTGGTCAGGACGGCCGATGTCGTCGTCGCCAACCTCCCGTTCCCTGCACTGAAAAAACTGGGCCTTGACTACGAAACGCTCTGCGCGATCAAGCCCGATATCATCCTGACGACCGGCTCAGCATTCGGCTCGAGTGGACCTTATGCTGCGCGCGGTGGCTTCGATACAGTTGCCCAGGCGATGTCGGGCAGTATGTACCTGAGCGGTACGCCCGGTGAACCCGCGAAATCGTTTGCACCGTATTGTGATTTCGGGACCGCGGCACTGAGTGCATTCGGCACGCTGGCCGCGCTCATCCACAGGACAAAAACCGGCGAGGGTCAGATCGTCGAGGGAACGCTCCTCGGCACGGCGCTCGCCTTCAATAACGCGGCCCTGATGGAAGAGGCCGTGCTCGGCCTGGGGCGGCAGGGGACCGGCACGCGCGGGCAATACAACGCGCCCACCGACTCATTCAAGACCCGCGATGGCCGAGTGGCAGTGCAGATTGTCGGTGACGGACTGTTCAAACGCTGGGCTGACTTGATGAACGAGGCACAGTGGCTGGACGATCCGAGATTTGCCACCGATCAATTACGGGGTGATAACGGCGAGATTGTCAGCGAACGCATGGCGGCCTGGTGTGCGAAACGCAGCAATACAGAAGCGGTGACCGAGCTTGCCCAGGCCGGTATTCCTTGTGGAGAGCTGCTGAGCCCCAAAGAGCTGCTTGAGAATGAACACGTCGTTGGGGCTGACATGTTCCAGCAGGTCGACTATCCCGGAGTGCAGAAGGCCGCGCCCGTTGCCGACCATCCTGTGCGCTATTCGAAAGCGCCCGTCGGAGAGTTTCGCCGTGCTCCGACGCTTGGCGAGCACACCGCCGACATCCTGGCTGAGCTTGGCTACAACGACAACGAGATCTTGCGCCTGAGGGACGGTGGCATTGTCTGACCGGGTCCCCCGACTGCCAGCAGTCGCCCGGCCGTCATAGTGAAAAAAACCCGCATTGAGGTCGACTTGACGCAAGGTTACTTGCATAATTAGACTTATATGGGAACCCTTCCTCCAGGAGGCAAACAATGAGTGCTGTCATTAAAGATCCAACCGCCCCCTTTGGCCACGATCATGGCCCGATGCTTACCGGCACCTTTGCGCCGGTTGCCGATGAAGTGACCCTCGAAGACCTGCCCGTTGAAGGCGAAATTCCCTCGGATCTGAATGGTGTTTACCTGCGCAACGGACCCAACCCCCGCTTCGAGCCAAAAGGCGCGCACCACTTTTTTGATGGTGACGGAATGATTCACGCGGCGTGCTTCCGTGACGGAAAGCTAACGTATCGCAACAAGTGGGTGCGGACAGACGGCTGGCTCGAGAACGACAAACGGGGCAAGGAAGGATACTGGGGCGTAATGGCCACAGTGAAGGGCAGTGAGGCCAAGCCAATGAACGATGTCGCCAATACCGACGTCATCGGGCACGCGGGAAATGCAGTCGCGACCTGGTACCTTGCCGGTATCCCTTACATTGTCGATCCCGTAACGCTCGAAACGAAACGCTCGGCGCCGGAGTATGTCAGCGGTCCCGGAAAAGGCATGTCGGCACATTCGAAAGTCGACGAGGTCACAGGTGAGCTGATGTTCTTCGACTATTTCGCCGAGCACCCGTTCATGAGTTACGGCGTTGTTTCTGGCGATGGAAAGCTGGTTCATCACGTGCCCGTCGAGTTGCCGGGCGACCGGTTGCCGCATGATATGGGGATCACGGAGCACTATTCGATCCTGCACGACCTGCCGGTCTACCACGATGAAGATGCGTTGCGCGCGGGCCGACACAAGATCCGGTTTAACTCGTCGCTAAAATCGCGCTTCGGCGTGATAACGCGATACGGGGAGGCAGACAGTATTCGCTGGTTCGAGTTTTCACCGTGCTTTCTCTATCACGTCGTGAATTGCTGGGAGGAGGGCGACGAAATCGTCATGGTGGCCTGCCGCTATATGCCCGCCAGAAACGACGACGGCAGCATCGACGAGCAGCGCACGGCGAAGATGATTGCCACGCTCGTCATGGATGCGCGCTTGTGGCGTTACCGGATGAATGTGAAAACCGGCGAGGCAATCGAGGAATGCCTCGATCCCGATCACAATGTGGAATTTCCTGGATTCAACAGCGCCCTGACCGGCCGTCATACCAGGTGGGGCTACTTCGTCGATCATGACCCCAGGATTCTTCGGTGGACCGGGATCAGAAAGATGAATACGGATACTGGGGAAAGCGTCGGGGAATGGTCAGACAGTTACGACCACTGTTGGTACAGTGAGCCCTGGTTCGCACCAGCCGATAACCCGAGTAGCGAGGATCATGGTTATGTGGTTGTTTTCGTGTGGAACGACGAATCGCAACGCCAGCAGCTACAGGTCTTCGATGCGCAAGACATCAGCAAGGGCCCGGTTGCGCGGATAAAGATGCCGGGTCGTATTCCACCGGGCTTTCATGCGTGCTGGATGAAGCCAAGCCAGATCGATAACTGGAGTCGATAGCAGAGGCGGCTGTGTGCGCGACGGTCCCATACGCCGGCCCGGACGACTGACTAATCATGTGTCTGCACGCCGTTTCTCAGCGCCCACTGGGACGGGGCATGCTCACAGGTTTTTGGTTGAAGTCGAGAAACGCTATCCAAGTACCTGGCTACGAACCGAGTGGTCTTTGATTGGGTTCGGTGAATACTGACTTGATAGCAAGGTATTGGGCTGAGTTGTCGGGTTGACGCACCCATCGCTGCCGACACTGTGCCAACGTTCTCGAGCAGCATCGTCCATGCCGTCAATAGGGATTGAGTCGATCCCGGTGTGGATCCAGGCAATCACGTCGTCGGCGATGCAGCCCGCCGCTTGGGGATGGAGGCAAACCTGGCGCGAGACATCGTCGAGAGACTCGCAGCTGCGGGTCGCGACGCCTGTGCCGGTGCCCGCGAGGATGACGACCACGCCGCACGCGATGCAATCGACAGCCTGACGGCGATACGACTCGCTACGAAACAGGCGGGCATCGACGCCGCGGTCGATTTCATTGAGAGGCAGGGCGGGGTCTCAACGGGCAGGTCAAGCATGCCGGCGTAGCCGTTTCAGTCCGATGAACGAGACGCCGGAGCGCGGTTCTCTCGCGCCCTAAGTACATCCCCGAATGGATGCCCGTAGTTACGTCCTGAGATTATACGGCCATCGGCGCACACCACCGTGCGCCAGGGCAATTCAGGAGGGAAACGGCTATGCGTATGTTGTCACGCACCGTTCTCGCACTTTTTCTATTACTGCTCGCAAGCTCGGCGCTTGCCGGTGACTTCAGGAAGGGCTGGAAAGCATACAGCTCCACCGACTATGAAACGGCGCTAAGCGAGTGGCGGGACATCGCCGACGCTGGCGATGCCAATGCCTGTTATGGCATGGGGCTGCTGTACGGCAACGGGTTCGGCGTGGACATGAACGACGACATGGCGCTGAAGTACTACCTCGCGGCGGCCGAAAAGGGACACGCGGAGGCGCAGTACAGCCTGGGCATAATGCACCAGAATGGCTGGGGCGTACCGATCGACGAGGACGAGGCGATCAAGTGGTACCTGCTGGCCGCCGACCAGGGTGTGGTCGGCGCGCACCTGGCGCTCGGCCGCGTCAACGCGATGGACTTCACCGACAGGTTCGATGCCGTCGAGGCCTACAAGTGGTTCGGAATCGCCGCTAATCTCGGTGATCTGGACGCCAAATCAAAGATCGAATTCCTGGCCTCGAGAATGACTCCCGAACAGATTGGGGATGCCGAGGGGCGCATCGACGCCTGGATGAAGAGCCACCCGGGGATTGCAGACAGCTACTGATCGCGCGAGCTTTTCAGGCAGCGTCCGGTTGCTGTTCGGGTGCTGCTTTCCTGAATGCCGGTAATGCGTCGCAGGCATCAACGATGCGAAGCAGTTTCGGAAAGGCTTCGACAGGCACGTCGAATCGCCGGGCGTTGTACATCTGCGGTACCAGCAGCGCGTCGGCGAGCGATGGTGTTTCGCCAAATGCACAGGGGCCGTCGCCGGCGAGTTCTTCCAGCGCGGCGAATCCTTCGCGAATCCAGTGGTCGTACCAGTCTTTCCCGGCCTTCTCATCAGCATCGAGCCTGTCGCGAAGGTACTGCTGCACGCGCAGGTTGTTCAGCGGGTGAATATCGCAGGCAATGAGGTTGCAGAAGGCACGAACATTGCTGCGCAGGGGCTCCTCAGCCGGAAGCAGTGGTACTTCCGGATAGGTCTCTTCCAGGTACTCGAGGATTGCCATCGATTGCGCGATACCGAGATCGCCGTCTTGCAGGAACGGCACCAGCATCTGCGGATTAATCGCCCTGTAGGCATCGGTGCGATGTTCGGCGACGCCGGGCGCCAGCGAAACCGAAACCGTTTCGTAGGGAAGGCCTTTCAGGTTCAGCGCGATGCGCACTCGATACGCGGCCGACGAGCGCCAGTAGCTGTAGAGCCGCATGGACATTCAGTACTTTGCCACGGCCTGATCGATGGCGCCGAAGATCGACTTGCCGCCGGCGTCGAGCATCTCGATGCGAACACGATCGCCGAACTTCATGAACGAGGTCGTCGGCTTGCCGTCGTTGATCGTTTCGATCATGCGTATCTCCGCGATGCAGGAGTAGCCGACGCCGCCTTGCGAGACCGGTTTGCCCGGCCCGCCATCGAGCTTGTTGGATACCGTTCCGGAGCCGATGAGGGCGCCGGCGCCGAGAGGCCGGGTCTTGGCCGCGTGGGCGACGAGCTGGCCGAAATCGAAGGTCATATCGACCCCCGCCTCGGGCTTGCCGAAAAGACGGCCATTGAAGGTCGACAGCAGGGGCAGTTGTACCTTGCCGTCCCGCCAGGCGTCGCCTAGCTCGTCCGGCGTGATGGCTGCCGGAGCAAAAGCGCTGGATGGTTTCGACTGGAAAAAACCGAATCCCTTGGCGAGTTCGCCCGGGATGAGGTTGCGCAGGGACACGTCGTTGACGAGCATGATCAGCTGGATGTGATCCAGCGCGTCCGCGGCCGAAACGCCCATGGGAACATCGTCTGTTGCGACAACGATTTCCGCCTCGAAATCTATTCCCCAGGCCTCATCCGCGACCGGAATATCGTCTCGCGGACCGAGAAACGCATCCGAGCCACCCTGGTACATCAGTGGATCGGCCCAGAAGGTTGCCGGCATCTCGGCGCCGCGGGCCTTACGCACGAGTTCGACGTGATTGACGTAGGCGGAACCATCCGCCCATTGATAGGCGCGCGGCAAGGGCGAAGCGCAGGCGGATTCGTCGAATGGCCGCCCGTCTCCCGCGTCGACGCTGGCGGCCAAAGACTCGAGGGCAGGGCGCGCCGTTCGCCAGTCATCCAGGGCGGCCTGCAGCGTTTCCGCCACGTCGGTTGCCGGCAGGTAGCGCGACAGGTCGCGCGACACGACAACAAGTCGGCCGTCTCTGCCGTGTTTCAGTGATGCAAGTTTCATTCTGAATCCGTTGAACCTCTCTATTTGTCGCCCGTGAATTCCAGCTCATGCAGCCAGGCGGCATGGCGCGGCGCTTTCTTGGTCACGCTCCATTCTTCGAGCATCGCGGGCGCTACGCGCTTCAGCTCGTCGATCTGCTCCTGCGTCTGCGTGTTGGCCACCAGTTCGAGTCGATGTCCGTTCGGATCGAAGAAGTAGATCGACTGGAAGATGCCGTGATTGGTCGGGCCGATGACCTCGATGCCTTCGTTCTCGATATGCCGCTTTGCGGCGAGCAGCGCATCGTAGTCGTCGACTTCGAAAGCGATATGTTGCACCCATGTCGGTGTATTCCGGTCGCGATCCATTTCGGGCCGGGTCGGCAGTTCGAAAAAGGCGATCACGTTGCCCATGCCGCAGTCGAGGAACACGTGCATGTAGGGATCCGGTTCCTTTGTCGAAGGCACCTGGTCTTCCGCGAAGGCGACCGTGAACTCCATGTTCAGCACGCGCTGATAGAACTCAACGGTCTCTTTCGCGTCCCGGCAGCGATAGGCAACATGATGAATACGCTTCAGTTTCATTACCACCTCCTGTCAGCCATCCGCCCTGACCACGCCGCGGGCCACCTGATCGCGCTCGATGGATTCAAACAGGGCCTTGAAATTTCCCTCGCCGAATCCCTCGTCTTTCTTGCGCTGAATAAACTCGAAGAACGTAGGACCGATCATGTTGGCCGAAAATATCTGCAGCAACAAGCGCGCGTCCCCGCCTTCGGTCGTTCCATCGAGCAGGATACCCCGGGTCTTGAGTTCCTCGACGGGCTCGCCGTGGCCGGGCAGGCGTTCCTCGAGCATTTCATAGTAGGCCTCTGGCGGTGCCGTCATGAACTCGATGCCGCGTTCCGACAGGCGGTCCCAGCAGTCATAGAGATTGTCACAGGACAGTGCAATATGCTGGATGCCCTCTCCGTTAAAGGCCATCAGGTATTCTTCGATCTGGCCGGTGCCCTGCGAAGCCTCCTCATTCAGGGGTATGCGAATCTTGCCATCGGGTGCTGTCATCGCCTTGGAGAGCAGGCCGGTGTGCTTGCCCTTGATGTCGAAGTATCGAATCTCGCGGAAGTTGAAGATCCGCTCATAGAAGTCGGCCCAGAACCCCATGCGGCCACGATAGACGTTGTGCGTCAGATGATCGATTTCCAGGAAGCCACAGCCCTGCGGATGCCGCTCCACGCCTGCGAAAAACTCGAAGTCGATGTCATAGATCGTGGATCCGCGTTCATAGCGGTCAATCAGGTATAAGGGTGCCCCGCCAATACCCTTGATGGCCGGCAGGCGCAGCTCCATCGGCCCGGTGGTAATTTCCAGCGGCTGTGCGCCCATCTCCAGCGCGCGCGTATACGCCTTGTGCGAGTCCCTGACGCGAAACGCCATGCCGCAGGCCGACGGCCCGTGTTCCTGGGCGAAGTAGTACGCGAGGCTGCGCGGCTCGCGATTGATGATGAAGTTGATGTCGCCCTGGCGGTACAGCGTAACGTCCTTTGAACGGTGATGGGCAATCGCCGTGAAGCCCATCAACTCGAAGGCGGATTCGATGATTCCCGGCTTCGGCGAGGCAAATTCGACGAATTCGAAGCCATCCAGCCCCATGGGGTTTTCGAACAGGTCAGTCATTGCGGAGTCCTCTGCTTGCTCGTGTTGTACAAAAGCTCTCGACATTATGCGCGGAAACTGAGAAAAAAGTGTCCAATTTGTTTGAAATAGCGGTAAAATATGAAACAAATTGTTCGATAAAGCTCAGAAGATGAATGAAAAATGTCCATGAAACTGTCCCGCCCGGATCGCCGCCTGCTGGACGAACTGCAGCGGGATGCGACGCGCAACCAGGCCGAGCTGGCCGAGATTTCGGGGATGTCACGGACGTCCTGCTGGCGCCGCATTCGCGATTTCGAAGAAACCGGCGTGATCGAACGCCAGGTCGCACTGCTGAACCCCAAGGCAGTCGGGCTGAACATCCAGGTGCTGCTGCTTGTGACGATGACCGAGCACACCGACGAGAATCGTGAGAGCTTCGAGCATCACGTCTCGCTGTTACCGGAAGTGACCGAGTGCTTCTCGGTGTCGGGCGATCGGGATTACCTGCTGCAGGTAGTGGCCGAGGACATGGAGCGCTATAACCAGTTTCTCAATGGCGAGATACTCAGGCATGCCGCCGTGCGCTCGGCAAGCTCGACATTCGTCTTGCGTCGCGTCAAGTACTCCACCGCGCTGCCAATCGCCCTGTAGGAGCGGCCACTGGCCGCGACCGTGCCAGGCCATGTAGCGGCCTTGCGGCCGCCGCTGCGCTTCGCGCCCCAGGGGGCGCTCCTACAGGAACGCCATGCTGCCCCAGCCTTGCAGGAGCGCGCCCCGGCGCGCGACAAACCAGCCAGGCCGTTTGCCCTTGCACATCGGATGCCCGTGTACCTGTAGGAGCGGCCACTGGCCGCGGCCGTGCCAGGCCATGTAGCGGCCTTGCGGCCGCCGCTGCGCTTCGCGCCCCAGGGGGCGCTCCTACAGGAACGCCATGCTGCCCCAGCCTTGTAGGAGCGCGCCCCGGCGCGCGACAAACCAGCCAGGCCGTTTGCCCTTGCACATCGGATGCCCGTGTACCTGTAGGAGCGGCCAATGGCCGCGACCGTGCCAGGCCATGTAGCGGCCTTGCGGCCGCCGCTGCGCTTCGCGCCCCAGGGGGCGCTCCTACAGGAACGCCATGCTGCCCCAGCCTTGTAGGAGCGCGCCCCGGCGCGCGATAAACCAGCCAGGCCGTTTGCCCTTGCACATCGGATGCCTGTGTACCTGTAGGAGCGGCCACTGGCCGCGACCGTGTCGTAGTTACGGCCAGTGCGCCGCGGTGCGACGTTTCGGCCGGCCCTGGCTCAGCCTGACGTCAGCAAGGCGACGGAAAGTTCGGGTACGACGACATCCCGGCCGTTGATTGCGGCCCGGGATTCCGCCGCAGTCGAGTAGGCGAGATGCCAGCGTATAGGGTTCCTGCTCGCCGGCAATCGCATGTTCAGTTCCTCGTCGTGACGATTGACGAGAATTACCAGCGCGCTGCCGGGTTCCGCCGTGCTGCTGCGCTCGATTAACACGGCAAAGGCATTGCTGCCCGCCCACTCTTCGCTTTTCTTTGCCTCGCCGTGTCTGTTGATCCAGCGGATCTCTATGGTCGCCGGGCCCTGCCTGAGGAGCCCATGTACGTAGTCATCGATGCGCAGCAAGGCATGTTCGCGCCGTAGCCAGATGAGTTCGCGAACCTGCTCGAGAAACTCCGGGTCGTCGTCGACCAGCGACCAGTCCAGCCAGCAGGTTTCATTGTCCTGTGCATAGCCGTTGTTGTTGCCATACTGCGTGTGGCCGAATTCGTCTCCCGCGAGCAGCATGGGGGTCCCCTGCGACAGCAGCAGCGTCGCCATCAGGTTGAGCCGCTGCCGACGCCGCAGCGCGTTGATGAACGCGTCGTCCGTTTCGCCTTCGACGCCGTAGTTTGCACTGAAATTGTGCGCATGCCCGTCGCGATTGCCCTCGCCATTGGCCTCGTTGTGTCGGTGCTCGTAGCTGACCGTGTCGCGCAAGGTGAAACCGTCGTGTGCCGTCACGAAGTTAATGCTCGCGAGCGGACGCCTCTGGCTGTGCTCGAACAGGTCGGCAGAGCCTCGCAGTCGCATCGCGAGGTCACCGCTCTTGCCGGCATCGCCCCGCCAGAACTGCCGGACGTCGTCGCGAAAGCGATCGTTCCATTCGGCCCATCGCGGTGGAAAATGACCCAGCTGGTATCCGCCCGGCCCCGGGTCCCAGGGCTCCGCAATGAGTTTCGCGTTGCGCAGGCTGGGATGATTGCTGATGTCCGACAATACCGGGTGTGTCGGCGAGAACCCGTCTCTGCGTCTGCCGAGTACCGTTGCAAGATCAAAGCGGAAACCGTCGACGCCCATCGTGGTCGACCAGTATTCGAGGCTGTCTAGCATCATTTGCCGGACGCGAATGTGGTCGAAGTCGAGCGTATTGCCGCAGCCCGTGTCATTGACATAGATGCTGTGATCGTCGGGCTCGGTTCGATAATAAGAGAGATTATCGATGCCGCGAAACACGAGAGAGGGTCCGAGATGGTTTCCCTCACCCGTATGGTTGTAGGCGACGTCCAGGATCACTTCGAGCCCCGCCTCGTGCAGCGCCCGCACCATGTCCCGGAATTCGGTGACGGCATCGCCCCGAGCGTAGCGCTGCATGGGCGCAAAGTATCCAACGGAATTGTAGCCCCAGAAGTTTCGCAGGCCCTGTTCCGCAAGATGGTGCTCGTCGACAAACGTCTGCACCGGCATCAGTTCGATCGAAGTCACGCCCAGGGCCTTCAGGTATTGCAGGACGTCCTTGTGTCTCAGGCCGTCGAAGGTGCCGCGCGCAGCCTCCTCCGGCGCCGGATGCCGCATCGTGTACCCGCGCACGTTGCACTCGTAGAAAATGGTGTCGGCCCAGGGGATCCTGGGCGCACGCGGAATGTCATCGGCCATCGTCTCGCGAACGACGCTCTTCGGCACATAGGGAGCACTGTCTTCGCTGTTGATTGCGAACTCGCCGTTTTCGCTGCCGTAATCAAAGACGGCGCGGTGCCACTGAAGCTGACCGCTTATCTCGCGCGCATAGGGATCGAGCAGGAGTTTCGCCGCATTGCAGCGCAGTCCTTTATCGGGATCGTAGGGGCCGTGAACGCGATAGCCATAGCGTTGTCCCGATCCGCAGCCCGGCAGGTAACCATGCCAGACACCGTCATTGCATGCGGGCATATCGAAGATCTGCACCTGCTGGCCGTCGGCCGAGAACAGGCATAATTCGACGCCGTCAGCGACGGCTGAGTAAACGGCGAAGTTCGTCCCGGAATCGTCGGGAGTCGCGCCAAGTAAATCGGGGTTGCCTACCCGCATCAATCGTTATTGAGGCCGACGGGCTGAAGCCGCCAGATATCCTCGTTATAGTCGCGCATGGTTCGGTCGGTCGAGAACCGCCCGGACGACGCGGTATTGAGGATGCTCAAGCGAGTCCAGCGTTCGACATCGCTGTACGCCTCCTCGACGGCCGCCTGGGCATCGATAAAGCTCCGAAAGTCCGCCGCCGTCATCCAGGCGTCGGAAGGATCGCGAATCGATCGCAGCGCGGCGTCAAAAACGCCGGGCTCGAAGCGATTGAACTGTCCGCTTTCGATAAGATCGATGACGCGACTGAAATCCTCATCGTTGTCGATAATTGCCTGCGGGTTATAGGAACCGCGACGCTCGTTAATTTCCTCGACGGTTAGGCCGAACAGGAAGAAGTTCTCTGCACCGACCGCCTCCCGGATCTCGACGTTCGCGCCGTCGAGGGTGCCGATCGTCACGGCGCCGTTCATCATGAACTTCATGTTGCCGGTTCCCGACGCCTCCTTGCCCGCGGTCGAAATCTGTTCCGACAAATCGGCCGCCGGGCAGATGATTTCCATGGCCGAAACGTTGTAGTCCGGGTAGAAGATCAGCTTCAGCTTGCCCTCCATGACGGGATCCGAATTGATGACCCGTGCGACATTATTGATGCACTTGATCACGTTCTTCGCCATGACGTAACCGGGCGCGGCTTTGCCGCCGATGATAATGGTGCGCGGCGCGACGACATTGCCATTGCCGCGGCGTATGACTTCGTACAGATGCACCGCATGCAGCAGGTTCAACAGCTGGCGCTTGTATTCGTGTATGCGTTTTACCTGCACGTCGAAGAGCGATCCCGGGTCGACTGTCAGCCCTGTCCTTGCCTCGAGGTTTCGTGCCAGGCTCAGCTTGTTTCTCAGCTTTACGGCGCGCCAGGCTTTCCGGAATGCCTCGTCGTCCGCGTATTGCTTGAGTTTTTCGAGCTCGGTGAGTTCCGTGGTCCAGGCATCTCCGATCTTTTCCGTAATGAGTTTTGCGAGCCCCTTGTTGCAGGCCGCGAGCCAGCGACGCTGGGTTACGCCGTTGGTCTTGTTGTTGAACTTTTTCGGCCACAACTCGGCGAAATCGCGGAACAGGCCCTCGCGCAGCAGCTTCGAGTGCAATTCCGCGACGCCGTTGACCGAGAAGCTGCCGACGATGGCGAGGTAAGCCATGCGAATCATCGGCTCGCCGCCTTCTCGAATCAGCGACATGCGTTCGATGCGGTCGTTGTCCCCGGGCCAGCGTTGGCTGACCTCGACAATAAAGCGCGCGTTGATCTCGTAGATGATATCGAGAATGCGCGGCAGCAGGCGACGGAACATGGCCACCGGCCACATTTCGAGCGCTTCAGGCAGCAAGGTATGGTTGGTATACGCCATGGTATTTCGCGTAATGTTCCAGGCCCGATTCCAATCCAGCCCGTATTCGTCGACGAGCAGTCGCATCAGCTCGGCGATGGCGATTGCCGGGTGCGTGTCATTGAGCTGGTAACAGTTTTTCTCGGCATACTTCGAGAAGTCCTCGCCATGAGCCGTGGTCCAGTTGCGGAGCTGGTCCTGCAGACTGGCCGAGGCGAGAAAGTATTGCTGCTTCAGCCGCAATTCCTGGCCGTTTTCTGTGGTGGCGTTCGGGTACAGCACCATGGTGATGTTTTCGGCGGCATTCTGCGCGGCGACAGCCTCTGCATAACTGCCGGCATTGAACTCGGCGAGGTCGAAAGCGTCCGTCGCGGATGCCGACCAAAGCCTGAGCGTATTGACGACGTCGTTGCGGTAGCCCGGGATCGGCACGTCGAAGGGAATGGCGAGCACATCGTGTGTGTCTATCCACGCGTAACGTGTCTTGCCGGAGGCATCGGCATAGAGTGCGCTTCGGCCGCCGAAGTGCACGGTCTGGGCGAACTCGATTCGCTCGATTTCCCAGGGGAAGCCCTCGCGCAGCCAGGAATCGGGCTCCTCGATCTGGTAGCCGTTTTCGATACGCTGGTGAAACATCCCGTAGTGATAGCGAATGCCGTAACCGATGACCGGCAATGCCAGCGTAGCGCAGCTGTCGAGGAAGCAGGCCGCCAGCCGTCCGAGGCCCCCATTGCCGAGCCCCGCGTCCTTTTCGCGTTCATAGACGTCTTCGAGGCTGAGGCCCAGTCGTTCCAGTGCCTCGGCCGTGGCATCTTCGATATCGAGATTCAACAGCGCGTTGCGCAGCAGCCGTCCCATCAAGAACTCGAGCGACAAATAGGCGACACGACGCCGGTCGTCATGCTGCGTCGCCTTGCGCGTTCTAGCCCAACGTTCCATGAGCCTGTCACGAGCCGCGAACACGACCGCCTGGTACAGGAACGGAGACTTCTTGCTGATCGTTTGTCGCCCGAGCAGTCGTCCAAAGTAATGCGTGAAATCTTTGAGCATGGCATCGGCCGTCATCGGCAGACTCGGCCCCTGCAACAGCTCGATGTCACCGATTCCTGATGATGTTGGATTCTTGGCGGCCATTTATCGGTCTCCTGATTTTTCGGGCTGCAGTATAAGCGCCGAGAGCGGCGGCAACGTCAAATTGAGTGTGTTGGGTTGGCCGTGCTGCCCGCTGGCAGCGGCCGAAACGACTCCTGCTCCCACGCCGCTGCCACCGTATTGTTTATCGTCGGTATTGATCAGGACCTTGAACTGACCGCCGCAGGGTACACCGATCGCGTAGTGCTCGCGAACGATCGGCGTAAGGTTGACGATGCAGACGACGAAGCCGCCGTGTCGATCGCGTCGAATCCAGCTCAGCACGCTGCTGTCGCGATCGTTGTAGTCTATCCATTCGAAGCCGCGGCCCTCGAAGTCGACTTCGTAAAGCGCCGGCGTGTTCGTGTAAACGGCATTCAGGTCGCGGACCAGGCGCCGTATACCCTGATGGGGTGCATATTCGAGCAGGTGCCAGTCGAGCGAGTGATCGTGGTTCCACTCGCTGTGTTGCGCAATGTCATTGCCCATGAACAGCAGTTTCTTGCCGGGATGCGCGAACATGGCCCCGTAGTAGGCGCGCAAGTTCGCAAACTTCTGCCAGTCATCGCCGGGCATGCGCCCCAGGATCGAGCGCTTGCCGTGCACGACCTCGTCATGTGACAGCGGCAGCACGAAGTTCTCGGTGAACGCGTAGACCAGGCCGAAGGTCATCTTGTCATGGTGATACTTGCGGTGCAGCGGATCCTCCGACATGTACAACAGGGTGTCGTTCATCCAGCCCATGTTCCACTTGTAGGTAAAACCGAGGCCGCCGGCGTGCACGGGTTTCGAGACGCCGGGCCAGGCGGTCGATTCCTCGGCGTAGGTCGTCGCGCCGTGCGCATGCACTTCAGTATTCAGCCGACGCAGGAATGCAACGGCCTCGAGGTTTTCCCGGCCGCCGTGTTCGTTGGGCAGCCACTCGCCCTCCTTGCGGGAGTAGTCGAGATACAGCATCGAGGCGACGGCGTCGACGCGCAGGCCGTCGATATGGAATTCCTCGATCCAGTACAGCGCGCAGCCGATCAGGTAGTTCATGACCTCGCGCCGGCCATAGTTGAAAATGAGTGTGCCCCAGTCGGCATGCGCGCCTTTGCGCGGATCCGCGTGCTCGTAGAGCGCGGAGCCGTCAAAACGACGCAAGCCGTGCTCGTCACCGGGGAAGTGCGCCGGCACCCAGTCCATGATCACTTCGATGCCACTCGCGTGGCAGCAATCGACGAAATAGCGAAAATCGTCCGGCGTGCCGAAGCGCTGCGTCGGGGCATACAGGCCGATGGGCTGGTAACCCCAGGAGCCATCGAAGGGGTGCTCGCTTACCGGCAACAGCTCGATATGCGTGTAGCCCATGTCGACGACGTACTCGACCAGCTCGGTGGCGAGATCGCGGTAGCCCAGGTAGCTGCCATCATCCTTGCGGCGCCACGAGCCCAGGTGCACTTCGTAGATGCTGACCGGCCTGGCGAGATCCGGTTCGCCGCGTCGCCGGCCCATCCAGTCGCCATCCCGCCAGTCGTAGTGACTATCGAAGACGATCGACGAGTTGCCGGGCGGGGCCTCGTGGTAGGTGGAGTAGGGGTCTGACTTCAGCGGCAGCAGTTTGCCGCCCCTGTCATGAATCTCGTACTTGTAGAGCGCGCCTTCGCCGACCCCTGGCACGAAGATTTCCCAGATGCCGTTGCCGGGATGCAGACGCATCACGTGTCGTCTGCCGTCCCAGTGGTTGAAGTCCCCGACCACGCTGACGCGCGCCGCATTCGGAGCCCAGACGGCAAATCGTGTGCCGGAGACGCCGAGCAGGTCACAGGGATGCGCACCGAGTTTGCGATACACGTATCGATCGGAGCCTTCGCCCAGCAGATAAAGGTCCATCTCACCGAGCGCCGACGGAAATCGATAACAGTCCTCGACGACTAACGGCTTGCCCGTGCGGTAACTGACGCGCAGCATGTAGCGACGCATGCGGGCGGGCAGCGGACCTTCGAACAGGCCGCCCGCATGGATCTTCTGCATGTCAGCAAGCTTGTTGCCGTCAGCGTCAACGAGTTCGACGGAGGCGGCGTCCGGTTGCAGCGTGCGGACCACGCGCCCTTGCGGAGTGCTATGGGGCCCGAGGACGGCAAAAGGGTTGTTGTGATGGCCCGCAACAAGCGCGTCATATTCAGGGTTGCTCTTCATAGTCATCGTCTTGATTATCGGCGGCGATCGCGTGGCGCGCGGGCCACCGGTATGCCTATCGCGTGAAGTGCAGCTGCTGGCCCAGCATTTCCGGTGTTACCAGGGTCAGACCGCTTTCCGTGACGCGAAAGCCTCGCTCCCGGTCCGCGTTATGATCGACGCCGATCTGGGTACCGGCGGCCACGACGGCACCCTTGTCGATAATCGCCCGGTTGATCGTGCAATTCTCTTCGATGATCACATCGGGAAGAACGACGGAATCCGTCAGCGTGCTGTAAGAATGCAGGTAGCAGTTGGTGAACAGCAGCGAACCTCGGACGGTCGAGCCGGAAATCACGCAGCCACCCGAGACCATCGACTGGATGGCCACGCCCCGCCTCTCCGGTGCGTCGAATACGAACTTTGCCGGCGGCGCCTGTTGCTGGTGGGTCCATATCGGCCAGTCCTTATCGTAGAGGTTGAGCTGTGGCGTCACCGAAACCAGCTCCATATTCGCCTCCCAGAATGCGTCCAGTGTACCGACGTCACGCCAGTAGGCCTGTCGACCGGTTTCCGGATCGCGCAGTGGAAAAGCGTAAACCTTGTAGTCCCTGATGATCGAGGGAATGACGTTACGGCCGAAGTCGTGCTGCGTGCCCGGTGTATCGGCGTCCTTGATGACCTGTTCGTAGAGAAAATCCGTGTTGAATACATAGTTGCCCATCGAGGCGAGGCACAGATCCGGCTTGCCGGGAATCGGGTTCGGTTTCTCGGGCTTCTCGTCGAATGCAATGATGCGGCCGCTCTCGTTGACGGTCATGACGCCGAAAGCGCCGGCGGCTTCCTGCAGCGGCATCTCGATGCAGCAGATCGTCATGTCCGCGATCTTCTCGACATGCTGGGCGAGGAAGGGGCCGTAATCCATCTTGTAGACATGATCGCCGGCAAGGACCAGCACGAAACGCGGCTCATGCGTGCGAATAATGTCCAGGTTCTGGTAGACGGCGTCCGCCGTACCCCGGTACCACTCGCCGCCAACGCGTTGGGAGGCGGGCAATATGTCGACGAATTCCTGCTCTCCGCCACCGGCCTGCAACCAGGTCCAGCCGTTCAACAGGTGCCTGATCAGGGAGTGCGCCTTGTACTGGGTCAACACGCCGATACGCCGGATGCCCGAGTTGATGCAATTCGATAGCGCGAAGTCGATGATGCGAAACTTGCCGCCGAAATGCAGGCCCGGCTTGGCGCGCCAGGTCGTCAGCTCATGCAGCCGCGATCCCTGTCCGCCGGCGAGAACGAGTGCCAGGGTCTCGCGCGTCAGGCGACTGACGAATCTCGCTTCTTCCTTGAGCTTTACATCTTTCTTCATATTGCAACTCTTCCTGTCTGGCTTTGCGTGTCACGGCAGACCCCGGATGCGCGCATTGCCAGTGAGTTGCCTCAGTGAGCTGCTTCGCGACCCGACTCTCGCACCATTGTCGCGACATTGTCGCAAACTTCCGGCGTCAATTGTGTGTCAAGTACGCGCCACCGCCAGTTTCCGCCCGGTTTGCCGGGGATATTGAGGCGAGCCTCGGAGCCCAGGCCCAGGAAGTCCTGCATCGGGGCGATGGCGAGCCGTGCCTGCGTCGACAGTGCCGCCCTGATCATGTCGAAATGTATGCTTTCCGGCTTGCCACCGGTAATTCTCAGCGCGGCTTCCTGCGCTGAGCGGATTTCCTCGTCACTGCGAATGTCGCCGGGGCTGCCCTGAAACCAGCCGATCGTTGTGTCGTTATCGTGCGTGCCCGTGTAACAGACACTGTTGTCCTCGACATCGGCCAGGCTGAAATCCTCATCGCAGACGTCGAATTGCAGGACCCGCATGCCTGGAATCCGGTGCCGGTCCCTCAGTGCCTCGACTTCCGGCGTAATGACGCCGAGGTCCTCGGCGACGATCGGCAGGTGGCCAAGCTCGCGCTGCATTGCTTCGAATATCGCATCCCCCGGACCGGGTTCCCATTCACCGACCCGGGCGGTTTCAGCATCGGCCGGGACCGCCCAGTAGGACTCAAATCCCCTGAAATGGTCAATTCGGACTATATCCGCGAGTCGAGTCGAGGCACGCAGCCGATCGACCCACCAGTGGTAGCCGTCCGCCGCGTGCTTGTCCCAGTCGTAGAGCGGGTTGCCCCAGAGCTGCCCGTCATCGCTGAAATAGTCCGGCGGAACGCCCGCCACGTGGTCCGGATGGCCGTACTCATCGAGGCAAAGGATGTCCCGGTTGGCCCAGGCATCGGAGCTGTCCAGCGCAATGCAGATCGGCATGTCGCCAAACAGGGTCACGCCTCTGGCGTGCGCGTAGTCACGGAATTGCTGCCACTGTTCGAAAAAGAAAAACTGCACGGTCTTCTGTGTCCTGACGTCACCGTTGGCAGTCTGCTCGACCGTCCTGAGTGCTTCCTCGTCGCGGCGCACGTACTCCGGCTTCCACTCCGGCCAGGGTCGCTCCCCGTGGCGGGTCTTCAGGATTCTGAAAAGGGCGTAGTCGTGCAGCCAGCCGGCGTCATTGGCCTCGATGAACTCGAAATACCGGGCCTTCATCGCGTCATCTGCCTGGTAGTGAAAACGACGCGCGGCGACATCCAGCAGGCGGCTCTTGATCGGAATCAGGGTTCCGTAGTCGACGAAACTCGTCGGCAAGGTGGTCAGTTCCTCGACCTCGTGCGCCTCGAGCAGCCCCTGCTCGAGCAGATCACCGATGCTGATCAGCATTTCGTTGCCGGCAAACGTCGACAGCGGCTGGTACGGAGAATCGCCGTAAGCCGTTGGCCCGGTTGGCAGGAATTGCCAGACGCCGAGTTCCATCCTGCGCATAACATCGACAAACTCGCGCGCCTCGGCACCGATCTCCCCGATGCCCCAGGGGCCGGGCAGGGATGCGATGTGCAGGCATACGCCGGCTCGCCTGCTGCTCGGCAGGATTTGGGTCTGGCTCTGGGTCGTCATTGTTGCTCTTTCGAATGCATCTCGTTCATAGGGCAAACTAATCAGCGCGGGTCGAGGCCGCAATGCAATGCATACGTATTCATCGCCTGAATACGTATGCATTGCATTGCCCGGCCCCGGTGCACTTTTTAAGATGGCCGGCATTGCTGTATCAAATCAAAAGACCTCCCGGGGGAAACCAAATGGTCCAGAAACGCCGCAACGCGTCGAATTCTCAAGACGAACCGAACTACCTCACCGCCAACGTGCGCCGTACCGCGCTGTCGCTGGCGATCGCCGCCGCGCTGCCTGGCGCAATGGCGATGTCGATGAGCGCCTACGCGCAGGACGCCGATGAGGACACGATCGAGGAAATCGTAACCTACGGTTCATTCCGTCAAAGCCTGGTGAATGCAATCGATACGAAACGGCAGTCATCGACGATTGTTGAGGCAATCTCGGCTGAAGATATCGGCAAATTGCCGGATTCGAGTATCGCAGAATCCATCGCGCGTCTGCCTGGCATGGCTGGCGAGCGCGTCAACGGCCGCACCAGCGGCATATCGGTTCGTGGATTTAAGGAAGAGTTCGTCGGCACGACCATGAACGGTCGTGAGTTGCTTGGCATGGGCGACAACCGAAACGTTGAGTACGACCTGTATCCGTCGGAGATTATCAGTGGCGTCGTCGTCTACAAGACGCCCGATGCAACGATGACGACCCAGGGTCTTGGTGGCATCGTCGACCTGCGCACGACGCGGCCGCTGGATGCGTCGCCGCACCTGGTCGCGAACGTTAACCTCGAGCAGAACGATCTCTCCTCGGCAAACCCCGATTTTGACGACAACGGTCATCGCCTGGCGCTCAGTTATTCGGACGTTTTCGCCGATGACACGGTCGGCATCTCGCTGGCCGTCGCGACAACCGAGTCGCCGAGCCAGGAGCAGCAGTTCCGCGGCTGGGGTTATGCAGACGTCAACCTGGGGAACGCCACGGCGGGTCCGGGAATCACGCTGGCCGGCGGTGAGAAGATTCTCGGTGGACACGATACGTTTGTACGTTCGGCTGTCCTCGAGCGCGACACCATTGCCGGCGTGCTGCAGTTTGCCCCGAACGACGATGTAACAATAACGCTGGACGCCTTGTACATCGACTTCAGCGAAGAAAAAGTATTTCGCGGCATCGAAGAGGGTGGGCCTGAATGGGGTGGCACGGCATATACCGTGACAGGCCTCGAGAACGGCCTGGTCACGGCCGGCACGATGGAGCCGGGTTTCCTGTCTGTCGTTCGCAACGACGGCGAGCGCAAGCTGGCCGATATGACGCAGTTCGGCCTCAACATCGAATACGACATCGGTGATGAGTGGGAGCTAAGGTTCGACCTGGCGCACGGCCAGGTGGACAAGACGATCACCAACATCGAGAGCTACGCAGGCGTGGGACGTGCCGGACTTACCACCCAGGGCAGCCCGACCGCTCGTAGCTTCACGATGGGCCCCAACGGCGCGGTTTACACCAGCCATCCGACGATCTCACCGGTTGACCTGAGTGACTTCAACACGGTCAGGCTGGCGGGACCGCAGGCCTGGGGTGGCGGCATGCAGAATGTGCCGGAGTTTGCCGATACGACAGCCGCGGACGGCTCCACGATCGGTCCGTTCCAGGCGCAGGACGGCTTCATCAATGAGCCGATCTTCGATGAGGAGCTCACCTCGCTGAAATTCGAAGTCTCGCGCGGCCTGGATTTTGGCATCCTTACGGCGGTCGACTTCGGCGTGTTCTATTCGGATCGTTCCAAATCAAAAGACAACGGTGGCGCCTACCTCACCGCGCCGACCTGGCCAAACGACGGCCTGATTCCTGAGCAGTTCCGCCTGGGTACGACCGACGTCAGCTTTATTGGTCTGGGTAATATCGTCGCTTATGACGGAATCGCCATGTACGACAGCGGTTTCTACACAGCCAGTGATGCGGCCCTGTTGCAGCCGGATCGTGAAGGCGATAGCTACACGATCGAAGAGACATTGACGAGCATTTACGCCAAGTTCGACTTCGATACCGAGATGGGTGGAATGCCAGTCAATGGTAACTTCGGCGTGCAGGTCATCAATGCCGACCAGACAGGCAAGGGCTTCGGATCCTTTATCGGTCCGAGCGGCTTCGTTGAGGCCGAACCGATTACGGATGGCGATGATTACACGGACGTGCTGCCGAGCCTGAACGTTAACTTCGAAGTTGCCGATGACCATATGGTTCGCTTGGCGGCGTCGAAGACGATCACTCGTGCCCGCATGGATTACATGAAGCCGAATAACCAGGTGAACTTCAATTTCAACGCGGGCAACGTATCGAATCCGAATCCGGCAGCGGGGCCCTGGAGCGGCAGCGCCGGCAATGCCAAGTTGAAGCCCTACGAGGCCAACCAGTTCGATCTCAGCTACGAGTGGTACTTCGCGGAAGACGGCTTCGCTTCCGCGGCGTTCTTCTACAAGGACCTTGTGAATTGGCATGCCGACGGATCGTTCATCGCCGATTTCACGCCCTTTTACATTCCGGGCTACCATGAGTCGATCGACCCGATCACGGGGGCCGTTATTACGCCGGCGACCTTCCTCGGTGTTGTCTCTTCGAAGGCCGATGGACTCGAGGGCTTCGTACGAGGCTACGAAATCCAGACGAATCTGCCGTTCCACCTGTTTTCGGATGCCCTGGAAGGGTTTGGCGTGAATGCGTCGATCGCACTGTATGACGGCAAGCTGGACAACGGCGGCGACGTGCCGGGTCTGTCCGAGGAGAGTTACCAGTCGACGGTCTACTGGGAGCGCGGTGGATTCCAGGCGCGTGTTTCCTGGACCAAGCGTGACAAGTTCTCGACGGAGACCCCGCAGCTGAGCCTGGCGCTGACACCGACGGTGGATCAGGGCGCGGAATTGATCGATGCGCAGATCGCGTATGACTTCGGGCTTGGCGGTTTCGACCGGCTCGACGGCCTGACGATCTCTCTGCAGGGTCAAAACCTCACCGACGAGGACACGCTGCAGACGGACAGCGATTCGCGCCAGGTCACGAAGTGGCAGAGCTTTGGTGCCAATTACCTGTTAGGCATCAACTACAAGTTCAACTAAGTCGTTGAAGTATCGGCAAGGAACCCTGCCAGCACCGCTGGCAGGGTTTTTTTTCGGGTAAAATCCTTACAACTATAAGACGCCAGGCAGTTCAATCATGATGAACACAATCAGCAGGGTTGTTGTGGTCGGCGGCGGCACGGCCGGATGGATGTCAGCTGCCCTCTTGAAGAGGGTGCTCGCCAATAACATAGAAATCGAACTGGTCGAGTCGGATACCATAGGCATTGTCGGCGTCGGCGAGGCGACGATCCCCCCAATACAGCTGTTCAATAATGTCTTAGGCCTCGATGAGGCTGAATTTCTGCGTGAGACGAACGCGAGTATCAAGCTGGCAATCAAGTTCGAAAATTGGCGGGTTCAAGGTGAGGGATACTTTCATACCTTTGGGTCACCGGGGCGCAGCCAGGCGTTCTGCCACTTCCACCACTACTGGACCCGCGCGCAGCTGGCCGGCCATGAAACGAACCTGTGGGACTACGATCTCAACTACCTTTGCGCGGAGGCCGGCAAATTTGCCAAGCTACAGGTCAACGATCCGGTCTGGGAGATGCAGTACGCGTATCACTTCGACGCGTCTCTGTATGGCCAGTACCTCAGAAAATACAGCGAGCGACTCGGCGTAAGGCGAACCGAAGGACTGATCGAAGACGTCGCACTGAATGCGGAATCCGGGCACGTGGAGAAGCTGATTCTGGAGGGCGGCAAAGAAGTCGAAGGCGACTTCTTCATCGATTGCTCGGGCGGCAGGGCGCTGCTGATTGGCCAGAAACTCGAGACCGGCTACGAGGATTGGGGTCACTGGCTGCCATGCGATCGTGCCATGGCGGTGCCTTCGCAGAGGTTCGCGGAGACCTTGCCATATACGCGGTCCATCGCGCACTCAGCCGGTTGGCAGTGGCGCATTCCGTTACAGCACCGCAACGGCAACGGCCTGGTTTATAGCAGCAGTCATTACAGCGATGACGAGGCTGCCGACGTGCTGCTGAATAACCTGGATTCGCAGGCGCTCGGCGAGCCAAGAATAATACCGTTCAGAACCGGCCGCGCGTTACAGCAGTGGAATCGCAACGTCGTCGCCGTCGGCCTGTCCAGTGGCTTCCTGGAGCCGCTCGAGTCAACCAGTATTCATCTCATACAGTCGGCAATCGTACGCCTGCTCACCCTGTTCCCGCATGCAGGCGTCACGGAGGAGTTGATGGATGAATACAATCGTCAGTCACGGCATGAGTTCGAGTACATTCGTGACTTTATTATCCTGCACTATCATTTGAACGAGCGTGATGACAGCGACTTCTGGCGCGATGTTCGCAATATGAGCGTGCCGGAACGGATTACGCAGAAGATCGAATTGTTCGGCGCGACCGGTACGCTGACCAAGGACAACTTCGACATCTTTCTCGAATCGTCATGGCTGCAGGTCATGTTAGGGCAGGGGATCATGCCGCGGGACTATCACCCGCTTGCCGATGCGCTGAGCGAAGAGCAGTTGCTGGACAAGCTGAGAAAGACCAAAGAAACGAAGATGCAGCCAATGGCGCAGATCCCGGGTCACGACGAGTTCCTGGAGATGTTCTGCAAGGCCGGCTGACGAGCATGCCGACGAGACTCGTCATTCTCGGCGGTGGAACTGCAGGCTGGATGGCCGCGAATCTGTTTGTCCGAAAATGGTCGCAGCAGCAGGTTGCCGTCAGCCTGGTTGAGTCTCCGGATATCGGCATCATCGGGGTTGGGGAAGGCTCTACGCCGACTTTGAAACGGTTCTTCGAGATGGTCGACGTAGCCGATGCCGACTGGATGCAGCGCTGTAACGCGACCTATAAGCTCAATATCCGATTCTCGGGGTGGAGCCCCGGCTCCGGCATCGATAGTTACAGCCATCCATTCGTCACGCAGGTCGACATGCATACGCAGCACCCCTTTGCCGCGAATTGCCTGTCACGCCGTTTGGGTTTGGACGTACATACGCAGCCGGACGATTTCTTCCTGAATGGCCTGCTGGCCCGGCAGGGCAAAGGACCGCGAACGCCGGACAGTTTCCCGTTCGCTGTGGATTACGGTTATCACTTCGACTCCGGCCTTCTCGGCGAGTATCTCGCGGAGCTTGCGGTAAGCCGCGGCGTAGCCCACCTTCAAAAGAAGATTGTCGACGTCGAAACAGACGTTGACGGTGATATCAAGGCATTGCTAAGCGACAGTGGTGACCGCGTGGAGGGGGATTTTTTCGTTGATTGCACGGGCTTCGCCGCGATGCTGATGCAAAAGACCCTTGGTGTCGAATTTCGAAGTTTCAGCTCTAATCTGTTCAACGACTCTGCTGTCGTCATGCCTACTGCAAGGGACGATTCCTTGCGGCCCGAAACCGTCTCCTGTGCGATGTCAAACGGCTGGTGTTGGAAGATCCCGCTTACGCACCGCTACGGTAATGGCTATGTTTACAGCTCCGATTTCATCTCCGATGAGGACGCAGAGTCTGAGCTCCGGGCGTTCCTGGGCATGCTCGATAGCGATGCGGAGGCTCGGCGCCTCAAGATGCGGGTGGGCCAGCTGGGTAAACACTGGTATCGCAACTGCATCGGACTGGGTCTGTCGCAGGGTTTCATAGAGCCATTGGAGGCGACCGCGCTTCATCTCGTACAAATATCGATCGAACTCTTTATCATGAAGTTCGAACAGGGAGGTTTCGGCAACGAGTATCGTGATGAGTTCAATCTGAAAATTCACGATCGCTTCGAGCGAGTTCGCGACTATATTGTCGCTCACTACAAGCTGAATACCCGCGACGACAGCGAGTACTGGAAGGTAAACCGCGACAACCTGGCTCTCTCCGATTCGCTTCGGCACATTCTCGATGTCTGGTATCGGCGCGGCGATTTGACCCAGGAAATTCAGCGGCAAGAGATCGAGTCACACTTCGGTACACTATCCTGGCATTGCCTGCTTTCCGGTTACGGGGCTTATCCGCCATTGAGAGAGGATCAATCGAATGCCAGAGACATTTACCGGGAAAACGATGTGAAACGCTTCCTCGAAGGCTGCGCACTGAATTTCCGGTCACATGAAGAAGACCTGTGTGCTTCCGACGCACCGGCCCTGTAACGGTCGATGCGAGGTTGTTGAGATTAATGAAACGGAGCAGCGGAATATTTCTTGCCATCGTGGCGACACTCAGCCTGACGGCTTGTGAAATAAAGATTGAGGATAGCTTTGCCGAGCGCCAGGGCGTCTTCAGCAACCCGATCATTCCGGGTTTCGCACCGGACCCATCCATCGTTCGTGTCGACGGTGACTTCTACCTGATCAATTCGACCTTCGAGTACTTCCCCGGCATACCGATCTATCACAGCACCGACCTCGTGAAGTGGGCGCTGCTCAGCTACGCGTTGACCGACCCGACGCAAGTCGACCTCGGCCGCATCAAGTCGAGCGACGGCATACACGCGTCGACCATTCGATATGACGATGGCACGTTCTACATTGTCACGACCAACAACGTCGACGGAAACATGGCCAACTTCATCGTCACGGCGACGGATCCCCGCGGCCCGTGGTCGGCGCCGAACGTGCTGGACGGTGCGCCCGGCATCGATCCGTCACTGTTCTTCGACGACGACGGACGGGTCTGGTACGTCGGCAACCACGTGCCGCCGGACCCGGAGTTTCCCGGCCAGGCGGAGATCTGGTTGCAGGAAGTCGATATCGAAGCGATGGCGCTGATCGGCGAACGCTATTACCTCTGGCGCGGCTGTTGTGGCGGCGTCTGGGCGGAAGGGCCGCACATCTACAAGAAAGACGGCTACTACTACCTGCTGATCTCGGAGGGCGGCACGGCCTACGAGCACGCGCTCAGCGTCGCGATCAGCAAGGACATTACCGGGCCGTATCGGAACAATCCGAGGAACCCGGTGCTCAGTCATCGCCAGTTGAGCTACGACTATCCGATAACAGGGGTGGGTCATGCCGACCTCGTCGAGCTTGCCGACGGCCGCTGGTACGCGGTCGCGCTTGGCTGGCGGCTGGTGGACGGCATTCACGGCATACTCGGCAGGGAGACGTTCCTGCTGCCCGTCACCTGGGAGACCGAGCCATACGCCTGGAAAGCTGAGCGACTCACGTTCCCGGTGTTCAGTCCCTCGACGGGCAGGGTCGAGCTTCAGTATCCGTTGCCTTTTGCTGGCACGGCAATAAAGGGTAAGGGCGGGTTTTTCGATTCGTTCGATGGTGAGTCGCTGGATCTGGAGTGGAATTTCAGGCGGGCGCCCCGGAGACCGTTTTACGACCTGGGGAACAGGCCCGGGTTCCTGCGTCTCGATCTGCAGGCCGGTGCAATCGGCGAACGTCAGCAATACAGCTTTGTCGGGATTCGCCAGCGGCATTTCGAGTTCGATGTCGTGACGAAGATGGTATTCGACCCGGGCGCGGAGGAAGAGGCCGGGTTGATTGCGATTCAGAACGATCGATCGGCCTTCCTGATGACGATGGCTGCGGGATCCGAGGGTAACGTAATCCGATTGACGCAGTCGCAGAACGGCAAGCCGCAGATGCTTGCCGATTTGCCGTTTGACGGCGACACCGTGTACATGAGAATCACGGGCGATTATCTGAGCTTCGACTTCCAAATCTCGGCGGATGGTGAATCGTGGACATCGGTGGCCGCTGAGGTCGACGTTACCGCGCTGTCGCCCGCTGTGATCGGCGGCTACAACTACACCGGTGTGTACCTTGGTTTGTACGCCACGTCGAACGGCACGAAGACCGTCAATCACGCGGACTTCGATTTCTTCAGCTACGAACCGACGGCGTCATCACGCGACGCCTGGTTTGAAAGGCAGGCAGCAAATGAACGCAGTCACTAGACTTGTTTTTTTCGCCGGATTGGCGGTGGCACACAGCGGATTCGGCGCAGGCAATAGCGAGGCGACGAACTACCGCCTGTATTTCCTCGGCGGCCAGTCCAACATGGAGGGCTTCGGTTACAGCGCGGAGCTGCCTGCGAATACGGCAGTCGTCTCCGACCGTGTCATGATATTTACGGGACAGATGGCGCTGGACAATGAGCACCATGCGGGCGTCGGTGTCTGGCAGCCGCTGCAGCCCGGATTCGGTACGGGCTTCAGGACGGATGGCAAGGCCAATCGGCTTTCTGACCGCTTCGGCCCCGAATTGTTGTTCGGAAAGACGCTGGCCGCAAATGCGCCGGGCACGAGGATCGCAATCATCAAGTACGCACTCGGGGGCTCCGGGTTGGCCGATGGCGTTGGCTTCGGCAACTGGCATCCGGATTTTTCGGAGGGTGCTGGCCTTAACCAGTACGATCATGCGCTAAAGACACTGCAGAGCGCGTTTGCAGTAGCGGATATTGACGGCGACGGTGCGCCCGATCGCCTGATTCCCTCCGGGATAGTCTGGATGCAGGGTGAGGCCGATGCTTACGACAGCCAGGCGGCCGCCGACCAATACCGCGCCAACATCGAGCGGCTAATGGATCTGCTGCGCGCGGCGCTGCGTGTCGATGACCTGCCGGTCGTGATCGGCAAAATCACGGACTCCGGAATGTCCGAAGACGGGTCGGTCATGGATTACATCGGCACCGTGCAAGAAGCGCAGCAAGACTTCGTAGCGAACGACGAGTGTGCAGCCTACGTCTCGGTGACCGACGACCTTTCCTATCTCGACGATGGCTGGCACTACGATACAGAAGGATTCGTACAGCTAGGCACCGCGTTCGCTCACGCGATGGCTGAGCTGGAGGAGACATGCGCAGCTGCCCGGTCCAGTGCCGATGCCGCCGGGGTCAGGGCGGTCGACGGTCCCGCGCGCTTAGCGATAGTTTCCGTCGGTAAGCCCTGAAGTATTCGGCGCGCCGACCTGCAGAACCGCGGACTGCAGCGGCTGCAGGCTGATCCGAAAGCGGCCTTCGCCGCCGTCCACGATCAGCTGCGCGTGGTTTCGTCGATACAGCTGTTCATCGAGCATGTAACGCCCCTTGCCCAGGCTCCACTCGGCAATAATGTCGGCGGGAATGCCTACCTCCAGGTCTTGCGCGGTCCCGTCGTCGAAATTGCTTACAACGATCAGCCGCTCGTCACCGCTCCAGCGCACAAACGAGAACACCTTGTCGTTGTAAGTGTCGGAATTGCGTTGGCGGTTGTGGCTGTGTATCTCCGCGTACTCGCCAGTCAGGGCGCGGCTCGAGGCGCTGAAGCTCAAGAGCCGCACATAGAAATCGCGCAGCGACCTTTCGGCATCACTCAAGCCCCCGCCGTCGAAAGCACCATCGTTCATCCAGCGCTGGTGCGACGGCACGCCCCAATAATCGAAGATCGTCGTTCGGGTCGGGTCGCCGAAACCGGCGTCGCCGTCCCCCGGCTCGCCAACGTCCTGTGCAAAATAGAGCATGGTCGGTGCGCGGCTGATTAGCGCCGAGACGACCATTGCCGGCTTGCCCTTGTCGGCGTCGCCGGCGAAGGCAGCACTCGCGATGCGCTGCTCGTCGTGGTTCTCGAGGAAATGCAGCATGTGCTCCTCGATGTCGAGCACCTCCGCATGCGCGGGCGCCAGCGTATCGGTCGAGGCCTTGCCCTGCATGATGGGCTTCAGCGTGTCGTAGAAGCCGACCTTGTCATACAGGTAGTCCATGCGGCCGAGTTCGAGGTAGTTGCGATATTCCTTCGGGTTGTAGACCTCGGCGAGCAGGAAGGCATCGCCGTTTTTCAGCTTGATCGACGAGTTCAGGTAACTCCAGAACTCGACCGGTACCATCTCGGCCATGTCGTAGCGAAATCCGTCGACGCCCTTGTCCAGCCAGTAGGACACGATCTGGCGAAACTTTACCCAGCTGTCGGGCACGTCCTTGTCCGCCCAGAAGGCTGCGTGTTCGCCGATGGACCAGCCGCGTGCGGAATCGGGGAGGCGATCGAATGCGTAGCTGCCGTCGGGTCGCACGCCGTAGTTCACTTTGACCGTTTCGAACCAGTCGTCGAAGCGCGGTTGCGGCGCGCGCGAGCCGTTGCCGGTCCACTTGGCGGGTGTTTCGGCGAAGCGGCCGTCGGCGAGCGGATGCCTGTCGCCGCCGAGCGGGCGGTAGCCGGGCGGCGATTCGGGCACCGCGAAGTCCTCGCCCGGGACGTAGTAGAAATTGTTGTCGCGCGCCCATGCCACGGACGTGTCATCGTTGGCTCCGAAATCCTCGACGCCCGGCGGTCGACTCAGCGAGCGGTAGCCGCGCGCGACATGATTGGGAACGATATCGATGATCACTTTCATGCCGTTGTCGTGGGTGCGCCGGATCAGCGCCTCGAACTCCGCCAGGCGATTTGCCGGGTTCTCCGCCAGGTCCGGGTTGACGTCGTAATAGTCCTTGACGGCATACGGCGAGCCAGCCCGGCCCTTCACCACGTCCGGGTCGTCGTTGCTGATGCCGAATTCCGTGTAGTCGCGTATCACCGCATGATGGGGAACGCCGGTGTACCAGATATGCGTCGTGCCGAGTTCACGAATGCCTTTGAGTGCCCTGTCGTCAAAGTCATTGAACTTGCCGACGCCGTTGTCCTCGATCGTGCCCCAGGGTTTGTTCGTGGCATTCCTGTTGCCGAACAGGCGAGTGAATACCTGGTAAACGACCGGTTTGCCACCGGTGGCCGTCACTTTCGTCTCGTTGATACGAAGCGTCACCGTCGGCTGGTGCCAGCTGAAGCGAACGCGCAACAGCTTCGCGTCGTCGTCAACGACAGCGCCTGCGCCCTCGCGCGGCATGCGCCGGCTTACCGGGATGTGCTGTCCATTTATCTCGATCGAACTGGTGTCCGAGCGCCAGTTGTGCACGACCAGGGTGACCTCGCGCGTCTCGGGCATGCCCTCGTAGCGACCGCCGCCGCGCTGCAATGAAAGACTCAGTGCGTCGCCGCGCTGTCGTGCGTCGAACTCGAGTAGTTCATAGGCACCGTCCTCGAGGCTTCCGCGGCTTTCCCCGTCATCCTCGTACATCTGGCCGCTGGCTGCCGCAACTGACGCGTCGGCGTAGTAGTGCAGCGTCAGCCGCTCGCTCGAGTAGTCGCGTGTCGTCCGAATATCGGGCGTCATCGGCACAAACGACCCGGCCCGAACCAGCAGCGGTATTGTCTCCAGCGTCACCGGGACATCGACGTTCTGCCCGCCCTCATAGCGCGTGTCATTCCAGAAATCGAACCAGGTGCCGGCCGGCAGGTCGACGTTTACGGAATCAACGCCCGGATCCAGGACCGGCGCCACGAGAAAGGCATCGCCCCAGAAGTAGCTGTCTTTCTCATCGAAGAGCGTCAAGTCGCTCTCGTCTTCGAAGAAGACCGGGCGCATCAGGGGCATACCGGTCGTGCTGTTCTCAAAGGCCAGCGTGTAGACATAGGGCAACAGGCGGTAGCGCAGCCTGATGAAGTCGCGGACGATGTCGCGCGTTTCGCGATCGTGGAACACCGGTTCGGCGGGGATGTGTTCCTGCGCGTGCGGACGGTAGACCGGCTGAAACACGCCGTACTGCAGCCAGCGAATGTACAGTTCCTTGTCGAAGGCCTCGCCGCCGGCAAAGCCGCCGAGATCGGAATGATTGTAGGCGAGTCCGAGCATGCCCATCTGCAGGCTGAGCTCGATCTGCGGCTTGAAACCGCCCCAGCTTCGGCTCACGTCACCGCTCCACGGCACCATCCCGAAGCGCTGCGAACCCGCGAATCCGGAGCGCATCAGTATCAGCGGCCGCATGTCGGGATATTTCTCGATCTGCCGCTCGTAGACCATGCGCGCCCATTCGTGGCCGTAGGCATTGTGGATCTCGTCGCCGGTAGCCTGGATACCTTCGTCGCTCAGCCAGTGCAGCGCGTCGCCCGGGTGCACTTCCGGCTCCCCAAGGTCGCCCCAGGTTGCCGCGGTCCCCTGCTCGAACAGCATTTCATAGGGTTCCCAGAACCACTTGCGCGCCGTATCGTCGAACACGTCGACGAGCCCGGTATTGCCGAAATAGAAATCGAAGCGGCGTGGCTCGCCCGTCGGCGTCTTTGCGAGGGCGCCGCTGGCCACCGCATCGTCCCAGCGATCGGAGGTGCTCAGTATGAACGGCTCGGTGATCGCGATCGTCTTCACGCCCTGCGCTGCGAAGTCGCTGATCATAGCCTCGGGCGTCGGCCAGGCCTCGCGATTCCAGTCCAGCCTGCCCATGTGACCCTTGATGTCGGGCCCGAACCAGTAGATGTCCAGAATCACGGCGTCGAGCGGGATGTCGGCGCGCTGGAAGCGGCGCACCACGTCACGGGTCTGCTTCTCGCTGTGATAGCCGAAGCGCGATGCGTAGTTGCCGAAAGCCCAGCGCGGCGGCAGCGGTTGCCGCCCCGTGACGTCCGTGTAGTTCTCGAGCAGCTCCGGGTAGCTGTCGCCGGCGACAACGATGTAGGCGGTTCGGCCGGCAACCGCCTCGAAGCTCAGTACATCACTTTCCGTGCTGCCGATGTCGAGCCAGCCGCTTGCCGGGTTGTCGAACACGATCGCGTACCTGTCCGACGACATCACCGCCGGCAGGCTGTAATACATCTGCTCGGTCTCGCCGTCGTAACCGTAGGAGGCCTTGTTGTAAAGCGGCATGCGCCGGCCTCGGCGGTCCATTCCCATGACTCGCTGGCCGCCGCCGAGCAGTTTTTCGCCCTCGTCGAGCCGAAAGCGGAAGCCGCGAACCGTCTCGTAGGCGAAGTAGCCATGTTCCTCGGCAAGCAGCGGCTTTCCGTCCTTCATGAAGCGCACCTTCACCGGCGATTTGTCGACGACGGCAGTGAGACCGTCGATCACGAAGGCCAACGCGGATTCCGATTCGCTGACGACACTGAGGAAATCCGTTCTTGCGTTCGGATCGATCGCGAAGGAAGGTAATTGCTTCACGCCGCCTTCGAGGTAGTGCACCTCGAACGCGGCATCGTCTACCGGCGTGATCCTCAGTTCGCCCCTGTCGCTGACGACGACGAGCGACGGGCCGTCCAGCGCGTGGCTCTGGTAGCGGCCGAAGTCAGCTGAGGCAGAAGCCGCCGCGAGCAGCGCGACAACAAGCAGGAATCTTTGCATCGAGACGGGCTCCCGTTATTGCGTGACTTCGAGCAACAGCACCGAGCGCGGCGGCAGCTGCAGCGATTCGCCGATGTCGAGAGTCTTGCCCGTGATTACGTCGGTGGCGCTCTTTGCAGTGCCAAGACGTTCGGCAAACCTGGCGGTGTCAATACTCGCCGCTTCGTCGCCGCGATTAAAGATCACCATAACGGTGTCGTTCTCGTCGTAACGAAAGTAAGCATAGACGTTCTTGACGGGTGTGAACTGCATGAGGAGGCCCGAATGGATGACGTGCTTGTCGCGGCGCCAATTGAGCAGCTTTCGCAGGAATTGTTGCGCCTTACGTTCATCATCGCTGAGTCCTGCCGCGGTAAAGGCATTCTTGTCGCTGTCCGGCCAGCCGCCAGGGAATTCCTCGCGAATCGCGCCATGACTGTCGGTGCCGGGATGCGACATCAGCACTTCCGTGCCGTAATACAGCGTGGGAATACCTCGCATCGTCAGGTAGTAAACCATCGCCATGCGATACAGGTCGTAGTCCTCGTCGAGCTGCGTGTAGATACGGCTCATGTCGTGGTTGTCAGGGAAAATGACAAGCCTCGCGGGGTCGGGATAGAGAAAGTCGTTGCCGAGCATCTCGTACGCCGATGTCCACGGGCTGTCCCACCAGGGCACATCCTCGGTCAGGGACTTCCTGACCGCTATCTGCAGCGGGAAGTCGAGCATGCTCGGCATGTACGAGACGTAGCCGTCGTGATTGTCCTTGCCGCGCTGCCAGTAGGCGACGATCGCCGGATTCGCCGTCCATTCCTCCCCCGTCAGGGTCAGGCCGGGGTACTCCTCCGTGACGCGTCTGCTCCACTCGGCCATGTATTGCTTGTCGGGATAGGGATGCGTATCCATGCGTATGCCGGCGAGGCCGAGATACTCGACCCACCAGATCGTGTTCTGGATGAGATAGTCGGCCAGCAGTGGATTGCGCTGATTCAGGTCCGGCATCGACGGGGAAAACCAGCCGTCGGCGTGCGCCCGCTTGTCATACGCTGACGCGTACGGGTCCTGGTTGGTGGTCCTGGCATGGCTGGTAACCGAGCGCTTATCCGGTACGTTCAGCCAGTCTTTCGCGGGCAGGTCCTGCATCCACCAATGACCGCTGCCGATGTGATTGGCAACCATGTCCATGATGAGGTCGACATCCATCGAACGCATTCTTTCCGCCAGGGCGAGGTATTGCTCATTGCTGCCGAAGCGCGGGTCGACCTTGTAAAGGTCGGTGATCGCATAGCCGTGATAGGACGACTCCGGCATTGCATTCTCGAGGATCGGGTTCAGCCAGACGGCCGTGAAACCCATATCCCGGATGTAGGCGAGTCGCTCGCCGATACCCGCGAGATCGCCGCCGTGACGGCCGTAGTCGTCACTGCGATCGAGCGTGTCCTCGTAGCCGTCGATCGAGTCGTTCGATGGATCGCCGTTTGCGAAGCGGTCCGGCGTGATCATGTAGATGACGTCGGCGCTGGAAAATCCCCGTCGATTCGCCGCGTCCGATTTGCGCTCGCGCAGCTCGTAGGTGTAGCTGAAGGCCCGGTCCTCGTTCTCGAACGACAGGTCGAATGTGCCGGCCGCGGCGGATGTGCCGATATCGAGATAGATGAACAGGTAATTCGTGCTGTCGCCGCGTTCCACGCGCGTAATTTCGATACCGGGATGGTCGACTGAGGCGCTGAGTTCGGCGACGCCCTCACCGTAGACGAGCAGCTGCAGCTCCGGGTTCACCAGGCCCTGCCACCAGAAGGGCGGCTCGACACGCTCGATGCCAGTATCGGAATGCGCCACCCGGTCTTCCGCGCAGGCGAGCAGCAGCAGGCATGAGGCAGCAAGCAGCAAGGTTCTTGTCATCAGTTTCCCCCAATAATGGCTGTAAATATAGTCATTCAGCCTGATTGCCGGGAATGAATACGTTTGCAGGGTGAGCGTGCCAAACAGAGCTGTTGCTACAATCGACAGCGTGTCCCAAAACAATAACTACACGACAACGATAATTCTGTTCGCCGCTCTAATCCTCGCCTTTCAGGCCCGGGCTGTCGAGCTTGGCTCCCCGGACGGGCGCATCGTCGTGAACCTGGAGCTTACGGCGGATGGCAAGCCTCGCTACAGCGTGCGCTACGGCGATGAACTCGTCGTCGGCGCATCCCGGCTCGGCATGCGTTTTCAGCAGCACGCGGCGATCGAGGATTCGCTGCGCCAGCTCGCGGTGCAGCGCGTCCGCTCCGATTCGACCTGGGAGCAGCCCTGGGGCGAACGCAGGTTCGTACGCGATAACTTCAACGAACTCTTCGTCACGTTTGCATCGAGCGAGGGTCCGGCCAGGCAGTTCGGTGTCCGCATACGCGTCCACAATGACGGCGTCGGTCTGCGCTACGAAGTTCCCGAGCAGGACTACTACAGTGAAGTCGCCATCGTCGACGAGCTCACCGAGTTTCGCCTGCCGGCGGACGCGACGGCCTACTGGATTCGCGGTCGGGGCTGGAATCGCTACGAGCACCTCTATCAGACAACGGCGATCGACGAGATCGTGTTGGCGCACACGCCGGCAACGTTCCGGCTGGCCAGCGGCACTCACATCAGCCTGCATGAGGCGGCGCTGCGCGACTACGCCGCGTACGTACTCGATCAGAGAAGGCCGGGCGTCTTGCAGACCAACCTCACGCCGCGCTCGGACGGGGTGCGCGTCAGGGTCAGGACGCCGTTCGTGACGCCGTGGCGCAGCATTCAGATTTCCCCGAACGCAGTTGGCCTGCTGAATTCGAACCTGGTATTGAATCTCAACGAGCCGAACCTGCTCGGCGACGTCTCGTGGGTCGAGCCCGGCAAGTACGTCGGAATCTGGTGGGCCATGCACCTGGATGAAAACACCTGGGGCTCGGGCCCTCGTCACGGCGCGACGACGTCGAACGCAAAACGGTATATCGACTTCGCCGCCAGGCACGGATTCGACGGCGTCCTGGTGGAGGGCTGGAACACCGGCTGGGATGGTGACTGGTTCAATAACGGCAGCATCTTCAACTTCACCGAGGCCTATGACGATTTCGATCTCGAGGCCGTGGCCGCACACGCCCGCGAAAACAAGGTGCGACTCGTAGGGCATCATGAGACGTCCGGGCACATCAGCAATTACGAATCGCAGCTGTCGGCCGCCTACGATCTGTACGAGTCCCTCGGCGTGCGACAGATCAAGACCGGCTATGTGGCCGACGGCGGGCAGCTGCAGCGCGTCGACGACAACGGAGTCCTGCATTTCGAATGGCACGATGGCCAGATCGCCGTCAATCATTTCGAAAAGGTGCTGAAGGAGGCCGCAAAGCGCAGGATCAGCATCAACACGCATGAGCCCGTAAAGGCAACGGGTCTGCGACGGACCTTCCCGAACTGGATCAGCCGCGAGGGCGCCCGCGGGCAGGAATACAATGCCGGATGGTCAGTGCCCAATCCACCGGAACACAATGTGCTGCTGGCGTTTACCCGCCTGCTGGCCGGTCCAATGGACTTCACGCCAGGCATATTCAATCTGCTGCACCACGGCGCCGACTCGGCGTTCCGCGTGCAAAGCACGCTCATGCACCAGCTCGCCCTGTACGTCGTGCTTTACAGCCCGATCCAGATGGCGGCCGATCTCCCGGAAAACTACGGGCGGTTTCCCGACGCATTCCGGTTCATCGTCGACGTGCCGACGGACTGGGAGGAAAGCGTTGCGCTGGCAGGCGAGGTTGGCGACTACGTCGTTCTCGCCCGCCGGGAACGCGGTGGCGAAGACTGGTTTATCGGCGCCATCGCGGACGAAGAGCCTCGCGAGATACGCGTTCCGCTCCGATTCCTCGACGAGGGCCGCGGGTACATGGCGACGATCTATCGCGACGGGGACCAGGCAGACTGGAAAACGAGACCCTACGACTACGTGGTCGAGAGCCGCAAACTCGATCAATCGACGACGCTCGATTTGAGACTGGCGGCGGGTGGCGGCACGGCAATTCGAATCAGGCCCCTTGATAAGGCGAAAGAAGAATGAAACAGAAGCCACGGCTCAGTTTTTGGCAAATATGGAACATGTGTTTCGGGTTCCTCGGCATTCAGATGGGCTTCGCGCTGCAGAATGCCAACGTCAGCCGAATTTTCCAGACACTGGGTGCGCCCATCGACGATATCCCGATTCTCTGGATTGCGGCGCCGCTGACCGGTCTGATCGTGCAGCCCATCATCGGCTATATGAGCGATCGCACCTGGAACCGTCTCGGACGCCGCCGACCCTACTTCCTGGTTGGCGCAATACTCGCTTCACTGGCCCTGTTCGTGATGCCGAACTCGCCGTACCTGTGGGTGGCCGCCGGCATGCTCTGGATCATGGACGCAAGTATCAATGTTTCCATGGAGCCGTTCAGGGCTTTCGTCGGGGACAACCTGCCGGAGAAACAGCGCACCAGCGGCTTCGCAATGCAGACGTTTTTTATCGGCGTCGGCGCCGTTATCGCCTCCGCATTGCCCTGGATGATGGCGAACTGGTTCGGCATCAGCAACGAGGCGCCGGCCGGCGAGATTCCAGTTTCCGTGAAGTACTCTTTCTACATCGGTGGCGCAGCGTTTCTGCTGGCCGTCTCCTGGACGGTGTTTAGATCCAGGGAATACTCGCCGCAGCAACTGGCCGAATTCGACGCCGCGCGTCCGCCCGAGCATGTCGCCGAGGATACCTCGACGCGGCCGGCGTCGAAGTATCGCCGCGGTGGCATCATCAGCATGGTGATCGGTGTTGGCCTGTGGTTCTGGATTATCAGCGCGGGCCTCGACAAGGAGCTGTACGTGCTGGCGGGCGGACTGACCGTGTTCGGCGTGTTCCAGCTGATCATGGCTTCCCTGAAAGACGCGGGCCAGGTGGAGAACGGCTTCGCCGAGATCATGCACGACCTGTTTCACATGCCCCGGGTCATGAAGCAGCTTGCCGTCGTGCAATTCTTTTCCTGGTTCGCCCTTTTCGCGATGTGGATCTACGGCACAGCCGCCGTCACGGCGCATCACTACGGCGCCACGGAGGCGTCCGGCGCCAGCTTCAACGACGGCGCTGACTGGACCGGCGTCCTGTTTGCGGCGTACAACGGCTTCGCGGCGCTTGCCGCCATTGCGATTCCCTTCGTTGCGAATCGGCTCGGTTGCCGCGCCTGTCACCTGATCAACCTGTCGCTCGGCGGCATCGGGCTGATCAGCTTCTATTTCATCAGCGACCCCAGGCTTTTGATCGTTTCGATGATCGGCGTTGGATTTGCGTGGGCGTCTATACTGTCGCTGCCTTATGCGCTGCTATCCAATAACCTGCCGTCGCACAAGATGGGCGTGTACATGGGCATATTCAATTTCTTTATAGTCATACCACAGTTGGTGGCGGCAAGCCTGCTCGGTCTGCTGCTGCGAGAGTTCTTCGGGCTGCAGGCGATCTATGCGCTTGTCGTCGGCGGCTGCATGATGATGGTGGCAGGTCTGGCCACAATGCTGGTCGACAAATCCGCGGAACCGCAATGAAGGCTGCTTCCGCCCGATTTACGGCCTGCGCCGCCTTGTTGCTGAGCGCCTGTGGCACTGTCACGGAGGTCGAGGATGCGGTCGTCGTGCCCGCCGAGTTCTTCGGCACGCTGCAGCCCTTTGCATCGGAAGCGGTGTATTTCGTGGTAACTGATCGCTTCGTCGACGGCGATCCGGAAAACAACTATCCAGAGCAGGGTGGCGTCGCGCTGGGCACCTTCGATCGTCCGATACGCCTGGCCGGTTCGCCGCCCGCGAATATCGGCTACCTGGGCGGCGATTTCAAAGGCGTTCTGGACAACGCCGATTACATTGCCGATATGGGGTTCACGGCGATCTGGTTGACACCGATCGTTGACAATCCGGACGAGGCGTTCACCGGCGGCAAGGCGCCGGGCGAGGGCGGTTCCAATGATTATGGCAAGACCGGCTATCACGGCTACTGGGGCGTCAATTTTTTCGAGCTGGACGAACACCTGCCGTCGGTCGGCCTCGATTACTCCGATCTGACTGCGCGTCTCAGAAACGAACATGGCCTGAAGACCGTGCTCGACATCGTCTGCAATCATGGCTCGCCGTCGTTTTCGATGCCGGAGGACCAGCCAAAGTTTGGCGAGATCTACGATGCGAGCGGCAAGCTCGTCGCCGATCACGGCAATCTCTACCCGAGCGAGCTTGATCCGCAGAATCCCTTGCATGCGTTTTACCGGCGCGAACGGGATCTCGCCGAACTTTCGGACCTGGATTACGAGAATCCGGACGTGCTCGACTACTGTGTTGCCGCGCATACGAAATGGGTCGCCGAAGGAGCCTCGGCAATTCGAATCGATACGATCAAACACATGCCCCACGCATTCTGGAAGGCGTTTTCCGATCGACTTCGTCTACAGCACCCGGGACTTTTCATGTTCGCGGAGGCGTGGTCTTACGATGCGGCATTGCTTGCCGAATACACGTACCCCGAAAACGGCGGCATCAGCGTGCTGGATTTCCCGGGGCGCGAGGCCATGGTCAGCGTGTTCGGCAAGCACGATGGTGCGTACAGCAATCTGCTTGATTATCTTCAGCTCGACACCGGCATCTACGAAAATCCGTACGAGTTGATGACCTTCTACGATAATCATGACATGCCGCGCATGGATGCGGAAGCCAGTGGCTTTATCGATGCCAATAACTGGCTTTTCACCAGCCGCGGCATTCCCGTCGTGTACTACGGATCGGAAATTGCGTTTCGCGCGGGCGCGGATCAGCATGCGGGCAATCGGGATTACTTCGGCCAGGAGAACATCGAACGCGCCAGGTCGCACCCGATTCACGCGGCGCTGTCACGAATCGCGGCGATCCGAAAGAACTCGATCGCGCTGCAGCGCGGATTGCAGTTCAACCTGGAATTCGGCGAGGATACGGCCGCATTCTATCGCGTCTTTCAGCAGGACGGTCGCAACCAGACCGCGCTGGTGCTGCTCAACAAGGGCGACGCGAACTCGAGCTTCGAAATAAAGAGAGGCTTGAGCAGCGGTCCGTGGCGCGACGCGGCAACGGGCGAACGCGTCATCGTCGATGCAGGCTCACCGACGATCGTCGCGGTGGTACCACCCCATGACGTCCGGGTGTTTCTCTTCGATTCGCCCCTGAACAACGGGTCGTTTGCGACGGAGCTCGGGAAATTGCAGGCTGCCGGTCAGCGTCGATGAAGCAGGGGCGACGGCCAACATGCGCTAGGAGTCTGCGCGGCAGAAATATCCGTAGCGAGAAAGTGCCACGGCGCGGAAAGTTATTCGATCTTTTGAGGCGCGTAGTGGTGCTACGTAACGAAAAAGATCGAACAAATGGACCGCTGTGGCGCTTTCGCAGTAGGAATACTTTCTGCCGCGCAGACTCCCAGCCAGTGCCCGAAATTCGGAGGCTGAAATGGCTTTCAAACAGACAGGATACGTTTTACTGATCGCCGGCCTCGTGCTGGCTTTTGACGCCTGCGCGAGTCAGCCGTCGCCGCCGGCTACCGCCAGTTCCCATGAGCCGCAGCCCTACGTGCGGATCGCACACCCGGACTGGTCGAAGAACGCCACGATCTATCAGCTCAACACGCGGCAGTTCACGGCCGAAGGCAGCTTCGCCGCGGCTGTGTCCCAGCTGCCGCGCCTGAAGAAACTGGGTGTCGACATTATCTGGCTGATGCCGATACACCCGATCGGGCAGGAGAACCGCAAGGGCAAGCTTGGAAGCCCGTACTCGGTGAAAGACTACCTGGGAGTCAATCCCGAATTCGGCACGCTGGATGAGCTGAAGCGCTTCGTCGATTCGGCGCATGCGCTGGGGATGTACGTGATCCTCGACTGGGTGGCCAACCACACGGCATGGGACAACCCGCTGCGGACCGAACATCCGGACTGGTACGAACGCGACTACAAGGGCGACTTCCGGCCGACCCCCTGGTGGGACTGGTCCGACATCATCGACCTGGACTACAGCAAGCCTGCTCTGCGCGAGTACATGGCCGATGCGATGAAGTACTGGGTACGGGAGGTCGGTATCGACGGCTTTCGTTGTGATGTCGCCGGATTCGTGCCTGTCGATTTCTGGAACCAGGTGCGCACGGAACTCGATGCGATCAAGCCGGTGTTCATGCTGGCGGAATGGGAGTCGCGCGATCTGCACGCACGCGCATTCGACATGACCTACGCGTGGTCCTGGTACGATGCCGTGCGCGCCGTCGTGAACGGCGAAGCGGATCTGAACCGGCTGTTCGTCTACTACTCATGGAACGAGAGCGCCTATCCGCGCGAGGCCTATCGCATGACCTACGTGAGCAATCACGATGCCAATGCCTGGGAGGCCACGCAATTCGAGGCATTCGGCGACGGCCTCGAAGCCGCAATCGTGTTGTCGGTCATCGGCGAAGGCCTGCCGCTGATCTACAACGGGCAGGAAGCGGGTAACCAGAAGCGTCTCGAATTTTTCGAGAAAGACCCGATTGAATGGCGCGAACACCCAATCGGCGAGCTGTATGCCGGGCTGTTCGCGTTGAAGAAGCAGAATACGGCGCTCTGGAACGGGCAATGGGGTGCGCGCATGATCAGAGTCTGGAACTCGGAGCCCGACAAGGTATTCAGTTTCGTGCGACGCAACGACCGGGACAAGGTGCTCGCGGTCATCAACTTCTCGGATGAGCCGCAGACGGTCACTTTCAGCGGCACGCTGCATGCGGGCAGCTACCGGGAGTATTTTTCCGCTGAGGCAGTAGAGCTGGATGCCGCAGCGGAGATCAAGCTGCAGCCCTGGAGCTACAGAGTCTTCCTGCAATAGCTCCTGATCGGAGCCATAAGGCCTCAGGCTCCGCAGGATTCGCGCACGATGAGATCCGGCGCCATCAACGCCGACTCAACCGGGTGTCCTTCGATCAGGCCGACGATACTCGCCACCAGGCCCTCGCCCGCCTGCCGGATGTCCTGGCGCACCGTCGTCAAAGCCGGGGTTACATGTGCCGCCAGCGGCACGTCATCGAATCCCACGACGGCGACGTCGCGCGGCACCTCGAGGCCGTGCGCCTGCAGCGCGCGCATCGCGCCAATGGCGATGACGTCCGTCACGGCAAAAACCGCATCGAATTCGTGTCCCAGTGCCAGCAGGTCCTCGACAGCCTGGTAGCCCTGTGATTCCAGGTTGTTTGCATCGACCTTGAGTTCGTCATGGGTCTCGATACCCGCATCGCGGTGCGCCCTGCTGAATCCCTGGTAGCGCGCCGCGAACTCCGGGCAACGACGAGAGGTAATACCGAGAAACGCGATCCTGCGCCTGCCGAGGTCGAGCAGGTGTTTCGCGGCCTTGTAGCCACCGCTTTCATTATCGCAGCCGATCGAGTGTCCCGGCTGCTCGTTGATCGTTGGACCCCAGATCATGAAGCGCGTATGCGCACGCGCGAGCGCCGTCAGTTTTTCACGATACGTAAGGTAGTCGCCATAGCCCAGCAAGATAAGGCCATCGGCACGGTTGCTTGCCTGATATTCGATGTGCCAGTCGTCCGTCAGCTGTTGCATCGAGATCAGCACGTCGTAGCCGAGGCTTGCCGCGGAGCGTGTGATGTATCCCAGCATGGAGAGGAAAAAAGGATTGATCTGCGCGTCGGCACCCTCGGTTTCATCGAACAGCAGCAGTGCAATCGTATGACTCTGCTGGGTCCTCAGGCCCGCGGCATTGCGGTTGACGAAATAATTGAGATCACGTGCGATCTGCTGGATGCGCCGGCGCGTTTCCTCGCGTACCAGCGGCGAGTTTCTCAGGGCGCGCGATACGGTCGCCTGAGATACACCGGCAAGATCGGCAATATCGCGCGAGGTCGGATTTGCGGCTTTCGTCATATCGCTGGTCAGAGGCCAACTTCCTTAATCCACCCTTGTATCACAATCGGCCGCCGACTGAATCAGAGGAAACCGATAGAAACACATTGGCGAAGCTGACCGAATTCGCCGAAATCGCCGGTAATTCCCGCCAGGCAACAAGCAAGAAGCTGAATTGCCGGGATTAATCGGCTATCGCGTCCTTGCTGCGTCTCAGGCTATCGGTCGCCGATTCGCCCTGGGCGAGTGCGAGTGCTACCTGGATGGCGTCGAGCAGGGCCAGCTGCGCGAGCCTCGAGCTCATCGGCGTGTAGACACTGGTGTCCTCGATCAGACGGCAGGGAAACAACAGGCCGGCCTCTCTGGCGATCCCGGACTCGGGGTTGGTTATAGCGATGACAGTGGCACCGCGATCGCGGGCGAGTCTCGCGGCACGCGCGAATTCCTTCCAGCGGCCGGTGTGCGACAGCAACACGATCACATCACTGGCGTGCGCGATTGCGGCGAATTGCAGGATCATGGTTGTGTCAGTAAGGGACGTGCAGGGTATGCCGAGCCTGAAGAATTTGTGGCTGGCGTCCCGCGCGACATGACCCGAGGCACCCAGCCCGGCAAAAGCGATCTGCCTGGCGGACTGCATGGCGCGAACCGCTTCATCGATTGGCATTGACGAGAGCTGCGCGCGCATTTCGATGAGCGACTGAATGGACGCGTCCATCACCTTGGTAGCGGCGTCGGCGCTCGAGTCATTGGGCCCGACACTCCGGTGCACGAAAGCGACAGGGCTGCTGAGCGCCTCAGTGAGGCGAATCGCGAGTTCGCGGAATCCACCGAGGCCGATATGACGGCAGAATCGCAGTACCGTTGGTTCGCTCGTCTGGCACTCGTTGGCGAGGCGCGCAAGCGTGACGCGGGTCGCCTCGCGCGGATGCTCGAGCACCCACTGGCCGACGCGTCGCTGGGACGGGCTCAAGTCGGGCAGCGCACTCGTGATAGTCGATAGCATGTAGTAAAATTACAGGTTATTTCAGCAGAAATCACCAAAAACGTGCCGCAATAGGCCAGAAATGTAGTAAAATTCCGAAAAGTCCAGGGGAAGCCCAATGGCTCAGCTCGTTCCGGTCGAGACATTCGACCTGATCATTTTTGGTGGTACCGGCGATTTGGCGATGCGCAAACTGCTGCCCGCTTTGTATCACCGCGACCGCGACGGCCAGGTGACCGCCGACAGCCGCATTATCGCGGCCAGTCGCAGCACGCTCACGCGCGACGAATACGTGAACATGGTCGAGGCGTGTCTGCACGAGAATCTCAGAGAGGGCGATTTCGACGAAGCGCACTGGCGGTCATTCAGTCGGCGCATTCACTACGTGCAGGCCGACGCATTCGAGCATGATGGCTGGGGCACTCTCGTCGAGGTGCTCTCGGGCAAGGAAGAGCACATACGAGTCGCCTATCTCGCGACCGCGCCCGGCCTGTTCGGAGCGATCGCCCAGGGCCTGAAGAGCAACGGGCTGGTCACGGCGAAAAGCCGAATCGTGCTGGAGAAGCCGCTCGGGCGAGACTACCTGTCGGCCTGCGAGATCAATAATGCCGTAGGCCAGTGCTTCGAAGAAAATCAGATCTACCGTATCGACCACTATCTTGGCAAGGAAACCGTGCAGAACCTGCTCGCACTGCGCTTTGCCAATTCGCTGTTCGAACCGCTCTGGCGTCGTAGCGCCATCGATCATGTACAGATTACCGTCGCCGAGGATCTCGGCGTCGGAGGACGCATCGAGTTCTATGATCGCGTCGGCGCACTGCGCGACATGGTGCAAAATCACATACTGCAACTGGTTTGCCTGTTCGCGATGGAGCCGCCGTCCAGCCTGGAGCACGATGCCGTCCGCGATGAGAAGATCAAGGTACTCCGCTCGCTGAAAGCGATTACCGCAAGCGAGGTTCGTGCAAACTCGGTGCGCGGGCAGTACACGGCTGGCGCCATCAGGAAGACGACCGTGCCGGGCTATCTCGACGAGCTCAATGGCGAGTCGAGCAGCACCGAGACGTTTGTTGCGCTGAAGCTCGAAATCGAGAACTGGCGATGGTCGAACGTACCGTTCTACCTTCGAACCGGCAAGCGTCTGCCGGGCAAGCACTCGGAGATAGTCGTGCAGTTTCAGGATGTACCGCATTCGATATTCCCGGAGCAGAAATACAAGGTATCGCCCAATCTGTTGCGCATCCGCTTGCAGCCGGATGAAGGCGTGCAGCTTTCGGTCATGGCGAAAGAACCCGGCCCGGGCGGCTTCAACCTGAGGCCTGTCGGGCTCGACCTGAGTTTCGCCGAGACCTTCGGCATCGGTTACCCGGATGCCTACGAACGCCTGCTGATGGAAGTGCTGCGCGGTAATCCGGCATTATTCATGCGCCGCGACGAAGTAGAGGCAGCGTGGCACTGGATCGATGGAATTATCGAAGGTTGGACGGCCACGGAACAGAAAGTAGAGTCCTACGTCGCGGGATCCTGGGGGCCGACGGCGTCGTCACTCCTCTTGGATCGCGACGGTCGTGCCTGGTACCCGGATGAGTAAACATGACTGAGCATTTTTTCGAATCGAGGCTCGAAGCCTCGCAAGCGGCCGCGAAACGCATTGCGGAATTGCTGGCCAATCGCCTGGACAACCAGGCCGAGGCGTCGCTGATCGTCAGTGGCGGAACAACGCCGCAGCAGTGTTTTGCCGCATTGTCGAAAACGCCCCTGGACTGGCAGCGTGTGCAGCTATTGCTGAGCGACGAACGCTGGGTCCCGGCAGACCACGACGACAGCAACGAAAAGCTGGTTCGTGACTCGCTGCTGGTGGACAAGGCGGCATCAGCCATGCTGGTCCCTGTCTACGCGGACGGCATGTCACCCGAAGAACGTTGCGAGGCACTGCAGGATCCCCTGCCGGTCCTGCCGTTCGCCTGTTCCCTGATCGGCATGGGCGCCGACGGCCATTTTGCGTCCCTGTTTCCGGATTCAGAGCAGCTGCCACTGGGCCTCGACGTAGAGAGCGGTCTTCTCTACATCCCGGTTGCGTCGGCCGCAAGCTCGCATCGACGAATCAGCATGACGCTGGCCGCGATTTCCCGCAGCGATGAAATCGTGCTGCTGTTCTTCGGCCAGCAAAAGCTGGACGTCTACAAAGAGGCACTAAGAGAGGCGAACGGTTATCCAGTTTCGCGATTGTTGCGGCAGAAGCGTGCGCCGGTACGCGTTTTCTGGGCGCCATGATGGAGGTCCAATGGCAGTGAATGCAACGATCGAGCGGGTCACAGAACGCATCGTGGCGCGCAGCGAGTCGGCGCGCAAAGAGTATCTCGCGCGTACAGAGGCGGCGGCGGGCGAGGGCCCGGTACGCAGCGGCTTGTCATGCAGCAATCTCGCGCATGGTTTCGCGGCCTGCGGCAGCGCCGACAAGCAGGCGCTCAAGGGTCATGTCGTACCGAATATCGGTATCGTTTCGGCCTACAACGACATGCTCAGCGCGCACCAGCCGTTCGAGACCTACCCGAACATCATCAGAGCTGCTGCGGCCGCGAATGGCGCCGTTGCCCAGTTTGCCGGTGGCGTTCCGGCGATGTGCGACGGCGTTACGCAAGGGACGGACGGCATGGATCTGTCCTTGTTCAGTCGTGACGTTATCGCCATGTCGACGGCGATCGCCCTGTCGCACAACATGTTCGATGCCGTGTTGTGCCTCGGCGTCTGCGACAAGATCATTCCGGGCCTCCTGATCGGCGCGCTGTCTTTCGGTCATCTGCCCGTCGTGTTCGTTCCCGCGGGCCCGATGGTGTCGGGGCTCGGCAACAAGGAGAAAGCGCGTATCCGCGAGGAGTATGCCGCCGGCAAGATTGGCCGGGAGGAACTTCTCGAAGCTGAATCGGCCGCCTACCACGCGCCCGGCACCTGCACATTCTACGGTACTGCCAACAGCAACCAGATGCTGATGGAGTTCATGGGTCTGCAGCTTCCCGGCGGCTCCTTCGTCAACCCGGGTACCCGGCTTCGCGAACTCCTGACCCGCGATGCGGTAGCAACCGTGCTGCAGGGTACCCATCTGGGCAAGGACTATCGGCCACTGGCTGAGGTGCTCGACGAGAAAGCGATCGTCAACGGAATCGTCGGCTTGCTGGCGACCGGCGGTTCAACCAATCACACGATACATCTGGTCGCCATCGCCGCGGCTGCCGGCATTCAGATTGACTGGCAGGACTTCTCGGAACTCTCCGGGGTTGTGCCGCAACTGTCGCGCGTGTACCCGAACGGCACGGCGGACGTGAATCATTTCCATGCGGCAGGTGGCCTGGGTTTTATCATCTCCGACATGCTCGACAACGGTCTGCTGCATGAAGACGTCAAGACCATTCTCGGTCCGGGGCTGCGCCGCTTTTGCCGGGAACCGCGCGTGGCGGAGGGCGGGCTCGAATGGTCTGACGCGCAGACCACGTCACTGGATGCCGACATCGTGCGACCGTGTTCGGACCCATTCAGCCCGGAGGGCGGCCTGCGGCTGCTAACGGGCCAGATCGGCCGCGCAATCGTCAAGGTTTCGGCCGTCGATGTCGCGCATCATTCGATTACCGCGCCGGCACGCGTGTTTCGATCGCAGCAGGCGTTCGTCGATGCGTTCAATAATGAAGAACTCGAGTGCGATTTCGTCGCCGTCGTTACGCACCAGGGCCCGCGTGCCAACGGCATGCCGGAGCTCCACAAATTGACGCCCTACCTGGGTGTGCTGCAAAACCGTGGATACAAGGTGGCGCTGCTGACCGATGGGCGCATGTCGGGGGCGTCGGGCAAAGTACTGGCCGCAATCCAGGTCACGCCCGAAGCGGTCGATGGCGGTGAGATCGGCAGGATTCGTGACGGGGACATGATCAGTATTGACGCAGTCGGCGGGGTGCTCGGGTTGCCGGGGGTTACGGATATCGGCAAACGCGAATCGCCACAAGCCAACCCGGGTGGGGAAGCAGGCAGGGGCCGGGAACTCTTCGCGGCGTTTCGCGAACGCGTGACCGGCGCGGAACAGGGAGCGACCCTGTTCGGGTCACGCCGGTATTGAAGGGCTTCGGCTGCGCAACGAATACAGTTGTGAGAGCATGTCGCAACTGTTGCGCGACGCGAGGCCATACCTGGCAGGGTGACCGTTAATGAAAGACCGCTGCTTGCTGATTGGAGATATCGGCGGAACCAATGCGCGATTCGCACTGGCGACACCGGACAGACCCGGGTTTCACAGCCTCCTCGAGTTGCAGTGCGAGGACTTTGCGACGGTCGAGGACGCCATCCGCCACTACCTGTCCGGAACCATTGCGGACCGTCCCGACGCAGTCTGCCTGGCCGCCGCCGGCCCCATAATCGACAACAGGGTCAAGGTCACGAACAACCACTGGGATGTTTCGGCCGCAGAGCTCGGCGAGAGCTTCGGTGTCAGGGCCGTGCGCCTGCTGAACGATTTCACGGCGATTGCGTACTCGATCCCGCAGCTGGCAGAAAGCGAGGTTCGATCGATAGGCGCTCGCGACCACGACGGCTTGCCGAAAACGAACTTCAATGTGGCTATTCTCGGTCCTGGCACCGGGCTTGGCGTTGCCGGCCTGTGCCGTCGCGGTGAAACGCTGCTGCCGATCACGGGCGAGGGCGGGCATGTTGGCTTCGCCCCGGAGACCGAGCTGCAGCTGCAGATACTCAAGGTGCTGCGTGGGCGGTTCGAGCGCGTCTCCGCCGAGCGGCTCATTGCCGGATCGGGACTGGAGAATATTTATCTTGCTCTGCAGACGATCCGCTGCGAGTCGGGACCGAAGCTTTCAGCAGCCGAGATCTTCGCGGAACGAAGCCCCGGCAACGCGGCAGCGGAAGCCGTCGACCTGTTTTTCGAACTGCTGGGCCAGGTCGCGGGTGATGTTGCGTTGACGCTTGGCGCCGTTGACGGCGTCTACATCGCCGGCGGCATCGCGAAGCGCTACCCCGACATGCTCGAAGCAAGCGGTTTCCGCAAGGCTTTCGAGGCGAAAGGAAGACATCGTGCATTGATGAAGCGCATTCCGACGCGGCTGATTACCTACGACCAGCCGGGGTTGCTGGGCGCCGCCTATGCGGTGCTTGAACTCTAATCGCGGGCTGTGGTTCTGGGTGTCGCGGTAATCCCTTCCGCGTGTCGCGGGAAGGGCTCCGCATCGATGGTTTCGAGATAGCCGTGCCAGGCGGCGTAACCGATCACCGGCACGATTGCGACGAGCCCGATAAACGCAGTCGCGACGCCGACCAAAAGCAGGACAACGATGATCGTCAGCCACACGATCATCGCACGCTTGTTTCGCAGCACGGCATTGATCGACGTTACGATCGCCGTGATGCTGTCGACATCGCGGTGCATGATCATGGGCAACGAGAACGCACTGGCGGAGAAGGTAATCGTGGCAAATACCGCGCCGATCATTGAGCCGAAGCCGAGATAGGTGGCCAGTTCCCTGGTAGTCGCCTCGCCGTCCGTGGGAAAGAAGACGGTGACCATGACGGCCGATCGGGCCCACAGCAGGAAGACAACCAGCAGCGCCAGCGCAAATATCATCTCGTTGCCGAAATGACGTTTAAAGGCGGCGCGGAGGCTGCGTGCCATTTGTGGCTCCTGGCCTCGCTCGAGCTGCGCGCTGATCGCGTAAAGGCCAATGCAGGTGAGCGGCGCGAGAAAAACGAAACCGCCGAGCATCGCGAACATGAACCACTGGCTACCCTGGAACCAGGCCAGCAAACAGACGATGCCGATCAGCAGCGCAACGACCAGGCCGTAGGCAAGGCTCTGCTGCGGGGCCCGAATAAAATCCGCGATGCCGAGTTTCAGCCACCGAAAAGGCGCCCAGGGGGACAGTTTCCTGCAGCCGGCGACGAAGGGCATTTCGTCACGATCGAACCCGGACTTATCGGCGCTGTTCATCGCTGTTTCCCCGTGCTTGCCTGCTGCACTCGCATAATCATGCATTTATGCGAGCGTCGCAACCGTCAATCAGTCGGGGTTGGGTACCAGTTCCCGGTACAGCGCGATGGTCTTTCTGACCGTCTCCTCGTTGCGGAAGTCCGTTGCAATGCGCGTGCGCGCGGCGTCGCCCATGCGGCGTCGCAACGCGGGATCCCGGTACAATTTCTCAATGGCGTTGGCGATCGCCCGGGCGTCCCTGGGGGGCACGACGTAACCCGAGACGCCGTCGACGACCAATTCCGGACTGCCGCCGCTGTCGGTCACGATCGGCGGAACGCGGTACGCCATGGCCTCGATCACCGAGCGTGCCAGGCCCTCTCGCTTGGTAGAAGGCAGGCAGAAGACATCGCAGGCGGCGCTGAGCGCCGGCGCATCCGTGCGAAAGCCCACGCGGTGTATGCGCTCGCCGATGGGGCTCCTTGCGATCCGCCGACTCAGGCTCGCTGCGTCCATGTGGCCGACGAGCAGCAGGTGCACGGGCACATCATCCGGCAGCGCTTCGCATGCATCGATGAGAAAGTCGATGCCTTTTCGTGGCCGGTAGTTGGCGGTGCAGCCGACCACGAAGGCGTCCCCGGGAATACCGAAAGCCGTCAGATCGGCCGGCGTTGCGTCGTACCATTCCAGCTTGTGCCCCTTGTGAATGGTTACGGGCCGGGACGCCGGCATGCGCAGGAAAGCCGGCCGCATCTCGAGAAAATGCCGGCGTATGGCGTCGGCCACGCAGACGATACGATCGATACGCGGGTTCAGGTATCGCATCCATGACATCGGATCCAGAAAGCCAACCGCGCCGACGATACCGCGGTAACAGACGATTTTGACCGGCAGACCCCTGCACGCCCGAAGTCCGTTGCTCACCGCCTTATTATTGAAGGTATGCATGATGTGGTATCGGCCGCGAACGAGTTCTTCGCGCAGTGCGGCGATGCCGGCCTTGTCGAAGTTTCCGGGAAGGCGAATATCCACCGTTGGCACGCCGGCGTCGCGGAGCGTCTGATTGTTGGGGTGGTCTGCCGGGCAGACCACGGTAATTTCGATGCCGGCGTTGTGCATGCCGACGAAGCTCGCGATCGTCGGGCGATCCGCGCTTTCCGTGACACACAGTGAACGAATCGCCATGCGGCCTGCTTACCCGGAGTAGACAGGGTTATCGAGGATACGCACGGCTACCTGCTGGCCGGTTACCGAGAAAGCAATGTACTCGTACTTGACGCCGGATTTCCGCACGAATTCCTGGAAAGCCCGGAACTCATGCTGTTGCCAGCGATGAAAATTGTAGTACTCGTCGAACAGCACGATGGCGCCCGGCTGCAGACGCTCGCCAAGCGCGTCGAAAATCGTCACCGTCGATGAATAGAGGTCGCAATCGACGTGCAGAAAGGCGACCGGGTCCTTGTACTGCTTCAGGAAGTCGGGCAGCGTGGCATCGAAATAGCCGACGTGAAACTCGACGTTGTCGGGCACCTTCGGCATGCGCTTCTGTGCGAACGCACCGATCGGGTTGCCGTTCCAATGCTCCTGGATTCCCTCAAAGGAATCGAAACCGTGCACCGTGCCGCGCGAGAGGGGCGCAATCCAGCGCATCGACTTGCCTCGTCCAACCCCGAATTCCAGCGTGAGTCCGTCCTTTTCGACACAGGAAAGCGCGTATTTCACCAGCGCCGGGTGCTTCTCGAAATAGGGCGCGTCCACCATGTTGGCCTTGATGTACTCGAGCGTGCTTTTCTTGGCCTCCAGGTTCATGTCGACCAGCAGGTTGGAAGCATAGTGCTTCAGCATGAAGCGGCGAAACAGGAATTCGCTCAAGGTTCGTTTGAATAGGGGCATCGAAGGACTCGCGAGAGCGCTGTGCAGACGCCCGGTAAGTTACCACATGCCGGCCGTATCTGCCCTTGGCAATGCAGGCAGGACTGCCTTAAGGCAAAAAAAAACGCGCGCAGCATTGGGCTGCGCGCGTCTTCGAGTCGCGGCGAACGACCACAGGGCCGTTCGCGCCGTGATTTAAGGCTAGCGCTCGATAATGCGCAGAACGACGCGGCGATTCTGTGCCTTACCCTCACGCGTGCCGTTGTCAGCAATCGGCTGTGACTCGCCGTAGCCGCGCACGGTCATGCGGTTTTCTGCAATTCCGTTCGAGGCAAGGTAGTCGCGTACTGTCGTCGCGCGTCGAGCCGAAAGACCTTCATTGTATTCGGCCGCACCGTCGCTGTCCGTGTGTCCGGCAACTTCGACGGTAATCGTCGGGTTCTTCTTGAGCGTCGCAACCGCGTCATCCAGCACGCTGGTGGCACCCGGCAACAACCGGTCCGAATTGGTCTGGAAGTTGACGCCCTGCAATCGAATCTCGGCCTTGATCTCACAGCCCTTGATGTCCACCTGTGCGCCCGGCGCGCTGTTCGGGCATTCGTCGAGACGATCGACGACACCGTCCTTGTCACCGTCCAGCTCACAGCCATCCGGACCAACCTTGGCGCCCCGCACCGTGTTCGGGCACTTGTCCTTGTCGTCGCTGACACCGTCACCGTCGCTGTCCATCGGGCAGCCATCGGCATTGACGGGGACGCCACGCGGCGTGCCCGGACACTTGTCCATGGAGTCTTTCACGCCATCGCCATCGCTGTCGACTTCACAGCCATATGCATCCACCCGGGTGCCGGGGGGCGTGTTCGGACAGCGGTCGCTTCCATCGGCGACGCCATCACCGTCGGAATCGACGAATTTCGGCGTGCCCCGGCCAAACGGAATCTGCAGGCCCAGGCTGACGATATCGTCGCTGAAGTCAGCGCTGGCAGAGGGCGACGCCGAGTCCTTGCGACGGCGATACTCGCCACGCAGCGCGATATTGTTGGATTCGAACAGGTCCAGGAGGAAGCCGGCGCCGAGCGAGTACATCGGGCTGTCGTCCGTGTCCACGGGACCGGCAGGATCGACCGAGAAGTAGCCCACGCCAAGGTACAGGTAAGGGCTGAAACGTTCCGCACGGCGGAATACGCGCTGCAGGTCTACACCGAAACCCATGTGCTCCTGGGCAGTAACGCCGTCGACGGTAGCAATGGACAGCATGGCCTCTACGTTGAGGATATCGCTGATGGCGTAGCCGAAGCCAAATTGACCGCCGTTGATACCGTCGTCGACGTTGCGCTGGGCGTCGTCGTCGACGTAGGATCCCATCGCGGAAAAATAGCCCTGACCGGGTTCGGCGTCGGCGAGTGCGTTGCCAGCGCCCAGAGTAGCGAAACACATCGCCGTGACAACGCGGGTGAAAATTCTCATAACAATTAGCTCCATAGGTTTGATGCCTGACGCACAGCGGCGGCATCGGATTGCAGCAATAAACTGCCTTTTTCGGGGTAAGCACGAGCGTGCCCATTACACTGCCCCCGCACTGTGCGGGCGATTCTATCACCTGCCCGGCGAATATGCGCAATGATCCGCCGAATCGCCTCTCCGTGGCGCTCGGGAACGCCGCGCCCGGCCCGGGGCCACGCCCGCCGCCGCAGCAGCCTTTTGCGCCGGAGCATGGTCGCCGGCAAGCCGCCCGGCTGTCGACGCCGCATTGAGTGGCAAGTCGCCCTCTCTGCAGGTGGTGAGTCAGGGCCTGAAGAATGATATAAGCTCATCCACAATTTCATGAAAGGAGAACAACGAATGAGTGTTGCAAAGACATCGGAAATCACCGCGTCATCGTCCAAGAGCTTTGAGGATGCGATCCAGCACGGAATCAGTAAGATGAGCAAGACCGTGAAGAACATAGAGGGTGCCTGGATCAAGGAACAAAAGGTCGTTGTGAAGGACGCGGCGGTGAAGGAATATCGCGTAACGATGAAAGTTACGTTCATCGTCAAGTAAGATTGTGCAGTTGCTCAATAATTTTTTTGAAAAAACCCGGAGGAAATAGGGATGGCAGGAAAATTCGAAGTTTATAAAGACAAGGCCGGTGAATTCCGGTTTCGCCTGAAAGCGGCAAACGGACAGAATATTCTCAGCAGTGAGGGCTACAAGACGAAGACCGCGTGCCTCAATGGCGTCGAGTCAGTGAAGAAAAATTCCGCGAATCCCGAGCGCTTTGCCAAGAAGAAGACGCCGTCCGGAAAATTTCGCTTCAACTTGACGGCATCGAACGGTCAGATCGTCGGCACCAGCCAGAGCTATGCCTCGGAATCCGGTTGCGGCAACGGCATGAAGAGTGTCGCCGAGTGCGCGCCTGGTGCGGGCATGGACGACCAGACCTGAATCCGGAGCGGGTCGGCGGCGGTCTCGTCACGATCGCCGTACGGATCGCCGCCAGGCCCCGCACACCGCTGGCAGCCAGTCTGCCCCCTCGTATTTGACAATATCGAGTCTCGAATCGAGGCCTCCGGTCAACCGATTCCTCAGCGAGCCGTTTTAGGTACTGAACAACATACTGGGAAACGGGAGATACGACATGGATTCGAGAACAGGGATTTTTTCGATTATTGCTTCACTGCTGTTCTGTGGGACGGCGTACGCGGATGCCGGCGACAGAATAGAGCATCGTCTCGACAAGCGCGGTGATCGCATTGAAGATCGTCTTGATAACAGGGGCGACCGGGTCGAGCAGCGCCTTGACCGCAAAGGTGATCGCATCGACGCGCGCCTCGATCGTCGCTCGGAACGCGCCGAGGCCGCCGGTCGCGATCGCTTGTCCGAGCGACTGGACCGAAAAGGCGATCGCATTGACAGCAGGCTGGATCGCAAGGGCGACAAAGCGGATCGACGGCTCGATCGCAAGGGCGATCGTATTGATCGGCGCCTCGATCGACGCGGGTACAACATAGACAGGCGAATTGACCGACGCCAGCAGCGGCGCGGCGGAACATAAGCGCAGGAGATACCCGCCGGCGGCAAGTATTGCCGCCGGCTTTTTTTTGCGCGCAAGCGGCGGCTTCGCTAGGCTTCGAGCCAACGCAGACGACAATCAGGTCACAAGTTCATGTCGAAAAGCAGTTGGTCGATCGACTCGCTCGTACTCATCTTCTCTTTTATCGTCGTGGCCCAGCTGCTGTCTTACGCGATCCCGCATGGCAGTTTCGAACGGGCTCCGGTGCCCGACGAGCCCGGTCGCAGTGTCGTCGTCGACGGTACCTATGCCACCCTGGCAGGCGACGAAAGCATCGTGCTGCCACCGTGGCACTTTCTCCTGGCAATCACCGAAGGCCTCGAATCGGCGCAAGGCATCATCTTTCTTATCTTCCTGGTCGGCGGCGTCATTGCCGTGTTGCGCGAGACCGGCGCCATCGATGCTGCCCTGCACGGTGCCGTAGAGCGCCTGGGCAAGACGCCGTGGCTCTTGATCGGTGGCTGCCTGCTGCTGTTCAGTATCGGATCGTTCACGATCGGCATGGGCGAGGAATATGTGCCGCTGGTGCCGATCATCGTCACGATGAGCCTGGCGATGCGCATGGATGCGATCGTCGCAATGGGAATGGTCTGGATTCCCTATGGCATTGGCTGGGGTTGTGCCGGAATCAACCCGTTCGGCGTACTGATTGCACAAAATATCGCAGACGTACCGCTGACGTCAGGCTGGGCTTTCCGCCTGGCAATCATGTTCGTGTTTCTCGCCGTCGCTTTTCATCACATTTACCGGTACGCGATGCGCGTGCAAAAAGATCCGTCAACGAGCCTCGTTGCGCACATCGATTACAGCGTCGGTTTTCAGGTGCCGGCCGACATGGCTATGACAGGCCGCCGGCTTGCTGTGCTCGCCGTCTTCGTGCTCGGTTTGTGCGGCTTCGTGTTTGGCGTTTCCGAATACCATTGGTACATCGCGGAGCTCAACGCCATTTTCCTCGCGATCGGCATCGCGGCGGCGCTCATCGCGCGTATGCCCGCCGCCGAGACCAGCCGCATCTTCATCGAGGGCGCCGCGACGATGACTCCGGCGGCCCTGCTCGTCGGATTCGCGCGCACCATCGAAGTCGTTCTGACCGACGGACAAATTATCGACACGATCGTCCACTCGATCGCTGGCCTGCTCGAAGGCCTGCCCGCGGAAGCGTCGGCACTTGGCATGCTCGTGGTTCAGTCGGTCTGCAACTTCTTCATTCCATCGGGCAGTGGCCAGGCCTTTGTCACGATGCCGATCATGTCGCCGCTGGCGACCCTCACCGGCGTGCCGCAACAAACCGCGGTACTTGCCTATCAGTTTGGTGACGGCTTCACCAACATGATCGTACCCACCAGCGCGCTGGTGATGGGCGCGCTCGCGCTCGGCAAGGTTCCATATGCTGCCTGGTTCAGATTCGTCGGGCCGCTGCTGTTGAAGATTTTCGCGCTGTGCGCCGTCTTCCTGGTGCTGTCGATGCACCTTGGCGAGGCGGCCGGTTTCTAAGGTCCTGTCCCGTACCGGGGTACGCGACAGGACGGCGGCAGGCCTCAGCTGCGGCGATACCAGCTCACGTAATGCGCATCGGTCTCGGCGATGAGTTCGCCGCTCGCGCAGAGGTAGTTCAGATGCGAGATAGCTTCGCCAGTAGCCATGATCCGGTTGTCGTCGTCGATCGTGGTTCTGTACAGGGACCCGAACAGGTCCACGACTCGCTTCGGCTCTGCGCAGCTGTCGAGCAGGGCGTCGAGCCGTTGTTCATGATCCTTCGCCAGCGCCTCGAGACGCAGGTGCGCCCCCCGGAACGGCTTGCCGTGTGCCGGGAGTACCAGCACATCCTCCGGCAGGCGATTTCCCAGTTTTTCCAGCGATTCGAACCAGTCTTTCAGCGGATTGGCCAGTGGCTCTGTCGGCCAGACGCTCACGTTCGAAGAGATGGTTGGCAGTAACTGGTCGCCGGCAATGAGGATATTCCGGTCCTCGTCGTAGAGACAGGCGTGTTCGGGCGAATGGCCGCTTCCGACAATGACTTCCCAGTCGGCGCCGGCAAACTCGAGCACATCACCATCGGACATACGCTTGTAGGCTTCGGGAAGCGCATGTACGAACTTGCCGAACATGCCGAAGCGACTTCTATAGGCGTTCACCTGTTCGTCGGTAAATCCGGCGCCCACGTAAAAGCGAATACCTTCGTCCGGTGCGCTGCGGCCCGTGTCGGCCGCGAGTATGCGGCACAGCATGTACTCATCGCGTGTCATCCACAGGTCGACGTCGAAACGGTGCACCAGCCAGCCGGCGCAGCCGACATGGTCCGGGTGCAGATGCGTTGCGACGACGTGACTGGCAGGGTCGCCGGACATCGCGCCGTTGAACGTTCGCTCCCAGACGCCCCGACTGGTGCGCGTATCGACGCCGGTGTCGACGATGACCCAGCCCGCATCATCGCGCAGCAGCCATAGATTGATGTGCCTGAGGGAAAAGGGCAGTGGCATACGCAGCCAGACGATACCTTCGGCGATTGCCATGGTCTCGCCATTCTCGGGCCGCTGCTCGAACTCGTACTGGATTTCGATCATAGAAGGTAACGCGGATCCTAGGCCGCTTTGCGGTTCTCATCGGTGAGTTGCTGCATCGCGTTTTCCACTGCCACGCGTACCTCGCGCATAGACGCTTCTTTCACCGGGCCGAATCCGCGAATATCCATGTATAGCGCGACAATACCACTGATGTCGGCGAGATTGTCCGCGTCCACGAGGTTCAGCAGCTCATCGATCCGCTGTTCGAATTCCACGATCAACGCGCGCTCCGCACGCCGCTCTGCCGTCTTGCCGAAAATATCGAACGCGGTGCCGCGCAGACCGCGCAGTCTGGCGAGCACGCGAAATACCGGTAGCAGCCACGCGCCGAACGCTCTCTTGAGCGGCCGGCCGCGTGCGTCCTTGCCGCGGCTCAGAAGCGGTGGCGCCAGGTGAAATTGCAGCGTCGTCTTCTCGCCATAGTCACGGCGAATGGCATCGAGAAATTCCTTCTGGCTGTGCAGGCGCGCAACTTCATACTCGTCCTTGTAACTTAGCAGCTTGAAATAGCTGCGCGCCACGGCCTCTGTCAATTCCCGCCCCGCGGAAAGCGCGGCTTCCGCCGCGCGAATCTTCTCGAGCATTGCAATGTAGCGTCCGGCAAGCGCTTTGTCCTGGTAGTCGACCAGGTACGATCGGCGCCGTTCCACAAGCTGATCGAGCGATTCCTTGAGCGATTCCCGGATCGTTCCTTGGGGCGACACCGTTGCCGAATTGACCAGTGCCGCAATGGCATCAGCATTGGCGATCGCGATGCGGCCCCAGGTAAATGCCGCCTGGTTTTCCGTAATTTTCACGCCATTCAGCTCGATTGCACGCATCAGCGCGCGCAACGATACCGGCACAAGGCCGGACTGCCAGGCCGCGCCAAGCATCAGTACATTGGCGTAAATCGTGTCGCCTGTGAGTTTTTCCGCCAGGGCGTTGGCGTCTATCGTCCGGAGCCGGCCGTCACCCAGGGCTTCGGCGATCGCCGCGATCCTGTCCTGGCCCCGCAGGTCGGCGTCACGGTGCCTGATGAAATCGCCGGTCATCATCTCCGCGCTGTTGACCAGCGCCCGGGTCCTGTCTCGCTGGTAGGTTATCGAGGCCTTCGGCGAAGAACTGACGACGAGGTCACAGCCGATCAGTGCATCCGCCCGGCCTGGCTCGATTCGCACCTGGTTGATGCTGGCCGGTTCCCTGGCGATGCGCAGGTAGCTCAGCACCGGGCCGAATTTCTGCGCAAAGCCCATGAAGTCGAGCTCCGACGCTCCCTTGCCTTCCAGGTGGGCGGCCATCGTGATCAGGGCGCCTACCGTGATGACGCCGGTGCCGCCCACGCCGGTAACCAGGAGGTCGTAGCAGTCGTCGATGGCCGGCAGCTCCGGATCGGCGAGCGTCGCGGCGAGCGCATCGAACCCGGTCTGCCCGACGGCGCTCGCCGCCCGCGGCGTCACGCTTCCTTCCACCGTGACGAAGCTGGGGCAAAATCCGTTCAGGCAGGAGTAGTCCTTGTTGCAGCTGTTCTGGTCGATCTGGCGTTTGCGGCCAAACGGCGATTCCTTCGGCACCACGGACAGGCAGTTGGATTCCACCGAGCAGTCGCCGCATCCTTCGCAAACCAGGTCATTGATGACGACGAACCGCTTTGCCTCGGCCATCTTGCCGCGCTTGCGCCGGCGTCTTTTCTCGGTGGCACAGGTCTGTGCGTAGATCAGCACGGTAACGCCAGGGATGTCGCGCAGCTCGCGCTGCACGGCATCCATTTCCCGGCGGTGTGAGATGCTGGTGCCGGCAGGGAATTCACCGCTGTCGAATAGCTCGGGTTCGTCGGAGACGAGCGCGATTCGCTGTACACCTTCGGCTCTCACTGAATGCGCGATGGACTGCACCGAAACCGGGCCGTCGACCGGCTGGCCACCGGTCATCGCGACCGCATCGTTGTAGAGTATCTTGTAGGTGATGTTCGTGTTGGCTGCGACAGCCTGGCGAATCGCGAGTGAACCCGAGTGATAGAAGGTTCCGTCGCCCAGGTTTTGAAAGACATGTTGGCCGCCGTTGAACTTTGAGCGTGGAATCCAGTTCACGCCTTCGCCGCCCATCTGGATGAGACCGTCGGTGTCGCGGTCCATCCAGCTCGCCATGAAATGACAGCCGATGCCGGCCAGCGCACGGGAGCCTTCCGGTACCCGGGTTGACGTGTTGTGCGGGCATCCCGAACAGAAGTAAGGCATGCGTTTCGCGCCGCCGATCTCGATGGGCGTCGCGCGCAGGCGCTGCAATTCCTCGGCGCGCCGGGAGTACCGACGGCCGCCAAACTCCCGGTCGAGCCGCTCGGCGACGATCGGCGCCAGCATGAGCGGCGACAATTCGCCGACCCAGGGTACCAGTCGTTCGCCTTTTTCATCCGCCTTGCCAACCATGCGCAGCGGCTTGCGTCCCGGGTAGTCGTAAAAATATTCCTTGAACTGGCTTTCGATGATGCCGCGCTTTTCCTCGACGACCAGTACCTCGTGTTTGTTGCGCACAAACTCCAGGGCACCCTGCGGCTCCAGCGGCCAGACCATGCCGACCTTGTAGACGTCGATGCCAACGCGGCGGGCCTCGGAGGCGTCGATGCCCAGCAGGCGCAGCGCTTCCATGAGATCCAGGTGCCCCTTGCCGGTTGTGACGATACCGAAGCGCGCGTCGCTGACGTCGAACACCTTGCGGTCGATCGGATTGCTTGCGGCGAAGGCCAGCGTCGCCGCTTTCTTGGCTTCCAGGCGTTCTTCGATTTGCGGACCCGGGAAGTCCGGCCAGCGGTAATGCAGTCCGCTCGCGGGCGCCGTGAAGTCTTCGGGTATCTGGAATTGCGGATACGGTGGCAGCTCTATCGACATGGCCGACTCGACGGTCTCCGAGATCGCCTTGAAGCCTACCCACATGCCGGAGAAGCGGGACAGCGCGATGCCATACAGGCCGAATTCGAGATACTCGGCGACGCTGGCCGGATTCAGGTGCGGCATCATGAACGTCAGGAACGCGACGTCGGACTGATGTGGCATCGACGACGAAATACAGCCGTGATCGTCCCCGGCGACGACCAGCACGCCGCCGTGTGGCGAGCTGCCGTAGGCATTGCCGTGTTTGAGCGCGTCGCCCGCGCGATCAACGCCCGGTCCCTTGCCATACCAGATGCCAAAGACGCCATCGACCGTTCGATTCGGATCGGTTTCGACCTGCTGGGATCCGAGTATCGCCGTTGCGGCAAGATCCTCGTTCACCGCGGGCAGGAACTCGATGTGGCTCTCGTCGAGGAAGCGCCTCGCGCGCCAAAGCTCCTGGTCGACCATGCCGAGCGGCGAGCCGCGGTAGCCGCTGATGAAACCGGCCGTGTTCAGGCCGCCGGCCTTGTCGAGGGTGCGCTGCATCAGCGGGATGCGAACCAGCGCCTGGGTTCCGGTCAGCAACACGCGGCCGGACTCGCGCCGGTAGCGATCGACCAGCTCGTAGTTGTCGAGCGGGTAATGAGGGTTCTTCATGGCGGTGTCAGACATGGCGGTCCGGGCAGGCGAGGGAGACCCCCAAGTGTCGCAGATCTGGCGCGCGAGGCGATCCCAATCATGCCGATTATTAAGCCTGATTCGGAATATTTTGCTGGAAATATTACAAAAAATGATAAAATATTCGAAATCATCGGTACAGGCCGGAAAACTATGCTTGAACGCAAGGACCAGCAGATACTCGCCGAACTGCAACGCGACAGTCGACTCACCATGCAGGATCTGAGCGAGCGGGTCGGCATGTCGAGTTCGGCCTGCTGGCGACGGGTGAAGAGCCTGGAGGAGGCCGGCATCATCGATCGCTACGCCGCCATCGTAAATACGCGCAAGGCGGGCTTCGGGCTGTCATCCGTCGTGCACGTGTCGCTCGCGCGTCACGAACGGGAAAACGTCGATCGCTTCATCCGCGAGGTGCGGCGCCACCCGGAGATCCTGGAGTGTTTTGCGACCAGCGGGGAATCCGATTTTCATCTGCGCGTCGTCGTCGAGGATATCGACGCCTACAACACCTTTCTCGACGAGTTCATCTTCAAACTGCCGGGCGTGTCCCAGGTGCGCTCAAACATCGTGCTGAAGGAAATAAAAGCGGATACCGCGCTGCCCTTCCGGCTGTGAATTCAGGGCTGCAGCGGGCCCAAGCTGTTTAAACAGAATCGATGATTGCATTCAGCGTGGCGCTGGGACGCATCGCCGCGGCTGCCAGGGCCTCGTCCGGGTTGTAATAGCCGCCAGTATCGACCGGCATTCCCTGCGCGGCATTCAGCTCGTCGAGAATCGCCGACTGGTTTTCGGACAGAGCACGTGCGGCTGCTTCGAAGCGTTCGGCGAGATCGATATCGCTGCAATCTGCGGCGACCGCCTCGGCCCAGTAGAGTGCGAGATAATAATGACTGCCGCGATTATCGATCTCGCCGACCTTGCGCGACGGTGCCTTGTTTTCGTCCAGGTAGCGGGCATTGGCGATATTGAGCGCGTTCGCAATGATGCGAGCCCTCCGGTTGCCGCTCTTGTCGGCCAGATCTTCTATCGATACGGAGAGCGCAAGGAACTCGCCGAGCGAATCCCAACGCAGATGTCCTTCCTTCAGGAACTGTTGCACGTGCCTGGGCGCGGAGCCGCCCGCGCCAGTCTCGTAAAGGCCGCCTCCGGCGAGCAGCGGCACTATCGAGAGCATCTTGGCACTCGTACCCAGCTCGAGTATGGGAAACAGGTCGGTGAGATAGTCGCGCAGCACATTGCCCGTCACCGAGATCGTGTCCTCACCTCGCTGTACGCGCTCAAGGGTCTCGCGCATCGCATCGCCGGGCGACATGATTCGAATATCGAGGTCGGTGGTATCGTGCTCGCGCAGATAGGAATTGGTCTTTTCGATCAAATTGCGATCGTGTGCGCGGTTTTCGTCAAGCCAGAAAATCGCGGTCAAATTCGTTGCCCTTGCACGTGTCACTGCGAGCTTGACCCAGTCTCGAATGGGCAGATCCCTGGTCTGACACATGCGCCAGATATCGCCCGCGTCCACCGGATGCTGCATGATGATCTTGCCGGCGTCGTCGACGACGCGCACCTCACCCCGTGCGGCTATTTCAAAGGTCTTGTCGTGCGAGCCATACTCTTCCGCCTTCTGCGCCATCAGGCCAACGTTGCAGACGTTGCCCATCGTGGTCACGTCAAAGGCGCCGTGCTCGCGGCAAAAGTCGATGACTTCCTGGTAAATGCCTGCATAGCAGCGATCCGGAATCACGGCTTTGATGTCGTGCAACTTGCCGTCCGGGCCCCACATCTTGCCCGACGCGCGAATTGCCGCCGGCATGGATGCATCAATGATCACGTTGCTGGGAACGTGCAGGTTGGTGATGCCCCGGTCCGAATCGACCATTGCCTGCGCCGGCCGTGTTTCGTAGACCGCTTCGATATCGGCTTCGATAACGGCGCGCAGATCGTCGGGAAGGTCGGCGATCTTCTCATACGCATCACCGATGCCGTTCTTCGCATCGACGCCAAGTTCGTCAAATAAATTCGCGTGCTTGTCGAGGGCATCACGATAATACGCCCGTACCGCATGGCCGAACATGATCGGATCGGAGACCTTCATCATGGTGGCCTTGAGATGCAGCGAGAACAGCACGTCGTCGGCTTTGGCCGCATCGATTTCTTTCTCGAAGAAGTCCCGAAGCGCCGCACAATTCATTACGCTGGAATCGACTACCTCGCGCGCCAATACGGGTACGGAATCTCGCAGTACGGTCGTCGTGCCATCGCTGCCCACATGTTCGATTCGAAGGCCGCCATCGGCACTCACGACAGCCGACTGTTCGCTGGCATAGAAATCGCCGTCGCTCATGTGCGCGACATGTGACTTCGATTCCTTGTTCCACGCGCCCATCGAGTGCGGGTGTTTCTTCGCAAACGCTTTTACCGCTGCAGCGACGCGCCTGTCGGAATTGCCCTCGCGCAGCACCGGGTTGACGGCGCTGCCGAGCACCTTTGCGTAGCGCTTTCTGATGTTGCGCTCGCAATCGTGGCGGGGTTCCTCGGGGTAGTCCGGGATATCGTAGCCCTGCGACTGCAACTCCTCGATGGCGGCTTTTAGCTGCGGGACCGATGCACTGATGTTAGGCAGCTTGATGATATTGGCTGCAGGGGTCTTCGCGAGCTCCCCGAGTTCCGCCAGGGCGTCGTTGACCTTTTGCGCATCGCGAATCCTGTCCGGAAAACTCGCAAGTATCCTGGCTGCGAGGGATATGTCACGGGTCTCGACGTCGATCCCGGCCGCGTTGGTGAACGCCTTCACAATCGGCAGGAACGAACAAGTCGCCAGGGCCGGCGCCTCGTCGGTCCTGGTATAGATGATTCTGGCTGTGCTCACACGAGTCCCCTGGCGGCTGCTTCGCAGCGCGTTCTTGTCAGGCGTTATTCCGGCGGGCGGGCATTATAAGGCGGAGGCAGAAAAATCTCCCGCCTCAGATCTTCCTGCTAACAGGCCAGGAGGTCTACTGCATGGAAGACCATTGCTCGTCCGTCGCCACCATGGTGAGCACGTCGTAATTCGCAACCACGTCGTCATCCTGGTTACTGACCTCGGCGTCCCAGCGAACCTCACCGTAACCCGTGCCCGGACGAAGCGTCTTCTGCTTGCAGGTCAGGCGGACTTTCAGACTGTCGCCGTGGTTGACGGGCTTCGCGAAGCGCAGGTCATCGACCCCGTAGTTGGCGAGAACCGGACCGAAGTCCGGGTCTACGAACAGGCCGGCGGCGAGTGACACGATCAGGTATCCGTGTGCGACCCTGCCGTCGAAAAACGGGTTCTTCGCGGCCGCTTCCTCATCCGTGTGCGCGTAGAACGTGTCGCCGGTAAATTCGGCGAAGTGCTGAATGTCGTCGAGCGATACCTCGCGTGAGCCTGTGAGCAACGTGTCGCCGATGCGCAGTTTTTCGAAGGTCTTGCGGAAGGGGTGCGTTTTCGATTGACGTTGCTCGGCTCCCTTGATCCAGCGACCACCAATGGCCGTCAGCGTCTCCGGAGAACCCTGGATAGCCGTGCGCTGCATGTAGTGAAGGACACCGCGTATGCCGCCCATCTCTTCGCCACCGCCGGCCCTTCCGGGCCCGCCGTGGATCAGGTGCGGCAGCGGCGAGCCATGGCCGGTCGATTCGGAGGCGCAGTGACGGTTCAGCACCAGCATGCGGCCATGGTAGGCGGCGGTTCCCAGCACCAGCTCGCGCGCGACCGCGTTGTCGTTGGTGACGATCGAAGCCACGAGGCTGCCCTCACCGCGACGCGACAGCTCGATCGCCTCGTCCAGCGTGTCGTAAGGAAGCACGGTGCTCACGGGACCGAATGCTTCAACCGAATGCACGGCAGTCGCCGACAAGGGCCTGTCGCAATGCAACAACGTCGGCATGAAGAATGCACCCTTGTTGGCGTCAGCGTCGACGACTTCAAAGTCGCTATCACCGCCATAAACGATCTGTGCTTCGCGCGACAAGGCCGTTATGCGATCGCGAACCTCGTCACGCTGGCCGGTGCTCGCGAGTGCTCCCATGTCGACGTCATCTATCGCCGGGTTGCCGATGCGAACCCGGCTCAAGGTTTCGGTCAGGGCATCGACGAGGTCAGCCGCAACAGCAGACGGTGCAATGATGCGACGTATGGCGGTGCATTTTTGTCCTGCCTTGCTGGTCATCTCGCGCGTCACTTCCTTGACGTAGAGATCGAATTCCGGAGTGCCTGGCGTCGCATCGGGGCCGAGAATCGAGCAATTCAACGAATCGGTTTCGGCGGTGAAGGCTACCGATTCGGCGACGACGCGCGGATGCTGTTGCAGGAACTCCGCGGTCGCCTTGGAGCCGGTGAAGGCGATCGTATCCTGGCAGTCGAGATGGTCGAACAGGTCGCCTACCGATCCGCAGATCAATTGCAGGGCGCCGTCCGGCAGGATCCCCGACGCCAGTATTCGTCTCACCATGAGTTCCGTCAGGTACGCGGTGCTGGATGCCGGCTTGACGATAGCGGGAACACCGGCGAGCAGGGCGGGAGCCAGCTTTTCGAGCATCCCCCAGCACGGAAAATTGAAGGCGTTAATGTGCACGGCAGCACCCAGCTTGGGCGTGCATATATGCTGCCCCACGAACGTGCCCTTTCTAGACAGCGGCTCGGGCGGACCATCGAGATAGACATGGTCATTGGGCATCTCGCGGCGTCCCTTGCCCGAGAAAACGAACAGCGTCGAGATGCCACCGTCGATGTCGATCCAGCTGTCGTTTCTTGTCGCGCCGGTTTCGCTCGACAGCGAATAAAGCTCCGCCTTGTGTTCCATCAGGTATTGCGCGAGCGCCTTTAGCATGAGCGCGCGCTCATGAAACGTCATTCGCCTTAGCTCACTGCCGCCCGTCGAGCGGGCATAGTGCAGCATGTCCGCGAAATCGAGGCCCTTGCTCGTAATGCCTGCAATCGCCGCGCCACTGACCGCGCTGACCAGAATGCTGCCGTCGCCGTCCCCTTCGACCCATTGGCCTTTCACCAGGTTGCCGAGCTTCATTCGCGCTCTCCTCGCGCCTTGATCGGCGCATTCTCAGGCCCGGATGGCATGCGCACAGGTGTCAACAGGCCCCAGGAAGGATACAAAGTTAATCGGAATTTGAATTATTTTGTATCAGATTGTACGGTCGGCTGGTCCGAAAGCAAGTGAAGCCCTATGCGCGCCGAAGTCATCTGCCAGCGTCTCGTCGAAGAATTCCGTGCGCGTCCGACGCTTCGCGCCGGTTCCCTGATCACGACCGTTTTCGGTGACGCGATTGCGCCGCGCGGCGGCACGGTCTGGCTCGGCAGTCTCATTCGCGTCATGCAAGACTTCGGTATCAGTGAGCGGCTGGTGCGTACCTCGGTATTTCGGCTCGCCAAGGACGGCTGGCTGCAGGCCGACCAGGTCGGACGCCGTTCCTACTATAGCCTGACGAAAGAGGGGCGCGAGCGGTTCGAGCAGGCAACGAATCGGATCTACGGTACACCGGGCAAGGATTGGGACGGCGAATGGTGCCTGTTGCTGCTGTCGGGACTGGATGCCGCGAGCAAGGAACGCGTGCGCAAGGAATGCGGCTGGCTGGGATTCGGGCCGATGTCCGCAGACGTCCTGGCGCAGCCGTCCCCGGATCTCGCCGAGCTGCAGCAAACCCTGCATCGCCTCGGCGTATCGGAACAGCTGGTTGTGATGCGCGGCAAGACGATCAGAAGCGATCCGGCAATGCGAGAACTCACGCGAAATTGCTGGAGCCTCGACGATATCGATGCACGCTACAGCACGTTCGCGGAGCGCTTTCGGCCGTTGATGAAGGCGCTGGCGGAAACCCCGGCGCTGACGGAGAAATCCGCCTTCGTGGTGCGTACGCTGTTGATCCAGGAGTATCGCAAGATCCTGTTGCGCGACCCGCAGCTGCCGGCAGCGTTGTTGCCGGCCGGCTGGCACGGTACCGCCGCTTACCAGCTATGTCGAAATCTCTATCAACGCGTGCACGCGGGTGCGGACGCCTACCTCGACAAGCGCCTGGAGTCGGCTGATGGACCGTTGCCGCCGCCGGGTATTTCTTTCATGCGACGGTTTGGCGGGCTGGCTGCAGCGTCCAACCACGGAGCAAGGGATTCATGAGTCAACTCAAGACGGCGAAACAATGCGCAAAATCGATGTGGGCCGGCGACAAGGCCTCGAAAGCGCTGGGGATCACGATAGAGATTCGCAAGGCGGGTGCGGCGACCGCGCGCATGCGGGTCCGCGAGGACATGATCAACGGCTTCGACGTCTGCCATGGGGGCCTGGTGTTCACGCTGGCGGACACGGCATTCGCCTTTGCCTGCAACGCGTATGACCGCGTGAGCCTTGCCGCATCCGCCAGCATCGAATTCCTGCGGCCCGCCCGGCTGGGTGACGACCTGTGCGCCGTTGCCCGCGAGGAACATCGGGGCAGCCGCAGCGGCTATTACGCTGTCAGCGTCGAAAATCAGGACGGCGTACTGGTGGCGTTGTTTCGCGGACGCGCCGTGAGCCGGGATCAGCGGGTGATCGCGGAAGAAAGTGATACGTATAATATTGAAATTTAAGAAAAGGCGTGTCACATTGATGGTAGTTCTCCGGGAGTAACGGGCATGTATACGCAGGGTCTGGACCAGGCCGGCAACAAGGACACGACGGCGTCGGGCCGGGAGACGGCGGCGCAACTCGCCGCGTTTCAGGCGCGTATCGACGCCGAGGAAAAGATCGAAGCCAAGGACTGGATGCCGGAGGCCTATCGGCGCACGCTCATTCGCCAGATTTCGCAGCACGCGCATTCGGAGATTATCGGCATGCAGCCGGAGGGCAATTGGCTGACGCGTGCGCCGTCGCTGAAACGAAAGGCGATCCTGCTGGCCAAGGTACAGGACGAGGCCGGCCATGGTCTGTACCTGTATAGCGCCGCAGAGACCCTCGGTGTCTCGCGCGATCAGTTGATCGCGGACCTGTTGTCCGGAAAGGCAAAGTACTCGAGCATCTTCAATTATCCGACGCTGAGCTGGGCTGATATCGGGGCAATCGGCTGGCTCGTTGACGGCGCCGCCATCATGAACCAGATTCCGCTATGCCGCTGTTCCTACGGACCCTATGCGCGAGCGATGGTGCGCGTCTGCAAGGAAGAGAGTTTTCATCAGCGCCAGGGCTTCGAGATAATGCTGACACTGTGCCGCGGCACGGACGAGCAGAGGGCCATGGCCCAGGACGCGCTCGATCGTTTCTGGTGGCCGGCGCTGATGATGTTTGGTCCGAATGACGCGGAGTCAAAACACTCCGCCCAGTCGATGGCCTGGAAGATCAAGCGATTCAGTAACGACGAATTGCGCCAGAAATTCGTCGACATCACGGTTCAGCAGGCAGCGTTCCTAGGCCTCAGGGTTCCGGACGAGAACCTGGCTCTGGACGAAGACACGGGCCATTACCGTTTTTCCGAGATCGACTGGCAGGAGTTCTTCGACGTTCTTGCCGGCAAGGGACCCTGCAACCGGGAACGCATGCAAAAACGACGCAAGGCGCATGAGGATGGCGCCTGGGTGCGCGAGGCGGCAAGAGCCTACGCAGACAAGATCGCGGCAAGAGCCGCGGCCTGAGGAAGACGACATGTCACAACAGGAATGGCCGCTCTACGAGGTATTCATCCGGACCCGCGGCGGACTGAGCCACCGGCATGCCGGAAGCCTGCATGCCGCCGACGATCAGATGGCGCTGGATCATGCACGCGATACCTACACGCGGCGCAGTGAAGGCGTCAGCCTGTGGGTTGTGCGATCGGACCGTATCGTCGCGTCGGATCCCGCGGAGACGTCGGCGTTCTTCTCGCCGGCGGAAGACAAGATCTATCGGCACCCGACCTTTTACGAGGTGCCCGACGGCGTGGAGAACCTGTGAATTCCGGGGAGGCATTGACCGCGTACGTGACGAGGCTGGGTGACAATGCGCTCGTCCTGGGGCAGCGCCTGGTCGAACTGGTTGCCGCATCACCCGAACTCGAGGAAGAACTCGCGAACGCGAATTTCGCGCTCGACTATATCGGTCAGTCGCGCCTTTTCTACAGCTACGCAGCCGAGCGGGAGGGCAGAGGTCGCAGTGAAGACGATCTCGCCTTCCTGCGACACGAAAACGAGTTCAGGAACCTGCTGTTGCTCGAACAACCCAATGGGCATTTTGGCGATACCATCGTGCGGCAGCTGCTGTTTGACGCCTACTATCTTGCTCTCCTCGAAGCGCTGACGCGCTGCAGCGATGCCCGTCTCGCGGAAATCGCGGCACGTGCCGAGAGGGAGGTTCGATACCATCTTCGCCACGCCAGGCAATGGCTGATCCGGCTTGGTGACGGCACGGCCGAGAGTCACCGCCGGGTGCAGCGCTCCCTCGACGAACTCTGGCGCTACACGGGCGAGATGTTCGACGCGGATGAACTGGACGAGGTGATATGCAGCGAATACAAGGGCCCGGACTTGACGGCCATCGCCGCGAGCTGGCGGCAGGAACTCGCCGACATCCTGGCCGAAGCGACGCTGACGATGCCGGGACAGGAGGTCATGGCCCGCGGCGGCAAGCAGGGCAGGCACAGCGAGCATTTCGGCTACCTCATCGCAGAGCTGCAGATCCTGCAGCGCAGCTATCCGGGTGCAACGTGGTAGCGGGCACGCCGGGTCCGGCGCAGATCCTGGAGTGGCTGGCGGAGGTGCCGGATCCCGAGATTCCGGTGTTGAGCATCACCGATCTCGGCATCGTACGTAAGGTTGATTGCGACAATGGCATCGTCGTCTCGCTGGCGCCGACCTACTCGGGTTGTCCCGCGACCGAGGTCATCGAGGCCAGCGTGATCGCGGCCCTTGAAGACCGCGGCCTTGCCGACGTCGCCGTCGAGCGAGTGCTGTCGCCGCCCTGGACGACCGATTGGATTACCGACAGCGGCCGCGACAAGCTCAGGCGATACGGCATTGCCCCGCCGGAGAAGGGCGGCAGCAAACGTGCCCTGCTTGGCGGTGCAGCGAAGATCGCCTGTCCGCGATGCGCATCGGAAAACACCGTGTTGGTCAGCGAATTCGGCTCCACGGCCTGCAAGGCTGCATACCGCTGCGACGACTGCCTGGAACCCTTCGAGTATTTCAAGTGCCTGTGAGCCGATGAACACGGGCCTTATCTGATGAAAAAGTTTCATCCGCTCAGGGTGGCTGCAAAACGCCACGAAACGCGCGATTCGATCTGCATTGCCCTGGATGTGCCGCAGCACCTGAGACCCGAATTCGATTTCCAGCCCGGCCAGCATCTGCCTGTGCAGGTGTCACTGGATGGCAGACGAGTGCGCCGCACCTACAGCATCTGCTCCGAGCCGGGGCGATGGCCGGTCGAAATCGGCGTACGCATCCAGCCCGGCGGGCTTTTTTCCGGGTATGCCGACAAGGCGATGTCCGTGGGCGACACGCTCGAGGCGATGCCGCCCACCGGCGGCTTCCATGCCAGTATCGATCCCGATGCCAGCAAATACTACCTGGGCTTCGCCGCCGGCAGCGGCATTACGCCCCTGCTGTCAATCGCGACCGCGGTCCTGAACAACGAGCCGGGCAGCCGATTCGCGCTGTTTTATGGCAATCGACGCCAGGATTCGACGATGTTCATCGAGGATCTCTGGGCGCTGAAAAACCGTTTCCCCGATCGCCTGCAGCTGCATTTCGTCTTCAGCCAGGAACAACAGGAGTTTGCGATCAACGCCGGACGCATCGATGCGAAAAAGGTCAAGCAGCTCTACGAGCGTTTTTGCAGCGGCGATCGCGCCGACGAAGCCTACGTGTGTGGTCCGGATACGATGATCGAGAGCGTTGCCGATGCATTGCAGGCGCGAGGCATGCCGAAAGAGGCGATACATGCCGAGCGCTTCGGCGTGCCGCGTCGTGCATCCGCGGAGCGGCCGAAACCGGCTGCGGTGTCGGCGTCGTCGTCAGCGCCGCTCGCCACCGTAACCGTCATCATGGATGGCCATCGGAAGTCCTTCGAGATGTCGCGCGATGCGGAGAATATCGTTGACGCAGCGGCCGAAACCGGTATCGAACTGCCGTACTCCTGCAAGGGCGGCGTTTGTGCAACCTGCCGGACCCATGTCAGCAAGGGCGCGGTGACAATGAAGACCAACTACGGTCTGGAGCCCTGGGAGCTGGAGGCGGGCTTCGTGCTGGCCTGCCAGTCCCGGCCGCAGAGTGACGAACTCGTGCTCGACTACGACAAGTCCTGAGGCCACCGATCCTGTCGAATGGCGCAATTTCAAAAGCCGCGTCATGTCGGCAGGGGTAAAATTGGGCGTTACCAAGTCCGGGACGATTGTCCTGTCAGCTAACGCGAAACACGCCGGAGGGCGTATGACCAGTAGCAGTACCTCGGCGGAATTGCCGGCTCGCCAGAATGCCTACGACTACGACGACCTGCTGGCCAGCGGTCATGGCAGGATTTTCGGTCCGAGCAACGGCAGACTGCCTCTTCCCAACATGCTGATGATCGATCGGATTACGCTGATCAGCGACGAGGGCGGCAAGTACGGCAAAGGCGAGATCAGGGCGGAACTCGATATCAAGCCCGACCTGTGGTTCTTCCAGTGTCATTTCGAAAGCGATCCGGTCATGCCGGGCTGTCTCGGACTCGATGCGATGTGGCAGCTCGTCGGCTTCCATCTCTGCTGGCTGGGCTTGCAGGGTCGCGGTCGGGCGCTGGGCGTCGGCAAAGTCAAATTCAGCGGGCAGATACTGCCGACGGCGAAGCTCGTAAGCTTCCAGATCGACATAAAGCGCGTAATATCGCGCAGGCTCAACATGGCGATCGCCGATGGCTCCGTGTCCGTTGACGGCCGCGAAATCTATACGGCCGAAGACCTGCGGGTCGGACTTTTTACCTCGACTAAAGACTTTTAGAACTAACCTGGGATTTATTCATGCGGCGCGTAGTAATCACCGGCCTCGGCGCGGTTTCATGTATCGGAAATAACAAAGACGAAATTCTCGAATCGCTGCGCCAGGGCCGTTCCGGGATCGTGGCCAACGAGAGTTACAGGGAGATGGGGCTGCGCAGCCAGGTTTCCGGCAGCTGTAACATCAATACGGCAGAACACATCGATCGCAAAGTCCTGCGTTTCATGGGCGACGCGGCGGCGTATGCCTATATCGCGATGCAGCAGTCGATCGAGGACGCCGGCCTCGAGGACGCCGACATTTCCAACGTGCGCACCGGGCTCATCGCGGCCTCCGGAGGGGCCTCCAGCAACAATATCGTCGAGAGCGCGGACGTACTGCGCGCCCGCGGCGTCCGAAAGGTCGGGCCCTACCGCGTGCCGCGCACGATGGGCAGCTCCGTGTCGGCTTGCCTCGCGACACCCTTCAGGATCAAGGGCGTCAATTACTCGATCACATCCGCGTGTGCAACGAGCGCCCATTGTATCGGCGCGGCCGCGGAACAGATTCAGCTCGGCAAACAGGACATCGTATTTGCCGGCGGCGGCGAGGAGGAACACTGGTCCCTGGCTTGCCTGTTTGACGCAATGGGCGCGCTGTCGTCGAAATACAATGACGATCCGGGAAGCGCTTCGCGTCCGTACGACGCGACGCGCGACGGCTTCGTGATTGCGGCCGGCTCCGGCATGCTGGTCGTCGAAGAGCTCGAGCACGCCAGGGCGCGCGGTGCGAAGATCTATGCCGAGCTGGTGGGCTACGGCGCGACGTCCGATGGCTATGACATGGTGGCGCCGTCGGGCGAGGGCGCGATACGTTGCATGGACCTGGCGCGTGCGACGGTCGAAGGGCCGATCGATTACATAAATACGCATGGCACGAGTACGCCGGTCGGCGACGTCAAGGAAGTCGAGGCCATGCGCTCGATGTTCGGCGAGGAGATGCCGCGTTACAGCTCGACGAAATCGATGTGCGGGCACTCGCTGGGGGCCACGGGCGCGCAGGAGGCCATTCACTGCCTGCTCATGCTGGACAATGATTTCATCGCGCCGTCGATCAATGTTGGTGAGCCGGACCCGGTTGTTGCGGGGACGCCGCTGGTGACGGAGTGCCTGCAAGATGCCGGCATCCGCACCGCCATGTCCAACAGCTTCGGATTCGGTGGCACGAATGCGACGCTGGTATTCCAGAAACCTTAGGTCATAATCGGTCTCCATGACCATCGAGACCCTGGAAACAATCAGCGAAACGTCGTGTTTCGGCGGCCGTATCGGTTTCTACCGCCACGCTTCCGAATGCAACCACTGCGCCATGCGGTTCTCGGTATTCGTTCCGCCGCAGGCCGCGCATGGCAAGGTGCCGGTGCTTACCTTTCTCTCGGGACTGACCTGCACCGAGGAAAACTTCATGGTGAAAAGCGGGGCACAGCGGGTCGCTGCCCGGCTGGGCCTGATGCTGGTTTCGCCCGACACGAGTCCGCGCGGCGATAACGTACCGGACGATCCGGATGGCGACTACGATTTCGGCCTCGCCGCAGGCTTCTACCTGAACGCCACGCAGGAGCCGTGGTCGGCGCACTATCATATGTACGACTACATCACGAAGGAGCTGCCTCGGGCCGTGTTCGGCAATTTCCCCGGCGATCCGGAGCGTCAGGGCCTGACGGGTCACTCGATGGGCGGGCACGGTGCGTTGACCATTGGCCTCAGAAGTCCCGGCAGGTATCGGGCACTGTCGGCGTTTGCGCCGATCTGCACGACGCTGCACAGCCCCTGGGGAACAAAAGCGCTCGGCAATTACCTCGGCGGTGATCGCTCGACCTGGCAGCACTACGATGCCTGCGAGGTGGCACGCAAGGTGGCGGACAGCGAGGCCTACGGAAAGATCCTCATCGACCAGGGTGCTGACGATCCCTACCTGGCCGAACAACTCAAGCCGGAACTGTTCGCGGCAGCCGCTGCCGAAAGCGGGCTCGATGTCGAGCTTCGCATGCACGCGGGATACGACCACGGCTACTATTTTATTTCGACCTTCATCGAAGACCACCTGAACCACCATGCCGCGGCACTCGGTATCTGAAGGGAATCCGGCGTGCCACCTGTGAAACGGCTTTGCTGTGCCTTGCTTGTCGCCGTGCTGCTGTCTGCCTGCGGGCCGCGCGCGCTCGAACCGGATGAGCCGATCATCTGTGACAACTGCGACAGCTGGAACGAAGCCCAGAAGCCGTTTCGCATTCACGGCAATACCTGGTATGTCGGCACGAAAGGACTGACGTCACTGCTGATCGACAGCGGTGACGGGCTGATCCTGATTGACGGCGGCTTGCCGCAATCCGCGGCGCTGATCGATGCCAACGTAAAGAACCTCGGCTTCGATACGAAGGACATCAAGGCCATTCTCATCTCGCATGCGCACTACGATCACGCCGGCGGTCTGGCCGCCCTGCAGCGGCTGACGGGTGCGCCGGTGTATGCGAGCCAGGCCGGCCGCAGGACGCTCGTTGCGGGACGCCTGCAACAGGACGATCCGCAATACCTCGAGAATTCTGACAACGGCAGTTTCCCCGCCGTGCGGGACGTCGTTGCCGTCGGAGACGGCGAGGTGGTGTCCGTCGGCGCGGTCGATGTCACGGCCGTCTACACCCCGGGTCACACGCCGGGGAGTACCACGTGGACCTGGCAGTCGTGTGCACTCAACGTTTGCTACGACGTCGTTTACGCTGACAGCATGAGCGCGGTGTCGTCCGAAGGTTTCAGATTTACGGACAGCGGCGTGGCTGACGAGCTGGTTGAGAGTGCCGGGATTATCGGCGATCTCGACTGCGATATCCTGCTCACCCCGCATCCTTTCTTTTTCGGCATGCAAGACAAACTCGAGCGACTCGATGACGGCAATCCCTTCGTGAACAGCGTGGGCTGCCTGATGTATGCCGATAGCGCACTGCGATGGCTGGAACAGCGCCTGGAAGCGGAGCGCTCACACTAGCGCGGCTGCCGTACGCTCGGCGCAGCGTCCACTCAGGCCCGTTCGTGGCACCGAATTCAAGCCTGGCCTCGGGGAATTGCCTGACGGGAGTAAAACGGACCGCCAGGGAGTCATCCCGTCAGGCAATTCCCCGAGGCCAGGCGTGCGCACTGGAACGCCGTCCCTGCCGACCAGACAGTGATCGGACAATCCCTACCTGTTCAAGCCGGCTTTGTCCTCCATCATGTGCCCTGTGTGGGCATCCTGACTGGCACCGCCGGAGTATTTCAGGACCGGCATCGCGAGGGTGAGCACACCGATGAGCACGATCAACAGTCCCGCCCCGAGTCGCTTGCGACTCATGAACAAGGCGAGTTTTGACGCGCTGATTCCCGTCATGATCATGGCGGGCATCGTGCCAACGCCGAACGCCAGCATGACGAGGCCGCCGTTGATCGCGTTGGCGGTGGTGGCCGCCAGCAGCAGCACACTGTAGACCAGGCCGCAGGGCAGCCATCCCCATAGCAGACCGAGCCCGAAAGCTTTGGGAACACTCGTGACGGGCAGCAAGCCTTTGGCGGCCGGTGCGATACGCTGCCAGATTCTTGCGCCGGCGTTCTCGACCGGCGCCAGGAACCGCCAGCCGAATGCGACCTGCAGGCCGACGATGACGATCAGCAGACCGCTGGCCAGCCGCACCGGCGCGGCGACATCCGGGATCGCCCTGACCACGGTCTGGCCCAGCGCCGCGACCGCGATGCCGAGAAACGCGTAGCTGGAGATGCGCCCGGCGTTATACGCGATGGCCATCGGCATCTGCGAGCGCAGGGAGGCGGCCGTCGCGTTCACCGCGAACAGGCCCGAGAGTCCCGCGCACATGCCGAAACAGTGCGCGCTGCCGAGCAGGCCGGTGATAAAGGCCGTCGCGAGCAGGGGAAGCGACTCGTTCACGAGCCGTCGCCGTCGTCCGGTTTGGTGTCGTCATCCATGATGATGCGCACGGCGGGTGTATCGAGATCGTCGAACTGACCGCTGCCGACCGCCCAGAAGAATGCCCAGACGGCGCCGGCAAGCAGCAGCAGTGCGAGCGGAATCAGGACATAGAGAACGGACATTATTGAAATCGACTCAGGCGAAGGGCGTTAAGCACGACGATAAGCGAACTCGCACTCATACCGATTGCAGCCAGCCAGGGGGGCACAAGTCCGGCAGCCGCCAGCGGCAGTGCCAGCGCATTGTATACGATTGCCCAGGCGAGATTCTGACGTACGATGCGCATGGTGCGGGTGGACATCCTGAGCAGGGTAGTCAAGGGTCCGAGCGAATCCCCGAGCAGGATAACGTCGGCACTGGTTTGTGCCAGCAGTGCCCCCTGGGCCGGTGCAACCGATGTGTCAGCGCCCGACAGCACCGGCGCATCGTTGATGCCGTCGCCCACCATGACGACACGTTCGCCCTTGTCTTGCGCCGCCTCGATAATCGCGAGTTTCTGTTGCGGGCTGCACTCGGAATGATGCTCGACGATGCCAAGGCTTGTCGCCAGTCGCTCGACCGCGTTCCGGTTGTCGCCGCTCAATAGCGCAACCCGAAGCCCCATCCCCTGCAGTTGTCGCAAGGTCTTGTCGACATCCGGCCTGAGCGCATCCTCCACGGTGAACCAGGCCACGGCCTCGCCGTCGACGCCCAGGAAGACGTCGCTCATGACATCGTCGCCTGGCTGGGCCTGGCTGGCAGCAACGCCACCAACGAAGGCCGCGCTGCCGAGTCGCCACGGCCGGCCGTCGATCACCCCGCTCACGCCCTGGCCGATTTCGACCCTGTGGGATGCGACCTCGGGCAGCGTTACGTCCATTGCAAAAGCCCGCGCCAAGGGATGCGCAGAGGCCGTCTCCAGCGCGGCGGCGATGCGCCGACAGTCGAATTCGGTAACGGCGCTGTCGAACACGACGACCGTCGCGATGCGCGGTTGTCCCATCGTCAGCGTGCCGGTCTTGTCGAACATGACGGTGCTCGCGCGCGACAATGCCTCGATCGCGTTGCCGTTGGTGACCAGCAGCCTGAGCTGGGAAAGCCGGCTGCCGGCGGCGGCGAACGCGGCGGGTGTAGCCAATGCCAGCGCGCAGGGGCATGTGACGACCAGCACCGACAGGGTGACGACGAAAGCGCGTTCCGGCGCGATGAGAGACCAGGAGACGGCGACGACGACCGCAACCAGCAGCAGTGCGACGACGACATAACTTGCCACGCGGTCAGCGAGCGTTACGAAGGCCGGGCGCGTATAACGCGCGCGCTCACTGAGACGTGCAATGGTGCCGAGCGTGGTATCGCCGCCGGTTCGGAGCACCCGCATGGTGATCAGGCCGTCGAGGTTGACGCTGCCGGCGGCGACGCTATCGCCGGCAGTCTTCCGCCGCGGCGTGGCTTCGCCGCTCAGAAGCGCCTCGTCGACGGATGACTCGCCGCTCTCGACGATACCGTCCGCGGGAATCGCGTCGCCAGTGCGTATCAGGATCCGGTCGCCGACCAGGAGCTGGCTCACCGGGACGACCGTCCTGTTTCCGTCGTCGATACGGGTCGCCGTGTTCGGCAGGACCGACGACAACGCCGTACTTCTGTCGATGGAGCGGTGGCGTGCCCGCATCTCCAGGAAACGTCCCAGCGTGAGGAAGAACACGAACATCGTGACGGAGTCGAACCAGACGGCCTCGCCGTCGGTGAGGGTCGCGTACACGGATGCGACAAAGGCGCTGCTCACGGCAATCGAGACCGGCAAGTCCATGCCGGGCTTTCTTGCGATGACGCCGCGCCAGGCCGCCGAGAAAAACGGACGCGCCGCGTACAGCACGACAGGCGTCGTTACGATAAGACTGACGATACGCAAGAAGCGGCGCATGTCCTGGTCGATGCCCTGAAAATCTCCGGCGTACAGTCCAATGGCGAACATCATGACCTGCATCATGCCCAGTGACGCGACCAGCAAACGCTTGAGCGCCGTGCGCTGTTCGATCAGCTCCGGGCGGGTCGTATTCTCAGGTGCCAGCGGTTGTGGCTGGTAACCGAGCTTGGCGAGCGTGCCGAGAATGACCGAGAATTTTGCCTCGGACGGGCGCCAACGCACGCGCAGCCGGTGTGTCACCGGACTGACCTCTGCCGCATCGACGCCGGCCTGTTTGCCCAGCGTCGTTTCTATGAGCCAGCTGCACGCGGCGCAATACATGCCACCGACGTAAATCGTTGCCTCGGCCGCGTCGCCATGGCGCTCGGCGAAAGCGGCGAGCATGTCGTCGCGATCGAAAATCTGCCATTCAGCGGCTTCCTCGCTGGGGCGGCCCACGCCCGGATCGGGCGCGTCTCGCATGGCGTAGTAGCGGCTCATTCCCGAATCGCGAATCAGTTCGGCAACCGCCTTGCAGCCGGGACAGCATACCGGGCGGGCATTGCCATCGATCTCGACGGTCAGCCTGCAGCCGGCCGGGACGGGGAGCGCGCAGTGTAAGCAGGTGCCGGTGTCGTGCCCCGCGGGACAGGGCGCGCTAGCGGTCGCCGGCATGCGCTGCTTCGGCCGGGCGCAGCGTTATCTGCGACTCGCCCTGCCACTCGCCGGAAAGCCGCCACCCATCGTTCGACGTCAGCGACACGTACCAGCGTCCGCCGGGGATACGGACGAAGTGCCCCGACCAGACCGGATTGCCGGACGCGTCGTCCGGCGCCCTGCTGAGCTCGAGCAACTGGTCGCGATCGGCGAAGGCCGGATGCGAGAATTCCAATTGCAGCATTGCCGGCGCGGGATCGAGGCGGCCGGCGCGAATCGTGGTCGTGATGGCACCCGAGTCGAGATCGATGTCGACAAGTGCCGCGAGCTGCAATTCGGCGGCGAGTTGCTCGGCGCCGATGCGGCGCTCCGCAACGATCTGCATTCCTTCGTCAGACCGGAGAACGAGCGAGTCCGTTGTCTGCATCGATATCCAGACCGTGGTCAGGCCGCCGACAACCGCCGACGCCGGCAGCGCAATAATGAACCACGGCCAGAACTGCCGATACCAGGGCTTTGTGTCTTCACGAAGCATCGTTGAGTCGGGTCCCTTAAGGCGTCGGGCCGATGAACCGGCTATCTTCGTCTATCGCGACCGACGCGTCATCCAGCGCCACAATGCTGAAGATAATGGTATTGACGCCCCGAGCCTCCTCACGCTGCGCCCGGACTCGCACGGGCAGCGACAGGACTCCGCCGCCTTCGACGCGCACGCGATCAGTGACACCGTCGATCTGCAGGTTTTGCATGCCCCTGACTTGCAATGAGAAGTCTCGTGCGTCATTGCTCTGATTGATGATCTTCAGCGTATAGATATTCTCGATCGCATCGTCGGGCAGTTCGCGATAAAGGGAATTTCTGTCGCGAATGACATCGAGTATTACGGGCGTGCGCGATGCCATCGCTGTAACCAGTCCGACAATCAGTATCAGGAGCAGCGTTGCGTAAACAAGCATCCGCGGCCGTAATACGCGCGTGCCTTCATCGTGCAGCGCATGCTCGGTCGTGTAGCGCACCAAACCGCGGGGGTAGTTCATCTTGTCCATGATCGAATCGCAGGCGTCGATACAGGCGGCGCAGGCTATGCACTCATACTGCAGACCCTCGCGGATGTCGATGCCCGTTGGACAAACCTGCACGCAAAGCTGGCAGTCGATGCAGTCACCCAGGCCCGCCGCCTTCGGATCAGCAGAACGTTTGCGGCTGCCCCTGGGTTCGCCACGCTGTTCGTCGTAGGAAATGATCAGCGTGTCCTTGTCGAACATTGCGCTCTGGAAGCGCGCGTAAGGACACATGTACTTGCAGACCTGCTCGCGCATGTAGCCAGCATTGCCATACGTCGCGAAGCCGTAAAACAGACCCCAGAACAGGGTCCACCCGCCAACGTTTAACGCCAGAATATCGATACCCAGCTCGCGTATGGGCGTGAAATAGCCGATGAACGTGAAGCCCGTCCACATCGAGAACGTAATCCAGAGAAACTGTTTGGATGCTTTCTTGCGCAACTTGGTGAACGACCACGGTGCTTTGTCGAGCTTCATTCGCTGCGAGCGGGTGCCCTCGGTAAGCTGCTCCATCCAGATGAAGGCCTCGGTCCAGACCGTTTGCGGGCAGGCAAAGCCGCACCACAGTCGTCCGGCGAGTGCGGTAAAAAAGAACAGGGACAGGGCCGCGATGATGAGCAGAAGGGCAAGGTAGGGGAAGTCCTGCGGCCACAATGTCAGTCCGAGCAGGTAGAACTTGCGTGCCGGAAGGTCAAAAAGAATTGCCTGGCGGTCGTCCCAGAGCAACCATGGTACGACATAGAAAAGACCGAGCAGGGAGATCGTCGCAAGTTTGCTCAAGCGGTCGAATCGACCGCCAATTTCTCGCGGGTAGATTTTCGTCGCGCTCTCATACATCGAGGCGGCTTTCGGTTCGTTCATTTCCTGCGGTGCTTGGCGTTGCGTTTCGGGGCAGTGCGCACGAGGAACGCGGTGAGACCTGAACAGAGTGCGCACAGCAGCCAGAACAGGAAGAAGCCGGCAGCGTAGCCGGCATCATGACTGAATGCCAGGTCATCATCGACCAGGCCACCCAGTTCGACCGGATCGAAAACGGCAAAGAAAACCATGGTAGCGACCGCCGCGCTCAGAAAGGAAATCCAGACGACCGTGAATATCGCCTGCTTGTTACGGCCCCACTGCTGTGCGCCACGGTATTCTTCGCTAATCATTACTTGTGCTGTCGCATCACTTCGACAGGCTGTAGACATATGCAGCCAGGATCTTGGTGCGATTCTCGCCGAGCAAGTCGCCGTGCGCCGGCATGATGCCGTTACGCCCCTGCGTGAGCGTGGTTCGAATCGCCTCATCCGACGATCCGTACAGCCAAATGTCATCGGTGAGGTTGGGCGCACCGAACACCGGGTTGCCGGTACCTTCCGCCGTATGGCAGGCGCTGCACAGGGCAACGAACATCGGTTTGGCGCTAAGGGCATCGGCATCCACCTCGACCAGCCCGCTCAGGCTTTGCACGTATCTGACCATGTTCTCGACACCCCGCTCGCCGCCCAGTGCAGGCGCCAGTACGGGCATGACCGCACTGCGGCCGTTCTTCAGCGTCGCCGTGATTGCAGCCTCGGAATCGCCCCACAGCCAGTCGTCATCGGTGAGGTTCGGGTAGCCGCTTGCGCCGCGCGCGTCGGAGCCGTGACACGTAGTGCAATAGCTGGCGTACAGGCTCTTGCCGAGCTTGTTCGCATCGGGGTGCTTCGCGAGTTCCTCGAAATCCATCGCCGCGAACTCCTCATAAATCGGCTCGTAGCGACTCGCCGCAGCCTGCATCTCGGATTCGTACTGGCTTTGCTGCGACCAGCCCAGTGTGCCGTTCCATGCGCCGAGACCCGGGAATGCGATCAGGTAGCCTACAGCCCAGGCGATCGTGATGAAATAGAGATACAGCCACCATTTGGGAGCGGGATTGTTCCACTCCTGGAGGTCGCCATCCCATTTGTGGCCAACGACCTGGTCGTCGGCAACGTTTTGTGGGCCCTGTTTCGCCGACCAGGCGATCAGCCATGCGCACCAGAGGACGAAGAGTATCGTGCCGCCAGCAACGAACCAGTGCCAGAATGCAGGCATCAGATGTTCTCCCGCTCGTTATCAGAAAGGTGGTGGTCTTCTTCCAGCGGCAGCGCCGCGGAAGCCTCGAAATCCGCTTTGCGTCGGCCGCTCCAGGCCCATACCCAGATGCCGATGAAGGCAATGAAGATGATGGCCGTCAGGATGCCGCGCAGATCGTTGATATCCATCGATGCTTACCGGCGATCCCGACGATTGGTGCCCAGGTCCTGGAGATAGGCAATGAGTGCTTCCATCTCCGAGCGGCCCTGTACCGCCGCCGCCGCGCCGGCGATCTGCTCCTCGGTGTACGGATCGCCGAGGAGTTTGAGCGCTTTCAGCTTGCTCGTGATCAACTGCGGGTCGACGCTGTTGTCCAGCAGCCACGGGTAGCCAGGCATGTTCGATTCGGGCACCAGTGCCCGCGGATCGACCAGATGCAGTCGGTGCCAGTCGTCGCTGTAGCGCCCGCCAACGCGGGCGAGGTCTGGACCGGTTCGTTTGGAACCGAACTGGAAAGGCCGATCGTAGACGGTCTCACCGGCGGTCGTGAACGGGCCGTAGCGTTCCGTTTCGCTGCGAAACGGGCGAATCATCTGCGAGTGACAGTTGTAGCAGCCTTCACGAACATAGATGTCGCGGCCGGCGAGTCGCAAGGGGCTGTAAGGCGCGATGCCCTCTGCGGGTTCGTTCGCATCCGCGCTGAACATCAGGGGCACAATTTCGACCAGTCCGCCGATGCTGATGGCAACGACGATCAGCACCATCATCAGGTTCAGGCTTTTTTCAATCGTCTCGTGACGCATTACTTGGGCTCTCCTGTTACGCCGGTTCCAGCACTGCAACGGGTACCGGTTTCCTCTCGCTTACGGTCTTCCAGACGTTGTAAGCCATGATCAGCATGCCCGTGAAGAACAGCAGACCACCGAGGAGCCTGATGTAGTGGTAGGGCTCTACCGCTTTCAGCGATTCGACGAACGAGTAGGTCAGGGTGCCGTCGTCGTTCACCGCGCGCCACATCAGGCCCTCGGTAACGCCGGCGATCCACATGGAGACGGCATACAGAACCACACCGATCGTCGAGGTCCAGAAATGCACATCGATCAGCTTTGTGCTGTACATGGCCTCACGGTTGTAGAGCCTCGGTAGCAGCGAATAGATCGAGCCTATCGTCATCATGGCTACCCAACCCAAAGCGCCCGAGTGCACGTGGCCGATCGTCCAGTTGGTGTAGTGCGATAGTGCGTTTACCGTCTTGATCGACATCATCGGCCCTTCGAAGGTCGACATGCCGTAGAACGACAGCGCCACGATCATGAATTTCAGGATGGGGTCGGAACGCAGCTTATGCCAGGCTCCCGACAGGGTCATGATGCCATTGATCATGCCGCCCCAGGACGGTGCCAGCAGAATGATGGAGAAGACCATGCCCAGCGTCTGCGCCCAGTCCGGCAGCGACGTGTAGTGCAGGTGATGAGGACCGGCCCACATGTAGACGGCGATCAGGGACCAGAAGTGTATGACCGACAGCCGATACGAATACACCGGCCTGCCCGCCTGCTTCGGCACGAAGTAATACATCATGCCGAGGAAGCCGGCGGTGAGGAAGAACCCGACGGCGTTGTGGCCGTACCACCACTGCATCATGCCATCGACGACGCCCGTGTATATCGAATAGGACTTCCACATCGAGACCGGGATCGCCAGGTTGTTAAATATGTGAAGCACCGCGATCGTGATAATGAAGGCGCCGTAAAACCAGTTGGCGACATAGATGTGCTTCACGCGACGCTTCGCAATCGTGCCGAAGAAGACGATCGCGAAGGCAACCCAGACGACCGCAATGAGCAGGTCGATCGGCCACTCAAGCTCCGCGTATTCCTTCGATTGGGTGATACCGAGCGGCAGCGTGATGGCGGCCAGCACGATGATCAGCTGCCAGCCCCAGAAGGTGAAGGCGGCCAGCTTGTCAAAAGCCAGCCGCACATGGCAGGTTCTCTGCACCACGTAGTATGCCGTTGCGAAAAGCGCCGATCCGCCAAAAGCGAAGATGACCGCGTTGGTGTGCAGCGGGCGAAGTCGGCTATAGGTCAGGAATGGCAGATCGAAATTGAGCTGCGGCCAGATCAGCTGAGCGGCAAGAATAACGCCCACCAGCATGCCGACGATACCCCAGACCACGACCATGAGCGAAAATTGACGCACGACCGTGTCGTTATAGGAAGCTGCTTTGTCCAAGGTAGGGACCCCTTGTGTGCGATTGAATTTGAGGTAGCGGCGCGGCTTCAATGAGCCATCCCGGTGAAGCAGATGCAGGGTCTGCGGGAATGCCCGTCCTTTCGGCCACGTGCCGACCCCGGAACTTATCAGCCTGAAGCATCGCAACGTATAGGGGACGATACGTATGGCATTGATACTGAAACAAATGCCCAGATTGACGATCAGGAAGACCTATAATCGGAGGCCCTTCGCTTGCCGAAAAAGTCCATGAAGAAGATCCCGCTGCCTGCCGGAATCGTCAGCGAAATACTGAATGCCTCGCCGGACGCAACGATCGTTTCCGACGCGCGAGGCCGTATCGTGGTAGCGAATCATGCGGCGGAGACGCTGTTCGGTTATGGCGACGGCGAATTGATCGGGGAGCCGGTCGAGGTCCTCGTGCCAGAGGGGAAGCGGCCGAAGCATCGGCAACTGCGAGATGCATTTCACAAGGCGCCCAGGGGCCGGCCCATGGTGTCGGGGCTTGAGATCTACGGCCGTCACAAGAATGGCCAGTCGTTCCGGGCTGAAGTGGGCCTGAGTCCCATAGAAACCGATGATGGCCTCCTCGTTACAAGCACGATTCGACCGATGGCGACGGCGCATGACTCAGAAGCCTACTTCAGGAACCTGCTGGAGTCGGCACCCGACGCGATGATCATCATCGACGAGAACGGCAAGATCGCGATTGCCAACGCCCAGGCCGTAACCATGTTCGGCTACGCGCGCGAGGAAATGCTGGGTCAGACGATCGAGATGCTGTTACCCGAGCGAATTCGCAAGCGGCACGGCTTGCACCGGCAAGAATTCGCGGCCGATCCGAAACTGCGACCGATGGGCGAGGGGCTCGAGCTCGTTGCGAGGCGCCGGGACGGCAGCGAATTTCCGGTCGAGATCAGCCTGAGTCCCGTACAGACCGACGGTCGCCGTTTCGTTTCCAGCGTTATCCGCGACGTGACCGAGCGTAAACGCATGCAAGATGAGATCGTCGCCGCGCGACAGGAGGCCGAAAGGGCCAACAAGGCAAACAGCGCGTTCCTGGCGGCGGCGAGCCACGATCTTCGCCAGCCCGTGCAGGCGCTGAGCCTGCTGAACGGCGCGCTGCGTCGCACGGTCAAGGATGAGCGGGCCCTGCAGATGATCGAGAGCCAGCAGCACTCGCTCACGGCAATGACCAATCTGCTCAATTCGTTGCTCGACATCAGCCGTCTCGACGCGGGCGCGATCGCGCCGGACCTGGAGGAATTCCCGATCCGCCGCCTTATCGACCGGCTGTCCGACGAGTTTGCACGCCAGGCCCAGCACAAGGGCCTCGAGTTCTCGTCGTCGGCGACAGACGCGTTCGTGAACAGCGACCCGAACCTGCTGGCAGAGGTTATCCAGAACCTGGTATCCAACGCGATTCGCTATACCGACAGGGGCCGGGTGGCGCTGCGCTGTCTCGACAAGGACGGCCACTGCCGGATCGAAGTACGCGACACCGGGATCGGCATTGAAGCGGACCAGCTGGAGGCGATATTCAGCGAGTTTCATCAATGCAAGACGCCGGGCGCGAGCAAGGAGGGCTTCGGCCTGGGGCTGGCGATCGTGAAGCGCCTCGGCGACCTGCTGCAGCTCGAGATTAACGTGAGCTCTGACGTCGGCAGGGGATCCTGTTTCAGCGTGACGCTGCCAACGGTCGCGACCGTTGGCATGGCAACAGACGACGAAGCGTCCGACTCAGGCAAGTCCGACGATCATGCCGCCGGATTGATTATCCTGATCGAGGACGACGTCAATGTTGCGAATGCCTGGGGACTGCTGCTCGAAGCGGAGGGCTTTCGCGTAGCGACCGCGGCGTCGGCAACCGAAGCCAAGGCCCTTATCGGGCATCTCGACGAGGTGCCAAAGCTGCTGATATCGGATTTTAATTTACTGGACGGCTCGACGGGCGTCGAGGCCGTCAGCGCTATTCGTGACTATTTCGAAGCGCATATCCCGGCCTTCATTGTCAGTGGTGATACGTCCAAGGTCGTCAAGGACGCGCGGCTGCTCGACAACTGCACGCTGATGAGTAAACCTGTGAATACGAACCGATTGTTGTCCGCCGCAAGGGAAGCGATCAGCCGGGGCGAAGTGCCGCAGGACTAGCCGCTCGAAAATCACGCCAAGTATCGTAACCAGCTGGCCGGCGACTTGCTCAGTGCAACGCCAGTGACATAGCCGTATGTCGAAAGGGCGGCAACGAACGCGAGTAAGCGGATCTGCGGCGTCGGTCCTCGCCGAAGGGCAACCGTCCCGAGCAGAATGTACAGTAGCAATCCCGCAAACTTCGCGACCAGCCAGCTTTGCGAGAACGGATTCAGCGACGCAATCACGAGCATCGCGACCCCGGAGGCGAGGAAGATGGTGTCGACAATGTGGGGCAGGATGCGAGTCAGGCCTTGCTGCAGTTTTTCCGAGCCGGTCAGCATCCAGTAACCACGCAGCATGAAGCCGGCGATGGTGAGGACAGCCATCGACGTGTGCAGATGCCTGAGAAGCAGGTAGTTCATTGTGACGCTATCGTAGTCTCGGGTATCAGCAGAGGCGTGAGCAACCGTGTCGAGCTGCAGGGCGTCGGCGACTACGGCCGGGAATCAGGCTGCTTCGTGATTGTGCAGATTCACCGGGGTCTGAAACCAGTCCGGCTTGACGATCAACAAGTCACAGGGCAGGTGTTCGAGCGTGCGTTCCGCGGTTGCACCGATAAACAGCCGTTTCCAGCGATTCCTGGCGACCGCGCCCATGACCACGACATCCGCCTTGAGTTGTTCGGCGATCAGCGGCAGCTCTTCGTGCGTCAGGCCGGCCACGAGGTGGGCTTTGCCTTCGTCGATCTTGTGAAAATCGGTGATTTCCTTGAAGCGCTTCTGATGATCTTCATGCATCTGTTGTTCGATTTCGTCGAACGGCAGGGATACCGGAATGTAGGCATTTGCCGTGGCCGTCGCGACGGCAATACGCGGGTCGTAGGAGTGAAAGGCGTGCAGCTCGCCGGCTGTCTTCTCGGCAAACGACTTGCTGATGTGCAGGATTTCATCGTCGAGCGCTGCGGGTTTGTCGTGCTGGTGCATCGGGTCGATCGCCGCAACGAAGATGGGTGTTTTTGCGAATTCCTGTGGCTTGACCAGCCACAACGGCAACGGGCAGGTTCGAATCAGGTTCCAGTCGGTGTTCGTCAGCAGGACCCTGGCGACAGCCGAGTGGTGATGCGTGTCCTTCACCACGAGGTCCGATCTGCTCTCCAATGCGGACCTGACGATCGCTTCATAGAGCGGGTGGCCCCAACGCGCCGTCGTCTTAACGACGATGCCGTCTTTCCTGAGTGGTTCGGCCAGTTTCTCGAGGTGTTTTTCATGGCTCTGGATGACTTCGTCACGTGCTTTCTCGAGCGACGGTGAATCGAACAGGCGATCACCACTGAGATATTCATTGTAGTAGCAAACGAGCAGCTCAAGTTCGGCACCGCAACTCTTGGCCAGCCAGGCGGCGCGGTTCATCGCATGTTGCTCGGTTGCCGTCGGATCGATGACCGCGAGTATCTTCGATATTTCTTTCATTGTCGTACCTGACGCATTATTTGGAAGGAGCCCCGGGTTTCCCTCCGAGCATACTCGCGGCGAGGTCGCTTTCCATAAGTCGACATCCCTAGCGTATCTCGGTTAGTACTTATTTCTTCGTAGGTGGATTTACTAATTTCGAAGGGCGGCGCTTTCGTATTACATGAGGCCAGCCCTGAGCAAAGGAACCGTTATGTCGGCCGCATCCCACGAAGCGCTGCGTGCAAAACTGAACCGGAAAAAGCAAGAGTTGAACGCACGTCTTTCGCGCATCTCGGCGAACCTCAGGCGCGGCTACGAAGCGGATTCCAAAGAGCGTGCCAAGCAGCTCGAGGACAACGAGGTTGTCGATGCCCTGGGCAACGAGGCGCGCGCCGAGATCGCGAAAATATCCGCAGCGCTAAATCGGATGGACCGCGGCGAGTTCGGTATCTGTACCGAGTGCGGTATGCCGATCCCTGAGGGGCGGCTCATGGCATACCCCTATGCCGACGAATGTATCGAATGTGCCGAGTTCGGCGAACGACGACGCTCGCGGGAATAGCGTCGTCCGCAGACTCAGGCCGTCATATGCATCTTGACCAGATCGGCGAGTGATCGGGCCTGCATTTTTTCCATGACGCGCGCGCGGTGAATCTCAACGGTGCGCTGACTGACACCCAGTTCATAGGCAATCACCTTGTTGGGTTTGCCCGTCACGACCAGATCGAATACTTCCCGCTCGCGGTTCGTCAGCTTTTCCAGTCGGCCGGCAACCTCGGCGTGATGCTGCTGTGCAACGCGACGTTCCTCGTCGGTCGCCAGGGCCTCACGAATTCGGTCAAGTAGCTCCTGATCGCGGAAGGGCTTCTGGATAAAGTCAACGGCACCTTTTTGCATGGCTTCGACGGCCATGGGTACGTCTCCGTGGCCGGTGATGAAAATAATCGGCAGTGTGTTGCCGCGCTTGATCAGTTCTTCCTGTAGCTCGAGACCGCCGAGACCGGGCATGCGTATATCCAGCACGAGGCAGCCCGGCCGTTGTTCCGTCATCTTCTCGAGAAATTCGTCGCCCGAGCCGAATATTTCGTGATTCAGGTTGACCGAATCCATCAGTGCCTGCATGGCGAAGCGAATGGCGGCGTCATCGTCGACGATAAAGACAGTCGGTGCTTGTTCGTTTTGTGTCGTCATTGGCGCTGATTGGACCAGAAAGGGCGTCGATTTGCGAGTGTTTGGCCCGAATCGACACCGTCTTCGTCCCGCCGGCCCCTGATTTTGCCCGGCAGCCTGCCGATCCGGCCCGGTCGATTGCTGCCAGGTCCGGCAGGCCGCTAATCGAGCCGCTTGCTGAACCTGGCAGCGGCGAGGGCCATCGCGAGCAGCGTGAATCCGACGAGAAACAGCAGGTCTGCCAGCATTTCGCCCAGACCGGCCTGCCTGAGCATGATTCCACGGCTAAGGCGGATGAAGTGGGTGTTCGGCAGCGCCTCGCCGATGTATTGGGCAGCCGCTGGCATGCCGTCGAACGGGAACATGAAGCCAGACAACAGGATCGAAGGCAGTAGAATAAAGACCATCATCTGCATGGCCTGAAATTGCGTCGTGGCGGCTGTCGATATCAACAAGCCGAGGGCAAGGTTGGCGGCCACGAATGCGGTCGCGGCCAGGTACAGATCGACGATGCTGCCTCGCACGGGGACGTCGAACAGCAGCCGGCCGACGGCCAGGATGAGCGCAAGCTGCAGCATGCCGATGACGATGTAGGGAATGACTTTTCCGAGCATCAGCTCGGTCGAGCTCAATGGCGTGTTGATGAGGAGTTCGAGATTGCCGCGCTCCCGTTCCCGGACGAGTGCGACCGCCGTGAAAAGGATCATCGTCATCGTGAGAATGACACCCATCAGGCCCGGGATGATATTGACCGGCGTGCGCCGCTCCGGATTGTAATTGGCACGCACTTCCGCGAACTGCCAAAGGCTCGTGGCCGAAGGGCCAAGGTCAAACGCGAACGGCATGTACCTTAGCTGATTGGCAACGCCGAGAATCGTCGGGTCGCTGCCATCGACAAGCAGCTGAACGGCGGCGCGAGAGCGCAGGCTGACGCGGCGGTCGAAATCGGCGGGTATGACCACACCGATCGATATGCGACCGCGGCGCAGCAGGGCGTTCAGCCCTTCCACGGTTTCGACCGATTCGACGAGCTCGACGACCTGTGTCTGCGAGAGGTCTGCTATAAACTGCCGCGAAAGATGCGTTCCTGCCTGATCGGCGACGGCGGTTGCCAGCTGGCGGACATCGGTATTGATAGCATAGCCGAACAGCAGCATCTGGATGATCGGGAGGCCGACCACCATGCCAAACGTCAGCCGGTCGCGGCGCAACTGCCGCACCTCCTTCTTCGCAATGGCCATGATGCGCGACAGGGACATCATTTCGCCTCACCGTTCGATGGCAGGGTTACGGCCACGAACACGTCTTCGAGCGTGGCCTCGCTGAGCCGCACCTCAGCCTCGATATGCTGCGCCGCGAGCGCGGCTTCGACAAGCGCCGCCGGTTGCCGGTATCGCTCAGGAATCAGCACGCGAAGGCGAATGCCCAGCTGTGTCACGCTGGCAACCTCGTCGAGCCGATGAATCACGGATTGCGCCTTGTAGGGGTCTCTGGCGCGCACCTCGATGATGTGCATGCCGGTTCTCGCCTGCAGTTCCTGCGGAGTGCCGTCGGCAACCTTGATACCGTGATCGAGGATCGCAAGCCGATGGCAACGCTCCGCCTCGTCCATGTAGTGGGTCGATACCAGTATCGTCGTTCCGCCGCTGGCAAGACGAAACAGGTTCTCCCAGAAGTCGCGCCGGCTCTGCGGGTCCACGGCACTGGTGGGTTCATCGAGCAGCAGCAGCTCCGGGTGGTGCAATACCGCGCAGGCCAGCGCAAGTCGTTGCCTCTGGCCGCCACTCATCGTTCCGGCGAGCTGTTTTTTCTGCTCGAAGAGGTCGTAGTGCTCCAGCAATTCGGCGACACGCTTTGCGCGTCCGGCGGTCGGATACGAATAGATCTCGGCGATGAACTGCAGGTTCTCAAGCACGGTCAGATCGCCGAACAGCGAAAACCGCTGAGTCATGTAACCGATCCTCGGCTTGAGGTCCCTGGCAGGGCCGGGAACAGCGGTATCGAGAACGATTGCGGTTCCCTCTGTCGGCGTCAGCAGCCCGCACAGCATGCGGATTGTCGTCGACTTCCCGGAGCCGTTCGGACCGAGAAACCCATAGATCTGCCCGCGCGGAACGGTCAGGTCCAGCGCATTGACGGCACGCAGTTTGCCGAAGTCTTTGCTGAGGCCACGTGCTTCGATCGCGAACTCCGTGTGCATCATCCGCCGCCGCCGTCTTGCAATACAACCTCCACCGGAACGCCGTCGGGAAGTCGGGCAAGGTCGCCCACGATGTCGACCTTGGCCAGGTAGGTCAGCCGACCCCGGTCGCGCTCCGTCAGTGCGAAGTACGGGGTGAAAGCCGGGTCGCTGGCGACCCAGCGCACGCGGCCTTCGACTGGCGTAGCCATACCGTCAACATGGATGAGCGCCCTGGTGCCCGGTCGAACATGGACGCGTATCGCTTCCGGCACGTAGACCCTCGCATGTGGCTGGCTACCGGAAAGCACCACCACAAGCGGCTGGCCGACCGTGGGGCGCTCGCCGGTCTCCAGCACACGGCTGTCCAGAATTCCGTCGACGGGGGACCGGATGCTGTGCCTGTCCAGGTCGATTCGGGCGCTGTCGCGTCTCGCCAGCGCCTGCTTGGCGGCCTGTTCGGCCTGCCGGAGTTCTTCGATGGTCGTTCCGGCGAGCCGTTCCTCGAGCACGGCCAGCGCCATCCGGTGGCTGGCCTCTGCCCCGTCCAGTGCCGCCTTGGTGCTGTCCAGGAGTTCCGCCGACGCGAGTCCTTTTTCATGGATTTCGCGAACTCGCGTCAGTTCGTTGCGCCGAAACCCGAGTTCCTGCGCCGCCCCGTCGACACTGGCCCTGGCCGCCTCAATCTGCTCACCGCGCGGACCGCGCACGAGTTCGTCTACTCGCGCCTGCTGCTGCGCCAGCACGGCTTCGGCCTCCGCGAGTCGCGTCGCCGCCCGCGCCGTATCCAGCTGCACGAGGACCTGGCCCGTTGTAACGGCAGACCCCTCCTTGGTCGCCATCTCGACGATCGGCTCGGCAAACTCGGCCGAAAGCTCCAGCCTGTCCGACGCAAGTTGGCCCACCACGCGATACGGATCTTGCGATGATTCGCAGGCGCCGAGCAGCACGCCCAGGAGCGTCAGGGTCAATGCGGTAAACGTTTGTGTCATGGCGGGCTCCGGTCATGCCCGAATGTGGGCAAGAATCATTTCAAGTTGCGTCTCGATGAGCTTGTCAGTGTCCAGCGCACGCTTCGTAAACAGTATCGTCCAGATCGTCGAGACCATTACCGGTGCAATGAACAGCTGCGGAAATTCGGTGACATCGCTGCGGCGAAACTCGCCGCGACTGACGCCGCGTTCGACGAATCCTCTGATGGCGCCGAGTCCCTTCGAGACCACGTTGTCCCAGTAGTAGTCCACGAGGTCCGGGTATCGATGACCTTCAGCGATCAGCAGGCGAATGACGACCGCGACCGGGGATCCGGGCACGCGTTTCATGAATTCGAGCAGCGGTCCGCGCATAAAAGCCTCTGACGAGAGCTCGGTCTCCTCGACGGCAGCCAGCAGCGAATCGACACGCCGAATAACGACGCTTTTTACGACCGCCTTGAACAGGTCTTCCTTGGTCTTGAAGTACAGGTACAGCAGACCCTTGCTCACACCGGCACGCTGCGCGACTTCCTCGACGCGTGCCCCCGTGTAGCCTTTTTCCGCAAACACCTCGAAGGCCGCGTCCGTTATTTCACCGGGCCGCTGCTGCTTGCGCCGCTGAAAGCGCGGTTCGATCATCCCGGCTCCCTACTGACTGATGGGTCATTAAGTATACTTACTGACTCGTGAGTCAGCAAGCACCGATGGCATGCCCCATCGCCTTTACGCATAATCGCGAGCTATGTTCACTTACCTCGACCCAACCGTCCGCAAGCGCCTGGAGGCGCACGGTACGCTGTTCCAGATTGATCGCGATGGTGTGAAAGTCCCGGCTGACCGGTGTCCGCCCGGTGGTTCCGCTATCAGCGTGCTCGGGCCTATCCCGCTGCCGCTGCGGCTTTGCGACTTCGAGGTCGAGGCCGACTGGTATGCCTGTGTGCGACGTACCGAGCTTGGCAAGATCGAAGAAATAGCCGATGAGCTGCGAGCCCGTCATGGGCAGGCATCGTTCGCGACGCTGGCCTCGTCGATGGCGGTCAACAGCGTGCTGTTGATCGGCAAGCCGGAGAGCTGGCGCAACCCCCTCGTGCGGGTGCATTCGAGCTGCATGACGGGCGACGTTTTCGGATCCGAGCGCTGCGAGTGCGGCCCGCAGCTGCAAATGGCGCTGAAGCGCATCAAGGAGGACGCCCAGGGGGGCATGGTGATCTACATGTCCGGTCACGAGGGGCGCGGGATCGGCCTCTGGGCGAAAGCAGCAACCTACCTGTTACAGGATGCAGGCGAGAACACCTACGAAGCGAATCGTTCACTGGGATTGCCCGACGATTCCCGTGATTTCAGCGACGCCGGCTCGCTGCTCAAGTTATTTCTCCGGGACCGGCCTTTCCGCCTGCTCACCAACAACCCGAAGAAGGTCAACGATCTGGAGGCGATGGGGCTGAAAGGGATTACGCGCGTCAAACACGTCACCGGTGTCGGCGACAGAAACCGCCGCTACCTGGCGGCGAAACAGGATTGGGGGCATGACATAGCCCCGGAAGACATCGGTTCCGACTAGCCCGGCACTTGCGGCTGCCGGCGCGTATTCAAATGCGCTACTGGCGCCAGAGGCGCAGGTTCAAGGGCTTCTCGTGTGGATCGTTACTGCGAAAAGGATTGATGTCGATGCCGCCGCGACGCTGGTAGCGCGCATGGATGCTCAGTTTCTCGGGGCCGCAGCGTTGCAGGATGTCGAGAAACATCCGCTCGACGCAGGCTTCGTGAAAATCCTGGTGCCGACGAAAGGAAACGATGTATCGGAGCAGCGATGCCTGATTGATTTTCGGCCCGAGATAGCTGATCTGCACGCTGCCGGTATCCGGCTGCCCGGTGACAGGGCAGAGACTCCGCAGAACATGCGTGTGCAGGTCTTCGGTCACGATGTTTGCGCGGTCGGCACCGAGCAGGCCGGCGTCAACCTCCCATGTCGTGCAGGTGACCGGGACAAGGTCGAGGCAGGCGCCGGCGAGGCGCGAAACGCGGCGGGATTGCGAGGCCTCGATCGGCAAGACGCTAACCGTGACAGCGCTGCCGACGCAGGCGCAAAGGTCTTTTTGCAGTGTCTCGGTGACTTCCTGCTGCGATGAAAACCGGCTCATTGAAAAAGAATTCAGGTACAGCTTCAGCGATTTCGACTCGACGATGTTGGGCGATTCCGCGGGAACGACGATCTCGGCTGTTGCGACTTGCGGCTGGCCGGTGCTGCTGAGCCAGGTCAGCTCCCACGCATTCCAGGTATCCGCACCGGTAAACGGAAGCTCGCGGATCAGCGCCAGCGGCTCGCGAGCCTGCATGCGCGGAATCGGAAACAACAATTCCGGTGAGTAGTTGTCCGGATAGTCCGTCTGCTGGCCGAGTGGTAATTTTCCATGGTTCATGGGTCGAGTGTCCTGCTAGCGGGGCCCGCGTCGAAGGGTTCGGGTCAAAGCGCCCTATTTTGTATCAGCATACGCCGGATTTGCGTCAATCTTGTGTAAAATGACGCACCTTCCGAACACCGACGATGCCCAACAACGGTTTCCTGGCGAGTTCGCAAAAAAACGGGCAGTCCAAACACGTGAGTTCTGAATTCAATGAGTCCTGCAAACGGCAGCAATGGTAACAAGCGCGGCTATATTATTCCCATCGGTGGCGCCGAAGAAAAACTGCACAACCCGGAAATCCTCGATCGTTTCGTCACGCTTTGCGGTGGCAAGCAGTCGCGCATAGCGATCATTCCGACCGCGTCGGAACTCGAGGACACCGGCCGCAACTACGAGAAGTTGTTTCGCAAGCTCGGCGTCAGGCATGCGCAGGTCCTGCAGTTCATTACGCGTGAAGACTGTCAGTCAGGCGCCGATGTCCGGTATATCGACAAGAGCGACGGCGTCTTCATGACAGGCGGCAACCAGCTGCGGCTGTCGACGACCCTGGGCGGAACGGCCGTGGCGCAGCTGATTCGACGCCGGAATGCCGACGGCATGCACGTGGCGGGCACGTCGGCGGGTGCGGCTTTCATGCCCGAGCACATGATTGCGGGCGGCAATGAGGGCAGCACACCAAGCCCGGACATGGTAACAATGGCGCCGGGACTCGGGCTCACCAACGCGTTTATCATCGATCAGCATTTCCGCGAGCGCGACCGCCTGGGTCGTCTTCTGACGGCGCTTGCCTACAACCCTTTCGCCGTCGGCATCGGGCTCGATGAAGACACCGCGGCATTCATCCGCCCGGGCGACGCCCTCGAAGTCGTCGGAAAAGGCGGCATTACCGTCATCGATCCGACCAATCTGAGCTATTCTTCGATGGACCAGGCCCGACGCGGCGATCCGGTCAGTCTGATCGGCGTGAAACTGCATATACTCGTAGCCGGTGGCCGGTTCGACATCAAGACCCGCGAGGCTTACGCCAAGTAAAAAAATGAAAATCGAGAGCACCAATGTATTCGTCGGGCCGAACACGTTTGCCCGTTTTCCCGTCATCCGACACGTGCTGGATCTTGGCGAGCTCGAGGCGTGGCCGACGGTGCGCCTGGGAGACGATTTCGTCGGCGCGCTGCTGGCGCTGTTACCCGGGCTTAAGGAACACGGTTGCTCTTACAGCGAGGCGGGCGGCTTCGTTCGCCGCATGACCGAGGACGAGGGCACCTGGCTGGGTCACGTGATGGAGCACGTCGCACTGGAGCTGCAGAATGTCGCCGGTTCCGATGTGACCTTTGGTCGCACCCGGTCCATCGACGGCAGGCCCGGCTTTTACAACATGGTGTTCCAGTACAAGGACGCGGCGGTGGGGCGCCGCGCGAGCAAGCTTGCGCTCGATCTCCTGCACCATCTGCTGCCTGCCGAAATCAAACCCGAGGATGCTCCGTCGGCGGACTGGAATTTTGCCGAGCAGCGCGACGGCTTTATTCGTTATGCGCAGCGCCGTGAATTCGGCCCCAGCACGGCTTCACTGGTCAAAGCGGCCGAAGCGCGCAATATTCCATGGCTGCGCCTCAACAATTTCAGCCTGGTTCAGTTCGGACAGGGACGCTATCAGCAACGCATCCAGGCGACCACAACCGGCCGCACCAGCAATATCGCCGTGGAACTCGCGTCCGACAAGGAGGAGACCAACGGCATACTGCGCGACCTGGGTCTGCCGGTACCGCAGCAGGCGCTGGTGCGAACGCAGGGCGACGCCGTTCGCGCAGCCGAGCGCATCGGTTACCCGGTCGTGCTCAAACCGCTGTCGGGCAATCACGGTCGTGGCGTGTCGATAAACCTGCGCACGCCGGAAGAAGTACAGACCGGATTTGCGAAAGCCAGCGAGCATGGCAAGACGGTCATCGTCGAAAGCTACATCGAGGGTCTGGATCACCGCCTGCTGGTCATAAACGGCAAGCTGGTGGCGGCCGCCAAACGCGTCCCGGGGCATGTGATCGGTGACGGCAAGAATACGATCGAGCGACTCGTCGAGGCCGTTAATAAGGATCCGCGCCGCGGCGTCGGTCATGAGAAGGTGCTTACGCGCCTGGAGTTCGATCATCAGGCCGAGCGCCTGCTGGCGAAGCTCGGCTACGACAAGGACACGGTTCCGGCCGAGGGTGAGGTCGTTTACCTGCGGTCCACCGCGAATCTTTCGACCGGTGGCACGGCGATCGATGTCACCGACATCGTGCATCCGGACAATCGCGAGATGGCCATACGCGCTATTCGTGCCATTGATCTTGACATCGGCGGCGTTGATTTCCTCACCAGGGACATTTCGGAATCCTACCGGGACGCGGGTGGCGGCATCTGTGAAGTAAACGCGGGCCCGGGTTTTCGAATGCATGTGGCACCCAGCGAAGGGACCCCGCGAGACGTTGCAGGGCCGGTGATCGACATGCTGTTTCCGCCGGACAAACCGAGTCGCATTCCGATCGCCGCGATCACCGGCACCAACGGCAAGACCACGACGTCGAGGATGCTCGCGCACATTCTGAAAATGTCAGGATGCACGGTGGGACTTACATCCACGGACGGTGTGTATATCGACGGCAAACTCAGCGTTCCCGGAGACATGACCGGTCCCGTATCCTCACAGATGATCCTGCGCGATCCGTCGGTTGACGCGGCGGTCATGGAGACGGCGCGCGGCGGACTGTTGCGAAGCGGTCTCGGCTTCCAGGAATGCGATGTCGCCGCATGCCTGAACATATCGGCGGACCACCTGGGGCTGCGGGGCGTGAACACGCTGGAGGACCTGGCCGAGGTCAAGCGAGTCCCGATCGAGACGGCGACAGAAGCGGCGGTACTGAATGCGGACGATGCACTGTGTTTAAAGATGGCCGACTACACGGATGCGGCGAGACTCTGCTACGTCACGATGAACCCGGGGCATCCGCTCGTCAAACAGCATATTCAGGCGGGCGGCCAGGCATTCGTACTCGAAAAAGGCATGAACGGACACCTGATTACTATCTACGATAATGAATCGCATACGCCGCTGCTGTGGGCGCACCTGATCCCGGCAACGATCGAGGGGCGTGCGCTCCACAACGTGCAGAACGCAATGTTTGCCGCGGCACTTGCGTACAACATGAAGATAAGTCTCGAGGATATTCGCCAGGGACTCAGGACGTTTGGCTCGACCTTCTTCCAGGCACCGGGTCGCATGAATATCTACGACGAGCATCCTTTCCGCGTCATTCTCGACTATGCACACAATATCGCTGCCGTCACGGCCATTTGCGGCGTGGTTGACCGCTTTGACGTCGACGGGCGGCGGATCGTCGTCCTGTCAGCGCCCGGCGACCGTCGGGATGAAGATATCCGCGGCATCGCCGAGATTGCGGCCCGCCATTTCGACCACTTTATCTGTCGCTGCGATGACAATCGCCGCGGCCGCGGCCCGGACGAAGTCGCGGTGATGCTAAAGAACAAGTTGCTCGAAGTCGGCGTATCGGCCGATCGGATCGAGCTTGTACCTGACGAACAGGAGGCCACGCTGCGGGCGCTGGAATTTGCAGCGCCGGGTGACCTGCTGCTGATACTCGCCGACAACACGAAGCGTACCTGGAAGCAGATCATCTACTTCAACTCCGGTGCACGCGTCCGCGAACCCGGCAAGACGAAGGCGCAGGCCGTCGATCTTCCCGACCTCGAAGAATTCGAGCTGGCCGACGATCTGGAGATCATCAGCGATGAGCGCGGCGTTCGAATTGCGCGGGAAGAGAGCGACTGAATGCGGTCTCTTCGCCCTGCCTGCCGATCCTGACGGCGAAACAGCTTCTATCCGCTCAGCATGGAACTCCTTGATGCTCGCAGACTGACCGGACCGAGCCTGATGTTGGACGGCCCGGGAACGATTCTCGACGTCGCCTGCACAGAAAGCGAGGCCGGCGAACTCGTACCCGTCTGGGCAAACCATGTCGGGAGAATGCTGGAGGCGCTGGACTGGCCGGCTGCACGCCTGGCAACCCGCGCGATGTCCGGCGGTATCAGCCTCGCGTTCTCGGCACCGGTGGACGCGCTGTACGCGGCGACGGAAATCAATGAATGGGCCTGGGCTGCCAGTGCCTTCCAGCTGGGCGAATCGGGCGAGGAGCCCGATTTCGACGAGGCACTTCGGACAATCCGGGCGGCCGTCGTCGAGGAAGCGAATGACGAGCTGATGTGGCTCATCGACGAAGCATCGCAACATGGCAAGACGCTGCTATGGGATGACGACTACGTCTCGGTCGGCCTCGGTCGTGGTTCCGAAACCTGGCCTGCCAGGGAGATCCCGGATGCGCCGGACTGGGATCGATTGCACGACATTCCGATTGGTATCGTGACCGGCACCAACGGCAAGACCACCACCGTTCGGTTCGCCACGCATATCCTGCGCGCGGCGGGTCGAAACGTCGGTTTGAGTTCGACCGACTGGGTCGCCGTCAACGAAACAGTGCTTGATCGCGGCGACTGGTCCGGGCCCGGTGGCGCCCGAGCCGTGCTTCGTGAGAAGAACGTCGACGTCGCCATCCTCGAAACGGCACGCGGCGGCCTGCTGCGGCGAGGCCTCGGTGTCGATCGGGCGGACGCGGCACTGATCACGAATATCAGCGAAGACCATCTCGGCGACTTCGGCTCGAAAAACCTGGATGAATTGCTGGCCGTCAAGTGGATCGTCAGCCGCGCCGTCGAGGCAGGCGGACGCCTGATTCTGAATGCCGATGACGAGCGGCTTCGGGCCAGGTCGGCTGGCTACGCCGGCGAACTGGTGTGGTTCAGCCTTGACGCCGGCAACGAAACGGTTCGCCGGCATGTAAGTGCCGGCGGCGCGGCTTTCGTGCTCGACGGCGACAGGCTGTGCCGGCTGCAGGGCGACGATCGGGCGAACATCTGCCTGAGCGGCGAAATACCGATCGCGCTGGGCGGGGCGGCGCGCCATAACATCGCAAACGCATTGTCTGCGGCCGCGCTGACCTGGTGCCTTGCGGTTGATCTCGACGATGTACAGAGCGGCCTCACGACAATGGTGCAGGATGAAAACCCGGGTCGCTGCAATATCTATGATCTGGACGGCTTCAAGGTCCTGGTTGATTTTGCCCACAATCCCGCGGCTATGGCGGCATTGTTCGATATGGCGCGGGCGATTCCGGCAAATCGCAGGGCGTTGTGCTTCGGCCAGGCCGGCGATCGCACCGACGGGCTGATTCGGGAGCTTGCCCGCGATGCCTGGGCGATCGGGCTCGACCTCGTCGTAGTTTCGGAGCTGGCCGCCTACCATCGGGGTCGCGAGCACGGTGAGGTGTTCGATCTTATCAGGGACGAGCTCCTGACCGCCGGCGCCGACGCCTCGAGAATACGGCACTTCGACACGGAACTGGAGTCGTTCCTGTCGGCGATCGGCTGGGCTCGGCCGGGTGACCTGGTGATCATGCTGGCGCTTGGTGGCGCGCTGCCGGTTCAGGAAAAGCTCAAGGAGCTGGGCGCCGAATAAAATCGACGATGTCGTCTGCAATCTGGCGGGTCCTGTCAGCGGACAGCACGTCCCCGGCCAGTACGTGATGACTGGGATCGCCCGGATCTTCGACTTCCAGACGGGCTTTTTGCGGCGCTTCGATCGCATCGAAAGCCGCTACCGCCGCGGCCGGTGACACCACGCTGTCTTCATTGGAGTAGAACATCAACAGGCGCTGCGGGATGCGTAGCGGGAGCTGCCGGTTGGCGAGACCGACGAGGCGCATCATCTCGACGGCCGAGTCCATCGGGTAGCTCGTCGACCAGTATCGCGCCTGCGCCGCGTTGTGAGGTTGCCAGCTGCGCGTCTCGCCCACCAGCAGGCGTGCGAGCAGCGGGCCCGCCGGCCGTGTGAGCCACGCCGCCGCCGGATCCCGTGGCGCAAAATTTGGCGACAGCATCACGATGGTATCGACGGTGTGCATTGCCGGGTGGCCGAGCATCGCTATGGCAAGTGTGGCCCCGGTCGACGTACCGATGAGCACGACTTTTTCCCCCAGCCGGGAGGCGATCGCCAGTGCTTCGGCCGCGTCAATCAGCCAGTCCTCGGCCTGTGCGTCGGCGAGCGGGCCTGTTTGCTGGCCATGGCCGCGCAGCCGGGTCTCGAACAGGTTTGCGCCGAGGGAATCGGCGACCAGTTCTGCCAACGGCGCCGTCTCCTGGCGCGTCGCCGAGAATCCGTGCAGATAGACGACCGCGTAGCCGGTCACCTGCTGACCGGCGAACCAACGTATGCGTTTTTCGGTCCCCGCCACCAGGCCATATCGGGCGGCGGTCGCTCGCTCACTATCGGCCAGCCAGGCCTCTATATCGTCCGGCAGCAGGACATCAGTGTGCGCCGGCTCGAGCTTCGCCGGCGTCAGCATCCAGAGGGCCGCGAGTGCAAGCAGCAGCGCTGCAATGGCGACGCGGGACTTACTCAAGGCTCAGGATCTTTTTCCAGTGCTTCGGGGAAACCGGCATGATCGACAGGCGATTGCCCTTGCGCATCAACGTCATGTCCTCGAGGCCCTTTTCTTTCTTGAGTTCGACGAGCGTGATATTTCGTTTCGTCTTGCGCAGAAATTTGATGTCGACGAGGTACCAGCGAGGATCATCCTCACTACTCTTGGGATCAAAGTACCTGGATTTCTTGTTGAACTGCGTCGGATCCGGATACGGTTCGCTGGCGACTCGTGCCAGGCCAACAATGCCGGGCTCCTTGCAGCTCGAATGATAGAAGAAGATCTCGTCACCGATCTTCATCTCGTCGCGCATCATGTTGCGCGCCTGGTAATTGCGAATGCCGTCCCACATTTCGCGCCCGTCTCGCTGCAGATCGTCTATGCCGTATGCGTCGGGTTCTGACTTCATCAACCAGTATTTCATATGCCAAATCGTTCGCTGCAAACGGGGGTTCCCGGCGGGCGATTCTAGCATCATTAATTGCTGCAAATAATGCCCGACGGTGTGCTAGCATTGCCGCCATCCCGACTACGCTAAAGACCTCGGCAAGAAGGTGTCAGATGGCAAACATGCTGGCGAACATTTTCGGTTCATCTCCCGTCCAACCGCTCGAAAAGCATATGGAAGTGGCGTATCGCTGCGCGCGCCAGCTCAGACCGCTCTTCGAGGCGGTCACTGCAAATGACTGGGACAAAGCGTTGGAGGCGCGTGCGCAGATCGAGGCCCTGGAACACGAGGCTGACGACATCAAGAAGGAGATTCGGCTGAACATGCCGAAGAGCCTGTTCATGCCGGTACCGCGGGAAGACCTCCTCGAGCTGCTGCTGGTTCAGGACAAGATCGCGAATCGCACCAAGGATGTATCCGGCGTGATCATCGGCCGCCGCATGCAGATTCCCGAGCCCATCGCCGAGAAGTTTCTCGAATTCGTTAGCCGCAATGTCGACGCCGCCAAGCAGGCTCGAAAAAGCGTGCGGGAACTGGATGAATTATTCACCGCCGGATTCAAGGGCGCGGAGGTTGCGCTGCTGGCCGACATGATCGAGAAACTGGACCAGATAGAGACGCATACGGACGAACAACAGACGATCTTGCGCAGCGGGCTGTTCGAGATTGAAAAGACACTGGATCCGATCGACGCCATTTTTCTCTACGACGTGATTTCCCTGACGGGGGAAATCGCAGATATGGCGGAACGCGTGGGTCGCCGGCTCGAACTGTTGCTCTCGCATTGACGGATACGAAACGATAGCGGCAGAGCGCTGCGCCGACGGCAGAAAATACGGAACTAAAAGAATAACAAGAGGCTAGTGTCCTGGTCCCTGTGTCGCATCTGAAATCATGCAGCACGTGACCCGGTACACGAACTCAGGGGGAACTCGATGGAAGCTCAGTACGTTTATATCGGTCTGGCTGCGCTGTTCGGCCTGTTCATGGCATGGGGCATCGGCGCGAACGATGTTGCGAACGCCATGGCGACATCGGTGGGTTCGAAAGCCCTGACGATCAAGCAGGCGATACTGGTCGCCGCGGTCTTCGAGTTCCTTGGCGCGGTACTGGCCGGCGGCGCGGTTACCGGCACCATTCGAAAAGGAATCGTGGATGCCGAGTTGCTTTCCGGCACGCCCGAGCTGCTCGTGTACGGCATGTTGGCATCGCTGCTGGCGGCGGGGACCTGGTTGCTGGTGGCGTCAAGGAATGGCTGGCCCGTATCCACCACGCACTCGATCGTTGGCGCAATCGTCGGTTTCGCCGCGGTCGGAATTGGTATCGATGCCGTCAAGTGGGGCAAGGTCGGGACCATCGTAATGAGCTGGGTCGTGTCACCGTTAACGGCCGGCTTTATTGCTTACCTGATCTATCGCAGCGTGCAGCGACTCATACTGAGCCAGGACGATCCTCTTGAGAAAGCCAAGCGTTACGTGCCGGTTTACATTTTCTTTGCCGCTTTCACGATAACACTGGTCACCATACTCAAGGGCCTGAAGCACGTGGGCCTCGAAATAAGCGTTCGCGACAGCTACATTCTGGCGATTGTCATCGCGCTCGGTATCGCACTTGTGGGTGCATTCTTCATCAACCGCATCGAGCCCGACAGGAAGGCCGAGAAGAGCCAGCACTTCTACACGGTCGAGCGGGTGTTCGGGGTCCTGATGATCGTGACGGCCTGTTCCATGGCGTTTGCCCACGGCTCGAACGACGTCGCCAATGCGATCGGGCCGCTGGCCGCCGTCGTCGGCATAGCAACCACCGGCCAGATCGCTGCCAAATCCGCATTGCCCATTTGGGTGTTGATGCTCGGCGGCGTCGGCATCGTCATCGGCCTTGCCACCTTCGGGCGGCACGTCATCGCAACCGTCGGCAGGAAGATTACTCAGCTGACTCCCAGCCGCGGCTTCGCGGCCGAACTGGCGGCGGCGACAACCATCGTTATCGCGTCGGGAACCGGCATGCCGATCTCCACCACGCATACGCTGGTCGGCGCAGTACTGGGTGTCGGCATGGCGCGCGGCATCGAGGCGATCGACCTCCGGGTGGTTGCCAGGATCCTCGTGTCGTGGGTCGTCACGATCCCGGCCGGCGCGTTCCTCGCCATCGTCTTCTTCTTTATTTTCAAGACGATTTTGCCCTAGCCCGGATACGTCACGCGTTGGCGGGTAAGATCGGTCAAAGACTCAGCGAGAGCGCGGCATACGGGTGACGTATCCGGGCTAACATCAGGCCGAACGCAGGTACCAGTCGAAATCGAGGGCACTGACGGTGTTGTGGAACTGCTGGCTTTCGGCGCGTCGATTCATGGCGAAATACTTGCAGTAATCTTTGCCGAGATACTGCGGCAGGATCTTGCTGCGCTCGAACTTGTCGATTGCGGCGTCCCAGCGATTGGGAATTTTCAGTTTTGGCGTAACGTTCGCGCCCTGTTCGATCATGATTCCGGGATCACACTTGTTCTTTAGCCCGTGATGCACACCGGCAAGGACCGCCGCCGTGACGAGATAGGGATTCGCATCCGCGCCCGCCGGTCGGTGCTCGAAGCGCAGGTTGTCTGCATCGGACTGCGGTATGCGTATGGCAACGACACGGTGATTGACTCCCCAGTTCGGTTCAACGGGTGCAAACATGTCCGGCCGCAGCCGACGATAGGAGTTGGCATTGGGTGCAAAAATCGCCGTCGCCTCCGGCATGGTTTTTACCAATCCTCCGATAGCGTGCCTCAGGCGGGCCGAGAAGGGCGGGCGTGCCAGGTTGTCCTTGCCTTGTGAAAAATAATTCCTGCCGTTCTTGTCCACGAGGCTCATGTGTATGTGCAGCCCGTTGCCGGCATCCTCTTCAAAGGGCTTTGCCATGAAGCAGGCGACGAAACCGTGTTTTCGAGACGCAGCCTTGACGGCGCGCTTCAGCAGGACCGCGTGGTCGCAGGCAAGCACCGGGTTGTCGACGTGCCGCAGGTTGATCTCGAACTGTCCCTGCGAGTACTCGGCGATCACCGATTCGGCCGGAATGTCCTGTGCTTTGCAGTAGTCATAGACGTCGTTCAGGAAGTCCTCGATCTCCCAAAGGTCATCGGGATGGTAGACCTGCGCGCCCGGCTGCAGCCTGCCGACACCCGGAACGAACGGACCCGCCACTTTCGGGCGATTGGATTTTGCGTCCAGCAGGTAGAACTCGAGTTCCGTCGCCATGACCATCGTGAGTCCCATTTTTTGCAGCGGTTGCATGGCGCGCTCGAGCACATGGCGCGGGTCGGAAAACATTGGCACACCGTCCTCCTGGTAGAGTCGAAACAGCGCCTGGCCCATCGCCCGCTCGGACCAGGGAACCGGCGCTATGCTGCCGGGCACCAGCTCTGCGAAAACGTCGGGATCGCCGTCATCCTGGCCGAACGGGATACCGGCGACGGTCTCACCGAGTGCCGTCAGCAGCGTGGTGCCGCCGCAGAACCAGAAACCGTCCCTGCAGGTCTTCTCGATGTCTTCCGCGCGTATCCGCTTGCCCTTGAGGATGGCGTTCAGATCCGGGATCAGGAGCTCCATCGCCTCGAACCTGCCGTACTTCTTCTGACTGCCACGCAGCTCGGCAAGTAACTGGTTCACGGTCGATTTTTTCATTTCTGGATCCGTAGCGACGAACGATGACAGGGAGCATCGACGATTTTCGGGTGCATCGCAACAGCCTTGCTGCTATCATAATATGAAATCTACTCACACAATATGGAATTTCGGCATGATCGGCAAGGCACCGCCACAGGGCGCACAGTCGGCACTGCGAGCGCTCAGACTGCTGAAGCTGTTCACGTCTGAGAAGCCGGAGCTGCAGCTTGCCGAGGTCAGCGGGCTGGCCCATCTGAACAAGACGACCACGCACCGTCTGCTGCAGGCGCTGCACAGCGAGTCGATGCTGGATCGGAATCCGGTGGACGGTGCGTATCGCCTGGGTCCGGCGCTGATGGCCCTGGGTGTTCAGGCCTTGTCGAGCAACGATCTCCGGCTTCGCGCCAGGCCCCTGCTCAATCAGATGGCAAGGGAAACCGGCGAGACGGCAACGCTGGAGGTGCCCATCGACGACACGATGCTGATTCTGGATGAGGTTTCGGGCAGCCACTATCTGGGCGCCGCCGGAAACGTCGGTACGCGCTGGCCGATGCACGCGACTTCGACCGGCAAGGCGCTGATTGCATTCGACGAACTGGGTCTCGACCGACTTGGCTCCAGTTTCAAGCCGCTGACGGCGAGAACACTGACCCGGCGCAGTCAGCTCGAGCAGCAGCTCGACGAGATTCGTCGGCGCGGTTTCGCCGAGACCGTCGATGAACTCGAGGATGGTTTTTCCGGCGTGGCGACGGTGGTGCGTGGCGGAATGGGGCAAGTGCTCGGCGCGATGTCGATTTGTGGCCCGACCCAGCGACTCTCCGCTGAGCGCCGCGCAAAACTGGGCATCACACTCTGTGCCGCCGCCGAGCGCCTGCAGCCGCGCGACTGGGAGCATTCGGACCTGTCCGACAGCATGCTAGTATCCGCCGCAGCGAACAATAAGAAATAAAGCGCTTTTTATGTACCCGAAACCTTTAGTTGGTGTGCCCGCGGACCGGCGAGTCATTGATCCGCATCCGTTCCAGATGGTGGGTGAGAAATACCTAGACGCATTATTCAAGGCTTCGGGCGTGTTACCACTAATGATTCCGGTCATGCCGCAGGACATCGAAATCGACGAACTGCTGTCGAGCTTCGACGGTATCTTTCTCACCGGCAGTTACTCCAACGTCGAGCCGCACCATTATGACGGGGAGCCCAGCGAGGATGGTACGCTGCACGATGCGCACCGCGATGCCGTTACTCTGCCGCTGGCGAAGGCAGCGCTCGAAAAGGGAGTTCCGCTGCTGGCAGTGTGCCGCGGGTTCCAGGAGCTAAACGTAGCGCTCGGCGGAACCCTGCATCAAAAAGTCCACGAGGTGCCCGGCTACAACAATCACCTCGAGAACAAGAGCGACCCGCTCGACAAGCAGTACGGTCCATCGCATGCGGTCGCGTTTGCCGATGGCGGCTTGCTGCGCAAACTGGCCGGGTCGGACAGCGCAATGGTCAATTCGCTGCATGCACAGGGCGTTGCCCGGCTCGCTCGTGGAGTCAGCGTTGAAGCAGTTGCGGACGACGGTCTTATCGAGGCGTTCCGCGTCGACGATGCCGCCGGTTTCGCGCTGGCCGTGCAGTGGCATCCGGAATGGCGCGCCATGCAAAACGATCTTTCGAAGGCAATTTTCAAGGCGTTTGGCGACGCGTGCAGGGCGCGCGCGAGCAGACGACAGGTGAAATGTGAGTAGCAGCGAAGTTTTTCAATCGTGGTTTCGTGAACACCGGATCGAGGACGTCGAGGCTTTCGTGCCTGACATGGCCGGATCGGCGCGCGGCAAGGTATTGCCCGCGGACAAATTCGGTACCGGTGAGATGAAAATGCCGGAGGCCATCTTCTCGCAGACAATCTCGGGGGACTATATCGCCGACGCGCGAAACGTCGAGGATCGTGACATGTTGTTGACGCCAGATCCCGCGACGATCCGGCCGGTACCGTGGGCCTCGGATCCGGCCGCCTCGGTATTCCTCGATTGCTATCACCGCGACGGCTCCGCCGTGGCGCAGTCACCCCGCAATGTTCTTCGCGGTGTCCTTGCGAAGTACGAGGCGCGAGGATGGGTGCCCGTAGTGGCACCGGAAGTGGAGTTCTACCTGTTGAGTCCGCATTCGGATCCAAACCAGGAGGCCGAGCCACCGGAGGGCCGGCTGGGCTGGACCGAAGGAGCCCGGCAGCCTTACAGCATCGATACCATGAACGATTTCGATCCGTTCATCAACGATGTGTACGCTTACTGCGAAGCGCAGGGTATACGCATCGACACCCTGTCGCAGGAAATGGGGCCTGCCCAGTTCGAGATAAATTTCCTGCATGGCAATGCGCTCAGCAATGCCGACCAGGTCTTCCTGTTCAAACGCACCGTTCGCGAGGCGGCCATCGAGCACGAGATGCACGCCACGTTTCTTGCCAAGCCGATGTCCGAGGAAGCCGGCAGTGCGCTACACGTCCACCAGAGCATCGTGGACAAGAATGGCAAGAATATTTTTTCGAATGCCGATGGAGAACCCAGCGACCTGTTTTACGGGTTTCTCGGCGGCCTGCAGCACTACATGCCGGATGCGATGCTGGTATTCGCGCCCTATGTCAACTCCTACCGACGTTTCATGAACCCGGACGCGTCCCCGGTGAACCTTGCCTGGGCCATCGACAACCGCACCGTCGGCCTGCGCGTACCGGATTCGGCCGCCGAGGCGCGGCGTATCGAGAATCGCCTGGCGGGCAGCGACGTCAATCCCTACCTTGTAATCGCGGCCTCGCTGGCCTGCGGCTACCTGGGCATGGTCGAAGGCCTGAAGCCCACGGACCCGACCGTAGGAAGTGCTTATGGCAAGGACTTCGAACTGCATCGCCACATCTACTCCGCGATCGAGGCGCTGCGCGGTAGCAACGCGATGCGCAGCATGCTCGGAGATGAATTCGTCACCCTGTATACGGCGCTGAAAGAAGAGGAACACCGCGAGTTTCAGGAAATTATCACGCCCTGGGAGCGCGAGATCCTGATGTTCAACGTCTAGTGTTTCGTTGAGCGGATACGCGGCGCCGGTCGTTGCGGTGCGGCGTTTCAACACAGGGCCCGGTAGCGGAAGCGGGTTCAACGGATGACTATTATTAAGAGTATCAGTTTCATTGCAGCAGGCACTTGCCTGCGAGAGGTGAGTCATGGCAGCCATTGAGAAACGGTCCCGAGGGGACTGGCAGAAACTCGACAAAGACCATCATCTGCATCCGTTTACGGATCACAAGAGTCTGCACGAGAAGCGCTCGCGCATCATTACTCGTGCGGAGGGCGTCTACATATTCGATGCGGATGGCAACAGGATACTCGACGGCATGTCGGGCTTGTGGTGTGTCAACGCAGGCTACGGCCGGCAGGAGTTGATCGATGCGGCAACGGCGCAAATGAAGGAGTTGCCGTACTACAACAACTTCTTTCAGTGTGCGCATCCGCCAGCCATAGAACTGGCGTCCATGCTGCAGAAGCTCAGTCCGCCGCAATTCAACCGGGTGTTCTTTGCCGGTTCCGGGTCCGAGTCCAACGACACCATCCTGCGCATGGTAAGAACCTACTGGGACCTGATGGAACAGCCGCAGCGCCACACGATCATCAGTCGCCACAATGCTTACCATGGCTCAACGGTTGCCGCCGCCAGCCTCGGCGGCATGAAGCCGATGCACAAGCAAAGCGGCCTGCCGATCCCCGGTATCGTGCACGTCGACCAGCCCTACTGGTTTGGCAGCGATCGCAGCCTGTCGCCGGAGGCATTCGGGCTCGCAGCGGCACGCGCGATCGAAGAGAAAATAAAGGAGCTTGGCCCGGAAAAGGTTGCGGCATTCATTGGCGAACCGATTCAGGGCGCCGGCGGCGTGATTGTGCCCCCGGACAGTTACTGGCCGGAGGTTCAGCGCATCTGCGACGAGTATGGAATTCTCCTGATATCCGACGAAGTCATTACCGGCTTCGGACGGCTCGGCAAGTGGTTCGGCGCCGACCACTTCGGAACCCGCCCGGACTTCATGACCTTCGCCAAGGGCGTAACCTCCGGCTACCTGCCTCTAGGCGGTGTGTTCGTCAGTGATCGCGTCGCAGATGTCCTGATCGAGAAGGGGGGCGAATTCTTCCACGGTTACACCTACTCGGGCCATCCGGTCGCATGTGCCGTGGCGATCGCCAATCTGAAGCTGATCCAGGACGAGGACCTGGTGCATCGAATCGCGACCGACATCGGGCCGTACTTGCAGGACAGGTGGCGGGGTCTCGGCGATCATCCGCTGGTGGGCGACACTCGCATGGTCGGGCTGATGGGCGCATTTGAACTTGTGAAAGACAAGGCGACGCTCGAGCGTTTCGACGAAGGGCAGGGCGCGGGTCCCCTGTTCCGTGACCTGCTGATGCAGGAAGGCGTTTGCATGCGCGCCGTTGGCGACACGATTATTTGTGCGCCGCCATTCGTGCTGAGTCACGCCGAGGCCGACGAGCTCATCGAAAAGGCCTGGACCGCCCTGGACAAGGCCCGCGACGCCTTGTCGGCCTGAGCAATCCACCCGGAGAGAGTCTTTGGACAAGTACAAGAGCGACTATGCCATTACCCGGGACAGCCTGTACGGCACAACGCCGGAGCCGACCTATGCAGGCATTACCTCATTCATGCGCCGCAAGTACACGCGAGATCTGTCCGGTGTCGACGTCGCGGTCACCGGCGTACCGCTGGATACGGCCACGACCAATCGGCCCGGCGCGCGCTTCGGTCCCCGCGGGATTCGCAACGCGTCCTCGATCATGGCGTGGGAGAAGCCGTATGGCATGGAGTTCGATCCTTTCGACAGGCTCGCTGTCGCCGACGTCGGTGATTGCCTGTTCGATTTCGGCAAGCCGGAATCGGTGCCCGATGCGATTGAGGCACATGCGTGGAAGATCATCAATGAAGGTCCGGGGCTTTTGAGCCTGGGCGGCGATCATTTCATCGCTTATCCGCTGCTGAAGGCGCACGCGCGAAAATACGGCGCGCCGCTGTCTCTGCTGCATTTCGATGCTCATAGCGATACCTGGGCGGACGAAAACGATCGTATCGACCACGGCACGATGTTCTACTGGGCGGCCAGGTACGGCATCGTTGATCCGGCGACATCCGTACAGATCGGCTTGCGCACAAGCAATCCGGACACGATGGGCTTCAACGTGCTGGACGCGCCCTGGGTACACGAGCATGGCATCGATGCCGTCATTGCCCGGACCAGGAATGTTCTCGGCGACAGGCCGGTCTACGTGTCGTTCGATATCGATTGCCTCGATCCAAGCTATGCGCCCGGCACGGGCACGCCGGTTTGCGGTGGGCTGACGAGTCACCAGGCAATGGCAATACTTCGCGGCCTGAAGGGCATCAACGTGGTCGGCATGGACGTCGTCGAAGTTGCGCCGGCCTATGATGTCGGCGAAATTACCGCGCTTGCGGCAAGCCATCTGGCCATGGAAATGCTGTACCTGTATGCCAGCCGGCCGGTAGCGTAGAACGCCGGTCAATGGCGCCGGCGCGGGAACACACAGGCTCCTTTTACGCGGCAACGGCAAACACGCCGACGAACTTCGCGCGCCTGGAAGGCGCACACCATTGTGACGTCGTGATCGTCGGCGGCGGTTTTACCGGTGTATCGGCGCTGCTGCACCTGGCGGAGCGGGGCTACAGCGTGATGTTACTGGAAGCCCATCGCATTGGCTGGGGCGCGTCCGGACGCAACGGTGGTCAGCTGATCGACGGTTTCGTCGAGGAACACAGGATAGAGAAGCGTTTCGGTGCCGATGCCGCCGGTATCGCCTACCGCATGGGCCTCGAGTGCCGCGATATCGTCGTCCAGCGCATCGAGAAATACGCGATCGATTGCGACCTGAAGTTCGGCTACCTCGACCTGGCGCTCAACGATCGCGATCTCCGCGACTTCGAGACTTCGCTCGAGGCGAAACAACGGGCCGGCTATCCACACGAAGTTGCGCTGGTGCCGGGCAAGGATATTCGCCGCTTCGTTGGCTCCGATCGGTACATTGGCGGATTACTCAACCGTGGTAACGGACACCTGCATCCACTGAATCTCTGCGTCGGCGAAGCACTCGCGGCGGTCCAGCTGGGCGCGTCCATCCATGAACAGTCGCAGGTCATACGAATACACAACGGCAGCCGTCCAAGTGTCGAAACGGCGAACGGAGTCGTTCATGCGGGCAAGATTCTGCTGGCCGGCAACGCTTACCTGGGATCAACCGAGCCGCGCCTCGCGGGAACGGTCATACCTGCCGGAAGCTATATCATTGCGACAGAGCCACTGGCCGAGCCCGTGGCAAGCGCCTTGCTGCCCGAGGATACGGCGTGCTGCGATCAGCGAGCGGCGCTGGACTATTTCCGGCTCTCTGCCGATCGGCGCCTGCTATTTGGCGGCATGTGCAACTATTCGGGCCGTGCGCCAAGAAGCATCAGCGCTTCTCTGCGACCAAAGATGGTGAAGGTGTTTCCAGAGCTGTCCGACGCGGTCATCGACTATGAATGGGGCGGCAACATCGGTATCAGCATCAATCGTATTCCGCAGCTGGGACGCATCGAGGGCAACACCTACTACGCACAGGGTTACTCAGGGCATGGTGTCGCGCCCACCCATCTCGCCGGCAAGATACTCGCGGACCTCGTGGCCGGCGATTCCGAGCAGTTCGACCTGTTCTCGAGGGTCCGGCACTGGCGCCTGCCCGGCGGCAAGTGGTTTGCGAACCCGGCACTGGCGCTCGGCATGCTGTATTTCCGGGTGAGGGAATTGCTCTGATCATGCGCCACCAGTGATCGGCTAGCCCGGAACCATTGGCGTCGACGCGCGTCAGGCTGTCGCAGGCATCTCCCCCGGCAGGAAGACGGTGACGATCATGTCGGCGATCTCATCCAGCGTTTCCGGAGACTCGACGTCGATGCCGCTGGACCCCCTGAGTTCGTTGCCGAGTGCCAGCAACCCCCCGGACGACAGGCGGATCATGTTGAACAGCAGTTTCGCGTTGCCGGCGGGCGCGACACCCAGTTCCTGCAACTCGCGTATCCAGCCGAAAACCGGCTCGAACAACGGTTTGAGATGCGTTTCGATCAGCCAGTCCAGTCGTTCGTTCGCGAAATGCGCTTCCTGTACGAGCACCTTGTGCATGGCGGGCTGGTCCTTTGCATAATGCACATAAGCGCGAATCAGCGATGCCATGCGTGCCTTGGGACAGTTCTGGTCGTTGTCCTGAAACGCCTTGGTCAGCGAGTGTCGAAAATTGAGAAAGACCTTGTCGGCCGCGGCGCGCCACAGCTGGTCTTTGTTCTTGAAGTGGTAGGTGATCAACGGGTGGTGCACTCCGGCACGCTCGGCGATATCCCGCGTCGACGTCCCGTTGAAGCCATTTTCCGAAAACGCCTCGATAGCGGCGTCCAGCAACTTCTGCTGGGTTACCAGGCTGCGCTGTTGTTGCTTGCGTGTGCGCCGGTGACCGCCCTGATCGTTTTCTGCTGACACAATGTTCACCGAGAAAGAAATCCCGCTTAGATTAGCGGGATTCTCAATCTTGATCCAGTTTGGAAAGCTTTTCGCGTACGCGGCCGTCGCGTGCCTTGCTTCGTGAGCTACTCGAGCGCGAACATCATCCGCACGCCGACGCGCTTTTCGACGGCCTGCCCATTTTCGACGACCGGTTCGAATTCCCACCTTTCTACCGCGCGGGTAGCCGCGCTCACGAAGGTGTCACCGGGTTCGGAATCGCGGACCGCGATGTCCTTGACGAGACCCGCCTTGTCGACGGTGAAGATAACGTCGACCCACCCGGACAGGTTGCGACGCTGCGCAGCCTTCGGGTACTTGGGCGCAACGTACTTGGTGCGGTTCAATTCACTTACGGTTGCCGGCGTCGGTCCCTGCGCGGAAACAGGCGTTGCCGTCTTTTGCTGGGCAGCCGGCGCCCGTGGGGCCGGAACGGCGACGCCGCCCGCGGCTGTTGTCGAGTTTTCGACACTATCGGCGGTGGCGGTGCTCTCCTCGCCGGCAGCACGCGGGCCCGGTGCTGTCGCGGCCGGTTGCTGTTCGGACAGAGTTGCGGCCTCCTTGACCGGGATTTCTGCCGCTGCGGCTGCGGCCGCTGCGCGCTCTGCTTCAGCTTTGCGTTCGGCCGCTGCGCGTGCAGCGGCAGCTCGCTCGTCGGCGGCGCGTTTCTCGGCAGCGGCGCGACGACGCGCCTCGGCCTGGCGCTGCTCTTCCGCGATCGCCTCGCGCTTGTTGGCGAGTGCATCGATTGCAGCTGCAAGTTCACTGTTGTCGGGATCCAGGGCGTTCGACTGGCCCAGTAGTTCCTCAGCGGTGTCGAAGTTGCTGTTGTCGGTCTCCGTGCGTGCCTGCATGGCTAGCTTGCTGGCAATCACGCTCAATCCCTGCCGGGCGGCCGTATTTTCCGGATCTCTCGATAACGCCAACTCGAAGAAATAGCGCGCATTATCATTCGCGGGTTCGAGCAAATCGCCGTCTTCCAGGCGAGCATTTGCGAGCGCGAGAGCATCCTCGGCCTGCCGTGCATCCTCAGCGGCACTCAATTCCAGCTCGGCGGCGTCCAGCTCGGCACTGTCCGGGAGATTCAGGGAACGCGCCGAGGCGAGCTCGTTGGCCGCATCCTCGAATCGGTTTTCACGAATCGCTGTGCGGGCATCGAGAAGGTAGGTACGTAACTGCATTTGCGCGAGCTGTGCCGTCAGGAAGGGCAGCCGTTCGTTGTCGGGGTCGATCGTTGCGAGCGACTCCAGCGCGGCGCTGGCATCGTCAATCTGCGATTCGAGCAATGCGGATTCTGCGTTGGCGATGGCTAGATCGATCTGTGCCTGCATGTTTTCCACCGGGTCGCCCGATGCCTGCGTGTCAGCTTCCGGGTCGCCCTGCGTCGGCGTTTCGACCGCCACGTCGCTCGGCGGTTCCACGGGTATCGGCGCTTCGGCGACCGGCTCTTCGGGCACCACGGTATCCTCGGATCCGCTCATGAGCCAGAACAGCGCTCCCACCAGCACGACGATCACGGCCGCGGCGCCACCCAATACACGGGGATCCCTGAATGCTGGTTCGCCCGACGATGCAGCCTCTGTCGCGGAATCTTTTTCAGACGCCGGTTGCTGCTTCTTCGTTTCGAGCTTCGCAGACGACCCGGAGTCCTCGTCGTCCCGAAACTTCTTGCTTACGGTCGCGAAAAGACCGGTTACGGTTTCAGTGAAACTCGAATCACTCTCGCCAAAGGCACTGGACAAGGCATCGTCGTTCGGCGATTCGCCCGTCGGCAGCCTGCCCGAGCCAAGCGGCGGATCGGCTTTTTGCGTTGATGCGGGCGCTTTCGTGCGCCCGTCGTCCGACGTTGGCTTTGCCGCGTCTTTTCGGATCGACACAGGCGTCGTCGGGCGGGCGGGCTTCGATGCGGGTTTGACGGTGGCCACGGCCTGCGGTCTTGCCGCGGCCGCGGTGGACTGGGCCGGACCTTTCGCCTTGAACGCCGCGTCGGGCGCTTCCAGGTGATGCTTGACCGAGGCCTCAACGGCCAGACGGGCGCGACCCGGCGACACCGGTTTCAAGAGAAAGCGATACACCTTGCCGCGGTTGATCAGGTCCATCATCATTTCGCCGTCATCGCGACGGCCGGCGACGATCGACACAAGTCGCGGAGAACCCTTGCGCAGGTGTGCGGTTAGCTGTTCGATTTTTTCTCCGACCATGGCGGCATCTACCACGGCGACGCCGACCTTGTGTTTGCGAATGAAGTCGTCGGCCTGTGCCAGCGTGTTCGCATAGTGAACCGTGTGCGTGCCACGCGACGATTCCTTGATAGTCTCGAGAAACTCGCCGTCCTTGGTGAGCACCAGCAGGTCTACCGAATGCGAGCCTAACGCCGTGGCCTCCGAGACCTTCTTTGGATCCAGAACTGGCAGGCGACCGGTACCGTCGCTGATAATCGCCGAACCGTTCTCCGACGTCTCCATAACGATATGTTCGGCGGGCTCGTCATAGTTGGCGGCGGAATCGTTAGCCGATTTCGCGAGGGCCATCAGGCGAACCTGCTGGGTGGCGTTGTCGACGAGCTTGGAGATGGAGTCTCCCGTGATGTTGCCCCGAACCACCTGGAAGACTTCTTTGTCGCCAACGAGTGCCTCGAGCCCCTTGTCCTCGTTTTCGGCCAACAAGATACCGATCGTGTCAGGGGACCGTTTCCTGGCTTCACGCAGTGCCTCGAGACCGCTCATTCCCGGCAGATTCTGTGCCGTGACGATGACGTTTATTGGCGTCTCGACGAGTGTATTCAGAGCTTCGCTGCCGCTGGTAGCGCAATGCACCGTATAGCTGTCGCCGAACCCCGAACTTAGGCTATCCAGGGTACTTTGCTCGCTATGCAGCAATAAGACTTGAGTTTTGAATTCGTCCAGAGGCACTTCGCCTGCTCCTTAGGGTTATGTCTAATCGTACGCATTCCTTGCGTCAAGTCAGTATATCCCTCGATCCGGGCGAATTTGTCGCGACCTGGGGACAGATCGCTGAATCTGTGACGCGGCGCACAGGCAAAGTGGACAGCAGGTCACGTTTGCCTGAACGGCCGCGGGAGTCGATCAGATGAAGGGCTCGGGGAAGCTGTTTGGCCTGTGCGGCTATGCGTTCGACGGACCCCGGTCCTCAGGCGCTCGGGCCGCGGCTGGCGATCTCGTCCCTCAGGGCTGAAATGGCGTCGTCGAGGGAAAGGATCTGCTGCTGCCTGGAGCCCAGGCGACGCATCGCGACGCTGCGCTTCTCGAGTTCCCGTTGTCCAACCGCAAACTGCACCGGAACCTTGGCGACGCTGTGTTCGCGAACCTTGTAGGAGATCTTTTCGTTGCGCAGATCGGTTTCTGCGCGAATTCCGGCGGCTTCCAGGATGCCGGCGATCTCCTCGGCGTAGTCGTCGGCGTCCGAGGTAATCGTCAGGACCTTGACCTGCACCGGTGAGAGCCACAACGGCAGGTTGCCGGCGTGATGTTCGAGAAGGATGCCCATGAATCGTTCCAGTGAACCAAAAATGGCTCGATGCAGCATAACCGGGAGGTGCTTGGCGCCATCCTCCCCGATGTAGCTCGCACCCAGTCGACCGGGCATGTTCAGGTCAACCTGCAGAGTTCCGCATTGCCAGTCGCGCCCGATCGCATCACGCAGGACGAATTCGAGCTTGGGACCGTAAAAAGCACCTTCACCGGGGTTGTGGGTGTAGTCGAGTCCCGCAACGTCGAGCGCTTTCAGCAAGGCAGCCTCGGCCTGGTCCCAGACGGCATCTTCACCGACGCGTACTTCGGGGCGGTCCGCGAACTTGATGCGAATATCCTCGAAACCGAAGTCGCGGTAGATACCGAGAATCAGGTCACAGACGGCGATCGACTCATCGGTGATCTGCTCCGCCGTGCAAAACACGTGCGCGTCGTCCTGCGTGAACGCACGCACCCGCATCATGCCGTGCAGCGCGCCGGAAGGTTCGTAGCGATGGCACTTGCCGAATTCCGCGAGACGGACGGGCAGGTCGCGGTAACTCGTGATGCCCTGTTTGAAGACCTGCACATGACCGGGGCAATTCATTGGTTTGATCGCGAAATGCCGGCCATCCACGGTTTCCGTCGTGAACATGTTGTCGCCGAAGGATTGCCAGTGACCGGATGCTTCCCACAATGAGCGTGACATGACCTCCGGTGTGTTGATTTCCTGGTAGCCTGCCGCATTTTGCTGCTCGCGCATGAAGCCGATCAGGCTTTGAAAAAGACGCCATCCTTTCGGGTGCCAGAAAACGGCGCCGGGCGCCTCTTCCTGGAAATGGAACAGGTCCATAACGCGGCCGAGACGGCGGTGGTCGCGTTTCTCCGCTTCTTCGAGCATGTGCAGGTACTGGCGCAGTTGCTTATCATTGGCCCACGCGGTGCCGTAAATACGTTGCAGCATCTCGTTGTCGGAGTCGCCACGCCAATATGCCCCTGAAACGCGCGTCAGTTTGAAGGCCTTGCCGAGTTTTCCGGTTGATGGCAAATGCGGACCGCGACACAGATCTATGAATTCGCCCTGTCGATACAGCGTCAAATCTTCGTCCGACGGAATGCTCTCGATGATCTCGGCCTTGTATTCCTCACCGATACTCCTGAAGAACGCGGCGGCCTTGTCCCGCTCCCAGACTTCGCGTTCAACGGTTTCGTCCCGGTCCACGATTGCCCGCATGCGCTCTTCGATGGTTTCGAGGTCGTTTTCCGTGAATGCTGCTTCACGGGCGAAGTCGTAGTAAAAGCCGTTCTCGATAGCCGGTCCGATCGTAACCTGCGTATCCGGCCAAAGCTCTTTCACGGCTTCGGCAAGCACGTGGGCTGCGTCATGACGCAGAAGCTCGAGACCCTCCTCTGAATCGCGCGTCAGGATGTCGATCTTTGCATCATTGGTGATGAGCCGGGTCAGATCCCAAAGGTTTCCGTCTACGCGTATCGCAACGGCATCGCGCGCCAGGCTCTTGCCGATATCCGCGGCGATTCCGGCGCCGGTCGTTGCGGCATCGTAGTGCCGTTGGGAGCCGTCAGGTAGGGTAATTGTTGGCATTATCGGGACTGTCTTGGAGAATGTGTCAGGACGCCAGCGGGCAAGGCACGGTATTGTACGCGAACTTGGGCAGTTCGCGTACAATACCGCCTCCTCGGCACGCGGCAAGAAAAAATTGATGAGCGAAAGTCAGACGCGGGACTTTATCCGCCAGATCATTCACGACGACCTTGAGTCCGGAAAGCACAAGGAGATCGTTACACGATTTCCGCCGGAGCCCAACGGCTACCTGCACATCGGACACGTGATGTCGATCTGCCTGAATTTCGGCGTCGCTGCCGAGACCGGCGGCCGCACATTTCTGCGCCTCGACGACACCAACCCGGGAAAGGAGAGCAGGGAGTATGTCGATGCCATCAAGAACGACGTGCACTGGCTCGGGTTCGACTGGGGTGATCGGCTGACGCACGCCTCCGACTACTTCGAACAACTCTTCGATGCCGCCTGCCGTCTGATCGAAAAGGGTTGTGCCTACGTCGACAGCCTGAGCGCAGAGGAGATTCGCGAACACCGGGGAACGCTGACCGAGCCCGGCAGGAACAGTCCGTACCGGGATCGCAGCGTCGACGAGAACATGGACCTGTTTCGACGAATGCGCGCCGGGGAGTTCGGCGACGGCGAGCATGTGCTGCGCGCCAGGATCGACATGAGTTCGCCGAACATGAATATGCGTGATCCGGCGCTGTACCGGATTCGACACATTCCCCATCAGAATGCCGGCGACCAGTGGTGCATCTATCCGATGTACGATTTTGCGCACGGATTGTCGGACGCTTACGAGCATATTACGCATTCCCTTTGCACGCTGGAGTTCGAAGACCACCGGCCGTTGTACGACTGGTTCCTGGATCAGCTGCAGCCAGAGCACCGCCCCAGGCAGATCGAGTTTTCGCGCCTGAATCTTGCTTTCACGGTAACCAGCAAACGAAAGCTGAATGCGCTCGTCGAGGAACGCATCGTGTCCGGATGGGACGACCCGCGCATGCCGACAATCGCAGGGATGCGCCGCCGTGGATACCCGGTTGCTGCACTGCGAGACTTTGTGTCGCGGGCCGGTGTTACGAAGAAAGACAAGCTTATCGAGATGGGCGTGCTGGAAAACTGTGTTCGCGAAACACTCGGCGAGACGGCCGAGCGGCGCATGGCAGTGTTGAATCCGCTAAAGGTCGTATTGAGCAATTATCCCGACGGCAAGGTCGAGATGATGGCTGCAATGAACCATCCGGGCCGCCCGGAACTCGGCACGCGCGAGATGCCGTTTTCCCGGGAGCTCTGGATCGAGCAGGACGACTTCATGGAGGATGCGCCGCGTAAATTCTTCCGCCTCAAACCCGGGGGTGAGGTGCGTCTGCGCTTTGGCTACATCATTCGCTGCGACGACGTCATCAGGAACGAGCAGGGCGAGGTCGTCGAGCTTCACTGCAGCTATGACCCCGACACGCGCAGCGGCACCGGCAGCAGCGATCGCAAGGTCAAGGGCACCATTCACTGGGTCTCCTGCCAGCATGCCCTCGATGCGAGCGTGCGCCTCTATGATCGGCTGTTTACGGTAGCGAACCCGAACGCGGCAAGCGATATTCACAGCGTGCTCAATGCCGACTCGCTCGAGACCGTGTCTGGCAAGCTCGAGCCGGCGCTAGCGGACCTGGTACCCGGGCAGCCGGTGCAATTCGAACGCCTGGGTTATTTCTGTCCGGACGAGAAGGACGATAGCGGCGATTCGCGCGTCATCAATCGCATCGTCACCTTGCGCGATTCATGGGCGAAGATCGAGAAACAGGCGATGCAGCAGCAGGCTTAGCCCGACGCCGGCGCCAACGCGTGAAATATCCGGGCTAGGTGCTGTAGCCGTCCCTGATGACGAGCGGTGCGCCACGATCCGAACCCAGGCCTTCCGCGGCGCTGCCTTCCGCCCTGGCAACCTCGATCACGCCGAAAGAATTGACCAGCGCCAGCAGGTCGCCCGGTTTCGCACGACCATAGGTCTGCAGCATCGGGATCTGGTGGCCGCCGATACTGGCGACCGGCTCGCGGAACCCGTCCAGCAGCCTGGCGTCAATATTGCTGATCAGGTTGCCAAATGCATCGATCGTGACGATAACTCCGCTGACTTGGCCGTTGGTCCGCTCGGGTTCATCCAGCCAGCCAGGCGTCCAGCTGCTGACCCGTTCGCCCAGCCTGTCCACCGTCGTGCGGCCGGCTGCAATCTCGGCGGCAACGGGCGCAAAAATGTCGCGGCCGTGAAAGGTTGCGCTGGCAACGGGGAGCGCGAGGGCGGCCGTTTTGCCGGCAAGGAGCCTGAAGACCCGGGGTCTCGCAACACGATCCAGTAGTGGTCCCAGCAGACCATTGTCCGGCGCCAGGAAGACGTGGCCATCCACCTCGGCGAGCAGTATGTCGCGCTCGGTTCCCACGCCGGGATCGACGATGGCGAGATGCACGGTGCCGGCGGGAAACCAGGCATAGGAGCGGCTGACCCAGAAGCCGGCCTCCGGCGGCCACTGGGCCGGAATATCGTGCGCCAGATCAACGATTTTCGCATCGGCAAAGCGACTCAGGATGACGCCCTTCATCACGCCCGCAAACGGACCCTTGTGGCCGAAGTCGGTCGTGATCGTGATGACGCCGGATGGCTTCATTTCATTGCTCGACGGTTTGCGGGGCGCCGTGATGCAGTCTGTGCGTGTGTCGGGCCCAATACAGGAACACCGTATCGATCATAGCAATGACGACCTTGAATAGGTACTTCGCCGCGCCCAGGGCGAGGGCTGTTTCCAAATCCACGATGCCCCACCAGGTGACCAGTGAGTAAATGACCGTGTCGACAACCTGCGAGCTCATCGTCGAAAGATTATTGCGTAGCCAGAGCATACGATCGCCCGTCACCGATTTTATCTTGTGAAACGCCCAGACATCGAAGTGCTGACTGATGTAGTACGCGAGCAAGGAACCGAAAATAAATCGTGGCGTGAAATTTACGATAGTCGCAAAAGCATTATGAATCGACGTCGAGAATTCGACAGCTTCCGGTTTGTCGCTCGGCAGGTACAACAGCGCGAGGCTGAGCATGACGAGCACGATGACGCTGACGGCAAATCCCATGCGCACGGCTTTGTTTGCCGCCGCCTTGCCGTAGTTTTCACTCAGCACGTCCGTGGCAAAGAAAATGCTCGAGTAGAAGATGACGCCGAGACTGGTTTGCAGACCGAATATGACGGTGAGCTTGGGTCCCTGGAGATTGGCCAGAAGAATCGCTGTTGCTATCGCTACCTGGAGGCCGGCCTTGCCGAACCAGCGATAGAGCAAAACCGTAAAGCCAAGATCGGCAAACAGCGTCGTCAGCCAGAGCAGCTCCTGATTAGTGGCATAAAAATCGGCAATGAATTGCGGAAACATGCAGTGCTCCGGGCGCTAGGCCGGATATCGTGCGCTCGCGAACTGCGGGCTGCGTGCTGGGACCAGGCGGCGGCGCTTGTGCGTAGGCACTGGCCGGGCCGGTCAGTCGGCCAGCCTGTCAAGGTGCCAGTCCGCGTTGCCGAACAGCTGACCGATAGCCGTAAGACGCTTGAAATAATGCGCGACGTCGAGTTCCCAGGTGACACCCATGCCGCCATGCAGCTGCACGGCTTCCTCACCCAGCTTTTGTCCACTGCTGCCAACCAGGTACTTCAGCGAACTCACCGCACGCTTGGCCTGCGCGTCGCCGGCGGAACAGCTTATAGCCGCCCACAGCAACAGCGATTGCGCCTGCTCGCAGGCAGTCAGCATGTCGACCATGCGATGCTGCAGCGCCTGGAAACTGCCGATGGGTACCCCAAACTGTGACCTGTTCTTCGCGTATTCGATCGTCTTGTCCTTGAGTACCTGCATGATGCCTACGCCCTCGGCGCAGACCGCCAATATTGCGTCGTCGATGGTCGCGTCAAGCGCGGAGAACCCCTCACCGATCTCGCCGAGAACAGCTTCGGCGTCGACACGAACGTCGCTCAGCGCCAGTTCCGCGGCCCGGAGGCCGTCGACCGTCGGGTACTCGTTCAGCGTAAGGCCGGTCGCGTCGGCCGGCAGCGCGAACAGCGTTATGCCCTGGCGCTCAGCGGGCTCGCCGGCCGTCCTGGCTGGTACGATGATGAGATTCGAGCTGCCGGCGTTCGGCACGAATCCTTTGCGGCCGCTGACGATCCAGCTGTCGCCGTCACGAGTCGCCGTCGTCACGATATTGGCAAGATCGTAGCCGGCCTGGGGTTCGGTGAAGGCCAGGGTGGCGTGCAGCTCGCCGGCAATCATTGGCTGTAGCCAGCGCGCTTTCTGCTGAGCATTGCCGATGCGCTTCAGGATTCCGCCGGCAAGAATCACGTTGGCTAGGTAGGGCTCGACGAGAAGCCCGCGTCCGAAGCGTTGCATGACGACCATGATATCGACCTGGTCGCCGTCGAATCCGCCGTCATCCTCGGAAAACGGCACGGCGGTCCAGCCGAGTTCGGCAAACATCTTCCAGACATCCTCGCTGTAACCTGCTTCGCTTGCGGCGTATTTCTGCCGCGTGTCGAACGCATACTCGTTGTCGATAAATTTGTCGATGCTGTCGGCCAGCATCTCCTGGACTTCGTTGAGTGAAAAATTCATCTGAGGTTTCCTAGTGTCCTGTCCGGTTAGTTGGCATAATTTCAGCGCGCTGTACAAGGCGTGTGGCAAGGCGCGTTCGGCCGGCAATGGCCCGGCCCTTGTCAAGCAACGCAACACGGCCACACGCCTTGTACAGCGCGCCCTTCGGGAGCCCCCAAAACGCGCAATGCCATCGTTGCATCGCTTGCCAAGGTCTCGACATTGGCGGCGCAATGCGCCTTGTCCTTGCGCGTTTTGGGGGCTCTGAAATCATGCCAACTAACCGGACAGGACACTAGAGCCCGAGCACGTGCTTGGCGACGATGTTCTTCTGGATTTCGTTGGAGCCACCGTAAATCGACGCCTTACGAAAATTGAAGTAGCGCAGGGCAGACTGGGTCTCGCGCCCTTCTCCGACCGGCTCGCCCGCGAACCCCGGTGCAGTCTGCCCGGGTACGTACGGCAGCCCGTAGTAACCGGCGGACTGCAGGTACAGCTTGTCGATAGCCTGCTGGATTTCGGTGCCCTTGATCTTCAGTATCGAGGACTCCGGTCCCGGCGCCTTGCCGGAGGCGACCGCGGCGAGCGTACGAAGCTCGGTATATTCAAGCGCCTTGAGTTCGACCTCGACAGCGGCGACCTTGCGCATGAAAGCCTTGTCGCCGGCGAGCGGCACGGCGCCGCGGATCGAGCGCTCGACCTGGGCGCGCAGGCGCCTTAAACGATATCGGGATCGCGCTACGCCGGCGATATTGGTGCGCTCGTGCTGCAGCAGGACTTTTCCGTATGTCCAGCCTTTGCCTTCTTCGCCAACCAGGTTTTCCGTCGGTACCTCGACGTTGTCGAAGTGAATTTCGTTGACCTCGTGAGCGCCATCCAGAAGGATTATTGGCTTGACGGACACGCCCGGCGACTTCATGTCGATCAGAATAAAACTGATTCCTTCCTGGCGACGCGCAACATCGGTGTTTGTCCTCGCAAGGCAAAAAATCCAGTCGGCGTACTGACCGAGCGTCGTCCAGGTCTTGGTGCCATTGACGACGAAATGGTCGCCGACGAGATCCGCACGCGTTTTCAGCGAGGCGAGATCGGAGCCGGCACCCGGTTCCGAGTAGCCCTGGCACCACCACACCTTGCTGGCGAGTATGTCCGGCAGGAATCGTCGTTTCTGTTCCTCGCTGCCGTAGGTGTAGATAACAGGACCGACCATACTGAGGCCGAAGGGAATGATTATCGGCGCGTTGGCGTTGGCCTCTTCGGTGGCGAAAATGTATTTTTGCACCGGCGTCCAGCCTGTGCCGCCATACTCGACCGGCCAGTTGACACCGGCCCAGCCTTTCTTGTGGAGCAGCTGCTGCCAGCGGATCTGGTCCTCCGGCGGAAGCTCCGCTCCGGCCTCCCGACGTTGACGGATATCTTCGGGATATTCGTCACGAAAGAAGGCCCTGACTTCCTCTTGAAAAGCGAGCTCTTCCGGGCTGAAATCTACGTTCATTAGGTGTTATCCCCTCTGGATCAGCGCCGCAGCTTAGCAAACCCCGGGAGTTCCGTCTGTTGCGGTTTGTCACAGCGGGCCGTGCAGACTCCCAAGCTAGTGTTTACAGACCCGGCTTAGGGCAGAATGAGGCGATGAGTTCAACCGGACAACCCGAGGCGCAGCCGATTGTGGCGCGCAAGCAACTGCAGGACGCGCTGCGGCGGCCGCTGCATGATCTGCGTATCTCATTGCTCGACCAATGCAATTTTCGCTGCCCGTACTGCATGCCGGAGGACAAGTTCCATGCCGACTACGAGTTCCTGAAGAAGAAGCAGAGGCTGACCTACGAGGAAATACTGCGGGTGGCCAGCGTCGCTGCCGGGCTCGGCGTCAGCAAGATTCGTCTGACCGGCGGGGAGCCGCTGCTCGACAAGAATCTGGCGACGCTTGTCGAGGGCCTCGCAAGACTTCCCGGGATCGACGACCTGGCGTTGACGACCAACGGTATGAGGCTTGCGCCGCTGGCGGGCAGATTGAAGGATGCAGGACTGCAGCGCGTGACGATCAGTCTCGACAGCCTGGACAAGGAGGTCTTCCGCCGTATGAGCGGTGGCAGAGGGGATCTCGAAACGGTCCTTCGCAGTATCGATGCCGCTGAAAGCGCCGGCCTGTCACCGATCAAGATCAACGTCGTGGTGCAGCGTGGCGTCAACGATCACACGCTTATGGATTTACTGGAACATTTCCGAGGCACCCCGCATGTCGTCCGACTCATCGAGTTCATGGATGTCGGTAATCGAAATGGCTGGCGTATGGATCAGGTCGTACCGTCGCGGGAGTTACTGGAACGTGTATCGCAGCGATGGCCCCTGCGTCGCATTGACAAGAACTATCCGGGTGAGGTGGCGCGCCGTTATGCCTACATTGACGGTGAGGGCGAAATCGGATTTATCTCTTCAGTGACAGCGCCGTTTTGCGGCGACTGCAGCCGGGCGAGACTGTCGGCGGATGGTGTGCTTTACACCTGTCTGTTTGCCAGCCAGGGTACGGATCTGCGCGAAGCGCTCAGGAACGAGGCGGACGAGGAGGAGCTTACCGATATACTGTCCCGGATCTGGCTGCAACGCGCCGATCGCTACAGTGAACTAAGAAGCCCCGAACTGGCCGAAGCTCACAGGCAACGCAAAGTCGAAATGTACCGAATCGGGGGATAGTGTGAGCAAACTCAGTCATATTGATGCCGACAACCAGCCAGCGATGGTTGATATCAGCGGGAAAAACGAGACGGTTCGCGAGGCTCACGCGCAGTCCGTCGTGCGGCTCCCGGAGAACGTCGTTCAGCTCCTGTCCAATAAAGAGATCGCTTCGAAGAAAGGGCCGGTTTTTGCGACCGCAATCATCGCCGGTGTCATGGCCGCGAAGAAGACGCACGAACTGATTCCTTTTTGCCATCCGATCGGGCTGGACAACTGCAGCATTACGATTCGGATGAAGGGCAATGACGCCGTCATCGACTGTCGTTGTAGGGTAAGCCACAAGACAGGGGTGGAGATGGAGGCACTGACCGGTGCCAGTGTTGCAGCACTAACCGTTTACGACATGCTAAAAGCCGTGTCGCATGACATCGTCATCGGTGAGACGCGGCTGATGGCCAAGACCGGCGGCAAGCGGGATTTCAGGCGTGATGCCTGAATCGCCAGGAAAGCCCCTGTACGGCCTGGTACTCGCGGGCGGCAGGAGTCACCGCATGGGGCAGGACAAAGCGGCGCTGCGCCGGGAAGGTCAGTCGCAGCTTGCCTACGTGGTGCGGTTGCTCGACGACCTGGTTGATCGAGTCTTCGTGTCGGCTCGTGCTGACCAGCAAGGCGAAGCGGAACGCAGCCGCTTCGAGCAAATCGTCGATCGTTACGAGGATCTCGGCCCGCTTGCCGGCATACTCTCGGCGATGGAGGTTTTTCCCGATGTTGACTGGCTGGTGCTGGCCTGCGACCTGCCAAATATCGATGCAGAGACGATTACGCATTTGCTGAGGCAGCGTGCGCACGAGCAGCCGTTCTCGGCCTATCTGAGCAGTCATGACCGGCTGCCGGAGCCGCTGTGCGCGGTATATGCAGCCGAAAGTGTAGATATCCTGCGGCGCTTCGTCGCCGAGGGCGTGCATTGTCCGCGCAAGATACTCATTCGCTCCGATACCTTGCTGCTCGAACAACCCAACCCGCGCGCGCTCGATAACGTCAATACGCCGGAGGATCTCGATCGCAGTATCCTGGGGGCGGGGTCGTGACGGCCGCCGTGAAGACAATTACGGTGCGCTATTTCGCGATGTTCCGTGAACACGCCGGCGTCGCTCAGGAGACGCTCAGCCTCGATGTTGCGACGGCAAAGGATGTGTTCGAGCAAACCCGGTTGCGACACGGATCCCGCGAGCCGAACGGACACTGCAAGGTCGCCATCAACGACGAAATGGCGGACTGGTCATCGCCGGTGAATGACGGCGATACGGTGCTACTGTTTCCGCCCGTTGCGGGTGGCTGAGATGATCGAGGTCACCGCGGAACGGATCGACGCGGAGTCGCTGAAACGCAGTCTCGCAAATGCCGGCGCCGGGGGCTTCTGCAGTTTCGAGGGCTGGGTAAGAAACCTCAACGAGGGCCGCACTGTCAGGCGCCTGGAGTATGAGGCGTATGAGCCGCTGGTCATTTCCGAAGGCCAGCGCGTACTCGATGAAGCGCGCCAGAAATTTCCGTTTCTGGAAGCACGCTGCGTGCACAGAACCGGGCTGCTGGAAATCGGCGATCTCGCGGTCTGGGTGGGCGTTGTGTCCGCGCACCGCGATGAGGCCTTCAAAGCCTGCCGATATATTATCGATGAACTGAAAGTGCGCCTGCCGATCTGGAAAAAGGAACATTACGTCGATGGTGATTCCGGCTGGGTCAATTGCGAACGCTGCGCGGATCACGGCGGTCACTGATCAAGGCAACAATCGACAGCGAGCATTGCAGATCAGGCGGCTATCAGGTATCACTGCTTGCCAGGGAATGTCTGATCGGGGCTTGGGGTAGGGTGTGCGACTGATAAGATCCATCGAGGATGCCAAGAGGCTCGAGGGCGAGGAGGTCGGACTGTCTGACTGGGTCGTCATCGATCAGCATCGCATAGACCAGTTCGCGGAGGCGACGGGCGACTATCAGTGGATTCATGTCGATACCGAACGGGCAGCCCGGGAAATGCCTGATGGCAAGACTATCTCGCACGGCTATCTGACACTCGCACTGATTCCGGCCCTGACCGGCAACTTCATCGAGGTCGAGAACCTCGCGCGCGCGATCAATTTCGGACTCAACAAGGTGCGCTTCTATGCGCCGGTTCCGGTAGGGGCCCGGCTGCGTGCGAGGGCAACGGTTCTGCAGGCTCGCAAGCGAGCCGGCGCACTATTGTTGACTTCAGAGGTCAGGCTCGAGATGGAGGGCGCACGCAAGCCGGCGTGCGTCGCAGAGACACTGGGCATGTATTTTTTCAACGGCTGACGCCATTCAATGTGCCGGCGCAGCGCGATAAACTAGCCGCGAACAGGGAGAACACAATGCGGGAACTCGGCTTTTGGGGAATCATCCATCTCGCGCTGGTCGTCTATGCGGCGGTCCGAATTCTCGACAGCACGGCCGACACGCTCAGGAAAGTCATCTGGATCGTCGTCGTCGCCGCTTTTCCGCTGATTGGTCTGATCGTATGGTTTCTTGTCGGCCCGGGTACGCCGAAAAAGTAATCGGACCATCAACGGCCGGCGACGTCGTGGCTCTGCCGCCGACCTGTCCGGGAAATGCCTGCAGTCGCACGGCTGCTTGCCGCGGCGAATGAGGCGAGCCACGATGGTGGCGGCAGCAGCTGCGGGGTGTCAACGATGATCAACAAATAGGGTATCGAACATGCACGGACTCATGATGAACAGGCCATTGCTCATTTCCTCGATTGCCGAGCACGCCGAAAGATTTCACGGTGACCGCGAAATCGTCTCGGTTACCGCGGACAACCCGCGTCATCGCTGTACGATTCGGGATGCCGTCAGTCGTTCGAAACAGGTGGCCAATGCGCTGCACAGGCTGGGGCTCGAACAGGGCGACCGAATTGCGACCATTGCCTGGAACGACTATCGGCACCTCGAGCTCTACTACGGTATCAGCGGAGCGGGTTACGTCTGTCATACGATCAATCCGCGCCTGTTTCCCGAGCAACTGATCTTCATTATCAATCATGCCGAGGACCGCTGGATATTTACCGACCTCATGTTCGTGCCCTTGCTGGAGAAGTTGCTGCCGAAGATCCCGAATGTCGAGGGATTTGTCGTGATGACCGACGAAGCGCATATGCCGGAGACGTCATTGCCGAACACGGTTTGCTACGAGACACTGCTTGCCGCCGAATCGTCCGGGTACGAATGGCCAGACCTCGACGAACGATCTGCGTCTGCGCTGTGTTATACGTCCGGTACGACGGGCGACCCGAAGGGTGTGCTGTACGATCACCGCTCAACGGTGCTGCATGCTTACGCTGCGCCGGCGCCCGACATAATGGATTTATCCAGTATGGACTGCGTGCTGCCTGTTGTGCCGCTGTTTCACGTCAACGCCTGGGGAGTGCCGTACTCCTGCCTGATGGTCGGCGCAAAGCTGGTTTTTCCGGGTCCGAAGATGGGCGATGGTGCCGCGCTGTTCGAGCTGATGGACTCGGAGGACGTGACCATGGCGCTCGGTGTACCGACGGTGTGGCTGGCGCTGCTGCAGCATTGCGCCAGCGCCGGCAAGCGCCTCGACAAGCTGAAACGTACGCTGGTCGGTGGTGCCGCGGTGCCGCGTTCGATGATCCGGGAATTCCGGGACAAGCACGGCGTTGAGCTTCGCCAGGGATGGGGCATGACCGAGATGAGTCCGCTGGGCACCTGCAATTCCCTCAAAGCGGGCCTCGAATCACTGTCACCCGAGGAGCGACTTGACCTTGCGACCAAGGCGGGTCGCGGCATCTTCGGCTGTGAGTTGCGCATAATGAATGAAGAGGGACAGGAGTTGCCGTGGGACGGCGTCGCCTACGGGGCCCTGCAGGTTCGCGGCCCGTGGATCTGCAGCGACTATTTCAAACTCGAAGGCAGCGCGGGGTCCCACACGGCAGACGGCTGGTTCGATACCGGGGATGTCGCGACCATCGATCCGCAGGGATACATGGCAATCACCGATCGGACCAAGGACGTAATCAAGTCGGGCGGCGAGTGGATCAGCTCCATCGCACTCGAGAATGCCGCCATGGGTCATCCTGCGGTCGCCGAGGCCGCCGTGATCGGTGTCGCACATCCGAAGTGGACCGAGCGTCCGCTGCTGGTCGTGGTTCGGGCTGCAGGACAGGAACTCGACAGGGACGAAGTGCTCGGGTATCTGAAGGGCAAAGTGGCGGACTGGTGGATACCCAATGATGCGGTATTCGTCGACGAGTTGCCGCACACGGCGACCGGAAAAGTGAAGAAGATTGAATTGCGCAGGCAATTCACCGACTATTCGTTCCCGGATTGAAGCCGGCTTCTCTTTTACAGGTTTAAGGAATCACTATGGGCGATCCATTGCGCCTCTACGGACTCAATGCGCTTGTCCTGAATGCGGCAGGCGGAATCGGAGAGGCAATCGCCCGTACCCTCGTAAAGCACGGTGCGAAGGTGGTCGCCGTCGACCGCCGCAACAGCGGTATTGAGCGGCATTATTCGCGGGTAAAGGGAATCACGGGTGTGGCGCATTCGTTCACCGACACCGAACAGATGCCCACGATGCTCGAGGACGTTACCAAGCGTCTCGGCGGACTCGATATCCTGGTCAATGATTTTGCACTGCAACCGGAATCACCGTTCTCCGAAGTCACCGATAAACTCGAGCGTCTGTTGCGGTTGAGAGCGACACTGGTTCTGGAGAGTTGCCGCATCGCGTTGCCTTATCTCAAGAAGAGCCCGCAGGGTCGCATCATCAATATCGGCCTGCTGCGAAGCTGTTTTGGTATAGCTGGCGATTCCGCCTACTCCTACGCACAGCAGGATCTCGCCAATATGACGCGCGCGATAGCAGCGGAAACGGCCGAGTTTGCTGTCAATGCCAATTACATACAGCCGGGCGCCGTGATGACACCGGAGAGCCGCGAAGTCTTTCGCAAGGACAAGGGCTTGAGAGACTACTGTATTGCTCGATCGGCGGCGCAGCGACTGGGAGAGCCGGTCGACGTCGCGAAAGTCGCACTATTTCTCGCCAGCGACGACGCCGTATTCGTGAGCGGCACGGGTATCACGGTGGACGGCGGCCTGTCGGGCTTCGGGGAATAGCAGGCTCAAACCAGGCGACGCTCGGTAATTGGAGACAGGTTGGACCATGCATCCGGTACTCAGTGATTTGATTGCGTTGTTGAAACTCGAGCGCATCGAGGACAATATTTATCGTGGCGACAGCCGCGATATCGGCAGCCCGCAGGTCTTCGGCGGCCAGGTCCTTGGCCAGGCTTTGTCAGCGGCGCAGCACACGGTGGAGGACAGGGTCGCGCACTCGCTGCATGCCTATTTCCTGCGCCGTGGTGACATCCATGCGCCAATTATATATGACGTTGATCGCGCGCGTGATGGTGGCAGTTTTTCGAATCGCCGAGTCGTGGCCATCCAGCATGGGCGACCGATACTCAACCTTGCCGCGTCGTTTCAGACACCGGAGGACGGCCTGCAGCACGAGGGCGAAATGCCGGAGGTACCGCCACCGGACGGTCTCAAGGATCTGACCGAAGTCGCGGCAGACGTGCTCGAAAACGTTCCGATGAAACTGCGCCGTTTCATGACTGACAAGCGGCCCTTCGAGTTCCGGCCGATTGATCCTGTCAGCCTGGACTCACATGAAAAACTGCCGGCGAAGAAACACGTCTGGATCCGCGCCGTCGACCGACTGCCGGATTCCCTGGCGCTGCATCAGAACCTGCTTGCCTACGTATCGGATTTTGAACTGCTCGCGACGTCGACGCTGCCACACGGTCTGTCCATGACGCGCGGCAGCGTCATCATGGCGAGCCTCGATCATGCGCTGTGGTTTCACCGTGACTTCAGGATCGACGACTGGTTGTTATACTCGATGGACAGCCCCAATGCGTCCGGTGCGCGCGGATTTGCACGCGGCCAGCTGTTCACGGAAAGCGGCAGGCTGGTGGCTTCGACCTCGCAGGAAGGTCTGGTTCGCATCATCGATCCCGGTCGGAAAAGACTGCGCTCCGACCCCCGACAGCAATCCTGAATCTGTCAGTCGGCCTGTCGTGGAAGCTGCTCGCTGAACCGCTGCGCGTTCTTGACATAGATGTCCGCGGACCAGCCGATATGTGCGATTTCCTCGTCATTGAGACTGCGCGCGATGCGGGCGGGCGATCCCATTATCAGGCTTCCGTCGGGAAACACCTTGTTTTCCGTGAGCAGCGAATGCGCGCCGACGATACAGTTCCTGCCGACGACGGCACCGTTCAGCAGGGTACTGCCTATTCCGATCAGCGAATTGTCGCCAATTCGACAGCCGTGAAGCATGACACGGTGTCCTACCGTGACGCCGTCGCCGACGACGAGGGGGATTCCGGGGTCGGTGTGCAGGATAGCGCCGTCCTGGATATTGCTCCGTTCGCCGACCTCCAGCCAGTCATTGTCGCCGCGCAGGACGGCGTTGAACCAGATGCTGGCCTGGTGCTTGAGGCGCACGCGGCCAATGAGAGTGGCGTTATCGGCCACATAATGACCGTTTCCTTCCAGCACGGGCGCCTGCCCGTCGAGCGTGTGGATCACTTAGCCTTGCCCTGTGCAGCTACGGCGGCGGCCGCCCTGGCGATCGCTTCGGGGTCACCCAGGAATTCCCGCGAAACCGGTTTCAGCTCGTCATCGAGTTCGTAGGCGAGCGGAACACCCGTTGGGATGTTGAAGCCGGTGATCTCTTCGTCGGAGATTTGATCGAGCATTTTCACGAGCGCGCGCAGGCTGTTGCCATGCGCCGCGATCAGGACGTTCTTGCCGGCTTTCAGATCGGGCGCGATCAGCTCATTCCAGCAGGGCATGACGCGCTGCAGCGTGAGTAGCAGCGATTCGGTACCCGGCAGATTCGCAATGCCCTTGTAACGGGCGTCGTGAGACGGATGGCGTTCGTCGTCGGCGTCCAGTGCCGGCGGCGGGATATCGTAACTGCGGCGCCAGATGTGTACCTGTTCATCGCCGTACTTGGCCGCCGTCTCCGCCTTGTTAAGCCCCTGCAGGGCGCCATAGTGGCGCTCGTTGAGGCGCCAGTCACGTACGACCGGTATCCACATCCGATCCATCTCGTCGAGAATCAGCCACAGCGTGCGAATCGCACGCTTCAGGACCGACGTGTAGGCGATGTCGAATTCGTAGCCGAGTTCCGACAGCAGTCGGCCTGCATCGACCCCTTCCCGGATACCCGTATCGGTCAGGTCGACGTCGGTCCAGCCGGTGAAAAGGTTTTTCAGGTTCCAGTCACTCTGCCCGTGACGGCACAGTACGAGCTTGCCAGCCATTATGTCTCCGTTATCTGCCTGTTGTAAGACTGCGCAGTTCGTCGGCGGCTACCGACAGCGTAGCAAAGTCAAAAGTGCCACGCAGCCTCATCTCTTCAATCATCAGGCGGAAATGCCTGACTTCGTGTTCATGTTTGTCCAGCCATTTCGCCGCTACAACCTGCCCATCCAGCGTGCCGCGCCTGGTCAGCAGCTGTAACGCGATATCTCTGCGAATTTTGTAGAACTCGTCGCGAAGATTGCTTCTCGCCATTGCCTGCCATCGACCGCTGACCTTCAGGTCTTCGGCACAGTTGTGCAGCCACTGCAGACCAAGCGCGTCGTTAAAGCTCGAGTAGATGCGTGCCGTGTCGAGTACGTCACGCTTGCGTTCCGCGGCGACGTCGGCAATGTCGAGGGCGGCACGTGTCACCAGTAGCAGGGACATGCGTTGTGCGAGTTTTTCGGGCACGCCCATCTTTATCCATGCTTTCTCCGCCTTGGCATTGCGTTTACCGCTGGCTTTGGAGAGGTATGTGCCCGAGCGTGTGTAAATGGTTGCCATGCGCTCCTTGAGCCGATCAACCGCGTTCACAATATCGAGCTGATCGCCGTATTGCTCGATCAGCCAGTAGCACGCATGCCGCAGGGTCCGACTCACTTCGAACATCATCGACAGCTGGGCGGCCGCCGGAATCTTGTGATCGAGCGACTCGATCTCACGCAAGAGCGGCATTGCGCGGCAAATTATCCTCGCGACTTCATAGGCGCGGGCAATCGTTACGACATTCGCGCCGGTGTCGTCCTGCAGCCGTTTCATGAACGCGGGACCCATGCGATTGACCAGCGCATTCGCTATCAGTGTCGCCAGAATCTGGCGGCTAAGACGATGTCCCGGTATAAGGTCGGCGTACCGGCGCCTGAGTACGGGCGGGAAATATCGCTGCGGATCAATTCTCAGGAAATCCTCGAGGCTGTCCTGCGACCTGATAAGCCCATTGTAGAAATCGATCTTGGCGTAGCTGAGTACGATGGCGAGTTCGGGTCGTGTGAAGCCCTGCTTGCGGCTGCGGCGATCTTCGATTTCGGTCTCACTGGGAAGAGATTCGAGTTCCCGGTTCAGCAGACCCGTTCGCTCGAGTGCCTTGATTAGTCGGGCAGTCTCATCGATACGCGAGACGGACAGCATTTCACTCATGCTGATTGCCTGCGTCTGCAGATAGTTGTTCCTCAGGACGAGGTCGGCAACGTCATCTGTCATCGACCTGAGCAGTTCGTCTCGCTTCGCGCGCGTCATGCCTTTCTTCTTGGCGACATCACCGAGGAGAATCTTGATATTAACCTCGCGATCCGAGCAGTCGACGCCGCCCGAATTGTCGATAAAATCGGTGTTAATGCAGCCACCGCGCAGGCTGAACTCGACGCGAGCGCGCTGCGTGAAGCCGAGGTTACCGCCCTCGCCAATGACTTTGCAGCGCAATTCGTCGGCGTCGACGCGTACCGTATCGTTGCTTCGGTCGCCCACATCGGAGTGGCCCTCGGTGCTGGCCTTCGCGTAGGTTCCGATACCACCGTTCCAGAGCAGATCGACGGGCATTTTCAGGATGGCGCGAATTAGTTCGTCCGGCTGCAATGACGGTACGTTGACGTCGAGGAGCTTTCTCGTCTCCGGACTCAGGCGAATAATCTTGTCCTTGCGCGAATAGATGCCGCCGCCTTTGGAAATCAGTGCCCGATTGTAATCCTGCCAGGTGGATCCGGATTTGCGAAAAAGCCGTTTCCTTTCGCGGAAACTCGTTGCCGGGTCGGGGTCCGGATCGAGAAAGATATTGCGGTGATTGAATGCCGCGACCAGCTTTATCTTTTTCGAGAGCAGCATTCCGTTACCGAATACATCGCCGCTCATGTCGCCGATACCGGCGACCGTAAACGGCTCCGTCTGGATATTCACGCCAAGTTCGTGGAAATGGCGTTTGACCGCCTCCCAGGCTCCGCGCGCGGTTATGGCCATGCCCTTGTGGTCATAGCCGGCTGAGCCGCCCGACGCGAACGCGTCATCCAGCCAGAAGCCGTACTCCGCCGAGATGCCGTTGGCAATGTCCGAAAACGTCGCTGTGCCCTTGTCGGCCGCAACGACCAGATAAGGGTCATCACCGTCGCGACGCACGATGCGCTCCGGCGTTACGATACTGTCGTCGACGACGTTGTCGGTCAGGTCCAGCAGGCCACGAATGAAGGTCTTGTAACAGTGAATGCCATTTGCGGCGATAGCGGCCCGGTCTTCCAGGGGTGCGCGTTTGGGGAAAAAGCCGCCCTTGGCACCGGTCGGCACGATGACCGTGTTTTTCACGACCTGCGCTTTCATCAGCCCCAGCACTTCGGTTCGAAAATCTTCGCGACGATCGGACCAGCGCAATCCGCCGCGTGCGATGTCGCCGCCGCGCAAATGCACGCCTTCGACCTCGGGAGAATAGACGAACACTTCGAAACGCGGCTTCGGCAGCGGAATTTCCGGCAGGCGCGATGGATCGAGCTTGATCGAAATATAAGACTTCGGCGCACCGCCGGCAGCGCGCTGAAAGTAATTGCTGCGCAAGGTTGCGTCGATGCCACCGGCGAACGCCGTGAGGATGCGATCCTCATCGACGTTGCGTGCTTTCACAATGCCACGCTTGACCCCTGCCAGTATGTCCTTCAGCTCGCGCGAACGTCTGGACTTGGCGAGGTCCGGATCGAACTGGACCTCGAACTGGCGTACCAGCAATGCGGCCAAGCCGGCATGTGCGACCAATACATCTTCCATATAGGACTGACTGAACGGCACGCCCAACTGCAGGATGTGCTTGGCATAGCAACGCAGCAACGCGGTCTGCCGCCAGTCGAGACCGGCGCTGACGACCAGCCTGTTGAGTCCGTCGTTTTCGGCGTCGCCGCGCAGCACCGACATGAAACACGATTCGAAGCGGTCCGAGACTGCGTCGATATCGACGTTCGAGCCGCTTTCGTGGCGAAGATGAAAATCCTGGATCCAGAAGCATTCTCCGCTCGCCAGTATGACTTCATAGGGGCGCTCCGTGTAGACGTCGACGCCCATGTGTTCCAGAACCGGCAGGGCCTCCGATAGCGCGATCGGTTCGTCTCGGCTGTAGACCATGAAGTGCATATGTCCGGGCTCGGATTCGGCCGGCACATACAGGTTGACGGCCCTGCATGAGTCGTCGCTCAACATCTCGTCGATCTGCTGCACGTCCGAACACGCTTCTGCGGGGGTGGTATCCTCCTGATAGCCGGCTGGAAAAACGTCCCTGTAGGCACGATAGAGTCGGGTGCCCTCGTCCAGCCCATATTTGTTCAACAGCTCAGTGCGCAGCCTGTCCGACCAGGTGATGACGAGATCCGCAATCTGCTGCTCGATGTGGTGGATGCTGATGCGCGGACGTTCACCTGCAGGCGTGCGCACAATCGTATGAACCCGTGCCAGCGCCGAGTCTGAAATCTGCACGGAGGAGTCCGCGGATACGCCGCCGAATGCTTCGATCAGCAACGCCTCGACCTGTTGCCGCACGGCTGTTGTGTACTTCTCGCGCGGAACGTAAACAAGGCAGGAGAAAAATCGCCGAAAGGTGTCGCGCCTGAGGAAGAACTTCACGCGCTGCCGGTCCTGCAGGTTCAGGATCCCGATCATCGTTCGCGACAGGTCCTGCACCGAACTCTGAAACAACTCCTCGCGCGGAAACGTTTCAATGATGTGCAGCAGCGCCTTGCCACGATGCCCCGAGGCGTCGACATGGGCCCGTTCGAAGATCTTTTGCACCTTGTGCCGCAAAAGTGGGATGTTTCTGGGACTCTCGCTATAGGCAACCGATGTCAACAGGCCTATGAAGCGGCGTTCACCGATGACGTCGCCTTTCGTGTTATAGACTTTGATGCCGACGTAATCCAGGAACGCGGGACGGTGTACCGTCGAGCGAGAATTGGCCTTTGTCAGAATCAGCCAGTCGCGCGCGCGAGTCAGGCGACGCATTTCCATGGTCAGCTCGATACCGCCCGGGCCCTTGTCATACTTGCTCAATACGCCGAGTCCCGAACCCCTTACCGGCTTCAGGAAGACACGCTTGCCCTTCTTGGAGAGCGAGTATTCGCGGTAGCCGAGAAACGTAAAATGCTCATCGGCAAACCAGTTAAGCAGCGCCTGGCTTTCGGAGCGAAGCAGCGGGTCCGCGCCCTTGGGGCCGTTGGCAAGCAGCTCGCTGGTGTCGCGCATACATTGGCGCATCTTGCCCCAGTCGCGCACGGCCAGTCGGACATCTGTGAGGACCTTGTCGATCTCCCGCTGCAGGCGCTGAAGTTCAGACGTGTCGGTGATGCGATCGATCGCGAATCGAACGAACGATTCCGGGCTGGCATCTTCATCATCGACGCTGGAAACGGCCGCTAGCTTGCCCTTCGAGTCACGCTTCACCCGGATAATCGGGTGCACCGTGATGTGGACGCCAAGGTTATTGCGATTGATGGCCGCCGCCACCGAGTCGACGAGAAAGGGCATGTCGGGGTTGACCATCTCGACGAATGTAAACGCCGATGCATAGCCGTGTTGCTTCTCGGTGGGATTGAAGATCCTTATCAGTGACTGGCCCTTCGCACGAACAGCGGCGAATTCCAGGTGGTCGAGCGCGACGCGAGCCATGATTGTTTCCGAACGGCCCTGCAGATCTTCAACGGGGACGTTGGCGAAGTACTGTTCGAGGTAGCGTTCTATTTGTGCCCGTTTCTTCAGGCATTTCGAGGTCACGCGCGACGCGACGATGGCGTCGACGATCACTTGCCTGATGTCTCCGCCACGACGGTTTTCGTTTTGTGTCACTGCATTCGCTCCGACCGGAAATACGGGCCCGACAGACGTTGAGGATCGCGCCGACTATGATGCTTGCAGGCAAAGAAACTGGCCTTTTCGGGCCGCATTGGATTATACAGTAATTGCAATTGCAACAAATTTTCCCAAAACGCCGGATTGTGCCGCAAATGGCCTACAATGCGGCCCTGTCTGGACGCCGCGGAAACCATCCAAAATGAATAAACGCGATCTTGAGCAGACAATCTATACGGACTTGTCACGAGACGACGATTACACCGGGTACCTGCAGCTGGACAAGCTGTTAGGCGCGCAAAAGCCGCTGAGCCAGCCACCGCATCATGATGAGATGCTTTTCATCATCCAGCACCAGGTTGCAGAACTCTGGATCAAGCTGATCGTTCACGAGATTGGCGGCGCCATCGCTCATATGCGGAGCGACCGGCTCGCCCCGGCCGTCAAGAATCTGGCGCGCGTACGTCATATCCAGAACCAGATGTACAATCAGTGGAACGTGCTCGACACCCTGACGCCCAGCGAATACGCGGAATTCCGCCACGTGTTTGGCAAGGCGTCGGGTTTCCAGTCTGCGCAGTACCGTATTCTGGAATTCCTGCTCGGCAACAAGAGCCGCTCTACTCTGAGCGTGCACAAGCAGCAGCCCGAGTGGTATGCGCGCCTCAGTGCGGCGCTGGAATCAGCCAGTCTCTATGAGGAATTCCTCATGCACCTGGCCCGCCAGGGAATGGCGATACCGGCTCACGTCATTGATCGGGACTTCAGCGAAGTGCGCGACGAAGACGCAGATGTCGTCAGGGTGCTCGGTGACATTTATGCAGACCGGGAAAAGTACTGGCAGCACTACGAAACCTGCGAGGCTCTGGTTGACATCGGCAATAACTTCCAGTTCTGGCGTTTTCATCACATGAAGACGGTTGAGCGCATTATCGGCCACAAACCAGGCACAGGCGGGTCGTCGGGCGTGCCCTTCCTCAAGAAGGCGCTGGACATCGAGTTCTTTCCGGAGCTGTTGCGCGTTCGCACCGAGATCGGCAGCGAAAAAGACAGCTGATCAGCCCTTGTCGAGCAGTTTTGCGCGCGCCATCAGCCGTTCCACGATCCTGTCCAGCGTACGAGCCTCCTCGTCGTCGAGGCCCGCGAGAAGATCGCGTTCGAACTGCAGTGCCAGCGGGGCAACCTCGTCATGCACGCGACGCCCTTCCTCGGAGAGGTTCAGAATCGAGCGCCGCCGGTCCGCATCCGCGAACTGCCGGTCGATACGGCCGTTCTTCAGCAATTTTGTTACGGCGCGGCTGACGGCGACTTTGTCCATGAAGGTGCGCTCGGCGACCTCTACCGCGGACAGGCCCGGAAAGCGCCCGAGAATGGCGATGACGCGCCATTCCGGTATCGAAAGGTTGAAGCGTTTCTCATAGACCTGCGCGATCGTCGTACTGACCGTATGCGACAGGATCGCAAGCCGGTAGGGCAGGAAATCTTCGAGTATCAGTTCGTCGCTCATTACGACAAATCTATCACGCGAGATGGGGCAGGGCGAGGTAGTCGGTGGATTGCATTTCGATGAGCCGACTCGTGGTTCGATCGAATTCGAACCCGAGGCGGTCTCCCTGGTACAGCGCATCGAGGTCGACCGCGCAGGAGAGAATCAGTTTCACACGCCGATCGTAGAATTCGTCAACCAGTGCGATGAAGCGTCGCGCCTGGTTTTCGAGCGTTGCGTCGAATTGTGGCACGCCGGAGACGATGACGGCCGGGTACCAGCGCGCGACTTCGATGTAGTCCGCCTGGCTTCGCGGACCATCGCAGATCTGCTCGAAGCGAAACCAGACAATGCCTTTCGCACTCTTTTTCGCCGGGATCTTTCGCGCATTGATATCGAGTTGCGGATTCAGGCGAATTTCGCTCGAAGCCGACTCATCGAAAAAGTAAGACAGCTTTGCCGTGGCTGCGTCGTCGTCAGGGAACAGGTAGGTTCCGGCTTTCTCGAGAAGCCGCAATCGGTAGTCGATGCCACCGTCCAGGTGTACGACATCGGTATGCTGATTGATCAAATCGATGGCGGGCAGGAAGCGCTGCCTTTGCAGACCGTCTTTGTAAAGTTCATCCGGCCTCGAGTTGGATGTCGCGACGAGCGTGACACCGCGCCGGAACAGCCCGTCGAGCAGGCGCCCGAGGATCATCGCATCGCCGATGTCGCTGACAAAGAACTCGTCAAAGCAAAGTACCCGAGTCTGCCGGGCGATATCAGCCGCCACCCTGTCCAGCGGATCCGAAACATTGCCCAGGGCTTTGCGGCGGGCATGAACCTCCCGCATCATGCGGTGGAAGTGGATCCGTTTCTTCGCCTTTATCGGCAAAGTTTCGAAGAACAGGTCCATGAGCAGCGTTTTGCCGCGACCGACGCCGCCCCACAGATACAGGCCACGAATTCTCGCCTGGTTTTCGTCGCGTCTGGCTTTGAATACGGCCAGCGGGCCTTTGCGTCCAGGCCGATGCCTCGCAAGGCTCGCCTGCAGAGATTCCAGCCTGGCAACGACTTCCAGTTGAGCCTGATCTTTGACATGCCCATCACGATGCAGGCTGTCCTCATAGGCTTCGCGTATATTCAAACTACCTTCAATCCTGTATTTGCGGCAATCCGCCGCCTCGGCAAGATTACATGGTCGATATCAGGCCCACCATAGAGGCTGATACGATTACGCAACATCACGAACCAGAGAGGCATCGCCAATGTCGGAAGCGAACGAACGGGAGTCCATGGAGTTCGACGTAGTTATCGTCGGTGGCGGTCCCGCCGGGCTGTCTGCTGCGTGTCGCCTGCTGCAGCTCGACGACAGCCTCTCGGTTGTCGTTGTCGAGAAAGGCTCGGAAATCGGCGCGCATATACTGTCCGGCAACGTGTTCGAGCCCACCGGTCTGGACGAGCTGTTTCCCGATTGGAAGGAAAAGGGCGCGCCCGTCAAGACCGCCGTGATCGGCGATCTGGTGCATTACCTGACGAGTGAGACGGCCGCCGTGCGCGTGCCGGGCCCGTTCCTGCCAAGGCCGATGCACAACAAGGGTAACTACATCATCAGCCTTGGCCAGCTGTGCCAGTGGCTGGGTGAGCAGGCGGAAGCGATGGGCGCGAACGTATTTCCCGGTTTCGCCGCGTCCGAGGTCCTCTACAACGAAGATGGCAGCGTACGTGGCGTTGCCACGAGCGACATGGGAATTGGCAAGGACGGCGAGAAGAAAGCTGCCTACCAGGCCGGTTATGAACTCACCGGAAAGTACACCATCTTCGCGGAAGGTGTGCGCGGCAATCTCAGCGAGCAGGTGATGGAGCGCTTCGCGCTGCGCGCGAACTCCGATCCACAGCACTACGGACTTGGCATCAAGGAGGTCTGGGAAATCGACCCCGCGAAACACCGGGAGGGGCTCGTCGTTCATACCACGGGATGGCCGCTGGACAGGCACACTGAGGGCGGCGGCTTTCTGTATCACGCGGCCGACAACAAGGTATTCCTGGGACTGATCATTGCCCTGAATTACAGGAATCCGCACCTGTCGACGTTTGACGAATTCCAGCGTTGGAAACTTCATCCGAAAATCCGGACCTACCTGGAAGGCGGCAAGCGCATCGCCTATGGTGCGAGAGCCGTCAACAAAGGCGGTCTGCAGTCACTGCCCAGGCTGTCCTTTCCCGGCGGCATGCTGGTTGGCTGCGGGGCCGGCTTTCTCAACGGCGTCAAGATCAAGGGCGCTCATACGGCGATCAAGACGGGAATGCTGGCTGCGGACAGCGTTCACAGGGCGCTGGCAGGCGGCGATACGGGCAATTCGGATCTGACGGACTTCGAGACGAGCGTCGCCGCATCCTGGGTGTACAAGGAGTTGCACCGCGGCCGTAATTTCGGGCCGGGGCTGCACAAGCTCGGTGTGTTCTGGGGCGCGGCGTTTGCGTTCATCGACCAGAACATCTTCTTCGGCAAGCTGCCGTTCACCTGGCACAACAGGGAGCCGGACCACGAGTCACTGCAGAAGGCGTCCGACGCACAACGCATCGATTATCCGAAACCGGATGGAGTCATCACCTTCGACAAGCTGTCGTCAGTATTCCTGTCGAGTACGAATCACGAAGAAGACCAGCCTTCGCACCTGAAACTCAAGGACGCGTCCCTGCCGATTGCCTACAACCTTCCCAATTACGACGAACCGGCGCAGCGCTACTGCCCGGCGGGCGTCTATGAAATCGTGCACGAGGGCGGTGAGCCGCGTTTCCAGATCAATGCCCAGAACTGCGTGCACTGCAAGACCTGCGACATCAAGGATCCGCGGCAGAATATCGTGTGGGATGTACCGGAAGGCGGCGGCGGACCCAACTACGCGAACATGTAGGGCCTTCAATTGACCGGCGGCGAGTGCGGGGATGTCACAGTCGCTCGGACAGTGCTTCGCAAACTCGCTTTGTGTGACATCCCCGCACTCGCCGCCTGAACCGCGCGGATGTCGCAGTCGCCCGGACAGTGCTTCCGTCGGGCGGGCCCGACGTGCGCAAACTCGCTTGGTGTGACATCCCCGCACTCGCCGCCTGGACCGCGCGGATGTCCCAGTCGCTCCGACAGTGCTTACGTCGGGCGGGCCCGACGCGCGCAAACTGGCTTGGTGAGACTTCCCTGCACTCGCCGCCAGCTGAGTGCTACCTGCGACTAATATGATTTCGTCGCAGTGGAAGGCAGAGAAAGGGGGAGGGCTACTTCGGCTGCATGCGTATTGCGCCGTCGACGCGAATGGTCTCGCCGTTCACCATGGTGTTGCCGTAAATGAACGCCGCTGCATCCGCATACTCCTCGGGTCGGCCAAGGCGTGGCGGGAACGGTACCTGTCGGCCTAGCGATTCCTGCACGTCCTCGGGCATGCCGGCCATCATCGGCGTCATGAAGATCCCCGGCGCGATGGTGTTCACGCGAATGCCGAACTGCGCAAATTCGCGGGCCAGCGGCAGCATCATGCCGACCACGCCGCCCTTGGATGCCGAGTATGCTGCCTGCCCGATCTGCCCCTCGAAGGCGGCGATCGATGCGGTACTGATGACAACGCCGCGCTCTCCGTCCTCGTTGGGATCGTTGAGCTGCATGACCGCGGCGGCTTCCTTGGTGACGTTGTAGGAGCCGACCAGGTTGACCTGGATGACGCGATTGAAATTCTCGGCCGGCCACGGTCCGTCACGGCCGAGTGTCCTGCCTGCGGTTGCGATGCCGGCACAGTTCACGGCCAGCGTTATGCCGCCCATGAACTTGCTGGCCGTGTCGATCGCCGCTTTTACGGAGTCTTCGTCCGCAACATCGGTGTTTACGTAGCTGGCGTTGGCGCCCAGTTGTGATGCGGTTGCCTTTCCCAGCTCGTCATTGACGTCCAGTATGACGACGTGACCGCCGGCGGCAATAACGCGCTCGGCGGTTGCCCGACCCAAACCCGACGCACCGCCGGTGATGACGGCCTTTGCGCTCGATAGTTGCATGCAAGTCTCCTCTAGTGCATTTCGACGGCGATAGCGGTGGCTTCGCCCCCACCGATGCATTGCGTCGCGATACCGCGCCTGAAACCGCGCGCTCGCAGGGCATGAAGCAAGGTCACGGAAATTCGACTGCCCGTTGCGCCGATGGGATGGCCCAGCGCGCATGCGCCGCCGTTGATGTTGACCTTCGAATGATCGAGCCCGACGTCGCGCATCGCGGCCATCGTTACAACGGCGAACGCTTCATTGATCTCGTAGAGGTCGACGTCCGCCGGAGACCAGCCCAGGCTGTCGTGCAGCTTCCTGAGCGCATGGATCGGAGCGGTCGTAAACCAGGCCGGCTGATGCGCAAAGGCGGAATGCCCGACAATCGACGCCAGCGGCTTCAGCTTTCGCCCGCGTGCCTCGGATTCGCGCATGAGGACGACGGCCGCGGCACCGTCGGAGATAGATGAGGAAGTCGCCGCCGTGACCGTACCGTTCTTCGCAAACGCCGGTCGAAGCGTCGCGATCTTCTCGATGCTGACTTTTCCCGGTGTCTCGTCGCTCTCGACCGTGATGTCGCCGCGGCGATCGTGAATTGTTACCGGCGCTATTTCCGCCGAGAAGGTGCCCTCGGCGACGGCTCGCTGCGCGCGCGTGACGGACTCGATGGCGTAGGCATCCATTTCTTCACGTGCGAACTCGTAGTGATCGGCCGTGATCTGGGCGAAGTGGCCCATCATCTGTCCCTCAAACGGGTCCTGTAGCCCGTCGTAAAACATATGGTCAAGTGCTTCCTGGTGTCCCATCCGGTAACCGCTGCGCGCCTTTGGCAGCAGGTACGGCGCGTTGCTCATGGATTCGAATCCGCCTGCCACGACGATGGCTGCACTGCCCGCCATGATCATGTCGTGCGCAAGAACGATGGACTCCATGCCGGAGCCGCACATCTTGTTGACCGTGGTACAGGGCACCCCGTCCGGAACGCCTGCCCCGAGCGCAGCCTGCCGTGCGGGCGCCTGCCCAAGGCCCGCCGCCAGGACGCAGCCCATAAGGACCCGGTCGATATCGGCGGCGTCGATGCCTGCTTCCTGAATGGCCGCGCCGATGGCCGCCGACCCCAGCTGCGGGGCCGATGCACCGGCGAGCGCGCCCTGGAAGGCGCCGATCGGCGTGCGTTTGGCCGCGACGATGACTACGGGATCGGAATTCATGATTGCCTCCGGGTAAAGGGCTGCGTCTCGCGCCAGGGATCGGTACTTTCCTGCAAAACGGCATGCGGCGCAATACTACGGATCAGTTAGCTGTCGCACGCCCTGCGTCGTCAGATTCGTCGAGGAGATCGGGCTCGTCGAGCACGGCGAGAATCCGTTGGCGGGCGGTTTCGGCCAGCGCTCGGCTGCTTTTGAAATCCGGACCGCCGGGCCTGATGGCGGGCAGAACCTCGAATTTAAGCACTGTCGGCCTCGGCAGCACCTGTCCCGACGGCAACATCTCACGCGTGCCGCTGATGGCCACCGGCACCACGGGCATGTTGCCCCGTACCGCAGCGACAAAGGCACCGGGCCTGAACTGACCGACCCCGGGCTCCTTGCGAAACGTGCCCTCCGGGAAGAACGCCAGTGATTCTCCACCCTGCGCGGCCCTGACAATCTGGCGGGCATCGCGTGCGCTACGCGAGTGTTTGTTGCGCTCGACGAATTTCGCACCGGCACGGCGCAGCAGGAAATGAGCGATCGGAATGTCGCGCATTTCGCCCTTGATCACAAAACTGAAGTGTGCGGGAAGGTATCCTTTGAGAAGCACACCGTCGATGTAGCTGGCATGGTTGGCTACAACGACGCAGCTCTCGTCGGGTAGATTCTCGAGACCGGTCGCGTCGACGCGGATGCCCGGCAAAACGAACACCGCTCTCGAGGCGAGGGCCGCCAGCCGCTGGCGCCGCTCCGTGCCCGGCACCAGCAATGCCACGAGCAGGGTGAAGACGACCGCCAGCGCGAAGGACAGCCAGGCAAACAGGCCCCAGAGGGCGTGGACGAAGCGTGTGACCCAGTTCACTTTATGTTAACGCCTTGATTAATCTGTGACAGCGGTCACGCCGGCTTGCGTGCATCGACCGCATACTCAGAATCCTTGGAAAATCCGTCGCTTGGCGATTACCCGGTTTGTCCGGTTGGCAGGACGCGCACGAAGATCCGATGATCGGAAGTACGTATGCTAGCAGTCTGTTGACAAAGGTGGCACAGGCGTGGGTTTCGCAGCAAGGGATTGCGCGACAAACAAGTTGGACGTTATGGGCAGCAGCAACAAGAAAAGCACGTCGGAAACGAACACGGCGCAACGCTCGGAAGAGCTTGTCGACCGCTTCCTTGACGCTATCTGGATGGAGCGCGGGTTGTCGAAGAATACGCTCGGCGCCTACCGTGCAGACCTCATGACGCTGGGGCGCGGACTCTCCGAGATCGACAAGTCGATCGAGCAGGCCAACAAAGCGGATTTGCTGGATTTCATCGCCAAGCGTGTAGAGGGCGGGGCAAAACCGCGATCAACGGCACGTCAGCTGTCGAGCTTCCGCCGTTTCTTCCGCTATATCATGCGAGAGGGCATGCGACGCTCGGATCCGACAGCCGACATCGACATGCCGCGGATCGGTCGTTCTCTGCCGAAATCCCTGTCCGAAGACGAAGTGGATGCCTTGCTCAACGCGCCGAATACGGATGAGCCGCTCGGTCACCGCGACAGGGCCATGCTCGAGCTCCTGTACGCCACGGGTCTGCGCGTGTCCGAACTGATCAATCTGCGCCAGTCCCAGGTCAACTTCAATCAGGGCGTGCTGCGTATTGTTGGCAAGGGCGATCGCGAGCGCCTGATTCCGCTGGGCGAAGAGTCGCAGCGCTGGCTGCAGGAATTCATCGATGGCCCGCGCATGGAGATCCTGCTGGAGCGCCAGACTGACTACATTTTTCCGACGCGCCGCGGCGATCGCATGACGCGCCAGGCGTTCTGGCACATCATCAAGCGATACGCAGAGAAAGCCGGCATACGGCAGAAGATGTCGCCGCACAGTCTCCGGCACGCATTCGCCACGCATCTCCTGAATCGCGGGGCGGATCTGCGCGTGGTGCAGATGCTGCTTGGTCACAGCGACCTGTCGACAACCCAGATCTATACCCATGTCGCGCGGGAACGCCTCAAGGAACTGCACGGCGAGCATCACCCCCGCGGCTAGCGTTGCCGGCCGACAATTCGCGCCGGCGACCGGCAGTTTTGCTAGACTTCCGCTATTGCATGGAACCGGGGCCGACAATGCAGGTCCATTCTCCCATTCGGCAGCTGCCTTTTCAGGAAATGCGTGATGAGTCGTAAGCTCTGTTTTATTTCGAAATCGCTGGCGATGGCGCTGGCAATATTCCTATCGGCTACCGTTGCCTGGGCTGACGACGCTGAACTCGCGGTGGTGCGTGCCAAGATGTCAGACATGTTCGAGGCTATCGAGCCCGAAAACGTTACTGCCAGCCCGATCGGCGGCTGGTACACGATTCAGCAAGGTTCGATTATTGCCTACGTTTCTGCGGATGGGCGCTACCTGCTGCAGGGCGATCTGATCGACCTGGAGCAGCAGCTGAACCTGTCCGAGCAGAGCCGCAATCATGCTCGCCAGGAACTGGTAGCCAGGCTGGCCGACGATCATGCAATCGTCTTTTCGCCGTCCGAAACCAGGTATTCGGTAACGGTCTTTACCGATGTCGATTGCACCTACTGTCGCAAGATGCACAGCCAGATCGACCAGTATATGGATCAGGGAATCAAGGTTCGTTACGTGCTGTATCCCAGGAACGGTCCGGCATCGAAAGCATGGACCAAGTCCGAACAGGTCTGGTGTGCAAAAGACCGGAACCAGGCCCTCACCGACGCCAAGCGCGACCGGGCCTTCGAGACGTCACAATGCGATGCCACCGTTGTCAGCGAGCACTACAGCCTGGGCCGGGAGATTGGCCTGAGCGGCACACCGGCGATCGTGCTGGAAGATGGCACGCTGATCGGCGGCTACCTGCCGCCGGCACAGCTCAGCGCGCGACTGAAGTCATTCGCCGCTGACTGACGTCTGTCAGGAGCGAGAGCGACGCAGTTCGTGGAAATGTACGCCGTTGTTGGCGCCGCGATCTTCAAAGTACTTCTTTAGCGCAAACCGGCCACTCTGGAACGCCAGGTCGTCCCACGGGATTTCATGCTGGCTAAACAGGCCGACCTCCAGACTCTCCTCACCGACACCATAGTCGCCGACGAGTTTTCCGGAGAAGAACATGTGCACCTGGCCCGCGTCAATCACGTCGACAGCGGCAAACAGGTGACCGAGTTCGACCGTAGCGCAGGCTTCCTCGAGCGTTTCGCGTGCGGCACCGCCGGCCATCGTTTCACCGAGTTCCATGAAGCCCGCCGGCACGGTCCAGTAACCGTAACGCGGTTCGATGGCACGTTTGCACAGCAGGACTTTGCCGTTACGTTCCGCAACACAACCAACCACGATCAGTGGATTCTGGTAATGCACAACGCCACAGTCGTCGCATATCCAGCGTTCATGGGTGTCTTTCTCGGGCGTCCTGCGACTGACAGAGCCGCCACAATTCGAGCAGTATTTCATCGTTGTCCAAAGTGGTGCCGGGAGGGGGAATCGAACCCCCACTTCCTCTCGGAAACCGGATTTTGAATCCGGCGCGTCTACCAGTTCCGCCATCCCGGCATGCTGATCCTGACGGGGTCTGCCAAACATCGCCCGCCTGAAAGGCGCACAGTATATGCGCGCATGTGCATCTGTGCGACCCTTTACGGGGCGCAGGCATCTAAGAACTGAAATATGAGCAAGTTCGCCGACATCAAGATCGATCCGGGCATCGTCAAGCGGGCCGCACGTGGCGACGCTCGGGCGCACGAGATCATCTATCGCTCGTTTGCGACGCCGGTCTACTCGATTTGTCTCCGATTCACGAAAGTACCCGCGCATGCGGAGGACCTGGTGCAGGAAACCTTCATCGAGGTCATGCGTTCCATTCCAGGGTTTCGCGGCGAGGCAGCGCTCGGCAGCTGGATCCGCCGTATCGCCGTGACCAAGGCGCTGATGTTCCTGCGCTCTGCGTGGACGAAGCGTGGCCAGGCGCTTGCGGACGACTGGCACGACGTGACCGAAGGTGCCGTCGAGAGTAATGGCGTGTCGGCTCGCCCGGATGACGCCATCGATCTCGATGCGGCGCTGGCAAACCTGCCGGACGTCGCGCGCGCGGTCGTGTGGTTGCACGATGTCGAAGGATTTACGCACAAGGAAATAGCAGGACTGATGGGCAAGACCGAGAGTTTTTCAAAGTCGCAGTTGTCGCGCGCCTACATGCGCCTGCGACCGATGCTCGAACTTCCGGAAGAGGGTGCCGAGCCGGCCGGGGCTGTCGCGAGGAGTTGCTGAAGTGGGTGATGAGACAATGAGCAACGATGAAATGGGCAACATGCAAACGGAAAGTACACGAAAGGACGAGGAAATGATTTGCACCTTATCAGCGAATGAGCGCAGCGCATTACAGTGCGAGCTTCGCAGATTGCCGCAGACGATGCCGCCGCGTGCAGTCTGGAACAGGATTCGCGAGCAGGCTGAAGCGGAAGGTCTGTTTCAACATACGTCTGCGCAGACCCGCAGAACGTGGTTCGGAGGTGCCGGCCTGGCGGCGGCGATACTCGCGGCCGTAATGACGACGACGCTGATGCAACCGCAGCTGGAACCGGGCGTCACGGTTCCACAGGGTCTGCCGAGCAACACGGTGGCGCTTACGACACTGCAAACACTGATGGTGCAGTCCAGACAGATCGAGAACGATCTCAGGTCGTTGCCCGATGAGCCGCGCGTCATGCGGGCCAGCACGGTTGCGACGATTTCCGATCTGGAAGACCGCATTGCCGCGATCGATTACCAGTTGAATGACCCTGACGTACAGATGACGTCCAGCGACAGAGAGCTGTTCTGGCGTGAACGCGTCAGGTTAATGAATTCGCTGCTGCAGTTGCGTTATGCGCAAGCGCAACGGGCAGCTTTCTAATGCAGGAGTTCCGAACGATGAAAGTACTGAAAGTTATCTTGCCGCTGGCGGCCGTATTGCTGTTCGCCTCGACGGCTCTCGCGCAGAGTGAGCAAGACGAGAAGCTGCAAGCGGCTGAGGCCAGGGAAGCTGAGCTGGATCGACAGCTGAGGGAGGCGGAAGAGCGCATGGCCGAGGCGGCCCGACAGATTGCGGAAATCACCAGCGGCCGGCTGCCGGGCATGGCGCAAATCGAGAGACGTTTCGAATTCTCGAACAAACCACGCCTCGGCGTTTCGATTGACGGAGAAGGACAGAACGGCCCCGTAGAGGGCGTGACGATTATCGGCGTGACGCCGGGAAGCGCTGCCAGCGACGCCGGCCTGAGGGCTGGCGACGTTATTACCGCCGTCAACGACGAGTCGCTAAGCGCCGACAGTTCCGATGTGGCGAATCGTCGTCTGCTCGATTTCATGGAGGGCGTCGAGGAAGGCGACGTGCTGAAAGTCGAATACCTGCGTAACGGCAAGGTAGGCTCGGTCGAGGTGGAACCGCGGCGGCTCGAGCGCAACATGTTCGTCTGGCAAGGCGACGGCGGTCAGCACTTCAGTATGCCGCATGCGCCGGGCGCGCCCGACGCAATCAAGGAGTTCAAGATGGACTTCGCCTTTCCATGGGCAGGCAGCGGCCTCGGCGAACTGGAGCTGGTCGAGTTGAACAAAGGCCTGGGCCGCTACTTCGGCACCGACAGCGGCCTGCTGGTCGTCAAGGCGCCGGCCTCCGATGCGTTCGCGATTCAGGAGGGCGATGTCATTCAAAGCATTGACGGGCGCGAGCCGAAAGATGTGCGACACGCGATGCGCATCCTGAGCTCTTACCAGGGCGGCGAAACACTCAAGCTCGGTATCATGCGCGACAAGAAGAAGAAGACGCTCGAGATCGAGATTCCGGCCGATACCCACGGCGCCCTGTTCGAGGAACCGGTACAGCCGCTGCGTCCGGCCAGGGCGGCCATGCCGACCAGGGCGCCGCTGCCGACAACGTATACCTGACGCCACACGGCCAGGCAGTCGCGACGCGCAGGGCTGCGGCGCCGCCCGACTCCTCATCGATCAAACGAAACGCGGCGCGCATGGCTTTGCTACCATGCGCGCCCATGTTGATTTCGGATTTCGACTACGAGCTGCCCGACGAACTGATCGCGCAGTACCCCGCCGCGTCGCGGCGCGACAGTCGCCTGCTCGCGCTAAGGGATGACGTTGAGGACCGGCAGTTTGCCGAGCTCCCGCAGCTGCTCCGTCCCGGTGACCTGCTGGTCTTCAATAACACACGGGTCATCAAGGCACGTCTCAGGGCCACCAAGGCTACGGGCGGCCGTGCGGAAATACTCATCGAGCGCGTTACCGGACGGCGCAGTGCCCTGGCACACGTGCGGGCGAGCAAACCGCCGAAGCCAGGAGGGCGTCTCCTGCTGGATGGCGACGGTGAGGCGACGGTGTCCGGTCGGGACGGTGAGTTGTTCGACCTGCGCTTCACGGTCGACCTCATGCCTTTCCTCGATAATCACGGCGAGGTGCCGTTGCCGCCATACCTGAACAGGGAGGCCGGCGAGATCGATATCGAGCGCTATCAAACGGTCTACGCGCGGGATCCTGGCGCGGTTGCCGCGCCGACGGCCGGGCTGCATTTCGATGAGGCCATGCTGCGGGAGACCAGCGCAGCAGGTGTCCGGCACAGCTGGGTTACCCTGCATGTTGGCGCCGGCACGTTTCAGTCGCTTCGCGAGAAACATATCGAGGCAAACCGCCTGCACAGCGAGCGTGTGGAGGTCGGCCAGTCGTGTTGCGATGCCGTCAACGCCGCGCGGGCGGGCGGTCACCGCGTTGTCGCCGTCGGCACCACTTCAGTACGGGCACTCGAATGCGCGGCAGCTGGCGGCGCGCTGCAGCCATTCGCCGGCGAGACGGATCTGTTTATTCGGCCGGGCTACACGTTTCGTGTCGTCGACGCCATGATAACCAACTTCCATTTACCGCAATCCTCGCTGCTCATGCTGGTGTCGGCCTTCGCCGGTAAAGACAGGATTCTTTCCGCTTACCGGCATGCCGTGCGTGAGAAATACCGATTCTTCAGTTACGGTGACGCCATGTTCCTGACGCCCGAAAAATCGCGATGAGGTTTGTCGTTTCAGAGCGTTTGGGCGCGGCGCGTTGTGCAACGATCAAATTTCGTCGTGGCGACGTGCACACGCCGGCATTCATGCCGGTCGGAACCTACGGCACGGTCAAGAGCGTTACGCCTGAAGAGCTTGCCGCCGACGGCGCCGAAATCATTCTCGGCAACACCTTTCATCTCATGCTGCGGCCGGGCGCGGACATTGTGCGCAAGCACGGGGGCCTGCATGAGTTCATGAACTGGCACAGACCGATACTCACCGATTCCGGCGGCTTCCAGGTGTTCTCGCTGGCAGCAATGCGCAAGCTCACCGAGGAGGGCGTGCGCTTCAGGTCGCCAGTGAACGGCGATGAGGTGTTTCTGACACCCGAGAAGTCGATCGAGGTGCAGCACGATCTCAATGCGGACGTCACCATGGTATTCGACGAGTGCACGCCGTATCCGGCGGCCGAGAGCGAAGCGGATACGTCAATGCGGCTGTCCCTGCGCTGGGCGGAGCGCAGCCGGCGTCGCTTCGATGAACTCAAGGACCGGGAGCCGGATCGCGGCGAAGCGCTGTTCGGCATTGTCCAGGGCGGCATCTACGACACACTCAGGCAGGAATCGCTGCATGGCCTGCGCCAGATCGGTTTCGACGGTTACGCGGTCGGCGGCCTGGCGGTAGGCGAACCGGAGGGCGAGCGCCACGCGGTTCTCGATGCGCTCGTGCCGCACATGCCCGAAGACGCGCCGCGTTATCTGATGGGCGTCGGCACGCCGGTCGATATTGCGGAAGCCGTAATGCGTGGCGTGGACATGTTCGACTGCGTAATTCCGACTCGCCACGCAAGGAATGGTCAGCTGTTCACGTCACGCGGCACCGTCAAATTCCGGCACGCAGGCTATCGCGACGACACCTCGCCGCCGGACCCGGACTGCGACTGTTACACCTGCCAACACTACAGCCTGTCCTACCTGAGGCACCTGGTGAAGTGTGGCGAGATACTGGGTCCGCGCCTGGCAACAATTCATAATCTTCACTATTATCAGTCGCTTATGAGGAAAATCAGGGCCGCTATTTGCGACGGAACGCTGCCGGAAATGCTCAGCGCACTGCGGTCGGCGTACGACAGGTAGCGCTCGCAACAGGCCCGGGCTTGGGATTCGGGAAGTCACCCCCAACCCTTTTGCTTGTGCCATAATATCGCGCTTATTTTCGGGACATCCTCCCGGCGCTCGACATCAACTCTAAAATCTTGGATACCTAATGGACTTCTTCATTCAAAACGCCTATGCGCAAGGCGCACAAGGGGGCGATTCGACCAGCTTCATTATCATGATGGTGCTGATGTTCGGTGCTTTCTATTTCCTGCTGATCCGGCCGCAACAAAAGAAGGCGAAAGCGCACGCGGAACTCGTCTCGAACCTGAAAGCGGGTGACGAGGTGCTGACCGCGGGTGGCATCCTCGGCAAGATTACCGGTGTCAGCGAACATTATGCCGTCGTCAAGATCAGCGACAGCACCGAAATAAAAATTCAGAAAAGCAGCGTCTCGGTTGTCGTTCCCAAGGGTACCTACGACGAAGCCTGACGCATCGGCGGCGAACTACGATGAACAAATATTCCTGGTGGGTAAACCTGCTGGTTCTCACCATCTTCATGGCTGGCTGCCTGCTGGCATTGCCAAATATCTACGGCAGCGTCGAGGCGGTGCAGATCGCTGATAACAGCGGCGCAGCGTACGAAGAGGCGAAGCTCGACGAATTCGTGCGCTTCGTCGAAGCCGCGGGTATCACACCCGAGGCTGCCTACCTGCAGGACGGCCGCGCGGTCATACGCTTCGAGTCGACCGAAGACCAGGAACTGGCCGGGGAGCGCCTTCGTGGCCAGTACGGGCGTGACGCCAATATCGCGACGACGCTGACACCGCGCTTGCCCGAGTGGGTGCGTGACCTGGGCCTGAGCCCGATGAGCCTCGGCCTCGATCTTCGCGGCGGCGTTTATGTCCTGCTCGAGGTGGACATGGAGACGGCGATCGAGAGCCGACTCACGCTGTATCAGCAGGATTTTTCGGACCGACTGCGCGAAGCAAGGATTCGTAATCGTGTCGATCTCAACGACCAGCGGATTACGATCCGTCTCACCAGTTCGGACGACCTGGCAAAGGCGCGTGACATTATTCGAGGCGCCGACGCCGACGTCTTCATCGAAGATGGCGCGGACGGCAAGACACTGACCGTGCGCATGACGGAGGCGCAGATAAAGGCACGCCAGGATTTCGCCATCGAACAGAACCTGACGACCCTGCGAAACCGCGTCGATCAGCTGGGCGTAGCGGAGCCCCTGGTGCAGCGCCAGGGCGAAGATCGAATCGTCGTGCAATTGCCCGGCGTGCAGGATCCTAACCAGCTGAACAAGATACTCACTGCAACGGCAACGCTGGAATTTCGACTTGTGGATCTGTCCGGCGACGAGCCGGGATCCCGCCGCTATCCCGGTCGCGGCAACGAGCAGGCGCAAGTCCTGAAGCGCAAGGTAATTGCGTCGGGCGACCAGATTATCGACGCCAAATCCGGATTCAGCGAGGGCCAGCCTGCGGTGTTTATTACGCTCGACTCCGCGGGCGGCGAGAGCATGCTCAAGACGACGATGGAGAATCTCAACAAGCCCATGTCCTCCGTGTTCATCGAGACGGAGCGGGTAACGGTCGTGCGAAACGGTGTCGAGGAGCAACGCACGGTCAAGAACGAAGAAATTATCAACACCGCGACGATTCGCGGTGTGTTCAAGAACAGCTTTCAGATCACCGGGCTCACGCCGATAGAGGCACGCGACCTCGCGCTCCTGCTGCGCGCCGGCGCGCTGGCAGCACCCGTTTACAAGATCGACGAGCGTACCATCGGTCCGAGCCTGGGCCAGGACAATATCGATCGCGGTTTTAATGCCATCAAGATCGGATTCCTTGCCGTCATCGTATTCATGGCCGTTTATTACAAGGCCTTCGGCCTGATCGCCAACGTCGCGTTGTTATCGAACCTGGTGTTCATCGTCGCAATGCTGTCGTTTCTCCAGGCCTCGCTCACGCTGCCTGGCATTGCCGGCATCGTCCTGACCGTCGGTATGGCCGTCGACGCCAACGTGCTCATCTTCGAACGAATACGCGAAGAGGTAACGTCGGGCGCATCGCCGCAGAACGCCATCCATTCGGGCTACGAGAAAGCGCTGTCGTCCATCACGGATGCCAATATAACGACACTGATTGCCGCGATCGTGCTGTTCGGCGTCGGCACGGGACCGATCAAGGGATTCGCGATCACCCTGATGCTCGGCATCATCACCTCGATGTTCACTGCAATCGTCGGCACGCGCGTAATCGTCAACCTGCTGTTCGGCGGGCGCAAGCTGACGTCGATACCGGTCTAGGGGGTCGGATCATGAAGATCATAAGCAAGACAACCAGGATCGACTTCCTCAGCAAGACGCGACGTCGGATTGCGCTGTCCATCTCGGCGGTACTCGTCGTTGCCTCGCTCGTGTCCCTTGCAACGCGTGGCCTGGAGTTTGGAATCGACTTTACCGGCGGCATCCTTCTCGAGGTCGGTTATCCACAGGCCGCAAACCTCGAGGAAATCCGCAGCAATCTCGCTGCCGAGGGATTCGACGACGCGCAGGTTCAGCGATTTGGCAGGGATACCGATGTTCTGGTGCGGCTGCCACCGCAGGCCGGCACCGAGGCCGATGAGGTCCGCGCCCGGCTGCAAACGGTGTTGCAAGCCGACGGAAGTCAAATCGAACTGCGTCGCGTCGAGTTTGTCAGCGCGCAGGTCGGTAGCGAGTTGGCGGAACGCGGCGCGCTGGCGATGGTCGTCGCGCTGCTGATGATTTTCATGTACGTCATGATTCGCTTCCAGTGGAAGTTTTCGGCGGGCGCCGTTGCGGCGCTCGCGCACGACGCCATCGTAACCGTGGGCTTCTTCTCCTGGTTCGGGTTTCCCTTCGACCTGACGGTCGTTGCCGCCGTGCTTGCCGTAATCGGCTACTCGCTGAACGACACCGTCGTCGTGTTCGACCGAATTCGCGAAAACTTTTTCGCGCTGCGCGGTGTGACCGCGGAAGAAACGATGAATACGTCGGTCAACGAGATGCTCGCAAGAACGCTGATCACGGGTCTTACTACGTTGATCGTCCTGGTCGCCCTGCTGGTTCTCGGCGGGGAGTCGATCGCACCGTTCTCGATCGCGCTGATCGTCGGTATCGTGGTCGGTACCTACTCATCGACGTACACCGCCAGCGCGACGGCGCTGGAGCTGAACGTCAATGCCCAGGACCTGATCGAGCCGGTCAAGGATCCTTCCCTTATCGACGACCTGCCGTAGCGGTCTGTCGGTCTTGGGCGACCCTCGTAGTAGATTAAAACGGGGTTAGCAGCCTGGCGGCTGCCGCTGCGCTTCGCGGCCTGGGGCCGCTCCTACAATATGGGCAATCTCCGGCCTGGCAACCGGGGGGGCTCGCTAGGATTTGTGGAGTATCGCTTTGATATCGCTGGCGCACAGCCTGGCGAGGCCGCTATAGATTTTCGGTGTACCACAGAGCAGGTGGCCGGAGTCGAGAAAATCCTCGCCACCATCGAGGCTGCTGACGATGCCGCCGGCTTCGCGAATGATGAGCGCGCCCGCGGCCACGTCCCACGGCGCAAGGCCCGTCTCCCAGAATGCATCCAGGCGGCCCGCGGCGACGTAGCAAAGATCCAGCGCTGCGGCACCGGGGCGTCGCACCCCGGCTGTATTCCTGATTACCTTGCCCAGCATGCCGAGATAAGGCTCCAGTTCGATGTTCGACTGGCGAAACGGGAATCCGGTGCCGACCAGCGCGCGCTCGAGTTCTTTGCGGCCGCTGACGCGAATCTTGCGGTCGTTGAGTTGCGCGCCCTCACCGCGCGACGCCGTGAACAGGTCCTGGCGCAGCGGATCGTAGACGACCCCGTGCGACAGCCGGCCGTCGACCTTGACGCCTATCGAGACGGCGAAGACAGGAAAGCCGTGCAAATAGTTGGTAGTGCCGTCCAGCGGGTCGATGATCCAGACCGTGTCGGACTTCTGATCGCCCTGGGCGCCGGACTCTTCCGCCATGATCGCGTGATCCGGATAATGTTTCTGAATGACGTCGATGACCGCGCGTTCTGCTGCGCGATCCGCTTCGCTGACGTAATCGTTGTGACCTTTTTGTTCAACCTTGAGCTTCTCGAGCTTCGGCAGGTTTCTGATCAAAACGGCACCGGCGCGGCGCGCCGCCATTACCGCTACATTGAGTAGTGCGTGCATGAAACGATTCCGTCAATGATAAAGAGCCAGGCCGATTCCTCGCCGCGGTCCTCCGGGGACTGTCGGGGCGGGCCGCCGGGGCGCTAGAATACCGGACTTTTAGCAAGCTGTCGTCAAGGGAAGCCACGCACGCCATGTCAATTCGAATCGTACTGGTTGGAACCACGCACCCCGGAAATATCGGGGCGACCGCGCGCGCGATGAAGAACATGGGGCTTGTCGACCTGGCGCTCGTCAATCCGAAGTTCTTTCCTCACGAAGAGGCAAGCGCGCGTGCCTCCGGTGCCACGGACCTTCTCGACAACGCCAGGGTCTTCGCCACGCTCGCCGATGCCTTGACGGACTGTGTTTACGTCGCGGGCGCCAGTGCGCGGTCGAGGACCATCAGCTGGCCGAGCATGGGGCCGCGCGACTGTGCTGAGCGCATGATCAGCGAGAGTGAGCAGGGTACCGTGGCCGCGGTATTCGGGCCCGAGAAGACCGGCCTGCACAACGATGATCTCGATCTGTGCCACACGCTGCTGACTATACCGACCGATCCGGGCTTCAGCTCATTGAACGTCGCGATGGCGGTGCAGGTGTTCGCCTATGAGCTGCGCGTCGCCGGCATGCTCGACACAGGGCCGCAGTTCGAAACCGAGGCGCCGCCGGCGACGATCGAGGAGATGGAACACTTCTACGCGCATCTCGAGAAGGTGCTCGAAGAGATCCGTTTTCTGGACCCGGATAATCCGCGACACCTCATGCGCCGCCTGCGGCGGCTCTTCATCCGCGCTCGCCCGGACCGGAACGAGGTCAACATACTGCGGGGAATCCTCACGGCAATTGACCGCAAGGAAGAGCCGGGAAATGGCTGACGGAATCATCTATCTCGATTACGCCGCCACGACCCCGGTTGACAGGCGGGTGGCCGAACTGATGCTCGAGTGCCGCGAGACCCGTTATGCGAATCCCGCCTCGAATCATCGCGCCGGGCGAGAATCGGCGGCGGCCGTGGACCATGCGTCACGGCAGCTCGCGGCGCTGCTAAACGTCGATCCCGCAACGCTGGTCTGGACATCCGGGGCGACCGAGTCGGACAACCTGGCGATCGCCGGTGGCGCAAGGTATCGGGCCCATCGCGGCCGGCATCTCGTGACAATGCCCACGGAGCACAAGGCCGTTACGGACGTATTTCGCATGCTGGAGAAACAGGGCTTCGAGGTCACCTGGCTGGCGCCGGACAGCCATGGCCTTCTGGATCCGGACGATTTCGCGCGGGCCCTGCGAGCCGACACGCAGCTCGCGTCAATCATGTACGTCAATAACGAGACCGGCGTAATTCAGGACATCGAGGCAATAGGCTCGATCTGCCGTGAACGCAATGTGCTGTTTCACGTCGATGCAGCGCAGGCGGCCGGGAAAATACCGATGGATCTCGGCGTGTTGCCGGTCGATCTACTGTCCCTGACGGGCCACAAGTTCTATGGTCCGAAAGGCATCGGCGCGCTGTATATCGCCGATCGGCCGGGCTGTCGCGTCGAGCCGTTGTTATTTGGCGGCGGTCAGCAGCAGCGTATTCGCCCGGGAACACTGCCCACCGACCTCATCGCGGGGCTGGGTTTCGCCGCGGAGATTGCCGCCTCCGGCATGGACGAGGACATGCGCCACCTCAGGGCTTTGCGCGAAGGTCTCTTCGCGGGCATCCGTGACGTGGCTGGCCTGCTCGTCAACGGCGACGCCGAGGGCGGTTTTCCGGGAATAGCGAACGTGTCGGTCGATGACATCGAGGGCGAAAGCCTGCTTCTGGCCATGGATCCTGTTTGCGTGGCAACGGGCTCGGCGTGCAACTCCCGGACCCGGGAACCGTCCTACGTGTTGCGGGCGCTGGGCCGCAGCGATCGACTCGCCGAGAGCGCCATACGGTTCAGCTTTGGCCGCCAGACACGGTATGAGGATGTCGAATTCGCCGCCCGGCGCTATTGCGACGCGGTGGCACGACTGCGCGAGCTTGCTCCGGACGCGGCGGCTTGAGCGACGATCCGTACAGCCCCCTGGTTCGCGAGTATTTTGCCACACCGACACACGCCGGAAGCCTGGCAGACGGCGTCACGGCTGCGATCGAGGCGCAGGGGGTACGCCTGGCACTCTCGGGCAGCGAATCCGACGGACGAATCCGGGCGCTGCGTTTCCGTGCATGGGGCTGCCCGCACCTGATTGCCGCCTGCGAGTGCTTTTGCAGGCGCTACGAGGGCCAGCCGGTTGGCAGTCTCGCCGCGTTTCGTGCGGCGGACATAATGCAAATTCTACCTGTACCTGTGGAGAAAACCGGACGTATACTGGTCCTAGAAGATGCGGTGCGGTCGCTTGGGCAGAGATTTGGCGGCGCATCCGCACCGAACTAGTCGTATTCATCAAATGAGAGAAAATACAATGGCGATTTCGCTGACGGATTCGGCCGCAGAACGTGTCCGGAGCCACCTCGACAAGCGCGGCACCGGCCTGGGCCTGAGGCTGGGTGTGACCCAGACGGGCTGTTCCGGCTACTCGTATGTCATCAACTACGCCGACGAAATCGATGGGTCTGACGTCGTGTTCGAGGACAAGGGTGTCAAGGTCGTCATCGATCCCGAAGCGCTGCAATTGATCGACGGTACCGAGGTCGATTTCGTCAAGAACGGCCTGAACGAGGCATTTAGCTTCCGAAACCCCAATATCAAGGGCGAATGCGGCTGCGGCGAAAGCTTCAACGTCTGAAATCGCCGTAGTACAATTGACGGTTCGCATCTGAACGCCCGGCAGGATCCCCGGGCGCCACCTTCAAGAACAGTAATAAAGGAAGTACACATGGCCGTTGAACAGACGCTGTCCATCATCAAGCCTGATGGCGTGCAGAAAAACCTGATCGGGGAGATTTACAGCCGCTTCGAGAAAGCCGGCCTGGAGATCGTCGCCGCGCGCATGATGCACCTGACGAAGGAGCAGGCGGAAGGATTCTATGCTGTCCACAAAGAGCGCCCGTTTTTCAAGGACCTCGTAAGCTACATGACCTCAGGTCCGGTCATGGTGCAGGCGCTGCGCGGCGAGGGTGCGATCGCGAAGAACCGGGATATCATGGGTGCCACCAATCCGGCTGACGCGGAGCCCGGCACCATACGTGCGGACTTTGCAGCCAGTATCGAGGAGAACGTCGTGCACGGCTCCGATGCCGCGGAGACCGCCGCCGTCGAGATCGCATTCTTTTTTGGCGACGACGGCGTCTGCCCCAGGACGCGCTGAGAGCCGCAAGATGCCTTCCGCCACCGCCAGAACAAACCTGCTCGGGATGTCGCTAGCCGATCTCGGGCAGTTTTTTGTTGCCCACGGTGAGAAGCCGTTCCGCGCACGCCAGCTCCTGCAGTGGATTTACCAGCGCGGTGTAACCGACTTCGATGACATGACGGACTTGTCCAAGGCAACGCGCGCATGGCTCGTCGAGGAAGCAGAAATCACCGTACCCGAGGTTAGCTCGCGGCATGACTCGGAAGACGGTACCGTCAAGTGGCTGTTTGCGAGCGGCGCCGGGCAGGCCGTCGAAACGGTCTTTATCCCGGAGTCCGGCCGCGGCACACTTTGCATTTCCTCGCAGGTCGGTTGTGCACTGGACTGTGCTTTTTGTGCGACCGGCGCGCAGGGATTCAACCGCAATCTGAGCAGCGCGGAAATCATCGGTCAGGTCTGGCAGGCTATCCGTGAACTGCCTCGCCGCGACAACGGTGAGTCCGCGGTGAGCAACGTCGTTTTCATGGGTATGGGCGAGCCGCTCGCCAATTATCGAAATGTCGCGCCGGTTCTCGACCTGTTGGTGTCAGACCTCGCGTTCGGCTTGTCACGGCGCCGCGTGACCGTCAGCACCTCCGGGATCGTGCCTCTGATCGAGAAGCTGGGCGACGAATGCAACGTGGCGCTTGCCGTGTCACTGCATGCAGCGAACAATGAACTGCGCGACGAGATAGTTCCGATCAACAAGTTGCATCCGATAGCCACACTGCTGCAAGCCTGCTGGGCGTATGCGGCGAAGCACGCAAATCGATTCATCACCTTCGAGTACGTCATGCTTCGCGGCGTCAATGATTCGTTGTCTGACGCAGACCAGCTGGCAGGCCTGCTAAGAGGCAAACCGGCAAAAATAAACCTGATTCCATTCAACCCGTTCCCGAACACGCGATTCAAGCGTTCGTCCGCTGATACCATCCGGCATTTCCAGGAGCGTCTCCGACAGCGCGGGCTGGTGGCGACGACGCGCAAGACCCGCGGCGATGATATCGATGCAGCCTGCGGCCAGCTGGCCGGCCGCGTGCGCGACCGGGTGCGAACGCCGCTCGGGCAGAAAAACATGTCGGGCAGGAAATCGGGCAAGTCAAAAACAAGGATGGCACCTGCATGAAAAAGAGCGCACAGATACTGTCCATGACAATTGGTCTGCTGGTTCTCAGCGGCTGCGTATCGACCACAACGGGTACCGCGCCTATCGAGTCGAATGATGCGAATGCCGCCGATCTCAATTTCCAGCTCGGTGCGCGCTATTTCCGCAACGGCAACTACGAGCTGGCACGTGACCGACTGCTGTTGTCAATAGAGCTCGGGCCCAAGAACGGACTCGCGCATGCGACGCTGGGGCGAACCTATGAGGCGCTCGATAATCTGCGACTGGCGAGGGCGTCCTACGAGGAATCCATTCGAGTCGAACCGCGAAACTTCGAGGTGCAAAACGCCTACGCCGTGTTCGCCTGCAATCAGCGTGAATTCGACAAGGCCGAGAAGCATTTCGCGAAAGCCGCCGGTCATCCGGAGAATGACAGCGCCGAGGTGACGTTGACGAACGCCGGTGTTTGTATGCTGCAAAAACCGGATTTCGTTGCGGCCGAGTCGTTTTTTCGTCAGGCACTCGATCGAAAACCAAATTTCGGGGATGCGTTGCTGCAGCTGTGCCTGATGAAGTACCAGCAGGAGGACTACCTGGGTTCGAGAGCTTTTCTGCAGCGCTTCATCGTGGCCAACCGGACCACCGCCGGCATTCTCTACCTCGGCGTGCAGATCGAGCAGAAGCTGGGTGATGATCGCGCCAGGTCCGACTACGTCAACCAGCTGCTGCGCGACTTTCCGACGTCGCCCGAGGCCAGAAAGGTACTGGAGACCGGATAGGATGAAGGACGCCAGCGACAAATCTGGGGAGGAGAGCCCGTCGGAAGAGGCCCAGGGTCCCGTCGGTGGTGAGCGCCTGGCGGCCGCGCGACGTGAGCAGCAGATTTCGCTGCTTGAGATTGCCAAAGAGCTGCATCTGGACGAGCCAAAAGTCCGGGCGCTTGAACGCAATGATTTCGATGTCATCGGTGCGCCTGTGTTTGCCAAGGGGCACCTGCGCAAATACGCGCAGCTGGTCGGCGTCGACGAACGCGATGTGATGGCCGACTATTATCAGTTGAGCCGCTCAGAGGGGATGCCGCCGCTGGTGTCGACGCGTCGGCGCCCGCGCCGCGAAATGTCGCCAGGGCCCTGGATTGCCGTTGTCATCGTGCTGATTGTCGTAGCGACGGCTTACTGGTGGTTTACCGCCATGCCAACGGCGGTCGAAGAACCCGAGCCGGAGCCCGGGCTGATCGTCGAGCCGCTGTTGCCCGAGGCTGATCCCGGCGCGGAACAGCCGGAACCGGACGTCGGCAACGACGACTCGGCGGTGTTGCAGTCGGTGTCCGAAGAAGCAGCCGCTGCCGCCGAAGCCGAAGCCGAGGAGGTCCCGGTGCTCGGGGCTGGACAGATGCGGGTCATGCTCACGTATAGCGGTGATTGCTGGACCGAGATCACGGATGCAGGCGGTCGTCGCCTGTTCTTCGGCCTGGGCACGGACGGGCGCAGCGTCGAACTCAGCGGTGAGGCGCCATTTAACGTGCTGTTCGGCAATGCCGACAACGTTCGCGTCCAGGTGAATGGCTCGCCGCGAGAAATCGAGGCCTCGGAACGTCGCGGGCGCACTGCAAGGCTGACGATCGCAGGCTCCTGAGCCAGTTGCAACGATCCCGGACCGACACGTGAAACCAAGAGCAATTCGCGGAATGAACGACATCCTGCCTGAGGTCGCGGGAACCTGGCGGTACCTGGAATCCGTCGTTCGTGACATCGTGCAATCCTATGGCTACTCCGAGATACGCCTGCCGCTGCTCGAATATACGGAGCTGTTCCAGCGTTCGATCGGTGAGGTGACGGACATCGTCGAGAAGGAGATGTACACTTTTCTGGATCGCAACGGCGAGAGCCTGACGCTGCGCCCGGAGGCCACGGCCAGCGTTGTCCGTGCCGCAATGACCAACGGTCTGCTGCACAACCAGCGGCAGAAACTCTGGACCGCCGGTCCGATGTTTCGCTACGAGAAGCCCCAGAAAGGGCGCTATCGCCAGTTTCACCAGTTCGACGTCGAGGCTCTGGGTTACGAAGGCCCGGACGTCGACGCGGAGCTGATCATCATGAGTGCGCGCCTTTGGCAGCGCCTCGGCATCGGGCGTATCGAGCTGCAGGTCAACTCGCTGGGTGTGCCCGAATCCCGGCTGCGCTACCGTAAGGCGCTGGTCGACTACTTTATCGGCGTGAAAAGTCAGCTGGATGAGGATAGTATTCGCCGGCTCGAGCAGAATCCGCTCAGAATTCTCGACAGCAAGAACCCGGAGATGCGGGCCATTATCGACGCGGCCCCGGTGATGCTGGACTTCCTCGACGAGGAGTCGGTCAGGCATTTCGACGGGCTGAAGGCGCTGCTGGATGCTGCGGGCGTGAGCTACGTCATAAACCCGCGCCTGGTGCGTGGCCTCGACTACTACTCGAGGACGGTGTTCGAATGGGTCACCGAGGCGCTGGGCGCGCAGGGCGCCGTGTGTTCCGGCGGGCGCTACGACGGCCTGGTGGAAAAGCTCGGTGGACGGCCAACGCCGGCGATCGGCTGGGCAATGGGAATCGAACGGTTCGTTGCGCTGTTCGAGGCCTGCGGCGGCAAGGCGCCGGTGCAATCTGCGGATGTGTATATCGCGGCTGTTGGCGAGGGCACCCAGGCGCGTGCGTTTGCGCTGGCAGAAGAACTGCGCAACGCGATCGGCGGCATACGGGTCGAAGTGAACCTCGGTGGCGGCAGTTTCAAGTCCCAGATGAAGCGCGCCGACAAGAGTAACGCCGAGATTGCGCTGATTCTGGGTGAGCAGGAGTTGAGTGAAAACCGTGTCGGCCTCAAGCCGCTGCGCAGTAACGAGGAACAGGAGAGTGTCGCGCTGGATAACATCGTGACGGCGCTCGCGGCTAAACTGAAATAAGCGGCGGCACACGTCGACGCAGGACAGATAAGGGTTTCAAGTGGACGACTTACTTTCAGAAAAAGAGCAGATTGAACAAATACGCAACTGGTGGTCGGTGTATGGCGGTTACATTATTTTCGGCGTTGCCGCCGGCGCGCTGCTTTTGTTTGGTGTCAATTACTACAAGAACAACAAACTCGCGGCAGAACTGGAAGCGTCGGCCTTGTATGAGTCGCTGACCAATCACGTGGTCGGCGGAAACCTCGAGCAGGCGGAAGCTGTCGCCGACGAACTTGGCACGTCATTCGCGAACACCCCGTACGCGGCACAGTCGAAGCTGGCGATTGCCCGCCTCTACATGGACAAGAACCGCGATCAGGATGCCGCCGATGTCCTCATTGCGCTGCTCGACGGACCGGCTTCCGAGGAGCTGAAGCATCTGGGGCGCCTCAGGCTCGCGAGGATTCTTCTCTACCAGGACAAGCCGGCGGAGGTCGTCGATCTGCTCGAGGGACAGGACGCACAGGGATTCGCGGCGAGCTATGGCGAGGCGTTGGGCGATGCCTACCACGCGCTAGGCCGCATCGCGGAGGCAGAAGCCGCCTACCAGGCGGTATTACTCGATCCGCTTGCGCAAGGGACGGTCGATCAGCAGCTGGTGCAGTGGAAATCACTCGATCTGCCGCCGGTCTCAAGTGAGGCGGAGGAATCCGCCGAAGACACGCCGCCGGCGGAGCCGACCACGGAGCCCGCGGCCGAATCCGCCGATGAGCCCGCGGTCGTTCCCGACGCGGCCGAAAAGGTCGACGAGTGAACAAGGCCTGGCGTCTGTTGGGCCTGATAGCGGTCGTGCCGCTGCTGGCATCCTGCGGCATATTCGGCGACAAGGACAAGGATCTGGAGCCCAAAGAGCTGGTCGATTTCAAGGCGACGCTCAAGATAAAGCGGCTCTGGAGTGCCAAGGTCGGCGGCGATGCGGCCTTCCTGCGGGTGGCACTGCGCCCGGTTGGCGACGGCAGCCGCATCTACGCCGCGGGCTACAAGGGTGACGTAGCCGCGTTTGATCCGGAGACCGGTCGACAGCTGTGGCGCAAGAAACTCGGCACGGAACTCTCGGCAGGGCCCGGCATTGGCGAGGATCACGTTGCCGTGGTCGCGAGAAACGGCGAGGTCGTTCTGCTCGATGGCTCTACGGGCACGGAAGTCTGGCGCAAGGATATCGACGGCGAGTCGCTGGCGCGACCGCTGGTCACCGGCGAGGTAGTCGTCGTGCAGACGATCGACAATCGCGTGCAGGCACTTTCGATCTATGATGGACGGCAATTGTGGTCGCTGGAGCAGTCGACGCCTTCCCTGACCATGCGTGGCTCGGCCGACCCGGTGCTTGTCAGCACGACCGTTATCGGCGGATTCGACAACGGACGGCTGGTTGCCGTCGACATCGGCACGGGCGATATCGTCTGGGAATCCATGCTGTCGCCGCCGACAGGGCGTTCCGATCTGGATCGGTTGTCGGATATCGATGGCGCCATTGCCGTCGTCGGACAGGATATTTTTGCGGCCGGCTATCACGGACGGCTGGCCTCGATCGCTGCGGAATCGGGGCAGGTCCTCTGGAGTCGCGAGGTGTCCTCCTATGAGGGCGTCGCGGCGGACTGGAGCAGCGTTTTCAGCGTAACTGAAGAGGGAGAGATCGTTGCGCTGGCAAAACGTGATGGCGTCGAGTCGTGGCGCAACAGCGATCTGCTGCGGCGAGAACCGACCTTGCCGATCCCGTTCCACACAACGGTCGCCGTCGGCGATCTCGAAGGCTACGTACATTTCTTCAGCAACCTGAACGGCAAGCCCGTCGCGCGCACCAAGCTCGGTGGCAAGGCGATTTCGAACGCGCCGACGGTCGTGTCCAATCGGCTCTATGTGCAGGACGATGGCGGCACGCTGGCGGCGTATGCCGTCGTCGAAGAGCGACCGAAGCGCAAGGCGCCGGACATCTCGGTTGACGAGTCCTGATTGGCCGCGGTGAAGGTGCCAGACCATGCTTCCTGTTATCGCCCTGATCGGTCGGCCGAACGTCGGGAAATCGACCCTATTTAATCGACTGACGCGCTCGCGCGATGCGCTGGTTGCCGACTATCCCGGACTGACGCGCGATCGAAAGTACGGTTTTGGCAAGCTGGGGCCCATTCCCTATCTCGTCATCGACACCGGTGGTGTTGCCGGCGGCGAGGTCGGCATCGACGAGGCTATGGTCGAGCAGACGGTGAGGGCGCTCAAGGAAGCCGATGCCGCGATCGTAATGGTGGACGGACGCAGCGGCCGCACCGCCGCGGACGAGCATGTCGCGACGCTCGCCAGAAAACACGCGAGGAAGACCTGGCTCGCCGTCAACAAGGCAGAGGGACTCGATGCCGATCTTGCCGGCGGCGAATTCCATCGATTGGGCCTGGGAGAACCGATCGCCATCTCGGCGACGCACGGTGATCGCGTCGCGGCCATGATGGACGCCGTGCTCGCCGACTTCGCGACTGGGGCTGCCGATGAAGTCGACGAGGACGATGACGAGGAATTGCGTATCGCCGTCATCGGTCGTCCCAACGTCGGCAAGTCGACGCTGATAAATCGGTTGCTCGGGGAAGAGCGGCTTGTCGTTTTCGATCAACCCGGCACGACACGCGACAGCGTTGCCGTGCCTTTTGAGCGCAACGATCGCAAGTACCTGCTGATCGATACGGCAGGAATTCGCCGCAAGTCGCGTGTCCACGAGACCATCGAGAAATTCAGCGTCATCAAGGCGCTGAAGGCGATCGAAGAAGCACAGGTCGTGATCGCCGTGCTGGATGCGCATGAGGGCATCAGCGAGCAGGACGTCAGCCTGCTGGGGCTGGTGCTGGAGCGGGGTCGGGCGCTGGTCGTCGTTACCAATAAATGGGATGGTCTTTCTGCCTACGAACGCAAACGTGTTCGCGACGAGCTGGATCGTCGACTGCCTTTCCTCGACTTCGCCGAGCGCATCACGATCTCGGCGCTGCACGGCACGGCGGTGGGCGACCTGCTGCCAGCCGTGGAGCGCGCCTATGCTGCCGCGACGCGAGATATTTCCACGACAGAGCTCAACAGGGAACTGGAAAGCGCGGTCATGGAGCATGCACCACCGATGGTGCGGGGGCGCCGCATCCGGTTGCGCTATGCACACCAGGGCGGCCGCAACCCTCCGGTAATCGTGATACACGGAAACCAGACGGACAAGCTGCCGGAGGCCTATCGGCGCTACCTGATCAACCGCTTCCGCAAGGCGTTCAAACTCAAGGGTACGCCCGTAAGGTTGTCCTTCAAGACCAGCGACAATCCGTTCAAGGGTCGACGCAACAAATTGACACCGCGCCAGGAACGCAGCCGCAAGCGGCTCATGAAGCGCGTCAAGAAATAGCCTTACGTATACTGGGGTGCCAGCAAGGAGACCGCGATGAGCACGGCGAGGAAAATCGTTACGTTCGAAGGCCCGTTTCGCATGCACAGGGCTGGCTTCCTCGAATCGCCGACGCTGGCGTATGAGACATGGGGTGAACTCAATGCCGCGAAAGACAATGCCGTACTGATATTCACGGGCCTGTCGCCTTCCGCCCACGCCAGTTCGTGCGCGGAAGACCCGACGCCAGGCTGGTGGGAAGACATGATCGGTTCCGGGCTGCCGATCGACACGGACCGCTACTTCGTCATCTGCGTCAATTCGCTCGGCAGCTGTTTCGGTTCGACCGGTCCGGCCTCGATCAATCCCGCAAGCGGTGAGCCGTATCGATTGAGCTTTCCGGTGTTGACGCTGGAGGATATCGCCGAGTCCTCCTGGCTGGTCGTCAGGTACCTCGGCATCGAACGCCTGCATACGGTCGTGGGTTGTTCAATGGGCGGCATGAGTGGCCTTGCGTTGTGCGTGCGCCATCCCGAATCGACGCGTGCCTTCGTGTCGATTTCATCGGCGACGCGGGCGATGCCATTTTCAATTGCCGTGCGTTCCCTGCAGCGCGAGATGATTCGCTCGGACCCGAAGTGGAAGAAAGGCAACTACCTGCCCGGCGACCCGCCCATAACCGGTCAGCGCCTCGCGAGGAAGCTCGGCATGATCACCTACCGTTCCGCCGAGGAATGGGCGCAGCGCTTCGGGCGAGAGCGCTCGACGAGCCATGCGCGTATCGAGGATCAATTCGTCGCCGAGTTTTCGGTCGAGTCCTACCTGGAGAGTCACGCGCAAAAGTTCACCGGCGCTTTCGATCCAAATTGCTACCTGTACCTCTCACATGCGTCGGATCTTTTCGATCTTGCAGAATACGGCGGCTCGCTTGCGGCCGGCTTCAAGCGCCTGAAGCTTGAACGGTCACTGGTGATAGGCGTGCGCAGCGACATCCTTTTCCCGGTGGCGCAGCAGCGCGAGCTGGCGCATGGCTTTGCGGAAGTCTGCGAAGACGCCCACTTCGCCGAGCTGGATTGCATCCGCGGGCATGATTCTTTCCTCGTGGAGATGGACGCTTTTCGCCCCGTGATGTGCGAGTTCTTTGATGCCTGTCCGCCGGCAGTGCGGTAGCGAGCCATACTCGGGCCATTGCCGGGCTAGGGCGAGGGCAGCAGGATCGCGGGGTCTACCGCCGTACCGTTCAGGTAGGTGCCGAAATGCAGGTGCGGTCCCGTTACCCGGCCCGTTGCACCGACAGCACCGATTCTTTCGCCGCCGGACACCGGGTCGCCAGGAGCAACGTCGATCCGGCTCAGGTGGCAGTACATCGTTACGAAGCCCTGCCCGTGATCGACGATGACCGTATTGCCATTGAAGAAGAAGTCGCCGCTTGCGGCGACCACGCCGCTCTGCGGCGCGACGATAGGGGTGCCTTCGCTGGCGGCGATATCCATGCCCTTGTGCGGCGCGCGCGGCTGTTCGTTAAAGAAGCGCCGCAAGCCGAAACTGGAACTCCGCGGCCCCTCGACCGGTGGGTCCAGGCTGATGTTCGTGCTCTCGACCGGACGAAAATGATTCAGCGCGGCGTCGATAATCCGGCGCTCGTCGGCAATCCGCCTGAGCTGTTGTTCGTCCGGCGTTACGTGGCTCTGGTTTTTTACCGTGAGCCGCTGTTCGCGGTAGGTCCGCGTGCCGAGTCCAACCGTTACCTCTTCACCGTCGACGCGAAAAGAAAGCTGTTCCCCGTCCGTGTCCAGCGGAATACCGATGACGGCCAGCCAGCGATTATTGGCCCGCATCATCAGCACGCGCTTGTTCGCAAAAGTCGCCACCGGCGGTGCCTCCTCCGCGCTGCCGACGTCGACAATGGCAATGCCGCCCGGCCAGGGCGAATGCGCCGGCTCCCTGTTCGACGCGGCGCCCGTCGCGAACGCTGGCAACAGGCACGACAGCGTCGCGACACAGGCGAATGCCGCTTTCCGGTTCATTGCTTTTCGACCCTTCCGACCGTGGCAATGAGCTCGCCCTGCGACAGCCGGGCACGAATGTTGTCGCCGACTTTCACATCCGTCGCCCGCAGCAAGACCTCGTTCGTGCCGGCATCCATGACGATGGCATAGCCGCGCTCCAGCGTCGCGAGCGGGCTGACCGAATGCAGCGCGCGTCCGAGCAGGGCGCTTCGGTGATCGATGTCGGATAAGTGCGAGCGGATCGCCGACGCGAGCCGCTGTCCAAGCCCGGAGAGCTGACCGATATTGCGCTGCACCGACATCGCCGGCGACCGCTGCAGGAGGCTGCCGCGTATCGCCTGCAGCTGGTTCGTGTCCGATAGAAGTCGCTGTCGTATCGCCGACGCAAGGCGCCCGCGGTTTTCACGCAGATTGTCGCGCTGTCGACGAAGTGTCGCCGCGGGACTGGCGGCCATGAGACGGCGCGCAAGCCAGTCGCTTCGCTGACCGCGGTCTTCCACCGCGCGTTGACCGATCCGAGCGATACGCAGGGCAAGCGTCGCGATGCGACGCTGCCAGTCGTGCTGGTTCGGCACAACGATTTCCGCGGCGCCGGACGGCGTCGGTGCCCTGACGTCGGCGACAAAGTCCGCGATCGTGAAATCCACCTCGTGTCCAACGGCGCTGACCACAGGCAGCGGGCAGGCGGCAATCGCGCGCGCGAGGTGCTCGTCGTTGAATGCCCAGAGATCTTCCAGCGAGCCGCCGCCGCGACCGATGATCAGCACGTCGCATTCGTTGCGCCGCACCGCCGTCTGCAGCGCTTCCACCAGTTCGGCAGGTGCCGCGTCGCCCTGTACGGCGGCAGGATAGATGACAACGGGGATCGCAGGAAAACGGCGTGCGAGCACGCTCAGGATGTCACGAATGGCAGCACCGCTCGGCGACGTGATGACGCCAATGCGCGTGGGCAGGGCAGGCAGGGCCTGTTTTCTATCCTCGTCGAATAGGCCCTCGTCCAGCAGCTTCTTCTTCAGGGCCTCGAAGCGGCGCTTGAGCACACCCTCGCCGGCGGGCTCCATGCGCTCGACGATGAGCTGGTAGTTGCCGCGGGCCTCATAGAGACTCACGCGCCCGAAGGCAAGCACGTGATCGCCATTCTTGAAGCCGATGGCCGGGCCGCGCTGCCGCTGGCGAAACCAGGCGGCACTGACCTGCGCACTGTCGTCTTTCAGGCTGAAATAGACGTGTCCGGACGCCGGTCGCGACAGGTTGGAGATTTCTCCTTCGACCCAGAGCTGCGCGATGCCCTGTTCGAGCAGGGTGCGCACGCGACGATTGAGCTGGCTGACAGTGATGGCGGCTTCGGAGGGCATAGTGGCTGTGTGCTCATGCGAAATTCGGACCCGGCTGCCAGTATATCGTTCCGGTATAGCGTTTACGCGCAAATCGCGCGCGCGTACAATTGACCGTTTAACCTCACCAGCGAAGAACCCTGCCATGCGAATTGCCAAGGAAGCCCTGACTTTCGACGACGTGCTCCTGCAGCCCGGCTACTCCGAGATCCTGCCGCGCGAGGTCGACCTGAGCACGAACCTGACCCGGGAAATTCGCCTCAGTATTCCACTGCTGTCCGCCGCCATGGATACCGTAACGGAATCTCGCCTGGCGATCGCACTGGCCCAGGAAGGGGGTCTCGGCGTGATTCACAAGAACATGGCCGTCGAAGAGCAGGCGCGCCAGGTTCTCATGGTCAAGAAATTTGAATCCGGCATGGTGCGGAACCCGATTACCGTGACCAGCGATATGTCGATTCGCGACGTCATCGAGCTGACCCGGGCGATGGGCATCTCGGGTGTTCCGGTGGTCGACGGTTCGCGGACGGTCGGTATCGTGACTCACCGTGACCTGCGCTTTGAAACGCAGCTGGACGCACCGGTTTCGACCGTAATGACGCCGCAGGACAGGCTCGTCACGGTGCGCGAAGGTGCCGACGAGGAAGAGGTGCTGTCGCTGTTGCACCAGTTCCGCATCGAAAAGGTGCTGGTGGTTGGCGACGACTTCGAACTCAAGGGCATGATCACGGCCAAGGATTTTCAGAAGGCGAAGGACTTTCCGCTCGCCTGCAAGGACGCGAGCGGCGCCCTGCGCGTCGGTGCCGCCGTCGGCACCGGCTACGATTCCGATGATCGCGTTGCGGCGCTGGTCGCGGCGGGCGTCGACGTGATCGTTGTCGATACCTCCCACGGATTCTCGAAGGGTGTGATCGACCGGGTGCGCCGCGTCAAGACGAAGCACCCCGATGTACAGGTAATCGGCGGAAATATCGTAACGGCCGATGCCGCCGAGGCACTCGTGGATGCGGGCGCCGATGGCATCAAGGTCGGCATCGGTCCAGGTTCGATCTGCACGACGCGCGTCGTTGCCGGCGTAGGCGTACCGCAGATTTCGGCGGTGGCCGAGGTCGCGGAGGCGCTGCGCAAGAGCGGCACGCCGCTGATCGCGGATGGCGGCATTCGCTACTCCGGCGATATCGCAAAGGCGCTCGTTGCCGGCGCGCACGCGGTGATGATCGGCGGGCTGTTTGCGGGCACCGAGGAATCACCGGGTGAAGTCGAGCTTTTCCAGGGGCGCTCCTACAAGTCGTACCGCGGCATGGGCTCGGTCGGTGCCATGGGGCAGTCGCACGGTTCTTCGGATCGTTACTTCCAGGATGCGACCGAAGAACTCGAGAAACTCGTTCCCGAAGGCATTGAAGGGCGCGTCGCCTACAAGGGCGGCATGATTGCCATCGTGCACCAGTTGATGGGCGGCGTTCGCGCTGCGATGGGCTACACCGGCTGCGGCAGCATCGAGGAGATGCGCAACAAGCCCAAGTTCGTGCGTATAACGGGTGCCGGCATGACGGAAAGCCATGTGCACGACGTGACGATCACCAAAGAGGCGCCCAACTATCGCGTCAAGAACTAGCGCGACTGGAAAGCCACCGATGCAGACCGATATCCACGCCGACAAGCTGCTGATACTGGACTTTGGCAGCCAGTACACGCAGCTGATCGCACGGCGGGTGCGCGAGTGCGGCGTTTATTCCGAGATACATCCCTGGGACATGTCCGACGAGGACATCAGGGCCTTCGCGCCGCGCGGCATAGTGCTGTCGGGCGGACCGGAATCGGTCAACCTCGACGATCCACCTAGAGTCTCACACACGGTGTTCGAGCTGGGCGTGCCGGTGCTGGGTATCTGCTACGGCATGCAGACCATGGCGGCGGAACTGGGCGGCGAGGTTGCCGCCTCCATACACCGCGAGTTCGGCTATGCCGAGATCTCGCCGGGCGACTCCGCGCTGTTCGGGGGCTTAAGCGATTCCGATGGCGAGCCCCTGCTGAAGGTCTGGATGAGCCATGGCGATCGCGTGGAAGCGCTGCCGCCGGGCTTCAAGCCGACCGCCAGCAGCCGCAATTCACCGCTGGCGGCGATGGAGGACCCGACGCGGCGCTTCTACGGCGTGCAGTTCCATCCGGAAGTCACGCACACGCTCAAGGGCGAGGAAATTATCCGCCGCTTCGTGCGCGATATCTGCGGCTGCGCCGGCGACTGGACCCCCGGCAATATCGTCAGGGATGCGATCGAGACGGTTCGCCGGCAGGTGGGCGATGGCAAAGTCCTGCTGGGGCTTTCAGGCGGTGTTGATTCCTCGGTGGTCGCAGCACTGCTGCACGAGGCGATCGGCGATCAGCTGACCTGTGTGTTCGTCGACCACGGTTTGCTGCGCCACAACGAGGGCGACAAGGTCATGAAGTTGTTCGCCGAACACCTCGGTGTCAACGTCATCCGGGTGCACGCGGCCGAACGTTTCTTTCGTGCACTCGACGGTGTCGCCGACCCGGAAGAGAAACGCAAGATTATCGGCGGGCAGTTCATCGAGGTGTTCGAAGAACAGGCGGCCAAACTCGAAGACGTACACTGGCTGGCACAGGGCACGATTTATCCCGATGTCATCGAATCGGCGGGCGCCAAGACGGGCAAGGCGCACGTCATAAAGTCGCATCACAACGTCGGTGGCCTGCCCGAGTACATGCGCATGTCGCTGGTGGAACCCTTGCGCGAACTTTTCAAGGATGAGGTCAGAAAAATCGGTCTCGAGCTCGGCCTGCCGCGCGAAATGGTATTCCGTCATCCGTTTCCGGGCCCCGGGCTGGGGGTGCGCGTGCTGGGCGAGGTGAAGCGCCACTTCGTCGAGAAGCTGCAATACGCCGACGATATTTTCATCGAAGAACTCTACAGGCACGATCTCTACGACAAGACCAGCCAGGCCTTCGCCGTGTTTCTGCCGGTACGTTCTGTCGGCGTCATGGGCGACGGTCGCCGTTACGATTACGTGATTGCGCTGCGGGCCGTCGAGACGATCGATTTCATGACGGCGCGCTGGGCACGCTTGCCCTATGAGTTTCTGGAGCATGTGTCGCTCCGGATTATCAACGAGGTCGACGGAATTTCCCGCGTTACCTACGACATTTCGGGAAAGCCGCCGGCAACGATCGAGTGGGAGTAAGCCGATGTGCGCCGCGAGGCGCATCGATCCCCGGCATCAGGGCCTCACGTACATGAACTATTCGCAACAGGATGTCCTCGCCATGCGGGGCGCCCTGGCACAGGCCGCACTTGCGGCCGACGCCGGCGAGGTGCCCGTAGGCGCCGTGCTTGTCGTCAACGGTGAGACCATTGCGGCCGCGCACAATCGTACGATCATTGACTCCGATCCCAGCGGGCACGCCGAGATCGTGGCGCTGCGTGCCGCCGCAGAAGCGCTCGGCAATCACCGCCTGCAGAACGCGACCCTTTACGTGACGCTGGAGCCGTGCGTCATGTGCACCGGGGCTATCGCACAGGCCCGTGTCGGGCGCGTCGTTTTTGCGGCCTATGACGAGAAGGCAGGAGCCCTGGGCAGCGTCGTGGATCTCTCGGACTCGAAAGCCCTGAATCACCGATTCGAAATAAACGGCGGCCTGCTGGCAGAGGAGAGCGCGGCGCTGTTGAGAGCGTTCTTCAAAGCGCGCCGTTGATCGTCAGAATGCGGTCTCAGGCGGATTCTTCCGGCTCGTCGGACTCTGGCGGCTCAAACAGGTCCAGCTGTTCGTCGAGTTCGTTCTCAAGTTCCTCATCGAGCCCGTCTTCGAACGTGTCGTCCAGTTCCTCGATGGATCCTTCGTTGTCCGTCAACCACTTCAGAATGTTGTAGTAAGCGCGGATATTGTTCACGTACAGCACGGGCTCCCAGCCCCTGGCGTAGCCGGTCGGCAGGCGCGAATACCATTTTCTCTGCGCGAGCAGCGGCAGCGCTTTTCGAAGATCGATCCAGGAATCGGGGTTGCCGCCCTGCCACTCAACGATCATGCGCGCGCTTTTCAGGTGGTTGAATCCGACGTTGTAGGCTGCCAGCGCCATCCACGTTCGGTCGGGCTCGGTGACCGTGTCGGCTACGCGCTCGGTCTGCCGCACAAAGTAGCGCGCCCCACCGAAAATGCTGCTCCTGGGATCGACCCGATCATCGATACCGAGATAGGCGGCGGTCGCCTCGGTCAGCATCATGATGCCACGCACGCCGGTCGGCGATACTGCCTGCGCGCGCCAGTGTGATTCCTGGTAGCCGATTGCCGCCAACAGCCGCCAGTCAACGCGCCATTTGCGCCCGGCCTCTTCAAACATCGCGCGATAGCGGGGCAGGCGGTTTTCGTAATGACGAATGAAATTCCGCGTACCGACGTAATCGAATTTTCGTGTGTGACCGAAGTAGCGGTCCTGCACCCGGGCGATCAGGCCGTTGCGCTGAGCCCGGATCAGAAACTCGTCTGCGCGTGCCAGCAGGGAGTCGCCGGTGTCTTTCGGGAACGCCCAGGCGATGGGATCACCGATCTCGAGATCCAGCGCAACCCGCAGGTCCGGGTAGAAATGCCGCTGGATGTTGAAATCCGCGCTGTCCGCGACGGTCAGATCGATTTCGTCCATGGCGACCTTGGCGAGCAGGTCCGCGAATTCGACGTCCGCATTTTCAGTCCAGGTGAGTTCCGGGTAAGCGGTCTTGAGGGATGACAGCAATTCGACATGGCTGCTGCCGGCAACGACTTCTATCGATCGGCCAATCACATCTTCGACGGAGCGAGGCTTACCGTCGCCAAGTTTGTATACCAGGTGAACATTGACCGACTTGTAAGGATGACCGAAATGGAGGTGTTCGCGTCGCGCATCGGTAATGGACAATCCGGCGGCGGCCATGTGCGCTTCGCCGGACATGAGTTTCGGCAATATCTCGGACACACTAACGACGGGATCAATGACGAGTTCGACACCGAGTTCATTGGCGAATGCTTTTGCGAGATCGTATTCCGGGCCGGTCGGACCTCTCGGTCCAACGGTGTAGGAGGTCGGACTGTCGCGCGAGACAACGCGCAGCTCACCGATCTCGAGTACCTGCTCGAGTAGGGGAGGCGGCGAGGAACAGGTACCGAGCAACCCCGCGAGCGCGATGATAGTCAGGATACGCACCCGGTAAAGGCTACCTCAGCTGCCTCGGAATTTCAGCGATCCTGCGACGAATTTGCGCCGCGATTCGCTGGCGGAAGTGCCCCCCATTGCGTACAATCCGCAACCCCGCAAGGGACCACGAACGGAGAGGTGCCAGAGTGGTCGAATGGGCCTGATTCGAAATCAGGTGTACGAGTGATCGTACCGTGGGTTCGAATCCCACCCTCTCCGCCAGAAATTGAAAATGGGGCCCTCGTGGCCCCGTTTTTAATTTCGAGCAGGGGGGTGATGGATGAGAAGCCACTGGTTCGATAAAACGCGGCAGCGTTTTAGACGCCGAAGGCGCCCGAAGGGCGAGAATCGGCTTCAGGCGATTCGAGTCAATCCCACCCTCTCCGCCAAAATACATAATGCCCCATTAAGGGGCTTTTCTTTTTCCTGCCTGCGGAGCTGGTTCTCTTTAGCTAGTCGTGCTGCAGTTCCGAAGCTGCGGTCGAACCCGACATGACGAGCAGCATGTCGAAGCCATGTACTATGCGAGCGACATCAGCGCCGTATTTGTCAATTCTCGAGCCGACAATCGGGCGAAGTGCGGTCAGGTCGATCAACGTGAATGCGTCTGGGTATACAGCATCAGTCAGCACATCGACACCCTGGCTGTAGCTGTCCTTGGCTGGCTTCGGCTCATAGGTCCATGAAGACGGGTTAAGTACTGCGACCATGGACTTTTCCCCTGGCAAAACGAGCATGGAAAAGCTGCGGCCGCCTTGAACCGCGGCGATTTCCGGCAGCAATGTCCCGAGGTCAAACGTGCCGGTCATATTTCTTCCGCGCACGATGTGGTTAGCGCCGAGCTTGACGATGACTCTGGGCGTACTTCCGACCTGCTGCGCACGTTGCCAGTGACGGAGAAAATTGGATCGTAGTAATGCCGCTCTCCGTGCGTTCGATTCCCACCCACGTCCTAGTATCCAGGATTGATTTATTTCGAATGTCGACTGCAATGTGTCCAGTATCCATGCCGCTTCTTTGCCGGGACCGGGCCAGGCATCCCTCACTGCCGTGACGAGTGCCGGGTCACCTGAAAAACTGAAGATGAATTGCGGGTCGCCGCTTTCCTCGTATTGGGCCCAGGAGGCATTGGACGCTTCGACTAAAGCATCAAGTGGCTGAATGCTGCTTGCCGGCCGGTCCATATCCCGTAATTGACGGAGCAAGGGTCTGTCGCTCGCCACTTCGTAGTCCACGCCCCAAAAGACCTCGGCAGCGTCTGGGAGTGCAGCTCGCGCGGCAACCAGAAGCTCCGCTTCCTCGCGCATGCCGAAAAATGCCGGCTCGCCGCCTGGCGAGGCATACAGCTCGCCTAGGCTTGAGATTCCGCCGGTGTTCGCAGCAGTATCGAGAATTGCAGCCATCGGTGGCGAGATCTCGATAACCAGTTTGTCGTAGCCGTCTGCGACAAGTGCGGCAAACAACTGTGCGACCAGTTTCGGATTCTCGGCAATGCCGTGTTCTTCGCCTATCAGGAAAAACTGTGCATCGCGCGCCGCGGCCAGCAGCTGATCCAGTGCCGCTCCGGGCTCGCTCCACCTCGTTCAGACGGTGCGGATCGACGCTACGGGGAACCAGGGCACGAATTCAATGGCCCGTTCGGTCAAAGCCGTTACCCGCCGTGCTCACGCGTATACTGGCAGCGTAATGGACCCCATCGTTAAGATGCTGCTAATCACGACGGCCAGCGGCTCGTGCATACTTGTCGGAGGATTGTTAGCCCGGGTCGAGCGAATCAGACCATTATGGCTGGAGCAGGAGCTTCGGCATACGATTATTGCATTTGGTGGCGGAGTACTGATCGCGGCGATTGCATTTGTGCTGGTTCCGGAAGGACAAGAGAACCTGGGGTCGCCGTTTCAAGGGGTCGCAATCTTTCTGGTCGGTGGCCTGGCGTTCATGCAGGTCGAGCGATACCTGTCGGCGCAGCAGCGCGACCTGCCGCAGACTATTGCAATGCTCCTCGATTTCATTCCCGAGTCTCTGGCAATGGGCGGGATGTTCGCGCTTGGCTCACCGGCTGCGCCGTTGCTCGCAATATTGATTGGTCTGCAGAATTTGCCGGAGGGATTCAATGCTTATCGCGAGATCCTCGCGGTGGTCGGAGAACGCCAGCATCGGACACTGTCCATCATGTCGGTGATGATCTTGCCGGGACCGTTGGCTGGAATTCTCGGTTGGTACATCGCGCCGGACTTTCCCGAGTTTGTCGGCGCCACAATGTTGTTTGCCTCCGGAGGGATTCTCTACCTGCTGTTCCAGGACATCGCGCCGCAATCGCGGCTCGAGCGGCACTGGGCGCCGACGCTCGGTGCTGTCCTCGGGTTCTGCCTGGCAATGGTCGCAAATCTTCTGGTTGCTGGTCACTGAGCCGGTGGCGCCATTCAAACAGCGCAAGAGGGCATCCTTCGCGCCAGTCGTGCGAATTGTCAGTTGCTCGTCGCAGCGTCCAGAAACTCGTACCGTTCCCTGTGCTCTTCCAAACCGTTGCGGGTAACGGCGTCGAAATACATCACCTTGCCAGTCGTGCCGAACTCCGGCCATGTAGGGACAACAAGGCTGTTCGGGTCGCCCGTCTTCACGAAGTTGGCGAAAGCCGTCGACATCAGCCTGGCCAACTCCGGGTCTTCCGGTTGCCAATCGGCTTCTTTCGAGTCCAGCGTGTTGAAAGCGTATTCGATCTCGGTCGCATGCACGGCGCCGAAACGACTGGCGGGGTCGCCGGGTAGAAAGCGATCGAAACGATAGCGATAGACTGGCGCCCCGGTCGCCTCGAGGTGCGCCTCGATCCACTTCCAGGTCGAATATGAAATGAAAAGGTCGCTCGCAAGGTCGGCTGCGGACTGCATTGCTTGGTCGTCGTTCGAGGCCGGGTAAACCGCCGCAGCCGCCGTTACTTGCTCGCCAAATTGCTTCGCGAGTTCCGCGGTGAAGGATACAGCTGTAGGCTTCTCGCGGTTCAGCGCGATGGCCATGCCGAGTTCGGAGGAGTTCCAGCCGGCCAGCAGCGGTATCTTTGCCTGCTCGGCGGCTTCGTAGAGTACTGATACCGGTTTCGGGAGAAAGTAATCATCCAGTCCCGGATCGTAGCCCCAGCCGCCCGACTTCATAACGGCGGCCAGGAGTTCACCGGCGGGTCGGGCGCGAAGATCGGCAAGCGAGGCAGCGCCTACAGATTGGGCGAAGCGAACACCGTCTTGCTCCTTTTCCGCGAGTGTTTTCAGCGCCATGCTGCCGGAGGGGCTCGTGAAAAAAGCGCCGCTTTGGCCGATCGCTTTATGAAACAGGCTTCGTGACAGCGGCGAGGCCATCAGGGCGCTCACGGACATGGAACCCGCGGATTCTCCGTTAATGGTCACGTTCTCCGGGTCGCCGCCGAAGCCTGCGATATTGTCGCGCACCCATTCGAGCGCAGCTACCTGGTCGAGCATTCCGTAGTTGCCTGATCCGCGGCCGGCCGATTCGGCGGTCAATTCCGGGTGGGCAAGGAAACCGAAAACCCCGAGACGATAATTTGGGGCCACGACGACGATTCCTTGCCTGGCGAACCATTCCCCATCTGTGCGCGGCTCCGATGCGGAACCGGCGGCAAAACCACCTCCGTGAAACACGACCAGGACCGGGAGCTTGCTGTCTGGCGTTCTTGCGGGGCTCCACACGTTCAGATAGAGGCAGTCCTCGCCCATGAGCGTTTCGCGAGAAATCAGTGGTCCACCGAACATCTCACCCTGCATGCAGCGAGTGCCCCAGGTATCCGCCTTTCTTACCCCGTCCCAGGCCGCGACCGGCATCGGCGGCCTCCAGCGGAGGTCGCCTACGGGTGCTGCGGCAAACGGTATACCTTTGAATATGCGGACAGTCGAGTCTTTACCGGTTGTGCCTTGCAGGGCACCGCCGGCCACTGTCACCAGGTCGTGGGCCGATCCGGACATTGGCATCAATGCCGTTACGCCCGCAACAAGCCAAATCAACGGACCGGAATGGTATCGGATATTGTGTTCTCCAGAGCCGTGTACGTCCGATGAGTATTGACGGACGGGTCGTGCAATTCAAGGCGCGCAAAGCCCGGAACCGAAAGCATAGTAGGCTCCGCAGCGGTTTTGCCTGTCTGCCAGCTTTGCCGAACTGGAAGTGACAGCCTCCCGGGCGCAATTCGAAGGTCGGGGATTGGTCTGCCGTAGGCAAGTGTTGCGAACTTGGCGTAAGACGGCTATTTAGGGAATCACTCTGAATTTCCCAGGATCTTTCCTGTCCTAAAAAGGCAGGGTCCCGACGGAAGCCAGCGCATGCCTGACACGAAAACTGGAATCGCACGACGGGAGTTCCTGACGGCGCTCGGCAAGGCCGTCGGCGGTTCCGCCATGTTGCGCGCGATGGTCGCAATGGGCATCGGCACAACAATCTCTGCCTGCGGCTCTGCGTCGGCGACCTCGAGTCAGAATCCCACACCGGCGCCATCGCCTCCGCCGTCACCGGGTCCGATGTCGCCGCGCCCCGGCGACTGGCCGGCGGGCATCGGTACCGGGAAGTCCGTCGTGATACTCGGCGCGGGCATCGCCGGCATGGCGGCCGCGCTGGAAATGACGCGGCTGGGCTACAGCTGCACGATTCTTGAGGCCCGGGCCTCGGCCGGCGGCCGGGTAAGAACCGTCCGAGCCGGGGACATCGTCGAGGAAACCGACTCGTCGCAGACCTGCCAGTTCGACGTGGATGATGATCTCTATTTCAATGCCGGGCCGTCGCGCATTGCGCAGCACCACGAGTTTCTCCTCGCTTATTGTCGCGACTTCGGTGTTCAGCTCGAGACGTTCACCAATGACAATCGCGGCGCCTGGCTGCATTCGCCGAACGCTTTTGGTGGTCAGCCGCAGGTCGCGCGGCGGCTCATCGCCGATACGCGCGGCGGCATCGCTCGCCTGCTGGCAACCGCCGTCAATCAAAACGCCCTGGACGCGGAGCTAACGGCGGCGGACAAAGCCAACCTGCTCGCGATGCTTCGACAGTACGGTGACCTCGATAGCAATAACAATTATCTCGGAACGCCGCGGGCCGGTTTTCCGGGGCAGGCCAGCGTCGGCAGCCGACAGCGGGGCGAGCTATTGTCGGTCAGGCAGCTTCAGGAAATCGTGGCCGAATTTTTCTGGGAGCTTCGCCTTTCGTTCTCGCAAGGCTTCGATCAACAGCCGGTCATGCTGCAGCCGGTCGGCGGCATGGACCGGATCGCTCGCGCTATCGAGGCAGAGGTCGTCAATGACATCGTCTACCAGGCGGAAGTGACCGGGATTCGCAAGACCGCAACGGGAACGCGCATTACCTATAGTGATCGATTCGCTACGCCGACGACGGTCGAAGCCGACTACTGCATCGTAACCATTCCCGCACCCGTGCTGGCGGGCATCGCGAACGATTTCTCGGCCGCCCACCAGGCCGAGATCAGCGGGTTTCAGTATTCCTCGGCCGTTCGCGTTGCGTTCCAGTCGCCGCGATTCTGGGAGCTTGACCACAATATCTACGGCGGAATCACCTGGACGGACCAGGACATTACGCAGATCTGGTATCCGAATTACGGATTCCAGCGTGCTGACGGAATCCTCATCGGCGCCTACATTTTCGATGGGCCTGCAGGCGATGCATTCACGGCCCTGGCGCCACAGCAACGCATTGATACAACGACACTGCAGGCGTCCGCTGTGCACCCGCAGTTCGCCGGGCAGGCGCGGCATGGCGTCAGTGTGGCCTGGAAGAACGTGCCGTTTCAAAAAGGCGGCTGGGGCATTTCAAACCCCTCGGTCTTGCTGAGTGCCGACGACAACATCTTCTTCGCCGGAGAGCACCTGAGTATTCTGCAGGGCTGGCAGGAAGGCGCGATCCTGTCGGCTTACTCCGCTATCGATGGCATCGTCGAACGTGACACCGCTGGCTGAGGCGGAAGGACAGGGATCCGATCTCGTATTGCGTATTGAGAAAGCTGTTCAGAAATGCAAGATAGGGAGTCTGACCCCCTTACTGTTGTCTTGTAATCATGCCTTCGAACCGTTTCTTCACACTTGCCCTCATCATGCTGGTCAGTGCTTGCGGCGATGATCGTAGAAGTGGCGACAGCGCCGAGTTGCCGGAGGCTGCACTGGCCGGCGTCTACTCAGGCGTTTTTCCCTGCAATGACTGCCCGGGCATCGCGGCAACGCTTTGGCTGCGGGCCGATGGGCGGTTCTTTTTCCGCCAGCGCTACCTTGCGGATGAAGATTTCGAGGCGGTGGATGCCTACAGTCTCGGCCACTGGAAGGCTGCCGGTGATCGTCGAGCCATCGAACTCGCCGGGGAGGGCCCGATTCGGGCATTCATGCATCCGGACGGGGACACGCTACTCATGCAAACGGATTCCGATCTCGAGCATCGGCTGACCCGCGACCCTGGCGCGCCGGCATTCTCCGACAGGATTCGACTGACGGGCATGATGCGCCTGCGCGGCGATAGCGCAAGCTTTACGGAATGCTATACCGGCCTGGTGGCCCCGGTCAGCAAGGGCGGGGACTTCGCGCGGTTCCGGCACCAGTACCGGAGTGCCGGCCGGCGGGACGAGCCTGTGTACGTCGAGTTCGAGGGCCGCCTTTCCTGGTCCGGTGATGGTGCGCCGCAGTCATTGACCATCGAGCGATTCGTTACGATCAGGGAAGGTGAAGCGTGTTGAGCGGTGCCTGCTGCGTGGTCGTGCGCAATCGATGCCAGCGGTCTGCGCGTCAACAACCGCGCCGCCAGGCTTGCCGCGTTTGCGTGACTCGAAAGCGTGATCCACGGCAGGAATATCCCGGCGCCTCGCTGCTATCATCGAACAAGGTTGCCGCCTGAATAGCAGGGTGTGGAGTTGTGTGAGTTATTCGCAATGTCGAGCCGTTATCCGACCTCCGTCGGGTTCTCGCTGGAGACGCTTGCGCGGCGCGGCGGGGGCGATGGTCCGCACAAGGATGGCTGGGGAGTTGCCTATTTCGAGGATCACGATGTGTTCCTGCTTCGCGAATCGAGTCCGGCGGCGGAGAGCGGTCTCGTCAACTTCATGGAGCGAAACGGGCCGCCCAGCAAGCTCGTATTGTCACATATTCGCCTGGCCACCCAGGGAGAACCGGCGCTACGCAACACGCAGCCGTTCCAGCGCGAACTCGGTGGACGTGCGCACGTATTCGCCCACAACGGCAATCTGCCGGGAGTCCGGGAGCAATGTTGCCTGGATTCGCTTCGCTTCACGCCTGTCGGCGAGACCGACTCCGAATTCGTATTCTGCTGCTTGCTGGAACGGCTCGAAGCGGTCTGGGCGGGCGGCGACCGCAAGGTACCTTCCGTCCAATCGCGTCTCGACATTGTCAGCGCATTTGCCGAGTGGCTGCGGCCGCTCGGGCCTTTCAATTTCGTGTACTCGGACGGCGACACCCTGTTCGTGCATGCGCATCGGCGGACCCAGAATGACGGACAGATCCGACCGCCCGGCCTGCACCTGCTGGTGCGGTCCTGCAACGAACAGGCGATCGATCTGAGCGAGTCCGGCATCATGATGGCCCCGGTGGCACAGGAACTTACACTGGTCGCCAGCGTGCCGCTGACGGACGAACCCTGGGAACCCATACCGGAGGGTGACGTCGTCGCGTTGAAGGAGGGCGTCGTACTTGCAAGAAAAGCCGCGGCGCCCGCCATCGCCGTCTAGCGCGAATATTTCACCGCTACGGGGTGCGGGCCGACGCGCTCTCGATGAGTCTTTGATTGCCTGAGAGAGAGCGCCTCCTTTCGGAGGCGCCGTGAGTGGTCAGATCTTTTGGATGCAAAGACAACGATTACTTGCCGCGAATCTCCTGGAGTGCTTCGTTCATCTTGAAAAATACGATGAATAACTCGCACCAGATACGCGCAAAGACCAGGCCCCCGAGCATGCCGAGAAAGGCGGTAATGCCCCCGCCGTTGAATGTGTAGGCGAGGCCGCCAACAAGAATTCCCAGCAGCAATACCCAGTAAACAATCGTAATGATCTTCGGCGTGATCATATTTTCCAGAAAAAGAATGTCTCTCATAGTGATCTCCCTTGTTTCTTATTGTTATCAATCGAACGACCAGCATTTCACAGTATATACACTCCACCGCCGTTTTTTCGCGAAGCCGCATTCGAATAACGAACGGGCAATCGATTCGAACGGGACTTGAGTCACGATGGCACCCGGTAGTGCAGGAACTGACGTCCGTCGACAGCGTGCCTGCGACCCGTGAAGCCGGGAAAGAGCGAGTCCGGGCGGCGACATCATGTAAGCCAACTCGCAACTGTCGGCCGCAAAAGCGTTGGCCTCGTCGATTTCGCCCTGCGCCGCTGCACGGCAATGCAGGCATTTGTTGCGGCGTATCGCAGCGTGGACATACGCCGGTCGGATTGCGAACGGGCAGCTTGAGCTCCGATGTTCTCGATTCGACTCGTTAGTGGCCGCCGGTAACAGTCTGTAACGAATTGGCTCGCTGCGGAAATGACCTCGAAATATCTTGGCTGGATGCTTCATCCAGAGGTCAAGGCCGAGTGGTTTTCTTGGGGAGTGACGCAAGCCAGTCAGGACTTGCAATGCAAGCAGAGAGGGAGCGGCTCCAGTGAGAAACACAGTAGCAATGAGCAACATCACCGCATCGATGCTCGCCCTTACGAGCGCGCCCAGCGATGCAGGTCAGGGTCAGGGAAAAATCCAAGGGCACGAAATAGAGGAAGCTGAGTAGACTCCCCCTGTACCAGCGTCCTCTTACTTGGGGTCGGTCCCGGACCGACCCCGTTTTCCTGACGAAAGGCCAGTCGATTATTGAAGTAATTCAGGATGTTCGGCCGCATCGCCAGCCGATCTCGCCGTCAGGACTTGCAAACCGCAACCCCGCCCGGGGCAGCGGAGTCCAGCTCGAGAGAATCGCCCGAACTTTCGTAGCACGACACTGGCAAGCCAAAACGGTACCTGCTTGGCAGGCCGAGCCTGGCAATCGTTCCTCCGCCTTCGCGTGGCAGTAGCTCGATCGTCCAGCCATTCTTGATGGCGAGTTGTTGGGCGATCGCGAGCCCAAGGCCACTGCCGCCCGTTCGTTTGCTGCGCGCGCCCTCCAGGCGGTGGAATGGCCTGAAGACGGACGCAACTTTGTCAACGGGAATACCCGGGCCGCGATCACATATTTCGATCGACACGGCTCGTGCGTTGCAGAAGAGATTGACGTCGATCGGCGCACCCTCGCCATACTGGACGGCGTTCTTGAGAATATTTGACAATACTCGTTGCAACGCCAGAGGATCCGCGAAGTAAACGCATGGCGGGTCCTTCCGATGTAGTCGGAGATCTGTTCCCTCGCGCTTCAGATCTCCCGCAAGCGATTCGATGACTTGCCAGAGATCAATCTGTACCGGAACCTCGCCGTCGATGCCTTTGGAGAATTGCAGAAACTGCCTGATCAGGTCGTTCATCGCCTCCAGGTCTCGACGAATTCCTGCCACGATTTCGGGTTTTGAGTCCGGGCCAAGCATCTCGACGGCAATGCCGAGGCGGGTCAAAGGTGTGCGCAAGTCGTGCGAGATACCGGCGATCATTACTGTTCGATTCTCTGACATTTCCTGCAGATCCGAAGCGAGTCGATTGATCGCTTGCGCCAGCGCAGCAATTTCTTCCGGACCGCGCACCAACAACTGAGGTGGATTTCGGCCGCGACCGAGTTCTTTCGCTGCCGCGGATAACTGGTTCAGTGGCCTGATTACCCTGCGCACTTCCAGCAGGCTTGCAAGAAACGTCAGCAGCGCGCCAAAGCCAATTGCAAGTATCAGGACCAACGGCGGGTTCGTACCCAATCGCCCCTTGTCGAAACCCAGACGATAGGTTTCTCCGTGTGCCGGAACGTCGACCCAGACGAGCGATCCCGTAGTGGATTCGAAGATCGGTAAATTCTCACCTGCCCGTCGCGCGAGCGATTCGCGGAAGAAGCGGTAGTAAGGTAGATCAGAAGATTCATCGCCCAGCTTCGACGCCCGCTTGTCCACAATCAGGCCGTGGTCCTGAAGTAGTTGTTCCCGTAGTTCCTCGTGCATTGATTCGGGCAGGCTTTGCAGGGAGTGCGCCGCGGACACGATCACCGCGGCAAAGTCGTCCAAATATCGTTTCGCCATCGGGATCATGATGAAGTAGGCAGCAACGCTGACCGAAATCAGGGTAAACAGAGACAAGGTGAGGGCAATGGTGATTGCGGTGCGCCCAAATAATGTTCGTGGCAGCAGGTTCAAGTGGCCGTCCCCGCGGGCGTGAATCGATAACCTACGCCCCAGACCGTACGAATCAGCCGAGGTTCGGCCGGATCTTCCTCCAATTTGTGTCTCAGTCGTGCGACGCGGACGTCAATGCTCCGGTCAAAAGGATCGCGATCATGCCCACCGAGGCGGTCCATGATTAGGTCCCGGCTAAGAACTTGGTATGGGTGTTCGACGAAAACGCTAAGAAGATCAAACTCGGCTCTGGAAAGGTCGACCTCGGCATCATCCCTGAACACAGCGTGTTTTTCAGGATCGAGATGAAACGGACCAAACTCAAAGCCTCGTCCGGTACGCTGGTCTCGCTCAATTGAGCGCCCGACCCGGCGCAGAACGGCACGTACTCTTGCGAGTAATTCCCGCGGATTAAAAGGCTTGGGAAGATAGTCGTCGGCGCCGACCTCGAGACCGACAATGCGGTCAAGTTCCTCGCCGCGCGCCGAGATCATAACAATTGGCAGTTTATGATCCGTTTGCAGGCGACGAGCGATGGACAGGCCGTCTTCGCCAGGGAGCATCAGGTCAAGAATGACCAGGTCGGCGGTGTTTGCGCCGAGCCAGGCGTCCATGGCCCTGCCGTCCTCGACCGTGGATACCTCGAAGCCCTGTTCAGTGAGATACAGGGAAAGAAGCACACGGGTTTCCCTGTCGTCATCCACAATCAGCAGATGCGAGTTGGGCGCAGCAATACCGGCCGAGCGAATGCCCATGCGCAACAGTCTGTAACAAAACAGTACGCTCTGGAAATACGTAGGAAACACAACTACGTCATCCTTGCCACACTAGGCAAGGCGGAAGATAGCGAATCATCAATCGCGATTTTTCGAGGAGGTAGGAGCGATGATGAAAACCCGGGTATTTGCACTGACTGCTGCGTTGCTTATCACCGCATGCAGTAATAGTGAAGCGCCTGCTCGTCCTGTCCCGCAGCAACTCGCAACTTCGGATATCGTGAGCGTCGGGACGATCACGGGCTTCGGTAGTGTTGTCGCAAGTGGAATCGAATTCAACTCCGATTCGGCTTCAGTACTAATGGACGGCGAGCCGGGAAGCATTTCGGATCTCCGCGTGGGAATGGTCGTATCAATTCGCGGCACCCTCGACAATGAAACCGGTGCGGCCGAAGCGAATGAGATTCGTTTTACGGATGACGCCGAGGGGCCAATTACGGCGGTCAACGGCTCAGGCGCAAGCCTTGTTGTACTTGGCCGAACCGTGCTGATGGACGAGTTGACAATACTCGACGGTGCGACAATCGATGATCTCGCACCGGGTAATGTTGTTCAGGTCAGCGGCCTAAGACGAATCGAGGACAGAATCCAGGCTACCCATATCCATCGCAAAGCACTTGCCTACGCCGCCGGAATGACGATGGAAGTCAAGGGCGAAATTAGCGGGCTCGATATCGCCACGCAGCGGTTCAACATTGGCACGCAGGCGTGTGACTACTCGGCCGCAGCGCTTGAACTTGGCGGCGTCGATCTTGCCAACGGCTTGTATATCGAGGCCTCAAGCACGTCGCCGCTGCTTGATGGCGATATGCTGCTCGATCGAGTTCAGTCACGGGATCAGGACCGGGACAGGGACCGGCTATGTGACTCTGACTGCGACTTTGAAATTGAAGGCTACGTAACCAGCTTTGTGTCCGCCACCGACTTCGAGGTCGACGGACTGCCCGTGACAACGGCTGCGGACACCGTGTACATCAACGGTACGATCGAAACGCTGGGGCTTGATATCAAGCTCGCGATTGATGGCATGCTGAACACTTCGGGCATCCTTATTGCGGACCGAATCGTCTTTCGGTTGCCTTCGTACCTGGAAATCGATGCCGACATCGAATCCATCGACATCGACAGATCTGCAATTTCGCTTCTCGGCATAGAGGTTGCAACGAGCGAGTCAACACTGTTCCGCGATCGGAGCGCTGTCGGCATCCGCGACTTCGGCTTTGACGACCTCGCTATCGGTGACCGTGCCGAAGTTCGCGCCTATCTGGACAATGCGTCGCCGATCGCTACGCGACTGGAACGGCAAGTTCCGGCAGCAACTGTAACGCTCAAGGCGCCGGTAGACATGATCGCGCCGCCGGGCGTCTCGCTCCTTGGTGTCCTGGTGATGTCCAGTGAGGACACCGTTTTCCAGAACGAGGAGCGACAAGTTATCGATGCCGAAACGTTTTTCGCGCTGTTGAGTGTGCGAAGTCTGGTTAAGGCGGAAGGTTCCTATGACGGCACGTCGATCTTGGCGAGCAAACTTTTCTTGCGGGACTGTGAGGAGAATTGCCTGTGAACCGTCATAGCAGATGTCAACAGGAGGATTCTTAGCAATAACAGCAGGTACCGGCAAAACAGGGGGAACGGCAAGGAGGTATGAGATGAAACAGACAACATCAATGCTGATTCAATGGCCAGGATGGCGGTCCGTCACAACAGCGGCGGTCGCTGCTTTCCTGATTGTCTTCAGTGGACCTGGGTTTGCCGCTAAAGGCGGAATCCCGGGACCGCCGGTCGGTGGTGAGACGGGCAATAATTTATCGACACCGTCAATACAGACGGAGTCGGCGAACTCGATCGAGGCAAACTGGTCGGTGCCCACCGAGCCTGTTCTGGGTGTCCATTATTCCTACGGATGTGCAGTGCCGGAGAGTGACGGACAGTTTAATTATCCGAACACGTCCTGCGTCGATAATCTCGCTGATCCGACGGTTTACTATGACGCTATTCAGTGTACGGACGTTGAGCTGCCGTCCCCGTGTCAGGGTTATCCGGTGTCGCGCATCTACTGGCAGAAGGTCGATGTCAATGAATGGTGGGCGGACGACGATGGCATATTTCTGGCCGATCCGGACTACGCGTCTGTAGCCTACATCGACTGGGGTGACGCTCTTGAGGCCGTGTCCTGGAACGAACGCTCGGTCATCCGAGTGGAAACGCAGCCATACAGCAACACGATTCCCGGCTTCGATCCGACATTGGGAATGACTTGCGAAGAGGCGGCAGCCGATCCGGAAAATGACTGCAAGACCGGCTTCCAGATGTGGCATGTATCCGGTCAGGGCATCACCGAGCACTGGGGTGTACGGGCAACTGACTCGGATGCAGCACTGCCCTTTAGCTATGAGTCGCCATTTCAGATTATCAAGACGACCAATGCGCGTTTGAATCTTACAAAGATGGCGGCAGGCGATGCGATTTGTCCACAGCCCGGCGGCAATCCTGGCGACGAGCCGCCTGATGTCGGAGCCTGGACGGGCGCAGAGTGGCAGGGAACCTGCACATGGTCTGACGCTCCGTACAGTGTCGAGACGAGTGTCGGCGGCAAATACGTCTACGGCTACAACTGGCGCATGAAGAATGTCGACCTCAATGCGCTGTGTTCCGGATGGGATAAGACGGGGTTCTGGCGGCTGACGTTCTATGCGCCGGAGGACGTCATGTTTGACGATCCGGGAGCACCGAATGTTGCGCCGCCGGCTGTACCGGCCCCGGATCCTGAAATGCCGTCGATGTCATTCGTGGCATCGCCGGAATCCGAGGACGATGACTCCGACGAAGACGACAGGCTTTATCAGCCCGTTGTAGACACCGGCAACAACCTGACCTACCTGGACATCTGCATCGTTGGCAAGACCAACGGCGGCGGAAACTCCGGTGGTGGCGGCGGTTCCGGTGGCGGAGGCGGTTCCGGTGGCGGAGGCGGTTCCGGTGGTGGCGGCGGTTCCGGCGGCGGCGGCGGCGGTTCCGGTGGTGGCGGCGGAAAAGGCGGACCCCACTAGCGGCAAACAATAAGCCGGCGCTAGCCATGGCAACAACCCCGGGCCGCAACGGCCCGGGGATTCAGGAGGAGAATCATGAAACGCAAGACCTCGGGAGCTATCTATTTCTTGCTTGCCGCGTCATTGGCAACAGGTGCGTTAGCCGGGCCCAAAGATGCGCCCGAATTGGAATGGAACACGGTGGTCAACAATAACGATCTGATGCCGCCGCTCCTGGTAAGAAATTTCAACAGTTATAACCAGCCGTCTGTCAACAAGGACGGACTCGTGGTGATTCGCGCACGCAGCCGCGGCGGGCCGCCACTTGGTCCGCCTACGCATGGCATCTACGCGCGTGACATGTCCAATGCCGACAGCGAAATTTACCGCGTGCTCGACAGGAGCACTCGCGTCCCGGGGCCGAATAATCTGCAAGCTACCTTTGTCGAGACTCCGGCGTTTCCGCGCATCGATTCGCATTCAGGCACGATAGCCGTGCGGGGCAATCACAAGCCAGTACACCGGTATCATTTGGCGGACGGTACGGAGACCCGTGTAGGGACCACAGGAATCTACACAAACCCGTTCGGGAATTTGATCACAGGCGCAGCCAAGCTCGGTGATGCTCCGGGTCTTGGCTTTTACGGGGTTCCGGAATTTACTGACATTCGCTTCGAGGTATTCCCAGGCGCACCTGCCGTGACTGGCGGCAGTACCATCGTTTTCAAGGGAAACTACACGGTCGGCAATGTTGGCAAGACGGGCGTGTATTTCCGTGAGTTGCGCGACGAACCATCCGGCGGAGACTCTCCAGCAGTTCTGATTGCAAACAATACCGATACCCTGATCCCGGGGACTCGCACAGTATTCGGTTCCACGGCTCCGCCCAGCGCGGATCTTGGTAGAGCGGTTTTTGTTGGTTTCGACAACGAAGACGCGCCGACCCTGGGCGGCATCTATGCTGCGAAGTTGCACTTCCAGTCATGGCCTGTAGCGCTTGTCGAAATCGGTGGCAGGATTCCCGATTCGAAGAAAGATCGGTTTACTGCCCTCGGAGAAGGCGTTGCGTTCGATGGTCGACACGTTGGCTTCTGGGGCGCCTGGGGGAAGGACACACGAACTGTTCGTCTGTATTGCAGAGAGGAGGGCAATCGTGACGTGATTGACTATTGCAACCAGCGGCTGGTTTGTAGTGATACCGCGGAAACGCTGGGAGATCCGAACAGCGTTTGCGACGATGTCACGGACCCGTACTTCGGTAGCCGCTGCTATGTGAACAAGGAAGTCCCGGTTAACCAGGGTTTCTTCGTTCATGACATAAAGAGCCGCAAGACATACACAGTAGCAAAAACGGGATCTAGATTTGATGAATTCCTGTTCTGGAATTACTCCGGCAAACCGCCGTGCTCCGGTAACAGCCACTCAGATGAAGGCGGCGACGACGATGGTGAACTCGTTCGCTGGCGCTCCTCTGCTTTCGTTGCGGTGGGCGGCAAGGGAGGCGCATCGTTTAACGCCGTCTTCAAAGCCCGCACGCGCGAATCGGTGCACGGGATTTATCTGAAGAAAGGTCCGGGACTTTCTTCGATGGCGACCGTACTGGACACGACGATGGCTGGTCAAGACCTGGATCCGGAAGCGCCAAAAGGCTCCAGGATCCTTGAGCTGGGCGTCGAGCGAGAGGGAATGCGTGGCGATTGGCTGGCGGTGAATGCAAGCATGGGGGTTGAAGACGGCGAAGACGAAGATGGCATGGCCGGAATATACGTTGCTCGCATCAAGTAATAAGACTGTCAGCGTGTGCGAATGGCATTCAAGACCTGGGGGTCGGATTGCAATCGACGGAATTGCAATCCGACTCCCGGGCCATACTGGAAAATAACCCCTATAAAATAACCCCTATTGCGTGAGACCTGGCTAGCTCTTACATTAAGCGCTATTTATTGCGCCATTGGCAGCCTGTCTGCGGAGATCGCTCCATGAAGCTCTACTACCATCCCGCTTCAACGACCAGCCGGATTATTACGATGTTCGCGGCGGAAGAAGGCATCGATCTCGACTACGAGGTCGTCGACATCCTCACCGGCGCACATCTGAAGCCGGACTACAGGATGATCAATCCCAACTGCCTCGTCCCGACCCTGGACGACGATGGCTTCAGGCTTTCGGAGAGCGGCGCGATCATTCGCTATCTCGCGAACAAGTGCGATTCCTCGGCTTACCCAGAAGACCTGCGGCAGCGAGCCAGGGTTGACGAGGCCATGGGATGGTTCTACAGCAATTTCTCGAAGGATCTGGGCTACGGACTGGTCTACCCGCAGCTGTTCCCCCATCATCGGCGCCCGGACGCCGCGGTTCACGCCGGGACGATCGCATGGGGCAAAGAGAAGGCACAGCACTGGCTGGGCATCCTGGACAAGGATCTGATCGGGCCCGAGCGCAATTTCCTCTGCGGCGAGGACGTGACACTGGCCGATTACGTCGGCGCTGAGCTGGTGACGCTGGGCGAGCTGGTGCACTGCAAGTACGAGGACTACCCGAATGTACGCCGCTGGATCGGCAACATGAAGGCTTTGGAGCACTGGAACGAGGTGCACGCCGAGTTCAACGAGTTTGCAGCCTCGCTCAGGGACAAGGCATTCGTTTCCATCTGACATGGCCTGCGGCTGATGCTGCACGCGCCTCGCGCTGACCGCGGCGCCGACATTGACGGCCTTGTAATGAGTCTAAAGACAGCCCGGTGCCAGGCTTCCTCCGCGATATGGCCCTCTCGTCACAACGCTGCGTCGTAGATTTTCGCAATCGCTCATGAGGCCAGCATAGAGGCGTATACTCGTGCCACTGGCGCGGCCTGATGCCGCTGCCAAAAAAAAAAGGGGGGAATCCAATGAATAGACTATTGGCCACGATCGTGGCGTGCGGACTGGTGCTGTCGACCGGCGTCGGAATCGCCGACGAGCACGAAGCAGAGATGGAAGAGGCGAATGTCGCGCGGCCCGTAGAAATGTACGCCTGCAAATACAATGAGGGGATGGGAGCCGCGGAATACGATGCCGCCGTCAAGAGATTCAACGCCTGGGCAGACAAGCAGGGAATCACAGAGTACTGGGCCGCGACCTTGGTGCCCTTCTACTCTGGACCGGAACAGGAATTCGACTTGCTTTGGCTCGGCGCCACAATGAAGGCGAAGACACTCGGCAAGATCCAGGACGCCTGGCTGGCCAGCGGGAGCAAAGCGCGTGAAGCATTCGAGGAAGTCGTGACCTGCGATACGCACGCCAATTACGCGGCCCTTCAGTTCAAGATGCCGCCAGAGCGCGCAGACCGATCCAGGAGCGTCGTTTCGTTCTCGGACTGTAGCCTGATGGATGGCACGATGTTTGGCGATGTTTACCCGGCGCTCATGGAGTGGAGCAAGTATCTTTCTGAGCACAATTCCACGGCCGGCATGTGGACGTTCTTCCCCGCGTACGGTGGCGGTGGCGAGGATTTCGACATGAAGCTGGTGCAATCCTGGCAGAACCTCGAAGAACTTGGCGCCGACTACGATCAGTATGCGGAGGCCGGCTGGGAAAAGGCCGGCGAGCTGTTCGATGGCAAGCTCGAATGCGATTCCTCGCGCGCCTATGTCGCGACTGTCAGGCGCATGCTGGAGGGCAATGAGGAATAACGATCTCCGGTACCACGGCAAACGGAAAGGCCCCGGTCGGGGCCTTTCTTTTGCCTGACTTGCGCGGCGAGTCGCAGATCGGATAGCCGCCGTCTCGGTTGTTCCTGACTATCCAGCCGGAAGCCGTAACGGCTATCATCGAACGCGGCTGATTGCCGTGTAGCAGAGACCCGGGATGGACGAAAAAAAAGATGCCAGTGCCAAGGCGCCGCAAGCAACACTTGCGAAGTCGCTGGATGGCTTTATCCGTGACTACCAGCCGTTGCAGGCTGACAGGGCGCGCAAGCTCGACAAGGAAGTACGCGCCGCCATCGCAACGGCGACCCGGGGCATGTCGCCGGTCGAACTCGGCATCGCCTACCTGGACTGGCTCGCACATCTGTCGCTGTCTCCGGGCAAGATCGCCTTGCTGACGCAGAGCTTTTTCAGGAAATCCGTGCAGCTCGGTATTTACGGCAGCAAGGCGTTGTTTGGCCGAGGCAGCCAGGCACCGACAACACCGAGCGAGCGGCGCATGCAGGGCGAGGCGTGGCAACGCTGGCCGTTCAACGTGTTCGCCCAGGGTCACCAGCTGAGCCGAGACTGGTGGGCCGAGGCTACCACGGGCATCGACGGGCAGGACGAAGCGCGCGGCGCCCTGGTGTCGTTCATGGCCCAGCAGATCCTCAGCCTGCTGTCGCCGGTCAACTTTCCGTTGACGAATCCCGAGGTGATCGAGACAACCGTCAGCGAACGGGGCCGCAACCTGCTGCGCGGTGCGAAGAACCTGCTGGATGACCAGCGACGTCGACTGACACGACAGGCGCCACCCGGTGTCGAGGACTTTCGACCCGGCGAGAGTGTCGCCGTGACGCCCGGCAAAGTGATTTACGAGAACCGCCTGATCGAGTTGCTTCAGTATTCTCCGCAGACCGAACAGGTCGGTGCCGAACCGGTGCTGATCATTCCCGCCTGGATCATGAAGTACTACATTCTCGATCTGTCGCCGAAGAATTCGCTGGTTCGCTACCTGGTCGCACAGGGAAAAACGGTTTTTGCGATCTCCTGGAAAAACCCGACCGGCGAGGATCGCGACCTCGGCATGGACGACTATCTCGATCTCGGCATCATGGAGGCGATCGACGCGATCACCGCAATCTTGCCCAAGCGCAAGGTGCATGCCGTGGGCTATTGTATCGGTGGAACACTGGCGTACATCGCGGCGGCAAAAATGGCACGCGACGATGACGATCGATTGCAGAGCCTGAGCATTTTCGCCGCGCAGGCGGATTTCACCGAGGCCGGGGAGATTCGCCTTTTCCTGAGTGACAGCATCGTCTCGTTTCTCGATAGCTACATGTCGAAACGCGGTTATCTTGGCATAGAGAACATGGGCGGGGCGTTTGCCGCGCTTCGTGCCAGCGATCTGGTCTACGCACCGCTCGTCGATCGCTACCTGCTGGGCAAGGAATCGAAGCTCAACGATCTCATGGCCTGGAACGCGGACGGCACACGCATGCCGTACCGGATGCACAGCGAGTACCTGAAGCGTTTGTTCATGCACAACGAACTTGCAGAGGGGCGTTTTGAGGTCGAGGGCGAGACTGTCCATCTCGACGCGATACGGGTTCCACTGTTCGTTGTCGGCACGGAAACCGATCACGTCGCGCCGTGGCAATCGGTTTACAAGATCCATCGCCTGGCAAAGACCGAGGTCAGCTTCCTGCTCACAAGTGGCGGTCACAATGCCGGCATCGTCAGCGGGCCGAGTCACCCCCGTCGCCATTACCGCCTGCGCTGCAGTTCGGCCGACGCAAGCTATATCGTGCCGCAACGCTGGTTCGACGAGACCGAGGTGCAAAAGGGCTCATGGTGGCCCGCCTGGGATCGCTGGCTCGACGAGCACATGGGAGGCACGCGCAAACCACCGCGTATGGGCGCGCCGCGGAAAGGGCTGAAAGTGCTGCGCGATGCCCCTGGAAATTACGTTTTCGAGTGAGCAACAAAGGACGATCATGGATATCAGGGACAAGACAATCGCGATAACTGGCGGCGGCCGAGGACTGGGTGCCGCAATGGCAAGGCGACTGGCAGCGGCGGGAGCCAGGCTGGCACTGATCGATCTCGACCGGGACGCATTGCAGAGGGTCGCGATCGAATGTGAAGAGGCGGGTTCGCCACAGGTCAGCGTCTATACCGGCAATGTCGCCCGCGAGGACGAGGTGACTGCTCTGTTCACGTCCATTGCCGCCGATTTTTCCGCGCTTCATGGCCTCGTGAACAATGCCGGGATCACTCGTGACGCGCTGACGCTGAAATACAAGGATGGCAAGCTCGTCTCCAGGATGACACTCGAGCAGTGGCAGGCCGTGCTCGATGTCAATCTGACGGGCGTATTCCTGTGCGGTCGCGAAGCTGCCGCGAAAATGATCGAGCTGGATTGCAAGGGCTGCATCATCAACATCTCGTCCATTTCGAGGGCCGGTAACATGGGGCAGGTCAACTACTCGGCGGCGAAAGCCGGTGTGCAGGCGATGGCCGTCGTATGGGCCAAGGAATTCGCGCGCCATGGCATTCGTGCCGCGTCGGTGGCCCCCGGGTTTATTGGCACCGAAATGGTCACGGCAATGAAGCCGGAGGTTCTCGAAAAACTGGCCGCCGGCATCCCGTTACAGCGTATCGGTACGCCCGACGAGATCGCGCACGCCGTGCAGTTCATCCTGGAAAACGACTATATCAGCGGTCGCTGCATCGAAGTGGACGGGGCACTGCGGCTGTAGGTCGCATGAGCATGGCAGCTTACGGAGCGATGCATGGACTTTAAGGATTATTACGACATCATGGGCGTCGAACGTGACGCCAGCCAGGACGACATAAAGCGGGCGTATCGCAGGCTTGCGCGCAAGTATCACCCGGACGTCAGCAAGGAGTCCGACGCCGAAGCGCGCTTCAAGGATCTTGGTGAAGCCTACGCGGTGCTCAAGGACCCGGAAAAGCGTGCGGCTTACGATCAGCTCGGTGCAAACTGGAAGGCCGGTGAGTCGTTCAGGCCGCCGCCGGACTGGGGCGCCGGCTTCGAGTTTACCGGTGGGCCTCGCGAGGGCGACGCTGCGGCGTACAGCGATTTCTTTGATTCCCTTTTCGGTCGCGATTTCCAGTCAGCGATGGGCGGGCGGCGCGCCGGTATGCATGCGCATGGCGAAGACCATCATGCCAGGGTGATGATCGATCTCGAAGACGCCTACCGCGGCGCCTCGCGAAGCATCTCCTTGCGAGCGCCGGAGCTTGATAGAACAGGCCACGTGACTACCAGGGAGCGCACGCTGAACGTCAAGATCCCGAAGGGCGTCAAGCAGGGTCAGCGCATTCGCCTGGCCGGCCAGGGCTCACCGGGGATGGGCGAAGGCCGGGCGGGCGACCTGTACCTGGAGATTGAATTCAAGCCGCACCGCCTGTTCCGCGTGGAAGGTCGGGATGTTTACCTGGAACTGCCGGTCGCGCCTTGGGAGGCGGCGCTGGGGGCGACCGTGACAGCGCCAACGCCGGACGGACCTGTCGATCTGAAGATTCCGGCCGGAACGACGAGGCCGCGCAAGCTGCGACTGAAGCAACGGGGCATACCCGGCAGTCCGCCGGGGGATCTTTTTGTCGAGCTGCTTATTACGCTGCCGCCGGCGGACAACGACGCCGCGAGGAAGCTGTACGAAACAATGCGGCGCGACCTGAGCTATAACCCGCGCAGCAAACTGGGGGTGCAGAACGCATGAGCAAGAAGATCCTGTCCGGTGTGATCGTGGAAGAAAGCGCGGAGTTGTCGTTGCATGAACTCAGCCATGCCTGCTCGACATCCACGGAGTGGCTTATCGAGCTGGTCGAAGAGGGCGTGCTGGAGCCGCTGGGTCAGAAACCTGCGCAGTGGCGCTTTTCCGGGGCGAGCCTGAAACGGGCACGCACGGCCAGGCGCCTGCACGAGGATCTCAGGGTCAATCTCGCCGGTGTCGCGCTTGCCCTGGATCTGATCGAGGAAATCGAATCGATGCGCGAGCGCCTGCGGCGACTCGAAACGCCCGAGCGGTCTTGAATTCGGGTCTGCGGGATACAAGATAGAGACAAGTGACAAGCCGCCCGCAAGAAGAGAGTGCCGTGACTGATCTGCAACACATCGTTTGCCCGGGTTGCGGCGCAGTGAATCGCATTCCGGTGGGGCGCATCGACCAGGCGCCGAAGTGCGGCCGCTGCGGTCAGCCGTTGTTTGATGCGCATCCTGTCGAACTCAACAGCGGCAACTTCGACAAGCACGTCGGGCGTAATGATATCCCGGTTGTCGTGGATTTCTGGGCGCCGTGGTGCGGACCCTGCAAGATGATGGCGCCCGCTCTCGAACAGGCCGCGTCTGCGCTCGAGCCCGCCGTGCGGCTCGCCAAGTTGAACACGGACACGGCGCAGGACATTGCGCAGAGATTCCGCATTCAGAGCATCCCGACGCTGGCACTGTTCCGCAATGGCAAGGAAGTAGCGCGGCAGCCGGGCGCCATGGGCGCTGCCGATATCGTGCGATGGGTGCGGGCCCATACGGGGTGACCACAATGCCCGGCAATAAATCCCGATAGACAGCGTCCACTACGAATCCAACAATAAGGCAGCAATCCGGCATTCGATGGGCCTGCAGCGCAGTGCTCGAGGCGTGACCGGGCCAGCGGAGGGTGAGCAATGGGGTTTGATCTGCAGTTCCAGGGGGCGACCGGTGAAGTGACCGGGTCGCTGTACGTTATCACGGCCGGCGCCCATACGATCCTGCTGGAGTGCGGGCTCGTGCAGGGCGGTAAAGAAAACGAACAGCGCAATCGCGATCCGTTTCCGTTCGCCGTCGACGACATCGACGCCGTCATCCTGAGTCATGCCCACATCGACCACTCCGGTCGAGTACCGCTGCTGGTGAAACGCGGCTACAGCGGGCCCGTCTTTGTGCAGAATGCAAGCAAAGCGCTTTGCGAGATCATGTGGCCGGACTCCGGGCACCTCAACGAGAAGGACGCCGAGTGGCAGAACCGCAAACGCCGACGCAAGGATCAGCCCCTGATAAAGCCGCTGTATACGCTCGAAGACGCCGAAGAAAGCCTCAAGCAATTGCGGGGTGTGGCCTATGGCGATGAGCTGACCGTGGTTCCGGGCCTGACGCTTCGCTTTTTCGATGCCGGCCATATCCTCGGTTCCGCGATCGTCGAGCTCACGTATTCGGACGATGCCGGCAGCCGTACGCTGGTATTCAGCGGCGACCTCGGCTACCGCGACGCGCCTGTCATGGACCCGCCCGCGCTATTGCCACAGGCCGACGTCGTGCTGCTCGAAAGTACCTACGGAGATCGGCTGCATCGGCCGTTCGACGAGACAATGGACGAGTTGACTGCCGTTTTCGAGTCCGCAAAATCCGCGCGCGGCAACGTCCTGATTCCAGCCTTCACGGTCGGACGAACGCAGGATCTGCTGTACCTCATGGCTGAGAATTATGAGCGCTGGCACCTCGACGACTGGCAGATCTACCTCGACAGCCCGATGGCCATCGAGGCAACCGCGGTCTATTCGCAATATCGGCATCTCTACGGGGTGAAGTTGTTCGGCCCGGATTCGAATCTCCCCGAGTTGCCGAACTTCCACCAGACGCTGACGCCGCAGGAGTCGATGCGCATCAACGAGATCGAGTCGGGTGCGATCGTCATCGCCGGCAGCGGCATGTGCAGCGGCGGCCGAATTCTGCATCATCTGAAAAACAATGCCTGGCGTCCCGAGTGCCACCTCGTGATCGTCGGTTTCCAGGCCTACGGCACGCTGGGTCGACGCCTGGTCGAGGGCGCCGAGACGATCAAGCTGTTCGGCGAGGAAATCCGCGTGCGCTGTCAGCTGCACACGATCGGCGGTCTCTCCGCGCATGGCGATCAGGCCGACCTGATGACCTGGTACGGCGCGTTCGAGAACCGTCCACCGGTTTACCTGGTCCACGGCGAAGCCGAGGCGCAGCAGGTGCTGGCAAAGAAGATGCAGAGCGAGCTCGGCGCGCCGGTCTCCATCGCCGAAAGAGGGCAGACAATTCAGATCTAGTGTCCTGTACGCTTAGTTGGCATGATTTCAGAGCCCCCAAAACGCGCAAGGACAAGGCGCATTGCGCCGCCAATGTCGAGACCTTGGCAAGCGATGCAACAATGGCATTGCGCGTTTTCGGGGCTCCCGAAGGGCGCGCCGTACAAGGCCTGTGGCCGTGTTGCGTTCCTTGTCAAGGGCCGGGCCATTGCCGGCGGAACGCGCCTTGCCGCACGCCTTGTACAGCGCGCTGAAATGATGCGAACTAAGCGGACAGGACACTAGCGGGGCACAGTCACGAGCATGGAATTGAAAATCGCAGGGCTTTCCGAGCAGGACGTGTCGGCCGATGCCGTGCTGCGCGCAGAGCGCCTGGCGGCCGGGTATCTGAAGACCGAACAGGTCATGCAGAAGCATGGCATTCAGCACACGATTGTCGTGTTCGGAGGGACGCGTATTGGGGAACCGGGTCAGACGGATATGACCGGCCTTGCCGATTATTACCGCATAGCGCGAGAATTCGGCGCGATCGTCGGCCGATCCGGGAAGGGCCCCGATGACTGCCGTCTGACGCTGATGACCGGCGGTGGTCCGGGCATCATGGAGGCCGCCAATCGCGGCGCCAGCGATGTGGGCGCGAAAAGCATCGGCCTGAACATACGATTGCCCCATGAGCAGCTTCCGAATCCTTATATCACCAAGGAACTCAGCTTCAACTTCCAGTACTTCGCTATTCGCAAACTGCACTTTCTGCTGCGCGCCAAAGCGCTCGTCGTTTTTCCGGGTGGTTTCGGCACCCTGGACGAATTATTCGAGACACTGAATCTCGTGCAGGTTCACAGAATGGAGGCCTTGCCCGTTGTGCTCGTCGGCAAGGAATTCTGGCAGCGTGTCGTCGACCTGGAGTTTCTCGCCACGCGCGGCCTGGTCGACAGCGAGGATACGCGTCTCTACTGGTATGCCGAGACCGCGCAGCAGATCTGGGACGGAATCGTCGACTGGTATGCAGAAAACGACATTCCGCTGCTGTGCGAACGCCTCTGACAGAGCCCATTGCCAATGGCGGCGATCAGGAATTCGCCGCGTGGAGCTGCAGTTCGGAAGCGGTTTTGCAGGCGCTCTCCGTGGATCCCGACCGTGGGCTCGATGCGAACGAAGTGCAGAGGCGCACACGAGTCTGGGGCCGCAACGAGCTGGCGCCGACGCGACCGCGGAGTGTGTTTTCTATCCTGCTGGGACAATTCAGGAGCATCGTCGTTCTGTTGCTGGTCGGCGCAGGCGTACTGGCGCTGCTGTTTTCGGAATTCGTAGAGGGGCTCGCGATTCTCGCCGTCATCCTGATCAATGCGAGCATCGGTTTCCTCACGGAATGGCGCGCAATCCGCTCCATGGAGGCGCTTCGCCAGTTCGCGCGGGCAGAATGCGTGCTGCTTCGCGACGGCAGGATTTCGCGCGCGCCGGCGAACGTGCTCGTCCCCGGCGATATCGTCGTATTCGAGGCCGGCGATCTTGTTCCGGCCGACCTGCGCCTGCTTGCCACGGCGAAACTCGCGGCGGACGAGTCGACCCTGACGGGGGAGTCCTTGCCCGTGAAAAAACGGGACGAGGTACTGGAGGCGGAGACCCGGGTACTCGACCGACACAACATGGTCTTCAAAGGCACCTGCATTACGCGGGGTTCCGGAAAGGGCGTGGTCGTCGCAACAGGGACGAATACCGAGTTCGGCAGGATTTTCGCGCAGGTCGTCGCGGCAAGGGAACACCAAACGCCGCTGGAGGCACGGCTCAATGCGCTGGGCGCAGGACTCGCCTGGGCCATCGTCGGAATCGCGGTCCTTATCGGGGTCGCCGGAATCCTCGCCGGGCGCGAGCTGTTTCTGGCGATCGAGGTTGCCATAGCACTGTCCGTGGCAGCTATCCCCGAGGGCCTCGTGATCGTTGCGACGATTGCCCTGGCGCGCGGCATGTGGCGCCTGGCAAAACAGAACGCACTCGTCACGCGCCTGTCCGCCGTTGAGACGCTCGGTGCGACGAGCGTCATTCTCACCGACAAGACAGGGACATTGACCGAAAACCGCATGACCGTTTCGACCGTACTCCTGAACGGTTTCGGCGTCGACGTCGACACGGATGGCGAAGCCGCGGAATGGCGCGTCGATGGCAATCCGCTGAACGCACGCCAGGCGGCATTGCTGAACGATACCCTGAGATGTGCGGCGCTCTGCAACAACGCATCGTTGGACAAGGACGCGGAGAGCGGCACGAAAGGCGTTGGCGATCCCACCGAGCTGGCGCTGCTGGTCGCCGCCGGCATCTGCGGCGTCTGGCGCAGGGAGCTGTTGCGACGGGAACCGGAAATCCACGAAGACCCGTTCGATCCGGACTCGAAGCGCATGGCGACCGTCCACCAGCTGGAAAGCGGCCTGCGCATTGCGGTCAAGGGTGCGCCCGAAACTATCCTGCCACTGTGCGTTGCCGTTCGCCGCGGCGATGGTGGCGAGGATGCACTCTCGCCCGCGCAGGTCCGGCGCTGGCTGCAGCGTGCGGAAGAACTGGGCGCACAGGGCCTGCGTACGATCGCGCTTGCGGAAAAAACAGTGCCGGCCGACGTCGACGATCACTATGCGCAACTGGTGTTGCTCGGCATCGTGGGCATGGAAGACCCGGCGCGCAAAGATGTGGACCTCGCCATCAAGCGCTGCCACCAGGCGGGCATCTCGGTCATCATGGTCACGGGCGATCACGCCGCCACGGCACGTCAGATCGCCGTCGAGACCGGAATCCTGGCCGAGACTGACGCATCGGAGCGTTTGCTCGGCGGCGCGGAGGTCGACCGCCTGTTCGCGGAGGACAAGAAAGAAAGACTGCTCGCCGCGCGCGTGTTCTCCCGGGTTACGCCGGAGCAGAAGCTGAAGCTAATCGACCTCTACCAGCAGAGTGGCCATGTCGTCGCGATGACCGGCGACGGGGTCAATGACGCGCCCGCGTTGAAAAAGGCCGACATCGGAATCGCAATGGGCCGGCGCGGTACGGCCGTGGCGAAGGAGGCGGCGGTGATGGTGCTGCAGGACGACGAATTCAACACGATCGTAGCGGCCGTGTCGCACGGCCGCGCTATCTTCGCCAACATTCGCAAGTTCGTCGTCTACCTGATGTCATGCAATACCAGCGAGGTGCTGGTCGTCACTCTTGCGACGATCTCCGGCGCACCCTTGCCGCTCTTGCCCTTGCAGATCCTGTTCCTGAACCTGGTCACCGACGTCTTTCCGGCGCTTGCACTGGGCGTCGGAAGGGGATCGCGGTTGTCGATGTCGCGGTCGCCGCGGCCTGCAAACGAGAGCATCCTCACCCGTGAACACTGGATGCGTATCGGCCTTTACGGTGTCGTCATGGCGGCCAGCGTGCTGGCAGCCATGGCGATATCGATGTTCTACCTTGACTTCGACAATCACCAGGCCGTGACCGTTGCGTTTTCAACCCTGGCGCTGGCGCAAATGTGGCACGTCTTCAACATGCGTGACGAGGTCAGGAGGGTGGTCGACAATGAGATTACGCGAAACCGGTGGATCTGGGCGGCACTCCTTATTTGCCTCGCGCTCGTGCTTGCAGCGATCTACGTGCCCGCACTCGGCAACGTACTGGAGCTAAGGGATCCTGGCGCAGCAGGCTGGGCACTGATTGTCCCGGCGAGCCTGATGCCGCTGGTGTTGGCGCCATTCGTCGGCGCCCTGGTCGCGGCCAATAATCGAACGCGTCGCCCACGTGTTCGCTAAGCAGTTCGGCGCCGAAGCCGAAAACGCCAGTGCAGTGTGTTTTCCGGTCACGAGCACTATTCCTCCGGTGTCTTGGCGTCGAGATGTCGAAGGCGTTACGGCACCGTCCTGACGACGCCTTCGCGACGTTTGTCGGCGGCGCCGTCAAGACCGTCCGGCCGCACGACGATAACGTGCAGACCGGAATTCTCGCCTTCACGTTCCTCAACATTGTAGCCGCGTTCCTCAAGGTCCGATGCGATGGCTTTTCCCGCCTCGCTGGCAATTTCGACGCGTACTTTTTCGCCGCGAGCCACGATGTTGGGGAAGTCGACGGCATCCTGCGCCGAAAGGTTCCAGTCGAGGACGCCGACAATGCTTTTCGCAACGTACGCCGGAATCGAATTACCGCCGGGAGAGCCCGTGATCATGAGAATGTTATCGGCCGCGTCGAACACCATGGTCGGCGACATCGAGGACCGCGGCCGTTTACCGGGAACAATCGCGTTCGCGACAGGCTTGCCGTCCGTCGGCGGCTCCCGAGCAAAGTCGGTCATCTCGTTGTTGAGCAGGAAACCGTGTGCCCAGCGCGAAGAGCCGAAGTAACCCTCTACCGTTGCGGTCATGGCAATCGCGTTACCCTGACTGTCAATAATCGAAAGATGCGAGGTACCCGGCGTCTCGACGGTCAGGTCCTCGCCCAACAGGTTTGCGACGGGCTCGCCGCGAAGTATTTTGCCGGGGTCGCCATGCCGCGGGGTTTCTGCTGGTGCGAAACGCTCTCCGGCGCGTTCTCTCAGGTAGTCCGGGTTCAGCAAGTCCTCGAGCGGAATGCTGACGGATTTAGGGTCGCCGATATAATGGTCCCTGTCGGCGTAGGCAAGTCGCTGAGCGTCGACGAAGGCCACGATTTTTTCCTCTGATGCGCCCGACGCCGGCGCAAGGTGGTCATAGATGCCCGCAATCATGATTTGTGCGACGCCCGAGGAGGGCGGCGACGTCGTACAGATTCTTAGCAAGCGGAAAGCACCGCAGATAACGGGCCGTTCGATGACCTCGTAGCGTGCAATATCTTCGGCGGTCAGTGATCCCCCGTCGGGGCCTTCCTGTGCGGCTTTCGCAATGGCTGCGGCTATCTCCCCCCGGTAAAACGCGTCCGTACCCTCGCTGGCAATGCGGCTCAGCGTCGAAGCGTATTCCGGGTTCTTCAGCAGGTAGCCGACCGGCAGCGGCGTGCCGCCAGGGTAGAAATAGGCCGCTGTCGGCGGGTTTTCGTCCAGGCGACCATGCGGTGCGACGAATTCCAGCGACCGGGCCAGTCGCGGCGATACCCGGAATCCCTGTTCCGCAAGCCGGATAGCCGGCTGAAACAGCTCTGCCCACGGCAGATTTCCGTATTCCTGGTGCGCCCGCTCGTAGAGCGCCACCGTGCCGGGCACGCCGACGGCGAGTCCGCTCTGCCAGGCCTCGAGAAAACTCATCACCTCGCCGTCGCGGACGAACATATCGACGGTCGCACCGGCCGGCGCGGATTCCCGGCCGTCGAGGAAGCTCAGCTCGCCATTCGACCGCTGGTAGACGAGCATGAACGCGCCGCCGCCGAGACCGGAGCTCTGCGGTTCGACCAGGCCGAGTACCGCGTGCGCCGCGATTGCCGCGTCGACGGCGTGACCGCCTTTCTCGAGCATGTGAATGGCGGCTTCGACGGCGTGCGGGTTCGCCGCAGTCACCATCGCGCCCTTGTCCCAGGCGCCGATGGGTGCGTCAGGTTGGCTGGTCGTGGCCGTGTCGTCGAGCGGCTCTTGCCCGAACGGTGCGCATGCAGAGATCACGAACAGGGTGAATAGCGCGGCGGCGTACTTTACATAGGTCATCTGGATTTCTTTCAGTCAGGACGCAAGGGAACGTCAATATACTGCATCTGGCAGCGATTACTCAGCGATCGCGCTAGACTGCGCAGCAAGCGCTCCTCACGAATCAGGATCCCACGACATGCGTATTGATGCCATCGCTATTGGCCACAACCCGCCGGACGACGTAAATGTCATCATCGAAGTCCCGCTCGGCGGGCAGCCGATCAAGTACGAACTGGACAAGGAGGCCGGCACGCTGGTCGTCGATCGATTCCTCTATACGCCGATGGCATACCCGGGGAATTACGGTTTTGTACCGCACACTCTTTCCGAGGATGGCGATCCGATCGATGTGCTTGTCGTCAACACGCGTGAACTGGTGCCCGCTTGCGTTATCAACGTGCGCCCCGTCGGCGTGCTCATCATGGAAGATAACGCCGGGCAGGATGAAAAAGTCATTGCGGTACCGTCGCACGCGCTGAGCAAACGCTACGATCATGTGAACGAGTACTCGGACCTGCCCGAGATCACGACACAGCAGGTCGAGCATTTCTTCGAGCACTACAAAGACCTGGAACCCGGGAAATGGGTAAAGATCGGTGACTGGCATGGCGCGGAAACGGCTCGTCGGCTCATCGTCGAGGCGATCGAGCGCGCCAGGAAATAGGGCAGGCATTCCGCGCCCCCATCGGCAACGGACGGATCGGTAAACAGGCCCTGTTGCCGGCCATGGACGATGGCGGCAGCTAACCCGGGGGCTGGTCACGCATCGTCTGCCCGTTGCCGATTTCTCTCACAACGCGAACAAGCGCTGCATCGTCCGGGTAGCGGTTCACGGTAAAGCCGAGGCGATTGCAGAGCTGCAGCATGTTCTTGTTGCTCTTCAGAACGAGCCCTTCGATAGTCTCGAATCCGGCCACGCGGGCAATATTGAACAGGTGTCTCAGCAGCTCGCGACCGATGCCAAGTCCCTGCCATTCGTCAGCGACGACGACGGCAAACTCCACCGTGTTCCCGGAACTCCCCGGCGCATACCGGGCCACACCAATCTCCAGCTCTTTCCCTTCAGCCTGCACGGTGGCAATCAGCGCCATCTGCCGCGGATAATCGACATGAGTGAAGCGATCCAGCATCTGCGGGGAGAGATCCCTTACGGCCGAAAAGAAACGCAAATATCGGGAGTTGGGCGTCAGGTTGCTGACGAACGCCTGTTCGATATCACGGTCTTCAGGCCGGATCGGGCGGATCGTCACCGTACTGCCGTCACGAACGGTCCACTCGTGTTTGATAGCGGGTGGTTGCATGGTGTATCCGTCAGCTGGCCGGGCGCGACAGGCGCCGGTCGATTACGATCATCGCCGATTCTAGCACTCGGGGAAAACGCGATCGCCGCAGCTTGACGGCCGGCGATGATAAGCTCGGCTATTGTCACACAACACCAACAAGTCCCGCAGAGCATGAAAGCGATTACCTATTCCAACTACGGTCCGCCCGAGGTTCTGCAACTCGAAGAGGTGGAAAAACCGGCACCGAAGGACGATGAAATCCTGATTCGCGTGCGTGCGGCGGAGGCGACCAAGGCCGATGTCGAGATGCGCGGTTTCAGGTTTTCGGTGCAGTGGTTCTGGCTGCCGTTACGGATTGCAACAGGCATCAGGAAGCCAAGGCGAAGAATCCTCGGCAGCTATTTTTCGGGCGAGGTTGTTTCTCTCGGAAAGAACGTCACGCGTTTCAACCGGGGCGATCAGGTGTTCGGGGCGTCCGGACTCAGGTTCGGTGCCTACGCCGAGTACCTTGCCGTTCCTGCCAGCTACACCATCGTGGCGAAGCCCATCAACATGAGTTTTGAGGACGCCGCGGCGGTACCGCTGGGTGGGCTCAATGCGCTGCATTTCATGCGACTGGCGGAGATCAGGGCAGGCGACAAGGTATTGATCAACGGCGCGGGTGGCAGCATCGGCGCGCATGCAGTGCAGATCGCAAAATCGATGGCTGCGGAAGTCACCGCTGTCGACAGCGCCATCAAGGCGGAGTTGCTCAGGCGCATCGGCGCGGATCATTTCGTCGACTATGCGAAAGAAGATTTCTCGGCCACGGGATACAGCTACGACGTGATTTTCGACATGGTTCCGGGCAGCTCCTATTCCGCCTGTATCAAGGCGCTCAAACCCGGCGGACGCTATCTGTCCGGAAACCCCAGGCTTTCCGTCATGCTTCGTTCGGTCTTGACGAGCCGGTTCAGCAACAAGACGGCCAGCTTCGCGTTCGCGCGAGAGACGAAAGAAGAGCTGCAGACACTCAGCGAAATGATCGAAGGCGGGAAAATCATATCGATCCTGGACAGGGTGTATTCCATGGAGCAGGCCGCCGATGCGCACCGCCGGGTCGAGACCGAGCAACGCCTCGGGGCCGTTGTGATCGCAATGGGCGACAAGTCGTCAGGCGCCTAGTTTCGTCGCGCATCCACGGCCTACTACAATGCGTCGAAAAATGCTTCCTGGCGCATGCGCTCGTCCGCGTTCGGCAAACGGCCGCGGGTCGCTCCGAAGTTGTCGTCGACGTGACGAAGCTTGGTCATTCCCGGAATACTCAGCGTCGCGGCCGGATGGCCGATCGCGTATTTCAACAGGAACTGCGCCCACGACTCGCAGCCAAATGCCTCCGCCCAGTAGGGCACAGGACGATCGCCGACCTTGTCGAAAATACGTCCGCCGCCGAATGCCCGATTGATGATCACGGCCGTGCCCGTGTCCGCGGCCAGCGGCAACAACCTCTCGGCCGCTTCGCGCTGTTCGAGTGAATAGTTGATCTGGACGAAATCCAGGTCTTCCTGGCGCATGACCTGTTCGAATTCTGCATATTGCGATGACCGCGACGTGGTGATTCCGATGTAGCGGATGCGGCCTTCCTGGCGCCATTCGCGCATGACGGGCAGGGCTTCTCGCCAGCCAATGAGGTTGTGTACCTGCATCAGATCGATTCGATCCGTCTTAAGTCGGGCCATCGACTCGTTCATCTGTTCGATCGTGCCGACACCGCCGGCGGCACGATCGGTCTTCGTCGCGAGAAACAGATCCTCGCGAATTCCCAGTTCCGCTATGAGGTCGCCGAGTACGGATTCCGACGTACGGTACATTGGCGCCGTGTCGATTACCGTTCCGCCGAGATGATGAAATCGCTCGAGCGCGGCGCGCAAGGGCGCGCGGGCCGCCTCGGAATCACCGACGCCGTAGCGATTGGTGCCCAGGCCGATAATGGGGAGCGTCTCGCCCGACGACGGGATCGCCTTTTTGAGCAGGCCGTTCGATTCGGCTCTCGTGCCGGCAGCGCCAATGGCGGCCAGCGAAGCCACGCCCAGACCGGCCTTGGCGAAATCGCGTCTGCTTACTTTCATGCGCGTCCCTCCGGCGTTCAGGTTCAATGCCACTGTATTGCTGTGCGCCACGCTGGCACAATCCAAGATTACCTGAAACGGGTTGCGAGCCGCCAATGCCAGGATTGTATTTTGAGGAATTTGAGGTTGGCCAGGTCATCGACCATCCGATACACCGGACCATTACCGAAACCGACAATGTGCTGTTGACGACCATGACGCACAATCCGGCCGCGTTGCATCTGGACGCGGAGTACATGAAAAACTCGGAATTCGGCAAGCCGCTGGTCAACAGCTGCCTTACCCTGAGCTTCATGGTCGGGATATCGGTCAACGACACGACGCACGGTACGACGGTGGCGAATCTCGGCTGGGATGAAGTGCGTTTTCCGAAACCGCTGTTTTGCGGCGATACCCTGCGAATCCAGACCGAAGTGCTCGAGCTGCGCAACAGCAAGTCGCGTCCCGAGAACGGTATTGCGGTTTTTGCGCACCGCGCGTTTAACCAGCACGGCGAACTCGTCGCGGAGTGCAAGCGCTCGGCGCTGATGCTGCGAAAACCCGAATGAATCGAAGCTTCCTGTTTGTCCCGGCCGACAGCGAGCGCAAGCTGGCAAAAGCGGCCGGCGCGGGCGCCGACGCGCTGATCCTGGATCTCGAGGATTCGGTCGCAGCCGCGGCGCGCGCAGCCGCGCGTACGAACGCCGCCGATTACCTGAAAGGCAGGGACAATGTGTGGGTCCGCATCAACGCGCTGGACAGCAAAGATTCGGCAGCCGATCTCGAGGCCGTCATGCCGTCGGCGCCCTGCGGAATCGTACTTCCGAAGCCCAAGAGCCCGGCGGACGCCGTTCGGCTGTCGCGGCGAATCGATGCGCTGGAGCGCGAGCTGGGTATCGAGCACGGCCGGACCCGCATCATTGCCCTGTGCACCGAGCGCCCGCAGGCGCTGTTCACCCTGAACGGCTACGCGGGGGCGACGGCACGCCTGTTCGGCCTCTCCTGGGGCGCCGAGGATCTCAGCGCCGCGATCGGTGCCAGCACGAATCGGGACGCCGAAGGAAACTGGCTGCCGCTTTACGAGATGGCGCGATCGTTTTGCCTGCTCGCCGCGGCCACGGCGGAAGTTACCGCGCTGGATACGGTCTTTACGGACTATCGCGATCAGCAGGGACTGCTACGCTATGCTGCAAACGCGAGGCGCGACGGCTTCGGAGGAATGCTGGCGATCCATCCGGCCCAGGTCGAGACCATCAATGCGGCGTTCCTGCCGACTGCCGAGGAAATCGAGCAGGCCGAACGAATCGTTGCGTTGTTCGAGGACAATCCTGGCGCCGGCACGGTTGGCCTGGATGGCAGGATGATCGACCGGCCGCATCTGATCCAGGCGCAGCGCGTCTTGAAGCTTGCGCAGCACAAACAGAATTGAAGAAAACCAGGAAGGCAGAGCAACATGGCAAATGAGATTTATCCGGTTCCGGATGCAGTGAAGAAGCGTGCGTTGATCGATGAGGCACAGTACGAGTCAATGTATGCGCGTTCCGTCGAGGACAACGAGGGCTTCTGGGCCGAACAGGCTCAGCGCGTCGACTGGATCAAGCCGTTCACCAAGGTCAAGGACGTATCCTTTGCAAAAAACGATTTGCATATCCGCTGGTTTTACGATGGCTCGCTGAACGTTTGTTACAACTGCGTCGATCGTCACCTTGATAGTAAAGGCGATGACGTCGCCATCATCTGGGAAGGTGACGATCCGGGTAAGGATCTCAAGATCACTTACGGCGAACTGCACGAACGCGTCTGTCGATTCGCAAACTCGCTCAAGGCGCTGGGCACGAAAAAAGGCGATCGGGTTACGATCTACATGCCGATGATACCCGAGGCGGCCGTCGCCATGCTCGCCTGCGCGCGCATAGGCGCGGTCCACTCTGTCGTATTTGGCGGCTTCTCGCCCGACGCACTCGCGGGCAGAATCCAGGACTGCGAGTCGAATATCGTGATCACGGCGGATGAGGGTCGTCGTGGCGGAAAACGCGTGCCGCTGAAGGCCAATGTCGACGAAGCAGCGGCGAATCCTGGCGTGACAACGCTCGAGAAAGTGCTGGTCGTTCGCAACACCGGCTCGGACGTGGGCTGGGTCGACGACCGCGACGTCTGGTTGCACGAGATCGAGAAAGAGGTCGATGCCGACTGTCCCTGCGAGGAAATGGGGGCCGAAGATCCGCTCTTCATCCTCTATACCTCGGGCTCTACCGGCAAACCGAAAGGCGTCTTGCATACCAGCGGCGGCTATCTCGTCTACGCGGCGATGACGCATGAGCAGGTTTTCGACTATCACCCCGGCGACATTTACTGGTGCACGGCCGACGTGGGCTGGGTTACCGGGCACAGTTACATCGTCTACGGACCGCTCGCAAACGGAGCGATTACGCTGATGTTCGAGGGTGTGCCGAACTACCCGACGTCGGCGCGGTTCTGGGAGGTTTGTGACAAACACCAGGTCAATATCTGTTACACGGCGCCGACGGCTATTCGCGCGTTGATGCGTGAGGGCGATGAGCCGGTAAAAAGCACGTCGAGAAAAAGCCTGCGCTTGCTCGGCTCTGTCGGCGAGCCGATCAATCCCGAGGCCTGGGAGTGGTACTACCGTGTGGTGGGAGACTCGCGCTGTCCTATCGTCGATACCTGGTGGCAGACCGAGACCGGCGGCATTCTCATCAGCCCGCTGCCAGGCGCAACGGCGCTGAAACCGGGATCCGCAACCAAGCCCTTGTTCGGCATCATGCCGGTGATCGTCGACGGGGAAGGCAATGCGCTGGAGGGGGCCGTCGAGGGCAACCTGATCATTACGGACAGCTGGCCGGGCCAGATGCGCTCCGTTTACGGCGACCACCAGCGATTCGTCGACACCTATTTCGCGACGTTCGAGGGCGCCTATTTCACGGGCGACGGGGTGCGCCGCGATGAGGATGGTTATTACTGGATCACCGGTCGCGTCGATGACGTGCTAAACGTGTCCGGTCACCGCATGGGAACTGCCGAAATCGAAAGCGCGCTGGTGTCGAACCCGAACGTGGCCGAAGCGGCGGTCGTGGGCTACCCGCACGAAATCAAGGGGCAAGGCATATACGCCTATGTGACGCTGATGGAGGGCGTCGAGCCAAGCGACGAGTTACGCAAGGAGCTGCAAACCTGGGTTCGCAAGGAAATCGGGCCGATCGCCAAGCCCGACCTGATCCAGTGGGCACCCGGCCTGCCGAAAACGCGTTCCGGCAAGATCATGCGTCGCATCCTGCGGAAAGTGGCTGCGAACGATTTTGGCAACCTCGGCGATACCTCAACGCTTGCGGAGCCGGCCGTTGTCGACCACTTGATCGACAACAGGCAGAATCGCGGCTGACAGGAAACGTCAGGCTTTCAGCTGGTTCGGGGAGATTTCTTCGGCGATGCTGTTCTCCAGCTCTTCGATGAAGCTCTGATCGACCTCGTCGATGTCCTCAGCGTCGTCGCTACGCGGCGTGTGTTCGGCCGCTGCTTCGCTTAATAGCTTCTTCGGCACGAGCTTCTGGGTAACCATCAGGCCGGGGTCATCGTCGTCCATCGCGGGCACAGCGGGCAGCTGTCCGCGGTCGCGGCGCTGCAATTCGGCAACCTGGCGTTCGTAAGCCCTGACGAATTCCTCGCTGAACATCTGTGGAAAACGGCCACCGCCTTTTTCGGTCATGATCGGATAGAGTTCGCGATACAGGTCCCAGTACTTGGACTTGTTCAGGAATGCGAGCAGCTTGCTGCCACTTATCGCGCGATCGAAGCCCTGCTGCAATTCATCGGGCTCAAAGCGTTCGGCGAATTCGATGAAGGCGCTGTTCATGGCATCCAGAAACGCGTTCTGATGATTCAGGAGGTCGCGACAGGCCTCGTGAACGGCATCCTTCGCCCCCAGGTAGTCGCCCTCATCGCCGACCAGCAGCTGCTTGATCAGGTCACCCGGGCTCTCGGAGAACTTCAACGGGTTGTTGTGGCGTGGCAGCACCGTGGTCTGATCGAGGCGAAACGCATTTTTCAGGTTTGCGCGCGCCGCAAGCAGGGCAATGGTACCTTCCACGAATTCTCGCAAAACGAGACCGGCGGTCAACATCATCTCGGGGCGATCGACCGACGGATGCAGTTCGGCGCGGGTGATACCCAGGCCATCGAGGAACGAGTCGAACAGGTCGTCGGCAGAGACCCGGACGGGCTTGTCGGTTTTTTTCGCCGGCTTCGTATCGTTGGCCGCTGGCATTGGCGCCGGCTTTTTCGGCGGCCGCGGTGATTCGTTGCCGCTTTCCCGATGACCGAAAAGCACCGACTGAAACTCGTTGTCACCGGTCAGCTCTTCTTCGTCGAGCAGTTTCATTCCGGTGCGCAGGGACACTTCGTCGACAAACTGCCGGGAGTGATCCGGCGCAACGGAGGGCTCTTCAGACAGTGGCATGACGAGGCTCTCGCCGGAGTCGAGCGACACCGCGAATTCGAAGTCGCCCATGCGGATCCGATCGCCGTCGAACAAGCGCCGCGGATTGCCTTTGCCGACCGGTTCGACCTCGTCATTGAAGTAGACACCGTTGCTGCTGGTATCCATCAGGTAGTAGATGCCGCCCTTGTGGTCGATCGTCGCGTGGCGGCCCGAGATATAGCGATCGGGGTCCGGCAGGATCCAGTCATTTTGCAGCGAGCGGCCGATCGTACCGCCTTCCTCATAGAAGTCGCGCTCGGCGTCGTTGCCGACAAGTTCGCGGTGCTCGCTGACGATTTTAAGTCGAAGTGCCATATCTTCCCTCTCAAGCAGCACTTAATTGTGCAGGTAATCAAAGGGATACGCTGATACCCAGTTCACATAATGGCCGCCCCGACAGACGCCTAAGGCCTTGATTTCCTGTAAACTGCGCCGCATCCAGGGGTTTTGGGTACACTGCGTCGCTGATATGAGTAACAAGCAACTTTTCAAGGTGGTTTTCATGAGCCAGGGCCAGGTCTACGAGATCTATGCCCGGCACGTCGATCATGGCGAACTCTTCGGCTTCATCGAAATCGAGGAACTGGTCTTTGGGGAACGCACGACACTGGTCGTGGACCCGTCGGAGGAACGCATAAAGTCGGAGTTCGAAAATGTACGCCGCACTTACCTGCCCATGCATTCCATCATCCGCATCGACGAGGTCGAAAAACAGGGCATCAGCAAGATCAGCAAGCTGGAAGGCGGCAACGTCGCGCAGTTTCCGCTACCTGTCTACACGCCCACCGATCGCAACAAGTAGTTCACGCAATCACGTCGCGCAGATCCCGCAGCGGACGTGCAACACGACCCATGGATATTTTTGAGACCGCTTCTTGTATCATCCCGGCTCCCATACCATCCAAACGCGAATAAGGGCCCGTACTTAACATGCTGGAATTGCCCGGACAGTTGGCCCTGTCCAATTTTCGCCTCGCGAAACTGACCCGTGCATTACGGCACGCCGATGAGCGTGTAAAAGCGGTTACCGCGCATTTCATCTACCTGGTCGATACGACTGCCGCGCTCGGAAAACAGGACCGCTCCAGGCTGAAATCCCTGCTGTTGTCCGATGACAAGCCCGGCAAATCCGGCAAAGCTGCGAAGAAGCTCTATGTCGTTCCGAGGCCCGGTACGATCTCCCCCTGGTCGAGCAAGGCGACCGACATCGTCAGAGCCTGCGACATCGACGCGGTCAAACGCGTGGAGCGCGGAATCTGTTACGCCCTGAGCTTCTCATCGAGGGTCGGGGATGATGCAGTTCTCGCATTGGGCCCGCAGCTGCACGATCGCATGACCGAGGTCGTATTCGCGAATGTCGGCGACGCCGCCGCGCTTTTCGAGGCCCACGAGCCGGCGCCCGTCGCGTACGTGCCACTGGCCGCCGAAGGCAGACAGGCACTTGTGATTGCCAATGCGGAGCTGGGGCTCGCACTGTCGGACGATGAAATCGACTACCTGCTGCGATGCTACGGCGATCTCGATCGCGATCCGACGGATGCCGAGCTCATGATGTTTGCGCAGGCCAACTCCGAGCATTGCCGGCACAAGATCTTCAATGCGAGCTGGGTCATCGACGGCAAGAGCAGGACGCAGCGCCTGTTCCCGATGATCAAGTCGACGACGGAGAAGACTCCGGGTGGTGTGCTGTCGGCCTACAGTGATAATGCGGCCGTGATCGAAGGCTGGCGGGGCGCGCGCCTGTTGCCGACACCGCAAGGCCACGAGTACGCGTTCGTCGATGAGCCGATCCACATTCTGATGAAGGTGGAAACGCACAATCATCCCACCGCTATCTCGCCGTTTCCCGGTGCGGCCACCGGTGCCGGTGGAGAAATCCGCGACGAGGGTGCCACGGGTCTCGGCGCGAAGCCCAAAGCGGGACTTACCGGTTTCAGCGTCTCGCACCTGCGCATTCCGGGCTATTCACAGCCCTGGGAAGACGATTTTCCGCATCCGGATCGCATGGCCACACCGCTCGAGATCATGATGGACGGGCCGCTCGGAGGGGCTGCGTTCAATAACGAATTCGGCCGTCCCAACCTGGCCGGCTATTTCCGTACTTACGAGGGTCGCGTGCCCGGTTTGCCGGTTAACGAGATTCGTGGCTATCACAAGCCGATCATGGTGGCCGGTGGCGTTGGCAACGTTCGAGCGCAGCATACCAACAAGATCGACGTGCCTGTCGGTGCGAAACTCGTGGTACTGGGTGGACCCGCCATGCTCATCGGGCTCGGCGGCGGGGCCGCCTCGTCGCTTGCGAGCGGCACCTCGAGCGAAGACCTCGACTTCGCTTCCGTGCAGCGCGGTAACCCGGAGATGGAACGCCGTGCCCAGGAGGTGATCGATCGGTGCTGGGAGATGGGCGACGACAATCCGATCCTGTTGATACACGACGTCGGCGCCGGCGGGCTTTCCAATGCAGTGCCGGAGGCGGTCGATCACAGCAAGCACGGCGCCGACATCGAGCTGCGCCTCATCGATAACGCTGAGCCGGGCATGTCGCCGATGGGCATCTGGTGTAACGAGGCTCAGGAGCGATACGTACTGATCGTTGGCGATGATCGGATCGACGCCTTCATGGCAACGTGCGAACGCGAACGTTGCCCTGCGTCCGTTATCGGCACGCTCACGGACGATGGCAACCTGCTGGTCAGGGATCGCGATTTCGACAATCACGTCGTCGATATGCCGATGCAGATGCTGCTGGGCAACCCGCCGAAGATGGAGCGCATCGTCGAACACGTCGAGGTGCCTCGCCAGGGCCTCGACCTCGATGGTATCGAGTTGCAAGAGGCCGCACTGCGCGTGTTGCGCTTTCCCGCCGTGGCAGACAAGTCGTTCCTGATTCATATCGGCGACCGGACCGTCGGCGGCCTGACGGCGCGCGATCAGCTGGTCGGCCCGTGGCAGGTAGCGGTCAGCGATGTGGCGATTACGGCCTCGGGATTCCGGGGCGTTACCGGCGAGGCGATGGCGATGGGTGAGCGCACGCCGCTGGCGGCGAGCAACGCACCGGCGTCGGGGCGTGTGGCAGTCGCCGAGGCGATCACCAATATTGCAGCGGCGCCAATCGAGGATCTCGGCAAGGTGCGACTCTCGGCTAACTGGATGGCCGCCGCCGGGCATCCCGGGGAGGACGCCAACCTGTTCGATACCGTGAAAGCGGTGGGCGACGAGCTGTGCCGTGAGCTCGGTATCGCCATCCCGGTCGGCAAGGACTCAATGTCGATGCGTACGCGCTGGAGCGACGGCGACGACGAGTACCAGGTCGTGGCACCGGTATCGCTGATCGTGTCCGCGTTCGCACCCGTCACGGATGTCACGCGGCACCTGACGCCAGAGCTGCGGCGCTGTGACGAGGCCAGTTACCTGTTGTTGTTTGACCTCGGAGCCGGACGCAACCGCCTCGGCGGGTCGTGTCTCGCGCAGGCTTACGGGCGAGCAGGTGGCGAAACGCCCGACCTTGATGATCCGGAGCGCCTGAAAGGGTTTTTCGCGGCGATTCAGGAACTGAATTCGCGTGACATGTTGCTCGCTTACCACGATCGCAGTGACGGCGGGTTGATCGCAAGCGTCGCCGAGATGATGTTCGCCAGCCGGCTCGGTGTTTCGCTGTCACTCAGTGGGTCGCGCATCGAACTGCTCAAGGCATTGTTCAGCGAGGAGCCCGGCGCTGTCGTACAGGTCGCGAAAAGCAAGCTGACGCAGGTGCAGATGGTGATCGATCGCCATGGCATCGGCGCGACCGCTATCGGGCGCGTTGAGGAACAGCCGGCACTCACGGTGCACAGCGACGACAGGGTCGTGCTCGAGCTGCAACGTGCCGACATGCAGCGGGAATGGTCCGGAATGGCTTATCGCATCCAGGCCTTGCGTGACAATCCGGCGACCGCTGCCGAGGAGTATGAGCGAATTCTCGACGACAACGATCCTGGCCTGAGCGCGGTGCTGACATTCGATTCGAAAGAGGACGTTGCGCGGCCGTATCGCGGCGCCGGGACGCCACGCATCGCCATACTGCGCGAACAGGGCGTCAACAGCCAGAACGAGATGGCGGCGGCGTTCATGAGTGCCGGCTTTGCGGCCACTGACGTGCACATGAGCGACCTGCTCAGCGGCCGCGTGACGCTGGAAGGCTTTCAGGGTCTCGTCGCATGCGGCGGTTTTTCGTTCGGGGATGTTCTCGGTGCCGGCGGCGGTTGGGCCAAATCGATTCTCTACCACCCCCGCACGCGAGATGAATTCGCCGCGTTCTTCGAGCGACGCGACACATTTTCGCTGGGCGTATGCAACGGCTGCCAGATGATGTCGCACCTTCGCGAGCTGATTCCGGGTGCGGAAAACTGGCCCAGATTCCTGCGCAACAAATCGGAGCAGTTCGAAGCGCGCCTGAGCATGGTCGAGGTGGTCGAAAGCCCGTCAATATTCCTGCAGAACATGGCGGGTTCGCGCATGCCAATTGCGACCTCTCATGGAGAAGGGCGGGCGAGCTTCAGCGATGACGCTTCGCGATACGCGGCGTCGCACATGGTTGCGATGCGCTACGTTGACAACTACGGCGAGGTAGCCGACCGGTATCCGGCGAACCCCAACGGCTCGGTTGACGGCATCTGCGGGCTCAGCAACGACGACGGTCGCGTCACCATCATGATGCCGCATCCTGAACGGGTTGCGCTGACGCGCCAGAATTCCTGGCATCCGGACGAGTGGGGCGAACACGGGCCCTGGATGCGCCTGTTTCGAAACGCGCGCGTTGCGATCGGCTAATCGAGTCCCTTGCTGACTAGGCGGAGACGAGGTTGTCGTTGTTGCCCGAGACGAAGAAACGTCGCACCTTGATCGCTCGTGTCAGCTTGCCGCGGCGTACGAAGCACTGGTAGAACATGTCTTTCAGGACCTCCAGCAGAATACCGGCCTGTGCGCGATTCAGCAGCGGCAGGTCCTCGTGAGTTCCGGAGCCGAATAGCACGGACTTGATCGGCGCGAACGACTCGTCATCAATACCGGCAATATCCTGCGCAACCATCACTTCTTCAAATGCGCGCAGCTTGCCGCCCTCGCCGAGCGCTTCAAAGGCACTCATGGACGCGCGCCGGCACATCGACGCAAAAGCGTTGAAATGATTGCCCGAGTAGCAGGCTAGCGCTTCCCGAAACAGCACTTCGGTATGTTTCGGCAAATAGGAAAACGCGAATCGTTCCTTGGGTCGTTCCAGCTCGATGAAATTTCGATACAGCTCGACGCGGTTGTCTTTGTACTCCTTGACCGCGAAACGCAGAAAAACCGGCGCATCGCAGGCATCGCATTTGTACACCAGGCCGACGTGTTTGGGCCTGTCTCGCAGCAGGGCGGTGGCGTCCGGCACGGCCTGAGGTGCCATGTGCGCGTACATACCGCAATAGGGGCACTCGAGGCCGATTCGTTCTTCGACTCCGCTCTTTATCCCCTGGTCTTCTTCAATGACTATCGCCATTTCGCCCTGTCTGTCTTATTGTCGTTTTGAAGGCGGAAACATCTAATCAATCAGCTACTTCAGTATGCACGATAGATTATGTTCCGCTGCCAATGATTAACATAATAATGAAATCCCTACTGCTCCCAGGTACCGACTGCCGCTCGCGCCGCATCGTTCACGGGGCGTGCAATCAGCGCCGTTCGAGTCATCGTCACCTCGAATCGTGCGCCATCGGCCATGGGTACGTAGGTGGCGGTCCCGTAATAGGCATCGACGCCCGGCATCAGGCGCGGGAATCGTCGCGCAACCGTCCAGACATCGAGCGCCACATCGTCGGAAAGCGCATACACGGTACGCTGCTCCGACCGTTCATCATTGACGCTCGAGTAACGGCCGCTAAGGCGTTCGAGCTGATAGATCGGATCAAGCCCGAGTAAGGTTGCCGGTGGCTTCCAGTTGACGACACGCGCATCCATCTGCCACTCGTTGCCACGCAGTGCGAAAAAACGATCTGCCTCGCCGTCGATCATCAGGCGCGCGACGTATTCTCCCTGAGCAGACTGCGAGAACTCGATCTGGCTCACCACCTGTTCGTCGACGAGGCGGCCGTAGCCGAAGTAGCTGAAAGTCAGCAACAGGCTGGCGGCACCGAGGGCACCCGATGCGGCGCCGCCCGCGAGAGATCCTGTTGCGCGCAGTGCTCGTCTGCGGCGCAGGTGTCGCAGCATGGAGACCACGAAGAACAGGGTGATGAGCGTAAATACGGCGCTTGCGATGAGCAGGATATTCATTGGCTGTCCTCGGCTGGCCGACTCAGGCGTTCAGCTTCTTATACCTGATCCGGTGAGGGTTCGCTGCGTCAGCGCCGAGTCGTCGTTTTCGGTCTTCTTCGTAGTCCGCATAGTTGCCAGCGAACCAGACGACCTCGCTGTTGCCTTCGAAGGCGAGTATGTGTGTCGCGATACGATCCAGAAACCAGCGATCGTGCGAAATAACCACCGCGGAGCCCGGAAATTCCAGCAAGGCTTCTTCCAGGGCGCGCAGCGTCTCCACGTCGAGATCGTTGGTGGGCTCGTCGAGGAGCAGCAGGTTGCCGCCGGAACGCAGCATCTTCGCCAGGTGCACACGGTTGCGCTCGCCGCCCGACAACAGACCGATCTTCTTTTGCTGATCCTGGCCGCGGAAGTTGAAGCGGCCGACATACGCGCGCGATGATGTTTCGTAGTTTCCAACATTGATCAGGTCGAGGCCGTCGGAGATTTCTTCCCAAACGGTCTTGCTGTCATCGAGGCTGTCGCGCGACTGATCGACGCTGGCAATCTGCACGGTATCGCCCAGGCGAATCTTGCCCGAGTCGGGTTGCTCCACCCCGGTAATCATGCGGAACATGGTTGTCTTACCCGCACCGTTCGGGCCGATGACGCCGACGATACCGCCAGGCGGCAGCTGGAAGCTCAGCCCGTCGATCAGCAGCTTGTCGCCGAATCCCTTCTTCAGGTCGCTCACTTCAAGGACTACATCACCGAGCCTGGGTCCCGGCGGGATGTAGATTTCGTTGGTCTCGTTGCGCTTCTGGTAGTTCGACGAGGAAATTTCCTCAAACTGCCGGAGACGCGCCTTGGACTTGGCCTGTCTGCCTTTGGGGTTGCTGCGCACCCATTCGAGTTCGTGCTGCATGGCTTTGCGCCGTGCCTTCTCCGATGCTTCCTCGTTCTGCAGGCGAGCCTCCTTCTGTTCCAGCCAGGAGGAGTAATTTCCCTCCCACGGGATACCATGGCCGCGATCCAGCTCGAGGATCCAGCCTGCGACGTTATCGAGAAAATAACGGTCATGCGTGACCGCGATTACGGTACTCGGGTATTCGTCGAGAAAGCGCTCCAGCCAGGCGACGGATTCGGCATCCAGGTGGTTCGTCGGCTCGTCGAGCAGCAACATGTCGGGCTGCGAGAGCAACAGTCGGCACAGTGCTACGCGACGGCGCTCGCCGCCCGACAGCTTGCTGACATCCGCCTCCCAATCGGGCAGGCGCAGGGCGTCGGCGGCGATTTCGAGTTTGCGATCCAGTTCCCAGGCGCCCACCGAATCGATAGCGTCCTGCAGTTTGCCTTGCTCTTCGAGCAGCGCGTTCATCTCGTCGTCGCTCATGGGCTCGGCGAACTTCATGCTGATTTCATTGAAGCGATCCAGCAGCGCCTTGGTCTCGGCCACGCCATCCTCGACATTGCCGCGTACATCCTTGTCGGGGTCGAGCTCGGGTTCCTGCGGCAGATAGCCAATCTTGATACCGGCCTGCGGCCGCGCCTCGCCATCAATCTCGGTATCGAGTCCGGCCATGATCCGCAGCAGGGTCGACTTGCCGGAGCCGTTGAGGCCGAGCACGCCGATCTTGGCACCCGGAAAAAAGCTCAGGGAGATGTCGCGAAGGATGTGTCGCTTGGGCGCCACCACTTTGGCGACGCGGTTCATGGTGTAAATGTACTGTGCCATCGTCCTGCCGTCGGTTAACGAGCGCGCATTATCAGGTATGCTGCCCCACAAGCAAACATTATGAAGTCTTGGCAGCTATGAGTGACACCGTGCTGGTGTATCGGGATGAGTCGATCGCGGCTTACGGTTTCGGCGACCCGCATCCGTTCGGAACCGATCGGCACGACGTGTTTCACGCGGAACTCGACGAAGCGGGACTCGACGGCGCGATCGAGTACGGTCACCCGCGCCCGGCGCTGGTCGACGAGCTGGCGCTGTTTCACACCCCTGAATACATCGACAAGGTCTCGCGCCTGTCGGCCATTGGCAAGGGCTGGCTCGATGCCGGTGACACGCCGGTCGTTCCTGGTATTTACGACGCCGCATCGGCCGTTGTCGGAGCGGTTCTGTGCGCGGTCGACGAAGTGATGCACGGCAACCACAGGCGCGCGTTTGTCCCGATCGCCGGCCTGCACCATGCCGCACGCGCCAATGCAGCGGGTTTTTGCGTGTTTAATGACTGCGGCGTCGCCGTCGAATACCTGCGAAGCGAGTTCGGCCTCCGGCGAGTGGCCTATGTCGATATCGACGCGCACCACGGCGACGGCGTTTTTTACGGCTTTCAGGCCGATCCCGATCTGATTTTTGCCGATATCCATGAGGACGGGCGTTTCCTGTACCCCGGCACCGGCGCCAGCGAGGAAACGGGCACCGGCGCGGCGCTTGGCACGAAACTGAATATTCCGCTGGGTCCCGGCGCCGGCGATGAGGACTTTCGCGAGGCCTGGCGGCGCGTAGAGGCCTATCTGGCGGACAGCCGGCCCGAGTTCATCATCATGCAGTGCGGCGCAGACAGCCTCGAAGGCGATCCCATCACCCACCTTTGCTGGACCGAGGAGGCCCACGCCGAGGCGGCGGCATCGCTGTGCCGCCTGGCCGACGAATACTGCGATGGCCGAATCGTCGGGACAGGCGGTGGCGGCTACAACCGGCGCAATCTCGCGCGTGCCTGGACGCGTGTCGTGAGGTCCTTCGCCGAAACCTGAGGCCGCCGTTCAGCGGTGCCATCTGCACCACTAAACAGGTAATATCGCCTCTTTTTGCCCCCACCCTCTCCTACGGAGTATGCCCGGATGTTCGACACATCGACGACGCTAGAATCTTTCGACCCCGAAATCGCCAAGGCAATCGCTGCAGAGAACCGACGTCAGGAGGAGCACGTCGAACTGATTGCGTCGGAGAACTATGCCAGCCCGCGGGTCATGCGCGCGCAGGGCAGCACGCTGACCAACAAATACGCGGAGGGCTATCCGGGCAAACGCTACTACGGCGGTTGCGAGTTCGTGGATGACGTGGAGCGTCTCGCCATCGAACGCGCGATGAAATTGTTTGGCGCCGACTATGCGAACGTACAGCCGCATTCCGGCTCGCAGGCCAACGCGGCCGTCTATCTGGCGCTGCTGAACGCCGGCGACACCATTCTCGGCATGAGCCTGAATGACGGCGGTCACCTCACGCACGGTTCGAAAGTGAACTTCTCGGGCAAGCTGTTCAACGCCATCCAGTACGGCCTCGAAGCCGCGACCGGGCTTATCGATTACGACCGCGTGCAGGAGCTGGCGTACGAGCACAAACCGAAGATGATCGTGGCCGGCTTCTCTGCCTATTCGCAGGTCGTGGACTGGGCGCGTTTCCGGCAGATCGCGGACAGCGTGGGTGCCTACCTGGTCGTCGACATGGCGCACGTTGCCGGCCTCGTCGCGACGGGCCACTACCCCAGCCCGATGCCTTACGCCGATGTGTGCACGACGACGACGCACAAGACGCTGCGAGGCCCACGCGGCGGCCTTATTCTCGCACGCAAGAACGATGAGCTGACGAAGAAGTTTAACTCGCTGGTTTTCCCGGGTACCCAGGGCGGTCCGCTGATGCACGTTATTGCCGCGAAGGCCATCGCCTTCAAGGAAGCGATGGAGCCGGAGTTCAGGGACTACCAGGGCAAGGTCTGCGAAAACGCCAAAGTCATGGCCGGCGTGCTGAGCGAGCGTGGCTACCCGATCGTGTCCGGCGGCACCGAGAATCACCTCATGCTGGTCAGCCTCATCGATCGCGGCATCACGGGCAAGGCCGCTGACGCCGCCCTGGGCAGCGCCAACATCACCGTCAACAAGAATTCTGTGCCGAATGATCCGCAGTCGCCGTTCGTAACCAGCGGTCTTCGTCTGGGCACGCCGGCAATAACGACGCGAGGTTTCGGCGTCGAGGAAACCCGGCAGCTAAGCGGCTGGATTGCCGATATACTCGACGACATCGAAAACGAAGCAACGATCGAGCGCGTAAAAGGGCAGGTGCTGGAGCTGTGTAAACGCTTCCCTGTTTACGTCTGATCGCTCTGCCGCCAAAGGTCCTGGAGCCTGAATGCACTGTCCGTTCTGCGCCAACGAGGAAACCAAAGTCATAGACTCGCGACTCGCGGGCGATGGCCGGCAGATTCGGCGGCGCCGCCAGTGCCTGGCATGCAATGAACGGTTTACGACATTCGAGACCGCCGAGCTCGTGATGCCACGATTGATCAAGAACGACAATTCGAGACAGCCGTTCGATGAGAACAAGCTGCGCAACAGCATGGTGCGCGCGCTGGAAAAGCGTCCTGTGCCGAGCGACGAGCTCGAGGAGGCGATCGGCCACCTGATACACCGGCTGCGCACCATGGGTGAACGCGAGGTGCCTTCGCGGCTGGTGGGCGATCTCGTAATGGAAGAACTGCGTGCGCTCGACGAAGTTGCCTACGTGCGATTCGCGTCTGTGTACCGGCGCTTTCAGGATATCACCGAATTCGAGGACGAAATCAAGCGACTGCAAAAGATTTCGGAGACCGCGGCGAGTCGCGAACAAATGTCCCTGCTGCCTGAGCTCCTCGGCAAGAAGAAGGGCTGAACATGGCGGCGTTTTCCGGTGCCGACTGCGTGCACATGGCGCGGGCGTTGAAACTCGCCGCCCGCGCCCGGTACTCCGCACGTCCCAATCCGATGGTGGGCTGCGTCATTGTCAGGGACGAGACCGTGGTCGGCGAAGGCTGGCACGAGCGGGCGGGCGAAGCGCACGCGGAGGTCAATGCGCTTGCCATGGCCGGCGCCAGGTCGAAGGGAGCGACCGCCTACGTCACGCTGGAGCCCTGTGCGCACCACGGAAAAACGCCACCCTGCGCAGCGGCACTGGTCGATGCCGGCCTCGGCAGGGTCGTCGTAGCGATGCAGGATCCTTACGCGGAAGTGGCCGGACGCGGACTGGAGCGTCTCAAGTCGGCAGGCGTAGTCACGGAGCTGGGTCTCATGCAGGCCGAAGCCGAGGCGCTCAACAGGGGCTTTATCGCGCGCGTGACGCGCGGCCGTCCCCTGGTTCGCCTGAAAGTCGCGGCGAGCCTCGACGGTGCGATTGCGATGAAGAGTGGCGAGAGCCAGTGGATCACCGGCCCGGAAGCGCGCGATGACGTGCAGCGCCTGCGGGCCCGATGCGGGGCAATCATGACGGGGATCGGTACCGTCCTGGCGGACGATCCCTCCCTGAATGTGCGGCTCGCGGCGTTGATACAGAGCGCCTCGCAGCCGCTCAGGGTGGTTCTCGACAGCCGATTGCGCATGCCCGTAACGGCCGGCATGCTGGGCCTGCCGGGGGATACGCTGGTGTGCTGCGCAGGTAAACAGCGCGCGGAGCCGCTCGAGAAAGCCGGTGCCGAGGTGCGATCATTCGGGGCCGGTGGCGCGAGAGTCGATGCGGCGGCGGTCCTCGAGGAGCTTGCCCGTCGCGGCGTCAATGATCTCCTTGTCGAGGCGGGTCCTGGCCTGGCGGGCCACCTCCTGGACGCCGAACTGGTCGACGAACTTGTGATTTACCAGGCACCCCACATAATGGGCAGCGAGACCAGGACGATGTTCGAAACACCCTCCTGGCAAAGCCTTGCGGACCGCAAGGCGCTCGACATTAGCGATATTCGCCGCGTCGGCAGCGATACGCGCATCACCGCCAGGGTTCAGTACTGATGTTTACCGGAATCATCAAAGCCAAGGGCACGATCACAGCTATACAGCCTCGCGGTGGGGACGTGCGGCTGACGGTTCGCTCAACGGGCCTTGCCTGGTCCGAATTCGAGCTCGGCGAGAGCATCGCCGTCAATGGCGTCTGCCTGACCGCCGTGGCATTTCATGACGATGGTTTCGATACGGACGTCTCGGTCGAGACTCTGAACGTGACGGCATTGGGCAAGCTCGGGGTCGGGTCGCCCGTCAACCTGGAACCTTCGTTGAGCCTTGGACAGCGCCTCGGAGGCCATCTTGTGAGCGGACACGTCGATTGTACCGGTACCGTTGTCTCGAGAACCGCGGATGCGCGGTCGATAAGACTCGTCGTCGAGATTCCCAGAGCGTTCGGACGTTACGTGGCCAGGAAGGGCTCGGTCTGCGTCGACGGCGTCAGCCTTACCATCAACGAAGTATCGGTCAGCGGCTTCGAGGTGAATATCATTCCGCACACGGCCGAGGTCACGATTATCGACGAGTATGCGGTCGGCACCGTCGTCAATGTCGAGGTTGACTTGCTGGCGCGCTACACGGAGCGCCTGCTTAATCCGGACGGAAACGGCATTTCAATGGATCTACTCAAGGCGCACGGTTATGCCTGACAACACGACGATGCACCCCAGAGTGCATGCCTCAATTTTCAGTGATATCGATGACATTATTGCCGACATCGCCGCCGGAAAAATGGTCATCATGGTCGATGACGAGAACCGTGAAAACGAAGGCGATCTCATCATGGCGGCCGAAAAGATTCGGCCGGAAGACGTCAACTACATGGCTACCCATGGGCGCGGGCTCATCTGCCTGACCCTCGGCCGGGAGCGCTGCAAGCAGCTTCGCCTGCCATTGATGGTCAGCGATACCGACGAGCATCACGCCACCAATTTCACGATTTCCATCGAAGCGGCCGAGGGGATAACGACCGGCATCTCGGCACACGATCGTGCCAAGACGATTCAGGCCGCCGTTGCCCGCGACGCCCGGCCCGAGCACCTCAAGCAACCCGGACATATCTTCCCGGTCATGGCACAGCCGGGCGGCGTGCTGACGCGCGCCGGGCATACCGAGGCAGGATGCGATCTTGCGCGTCTCGCCGGCCTGGAACCCGCGGCCGCGATCGTCGAAATACTGAACGAGGACGGCTCGATGGCGCGGCGTCCCGATCTCGAGAAGTTTGCGAAGAAGCACGGCGTCCGCATCGGCACTATCGCCGACCTCATTCGCTACCGCCTCGAGAAAGAATGCAACGTGGAACGCATCAAGGAGCAGGTCGTGGAGACCGAGTACGGTCAGTTCACGATGGTCTGCTATGACGACCATATCAATCATTGTGTCCATGTTGCGCTCGTCAAGGGTGACCTCGGGGCCATCGAGGCGCCGCTGGTTCGCGTACACCTGCAGGACACGCTGGGCGACGTCATCGGCGTGAAGAGCGCCTCGCTGGGCTGGCCGCTGCACGATGCCATCGAGCGAATTTCACAGGAAGAGGCGGGCGTCATCGTGGTGTTGCGTGATCAGGAGTCATCGCGCGAATTCATGGACTCGGTAGAGGGGCTGGGACAAAAGCGAAACGAGCTTGATGAGCGTCGTAGCGGCGACATGGTGTTGCGAACCTACGGCGTCGGCGCCCAGATCCTGCGCGACCTCGGCCTCAGCAAAATCCGTGTATTATCGGCGCCTAAACAAATGTACGCGATTTCGGGTTTCGACCTCGAGATTATGGAATACGTCTGAGCACGGCGCCGAATCATGGAAAGGATCAAGACAACAGAGGGCGATCGCATCGTGCGGGACGGGCGTTTCGCCATTGTCGCGGCGCGTTTCAATGATTTCATCGTCGAGTCGCTGATCAAGGCGGCGCTACGCTGTCTTCGACAGCACGGTGCGGCCGATGCCGACATCGAAATCATTCGCGTACCGGGCGCCTACGAAATGCCGATCGCCGTTGACAAGGTAGCTTCCACACGCCGGGTCGACGGTATCATCGCGCTCGGCGCCGTCATCCGGGGCGCCACGCCGCACTTCGACTACGTCGCCGGCGAGTGCGTCAAGGGCATCACGGCGGCCGGGCAGAAGCATGGCATCCCGGTCGGTAACGGGGTACTAACCGTCGATACCATCGAGCAGGCGATCGAACGTGCCGGGACGAAAGCGGGCAACAAGGGTGAGGAAGCCACGCTTGCCGTTATCGAGATGGTCAACCTGCTCCGGAGGATCGACTGAGTCATGTACGCGAGCGGACCAGAAAAACACACTCGTCGCCCCGACTGACACCAGATTCGATGAGCGAGCCCAGTTCAAAAGGATCCGGTGCGCGGACGCGTGCACGCGAACTGTTGTTGCAGGCCCTATACCAGAAACAACTGGCGGGACATTCGCACACCGAGCTGCTGTCCCAGTTTCGCGAGCAGGTTGCATACGCGCGCGTCGACCAGGAGTACTTCGATGAATTACTGGCCGCAATCTGCGAGACAGAGGACGATCTCGAGCAGCGGATCGCCACGCTGATAGACCGGCCGCTCGAGCAACTGGATCCCGTCGAGCTCGGCATCCTGCTCATCGGAACCCACGAATTGCAGTCGAGGATCGACATTCCGTACAAGGTGGTGATCAACGAGAGCGTCAACCTCGCAAGACGTTTCGGTGCGCTCGACGGCCACAAGTACATCAATGCCTGCCTGGACGCCGCTGCCAAAACCCTTCGGGAGGTAGAGGTGCAAGCGAACGTCGGTGGATGAGTTTGAGCTGATACGTCGATTCTTCACGCGCCCGGTAAGCGCATCGGGCATCGTGACCGGCATCGGCGACGACGGTGCCGTGCTTCGTCCGGAGCCCGGCCTCGATCAGGTGCAGGTCATCGACACGCTGGTCGAGGGCGTGCATTTTCCCGCCGACACGGCCCCCGCAGACATTGGCTACCGCGCAGTCGCCGTGAATCTCTCCGACGTTGCCGCGATGGGGGCGAGGCCGTGCTGCATGACGCTGGCGCTCACCTTGCCCAGGAAAGATGAGCGGTGGATTGCTGCTTTTGCCGACGGCCTGTTTGCGGCAGCGGACGAGTTCGATGTTGCGTTGATTGGCGGTGACACGACGAGCGGTGAGCGCGTTGTCGCAACGGTGCACATCACGGCGACTGTCGAAGCCGGCAAGGCGCTGCTGCGCAGTGGTGCCAGAACCGGCGATAGCATCTTTGTGACGGGGTCGGTAGGCGACGCCGCTGCCGGTCTCTGGCTGCTGAATCACGGCGACCATGACGAGTTTCTCGTGCGGCGCTTTCTGCGCCCGAGCGCGCGGATTGCAACAGGCTCTCGTCTTGCTGGTCGGGCGACGGCGGCGATCGATGTGTCCGACGGGCTGGCGGGTGACCTTTGCAAGCTGTTGGCGGCAAGCCACGTTGGTGGCGAGCTCGACGTCGACCGATTGCCGTTTTCGGAAGCGATGAAGTCGCGTTTCGACGCCGGGGAAAGGACCCGCTTTGCGCTGAGCGGTGGCGATGACTATGAGCTCTGTTTTACAGCGAGCGCGGATGCACTCGATGGCATCGACAACGTGACGCGGATAGGCCGCGTTGTTCCGGGAGCCGGGCTCGTTTGCCTGGACCGCGGTGTCGTTGTGGAATGCGACGACAGCGGGTACCGTCACTTCCTGTGAATCCGCCGCCAGAAAAAAACTCGCAAGCGGTCGCCGCCCGAACCGTCTTCACCGATCCGGTCAATTTCCTGGCGTTCGGATTCGGTACGGGCCTTGCGCCCGTCGCGCCGGGGACCGCGGGTTCTCTCCCCGGCGTACTGTTGTTCTGGTTGATGCTGGACTTCGGACTTTATGTTCAATTGACTGTGGGCGCGGTGCTGGTGCTTGCGGGCGTGTGGATATGCGGTGAAAGCGCGCGCCGTATCGGTATTCATGACCACGGCGGCATCGTCTGGGACGAGATTGCAGGCATGTATCTGACGCTGCTGGCGGCACCGTTGACACCAATTGGCTGGTTGGCAGCATTCGTGCTTTTTCGCGTGATGGATATTGTCAAACCCTGGCCGATTCGGGACCTGGATCACAGACTGGGCGGGGGCGTGGGAATTATGCTGGACGACCTCGTAGCCGCGCTGTATGCCGCAGTAGTACTGGGTTTATACAGGTGGCTCATGATCTGACCAGTTGAGACAGCATGGCGACCAAGGTAAGCGATATCGAACGCGTGGGCGGCGTTCCCGACAAGATCGGCAAGTACGTCATCATCAACAAAATTGGTCGCGGTAGCACGGGTATCGTCTACCTGTCTCACGATCCCTATTATCGCCGCGACGTCGCGATCAAAGTCTACAACATCGAAGAAGACCAGGACGCCGAGCGCGCCAAGGTTTCTCGCAAGATGTTCTTCAACGAAGCGCACATGGTCGGCATGCTGCAACACCCGAACATCATGCCGATCTACGACGCCGGTGAAGAAGACGGCAGCTACTATGTGGTTACCGAGCACATCCAGGGCGCCAGGACGCTCGCCGCCTATTGCCGGCCGGACAACCTGCTTCGCGTCGATGATGTTGTCGAGATCATCTACAAATGCGCCAAGGCGCTGCACTACGCCCATGGTCGTGGTGTCATTCACCGTGACATCAAGCCGAGCAACGTCATGCTGACGATTGATAATGACGTTCGCATCATCGATTTTGGTATCGCCATCGTCAGCGACTCGGACGTATCCCGTATCGAGGGTATCGCAGGAAGCCCGAGCTACATGTCGCCCGAGCAGGTGCAGTCTGAAGAACTGACGTCGCGCTCCGACCTGTATTCGCTCGGTGCCGTGATGTACGAGTTGCTGACCGGTTTTCGACCGTTCCGTGCCGATAACCTGTCCAAGCTGCTGCACCAGATCGTCTACGCGACGCCGCCGCCAATTCACACCTATCGGGACGATCTGCCGGAGGAACTCGAGCATGTCGTTATGACGACGATGCAGAAGGAACCCTCGAAACGCCTGACCACCGGCAATGCGATGGCGGCGGAGCTGACGCGGGTCTACAAGGATCTGCGGCAGAAGTACGACAGCCTCGACAATCAGGAACACTTCGACCTGTTGCGCACGCTGACGTTCTTCCACGAGTTCTCGCATGCCGAAATCTGGGAGGTTCTGCGCGCGTCCGACTGGCACGAGTACAAGGATGGCGAGGACATCGTGCGCGAAGGCGAGGTTGACGATCGCTTTTATATTATCGTGGCGGGCAACGTGACCGTGCAGGCCAACGGTACCAGCCTCGGCGCGTTGTCGAACGGCGACTGCTTTGGCGAGACCAGTTACGTGAGTGGCGCAAAACGACAGGCTTCTATCAGGGCCGAAGGGCAGGTGACGATTCTGCGCGTCAGCTCCTCGCTGATGGAACAGGTCTCATCAGCTTGCCAGCTTCGCTTCAACAAGGTCTTTCTGCGGGCGTTGATCAATCGACTGCAGGGCAGCGGCGGCGCCAATACCTGATTGTCGCCCCGTTTCATACGGGCCAGCTGGATTTCGTTGGCGGACCCGCGCAGTATATCGACCCACACGAATCGATTACTGCCAATGAAAGGAAGACACATGATGAAGCGCCTGGCTTGCCTTGCCGCAGTTCTGCTGGCTGCACCCGCAATTTCTGCCGACCTTAACGATGCCGTCCGAAAAGACTATGACGCGCATCTTGCCAGCCTGTTCGATTATTTCCATCGCAATCCCGAGCTGTCCACTGTCGAATTCGAGACCGCGAAACGCATGGCCAGTGAACTCCGTTCAGCAGGGTTTGAAGTGACCGAAAACGTCGGCGGTACCGGGGTCGTGGCGATGCTCAGGAACGGCCCGGGCCCGCTGGTCATGATGCGGGCGGACATGGATGGCTTGCCGGTCGAGGAGAAATCCGGTCTCGAAAACGCGTCACGGGCGATGCAAAAAGACCCGATTACCGGCAATGAGGTGTTTACCATGCATGCCTGTGGGCACGACGTGCACATCACGAGCCTGGTCGGTACGGCTCGCCGCATGGCCGAGCGCAAGGATGACTGGAATGGCACGCTCATGCTCATCGTGCAGCCGGCCGAGGAACGCGTGCTCGGCGCGAGAGCCATGAAGGACGACAATCTTTGGGAGCGTTTCGGCAAGCCTGATTACGCGCTGGCATTCCACGTGTCGTCCAGCGACGTGGCAGGCGTTATCAACGTCTCCGAGGGCAGCCCCTACGCCGGCGCCGATACGGTCGACATCATCATTCGAGGCGTTGGCGCGCACGGCGCAAGTCCGCACCGTGGCAAGGACCCGATCGTGCTGGGCAGCCAGATCGTACTGGCGCTCCAAACCCTGGTGTCGCGGGAACTGTCGCCTCGCGATTCCGGCGTCGTGACGGTGGGTTCCTTCCACTCAGGCACGAAGCACAACATTATTTCGGACGAGGCTCATCTTCAGCTGACGGTGCGAAACACGAACGAAGAGACGCGTGCAATCCTCCTCAATGGCATCAAGCGAATCGCCGAAAACATGGGGCGCGTCGCCGGACTGCCGGAAGACATGCTGCCCGAGGTCATCATCTCGGAGGAAAGCGTTCCGCCTACCACCAATAACCCCGAGCTGACGCGGCGTCTGAAGGTCGCCTGGACCGATGCGATGGGTGATGAGGCCGTTGTCGATATACCGACAAAAGGAATGGGTGCGGAAGATTTTCCGTTCTTCACCGATGACCCAGCAATACCGAGCGTTTACTGGGCGATCGGCGGAACGCCGCAGGAAGACTTCGATACCGAGTCTGCCGGCGGTCCCCCGGTTCCGAGCCATCATTCGCCATTGTTCAAGATTTCGCCGGAGCCGGCCGTGGTTGCGGGCGTAGAATCGACGGTCGTTGCGCTAATGACGCTCCTGCAGGACTAGAACATCGCTGCACGGAAGCTCCGCGCACCGAAAAGAGCCTCCCCGTAGGAGCGCGCCCCGGCGCGCGAAGCGAAGCGGCAGCCGCCAGGCTGCAAAGAAGCTGCCAGCCGCGAAAAGAACCACCCTGCAGGAGCGGCCCCAGGCCGCGAAGCGAAGCGGCAGCCGCCAGGCTGCAAAGAAGGCTGGCGCCGCGAAAAGAACCACCCTGCAGGAGCGGCCCCAGGCCGCGAAGCGCAGCGGCAGCCGTCAGGCTGCATAAAAGGCCGCATCGAATGCTGCGATCGTTATCAGGTGCAACGGCGCCTTCAATCCTCGTCGTCGATCAGAAAATCATCCAGATCTTCACTGCCGGCGCTCTTTAGCAGGATCTCGACTTTCTGTTCGGCTTCCTTCAGGGCATTCTGACAGCCACGCGTCAGCTTGATGCCTTCCTCGAATTTCTTCATGGCCTTTTCGAGCGACAGCTCACCGGATTCGAGTTCCTCGACCAGCGCCTCGAGATCCGACAGGGATTTCTCGAGATCGAATTTTTTCCCGGAGCTCATGGGTGTCTTCCGCAATAGAGTTGCGCCGATACGCTACAGAGAGCGTCGTTCATCGTCAATTGCCGTTAACGACGCGGGCGCTGGTACTGGGGGTTTCCACGGTTGACAGGAATAGGGCGGAGGCATACAGTCGTTGTTCATTAGACTCGGTCTAATTTACAGCCATTATCATGTGAGAGGGGACGCAACGTGTCACTAAAAGGCAGCAAGACAGAAAACAACCTCAAAGACGCATTTGCCGGTGAATCGCAGGCGAACCGTCGTTACCTTTATTTCGCAGCGAAAGCCGACGTCGAGGGTTACAACGATGTAGCCGCTGTTTTCCGTTCAACGGCCGAAGGCGAAACGGGCCATGCGCACGGGCACCTGGAATACCTGGAAGAAGTAGGCGATCCGGCGACCGGACTGCCCATCGGCGGAACGGCACAGAACCTCGCGGCGGCCATCGCCGGCGAGACCCACGAGTACACCGATATGTACCCGGGCATGGCCAAGACGGCTCGCGACGAGGACTTCGACGAGATTGCCGACTGGTTCGAGACGCTGGCCAAAGCGGAACGGTCGCACGCGAACCGTTTCCAGAAAGCACTCGATTCGCTCGATGACTGAGCGCTGACAGGAATGCCGGGCCGTCAGGCCCGGCGATTCTTGCCGCTGGAACTTCGATGAGCAAGCAGGAAGGCAGGCGCGAAGGCAGCCTTGAAGCGCCGACGAGACATCCGCTCGACTGGAAGTCGGACGTGTTTTACGACGAGGAGCCCCTGTTCGAAGAACTCGAACGGGTATTCGACATCTGTCATGGCTGCCGGCGCTGTTTCAATCTCTGCAACTCGTTTCCCACGCTGTTCGATGCCGTCGATGAGTCCGATACCATGGAAGTCGATGGCGTGCCCAAGAAAGTCTATTGGGACGTTGTGGATCACTGCTACCTCTGCGACATGTGTTACATGACGAAGTGCCCGTACGTGCCGCCGCATGAGTGGAACGTGGATTTCCCGCACCTGATGCTGCGTGCCAAGGCGGCGCGCTTCAGGAAGCAGGGCGCCTCATTCCGCGACACGGTTCTGAGCTCGACCGATACCGTGGGCAAGCTTGCCGGCATTCCGGTGGTCGTGAGCGCCGTCAATGCGACCAACCGCAGCAAGACCGGTCGAAAACTCGTCGAAAAAGCGCTCGGCGTTCATCGCGACGCGCCGGTGCCACCGTATCATTCGGCAACCGCTCGAAAACGCTTGAAGCGACTTGCGGACGTAGGCGCAGTAACGTGCAGCCCGACGGCGGGCACGCGCGGCAAGGTCGTGCTCTATACGACCTGCTATGGCAACAGAAATCATCCGGAGATCGACGAAGACCTGGTCGCGGTTTTCGAGCACAATGGCATCCCGATGGCGCTGGCCGAAAAAGAAGTCTGCTGCGGCATGCCGAAACTGGAGCTCGGCGACCTCGAGTCCGTTGCCAGGGCCAAGGAGGTGAATATCCCGATACTTGCCGCCATGGTCGACGCAGGCTGGGATATCGTCACGCCGATTCCGTCGTGTACGCTGATGTTCAAGCAGGAACTGCCGTTGATGTTCCCGGATGATGCGGACGTCGCGAAAGTCCGCGCAGCCATGTTCGATCCTTTCGAATACCTGATGCTGCGTCACAAGGACGGGCAACTCAAGACCGAGTTCAAGCAGCCGCTTGGCAAGGTGTCCTACCATGTTCCCTGTCACCTCAGGGTGCAGAATATAGGGCTCAAGACGCGCGACGCCCTGCAACTCGTTCCGGGCACGACGGTCGACGCGATCGAGCGTTGTTCCGGACACGACGGTACCTACGCCGTCAAGACGGAGTTCCACGAGGTGTCAAAGAAGATTGCACGACCTGTCGTAAACAAGGTGAAGAAAGCCGAGGCTGATCATTTTGTCAGCGACTGTCCCATGGCGGCCGAGCAGGTCGTGCAGGACCTGGAAAACCACAAAGCCAACAACCCGATGAGTCTGTTACGACTGGCCTACGGAATATGAAGACGATGCAAAAACTGACACGCGACAAGTTATTCAGCCTCGAGCAATACGCCGAAGCGCGACCGGCGTTCCGTAAAGAAGTCCTGGAGCACAAGCGTAATCGTCGCCTGGCACTGGGCACGAATGCCGCACTCTATTTCGAGGACCTGCTGACCATGAAATACCAGGTCCAGGAAATGCTGCGCATCGAGCGCATCTTCGAGGCGGACGGTATTGACGAAGAGCTGGAGGCCTACAATCCGCTCATTCCGGATGGCTCGAACTGGAAAGCGACCTTCATGATCGAGTTTCCGGAGGTAGAGGAGCGTCGCGCCATGCTGACGCAGCTCAAAGGAATCGAGAATCGCGTGTATGTCCAGGTTGCCGACTTCGATCGCGTCTTTGCACATGCCGATGAGGATCTCGAGCGTTCTGATGATGAGAAGACGTCCGCGGTGCATTTCCTGCGATTCGAATTCCCCCCGGAACAGGTCGCCGCACTGAAACACGACGCGTCGCTGCTCGCCGGCATTGATCACGAGAATTATCGTGTGGAGATCAACCCGGTTGCGGACAACATTCGGCGGTCCTTGCTCGCCGACTTCGACTAGCTAGTCGCGGGCTCATCCGTTTTTAGCGGGTGCGCCCGCTATTCATTCAGGCTAGAATCGCGCCGGGCACCTTTCTGGCAATCTGATAACTGGCTATCCGATTGATGAGTAAACGATACGACGCGGCGGACATCGAGGTCCTCAGCGGACTCGAACCTGTTCGACGCCGGCCGGGCATGTACACGGATACAACGCGGCCGAACCACCTCGCGCACGAAGTCATTGACAACAGCATCGATGAGGCGCTTGCGGGCTACTGCAAGAAGCTGGACGTTACCGTCTTCAAAGACGGCTCGCTGGAAGTGGCGGATGATGGTCGTGGCATGCCGGTCGACAAACACCCCAAGGAAAAAATCCCCGGCGTCGAATTGATCCTCACGCGCCTGCACGCCGGCGGTAAGTTCTCCAACGAGAATTACCAGTACTCGGGCGGACTGCACGGTGTCGGCGTGTCTGTCGTCAACGCACTGTCGAAAAATCTGGAGGTATGGATTCGACGCGGTGCCAAGGAATACAACATGAGTTTTGCCGGCGGCAAGAAACGCGGCAAGCTCGAGGTTGTCGGCAGCGTGGGCAAGGCCAACACGGGCACCACGATTCGCTTCTGGCCGGACGAGAAGTACTTCGATTCGCCGAAGTTCTCGATTCCCAGCCTGAAACACGCTTTGCGCGCCAAGGCCGTGCTGTGCCCCGGCATCACCGTTCGCCTGAGAGTCGAAAAGACGAAGGAAAAGTTCGAATGGTGCTACGCGGGGGGGCTGGAGGAATACCTTCTCGAAGAGATTGGCGCTGCGGAGTTGCTTCCGGCGGAGCCCTTTTCGGGCTGTGTGACCGGCAATAACGAAGCGCTCGACTGGGCCCTGGTATGGACTGTCGATGGCGGCAACAGCGTTACGGAAAGTTACGTCAATCTTATACCGACGCCGCAGGGTGGCACGCATGTCAACGGGCTGCGTACGGGGCTCACGAATGCGCTGCGCGAGTTTTCCGACTTCAGGAATCTGCTGCCGCGCGGCGTCAGCATTGCGCCCGAGGATGTCTGGGACGGCCTCAGCTTCGTGTTGAGCACCAAGCTTGAAGACCCGCAGTTTTCCGGCCAGACCAAGGAGCGACTGTCGTCGCGCGAGTCCGCCGCCTTCGTTGCCGGCATCATCAAGGATAATTTTGCACTCTGGCTGAACCAGCATCCCGAAACCGGCGACCAGATCGCGCAGCTTGCGATTGGCAAGGCGCAGCGGCGCCTGAAGTCCGCGAAGCAGGTGGTCCGAAAGAAAATTGTCTCGGGTCCCGCGCTCCCCGGCAAGCTTGCGGACTGCACGTCGCAGGAGCCGGAGCTTTGCGAAATTTTTCTCGTCGAAGGCGATTCTGCCGGCGGCTCGGCCAAGCAGGCACGCGATCGGACGACCCAGGCGATCATGCCGCTGCGAGGCAAGATACTGAATACCTGGGAAGTCGATTCAGGCGAGATCCTGGCATCGCAGGAAGTACACGACATTTCCGTGGCGCTGGGCGTCGATCCCGGTACCAACAACATCGACGGGCTTCGCTACCACAAGGTGTGCATCCTGGCGGACGCCGACTCTGACGGGCTGCACATCGCGACGCTGCTTTGCGCTCTTTTCCTCAGGCACTTCCGCGAGCTGGTCATGGCCGGGCACGTGTATGTCGCCATGCCGCCGTTGTATCGCGTCGACGTCGGCAAGGAGGTGTATTACGCACTGGATGAAGGCGAGCGCAAAGGCATTCTGGATCGGATCGAAGCCGAGAAGAAACGCGCCAAGGTAAGCGTCACGCGCTTCAAGGGGCTGGGCGAGATGAACCCGTCGCAGCTCAGGGAAACGACCATGAATCGCGATACGCGGCGGCTTGTGCAGCTGACGGTCAAGGCCAGGGACAACGCGGAGCAGGTCATGGACATGCTGCTTGCCAAGAAACGGGCCAAGGATCGCCGGCAGTGGCTGGAAACCAAGGGCGACCTGGCGGAGGTATGACGACCATGCAGAGCAGTTTGAACCTCGAGGGCGTGGAGCAGCAGTCGCTTAAGGACTACACGGAGAAAGCGTATCTCGATTACTCGATGTACGTCATTCTCGATCGTGCGCTGCCGCAGATCGGTGACGGCCTGAAACCCGTACAGAGACGAATCATTTATGCGATGAGCGAGCTGGGTCTCTCGGCCGCCTCAAAGCCCAAGAAGTCCGCGCGCACGGTCGGTGACGTCATCGGCAAGTTCCATCCGCATGGCGATTCGGCCTGTTACGAGGCAATGGTCCTGATGGCACAGGACTTCTCCTATCGCTACCCGGTCATTGACGGGCAGGGCAACTGGGGATCGACGGATGATCCGAAGTCGTTCGCGGCCATGCGCTATACGGAATCCCGGCTGACGCCCTACGCGAAGAGCCTGTTACAGGAACTGGGTGATGGGACGGTTGACTGGGTGCCGAACTTCGATGGCACGATGAGCGAGCCGGTGGTGTTACCCGCAAGGCTGCCGAATCTTCTGCTCAATGGCACGACCGGGATCGCCGTAGGCATGTCGACCGACGTCCCACCACACAATCTCAGGGAAGTGGCAAGTGCGCTGGTACACCTGCTCGACAACCCCAAGGCGACCGTCAGGCAGCTGATGAAGCATGTCAGGGGGCCCGACTTCCCGACAGGCGGCGAACTGGTCTCTCCGCGTGACGAGATTGTCGACATGTACACGACGGGCGGCGGCACGCTGCGATTGCGCGCTGCCTACAAAGTGGAAAACGGTGACGTGGTCATCCACTCCCTGCCGCACCAGATCTCCGGCAGCAAGATTCTCGAACAGATTGCGGCGCAAATGCGCGCCAAGAAATTGCCGCAGGTCGACGATCTTCGCGACGAGTCGGATCATCAGGATCCGACCCGCCTGGTGATCAGCAAGAAGCGCGGCGTCGATGTCGAACAACTCATGTCGCATCTGTTCTCCACGACGTCGCTCGAGCGAACCGTGCGCGTCAACATGAACGTCATCGGCCTGAATGGCAAGCCCCGCACGTTCAATCTGCAGGAGCTGCTGGCCGAATGGCTGACGTTCCGAAAGCAGACGGTAAAAAACCGACTCGCTCACCGGCTGCAGATCGTCAATGACCGATTGCACATCCTCGACGGCCTGCTGGTTGCCTATCTCAACATCGACGAAGTGATTGCGATCATCCGCGAAGAGGACAAGCCGAAGCCGGTCTTGATGAAGCGCTTCAAGCTGAGCGACTTGCAGGCCGAGGCGATACTGAATCTGCGCTTGCGGAATCTCGCCAGGCTAGAGGAGATGAAGATCCGCGGCGAGCAGGACGAGCTGTCCGAGGAGCGCGATCATCTGGAAAAGACGCTGAAAAGCGCGGCCAGGCTGAAGACGCTCATCAAGAAAGAAATCCTCGAGGATGCCGAGGCCTATGGCGACGAGCGGCGTACCGAGATCGTCGAACGCAAGGCCGCCCAGGCGCTGGATGAAGCCGAGCTCGTTGCCAGCGAGCCGGTCACGGTCGTGCTGTCCCAGGCCGGTTACGCCCGCGCCGCCAAGGGCCACGAAATCGATCCGACGGCACTGAGCTATCGCTCCGGCGACGGCTTTCTGGCGGCCGCGCAGGGACGCAGCAATCAGCTGGCCATGTTCATCGACAGCACCGGCCGCGTCTACAGCGTAATGGCCGGAACACTGCCTTCGGCCCGGGGACAGGGTGAACCGCTGTCGAGTCGCTTCAAGCCGCCGGATGGCGCGGCGTTCTGCGGCGCCATGATCGGCGACGCGGAGCAGAAGTATCTGCTTGCCAGCGACGCCGGCTACGGCTTCGTTGCGACGCTCGGCGATCTGGTCTCGCGGAACAAGGCCGGCAAGGCGATATTGAGAGTTCCGGCCGGCGGCAGGCCCGTCGTGCCGGCACCGGTTCCGCCCGGTCGGGAATGCCTGATCGCCGCCGTAAGCTCGATCGGCCGGCTGCTGCTGTTCGAGATGGAAGATCTGCCCGAACTGGCCAAGGGCAAGGGCAACAAGCTGATCAATATTCCGGGCAAGAAATACCAGGGCGGTGAGGAGAAGATGGTCGCAGCTGCGGTTGTCCCCGAAGACGGCAGCCTGCAGGTGCACACCGGCACGCGTGTAATGACGATCAAGTGGGACGATGTTGACGGCTACTACGGCGAACGTGCCTTGCGCGGCAGTCTGCTGCCGAAAGGATGGCGCAAGGTAGAGCGTCTCATCGGCATCGGCTAGCCTGGGTATTTCACCAGTTGGGCAAGCGCTCCGCGAACCGCGCCTGTCGTGGCAGGTCAGCGCGCCTTGGTATCTACCTTGCCGCCGTCGATCTCCATCTCGGCTGTTTCGTCGTTTTCGGCCGCCGGCATCTCTACGGTTGCCGCTTCGTGAATGCCGGTCTCGTCCTCATCGTGGCTGTCGCGTGCCGGCAACTGCGCGGTGACGTCGAGTTCGGTGACCGATGCCAGCGGGGTCGCCGCGGTCACTTCGCTGGTGATTTCCATATCGTCGAATTCCGCCGACTGTCGGTCGCTGGCCAATTGCTCGGCGGCTCGCGCGATTTCAGCATTCAATGCCTGCGTAGCGGTGAGTTCGTCCTCGTAGTCCTGTTCGAGGATCTCGAGGTCCACTTCGCGCTCGACCGTGTAGCTGTCCGTCTTCGACGTGTCGTCGATCATCTCGACCTCGACCGCCCGGAAGTCACGCTGTGTTATTTCATCGGTCCGCGGCATCTTGGTGGCATCGAGAACGACAGACAGGTCGTAGTCGTCGTCGATCAGCTCGTCGTGTTCGAGCACGGCCGTCTCGTCATCGTCCGTCGCAAAGATGCCCGTGTCCGACTCGGGAATGCTGGCCTGCGGCTCGAACGGCAACTCGAGGTCCAGCTCCGTTGGCGTGGCGAAGCCAAAATCCTGTGCGACCTCCATGTCGATATCCGTGCCGGAGTCGAGACCGGTGCCCACGAGGAGGTCAGCGTCCAGCACGAGGTTTTCCGCGGTTGGTGAATCGTCATCGATCGTGTACCCGGTGTGTGCGATTACCTCGATACCGCCATCGTCCCGTACAAACTGCGAATCGATATCGGTAGCACGACGTTGCGGCGTCTCCACCAGCGCCTCCGGTTCGCCGGGGCGGCCGCGAAGCAGGCGGCCGAAGAGCAGCAGCGCGATGATCAGTCCAAGACCGCTGCCTGCCAGCCACAATAGCCAGGGCGACGATGCAGTTGCCACCGGCGTGACACGATCAACGGCCGCTGTTGCAACGTTGGGCGATGTCGAGTTCGTCACCGGACCTTCGAGTTCGGTATCGGCAATGACAAGGGTCTCGCGGCTGGTTTCGCGGCCGTCAACGAAAGGATTCTCGTCGTTCGCCGCGGGGCTCGCCGGACTGAGATCAGCACTCGTGTCGGCAGCCGTCGGTGCAGCGCCGCCCGCGGTCGTCTCGATCGGCGCGGTCGTCGTCGGGGCACGCTCCGCAGCAACATCAATCGACACGGCGCTGCCGGACGATACGCCATTGCTGGCTGCTGTGCTTGTCGAAGCCGGCGCAGCCAGTGGTGTCGTGACGAGACCGGGAATCGCGAGCCAGCTCCCCGCCTTCAGTCGATTGGGATCGTTGTCGATAAAGGCATCGGGATTCGCTGCGAATATCGCGTTTACTGCCGGCCAGAGGCTCGTCGAACGGTTCTCGATACGTTGCACGATCTGCGAAAGGGTGTCGCCTGGCTGCACCCGGTAGCGGCTGGCGGCTGCGATCGGGCGGGCGTCGAGCTTCGAACGCGCTGCAGGACGGCTATCGCCAGCTGCGTCGCTTTGCGGCGGAGCGATGACCGCGACCGAAGGCTTGCTTTCGACCGCAGGACTCGCCGGATCGATGAACACCAGGTACTCGCGGCTGAGGTTCGCCGTGTAGGCGCAGTCGATGTTGACCCTCGCGGCGACCATTGGCTCGCGAACGGGCGCCTTGCCCGTCAGAAGAATCGCTCCGTCGGCGACGTTGATCGTGGCCCGGCCGACGCCCGGCAATCCGCTCGCCGAGGGGCCGAGGCCGAGCGTCACGCAGCCGTCGTAAATCTCCTCGTGCGGTGCGAGGGCATAGGCGATGCTTGCGCGCAGTGGCTGCCCCAGCCGGGACTCGACGATGATGTCGCCCAGCTCGAGCGCGGTTGCTGGCATGCTCGTGAGCCCGCCGCTGACTGCAACCAGGGGCAGCAGCGTTCGATGCGCGCGCGCCGATGCGTGATGCGTTCGCCTTCGCGTGTTTCTTCCATGATTCACTTGTTGGTTACTCCGCGTGCATTGTGTCGGTCAGATTAAGGAGAAATGCACCTCAAAAACAGGATTCCATTCTATGTTTTTGCATAACGAAATCGTTAGCGCGTGGTTCCGGGAACGGACTGTGACGGGGTTCACACTTTTAAAGCGCTGCGGTGCCGCTCAGGCCGACGCGCTTTCTGCGCCTGTCAGGCCCTCCAGAGACGTCGGCGCGACGGTGACCCGGCCCTGCAGCACGACCTCCGGCTCCTGGACATAATGGCCCTGCATGTAGTCGAGCCCGAGCTGGAACAATACGGCCATCGCGTTGGCATTCTCTACCCGCTCGGCGACCGTCTTGATATTGCGCTGTTTCGCGGCAGCCACGATGTTGCCGACGGCATCCTGCATCTTCTTGTCTGTTATCAGCGTGTGCATCAGCTCGCCGTCGATCTTGATGTAGTCGGGTTTCAGCAGGTCGAGAATCTGAAAACGCTCCTGGTCGATTCCGTAGTGTTCGATTGCGAATCCGATACCCAGTTTGCGGGCTTCCGCAACCAGCGATCGTGTCTGCTTGATGTGCTTGGCGGCATCGCTCTCCGGCACCTGGATAACCAGCCGGGAGCAATCGAAGTTTTCTTCATCCAGTTTTTGCTGCAGCCAGGCAGCCGTCGACGAATCGGTTACCGACTGCTTCGAAAGGCGCACGAATACGCGATCGGCTTCGTTCTGACCACAAAAGCGCATGGCCGCAGTCAGCATCCAGCGATCGATATTTTTCATCATGTTGTTACGTTCTGCAGCCGGCAGGAATTCGGACGGCAGGACCGAGTTACCCTGCTCGTCGATCATGCGAACCAGCAGGTCGTACATTTGCACCGAGTCGCTGCGCAGGCCCGCGATCGGCAGCTGCGCCAGGCGGAAGCGATCGTCCATCAGGGCAGACTTGAGATGTTTCATCCAGATTGCGTCGAATTCGCGCTGCTTGGTGTCCTCGTTCGCCGTCTCGCTCAGGCAGGACGTATTACCGCCAGCCTCTTTGCCGATCCTGTGCGCATCGACGGTCGCCGCGACGAATTCCTCGAGGCTGCCAAATACCTCGCTGACCCCGCAGGCGCCGACGGTGCAGGTCAGGTGCGTGGATTTGTCCGAGACCTCGAAGGTCATGCCGTTGACGCGCTCGACAAGCTGTTTGCCCCAGACCTGGGCGTCCCGATCGCTGCCCCGCTCAAGAAGCGCCATGATGGCCGTGCCTTCGAAACGCCCCGCAACGTCGCGCGGATGCAGCCTCTTGCGCACTTCTTCGGCAAATTGGGCGAGGATTTCTTCGGAATCAAGCACTCCGATTTTCTGGGTGAGTTCACCGAAATTGTCAGGACGAATATAAACCAGGCAGTGAGTGCCGGAGGCCGGTCTGCGTTTCAGCCGCTTCGTGATTCGATCCAGAAACTGGGCGCGGTGAAAGAACAGCGTCGTAGGATCGCGCTTGAGCGCATCATGCACGAGCTTGGTTGGTTCTTCCGCGACCTTGAGCTGCGGCGCGATGCGTATCTGCACGCACGGTCCGTCGTCGAGTTCGATGCGGCTGAATTGCAGATGCAGCTCCTCGGCCTCGCCGGAATCAATATGCGTACGGACAACGAGTTTCTCGCCTTTCTGCCATTTGCCTGCGATCGTTGCCACGAGAGCGCCCTTGAGGGCGGCCTGGCTTTCCGGCTCGAAGTTGTCCATGACGGGCAGGCCAATCAGCTCATTCCTGTCCTTGATCTTGAAGGTCTTGAGCCAGGCGTCGTTGACGTCGGTGAAGATGCCTTCCTGTACCATCGCGATGCAACTCGTTGAGGCATCCATGTTGTCGCGCAGCTGTCGCTTGTATTCCGTGGCTGTCTGAAGCGTCGAGTTCAGGGCCCGCTCGACTCGAAGCGCTCGAAGTTCTCGTGTCACTACCGACTGCAGCCGCGCCTTGAGACTGATGGAAACCAGGTCGCAGGCACCGGCCCTCATGGCATTTTCCATATCCGACTCGTTGGCCTTTTCCTGCATGGCAATGACCGGCAGTTCGGGATTGTAGCGGTCCTTTTGCTTGACCACCTGTCGTATGCCGTCGGGATAATGGTCGCAGTTCAATATGAGCAGTTCGACGTTTTGCGCGGAGAGCGTGTCATCCAGGGTGTTCGGGCTCGATATCCAGTGGCAATGGGCGGCATGCCCGGCATCGCGCAAGGTACTGTTGATCAACTGAACGTCGTCCTGCTTTGTCGTCAGGACGGCTACTGAAATGATTTGGCGCCCGTTCAAATCCAGGTCCTTAGGCTCGGTCGGGGGGGTCCGCGATCTCCGTATTCTGTCAAGGGAGTCTAGCCACAACGACCGCCGCCGTCGCGACAGGGTTCTCAAAATCGTGATGTCCATCAAGTTTCCGCCGTATCCGGGCCATTGACGGCCCGAAAAAATTGCTGACACGCCCCGGCACTTCGGTATGATGTCGCCTCGTTGGGGCCGGCGGCACGGCCAAAAGGGCGGCACATATGGCGAGTTACAGCACCAGTGAATTCAAATCCGGGCTGCGAATAATGATCGACGGCGATCCCTGCGTGATTGTCGATAACGAGTTTGTCAAACCCGGAAAAGGCCAGGCGTTCAATCGTGCGCGCATCAGGAATCTGAAAACCGGCAAGACCGTCGACAAGACCTTCAAGTCCGGCGAATCCGTCGAGGCGGCCGACGTTCGCGAAACCGATATGCAGTACCTGTACAACGACGGCGAGTTCTGGCATTTCATGGTTGCAGACACGTTCGAGCAGTATGCCGCCGATGAAAAGGCAGTCGGCGAAGCGAAAGACTGGATCACCGACGGCGATGTCTGTGCGATTACACTCTGGAACGATACGCCGCTGCTGGTTAGTGCCCCGAACTTCGTGGAACTCGAGATCACGGAAACGGACCCGGGTGTGAAAGGTGATACCGCCGGTGGCGGCGGCAAGCCTGCCACGCTATCGACCGGCGCCGTCGTGCGCGTACCTCTGTTCGTCGACCAGGGCGAGATTATCAAGGTCGATACCCGCTCACGCGAATACGTCTCGCGCGTCAAATAAAGTCGCCGCGGTCCTCCTGCAGGCGGCAAAACGATTTGCACAGGGCCTCGATGCCGCGCTGGTCGGCTTCGTTGAAGCGAGCGAGAGACGGGCTGTCGATATCGAGAACGCCGATGAGTTTGTCCCTGACCAGCAACGGGACCACGAGCTCTGATCGCGAATCGGCGTCACAAACAATGTGCCCGGGAAACGTATGCACATCGTCGACCCGCCGTGTCGAGCGTGTTGCGGCGGCGGTGCCGCAAACCCCTTCACCCAGCTTGATGCGGACGCAGGCCGGTTTTCCCTGGAATGGCCCGAGAACGAGGTGCTCGCCTCTGAGCACGTAGATGCCCAGCCAGTTGACGTCGTCCAGCGCGTTATAGAGAAGTGCCACGAAGTTGCTGCTGGCGGCCAGCGCGTCTGCCTCGTTGCCGAGCAGGGCCCGCGCCTGGGACTCCAGAAGCCGGTAGTCCGCGTCGTTCATTCAAGGACCTCGAAAGCAAAAGAAATCACATCGCGTATGTCGTCGCTGTTGTCGTAAATCATCTGCAGTCGCTCGAATCCCACGGCGACCCCCGCACATTCAGGCAGTCCGGATCGCAGTGCTGCCAGCAGCTTCGCGTCGTGCGGGCGCTGCCGGCGGCCCCGCCGTCGTCGATCTGCATCATCAGCGCGCAAGCGTCGCAATTGCTCTGCCGCATCGGTCAACTCAACGTAGCCGTTTGCCAGTTCGGTATCGCCCATGAAAATCTCGAAGCGATCGGCGAGAGCCGCATCGGAGGGGCACAGGCGCGCAAGTGCTGCCTGGCTCGCGGGGTAGTGCCTCAGCACGGTCAGACGGTCTTTCGCAAATGTCGGCGCGATGCGTGTTGCAAGGACGAGGTCGAGCCAGTCGTCACGATTCTCGCCGATCGAGCGCCGCAGGTCGCTGTCGGCGTCTGCGGCAATCGCAAGCCCGTCGATACTGACGGTCAACGGATCGATGTCGAGCGTTTGCCGAAAGCAATCCACGTATTCGAAACAGTGCGGTTCGAGCGCAGCGGCGTCGTTCGCCAGGGCGGCGTGAATGAGACCCGCCGCATCGCTGATTATTTCACCGAGGCTGGCGTTGAGTCGGTACCACTCGATCAACGAGAATTCCGGCTGGTGCCTTGTGCCCGATTCGCCGTCGCGAAACACCCGGCTGATCGAGAAAATATCCGGATAGCCGGCTGCCAGAAGTCGCTTCATGCAGAACTCGGGCGAGGTGTGGAGATACAGCGCGCGGGAGCTGAGCAGGCTTTGCGGAATCTCGAAGCTCTCGATCTGCGTGTCGCTCGCCGCGTAAGGACTCAACACGGGAGTATCGACCTCCAGAACACCGGCCGCTTCGAAATAGTGCCGCACTCGCTGCAGCATCGACGCACGGCTCCGTGCCGCCGCAACGCTCGCGGCTGGCTGCCAGCGTGTCATTTTGCGGCGACCGGGAAGTTGCCGATCGCCTCGCCCATCTGCAGGGTCTGGCCCGGCGTCAGCTCCGTTGTCCATTCGGCCGCACCGTCCGGCAGCAGCAGGATGACGGTGGATCCCATGTTGAACCAGCCGAGCAGGTCGCCCTTCTTTACGTTCGTGTCGTGACCCGAGATGTCGATCGCCTCTACGACACCGGCCTTGCGAGGCCGAATCTCGCCAGACCATGGCGTGGAAATACTGCCGACGTTCAGCGCGCCAACTAGAACGAGCACCGCCGGCCCGCGCGGCGTCCCGAAATGCATGACGAGTCTTTCGTTTCGGCGAAACAGCCCCGCAACCCTCGCTGCGGTTACGTCATTCACACTGAACAGGTCGCCCGGAACGTAGCGCGCCGCGAGCAATTCTCCGTCAAACGGGGCGTGTACGCGATGGTAGTTATAGGGTGCGAGATAGATCGTGGCGAAGCGGCCATTGACGTAGGAGGCACACTGGTCGAGATCTGTCGCCAGCAAATCGTCGAGCGAATAGTCGAGTCCTTTCGCCTGCAGCAGGCAGTCTTTTTTCAGGGATCCGGCCAGACTGACGGTGCCATCGGCAGGCGCGACGATCGAATTGGGGTCGCCATCGATACTACGCGCGTCGTCGTTGAGCTCGCGTATGAAAAATTCGTTAAACGTAGCGAAGCCTTGCGGCACGGTCAGTTTGATTTCTTCGACGTCGACGTCGTAGATCTTGATGAATCTCGAGATCAGGAAGTCTTTGAAAGGCCTGTTCCTGATACGCGCAAGGCGATAAACCACCGCCGTCAGCCAGTGCTTCGGCAACAGGTATTGAATCAGGACGAAGGCGCTTGCCAGCATGTTGTTGTCAGCCATATTGAGTCATTTCTGTTTTTCGGGTCATTCGACGCCGGATTCGAAATTCGCGTCGACCGTGAGAAGCGGATTGTCGCCGTCAAGAAATCTGAGCGATACGGTTTCGGACGACATTGTCGGACGCATCAGCATCAGGTGCTTGCCGCCGCGCTGCAGAGTAAGCGTTTCACCAGCCGGGATCTCGAGGGCGGCAATCGCCCGCATACGCGAAACGCCGTTTTCGATTGTCGTTTCATGCAGTTGCACCGATTCGAATTGCGCGCTGGTGATGCGTGTTATCCGAATCGTTTCATCCGAATTATTGCTCAGCGAAAGGTAGCCGGCGCTCATCGTCATGCCGGGCAATGGTCGCGTGATGACGATATCGCTCGCCACCAGCGGTGCCGGCGTTTCCTGGCTGCATGCGGCTATCAAGAGCAGCAATGACAGTTGGAAAATTCGCATCAGTAGGATGCCAGTATCAGAGGCAAATCGTGGACGAAATTGTCTGCCTTGTGCGAGCCACTGAACAGTGCGTGAAACTCAGCCGCGGGGTTGATGACGAGCACGGCCGCAGAATGGTCGACGCTGTAATTCTCGTCGGCGCCGGGCTGCTTCTCGAAAAAAATGCCGAGCGCGGTCGTCAGCTTCCTGAGTTCGTCGAGACTGCCGGTAATACCCAGGTGGCCTTCCCCGAAATAGTCGAGATATTGGCCCATCAGTTCGGGCGTATCGCGTTCCGGGTCGACGCTCACCAGCACGATGCGTGGTAGCGGAGACCGGGCGCTTCCGGCCAGTTCTTTTTGCGCTGTAGCGAGGATCTGCAGCGTCGTGGGACAAATATCCGGACAGTGGGTAAAGCCGAAGAACACCAGGCTCCAGCGACCGCGAAAGGCGTCGCGCGTCACCGTATTCCCTGACTGATCGACCAGCGCGAAATCGGGTAGCGGTGTTGGCGCTGGCAGCACGAAAGCGGCCAGCGGTTCCTCAGGCGCCTGCGTGCGAACACCGAGAAAAATGCCCATAGCGAGTGCTACGGCCATCAGGATTGCTACGAATAAGTTTTTTGGGCTCATGGATCCTTAAGAGTGTCTGTTGCTCGATGAGTTCGCGATTCTACAGGCAGTTGTGCGTTCGGCGTGATAGATTCGCCTTCGCATTTGCAGATTTCGGCGCCACACCGACATGACCAGGCGAGAATTCCATGATTTGACGGTGGAACAGCTTATTCGCGAGTTGGCCGAACGCTTCGATGCGGCCGAACTGAGTTACGGCCATGGAACCGACAACGCCATTGACGAGGCGGCCTGGCTCGTATTCGCCAGGCTGGGCCTGTCGCATGAGGACGCGCCCGCGGTGTATGCAAATCCCGTGTCCCGGAAGCAGCGGGATGAATTGTCGATGCTGGCCGATCGGCGAATCCGCGAACGCGTGCCGCTGGCTTATCTTCTGAATCAGGCCTGGTTCGGAGGGCTGGAGTTCCATGTCGACGAACGTGTGCTGGTTCCGAGGTCGCCGCTGGCGGAGCTTATCAATGTACAGTTCAGCCCGTGGGTTGCGGCGGACAACGTCCGCCGGGTCGCCGACATAGGAACCGGCAGCGGCTGCATAGCGATCGCGATCGCGAAGGCGTTTCCGGGTGCGAGCATCGATGCCGTCGACATTTCGGACGATGCGCTTGCGGTGGCGACCCTCAATATCGAGCGTCACGGTGTGACGGATCGCGTACATGCGATCCGCTCCGACCTGTTCGAACAACTCGGTGGCAGGCAGTACGAGCTGATAGTCAGTAATCCCCCGTACGTCGATGAGCAGGACATGCAGGCCATGCCACGTGAATACCGCCATGAACCGGAGTTGGGCCTGGCCGCAGGCGCCGACGGACTGGATGCGGTCAGGAGAATCCTCAAAGATGCCTCGCGATTTCTCACGGACAATGGAATACTCGTCTGTGAAGTCGGTAATAGCCAGGCGGCACTCGAGCGGGCGTTTCCCGATACCGGTTTCGTCTGGCTCGACTTCGAGCAGGGTGGGGCAGGCGTGTTCCTGCTGACGCGGCAGGATCTCCTCGCATTTGAAACTTGAGAAATCGTTGGAAGAATAAATAGTGTCCGGCAACAGTTTTGGCAGATTGTTCACCGTAACGACGTTTGGCGAAAGTCACGGCCGCGCGCTGGGCTGTATCGTCGATGGTTGTCCGCCCGGCATGTCCTTGTCCGAGGCCGACATCCAGGTCGATCTCGATCGCCGCAGACCGGGCCGAAATCGGCACACGACGCAGCGAAACGAGCCGGACGCGGTCAGGATCCTGTCGGGCGTTTTCGAGGGCCAGACAACCGGGACGCCCATCGGGCTGATCGTCGAAAATACCGACCAGCGTTCCCGGGACTATGGCGACATCAAGGACAAGTTTCGACCGGGACACGCCGACTACACCTACCAGCAGAAATACGGTATCCGCGACTACCGCGGCGGCGGCCGGTCTTCGGCGCGCGAGACCACGATGCGGGTCGCGGCAGGGGCAATCGCCAGGAAGTATCTGAAAGAGCGACTGGGTGTCAGGATTCATGGCTACCTTGCCCAGCTGGGACCGCTGGCGCTGGCCGCGCGCGATCTGTCGATCGTCGACGACAATCCGTTTTTCTGCGCGGACCCCGAGCGTCTCGGCGAACTCGAGGCCTTCATGGACGCGTTGCGGGAACAGGGTGACTCGATTGGCGCGAAAATCAGCGTACTCGCGAGCAACGTGCCGCCTGGCCTTGGCGAACCGGTATTCGACAAGCTCGAGGCGGACCTCGCACACGGGCTGATGAGTATCAATGCGGTAAAGGGCGTCGAACTGGGTGCCGGCTTTGCGGCGGTTACCCAGCGGGGCAGTGAACACCGCGATGAACTCGGCTCCGATGGCTTTCGCAAGAACGATGCGGGCGGAACGCTCGGCGGCATTTCGTCGGGCCAGGACATCCTTGCGAGCATCGCGCTGAAGCCGACTTCGAGTATTTCCGTGCCGGGAAAGACGATCGACAAGACCGGCAAGGAAACCGAAATTGTGACCAAAGGCCGTCACGATCCCTGTGTTGGCTTGCGGGCAACGCCGATTGCCGAGGCGATGGTGGCGCTCGTTCTGATGGACCACTACATGCGTCACCGCGCGCAGAATGCGGACGTCGAATCCGCGACGCCGGATATTGCCCGATCATAGCCGCGACGCGCCGGCGTAATCGTCTTCGAACATGAGATTTCAGGTAAGCACCCATGTCCAATCGTATTGATGTTGCAGTCGTCGGCGCCACGGGCGTTGTTGGCGAGTCGATGCTCGATATCCTCAGCCGCCGGAAGTTCCCCGTCGGCAAGGTCTACGCGCTGGCCAGCGAGCGCTCAGCCGGCAAGACGGTCGCTTTCGGCAATCGCCAACTCGACGTCGAAAACCTGGCCGACTTCGATTTCTCGAAGGTTGCGATCGGCCTGTTTTCCGCGGGCGGGTCTGTATCGGCCGAGTTTGCACCGAAAGCCGCTGCCGCCGGCTGCGTCGTTGTTGACAACACCTCGCACTTCCGCCGCGACGACGACATCCCGCTGATCGTTCCCGAGGTCAATCCGGACGCGATCGCCGGCTACACGGCGCGCGGCATCATAGCGAACCCGAACTGTTCGACGATCCAGATGCTGGTGGCATTGAAGCCAATCTATGACGCCGTCGGTATCGAGCGAATCAACGTCTGTACCTATCAGGCGGTATCCGGGGCCGGGCGATCGGCCGTCGAGGAGCTCGCGCGGCAGACGGCCGCGCTGATGAATGGTCGACCGCTCGAACTTGCGGGCAATGCAAAGCAGATCGCCTTCAACGCCATACCGCACATCGACCAGTTCATGGAAAATCGCTACACCCGTGAAGAGATGAAGATGGTCTGGGAGACCCGCAAGATACTTGCTGACGATGACATCCAGGTCAATCCGACCGCCGTGCGGATTCCGGTGTTTTACGGCCACTCGGAAGCGGTGCATATCGAAACCCGCGAAAAGATATCGGCGCAATCGGTCATCGAATTATTGGCGAATTCGCCCGGTATCGAGGTTCTCGATGGCGTCGAAACCGGCCAATATCCGACGGCCGTGACGGAGGCATCCGGGGCGGACCCGGTTTTCGTGGGTCGAATCCGGGAAGACATCTCTCATCCCCGCGGAATCGACCTCTGGGTGGTGGCTGACAACATTCGTAAGGGCGCGGCTCTAAATAGCGTCCAAATTGCTGAAATATTGGCAAAAAACTATCTTTAGGCTATAGTTCGCAGGCATCAGGCACGGCAATCAGTCTGTCAGGAAATCGGCTCGTCGGAATCGTACCCACGGGTTCTTGGGGTTTGGAGATTTACATTATGTCGCGACGTCTTACTCACATCTCGCTTGTGCTCGTCCTCCTGCTATCGAGCGAGGTTTGGGCCATCGGACTGGGTGACATACAGCTGGATTCCGCGCTTAACCAGCCCCTGCGCGCTGAAATATCGCTGCTTTCCACGTCACCGGACGAACTGGCAGGCCTGACGGTAGCACTTGCCTCCGCCGATACATTCACCCGCTATGGCATCGACCGTCCGTTTTACCTTCAGGGTATCGAATTCAATGTCATCAGCCGTCCGAACGGCGCCGTCGTGCAGCTTCGTTCGCGACAGGCCATGACCGAGCCTTTTCTTACCTTTCTGGTCGAGGCCAGCTGGCCCAGCGGCCGGCTCTTGCGGGAATACACCGTGCTCCTCGACCCGCCGAGCTTCGCGCCCCCGGCGGCCCAGCAGGCGCCGGCAGTCACGGCGCCGAGCCGCAGCACGCCGGCTGACAGCGGCCGCATCGATCGACCGGCCCCCGCCCCGGAGGCTCAGCCGTCAACGGCCACGGCTCAGCCACGTTCACGGCCCCCGCAGCCGGCACCGGCTGCAGCTGCCGATACCCGACCCTATGACACCGGGGCCGGCGGCGACTACGTCGTGCAGCGCAACGAAACGCTGTGGGGCATCGCAAGCCGCGTGCGCCCGGATGCGCGCCTGACGATGAACCAGACCATGCTGGCGATTTTCGAAGCCAACCGCGACGCCTTTGGCGGCAATATCAATCTGCTGCGCGCCGGCGCCGCGCTCAGGATTCCGAGCGCCGACGAGATCGTGCGCATCAGCAGTGGCAACGCCTTTGAGGAAGTGAAGCGCCAGAACGAGGCGTGGGGAAGCGGCAGCGCGTATACCGCGGCGCCGGTCGCCGAGACCCGGCCGAGCCTGACCCTGGTTCCGCCCGACGAGGAGCCGGAAGGCCTCGTGTATGACGACGGTCTGGTGACTTCGGAACCACAAAGCCGTGAAGAAGCACTTGAGCAGCGGATCAATGAACTTGAAACGGCCGATGTGCCGGACCAGCCCTCGCTGATCGAGATCCGGGACAACGAGCTCGCTGAACTGCGTCAGGAACTGGCAGAGATTCGCGGCGAAGTCTATGAGCCCCCCGTCGAGGTCACTGACGATCCGTTCGTCGATGTGGGCGACCAAGAAGTGATGGTCGACGATACGGGTGACGATGAGCTGTTCGCCGACGATGAACTGGTCGACGGCGAGATGGTCGACGCTGAAGCCGACGCAACAGCGGAGGCCGAGGATGCCGAAGCCGAACCCGCAGTAGCCCGCCCGGCAGCCGTCAGCAAGCCGGGCCTGGTTGATCAGCTGCTCGGCTACCTTACGAACATCTGGGTGGCCATTGGTGCCGTGCTGCTTGTGGTGGTCGTCCTGCTGTTCTGGTTCATGCGTCGTGGCCGGGACGACGAGAGTGATTCCGCACCGTGGGAGTCGCTGGACGCCGACGAAATGGAGAGCAATGCCTTGACGGCGACGGAGTCCATGCGTGCCCCGACGGCCGACGAGGCATTCGTGGTGGTCGAGCAGGATTCCGGAATTCGCGCGGACGCGACCGCGGAAATGCCCTCCGGCGAGGGCCTGGGTGACGCCTCCGGCGAATTTGGCTCGCTCGAAGACACGTTTAGTAGCGAAACGGCGGTTAACCTGGATCAGACCGACCCCATTGCCGAAGCCGATTTCCATATGGCTTATGGCCTCTACGATCAGGCGGCCGACCTGATTAACGGTGCCCTCGAAACTCAGCCCGAAGATACGGCACTGATGTCCAAGCTTTGCGAAATCTATTTCGTGTGGGGCAATCGTGACGCATTTGTCGATGCGGCGAGCAAGCTCAGGGACGCCGGCGGCGAAGGTCCGGAGTGGGACAAGATCGTTATCATGGGTCAGCAGATCGCGGCGGATCATGCCCTGTTCGCGGGAGCGGTGGGGGCGACCAAGGCCGTCGACCTTACTTTCGAGGCAGATGGCGAAGCTGCCGGCGAACTCGACATGGACTTCGGTGGTGACGCTGGCGGTGAATCCGGCGCGATCGACCTGGGCGCTGACGACGGCGACGTCGACTTCTTCTTTGACGATGCGGCAGAGGACGCGATCGATCTCGATCTCGAGTCGACGGCCGAGAGCCCGACGATTGAATCGACAGGCACGCAGGAAACCGTGCAGATGCCGGCACGCGACGAAGCTGCGTCAGAATCGACCGTCGAAACGCCAACCATCGAACAAGCCATGGCGCCGATCGGCGAAGTCGATGCGACCTCCGAGCTGCCGTCGCTCGACGAATCGCTTGGCGAGGCGATAGCGGGAGCCGGGCAGGACTCCAGTGCGACCGCTGAAATCAATCTCGACGACCTGGATCTCGGTATCGACGACCTGGCGGAGACGGAGCTGGCGTCGCTGGACGATCTCGACGCGACTGGTACCAACGAAGCGCTTACCGACGTCTTTACCGATACCGGTTCGGTAACGGGCAAGAACCCGGAAATTGATCCGAATGCAACCGGTGTGCGTGAAGGGCTGGACCTGGGTGAACTGTTCGACCTCGACGCTACCGGCGAAATGAACCTGGCACGCGACGAAACCGGTCGCAGCCCGTTTCTCGACGTTTCGCAGGATGATGACACGGCCGAAACCGAAATCAGCATCGACGACAGCCTGCTCGATGCGACCGGCCTGACGCAGGTGTTGAGTGACGACATGGCGGTCGAAACGGGCACCGATGTGGATGCGAGTATCGGTGACGATGAGGCCACCCTGCTGGCGTCGCTGGACGACGGTGACGATGATTTCGATTTTGCGAAAACAGAAGCCTTGCCGGCGGACGCGTTTCCCGCGCAGGACCTCGACGAGACGGGCGAAATGCCGGCAATGAGCGACGTTGATCTCGACCTGGATGACCTCACGGCGGCGCTCAAACTCAGCGAAGGTGGCGATACGGTCGAGCAGCTGCGTGACGATGCAACGGTCGAGCAGCCGCGGCCGTCGGTATCGGGCAAGACAGCCGAGGTGCCGACGATGTCGCTGGGTCCTGAGGATATGAGCGACGACCTGCACGATGCCCGCACGATGACGGAAGTCGGGACGAAGCTGGACCTCGCCCGTGCCTACGTCGACATGGGCGATCCTGCGGGTGCGCGCAGCATCCTCGAGGAAGTGCTGGATGAAGGTGACGACGGTCAGCGTCAACAGGCACAACAGCTGCTCGATTCTCTGCCCAGCTAGTATCCTGATCCGCCGATAACGGTCCGTCTCATTCGCATCGCGCTCGGCATTGAGTACGACGGTACGGGTTACAACGGCTGGCAGCGTCAACTGACCGGCCTGGGCGTGCAGCAGCGCCTCGAGGAGGCGCTTGCGCGGGTCGCCAATGAAACCATCGATGTCGTGTGTGCGGGCCGCACCGACACCGGTGTGCACGCCTCCGGTCAGGTCGTTCATTTCGACACACAAAGCGAACGCAGTGATCGTGGCTGGCTGCTTGGCGCCAACAGCAACCTCCCGGACGATATAAGCGTGAGCTGGTCGATGCGCGTTGCGAACGCGTTTCATGCGCGCTTCTCCGCCACCTCGCGCAGCTACAGCTATCGCATCCTCAATCGGCTGGAGCGTTCCGCGCTGTACCGCCATCGCGCCTGGTGGGTGCACCAGGTGCTGGATTCGGAGTCGATGCATGAGGCGGCACAGCGCTTGCTGGGCCGGCATGATTTTTCCGCGTTTCGCGCGGCCGGCTGCCAGGCTTCGACAGCTGTGCGCGACATTACGTCGATTGCCGTGCGGCGGGACGGCGACTGGGTCACGCTTACCGTGACCGCCAACGCCTTCCTGCAGCATATGGTCAGAAACATTGCCGGATCACTGGTCTGCGTTGGACTGGGCGAACGAGACCCTGCATGGATGCACGAGGTGCTTGACAGCCGCGACCGGAAGGCCGGCGGAATCGCCGCGCCACCGCACGGCCTCACCCTGGTGAGAGTCGGCTATCCGGCCGATTTCGGCATTCCCGAGCCGCTCACGTATGGCGCGCCGGCAGCTGGCTGTTAATGGGGTATATGGATATCATGTCGCAATGAGTTGGTTCGAAAAATTGATGCCCTCGCGCATCAGCACGGAAAAGCGAAAAAAATCGGTGCCGGAGGGTGTCTGGATAAAGTGCCCGGCCTGTGATGCGCAGCTCTATCGAAATGAGCTGGAGCGCAATGTGCAGGTTTGTCCCAAGTGTGCCTACCATATTCGTATCGGTGCGAGGCAGCGCCTCAACGTCTTCCTGGATCCCAAGTCACAGCAGGAGCTGTCGGCAAACCTGGAGCCGGAGGATCCGCTGAAGTTTCGTGACAGCAAACGCTATCGCGATCGGCTGCTGGCGACGCAGAGGAAAACCGGGGAAAAGGACGCGCTCGTCAGCGTTACCGGTACGTTGTTCGGACGCCCTGTTGTCGTCTGCGCTTTCGAGTTTGCATTCATGGGTGGTTCCATGGGCTCGGTGGTCGGCGAGCGCTTCGCCCGTGCGGCACGACATGCCGCCGACAATAACATGCCGTTCATCTGTTTTTCGGCCAGCGGCGGTGCACGCATGCAGGAGGCGCTGTTTTCGTTGCTGCAAATGGCCAAGACATCAGCCGCGCTCGCCAGGCTGGGTGCCCTGAACATTCCCTATATCTCGGTGCTGACAGACCCGACGACAGGTGGCGTGTCGGCGAGCCTTGCCATGCTTGGCGACGTCAATATCGCAGAGCCCCAGGCGCTGATAGGTTTTGCTGGACCGAGGGTCATCGAGCAAACGGTTGGCCAGAGCCTTCCCGAGGGTTTCCAGCGCAGTGAATTCCTGCTTGATCACGGCGCGATCGACATGATCGTCGACCGCCGCAAGATGCGTGCGTCCATCGCCGACCTGCTGGCAAAGTTCGAAGGCCGGCCCAGTCCCGTACCCGCCACCTGACACACTCGTCCCTCAATGACTGGCTGACCTGGCTCGAGACCCTGTCGCCCACGGAAATCGACCTCGGTCTGGAGCGCGTCAGAGCGGTTCTCGAACGGCTGTCCCTGCCGGTTCCCGAGCACGTGTTACTGGTCGCCGGCACCAACGGCAAAGGCTCCAGTGTCGCGATGCTCGATGCGCTCCTCGGCGCGGCTGGCTACCGGGTCGGGGCCTACACCTCCCCGCATCTGCTTCGTTACAACGAGCGCATTGCCGTCGCCGGCGTGCCGGCTTCCGATGAGCAGATCATCGCCGCATTCGAGCGCGTCGAATCCGTGCGCGATGACTTGCCGCTGACCTATTTCGAGTACGGTACCCTGGCGGCAATGGTGGTTTTTTCCAGGCTCGGGCTGGACGTCTGGGTGCTGGAGATCGGTCTCGGGGGACGCCTGGATGCCTGCAACGCCGTCGAACCCAGCGCCTCGCTGATCACGAATATAGCGCTGGATCACTGCGAATGGCTGGGACACGACGTAGAAACGATTGCGATTGAGAAGGCGGGCGTGATGCGCCGAGGCGTTGCCACCGTTTTCGGATCGCGCGACGTACCGCGGTCCCTGATTGCTCATGCAGAGGAAACCGGGGCGAGACTCGCGCTGCCCGGGCGCGATTTTGACTACGAGGCCGACGACGGCGGCGGCTGGCGATGGACCGGCCAGAGTGTGTCCCTGACAGGCCTGGCCTTGCCCGGCTTGCGCGGTGAATTCCAGCTCGGCAACGCGGCGGCTGTGCTCAAGCTTCTGGAGGTCGCGGGCTTCGAAGAAGTCCTGCAGCGCGACTTGATTAACGGGGTATTGCCGGCGGTGACGCTGGCGGGGCGTCTGCAGACGATGCAGGTGGCCGGCGCTGAATGGCTGCTGGATGTCGCGCACAATCCGGCGGGCGCCACCGTTCTCGCCGATGCGCTTTCAGCGTTGCCGGAAGCAGGAGCTACCTGGGCGATTATCGGCGCGCTTGACGACAAGGATGTCGAGGGCATCGTCAGGCCGCTCGACAGGTTCGTTGATCACTGGATTGCCGCTAGTGCGGAAAGTCCGAGGGCCATCGATGCGGATGAACTGGGGCGGCGCATCTCGAACGCCTGCAACAGACCCTGTCGAATCGCCGATTCCCTGCACGACGCAATGCAATACGCGCGGCGAAATGCTGAAAAAAATGACAGAATACTGTTGACGGGATCGTTTTTCCTGATTGGTCCCGCACTGCGAAACCTTGCGCTATACTCGCGGCCCGAATCATGATGGAACGAGCCTTGAAAGAACGCATTATCGGCGCAGCCGTACTCGTGCTGCTTGTGGTGCTGGTTGTGCCCATATTCCTGGACGGCCCGCCGGGTGAAGACGAGATTGTCTCCGAGCCGGTGCTGCTGCCGGGGCAGGAGGCCGAGAAAACCCAGACGGTGGTGCTTGAGAGGAATCGCAGTGAACCGGTGCCGGCCGCCAGCGCGAAAACGTCGGTACCAGGGCCGGACGCAGTCCAGGCCAGGGCCGAGACGCCCAGGGTGCAAGAGCCGGCGCCGACCGAGACGCGGGCGGCAGAGAAAGCGCCCGCGGTGATCGAGAAACAGTCACAAGCGGCGCCGGACGTCGCTGTGTCCGCGCCGAAGACCGAGCCTGCCAGCGCGGCGAAGACCTCGCCGACCGGTATGTGGGCGGTGCAGCTCGGTAGTTTCTCGAACAAGGAGAACGCGGAAAAACTGGCGGCGGACCTTCGCAAGCAGGGCTACGCCGCATTTCTCAGCCAGCTGACGACGTCCTCCGGCCAGCTGCATCGCGTGCGTATCGGACCGCAGAAAGATCGCGAGAGCGCCGAAGCCATGGCACGGCGCCTGAGCAAGGTCGGCCAGGAAGGGCAAGTGGTTCCGCACCCGTGATAGACTGCGACGCCTCAACGTCCCTCTCCGGGCAGAACTGAATCAACATCGCCGATGCCGATCATCGACATAATCATTGCGGTTGCACTACTCGTCTCCGTCGTCGTTGGGCTGGTGCGTGGTTTCGTCAAGGAGGCGATATCGATCGCAGCCCTGTTGATCGCAATCTGGGCCGCACTGTATTTTGGGCCGGCCGTTGGCGACGTTTCCTCCAGCTGGTTGAGTTCCGAAGAGCTGCAGATGTGGTTTGGGCGGATCCTCGTATTTGCCATCATTCTGTCGCTTGGTGGCTTATTGGGGTGGGGCATATCGAAGCTGGTGCGCATGTCCGTACTCAGTGGCATGGACCGGTTTTTCGGCTCCCTGTTCGGCGCCGTTCGCGGCGTCTTGTTGCTGGCGGTCTTTATCATTGGCGGCCAGTTCGCCGGTTTCGATAATGACGACTGGTGGTTGCATTCAAGACTGATTCCCCATGTCGAAGTTGTGGCCGACTGGATCAAGGTGATGGCGCCGAGGGGACTGGAATTGCTGATGCCGGAGGATGCGGCGGAAACATTGCCGGTGCAGATTCCGGAAGACCTTGTAAACCCTGGTGTGACCTGACGGTCAAGGAGAGAATAGGCGATGTGTGGCGTTGTTGGAATTGTCAGTGCACAAGCGGTCAATCAGGATCTGTATAACGCGTTGACCGTCATGCAGCACCGCGGACAGGACGCCGCCGGCATCGTAACCTGGAGCGAGCAGGACGGGCTTACGCAGCGCAAGGCGAACGGCCTCGTCCGGGACGTGTTTCGCCACCGCCATATGTTGCGTCTGACCGGCACCGTGGGCATTGGCCACGTTCGCTACCCGACCGCGGGCGGCGCGAAGTCCTCCGAGGCTCAACCGTTTTACGTGAATTCGCCCTACGGAATCTGCCTGGCTCACAACGGCAACCTGACGAACTACGACGAACTTGCGGAGCTGCTTATCGACGAAGACCGTCGCCACTTGAGCACGAATTCCGATTCCGAAGTTCTGCTCAACGTGTTTGCCCATGAATTACAGCAGGTCGTAAACGGCAGCCCCACGCCGGAGAATATATTTGAGGCGGTCGCAGCGGTGCACAAACGCTGCAAAGGTGGATACGCCGTTGTGGCGATGATCATCGGCTTCGGTATCGTTGCATTTCGAGATCCGCACGGCATCCGGCCGCTGGTCCTGGGCAAGCGCAAGACCAAGGGACAGAAAGACTACATGGTCGCCTCGGAAAGCGTGGCGCTCGACTCCCTGCAGTTCAAGCGTGTGCGTGACGTGGCTCCGGGCGAATGTGTTTTCATTGAAAACAACGGCACCCTGCATGTGCGGGACTACGATGGCGAGACACAGCACAGGCCTTGCATATTCGAATACGTCTATTTTGCGCGGCCCGATTCGATTCTCGACGACCTGTCGGTTTACAAGGCGCGGCTCAGGATGGGCGAACAGCTGGCGGGCAAGATCGTGCGCGAATTCCCTGATCACGATATCGACGTCGTTATCCCGATTCCCGATACCAGCCGCACCGCGGCGCTGCAGGTCGCCTATCATCTCGGTGTCAAGTATCGGGAAGGCTTTATCAAGAATCGTTATATTGGACGCACCTTCATCATGCCGGGCCAGGCTGAACGGGCGCAGTCGGTGCGGCGCAAGCTGAATGCCATCGACCTCGAGTTCCGCAAGAAGAACGTGCTGCTGGTCGACGACTCGATCGTTCGCGGCACCACTTCGCAGCAGATCATCAAGTTGGCGCGCGAGGCGGGTGCCCGCAAAGTCTACTTTGCCTCGGCGGCGCCGCCGGTACGCTACCCCAACGTATACGGCATCGACATGCCCGCCGCTTCGGAATTGATCGCCAACGGGAGAAGCATCGAGGAGATTCAGGAGATCATCGGAGCAGACCGCCTGATCTACCAGGACCTGCATGGCCTGATTCGATCCGTGCGGCACGGCAACTCGGCCATTCGTGAATTCGATACATCGTGTTTCTCTGGCGAATATGTCACCGGCGACGTGACCAGTGAATACCTGGATGAGTTGGAGACGAGGCGTAACGACGCTGCCAAACAGTCCCGGCACGGAAAGGAGAAGCGGGCCTCCAACGTCGTTGCGTTGTAGGTTTCATCCTGCCGCCCGGCCGGTAGTCGCGATTCGTCACGCATGAGCATCCGGGTCATGATCATCGACGCGCAGGCCGATTTCCGGCGGCTGCTCGCGCACCACGTCACCACACACTGGCCAGACGCTGTACTGACTGAATACGATCCGACCGTCGCCGGCCACCTGCCCGATGAGTTTTCCGGCGCGGGCAACGATCTGTTGCTGGTCGGCAACAGACAGGGTGAGGATCGCGAGGGCATCGACGCGCTGCGGCGCTTTGCCGGCAGATTAGGGCTGCCTCCGGTCATTTACTTCGGCTCCGAGGACGAGTTGCCGGAGATTCGACGCATTGCGCCGGACGCCTGCTTCATGCGTGAGCACTTCAACCACGCCTCACTGATAGTCCGTCTGAGTGACCTTTTGCTTGCAGGGGACCGCGGCTCCTCGACGAATTCGCTGTTCGTTGGCGATCTCAGGACAGGTATTCACCCGCTGATCAAAGGCTACCGTTTCATCCGCAAGCTGGGTTCCACAGAGCATTCGGGTGTGTACCTCGCCGAACGAACCTCCGAGAACCTTTTGGTGGTGTTGAAGGTGCTTCGTCAGCCGTCGGGCCGGGACGCCAGTATCGGCGCGTTCGATCGTTTTCTCCAGGAGTACGAAACGATCGCCGAGATGAGCCATCCCAATATCGTCAGGATTTACGACCTCGGGGTGGCGGACGATCACGCTCATATCGCCATGGAATACCTGGACGGCGGCGATCTGCGCAACAAGATCGACACCGGCATTGAGCGCACGGAGGCCGTCAGCTACCTGCGCCAGATCGCGAGCGGCTTGTCGGCCGTCCACGAGCATGGCGTGCTGCATCGGGACCTGAAGCCCGGCAATATCATGCTGCGCAAGGACGGATCGATAGCGCTGATTGATTTCGGGCTGGCGAAGCGTGCAAAACTGGAGAGTGAAATTACCGACAAGGGCGAGATCTTCGGCACCCCTTACTACATGAGCCCGGAGCAGGGTCACGGCAACGGCGTCGATGAGCGCAGCGATATTTACAGCCTCGGCGTCGTATTCTACGAGATGCTGACCGGTGAGAAACCGTACATGGCAGATTCCGCCATGGGCATCATCTACAAGCATGCGATGGCACCGATTCCGTTGCTGCCGCTGAGGTTTGCCGAATACCAGATGCTGATCAACCTGATGCTGGCCAAGGATCCCGGTGACCGCCTGCAAAACGCTGCGGAGGTCGAAGAGTGGCTATAGCCTGCCAGGTGCCAACGGGTATCGCGGAATTCCTGGCCACGGCGACGCCGGAAGCATGGCTTTCCGAGGCGTGTGAACGGCTGCCAGAGGTGTTGCTCGATCACGCGAATTGCGAACTCAAGGCGGCATCGACTGCGCTCGGTTTTCTATACCGCTATCCGGACAGGGCAGCCCTGGCTCAGCGAATGTCCAGGCTGGCGCGCGAAGAACTGAGGCATTTCGAGCAGGTTCGCGCACTGCTGGATGACATGAAGGTTCCGTTTCAGCGCCTCAGCGCCTCGCGCTACGCGGGTCGGCTTCGAGAGGAATCGCGTGCAACGGAGCCCCACAAGTTGCTCGATCTGCTGTTGATCGGCGCGCTGATCGAAGCGCGATCCTGCGAACGCTTCGCGCGACTGGCGCCGCGGTTGCCGCAGAGACTCGGCCGCTTCTATGCCGGATTGCTGGCGTCCGAGGCGCGCCACTTCGAACACTACATTGCGTTTGCGCGTTCCGAGTGCGGAGTCTGTGACGATGAGATCGAAGCGCGCCTTCGCGAGCTGAAGACGATCGAGGCCGGGCTTGTGTCAGACCCTGATCCGGATTTTCGATTTCATTCCGGCCCGCCCCTCTAGCAGGCCGATGCAAGATTTCTGAAAGTCAACGAACCAGGCAAACAGGACACTAGTGACGCGGCAGGACCTCGAGACGCGGCCCTGACTCGTCCCATCGCACGACGCTGCCCTGCTCGAACCAGTCACCGAGGACGATGCGCTTACCCGTCCGGCCCTTGAGATCGATCTCGTGCACTGCCGGTCGATGCGTATGGCCATGCAGCAAGACGTCGATATCGCGGTTTCGAAAAGTCCCCACGACGGCATCCTGGTTGACGTCCATGATGTCTTCGCCAACCGAGTCATTGTATTCCTGGCTCTGTCGCCTTGCATTTTCCGCGAACACAAGGCGCTCCGTGAGCGACTTGGCGCGCATCATCGCCTGCCATTCGGGATTGCGCGTCATAAGCCGCAGCTGCTGGTATTGTTTGTCGTCGATGCACAAGGCGTCGCCGTGGCTCAACATTACCTTTTCTCCGTGCAGCTCGATTATCTCGGGATCGTCGAGAATCGTTACGCCCGTCTCCTCGGCAAATTCCGCTCCGATCATGAAGTCCCGGTTGCCGTGCATGAAAAACACTGGCACGCCTGCATTGACGAGCCGCCGGAGTCCGCTCTTCATGACTGCGTAGTGCGGATTCGGGTCATCGTCTCCGACCCAGGATTCGAACAGGTCGCCGAGGATATACAGCGCATCGGCCTCGCTTGCCTCGCCCTCCAGAAACGCCAGGAACTGCCTGCCGATCTCGGGTTTGCTGGACTCGAGGTGGAGGTCCGATATGAAGAGCGTTGTCATCTGACGTCAGCTCACTCGTAGGTAAGCTGTGAGACCTTCTTGATAATAATCGGAACGAGCGGAACGTCTCTTGAAAACTCACCTGCGGGACCGGTCCTGGAGTTCACGATTTCGTCAACGACGTCCATGCCCTCGATAACCGAGCCGAATACAGTGTAGCCCCAACTGCCCTTGAAAGGGTCCTTCGTCGGATCGAGTCGCTTGTTGTCGGCAACGTTGATAAAGAATTGCGAGTTCGCTGAATGCGGGTCCGCCGTGCGGGCCATGGCGATCGTGCCGCGAGCGTTGGTCAGGCCGTTGCCCGACTCGTTCGCTATCGTCTCATCTGTTTTCTTGAGTTTGAGGCCGGGCGTATAGCCGCCTCCCTGTGCCATGAAGCCGGGAATGACACGGTGAAAAATCGTGCCGTCGTAAAAGCCGCTGTCGACCAGTTTGAGAACGTGAGCGACGGTAAGTGGCGCCTGTTTTCCGTCGAGTTCGAGCTTGATGGTGCCCACCGACGTCACCATTTCGATATGCGGGTGCGCCGGAATCTGTTCGGCCGCGAAAGCAAAGCACGAGCTCAGCATGAGCAAGGCCGTCATCAGGGTCTTTTTCATCGTCCCTCCAGGGTCGTCGACAATTCTGCAAGCGGCAAGATACCAGAGCCCGGGATGCCCGGCCACGCCGCGGCCAGCGCCGGCGCAAGTCCTTGCTTGCTCTGGCCGGCGCCCGTATGATCGTGCCCCCGCAAAATCCGGCGTTGTTCGGAGGCTGTGTGGCGAAGATACTGGCATCGGGGCATGGCGCAGTCTGGTAGCGCATCTGCTTTGGGAGCAGAGGGTCGGGGGTTCGAATCCCTCTGCCCCGACCAGGTTTCGGTTTCGGCAGGACGGACATATTAGAGGCGCCCGTAGCTCAATTGGATAGAGCATCAGCCTTCTAAGCTGAATGTTGCAGGTTCGAGTCCTGCCGGGCGCGCCATCGCAATGCGCTTGCATCGAGATGGCGAATTGCGAGTAAAATTGAAGTTTACCGTGGTGGGCGTAGCTCAGTTGGTAGAGCCCCGGGTTGTGATCCCGGTCGTCGTGGGTTCGAGTCCCATCGTCCACCCCACCTTTTTGGTGGGTCGGTATACGTCACGGCCTGTCGCGCCACCGGGATCGATTGTTTTATGATCCCGGTCGGGTACACGTAGCAGGCCGGGTGGGTGAACAGGGTTCCGCGAACTTCCTGAGTGGGGTTCGAGTCCCATCGTCCACCCCATTTTTGGTGGCGACCCGTGCCAAAGCACTGGTTGTCGGCACGACCGGGATCGATTTTTTTATGATCCCGGCCGGGCACAAGTAGCAGCCGGGTGGGTGAACCGGGTTCAGCGATCCTCCGGAGTGGGGTTCGAGTCCCATCGTCCACCCCACTTTTTTGGTAGGTCGGTGTACGTCACGGCCTGTCGCGCCAACCGGGATCGATTGTTTATGATCCCGGTCGGTCACAGTGAAAGAATCGGGTAGGCGGCCCGGGACTCGGGGAAACTCTTGGCTAGGGTTCGAGTCCCATCGTCCACCCCACTTTCAAGCAGGGGCGTGTATCGCACGCCGTCACGGTTGGGCCTCTAGCTCAGTTGGTAGAGCAGGAGACTCTTAATCTCTTGGTCCGGGGTTCGAGTCCCCGGGGGCCCACCAATCCCTGACCTGCTTACAGTGCCCGTTCGCCCGCGATCGCACGCAGTCGACCCCAGTCCTGGATGCGCATCTTGCCGCGGGGCGCGTAGATGACCCCGTCGCGTTTCATGTTCGCCATCTGTCGGCAAACCGTTTCCTCGCTGAGCCCGAGGAAGTCCGCAATGTCGTTGCGTGAGAATGGCAGCGCAAACCTGTCGTTTTGTCCCTCGGCTTTCGGTGCAAGCAGCAGGATGAATGCGGCGATTTTCTCGGCCGCCGTCTTGTGGCCCATTACTTTCATCAGCATTCGGCTATGCGCCAGCTGCGCATTCAGCGCATCGATGATGCGCCGCGCTATCTCCGGACGGTCATCGAGCGCCTTCAGCAGGGCGCGATGCCGGATCTTGCACGCACCGCCCTCTGTTGCGGCAACAGCGGTGTACTGGTAATGATCCTGGTCCAGCGACTGCAGGCCTACCAGCAATTTGCCGGGGCTGCTGAGTCCCACGATTTGCTCGCGACCGTCGTTCGCGTTGCTGGTTATCTTGACGAGACCGCTGCTCAATGAATACAGGCTCGAGCTCGGCTGTCCCTGAGTGAAGAGGACATCCCCTGCGGAGAATTGGATCTGCTTCACCGCGTCGGTGACAAGGCAATTGAGGTCGGTAGCCGAAAACAGCCCGACATCGGTGTGCAATTCGTAGAAAGGGCATTCGCAGTTGCTGCAGGTCATGGATCGCTACCGACTGGTGTGTCCGCCAATGAAACCACGAGCGCGAATTCCGTATCGATAGTGACTTTTGCCCAAGCATTCTCGGTATCTACGTAGATCAATCTGACAAATGTCAGTGTCCCGGCCAGGGGTCGCCACGGCAGAAGTTCCTGTCGCCGGAGGATTGCTTTCTGCCGGCGAGGCCCCTAGGGCGCCAGCCGGCTGATCGCCCAGCCGCCGTCTTCGGTGAGGGTATAGAGAAAACGATCGTGCAGGCGATTGCGCCGGCCCTGCCAGAATTCGATCTCGCGCGGAACGACGCGATAGCCTCCCCAGAACGAAGGCAGGGGCACTTCCTTGTTCCTGAATTTCGCTTTCAATTTCTGGAATTCGGTCTCGAGCAGGGAGCGCGAGGAGATTACGCTGCTCTGCGCCGACACCCACGCGCCGATCTGGCTGCCGCGCGGCCGGGTCATGAAGTACTTCAGGGTCTCGCTCGTCGGTATTTTCTCCGCCGTGCCTGTGATTCGGACCTGCCTCGCCGCATCCGACCAGAAGAACAGCATGGCAACGTTGGGGTTCGCCTCGATATCCCGAGCCTTCTTGCTCTCGAAGTTGGAGAAGAAGACGAAGCCTTTCTCGTCGAAGTATTTCAGCAGTACAGTACGGTTGGACGGCCGGCCCTCGACGTCGACCGTTGCGATGAATGCCGCGTTCGGATCCATCGGTACCGTCTCGCAGGCGTAGCCAAACCAGTCCGCGAATTGCAGAATCGGGTCGTCGTCGAGATCGTCGCGATCGAGTGCGAACCCGGTCGCCGAGCGGCGCAGGCCGGACACGTTCATGCCCTGTGCGCCGGATGTTGTTTTCTTGTCGTCCTTCATCCGGCAAATAGTAAGTGTCTCTGCCCGATAAGCAACTATTCGCGCTATCATCGGGCCAGGTTCCCGACGCTGATGGAGCGTGCCATGTCAAAGCTCGATGAATTTCGTCGCAAAAAATCCGTGCACCTCTGGCCGATCACACTGCTGCGCGTCTACACCGGCGTGTTTTTTCTCTACTATGGCTTCGGCAAGGTCAGGAACCCCGAGTTCGCGAACGGGCTTGCCGGGTTTGTGTCGGGCCAGCTGGATAACAGCGCCGCCTTCATACGGCCGTTTCTGGAATCCGTGGTGCTGCCCAACAAGGGTGTATTCGCGTTCCTGGTGTCGTGGGGTGAACTCGCGATCGGTCTTGCGTTGATCATGGGCCTGGCGACGCGCTGGGCATCGATAGCCGGCGCACTGATGGTGGCGGCCTTCTGGGCGGCGAAAGGGCAGGGATTTCTCGATGCGCAGAACCACGACGCCATCTGGTTCGTCATTTTCGTCGTGCTGGCAAGCGTGCATGCTGGCCGGGCACACAGCCTCGATGAGCGCCTTTCGCATCGATTTCGCTTCCTCGCCTGAGCCCCGGACCCTGCACGCCGCTGCCGCGGCGTCCCGTTTTCGACAGGCATAACGCCGGGCGTGCATTGCCGATTGCGACCGCTATATAATGGCCGGCTGGACAGGTAGTGCGGGTTTCGGCGTCGCACACATCGTGCGAAAGTGGCGGAATTGGTAGACGCGCTGGCTTTAGGTGCCAGTGGGGTAACCCGTGAGAGTTCGAGTCTCTCCTTTCGCACCAAGTCCCGCCCGATCCTGGAATGCATCATAAGTCACTAATTTAATAGAGAATTTATACAATGAACGTCACTGTCGAGTCGACCGGCGCTCTGGAACGCCGCATGCGCGTGGAACTCCCGATCGAGCCTATCCAACAGCAAGTGGACTCACGCCTGCAGAAGGTGGGTCGCACGGTGAAAATCAAGGGATTCCGTCCCGGCAAAGTGCCGCCGAAGGTTGTCAGGCAGCGCTACGGCAAGCAGGTACGGGAGGAAGTGCTCGGAGAGTTTCTTCAGAAAAGCTATTCCGAGGCCGTAACTCAGCAGAACCTGCATCCCGCCGGGGGCCCCAGGATCGAAACCGAGGGCGAGGACGGCAAGACCTTTGCCTACGTGGCGACATTCGAAATCATGCCCGAGGTCGCGCTCAAGGACCTCGACAAGATCAAGGTCGACAGGCCCGACGTGCAAATAGGCGAGGGCGATGTCGACGACATGCTGCTGAACCTGCGTACGCAGAAGGCGACCTGGGAAAGCGTCGATCGCAAGAGCAAGGACGGCGACCGGGTGATCGTGGATTTCTCAGGCGAGCTGAATGGCGAGGCGTTTCCGGGCGGCCAGGGTACCGAGATCCCCGTTATCCTGGGCGAGGGGCAGATGCTGCCGGATTTCGAAAAGGGACTCAAAGGCATAAAGGCCGGTGACGAGAAGACCTTCAAGGTCAGGTTCCCGAAGGACTACCACGCAGCCGATCTGGCCGGGCAGAAGGCCGACTTCTCCATCAAGACGCACCGCGTTGAAGAGCGTGTGCTCCCCGAGCTCAACGACGAGTTTGCGGAAATGTTCAACGTCACCGAGGGTGGCCTGGAGCAATTCATCAAGGACGTGCGCGAGAACATGCAGCGCGAGGCCGCGCAGAAGGTCAAGAACGATGTGCGCGAGCAGGTCATGGAATCGCTGCTCGCGACCAACCCGCTGGAGGTCCCGAAAACCCTCACGGACCAGGAGGCGCACTCGCTGCAGCACGACGCCATGCGTCGCTTGGGGATCGAGGATCACGACCAGGCGCCGCCGGTCGAGAATTTTCTCGAAGCGGCGAAAAAACGCGTGCGCCTGGGCTTGTTGCTGCGCCAGGTCATTGCCGACAAGGAACTCAAGGCGGACGATGCCAGGCTGCGTGCGCACGTAGAAGAAATGTGCGCGAGCTACGAGAATTCCGACGAGATGGTTGAAATGTACCTGAGCAACCCGCAGGTCATGCAACAGGTCGAGCCCATGGTAGTCGAACAGATGGCGGTCGACTGGTTACTGGAGAATGGCAAGGTCAAGGCCAGGAAGATCTCCTTCAAGGACTACATGAACGCACCCTCGCCGTGAGATAATGCCCGCCAGCAACGCCGAACTGTCGGCCAAAACGGAAATCACACTATGAGCGCAACAGCATTGAACCTCGTACCCATGGTTGTCGAACAGACGGCGCGTGGCGAGCGTGCCTACGACATCTACTCAAGGCTCCTGAAAGATCGCCTGATTTTTATCGTCGGTCCGGTCGAGGATCAGATGGCCAACCTCGTCGTTGCGCAGCTTCTCTACCTGGAATCCGAGAACGCCAACAAGGATATCCATCTCTACATCAATTCGCCCGGCGGCGTGGTGTCTTCTGGCCTGTCCATCTATGACACGATGCAGTTCATCAATTGCGACGTGTCGACGATCTGCGTTGGTCAGGCGGCGAGCATGGGTGCGCTGCTGCTCGCCGGCGGCGCCAAAGGCAAACGCTATGCGCTACCGCATTCCCGCGTCATGGTTCACCAGCCGAGCGCCGGCTACCAGGGCCAGGTGACGGATATTCACATTCACGCCCAGGAAGTGCTTGAGCTGAAGCGCCGCCTCAACAAGATCATGGCGAAACACACCGGACAGACGATCGAGCGTATCGAGCAGGATCTCGAGCGCGACAATTTCATGAGCGCGGAAGCGGCCCGCGAGTACGGGCTGGTTGACAATGTGCTTGAAAAGCGCCAGCAGATCGCCGACAAAGACGAACACTGATTGTCAGTAAATCAATAACTTAGGACAGCAGCTGTCACTTCCGAGACGTGGCGCTTTGCACCTCGAAAGAGCGCATGTTATATACATCCCCAGTCTCGTTAAGTGCACGTAACAGACTGATTTTTTTGGACACAGAGGCCGGCACAGCATGAGCGACGATTCCCGCGGTAAGAACGAGGACGGCAAGCTCCTTTATTGTTCTTTTTGCGGCAAATCCCAGCACGAGGTTCGCAAGCTGATCGCCGGCCCGTCTGTCTTTATCTGTGACGAGTGCGTCGAACTCTGCAATGATATTATTCGCGAAGAGCTCGAGGACACGGGTGATACCGCCCAGGACAAGCTTCCCAAGCCGAAAGAAATCAAGGATGTACTCGATGAGTACGTCATTGGCCAGATGCGCGCGAAAAAGGTCTTGTCGGTCGCCGTATACAACCACTACAAGCGCCTGAATGATCGTCAGAAAGAACGCAGCAAGGACGACATAGAGCTCGCGAAAAGCAATATCCTGCTGATTGGCCCGACGGGCTGCGGCAAGACGCTGCTGGCCGAGACGCTCGCGCGGCTGTTGAATGTGCCTTTCACCATCGCCGATGCGACCACGCTTACCGAAGCCGGCTACGTGGGCGAAGACGTCGAGAACATCATCCAGAAGCTGTTGCAAAAATGCGACTACGACGTCGACAAGGCGCAGACCGGAATTGTCTACATCGACGAAATCGACAAGATTTCGCGCAAGTCGGACAACCCCTCGATCACCAGGGACGTATCGGGTGAGGGTGTGCAGCAGGCTCTGCTGAAGCTTATCGAGGGCACGATCGCGTCGGTACCGCCGCAGGGCGGGCGCAAGCATCCGCAGCAGGAATTCCTGCAGGTCGATACTGGCAATATCCTGTTTATCTGTGGCGGCGCATTCGCCGGCCTCGAAAAGATCATCCTGAATCGCTCGACCAAGAGCGGCATCGGCTTCGTCGCCGACGTGAAGACCAGCGAAGACGAGCAGAGCATCGGCGAGTTGCTTGTTGACGTGGAGCCGGAGGACCTGATTCGCTTCGGCCTCATTCCTGAGTTCGTCGGCCGGCTTCCCGTCGTCGCGACGCTGGAAGAGCTTGACGAAGATGCGCTGATCCAGATCCTGCTCGAACCAAAGAACGCGCTGACGAAACAGTACGGCCGGCTCTTCGAGATGGAGGGGGTCGAACTGGAATTTCGCGAGGACGCGTTGCGCGCCGTTGCCAAGAAGGCAATGGAGCGAAAGACGGGCGCGCGCGGCCTGCGCACCATCCTCGAAAACGTATTACTCGATACGATGTATGACCTGCCGTCATCGAGCAACGCCAAGAAGGTTGTCGTTGACGAGGCCGTTGTCACCGGTGAAACGCAGCCCTACGTCATTTACGAATCCGACGAGCCGCCGACTGTGAATATCGAGCAGCCGCCTCGGCCTACCGGTTCGGACGGCGCTTAAGTCTCACGGGCAACCGGCCGATAGGCTTTTTGTGTGGCAGTTCCGCTTGAAATGCGACCATAAGGGCGCATCTCCTCTAACAGCATACTTGAACGAGGTCCAACCTGGTGTCCGAGAACGATCTGATTTCATCAATTGAGGAAAATGCGGGCGACGAACTGTCCGGCGTGCCGGTATTGCCGCTGCGCGACGTCGTCGTCTATCCGCATATGGTCATCCCGCTCTTCGTCGGGCGCGAAAAGTCCATCGTAGCTCTGAACAAGGCGATGGACGCCGGCAAGCGCATACTGCTGGTGGCCCAGGAGACGGCGGACCTCGACGATCCGCAACCGTCGGATCTCTACGAGGTTGGCACGCTCGCGACGATCCTGCAGCTGCTGAAGCTGCCTGACGGCACGGTCAAGGTTCTGGTCGAGGGCGGCGAGCGGGCGCTGATCGATCGTTTTAACGTCGGCGACCATTTCTCCGCCGAAATCACGCTGCTGAGCGAAGAAGATCGACATGACGAGCGTGAGATCGACGTGCTCGTGCGCTCGATTATTTCGCAGTTCGAGCAATACGTGAAACTGAACAAGAAAGTGCCGCCCGAGATACTGACCTCGCTGTCCGGCATTGACGAGCCGGGTCGTCTGGCCGATACGGTGGCGGCGCACATGGCGCTGAAGCTCTCCGAGAAGCAGCGCATTCTCGAAATCCAGGACGTCAAGAGCCGTCTCGAGCAGGTGCTCGGTATTATCGAAGGTGAGATTGATGTGCTGCAGATCGAGAAGCGCATCCGTGGCCGCGTCAAACAGCAGATGGAGAAGAGCCAGCGCGAGTACTACCTGAATGAGCAGATGAAGGCCATCCAGAAAGAGCTCGGCGAAATGGAAGACGCCCCCAACGAACTCGCCGATCTCGAGGCGAAGATCGAGAAGGCCGGCATGCCGAAAGAGGCGAAGGACAAGGCCACCTCGGAACTCAACAAGCTGAAGATGATGTCGCCGATGTCCGCCGAAGCGACCGTCGTCCGCAACTACGTCGACTGGCTGGTCAAGGCGCCGTGGAAGAAACGCAGCAAGGTCTTCAAAGACCTGAAGAAAGCTGAAGAAGTGCTCGAGGCCGATCACTACGGTCTCGAGAAGGTCAAGGAACGCATCCTCGAGTACCTCGCCGTACAGCAGCGGGTGAAGAAACTCAAAGGGCCGATCCTGTGCCTCGTGGGACCGCCGGGTGTCGGTAAGACCTCGCTGGGTCAGAGCATTGCACGTTCGACGAATCGCAAGTTTGTGCGCATGTCATTGGGTGGCGTACGTGACGAAGCGGAGATTCGCGGACACCGCCGCACCTATATCGGCTCGATGCCGGGCAAGATCATCCAGAACCTCTCGAAGACGGGCGTTCGCAACCCGCTTTTCCTCCTCGACGAGATAGACAAGATGGCCATGGACTTCCGTGGCGATCCGTCATCGGCGTTGCTCGAAGTGCTCGATCCCGAGCAGAATTCGACGTTTGCCGATCATTACCTCGAGGTCGACTTCGATCTGTCCGACACCATGTTCGTCTGCACGGCGAACAGCCTGAATATCCCGGCACCGTTGCTCGATCGCATGGAGGTTATTCGCATTCCGGGGTATACCGAGGATGAGAAAACCAACATCGCGCTTCGCTACCTTATCCCGAAGCAGCTGAAAGAAAACGGCCTGAAGAAATCGGAACTAAAGATCACCGAGAACGCCGTTCGCGACATCATCCAGCATTACACGCGCGAATCCGGCGTGCGAAACCTCGAGCGCGAGATCTCGAAGATCTGCCGCAAGGTGGTGAAGTCGCTGTTGCTGAAGCCGCGCGACAATCGCGTTCTGGTGACGCCCAAGAGTATGGAAAAGTACCTGGGGGTACGCCGCTTCCGGTATGGCAAGGCCGAGGACAACGACCAGATCGGGCAGGTTACAGGCCTCGCCTGGACCGAAGTCGGCGGCGAATTGCTGACCATCGAGGCGGCGGTTGTCCCCGGCAAGGGCAAGCTCACCCACACGGGTCAGCTCGGCGAGGTCATGACCGAATCGATCCAGGCGGCAATGACCGTCGTTCGCAGCCGTGCCAAGGTTCTGGGTATCGATGAGGACTTCCACCAGAAGGTAGACGTGCATATTCACGTCCCCGAAGGGGCCACGCCGAAGGACGGCCCGAGTGCGGGAGTTGGCATGTGCACCGCCCTGGTGTCGGCACTGACAAATATCCCGGTAAAGAGCGATGTAGCCATGACTGGCGAGATAACTCTGAGAGGCGAAGTCTTGCCGATAGGCGGGCTCAAGGAGAAGCTTCTGGCGGCCCATCGCGGTGGCATCGGCAAGGTCCTGATTCCCGAGGAGAACGAAAAAGATCTCGCGGAAATACCGAAGAACATCAAGGACAAGCTGACGATAGTTCCAGTGAAATGGATCGACCAGGTCATGGAGCACGCACTGGTGCACCAGCCCGTGCCCGATGCCAAGTCGGGAGACGAAGAACCGGAGGCTAAAACGCCGGCCGACGAGCAAAAGAACGAGGACGTCGTACGCCCGCACTGAGATGCTGAAACCCGCATGGTTGAGCGATATTTGACGGTAATTAGGTCAGTTGGTATAAGTCCCGCAGCTGTCGGCGGATGCACGGAGCCGCAGGCAGCCATTCAGCGGATTGCACCATGGGGGGAGCTCGCTGGATTGATGACAAATCTTTCAATCAATCTGCAAGGGTGAAAGCATGAACAAAGGTGAACTAATAGACGCGGTTGCAAGTGCCGCTGGACTGTCACGCGCTGATGCAACCAAGGCGGTCGACGCAGTGCTCGACAGCATCACTGGGACGCTTTCCAATGGCGGCTCGGTTTCTCTCGTTGGCTTCGGAACTTTCTCTGTTAAGGCCCGCGCGGCCCGCGCCGGACGCAATCCACGAACCGGCGAAACCATCCAGATCAAGGCCAGTAATGTGCCCGGATTTAAGGCTGGCAAAGGCCTGAAGGATGCCGTAAACTAGCGCGCCCTTCGGGGCGGCAGCCCTCGAAAATGCATGTGTTTGCGGGGGTTGAAGCCTGCAGACACAGGCTTCCTGGGTGCTTAGCTCAGCTGGTAGAGCATCGCCCTTACAAGGCGAGGGTCGGCGGTTCGATCCCGTCAGCACCCACCAGATTCGGAGCGGTAGTTCAGTTGGTTAGAATACCGGCCTGTCACGCCGGGGGTCGCGGGTTCGAGTCCCGTCCGCTCCGCCACTGATGAAGAATCCCCGGACCCGTTTGGGTTCGGGGATTTTTTTGCCCGGTTCTTGTGACCTGCAGGAACGTCCAGCGGCCGCGACCCCGCCCGGGCCTTTCGCATTGGACCTGTAGGAGCGGCCATTGGCCGCGACCCTGCGGGGTTCTGTTCTGCTACCGCACGGTGGGAAACTCTTGGCAGCCTGGCGGCTGCCGCTGCGCTTCGCGACCCAGGGGTCACTCCTGCGGTCGTTGGAATTGCCGCGACGAGATCCCTCGGCCTGGTACATCGCCGGCATATTCCTGGGCCCTGTCTATTGGCCTCCCGACCCACGTCCGATAGAATGCCTCGCCTTATTTGCGGGCCATGCGCCCGGGCCACCAAGATACCCAAATCATGCTGCAGAATATTCGCGAAAAATTCACCGGCTGGATCGCGATCACGATCCTCGCCGTCATCGGCCTGTCGTTCGTTTTCGTCGGCCTGAACTACAGTTTTATCGGCAACAGTTACGCGGCAAAGGTCGACGGCGTCGATATCGGGGTCGCACAATTCGAGAACGCTTACCGCGATCAACTGCAGAACAATCCGCAGCTGGCTCAGCTGCCGGCGGAGATTCGCCAACAGCTGCGCTCCAATATTCTCGAGCAGCTCGTTCAGCAGCGCGTTATCGACAACTACCTTGACGAGGCGGGTTTCCAGATCAGCGACGCCCAGGTTACGGCAATGATCCAGCGCGCACCCGACTTCCAGGTGAACGGCAAGTTCGACATCGAGACCTACCTCGCGATGCTGGCACAGGTGGGTTACGAGCCGGCGCGCTTCGAGGCGGCGCAACGCCAGTCGCTGCGCCGCGATCAGTTGCAGCGCGCTATTCGCGGCTCGGCGATCGTCACGCCGTCGAGTTACCGTCGCTATCTCAATCTCGCTGCTGAACAGCGTGTCGTGACCGCAGCAACGATCGCTCCGACGACGGTCGGGGACGAAGTCGTCATCACTGACGAGATGGTTGCCGCCTACTACGACGATAATCCGATGCTATATCAGGTCCCGGAGTCGGCCGACGTTGAATATGTCGAGGTTTCGCGAAGCGGTGTCGCCGCCAACGTCAGCGTCAGCGAGCAGGACCTGCTGGAATATTACGAGCTCAATTCTGATCGTTACCTGCAGGATGAGCAGCGCCAGGCGCGCCATATCCTTATTCCGTTCGGCGATGACGAAGATGCGGCGAAAGCGAAAGCTGGTGAGCTTTTTGAGCGTGCGCAGTCCGGGGAATCTTTCGAAGAGCTCGCGCGCGAGCATTCGCAGGATGGCGCCACGGCGCCCGGCGGGGGCGACCTCGGCGTTCTGACTCGCACGCAGCTTCCGGGCGAGCTGGGCGGCGCCATTTTCTCGATGGGCGAGGGCGAGATTGTCGGCCCGATAAAAACCGACTTCGGTTATCACGTCGTGCGTCTCGATCGCATACTCGAACGTGGCCCGCTGCCCCTGGAGCAGGTGCGCGGCGAGCTGACGACCGAGTTGCAGGAGCAACAGGCCGAGAGACTGTTTCGCGAATCCGAACGCAGGCTTTCCGATGCGTTGTTCGATGCCACTGATATTCGTGCGCTGGCCGAGGCGGTCGGTGTTGAAGTGAAGACCGCAAGCGGCTTCACACGCCAGGGTGGCGGGGCGATCGGTTTCAGCCAGGCGGCGATCGACGCAATCTTCGACGAGTCCGTATTGAACGGCGGTCTGCTGTCGGTGGTCGTCGAGATCGATGCAAACCGTTCGGCCGTGTTCAGCGTGACGAAACATGTGCAAGCATCGCGTCGGCCGCTCGAAGAGGTGCGCGACACAATTGTGGCGACACTGAGGACGGATCAGGCCGAACTGCTGATGAGCGAAAGGGCCAACGACATGCTGGCTGCGCTGGATGCCGGTGAGGACTTCGCTACGGCGGCCGCAAGCGTCTCCGCCAGCGCGCCGCAATCCAAAGTAATGACGCGCAACGCAGAAGACGCCGATCAGGCACTGACCGTTGCCGTCTTCACAGCGGCGAAACCGACTCAGGGCAAGCCGACGACCGGCAGCACGCGTAACCAGTCTGGCGGTTATACGGTGTTCAGCATCGATGCCGTCATCCCGGGACGGCCCGAATCCATACCGGTCGCAGATCGCGATGCCGGGAAGCTGCAGCTTGCCGACCAGACCGGAATCGGGGATTTCGTCGCATTTGTACAGGCACTTCGCGCGAATGCCGATATAGCCATCAACAAGGACGTGCTGGCTGGACAAGACCTCATACAGTAAGCTTCCCTGGAAACGAAAACGGCGGCGGAAGTGCCGTACGGGGGAGCTATGCGAAAACTTGCGCTGCACTGGCAGATTCTGATCGCGATCGGGCTGGCGGTCTTGGCCGGCCTGCTCGTCAGGTCCGGAACCACGCCGGAGTATTCACCCGGTATCCTCGGCGTCCCATTCGTCACAGTCTTCGACTATATCGGCGAGATATTTCTCAACGCCTTGAAGATGATCATCGTGCCGTTGATCACTTCGTCGATCATTGTCGGTGTCGCAGGCATAGGCTCAGGCGGCAACCTCGGTGCCCTCGGCGGCAAGACGCTGCTGTTCTATGCGACGACGACACTGGCCGCTATCCTGGTTGGTCTGTTCATTATCAACATCGTAAAGCCGGGCATCGTTGACGGGGAGCCTGCCCGCGACATCCTGGCGCTCGAGGCAGAGACCACCGATATTTCCAGCAAGGTAGGCGGCAAGGGCGTCAGCGACGTTGCCGAGATCTTCAAGCGCATGGTGCCGCCGAATATCGTCCAGGCGGCGGCCGAAGGCCAGATGCTGGGAATGATTTTCTTCGCTATCCTGTTCGGCTACTTCATGACGCATCTCGCGCACCAGTTTGCCGAGCCGCTGTTCAATTTCTGGAACGGCGTGTTCCACGTAATGATGAGCATGACCGAGTGGATCATGAAGTTCGCGCCGATCGGCGTTTTCGGGCTGGTCGCCGAAGTCATGGTGACGGCCGGCTTCAAGGCCGTGCGCCCGCTCGCGGTGTTCGCGTTTTGTGTTGTCGCGGCGCTGTTGGTGCACGCTGTTGTTACCTTGCCAGCGTTGCTTCGCTACGTCGGCAAGGTGCGGCCTTACAAGACAATGTCGGCATTGACGCCGGCGATGTTGACCGCGTTCTCAACAGCGTCTTCGTCGGCGACGCTGCCCGTCACGATGGACTGCGTCGAGAACGACGTTGGCGTATCCAACAAGATATCGAGTTTCGTATTGCCGCTGGGCGCCACGGTCAACATGAACGGTACTGCGCTGTACGAATGTGCGGCGGCCGTTTTCCTCGCCCAGGCCTACGGGCTCGAGCTGACCCTTGGCGTGCAGTTTTCGATTGTCGTAATCGCCCTGTTGACCTCGATCGGCGTAGCGGGGGTTCCGTCTGCGTCACTGGTCGCCATTGCTATCATTCTTGCGGCCGTGGGCCTGCCGGTCGAGGCGATCGGCGTGTTGCTGGTGTTCGATCGCATTCTGGATATGTGCCGCACCAGCATCAACATCTGGGGCGACGCCTGCTGCGCAACGATCGTTGCGCGCCTTGAGGGCGAGCAGACCAAAATGGCATTGGGCGAGGAGCCTGAGCGCAAAGCGGCCTAGTCTTCGTCGAATACCATGCCCATGATGTTGACCCCGGCGTCCACGAAGGTGGTTTCGCCCGTAATTCCCGAGGCGAGATCCGAACACAGGAATGCCGCCGTGTTTCCGATTTCTTCGATGGTGACGGTGCGCCGCAGGGGAGCGGCCTTTTCCGCGTAGCCCAGCATCTTGCGAAAACCACCGATGCCGGCGGCTGCCAGCGTCTTGACGGCGCCCGCCGAAATCGCATTCACGCGAATGCCTTTCGGTCCAAGATCCGCAGCCAGAAATCGCATACAGGACTCAAGGCTCGCTTTTGCGAGCCCCATGACATTGTAATTCGGCACGACCTGCGTCGCGGCATTGTAAGTCAGCGTGAGAATCGCACCGTTGCGACCTTCCATCATCGGAAGGCCGGCCTTAACGAGTGCCGCCAGGCTGTAAGCCGATATATCGTGCGAGATCGCGTAGCCTTCGCGTGTAACCGACTCGACAAAGCCCCCCGCCAGTTGCTCGCGCGGAGCGAAACCGACGGAATGAACGATAATATCGAGACCATCCCATTCCTTGCTTAGCGCACTGAACACCGCATCGATTTCTTCGTCGGAACTGACGTCGCAGGGGAACAGCAGCCGGCTATTCTGGCCGAGGCGCTCGGCGAGCTTCTCGACGCGACTCTTCAGCTTTTCGTTCTGATAGGTGAATGCAATCTCGCAGCCTTCGCGAGCAAACGCCTCCGCAATACCCGATGCGATGGAACGATCACTCGCGACACCGACGATCAGTGCCTTCTTGCCGGCCATGAAGCCCATGTTATTTCCTTGTCGTTGCCTGGGGTGCTGCGACGTATATTACCTGAAAAAAATTGCCGGTCGCGCCACCCACACGGCCTTGGCCGCTTCCCTGTCGCGGCCACTGGCCGCTCCTACAGGGCGGCAACGCGATACAGAAGCCGAAAAGAACCGTGTAGGAGCGACCCCCAGGTCGCGAAGCGCAGCGGCAGCCGACAGGCTGCTATCAGACTGTCACGCTCGACGCGGTGTCGGAATCGAAAAGAACCGTGTAGGAGCGACCCCCAGGTCGCGAAGCGCAGCGGCAGCCGACAGGCTGCTATCAGGCTGTCACGCTCGACGCGGTGTCGGAATCGAAAAGAACCGTGTAGGAGCGACCCCCAGGTCGCGAAGCGCAGCGGCAGCCGACAGGCTGCTATCAGGCTGTCACGCTCGACGCGGTGTCGGAGTCGAAAAGAACCGTGTAGGAGCGACCCCCAGGTCGCGAAGCGCAGCGGCAGCCGACAGGCTGCTTTACAGCCTCAGCTGCTCTGCGCCGTCACATCCACGTACATCGTGAGCTTTTGCCCCGGCCGCAGAATCTTGTTCGTGTCGATCTTGTTCCAGCGCGCCAGCTGCGCGATCGTAACGCGGAATCGGCTGGCGATGAGGTACAACGAATCGCCGTTGCGCACCGTGTAGCTGAGCTTGCGCGTTGTGTTGCCAAGCGCCGCCGTAGGCGACATTCGCGGCTCGTCCATAACGGTGCCGGTGACCGCGTTATTGCTCCAGACGACCAGTTTCCTGCCAACCGAGAGCGTGTCGCCCGGCGCCATGCCGTTCCAGGCGGCCAGTTGCCGGTGCGAGACATTGTAGCGGCGCGAGATTGTCCAGAAACTTTCGCCGCTCCTGACGACATGTTCGATCTTGTTGCCAGCGCGCTCCCTGTTCTGCGTTTTTGCCAGTCGCGCATCGGCGCTCTTGCTGTAGGCGCTCAGCGGCTTGGTCGCAACCGGGATCATGAGATGATGGCCAGCGCGAATCGTATTGCCGCGCAGCTGGTTCGCCGCCCGTATGGTCGCCACGGTCGTATTGTAGCGCTCCGCAATCTGGGAAATCGCCTCGCCACTTTTCACCTTGTGTCGTTGCCAGCGCACGCGATCGGCGGCGGGCACCTCGTTGAGCGCGGCGACGAACTGTTCGGCAACGTCCACCGGCATCACGAGCCTGTGCGGGCCTGACGGATCGGTCGACCAGCGGTTATAGCCGGGGTTGTACTGGTAAACGGTATCCACATCGACGCCGGCGAGTTCGGCGGCGAGGGCAAGGTCGAGCTGGCTGCCAATATCGGCCACGATGAATTGCTGCTCGTCGACGACGGCAGGCAGCGTCAGATTGTATTTCCCCGGATCGGCGACAATCTCGACGAGGGCAAGCAGCTTGGGTACGTACATGCTCGTCTCTCTTGGCAACTTCAGGTGCCAGAAGTCCGTCGGCTTGTTCGATTTTCGGTTGTTACGCGCGGCGCGCAGCACATTGCCCTCGCCGGAGTTGTACGAGGCGATGGCGTTCAGCCAGTCGCCGTCATTGAGGCCCTGCAGATATTGCAGGTAGTCGAGCGCGGCGCGCGTGGAGTCGACGACGTCGCGGCGACCGTCATACCACCAGTTCTGTTTGATACCGAATCGCCTGGCCGTTCCCGGGATCATCTGCCACAGCCCGGCCGCGCGGCCGTGCGAGTAGGCAAAGGGATCGTAGGCGCTCTCGACGATGGGAAGCAGCGCGAGCTCCAGCGGCATTCCGCGGCGTTCGAGCTCGGCGGCGATGTACGGCATGTAGCGCTGTGCCCGCGTGAAGACGCGGTTCAGGTAGTCCGGGTGTGAGGCAAACCACCTGAGTTCCGCCGCGGTCCGCGCATTGTTTTCGTAACTCAGGCTGAAACCGGCGCGGAGCCTGTCCAGCACGTCCCCGGATCCCGCTCGCGTCTTGTCGCTGGCGGCAACCGTGTAGTCGGACTCCGCAGCCGGTGCGCCGCCCGGAAAGAAGAGACTGGCGGCCGCCGAGCCGCTGGCGAGCGAAACAGCCAGGCACAAAAAGGTGAAACTCGTGCCGCGCAGCGGCTTGAATCTCTGCAATAATTCGCGTATCGAAGACAGGCTTATCTGAGACATCGAGCTATCGTACTGAGGGAATCGGTTTGTGCAAGCAGATTGTTCACACAAAACGCAGGACTGGCTGAACACGCCGCTGGGCGCGGCCCTGCTCCTGCAGGAGGCCCGGCTCGTCGAGGAGGTGCTCGACGGGATCTTCGGCGAACACTGCGTGCAACTCGGCCTTTGGGGCGAGAAGCGCAGCTTCCTGCGATTTACGCGCACGCAGCGCTGCGCGCTGATTGCGGAGACGGCGACCGGTGAGCCGTCGGCGATTGCGGAGCTGCACCGGCTTCCGGTTGAAACCGACTCACTGGATGCCGTGCTGCTGCCTCACACACTGGATTACAGCGATCGGCCGCATGCGATCCTGCGCGAGGTCGACCGCGTGTTGCGCTCAAACGGGCACGTCGTGATCCTCGGATTCAAGCCGGGTGGTCTGTGGGGCCTGCGCCGACTGGTTCCGGGCGCCGGCATGCCGCCCGGGGCCGATCAGCTGATTTCCGACCGCCGACTGCGCGACTGGCTGCAGCTGCTCGACATGCGAATTCAGACGGCCTCGCGCTATTTCTTCCACTGGCCGCTACCGGGCAACAAGGCGCGTGCCTCCGGAAAGTGGGAACGGCGCGGGCAGGCCTGGTGGCCGGAGCTTGCGGCTTGCTATATGCTCACGGCCCAGAAAAGGGTCCGGACCCTGACGCCGGTACGACCGCTCTGGCGGCGCCAGCCAAAGGTGGTTGCCGGACTGGCCGAACCCTCCACACGAGTATCGCGAATCCGTTTTGACCAAAACCATTGAGATTTACACCGACGGCGCCTGCCGGGGGAACCCGGGCCCGGGCGGCTGGGGCGCGCTGCTTATCGCGGGGAGTCGCAAGAAGACAATGCACGGCGGCGACCTGGAGACGACCAATAACCGCATGGAGCTGACCGCGGCGATCGAGGCGCTGAACGCGCTGAAAGGACATCGCAAGGTCGTGTTGCACACGGACTCCAAGTACGTGATGGACGGTATCAACGAGTGGCTGCCTAATTGGAAGAAGCGTGGCTGGAAGACAGCGGCAAAAAAGCCGGTCAAGAACCAGGACCTCTGGCAGGCGCTGGACGAGGCCGTCTCGCGCCACGACGTCGAATGGAAATGGGTAAGAGGTCATAACGGCAACGAAGGCAACGAAATGGCCGACGCGCTTGCCAACAGGGGAATCGACGAATTAGCCCGGGCAACCATGGAAAAGAACACGTAGGAGCGGCCAATGGCCGCGACCGCTCGAGGTAGCCGGGAGAAATGCAGGAGCGGCCATTGGCCGCGACCGCTCGAGGTAGCCGGGAGAAATGCAGGAGCGGCCATTGGCCGCGACCGCTCGAGGCAGCCGGGAGAAATGTAGGAGCGGCCAATGGCCGCGACCGGCGCCACTCTGCGGCTTGGAAACAGGTAATAATTATGAGACAAGTCGTACTCGACACCGAAACAACCGGACTCTCTACTGCGCAGGGACACCGCATCATAGAAATCGGCTGCCTCGAACTCGTTAATCGTCGCCTGACCGGCCGCGAGTTTCATCGCTTCCTGAATCCCGAACGGGACATCGACGAAGGCGCAGAGGCCGTGCATGGCATCAGTCGCAAGGATCTCGAGAACGAGCCTCGCTTCGCCGAGATTGTCGGCGATCTGCTGGAATTCCTGAAGGGTGCCGAGCTCATCATTCACAACGCATCTTTCGACGTTGGCTTCCTGGAGCACGAGCTGAGGCTGATGAAGCACCCGCAGCCGAGGATCGAACTGCACGCGACCGTGCTGGACACGCTGACACTGGCGCGCAAGGTTCATCCGGGGCAGCGCAACAGCCTGGACGCCCTCTGCAAGCGCTACGAAGTCGACGCCTCGAAGCGTGACGTTCACGGTGCGCTTATCGACTCTGAGCTGCTGGCCAATGTCTATCTCGCCATGACGGGCGGGCAAGCGGCGTTGCTGCTTGATGAAGAGCCGACCGACGGATCGGCACCCGAACATGACTCCTTGCGTGCAGGCGCCGAGGCGACCAGCAACGCCGCCAGGCTCGAACTGCCGGTCATACGCGCCACAGACGCGGAAGCCGCCGCGCACAACGCGATACTGGACAAAATACGCAAATCCGGTGCGTGCGTTTGGGATTTTGACTAGAATCGATCCTTCGCGCTGCCAGAACACAGTAAGAAAAATAAACAGGATAAATCGTCCATGGCCCAAACGATGACAGACGCACTTCGCCAGAACTTCCTCGGCAATTCACCAAGCTGGTACAAGCTCACGATTATCGGCTTTCTGATCCTGAATCCGATCCTGGTGATCTACAGCCCGTTTGTTGCCGGCTGGGTGCTGGTACTCGAGTTCATCTTCACGCTCGCCATGGCGCTCAAGTGCTATCCGTTGCAGCCGGGCGGACTGCTGGCCGTCGAAGCCATCGTGCTGGGACTGGCCTCCCCCGAAATGGTATTTCACGAGGCCGAGACCAATTTCCCTGTCATCATGCTGCTGATGTTCATGGTGGCGGGCATCTACTTCCTGCGCGAGATGCTGCTGTACTCGTTTACCAAAATCCTGCTCGGCGTACGCTCGAAAGTGCTGCTGTCATTGCTGTTTTCGTTTACCGCCGCGTTCCTCTCGGCATTTCTCGACGCCCTGACGGTGACAGCCGTTATCATCACGGTGGCGGCCGGTTTCTTCGGCGTCTATCACAAGGTCGCTTCAGGCAAGAAATTCGACCACGATCACGACCCGTCAACGGATGACCAGGTCGTCGAACTGCACCGCAGCGACCTGGAAAACTTCCGCGCATTCCTGCGCAGCCTGATGATGCATGGCGCCGTCGGCACCGCGCTCGGCGGTGTGACCACACTCGTCGGGGAACCGCAGAATTTGCTCATTGCCGAAGTCATGGACTGGGAATTTGTCGAGTTCTTCACGCGCATGGCGCATATCTCGATGCCGGTGCTCGTCGTTGGACTGTTAACCTGTGCAGGTCTCGAGATGACCCGTTCTTTTGGCTACGGTGCCGAGCTGTCGCCCAAGGTGCGCGAGGTGCTGGAGGAATATGACCGGGCCATGAGTGCGCAGCGTACGCGTCAGCAGAATGCGGCGATCGTTGTGCAGGCCGTGGTCGCCCTGATACTGATACTGGCGCTCGGCCTGCACCTGGCGGAACCGGGTGTCGTCGGCCTCCTGGTGATCGTGTTGGCGACTGCCCTGAACGGTATCACGGAGGAGCATCGCATCGGCCATGCCTTCGAAGAGGCGCTGCCGTTCACGGCGCTGCTGGTCGTGTTCTTTGCCATCGTTGCGGTGATCCACCACCAGGGCCTGTTTTCGCCGGTCATTCACTGGGTCATGACCTACGACGGCAAGACCCAGGAGGCCCTTTTCTATCTTGCCAACGGCGCGCTCTCAATGATCAGCGACAACGTGTTCGTGGCGACCGTCTACATCGGCGAGGTCGAGGAGATGTTCAAGGCCGGCAGCCTGACCCGCGATCAATTCGACGCGCTGGCGGTCGCGATCAACACCGGCACCAACATCCCGAGCGTGGCGACACCGAACGGCCAGGCAGCTTTCCTGTTTCTGCTGACCTCGGCGCTGGCGCCGCTCATCCGCCTGTCATACGGGCGCATGGTAATCATGGCGGTTCCCTACACGATCACCATGAGTATCACGGGCCTGCTTGCGCTCTGGTATCTGTAAGCGCTGGGCGGGAGCGCGCAGCTGTTCGAAACAGGTCCCGCGACGACATCACCCGGTTGCTCGTGATTTCCCGCACAGACAAGCGGCGATCGATGTGATAAACAGGCGCCTGTATTTTCGCGAGAACCCCAATGTCATTTGACAAAAACAATCTGCGCATCGGCGTCGTCGGCCTGGGATACGTTGGCCTGCCGCTAGCCGTTGAGTTTGGCAAGAAATATACGACCGTTGGATTCGACATCAATCCGGCCCGTGTTGCGGAGCTGGAAGGTGGCACCGACTCGACGCTGGAATGCTCCAGTGAGGAACTGGCCGAGGCGAAGCGTCTGAGTTATGCATCGAGCGTCGACGCCATCGCTGACTGCAATTTCTATATCGTTACCGTGCCGACGCCTATCGGCGACAGCAATCGACCCTTGCTGTCACCGCTGCGTGCTGCCAGCGATACCCTGGGCAGAGTGCTGAAGAAAGGCGACATTGTCGTCTACGAGTCGACCGTCTATCCGGGTGCCACCGAGGAATTCTGCGTGCCGCTGCTTGAAAAAGGCTCGGGCCTGGCGATGAACACGGATTTCTTCGTCGGCTACAGTCCCGAACGCATCAATCCGGGCGATAAGGAACATCGCCTGCCGTCTATTCTGAAAGTCACCTCCGGCTCGACGCCAGAGGTCGCCGACTTCGTCGACCAGGTCTACAAATCGATAATCACGGCCGGAACACACAAAGCGTCCAGCATCAAGGTCGCTGAAGCCGCGAAGGTGATCGAGAACACGCAGCGTGACGTCAACATTGCGCTGGTCAACGAGCTCGCCATGATTTTCGAGCGCGTTGGCATCGACACGGAGGAGGTGCTTGTAGCCGCAGGAACCAAATGGAACTTCCTGCCGTTTCGCCCGGGTCTCGTGGGCGGGCATTGCATCGGCATCGACCCGTATTACCTGACGTACAAAGCGGAGCAACTGGGTTATCACCCGCAGATGATCCTGGCCGGCCGGCGCATCAACGACAACATGTCACTCTACGTCGCCTCGCAGGTCATCAAGAAAATGCTGTCCAAGAGCCTGCAACCGCTGACATCGCGGCTGCTTATTCTGGGCCTGACGTTCAAGGAGAACTGCCCGGATCTCCGCAATACCAAGGTCGTCGACATCAAGAAGGAACTGGAGTCTTATGGCGCCAGGGTCGATGTGCACGATCCCTGGGTGAATGCCAAAGAGGCGCAGCACGAATACGGCTTTGACGTTGTCAAGGACCCGAAGAAAGGCGCGTATGATGGCGTTATCATCGCCGTCGCGCACGATCAGTTCCGCAAGATGGGAGCGAAGGGTATTCGCGCCTTCGGCAAGAAGAACGCGGTGTTGTACGACATCAAGTATGTGTTGTCGCCCGATGAAGTCGACGACCGCCTGTAGGCGCATGGCTAGTCTGTAGGAGCGGCCCTGGCGCGCGAAACATAAAGAGGTTTGACGAAACGTGAAAATTCTCGTTACAGGCGCGGCCGGCTTTATAGGCTCAACGACGGCAAAGCAACTCCTCGAGCGCGGAGAGACCGTCGTCGGCCTTGACAATTTCAATGACTACTACGACGTCGCGCTGAAAGAGGCGCGCGCAGCCATTCTCGACAAGTACGACAGTTTCTCGATGGCTCGCATCGATCTCGCCGATCGCGAAGCCATGGAAAAACTATTCAGGAAAGAAAAATTCGACAAGGTGGTGCACCTGGCGGCACAAGCGGGTGTCCGCTACTCGATCGAGAACCCGCACGCCTATATCGAGAGCAATATCGTTGGCACGCTGCACGTCCTCGAGGGCTGCCGACACCATGACGTGGAACACCTGGTTTACGCATCGTCGAGCTCGGTCTATGGCGCCAACACGAGCATGCCGTTCTCGATCCACCAGAACGTCGATCATCCACTCGCGCTTTACGGCGCAACCAAGAAAGCCAACGAGCTGATGGCGCACACCTACTCGAACCTTTACAAGCTGCCAACGACGGGCTTGCGATTTTTCACGGTTTACGGGCCGTTCGGGCGACCCGATATGGCGCTGTTCCTGTTTACCAAGAACATCATCGAGGGCAAGCCCATCGACGTGTTCAATTACGGCAAGCACAAGCGGGATTTCACCTATATCGATGACATCGTGGAAGGCGTGATACGCACGATGGATAACACGGCGATGCCGAACGAGAGCTGGGACCCGGCGACGCCCGACCCAGGGACGAGCAGGGCGCCGTACCGTATCTACAACATCGGCAATCAGAAGCCGGTGGAGCTGATGGACTACATCGGCGCCATCGAGGACTGCCTCGGCAAGAAGGCCGAAAAAAACCTGCTGCCGCTGCAGCCAGGCGATGTTCCGGATACCTGGGCGGATACCGAGGATCTCGCTGCCGATGTCGGTTACCAGCCGAGCACGCCCATCGAAGTCGGTGTGAAGAACTTCATCGAGTGGTATCTTGAGTTCTACAAGGACGACATCAAGAGAACTGCCTGAGAGCGAGCCGCGTGCCCAACGCCTACACCGACCGAAAACTCTCCACCCCCTATCCGACCGATCTTGCTGCCTGGAAGAACCTCAAGGCGCACTATCGCGAGGACATGCGCGGTCGATCGCTGCGTGAGTTGTTCGCGCGCGACAAGAAGCGCGCGCAGCGCTTCGGCGTGGCGGCGAACGACCTGTTTCTCGATTACTCGAAGACTCACGTCAACGCCACGACGCGCAAACTGCTGGTGCAACTGGCAAGGCAGGCGAACGTGCCCGATGCCATCGAGGCGATGTTTGCGGGTGAACGCATCAACAAGACCGAGGATCGTGCCGTCCTGCACGCCGCGCTGCGCGCGAAGATCTCGGATACGGTTGCCCTCGAAACGCCCGGCGTGCCCGAAGTCTGGGAAGTCCTCACACGCATGGAATCATTCGTTGATAATGTGCACAGCGGCGCGATAAAGGGCAGCACTGGCGAGCGCCTGACGGATATCGTGAATATCGGTATCGGCGGCTCGGACCTCGGGCCGGTCATGGCCAGCCGCGCGCTCAGGCCCTACTGGAAAGACGGCATGCGCTTTCACAGCGTGTCCAACGTCGACGGTACGCAGCTCGCAGATCTCAGGACGGAACTGGACGCCAGGACCACCTTGTTCGTTATTTGCTCAAAGACGTTTACGACCCAGGAGACGATGAGCAACGCACACGCCGCGCGTCAATGGGTCGTGGAACAGCTGGACGCGAAGGCCGTGCAAGACCATTTTGTTGCGGCATCGACGAATCACGAAGCCATGGACGAGTTCGGTATTCGCAGCGACTTCCGCTTTGGATTCTGGGACTGGGTAGGCGGCCGATACTCGCTCTGGTCTGCCGTCGGGCTATCGCTGGCGCTTGTCATCGGCATGGAGGCCTTCCGGAGCCTGCTGTCCGGCGGCCGCCGCATGGATCTGCATTTTCGCCAGGCGCCGTTCGACGAGAACATGCCCGTGCTGCTGGCCATGCTCGGGATCTGGTACAACAATTTCTTCGGCGCGCAAAGCCAGGCGATATTGCCTTATGACAATCGTCTCGAGCGCTTTCCCGCCTACCTGCAGCAGCTGCAGATGGAGTCGAGCGGCAAGAGCGTTCGTATGGACGGCAAGCCCGTGCGCTGCGACACCGGCATGGTGATCTGGGGCGAGGCGGGCAACAATGCCCAGCACTCGTTTTACCAGCTGCTGCATCAGGGCACGCGGCTGGTACCGGTGGATTTCCTGCTGCCTGCCAGGTCGTCAGGCGCGGCGCAGTCGCAGCAGGACCTGGCCATCAGGAATTGCCTCGCCCAGTCAGAGGCGCTGATGGACGGTTTCAGCGAAGAGGGCCTCGCGCCGTATCGCTTGCACAAGGGCAACAACCCGTCGAACACCCTTCTTTTCGAAGCGCTGACCCCCGAGACGCTGGGTCAGCTCATCGCGCTCTACGAGCACAAGGTGTTCGTCGAAGGGGTAGTCTGGGGCATCGATTCATTCGACCAGTGGGGTGTCGAACTGGGCAAGAAGCTGGCTTCGGCGCCAGCAAGCAAAAACCTTTCAACGCTCGCCCTCCGCCAGCGAATCGACACCCTCCTGTAGCAGCGGCCAATGGCCGCGACCGCAGTGTCTTGTCGCCCGTACGAGTTTGCGGCTGGCCCTGGCGCGCGACATCCAATGCCATCTGCTACCATCCGCGCGATGCAACGCGCCGTCCTGATCCTGTTATTGACTGCCTCGGCCGCCCTGGCTGGTCCCTACATGCCGGCGGGCGATCTCGTCTTGCGCCAGGATATCCAGCGTCTTGCCGACGCCGGCGTCATCAAGGGCCCGACCACGACGTGGCCGCTGGCCTGGGGGCCGATCCTCGATGATCTTCGCGACGCGAATAGTACCGACCTGGGTCCCGGTGTTGTCGATGCGCTGGCGCGGGTCGAGGCCAGGGCGAGGTGGGAAACGCGCACGAACGAACTGATGTTCAAGGCGCAGCTCGGGATCGCCGAAGAGCCGACGCGTATACGCTCGTTTCAGAATACGCCCAGGGGCAAACTGGAGATTGGAGCCGGGTTTGGCTGGATCGGCGAGTGGTTCAGCTTTGATCTGAACCTGCAGGGCGTCGACTCCGATCAGGACAGCAGTGAATTGCGGGCTGACGACAGCTTGATCGGCGTGGTGGTCGGCAACTGGTCGATTGCCGCGACCACGCAGCAGCGCTGGTGGGGCCCGGGGTCAGATGGCAGCCTCATTCTGTCCAATAATGCGCGACCGATTCCCGCGCTCACCGTCGACCGCATTTTTAACGACGCCTTCGAGACTCGATGGCTGAGCTGGCTCGGACCCTGGGATTTCAGCATGATGTTTGGTCAGCTCGAGAAAGAGCGCGTCGTGCCGAACGCGCGGTTCTTTGGCATGCGCTTCAATTTCAGGCCGATACCGTCGCTGGAGATCGGGCTGTCCCGGACCGCGCAATGGTGCGGTGACGGCCGGCCTTGTGACGCCGGCACGTTTGTCGATCTTTTTCTCGGCAACGACAATCGCGGCGGCGGTGGAATCGACCCGGACAATGAGCCGGGCAATCAGTTGGCGGGTCTGGATTTCCGGTGGTCTCCAGCTTTTACGAAATTGCCGCTGGCGTTTTACGGGCAGTTCATTGGCGAGGATGAGGCCGGCGGGCTGCCAAGCCGATGGCTGGGCCAGGCAGGTATGGAATTGTCGGGTTTGCTGTCTGATCGTTGGTCATACCGGGCCTACCTCGAATTCGCCGGTACCAGCTGCGAGTTTTACAAGGGCAGCGAGGGCTTCAACTGTGCATACAACCACACGATTTACCAGACCGGCTATCGGTACCGGAATAGAGCGATTGGCCACGGCGCGGACAACGATGCACGCCTGTTGTCGGCCGGATGGACCATGGTCGATGCGAAAGACAGTCAATGGCGCGCCACGCTGCGATACGGAAACCTGAACAGGGGTGCAGCGGTCGATTCGCGCAACAGCCTCACGCCGACACCCCAGGATATCGCCAGTCTCGATGTATCACACAGCCGGGTATTCCCGTTCGGCGTGATTGACGTCGGCGCCGGCTTCGAGCAGGTGGACGACGATGCGACGGGAGGCTCATTCTCTGATGGCCGCTTCTACCTGCAATGGCGGAGTTCTTACTAATGCTCTGCGAGGATCGCTGCTATAATTCCGCGCTCGGAAGCAGTAGCCGTCCACGGGGTTCGTGGGCGTCATCAGAAGAATTGCCAAAAAACGGCGAAACCACAGTATGAAAAATCGCTGCAAAGCCCTTCGATGGCTTTTCGTGTTTCTTGTTGCCGGGCATGCGACCTTATTTGCCGTTGGCGCGTCGGCGCAGTCAATCGAATTGACACCCCAGCAGGAACAGATGCTCAACCAGCTGCCTGCCGCACAGCGCGAGCAGGCGCTGCGGCAACTTGAACAGCTGCAGCGCAAGGGGGGCGACGAATCCAAATTGTCGAGTCTCTCCGACGAAATACCGGAACTGACACCCTTACAGCTGCGCCCTGAAGTCGCGGAGGAGCCTGAAGAGCTGCGTGCCGTGCGCGCGTCGCCGCTGATTGTCACTCTGGACCTGAAAGAGGATCTGGAGCGCGAGCAGCTGCGCGAGTTCGAACGCGACGAAGCGCTGCAGCGAATCGAAGGCAGCCATTTCTATGAACTCGACGACGCCGGCGTCTTGAACCTTCCCGGCCTGCCGTCGATTCCGCTGCTGGGTCTGACCGTCGAACAGATCGTGCAGCGCCTCGGTGCGGAACCTGCCCTTAGCGTGTTCGAGATAACTGCTACGATCCTCGAAAGCGAAACAACCGGTGTGGCCGCGCTTGAGCCGTTTGGATATGAGCTGTTCGAGGCCGAGGAGGGCGGTGGTTTCGAGACGGTCACAACCGGCCCGGTGCCGCCGGATTACGTACTGGGTCCCGGCGATAGCGTGCGCGTTCAGCTTTATGGCAACAAGAGCGGCATCTACGAGTACGAAGTCACGCGTGACGGCATCCTCAACCTGCCGGAACTCGGACCCGTAACGGTGGCGGGGCTGACCTTCTCCGAGTTTCGCAAGGACGTCAACCGTCGTGTCGAGCAGATGCTCCTGGGTACGCAGGTCAGCGTCACGATGGGTCAGCTGCGCAACATCCAGGTTTTTGTGCTGGGGGATGTGAACCGACCTGGCTCCTATCTCGTCAGTGGCCTCGGCACGATCAGCAGCGCGCTGTATCGGAGCGGCGGTGTTAGTCGCGTCGGATCGTTGCGCGAAATCCAGCTGAAACGTGGCGGCAAGACCGTTGCCCGTTTCGACCTGTATGACGCGCTGTTGAAGGGTGATACGTCGGGCGACCATCGGCTGCAGTCAGGTGACGTAATCTTCGCACCGTCGATCGGTGTACAGATCAGTGTCAGCGGCGCGGTCAAGCGACCGGCCATCTATGAATTGCGCGGTGAAACGTCTATCGGCGATGCAATTCGCATGGCCGGTGGTCTGTTGCCAGATGCCTACCCGAAAGGAGCCCGCATAGAACGCATCGAAGGCAACGAGGAACGCAGGGTGCTGTCGCTCGATGTCAGCAGCAAGGAACAAGCGGCGACGCAGGCGCGCGCCGGCGATGTTGTTTTCGTTCCGCACATTCTGCCGCAATTCGAGGAGACGGTGACACTCGTCGGACACGTCCACAGGCCCGGCCCGTACCAATGGCAAACCGGGATGCGGCTTTCGAACCTGATCACTTCGGAGCTGGCGTTGCAGCCCGGCGCCGACTCCGGCTACGTACTGGTGCGCCGCGAGGACCCGAAGACGCGTCGGGTCAGCGCGATATCGGCGAATCTCAGCGATGCGCTGGCCAATCCGAACTCGCCGGACAATATTTCGCTGCAGGCTCGCGACACCGTGCATGTTTTCAATCTCGCCTTCGGGCGGCAGCGCGTCATCGATTCGCTGCTCGAGGAATTGAAGTTGCAGGGGCGTTCGGGGGAGCCGTATCGTGAAGTCAGCGTAAGCGGAGAAATCAAGGCGCCGGGAACGTATCCGCTCGAGCCCGGTATGCGTGTCAGCGACCTGGTGCGCGCCGGCGGCAGTCTTTCGGAACAGGCCTATGCACTCAAGGCCGAGGTAGCCCGATACGCAGTGATTGACGGCGAGTATCGCAACACGGAGGTGATTAATGTAGATCTCGATGCCGCACTCAGGGGCGACGGTCCGGCGAATATAGCGCTCGCCGAACACGATAACCTCCGAATCAGCAAGATCCCCGACTGGGACACGCTATGGACCGTCACCCTGGGTGGAGAGGTCACCTTCCCCGGCGACTACCGGATTCGCCAGGGCGAGACACTTGGACAGGTACTGGAGCGTGCCGGCGGCCTGACCGACGCGGCGTTTCCCGAAGGTGCGGTTTTTCTGCGTGACGCACTGCGTGAAAGGGAGCAGGAACAGATCGAGGTACTTACCCGGAGGCTTGAAGCCGACCTGACATCGTTGTCGCTGCAAAACATCGATACGTCCGGATCCGAAACCCTGGATACCGGCCGGCAATTGCTGGCCCAGCTGCGCGCAACCGAAGCCGTTGGCCGACTGGTGATCGATCTTGATCGCCTGGTGGCAGGCTCGGCGAACCGCGATCGCATTGCCGACGTGGAATTGCGCGATGGCGATCAGCTGCTTGTTCCGAAGAAAGCCCAGGAAGTTACGGTGATCGGCGAGACCCAGCAGAATACCTCGCACCTGTATCAGCCCGGCCTGGGCCGCGACGACTACATTCAGAAGAGCGGCGGTTTGACGCGGCGAGCCGACAAGAAACTCATCTACGTCGTGCGAGCGAGCGGTGCCGTGGTCACCGGAAGTCGCTCACGCTGGTTGGGGCGTGGCGGGCAAACCGAGATCAGGGCGGGTGATACCATTGTTGTTCCGCTCGAAACGGACAGGGTTCGGCCGATTACGTTCTGGACCAACGTTACGCAGATTCTCTACCAGGCGTCGATCGCAGTCGCCGCGATTCAGACTTTCAACAACTGATCATGACGACAACGCGCGGCACAGACGAGGATGGCACCGGGGCAGAGGAAATCGCCGGGATGCGTCGGAAGAGATCCGTTCACGGGTCGCCCGGCTCGATATTCTCGGCTGCATCCGATGACCGAATCAGCCTCCGGCAGGCCTGGCAGATACTGTGGCATGGCAAGCGCAGCATCATTGCACTAACGGTCGTATTCGCACTTGGAGCTATTGCCTATGCACTGCTGGCGCAAGAAGTCTACCGCGCCGAGGTGTTGCTGGTGCCTGCGAAGGAACAATCAACGCCAATGCTTGGCGGACAGCTGGGCGGACTCGCCGCGCTGGCGGGCGTCAACGTCGGCGAGGGCAATGCCGTCGAAGCGCTGGCGGTGCTGCAGTCCCGCGAATTCGCGCGCGCATTCATCGAGCAATACGATCTTTTGCCGCTGTTCTTCGCAGACGACTGGGACGCTGACGAGAAGCGTTGGCAGGTTGACGATCCCGCCGATGCGCCGGACATCCGCGACGGCGTAAAATTTTTCCATGAAGATGTTCTAAGAGTCAGTGAGGATCGCAGCAGCGGCCTGGTCACGCTTGCCATCGAATGGATCGATCCCGATATCGCCGCCGAATGGGCGAGCACACTCGTACGCCGTCTAAACGATCGCCTGCGAGACCGGGCGCTGCAGGAGGCTCAGACCAACGTCAACTACCTCCAGTCGCAGATGGTGAGCACCAATCTCGTGACCTTGCAGGAATCCATCGGTCGCCTGCTGGAAAACGAGCTGCAGCAGCTGATGCTGGCGAAGGGCAACGAGGAATTCGCGTTCAAGATCCTCGACCCCGCCGTGTCGCCCAAGCAGCGCGTGCGCCCGAAGCGCGCCCTGATCGTTATACTGGGCACGATCCTGGGCGGATTGCTCGGCGCATTCACGGTGCTCATCGTCAGCGTGAGCCGGGCCGGCGTCGATTCCTGAGCCCCTCTGACTTACTGCAGTGGTCAATGCCATCAGGTATACTGGCCGGTCAGATTGGCGGCGGAAGTTGTAATGAAATCAAAGGGTACACGGCGTCATGAGCGGCGCCACGATGGTGGTTTTACGTTGATCGAAATACTGATCGTCATTGTGATCATGGGCTTGCTGATCTCGCTGGTGGCGCCGGCCATGTTTTCGAAAGTGTCCTCGTCGCAGCGCAAGACCTCGATGGCGCAGATGCAGATGATCTCGACGGCCCTCGATACTTACCGGCTGGATGTCGGGAGCTACCCCGAGAAACTCGACGAGCTCCGAAAAAGCGACAGCCCCGGTTGGGACGGTCCCTACATGCCACGCGATATTCCTGCCGATCCCTGGGGCAACCCCTATAACTATTCCGTCACGAAAGGCGGCGAAACGCCCTACACGCTGTCATCCTACGGTGCGGGTGGCCGCCCGGGCGGCGAAGACGACGAAGCGGATATCGTCTTCCAGTGAACGCGATGCTCGAGGTTTTTTCCGAGCACGGTGTTCCGGGTGAGGATATCGAGAAGGCGCGCTCCTACCAGGCGAGGCACGGCGGCCGGCTAGACCAGATCCTGGTCAACATGGGCAGCCTGCCGTCCGAGGATCTGCCGGCAATCTATTCGAAATGGTTCGGCGCGCCGATTCTCGCCGAGGATGACTGGCGCGACTGGCATTTGCCGGACGGCAGCGAGACGCTGCCGCTGGATTTTCTGCTCGAGCGCGGCTGGATGCCATGGCAGCGTGATACAGACGGCTGGGTATTTGCCAGCAGCTCGCCGTTCGACCTCGAAGTCAATGCCTGGCTTGCCGAGCACAAGATACAGCCCGGACTTCGACTGCTCTCGCCCGATGACTTCGCCGCACTCAGTGCCGCGCTGGGCCGTGAAAAAGGTGAACCGCAGTTCGACGGGCTGTCACTGGTCGAAGAAGACCGATTGCGCGAGCTGGCCTCGGAGGCGCCGACGGTCAACCTGCTCAACTCCCTGATTGCCAAAGCACTCCGGCGCAACGCTTCCGACATGCACATCGAGCCTCACAGCGGTCGTGCACGCGTGCGGTTTCGCATCGACGGCGTATTGCACGAGGTCGACAGCATTCCGTCGGCAATGGTGCTGCCGGTCATTACGCGATTGAAGATACTCGCGGCGATGGACATCGCAGAACGCAGGCGTCCGCAGGATGGCAAGATCGAATTGCGCATCGGCGGCGAGGAAGTGGATATTCGTGTGTCGGCCCTGCCGCTGCGCGATGGCGGCGAGAGTGCGGTGCTGCGCTTTCTGCGCAAGGCAGCGCTGGTCTATGACATGAGCCTGCTCGGTCTTTCGCCCGACATCGAGGCGCGCATCATCGAAGATCTGGCTGTCACGTCCGGCGTGGTGCTCATGACGGGTCCCACCGGTTCGGGCAAGACCACGAGCCTGTACACCTTCCTGAGTCGTATCAACAAACCCGAGGTGAAGATCATCACGCTGGAAGACCCGGTCGAATACCAGCTGGCAGGCGTCAACCAGGTGCAGGTTCAGCCCGAAATCGGTTTCGACTTTGCGCGGGGCTTGCGCAGTATCGTGCGGCAGGATCCCGACGTCATCATGGTCGGTGAGATCCGCGACCGCGAGACAGCCTCCGTTGCCATGCAGTCGGCCCTGACAGGGCACCTGGTGTTTTCAACCGTGCACACCAACGATGCGCCCAGCGCCTATACCCGGCTGCTCGATCTCGGCGTGGAAGAATTCCTGCTGAATGCCGCGCTGCGCTCCATCGTCGCGCAACGCCTGGCCCGGCGCCTCTGCGAGTGTGCCGTCGCGCATCCCGATCACGAGCCGCTGATGCAGCGTTACTCCCTCGCGGCGCTTGCAAAGCGCGCCGGACTAGCGAATCCCGGGCTCAGGAAGAGCGCTGGTTGCGACCAGTGCGGCCACACCGGCTATCGTGGCCGCATGGCGATTGTCGAATACCTGCGCTGCGACGAGGCGATTGCGGCCATGGACAAAGGCGAGCACTTTATTACTGAAGCGCGCGAGCACATGCGTGCCACGGGCGGGCGTTCCTTGCTCGAGGACGGACTCCTCAAAGCCCTCTGCGGCGACACGACCGTGGAAGAAGTCTTTCGGGTGGCGGGCTGAGTGCAGGAGCGGTTTCACTACACCGGCTTTGATGCCGCGGGAAGCGGCGTCGATGGCACGGTGGACGCGGCGAACCTGGATCGCGCCAGGGCCGAGCTGCGTGCGCGTGACATCCTCGTCACTGACATTCGCCCGTCGGCCGACACCCGTGACTGGCGCGACTCGCTCGGGCTCGGCCAGTCGGAGATCGGACTCGCGCAGCTCGAGCTCATTACCGCCGAGCTGGGCCTGCTGCTCGAGAACGGCGTACGCATCGACCGGGGTCTCGAAATCCTGCGCCGCGGCGCGGGCGATCGGGCGTCACGACGCCTGCTCGACGGTTTGTTGCAATCGCTCAAGCAGGGCAACCAGCTGTCCGTAGCGGCGGCCGAATGGCCCAAGGTTTTTGACCCGCTCTACATCAACCTGCTCTCGCTCGGCGAAGCCAGCGGTCGACTTGCCGCGGTGTTCAGGCGGCTGGCAGAAGATCTCGGTTTTCGGCGCGACCTGCGGCGCAAGATCATTTCTGCCGTGACCTACCCGCTGGTAATCCTCGCCGTATGCATCATGGCACTGCTGTTTATCTTCAACTTCGTCGTGCCCAACCTGGCCACGCTATTTGAGGACTACCCGGAGCTTCCCTGGTACACGATAGCGCTGATGGGCGTGAGCGAATTCATGCAAAGTTATCAACTGCTGCTCGGCGCCATTCTCGTTGCCGTAGCGGTCGTCGTGTCTTATTTACCGCGTTGGCCGGCATTACAGCTTGCATGGCAGGAGTTTGCCGCGGGCGCGCCGGGGCTCGGTGCGGGCGTAGCAATGGTCGAGCGCATCCGATTGACGGGCGGCATGGCAATGATGCTCGAGGCCGGTGTGCCGGTCGATCGTGCGCTGCAGCTCGCGAGCGGTTCGGTGAAAAGTGGGCCGATCAAACGTGAGCTCATTCTCGCGCTATCGAAGTTGCGCCAGGGTGAAGGTTTATCGACGGTACTGCGACAGACGCGACTCTTCCCCGACTTCTACGCATCGCTGCTCGAAGTGGGTGAGGAGAGCGGCGCGCTGGCACCCGTGTTCGACGAAATAGCGCGGCGCAGCCGCCAGGGTTTCACCGACTGGACGCAGCGATTCACCAGCCTTCTGGAACCCGCGTTGATACTTTTTATGGGGGTATTGGTTGGCGCCGTCGTCGTGGTGATAATGCTCAGCATCACCTCGATCACGGGCTCATTCTGATGAGTGGCGGGATGCGTGGTTTCACCCTGGTTGAGATACTCCTGGTTGTGGTGCTGATGTCGGTACTCGTCGCGCTGGTTGCGCCCCTCGGTATTCAACAAGTCGAGAAGGCGCGCGCCCAGGCCGAATGGTTGACGCTGGATCGTGAGATCGGCCGGCTGTCGCTCGACGCATTCATACGCAGCGACTTCGTTACTTTGTATGCGGCCGGCAAGCAGCTGGAGTGGCAATTCGACGATGGCCGGAAGGGCGTCCTCGAGTTCGAACAGCTTTTTTTTTCGCCGGAGCAGCAGGTCACGATCAATCCCAACGGCATCGCCGACCGCCTGAAAATCGAAGTGCTGCAGCGTGAGCGCCGGCGGACTTTGCAGTTAGCGCCTGAGGTCCGCTAGTGAATTCCGTCAGGCAGCGCGGCTTCACGCTCGTCGAAGTGCTGATCGCGGCCGTCATCATGTTTACCGTGCTCGCGACGGCGACGCTGTCGCTGCGCGGCGCACTCGTCGCGAGTGAACGAGCCACGCGCACGACCGAGCTGTTGGCGCCCTTGCCGTGGATCACGTCGACGATTCGCGAGCGTCTTCGCGAAGCAACGCGTGACGGGCTGACGCCCGAATACAGCGGTGGCGGTGTCCTGTTCGGCGTCGAGTATCGATATCGCGCCGTCAACGTTCGTTCTGCCGCGCCGCCGCCACGCTTCGTCGAGGAAGAAACCGACCTGGTCGAATACGCTCCGCGTTTCGGGCTGTACGATATCGAACTGGAACTTGCGCGAGAGGACGAGACGAGCAGTTTCCTCTACCAGGAGTTGGCATGGTCTCCCCTCGCGCAGTAAGAGGTTTCAGCCTGCTCGAGATGCTGGTATCGGTGGCGGTGCTCTCGATTGTCATCGGCATTTCGACGTTCGCCTACTCGATGTTCATCCGCCAGTGGGATGGGCACCTCGGGCGGTTCGGCGAGGCGCAGGCCCGGTATCAGCGTCTCGATTGGCTCGCCGCGGCGCTCGAGGACACACTTCCCTACGTGGTACGCGACAAGAACGGCGAGCCCGGGTTCTATTTCCTCGGCCGCGATGAAGGCCTGACGCTGGTGACCCTGAGTCCGATCTTCGCGGTCGGCGAGCCGGCATTGATTCGCGTATTCCGGGAGGACGATGGCGAGAACGGCTGGCGGCTCGTCTACGAAGAGGCGCCATTTGCGGATACGCTGCTGGAGCGCGCGGATCAGCGCATGGAGTTTCGCCACCGCCTGGTGGTCGCGCGCGGAATTCCGCGCCCCCGGTTTCGCTACTTCGGCTGGCCGGATATTGCCTCGCGATCGAGCCTGGAGGATGCGCCTGGCTCGGCACCGGCGTGGTTCGAGGACTACGACGGTATCGTGCGGCGCTATCACCCGGAAAAGATAGAGTTGCGCTTCGGCGCCGAAGTTGCCGAGTTCGACGTTCCGGTCCGGGTCGATGCTACCGCCGCAAACTACGCGGAGCCGGAATAGTGATGCATCGGCAGCGGGGCGTGGCGCTCGTACAGGTGTTGCTTGTAACGGCGATCATAATGCTGCTCGTAACGCAGTTGTCACTGACGGCAGCGGAACAGGTGCGTCGTGCCCAGGCGCTAAAGGACCGCAGCGAAGCCTCGCTATTCCTGCATTCGCGCGAGGTTGCCTTGCTGTACACACTGCTCACGGAGCCGCTGACGCCAACGGCGGACAGCGGCAACCTGTATGCGGCGCGCTGGAATTTTCGCGGCGAGCCGTTCGAGGTCGATGGACTGCAATTCACGCTGCAGGATCAGTCGGGCCTGATGCCCTTTCCCGTTTCCGTTGTCGCGGAATTCGAGAATCTGCTGGTCGTCCTGGGGCTCGGTTCGACAGAGGCGAGCGATCTCGCCGCGCGGCTCGCTGCCTGGACCGGCATTATTCAAGCGGGTGGCGGCGGGTCCCGCGATGCTATGATGCGTGGCGGTACCGGGGACCCGGTGCAGTATTTTGGCGAGCTCAGGTTCCTCGCGGGAATGACCGAACCGCTGTATCGACAACTGGCAGAACTGATGACCCTGTACCCAACACCTGGTTTCAATCCGCTGACAGCGCCGCCACCCTTGTTGCGGCTTCGCATGCCGGAGTCGACGCTCGCCGCCGTTCTCGACGCGCGGCAAAACGGCGAGCTGGATCAGAACCGCCTCTGGCAACTCGCCAAAATTGGCGCCGATGAAATGATCGTGCCGTTCGCCGGGCCGGGCGTCGGCATTCGCATCGCGGGTGAATACCTCGGCGTCAAGCTGAGGCGCCACCTTGTCGTCGGCGTTTCACCCTACGATGCGCAGCCGCTGAAATTATGGAGCCGCGAGCGATTTGCCAGCGGAATTCCGAAGTGAACGCGGGTCCTTCGCGCACACTTTTCGAACGGCTCTCCGGCGGCGTGGCGCGCGTGCTCTTGCGACACGTGCTGTGGCATGCCCGTGAGGACCGCAGTCTGTCGGGTCAGCCCGGGGAACGTTTTCCGCTGGTCATCATATTGGGGCGCGAGCATTACCAGCAGAGCCAAAAACACTATCCGGCGCTGCGTTCGCGCGACCTTCACAAAGTCTTGCGGCAGGAACTGGCCGGCCAGCCGCCGACGCTGACGTTGCCGGGACCGCTTCGCGGCGACGGCCGCGACGTCAGTTTCTTCCGCCTTGACCGGGACGTTATGGAAGCATTGCCGCGCAGCCTGTTTGTCGTGCCGGAGAGCGTGCTGCTCGGCGCACAGCTCGCCGAAGACAGCTGGGCGGACGTCGAGCGACAGGGTTATCGCTATTTCGTGTTTCATGACGGCAAGAGCCAGCCCGCAGGCGGGGCGCTTGGGCGGCGCGACCTGGTGGCTCTTGCGGCAGGCATGGATCCGAATCGGCTGCCCGACGAGTATCAAGGCTCCGACGAACTTCTGCCGCGCTTTAGTCGCTCTCTTACCAGGCTGCCTGCGTCGACATGGTGGTCCTGCAGGAATCCGTTGCCGCATCGCCTGGGCCTTGATCGCTTTGCGTGGAAACCGCTCGCCATGACGGCCGGCCTTATGCTGTTTGCCTATCTTGCGCTGTCATCCGTCTATATGCAGACGCTGTTGGCGCAGCGCAACGCGGCGCTCGAGGCACTCGAGCCTGAAATACAGGAGGGCCTGATCGCGGATAACCAGGCCCGCCGCTATGAGGCGCAACGAGATGCCCTGATCGGGCTATGGACCGGGCAGATGGATACCCAGCAGCTCTGGCAGGCCGTGGCTGTCGCCGTACAAAACAAAGCGACGATAAGCCGCATTGATCTGCGCGGTGGCCGCGTCAGCCTGCGTGGCGAGGCGCCGGATGCCTCGCAGGTGTTTGCCGAGCTCGACAGTCTGCCGCAGTTCGAGAACGTATCCTTCGAGGCACCGGTACGATCCGTACGCGGCGGACGCCAGAACTTCGCGTTGTCGTTTGCATTGTCGGATGAAGTCGTTGCGACGGAGATGCTCGGTGAATAGCCGCGCGCGCCTGCTACTCGGCTTTGCTGCCGTACTCGCTGTGTTGCGTTTTGTTGTCGTGCCCTGGATAGACTCCCAGGCCGACGTGCACGATCGCCTGTTCGCGGTGACACGCCAGCTCGACCGGGCCGACGCGATCGTCGACGCGGGATCGGACCTGCAGGCGCGCCGCGATGCGCTGGCCGCCGTTGTACAGGAGCTCGCCGCGAGGGCTCCGGCGGCTGAAGCAGGCAGCCAGCACCGCGTGCAGGTGCAACGCGAAATGCGCGCCGCGGTCGAGGCCGCGGGCCTCGAGTTGAAGGTCTTCGAATGGGTTCTCGATGGGCAGGCCGAGGTGGCCGGCCTCTCGTTCGGCCGCATTCGGCTGCAGGTCGAGGGTCCGCTGCGCAATATCGCTGACGCGCATGTCGGTATAGAAGCCGGGTTCGCCAACGCGTTCATCCGTGATCTGACTATCGTCGTGCGCCGCGGCGGGCAAATGGGCACAAGCGCCAACGCGACCATGGAACTGGATCTCTACTACAGGCAGGGGGAGGCAGCATGACACAAACGCGACAGGTCATGGTCCTGGCTGCTATCTTTGCCGTCGTTGCCGTCGTCGATTTTGCGCAGCGTATCCACGTGCCCCGTGCTGCAACTACCCGGGAGTCGACAATCGAGATGCCCGCCATGCCGGCACCGCCGCTATCGCTTGCATTGGCTCGTGAACGTCTGCAGAGTTGGTTTCCAACAGCAATGTCCGGGCAACAGACAGCGGCGGCTGCAACAGAGCGCGGCGAATCCGCGGCGGCGTTACCGGATCGCGGGGATATCGGCGGGTGGCGATTCGTGCTGCGCGGCGTGTTCGATGCCGGGCCGCCGTTTGCCGTGCTGGACGTCATGTCGACTTCCGGTGCTGCGGTGGAGCAGCATCGATTGTCCGCCGGTCAGACAATAAAAGGAGTGCGGGTGGAGCAAATCAACGGCCGCAGGGTCAGCCTTTCGGCCGGCGAAAAGACGATTCAACTGGCACTGTTCGTGGATCCAGAGAATGACGTCGCTCCCGCTGATGAACCCAATGAATAGATTTTTCCTTGTCTCCCTTCTGTTCTTGCTGCCCTGGTTTGCAGGCTGCGAGACGGCGGGCCCCGTCTACGACGTTCTGCAGCCTTCGATGGCCAACGTTGAGCCCGATGTCGTACCTGATCAGGACGCGGACACCGACGAGACAGCGGCCTCCGGTGACGCTGCGCCGACAGGGATGCAGCGCCTGAAGTCGCTGTCGCCGGCGAACCGTGGCATTGCGCAGGAAGACTGGTCGGATCGCTTTGCGGCGAATGATCAGCTGCGGGTCGCGGTCGAGGATATGCCCCTGTCGCAATTCCTGCACTACGCGTTCGGCGAGTTGCTGGGCGTGAATTATGTGATTTCGGACGGTCTCAAGAACCTCGACTCGCCGGTCAGCCTGAGTCTGCAGGAGTCGGTAAGCAGCCGCCGCTTGTATACGCTGGCCACCGAACTTCTCGCCGGCCGTGACATCGGAGTGGCGTTCCGCGACGGGATTTTTTACCTGCATCCGCTGGACCGTCGCGGCAAGGCCGACGTCTTTATCGGCTTCGGCGCGCGCGCAGAGGACGTGCCCGATATGCCGGGCCCTATCATGCAGATCGTCCCGCTGCGCTACGGCCTGAGCCCGAGCCTGGAGCGCACGATACGAGACCTGGTCGATGCAAAAGTCGTCGGAGACCCGACGCAGGGTGCCTTGTTCGTGACCGGCGAACGCTTCGAGATACTGCGGGTGCTGGATGTCATACGGCTCATGGATCAGCCGGGCTGGCGCGGACGCTACGTCGGCCTGATCACAACGACCTATGTGACCAACGAGCAGTTCATGGAGAAAATCGTCGAACTGCTCGGTGTCGAGGGCGTGCCGGTCGACATCGGTTCCGGCACCGGCAATGGCGTGGTTTCGTTGGTCAGTCTGGATTCGATCGGTGCGGTCGCCGTGTTTGCAAACTCCCAGCAGCTGCTGGCGCGAGCGGATTTCTGGGCCAGGCAGCTCGACCGGCCGGCGCAGGGCGCCGAGCGCCGATTCTATATATATACGCCGCGCTACGCGCGCGCTGACGAAATTGGCCTGTCCCTGGTCCCCTTGCTGGGCGATTCCGGCGTCGGGGAAGCGCAAACCGACGCGCGCGACACGCGCTCTGCGCTTGCGAGCCAGGCCGCGCGCACAGCCGTTGACTCCGCCTTGAGGTCGCGTCGCGACGACCGGGCCGGTTCGGCGGATAGGTCACGTGCACAGGTTTCCGTGCGCTCGGAAGACCTGACGATGGCCGTGGACCAGCGCTCCAATGCACTCATTTTCAACACGACCGGCACGCGTTACCAGGCGTTGCTGCCGATGATACGTCGGCTCGACACACCGCCGCGGCAGATCCTCGTCGAGGCGACGATCGCCGAGGTGCTGCTGACCGACGAATTTGCGATGGGCGTCGAATTTGCGCTCCAGAACAGCGACGTCTCGATTGGCACGACAGGCGGCCTCGGCCTGCCCGATGGCGGCGGCTTCATCTCGGTCGTGGGCAACGACGGTGCCGTCCGGGCCCAGCTATCGGCCTCCAATCGCCTGGTTAACATATTGTCGAACCCCTCCCTGGTGGTGCGCGACGGCGCGAGCGCGAGCATTTCGGTCGGCAACGACATACCGACCGTCGGGGCGACATTTTTCGATCCAATTCAATCGGATACGCAGGTTACGACGGTGCAGTATCGAAAGACCGGCGTCGTTCTCACTGTAACCCCAACCCTGAATGCGCAGGGGCTGGTGGTGATGGAGATCGATCAGGAGATCTCCAACATCGTGGAAGGCGGCTCCGAGGTTGCCGGTACCCCGGCCATCTTCGAGCGCTCCCTGTCGACGGAGGTCGTGGCACGCTCGGGGGAGACCGTATTGCTCGGCGGGCTGATTTCAGAAAACAACAACAATACCGCCGCAAAGGTGCCCGGCCTGGGCGATATACCCTGGCTGGGACGGTTGTTCCGTTCGGACACGCAGACGAAAGAGAGGACGGAGCTGGTGGTCATGATCACTCCGAGGGTTCTGGACGAGACGACGAAGTGGGATGGAATACTTGACAGGCTGGATAGCGAGTTGCGCTACCTGAATCTTGGACCGGCGGAAAAATAACGGTCAATAAGTGTACAATTCTGTTGCTAAATACCGACAGCGGTCCCGCGGACCCAGGTCTCAAAACGCCAAAGTAAAGTGGCAATAAAACCCATAAAGCATTGACTCTGCTGAAGCACCCTTTACAATCTGTCGTGATTTCTGGGCTTGGGCCTGGGGATGGTTTGCAAACCACACGGAGAGCCGCGGGGCAGCAGGATGAAAGTTCCCGGACTTCACACGGAAACATTTTGGAGATTTACTAATGAAAATGGTAAGAACTAGTTTATTCGCTGTAGCTGCCGGTGTCCTGATCAGCCCGGTTGTGAACGCGGCAATTGTCGACGACGATGGCGCTGGCCCGTCCGAGATATACTTCTTCTCTAACGAGTACCTCAGCACGGCCGACGCCACAGACACCGTCTTTACCGGTAATCTGGCCGTCACGCTCGGAGCAGAATACGCCGTTAACGACGTTATCACCTGGGCTGTCTCGGGCAGCGCCATTGAAGGCGGTTTCCCCTCCAGCGTCATCGTCGGTTGCGTTGACGTTGTTGCCGGTACCGGCACCAAGGGCATCACGTTCGGCAAGCTCAGTGACGATGCCGATGGCGCACAATATCGTGTCACCGAGATTGATGAAGCCTGTGATGGTGATTCAAGCGGTCTGACAACCGACGGTGTAGACGTTGTATTCTCCACGTCGCTCGAGCTTAACGCTCAGGCGGTCGATGCGGCCAACACGATCGAGGCTTCTTTCTCGGCCCAGACGAACAACGGCCTGCCCCTCGACACAGCCGGCGGTGCGGCTCGCATGGTTGATCTGGCTGTAACCGGCTCGCAGTTTGCAGCCAGTGTCGATGAGGCCTTTGATGGCGTCGTCGACGTTGAGGCAGAGCGACTGGAGTTCGAGTTCGGTGATACAGCGGACTTCGCAGAGTGGACGGTTGAAGATTTCGAGTGCCCCGGCGATCCGACACCGGACGATTGCACCTGGGCAACGCCTATCGACCAGGAAGTGGCTATCGTCTCTGATTTCGCATGGGTGAATGACACCGATGAAAACACGGCCGGCATCCAGCCGGAGGCTGGTGTTTTCACACTCTCCGCTGGTTGCGCTTTCGATGGATTGACCGCCACAACGCTTTCGGCGACCTGTGATTTCGGCTCGAATGATCTCGAGATCGAAACGTTCGACAATGCGGCCGGTGGTAACGACCAGGTATTGCCGCAGACGACGTTCGTCTCCTCGCATGTGCTGAATTACACCGGAATCGGCGCCGTCGACAGCAGCATCACGGTATCGGGCGTCAATCTTGGCAAGTGGGTGCTGAACGGCTTCCAGTCGCTGCTTTCCTACACGCCTTATGGCACCGGCATCAGCCAGGTAATCTACCTCGCGAACCGCGGCCTGCAGTCGGGTGACGTCACGGTCGACTACGTCGCTGGGGACGGCACCTCGGGCAGTCTCGGCGTAGTTGGTACGCTTGCGGCGACGTCAACGCTGTCCATTGGCCCGGCGATCCAGGCTCTGTTGCCGCCTGCACTGCTGACCGCCGGCCGCCTGGCGCTGACCGTCACGGCCAACGTTCCGGCTTGCGATGCACAGATCAACGCACAGTACAACGCCGGTGGAAACCGGGCTTACACCTCCAGCCGCGATAACTGCGAGCAGGACGGTGGTAGCTACTAAAGCGTAGTTCAGAAGCAAGAAGAAAGTTTCCCGCAAGGGAATAGGACGGCGGGGCTTCGGCCCCGCCGTTTTTTTATGGGTAGAATACGCCGGCGCGTATCGAGGACCCGCTCCGATGTTGGCGAATGCCTACCTCAAGTTCCGGCCATATCTTCACAACACCGCCTGGATAATGGGCGAGAAGCTGCTGGCGATGGCGCTGGGCTTCGCGGCCACGGTGCTGGTGGCCCGCCACCTCGGACCCGATGGCTTCGGCACGCTGGCCTACGCGACATCGCTGGTCGCGCTGTTCGGCATATCGGGACACCTGGGCCTGCACGGCCTGGTGGTCCGCGAAATCGTCCGGAAGCCGGCCCTGCGCGGCGAGACGCTGGGTACGACGGCATTTCTGAAGCTGCTCGGCGTCCTGCTGGGCTATTTGCTGTTACTGCTGTATGCCGGCACCTACGAGGGCATCGGCAGCGTTCGATTTACGCTGATCGCGATCGCCGGCGCGGCATTGCTGTTTACGCCGCTCGATGTCGTGGACTACTGGTTCAACGCCTTCGTGCAGGCTCGCTATGTGTCAATCGCCCGGCTCATGGCGCAGATTGCATTTGTGGCCTTGACGCTGCTGTTCGTGTTCCGGCGTTCCGACATCGTGATGTTCGCCGTCCCTTACCTGCTGCAGGCGATCGTTGCGGCTATCGTCCTGCTGCTGCTGTTTCGTGCGAAGGCCGACATACGACTGTCTTCATGGCGTTTCGACTCGCATCACGCGCGCGCACTCCTGAAGCAGGGCTGGGTCATCTACCTGGCTTCGTTTTTCGCGGTCATATATCTCAAGATCGACCAGGTGATGCTGCGCTGGTTGGCGGATTCGGCGGAAGTCGGCGTGTACGCGGTAGCCGCGCGCTTGTCCGAGGTGTGGTACTTCATCCCGGGCGCCATCGTCGCCTCGGTGTTTCCCAGGCTCATCGATCTTAGAGAGTCCGACGAGACGTCGTTCATGCGTCGGCTCCAGCAGCTGTTCGACAGTCTCGCCGTGCTCGGGATGATCCTCGCGCTGGCGGTGACATTGCTGGCACCCTGGCTGATACCATGGCTCTTCGGCCCGGACTACGCCGCCAGCGCTTCGATCCTGGTCATACACACCTGGGCGTCGGTCTTCATCTTCATGCGTGCCGCGCTGTCCCGCTGGATCCTGATCGAGAACGCGCTCTATTTCTCGCTGCTGACGCAGGGCCTGGGCGCGCTGTCGAATGTCGCGCTGAACTATATTCTGATCCCCGCTTACGGCGGGCAGGGAGCAGCCTGGGCAACGCTGGTTTCGTATGCGGTTGCGTCATTCTTCGCGGTATTCCTGTATCCTCGCACCCGGCCCGTTTTCTGGTTGATGCTCAACGCGCTGCTTGCCCCGCTGCGTTATCCGCTGAAGCTCTTTTCCACGCGATAATACTGAATGATCCGATCGATAATTTCGCGCCTGCCGCCCGGCTTGAAAAAGCGCCTGCTTGCAGGGCGAGAGAAAATCCGCATGGCGGCACTGCGACTGTTCTCGATCAACGGTTTTTTCGCCAGCCTCTATTTCTGCTTGTTTTCGCGGCGCTTCTACGGCGAGCATCACGCCGTACTGAAGGGTCGCCTGCAGTACTTCAATGACCTGAAAGCCAGTCCGACGAGTTCGCCCCAGCTGCGCCGAAACATACACCGGCTTGAGAAAGGCCTGATCATGAAACCCAGGCGCCCCGTGTTCGGCGAAGCGTTCATCCTGGAGACGGTGCAGGCGTTCAATCGATCGCGAGCAACGGCCGGGTTTTCCGCCGAGGAATTGAAGTGGGCCGGGGACGTGCTCGACGAGTACTTTTCCGTTGTGGAAGGGACTGCCGTCATCGAGGAGGCCAGGCGCTCGTTCGACCGCGCAACGGACGTCCAGTATGGGTCGGACGAGGCATCGCCGATCAGCAACAAACCGTATCCGCGCGCCGATAGCCCGGCGCCGGCGATATCCTTTGATGATCTGCACCTGCTGTATGTGAGGCGCCGCTCGGTGCGCTGGTACTTGCAGAAGCCGGTGCCGCTCGCGCTCATCGACAAAGCCGTGAACTCGGCCGCACTCGCGCCGTCGGCCTGCAACCGTCAGCCATTTCGCTTTATCGTGTCGACCGAGGCGAAATCGGCGACCCGGATCGCGGAATGCGCCGGCGGCACCGCCGGCTTTGCGCAGCAGCTGCCGGCGATCATCGTCGTCGTGGGCGACCTGTCGGCATATCCGCTGGAGCGCGACCGCCACCTGATCTATATCGACGGCGCGCTGGCATCCATGCAGCTGATGCTGGCCGCGGAGACCCTGGGCCTGTCCACCTGCCCGATCAACTGGCCGGACGTGGACAGCGCCGAGAAGCGCATCAGGGATCTTCTCGAGCTTCCGCCGCATGAGCGCGTCGTCATGCTGATCGCCATCGGCTACGGTGACCCGGACAGCGGCGTGCCGTTCTCGCAGAAGAAACAGGGTGAGCTGTTGCTGAGCGAGTTTTCGGCTGAATGATCCCGCAATGATTATCGAGATCCGCAACGCCGGCTTCCGTAACAAGGGCGCTCAGCTCATGCTGCTCGGGATCGTTGCACGGCTGAGGGCGGCCTACCCGGATGCGACGCTGGCAATGGTGCCGAGCGCGCCGAACGGCTCGCAGCCGTTCGCGAAGATGACGTCGCTGGGCCTGTTGCCCAAGGCGGCCTTGAACCGCGGCGGAATCGAGTGGGGCGATCTCGCCGCCCTGGTCCCGGGAAGACTGCGCCGCCGCTACGGCCTGGTTCTCGACCGTGAAGTCGATGTGGTGCTCGATGCCGCGGGCTTCGCCTACAGCGATCAATGGGGCGCGGGCAGTTCGCTGGAGCTGTCGCGCGCGGCCCGCCGATGGCAACGCCGCGGCACGACACTGGTACTGATGCCGCAGGCATTCGGACCCTTCACCGACCCCCGTATTCAAAAGGCCATTCGTCTCGCGGTGGACAGCGCGGTTCTGGTCATGCCGCGTGACTCGATCTCGTATCGCTACCTTATCGAGGTCACCGGGGAGCGCGACAACATACGGCAGTACCCCGATTTCACGAACCTGATCGCGGGCGTGGTTCCGGGCGACTTCGATAGGGACAGCTGCGGTGTCGCGCTGGTGCCGAACATACGCATGATCGACAAGACGGGCGGTGCCTCGGGTGACAAGTACCTGGCGTTCATGACGGCGTGCGCGAAACATCTGCAGAGCAAGGATGCAAGGCCGTACCTCCTGGTGCACGAGGGCGCGGACGACGAGGCGCTTGCGCGGCGGATCGCAACGGCCAGTGGCGGTATTCCCGTCGTGAAGGAAGACGACCCTCTCAAGCTCAAGGGCATACTCGGCGCCAGCCGCGCGGTGGTGGCGAGCCGCTTTCATGCGCTGGTCAGCGCGCTGAGCCAGGGCGTCCCGGCGGTCGCGACCGGCTGGAGCCACAAGTATACTGAGCTGTTTGCGGACTACGGTTTTCCGGAGGGCTTGCTGTCCCTCGACGACGAGGCCGCCCACGTCGACGCCATGCTGAACAGGCTGGTCGATTCCCGGGCTCGTGAGGAAATTTCGGCGGAGCTACTAGGGCACGCGGAGCGACTCAAAGCGCAGAGCGAAGAGATGTGGTCCATCGTACATTCGGCAATAGACGGTCGCCGGCCCTGACTGGCCGCGCGCGACCGAGAGGTTTGTAATGAAGAAAGCACTGATCACGGGCGTAACCGGGCAGGATGGCTCCTACCTGGCGGAGCTGCTGCTCGAAAAAGGCTACGAAGTGCACGGCATCAAGCGCCGCACCTCGCTGTTCAACACGGATCGTATCGACCACCTGTACCAGGATCCGCACGAACAGGACCGGCGATTCGTATTGCACCACGGTGACATGACGGACAGCACCAGCCTGATTCGCGTCGTTCAGCAGGTTCAGCCGGATGAGATTTACAATCTCGCGGCGCAAAGCCACGTGGCCGTGAGCTTCGAGGAGCCGGAGTACACGGCCGATTCCGATGCGCTCGGGGCACTGCGCATGCTGGAGGCTATTCGCATACTGGGGCTCGAGAAGAAGTCCCGCTACTACCAGGCATCGACGTCGGAACTCTACGGTCTCGTCCAGGAAACGCCGCAGACCGAGTCGACGCCGTTCTACCCGCGCAGCCCCTATGCGGTCGCCAAGCTGTACGCGCACTGGATAACCGTGAACTATCGCGAGGCTTACGGGATGTATGCCTGCAGCGGCATCCTGTTCAATCACGAGTCGCCGGTGCGTGGCGAGACCTTCGTGACGCGCAAGATTACGCGTGCGCTCGCGCGCATCAAGCTGGGCTCGCAGGACTGCCTGTATCTCGGCAATCTCGATGCGCTGCGGGACTGGGGACATGCCAAAGACTATGTCGAGATGCAGTGGCTGATGTTGCAGCAGGAACAACCCGAGGACTTCGTCATCGCGACGGGAATCCAGTACAGCGTCCGGGATTTCGTGGACGCCGCGGCGGGCGAGCTGGGCATGAAAATTCAGTGGAGTGGCCAGGGCGTCGAGGAAACCGGTAGCTGCGAAGGTCGTGTCATCGTGCGCGTAGACCCGCGCTACTTCCGACCGGCGGAAGTGGAGACCCTGCTGGGCGATGCGTCCAAGGCGAGGACCAAGCTGAACTGGAGCCCGACGATCACCTTCGAGGAGATGGTGGCCGAGATGGTGCGCGAAGACTTGAAGTCGGCGGAACGCGACGAAGTCGTCAGGAAACACGGCTACGCGGCCTACAGTCACCATGAGTAAGTCTTGAAAATGGGCTCGAACCGAATTTTTGTGGCCGGCCACAAGGGCATGGTCGGCTCGGCGATCGTCCGGCAGCTCATCGCCGACGGGCAGCCCGAAGAAACGATAATCACGCGCACACGATCCGCTCTCGATCTCACCAACCAGGCAGCGGTTCGCGAGTTTTTCGCCGCCGAGCCCATCGACGAGGTCTACCTCGCCGCGGCCAGGGTCGGTGGCATCCAGGCCAACAGCAGCCGGCCGGCCGAATTCATCTACGAGAACCTGATGATCGAGGCCAACGTCATCGATGCGGCGTTTCGGAACGGCGTCAAGAAGCTGCTGTTGCTCGGCTCGAGCTGTATCTACCCGAAGCACGCGGCGCAACCGATGCGCGAGGACGCGCTGCTGACCGGCACGCTCGAAGCCACGAACGAACCGTATGCCATCGCGAAGATTGCCGGTATAAAACTGTGTGAGAGTTACAACCGGCAGTACGGTGACAGCCACGATATCGATTATCGCAGCGTCATGCCGACAAACCTGTACGGACCGGGCGACAATTTTCATCCCGAGTTGGGCCACGTCATTCCGGCACTGATACACAAGTTCCACGCGGCGAAAAAAGCGTCGTCCCCGGAGGTCGTCGTCTGGGGAACCGGCACGCCGCGGCGCGAGTTTCTCTACGTGGATGACCTGGCCGTTGCCAGTGTCCATGTCATGCGGCTGAAAAAAAGCGAGTACCAGAAGCATACGCAGCCGATGCTCAGTCATATCAACGTCGGTTTCGGCGAAGACATCAGTATCGCCGAGCTGGCAAAGCTGATCGCCGGCGTCACCGGCTTCGGCGGCGATATCGTTTTCGATTCGGATCGTCCCGACGGTACGCCGCGCAAGCTGCTGGACAGCGAACGTCTCAGGTCGACGGGCTGGAGACCCCGGGTCGGGCTGCGCGAGGGCCTGCAACTGGCATACGCCGACTACCTCGACAGCGGCGGCGAATGAACGTACTGCACCTGGTTGCCGGAGAACTGGACCGTGGTGCCGCTCGTGGCGCCTACTGGCTGCACCAGGCGCTTCGGGAAATCGGTGTCGACTCCCATATCCTGTCCAATGCCACGAATACGTATGGCGATGACTCCATTATTTCGCTGGCGAATACTCCGCTGGGCAGGCTGAAGTTCGCGGTGGCAAAACGGCTGGGCCGGGCGCCGGTCCGCGCTTATCGCGGCCGGCAACGGCGGATATTCAACACCGGTTTCGACGGAATCGACTTCACGCATCACCCGGCCTACGCGGCGGCGGACATCGTCCACCTTCACTGGATAAACGGCCTTGTCCGGATCGGCATGCTCGGCAGAGTGACCCGGCCGATGGTCTGGACGCTGCGCGACATGTGGCCATTCACAGGTGGCTGTCACTACGCGATGGACTGCCAACGATACACCGAAGCCTGCGGCCGATGCCCGCAGCTCCGAAGTGACAGCGAACACGACCTGACTTTCAAATTGTTGCGGCGCAAGCAGAGAAGCTTGCCCGGGCACATGAGAATTATCGGCATCAGCCAGTGGTTGTCCGGCTGCGCGCGACGGTCTGCTGTTTTCAGGAATCACGAAATCTCGACCATCAGCAACAACGTCGATACGCGCGCGTTTACCCCTTTGGCCAAGAACGACGCGCGACGTGCCCTCGGCCTGAACAATGCAAAGAAAATCGTGCTGGTCGGTGCCCAGGACGCGGCCGAATTCTATAAAGGGTTCGAATTGTTTCTCGATGCCCTGAGCCACCTGGATCGCGACAGCGTGCAGGTGGTCCTGTTCGGCGGGCACGGATCCGCCATACCGGACGCCCTGGGAGTCCAGTCGACGCACCTCGGTTACCTGCCCGATACGGATGCCCTGCGTTCTGCCTACAGCGCGGCGGACGTGTTCGTCGCGCCGTCGCGCATGGATGCATTCGGCAAGACCCTGGTTGAAGCGATGGCCTGTGAGACGCCGGTCGTTTGCTTCGACGCGACAGGACCGAAAGATATCGTCGAGCACAAGGTCGATGGCTACAAGGCAGAGCCCTTCGATGCGGCGGACCTGGCGCGCGGCATTCGCTGGATTGTCGAACGATCTCCCGAGGATCATGCAGACCTGTGCAGACTTGCCCGCAGGCACGCCGAGCAGCGTTTCGATTCCCGGGTCATCGCGAGGCAATACGAGGCGGTATACCGCCAGGCTATTGCCGGAACCAGCGTCGATTTGCCGGTGGCTGCCGGGCAAGCAGGCTGATGCTGTCACAGCAGCGGATACTTGCAGTCATCATGGTGCTCGGCATCCTGATGACCAGCCCGATCCTGCCGCACATCGGCATTCGCGGCATCTTCCTCGCGGCGGTGTTCCTGGCAACACTGGCGGTCGTGTTCAGGGCGGCCGACCTGCCGATGCGCCACTGGTTCCTGTGGACCGCCGCGGTGGCATTCACGCTGTCGTTTATCCCGGCAATCCACTGGATGGATATCCGCTACGTGCTGTCGCCAGTATTCCTGGTGTTTTCGCTGTTCCTGATACAGCTGGCGGACGACCGCGCAGTGGACACGTTCCTCGACATCGCCACCGGCCTGATGCTGCTCATGCTCGTCGGTGCGATCGTCGGCTTTGTCCTCGTACTGAACGGCGTGCAGCCTTTGTTCGAAATTGCCAACAACGATGGTCGGCCGAACTATTTTTTCTATACGACATTCAGCAACTCGTGGTGGGGGAGCATCATCCGGCCATCGGGCCTGTACGACGAGGCGGGCGCACTGAGTTTCATGGTCTGCTCGATTGCGGCTCTGCGGTACCTGCGCGGCATGGACTCGCGAGTGACCTGGATACTGCTTGGCATGGGTTTCATCACCCTGAGCCTCGCGCACCTGATCTACGTCTTCTTCCACGTCCTGGCCGAGCGCCTGCGGTGGCGCAACCTGGTCGGTATCGTCGCGACCCTGCTGCCACTCGTGCTGCTGGCCGGTTACCTGGGTGGCTATGAAATCCTCGAAAGCCGGCTGCTCGGCCGCGTAACGATCACGGAAGCCGGCAGGCTCGCCGGGGACAACCGGACGCAGCGCATGGTCAACGCGGCCGATCACCTGCTCGACAATCCGCAGGCGATCCTGTTCGGCGCCGATCCGTCGTGCCGCTTCGATTACGAGACCTGCAAGCAAAAATTTCCGCTCATGGGAGAGAACCCGGTTTCGCCGCTCGCGTTCCAGGGTATTTTTCTGAGCTGGCCCTATTATCTGGCGCTCGGCATTCTGTTCCTGGCGCCGCTGCTTGGTCGCCAATACCTGGTCTCATTCGGCGTCGGCGCGCTGCTGTTGCAGCGGCCTTACCTGCTGGACGTCGGTTATGCCCTGATCGGCTGCCTCGTCGTTGCGGCAACGCTCAATCGAATCTCAGCGAGGCGATCCACGCGAACCGGGAAGCGTTCAGTCATCAGAGGGTCAGACTCGGTGCTAAACTTGCGCGCTTCGCAATGAGCTCCCCCCGCATGACGCCGCACGACGAATGATGAGATTACTGAAGCGCCTGGCCCTGATGCTGACACCGGCAATCGACGCGCTGCTCCTCCTGGCCGCGGTACCGGCAGGACTGATATTGCTGCTGTATCGCAGGATAGGCTCCCGAAGGCTGCCCTGGACGACGCGCCTCCTGAAGCGGATTGGCGTGTTTCCCATTCGCAACCACTACTACGAGCCGCTGTTCGATGATCGGCAACTGAACATCAGGCTGGACAAACCCAGGTCGCTGCCCGGTATCCACGTCGACCTGCAGAGCCAGCTCGAGCTGCTCGGGAGACTGCACTATGCGGACGAGTTCACCGAGTTCGTTCAGCAGCAGCAGCTGGACACCACCGCAGCGGGCTTTCGGTTCGACAATGACAGCTACGAGTCCGGCGACGCGGAGTTCCTGTTCCAGGTGATCCGGCATTTCAAGCCGCAAAAGGTCATCGAAATCGGCTCTGGCACGTCGACCAAGATCGTGCGAAGAGCCTTGTCCGTGAACCGCCGGGAAGACGGGTCGAAGCACCGTCATATCTGTATCGAGCCGTATGAACAGCCCTGGCTGGAAGCCTTCGAGGATATCGAGCTCATCCGCGAAAGGGTCGAGACCTGTGAACTCGATTGGCGCGAGGCGCTGGCTAGCGGCGATCTTCTGTTTATCGACTCGTCGCACATCATCCGGCCGCAGGGTGACGTGTTGTACGAGTACCTCAACATACTGCCGCAGCTTCAAAGCGGTGTCATCGTTCACGTTCACGATATCTTCACGCCGAGAGATTATCTCGAACAATGGATACGACAGGACGTACGATTCTGGAACGAGCAGTACCTGCTGGAAGCGACCCTCGGCAACTCGGCCCGATACGAGATCGTGGCTTCGCTGAACCAGTTGAAGCACGAGTATTTCGACGAGCTGAAGCGCGTTTGTCCGTATCTCGAGCGCGAGCGTGAACCCGGCGCCTTCTATTTTCGGGTCAGGTAGCCGCGCAAGGATCTTCGCGGGATTTCGGAGTCATTGATGTTTGTTTCCTACGTCGTTGCAACCTACAACTGCGCTGACAGGGTCAGGATCCTGAACCGGACGGTTCGGCGGCTGGCGGCGGCGAATTGCGAATTCTGTGTCTCTGACGGCGGCTCGAGCGACGAAACCCTGGCAAAAATAGATGATGCGTTCAATGTACGTGTTCTGCGATCCGGTCCGGACAACGGCATCTACGATGCATGGAACAAGGTACTCGATGACTGCAAGGGTGACTACATCGCTTTCATTGGTGTCGACGATGAGCCCGTTGCCGAATTTCTCGATGCGGCCATTGAGGTTTGCGCGCCTTCCGAGAAACCGCCGTTGTTGATTTACGGCGACCGAATTCTGCAGCGCGGAGGCTACCGTCGAACGCTTCGCTACCCGGAAGCGCCTCGACTGCTGGAGGCAGAAAAGCCGGTCTTTGACATCCCGCACCAGGCGGCCTTGAACCACCGCAGCCTGTTCGAGACGAAGCGATTTGACAGCCGTTTCAGACTCGCCGGGGATCTCGATTTCTACATCGGAATTCGCGATACGATCCGCGAAGGCGGCTACCGATACCTGCCGATGCCCCAGGTCATCGCAAGCGAGGAGGGCCTCAGCCGGTCCGCGACATCCTTCGACATTTATCTTCGCGAGTTTGCCACGATCGAGCAACGCCACGGGCTGGTGCTTGGCTACCCGAAACTGAAGTTGCGCATCCTCAGGCAGGCGGCGCGCGTGCCGGGCGTATTCGGCCTGCTGAAGAACGCCTCATGGATGATCAGTCATGACCGGGCGTGACTTGCGCAGGGTCGCGCATATCGTTCCGGCCATGGTCATCGGTGGCGTCGAGGTTGCGATTGCGCGTAGCCACGGGCATCTCAATGAAAGCGTGGATTACCGGGTCTATTTCGTCCGCAAGCGCGGTAAGCTCGATTGCGGTCAGCGGCACGTATCGCGGCTCCTGTGGTCCAGCCTCACGGGCAGCTGGCGCCCGGATGTCGTGGTGACTTCCCTGTGGTGGTCGCACCCGTTCGGCGCATTGCTGAGGCGTTTCGGCGCAAGCTGGATCGCTTTCTTTCACAACTGCGGCTTCACCGGGAGAACTCAGCGGGCGATCCTGCAGTCTGCCTGGCGCCGTGCGGACACTCGTCTTGTGGACAGCGAGGCGACCGGCGCTTTTTTCAGCGACATCAGCGACAGGAATTACCGGGTCGTTCCCTATATCTTTCCCGAGCCGGCGCCGGCTAGCGACTGGCCGTCGAGGAACTACGATATCGTCTGGGTCGGGCGTCCCGTCGCGGCCAAGCGTACAGACCTGGTGGCGGCTTTCATGAGGCAGCTCGCCCGGCTGAAGCCGCAAGGCAGCCTCTGCCTGATCGTGGCCGGGGCAGTGCCGGCGGAATTCAGAAACCTGGACCTCGGGCCGGGCTGGACTGTCAGCATCCGTGAATCGTTGCACGGGGATCGCGTGCGGCAGGTCCTGGCGGACTCCCGGTTTTTCCTGCTGACATCCGATTTCGAAGGCATGTCGATGGTGACGATCGAAGCGGTGTTTGCGGCCTGCGTTCCCGTCGTCAGGGTCGTAGGCGAATTGAAGAACTACATCGGCGATCGCTACGAGCTGACAATTTCGGACGTCGATGCGGCGGGACTGGCGGCGGCGGCGCAGCGAGTAAGCGAACGCTGGTCTGATGCCGATTTCGCGTCGGCGACGATCAACGGTTTAAAGGAACGCATTGCCGCTTACTCGACCTATGAGAAGGAATTCCTGTCGGCGGTCACGCAGCAACGGAGGCAGCCGCCGGCCTGACGGCCGGCCAGTCTCGCCATGAAAGACCGCCAGAATACGCTGCTCATGGTTGTGAACGACGCGGCTTTCTTTTTATCGCACAGGGAGCCCGTCGCGAAAGCGGCGCGCGATGCCGGCTTTCAGGTCGTGGTGGCGACCGCAGCCGGCCCGGCGGTCCCGGCTGTCGTAGACGCGGGCTACGATCACCATGAAATCAGGCTGACGCGCAGCGGCAGGAATCCGTTTGCGGAAATTCTGTCCCTGGTGTCGATTGTCCGCCTTTTTCGCGCCGTGCGCCCGGACGTCGTGCACCTCGTTACGATCAAGCCGGTACTCTATGGCGGTATCGCAGCCCGGCTGGTCGGCGTGCCGGGCGTCGTGTCGGCCATATCCGGCCTCGGCATCGTGTTCGCATCGGCAGGCGGTTTGAAAACCGGAATGACGCGGTTCGCGGCGAAACTGCTGTACAGGCTCGCCCTTGGGCACAGAAATCAACGCGTGATATTTCAGAACTCGAACGACCGTGACGTCCTGACGAGCCTGGCGCGCTTGCGTCCGGAGCAGGCGATCATGATTCCGGGATCGGGTGTGGATCTTTCCGAGTACGCAATGACCGCTGAGACGGACACGGAGATCCCCGTCGTCGTCATGGCGGCTCGCCTGTTGCGCGACAAGGGCGTCTATGAATTCGTCGAAGCGGCACGAATCGTGAATAAAAGCATGCCGCGCGCTCGCTTCCTTCTGGTCGGTGACACGGATCCGGCGAATCCCACCAGCGTGATCGCATCGGAACTCGAGGACTGGCGGCAGGAGGGCGTTGTCGAGCTGCCGGGATTTCGCTCGGATATCGCGCGTATTCTTGCGCGGTCGCATATCGTGGTGCTGCCCTCGTACTACGGCGAAGGCCTTCCGAAGGTGCTGGTGGAGGCGGCAGCCTGCGGGCGTCCGGTGGTAACGACCGACATGCCCGGGTGCAGGGATGCGATCGAGCCGGGCCAGTCCGGACTGCTGGTGCCGCCGCGAGATGCAGACGCGCTGGCCGCCGCGATCGAACGACTGATCGGAGACGGAGAACTGAGGCGAGCGATGGGGCGCGCCGGCCGCCGATTCGCCGAGCGCCGTTTCAGTATCGAGGACGTCGTTGCAACACACCTTTCGACGTATCGGGCGCTCCTTGAGGCCGGGCGGGAATCGTCTCGCGATGCACGCTCTGGCAGACTCTGATCCGGCAATGAACAAGATCTTGGTGACAGGCGCGAGAGGATTCGTGGGTCGGCGTCTCTGCGAGATGCTCAGCAAAAAGGGGCTGACGGTTATTGGTGCCGTTCGATCGCTGCCAGCAGACCGGGAACTTCCCGCTTACGAACTCCGGGCAGTCGGCGATATCGCCGAAAACGTCGACTGGGACCCGGTTCTCGACGGCGTCGACGGCGTCATTCACCTGGCCGCACGCGTTCACGTCATGCATGAGCAGGACAACGATCCGCTCGCCGCGTTTCGCCGGGTCAACGTCGAAGGCACCGAGAAGCTGCTTCGAAGCGCCAACATGCGAGGCGTAAAGCGGGTCGTCTATGTCAGCAGCGTCAAGGTGCACGGAGACGCGACGACCGCATCGCCGTTTTCCGCGGCCGATACCCCGGCTCCATCGGACGCTTATGCGCAGTCCAAACTCGAGGCCGAGCAGAAACTGGAGGTGATTGGCGCCGATGCCGGATTCGAAACGGTCGTCATACGGCCGCCACTGGTCTATGGTCCCGGGGTTGGCGGCAACTTCTTAAGGATGATGCAGATCGTGGACCGGCGAATACCCATGCCCCTGGCAAGGGTCGACAACCGGCGCAGCCTGGTATACGTCGACAACCTGTGTGACCTGATTGGCGAATGCCTCGGCAACCCGGCCGCACCGGGAAAACGGTTCCTGGTATCCGACAACGCGGATGTCTCGACACCGGATCTCATACGGCTGATCGCTGCATCGATGTCGCGACCGGCTCGACTCTTTCCGGTACCGCTCCCTTTGCTCGGTCTCGCGGCGAAACTCACGGGCCGGTCAGCCGAGCTGTCGCGACTCATCGGCTCACTGCAGCTGGACGTTTCCGGCACCACGCAGGCGCTGGGCTGGCAAGCTCCCGTCTCGCTGGCCGACGGCATTGACGCCACCGTGAAGTGGTACGAAGCGCAGAAAGCGAATGGCTAGTGTCGACATCCTGCTGCTCGTCGTCGCGTTTGTCCTGGGCGTCGGCATCACCGGTGTCATGAAAGCCTATGCGCAGCGGGCGAATCTCCTGGACGTGCCCAATCACCGCAGTTCGCACGACACGGCGACCCCGCGGGGCGGCGGCCTCAGTATCGTCGTCGTGTTTCTTGCCGCGGTGATTGCATTGTGGATCTACGGTGCGCTCGGGAGCGATACCGCGATTGCCTGCGCCGTCGGCGGCGGGATGGTAGCCGCAATCGGTTTCGCCGACGATCACCGTCATGTTCCCAGCCGCTGGCGCTTCCTGGTCCAGGCCGCCGCCGCAACGCTGGCGGTCACGTTACTGGGCGGCCTGCCCGCCATACAGTTCGAAACGGCTGTTGCGGACCTGGGCATCCCCGGCGATGTCCTCGCCATCGTTTTCACGGTGTGGTTCACGAACGCATTCAATTTCATGGACGGCATCGATGGAATAGCCGCCAGCGAAGCCGCCTTCATCGCCGGCGCGGCGCTGCTGCTATCGACGTCCGGAGGCGCCGGCGCGGTGGCGTCGCTGCTGGCCGTATTGGCCGCCGCATCGCTCGGTTTCCTGGTGTGGAACTGGCCACCTGCGAAGATCTTCATGGGGGACGTCGGCAGCGGATTCGTCGGCTTCATCCTCGCCGTGCTGGCGATCGTCTCGAGCAGCCTCGGTATCTTGCCGATCTGGTGCTGGTTGATTCTTGCGGGTGTCTTTGTAGTGGACGCCACCGTCACCCTGCTCAGCCGGGTGATTCGTGGCGAGGAATGGTATTCGCCTCACAGGAACCACGCCTACCAGAAGGCATCGAGGCGGATGCGGGGCCACCGGCCGGTGACGCTTGCGGTGCTCGGTATTAACGTCCTGTGGTTGCTGCCGCTGGCCTGGTTGGTATCGCTACGGCCGACGTTCGGCTGGTGGCTGACGATGCTGGCCTGGATACCGCTGCTCATGCTGTCGATGTACCTGAAAGCGGGCCGCGCTGACGCCGATGAGTAAGCCGTCGGCCGTCAATTTGACATTATTGGCGTATGTACCCTCCGTTTGATAAAGTCGCCCCACTTTCGACCCGTTTCGGGGTCGGTCTACAGGCTCAGACGCTTTGACACAGTCTAGAAATCGCTTGGAGGACAAGGGCCTAGCGGACAGGTATCTGCAGTCTATCCGGCTCCGGCTGCTCACCTTGTCCCGGCCCGGCAAGCAGGCCCTGATGATGGCCGCCGACCTTTTTTCCTATGCGCTCGGCGCGGTGATCTCCTTCTGGATCGTCTACGGCACGACCGAATTCAGTCCGGCGGTGCTGGCCATCGCTACGGCGGCGGTGCTTGTTGCGATTCCTGTTCACTGGGCCTTTGGCCTGTACGCCTCGATCGTTCGCTACATGGGTCTGGCCCTGATTGTCGTGGGCCTGAAATCCACGTTTTTTGTCACCGCAATCGTCATGGGCATTGGCGCCTATGCGGGCATCCTGAGTGCCCCTGTTCGCGTCGGCGTCGTATTCTGGGCGTTCTCGCTGATTCTCGTGGTTGGCGGCAGGCTCGCGACGCGGCTGTTCCTGAGCCGCCGCAACCCCAACCGCGAAGCCGTGATTATTTATGGCGCAGGCCGGGGTGGCGCGCAACTCGTCTCCGCGCTCATCGGCGGGGATGACTACCTGCCGGTCGCGATGGTGGATGACAACGTCGACCTGCATGGCAAACGCATTCACGGGCTACGGGTGCATTCGCCGAAGCGACTCGAGGACCTGGTCGTAAGGAAGGGGGCGACCGGAGTGCTGCTGGCAATGCCGAGCGCCTCTCGCCGTCGCCGCCGCCAGGTGCTGCAGCGCCTCTCCGAGTTTCCCGTGCACGTGCAGACCATGCCGGAGATCCGGGACATCGTGTCCGGCAAGGCGCGCCTCGACGACATCAGGGACGTCAACGTCGAGGACCTGCTCGGCCGCAGCCCGGTGCCGCCAAACCTGAAGCTGATGGACGCGTGCATCAAGGGCAAGGTCGTCATGGTGACGGGTGCCGGAGGCTCGATCGGCTCGGAGCTTTGTTACCAGATCCTGAAGCTGGCGCCGGCAAGACTGGTTCTGTTCGATCTGTCCGAAGCGGCGCTTTATACGATCGAGCGAAAGACCCGGCGGCTCGCGCACAGGAAAGAAATCGACTGCGAGATCGTCGCACTGCTCGGTTCCGTTCACCATGAGCACCGTGTTCGTGAGGTGATCGAGGCATTTGACGTCAAGACCGTCTATCACGCGGCCGCCTACAAGCATGTCCCGATCGTGGAGCACAATGTCTTCGAGGGTATCCACAACAACGTCTTTGGAACCCTGTACACGGCGCGAGCGGCGATAGACGGCGGTGCGGAGTCCTTTGTACTCATATCCACGGACAAGGCGGTCAATCCATCGAATGTTATGGGTGCAACGAAGCGCTTCGCGGAACTGATACTGCAGGCGTTGCAGACACAGACCGATTCGACAGTTTTCAGCATGGTTCGCTTCGGCAACGTGCTCGAGTCATCCGGGTCCGTTGTCCCCCTGTTCAAGGAACAGATCAAGAACGGCGGACCCGTTACCGTCACTCATCGCGACATCATTCGTTATTTCATGACCATTCCGGAAGCGGCACAGCTGGTCATCCAGGCAGGGTCAATGGCGACCGGCGGCGATGTGTTCGTACTGGACATGGGCAAGCCGGTGAAGATACTCGACCTCGCCATACGCATGATCAACCTGATGGGCATGACGGTCAGAGATAACGATCGGCCAGACGGTGACATCGAGATTCAGTTCATCGGACTGCGTCCCGCCGAAAAACTCTTCGAAGAATTGCTGATCGGCTCGAACGTCTCGGGCACCGGGCATCCGCGGATCATGCGCGCTGACGAAGACTCGCTGTCGATGGACGTGATCTCCGACTTGCTCGACGAGCTGACACAGGCGTCGAGGCACCTCGACTACGACAAGGCCAGGAGGATCCTGCTGACCGCGGTTCAGGAATACGATCCCCAGAACGACATCGACGACCTGGTCTGGGTGCGCAAGACCGCCTCCCGTGAGAAGGTGCGGACCGATCGGGTGATCGATTTTCCGAGTCGTCCCCCGCTTAGCTAGCCGTGGGCGGCAACTCGACGGCAGCCGAAGACAGCGCCGCGTGATCGCGTAAATGGCCAGGCTACTCGTAACCGGCGGCGCCGGGTTCATCGGCGCCAATTTCGTGCACTACTGGGCCGAGCAATACCCGGAGGACCGCCTGGTCGTGCTGGATGCGCTGACCTACGCCGGCAACCTGGCCAGCCTCGAGTCCGTTTCCGGGCTCGGGCAATACCGTTTCGTCAAAGGCAATATCGTCGACCTGGAGCGCGTGGAGGGGCTAATGCGGGAAGAGTGCATCGACACCATCGTGCATTTCGCCGCGGAATCGCACGTCGACCGCTCGATCGTCGGCCCGGGCGCGTTCATCGAGACCAATGTGGTCGGGACGCACAGGCTGCTGCAGGCGGCTCGCAGCGTCTGGCTGGACAGCGATGACGCGCCGGCCGGCCACCGTTTTCACCATGTCTCGACCGACGAAGTGTACGGCTCGCTGGGGCCGTCCGATCCTGGCTTTAGTGAGACCACACCCTATGCGCCGAACTCGCCGTATTCGGCCAGTAAAGCCGCGTCGGACCACCTGGTGCGTGCCTACCACCATACCTACGGCCTGCAGGTGACCACCAGCAACTGTTCCAACAACTACGGGCCGTTCCAGTTTCCCGAAAAACTCATACCCCTGATGATCGTCAACGCGCTGGACGGCAAGCCGTTGCCCGTTTACGGCGATGGCTCGAACATCCGCGACTGGCTGTACGTCGAGGATCACGTGCGGGCGATCGATCGGGTAATCCGGCAGGGGGCCGTCGGCACGACCTACAATATCGGCGGTAACGAGGAACACGCCAATCTTGATATCGTCAACCGGATCTGCGCGGCCATCGATGCCGCCTTCGCCGCCGACGACACGCTCCGGCAACGATTCCCAAAGGCGCCGGCAGCCGGGGGCGGGTCCAGTGCCTCGCTGATTACCCTGGTAAAGGACCGGCTGGGGCATGACTGGCGCTATGCCATCGATGCGAGCCGGGCGCGAGAAGAGCTCGGTTTCTCGCCACAACACGATTTCACCGGGGGGTTGCAAAGCACGATCGGCTGGATGCTGAAAAATGAGCCCTGGTGGCGGGCCGTCATGGACGGCAGTTACCGGGACTGGGTGGCCTCGTATTACACCGATGGTTGAGATTTCCCGCGACAATTGAGTACCGGTTTGTACTGAACAATCAATGTGCGTCTGTATAATCAGCGGCTTCGCTAATCGACCGGGTTTTTCTTTGCCATGAAATTGACGATTTTCGGTTCCGGCTATGTCGGCCTGGTCACCGGTGCCTGCATGGCCGAGATGGGTAACCACGTCGTCTGCTACGACATCGATGAGGGCAAGATTGCCCGGCTCAACCAGGGTGAGATACCCATCTACGAACCCGGCCTCGAGGCCTATATCGAGCGTAACGTCGAGGCAGGGCGCCTGGAGTTTACGACGGACCCGAAAAAGGCCGTGGATCATGGCCTTTTCCAGTTCATCGCGGTGGGCACGCCGCCGGACGAAGACGGCTCCGCCGATCTGAAACATGTATTGGCCGTGGCACGCGCGATCGGCGAGCACATGGACGACTACCGCATCATCGTGGATAAATCGACCGTGCCGGTTGGCACGGCGGATAAGGTCAAGGCGGAGGTCCTGAACGAACTCGAGAAGCGTGGCAAGGCGATCGAGTTCGACGTCGTCTCCAATCCGGAATTTCTCAAGGAAGGCGACGCTGTCGGCGACTTCATGAAGCCGGATCGCATCATCGTCGGCACCGACAATCCGCGCACCACCGAACTACTTAAGTCGCTGTACGAGCCGTTCAACCGCAACCACGATCGCGTCATCAGCATGGATATTCGCTCGGCGGAACTGACCAAGTACGCAGCCAACGCCATGCTCGCCACCAAGATCAGCTTCATGAACGAGCTCGCCAACCTGGCCGAGCGCTTTGGTGCCGACATTGAAAACGTGCGGATCGGCATTGGTTCCGACCCTCGCATTGGCTATCACTTTATCTACCCGGGCGCCGGCTACGGTGGTTCCTGCTTCCCGAAGGATGTGCAGGCGCTGGCGAAGTCCGCGGCGGACGTGGGTTACGACGCGGCCCTTCTAAACGCCGTCGAGGACGTCAATATCCGTCAGAAGCGCCGGGTTTTCGAGAAGATCGAGGCTCACTATGACGGCAAGCTGAAAGGCAAGACGATTGCGCTCTGGGGGCTGTCATTCAAGCCACGCACGGACGACATGCGGGCCGCACCGAGCCGCGTAATCATGGAGTCCTTGTGGGAGGCCGGTGCCAGGGTGCGCGCCTATGACCCGGAAGCCATGGAAGAGGCGGCGAGGATCTACCCGGACCAGGACGGCCTCGAGCTCTGCGAGACCGCTTACCGAGCACTCGATGGCGCGGACGCACTGGTCATCATCACCGAGTGGCAGGAGTTTCGGAGCCCGGATCTCGATCGCGTCAAAGAGATGCTCGCCGACCCGGTCATATTCGACGGCCGTAACCTCTTTGATCCGTCCTATCTCAAGACGATGGGAATTACCTACTATGCGATCGGGCGTGGCAACGCCGGTAACAATTCGGAATTGCCCTACGGCAGGCGCAAGACCGATATGGCCGATTCTTTTTAGGTGCGCACCTTGTACGGTTTCCTCCAGACATGAGCAGTATTGTCCCCGTCATACTGTCCGGCGGTTCCGGCACACGCCTGTGGCCTGCTTCCCGGTCGATGTACCCGAAACAACTGCTGGCGCTGACCGAGGAGCGCACTATGCTGCAGGCGACGGCGATGCGCATCCGGGGCCTGGCCGGGGCCGCGGATCACTGCCTGGTCGTCAGTAACGAGGCGCATCGATTCTCGGTCGCCGAGCAACTCGCTACCATCGAGATGGACGGCCGCATCATTCTCGAGCCACAGGGACGAAACACGGCGCCGGCCGTCGCGCTCGCTGCCCTGCAGGTTGCAAAAGAAACCCCGGATGCGGTCTTGCTCGTCATGCCGGCCGATCACGTCATCAAGGACGTCGCCAGCTTTCAGGCGGCGGTTGCACTCGGCGCAAAAGCAGCTCGCGGCGGCAAGCTGGTCACGTTTGGCATCGTGCCGACGCATCCGGAAACCGGCTTCGGCTACATCCGCGCGACGACCGATGGCGCCAAAGCGGTACCGGTCGAGTCGTTTGTCGAAAAACCGGACGCCGAGACCGCCGAATCCTACGTTGCGGACGGCAAGCATTTCTGGAACAGCGGTATGTTCCTGTTCAAGGCGTCGACCTACCTGCAGACGCTTAAACGGCTGGCCCCGGAAATATACCGAGCCTGCGAAAAAAGCATGAAAAATCAATCGCTTGACGGACTATTCGTGAGGCCTGAAAGCGATGCGTTCTTAAGCTGTCCGAGCGATTCCATCGACTACGCCGTCATGGAAAAGGCCGAAGACGTGGCGATGATCCCGCTGGATGCCGGCTGGTCGGACGTGGGCTCCTGGTCGGCGCTGCAGGACGTACTGCAGTGTGATGATGCGGGCAACACGGTCGAAGGCGACGTTCTGATGCACGCCTGCGAAGGCTCAATGGTACTCGCGGAGAGCCGGCTGGTCGGCGTGGTGGGGCTCAAGGACGTCATCGTCGTCGAGACGAAGGATTCGGTCCTGGTTGTCAATAAACGGCAGTCCCAGGACGTAAAGGAGCTCGTCAACCGTTTGAAGGCCGAGAAGCGTCCCGAAACGGACCTGCATCGACAGGTGTTCCGGCCCTGGGGCAGCTATGACAGCATCGAGAACGCCGACAACTTCCAGGTGAAGCGGCTGATCGTCAAGCCGGGCGCGGTACTGTCGCTGCAAAAACACGCGCATCGATCGGAGCACTGGGTCGTGGTGCGCGGCAAGGCGAGAATCACCAGGAACGACGACGAGTTCGACCTTAACGTGAACGAGTCTACATACATCGCGATCGGCGACGTGCACCGCATCGCGAACCCGTTTGACGAGCCGGTACACATTATCGAAGTGCAATGCGGCGATTACCTGGGCGAGGACGACATCGTTCGCCTCGAGGATAACTATGGCCGCGAGGGTACTAACACCTGAGATGGGGACATTCTGCTTTTTTCCGAACAGACGAGTAGACCGTCCCCATATCTTTCGGAATAGAAAAACAGAATGTCCCCAACGGGTCCGGGAGTGATCCCCGTACCATGGAGGCTGATAGAGTAACTGTAGGAGCGCCGCCTACGGCGCGACCACCCACGATGAAGGACGACAATGCCCATCAAGATTGACTGCTTTAAGGCCTACGACATCCGTGGCCAGATTCCAAACCAGCTGAATCCCGATGTCGCCTACCGTATTGGCAACGCCACGGCGCAGTTCCTGAACGCAAAGAAGATGGTTGTCGGGCGCGACATTCGCCTGTCCAGCAAGGAACTGACCGACGCGGTCGCGAAGGGCATTCAGGATGCCGGCGCCGAGGTCATGGACATCGGTCTGGGCGGCACCGAGATGGTGTATTTCGCGACATCCTATCTCGAGGCAGACGGCGGCATCATGGTCACGGCCAGCCACAACCCGGCTGACTACAACGGGCTCAAGGTCGTGCGGGAAGAGGCGAGACCGGTGAGTGCCGACTCGGGCCTTGTCGATATTCGCAAGCTGGCGGAGAGCGATGAACGCGCCAAGGTCAAAAAGCGCGGTATCCGTGCGCCGGTCAATATTTTCAAACCTTACATCGATCACCTGTTGAGCTACGTCGACGTCGATGCGCTGAAACCAATCAAGCTGGTCGTCAATCCTGGCAACGGTGGCGCCGGCATTGCCATGGATGGCCTGAAGAAAGCGTTGCCGTTCGAGTTCATCGACGTCAACTACGAGCCGGACGGCACCTTCCCCAACGGCATTCCCAATCCCATGTTGCTGGAGAACCAGTCCGTCACATCGCAGGCCGTGGTCGAGCACAGGGCCGACATGGGCATAGCGTGGGACGGGGATTTCGATCGCTGCTTCCTGTTCGACGAGAATGGCCTTTTCATCGAGGGCTATTACATCGTCGGCCTGCTTGCGGAAAGCATCTTGAAGAAGAATCCGGGCGGCAAGATCGTTCACGATCCCCGCATGACGTGGAACACGCTGGATATCGTCAAAGCAGCCGGCGGCGAAGCCGTGAAGAGCAAGTCGGGACACAGTTTCATCAAGGAAAAGATGCGCGAGGTCGATGGCGTTTACGGCGGCGAAATGAGCGCGCACCATTATTTCCGCGATTTCTCCTACGCCGACAGCGGCATGATCCCCTGGCTGCTGGTGGCGGAACTCCTGTCAACGACCGGCAAGTCGCTGTCGCAACTCGTCGGCGAGCGCATGGCGATGTACCCGGCCAGCGGCGAGATCAACCGCAAGGTCGAGGACGCGGCGGCGACACTGCGCAAACTCCACGACACCTACGCCAAGGATGCGCTGGATGTCGACGACACGGACGGCTACAGCTTCGAGTTTGCCGACTGGCGCTTCAATATCCGTATGTCGAATACGGAACCGGTGGTGAGGCTCAACGTAGAGACGCGCGCGGACCCGGCGCTGCTGAAGGCGAAGACGGCCGAGGTGCTGGCGATCCTCGAATCGTGAGGCGGTCGCGCGCCGGGGCGCGCTCCTACAGGTTTCGGGCACGTATTCGGTCCCTGTAGGAGCGCGCCCCGGCGCGCGACCGATCAATCGCAAAGCCGCAACCGATGGAAGAAAGAATCGCCTGTAGGAGCGGCCCCAGGGCCGCGACCCACCAATTCGCGAAACTACAATCGATGCCCGCATGAATCGCCTGTAGGAGCGCGCCCCGGCGCGCGACCGATCAATCGCCAGGCCGCGACCGTGGAGCAAGGAATCGCCTGTAGGAGCGCGCCCCGGCGCGCGACAGAGCAATCACCAGACCGCGACCGATGGAGCACAAGGAACCGCCTGTAGGAGCGCGCCCCGGCGCGCGACCCCTTAGCGCTCCGAATGACGTATCAAGGGCGTGGGAACAGGCTCTATCGCGCGCCGGGGCGCGCTCCTACAATAAGAAGAGCGCCGCAAGCAGGCCGAGCACCGCACCAACCAGGTTCAGGAGCACGTCCGACACGGTGCCAAACCGCCCCGGCACCCGGGTCTGATGCCACTCCAGAATCGCACCCAGTCCCACCGTTGCGACCAGGGTGATGGCAATTCTGGCGAGCCGCGATTCAACGGAGTCCAGCGTCCACATCCAGAGCAGGGCGAGGGCGGCATAGATCACGACATGCATGGCCTTTTGCACCGGTGTCGCGGTAGTCACGACCAGCCAGCTGAACATCGAGTCGCCGGGTCTCTCGATGCCCGGTGCGATCGACAAGGCGATAACGAATCCTACGAAGACGAGCGTAATTGCCAATCGATAGCCGGGTGCGATAGAGAGGATCTTCAGCATAGTGGTGGTCGCGGCCTGGGGCCGCTCCTACAAGGACGCTCCCAAATTCCGGCGCGTTTCTTCCAAGGACGCTCCCAAATTCCGGCAAGTTTCTTCCAAGGACGCTCCTGATCTCCGGCGTGTTTCTTCCAAGGGCGCTGCTACAATCCGGCGCGTTTCTTCAGGGCGGCGACCGCACGACTCGCCGTCTTGCCGTCCCAAAGCGGCGGGCATTGGCCTTTGTGCCACTTGCCATCGAGCACCAACTGAAGGTTTTCGGCCAGAGTACGCGCATCGACCAGCTTGTTGGTGCCCATTGTCATCGTGATCGGGCGTTCCGTGTTCTCACGCAGCGTCAGGCAGGGTATCCCGAGATAGGTCGTCTCTTCCTGCAGGCCGCCCGAATCGGTTATGACGGCGCGTGCGCCGGTAACGAGGCTCATGAAGCGAATGTACGGGACCGGTTCGAGCAGGCGGATATTCGGAGCGTCTTCGAGCAGGCTCTTCAGGGCAAATTTTTCGAGGCCATTAATGGTACGCGGATGCGCGACAAAGACGACTGGCAGGGATTTCGAAGCTTCCAGCAATGCGTCAACGATGGGTTTCAGGGTTTCCAGTGCATCGACGTTCGACGGACGGTGCAGCGTAACGAGCGCGTACTGACCCTGCGTCAAGCCGAGCTCTGCGGCGGTGTTCGCTTTCTCGATGCCCTCGCGCAGCATTTCGAAGGAATCGATCATGATATTGCCGATAAGGTCGATCTTGTCTTTCGCGACCCCCTCGGCGAGCAGGTTTTCGTCGGCGTCGGGCGAGGGTGTCCAGAGTACGTCGGCAATGGCATCGGTGACGAGCCTGTTGATCTCCTCGGGCATTCGTCGATCGCCGCTGCGAAGGCCGGCTTCCAGGTGAACGACCGGGATCCAGAGTTTCGCGCCCACCATTGCACAGGCCGCCGTCGAGTTGACGTCACCGACGACGACAATCCAGTCCGGCCGGTCCTCAAGGCAGATCTTTTCATAGGCGATCATGACGCCACCGGTCTGTTCGGCATGGGAACCGCTGCCAACGCCGAGATGAAAGTCCGGCGCCGGTACGCGCAGGTCCTGCAGGATCGCATCCGACATGTTGTGGTCGTAGTGCTGGCCGGTGTGGACGAGCAGGGGCTCCGCCCAGTCGCTTGCCTTGAGCGCGTGATAGAGCGGCGCGACCTTCATGAAGTTGGGTCGGGCAGCGGCTATGAGATGGATTTTGGTCAACGTGGATACCATGGTTTGGCGGGGCGCCGCAGTATAGCAATTTTGTCGCCGGCTCCTCTGGTCAATAGTTCATGCTTCCCGATGAGAGACAGGTCACTCCGACTCCGGGAATTCGTGGGTAGGCTCTTGAACGGCGGTGGCAAATATTGCCGCCCGTCATCAATTCGTAACGTAAATCGCCGGGCACTCGCGTAGAATACGCGGCCCGCGAAAGCCTTGAAGAAATATGCCCATTCGGTCAACAAAAAGTCAGGTCCGAACGCCGCTGATGTTGCTCGCAGCGGCGGAATTCCTGATCCTTTTTTCGTCCGTTTATGTTGCAGGTGTAACGATTCTCGGAGGTCTTGCCGAGTGCGACCGGGTGCTGGGGCCGGTAGCACCCAAAGCGGCACTGGTTTCCATTGTCGCAATGGTGAGCCTGGTCGCGATGGGTCTCTATCAATACCATCAGCGCCTCTACTTCAGTGAGGCGGTTGTCCGGGTGCTGGTCGGGCTTGCCCTCGGCTCACTGGCGTTGGCGATTCTTTTCTATGCGTTTCCGCCCCTGATGATCACACGCGATGTGGCAACGCTTGCCATCGGCTACTCACTGATTCTGCTGCTGGTCGTGCGCTATATCTTCGTGCGGACCGTGGACGTGCACGTGTTTCGCCGCAATACGCTGGTCTATGGGGCCGGTGCCCGGGCTGCCAGTATTTCGGCGATTCGCCGGCGGGCAGACCGCCGTGGCTTCAAAGTCGTCGCGCACGTTCCCGCCCTGGGCGATACCATCGTGGATAACAAGGGGCTGCTCACCGCCGGCGGCAAGTCGATCTCGGATATTGCCATCGAGAAAGGCGCTGAGGAAATCGTTGTTGCGATGGACGAGCGACGCGGCAATCTGCCAATCCGGGAGCTTCTCGACGCGCGCCTCAAGGGCATCGACGTAATTGATCTGCTCGAGTTTCTCGAGCGCGAGACCGGAAAGATCCGTGTCGATCTCGTCAGCCCCGGTTGGCTGATCTTTTCTCCCGGATTCAGACGGTCGCGCTGGCAGCAACTGGCGAAGCGGGCACTGGATATCGTTGTCAGCGGTGTCCTGTTGCTGGTCGGCTGGCCGGTAATGCTGCTCGCGGCACTGGCAATAAAGCTGGAGGACGGTGTTTCGGCGCCGGTACTCTACAGGCAACTGCGTGTTGGACAGGGCAATGCACCGTTCAATGTCCTCAAGTTTCGGAGTATGCGCGTTGATGCGGAAGAAGACGGCAAGGCGGTCTGGGCGAGTCAGAATGACAGTCGGGTGACGCGAGTTGGTAATCTGTTGAGAAATATCCGGCTTGACGAGTTGCCACAAGTCTTTAACGTACTCGCTGGCCAGATGAGCGTTGTAGGTCCGCGGCCGGAGCGCCCGGAGTTTGTGGAGGCGCTGCAGGAGAATATTCCCTATTACTCGGAACGCCATGTCGTAAAACCGGGGGTCACGGGCTGGGCGCAGCTCAAGTATTCCTACGGTGCGTCAGAAGAGGATGCCATCGAAAAGTTGCAGTACGACCTCTACTACATCAAGAATCAGAGGCTCATTCTCGACATTACGATCATTCTGCAGACCGTCGAGGTTGTGCTTTGGGGGAAGGGAGCGCGTTAATTGAGGCGAATTTCGTAAAGCCTGATGGCGCGCTGATCGCTGACTTCGCCTGAAAAAATAATGAGCGCCTCGATGTCCGTCATGTCCATCGCCCGTCCCCGCGGTGCGGCTTCAATATCGTCGAGCGGTATCCTGAGAATCTGGCGCCCCGGCTGTAGTTGGAAGCGCCGGTTGAATCGATCGTTGTGCGGTTGACTCCCTCGCCGATGAAACCGGTCATGGATACGCAAAGTGATCGGCAAGTCGTGTTCGCCCTCAAGTTCCAGATCCAGCTCAAGTACGGAGTAGCCACTCCAGTTCGCAACGAGATCCCGAACTTCGACGCCAAGACTCTCACCGCTTGCCATCTCTAGTCGTGTGTACATCCGCCCGAGAGCGGCATCCCATTGGGTCTCCATGCGGACGTTTCTTCCCGAAACAAATGCTGTTTCAGATTCGATATCGCCGCCGAAAATTATCGGAAACTGCGCATTGCGATGAACGATGGCTCGCGTTACCTCAATCACGGGCCATGCGGACGCAGTTAGAAGACCAAGGGCGACAAGAGAGGACAGGACGGCAAGGGGGTGCTTTCGGCCCAGCGAAAAGGCGCCGAGGAGGAAGACGGCGGCTCCTGTGCCGTCTGCGAAGATATCCTCCCAGGAAGCGTCTCGTTGCATTGGAATCTGGATGGCTTCTGTCAATACGCCGAGCAGAAGTGCCACCGAAAATGCGAATCCGAATCGCCGCCAGTCGGGCCAGGATTTCGGCAACAGCGCGAGGCACGCCAGGGCGATCACGCCGAACACCGGTACGTGAAGCCATTCGAACAGCGTTTCCAGCCAAAGGCCCGCATTCGACGGACGCGGCACAAACACAGTGATAAGCGCGACGACTATTATGGCAAATGGCCCCAGGAGTCGCGCATAGTTGCCAGACATTTGTGATTCCAGATCGGGGAACCGCTACAATTCTTCAGCTACGGTATCGGGATTGCAATATCAGTGGACACGATCGGCGCGGTTGGGTACGGAGCGGTCGGCGCGTTTTACGCGTTGCTCGCGGTCCTGTTGCTCACAACCTGGCGTGGGCATCGAGTCGGCATTTACCTGATCGCAGCCAGCATCCTCAGTGCGCTGTGGGGCTTCTCGCTCGCCGTGCAAATGGCGTCCGGGCCCATTCATCCGGTACTTTTTGCTGCTGCGGAGGTGCTTCGGGCAACCGCCTGGATAGCCTTCCTGGTTCGCCTGGTTGCGCAGATCGGCGTGAGTCGCGTGTTGAGTTCGCTTTCGCTGATAACCTGCCTGGCGGTTGCCGGCGGCGTCATTTACGCGCTGGTAAGCCGCGCCTCCGACCCCACCATGAACGTCAGCCTTGGCGCCGTGCTGATTCCTGGCGGGCTGGCCATCGCATTGCTGGGCCTTGTGTTGATCGAGCAGCTCTATCGTAATTCCTCGACGGAGTCGCGATGGTCGCTCAAACCGCTGGTACTCGGCGTCGGCGGTATCTTCGCCTACGATCTGTTTCTCTATTCCCAGGGCATGCTGCTCAGTTCCATTGACACGACCACATGGATCGCGCGCGGTTTCGTGAACCTGCTTTTCGTGCCGTTGATTGCCATTGCTGCCAGGCGCAATACGCAGTGGGACGTCCGGATCTTTGTATCCCGTCACGTTGTTTTTTACTCAACCACACTGACGGCGGTGGGTCTGTACCTGCTGCTGATGAGCCTTGGCGGCTACCTCATTTTGCTGTACGGAGGATCGTGGGGCGGCCTGGCGCAAATCGTGTTTTTCGCCGGTGCAGTTATTGTGCTGTTCACTTTGTTGTTCTCAACGACCCTGAGGGCTCGACTCAAGGTATTTCTTCACAAACACTTCTTCCACAACAAGTACGACTATCGCGACGAGTGGCTGCGGCTGGTCGCGACGCTGGCTGAATTCGACAACAGTGCGGGCCGCGATGTGGCGGTCAAGGCGCTGGCACAGGTCGTGGACAGTCCGGCGGGCGCCATATGGGTGCGAGACGATGCGAACTCGATATTTCGGTTCAATGCGCGCTTTGGCACGGACGATGAGTTTCCGGACATAGCGCTGGATGATCCCGTCATCCGGTTCATCGAAAAAGACGGATGGCTGGTCGATCTCGAAGAGTTCGCTCGTGAACCCGAGCGCTATCGGGACATGCTGTTGCCGAAGTGGCTTGGACGCCGGAGCTCGGCGTGGCTGTTGGTGCCACTGCTGTCTGCGGGAAACTTGCTCGGCCTGATACTGCTCTACAAGGCGCCGGGCCCACCGCGCCTTAACTACGAAGACCGTGATCTGCTGAAAACCGTTGGTAATCACATCGCCGTGCACCTGGCACAGGCGAACTCGGACAGTCTGCTGGCGGAAGCGCAGCAATTCGAAGCCTACAATCGCCTGACGGCGTTCCTCATGCATGACCTCAACAACCTGATCGCACAACAATCACTGATCGTCGATAACGCCGAAAAACACAAGCGGAATCCGGAGTTCGTCGATGATGCCATCAGCACCATCGCCGGATCCGTCAAGCGCATGAAACGCGTGATGAGGCAGTTGAAAACGGGTGGTTCCGAAAACGCTGCCAGGCCGACCGACCTCAAGTTCGTTGTTTCGGCAGCGGTCGACCGTTGCGCTGCGAAATCACCGGCTCCGACGCTGCATTTGAATGGTGTGGATGCGAAGGTTGCAGTGAATGCCGAGGAATTCACGATGGTTCTCGCGCACCTCGTTGGAAATGCTCAGGATGCCTGCGCCCAGCGCGGAGCGGTGGATGTCAGCCTGCGGCAGTCCAAGGGCGTGGCCACGGTGACGGTATCTGATTCCGGTACCGGCATGAGCGCGGACTTCGTTCGTAATCGGCTATTTCGTCCCTTCGATTCCACCAAGGGCAGCCAGGGCATGGGGATCGGCGCCTACCAGGCGCGTGAGTTCGCCAGGAAACTCGGCGGCGACCTCAAGGTTCAGAGTCGCCCGGGAGAGGGCACGAGAATGACAATCACGATTCCGCTCTGCGAAACGTGATCTTTTCGGACCCCGGTCGCGCGACCCAATGTGAACGCCGTCACACTTTCTCAAGGACCCGGTTTTTGCTGTGAAACCCGCATGTTAGCTGGTGTAAACTGAGCGGCTAGCCGGATTAATGCCAACACCAGAACAAGCGCAATGATAATCACGGCCAGCGGTATTTTTGCTGAAAAATCAACGTACTCAGCATACAATCAACAGCCGAGTCGATAAGACGGAAGCCCTATGAATCCGACAGAAATTACTACCAAGACCGTTTCGACCATGTTCGGGGGAATCGCATGCTGCCTGATCCTGCTGCTAGTGTCGGGCTGCGGCCTGGCCATGGACAACGAGGATCGCCTGACCCGCGGCGAGAAGGCCTACGCAGAGGGCGATTATCGCGCCGCAATCATCGACGCCAAAGAGGTGCTGCTCGACGAGCCTGAGAATCTTCGCGGCCGTCTGCTCCTTGGTCGCGCCTCGGCAATGGCGGGCGACGGTCCGTCCGCCGAGAAGGAATTGCTTCGGGCGATTAAGTTGGGTTCGTCCGCTAGCGATGTAGCCGCAGAAATGGCTCGCGCCTTGCTTATTCAAGGCAAGTTCCAGGAGGTGCTCGACAGTGTGCCTTTCGAGGGACTCCCATCCAGCGCCAACGAGGCTGCGGTCAGAGCCGCGCGCGGTGAGGCCTACCTGGGCCTGAAGCAATCCGAGGCCGCCAGGGAAATGTTTTCTTCGGCGTTGGAGCTGCAACCCGAAAATCTCGATGCGAGACTCGGAATCGTTTCGAGTTTTATTGCCGAAAACAATTTCGCACAGGCGCGAGGGGGGATTGATCAGATCCTGGAATCCTTCCCTGACAATCCACGCGTCTGGCTGTATTCCGGATCCTTCAATGCGCGATCCGGAGACTTCAAGTCCGCCGAAGCCAATTTCAGGGTTGCACTGGATCTCGCGAGCTCGAAGAAAGACGAAGCTTCCCGGCTGAAGGCGCTGACCGGGCTCGCGGAAAGCCTGCTGCAACAGAACGATGTTGATTCGGCCCGGCAACAGATCGACCAGCTTGTTGCCGCGGCGCCGCAATCGATGCAGACCATGTTGTTGCAGGCGCGCATTGCCTACAATGACGAAGATTGGACGACGGCGCAGCAGAACCTGCAAAAGGTTCTTCAGGCGGCGCCTGACTATCGGCCTGCACAACTGCTGCTGGGTACTGTGCATTTGCGTAGTGGCAATCTCTCACAAGCGGAGATGTATCTTTCCTCCGCCGTTGCAGCGGTGCCGACGGACGTCCGGGCGCGACAGTTGCTTGCCGAGACGCTTCTGCAAATGCGCAACGCCGAAGAGGCGCAGGCGGCCCTGGCACCGATCGTTGGTGGCCCCGATGCGGACCTGATGTCACTGCAGATGGCGGCACGGGCGAGCATGGGGCGCCAGGATATCGACGAAGCGCTGGAGTACCTGCGCAGGAGTGTCGAGGAGAATCCGGACAATTCAGACCTGCGATTCCAACTCGCGGCGACGTTGATGCAGAACGGCCGGTTCGATGAGGCGCAGGCAGTGCTGGACGCCATGGATGTTTCAGGTTCCGAAGACGACACCTACCGGCGCGACGCCCTGAGCGTATTGACGGCGATTCGTGAGGGCAAGCAGGTAGAGGCACTGGCGGCCGCGCAACGTGTGGCTGAGGCCAACAATGAACGCTTCGGTGCGTTCAACCTGCTCGGTGCGGTGCAGCTGGCGAACAGGGACATCGACGGCGCAAGGACAAGTTTCGAGCGAGCCGCGAGCCTGGAACCTAAAGATGTCATGTCGCGCCAATACCTCGCGGCTATCGACGAATCGGCAGGAGAATTCGATTCGGCGGCATCGCGTTACACGGCGATTCTCGCGAACACGCCGGATGCAGCGTGGGCGATGTACGCGCTCGGCAGAATCGCGGTTCGCAAGGAGGATTTCGAGAGCGCAGCGGCGAATTTTCGGCGTGCCTCGGAAGCAGCGCCCGAAAACGCGGAATATCGCCTGAGCCATGCGAAGGCGGAAAGAAAGCTGGGCAATGGCAAGCAGGCCCAGGCTTTGCTCGAAAGTGATCTCGAGGCAACGCTCAAGCATATTCCGTCAGCACTGATGCTGGGAGCGCTCAGAGCCGAATCGGAAGATCTTGACGGCGCTCTGGACATTGCCAGCAGGCTCGAGAAACTGTACCCGGACAACCCTGCGCCCTATGCGTTCGAAGGTGAAATGCATGTTGTCGGCGGCGATCTGGCGCGTGCCGACGCAGCGTATGAGAAAGCACTCGAGCAGGGTCCGTTAAAAGGTCACGCTATTCGGTCGTACCAGATCAAGCGCCAGCTCGGTGCGACGGGCGCGAATCGTCCATTGATCCAGTACCTCGAGACTCGCCCCCTGGATAACGAGGTACGGCTGTTGCTCGGCGAGTCGTACATGCAGAACGAAGACCTGGGCGAATCCATCGCCACGTATGAGCGCATTGTGGTTGAAGAGCCGACGAACGCGGTTGCTTTGAATAACCTGGCCTGGAATTACCACCTGGTCAATGATCCGCGCGCCGTAGAAACGGCGAAAAAGGCCCGAGACGCGATGCCGAACAGCGGGGCCATTGTTGACACATTGGGTTGGATCATGGTGCAGCAAGGTTCTGTGGCAGAGGGCGAGAAGCTGTTACGCCAGGCTGTCGAGATGGAAAACGGTCGAGCCGAGATCCGTTACCACCACGCAGTAGCATTGGCCAGGCTCGGCAAGAACGATGAGGCGCGCATGACGCTGGAGGAGATCCTGGGTGCTGACGAAGAGTTTACGGGTCGCGATGATGCAGAAAGGTTGCTGGCTGAACTATGAATAGGACCACATTGAGATTTCTGGCATTGCTGGCGATTGCGGCGTCACTGGCAGCCTGTGCCTCCGGGGGGCGCCCCAGCTACAAAGCATCGGAAATAGCGGACACCGAGGCGGAGTCGCAATCTGCGGACTACGAGATCGGCCCGGGCGACTCCTTGCAGATCTTTGTCTGGGACCATGCGGACCTGTCGACGGGCGTGCAGGTGCGTCCTGATGGCAAGATTTCAACGCCTCTGGTAGAGGATCTGCAGGCGGCCGGCAGAACGCCCACGCAACTCGCAAGGGACATCGAGAAGGTACTGGGAGAGTATGTGCGATCTCCAATAGTCACCGTGATCATGCAGGGTTTTGTTGGCGAGGGTGAGCAGCAGATTCGGGTCGTTGGCCAGGCCGCTGCTCCCATGGCGCTGCAGTTCAAACAGGGCATGACCGTGCTGGACGTGATGATACAGGTCGGCGGCTTGTCGGAGTTCGCTGCGGGCAACAAGGCAAAGATTATCCGGCGAACGGCTGACGGCGAGGTGGAGATCAGGGTGAAGCTCGACAGGCTGCTCAATGACGGCGACATCAAACAGAATATCGAAATGATGCCGGGCGATGTCCTGATCATTCCACAGTCGTTTTTCTGAGGCGCACACCGTGGATCTTCAAAAACTGATTGCCGAAGTTCTCAGCCACCTTAGGGGCATGTGGCGCTTTCGCTGGCAGCTGGTTGTTGTTGCCTGGCTCGTTGCCATTCCTGGATGGTTCTTCGTGTACGGCATGCCGGACGTTTACCAGGCATCTGCCAAGGTTTCTGTCGACGCCAACAGCCTGTTGCCGTCGCTGACTCAGGGCCTGACAGCGGGTGAAAACCTCGTCGATGAGGTTCACCTCGTCAGCAAGGCACTCCTGACACGCCCGAACCTGGCCGAAGTCGCCCGACAAACGGACCTCGATCTGCGAGCCAGCACACCGCAACAGATGGAAGGTCTCATTACCGGGTTGCAGAAGCGAGTCACGGTCAGTGGCGGTCGCGACAAGATATTCACCATTTCGTACAAGGACCAGGATCGTAAGAAGGCGGTTGAGGTGGTTGCCGCGATACTCAACACCTTTGTCGAGTCGTCGCTTGGCGCGCAGGGCGATGATGCGGACATGACCGAGCGAGCCATAAGGTCCGAGATGGAAGATCACGAGAAACGCCTGTTGCAGGCGGAGTCGGATCTCGCGGATTTCAAGAAGCGCAACCTGGGATACATGCCGGACGAGGGGGCCGATTACTACACGCGTCTCCAGGCAGCGCTGGGCAGCGTTGCGGAAACAGAGCGGCAAATGCGGCAGCTGCGACAGCGGCGCGACGAGATTTCGAGACAACTGGAGGGGGAAGAACCGGTTTTTGGCCTGATGCCGTCGACTCCGGCGCAGGCGGCCGCGGGCTGTAGCAAGGCCGCCAACATTTCCCAGCTTCAGGCACAGTTGTCGCAGTTGCAGGTGGATTTCACGGACAAGCACCCGCGCATCGTGATGCTCAAGGACACACTTGCGGCGTTGCAGGAAGAATGCGAGGCCGAGCGAGCCGCGATGGGCGGAGCGGTGGCCGTCGTCAATCCCGAAACCAATTCGCTTGATGCTAACCCTGTTTACCAGAATCTGCGCCTGCAGCTCAGCGATGCCAATGTCGAACTGGCGGCGCTGTCGGAGGAATACAATACACGGCGTCAGCTGGTTTCGCAGTTGCGGGCCGACGTCGATAAGATCGCGGTCGTCGAAACCGACCTGAAGAAACTGAATCGGGACTACGATGTTGTCGCCAGTCGATACCAGGAGCTCTGAAACGTTGGGAGACGCTGCAGTCGAAGAAGCGGCTCGATCCCGTAACCGACTCCGTTCAGTTCAATATTCTCGAGCCGCCTTTCGCCGCCGCCGTACCGGTAGCGCCGAATCGACCGATCTTGCTTGTCGCCGTACTCGTGTTTGCTCTCGGGGCGGGCGGAGCGGTTGCTTTCGGACAGAATCAGCTCAAGCCGGTCTTTTTCAACAAGCGCACGCTTGCGCACTCCGTCGGCCTTCCCGTACTCGGAAGTGTCAGCATGATCATGTCGGCGGACCAGGTGTCGGCGCGCCGGAGAAAGACCCTGGCCTGGGCAGGCGCGAACTTTGCGCTGCTCGCAGCGGCGGTTGTTGCAGTCGCGATGGCCGGTCGGATTTCAGGAATTATGCAAAACCTCACAGGGAGTGGGTTCTAGTGGGCAAAATCGACGACGCGTTACGGAAGCTTCAAAAGCAAGGCGCGGGACCGCGCAAGAATGGCAATGGCAACTCCAAGCCGACAAACCGGCGGCTGCCCGAGACCGTAATTCCGATCGCACGTAAGAAGAAGGTGGCGATAGATGGCGTCAAACACCACCTGGATGAAGAGCGCCTGATTCGCAAGGGCTTGCTGGCACCGCTTGATCACGCGATTCCTGTCGCCGATGAGTTTCGTCGAATCAAGCGCCCGCTTATCGAGAATGCGATAAGAAATGAGCCCGGGCTGGAAACGGCCGATCATATGAACCTGATTATGGTAGCAAGCGCGCTGCCAGGGGCCGGCAAAACATTTTGTTCCGTCAACCTGGCAGCCAGCATTTCGCTCGAGCGCGAGCTGAATGTACTGCTGGTGGATGCTGATGTTGCCAAGCCCCATATCAGCAAGGCGTTCGGTCTCGCCGACCGGCCCGGACTCATCGATATTCTCGAAGATGAGACGATACCCATTGACGAAGTACTGGTTCGAACCGACCTGAATGACATGCAGGTACTTCCGGCAGGTCGGGAGCACTCACAATCGACGGAGCTTCTCGCGAGCGAACGCATGGAAGCGGTGATGCACGAATTGGCGACGCGCTACCAGGACCGTTTGATTATTCTCGACTCGCCACCTTTAATGATAACCAGCGAGGCGCAGGCTCTGGCCATGCAGGTCGGCCAGATTGTACTGGTAGTAGAAAGCGGCAAGACCACGGACCGCGAAATCCAGGAGGCATTGGAGCTTCTGGACCGTGACAAGGCGATCAATATGATTCTCAACAAGAGCCTGTACTCGCAAACGGGTGGCTATTACGGTGGGGGATACGGGTATGGAACATACGGATTTAACGAAGAGCAATAATCCATTGATGAAGCCCAGGCAGGTCACGAGGCTTCTCCTGGCATCTGTTGCGTTGTTGCCATGCCTGTCTGTCGCCGCTGAGATCAACGGCGGTATCCAGGTCGGCGCATCACGTACCGACAACGTGCTGCTTGCTGTTTCACCGGGCGAAGTTGACGACATCGTGTACCAGGCGTCACCGTTCTTCAGCCTGGTGCACCAGACGCCCAAGCTGGATGTCAACGCCAACTACACGTTTAACTGGTATCGCTACTCGGATCTGGGGACAAGCTCCAGGTACCACCGCGGGCAGGTGACTCTTGCGGGCAAGGCTCTTCAGGATAGCCTGACGGCAGAGCTTGGAGCGCGGCGTAGCCAGGTGCTTGCGAACCCCGATTCGGTGATTCCGCCCGGTCGCCTGCCCCTGTCTGGAAACCTGCTTGACCAGGACGAGTGGTGGTTTAACCCGCACTTCAGTCAGAGCCTGGGGGGCGTTGCGGCACTGGATGCCGACTACCGTTATTCGAAATTGCAATACAGCGACGGACTGCGACAGGACAATGCCAATCACACCGGCAGCCTCGGCATACAGAATTACGCGGCGGGGCAGGGACTTACCTGGGCCATGCGCTACAACTGGCGACGCACGGAGTACGAGTTCTCGACGCCCTGGGAGTTCCAGCAGGCATCGGCTGAACTGGGGTTCTGGCTAAATGCCGAAACGCGGGTATTCGCATCCGGCGGCAAGGAGAGCGCCTGGAACAATCCCTTCGACCCGGCACTCGAAGACCCGTTTTGGGAGGCCGGTTTCGCGCACACGGCAGGCGAGAATTTTTCTGCCGAACTCGCGGCCGGCGAGCGAACCTTTGGAACGTCGTGGCGCGGGAATCTGAACTATACCTTCAGACGCGGCAACACGACCCTGAGCTATAGCGAGTCGCCAACAACGACCGGTTTCAATCGTACCGGCGGGATTCGAAACATATTGAATCCAGACGATTTTGACGATTTCCTTGATCGACCGGGCGCTGCAGAACGGTACATCGTCAATCGCCTGCAGTGGACGCTGAATCTCAACTTCAGACGAACGGGATTCGTTCTGTCCGCATTTGACGAGGATCGATCTGATCGCTCGACGGCAGACGGTGCGCCTTTGCCCCAGCAGTCCCAGACCGGCGTCAGCGCCAACTTTACCTGGCAGGCGGGTCAGCGCACGCAACTTGTCGCTTCCGGATCCATGGTCGATCGAGATTCGAGCAACGCGGACAAGTCCCGGTTCAACAGCGCAGGCCTGAGCGTCAATTACCGCCTGGGCGCCAAAAGCAACCTGTCGCTCGGCTATAGCTATAACGAACAACAGCCGCGCGGCCAGAGTGTCGCCGGCCGCGACTATGTTGCGAATATAGTTTCGCTCTTTTTCACGTACACAATGTAGGGCGATCAAGATTTGGTTACGAACACGTCGCAAGTTCATGCGATGACCTGCGATGTGGAAGACTATTTTCAGGTCTCCGCTTTCGAAGGCATAGTGCCGAGAAGTCGCTGGACCGACACTGAGTGCCGCATTCCGCGCAATATCGACACCGCGCTGCAACTGTTCGCGGATCACGACACCAAGTCCACGTTTTTTACGCTCGGCTGGGTTGCGGAGCATTATCCCGAAGTCGTCCGCCGAATCGTCGACGAAGGGCACGAGCTTGCGAGTCACGGCATGTGCCATCATCGGGTCTGGTCGCAGACGCCCGATGAATTTCGAGAGGACGCGGGAAGTGCTCGCCGACGTCTCGAGGACGTCGGCGGTGTTTCGGTCAGTGGCTACCGTGCCGCGAGCTGGTCGATCGACAAGCGTACGCCGTGGGCTCATGGCATCCTGGCCGAACTTGGCTACAAGTACAGCTCCAGCGTCTATCCGGTCTCCCATGACCACTATGGCGTTCCCGATGCGCCGCGACATCCGTATGCGGTCGATGGTGTTGCGATTATCGAGGTCCCGCCGAGCACGGCTCAATTGCTTGGGCGCAATATTCCAATAAGCGGTGGCGGCTATTTCAGGTTGTTCCCCCTGAGCTTGTCCAAGTACTTCATCAATCGGCACCAGGACAACGAGTCCTGCCCGTACGTCTTCTATTTCCACCCGTGGGAACTCGATCCGGATCAGCCGAGATTCAGGGATGCACCGTTCAAAGCCCGTTTTCGTCACTACCTGAATCTCGACAAGTTTGAAAGGCGCTTGTCTGATTTGTTGCGTACCTACAAATGGGGACGCATGGACGAGATTTATCTCGGCGGTGCAAATTCGTGATCGCCGTCATGCGAGCAACAGACGACGATCGGTCCGACTGGGACGACTTCGTCGATTCGAATGACGATGCAGAAGCCTATCATCCCTACGAATGGCGCAAAGTGTTCGAACGCGTCTTCGGCCATACCTGTGTTTATCTCATGTCGCGCGATACCTCGGGTCAGGTGACCGGGGTTTTGCCACTCGTTCAATTGAATAGCCGCTTATTCGGAAACTTCCTCGTGTCCGTTCCGTGCTTCAACTATTGCGGGACATTGACGTCCAGCGAAGCGGTCCGCGGCGAACTGATTTCCGAGGCATGGAAGCTTGCTCGGGAATCAGGGGCAAGTCATGTAGAGTTGCGACACAGAGCGCGAATCAATGCCGATCTGCCGTATCGGGACGACAAAGTTGCCATGCAACTGGTCTTGCCTGAAACCGGGGATGAGTTGTGGCAGCAGTTCTCGTCAAAACTGCGTGCGCAGATTCGGCGCCCGACCAAAGAGGGGGCGATCGGCGAGGAGGGTGGAGTCGAGTTGCTGGACGATTTCTATTCCGTTTTCTCTCGCAATATGCGCGACCTGGGAACGCCGGTTTTTCCCAAGGAGCTGTTTCGGGAGATGTGTGATTCGTTTCCGGATACGACGCGTATATTTATCGTGCGTCTTGAAGGAAAGCCGTGCGCGGCCGGTATTACCTACGGTTTCAGGGATCGGCTGGAAATTCCGTCGGCGTCCTCGCTGCGGGAATACAATCGGGCCTCGGTGAATATGCTTCTGTATTGGACCGCACTGCAGTACGCCATTCGACAAGGATACAAAATCTTCGATTTCGGGCGATCTTCGGTCGACACTGGCACATTTCGATTCAAGAAGCAGTGGGGCGCGGAGCCCGAAGCGCTGCATTGGCACTATTGCCTGCCGCCTGGAGCCGAGTTGCCGGCGCTGAATCCGCAGAATCCCAAGTTCCGGTTGGCAACGAAAGTCTGGCAGCGGCTGCCGCTTGCTGTCGCCAATGCGCTGGGTCCACGCATCGTGCGGAACCTGCCATGAGGATCACGATATGTGTGGCATCGTAGGCATCGTCCAGGCGGACAGCCGTCACAAATACGATATCGATGACGTGAGCCGCATGGCGGAAGCGATTATCCATCGTGGGCCGGACGACCAGGGGCTCTTCGAGGACCAGAACGTCATACTCGGCATGCGCCGCCTGTCCATTATCGATCTCGAAGGCGGTCATCAACCCATACACAACGAGGATCGAACGGTCTGGGTCGTCAACAACGGCGAAATCTACAATTACCAGCGCCTTCGTCGAATGTTGATCGATCGCGGTCATCGATTTGAGACCAACAGCGACACCGAAGTGCTGGTGCACCTGTACGAGGAATACGGTGAGGATTTCCTGACGCACCTGGAAGGCATGTTTGCCGTCGCGCTTTGGGACACGCGGCAACAAAAACTGATCGTCGCGCGCGACAGGATTGGCATCAAGCCGCTCTACTACTGGAACGACGGTGCGAATATTGCGTTCGCCTCGGAGATAAAGGCGATCGCGACGCTGCCGGGATTCACGGTGGCTGTCGATGCCGATGCGCTCGCCGAATACACCGGTATCGGCTACGCGGTCGCGCCGCGGACGATTTTCGAAGGCGTGCACAAGCTGCCGCCGGCATCGATGTTGATCTGGCAGGACAATCAATTCAGCATCCGGCAGTACTGGTCGCCGCCGACCGAAACGGACGAGAGCGTCAGCCACGAGGAGTGGGTCGAGCGCGTCCGACACGAGCTTCAGCGCGCTGTGGCGGATCACATGGTCAGCGACGTGCCTGTCGGTGCCTTCCTGAGCGGCGGTATTGACTCGAGTGCCGTCGTGTCTCTCATGGGCAGCTCGTCCGACAAGGAGTTGACGACCTACAGCATCGGCTACCGTGGCGGCCAGGCAGCGGAGTACTACAACGAGCTGCCCTATGCACGAGAAGTTGCCGACGGGCTCGGAACACGCCACTGCGAGATCGAGGTGCAGCCCGATGTCGCCAGCCTGTTGCCGAGGCTGATCTGGCACCTGGAGGAACCGATCTCCGACAGCGCCATCATGACGACCTACCTGGTCTCGGAGCTGGCGGCGAAATCCGTCAAGGTGATTCTCTCGGGCGTCGGCGGCGACGAATTATTCGCGGGCTACAATCGTTACCTCGGCGACCACTACAATCATCGTTATCAAAAGGTACCGGCATGGTTTCGAAATCGTGTCTTGCCGCCACTCGCCAACCTGTTGCCGAGCGGCAGGCAAAACCGACTGATGGATCTGTCGCGCTACGCGAAACGATTCATCCAGGCCGGCAAAATGGACTGGCGGGAGCGCTATCGCTATTTCCTGGCGATCGCGAACGACGATGTCGTCGACAGCCTCCTGAGCAGGACCGCGAGCAAAGGCGAGAACGGTTTTTCGGCGGCAGCCAGGGCCGAATCGTCATCGGATGAGCTATTGCGGCTGTTTCGAATCGACTGGCAAACCCAGCTTGCCGAGAACCTGCTGTTGCTGACCGACAAGATGAGCATGGCGGTCAGCCTCGAATGTCGGGTGCCGTTCCTCGATCATCGGCTCGTGGAGCTTGCTGCCCGGATTCCGGCGCGCCACAAGCTCCCGGGTGGCAGGTTGAAGGGCCTGCTCAAAGAATCGCTCGGAGGCGTATTGCCGGACTCGATCATCAATCGTCGCAAGCGTGGTTTCGGCGCGCCAGTGGGCGTGTGGTTCAAGCAGGAATTGATGCCTCTGAGAAATGAACTGCTGGGACGCCAGGTTCTTGATCGCCGCGGCCTGCTCGACGCCGAAATCGTCGACAAGATCTGTGCCGATCATGATCGGGGCCGGGAGGATTACGCTGACCTGATACTGGTGATGATGAATCTCGAGATCTGGTCGCGTTTGTTTCTCGACGGGCAGAGTCACGAGGACGTATCCGGCGAGCTCGCCGAGCGCAGCAAGGCAGCGTGACGATCTGATGCCGTCGATACACGCACAGAGTCCCGAAACTCAGCGACTGGCGCTGGTCGCCGGCTATTGCCGCCTTTGTCGTGGTCACATTTGGCGTCCAGCTACGCGTCCATGTGGGACTCTGGCAGACCAGTGATCATCGGCATGGCCTGCTCGTCATCCCGATTTCCGTATTCCTGATCTGGCGCTTGCGTTATCAACTGGTGGATCTGCCGGTAGCGCCCGATGCGAGAGGTCTGCTGCTCGTGGTACCGCTGGCGATGGCTTGGCTGGTCGCTCGGCTCGCAGGCATTCAGGTCGTCGAGCACGTTGCCGTCCTTACCATGATTCCGGCCGCAGTGGGCACTCTCACGGGTCCGCGAATAGTCAATAAGCTTCTGTTTCCATTTGGATTTCTGGTATTAGCCACACCGCTCGGAGAGTCCCTCGTGCCGTACCTGATGGTGATCACAGCCGACGTTTCGACAGGTCTTCTCAAGCTCAGCGGGGTCCCTGTTCTGCGAAACGGTCAGTACATCAGCCTGCCCGGCGGCGAATTCGTTGTCGCCGACGTTTGCGCCGGGCTGGCGTATCTAGTGTCCGGCGTCATGATTTCCCTGTTATACGGCTATCTGACCTACACGAGCGTCAGAAAGCGGGTGGTCCTGGTCGCCGTTGCCGCAATAACGCTGGTCGTCGCCAACGGTGTGCGCGCCTATATCGTGATGGCGGTTGCGTCGGCGACGCGTATGCAGATATTGGGTGGACGCGACCATGTTTACTTCGGGTGGCTGATGTTTGGCGTCGTGATGATGGTCATTATGTGGGTCGGCGCTCGTTATGCGGATGACCAGGAGACTGACTCCGACGTTTCGGACGCAAGTTCGACACAGGTCATCACACTCAGTTCTCCCGCTAATCGCCGCTCTGGGATTGGTAATGCTTGCGGTTACCCTGGTGCCGCTGCAAGCAGACTTCGGAACGTATGGCGCGATGATTGCCGCGGCAGCCGCACTGATTGCGCTTCTTTTCTTGCTGTTGCGAAACAGGACTCACGACGATCGTCCACGATTCCGGTCTATCCAGCGCGGCGATCGTCGGGATGAGCCGGGGGCGTGCACTGACAGGCATCGCAACCGTTCTGATCCTCGTCTTGACGCCGCGCTTTGCCGTCTCAATAGAGACGCGGGCCGTCGAATTCGTCGACGACTTCGACATTAATTCCGTGGTGCCATGCGCGTCTGCAGGCCCCTGGAAGAACGACTGGCAGCCACAGTTTTCCAATGCGGATATTGAGCGTTCGGCAACATTTACGTGTGACGGCGAGCCTGTCAGTGTCTTTGTTGCAGCCTATGCAAGTGCCCTGCAGGGCAAGGAGCTGATCAGCTCAACGCACCGTATCGTGCCGAAGAAATGGGACCATAACAGTCAACGATTGTCGTCTACGTTGCGCACCCGGGATGGCCGCGAACGAAGTATTGCGCGAGATACGGTTCAATGACGCAAACGACAACGTCGTTGTCTGGTACTGGTATGAGGTCGATGACCATGTCGCGGCCGGGCCACTGATGGCAAAGGTGTACCAGGTCTTGGCACTGATGCGCGGGCGACCCGCGGGTGGGCGCGTGGTTGTTATTGAGACGCCCGCCGATACCGGAATTCAGCGCACGCATGATCGACTGCAGACCGTTGCCACGGCAATCATGGGGACGGTGTCGAACGCCCGTTCCGCGGACCCACGCTGATGTTGGTCGCCCATATCGTTTTCCGGTTCGACTATGGCGGTCTTGAGAACGGCGTCGTCAATATCATCAATGGTATTGCCGATGATTCGAGTCGACACGTCGTCATCGCCCTGACCGAAGCGTCGGGGTTTGCAGCGCGTCTGTCTGACAGGGCGGCCGTACACAGCATTCACAAGAAGCCGGGGAAGGATCTTGGTGCCTACCTGCGGCTGTACAAACTGTTGCGCCAACTGAAGCCAGACATCGTGCACACCCGAAACCTGGGCACGATGGATTGCGCATTTGTCGCCTTCCTGGCACGAGTGCCGGTTCGCATCCACGGCGAGCACGGATGGGATGTATTCGACCCGGATGGCACAAACTCGAAATACCGTTTAATGCGCCGCGTCCTGCACCGATTCGTGCATCGCATCGTCACGGTTTCTGTTGACCTCAAGCAATGGCTCGTCACGGTCGTCGGCATTCCGGAAGCGAAAGTGCAGCATATCTGCAACGGCGTCGATACGGATCGCTTTCGTCCCGCAGTTACGGCTGCGAACGCGACGAGCGACGCAGTCGTGGTCGGCAGCGTCACGCGGTTTTCCGCGATCAAGGATCCCCTCAATCTAATCGAGGCATTCATACGCTTGCGAAAGCGCGCGGTAGAGGCAGATTCGGCGCCCAGGCTCGCCATGATCGGCGACGGCGAATTGCATCAGCAAGCTGTTGCCATGCTTCGCGAGGCCGGTCTTGCAGAGGAGGCGTGGCTGCCGGGCAGTCGGGACGACATTCCCGCGCTGCTGCGGTCGATGGATATCTTCGTGCTGGGTTCGTTGCGCGAGGGAATCTCCAACACGGTACTCGAAGCGATGGCGACAGGCTTGCCGGTCGTTGCCAGTGATACGGGCGGCAATGGCGAGCTGATTGCCGCGGGCGTTAACGGCGCGCTGGTGCCGCCCGGGGACAGCCAGGCACTCGCGGACGCGCTCGATGTGTACCTCAAAGATCCGGAACGCCGTCGGCAACATGGCCGCGCTTCCCGTGATCGTGCGGTGTCGCGTTTTTCATTGGAAATAATGGTCGAAAACTACCGGATGCTCTACCAGAGCGCTTACCAGGTCGGGAGAAGCTGACATGTGTGGTATTACGGGTATCGTTGATCTTGAAGAGAAACGACCTATAAATCAGGCCCTTATACGCGACATGAACGACTCGTTGTCGCATCGCGGGCCGGATGGTGACGGTTTTCATTTCGAGCCCGGTGTCGGGCTCGGGCACCGGCGCCTGTCGATCATCGATCTCGAAGGCGGCAAGCAGCCGCTCTACAACGAAGATGAAACCGTCGTGGTCACGTACAACGGCGAGATCTACAACTTTCGGGAACTCGTCACGGAACTGAAGTCACTCGGGCACACCTTCCGAACGCACTGCGACACCGAAGTCATTGTCCACGCCTGGGAGCAATGGGGCACTGAGTGCCTGCAGCGCTTCAACGGCATGTTTGCGTTTGCGCTGTGGGACCGCAACCAGGAAACGCTGTTTCTTGTCCGCGACCGCGTCGGTATCAAGCCGGTCTATTACGCGATACAAGACGATGGGCAGCTTGTGTTTGCCTCGGAACTGAAAGCCATTACGAGGAATCCGTCCGTGTCCCGCGAGCTCGACCCGTTCGCGGTAGAAGACTATTTCACGTTCGGCTATGTACCCGAGCCGCGAAGTATCTACAAATCGGTGAAGAAACTCGAGCCCGGCACCTATCTGTGCATCAAGCGCGGCACGGCACACAATGCTCCGGTGCGCTACTGGGACGTGCCGCTGGACGCGCCACCGAGGACGATGACGTCCTGGGACACTACGTGCAGCGACTTGCGGCAGCAGCTCAAATCGTCGGTGAATCGCCGCCTGGTTGCGGACGTGCCGCTCGGTGCGTTCCTGTCCGGCGGTATCGACTCCAGTGCGGTGGTCGCGATGATGAGCGAGCTGGAGACGGAATCAATCCTGACATGCTCAATAGGCTTCAACGAGAAGCAATACGACGAGTCGCAATTTGCTGACATGGTGGCGAAGGCAAAGAAGACCAATCACAAGTCGGAGAAAGTCGAAGCCGGTGACTACGGATTGCTCGAGCAACTCGTCGGGCTCTACGACGAGCCGTACGCCGACAGCTCCGCAATACCGACCTACCGGGTCTGCGAGCTGGCACGAAAGTATGTGACCGTTGCGTTGTCGGGCGACGGCGGTGACGAAAACTACATCGGCTATCGGCGCTACAGTCTGTTTGCCATGGAGGAGAGGCTGCGCCGTCTATTTCCCGACAAGTTCAGGACCAGCGTGTTCGGATTTCTCGGCGATCATTATCCGAAGCTCGACTGGGCACCGAGGGTGTTCCGCGGCAAGACAACGTTTCAGGCTCTGGCTCGCAGTTCGGCGAACGCGTATCTGCACGGCGTTTCGATCTTCCCCGAAGAAGGTCGGAGCTGGCTGTTTTCGGACTCGTTCAACCGCGAACTGCAGGGGTATAGCTCTCGAGAAGTATTCTCGAACTATCTGAAAAATAAGGAATTTACAGATCCGTTGCGGATGGTCCAGTACCTCGATTTCAAGACCTACCTGCCCGGCGATATCCTGACCAAGGTTGATCGTGCGAGCATGGCCCACAGCCTGGAGGTGCGCGTTCCATTCCTCGATCATACCTACGTCGAGTGGACCGCCGGGCTCCCGACATCGATCAAACTGAAGGGCGGAACCGGCAAGCACGTGCTCAAGGAAGCGCTGCGTCCGGTGTTGCCCGAAGAGGTCCTGTTCAGGAAAAAGATGGGCTTCGCGGTGCCGCTGGATATGTGGTTTCGAGGGTCACTCAAGGATCGTATGATGGCCTCGCTCGAGGGTTCCACGCTGGCCGACTGCGGCGTCTTCAATCCGGATTCCCTGCGGCAGATTGGCAAGGATCATCGCAGCGGCAGACGTAACTACAGCGCGGTGCTGTGGTCGTTGCTGATGTTCGAGGGCTTCCTGAAGCATGCCGCGGAGTCGCCGCGCGCGGAATCGGATGTGCTGATGGCGGACTACGCCTCCTGACGTGCGGCTGCTGACCTATACCAACCTGTATCCGAGCGAGGCGCTGCCGAGGCATGGAATATTCGTCGAAGAGCGGCTTCGTCATTTGCTGGCATCGGGCGAGGTCAACGCCGAGGTCTGTGCGCTTCGACCGCGGAATGCATTTGGCGAGGCTGTAGTGCCCGCCGAGGAGCTGCGCCACGGCGTTCGGGTACACTACGTCGCCGTGCCGACTCTGCCAAAGATAACGAACTGGATTGATCCGCTCTTATGGGCCGGGGCGACGCAGTCGCTTGCCACCAGGCTGGTCGGTGCCAAGAAGGACGACATTATCCTGGATGCGCATTTTCTCTACCCGGACGCCGTGGCTGCCGTGATCCTGGGCCGTCGCCTGGGCGTCCCTGTCGTCATGAGCGCGCGCGGTTCGGATGTCAACGTAAAATGCGAGAACCCGGTGATGCGCCGCTGGGTTCGCTGGGCGGCGCATCGATGTGCGGCCGTTATCACGGTGTCGCAGGCGCTGGCCGAGAGACTTGCCGCTTTCGGTATTGCGCGGGACCGCCTGCATACGCTCCCGAACGGTGTCGACCTCGAGAAGTTCCAGCCGCGTTTGGACAGGAGCCGCCGGCCGCCGGGGGCGGACACGGTCCTGCTATCGGCGGGCCATTTGCTGGCAGCGAAAGGGCATCACGTCGTCGTCGAGGCTCTGCCCGACCTGCCGGACACAGCACTGCTGATCGTCGGAGAGGGCCCCGAGGACAGTGCCCTGAAGGCGCTCGCCGAAAAGATCGGCGTGTCGTCGCGCGTTCATTTCCTGGGCTACGTGGCCCATGAGCAAATGGCCGACGTATATAGCGCGGCTGACTTTACGGTGCTCGCATCGGCGAATGAAGGCATGCCAAACGTGGTGCTGGAAAGCCTGGCCTGTGGCACTCGAGTCATCGCCACTGAGGTCGGCGGCGTCGCCGAGGTGATGACAGCGCCGGAGGCTGGATCGATCATGCAAGACAGGCGGCCGGCGTCGGTCGTCGAGTCCGTCGTTGCGCTTCGTAAGGCGAATCATTCGCGCGAAGCGACGCGCGCGTTTGCCACCCGCTTCGGTTGGGATAATACGGTGAAACGTCAACTGTTGCTTTATGAGCGAGTGCTTTCGCGGTGAATCGCAAGTTGTGACAAAAATTCTCCACGTACTGATCACTCTCTGCCCGAACACGACGGCTATTCGTTTCGCAGTCACTCCATACTCACGCAACTGAAACGAGAGGGCCTGGATCTCGTTGCGATCACCGGCCCGAAGCAGGGCGGGGCCGGTGAAGGCGTGGACACGATCGACGGTATTCAATACATCCGTACGCCCGTTGCTTCGGCTAGTAGCACATCCGGCGTCATCGGGCAGCTGCGCACGATTGCCCTGACGAGGAAGCGAATTGCCGGGCACCTGCGCGAGCACGAGGCGGGGATCCTTCACGCGCATTCGCCTTGCCTGAATGGCCTGGCGGCCCTCGGTCACGGATTGCCGCTGGTCTATGAGATGCGTTCCTCCTGGGAAGATGCGTCGGTGTCCGTTGGCACCACGACGGAAGGCTCGCTGCGCTATCGCCTGTCGAGGGCACTGGAGACATTCGTCGCCAGGCGTGCCGACGCGGTTGTTGTTATCTGCGAGGGCCTGAAAGCGGAACTCGTCGGCCGGGGGATCGCGCCCGAACGGATTACCGTCGTACCGAATGCACTGCCCGAAGACATGTTCGTGCGCCCGCCCGCCGACAAGGTGGGCGCCATTCGCGAGCGTTTCGGCCTGAACGGCAGCAAGGTAATCGGATTCTTCGGCAGCTTCTTCGAGTGGGAAGGCGTGGACAGCCTGATCAGGGCGCTTCCGGCCGTGCTCGAATCCGTACCGGATGCAAAGCTGTTTATCGCCGGCGGCGGCAACCAGGAAGTGATGCTCCACAATCTTGTCGCAAAGCTCGGTCTTGAGGCAAAGACAGTCTTCGCCGGGCGAGTCTCGCACGACGATATACCCGCGTGTTACGCGGCGGCCGATGCGATGGCATACCCGCGTGTGCCGGACCGATTGACGAACATGGTAACGCCGCTCAAGCCGCTGGAATCGATGGCCCAGGGGACGGTGGTGGTGGCCTCGGACGTCGGCGGTCACAAAGAGCTGATCGCGGATGGACAGACGGGCACGTTATTTCGGGCGGGCGACCTCGAGGATCTGGCACAAAAGCTCGTTTTCGTGCTGACTCATCCGGAAAAGGTACGGGAAATGACCGGGAACGCGTTGCAATACGTGCAGCGGGAGCGCCGCTGGTCCAGCGTCGTCGAAGGTTATATGCCTGTCTATGAGAAGCTTTCCAGGGCCAGTGGAGGTTAGGGGCCAGGTCATGTCGAATCGACGTATTGCACAATCGATCGGACGATTGCTGTCGCCGCCGGGGCAGCGTGGGCGCCTGGCGGTGTTCTGCTATCACCAGGTATTGCACGCCGCGGATGCCTTTCGCGCCGGCGAGCCCACGGCCGCCGAGTTTGCAGAGGACGTCGAGATACTGGACAAGGTGTTCACACTCCTCCCGTTTGGCGAGGCGGTGCGTCGGCTGGCGTCAGGGACGCTGCCGGGACGTGCTGCATGTATCACGTTCGATGACGGCTACGAGAACAACCATTCGCTGGCGGTGCCCATCCTGGAGAAAGCCGGCGTGCCCGCGACATTCTTTGTCGCCGGCGGTGCCGTCGACGAGGGCGTAATGTGGAACGACCTTGTCATCGAGGCGATCGTTGCCTCTGGCGGGTCGCCGAAAATTGCCGGCGCCATTTCGTTTCTCGAGATGCCCGCCAATGGGGCCAGTAGCTCCGAAGTCGTTTCCGCCTTGTTAAAGCAAATCAAGTATCGAGCCATGGACGAACGCTGGGACATCGCCCGGCGCCTGTACACGGATAACGTCGCCGACGAGTTGCCGCGCCTGATGATGACGCGCAACCAGGTCGCGGATCTTGCGACCAAGGGCTTCGAGGTGGGCGGTCACACCATCCACCATCCCATCCTCAAAGAACTTCCCGACGAGGACGCGAGCGAGGAAATCCGTGCCTGTTCGCAGTGGGTAAAAGACGTCACGGGCGCGGTACCAGAAACCTTCGCATACCCGAACGGCAAGCCGGGCACCGACTTCGACGCGAGGCACGTGGAGATGGTCGAGCGCGCCGGTTTCAGTGCTGCCGCCAGTACCGATTGGGCGCTCGCCGATAGGAGCACCAATCCCCTGAGCGTCCCGCGCATCGGACCCTGGTGGCGCCAGGGCCTCGGGCTCGAATCGGGCCTGCTACGAAACTATCTACGCTCCTACTTGTAGGAGCGCGCCTCCCCATGCGGGGACAATGCCGGCGCGCGAACCCCACTCACGAGCACCCGGATGCAAGATCAGCCCTCTGTAGGAGCGCGCCCCGGCGCGCGACCTCCACCACCAAATTCCGGTCCGGATTTTAGAACCGCTACTAGCCGGAAACGTGGTGCAGCAACCATTGCTCCAGCATGACCAGATCCCAGATTGCATAACCGTAGTAGGACGCGTGGCCGTCCCGGTGCTCGGCAACGACCCGGTCGAGGAATTCCGTTTCAAATATTTGGCGCTTTCGCAGCGTTTCCAGACTGCCGTACACCAGGTCCTGTAGCGGCCGATCGTCTTTCAACCAGACTCCGAACGGTAGCCCGAAACCGTGTTTCTGCTTGTCGACGACCAGGTCTGGCACGAAGCCTCGTACGGCATCCTTGAAAAACGTTCGCAGCTCGTAGCCCTTGATCTTCGCCCGGCTCGGCACCGCCATGGAGAGTTCGACAAAGTCCTCGTCGAGCATCGGATACGATACTCTCACGCCGGCAAGTTCACACATGCGCGAGACCTTGCGGATGTCGTTGTCTGCAAGCGTGTATTTCCAGTCGTACCAGAGCATCTTGTCGAGCAGATCGTCTGACGGGCAGGACCGCCAGACCTCGTCCATGCGATCGAACGGTTCCCGCGGGTCGATCGAGCGCCGGAAGTCCGCTGTGAAGATGCGGTCGGCACCTTCTCTATAAATCAGGTTCCAGCTTTCAAAACGCTCCGGCAGCGGAATTTCTGCCTGCCTCACATAACTCGATACCTTGCGCAGCGGAAAAATGCCGGTTTCGGGATCGATCTTCGTGGCCAGCGGACTGAACACGGCACTCTTCAGCCACCCCGGCACCCGGTTGTAGAGCTCAAAGACGCGGTGCCGGACGTAGCGCTCATTGCCGCCGAAAAGTTCGTCGCCGCCGTCGCCGCCCAGCAGGTGGTCGATGCCGTGTTCCTTCGCCAGGCGAGCGCAGCAATAGGTGGGTACCGCCGAGGAATTGCCGAATGGTTCATCGTAGGCCGCGGCGATCCGAGGAATCAGCTCGACAATATCGGCCGGCGTCACTTCATAGACATGATGCGCCAGGTCGAACTTCTTTGCCGCGGCCCGGGCGAACTCCATCTCGTCGTACTCGGCAACGCCGAAACCGACGGAAAATACCTGTGTCTGTTTCTCCTGCACTTCCGATAGCAGGCCACTCACCGTGGAACTGTCCAGTCCGCCGCTGAGGAAGGCGCCGGACTTGCTACTGAGGCCAGTACGCTCTATGCCCTGGCGAAGCAGGGGTCGGGTCTTTTCCCTCAGTGCGGCGATATCGGCATTCTCGTCTCGCTCGAAGTCGGGCTCCCAGAAACGGAATTCGCGCTGGCCGGCGGCGGAAAACTCGATGGCGCTGCCCAGTGCCAGCTTGCCGACATTCGAAAACGCCGTGGCGGGCGCAGGGACCATGTGGCTGTACATGAAATTGAACAGCGCCTGGTGATTGAGCTCAGGTGTTGGTGACAGGCTGTGGGCGACCTCCGCCGCGGACGAGCCAACGGCCAGCCAGCCTTTCGATCGGCCCCAGGCTAGCCTCTCGATGCCCATGCGATCGATGGCAATCAGGACCTTGCCGGCGGCAGGCTCGACAATCAGCAGTGAGAACGGACCACGCAGCTCGCCCAGGACGGAGGCACCCCTCGAAAGGTAGGCTTCCAGCAGCTGGCGAGCCACCTCAGCGGCGTCGACGGAAGTGCCCATGCGAGGCCGACCCTGCATGACGATGACGCCCTGGGCGTTCTCGTGACGTATCGGGCCGTTCAGAGACAGGTACGGGAGGGCGGAATCCGTGCTTCCCTGTCGGTTTGCGTGTTCGGGTATCGAGTCGCCGTCAAAGGCGACTTGTCCTGCGATTCCTGTCATTTTCGAGCCTGATCGAGCAAAGGGGCATCCTACGGGGTTTGACAGGCCAAAACCATGAACAAGATCAAGCAATTGACCGTCGACCTAGCGTATCATTCGGCGGTGATTCAGCAACCCGAAAGTCCCACGAAGTCAGCCCGCCGCTGACATCTTCAAATTCCTATGATCGAATTCGCGTTTTGGTTCCTCGCAGCGCTGGTGCTGTACGTTTATCTGGGCTACCCGGTGTTGCTATATTTGTACGCGCGGTTGCGGCCAAAGCCAAACAGCCGACTACCTGACGAGCTGCCGTCGGTGACATTGCTGATCTCGGCATTTAACGAAGAAGACTGTATCGCCGAGAAACTTGAGAACAGCCTCGCGCTTGATTATCCGAAGGATAAGCTGCAGGTAGTCGTCATTTCGGATCAGTCCAGCGACCGGACCGACGAAATCGTTAAGGGGTTTGCGGACAGAGGTGTCAAGCTCCTGCGGATGAAAGAGAGAGGCGGCAAGACCCTGGGCCTGAACGCGGCGGTGGCCGAATCGGCAAGTGATGTCGTGGTTTTTTCCGACGCCAATGCCATGTACCAGGTCGATGCAATCCGGGCCCTGATCGCACCGTTTTCTGACCAACGTGTTGGCGCCGTAGTCGGCGAATCCACCTATGCAGATACGGACAGTGACGCGGGCGAGTCTGAATCACTGTATTGGCGGTACGAAACGGCGATCAAGCAGATGGAAAGCCGTGCAGGCTCGGTCGTCGGCGGCGACGGGGCGATCTATGCGGTGCGACGATCTTTGTACCGGCCGATGGGTGCCGATGTCTTGTCCGACTTTGTCAATCCGCTACAGGTCGTTGAGCAGGGTTATCGATGCCTCTATGAACGGAATGCCATATCAGTAGAGGAAGTTGCCGGGAGCTTCGACAAAGAGTTCAAACGCAAAGTCAGGATCGTCAATCGTGCATGGCGTGCAACCATGAGTATGAAGCGGCTGTTGAACCCGTTACGCTATGGATGGTTTGCCTGGCAGCTGATATCGCACAAGTTGTTGCGCTGGCTTGTACCTCTTTTCCTCGTGATGATTCTTGTTACGAATACCTTGATCCTGGGTAAGGGGTTCTTGTATTTGTTCACCTTTGCGGCGCAGATCGTCTTTTACACGTTCGCGTTCGTCGGTGCGATAATTCGCAAGCAGGCCGATCTGAATCAGCTGCTCTACGTTCCGTATTACTTCTGCCTCGTGAACATCGCGAGCGCGCTCGGAATTGCCGAAGCCTATCGCGGCAAGACTTACGCGACCTGGTCTACCGCGAGAGCGGATGAATGATGGATCACAAAATCGTTGATTCAAGAATCGCGACTCAACAGGAAAAAAAATAGTGTTGGAACCTGCGAAAAACGCAATCAAGCATACCTATATTCAGTGGCTTCTTCGCAAAGAGGCGAGACAGCGACGGGACGAGGAGTCAATCTTTGATGGGTTACCTCCCAGCCTTTGGGGGTGCGGTCATGACGACGCGGGGCAGCTGACAATAGATGGAGTGAGTGTAAAGAAATTGACTGAAATCTATGGAACGCCGCTACACATCGTCAACGAGCGCGAGTTGCTGAAGACGTACCAGGCCTTCTTGACGGCATTTCAGGCTGTCTATCCGAATGTGACTCTGGCGACCTCCTACAAGACCAACCCTGTGCCGCATGTTCTCAAGACCCTGCATGATGCAGGTAGCCACGCAGAGGTTATTTCTCATTTTGAACTATGGTTGGCGTTGAGGCTTGGCGTAAGCCCAGCGAAAATCATTTTGAATGGGCCGGGGAAGGGGAACGAAGCTCTGTCTCTCGCGGTAGAAAAACGTATTCACCTAATAAACATTGATGGTCCTGGCGAGATAGCCAAGATTGCAGCGATGGCGCGGAGTCTTGGTGTAACGCAACAGGTAGGATTACGGGTAGTAACGTCGGTTGGCTGGGCTTCACAGTTTGGATTAAGTATTTCGTCTGGTGCTGCAATGGCTGCATTTGAGGAAATGTTAGCTTACCCGGAGCTTCTTCCCGTTGGCCTTCATTTGCACCTTGGCACGGGTATACAAGACATTGAAACCTACGTCCGGGCGGTTCGCGACTTGCTGCAATTTAGCGAAGAACTGGATGCCGTGCACGGAATCAAAATTAGTCACTATGACCTGGGCGGCGGATTCGGCGTCCCAACTGTCCGAAGCATGACGGACTGGGATTTACGGATGGTCTCACTGGGATACTCATCGAGGCTGTCCAACCCGAAGTAGTGTCCCTGCGCCAACGGACTACGCGAAAGCGCTGAGTCCGTTGCTGAAAAAGATTGCGGCAGCGGGAGGCGGAACGGCGCCATATCCAAAGGTCGTTTTTGAACCTGGTCGAGCGATAACAAGCAGCTGTCAATGTCTCTCGCTTTCGATACTAGGCAAGAAGCAGGGAGTGACTGATAAGGAGAATCTGATCGTTGACGGCGGTAAGAACGTATCGATGCCGCTGGGTTGGGAGACTCACCAGATATTTGCCGCGAACAAGATGACCGGAGTGCGTGACCAGAAATACGATATTTTCGGCCCATTGTGTCATCCAGGCGATATCGTTGCCAAAAATCAAAAGTTTCCAGAACTGGAGGTTGGAGATATTCTAACGATCATGGATGCTGGAGCATATTTCATTCCGAATCAAATGAACTTTTCGAATCCGCGCCCACCAGTCGTATGTGTCTCCGATGGCGAGCATGCGATCGTGCGGCAGCGCGAAGTATTTGAGGATATCGTTCGGCTAGACAACATATGATTTCATGGGAATAACTCGTTCAATTCATCGCCTCGTTGTGCTGGGCGATACAATCACTGCGCTGGCGATTGTTCGGGAGTGTCGTACTGTGGGATTGCCATCGGTTCTGATCGCGAACAGGCCTGGGCCCGCAACGTTCTCAAATATTCCGAGGGTAATTTCCTTGCAGGCTGTCTCTAATGAGGAACTTCTCGAGGTTGTACTGCGACAAGCTGGGGAAGAAGGCACTGCGCTAATCGCCGACAGCGACTCATGGCTAAGTTGGATAATCAGCCACCGATCAACCCTACAATCTAAGTTCGCTGCAATACTGCATCCATCGAATGAAGTACTCGAGCTATGTCTGAACAAATCAAGTTTCCTTCGTTGGTGTGCAGCTCGGAAACTCCCGGCGCCAAAGCTCTACGAGGATTCGCATATTCTTGGCCAAATTGATGCTGGCATGCCCGTCATTGTCCGTCCCGAACTTACTCGCCATGGCAAAGCGGATGGATTGCCTAAAGCCAAGGAGATAACAAGTACAGCGGAACTATCCCAGTTGCTAGATCGATACAAGCAGTGCGGTGCTGTAGCAACTATATGTGAATCGCTAGTTCGACCCAGCATCAGACAGTATTCTGTAGCAATTGTAAGAAGCGATGTGGGCGAGACAAGGGTTTTCGTTGCCGAGAAAGTGCGTCCTTCTGCGGAAAAATGCGGTGGTGGCACGTACGTGGTTGCGTCTCCGGATAGTGGCGTCGAAAAACTTGCGTGTGAAGCAGCAGTAGCCATCGACTTGTACGGAATCGCCGAGATCGAAATATTGAAGGATGAAGATACCGCAAGATTGTATCTTATCGAAATCAACCCACGACCCTGGGTACAGTACGCGCTCGCGTCAAAGTCAGGATTCAGATGTCTGACTTTTCTCCTCGATCGAAGCCAATACAAAGAAAGTAAGGAGCGCAATACCGGCAAGCGGTGGCGCAAAGTCTCGGCCATGATCTTTACGTCGTTTTTTCACGCTCGGAAGGAATGCTCGCAGGTAACAAGTTGGGCTTTGGTCAATATTTGTCGACGTTGATTCGCGCAAACGTTTTCCCGCTTTGGTCGTTGACAGACCCAATGCCGTGGGTTAGATCCATTACTGACAGAGTATTTCTAGCGAAGCAAAACGGAACATAATCCGTTAGCGGTTTGAGTTCGTTCGGGTTTCAGTAATCTATTCGGATTTTGCGAGCTTTCTATTACTGTCGCAAATCTGCGACGGTCCGACATTCTTGATTTGGGTCCTTGCGGATTCGCAAATATTATGCAGAATAGAATCTTACAAGGGCAAACCTCTCGAAAGGGGGGGACGCAAAGCCATCGGTCTAAGGGATTAATCCTATGACAGCGGGGTTGCCAACGTCTCGGTCTTTCAAGGCCACAAGTACCCCGTTGCAACCTCAAACCGTAGCAATTGCTTTGTGCGATTTGTTTAATGCGTGTGGTTGCGTGTTGCGGCAGAAGCCGCACTTGTACTTATAGTTATAGTGTTGTTGAAAATCCCTACAATCAGGTATACAGAATGAAACGCAGAGAATTCATTATCGGAGCCACGGGATCAGCGAGCATGTTACTGCTCAATGGTGCCAAGGCCGCTCCTTGCCCACCGCCATCATTTGCAGGAGTTCCTGCGGTCTGTCCAATTTCGACCGACTCGCCGGAATGGGTCCAGACCGCAATTGACAACGGTTGGCAGCCAGGCGAGTGGCTTGCCGTGAGCGGTTCATCGCCAACGACTGGTTACGGCCTGTCTCCGACAAATACATTGCTTGACGTGAACAGCGCCGGCGATTCGGAAAGCCAATTAGATGAGGGATTTATACACTCTTGGACCGGTGCGACGCTCGCATCGGGGCATCGAGAGTACGGCACATACATTATGGGCCCCGGCGGTTCTCACGGGAACTACTCAAAGGGAACAATCTACTTATTCGATCTTGGTACACGGACCTGGGAAGAAGTTGCGGGCGCGGATAACAGCGGGCTTAATCAGTCGCTCGGTGAGTACAATAGTGGACGGGCGATCACGAATCACTCGGCATCTTGGCCTTTTTACGATTCGTTCCGCAACGAAATGGCCTATCCCAAAGGATGGGGAGACCCTACTTCTGGGTCGGATCAGTTTCCGGCACCGTACGGTCATGGCCTCGATCTGGCGGCCGTCGATTCAAATGGTTATTCCGATTCGCATTGGCGTAGGTACCCCGAGCTGACCGGCATTACTAGTTCACAATTGACAGGGTTGGGCCAACAGTGCGGTTGTGCATGGGACGAAAGCAGAAGAAAAGTCTGGTTATTGTCGGCCAACAATAGCAGTTCGAGTACGGGAGTTTGTGCAAGCTACGATAGTGCAGCCAATTCTTGGACGGTCCACGAGAGGCATTGGAGCGTGTTTCTCCATTCGGCCTTCGCGATCGATCCGATTAGAGACATACTAGTGATTCCTGACGGTGGCACGTTTGACAAGATCAGACTCTTTGATCTGAAGAATCCTGACACGAGGCTGTCTGGCCCGACTTCAACCGATTCACTTTGGAGTGCGATCCAGACTGGGTCCGGGATCCCATCGGATACTAGCCAGTGGGGCTGGGAATGGTCTTCCGCTTTAGGTGGCTTCGTAATGCATAAATGGGGAGCGGGTGCCAACACAGTCAAACTTGCGAAGTACGCTGGCGGCGGAAGCTCGCTCCAATCCGGTGTCAATTCCGACTACACACTCAATTGGTCAACGCTGACTGCCGGGTCCAATGCCGTGTCAGTCCCAGCAAGAGTTTCCGGCGGCTCATTTAAGAAGTTTCGACTGGCAACGTGGGGAAACATCGAGGTGGCCTTTTTTGTGCCGGGTTCGGCGCGTTCGGTTTACGCGTTCAGAGTGAGCTAATAATTGCTTTTGCTGTGTCGACAAACTCAATTCAGACGAGAAGCGCGCTGTTCATTTACCAATAGTGTATATGCGTCAGTTTGTACGATTCGGGCAAACGGCGATGAGGAAAATAGATGAAAACTGGAAAACCGATATTTGATAGGCGTCAGTTTCTGCGATACACGACGGCCGTGTCCGGGCTCGCTTTGGCCAAAACAGGGCTGGCACAGGTGCGTCCTTGTCCTCCGCAATTGACGGAAGGCGCTACCGCGGACTGTATGATTGATGCTGAGTCGGATTGGCAATCTCGAAGTACCGGTGCGGGCGTTCAATGGGCGCACGACTTCCGCGCTGATAGCGAGATTACGTATTGGCTATGGGCGGGAGGATTTGGGGATGACCCTAATCGAACGCAGTCGAAATCGCAGCGCGTTACTTGGGACCAGTCCGACGGCATAACGGGAGGAGGTTGCCTAAAGATTCTGCGTGCCGCCGGTAGCAATGAGTCCGCCGATTGGTGGCGACCGATGCAAGCAATGCAGGAGTCCGGTCGTGGCGTTCCCGACAAAGGTTGGGCACAGGGAATGCCGACTATTGGTGCCCCAAATCCGTCAGGTGGGTCGCGTATCGCTCTATGGAATGGTGGTGGCGACTATGGGCCAGCCTCTACCGGGTACGATGGGATGGTAACGAATACTATTTGCAATTCAGACTAAGATTAGACCCCGTTAGGTTAGCGAACTCGACTCGTGGCGGAAAGGTCATCTATCTAACCAGAACTGAACAATCCCTGGTTGGGCAGGAGGTCGTCTTCACTTATTCGGGTGGCTCGAATAGCGACAATTTCGAGATTTACAAGCAGGCGGAATTCCAATGACGACAAGCCTTGCGCCCTATCCGCTAACTTCTGGCTGGACAACTTATCTATTTCATGTGATTGCAGGTGACGAGAACTCTGCAAATACGACGATTGAGGTATGGGCGGCAGCGGAGGGCAAACGTCTTACACCAAGATATGGGAAACTTTCAGTGAGTCGATTGACTATCAGGATACCTATGATAAGGCGTGGAATGCTGTGCTTCTTAGCACATACCACAACGGTTTCAACCTACCCGAATTCTATCAAAAGTATGACCAGGTGATTTTCTCGCGGAATTTCATACCCTGCCCTGCGGTGTAGCCCAATTTCGATGTCATTGCGGAAGCTGATACCAGCGTTTGACGTGTCAGGGCCCGTCGCCCTGGAATTCAAAAAGGGCCCGGATGGGGAGTTTTGGTTCATAGAAGCAAACGTCGGGCGAACGGAGTTTTGCGTGGATTTGGCCATTCAGGCTGGGTTCAACATCCCTCTGCTAGAGTTTCAGCAGGCAATTGGGGAGCCATTGGCCGTTTCGGGTGGCGACATTGAGCCGTCCGTGTGGTTTGACACGGACAAAGAACCATTCTGCTATCTTGCACTTTGTATTCAGGAGCGGACTTTTCGGCCTTTTGGGAAAACGCCAGTATTTCCCTACTGGGGTCGCAAAAAGTAAAGCTGATCGCGGCCTTTGTTAACATAATTAGAGACGTATCCGGTCGTGCCATTAGCAAAGTTAAATTGGCTGTTGGGTCAAAACCAAGTTAGGCATTCTCCGCGTAATCTGAGGCTGCGACAAAGTATGAGGCAAAAAGCAAAAGCAAGGTTAGTGACGGTGCGCCGCAGTTTTTCGTACTCAATTGTTTCGATGCTGCTATTTTCTACTAGTCAGTCGGCGGTTCCTGATGAAACAGAGTGGCAAGCCTGGCCCGAGTATTGTCGCGTAAGGTTTGTGATTTCTGGAGACGGCGTGAACTCGCGCTATGTGAATCGAGTCTCGAAACACGAAATTGATGCTTGGGAGCGCAAGATGGGAGATGCGTGGTATGGATTGCATCATTTTTGTTTCGGGTTGCTGTTGTCTAATCGCGCGAAGTTTGCCGAGCGTGAACAGGAAATAGGCCTGAACCGGAAGAATGCCCTAGCCGAATTTGAATGGTCCTATCGACGACTCGACGGTTCGCACTTCTTTTATCCGGAAGTATCGTCAAAAGTGGTCGGTGCCTATGTGGCAATTGGCGAATTTCTAGCGCCTACGAGTTGCAGACAAGCTCATCGCATCTCAGCCAAAAAATTCGGGCGGATACATGCTAAGGGCAATTATTCTTAGGGACCTGAAAGATTTTGAAGGCGCGGCGAGCGCCCTTGAAAACGGGTTGGAAGTCGTTGGAGACGACGCTGCTGAACTGCACTATGCGCTGGGTTTGACGTTGTTGGATCTAGGTCAACCTGAAGCCGCAGGCGAACACGCCGAAAGAGCATATGCACTCGGCTATCCACTTCCGGGACTGAGAAGAAAGCTCAAAAAACGCGGAATTGAAATAGACCAGTAGTTCCCCGCTTGGCGAATACATCGGTTTATTGTGGCTTGATTGTTGGTGTTCTTGCTTTGCGGATCACTCTGCGCTTCAAAGCTCGTACATTACCTAGCGCCAAAGCCCTGAAGTGCCTCGAATATACAAGCACATCGTTATGAGGTCGTGAACGGTCGGTCCAATGAAGTTTGTGGTTGTCCTTGTCTCCCAAGAAGTCAAATTCTTTCGCGCCACTTTCGAAGGCAGATCGGATGCTGAGGTCAATGACGATCGCACCAGGCGAAAGGTGACTGAATTGCTTGTCGAAGGATGTCTTCAGATGCCCAAACCAGCCATTCCAACTGCAGCACAAGCTGTAAGCAATGGGCCGCTTTTCGATATATAAAACGATTGCAAACAACGCGCCGATACTTGCGAGGTAAGGAATGAGTTTCGAGTAGTATTGCCCTTCGCCTCGACCCCTTACTAGCTCCAGGCCGTAGTCTGCTTTCCAGCTCTGCGATTCGACAACGAGCAAGTCATCGAACAGCGGTCTTGCGTGTTCAGGAATTGAATAAACAGATTTAGTCAACTTGCCATTGGTGTCTGAGTCCAGGAGCTGCTGGCGCTGGCGTAATTTGTAGCGAAATTTCTTCGGTCGAGTTGCGATATAACTTTCCCAATCCGACTCGATTGGCAAGTAGGGTGAGTCCTCGACTGGTACTTGATCGAATCGTAGCCTGTTAATCTTGGCATATTGCGCAATAGCACGCTCGCTCGGCCCATCAGCCTCCAAGTTTGAGGCCTTAAAAACGTTCCAAGAATTGTCACATTCGAGCAAAAGGTTGATCGCGTCGTACTCGCTAAATGAACAACATAACGAGGCATGATACGAGACGAGATTTGTGGCGAGTTCCAGATAATTGTATGGGAGCCCGCCATGTTGTTTGACTGATCGAAAGTGAGGTACAAAACCAATTGTGCCGCTTGAGTCAGAAAAACAAGCTACTTTGGGCTCAATCAGCCGAGAGGCTGAGGCAAAAGTAATCGAAAGCCAACCCGGGAGCTGAGTTGGATTCGCTTGTCGTTCAGAAATCATTTGTTCCCATCCGATCCGGTGCTGGGCCGCGACGGCAGAGAAATCGAGAACTTGCATTTTTATCGGACTTGTCTTCATTAGCACAAATGACCAATCACTTATATGTCGTCAATTCTACGCAGTGGTGATTACGATACAACTTTTCGTGGATCCGGGTAATTGTGTTCTGGCCCAACACATGAGAACATTCTCGCGTTAAATCGGAGGGTGAATGCATTTTGGCAAAGCGCGTCCTATTTGTACCCTTTCATTTTCCACCTATTCAAGGCAGTACAGGCGCACTTCGATCCGCCGCATTTGCTAAGTGGCTGCCAGAATTCGGCTGGGACGTAACTGTGTTGACAGTGCGGCCTGCAGCATATGTTTCCATTGATCCCGAAAACCTTGCGATGATACCTGCTGGGTCGCGAGTAGTCCGTACATGGGCTCTCGATGCACAACGACATCTCTCAATTAAGGGTCGATACCCAAGCAGTACTTGCGCTACCTGACCGGTGGATGACTTGGATCGTGAGCGGCGTGTGGAAGGGTTGGAGATTATGCATGCGCGACCCACCTGATGTGATCTATTCGACGTATCCAATACCGTCGTCTCACTTGATAGCTTGGATGTTGCATAAGCTCACGAAGATACCCTGGGTCGCTGAGTTTCGTGATCCGATGGTAGAAGATGGCTATCCGGAGAACGCTCGGGAGAGGCGTGTAAGAAACTGGATTGAAAGGAGAATTTTCGATTGCGCTTCACGGGTCATAGTTGTTACGCCTAGTTCCCGAGCGCTGTATTTGGAAAGAGCGGGTCGCGGAGAGGACTTCGTCGTAGATATCCAAAATGGTTATCAAGCGATTGGCGATCAGAATCCTAGAATATCTAGAGGTTCACATACTACGAACGATTTGGACGATGAAAAAATCGTTCTCCATAGTGGTTTGTTGTACCCGAAAGAGCGCAGCCCTGCTAGTCTATTTGAGGCGCTCGCGGAGTTGAAGAATGAGGGGATATTGGCGGGAACGAACGTCAGGTTTGTATTTCGCGGTGCGGGAAATGAAGAAGAGTATATCAAATCCATCGAAAAGCTCGGTATTGAAAGCTTTGTGTCCTTTCGTGGTCAAACATCGTATGCGAGGGCAACCGACGAAATCAATTCTGCGGATGCGCTAATGGTTTTGCAGGGCTCGCTCTGCAACAGGCAGATACCCGCGAAGTTCTACGACTGCCTCGCATCGGGAAAGCCGATAATCTGCATTGCCGATCCGTCGGGTGATACAGGGCTCCTCAGTGAGCAGCTGGGAACGTATGGTGGGGCAAGATTGGAGGACGTCGCTGGCATAAAGAAAGTTCTCATGCGGTTTCTTGATGATTTGGCTGGCAGGCAATTGTCAACGGTGCCGGCCAATATTGTTGAGAAGATGTCACGGAAAGCTAGGTCGAAGGAGCTTGCCGTCGTCCTTGATTCAGTTGCTCGACGATAATTGCGCGAGATCCATTCTGGTAATTGAAATATGGGCAGGATCCTCGCTATACGTCGAAGGTGAATGAAAGAGTCGTCGACTCTCCCAAAGGATCGCTACGTGTCAACTACAGCTCTCGGATTTATCGGAATATTCTCTCTAGGGCTCATTCTGGCCCTGACCGTACGGCCAGTATTCGGACTTTATACGTACATTTTCGAATTTTATGCACATCCCCCCTCGCGATGGTGGGGTGTCGATTTGCCAGGAATTCGCTGGTCACTACTTGCCGCCGTTATTACGTTTCTTGCTGTTCTTATTCATCACGAGTCAAAAGAAATTCGGAAACTTTCCTGGTATCAACAGAGGCTTGGCTTTGGCCTGTTGCTCTACGTGATTTGGATGTGGATTCAGTTGCCGTGGGTGATTTCGGAATGGCATTTTGAGGGCGCAGTTCTATTCACGAAGTACCTAGTTCTGTTTTATCTGATTCACAAGCTGGTAATAACTGAGAAAGAGTGGTCGGATTTCGCTTTGGCACATGCGATTGGTTGTGCATATCTCGGATGGCTAATTTTTATAGCGCCGGATACGGGGCGTCTCGAGAGCGTTGGAGGGCCCGGAATAGGAAACGCGAACACGCTAGCCATGCATTTAGGAACAGGTCTGATCTTCGCATCGTTTCTGGTTCTCGCGCGTACGGGTTGGCGGCGTTGGTGTATGGTCTTTTCTATTCCATTTATACTTAATGGCATTGTTCAGACCGAAACGCGGGGTGCGCTCGTTGGATTAGCCGTTGCCGGTATTGTGGCTGCCTATCTAAAACCCAAAAAGTACCGGACAATCTTCTATTCGCTGGCAGCCGTTGGACTGATTGGATTCATCGGCGTTGCAAACCAGGCGTTCTTGGAACGTATCAAGACCTTGAATGCGGCTGTGAACACGGAGCAAGAGTGGGACAACAGCGCTAGGATTCGAGTCGTGCTCGCTAAGGCGCAGATACGGATGTTTGCCGACCATCCGTTAGGTGTCGGCCACCAAGGCACGGCGGCAGTCAGTAGAAACTATCTTGCCAAGGAAATGATGGCAAGCAACTCAGAGAGTAGGGCTTCCCATAATACCGTCATGAGTATTCTGGTTGATCAGGGGATTCCAGGAATCATCATATTCGTATACCTTGGAACAGCCGTGGTCTCAAGTCTGCGCAAGCTGAAGAGTATGGAATATCGTGGTCTATCAGCTCGATACGGAATCTATTGCGCGATGGTTGGCAGTGCGCTGGCTTCAATTTTGGCAGCGGGTATGTTTGCGCAATACATTAAGGCGGAGGTTCTCTATTGGTGCATCGCGCTGTTGTCGGTTCTTGTGAACTTATCAGAAGATGAATTGGTTCCGGCTACACCAGCAAACGCATCGAATGACAACACCTAGAGGCCGAATTTCTCTAACGATGACTGTCCGAAAATTGGGGACGGGGTCGCATGCACCGCTACGCATTTGAAAATCAGTAAGAGCGATCGTCCACACGAATTTCCTGTATGATTGCATGCTAGTGCCTAGCTATGTTTGGTAGAAGACAACCTTATTTGCAGTTGCGGAGGTTCGCGTGCTGAAAGTTTTCGAAAGACTTTCAATACAACTAACGACGTTTTGGGCCTGCCAAATCGTATTGGATGTTCAGTATTCGAGCGAGAATTGAGCAAGCAATTCTCATACTTTCCTTTGATAGCAGAGACCTGTTACCGGACGAGCAAGCGAGGAGGCTCAATACGGTCGAAGAAAATTGTGTCGAAATCTTAGTATCCGTACGGCTCGCGTAAGCTAGATATTCCTTCACCGTCGAACTTGGGTGAAACCCCGATTCGAGGATTTCATGTTCGTTTGTCGCGTTGGCAAGAAAGCGGCCGCCGTTAATGCATCGGGCGATGATTCCGAGCTACGCCAGCAGACCCAGCACAAGTCGGTATTGCTCATCGATTGCGGCGCGCACCTCGGTGCTCCTTGACCGGATGGACTTCAACGCCGTCTGTCTGTCACGCCATAATCGGTCGAATGCGTCGGTGAGGTCGGTGACCTTCATGTCGTCAAGCATGAACGCAAACGGTCGCTGTCCGGCGGCTTCAAGAACCGCCACCGCCTTGGCCTGGTAACAGACGCCCAGTACCAGTCGCTTCGCTAGAATGCCTAGAACAGCACCGTGAAACCGGGTTGGAACGATAATGTGAGCGGACTGAATGATCCTCATTACATCCTGCGAGGTGTCGGCATCAGCAATCTGGACCTTTTCTGCTGCTGACGACGACAGCCCCTTGAGAATGCCGACCAGGTCGATGATTGCATCCATGTCGCGGGTTTGGGTCGGAAAGAGCAACACACGAGAGCCCCGCTGGTCCGCATGAACGATCAATTCAGCCAGTTTCGTGAGGTAGCCACGATACTTCGCCTCATCCTGCACGAACCAATAGTCTCCGTAAACGGGCATCGGATTGATGGCGACGACCGGCGAGGTCGAATCGTAGTCGATGTCGGTTTCCTCATAATCCAGGTTGCAGGCCAGATCCGGATAGACGACACCGTTCATGCGGGCATCCGGGCCCTCAATCAGTTGCAGTGACGCTTCGTCGCGATAGCTGTGATATTGCCCCAGGCGAATGGCAAGCCTTACCATCGTACGACTGATCCGGCTGTCGATAGGACCGGCACCGATGCTGAGATAAACCACCTTGGCGCCTCTCAAGCGACACAGGACGGCCCACTTCAGTAGTGTGTAGGGGAAACCCATGATGCCGCCGAAATTATCGAGATACTGGTTTGACCCTGCAACGATCATCAGGTCAAGTCCGCGCAGGGATTGCCACGATTGCCAGAGAAACAGGCACTCCCCGGCCATCCGGCCAGGTAACGCGATGGTGGCGCGTGCAATGTTCGCGCAGCTCCTGATTAGTTTTGAGCGTTTCAACAGGTTGCGAAGAGAGTTTTCCGTTGGCACGGTTTCGGCCACGCTTGTTGCGCGTGCGGTCTGCACATTGCCGGAGGCTCCTGCGCTCGCGGCGGCCGCGAGAACCGGTGCAGAACCACGCCGAATGGGATAGGCGTCGAGGCCATGCCTGAAAGCGGAATCAGCGGGAACGATTGAATAAAGACACACGTCGTCCGCGCCCAGGAGGCGCCGCGCGCTCGCAATGGTCGCCTCGGTTATCGCTTCGTCGCCCAGGTTACCGTTGCCATAATGTCCGAATACGCCTATACGCATTGATGTCTACCTTGGTTTTGATTCCTGGATTGTTTTGCCGATCGGGAAGGGTCAGGGGTGATCAGCTTCGAAGTTCAGAGCGTCTAATCTGCACGGTAAAGGCTAAATTCCGGAAGTTCGAGGATTGGGTGGGCGCGTTGCCGGTGCATTGTAAGAACGCAGCCTGCAAATTGTCTAGGACATTTCGACCAGTTCACTGTCTTCGCATGATCGTCTCCACCTGTTTGGAAGCCGGACACTGGCCCGCGAGACCGACCGAGTCCGCCAAGAGGCACGACCAAGGCACCGCTCGGTAGTCTAAATTTGCTAGTCTTCGACCCTGAGTCCATATAGCTCGCAAGAGCGATCGATACTCGCAAATCTGTGACACAGTTTGGCTTGTTTTACGTAATCTGGCGATAGGATGTCTTTTCGTATATCAGATACTGGTGGTGGCGTGCGCCCGACAGAGAAGGTCGATACCGGGTCTCGTCCGTTGATTTCGGTAGGGATGCCTGTTTATAACGGGGAGCGCTACGTTGCGTCGTCGATCAAGTCCGTTCTCGATCAGACGTTCGACGACTTCGAGCTGATCATCTCGGACAACGCATCGGATGATCGCACCGAGGAAATATGTCGTGAATTCGCAAAGCAGGATCCGCGAGTTCGCTACTATCGCAATTCCGAGAATATCGGCGCGGCAAACAACTACAATCGACTACTTGAGCTCGCGCGCGGAGAGTTCTTTCGCTGGTCCAATGCCGACGACCTGATCGCCCCCGAACTACATGAGAGGTGCCTGGAGGCTCTGAGGCGCGAGCCGCAGGCAGTGCTCAGCTACGGAAAGACGGAAATAATTGACGAGAACGGGGCATCGATAAAACGATACGACGACAAGCTGCACCTTACGCAGCCCCTCGCCAGTGAACGGTTTCGACTTTATTTCGAACAGGTCGGCCTGACAAACGCCATTTACGGACTGATGCGCACGGAAGCTGTGCGCCAAACCAGTGTTTTTGGCGACGGTTCGCTGCCGGCCGCTGATATCAGCTTCATGGCGGAATTGGTGCTGCTGGGAACATTTGTCGAGATACCCGAGCTACTTTTCTACCGGCGCATGCACTCGGGAGCCAGCAGCTTCGATCGCAGCGACAACACTCGGCAGCAGACATTCTGGCGTGCCGAGCCCACGCCTTTTCGACTTCCCAGGCTACGCCAGAGTTTTCGATACCTTCGTCGAATCTGGAGCACGAAAATCGAATTTATGGAGAAGATTCGTCTCTCGATGTATATTCTGCGCCGGCTCGTGTGGCAGCGATCGCACGTAGCATCCGAACTGGTCGCTATTTTTCGGCGCGGCTAGCAAACGACGATCAGGGCCGACATCAGTTTTCAAATTTCAAATTTAATAAGAAGCGGACGAAATGACATGAAGGTAGTACTTTTCTGCGGTGGTCTAGGTACGCGCTTGCGCGAGAACTCCGACACGATTCCGAAGCCGCTGGTGAATATCGGATACCGGCCCATCGTCTGGCACCTGATGCGTTACTACGCGCACTACGGCCACAAGGAATTCGTTCTCTGTCTTGGTTACAGAGGCGACATGGTCAAGGACTACTTCCTCAACTACAGTGAGTCGGCCTCCAATGATTTCACGCTAAGTGACGGCGGTCGCCGGGTGGAGTATCACTCGTCGGATATCGACGACTGGAAGATTACCTTCGTCGATACGGGTCTGCATTCCAACCTGGGGCAGCGGCTGATGGCCGTCCGCGACTACGTCGGCGGAGAGGAGACGTTCCTGGCCAACTACAGCGACGGCCTGTCCGATATACCGATCGATTCGATGATCGAAGAGTTCGAAACCAAAGATGCAATTGCGAGTTTTGCGGCCGTGCGCACCTGGCAGAGCTTTCACGCGGCCAAATTCGATGAGAACCGCTATGTTTCGAGCCTGGGTGAACTGGGCGAAATGGATTTCTGGATTAACGGCGGCTTCTTCGTCCTGCGAAACGAGATCTTCGATTACATCCAGGAAGGCGAGGAGCTGGTCGAGCAACCGTTCGGCCGGCTGATCGAGCGAAAAAAACTCGTTGCATTTCCGCATACGGGATACTGGCAGTCGATGGATACGTTCAAAGACAAGATATCCTTCGATCGCGCCTACGCGCGCGGCGATGCACCATGGGAAGTGTGGAATCGATAGTCTTACTCTTCGAGCGCCGGGTTCTCGAAGAGCAACACGTTCGAATGGCCCCAGCCTATTGACACGATATCCTTGTCTCCATCGCCGTCAATGTCGATGATCAATGCACCGTTGTGGTGCTCGTCGCCCCGGGAAATGACGGTTCTATCCCATTCCTTTGCCGCCCCATCCCGATTGATATAGAGCAGCAGTCTCGCGAGATCAGGGCGGCCCAGGTCGTGCTCGCCGACAACGACGTCCGGGTCACCGTCGTCGTCCATGTCGGCAACCCCAAGGCTCATCGGTCCGATCGGGTAGTCGATAACCGTCTCAAGGGCCCCAGAGCCGGAAACGGTCCCAATATCGGCATACCAGGCCAGCTTTCCTTTCTTGCTGGTGGCTTCGTATCCGACGACGGCGTCGGCAGAGCCATCCAGGTTCATATCCGCGACAGCATGCCTGTCGGGCGGTTCGCTGGTCTCATGGAAATGATGCACTTCCCAGTCATCCACGGAATCGAGCCAACTGGTACCGGTGACCAGGTCTGCGATCCGGTCGTTGTTCAGGTCGAAGAAGGAGAGCTGCTCGTCCTGTGAGAATTTCGACACTCTTTCGATAGTCCAGACTCCCTCGGCCGGCCGCTGAGGAACGCCGACCCGGTGAATTCCATTGCCAGTGCCATGCCAGGACAGGAATATTTCCTTCCGGTTCTCCGAATCATTTACCGCGATTCCTTGCAGGTAGTCGCCCTCGACTGAGGCAATATTGTCGAAAACCTCGAAACGGCCACTGCCGTCGTTCCTCGCCCAAAGGAAACGCCCGCCGTCCCCGCTGCCCGGATAAGCACTGCCCAGCAGTTTCGCCTTTGCGCGAAGCAACAGGCCGGGCTGCGACGACCTTCCGTCCCACTCGGTACCGAAGACATCGACATCGCCGTCGGCATCGAAATCATCGAGAATCAGCGCGGTATTGAGGCTGTGGCCGAACTCGGTTCGTTCCCAGGTATCTCCGAGAACGCCCGGGTTTCTGAACCAGCTTCTTCCCGCGACAATGTCCGTAAGTCGATCGCCATCCAGATCGGCCGCATAAACGAAAAGATTGAGCCAACCGTCGTTGTTGCCAATCGACCGGCGTTTCCAGATTCCCGACAAGTCGCGATCGTAGTTCCACATCCGGACTTCGTAGTCCCCCTCGTAGTCCGCGATCTGCCAGTTGGTGCCGACGATCTCGACATCCTGGTCGTCGTCGAAGTCGGCGATCTGGATGCTGTGCAAGCCCCGATCATCCAGAACGACCTTGTTCCAGTTGAGTGAATCGCCGTTGTTGAAATAAACCTTTACTTCGTTCGTTCCCTCTCCCTGGTTCATTTCGGATGCGAATATGTCCACCAGGCCGTCACCGTCGAAATCGCCCGCCTCGACGCCGTGATGGACCGCTTCTACCTCATCATCGACGACGTGCTCAACCCAGGACGTGCCGTCGCTGTTCGTCGCTTCGAACCAGGATATACGGTAGAACTCTCCTGCCGGTTCGGCAGGGCTGAGCACGATGTCTATGGCGCCGTCTGCGTTAATGTCTCGAGCTGCGATGTAGACATCCTGCCAGGTCCACTCAGAGGTGTAGTCGATCCTCGACCATGGGTATTCGTCGATCTTGCCGCCTGGATTCACCAGCCAGGCATCGTTTACGATAATGTCGTCGTAGCCGTCAGCATTCAGGTCGGCGACTCTGAGGCCCTCCCCGTGATCGACTTCGATGTTGGTCTGCCGCCATCCGAGATTCGCGGTCTGCGACATGACCTGGACGTTATTTCCGGCGTTGTGGCCAAACAGGCTCTGGTCCCGGAGTACGAGGTCCATGTCCCCATCGCGATCCAGATCGGAGACCTCGACGTCGTGAAAATGGCCAGATGTGACCTTGTGTTCGGTCCACTGCGGGTTTTTCAGCCAGTACACGCCCTGGTCGGCGACCAGCACGACGTCGTTCAGGCCGTCGGCGTCGATGTCGGCAACGGCCAGGTCCGTCCGGACGTTAAAGGCCGTAGAAATAGTGTGCTTTTCCCAATCCGGGTTCCGGTACCAGACCAGCTCGCCGGCCGAGGGAGGGATCTCCCGGAGTCCGAATTTTCGCAGTGCTCGCGCCAACAGCGATGGCTGCGGTGCCGCGTGTCCGCCAACAACAATGTCGGGTCGCCCGTCACCGTCAATATCACCCGTCGTCTTGCCCCATGGGCTTCGCGGGCCGTGTTTATCGACAATCGTAGCCGTGATGCTGCCATTTTTGGCTGGCAATCCCGTGGCAACCAGGCCGCCGAGGATTGCCAATTGCAGCGCGACAGCCGGCAAGTAGGCCTTTTTTGGGCGTAGCATCATTGGTAGATATTCAGCCTTATGTCATGCTGCGAATTCAGGCAGTCAAAAACGTGTCCTGGCTAACGTTTGGGGGTGGAACCAGGTCAACGTTTCGAGCCTTGGCGAGTGTATAATCGTCGGCAATTTCCAAAGCTGGAAATGAAATTATAACGGATCAGGCGCCCGGGCAATCACGGCATGGCGAATTCCCGGGCAATCAACATGAATGCATGGAATGGAGGCACGATGAAAGTTCTCGTAACAGGGCACCAGGGATATATTGGCACGGTGATGGTGCCGATGCTGCTGCAGGAAGGGTTTGACGTAGTAGGCCTGGACACCAATCTCTACCGATACTGCACCTACGGTGAGCCGCCGGTCGAGATCCCGACAATCGACAAGGACGTACGCGATGTGGTGCTCGACGATCTGAAAGGATTCGATGCCGTTGTTCATCTTGCCGCGCTGTCCAACGATCCGCTGGGCAATATCAATCCGGACCTGACTTACGATATCAATTACCACGCCTCGGTCCGCATCGCCGAAGCGGCGCGCGATGCCGGCGTGCAGCGATTCGTCTTTGCTTCCTCCTGCAGCATGTACGGCAAGGCGGGCGAGGACGTCCTCGACGAGACCGCGGAATTCAATCCCGTTACGCCCTACGCGAAATCAAAAGTCTTTGTTGAGCGCGATGTATCGCAAATGGCCACTGATGATTTCAGCCCTGTCTTTATGCGAAATTCGACAGCGTATGGCGTATCGCCGCGCATTCGATTCGACCTGGTCATCAACAATCTCGTTGCCTGGGCCATGACGACAGGGCGGATCCTGATGAAGAGCGACGGAACGCCCTGGCGCCCGCTGGTGCATATCGAAGATATCACGCAGGCCGTCATCTGCGCGCTGAATGCGCCCCAGGAAACCGTTCACAATCTGGCAGTTAACGTTGGCAGCAACGAAGAAAACTACCAGATGAGGGAGCTCGCGCAATTCGTGAAAGAGACGGTACCCAATTGCGAAATCGACTATGTCGAAGACGCCGGCCCCGACGAACGCAGTTATCGTGTCAATTTCGACAAGATTCACCGGGTATTTCCGGAGTTCAAAACCAAATGGACGGCAAAGAAGGGTGTCGAGGAGTGCTACCAGTCCTATCTGAAGCACGGCCTCAACAAAGATGACTACGAGGGCATCAAGTACAAGCGTATAGCGCATATCAAGATGTTGATTGCCGATGGCAAGCTCGATTCGAACCTGCGCTGGCAGGTGTAGTCGCGGATGAAATTTACTCCCACGCCGGTCGACGGCGCCTACGTGCTCGATGTAAACCGGATTGGCGATGAAAGAGGCTACTTCGGGCGCCTCTGGTGCGAGAACGAAATGCGCGAGCAGGGGCTTGTCTCGCAGATCAGGCAGTCCAATATCGGGTTCAGTCCGCAGGCCGGTACCTTGCGCGGCCTGCACTACCAGAAGGCGCCGCACGAGGAGGTTAAGATCGTGCGTTGTACGCGTGGTTCGGTGTTCGACGTCGTGGTTGATGTTCGCGCGCAATCGCCGACATTTCGCAGCTGGTTCGGCATTGAGCTGAATCCGGACAACGCCTCGATGCTGTACGTCCCGGAAGGCTGCGCTACGGGCTATCTCACGCTTGAAGATAACTCCGAAATCTACTACAACACATCGGCTTTTTATGCGCCCGATGCCGCAACGGGCGTGCGATATGACGATCCCGCGTTTCAGATCGACTGGCCGCGAGAAATTACTGTGTTGTCGGACAACGACAAGAACTGGCCCGACCTCGATTACTAATCTCAAAGGAAACAATTTCTCGTGATCATAGTTGACACAGCTATCGCGAAACGTATCGCGGAAAACAAGCCCGTTCGAGTGGCGATGGTCGGCGCCGGATACAGCGCCAAGCATATCTGTTCGCAGATTCAGAGTTCTTTTCCGGTCATTCACCTTGCGGTAATCGCGAATCGGACGCCCGAGCATGCCAGGAAAGTCTTTGAGATTGCCGGCGTCGATAGCGTCGATCTGATTTCCACGGTATCGGAACTGGACAATGTTATTGCAAAGCGGACGTACGCCGTTACCGATGACCCGAATATCATTTTCGATTGTGGTCAGATCGATGCGGTTATCGAGACGACGGGTGAAGTCGAGTTCGGCGCATGGGTGGCACTCAAGTCGATCAAGTCTGGCAAGCACACGGTTGTTCTCAATTGCGAAATGGATGCCACGGTCGGACCGCTGCTAAAGACCTACGCGGATGCACAGGGCGTGGTCTACTCGAATACCGATGGCGATGAGCCAGGCGTTGCGTCGAACCTTGCGAGATTCGTCAAGACAATCGGCCTGGAAGTGGTCGGGGCCGGTAACCTGAAGGGCTTTTACGACGTGCACCGCACACCGGAGACGCAGCGGGAGTTTGCCGAGAAGAACAACCAGAAGCCCCACATGATGACGTCGTTCGTCGATGGCACGAAACTGTCGATGGAGCTGACCGTGCTGGCCAATGGCCTGGGCTTCGGCGTCGGCAAGCGAGGCATGCATGGACCGGCGTGTGATGACGTCCGCACCTGCCTTGAGCATTTTCCCAAGGATGCTTTCAGCTCCCGGGAGGGGTGTGGTCGATTTCCTGCTGGGTGCCTCACCCTACACGGGTGCGTTCGTCGTCGGGCACACCGAACATCCGCTGAAGCAGGAGTATTTGCAGTATCTGAAAATGGGCGACGGGCCGTACTACGTTTTCTACACACCATTCCATCTGCCGCAGCTGGAAATTCCCGATTACGGTGTGCCGGGCCGTCCTGCTGGGCGACGCGACCGTGACGCCGCTTGGGCGGCCGTATTGCGAGGCGGCGGCGATTGCCAAGAAGGACCTCAAAGCTGGGGACGTTCTGGACGGGATCGGCGGCTACGCGGCCTATGCGCTCATCGACAATTTTGAGACGAGCCTTGGCGAGGATCTGTTGCCGATGGGCGTTTCCCAGAATTGCCGAATGCTTCGCGACGTGCCGATGGACAGGCCGATTACCTATTCTGACGTCGAACTGCCCAAGGGCCGCCAGATCGACGAGCTGCGCCGTGAAATGGTGCAGAAATTCTTCCCGGCTACGCCCTGAGGAATACGGATGCTGCCGCTATCGTTCAACGTCGGGGAAGACAGGCCGCTTAACGTTCTTTGTCTCGGCGCGCACTGTGACGATATTGAGATCGGCTGTGGAGCAACCTTGCTTACGCTATGTGCGGGAGCGTCCGGATACCAGTGTCTATTGGAAGGTCTTTACATCGACACCGTCCAGGAAGAAGGAAGCCATCGCCGGCGCGAAGCGGTTTTGCGCGGCGGCAGGCAATCTGGAAATCGAAATTGGTGAATTTCGCGACGGGTTTCTGCCCTACGAAGGCTATGCGGTCAAGGAAGCCATGGAACTGACAAAGTCGAGGTTTACGCCCGACCTGGTCTTCAGTCACTACCGCAACGACCTGCACCAGGATCACCGGCAGATTTCGGAGCTGACCTGGAACACGTTTCGAAACCACCTGATTCTCGAATACGAGATCCCCAAATGGGATGGCGATATGGGTGTGCCCAACGTATTCGTGTCCATCGAGCAAGCGATCGCAGAGGAAAAAGTCGATGCGCTGCAGTCCATTTATAACTCGCAAAAGGACAAGGGCTGGTTTACGGATGACCTGTTCCATTCGATGCTGCGCATTCGCGGCATGGAGTCGAACTCGCGATCGGGGCTTGCCGAGGCCTTTTACGCGAGGAAAATTGCCCTGGACCCGGCCGTATGAGAGACGCTGATTCGCGAGCGCTCTACGAGCTTTGATTGGAAAACCTGACTGACAGAGTAACGCGGGGCGTGGCATGGATGGTCGTGCTGCGCCTGACTGTTCGTGGCCTTAGCCTGATCAGCACCCTGATCCTGGTACGCCTTCTGGATCCGGCGGATTTCGGTATCGTTGCCATGGCGATGGTCGTAGTCGCCGGTATCGAACTGTTCGCTGCTTTCGGATTCGATGTCACATTGATCCACAAACAGGACGCGGGTCGAGCGGAATATGACACGGCCTGGACAATCAGTGCGATCCTGGGATTTGCATCGGCCGCGGCAATCGCGCTGTTGGCGTACCCTGCCGCACAGCTATACGACGAGCCGAGACTCGTGCCGGTCTTTCAGGTCATCGCCGTCGCAAGTATCCTGGAAGGTCTCAAGAATATCGGCCTGGTTGAGTTCCGCAAGCAATTGCAACTGGAAAAGGAATTCGCCTTTCAGGTTGCCGTCAAGCTTATCGGCTTCGTCTTTACGGTCTCGGCGGCGTTCTGGTTCCGCAGCTACTGGGCGCTCGTTCTCGGAATCCTGGTTACGCGGTTGGCGTCCCTTGTGCTCAGCTACGCTGATGCAGGCTTACCGCCCGAGCTTTTGTCTTGCAGCGATGGATTCCATTTTCAATTATTCGAAATGGTTATTCATCAACAACCTCCTGGTATACCTGCGGCTGCGTTCGCCCGATTTTATCGTCGGCAAGGTTGTCGGCGTTACGGGACTCGGGCTGTATTCTGTTTCCTACGAAATCTCCCAGCTTCCGACGACGGAACTTGTCGCTCCGATGAATCGGGTGCTGCTACCTGGATTCGCCAAAATCTCGAACGACTTATGTGAGACTGAGAGACGCCTTCGTAAGGGCGGCCTCTGCAATCGTCTTGTTATCTTTGCCGACTGCTTTCGGTATGGCGGCAACGGCGCATTTGTTTACGCCGATAGCGCTCGGCGAGAAGTGGCTCGCCGCGATTCCGATCATCAAGGTGCTTTCTGTATACGGCGGGATGATTGCAGTCCTGTCACCGATTACGACAACCCTGCTCGCTGTCGGCAGGCCGGCGACGGTTGCTCTTCTGAATGGCATGAATCTGGTCGCCGTTGTGCCATGCATCTATTACGCGACAGTGCGATTTGGTTCGATAGGCGCAGCAGATGCTATGACTCTGGTCTTGCTGGTATTCCTGCCGCTGTACTACGGGATTGCCGCGAGGGCTATCGGACTGGGCTTTCGAGATGTACTGGGTATTTTTGCCCGGCCCGTGGTGTCGACGCTCAGCATGTACGCTGTCGTGGATTTCTTTTTCGGCAGACTCGGCATCGTCGGGGATGAACCTGGTGCTGGCAATCGTGACCGGCGCCGCATGCTACATTGCGCTTGCGACAGCCTTGTGGGTGATTGCCGGCAGGCCGCGGAACTGCGGCGAAGCGTTTCTGTTTGACCAGTTGAGGACACGCTTGCGTCGCGCCAAGACCGCCTAGTTTACGATTTTGACGGCTTCCCCCGAATAACGACTGTCGACGCCCGCCGCATTGAAAGCCTTGGCCGCGAAGTAGTAGGTGTCCGGCGTCAGGTTGTCGACGACGTAGACTGTCACACTGGGATTGTCGATCCTGATCTCTTCGCTGTAATTGCCCGGAGACGTTCCGTAGAAGATCTTGTAGCCCGCCAGGTCCGTCAGCGTGGATCCGTCCTCGTTCTGCGTTGGTGCGGTCCATGACAAGGTCGTCGACGCGGTCGCGACCTGTGTGACATCGATCGAGAATGACGGTGTCGAGGCCGTCAGCTGACCGTCACTGACCGAGATCCGAATATTCGCATAGTTGCCGATATCGCCCGTGGACGGCACGCCCGTTACGCCGCCGGTACCACTGTCAAAGCTGGCCCACGAAGGCTGGTTTTCGATACTGAAGGTCAGCAAATCCCCGTCAGGATCCGACGCCTGTGGTGTGAACGAGTAGGAATCGCCGGCCTTCACGGAGGAAGGAGGAATTCCGGAAATGGTGGGAGCGCTGTTGGTGCCCACGCCCGGACTCGGAGTCTGGCTGGGTCCGGAAATCGAACTCTTCCCGCCCGAGCAAGCGCCAAGCAGGATTGCCATCGAAACCGCGGCAAGACGGAACGTAATTTGATTCTCTGTTTTCATCATCGATATCTCTTGGCTTGATCGCCGTTTGGAACGACCGAAATCGGATAGGCGGTGAATCTTCCACCAGCGTAGCCCGAGCTGACATGTGAAATCTGTGGAGCAGTTCACGTGCGGGGAAAAAGCAATCATCGTGCCAATTCGGAAAAGCCGGTATTTAAACAGATGGTTAGTTTCTATTCCAGACAAGCTTTCGCGATGGGGGTTCATTTTCCGGGGACGTCCTGTCTCTATATCGGAGACAGCTTTCTTGGGTTCTGTCTGAGGATGCTTGTCCAAGTCGTTGACATGCTTTGACATACCGTCGCCTCCCGCCTGTCGGGGTTCAGCAACAGGCAAACATTCCAACAGGAGCCGAAATCACAGCGCATCTGCTAAGCTTCCGCCCCTGTCGATCTTGAGCCAGTCTATGAACGTTCGCACCCGCTTCGCCCCTAGCCCTACCGGCGTCCTTCATCTTGGCAGTGTACGCACGGCCCTGTTTTGCTGGCTATACGCCCGACATCATCGAGGTCAGTTCGTATTGCGTATCGAGGATACGGATCGTGAACGTTCTACGCCGGAAAACGTCGACGCCATCCTCGACGGCATGGCCTGGCTGGGGCTCGATGCCGACGAGGGACCGATCTACCAGACTGACAGGTATCCTCGCTACCAGGAGGTCATTGACGACTGGCTGCTGTCAGGCAAGGCATACCGCTGCTATTGCACAAAAGAAGAACTGGACGAACTGAGATCGGCGCAGATGCAGCGAGGAGAGAAGACGCGCTACGACGGTCGCTGCCGGGATCGCAAAGCGCCGAGGGAGGGCGTCGAGCCGGTCGTTCGGTTCAGGAATCCCCTGGACGGGGAGGTTGTAATCAACGACCAGGTTCGAGGCACGGTCGTGTTTCAGAATGCCGAGCTCGATGACCTGATCATCGCCCGTTCTGACGGATCGCCAACCTACAACTTCTCGGTAATCGTCGACGACTTCGACATGGACATCACCCACGTCATTCGGGGTGATGACCACCTGAACAATACGCCCAAGCAAATGAACATGCTGGAGGCTCTGGGTGCTTCGATCCCTGTTTACGCGCATTTGCCCATGATCCTCGGCCCGGACGGCGCGAAGCTCTCCAAACGTCACGGCGCCGTCGATATCCGGGAATACCGGGAACAGGGCTATCTGCCCGAGGCGATGCTTAATTACCTGGTCCGCCTGGGCTGGTCTCACGGTGACCAGGAGATGTTCAGCGTTGACGAGATGATTGAACTTTTCGATATCGCCGATGTAAATCAGTCGGCGTCGGCATTCAACCCCGAGAAGCTGCTGTGGCTCAGCCAGCAGCACATCATGGCGGCGCCTTTGGAGCGCATCGGGCGCGACCTGATTCCATACATCAGGGCGGCCGGGCTTGACCCTGAGAACGGGCCCGATCCTCGAGACGTGGCCGAGGGCTTTCGCGAGCGCGCCGAGACCTTGTTGCACATGGCCGCAAGTTCTCGCTACTGCTACGAGGACTTCGACACCTACGAGCCGAAGGCGGCCAAGAAGAATTTGCGGCCGGTCATTCTGGAACCGCTCAGGGCAGTCAGGGACCGGTTCGCACAACTGGAAGCGTGGACGAAGAAAGGCATTGCGGAGTCAATCGCTCAAGTTGCGGAGAGCTTTGAGATTAACATGGGCAAACTGGGGCAACCGATCAGGGTAGCCATTACCAGCGGGCCCATATCGCCGCCCATCGATGTCACGGTCTGGCTGGTGGGTCGAGAAAGGACGCTAAAGAGACTGGATAAGGCTATTGAATTCATTGAAGAAAGGGCTGTCGGTAGCAACTAATCCGGCCTCGAGACCAGGTACTGGCGATCCCGATTTGATAGGACTAAGATAACTTGTAGCTTCTATTTCAACGACGTCAACGTTGGAGTGATTGCTGCTGGCGTCGCGGGCTGGCAGAAACGCCAGGCGGAGGTTGAAATGCACGAACAGCACGTCTCGGCTGCAGAGCCATCAATCGCAGCACAACAAAACTACTGGGATCAGCGTTGGCAGAAACAGTCGACGCCAAACCGCTGGCAGTCGCAGAGATCCGAGGCCATTATGGCTATTGCGCGTGAGCTGCCGCTCGATCACCCGAGGATTCTGGACCTTGGTTGTGGTACCGGGTTCACGACCAAGTTATTGTCGACACTGGGCATCGCGGAAGGGATCGATCTGTCGTCGACTGCCATCGACATCGCAAAAGCCGAGTACCCCGGCATCTCTTTCCGTGCCGGTGATCTGTATGACCTCACGCTTTCTGACGAGCCGCTGGACCTGGTCGTCTGCCAGGAGGTCATTCCACATGTCTCGGACCAGCCGCGCCTGGTGAAGAAGATTGCCGACGCCTTGAAACCCGGCGGCTACCTGATCATGACGGCGGCGAACAAGTTTGTCATGGTTCGCCTGAAGGGAGACGACGGCGGGCCGATTGGCCACGGGCCGCTGGACCCGGAAGAACATCTCAAGCAATGGCTCAACATGAAAGAACTGGCAAGGCTGATGAGCCCGCAATTCGAGATCCTCAAGACGACGTCGATTCTCCCGATGGGTCACAAGGGTGTCTTGCGACTGATCAATTCCTACAAGTTCAACCAGGTGCTCGGCAGCGTAATTTCGCCCCAACGCCTTGAGTCGCTAAAAGGAAAACTCGGCTGGGGATACACGATAATCGTTGTCGGCCGGAAGCGAGCGCAATAGCGGGACGCTACTCCTCGAGAGGCAGGAATAACCCGAACGAAGCCGATGCCAGGCGGCGAGAGACCCTGCACGTGGGCAGCTAACGCAGCTCTTTACCGAATACCGCTTCCGACGTGCACCGATCGGCCAGCATGGTATCCAGCATCAAGTCCCCCAGCTCTCGTCGATAATGTGAGGGCTCCCAGAACCATCGCAACGGACCCGATTTCACTCCAGGCGCAGGAACCTTCTCGTGAATAAATTCGGAGTCCATGGAGAAGTCCCACAGTACCGCCGACGCGGCGCGCCTGCGGGTGTGTTCGACAAGCATACCGAGCCACTGATCGTGCAAGTCATGAAGTCCCTGGCGCCGCAGTAGGGACCAGAAGTTCTCGTGAAATGGGTTGGTGAACAGCGTGACTCTGATCTCTCGGCTTTCCGCGATATCCAGAAATTCGTCCAGAATGGCAAAGTCCCGGGCCAACGAACCGTCCCTATAGCTTAGCCCCCAGGGCTTTGCGTACTTCGCTTCCAGTACTGCCGTTTTCTGCGCAAACAGGGCATTAGGGCCTTCGACGGTTACTGCCAGCCTGAAATCATTCGCCGGATTGAAGCCGAAGTCATCGCGATCCGGCTGGTCTACCGACTGAGAGATGACAGTGCGAACACTGCTTACGAGGGCATCAAGAGAAAACAAAGCGCGAAAATAGTCTTGAGTCCTATTCCAGCGGTAGTCGGGGTTTCTCGAGCCATCGAACCGATACCTGAGGCCCTTGTTTGCCATCCAGTCGGCCTGGTCGGACGGCGGACTTGTTCCTCCGGGAATAAGGAAATCAACGAAATCAACGCTGAGGAAGACCTCCTTAACCGGCTGCTCGTAAATAATATCCAGGGCATACCCGAGCTGCTGGCCGACGCCTGCTCCTGGAATGCCGAGGTTATAAACATTCGCTTGCAGTTCTTTGAAGCAATGATGTCGGGGATTTAGTCCCATCTCAATTCTGGAGTTTCCTGCAAGCAGAATGTCCCATTCACCGATCTTGGGATAGTAAGCCTTACTTAGCCGGACATGTTCATTTATGTCCGCCTTTATCTTGTTGAATCCTTCCGTTCGAGCGCTGCCAAAAACCAAATACGGGTCAACCCGATAGTTGATCGCGACTGTAATCAATGACAAAGCGAGAAAAAATATCAGGCAATAGGCGAGGTAGCGACGTGCGTCCATGATCAGAATTGAAAGTACAGGAACTCGGAGACCTGGGTAAGCGTCAGAACGCCGAGCAACATCAGGACGGCGGTAACCAACGCCCAGGGCACCGATGTTTTCCAGGCGAGCCATTGGCGCGTCAATTGGGCTTTGAAGCTGCCACTGTGCTCATACAAGACTGCGTCGACACGATGGAATATCTGCGCGACGTTCGGCATGAATACTGCGCCCAAGCCTGCAGCAAATACCCAGGCAAAGTTTGTAACAAACTGAGAGCCGCTTCCATTGCCACTACCGATACCCAAGGACTGCAGCATTGCGGCGGTGTTACCGAGGCGTGAAACGATTCCAGCCGGCAGTTCCGCGCCGTTGTTGCCGACAAGAGCCAGGATTATTGCGTTGCCCTGAGACAGGGTGGGAGCGCGAAAGTAAACCCAGGCCACGATGACAGCGGTAAACGTTACCAGCCAGCAGAATACTTGATAGGCGCGATTTGCACCGGGGTCGAACCCGGCTGTGGCCAGCAACTTCCTCCAGGCGTGATTCACCATCAAATAGCTGCCGTGCAGCGCGCCCCAAATTACGAATGGCCACCCGGCGCCGTGCCATAGTCCACCGAGCAACATCGTCAGAAACAGGTTGGTATAGCGTCGAACCTTGCCCTTGCGGTTTCCGCCCAATGCGAAGTAAAGATAGTCGCGCAGAAACCTTGAGAGTGTAATGTGCCAGCGCCGCCAGAAATCGATGATATTGAGAGCTTTATAGGGTGAGAAAAAGTTAACCGGGAGCTTGATTCCGAAGAGTCGAGCGGAGCCGATCGCCATGTCCGAATAGCCGGAGAAATCGAAATAGAGTTGAAACGTATAGGCAAGAGTGCTGCCCCAGGCCACAAAAAAATCGACGTTCGCCGACACTGTCGAGTCGTCATAAACGGGACCGACATAAGCTGAGAGACTGTCAGCAATCACGGTTTTCTTGAACAGGCCGATCGCAAAGATACTGATACCAATCGCAAAATTTGTCCATTGCGGCTTCAGCGACGAAGCAAGCGAAAACTGTGGCAACATCTCCTTGTGATGAACGATGGGGCCAGCAATCAACTGCGGGAAGAAGCAGACGAACAGGCAGTAGTGCAGGAAGTTATATTCGAGCGTCTTTCCTTGCCATGCGTCGATCAAGTAAGAAATCTGCTGGAACGTGAAGAACGAGATGGCCAACGGCAATACGATTGTCCCCAGTTGCCAATCGCTGCCCGTCAGCGTATTCAGGTTGTCGACGAAAAAATTCGCGTACTTGAAGTAGCCCAACAACAGGAGATTGAAGGATATTCCAGCCACCAGGTAGAACTTAGGTCTTTTGTTTGTCGTTGGGATAAGCCGGGCGCCGAGCAAGTAGTTGACGGCGATCGAAAACAGGATCAACAGAAGATAGATCGGATTCCAATATGCATAGAAGAAGAGCGATGCGACGACAAGAACGCCGAGTCCGTATTCGATGCCGGCGAAACGCACGAACAAGAAATACAGGACGATCGTCGTCGGAAGGAACAGGAATATGAATTCGAATGAATTGAAGAGCATATTATATCGCTGCAACACAAATCTCGCCCAGCGATCCGAATCGCGAGGATCGGATTGCTACAGGCTGACCGCGTAGAATGGACACATTACCGGCAAGAGTAAACCGCTAAGCGTCCTATTTCTTCGTGCAGTTGACGCCGGCCGATAAATATTCACATGAATCTTTTCGCGGCTGAGGATCCACCGAGGCTGGTCTGACTCGAGGCCGGCCCAAGACGATCTCAACCGCCGACATCGCGTGCGCCTCGCTGCTATGGATGAAAATTCATCAATTGCGACGCAAACGTATGGGTGGTAACTTACATCCGAATAACAATAACAAAGCCGGTTTGCATTATGTCAATAAACGGCTGCGACACGATCAACGTAGTCGCAAGTGGGTTACCAGGTGCGTCCAGACAACGGCCGTCGAGAATCGGCAATCGTCTTTGCGCGTGGGTATTCCTGGCGATGGTGTTGGTCGCATATCTGCTGCCAAACGATACCCGCGCCGGTATCTTGCCGGAATACGACCGCGTTCGAATCCTGGCCGACGGCTAGATCACCATTCCGGATGCGAAACTTACGGACCAAAACGGCGAAACCTTGCAGCTCCAAAGCCTGCGGGGACGCGTTGCGCTGGTCTTCTTCGGATTCACGCACTGCCCGGACGTGTGCCCACTCGCGATGCAGCGAATGCGGATGCTTGAAGAGTCGGGAACAGTGCCGGGCGACAAAGTCGTGTACGTCTTGATCAGTGTTGATGGCGAACGCGACTCTCCGGAGATATTGAAGTCGTACCTGGAGCAGTACTCCCCGAATTTTATCGGACTGACCGCCCCGCCTGGCCAGGTCAAGAATATTTCAAAGCAGTTTTCGGCCGTCTTCTACAAAGGCGCTGTTAACGAGGCAGATGGCGACTATTCGGTTTCGCATTCACCGCAGATTTTCGTAGTTGACCCAAACGGAAAGGCGAGGGCCGAATTCTATAATCCGGACGTGGAGACAATGGCCGCCGTCGTGAACGCGCTGCTTGACGAATGACAGCGCGAAACGCCGGGTGCATTTTTTAGCGAGAACAATAATGAAAAAAAATCGCTCGATGGTAAGCAAAAGCTCCTTCTTGCACAGTGCCATTCTCTGGTTCGGCTGCCTGGTGGCCGCCAGCCTGGCGCAAGCGGACAACGTTAACGGCGCCTGGTCAACACTCGAAGACTGGCCCCTGATCGCTATACACGCCGCCGTAACGCCTGACGGCCGTGTGTTGAGCTACGGCACCAAGAGTGACGGCCAGCAGACCGGCTACTTCATTTACGACATCTGGGACCCGGCGGCCGGACTCGGCGGCGGCCACATGACGCTAAACAACATGACCCTTACCGACATTTTCTGCAGTTCCCAGATCATCCTTCCGCAAAGCGGCGAGATCCTGATTGCCGGTGGAGACAACTGGACCGGGAATGGCACGACCAACACCGGCAACAACAACAGCAACCTTTTCAGCTACGCCGACAACACGCTGGCTCAATCGATGAACATGAATCGGGCGCGCTGGTATTCGTCATCAACCGCACTGGTTAACGGCGAAATCTATATCCAGGGCGGCAGCGGCGGTGCCGACCTGCCCGAGGTGCGGCAGACGGATGGCAATTTTCGGCTGCTGACGAATGCGCCGACAGGCAGTTTTGCCACCTTGTTTCCGCGCAACTTCCTCGCGCCGGATGGTCGTGTATTTGGCTACGACACGAACGGCAAGATGTATTTTGTAGCGACCGACGGTCTCGGCTCACTGACGCCAGCCGGTCAGTTCGCCTCGTCGAACGCCGGTTGGACGTCCGGCGCGGCGATGTTTCAGCCTGGCAAGATCCTGCAGATAGGAGGCAATTCGAATGGCGCCGTCGTCGTTGATATTAACGGCCCGGCGCCGAGCGTAACGGCTACCTCATCAATGTCTTCGCAACGTCGCTGGGTCAGTGCCACAGTGCTGGCCGACGGTCGCGTTCTCGGCACGGGTGGCAGTGAAGTCGAAAACCAGCTCGTAGGCGTGAATAACGCCGCCGAGATCTGGGATCCGGCCACAGGCCAGTGGCACCTGGGTCCCGCGGGAGACAAGGCCAGGCTCTATCACTCGTCGGCATTATTGCTTCCCGATGCCACTGTGCTCGTGGCCGGTGGCGGGGCGCCGGGTCCGCTGAACAACACCAATGCCGAGATCTACTACCCGCCGTACTTGTTCGATGGCAACGGCGGGCTCGCGGACAGACCAGAAATTCTCTCGGCGCCGGACACCGCAAACGTCGGTGACAACCTCGCCATACAAATCGATGCGTCGACGATCAGTCGGGTAACGATAGTAAAGACCGGCTCCGTGACACACAGCGTCAACATGGACCAGCGCTTTATCGAGTTGCCGTTCGATCAGTCCAGCAATATGTTGAGTGTCAGCCTGCCGGTACGCGCGAGCGATACGCCGCCCGGTTTTTACATGTTGTTCGCTTTCGACAATAACGGCGTTCCGTCCGAGGCGACCATGCTGCGGGTAAACATCGATCCGACACCAAATGTTGCCGTCGACTACACGCCGGCAATCGGCGGCGGCGGCGGCGGCCCGTTTCAGCTCGCCTGTGAGGCCGACGAAGTGCTGGTCGGTGTGCATGGAAGGTACGCGACCTACGTCAACCAGGTCGGCCCTCAATGCGTGGCCATGGACCAGCTCGGTCGCTGGATCGGCGACCCGGTTGATCGGCCGGTGACGGGTAATACGACGTCGGGTACGCCGTTCTCGAAGACCTGCCAGAGAGACTCGGCAATGAGCGGCTTTCGCGGACGCTCGGGGCAATACGTCAATCAGATAGAGATCGAGTGCCGGGCACTGACGGGCGACGGCGGTCTCAGTGGCGACGGCGAGTTCCTGGGCGGGACCGGCGGCAACGGGGGCACGCAGCAAGCCCTGCTCCGCTGCGGTACCGGGAACCCGGTCTACGCGCTATACGGGCGGTCCGGCGGCTGGCTCGACAACTTTGGTGTGCAGTGCCGGCGCGGCGTAGTAACGCAAGTCAGCGTCAATTCAATGCCGGTGATCGCGAATCCAGGTGCGCAGTCAGGAGTCGTCGGTGAGCCGGCAGGGCTGCAACTGTCCGCGTCCGATGGCGACGGGGATGTCCTCACATTCGGCGCTACCGGTCTTCCGCCGGGGCTCACGGTCAATACCGTCTCGGGGTGGATATCCGGCACGCCGACGGCCGAGGGTAATTACACGGTAGAGGTCACGGTCAGTGACGGTGCCGATGTGGATAGCGAAAGTTTCACCTGGAGCATCGCGGCGGCACTGCCGCTCAACGTTGCGCCAATGCCGGCACAGGCACCTGTGGAGCGCGGCACGATCGCGAGCTACACCGCCAGTGTCAGCGGCGGCGTCAATCCTGTCTTCAACTGGAATTTTGGCGACGGCACACCTGAAACCGGCTTCTCGTCCTCACCGACGATCGAGCATACATTCGAGGAGCCCGGCATCTACTACGTGGCGCTGACAGTCAATGACGACGTCGGCGTGCCATCGATACAGACCTTCGTCCAGGCAGTGCATCTGCCGTTGACGGCCACGCGTCCCAATCGGTCGGGGAACATCCTCTACGAAAACAGGCAGGGCACGCCATCGCGAGTTTGGGTGGTCAACCAGGACAATGATTCGGTCAGCGTTTTTGACGCTGCGAGCAATACCAGCGTCGCGGAGATTGGTGTCGGCACGGCGCCGCGCTCTATCGCCCTCGCGCCCGATGGCCGAATCTGGGTAACGAACAAGACGGCGGCAAGCATCAGTATCATCGATCCCGATGCGCTCACTGTCGCGCAGACTCTCGCGATGCCGTCTGCGTCGCAGCCTTACGGCCTGGTGTTTTCACCGGCCGGCGGCGAAGCATTCGTGGTCCTTCAGGCGATGGGGCAGGTGCTGAAACTCGATGCTGCAACAGGGGCGCAGGTAGCGACTGTCACACTGCCCTCGAGTGCGCGGCACCTGGCGGTTGACGCTTCAGGTTCATCACTCTATGTGTCGCGCTTCATAACGGGCCGCCAGCCCGGCGAAGACGCGGCGGTCGTCGAAACGCAGGTAAATGGTGTGAACACCGGCGGTGAAATATTCAAGGTTGCCACGGCGTCGATGGTTGTCGTCGATACCATAGTATTGCAGCACAGCGAGGACGCGGATGCCGAAAATCAGGGTCGTGGCGTGCCCAACTACCTGGGTGCCATGGCGATTGCACCGGACGGCGTATCGGCTCGCGTGCCGTCGAAGAAAGACAACATCGCGCGCGGCACCCTGCGAAGCGGCGGCAACCTGAATTTCCAGAACACCGTTCGCGCAATCAGTTCCCGCATCGACATGGGGACCGGCGCCGAGGACCATCCGTATCGCATCGATCACGACAACGCCAGTATTGCGACCGACATTGCCTACGATGCGTTCGGAATCTATGCATTCGTAGCGCTGGAGACCAGTCGCGAACTTGCCGTTGTTGACGTTCATGATAATACCGAATTATTCCGTATTGACGTTGGTCGCGCGCCGCAGGGCGTGGCGGTTTCGCCTGATGGCTCGAGGCTGTACGTCAACAACTTCATGGACCGCACGGTGAGCGTGCTCGATCTCAGCGACCTGCAGACCACGGGCGCCTGGAACGTGACCACCGTCGCCGAAATGCAGGCTGTCGCGAACGAGGCTCTGGCGGCCGACGTACTGCTGGGCAAACAGCTGTTCTATGACGCTCGCGACACACGGCTCGCATTTGACCGCTACCTGAGTTGCGCTGTCTGCCACAACGATGGCGGCGGCGATGGCCGCATCTGGGATCTCACCGGGATGGGTGAGGGTCTGAGAAACACGATAAGCCTGACTGGCCGTTCGGGAGCCCAGGGGCCGCTGCACTGGTCGGAAAACTTCGACGAGGTGCAGGATTTCGAGGGCCAGATCCGGACGCTTTCTGCGGGTACCGGATTGATGTCGAATGCGGACTTCGCGGTGGGTACGCGCAGCGAACCGCTTGGCGATCCGAAAGCCGGTATCAGCGCCGATCTCGACGCGCTGGCCGCGTACGTCGAGTCGCTCACTACCTTCGCGGTGAGCCCGCACCGCAACGATGATGGCTCGCTGACGACGGCAGCGGTAGCCGGGCGCCAGGTCTTCCAGGACGCGGGCTGCGATTCCTGCCATAGCGAGCCGGACTTCACTGACAGCGCCCCGGCGAACCTGCACGATATCGGCACGATCAAACCGACCAGTGGCATGCGGCTTGGCGGTCCCCTGGACGGCATCGACACACCGACCCTGCGCGGCGTCTGGTCGACGGCTCCTTATCTGCACGATGGTTCTGCAGCCACTCTGGCAGAGGCGGTGCTTGCGCATGACGGCGTGGATCTGTCGGGCTCCGAGCTCTCGCAGCTCGTTTCCTACCTTCAGCAAATCGATGCGCTGGAGGGAACTGGCGCGGCGGGCCTAATCGGCTACTGGCCAATGAACGAGGGCGCGGGCCCGACCACCGCGGACGCGAGTGGCAATGGCAATACCGGCACCTTGGTGAACGGCACGCTGTGGGGGGGCGGTCCGGGTCTCACCTTCGACGGCATTAACGACTATGTCGATGTCGGCACCTTCGACGTGCCGGGCAACGAGTTGACCCTGGCGGCAATGGTCCGTTCGGATCAGCTCGACAACTGTCCGACTTACAATGACTGTCGCGTCATCTCCAAGGCGACCTCCACCAGTTCCAGCAATCACTACTTCATGCTGAGCACCTGGAAAAGCGGCGGTGAAACCAGGCTGCGATTCCGCCTGAAAGTAAATGGCACAACGCAGACACTGATCGCAAGCAGCGGAGCTTTGGTCGTCGGTGAATGGGCGCACGTCGCAGCGACCTATGATGGCGCGCAAATGCGCGTTTACCTGGACGGCGTCGAAGTGGGTTCCCGGGCCGTCAGCGGCGATATTTCCGTCAATGCATCCGTCCCTGTCTGGATCGGCTCGAATCCACTCTATGCGTCACAGGTGCCATGGAAAGGGAGAATTGACGAGGTGCGCGTCTACAGCCGTGCGCTCACGGAACAGGAGCTGCTGAGCCTTGCCGGCGGCAATGCGCCTCCCCAGGCGAATGACGGCACGATCAATACCGCCGAGGACACGCCGCAGGCGACAGTTCTGTCCGCCAGCGACGCTGACGGGGACCCTTTGACCTACAGCGTCGTCTCAGGGCCTGCCAATGGATCGATTTCTGGCAGCGGCGCCAATGTCACTTACACACCCGACGCTGATTTCTTTGGCAACGACAGTTTCGAGTTCCAGGTTAGTGATGACCTCGGTGGTGTGGACACGGCCAGCGTCAGCGTGACCGTAACACCGGTAAACGACGCGCCGTCGGCGACTCCCGACAGCCATTCGATGGTTGAGGGTAACGCGTTGAATGTCTCCGTGCCCGGCGTCCTCGGCAATGACCTGGACGTCGACGGCGACGCGATGACCGCGGTGCTGGAGGGAATTGCCAGCAATGGTAGCCTGACGTTGAACGCCGATGGCTCGTTTTCCTACGCGCCCAACGCGGGATTCGTCGGGACCGATTCCTTCACCTATCGTGCAAGTGACGGGCAGGCCGATTCCGCGCCGGTTGCGGTGTTGCTGACCGTCGAGCCCTATGTGCCGCCGAATACGCCGCCGGTAGCATCGGATCAGGCCGTCGACGTAAATGAAGATTCGACGGTGCCCCTGGTATTGACGGCGAACGATGCCGACGGCGACGCGTTATCGTACAGCGTTGTCACCGGTCCTTCGAACGGATCATTAAGCGGCAGCGCACCAAACCTGAGCTACACGCCTGATGCGAACTACTTCGGCGGTGACACCATCACGTTCCTCGCAAACGACGGCGAGGACGACAGCAATATTGCGACCGTCTCGCTCAACGTTGTCGCCGTCAATGACCTGCCGGTTGCCGTCGACGATGCCGTTCTCACGGAGGAGAATGTGGCTGTTGGCGTGCAATTGCAGGCCAGCGACGTCGATGGCGATACCCTGGAGTACATCGTCACCGGCAACCCGGCAAATGGCTCTATCAGCGGAACGCCGCCCTCGTTGACCTACACGCCTGACCCTGGATTTACTGGCGATGACAGCATTGGGTTTGGCGTCAGCGATGGTAATGGCGGTGAAGCCTCCGGGACGGTCACAGTAACGGTGACGCCACCGGCCGCAGGGCTCGTGGCCTATTGGCCGATGAATGAGGGCGCCGGAAACACGATCATGGACGCAAGTGGCAATGGCCACACTGGAACCCTGGTTAACGGCACGCAGTGGGGGCCGGGACCGGGACTGGCGTTTGACGGCTATGACGACTACGTGGACGTTGGGTCGTTCGACGTGACGGGCTCCGAGCTTACGATTTCGGCGTGGGTTCGTTCGGACCAGCTCGACAACTGCGCACCGTACAACGACTGCCGTATCCTGTCGAAATCGACCTCGACGAGTTCGCAAGCGCATTACTTCATGCTGAGCACCTGGAAATCGTATGGGCAAACCCGCCTTCGTTTCCGCCTGAAAACGAATGGCATTACGTCGACACTCATCGCGAATGCCGGCGGCCTGGTGGTCGATCAGTGGATGCACGCAGCGGCAACCTATGATGGCGCCTTCATGCGACTGTACCTCGACGGTGTCGAAGTTGGCGCCAAGGCAGTGAGCGGCGACATCTCGACCAACAGCAACGTACCGGTCTGGATTGGCGCGAGCCCGACTCGATTCGACACGAGTTCCCTGGGACGGCCAGATCGACGAAGTCCGGATTTACGAGAGGGCGCTGACGGCGCAGGAGGTGTTCGATGCGGCTGCAGATGGCCCCTGACGTCGTGCCCGGGGTCCATGCGAAATCGGATCGCAAGCTATTGATTTACGTGTCAATCGGTCGGATACGGGTCCGTCCTTGACAGCCCCCGCCAGCGACCCTATAGTGCCCCGCTCCGTGGGGCTATAGCTCAGCTGGGAGAGCGCTTGCATGGCATGCAAGAGGTCGGCGGTTCGATCCCGCCTAGCTCCACCAATTTCCTCGCGGAACATTGTCCTTGTGTCCCCATCGTCTAGAGGCCCAGGACACCGCCCTTTCACGGCGGTAACAGGGGTTCGAATCCCCTTGGGGACGCCATTTAACGAAAACGGGTCGCCCCGATGGGGTGGCCCGTTTTCGTTAAATGATGCGTCCGCGGGGATGAGAACCCCGGGTTCGATCCGAGCGAAACGCAGTTTCGCGACAGACGCCGAAGGCGAGGCAGCGTAGCTGCCGGTCAATCCCCTTGGGGACGCCATTTAATACAATAAAGACCCGCCTTTTGCGGGTCTTTTTGTATTGATCGCCGCAAGGCGGTCCGAATCCTCCGACAAGCGAAGCGAGGACAGGCCGGGCCCATCCCGTGGGGGCGCTATTCAAAACAGGCCGTGATGAACAAGTAACAGCTTGGCAGTGTCGGACAAGCGCAGCGAAACGGGCGAACAAATACTACCAGCGTCAATCGTGCTTGCCGTCCGTATGCAGAAGAGTTTGAGCCGGGAGCGAAGGCCTCAATTGATGCTCCCAAATAAGATACGATTGCCAGTTCGAGATCGGCATTAACGTTTTGGAAACACGCGTGTTCTTGGTCCCGAATGAGACGTCTCATTGTCAAACTCTTGAAAGGCGCGGCCCGTTGGGTTTATCGTCGGGCCATTTTGGGGACGCCAGTCCAAAGATGGTCAAGCCGGCGCTAGGGATTATGGGTAATGTTGGAATCATGTGAATCGGCCCCGGAAAAAGGCCTTCAGTGAGTTATCGACCTGACATAGATGGCCTGCGGGCGGTTGCCGTGTTGTCGGTAATTGCCTTCCACATCAACGATAAACTCCTGCCTGGCGGCTTTGTCGGAGTTGATATTTTCTTTGTCATATCCGGCTACCTTATTTCATTACACATAATGGTCGAGATCCGGAGTGACCGGTTCTCGATCGCGGAGTTTTACCGCCGCCGAATAAAGCGAATAGCGCCAGCAATGCTCATCGTGCTGGGCGTCACCTTCCTGCTGGCACAGTTTCTTTTTCGACCGGAAGATGCCGAGGATACCGCTCGTGCCGCATTCTGGTCGCTAATGTCGCTTGCCAATGTTTTTTTCTGGCTGTTTCAGGACACGTCCTATTTCGCTGCAAATAGCAACGAACTGCCGCTTCTACACTTATGGTCGCTGGGCGTCGAAGAGCAGTTCTATTTGCTCTGGCCATTGGTCCTGTTGGCAAGTTATAAGAATTCGCGACCTGCCCACTATGGAATAACAATGTTCGCCGTTGCGGTCGCGTCATTCTGGTTCGGGCAGTACTATTTCTCCAGCGACCCCTCGTTCGTCTATTACATGTTGCCGGCGCGGGCCGGCGAATTACTAGTAGGTGCGATAGCCGCGCACCATGTTTGCACAGAAGGCGATCGAACAATTCACAGTGGCCTGGTTCAAACCATGGCGGTAGTGGGCGGCATACTGGTAATTGGCTCGCTGTTCCTTGTTTCCGAGCAGGCTCCTTTCCCCGGCTACCAGGCTATACCGCCGACAATTGGCACCACGATGCTCATTCTCGCGGGACATTACGGGAAATCCTGGCCGACCGGTTTACTTCGGCTACAGCCCATGGTCTGGGTAGGCCTGGTTTCGTACTCAGCATACCTCTGGCACTGGCCGATTCTGGCCTTTCTCCATTACGGAGGTTTCGAAATCGGATTCCAATTGGGCGCCGCCGTTTTGTTAATGACGATGGTTCTTGCCTGGCTGACGTTTCGTTTCGTCGAACAGCCGTTCAGGCGGTCGCAACTGCCGTTCATTCAGGTCGCACTGCGCCAGTACGCATTGCCGGCTGTCGTAATTGGGGCTGCCGCCGTTGTGTCTCTAAAGACCGATGGGTTCGCATTTCATTGGTTGAGCGATGACTACGAGAATCGCATCGCCGAAGTCAGAGATACCACCCGTCCGGCGTTCGAATATGACTATGTCTGCCAGAAACAGCGTGTTGATGCGAAGGATCTGGAAGATCCGGTGTGCGTTGTCGGCGCAGAGTCAGACGCCGTTCCTGAAGCCATCCTTTGGGGCGACTCAAATGCTGCTCACTACATTGGAATGCTCGGGGCTTTTGCAAAAGAATCGGGCTTCAGTTTTCGCAACATTGAGGTCGGTGCTTGCCCACCTCTACGATCGGATGTTGAGGGTATTGTCACAGAGATAAGGCTCAACGACTGTCGCCACTCCAACCGAAACATCTGGGAGTCGATTGGTCCATACAGGACGGTAATTCTCTCTGCATCCTGGACTGGCTATCAGGCACGATCCGAAAGATTTCTACAAGCCACCAAGGACACGGTGCTTGCGCTCGTGAAACAGGACAAGAACGTACTTCTGATCGGGAAGGCTCCAGTCATCGACAGCTATGATCGCCGGTGTCGCGAGAAGGCAGCCAGTTTTCCATTCATGGACTGTCAAATGCAGCCCGTACCGATTTCGCCAGATGTCGTGAAGATCAATCTACAACTTCGACGTTTTGCCGAGAAACATGCTCGCGTTGAGTATTTCGATGCAAATCAGTATTTATGCCCGGATGGACAGTGTCCAGTGTTCGATGAGTCTCTCAATCCAGTGTATTTCGATTCACATCACCTTACACTTAGGTCGTCCTGGGAACTCGGTGCCAGAATAATTGGAACAGAGGGCGTGCCCCGGCCTTTTTCAGCTGTTATCGGAACGCTCAACTGAAAGGCTGGACCAGGCGACTGCAGGCAAGAAAAACCCCGGCAAGGACCATGCACAGGTCGACATCTCCTGTTACCGAGAGAGTCATGGGTCGGATCGCTGGCGACAGGCAGCAGGAATCTCGGCAACTTCACGCGGTCGTCTAATCCATCAGCAATTATTGCAATCGCTTGTCCCTTGATATTTTCGCGTATCGAGTCGGAATTCCAACAGGTTTGCCATGTTCAATCAGTCGGGCAGGCCCAGTCTGCAACTTCGAAATAGTCCTCCGCATATCGCTCAGCGCCTGATATCTTCGCGACGCTTTCTTCGTCGTACTGATTGACATACTGCCAGACGATTTCACCACGCGAATTCACTTCCAGCGTACGGCCGCCATAATACTCAGCGATCAGAATGTTGCCATTGGACAGAAGCTGATGCTTTCCCTGGGTGTTAGTGAAGAAATACTGACCTTCGTCTTCACCGTAAATGATTTCCACCGCTCTTTCGGGTGATGCTGGCCATATCGACATGAGATTACTTCCGCCAAATATGTCACCGCGCTTGGTGTCATCGCTATTGTTGTTAAGGACTGTAATCCTGCCATCAGGCTGGAAGTCCGGGTCATGTTGACGGAGCCATGGACCAGAGTGATACCACTTGACTTTCCAATCCATCGGATCGACTACCAACAACAGATTGAGATGTCGAAACGACAGCAGCAGATCTCCGGTCGCAAAAAGAGGAAAGCCGCCGACGAACTCGTTCGGGAGTTCTTCGATATCATTCATGTGAAGAACATCGCTTTCAACCATGTCGGTTTCGAAGCGGCCGTTGGCTACGAGTAAGGCAAACAAATTATTGTCGATCAGAATCCTATTGACTGAAATTTCCGAAATTACTTCCCCGGAGGGCGATATCCGCAAAATAGTGTCATCTCTGTACGGTGTCTTAAAGCGAGGATACGCTTGAGATTCGTCTTCCGTCATGTTCCTCGAGGGCACCCAATAGGACCCATCGGCGGATCTGTTAACAGAATGATGGGTCATCCTGGGAACGGTCCAGAGGGATCTTCCGCACCTGTCGAGTTTTACGGTCCCTTTGCCGTCAAAGTTGAATACGACGGATCCATCGGGCGACATATCAACGCCGTGAATGGCAGCATTCCAGTCGCTTGCCGGAATATCGCTTTTCGGAAAAATGTGATCTGAATTGGGAAAAAGAGTCGAATACGACACCGGCCAGCGTTGGACCACCGAACCGTCCATGCGGATTAGCCGGATTTCCGTTGAATCTTCAAAGAAACCGGCTAGCAGCGTGTATCCGGGGCTGACCTGCTGTTCGTCATATACCGTGACACCGTTACCATCATATCGCCGCTCAGCCAGAAAACCCGTTGGCCGGTTTGTCATCAGATTCTCTCGATCGGCAAATACTGTTTCGACAGAGTTCAGAACATATTTGATGTAGCCGTAAGGGAAAACCTCATAGGCGCCGACTACCAGCCCAAAAGCGAAGGAAAACCCGGCAAGGCTCAAAAGGAATAGCGCAATAGGTAGTTTCATGGTTGTGCCGCCGGTCAATTCGCCTCGGTTAATTCATTCTCGGACATGGTTGCTATTGCTCGACGCCTATCGAAAGCGCGTCCAATTTCTCAAATAGAGCATTCGCCTCTTTCATCAGAGCGCCCGGTATCTGACTGTCGTCAACATCGTGTATCGGTGCATTCCGCAAAGTCTTGTGTTGATCAATCAGCCGGGTCGGGTCTCGCAATTCAAGTTTGCTCGACAAGGTTTTCAGAACCTTTTCGGGTTGCCGGGTCAATCGGTCGAATGAGACCAGATTAACAGATGTCGTAAGGTTTCCAAGTATACTTCGATACGCCGCAAGCCAGTACTCGACCCAAAAAGTCAATGCCGTTGCCTCTGCGCGCCTGTCTCCCTTGAGCCAATTGTCGAAGTCGACCGGCAAAAAGTTCTCGCCAAAGTCGAAGTGTCCGATACCGCGCATGTAGTCTTTCGCGAACTTGTCCTCAGCATGAGTCTTCAAGAAGCCCAGGTGTTGCTTGAGCAGAGATGACGCGTGCTGCAGGGGGCTGCGGAACGGAATGACAAAACGGGCATCCGGAAAAACGGAACTTATATAGCCCAGCCGGGCGAAGTTCAGGTTGTTCTTCGACAGGTAACGCTGATCCCCGCGATGGCCGGCCAGTAGTAGTTTCTTGCGAACGTGGCTCTCAAAGAAGCGAACGAATTCCGGATGCTTGTATCGGCCCCACGGCTTGAGGTGGTCGTTTTGGTAATGCGGCTTCCAGAAGTATCTCCAGATGATTTCTTCAAATGCTTCGGGGCTGTCAATGGAGATGCTGATCCCGTCCCCATGTGCTCGTTCCATCTCACCCTGATCCTGAGAGCGCAACCGGGTCGAAAATCTCTGCCAGAAAATCGGACATAATACAAAAGGCATGTCGCGATACGAATGGCTGGTAAATTCGCCGGTTTCGTGCAGGAGGCTCAAGAGAATTGTCGTTCCCGCTCGTGGCAGCGCGGTGACAAATACCGGCCTTTCGATCGGGATGTCGGCGAGCTGTTTCTTGAACAATTTGTCTTCGACATCGGCGAGCGACACCTGAAGACCGCCAGTGGAAAACGCTGCCCGATGCAGCAGCCGGTCCAGGCGGGAATAGCGGTTTATGAACTTCGTTTGAGCCACCTGACCGACGCAATGTACGCAGCTATGCCAAGAATTGTCCCGGCAACAATAAAATCCCATCGCAAGAACATGTCCAGCACGCCGCTGAAGGAAAGCAGGCCGGCGAAATCCGCTATCCAGATCAATGCCAACGGGGCGAGAAGCGCGGCTGCCGAACCGATGACAAGCACCCCGAGCAGTCGGAACAGCTGCAGCGAGTTGCGCTGCATCAGACGTTCCTTTGTCTGCGTCGGACAACTTCGTATCACGCAAGGTAGTCGCGGCGCGGCGCCCGATAGATACCACTTCGCCAGTTCTTGTTACCAGGCCAAAGACATCCAGGAGAATCGCGAAGACAATGACCACGACTACGGCTCCGATTGCATCAATCAACACGCGATTATTCCAGTTTTCAACGGCGGTCGGTGTTCATGAATGATGCGGTCCGGCGTTTGACGATATTACGGCCGCGGCTCCGCATCAACCTTCTCGGCAGGTGACATAATGTCATCGGACGTTTCGTCGTCTTCTTTTATTTCTTCAACCTGTTTGCCCCGTAACAGGCGCTTGATCGGGTACCAAATGAAACCAACTATTCCCAAAAGAACAGCACCGATGAGCGCGAGTACTGTCCCGATGGCGCTAAGCCCCGCTCCGGGCCCTACGTAAGCGAACGCAATAGTGGGTAACGTAAGCACTGCCGATACCAACAGGGCAGTGAATAATGAACGTTGTGTCATGATCGTGTCTCTCTTGATCGTCCAAGCACCATTCTACCGCGCCACATCCAAATGGAGCCAGTAATCCTGATCGTGACTGTAGCGACAGGATTCTGCTACTCATTGCACCACCGGAGCTGCATTGCTGCGCCGGTGTCGAGTTTCGGCTGGCGTCAGGCCGTACGGCAAATGACGCATTCTAGTCCAGCGCGCGGGGCAGGAACAGCGTTTCCAATCCGGCCCAAGCGTCCCGATGCGAGAGGCGGGGTCCATTCAGGGCGGGGTCCTTTCAGCAAGGGCCTGCGGTATGCCAACTTCATTGGCGGCAGGGATTCGGGTTTCCGCTATGTTGATTCAGGTCACAAACGACGCCGAGCTGTCGTGTAGTATTGGCGCATCGAATTGAGTAGAGAAGAAACGCTATGGACTACTGGCGATTGTTGTTATTGGGCACGCTGGCCACGACGTTTTCGATCTCCCGGTTGCACGCCGCGGAGATCGGGCCGGGCGACGATCTCGAGGCGGCCGCTGCCGCCCTGGTGCCAGGCGAGGAGCTCGTATTGCGTGGTGGCACCTACTTCTTCGACGAAAACGTCACCATCAGCGCGAACGGCACAGCCGCTCAACCCATAACTATTCGTGCCAAGAACGGTGAGCAGCCGGTTATCGAGCAGGCCACCGCCAATCACAATGTGGTCGAGATCAACGCGTCGTCATACCTCGTTATTCGCGGCATCGAGTTCACCGGCGGATCCCATGGAATTCGCCTGATGAATTCGGACTACATCACGATCGAAGACTGCGAAGTCCAGGAAACCGGCGATGTCGCTATTTCCGCAAACTCGGGCGGCACTTACGAAGGACTCAGGCTCCTGCGCAACCACATCCATCATACCAACGGTACCGGCGAAGGGATGTACCTCGGATGCAACAATGACGGCTGCCGAATCGCCAACAGTCTGATCGAAGGCAACTACATTCACCATACGAATCGCGCCAGTGTCGTACAGGGTGACGGTATCGAGATTAAGGAAGGTAGCTACGGCAATATTGTTCGCGACAATGTCATTCACGATACTAAATATCCGGGCATCCTTCTTTACAGCACGGTGGGTAATGGTCCGCAGAACATTGTCGAGGGCAACGTTGTCTGGAATGTCTCGGACAACACGGTCCAGATTGCGGCGGACGCCGTTATTCGCAACAACATCATCCTCGGCAACGTGTCGTTTCAGGCGCATCAATCCGGTAGCCCCTCGAACATAGAGTTTGTCCACAATACGGTTGTCAACGATGGTTCAGGTATTGAGGTTCGCAACGTGTCGGGACCCGTGCTCATCGCCAATAACGCCGTGTACTCGCAAAGTACGGCGATCAGGCTCATCAGTGGCGATCTCAGCCAGGTGCAGCTGTTTGGTAACGTGGGTATAGGTGGACTTTCGGGTGGTAGCTCTGGCTACCTGGACGGGAATGGCATCGGCATCGACATGGTCGCCGGCAACTTCAACGGCGCTCCGCCGATTGATGCGTTTCCGGCCCCGGGAAGTGCACTTACTGGCGCAGGCAATTCTTCATACGTCACTGTGATCGACTTTAATGGCAGTCAACGCGGCACGAGCGCGGACGCGGGTGCCTACGCATTTGACCCGAACGGCAATCCCGGCTGGACGATCACTGCCGGATTCAAGGCGCCAGGCGGCGGGGCAAAGATTCCGATGCCGCCTGAGAATCTGCAGGCCGATTGAAATCACAGGCCGTCTGAACGAGCGAACGTGGTTTCGGGACATTCGGTGCGAGTCCGCTGGCGATGCTCGACGGCGGCGACGTGAATGCATACGGACCGGGACCTGACGTGATTCGACCGCACGTATTTTGGGTCATGTTGCTTTTGGTAGCCTGCGGCAACTCGACGCCGCCGGAGGATCCGATCTCCCGCGCAATGCGACTGCATGCCAGCGGCGACCACGAAGCCGCGCTCAGCGCTTTGCGCGACGCCATGCGGGAATCACCGGACGATCCGGAAGTGCGCCTGCTGCTTGCTGAGGTCTATCTCGATCTGGGCAGCGGTGCACTCGCGGAGACTGCGCTGGACCAGGCCCTCGATCGGGGATTGCCACCGGCGCTGGCTGTGTTTCCCCGGGCAAGGGCCTTGTTTGCCGAGGAACGTTTCCTCGACGTTATCGAGCTGCCGCTGCCGGAGGACTTAAGTGTTGGCGACCTCGCTCGTACCAGATTTTTGAAAGCAGGGGCGCGCGCCCGTCGCAACCCCTCAAGCGATGACTTCGACGACGACGTCACGAGAGATTACATCGAGTTGTTCGGCCTTGTTGAACGCTACCGAAACGACTCTGATGTTGGCGAGGTAGCGGCGCAACTCGCTGCGGCGCGTAAGGGCAGCGAGGAAGTGGAGCGGGCCTGGCAGCACTATGCCTGTGCACAAGCCGAGGTCGCGACAATTGCCTGGCTACCGCTGGATCGACCATCGGAGCGCGTTCTTAGGGTCGGCCCGGAGCGCGAGTTCAGAACCGTTGCCGCGGCCGCTCGAGCGGCGAAGGACGGCGACGTTGTCGAGATCGATACTGGTACCTATAAAGGGGACGTAGCGCTGTGGCCGCAGAATCATATTCTTGTCAGGGGTGTCGGTGAAAGGCCAGTAATTACGTCGAACGGCAGGGTCATTCAGGATCGCGACGTCTGGCTATTCACCGGTGATGACGTGGTCGTCGAAAACGTCGAGATTTCGGGCGCCCGATCTCGCCTATGAGAATGGTGCCGGCATTCGTCATGTCGGGTTCCGGACTGACCTTGCGCAACGTCTACCTGCACGACAACGAGAACGGTCTGTTGACCGGCAACAGGCATACGGAGTCCAACACCGTATTGATCGAGTATTCCGAGTTCGCCAACAACGGAGACGATCGCGGATTTGCACACAATATCTACGTCGGTCGCTCGAAACGCTTCGAGATGCGCTACAGCTATTCGCACGGTGTCGCGCGGTAGGCCATCTCGTCAAGTCCCGCGCGGCTGAAAACCTGATCGCTTACAACCGCCTGACCGACGAGGAGCACGGCGCTTCCAGTTACATCATCGACGTACCGGAGGGCGGAACGGCCACCATCATTGGCAATGTAATAGAGCAGGGCGCCGGGACGCTTAATCACGGCATGATCAGCTATGGCGGAGAGGACATCCGGCACACCGACAATCGACTGCTCGTGGTCAACAATTCGATCTACAACCGCGATTTCCAGGGACTTGGCGTACGAAATCATAAGGACCTGGATGTCGTCCTGGTTAACAACCTGTTCGGGGGTGCCCAGGTAGGAACGGTCGAAGGTGAGGCCAATCTGCTCGGTAACCTGACGCAGCCAGAGCATGGCATGGCCGATCCGAGGAACTATGATTTCAGCCTGGTGGCCGGTGCCGCCGCTATCGATCGCGGTGCTGCGTTCGAGCAGGTACCGAAATACGAGTATCTGCATCCGGTGCGCGGCCGTCTGCGGCAGAAGGTCTGGCGAATCGACGTCGGCGCATTCGAGCGCTGCGGGCTTTAGAAACGGCACGACTTAAGAAATTCGTCCGCCTGAATTGCTTAACATAATACATTCCTGCCCAGGTCTTTGTGACGGTACAAATCCGGCGCAGCTGGCTGTTCGTCCCTGCAAATTAGGGCAAGAATCCCGGTAGCTTTCTGATGTCGGCGTTTTTTACGATTCGCAGCGCGCATTCCTCATGTCTGCTACGCAAAATCAATGTAAGTGTCTGTTATTCAAAGTAACTCAATCTACTTGGCACGAAGTATGCTTTGATATTTGTAACCCAAACTTTTTGCAGAGGGACAAAGACATGAATAACAAATCACTTTTCGCGCGGGGCCTGACGGCACTCGCAACAGTCATGACACTGGGGCTGATGAGTGCTCCGGCGTTCGCAATTCCGGTTGGCTGGACCTGCGACGGTAATTGCGGCACCAGCGGCGCAGACGGCGTCGTCACATTGCCGCCAGGACCTCCGGGGGCTACCGGCTATGACTGGATATCGACGAACGCAGGGTACGGCCGGAACGGCCAGTCTCGGCCTGGGCAGTGAAACCAACGGCTCGCTGCTGACCTCGAACGCCTTCACGGCAAATGCCGGCGACAACCTGCAGTTCTTCTTCAACTTCGTCACCTCTGACGGAGCCGGATTTGCAGATTACGCCTGGGCGACGCTCGTCAACACGATCACGAGCGAAATAACCTATCTCGTGACAGCACGCACCCAGCCTTCCGGTTCCATTATTCCGGGTCTGGGTATGCCAGCTATCGACGCGACCCTGAATCCGCCTAGCGTACCAATCATCGGTGGTGGTCCCGCCTGGTCGCCGCTCGGGGGTTCCTCAGGCGCGTGCTATGCCGCTGGCTGCGGATACACCGGTTGGGTACAGTCCGATTTCTCGATCCTGACGGCCGGCACCTACGTGCTGCAGTTCGGAACGGTAAATTGGCTGGATACTGCATTTGATACCGGTCTCGCGATCAGTGGCGCGACTATTGGCGGCGTGGTCATCGAGGAACCGACCGGCGTGCCTGAGCCAGGTACCCTGGCACTCCTTGGCATCGGCCTGCTGGGCATGGGAATGGCGAGACGCAGAAAAATCGCCTGATCCGGTAATACGATTCAAGAAAAACCCCGCCCCGTGCGGGGTTTTTTTGTGCCTGTTGGCGTGGCCAGGGATGGCCAATTGCCCTAGTCTCCCATGATGATCCCGCTAACCGATCGACCCGCCAAATGCCCCGACTGGGCGTCGCGAATGACGGCCGGTCACTGGTACCGCATCTCCGGCGACACGCCCGATCTGGGTCTGTGCCCGACACCGAGCGGCACTCGCTACCTGCAAGACAACGATCCCGCTCGTGACCCGGCTGTCAATCCGCCCGGGAACACAAAGGAGCGGCTTCGGCGACTGGCAGGGCGCCGATGGAATGCCCCGTGGACGGGCAAGGTCGGCTTCTCGTCTGTCACCGAGGCGTGGAACGGGGCGGTTTATGCCTCGAATTTCGGATTTTCGGGGTCGATGATCGTCTTCGGCGGCGGGCACAACGATTACTTCGGCTCCGATGTGCACGCCTTCGATATCTCGAGCCGCGAGTGGCGGCGTTTGAGCGACGGCTTCGTGACGGGCGAGGCGGGCGCCTACGGGGAGGGCGCGGTCTATCCCGACACGGTCTATCCCGACGGCTCACCGCTGCCGCCGCATACCTTCGGCTATGTTCAGTACGATCCGCTTGGCAATGACTTCCTGTTACTCAAAGGCCAGACTGAGCTCGGCCCGAACGTCAAAGCGTCGCCGGTACCGCACCTCTTTAGCCTCGACACGCTCAGCTGGCGGCGCGGCCCAAGACACCCGTCAGCGGTTCTCAATTCCGGCGGTTTTTCCGCCTGGGATGCGATGCGACGCTTGATGTGGGGGCATTCCGGTGACGATGGAGGCGGCAATGCCTTCGTTGCTTTCTGCCCTGACGGCGTGAATCCGGACGGTACTTTTGGCAGCTGGCGGGAGTTCCACCCGAGCAAGCTGCCCGGCGAAGCCAATCACAACGCGATGCAGAGGCACGACAATGCGGACCTGATCTTCGTGGCACTGCACGCACGAGACGCGCTGGCGCGAATCGATCCCGAGCTTCCCGACCGCGCCATTGCGCCGGTCGAGTCCACGGGCCCGAAGCCACAAATTCAGGAGTACGCCGCGCTGGAATATTCAGCCGGCCTGGAGTCGCTCATCTACTACTCGGCGGTAGGCGGCGCCGCCGTTTACCGCATCGATTGGGATGGCAAGGCGCATTGGCGTTTACTCAGCGAGCCAGGAGCCCTGGACCCGGTTGAAGATGCGGCCGCCCGGTCGAGGCACCCTGTCAACCGGAGGCACACCTTCGGTCGATTCCGGATCGCTCACTTTCCCGAGTTCGACCTGGCAATACTGGTCCGCCATGTCGACTCGCCCGTGTACGCGATACGGTTGCCCGGATAACGCTTTCGACGGTATTCGGCTGCCCGGAAAACGTAGGCTGGTTCACAGTTTCGTCCCGTTGCTGAGCACGTGCTGCGGGACGTGTGATAGCGTTCTACCGAGTTATGTCAAGCAGTAGCTGCGAGAACTGAGATGCGAATTGCCTGTGTATTGATAGTTTCGAGTCTGGTCATTTCGTGTGGGGGCGGGGGTGGCACTGCATCACCTTCCAGCCCGGCTCCGCCGCCACCACCACCGCCGTCACCGACAAACAGTCCGCCCGCAATCACCGGCTCGCCTGCGACAGTCGTTACGCAGGATCAGCCGTATTCGTTTACGCCGTTGGCGACCGATCCGGATGGGGATTCGCTGACGTTCTCCATTTCCGTTCTTCCGGCGTGGGCCAGTTTTGATAGTGTGACAGGCAGTCTGACCGGGACGCCAGGTGCCGCGCACGTTGGCACTACCGTCGATGTGACGATCTCCGTGTCAGACGGCACAGCTTCCGCCTCACTGGCACCATTTGACCTCGAGGTGCAGGCAGTCCAGCTGGGCACCGCGACGGTCTCCTGGGACATACCAACCACTAATGCGGACGGCTCGACCCTGACGGATCTCGACGGGTTCAACGTTCACTACGGTCAGGCATCCCAGACGTACACGCGGCTCGAGGTCGTGAGCGATGAGTCAGTCAGCTCTGTGCTGATCGAGGACCTCGAGCCGGGGACGTGGTTTTTTGCGGTGACGGCATTCGATCTGGTGGGCAACGAGAGTTCGCCCTCAGCCGAGGTCAGCAAGGTGGTGACGCCATGAAGGTTTTTCGTAACAGCTTCGCCCCATTCGCGGTCTGTCTCCTCGCGATTGCGGCGGCCGAATCTTCGCTGGCCGTTGACAGTGTTCAGGTGAGCGACGTAATTACCGATTCGCCGACTATTTGCTGTCTGGGTTTCTCCGTGCCGATCACCGGCGATGACGACTACGATGCTGTTGCCACAATCGAATATCGCCTGGCCGGCACCACCGCCTGGTCGCAGGGTTTGCCGTTGCTGCGGGTACGGCCCGAGTTGACCAGCCAGGAAACCACGCCCGGACAATACGGCCTGCCGGTACCTGCCGAGCAGTTCGCAGGCAGTCTTTTCCGGTTGGCCGCCAATACGGACTACGAGGTGAGAATAACGGTGAGTGACCCGGATGGCGGGGATCGTGTGCAGACCGTCAGCGCATCCACCCGAGGCGTGCCGAGGTCGGAACCCGCGGTGCCGCGGGTCATTGCAGTCGCGAGCAGCACCGAATTGAATGCAGCGATCAGCGCCGCGCAGGCCGGCGACGTCATTGAGCTGGCCCCGGGAACCTATTCGGGGCCGATCACGATCAGCGCAGACGGAACCGAAACCAATCCCATCATCGTCCGCGGCGCAAGCGCTGATACCGTAACGATCAACGCCACAGGTGCGGGCTACGGCGTCACGATCTGGGGGTCGCACGTGTACCTCGAGCACGTAACGGTGACCGGCAGTACCTGGGGCGCGAGGTCGTACGATACCGAGGGCGTCGTGATTCGCAACTCGCGCTTCACCAACATTGCCCGCGGAATCTATGCCAAGTCCGGTGTCAATCGAAACTTCTACATCTGCGACAACATACTGGAAGGCCAACATCAATGGCCGACGGTGGATTCGAGTACCTGGGACGACGAGGGAATTGCGATCAGTGGGGAAGGGCATACCGTTTGCTACAACACGCTGTCGGGGTTTGGCGATGCGCTGGGTCTCGCGCATGAGACCGACATCCCGAACGTCGCGATCGACTTCTACGGCAACGACGTGCTCTGGACCGGTGACGACGGCATGGAGCTGGACTTTGCCCACCGCAACGTGCGCGCGTTCGAAAACCGCATCACGAACGCGGCGATGGGCGTCAGCCTGCAGCCGGTATGGGGCGGTCCTGTGTATATTTTCAAAAACGTCTTTCTGAATCTGGTGGCCAGCGCCTACAAACTCAACAACGACCCCAACGGTTTCTTCATCTTTCACAACACGTCCGCGCGCACGCTCGGCACCGGCAATTGGGGGGCGTATGCCTGGACGTCGCTCGGATACACGCAAGGCGACGGTGATCCGGCTTATGCCGGCAATTTCCAGTTCAAGAACAATATCCTCGTGGGATTGTCCAACCCCGCGTACGTGACAACCGACCTGATTCTTGAAGAGATTGACTACAACGGCTGGTCGCCGGACGGCGCGTTTCGCTTCGTGGATACCTGGACCAACTTTGCCGATCTGCAGAGCAATTCGCCCTACGAGGCCAACGGCCGCATCCTCGATAGCAATACGTTTTTAACGCCCATCGTGCTCCCCGCTGACTACACGACCTTCTGGTCAGCGACCGACATCACGCTCGCCGAGGATTCACTCGCCATCGATGCGGCGCAACCGTTACCAAACATCAATGACGGTTATAGTGGCGGCGCACCCGACCTCGGCGCCGTCGAGCTTGGCGAGCCGATGCCGGAATACGGCGCGCGGCAGCCGGTTGTCATCGATACGCTGCCGCCGGCCGCGCCGCAAAATGTTAGTGTTGAATAAAAGCAAATTGGGACATTCCTGATTTAGCGTATTAATACGCTAAATCAGGAATGTCCCAATTTGCTGAGAATGGTCTTTGCTCCTCGCCCACGCAGTCTCGAAGCGGCACAGGTTTTCTTCGCCAGGCCGATACCTCCAAAAGCCGGGCCGGTACCCAGCAGAGACGAGTAACGAGTAGGCGACGACAAGCCGGAAGTAGTCGCGGAAGCGTCGGAAACTTTTACGCTAGGGCACAGGCACGAGCACCAAGATTATGTCATTACTTTTGAAAACAATAACTTACAAACTTGGCATCAATTTTGCTTTAATAGATAGCAGGGAGAGCGCTTGTTCCGCTCGATTGATGGTCAACCGGCCAAGAAGTTTGACTCTTCTGCAACATGTGAACCTGGGGAATATTAATGAAAATTAGATCTTTACTTGTCGCCAGCGTGGTGGGGCTGATTGTCAGCGGACCGGCGAACGCATTCTTTATCGATTTGGGTGGCGAAACGGCCGATGGTGCGGGCTTCAACTACATCTATTTCAACAACTCGAACAGTAATGCCGTCGTAAACGTTGAGTTCGATTTCGTTTATGAGACTGGCGACAATGCGTCGTGGGGCTCTGAGGTTATCGTCGAGATAGGGCATTTGCCGACAGGCACTTACGGCCACGTTGGATCTGCAAACAATCCAATTTGTTCTGGCTTCGGTGTTGATTGCGAGTTCGACTTGATGTGGGACGACACCAGCGGGACATTCTATGGCTCGGGTAGCTTTGCGTTTCCCTCCGCAATCGCTGATGGCTCTGGTGACTGGCAAATTATTATCGCAGATTCGTTCGACGACAGTGGTATTGATGGCACGTTCCTGGAAGGATCGTACATCCAGGTGAACCAGGTTGCCGTTCCTGCACCGGCTCCCCTGGCGCTGCTTGGAATTGGTCTGGCTGGCATGGGCCTGCTGCGTAGTCGCAGAAAGAAAGCCTAGTAGAACGCACGACAGGCAGAAGTATCAAACACCCCGCCGGGGAAATCCGGCGGGGTGTTTTTCGTTTTGTGTTGCGGAAATTGTTGCTCGCACTCTTCTACCCGAATAACCGGGCAACGCGAACCAGGACATGGCCACCTGCAGGAAATGCTCGATTACCGTCGGGTATATTTACAATGTACTAACGTAGTGATATCCGGAAATATGTAAAAAGCTATAGAAATCAATAGTGTAAAAAAACTGGCATCATAATTGCTTTATAGATTGCAGGGAGAGCGCTTGTTCCGCTCAATTTGTGGTCAACCGGCCAAAAAGTGTGACTCTTCCGCAACATGTGAACTTTGGGGAAATAAATGAAAATTAGATCTTTACTTGTCGCGGGCGTCATGGGGCTGATTGTCAGCGGACCGGCGAGCGCATTCTTTATCGATTTGGGTGGCGTAACAGCCGATGGTGCGGGCTTCAACATTTTCACCGTAGAAAACTCGAATAGTAATGCTGTTGTTGACGTCAATTTCGATTTCGTTTATCAAACGAACCCCGAAAACGCGTCTTGGGGCTCCGAGGTTGTAATGCAGCTGTATCACTATCCTTCCGGCGCCTATGGTCTCATTGGCACGCAATTCGATGGCTGTGACGCCTTTGGGGTCTTCTGCGATTTTGATCTCATGTGGGACCAAACTGGCGGCACGTTCTACGGCTCTGGTAGTTTTACGCTTAACGGCGCAGTCGCAGACGGTTCCGGCACCTGGGAAATACTCATCGCAGACTCGTTCGACGACTCCGGTATTGACGGCACGTTCCTCGACGGATCGTACATCAACGTGAACCAGGTTCCCGCACCAGCTCCGCTGGCGCTGCTTGGAATCGGCCTGGCTGGCATGGGCCTCCTGCGTAGTCGCAGAAAAAAGAGCCCAGTAACAGCCAAAAAAAGCTCAAGAACAGGCACCCCGCCGAAGAAATTCGGCGGGGTGTTTTTCGTTCAGGGCTTCAGGCAGTATTAGGCGCACATTTGGAGCCAAAAAAGCTCGGCACGCATACCAGGACACGATCATTTACTCAACGAAATGGACCGATAGCCGCATTTGGACCCTGGGAATACTGATCCTGGCGGCTTATGCGTGTACGGACGCGACAAGAAATTTACCTGAGATTCCGGATGTCGACCGTGCATCCTTCCCGTCAGCGGCACAAGCGTTGGTCCAGAATGCAAACAGAGACTTCTCGAAGACCCCGAAGATTCGGCCGCAAACGGGCGTCTGGCGATGCTGCTGCAGGCCCACGGTCAATTCGGGCCGGCGCTCGATCTCTATCAACGTGCGGAATACTGAATCCGGAAAATCTCGGATGGCCCTACCTGCAGGGTGTCGTGCTGTCGGGACAGGGCCAGCACGATCAGGCTATTGAACGTTTATAGACGCGCGTTGGCCATCAATCCTGGTTACCCTGCCGCGAATCTGCGCCTGGCGCAGTCGCTGCAAAGCACCGGCGCGCTGCAGGAAAGCAGGGCAGTCTTCGAGGCTATCGTTACGTCGCAGCCGGATAATGCCCGCGCGCTATTCGGATTGGGTCAGGTTCTTGTGGAGCAGAAGGAACCTGAGGCCGCGGTGCAGAAATTCGAGCGCGCCGTAGCCTTGGTACCGCACTATGGCGCCGCGCACTATGCATTGTCGCAGCTTTATCTGCAGCGAGGCGACGACGAGGGCGCAGATCTCTACCGCATGCAATTTGAGCGTTACGCGAATGCCGAACCGCCGTCTGACGATCCCATTTTGTCGCAGGTTGAGAATCTGCGTCAGACGGTATCCCAGAGAATCGTGCAAGCCGGCCAACTTAGCGCGGCGGGTAGATTCCGCGAAGCCGCGGGGATATTTGAGGCGATTCTCCAGGAAGATCCCAAGAACGTGGTAGCACACATCAATCTCATCGGTCTGTTTGGTTCCACGGGGCAGTTTGACAAAGCCAGAGAGCACTATGAGAGCGGCCGGGCTATTGCTCCGAACGACGTCAAATTGCACAACAATTTCGGTGTCTTGATGCTGAAACAACAGCGGTTTGAGGAGGCGATGCCTGCTTTCCGCGCCGCCATATCGGCTGACCCGAACTACGCCACGCCACATCGATACCTGGGTCTGTGTTTACAGGAACTTGGCCAGACAGACGCGGCGCTTGCAAGCTATCGAGAGGCATGGAGAGTCGATCACCTCGACTACCAGAGTGGCTATCTCATCGCCAGCCTGTTGCTGGCCAACGACGAAACGGAAGAGGCCATTGCGACGTTCCAGAAAATACTCGAGCCCGTCAGCAACAAGACGCCGAGTTACCTTCGAGCACTCGCGCGCGCCCATTTCATCAATGGTGACCAGTCACGTTCCGCTGAAGTGCTGCGTAAAGCCCGGTCGATGGCGAGCGGATTCGGCCAGGGTCAGCTTGTCGCAACCATTGATGAGGACCTCAAGGGTCTTGGCGCCGCGGCCGGTAACGACGGCCAGTAGCAGCAGCCGTGTGTTTGCGAGCGGTTCTCCTGGCGACATTCCTGTGCCTTCAAGTCGCGTTGGTCGGCTGTGGCAAGACCGGTGACCCGGACAAGCGAGATATTGGCGGGAATTCGGGCAAACTCCGTTGGTTCGATTCTGCTGACAATTCGGGACTCGACTTCACACACGTCTCCGGCGCGGGCGGCGACATGCTGCTCCCCGAAATCGTCGGCGCCGGCGCCGCACTATTCGACTATGACGGCGACGGCGATATTGACGCATATCTCGTGCAGAGCGGATCCATCCCGGGCGGCAATGGCGGCACGGTGCAGACTTCGGCAAATCGACTGTTTCGGAACCAGCTTGCCGAGAGCGGCACTCTCAGTTTTGTCGACGTAACGAAGGGCGCCGGTGTCGGGCACCAGGGATACGCCATGGGAGCCGCCGTCGGCGATTATGACAACGACGGCGACGCTGATCTCTATGTTACGAATCTTGGCGCGAACGTCCTGTATCGAAACGACGGCAATGGGCGATTTACTGACGTAACGGCGACATCCGGTGTCGACGATACGTCCTGGAGTACGAGCGCCACTTTCGTCGATTATGATCGTGACGGATACCTTGATCTGTTCGTGGTCAACTACGTAGGCAACAGCGTGACTGAAAACCGGCCGTGTGTGAATTCGGCGGGGCGTCGCGACTACTGTTCACCGACCGTTTTCGACGCAACGGAAGACAGGTTGTTCAGGAATACGGGTGACGGCCGCTTTGCCGACGTTACGGAACAGGCCGGTATCTCAGCTGCAAAGGGAGCAGGCCTGGGGGTAGTCGCCGCGGATCTTGACGGCGACGGCTGGCAAGACATTTTTGTCGCGAACGACATGTCTGCCAACCACCTGTGGCGCAATCTGCAGGACGGTCGATTCGAGGAGATTGGCTTCGTTTCCGGCAGCGCTTACAACGTACACGGCATGGCCGAGGCCGGCATGGGTGTTACCGCGCGAGACTACGATGGTGACGGCGACGAGGACCTTTTTCTGACGCATCTCGACGGTCAATCCAATACGCTCTACAACAACAGGGGCACGGGCAATTTCGTAGACACTACCGACCGATCGGGTCTCGGTGCCGTAAGCCTGCCCTACACTGGATGGGGTACGCGGTGGTTCGATTTCGATAATGACACCTTGCTGGATCTGTTCGTGGCCAACGGCGCCGTTTTCATGACGGAGCCCGCAGCCGGACAGTCGTATCCCTATGAACAGCGTAACCAGCTGTTCCACAACGAGGGCGAAGGTCGTTTCGTCGAGGTGAGGGATGGGGCAGATTCACCGCTGGAGCATGAAGCCGTCAGTCGCGGCGCCGCGTTCGGTGACATCGATAATGATGGCGACATTGACATCCTGGTCACGAATAACGGCGGTCAACCGCAATTGCTGATCAATAAACACGGCAGCGATAATTCGTGGCTGACGATCGTCCTGCAGGGTACGACGTCGAACCGGGACGGCTACGGTTCCCGAATTCTGCTGCAGCTTCCGGGTGGGAAAAATTTCTGGCATCGCGGCGCTGCGGATGGCAGTTTCCTGAGCTCGAACGATCCTCGTGTTCATTTCGGGCTGGGCGACTATCGCGGCTCGGTCAACGTGTTCGTCCGGTGGCCGTCCGGTCGTCAGGAAGTATTTCCCGACGTGGCGTCGCGGCAAACCATCAGGCTTGTCGAAGGAGAAGGTGAGTCGTCGCCACGCGAAATCGCGCCAGCGCCCTGCATCGTTAGCAGAATGATTCGACGCTGTCAGGTAAAGGTTCTTGCAGCATTGCTAAGCCTGCTGAGCCTCTCCGGCTGCGAGCCGCAGGTGCCGCTCGGGGAATTGCCCGAATTGCCGCGCATCAATCTCGAGGGATACTTGCCTGCCGTCGCGCAACAGATCCAGCGCGCACAAGACGCTGTCAGCGACAAGCCGGGCAGTGCCGAGGCCAACGGCCGACTGGGAATGCTGTACAGGGTCTACCGGGACTATGAGGTGGCTGAGATCGCGTTTCGCCGGGCACGAATGCTGGCGCTCTGGGAAGTTGACTGGATCTACTATCACGGCGAGACGCTCGAACAGCTGGGCGACATCGACGGCGCTCTCGAGGCCATGCGTGCCGTACTCGAGTCAGATCCAGACGATCCCGCGGCGCGGCTGCGTATCGCCAATCTCCTGATTAGCCGGGGAAATATTGACGAGGCTGCAATCGTGCTCGAAACGCTGTTGAAGGATGCGCCCCGCAACGTCGGTGCACTGCTAGCGAAGGCAACGGTGCTGGAACAACGAGGTGAGCTGCAAGCGGCCGCCCAGAACCTGCTGAGGAGCCTCGAGATCGCCGGTCATTATGGTGAAGGGCATTACGCCGCTGCGCGTGTATTTCGTCAACTCGGCGACGAGCAAGCGAGCAGGCGGCATTCGCTATTGTTCAGCAAGTATCAGTCTCTGAGTTATCGCCCGGACGACAAGCGCCTCGAGCGACTTTACGCCCTGAACCGATCCGACAAATCGCTCGTTCGGGCGGCGCAGTTCGCGAAATCGCGTGGCAATGACGCTCGCGCATTGGAGCTGCTGGAGGCAGCAATAAAACAAAACCCGGAGAACATGGAGACACGGGCGGCGTTGGTTGCCGGGTATGCGGCAACCGGCAACTTTTCCGGCGCCGAGCGGCATTACCAGGCCGGGGCCGCGTTCGAGCCTGAAAATATCGAATTTCGCCTTACCGGCGCGCAACTCCGCATCAGCCAGGGGCGCCTCGATGAAGCGGTAGAGGTACTGGCGAGCGTCACGAAGCAGTCACCGAACAACGCGCGGGCACGTGCGTGGTTGGGCTATGTCATGGAACTGTTGGGCCGCCCTGCCGATGCCGGCCGCGAACTTCAACAAGCGTTTGCATCTGACCCGGGCGATCTGACCACCCGGCGATTCTATTCGCGGTGGCTGCTGCAATATGCGAGCACTGACGATGCGACGGCGGGACTCGAGAGCATGGTCGCGCTCGAGCTCGAGGACAGCCACAGGATTCACGGCCAGCTTGCCAGGCATCGCGCCGCGAACGGCGATCGGGCTGGTGCGATCGATGCTTATGATCAGGGCATCATGCTTGCCGATTTCCTTGGCGACAATGCTGTTGCATTCGAACTGCGAAAGGAGCGCAACCGGCTGGTGACAGGTCCATGAACAAGACAAAGCGATTCGATGTTCTCTTCAGCCTCTGCATTACGGTGGTGTTGTGCGCCTGCGAGCGTGACATGCCAGCGGAAAATGCAATCGTGAGCCCGGAAGCCAAGCCATTGCCGGACCCTATTTTCGAGGACGTCGCCGGCGCTGTGGGCATCGAATTCCAGCATTTTCTCGGCGCAACCGGGGACTACTATTTTCCGGAGATCGCTGGCTCCGGCGTCGCTCTGTTCGACTACGACGTTGACGGTGATCTCGACCTGTATGCGGTGCAAGGGGCCATGTTGGAATCGGGCAGGTCACCGAAGACGTCCACCCTGCCTCCGCCGGAAAAAGGTTTTCCGCCGGTGAACCGACTGTTTCGAAACGATCTGATTCCGAACGGAGTACTTGGTTTTGTCGATGTCACGCAGGAGTCCGGTCTCGGCGATACGGGTTACGGCATGGGCGTAGCCGTCGGAGATACGGATAATGACGGAGACCCCGACGTCTTCGTCAGCAACGTGGGCGAGAACAGTTTTTACGTCAACAACGGTGACGGGACATTTGAGCGCATAGAGAGCGGACTTTCGTCCGGTGCAAAGCGCTGGACGACCAGCGCGAGTTTCCTGGACGTTGATCAGGATGGTGACCTGGACCTGTTTGCCACCGACTACGTCGATTTCAACGTCGCGAACAACGTCAAGTGTTCCGGCTCCAAAGGCCAGCGCGAATACTGCGATCCCACCATCTATCCGCCGTTGACCGACCATCTGTGGCGCAACGATGGCGGCAATCGATTCACGGACATCAGCGAGGAATCCGGGATCGGCAGCGCAGCCGGCAATGGACTCGGCAGTGCTGTCGCGGATTTCGATAATGACGGAGACCTGGATATTTACGTCGCCAATGACCAGCAGGCCAATCGCCTGTGGGCCCAGCAAAGTGGCGGTACTTTCGAGGACACGGCGACGATGACGGGATCGGCTTTCAATGCCAACGGCATGGCCGAAGCCAGCATGGGCGTCACGGCCGGCGATTTTGACGCCGATGGCGACGAAGATCTCTTCATGACGCACCTGACGTCGGAAACCAATACACTCTACGTCAATAACGGCAGTGGCAGCTTTACGGACTATACCCAGAGGGCGAACCTCGCCAATTCGAGTCTGCGGCTGACGGGATTCGGGACGCGCTGGTTCGATTACGACAACGACGGGAGCCTCGATCTCTTTATCGCCAACGGTGCTGTGCTGAAGCTGTTAAGAGAGGACGTCGATCCGGCGTTTCCGTTCGGGCAGCGGAATCAGCTGCTGCGCAATGAGCGTGGCCGGTTTGTCGAAGTGAGCACCGATGCCGGTGCTGCAATGCAGCTGGTAGAGACGAGTCGAGGGGCTGCCTTCGGTGACGTCGACAATGACGGCGATATCGATATCGCCGTCAGCAATGGCAACGGGCCGATTCGATTGCTGATCAACAGGGTCGGCAACAGAAAGCACTGGCTGACGGTCAGGCTAGCAGGGACAAAGTCGAATCGAGACGGCGCCGGCGCGAGGCTGGTCTTGCGTCGCCCCGACGGCCGAGCCACCTGGCGCCGTGCGCATACCGACGGCAGTTACCTGAGCGCCAGCGACATTCGCGTCCATTTCGGGCTCGGAGATGATGACGCGATCGAATCGCTGGGCATTATCTGGCCTGGCGGCAATCGGGAGATCTGGAGGGATCTTCAGGCGGATACCATCGTGATGCTGACGGAGGGCGGTGGCGAAGCCTGGCTGCCTGAGACGGCCGAGCGGGAATAACGTCAGCTGCCGCCGGACGAGGTGCCCTTGCCCAGTACGTGCAACGAGTCGACCGCAAGCCCGGACCACGACTCGACACTCCCATCCGGCCAGGTCACGACGATCTCGTCGACCTGCGCAGTGTCGCCAAGACCGAATGTCAGCGGACTTTCCACCTGCGAGAGATAGCTACGGCTTGGCACGGCAGAACGCGTCTGCGTCATGCCGGCGGACCTGACGGCGACCGTGGCGCCGATCGCGTTTACGTTGGGCACGTCGCCGCGCAGCTGCAGGCGAATCCAGTGATGACCCAAAGCCTGGTCGTTGCGCAGTAACACGATTCGCTCACCGACCGCAGTAATCACGACGTCGAGGTCGCCGTCCGCGTCGATATCCGCGTACGCGGCGCCGCGGCCGATGAGCGGCTTGTCAAAGTCGCCGCCCGCGTTTTCGACCAGCTCAAACATGCGCGTGCAGCGCGACCCGCAGTTCCAGAACAGCTGCAGCGGCTGCGCGTAGCTCTGGCTCGATTGCACACGATGGATGTCCGGCTCCACGTGGCCGTTGGCGGAAAGCAGGTCGATCCAGCCATCGAGATCGACGTCCAGGAACATCAGGCCGAAGGTCAGTGCCCGGCGGCTGTTCGCGCCTATGCCTGCAACGATCGCGTCGTCGCTGAATATCTGCTCGCCGTCGCGTCGCACGTAGAAAGACGACATCTCGTTCGCGAAGTTGCCGATCGCAATCGCAAGATCCTGCCCGTTATCCACATACGCGGCATCGATGCCCATGGCACCGGTCGCGAGCCCGGCATTGTCGTAGGCGAAGCCGTACTCGACGGCGGCCTCGCGGAAGCTGCCGTCCTGGCGGTTGACGAAAAGGAAGTTACGGACCGTGTCGTTCGCTACGGCAAGATCGAGCCAGCCGTCGCCGTTTACGTCGACGGGAAGAACGGCGAGCGCCTTTCCGGCGGGCTCGCCACTGGCTTGCTGGGCAACCGTAATGCCGGCTTCCGAAGATACATCGGTGAAGGCATCGCCGTCGTTGCGGTACAGGTAAGAGTCGGTGCCCGCGAAGTCCGTCGGCGGACCGTAGGCCCGCCCGATCCCGGCCAGTCGATAGTCGACCTCGCGATTGATTTCGGGCGTCCATTCGACGTAGTTGCAGACGAAAAGATCGAGATCGCCATCTTTGTCGAAATCGAAAAACGCGGCGCTGGTGCTCCATGCAGCTTCGCTGCCCGCAACGCCGGTGTCGCTCGTGACATCGACGAATTTCTGGCCATCGACATTTCTCAACAGCCTGTTTTCGCCGTAGGCTGTCACGAAAACATCGACCCAGCCGTCGCCGTCGTAGTCGCCGACAGCGACGCCCATGCCGTACAGCTCGAGATCGAGGCCGGTCGCTTGTGAGACGTCCTCAAACGCGCCCGAGCCGTCATTCCGGTACAGCCGGGAGGTCGGTCGCGTTCCCGACTTCGGCTGCCAGGGCCAGTGCATAGAGTTGACCAGGAACAGGTCCTGGTCGCCGTCGTTGTCGTAGTCGAAAAAGGCGACTCCTCCGCCCATCGTTTCCGGAAGCAGCCGCTCCCCGTAGGCGCCGCTCTCGTGCACGAAGTCGATGCCGGACTGTATCGCGATGTCCGTAAATTTGAGCGGCGGCGGCGAGACGGCTTCTGCGATCGCCTGCTGCGGCCCCGAGACATCCCGTTCGTTGAGCGTAACCGACGTGTCGTCATCCGGCGCCAGCCAGTAGCTCGCGGCGAGTACCAGCACGAGCAGAACGGCGATGACGGCCAGCGACACCTTCAGCGCGCGGGCTATCCGCTGTTCGTCCGCTGCGTGGTCTACGACGTCAGTCGATTCGTCGCCTGTGTCGTCTGCTATGTTCGGTCGATCCGTCACTCAGGCGCTCCGAGGCGTTGCAGGTCATAGATCACGATTGACTCCGCGGCATGATTGGCGGCCGCGTCGCGGCGCCGCGCGGCGCCGATCGCGATGTCGCGCGCATTGTTGTCCGGACGGTAGGTGTTGTGCAATTCGCGGTGCTTCGTCTCTAGATCCGGGCGGGCAAGCCGTGAATAAACCTGTGCCAGTCCGTAGTGCGCCGCCAGGTTCTCGGGATCCAGGCGCAGCGTTTCCTCGAAGTGGCCGGCGGCCGTTTCAAGGAACTGGCTGGATTCTTCGGGGGACCGGGCGATCTTGGCCCGCTCAAACAAGACTTGGGCCAGCGTATTCCTCAGGACGTAGTCGCGGGAAAAATCGAAACCGCGGCTTCGTGCGTCTTCGAACTGTGTCTCGAGCAAGCCGGTAAACGTTTCGATGGCGGCGTCCAGTTCGCCATTCTGCATGTCGACGAGCCCCGAGAACCAGGCGACGGACCAGGGGTAGGCACCCTGTGCGGCGGCGTCACGCAGCGCGTCTCCGGCTTCGACCAGGCGACCTTCCGCGATGAATGTCCGCGCCAGGTTCATGGCGCCATCCGCGCGTCCGAGGGCCGAGACTTCCCGAAAAGCCGCTTCCGCCTGGCGCAGCGCGCCGCGACCCGGTTTGCGCAGGAAGCCGATGCCATAGTCGTTCCAGCGCTGCCATTCAGGAATGTCGGGCGCCTCGACTACGATTGCCTCGCCGCCGACGGGCAACACGATTGCATCCGAGGCGATGGTCACGATCGGCAGGTCGTTGGTCTCGAACGCCTCGCCCTGGAACGCGCGAACGTAGGTGGTATCGAACTTGCGATACCTGAGGCTCACGCTGACGGTAATTTCGCCGCTTGCCTGCTCCGGTATCTGCAATCGATAGTGGACGACGTCGGTAGCGCCGGGTGGAATCTGGTGATCGTACAGCTTGGTGAAGATGTCCTCGGCATTGCGCCTGTCGATGCGGTTGCCCTGGCGATCCAGCACGTAAGCGTTGACGAAATGGGACCAGGGATCGACCGCCCGGTCGTCCGCCGCCAACGCGCCGCTGCGTCCAATCGTTTTGTCGCCGTTCTTTACTTCGACATCGAGCCAGACTTCGTTCGAGTCGGCGGTTCCTTCGGTGAACAGGTGACCGACGCGCAGGTTGCGGACGACGACGTCGAGTTTGTAGGTCTCCCCGGAAATCACGGCCGGTAGGCTCGGCCTCAGCGGAGCCATCAGTTCTGCGTCGACATCGACGCCGCGGTGCAATGCGAAAATATCGACGCGCAAGGCGCCCTGCAGCATCGCCGTATGCGCCTCGTTGACCGCATCGGGAAAGTCGAGCAGGTACGGAATCGCGGTGTTGGCCGCGGCGAAGTTGTGCGAGCGAATTGCGAGCAACCCGTCTTCGTTTCTCGTCTTGGCGGCCAGGTCGTCGGACGGGCTCAGCGGCATGTGACACTCGCCGCAGGTCGTGATGGCGCGGTCGGGGTAATAAAAGCTGCGCACACCGTGACCGGAAACGCCGCTCAGCAGGAATGCGTCATAGTGATTCTGGCCGCGCAGCCATTTGTACTTGTTGAGCTCCTCGGGCAGGTGCACCTTGTGACAGGTGCCGCAGAATTCCGGCTCGCGCTGGAAGTCCTTCATGAACGTTCGCTTGTGGAACGACGGTTTCCCCTTGATCAACAGCCCGTTGACCCAGCTCAGGAACTCGTTGTCCGAGAAGGCGAACGGGTAGTGCTCGGGCGCCGAGATGATGTAGTCGGCGTTGCCGCGGGGGCTGCCGAGGCTTTCGATCGCGTGGCAGGCGACGCAGGTCAGGCCCGCCTGGGATGTCGGGTGGTGTTCGTCATCGAAGTCGGGCTCGTCGAACGCGCCGCTGAAAAGCGGCACCGGGTCGTGACAGCCCGCGCAGAAACGCGCCGCCATGACGTCACCGTCTCGCTCCAGCGCCACGCGTCGCGTATTGCGCACCGAAAACAGGTACGCCGGGTTGTTGAATGATGCGAAACGATGCGCACTGTACTGCCACTGCTCGTGAATATCGCCGTGACACCCGGCGCAATAGTCGTCGCTCATCAGGTGTTGTGCAGGGATCGTGCTACCGTTCGAGGTGCGCGCCAGCGATGGAAAGAAATTGCCCTGCGGCGTTTCGGCGGGCTTCTGCTGTGCGGCGATCCAGACGCCGCCAAGGCTGAGCGCCACGCTCGCAACAGTGATTCCGATTCCCGCCGACCAGCGGATGCGCCGACCGGCGAGGCGGTGCAGCACGAAAAGCCAGCACGCCACCAGCGGCGCGATGACGTGCGTCCAGTATAGGGCCGTGCGTATCGCCGGGTCCTGTACCTCGACAATCGGTATGCCGCGCGTCAGCAGGATTCCGGTCACGAGCAGCACGACGGTGATGGCAAACAGCCACAGGCCGAGACGCACCGCCATGCGGTTGGGGCGCCAGTACGCGCGGCGCAGGTGCATGACGGAATAAACAAGCACCGGGACGATGATTGCAGTACCCAGAGCGAGGTGTGCCAGGAAGATGAACTGAAAGACGCTGTTTTCGAGGTTCTTGTCGAGCAGCCACTGCAAAAACGTGATCGAGACAAGGTAGACGGAATCGATGACGAGTACCGCAAACAGGAACAGCACGACGAGCAGCAGCTTGCGCAGGCCCGGGCTGACCGCTTCTCTCGGGCGACGAGGTTTCATCCGTCCTGAGGCTTTCTTCACCATTACAGTCCCTGCTGGAACCTGAGATTGTACTTCGCATGCAGCGCGTCGCGGCGCCGCAGCATTTCCTCGTCCATGCCGTCGAGTTCGGGCAGCGGCCCTACGGTTTCTCCGTGTTGCGTGTAAAGATCCATGTCCTTGGCCCAGCCGCGAAACTCCAGGACGAAGTAGCGCTGCGTGTCCGGCGCGGGGTTCATCGCGGCCGGGAACTCGAGATGTATCTCTTCGCCGCCGCCGATGATGGCCACGGCGCTGTCGACCTCCGAGACCAGTTCGGTTGCATCGCCAAAAGCCGTGTAGAAGCCGCGCTGAAACTTGGCATCCCAGTAGGTGCTGCGTTCATTGTAATCGTAGTGGGGCAGGCGCTGCGGTCCCGTCGTGCGTTTGGCGAAGCCCGATTTTGCGACGCGCGCGACAGCAGGTTCGAGCGTCTGTCGAAACGCTGCAGCTAGCGGTTCTTCCCAGATGACCTGGAGCCGGTCCCAGTAGATTTCCATGTTCGAAGACAGTCGCAGGGCGCGTGTACCTGCCGGCAGGTTCGACAGCGGCAACAGCATCTTCCTCGGCATGCCCGCCGGATACCCGAATTCGCTGGCGACGCTTACCCACTGATCGTCGTCGCCGCGCGCTTCGAGCGTCGGCGCACGATACCGGACACCGGCCTGCCAGGCGGCAAATACCGTCTGCGAGTACGGATACTCGATCCAGCCGTCCGCGACGAGCGCGAGTCCCTCGCCGCTGAGTTCTTCGTCGAATTCAATCGTGAGTACCTGGTCCTCGGCCAACAGGCCGATAAAGCGGTGATCAACATCGCCGACATCGGGCGCACGATGATCTGCCGCGAGCACGGCGGACGTGACGTCGGCGCCCGTTGCATCGGTGGCGCGAACCGGCTCGGCGTAGCGACGATAGGTGATCGGACGACTGGTGACCTCGGGCCCGGAAATGCCGGCGCGTTCGTCGAGAACCATCGACCAGCCCTCGGGCAGATCGAATACATGGATATAGGCCGCGTCCAGGTAGGCGTTTTCTTCCATCGGTTCGCTGAGCTTTACCGAATACCGACCGTCACGCTCTTTCAGCAACGAAGAATCCAGAAGATAGCTTTCAAATGGACGCGGCGGCGCGTGTACGCCCGGTTCAATAAAGAAGCCGAGGCCACCGACACCGAGGACATCGCTGATGAAACGGTATTCATCGCCATCCCAGGCGAACAGCACGGGGCAACTCGCGAGCTGACGCTGCGTCTCGGCGATCGCATGCAGCTTGCCGGCGCCAAGCGCCACTTCGGTCTGCGAAACGCCATCGGACCACTCGAGTTCCACGAAATCGGCCTGGCCTTGCCCTCGTAACCCGACGCTCAGGGGCAACAGGCTCTGCCCGGGCCCGGAGTGGGGATCCAGCGCCTCGAGGACGGTCCATCGGCCCGCTGTTCGCACGCGCAACTGGGTACCGATTCCGGACGCGTTAGAGCGCATCTGTTCGGCTTCGCTCCGGCCGGTCGGCAACAATGTCATGAACGGGTAACGACCCTTGCCCGGCGGCCAGAGGTCGATGCCGTTCGCGCCGACGCCGATCAGCGCCGGTCCCGCGTTCGCATGCAGCGGGACCGCAATCGCCGTTGCCAGCCCATCGACGTCTGCGATCCGGATCTCATTACCGCTGGCCGGATCAAGCAGCGAGAGGCGCGTGTCATCGGCCGTGCCTTGCTTGAGCAGGATCTCGGTAACGCCGTCGCCATCGAAGTCGGCGATCGAAAGCTCCGCCTGCACGATCGCCGGCGATGTGGATCCCTCATCGTGCGTTACCAGGGTCGAACGCGTCCATGATGTTCCGTCCGAACGCCACGCCACGATTTTGCCGTCGCGGGTCGCTCCGTAGATCTCGACATGACCATCCGCATCGGTGTCGGCAACCGTTGCCGCAATCAGCGGCGTGTTGCGCAGATCGTCCAGGCCGGCGAATGGCCGGTACTGCCAGGTTCGATCGTTTTGCCAGATGTTGTTCCGACCGGATCGATTGAGCACGAGTATGTCCATGTCCCGGTCCGCATCCAGGTCTGTTACGACGAGCTGGTGTCCGTCGCCGCCGCGCAGGCCCATCGACTCGGCCAGCCGACGGAAGGATCCATCTCTGTTGTTACTAAAAAGTTCGTTGCCGCCGGGACCGGAAACGAAGATATCGAGATCGCCGTCGTGATCGGCGTCGAACAGCGCGCCGACCTGGCACGCCTCGGCCGCCAATTCCTCGGATTGCCATTCCCCGTCGGCCAGCTGCCGCCAATAGTGGATGCCGTTGTCGCCACAGAGCACGAGGTCGATCAGACCATCGTCGTCGAGGTCGCCCCACAGCGCGGCGCTTGCGGGTAAGGTTCTTGAAAGGGCGTGCGCGGCATCCCGCGAAAAGCTGCCGTCGGCATTGCCCAGGAAAACAGCCGTGCGATCGGACGCGGTAAGGAAAAGATCAGGCGTGCCGTCCCGGTTGATGTCAGTCGCGGTCACGGTCGCGCCCGCCCAGTCGCCCGAGTCGATAAGCTGCCGCTCGGCGAACAGGGGTCCCGAGGGCAAGGGTGGCAATTCGAATGACGGATCGACCGTTGCCAGCGCGTCCGCTTTCGGTCCCATGCGACGATAGGAAAACGCGGCGACCCGTGCGGCAGGGTTCGGCTCGAACTTCTGAAAGGCGGCGAGCAGCGCATTGGCTTCTTCGGCACGGTCCTGGCCGCGCAGCACCTGTGCGGCCGCCCAATAGGCGCTGCGCAGGTAGGGGTCCAGTTCCGTTGCGCGCACCAGCCACTCGGCCGCCCCGTCGCCGTCACCGGCCTGTAGCAACGACTGGCCGAGAAAGTAGGCGGCATAGGCGTCGTCGGGGTCGTTGGCCAGGACTTTTCGTAGCGACGCCGTGGCGAGCTCAGGTTCGCCGAGGTAGAGGCGAATGATGCCTGTCATGTAAAGTGCCCGCAGCTGACCCGGATCCTCGCTCAGAACGGCGGCGAGGATATCCAGTGCGCGTTGCTCATCGCCTTCCTGCTGGCGATTCAGCGTTGCGATGGCCAGGTTCACCTGTGCATCGAGCCAATCTGGCGCACGCTCGACAACCTCGGCAAAGAGGTCCCTGGCGTCCGCGTATTCGTAACGACCCATCAGGGCGACGCCGCGATCGTTCGCGGCGCGATCGTCGTCGGACGGGCCATCGGCGTCGCCACAGGCGTTAATGACGAGCGACAGTGCGGCCAGCGCGAGAGCTCGAAACCCGTTCATTTCAATCGCCCCTTCGCTTCGAGAATTCGCGCCTTGTTGCTCTCGATACTGATGCCTTCATTCGCGGGAGACAGCTGCTCTTGCTGCAAATAGGGATGCACGGAGCGGCGCAGGTGGCTGCGCATATCGTGGCCAATGCGGCGCTCACGCTCGGCGCGTAACGCGTCGACATCGATGGGTGCGACCACGACTTTTTCGCCGGGGCCCGGATCGGCCTGCGCCAGTATCCTGCCGTCGTAGTCGACGACCATGCTGCCTCCGGGCCAGCTGAACGGCGGGTAATTCGCCTGGCTGGCCGCCTGGTTGGAGGCGACAACGTAACTGGTATTCTCGATGGCGCGGGCGCGGTTTATGGTCGTCCACCAGCTCATCGGCTCGGCCGTGCCCCAGGGGTCCATGTAGGCAGAAATGCGGATAATGATCTCGGCGCCGTTGAACGCGATTTGTCGGATGGTCTCCGGGAAGAGCCAGTCGTAACAGATGGCGGCGCCGATGCGGCCGATTTCCGTCTCTGTGACGGGAAACGGGTTCTCCTTGTAGTCCGGCACGTCGTGCGGCGATGCGTGTACCTCCCAGGGTATCCAGGGGTTCACTTTGCGGTACTTGCTCAAGAGGCCATCAGGCCCAATGAGTGCCGTCGTATTGAAGAGAAAGCCCGGGTAATCCGGATCGTTTTCAATGAATGTGCCGGTCTGTATCCAGCAGCCGTACTTTTTCGCCAGCCGGGCGTAGGCATCCGTGTGTTCGTTCGGGACCGGGACGGCCAGTTTGCTCTTTAGCTCGGAGACCGTCTGGTAGATCGGAACGGCGTGGGCGAATTCCGGGAACGCCAGCAGGCGGACATCGTGAAACGGCTCGTAGCCCAAGATAGTCTGCTCGACGATCTCGCACATCCTCCTGGTGCGTGACGCGATTTCGCTGCGATCGACGGGGGCAGGGAAGTCGGTCTGGCAGGCAGCTGCGTAAAAAATCGTCACTGGGAATCCGCTTGAAAACCTGGCCAGCCAGTGTCTTGAAATAGTCAGGGTCGGTCAAGCGACTGCGGCCATAAAACGGCGTCGATTTTCTTTACGAAGGGAGCGAGCTATCAAAAAAAAGATTAATAAAAACAATGGGTTATAAGTTGGCTCGCTTCATGCATCGCTATAGGCAACTGGCAATATTGCCTGGACGAGTAGTAACAAAATGAAAAAACGGATTTTTCTTATCATCCTGGCTTTCGGATGGGCTGGTGCAGCATCGGCAGACCCGATTTCGGTCTGGAGCGGCAATGGCAACGGTTACAGCGTCGTTACCGGCGATGTGACGCTGACCTGGGAAGCAGCCAACGCGCTTGCCAACGCGTCCGGCGGTCACCTTGTAACGGTAACCTCCGAGGCCGAGAATGTTTTCGTCGCTGATCTGCTTGCCACCTTCGGCGTCGGCAACCTCGAGCGCTACTGGCTCGGTGGCTACCAGATTCCGGGTTCCGGCGAGCCCCTGGGTGATTGGGCCTGGGTGACCGGCGAGGCGTGGGATTACGCGCCCTGGGCTCCGGGCGAGCCGAATAACGGTGTCGGCGGCACTCAGCATTACCTTCATTACTGGCCGGATGTCGGCCTGTTTGATGACATGGAAAACCGTGACATCATGATCGGCTATATCGTCGAATATGAGGCGGTGCCTGAACCCGGTACGCTGGCTCTTTTCGGACTCGGTCTCATGGCACTGGGCTTGAGCCGTGGCCGGCGGCGGCAGTCATAGTACCTGCAGCCTACGGCCCTGAAGCTCTTGATTGATAGAAAGCCCCGCCTTGCGGGGCTTTTTTATGCGGGCCTTCACTACGACTCTCGGGAGCGAATCGAAGGATCCGGAGAAGGAAAAGCGTCGAGTTTCTTTACATTCAATCCAGAAAGAAAGCGGCAATTTGCTGAAATAGAAAGGATTTCAGTAGCGGCATATATCTTGCAACTCAAACCCTAAAGGGCGACATCGAAATGTCAGGGGACCGAATAATGACGAATCTAAGAATGGCCTTTGTCACAGCGCTGCTGCTGTGCGCGGGCTCAGCCAACGCGGCTTTCATTAATCTCGTGCCGACGACACCGGTAACGGACGTCAATACAGGGGACTTGGTGTCCTTCGACGTGGTCATGGACTTCACCGACTACACCAACGGCACCCTCGGCGGCGGCTTCGACATATTCTTCGACTCGCTTTCCCTGCAGTTTGTGAGCCTGGTCAATAATATGGTCGGCGATCCCGGCTTTGGCCGTGATCCCGATATCCTGGACGGCCTCCTCGAAAGCTGGGGGGTTGGCGATTTCAACGGAATTTTTGGTTTCAACGTACTTGGCAGCGTCGTGTTTCAGGTACTGGACACGATGGGCGCGAGCACTGTCCTGGGTACCCAGGCCACCAATGGCATCGCGGGGCCCTGGGTCGATGGAACGACTTTCGTTGACCTCATTCCCGTCGACTACGGCGTGGTCGAGGTGACGAGGGCGGACGAGGTCGTGCCGGTACCCGAACCCGGCGTTCTCGCTCTGCTCTGTCTGGGCCTTGCCGGGATCGCGATCTTTAGGCGCAGAACGAAACCGGGTCTGGTTCTGGGATAGGCGCGGCAGCCAGTGCAGCCGCTACGCAGAAACAGGACAGCGCGGCTCGCTGGAGTCGGCGCCCTGGTACTCGCGTCCATGGCGACGGTTGCACAGGACTCTGAAGAGGCCTATGTGATCGACCAGTCGCGCGGTGTTGATCAGCGTGTCGATTACCGCTCGCTGACCAAATTCGGTCCCTGGGATGACAGGAACTACGCGTTGACTGCCGAGGACCTGGAGTTTTTGTCGCCGGACGAAGCAGATCTTCACGACCCTATTCCGGCTTTTTTTCGTGTCGAGTTGCGCAAGGAGATGCCAAACCTGCGCCGATCGGGGCCTGCCCAGTATCCACGTTCCGCCGTGCCATTGTTCCAGCTTCGCTACGGCGGACTAAAGCGAGACGCTGAGGCAGAAGACGAGCCAGATGCACAGAAGTCGAAACCGTGCGGTGACGACGAGCAGACCAGGCGTTAATCGACCAGTCGATCGAGAATAACGAAAACGAAAACAACAGAAACGTGACACACTGAAAAAACACGTAATTCGAAAGATAAAACTTGGGGATAGTCATGCTCAGAATTCCGGGAAAAACCTGCAGCTTTTTAACCAGTGTCGCGTTGGCGATTCTTTTGAGCGCGACGGCCGTTGCCCAATCAAATAGCGACTCGATCCTGATCCAGCAGTCGCGAGGCGCGGACCAGAGCGTGAAGTATGAGGAGTTGGCTAAATACGGTCCGTGGGATGATCGCAACTACGCGTTGACCGCCCACGACCTGAAATACCTGGCGAAGAACGAGGACGAGCTGCACGACCAGGTTCCTGCTTTCTTCCGCGTCGAGATGCGAAAGATGTGGCCGCATCTGCGTAACTCCGGCCCCGCGCAATATCCCCGTGCCGCACTGCAAATGTTCGGTCTCAAGTACGGCGGCCTGATGCAGAACGGCAAGATCGAATTCGATCGGCGGGAATTGGCGAAAAAACCAGATCAGGCTGGAAGGGAGATACAGCTCAACCAGGTACTCGGCGCCAATGAGATTACCGTCGAAATCAACCCGGTCAATCCGCAACAGGTCATAGCCGGCGCCAACAATAACGGTGGCCAGGAAATGTACTACAGCACCGACGGCGGTGTGACCTGGACGATCCAGGGCGTCTTGCCGAATACCTGTTGCGACCCGACCGTCGACTGGTCGTCGGACGGGAGCATTGCCTATGCAGCGGCGTTATCCGGCCCGATTGGCGTATCGGCGTGGCGTTCTTTCGACGGCGGGCAGACCTGGGTTGACCGACGTGATCTTACGACGAGCGGCAGCGACAAGGAGTTCATCCACGTCGATCGTTCGCCGTCATCGCCGTATCAGGACAACGTCTACGTTACCTATCACAACGGCAACACGATGCAGTTCGCCCGGTCCGAGGACATGGGCGATACCTACGACATCCAGTCGTTTCCCGGCGCGCCGAGCGGTATCGGCAGCGATATCACGACGACCTCAAACGGCGACATCTACTATGCTTATGGCGCTTTCGGAACGCAAACGATCCAGATGTTGAAGTCGACCGACGGCGGCCTAACGTTCGATCCTTCGTTCTCGATCGCAAACACCAACGGATCGTTCGACTTCCCGATTCCGGCCATGGAATCGCGCAACGCATGGATCTATGCGACCACAGATTCGGACCGCTCCGGCGGCCCGTTCGACGGCAGTGTCTATGTCAGCTGGACGGATACGAACGCGCCGGAAAGCGGTGTTGCAGCTAACAATCATACCCAGGTCCACGTGGCGTATTCGCGTGATGGCGGCACTACCTGGAATTCGACCATCGTGCATCCGACCGCGGACGTTCTGACGGTCGACCGCTTCAATCAGTGGATGAAAGTGGACGAGTTCGGCAACGTACACGTGGTGTTCTACGACACGCGCAACTCTGTCAATCGGACCGGCGTTGACCTGTATTACACGTTCTCGTCCGACGGTGGCGTGAACTGGACGGACCCCGAGCGAGTCAGCAGCGCGACGTCGGCCAATCTGACGGACGGTCAGGAATGGGGCGATTACAACGGTCTCTCGGTGCTCGGCGACAAGGTGATCTCGGCGTGGACAGACAACCGCGACGGACCGCCAAACATGAAGGACGTGTACGTCGATGATGAACCCAACGCGGGTGCCGCCGCTGGATTCTCGCTGTCGGCTGATCCACTGACTCAGCTGGCCTGTGCATTTGACACACTTGACGACATAGCCGTTTCGGTGGGTTCCGTCCAGGGCTTCGTCAATCCCGTTACCTTGAGTTTCAGCACCCTGCCCGCAGGATTTTCCGGTGGTTTCTCGACCAACCCGGTCACGCCCGCGCAGCCGCCGAATACGAGTATTGCCTCCGTTACCCTGGGTGCCGTAGCCGCGGGTGGCTACAGCTTCGACATCATGGGCAGTGCAACCGGAGCTGCGGACAAGTCCACAACAATTAACGTTACGGCGTTCGATGCGGCTCCTGGTGCCGCGGGGTTGGTGGCGCCGCTTGACGGTGCACTGAACGTGTCGACCGCACCGACGCTGAGTTGGACAGCCGTACCCGGAGCGAGCACTTATACCGTTGAAATCGACGATGATCCGGCGTTCGGCAGCATCGATTTCACGATACAGACGACCGATACAAGTGCTGCGCCCGACGGCACGTTGTCTTCTGAGACAACGTATTACTGGCGCGTTCGTGCGGAAAATCCGTGCGGAGAAGGCTCGAACTCTGCAACCTTCAGTTTCACGACCAGTCTCGAGATTTGTCGCGCCCCGAACCTTTCGATTCCTGATGCGACCCCTTCAGGCACGTCAGATACCCTGGTTGTGGCGGATTCCGGCGAGCTTGCAGACCTGAACGTGTCGCTGAAAGTAACTCATACGTGGGTCGGTGATCTCAGCTTCTCGCTGGTGCATGAAGACACGGGTACGAGCGTTGTGTTGATCGACCGTCCCGGTGTACCTGCATCTACTTTTGGCTGTAGCTCCGACGATATTGACGCGACGCTCGATGACGAAGGCACGGCGCCGGTCGAAACCACTTGCTCTTCCAATCCTGCGCTCGGCGGAAATCTTGTTCCGAACGAACCGCTAGCGGCGTTCGACGGGGAAGACCTGTCCGGAAGCTGGCGCCTGGATGTCGCGGATGCTGTGGGACCGGATCCCGGCACGCTGGATGAATGGTGCCTGGTTCCGACACTTGTGCTGCCTCCGTTGGATTCGGACGGCGATGGTGTACCGGATGCGGATGATCTGTGTCCGAATACGCCGGTGGGCGAAGCCGTGGATGCCAACGGTTGTTCGCAGAGCCAGCTGGACGATGACGGCGACGGCGTCGTGAACAGCGACGATGCCTGCCCGAACACACCGGTGGGCGAAGCCGTGGATGCCAACGGTTGCTCGCAGAGCCAGCTGGATGACGACGGTGACGGCGTTGCCAACGATGTCGATGCCTGCCCGAACACGCCAGCGGGTGAAGCGGTGGATGCCAACGGTTGCTCGCAGAGCCAGCTGGATGACGACGGCGACGGCGTGGTGAATTCGGATGACCAGTGTCCGAACACCCCACCGGGTGAGCCGGTCGACGCGAACGGATGTTCAGCAGGCCAGGTTGACGGCGACGGTGACGGTGTCCTCAACGAAGATGACCTGTGTCCGAACACGCCGCCCGGTGAGCCGGTCGATGCGAACGGTTGCTCGCAGAGCCAGCTGGACGATGACGGTGACGGTGTCGTGAACAGCGACGATGCCTGTCCGAACACGCCGGTCGGCGAAGCGGTCGATGCCAATGGCTGTTCGCAGAGCCAGCTGGATGACGACGGCGACGGCGTGGCCAACGACGTCGATGCCTGTCCGAACACGCCAGCCGGCGAAGCGGTGGATGCGAACGGTTGCTCGCAGAGCCAGCTGGATGACGACGGTGACGGCGTTGCCAACGATGTCGATGCCTGCCCGAACACGCCGGCCGGCGAAGCGGTGGATGCGAACGGTTGCTCGCAGAGCCAGCTGGATGACGACGGCGACGGCGTGGCCAACGATGTCGATGCCTGTCCGAACACGCCAGCGGGTGAAGCGGTGGATGCCAACGGTTGCTCGCAGAGCCAGCTGGATGACGACGGTGACGGCGTTGCCAACGATGTCGATGCCTGCCCGAACACGCCAGCGGGTGAAGCGGTGGATGCCAACGGTTGCTCGCAGAGCCAGCTGGACGATGACGGTGACGGCGTTGCCAACGATGTCGATGCCTGCCCGAACACGCCGGTGGGTGAAGCGGTGGATGCCAACGGTTGCTCGCAGAGCCAGCTGGATGACGACGGTGACGGCGTTGCCAACGATGTCGATGCCTGTCCGAACACGCCGGTCGGCGAAGCGGTCGATGCCAATGGCTGTTCGCAGAGCCAGCTGGACGATGACGGTGACGGCGTTGCCAACGATGTCGATGCCTGCCCGAACACGCCGGCGGGCGAAGCGGTCGATGCGAACGGTTGCTCGCAGAGCCAGCTGGACGATGACGGTGACGGCGTTGCCAACGATGTCGATGCCTGTCCGAACACGCCGGTCGGCGAAGCGGTCGATGCGAACGGTTGTTCGCAGAGCCAGCTGGATGACGACGGTGACGGCGTGGCCAACGATGTCGATGCCTGTCCGAACACGCCAGCGGGTGAAGCGGTGGATGCCAACGGTTGCTCGCAGAGCCAGCTGGATGACGACGGTGACGGCGTTGCCAACGATGTCGATGCCTGCCCGAACACGCCAGCGGGTGAAGCGGTGGATGCCAACGGTTGCTCGCAGAGCCAGCTGGATGACGACGGCGACGGCGTGGTGAATTCGGATGACCAGTGTCCGAACACCCCACCGGGTGAGCCGGTCGACGCGAACGGATGTTCAGCAGGCCAGGTTGACGGCGACGGTGACGGTGTCCTCAACGAAGATGACCTGTGTCCGAACACGCCGCCCGGTGAGCCGGTCGATGCGAACGGTTGCTCGCAGAGCCAGCTGGACGATGACGGTGACGGTGTCGTGAACAGCGACGATGCCTGTCCGAACACGCCGGTCGGCGAAGCGGTCGATGCCAATGGCTGTTCGCAGAGCCAGCTGGATGACGACGGCGACGGCGTGGCCAACGACGTCGATGCCTGTCCGAACACGCCAGCCGGCGAAGCGGTGGATGCGAACGGTTGCTCGCAGAGCCAGCTGGATGACGACGGTGACGGCGTTGCCAACGATGTCGATGCCTGCCCGAACACGCCAGCCGGCGAAGCGGTCGATGCCAATGGCTGTTCGCAGAGCCAGCTGGATGACGACGGTGACGGCGTTGCCAACGATGTCGATGCCTGTCCGAACACGCCAGCGGGTGAAGCGGTGGATGCGAACGGTTGCTCGCAGAGCCAGCTGGATGACGACGGCGACGGCGTGGCCAACGATGTCGATGCCTGTCCGAATACGCCAGCGGGTGAAGCGGTCGATGCGAACGGTTGCTCGCAGAGCCAGCTGGACGATGACGGTGACGGCGTTGCCAACGATGTCGATGCCTGCCCGAACACGCCGGTCGGCGAAGCGGTCGATGCGAACGGTTGCTCGCAGAGCCAGCTGGACGATGACGGTGACGGCGTTGCCAACGATGTCGATGCCTGCCCGAACACGCCAGCGGGTGAAGCGGTCGATGCGAACGGTTGCTCGCAGAGCCAGCTGGACGATGACGGTGACGGCGTTGCCAACGATGTCGATGCCTGCCCGAACACGCCGGTGGGTGAAGCGGTGGATGCTAACGGTTGTTCGCAGAGCCAGCTCGACGAAGACGGTGACGGTGTTGCGGATGCGTTCGACATCTGCCCGAACACCCCACCGGGTGAGCCGGTCGACGCAAATGGTTGTTCAGCGAGTCAGCTGGATGACGACGGCGACGGTGTACCGAATGTTGCGGATAACTGTACGAACATTCCCAACCCGGACCAGCGTGACACCAACGGCGATGGCTACGGCAACATCTGCGACGCCGACCTGAATAATGACGGCATAGTGAATGCGGTCGATTTGGGACTGCTTCGCGCCGTGTTCTTTACGGCCGATCCGGACGCCGATTTCAATGGCGACGGTGTGGTTAACCCGGTTGACCTGGGGATAATGAGGAGCCTGTTCTTCCAGCCGCCAGGCCCGAGCGGGATAGCTCCGTAGCGGGTTCGGACAAAACACACGGACTTGGCAGTTTCCGGTCCGTCTAAAGCACAAGACCAAGGCTTGTGAGAAGACACCCGCAGTTCGCTGCGGGTGTTTTTTTCATTGGGGAATCTAGATTCCGCTTGGCAAACGCCTTGCTAACTCGCCGCAAGCTTGGCCCTTATTTCCGCCAACGATAATCCCTTGATCTCGAGCACTTTGTGCGAAGACGTACCGCCACGAATGATTCGGACGGCTCCGGCCCGTATCCCCAGGGCGCGACACATGAGTGTCTCGACCGCGCGATTGGCCTTGCCTTTTTCCGGCGGCTGGGAAATGCGAATTTTCAGATCATCGCCCAGCCAGCCGACGATCTCGGACGTCGATGCCCCGGGCACTACCTTGATACCGAGTCTGGTCATCTTGCGCCTGGCAGCCTGCGCCGGGTCTCCGCTATTATCGTACCTGCTGTCGTGGAGCCATCCCTGCGAAGGATTCCCCAAGGCAGGGTCTGCGCTCGGACATGCATGAGCGACCGCACGGCACCGGTACGGTCATGCTGGAGCCATCAAGCTAGGTCTGTGACTGCTGGTAGTTCTGCAGGCCTATTTTCTCGATTAGCTGAATCTGCGTCTCCAGCCAGTCTACGTGCTCTTCCTCGGACACCAGGATCGCGTCGAACAGATCCCTGGAGACATAGTCCTTGTGGGCTTCGCAGTAGGCAATCGCCGCGCGCAGGTCGGGTATCGCGTCCAGTTCCATATCGAGATCGCACTGCAGTATCTCGGGAACGTCCTCGCCGATCCGAAGCTTGCCAAGGTCCTGCAGGTTCGGCAGTCCTTCCAGGAACAGGATACGCTCGATCAACTGGTCCGCGTGCTTCATCTCGTCGATCGACTCGCCGTGCTCGTAGTCACCAAGCTTGTTCAGTCCCCAGTCCTTGAGCATGCGCGAATGCAGGAAGTACTGATTTATCGCAGTCAGTTCATTCTTCAGGACCTTGTTGAGGTGTTCGATGACGGTGCTGTCGCCCTTCATGCAGTATCTCCGGCTATTGTTGTTTTGTGGTCTTCACTATAAGACCTTGTGACGGCAAAAGAAAAGGGGCCGCAAGGCCCCTTTTCAATGCGATCGACAACGCCGGCGTCAGGCAACGCGCTGACGTTTGACCCGTATTCGGCGCGACAGCGCAATACCGAGCAGGCCCATGCCGAGCAGTGCAATCGGCGCCGGCTCAGGCACGGACACGCATTCGCCCTGATTGGAGGCGAGGTAACCGAAGCCCCACGCCCACGGTTCCACGGTGATGCGAGTCAGCGACGTGCATCCCGTCGTATAAATACCATAGCCACTGGTGTCATTCTGGTTAACGCCAAAATGGACTTCGGGTGTGACGTTGCCAGCACTATCGTGAGCCTGGATCCAGGCGTTGCCGTGCCCGCTGGCACCAACGAACAGCGAAAATGCGCGTGTGTTCGGCGGCAGGATGAGGTCTATCCAGTTGTGGCCGTGCACGACGAAGATATTGCCGTGGTCCGGTGCCGGGGTGCCGTCGTATTCCCACCACCACGGATCATCCGCAGGGAGGGCGACACTGTTGCCGTCGTGGTCCTGGAAGCAGACTTCGCCTCCCGACGCCGACGGTGTGCAGTCGCTCGTGCCCGAAGGTTCCGCGAACGGGGTCATCGTATAGCCGCCGAGCGTCGCTGGATGAGCGCCGCCGGGGAGCGCCACGATTTCGATCGGGTCGGCATTTGCCGATAGTGCGAAGGCGGTTGCCAGTATTGCCAGGGTGAATTTCGAGAAGTTTTCCATAATTTTTTTGCCCAAGTAGTTTCCTTACAGTACTGTTAGAGCAAGCACCGTGCCAAGTACCAAAAAGGAACTATTAATCAGCTACTTACATCCGTGCATTCGGGTCTCTGTTAAGTATTTCGACACGCAGGGATTTGCACTGTGACGCAGGTCACAGGATTGACTGCGTCGGCTTTCAAACAAAAAAAGCCCCGTCAGGCGGGGCTTCTTATCGATAGAAAGTAAGGCGAGGTCAGGCGAGGGCGGGGCGGTATGTCACCGGTTCTGCGTATCCCGGCCTTTGCTGCGATTCCGCGAGAATCTCGGCCGCCGTGTCCCGGCATGATCCGCAGCCGGCAGCCACGCCAAGCTCCCGCTGCAAGCCGTAAAGGTCCGTCACGCCGGACCTCGCCGCTTTCCGGATTTGCTTATCGGTGATAGCGTTGCACACACAGACGTACATAATTTCAATACCTTACGTGCTTATGATGTATTCAATCGCAAATGCGAATGATTGTCAATAGCGTTAGGTATAAACCGAAACACGGGTCACATATTCGCGGCGTGTAGGAGCGCGCCCCGGCGCGCGACATTTTTTTAGAGTATGTAAATGGTCGCGCGCCGGGGCGCGCTCCTACAGGAGACGTACGGTAATGAAGAACCTCTTTGACATAGCCGGAAAGGTCGCGCTGGTAACCGGCGGCTCCCGAGGAATCGGCGAGATGATTGCCGAGGGATTCGTTGCCAACGGCGTGCGTACCTATATCTCGGCACGCAAGGCCGAGGCTTGCGACGCGACCGCGGCACGGCTTTCGGAGTTGGGGGAATGCGTCTCTATACCCGCCGATCTGTCGACGGCGGACGGCATCTCAGGGCTCGTGAAGGCGATAAAAAGTCGCGAGGACAGGCTAGGCATTCTCGTTAACAACGCGGGTGCCACCTGGGGTGCACCGATCGAGGAGTTTCCGGAAGCGGGCTGGGACAAGGTGATGGACATCAACGTCAAGTCGCCGTTCTTCCTGACGCAGGCCTTGTTGCCGTTGCTCGAAAATGCGGCCCGTCCCGAGGACCCCGCCCGCATCATCATGGTGGGCTCCGTCGACGGGCTTGGTGTCAACAGGCTGCCGACGTTCTCCTATGGGCCCAGCAAGGCGGCCGTACATCACCTGACACGAACGCTGGCATCGCACCTCGCTGCGCGAAATATTACGGTCAATGCGATCGCGCCCGGTCCGTTTCCCAGCGCGATGATGGCGCACACGCTGGAGACGATGGGCGAGCAGATCCGGAAAGGGGTGCCACTGAAACGCATTGGCGAGCCCGAAGATATGGCGGGTGTAGCGATCTACCTCGCGTCCCGAGCATCAGGCTATGTTACCGGTGTGGTCATTCCGGTTGATGGAGGGATCATCGGCGCACAAGGAACGTTGTAACGGTGTCTTGGATTAAGCATCTGACGATATGCATCATATTGGTGAATTAATCTGTAGGAGCGCGCCCTGGCGCGCGACAGTCAACATCGGCATTTTGTCGCGCGCCAGGGCGCGCTCCTACAGGCAATAATCGGCGCTGCGCTGATCTTTCACAAGTCTCGTCGTAGCGCCACTGCTTCAGCTAATCAGGCACATAGAGACTATTTCTAGAATCGTGCCTAAGAGAGCACCGCGCCGTGCGACACGTTTTTCTAATTGCGTGTCGTGTGCGCTCACCAAAATTCGTGATGCACGTCACATTTTTCAAATGCCTGTCGCCCTTTTGAGACAGGTTTTTTTTCCTACACAAGGTGATAACGTACCTTTACTGCGCGGATAATCTCGCGTACTACTAACTTAACTTTTTATCGAGTGACTACTGAAAAGGGCAAACCAATCGAGAGGTTGGGACGCAAAGCCACCGGTCTAAGGGCGAGAGCCTACGACAGCGGAGTTGCCAGGAAGGCGACGACGACATCGGACAGGGTCCGATTGATACCGTCGCCACGACAGGCATTCGGCACGTCCGTGTCGAGTCCGGCTTTGTTTCTTAATCAAGCGCTGGGTTGTCCGCCTGAAGACAGGCAGGAGCATTACCCATGATGGGAACAGAGCAAACAGGTTTTTTCCGTAACGCCGCCGCGCTGACATTCGCGTCATTGCTGCTCAGTGGCTGCCTGACCGGCACGTCAGAGTCCAGGACCAGTAACGACGTCGCCGCAGATCATCGGCTTTCGGGAAGCGTGGGTGACGGACCGGTCGTCGGCGCGACCATGCGAATTCGGCGCAACGACGGCGTTGAGCTTGCGCAGACGGAGAGTGACTCGCAGGCCAACTACGAAGTCACCGTTCAAACCTTCAGCGAGTTCTATCCATTAACGGTTGATGCAACGAACGGAACCGACCTCGTAACAAACACGGCGCCTGATTTCGTGCTCCTCGGCGCGGTTATGCAACCTGGTTCCGCGTCGGTCGCCAACGTGAACCCGTTCTCTACTTTCGCTGTTGAACTCGCCCGCGATCTGCCCGGCGGTATCACCCAGGCCAATCTCCAGTCCGCACAACAGACGGTTTCGGAGGAGTTCAACAACGGACTGACGTCACTCGCGACATCCGGTCCGATGACCACGACCATCAACAGCGGCAATGTCGCACAGATCATCCGGGCATCAGAGGCCCTCGGTGAGACTGTGAGGCGAACGCGTGATGCACTCAGCGCAAGTGGATTTGCGACCTCCGGCGATGCTGTTGTCCGGGCATTGTCATCAGACCTTACCGATGGCGTCGTAGACGGCGCGGGCGGGCCACGTGCCAGCGCGCGTACCGCTGCGGTCGCGACTCTTGTTTCGGCGCAGGTACTGCTGGAGACAATGGCTAACGAGTTGCATGTCAACGGTGCGAATGCAACGCAATCGATGAACAACGCAATCAGCCAGGTTTCCTCGGCAGCCGCCAGTCCGACGCTGGAAGATCTCACCGTGACCGGAGACATGCTGTCGCATGCACGCGTCGGACTCGTTGCCGCGCACGCGACGACGAACGATAGCGCTATCGCCGACTTGCTGTCGTCGCTCGATGGCGTCATGGCAGGCGCCAGCTCGTCGACAGTGCGCACATTCGCGTTGCCCGCCGACTACCGGACTCGCTTGGACAATGCGATTCTGCTGGTTGCCGGTGGCAGCGATGCGGTGCTTTCAACCGTCAACGATATTGCGAACGACCGGACGCAGACGATCGGTGGCGCAAATCGCGCACCCAATATCTCCGGGACGCCGCCGGGTTCCGTGCAGGTCGGTTCGGCCTATTCCTTTACGCCTTCGGTCAGCGATGCGGACAACGATCCGCTGTCGTTTATGATTTCCGCACTGCCATCATGGGCGAGTTTCAATGACGTTACGGGGCAGATCAGCGGCACGCCGCAGGCCGGCGATATCGGTACGTACGCAGGTATCTCGATAACCGTGTCGGATGGCGAGGCACAGGCCACGCTGGGACCGTTCACGATCACCGTCAGCGACGTGGTCAGCAATTCCGCGCCGCAAATCTCGGGTACACCACCGGCAGAAGTGACCGTCGGCCAGAACTACTTCTTCGCGCCGACCGCTACCGATGCGGATAACGACCCGCTGTCGTTTACCGTTGCGGGATTGCCGGTCTGGGCGAGTTTCGATGAGGGCACCGGTGAGATCAGCGGTACGCCGCAGTCCGAGCATGTCGGCACGTATTCAAATATCTCGATTACGGTGTCTGACGGGCAGGCCGAGGCGACGTTAGGGCCATTCACCATTACGGTCAATGACGTGGTTGCCAACTCTGCTCCGCAGATTTCCGGTACGCCGGCGACAGACGTGAATGCCGGCCAAACCTACTCGTTTGCGCCGACGGCGACCGATGCGGATAACGACCCGCTGTCGTTCATCGTTGCGGGATTGCCGGTCTGGGCGAGTTTCGACGAGGGCACCGGTGAGATCAGCGGTACGCCGCAGTCCGAGCATGTTGGCACGTATACGGACATATCGATCACCGTGTCCGACGGGCAGGCAGAGGCAACCCTGGGACCGTTCACGATTACGGTTCAGGCTGTGAGCCTCGGTTCGGTGACGCTCGAGTGGACGGCACCGACGCAAAATGAAGACGGTACCGAGCTGACAGACCTCGACGGCTACATTATCTTCTGGGGAACCGAGCCTGGTGTCTATCCCAATTCGGTGAGGCTCGAAAACGAGAGTCTGACAACCTACGTGGTAGAAGACCTCGCTCCGGGCACGTATCGGTTTGCCGCGAAGTCATTCAACACCGCGCAAGTCGAGAGTCGGTACTCGGGAGTCGCCATCAAGGTAGTGCCGTAACAGCATCTCCGTCGGAGCGCGTCTCTCCGTCAAGGGGACAGTGCCAGCGCGACAGCGCTGGCTCTGGTCGGTTCGACTTGTGTAGGAGCGCGCCCCGGCGCGCGACACGAACCACGGTGGCTGTCGCGCGCCGGGGCGCGCTCCTACATCTATCCGGCGCGCGTCACAGCTTGGTCTCGAACAAGGGCTGGCCCTGCAATAACTACCCAATTCAGGCAGAAACTGCGATTGTCGTCCGGACCGCGCCGGCGCATCTTGTGTGTCAACAAGGACTATCAATCGACACACAAGGACGTTGGTCATGGGGAAATCGCAGCAAATTGGGGCAGCGTTCTGCGCCCTTTTCATAATTTCTTCTTCCGCAGTAGCAGCCGACAATGACGGGCAGTTATCGAAGCGTTTGCTGCCTCCGCCCGTAGCCGACTCAGACTACTACGATAACGGCGAGCCGCATGCCGCCAAAGTTCAGCTCGGCGCGCAGCTGTTCTTTGACAAGATACTGAGCGGCAACCTGAATATTTCGTGTGCCACCTGTCATCATTCCTTGACTGCAACGGGTGACGGCCTGTCGCTGCCAGTAGGGGAAGGCGGGCGGGGCCTGGGTGTCACGCGCGATACCGGCCTCGGCACCGACGCCGTGCATGAGCGCGTGCCGCGTAATGCACCCGCGCTATTCAACCTTGGCGCAAGGGAGTTTACGCACCTGTTTCACGACGGGCGCGTACAACCGGGCAGGAATTTTCCGAATGGCATCGAGTCGCCGGCCGGCGATGATTTGCCGGACGGTCTCGAAAACCCGCTGGCGGTGCAGGCGATGTTCCCCGTCACATCGGCCGCCGAGATGGCAGGGCAGGCAGGGGAGAACCCTGTCGCCGATGCCGCCGCCGCCGGCAGACTCGCGGGCCCGGATGGTGTCTGGGAACAGCTTGCCGAACGCCTTCGTGGCATCGAAGGCTACGTCGCGCAGTTTGTCGACGTATTTGAGGACGTGGGTTCCGCCGACGACATCCGTTTCACGCATGCCGCCAACGCGATCGCCGCTTTCGAGGCCGCAAACTGGCGGTCGGACAACAGTCCGTTCGACCGCTATCTTCGCGGCGAGCGCAGCGCCATCAGCGAATCTGCCAAAGCCGGCATGCGCATCTTCTATTCCGCGAGAAAGGGAAGCTGTGCGAGCTGCCACAGCGGTGCGTTTCAGACCGACCATTCGTTCCGCGCCATTGCCATGCCGCAGGTCGGTCCTGGCAAGGGCGACGGAGCGTATGGTTACGAAGACTTTGGTCGCGAGCGTGTCACGGGCAATACGAGCGATCGCTACAGGTTCAGGGTGCCGTCGTTGCGAAATGTTGCCCAGACTGCACCCTACGGTCACTCAGGTGCGTTCAACACGCTGGAGGCCATGCTGGACCACCACTTCGATGCCATCCTTTCGCTGTATAACTACGACCCGTCACAGCTTGTCTTGCCGGCCCGGCCGGACCTCGATGCGCAGGACTATCTTGCCTTATCGGACACCGGCGTCGTTGCCAGCATCGGCCGGGCGAACGAACTGCCGCCGATCAAACTGAATGAACGCGAGATCCGGCAACTCATAGACTTCCTGCACGCACTCACCGATCCCGCCATGCTGGACATGCGCGGCGACGTGCCTAAGTCGTTGCCGAGCGGGCTGCCCCTGGGTGAACTGTAGGAGCGCGCCCCGGCGCGCGACAGCCCTCCGGCGCCCGTCGATTCGGTGTAGGAGCGCGCCCCGGCGCGCGACAGCGGGCATGGTACGTGTCGCGCGCCGGGGCGCGCTCCTACAGGCGATAGGTAATACCCAGGTACGCCGTCCTCGGAAGACCCGGCCGAACACCCGCCGGGCGTCGCGCCGCAATGTAAGTCTCGTCAAGCAGGTTATCGACTTTTACGTAGGTCGAAAGCTTTTCGGTGACATTGTAGGCGGCGACCAGGTCCCAGACGGTGTGTGAGTCGATGCGCTCCAAAGGCTCGTAGGTACCTTGACCGGCCTGCGTGCGCATCTTGCCCACGTAGCTCGCGGCCAGGTTGACGCGGAATCTTTCGTGCTCGAGCCCGCCCGTCACGCGCAACTGGTTCTCGGGGATGTAAGGCAGTTCGTCACCGACCGCGACGTCGCCCCAGGGCTCGAAACCGGACTCGAAAGCGTTCCTGAACTCCGCTTTGTTCGTCCACGTATAGCGGAGTGCCAGCGGCACATCGAATGCGCCAAGACTGAAGCGATAACCCGCACTCAGTTCGAGCCCGCTGACGACGACTTCGCCGCCATCAAACTGGTCACCGACCTGGCCACCCCCACCGGTCGACTCGGTGACCGTGCCGACGAGATTGTCGTAGTCGTTGACGAAGTAGATTGACTCGACGCTCAGATTTCCGTTGTCGAATCGTGCGCCAGCCTCGACATTAATGCTGTCCTCTTCGCGGGCGGAGCTACCCGGCCCCGGCGGATTGAACCCCTTGTGAACGCCGGCAAGCAAGCGCCAGTCTTCGCTCAGCCGATACAGCGCCCCGACGCCTGGGATCAATACCTGTACCGAGTTCTCGCGCAGCTGCGTCGGGCCCAGTGCCCGGCCCGGATCGCTCGTCGAGTAGTCGAAACGACGCATGGCAATATCCTCGAAACGCACGCCCGGCGTGAAAATCCAGTCGCCGCTGCGAATTTCCGCATCGACAAACACGGAAGTCACGTCCGCGTCCGACAAGCGATTTGTCTGCGAGCCGGCAGCCGCTGCGGTCGTCAGCACCAGTGCGCCGTCGTCCATGCGATAGCCATCCTGGTGCTGAAAGCGGTCTTCTTCGTCCTGGTGCAGCCTGACGCCGGTGTTCAGGGATACGTCCGTTTCACCGAAGCCCAGGTCCCATTCGATCTTCGCCTGCACGCCCTGGGACAGGTACTCGCGGTTGTTCGCGCGTATCTGGATCGCGTCGTCAGGGCTGCTCGCGCCTGTAATAAAGGCGTATTCAGCTTCGAAAGTGCCCGGGTCGACCAGCACGTCGTGGATGCTCTCTCCACCGACCGACTGCAACTTGTACCAGTTGCGCGCAAATTCGTTGCGGTACGCCGTGACTTCACCGCGCCAGTTCTTGCCCGCGTCGATGACATAAGTCGCCTGGTATTGCTGGTGATCGCTGACGAAGCGATCCTTCGCCGAGGCAGCGTAGCGGCGACCAGGGTCTTGCAGGAAGTCGGCGTCGGTCAGTCCGAGATAGGTCTCGTTCGAGATTTGATCGGTAAAACCCAGCTTGATGCGCAGGCTTTGATACAGCTCGCTCGCCGGATCACTGTCAATCTGAAACTTAGCGATGTAGTCCTCGATGTCATAGCCCGTGTCGCCGCCGACCGGCCCGTCGATGGTCTTGAAGCCGTCGGCGTTCGCCTGCACGGTCTCGAGTAACCAGGAAACGCGTTCGCCCCGGTTGCCGACATTTAGATGCGCGTCGAGCGTCCCGTGATCGCCGCCGCGCACGTCCAGATTGGCCGCCATCGCGTCGGGAATGGGTGTCGAGATCAGGTTCATCGCGCCGCCCGTGGTGCGCGGACCCACGGTGACCGCCGCCGGGCCTTTCAGCACCTCGACGGCACTCATGCGCCGCTGCGTCGGGAAGTAGTACGCGGAGGAGGCCGCGTACGGGGCGGGCGCTATGAGTACGCCGTCCTCGAGCAATGCGATACGCGCGCTGCGATCCAGACCGGAACCGCGTATTCCGATGTTGGGTCGGAGGCCGAATCCTTCCTCTTCCTGGATGTAAACGCCTGGCACCGTGCGCAGCACACGCAGGATGTCGCCGTTGAGATAGGTCTTGAGCTCCTGTGCATCGATCACGTGCGCGGAGCCCGGTACGTCTGCGGCATCAGCAGGCCTGCCGATGATCGTTACCGTATCTATCTCCCTGGGGCCCTCGGCTTGATCTTCAGCCGGCAGCGTCGCTGGCAGGAAAAGAATGGCCAGCGCGGCAAGTGGCGCGTAAGTCATTATGTTCATTAGGTTTCATCGTCAAAGGTGGAGTGATATCGCAACGTTAATCTAAATGAGAATGATTCGCAACTGCGGTAACTACGTAGAAGACTATGTGTCCTTTAGGAGCGCGCCCCGGCGCGCGAATTGTTTAGGTCGCGCGCCGGGGCGCGCTCCTACAATGACTGCTCCCATCGGTGCCGCAGTGGCCGCGATTGGCCAAAGCATCGGGGCGAAGACGGCCGCTCCCTCAGGAACTGGTCGACGGCCGCGCATGTGAACCATCCCCCTGCACAGAGGCGTCGCTTCGTGGCAACATGGGAAGTCCTGCGCATTCGTCCCCTGTGGGTGACGCGCCCCAACAAATGAGTCCATGACAGAAGAAGCCCGCAAACTGCTAATCGTCGAGGATGACCCCGGTCTACTGAATCAGCTCAAGTGGTGTTTCGAGGGCTATGACGTCTGTACCGCCGATACCCGCGAAAGCGCGATTGCCGAGCTTCGGCGGCACGAGCCCGCCGTCGTCCTGCAGGATCTCGGTCTGCCGCCCAAGCCGGAAGGCGTCGAGGAGGGCTTTGCGACGCTCGCCGAAACGCTGCGGCTGGCGCCTCACACGAAGGTGATCGTGGTCACCGGCAATGGTGACCAGAAAAATGCGCTGACGGCCGTCGCCCAGGGCGCTTACGATTTCTACGAGAAGCCGGTAGATACTGACACGCTGAAACTGCTGGTTGATCGCGCCTTCACAATTTCCGAACTTGAGACCGAAAATCGACGCCTGCAGCACCAGGTCAACGAGTCGCCGCTGGATGGCATCGTTGCGGCGAGCGAAGCGATGCTCGCCGTTTGTCGGATGATCGAGAAGGTTGCGCCCACCGACGTAACGACGCTGCTGCTCGGCGAAAGCGGCACTGGCAAGGAACTGCTTGCGCGGGCATTGCATCGCCTGAGCCCGCGCGGCGAGAATAATTTTGTCGCGATCAACTGTGCTGCGATTCCGGAAAACCTGCTCGAGTCGGAGCTTTTCGGTCATGAGAAGGGTGCGTTCACTGGCGCGCACAAACAGACCATGGGCAAGGTAGAACTCGCGAGCGGCGGCACCTTGTTCCTCGATGAGATCGGCGACATGCCGATGGCTCTGCAGGCGAAGATGCTGCGGTTCCTGCAGGAGCGCGTTATCGAACGCGTCGGCGGTCGCCAGGAAATCTCGGTCGACGTGCGCGTCGTTTGCGCGACCAATCAGAATCCACAAAACCTGATCAAGGAAGGCCGGTTCCGTGACGATCTTTATTACCGCGTCAGTGAAATAACGATCAACATTCCACCGTATCGCGAGCGTGAAGAAGGGCGTTTGATACTTGCCCGCACACTGTTGCAGAAATACGCCAAGAAACAGCGGCGCGCCATCAACGGTTTTTCCGACGATGCGGTGCAGGCGATTGAGGCGTACTCATGGCCCGGCAATGTTCGCGAACTCGAGAACAAGATCAAAGGCGCGGTCATCATGGCCGACGGCAAGATGGTCAGCGCTGCGGATCTCGGGCTCGATGTCGGCGAGGAGGGGGGCGACTCGCTCAATCTTCGCGTCGTGCGCGCACAAGCGGAATCCAAGGCGATTCGAGTGGCGCTCACCAGGAGCTACGGCAATGTGTCAAAAGCGGCCGAGCTGCTTGGGATTACACGACCGACCTTATACGACCTGTTGAGCAAGTACGGTCTGAGCGCCGAGGGCTATTCGAAAAAAGCCGCTTCGTAACAGTATACGCAGGACTGCGCCTAGGTCTTGTAGGAGCGCGCCCCGGCGCGCGACAATTCTCCGATCCGCAAATATGCGTGGAAAGCGCCTCTTCCCTGTAGGAGCGCGCCCTGGCGCGCGACAATTCCCCGATCTGCAAATACGGGTGGAAAGCGCCTCTTCCCTGTAGGAGCGCGCCCCGGCGCGCGACGATTCTCCGACCTGCTAATACTGGTGGAATGCGCCTCTTCCCTGTAGGAGCGCGCCCCAGCGCGCGACAATTCCCCGATCTGCAAATATGCGTGGAAAGCGCCTCTTCCCTGTAGGAGCGCGCCCTGGCGCGCGAAACACCACAATCGGAACAGATTGGCGTCGTGAATGACATTGCATGCCTTGACATGATGGACCGATGCAAGGTTATTCCCAATTGCGCAAAGGCCGTCGCAGCCTTCCGAATCAGATCTATCACATTTCGTCGGCAACCCGAGATCGCCGTGACATTCTCAGGTTTTACACTTGCGGGCGCGCGGTTGTGCGCTCGCTGCGGCGAGAGCAAGAATCTGGCCATACAGAGACGCTTGCCTACGTTGTCATGCCTGATCATTTTCACTGGCTGTTCACATTGCAGCACCAGGCCTCATTGTCGACCTGCGTCAATACCGTCAAGTCTCTTTCGGCTCGAGAGATCAATCGCTTCCTGGGCCGGCGCGGGAAGATCTGGCAACGTGGGTTCTATGATCGAGCGATTCGGCGTACTGAGGACCTGGAACGTATCGCGCGCTACATCGTCAGTAATCCGCTTCGTGCCGGAATCGTCGATACCCTGCGAGACTATCCGTTTTGGGATGCCAAGTGGTTGTAGAACGCGATGCCCTGCGAGGTAAGGGATCGCGCGCCAGGGCGCGCTCCTACAGGGGTCTGTTGCGTGGCACGTTCATTGGGTGGCAGGGTCGTTCCCGGCGGAAGTAGGGGGTCGCGCGCCGGGGCGCGCGCCTACAGTGGTCTGTGCAACGGATCGCCAGCCGATTCATCGCGCGCGACAGCGCCTTAACGCGTCTTGAAGGTGTCCGGATTCAGGTCGTGACGCGAGAGAAGCTTGTAGAAGTCGGTGCGATTGCGTTTGGCGAGACGTGCTGCCTGGCTCACGTTGCCCATCGTAATCTGCAGGATCTGCGACAGGTAGTTGCGCGTGAATTCGTCGCGCGCGTCCGAGAACGACGCAAGTTTGCCGGCATGTTCGCCCAGCGACTGTTGCACCAGTTCGGCGCTGATAACCGGCGAACGCGATAGCGCAACGTTCTGGCGCACCACGTTGTAGAGCTGGCGGATGTTGCCCGGCCACTCCGCCGTTACCAGCATCTCCACGGCTTCCGGTGCGTAGACCTTGCGTTCCTGGTCGGCTTCCTGGGCGATCGAGCGAAGGAAGTGCGCCGCAAGCAGCGGGATGTCCTCGCGTCGATCGTCCAGTGTCGGCAACTTGATGTTGACGACATTCAGGCGATAGTACAGATCTTCGCGGAAGCGCCCCTCCGTCATCAGTTCCTGCAGGTCGCGATGTGTCGCAGAAATGACCCGAACATCGATGTCTTTCGCCTCGGTGCTGCCGACCGGCCGCACCTGGCTCTCCTGCAGTACACGCAGCAATTTGACCTGCAGGCGCATCGGCATATCGCCGATTTCATCGAGCATCAGCGTGCCGCCCTCGGCCGCCTGGAACAGTCCCTCGTGGCTTCGGGTCGCGCCCGTGAAGGCACCTTTTTCGTGACCGAACAATTCGGACTCGAGCAGGTTCTCGGCCATGGCGCTGCAGTTGATCGCAACGAACGGCCGGTTTTTTCTGTCACTCGCGCGATGGATGGCCTGTGCGAGCAACTCCTTGCCGGTTCCGCTTTCACCGGTGATCAGGACGCGCGCATCGGTTGCGGCGACCATCTTCGCCTGCTGGAGGATCTCTTTCATGTTCTGGTTGCGCGTGATTATGTCCGCGGACCAGCCTTCTTCGATTTCGACAGAGCCCGAGAATTTCAGTGCGCGTTCAACCAGGGCAATGAGTTCGTCCTTGTCGATGGGCTTGGTCAGGAACCCGAATGCGCCGTGTTGCGTGGCGGTGACGGCATCCGGAATCGTGCCATGCGCCGTGATGATAACGACGCGCAGGCCCGGCGAACGCGACTGCAGCTCTTTCAGGAGCCCGATGCCGTCCATCTTGTCCATGCGCAGATCGGTAATAACGAGATCCGGGCTGAAGCGACCGAGTGTCGACAAGGCTTTGTGGGCGGACTCTACCGCCTCGACCTCGTAGCCTTCGGCGCGCAGCCGGATGCTCAGAAGGCGGAGCAATCCCGGGTCGTCATCGACGAGCAGGATCTTGCCTTCGGGTGGGGATTGTTTAGAAACCATGCAAGCTAGGTTAGTGATATTTATGGGGTGCGGCAAGGGCGTACGGCGCAGCTGCGACGCTGGCTCGCGGCCTGGGGCCGATCCTGCCGGATCAATTCGCTTGTAGTTGGGTCGCGGCCAGTGGCCGCTCCTACAGAGGCGGGCCATAAATTCCGTCGCGGCCGGTGGCCGCTCCTACAGAACCGGCTTTGGAATCGGTCGCGGCCGGTGGCCGCTCCTACAGGGGCGAATGGTGGATTGGGTCGCGGCCCGGGGCTGATCCTGCCAGGCTATTCCTGCTCTCGGATCGAGCGCTCGATCGAGGTAATGGCTTCGAGCTTGTCCTCGGCGGCCTCGAGTTCGAGGCGCAGACGTCGGTTCTCGGCCTCCACGCTCGCCAGCCGCTGGCTCACTGCCCGTTCTTCTGTCGTGGCTGCGCGCGAATTCGATTGCCTCAGGCGTCGAGCTTCGGCGTTCGCGACGATGAGACGCTCTACGTTATTCAGGTGGATCGTCGCCAGAGAAATTTCTGCCGTCGTTAGCAGCTGGGACTGTGCCAGTACCTCGCGCAGCATGCTCTGTGCCTTCTCCGCGTCCGATTCTGCGTGGCCGGGGGTGGCGAGTACCAGCGCAAAGCGCAACTCGGTATTCGGTCCCGGCGTCAGGACGGCGCCCGACTCGGCGTCAGCGTATATTTCGGCCTGCCGGGCCGGATCGCCGCCCGCAAGATCGCTCAGCTCCTGAAGGTAGGAATCCGCTTGCGGGGCTCCGAGGATGATCGTGTCGCTTGGCTTGGCTGTGCGCCGGCCTTTCAGCCAGTCTGTCGTCTGCGTACAGCCGCCGACCATGGCCAGTATCACGCCCATCGCGGCGATGCGTTGAACCTGCTTTTTTCGCGAGCACTTATCCATTGGCTGCCAACTTCTGTTGCCTTACCGCACGCTTTTGCGGAATGTGAATCCGAAAATGTGCGCCCGGAAATTCGTCCGTATTGATCAGCTCCACCGAACCGTCGTGCGCCTGAATGCACTCGAGCACCACCGACAATCCGATACCGGTGCCTCCCACCTGTCCGCCCTGTTCACGCCGGCCCTGGAAAAACGCCTCAAATATCCTGGGGCTTTCGTCGTCCGGAATGCCGGGCCCGGTGTCGCCGAACTCCAGCACAAAACTGGCGGGGGTGGCGCTGGCCCGAATCGTAATCAGGCCGCCGCGAGGTGTGAACTTGACCGCATTCGACAACAGATTATCCAGCACGGTACGGATCTTATCCTGATCCGCGTTCACAATAATGTCGTCGACTTCCAGTTTTAACTGAATATTGGCCGCTTTCAGTGCCAGTCGCTGCGACTTCGCAACGGCAATCACCTGCGCGCGCAGCGGGAAATCGCAAAGCGACAACACCTCGCTCTTTGCCTGCCAGGCACTGAAGGACAGCAGATTCTCGATGAGTTGCTGCAGCTTCAGGCCGTTCATGCGCAAGATATCGGTGACTTCGCGCTGCGGCCCCTCGAGATTGCCGACGGAGCCATCGAGCAGGAGCTCGGTACCTTCGCGAATGTTAGCCAGCGGTGTCTTCAGCTCGTGGGACATGTGGCGCAGAAACTTGTTCTTTTCCTGGGCCAGCTCGAGCAGGCGAACGCGCAGCCATTCCAGCTGACGCCCCAGGCGTTCGAGGTCGGTCGGACCCTTTATCGTAATCGGTTTCGAGAAGCCGCTTTCTCCCAGCTGGCCGATTGCCTTGTCGATCTGGCGTATGGGACGCGCGACCAGCAAGGTGAAGATCGAAACGAGAATAATGGTGCCGGGTATCAGTGCAGCGACCTGCCAGGCCGAAAAACGCTGTGCGTTGCGCGCGGTCGCCTGCAGTTCGCCGAGCTCCTTGTCGACGTAAGCGGTTGTAGCGCTGGTCAGGCGCATGACGCGCTGCCGCAGTGGCGCAAACATGGCGAGGGTCGCCTTGGCCTCTTCGTCGCTCAGCGTGGTGTCGGACAGCGCCTTGATAATGCGGCTCGCGCCGGAGCGGATCGAAGCGGCGAGGCGGGTCGCGTTCGCCTGCTCCAGCAGCGGTGCCATGTCGTCGAGTTGCGATTCCAGTGTGGCCAGATCCTGCGCCATTAGCTGCAGGAAGTCCGGGTTTTGCAGGACGAGGTATTGCCGCGCCACGCGTTCCAGCGAGCTCAGTTGCTCCGTGAGTCGTCGATTATTCTCAGCCGCCGAGATGCCGGTGGTCACCAGGCGCTCGCTTTGTTCCGCGACGCGGTCGAGATTGTAAAGCGCCCCGAGCACGGCGATGAGCAGCGGTAGTGCAACGAAGCCAAAACCGACCAGAATCAGTCCGTTAAGCGATCTTGGGCGGTGGAATCTCATGGCGAAAGTGTAGCACCGGCGTGCCGCAAATAGTCCTCAGGCGCGCCAGTAGGCCGAGGCGTCTTTGGCTGCGATCTTGCGTTCCCAGGCTAGGCTGGTCTTCACTATCGTGTCGAGATCGTCGAAGCGGGGCTTCCATCCGAGGACATCCCGCACACGATCCGCAACGGCGACGAGTTCCGGCGGGTCGCCGGCACGGCGGGCTTCTTCCCGAATGCGCAAGGGTGCCTCGTTCGCTTTTTCCACGGCCGAAATCACTTCACGAACGCTGTAGCCATGTCCGTAACCGCAGTTCAGGACCGCGGGCGCGCCGCCATCGCGCAGATAGCTCAGCGCATCGAGGTGTGCCGCGGCGAGATCCTCGACGTGGATATAGTCGCGCAGCCCGGTGCCGTCAGGCGTCGGGTAGTCCGTGCCGAAAACCGAAACATGGGGTCGACGCCCGGTCGCGGCTTCACAGGCGACCTTGACCAGAAGGGTGGCTTTCGGCGTCGACTGTCCGATTGTTCCGCCCGGCTCGCAGCCCGCCACGTTGAAATAGCGCAGTGCCACGTAGCCGGGTCCGCCGGCTGCCGCGAGGTCGCGCAACATCCACTCCGTCATCAGTTTCGAGGTGCCATAGGGGTTGATCGGCCGGGTCGGCGTGTCCTCGGAGGCCCTGCCGCCTTCCGGCACGCCGTACACGGCGGCGGTCGACGAGAACACGATGTTTTTCACGCCGTTGTTGGCTGCAGCTTCCAGCAGCGTGCGGCTCGACGCCGTGTTGTTGCGATAGTATTTCAACGGGTTGGCCACCGATTCGGGCACGATCGTGTGGGCCGCGAAATGCATGACGGTATCGATGTCATGCGTGGTGAAGATGTCCCCGAGCAGCGCCGCGTTGCCGGTGTCGCCGATGATCAGTTCGCCCGACGTGACCGCGGCCTCGAAGCCGGTCGAGAGGTTGTCGAGCGTAATGACCGACTCACCCGCGGCTCCGAGCTGACGAACGACGTGGCTGCCGATGTAACCGGCGCCGCCGGTAACCAATATCTTGCTTTTTTTCATGCAGTTTTAACCTGAAACACGTTTTTACCCCGAAATTGTGAACCTTGCGGTAGCCGGGCGGACAAAGTTTAACAATAGTCCGCCTGGAGAATATGGACCTGCATCGCACTCTGCGGGCGGAATTTTACATTGTACTGTCGCCATACTCGCACACCCGGGGTTCTGTTCCCGTTCAGTCTTGCTCGTTAGAATAGACGCGGTCGAAGCCGGGCGAGCCCGTTGCCGTCCGCAAGGAGTAGTCGCAAAAACCATGAATCCCGCGTCAATCAGAACAAACCTCGTGTTGGCGGGCTCTCTGCTGGCATTGGCGGCCTGCGGCGGCGGCGGCTCGGGCATTACCGGCGGCGGCAGCACGAACGCGGCGCCGCTCGCCAACGCCGGTGCCAGTCAGGTGGTCGATGAGCAGACGACGGTGACACTCGATGGCTCGGCAAGTAGCGACCCGGATGGCGATGCGCTGAGCTACAGCTGGACGCAGACGGCCGGTGCGTCGGTGATGCTGTCCAATGCGAGTGCAGCACAGGCAAGTTTCGAGAGCCCGGATGTCGGTATCGGCAGCAGCACGACACTGACATTCCAGCTGCGTGTCGGCGACGGCAACGGCGCCTTCGATACGGCAACTATCGACGTCGCCGTGAACGGGGTTAGCAATACCGATCCGATCGTCAACGCAGGCAACGATCAGTCCAGCACAGAACAGGCCACGGTCGGCCTGTCCGGGTCGGCGTCCGACAGCGACATCGGCGATACCCTGAGCTATGCATGGACTCAAACGAGCGGCACCAGCGTGACGATTAGCAACGCGGACCAGCCGCTTGCGAGTTTCCAGTCGCCTGCGGTTGGCGCGGCGGGCGAGACGCTGACCTTCCAGCTGGCCGTCACGGACGGCACGTCGACCGTCACCGACACGATCGCCGTGTCGGTGTCACAGGCGGCCGCCGCGGTTACCATCTCTGGCAAGCTGCAGTACGAGTTCGTGCCGCCGAATACCAACTGCAACGGGCTGAATTTCAATGCGACGCAAACGCGGCCTGTACGCGCGACCACCGTACAGCTCATCGATGACGCAACGGGCAGCGTGCTGGATTCGATGGTCGCGTCGGACGACGGCGACTACTCGTTCGGCAACGTGCAGGTCAACCGCCAGGTGCGCATCCGCATACGCGCCGAACTGAAGCGCAGCGGTGCGCCGGCCTGGGACGTCGAGGTTCGCGACAACGTCGATACCTCGGCCAACCCGCCGCCGCTCGGCAGCCGGCCGCTGTACGTGTACGAGGAAACCTTCAATTCCGGCAGTGCCGCAAACCTCGTTCGCAATGTGACGGCGACGGCGAGCACACGGAACTCGGCGCCGTTCGCCATCCTCGATGCAATCTATTCCGGCATGCTGCTCGTGCTCTCGGCTGACGCATTGGCGAGTTTCGGCCCCATGGATGCGTTCTGGAGCGTCAATAACACACTCGCCAGTCCGTCAGACATCGATGCCGGCGAACTGGCTACGTCGTTCTATCGTGGCGACCTCGACGCGCTGTTCCTGCTCGGCGACACGAGCACGGATACCGAGGAGTTCGATGACCACGTGATCGTGCACGAGTGGGGCCATTATTTCGAAGACGTGTTTTCCCGCTCCGATTCCATCGGTGGCCCGCATTCGATTGGCCAGAGCCTCGATGCACGCCTGGCGTTCGGAGAAGGCTGGGCTACCGGGCTCGCAGGCATGGCGCTCGATGAGCCGCAGTACTGCGACACCAATGCCGGTGGTGGCTTCGGCATCAATATCGAGACGAACGATGCCGGCCCGCAGGGCTGGTTCAACGAAATGTCGGTGGCGACTTTCCTGTACGACCTCTACGACACGACGGTCGACGGCACGGACAGCAGTTCGATAGGCTTCGGGCCCATCTTCGACACGATGGCCGGACCGCAGCGCAATACCGAAGCGTTCACGACGCTGTTCTCGTTTGCAGCGGAATTGCGCCCGCAGCTGAATGCAGCCGACCAGGCTTTTCTCGACTCGCAACTGCTTCGCGAGAACATAGAAACGACCGGCCTCGACATCTGGGGGTCCAGCCAGAACTCTGTAATCACGTCGCCGAACCAGGCGCGTAACGTATTGCCGCTTTATACGACGATGCCGCTGGACGGAAGCACCATCAATGTTTGCGTCAACAGTGACTATGATTCGGGCCGCGACGGCAACAAATTGGCCGAGTATCGCTACCTGCGATTCACGACGACAAACTCGCAGCGATACACGGTGACGATGACGACGACGACGCCAACGCCAGTGACCGCGGACAGTGGCGACCGCGACCAGAGCGATCCGGACATCTACATCTTCAGTCGCGGGCAGGTAGTTGCGGCTGGCGTCAGTGAGGTCGAGAACTCGGAGACCTTTACGACACAGACGCTGGCTCCCGGCACCTACGTGGCCGACCCGCGAGACTATCGTTTCGAGGACGAAGACGGCGCACCTGCCAACTATCCCGCGCAGATATGTTTCGATATTTCCATGACGCCACTATGAGCGCCTCTGCAGACGGCCGGTAAAGCGGCTACCCATTGGATGACAATTATGAAGACAGCGAAAAATCTGGTTCTGTCCACCGCAATCGGCGTTGCGCTGGCGGCCTGCGGCGGCAACGACCAACAGGCCACCGTTGAGACGGACGGCGCGGCTGACAAGCCTGCGCAAGCGATCGTCGCGAAACCGGCGCCAGAGTACGACGGCACCATTGCGAAGCCGGGAGCACCGTTCACCCTGAGCTACAAGGTCGTCGGCACACCGATAGTCGGCAGCCCGGTGACGGTCAACCTGCGTGTGACATCCACGCTCGGATCGCGGCCGTTGAAGGTCAGCTACCGCATAAACGACGCGTCGGCGATGATGTTCCACGAGGCGCAGCCGGCGGAAATACGCATGACGCCTGCGGACAACGAGGATTTTATCGTGCAGCAGGTGACAGTCATTCCGCAACGGGAAGGGCGCCAGTATCTGAACGTCAGCACCTCCGTCGAGACGGAGGACGGCTCGATGTCGAGCGTGATGGCCATACCGATCCAGGTGGGTCGTGGGGGTCGCATGCTCGAGGAGCAGGGTGAGGTGCAGGTCGATGAGAACGACGAGGCAATACGGGTGCTGACGCCCGAATAATCAGAGAGTTGTGGGCATTCTGCGCCTCTCGCGATCCGTGCAGGCAGCAGGGCGCCAAGGCCGGGGATTCGGGGCTTAGCCCGAATTTCCGGGAAAACTTTCCCAAAAAATTTTTCAAAATTGAAGTCGCGTCACAGACTTGAATCCGGCTTCTCTCTACTGTAAGTGGCCATAGCTACAGGAATAGCTGGCCGATGCAACAAGACTTGCGGGACAAGATCAAGGCTGCCACAGAGCAGTCCGGCATTTCCAAGCCGGACTTCATCGAGCTGCTGAAGCTGATCGACCAGCATTATGACAAAATGGAAGCGACCATAACGCAGTCGATTCAGACGCGTACCTTCCAGGACAACACCCCCATCGAGGCCATCTTCGACAGCGTCACCGAGGCGCTGATGTCGGTCGGGGCCGACGGCAGGATCCGCAATTGCAACAAAGTCTGTCCGCGCTATTTCGACACCAAGAAAAGCAGGCTCATCGGGTCGAATATCGCGACTATCCTGCCGGGTGCAAAAGACAAACCACTCGCTGAATTCCTCGCGCCGTATATGTCGGACCTGGATGACACCCAGGTCGAGCTGGTCGGTGGCGAGGTGAGTGCGCTGCGCGCCGGCGGCCAGTCGTTCATCTCCGAGATCAATGCGACCGAGCTGAGCACGCCAACCGGCCAGGTCTTCGTCATCAGCCTTCGCGACGTTACCGGACGCAATGCGGCAGAAAGCACGCTTCGCGAGAACGAGGAGCGTTACCGGGCCCTGGTTGAAAACGCGCCCGAAGCCATTATCGTGTTCGATGTCGACAACAATCACTTCACCGATGCGAACGACAATGCCTGTTCGCTGTTCAACCTGTCCCGGGCACGCCTGCTGACCGTTGGCCCCGAGGCGATCAGTCCGAAAATGCAGCCCGATGGCACGCCGTCTTTCGGCGTGCGCCGTGGCTACGTCGACAGAGCGCTCGCTGGCGAGCACCCGACTTTCGAATGGATGCACAAGGATTCGACCGGTAAGGAACTGCCCTGTGAGGTCCGCTTCAGCCGACTGCCATCCGACGAGCGGCGGCTGATTCGCGTCAGCATCACCGATATCGCCGAGCGCAAGCGCAACGAAGACTTGTCATTTGCGCAAAGCAAAGTACTGGAGATGATTGCCTCGAGTGCGCCGCAGGACAAGACGTTGCGGGCAATCTGCCGGGTCGTGGAGAAAATTGGCGATAACTTCAAAGCGGCAGTCATGCAGCTGGACGAAAGCAGTCAATCACTGTCGGTCGTACAGGCGCCCAGCCTGTCCGATGCCTTCAAGCTGCACCTCGATTTTGTGGCGATCAGCGCGGACAGTATTTCCTGTGGCGCCGCCGTGCACCACGGTCAGGATCGAATCACCCGAAATCTCGTCGGCGACGCGCGCTGGTCGGCGGCGTCGAGGGAAGCGGCGAAACACGGCATTCAGGCCGCATGGTCTTTCGTCGTCAATGGTGAAGCCGGCCGTATCATCGGTACGCTGGATGTCTACCTCGACGAGAGCCGCGGACCGACGACCGACGAGCTCGATCAGCTCAATCGCATGGCGCACCTGGCTGGAATCGCCATCAAGCGTCAACAGGACGAGGCGCGTCTGAAGACAAGCGAGGCGCGCTACCGCGGCCTGTTCGAAAACGTCGTAGACGGCGTATACATCGCCACACGCAAAGGCGAGATCATCACGGCCAATCCGGCGCTGGTCGAGATGCTCGGATACGACGATGTCGATGATCTTCGTGCCGCCGGACCAACGCCCGTGCTATACGTCAACCCGATCGATCGGGAGCGTGTGCTGGCCAGGCTCGAAGCCGAGGGTGTCGTCAAGAATTTCGAATACCGACTGCGGCGAAAAGACGGCAGCAAGATTGTTGTGCTTGAGAACTCGCGCGCGATTTACGACGAGACGGGCGTGCTAACGGCGCACGAGGGCACCATCACCGACATTACCGATCGCAAGTATGCCGAGACCCGCGTTTTCGAAGAGAAAGAACGCGCCCAGGTTACGCTGCAGTCTATCGGGGATGGCGTAATTACGACGGATGCCAACGGCAAGGTCGACTATATCAATCCGGTTGCACAGGACCTGATCGGCTGGGACATGCGAGGAGCGAAAGGATCGCACGTCACGGACATCATGATGATCGTCAACGAGCATACGCGCGCAACCGTCGAGAACCCGGTGGTGCGTTGCCTGAAGGAAGGGCGTGTCGTGACGCTTGCGGAAAACTCGATACTGATTACGCGCAAGGGCGAAGAGGTTCCGGTGCAGGACTCGGCTGCGCCGATTCGCGATCGTATCGGAAATATTATTGGCTCGGTCATGGTGTTCCACGACGTCAGCAAGGAATCTCGCCTTTTCCGCCAGCTCAGCTACCAGGCATCCCACGACACGCTGACAGGGCTGGTCAATCGCCGCGAGTTTGAGAATCACCTGATAGGTGCGCTCGATCGCGTGCACGAAAATGCGGAAGAGACGCATGCGCTGCTGTACGTCGATCTCGACCAGTTCAAGGTCGTCAACGACACTTTCGGCCATACGGCCGGTGACGCCCTGCTGCGCCAGCTGACGGAGTTGTTACAGGCGAACATCCGTTCCACCGACGTGCTTGCGAGGCTCGGTGGTGACGAGTTCGGCATACTGCTGGAACGTTGTGATGAACAGCGGGCGATCGAAGTTGCCGAAGCGATTCGTGGTTCGATCGAGGGCTACCGCTTCGAGTGGCAGGATTCGTTCACGACGGTGCGGTGTTCGATCGGAGTCGTGCTCGTGACTCGTGAGAACGCCGATGTTGCGGCTGTGATGAGTTCGGCGGACGTTGCCTGCTATTCGGCAAAGGACATGGGCCGCAACCAGGTGCATCTGTATCGCGACACGGACGCGTCAATGCGGCACGAAGAAATGAAGTGGGTCTCGCGCATTACCAGCGCGGTCGAGGACAACCGCCTTGAGCTGTTCTTCCAGCCCATCATTGGCATTGGCGACGGCAACGCCGTACACCGCGGGCACTACGAGCTGTTACTGAGGATGCGCGATGAGGATGGCAAGCTGGTCAGTCCCGATCAGTTTATTCCGTCCGCGGAACGCTACAACCTTATGTCGACGCTGGATCGATGGGTCATTCACGAGGCGCTAACCCAGCTGGCCGATCGCAATACCGATGGCGAGGCCCGATACACGCTCGCGATCAACCTTTCGGGGACTTCGCTCAGCGAGGATCGCTTTCTTGATTTCGTCATCGAAGAGCTCGAAAAGCAGAGCCTGCCTAAAGGTGCGATCTGCTTCGAGATAACCGAGACGGCCGCGATATCGAACCTGTCACGCGTCGTGCATTTCATGAACACGCTCAAGAAACTCGGCTGTAAATTTTCCCTGGATGACTTCGGCAGCGGCCTGTCGTCGTTTACCTATTTGAAAAACCTGCCGGTGGACTACCTGAAGATCGATGGCCAGTTTATTCGCAACGTCGTTGAAGACTTCGTTGACGAGAGTATGGTCAAGGCGATTCGAGAAGTAGGCCAGGCGATGGGCATTGCGACCATCGCCGAGCGCGTGGAGACCCAGCAAGTGTTTGATAAGTTAGGCTCACTGGGCGTCGAATTCGCGCAGGGCTACTACATTGCGCGGCCCGCGTCAGTGACGACATTCCAGCCCTGGCGCGACGACGAGGCCGAGCAACGGTTGGCCTGAGTCGCGTCCGGCGCAGGTGGCGCCGCGCCTGAGATACGGTACACTGACCGACATCGACCAACAGCAAGGCCAGGCATGTCGGAAGCCTCCAACAGCGAAACAGTGACAACATTGCTCTCCCAGGACGAACCGGGGCCCTACCGGGTCGTAAACCCGCTCGCTGAAAAGCCGATCCTGCTCATCTGCGATCATGCCAGCTTCCGGTTCCCGAAGTCGCTCGGCGACATGGGACTGGATCCCTTCGCACGCCGCTGTCACCTGGCGATCGACATTGGCGCCGGCGCACTGACGGAGAGCCTCGCCGAGAGCCTGCGCGTTACCGCCGTAATGCAAAACTACTCGCGGCTGGTCGTCGACTGTAATCGACAGCTGATGGATCCCGGTGCGTTCCTCGAATACGGCGACGGCATCCTTGTCCCCGGCAACCGGAATCTGCACCAGGCGGACAAGGATCTACGTGCCGACACACTGTATTGGCCGTACCATCGCGCGATCGACGAGCAGGTACAGCGTCTCAGAAAACTCGGGCCGGCGCCGGCGTTTATCGCGATCCACAGCTTCACGCCGGTGTTAAACGGACAATCGCGCGCCTGGCAAATCGGCATCCTGTGGGACAAGGATGAGCGCACGCGCCACCTGTTCCTCGATGGCTTCCGCGAAGCAGGCTACTACGTCGGCGACAACGAGCCTTACTCCGGTAAAGCGCCACAGGATTTCACGATCGATCACCACGCCGAGGAGACCGGCCTGCCACACGTCGGTATCGAGATACGTCAGGACCTGCTTCGCAACAAGAAGGGCGTCGCCCAGATAGCGCGGGTCATGCACAAGATCATCGAATCGATTCCGGATCGTCTCGGTATGAAGGATGAACGAATAAGCGCTTGAAGCGACGAAAACAAGAACAAGCGCAGGGCGTAGCTATAGAGGGGGCGGGGTATGGCCGCAAACGAGCCGACATTTACGTTGGGTGTCGAGGAAGAATACCTGCTGGTCGACAGGGAGACGCGCAGCCTGGTGGTCGAACCGCCGGCTACACTGATGGCCGAGGCGGAAGAAAAATGCGGTGCGCAGGTAACCTCCGAGCTGCTGCAGTCGCAGATCGAGATCGGCACGAAGGTCTGCAACAACGTTCAGGAAGCGCATGAAGACCTGGCCTGCCTGCGTCGCAACATCATCGAGGTCGCCAATCGTCACGGCCTTGCGCCGATCGCCTCGTCGACACATCCGTTTTCCAGCTGGACAGAGCAAAAGCATACGCGCAAGGAACGCTACGATACGCTGACGCATGAAATGCAGGGTGCGGCCAGGCGCCTGCTGATCTGCGGAATGCATGTGCACGTGGGCATCGACGATGACGAGTTGCGTATCGACCTGATGAACCAGCTGTCCTACTTCTTGCCGCACCTTCTGGCCCTTTCGTGCTCATCACCATTCTGGAACGGACGGGACACGGGCCTGAAAAGCTATCGTCTGACCATCTTCGATGCGCTGCCACGAACAGGCTTGCCGGAGCGCTTCGCGAGCTGGGCGGAGTATCAACGGCACGTGAGCATCCTGACGGACGCGGGCCTCATCGAGGACTCGACGCGTATCTGGTGGGACCTGCGCCCGAGCGCGCGATTCCCGACGCTCGAAACGCGCATCATGGACGTCTGCACACGACTGGAAGACACCGTCGCCCTGGCGTCGCTGCTGCTGTGCATCATGCGTATGCTGTATCGGTTGCGCACGCAAAACCAGCGTTGGCGTATATACACGCCGATGCTCATTCGAGAGAACCGATGGCGTGCGATGCGCTACAGCTTCGACGAGGGTCTTATCGACCTTGCCAAGGGGCGCGTCGTGCCATTCGAGGAATTGCTCGACGAATTACTGTCGCTGGTCGCCCAGGATGCGCGCGCACTCGGCTGCGTCAATGAGCTGGGTCGCGTGCGCAACATCCTGTCACGCGGCACCAGCGCACATCGGCAACTCAAGGACTATGAACTCGAGCGGGCAAACGGCGCGAGCGTCGAAGAAAGCCTGAAATCGGTGGTCGATACGCTGATCGCCGATACCGCCGAAGGCCTGTAATTCCGTCACGAGCGGGCGCTTTTGGCCCGATCCGTGATCCGTCGCACGCCGCGATCGCGGTTATGCGGAACAGGTCGCATTATGTAGTGCCGGTGGCCGCTAGCATGTCGAAATGTACGCGCCCGATCACCCCGACCGCAGCGGATTCGGCTGATGCTGGAGTCCCTGCCAATTCTTCTGCCCCCGTTCCTGGGCATCGCCGCCGTGGCCTATGCTGCGCTTGCGGTACGCGTATCCCGCTCCGGACCGCAGTACGCCAACAGCATGGTCAGCTTCCTGATGTTCCTTTTCTCAGGCCTGGTGCTCGGTGCGGCATTTTCCTATGGCGCGACTGATGCCAACCTGTACAGCATCGGCCGGGTATTCAGTTTTTTCTCGGCCGGCTTCATACCCATCGTCTTCTATATCATCTACCGCGAGTACACGGTCGGAGCGCCCAGTGCGCTGATTATTGTCATGCTGTCGATCGTCCCGGTGGCAACGACAGCGCTGGCGCTGACGAACTCGCTGCACAACATCCTGTGGACGGTTGCAGAAACCTCGCAGGGGCTCGAGTTTTCGGATCCGACGGAGCATTCCTGGTACGTGCGGGTGTACGCACCGTTCGTCTATGGCTTAATCGGTTTTTCCGCTGTCGCGCTCGCCGGGCGCCTGCCTTCGATCGCGCCGGCGCATCGCAAAACGATATCGATGCTGCTGGTTTGCGGCATGCTGCCTTTTATCGTCAGTATTGCGAATACGTTTTTCGGCATGGGTCCGCCGGAATTTCCGTTTGCCATCGTTGTGCTCACGCTGCTTTGGCCCTTCTTCGCGTACCTGAGCGTGAAGGTCCGCGTGCACGAATTCAGTCCGCTCGCGTACCAGACGTTGTTTAACCACGTTCGTGATCCGATCTTTGTGATCGACAACGAGCAACGCATCATCTGCGCGAACCATGCGGCGCAAGACCTTCTGGGCGCCGAAGAAAAGGAATTGATCGGATGTCAGCTCTGGGAGGATTTCCCGGTGGCACGCGCAATTCTGGAACAGGCACGCGAGCTGGACATGACGCAGACACTGCGCATGGATTCAAACACCGTTTACGAGGTCAGCGTCGGCCCGCTGACGGGGCCGCGCGGCCAGAATATGGGCATGGTCGTCGTTTGTCGCGATGTTACGGATCGGCGCAGGGTGCTCAGCCAGCTGGCGGACAGCGAGCACCTGATCCGCACCCTTATCGAAACCTCCTCCAACGGCATCCTGCGCTTCAAGAGGGACGAATCAGATCCGCTGCACAAGTTTCGCTGCGTATTCGCCAATCGCTCCGCGCAAATGTTTATTGGCGATGGCGAGGGCACGCTCGTCGGGATGCCGCTGGAAAAACTCGAGCAGCTCGATCCCGAACGGTTGCTGAAGCATTTCACGGCGGAAGAGCAGCCGTCGAAGCAGGTCAGCTTCGAGACGTCCGCCTGGGGCGATGATGCCGAGAACTGGCTGCGTGTCGTCGCCGAGCCCGTCGGCGAGGATTTCTCGGTTACGCTGGTCGACATCACGCAGCGCAAGCGAAACGAGGACAAGATGCTGTCCGACGCCTTGCGGGATCCTCTCACCGGCATCCTCAACAGGCGCGGTTTCGAAAAAGAGGGGGTCGCCAGTCTGCGCGAGTGTTCACAGGGCGCCGTCCTGTACCTCGATCTCAACCAGTTCAAGTCGATCAACGATCGCTTCGGGCACCAGGCCGGCGATGCGCTCCTGAAGGCCTTCGGCCATCGACTGGGTTTTTGCCTGCGACCGGAAGACACGCTTGGCCGACTGGGCGGCGACGAATTTGCCATCGTATTACCCGACGTCACCGTGGAAGACGTACGGCACATCGCCGAACGCCTGGTGCAGACATCCTCCGAGGCCTACATTATCCAGGGACAGGAGATCAAGTGCACAGCCAGTGTTGGAATTGCCCTGATGCCGCGGCACGGTGAGGAGCTCTGGCATTTGCTCAGCGTTGCCGACCAGGCCATGTACGAGGCGAAAGGGATTTCAGACGAAGATGCGGCCAACGATCCTGCCGCTTACATAGACGCCGCCACGGCGCACTAGTGCTACGATCGCCGTAATGGCGACAGACTACAACGTACTTGTCCTGTGCACAGGCAACTCGGCGCGAAGTATCCTCGCTGAGGTGCTATTCAACGAGCTCGGCCATGGCAGGCTCGTCGCCTTCAGTGCGGGCAGCCATCCGGCCGGTACGGTCAATCCGGGCGCCATCGCCAAGCTGGAAAAGGAAGGGCATTCGGTCGCCGGCCTGGCGTCGAAATCCTGGGATCGTTTCAGCAGCGACGACGCGCCTCCGCTCGACCTGGTCATTACGGTCTGTGACAACGCCGCCGGGGAAAGCTGTCCGGTCTGGCGCGGTGCGCCGGTTACCGTGCACTGGGGCATACCGGATCCGGCCGTTGATGGTGATTTCGACAGCGCCTACGCGCGCCTGCGACGCCGCATCGAGGCCATGCTGCGGCTTCCCTTCAGCACGATGCGTGCCAGGGACCTGAAGGCAGCGCTGTCCGAGGTGCATCGCCTAGCCGCCGGGACCGCCTGACAGAAACAGCACGTCGAGTACCGCAGGATCCACGGTGTCGAGAACGATCAGGTCGATGACATCGCCTGTGGCGACATCGACCGGGAACGGACCCGCAAGCACGACCTTCTCGCCGGACTCGGTGATGTAGATTTCGTAGGAACCCATAGGCAGCACGCCCGATGTTGTTGCAAGCCCGGTGGCCAGGGCGTTGCGTATGGGCACCACGTCGTCCACGCCCGTGCCCGGCTCCACCGCGTAGATATCGACAAAGTCGAAATTGTTCGAAGTCTGGAACAGGGACACCTTGGCGCCAGTCTCGACCGCTCGCAGGTCCGGCGCAAACGGCAGGCTGGTCAGGCTATCCGCAGTGCCGACCGTAACGGCGCGGTACCGCAAGCCGCCAAATGCGGTGAGGGGCGTTTCGATCAACACGGCTGAGGTATCGCCGGCGGGCGTGTAGTAGAACGTGTTTTCACCGGTGATCGTGTCTACTGCGGCCGCAACCTGGCCGAAATCCAGACCGGCAACGACGCGCGACGTCAGCATTTCGTCATCGTAGATATCGACCGCGCCGAGTTCCATGGATGCGTTGATGAATTGAATGGTCGACGGATAGTTGACGTCCGGGAGCGGTCTTGTCCCGGCCACGTCGCCGAATGCATTGACGAATACCGGTGCGGTATCGCTGACGTCACCGTCGAAGGCTGCAAAGAGGTAACTGTCGCGCGCGGCAAAGGTCGAAGCCGCCGACGTGTACACAACATCCGCCGGATCTCCGGCCGTGGTGATCGTCAGGACATAATCGCCACTACTGAAATCGACGGCGTCGGCAACTTCGCCGAAAGACAGCGTCGCTGCCTGGTTACCAAGTGCGGGCACGACCGCCGCATCGGCAAAGTAGAAATCCAGCTCCCCGAGCATCGCTGACGCGTGCGCGAACCTCGCGGCGAATACGGTGTCCGCCTCGTCGAAGCTGCGCCCGTCGAATTCCCAGAGCGTTATGGTGGCATTCTCGAGGGTGCCACTGACCAGAAACGTATAGTCACGGTTCGCGACGACATCGATGTTGCGGCTTGCAAAGCGACGAAACGCCGTCTCGCCGGCGTAAAACACTTCGAAATTGAACGTGTAGTTGAGGTCGTCGTAATCGGCGGGCGCTGTCGCGCCCTGGTAGTTGACTGAGCTCAGTCCGCGCTCTTCGATCAGGAAATTGATTTCCGGCGATGCCGGTATCGCATTGATTGCGCGAACACTGCCTTTGCCGGTCGCCGTCGGCAGGCTGGAGTCGCTGCCGCAGCCGGCCACCAGCAGCACGACGGCACAGCCGAGCAATAGTCGGATTCGCGGCATTATTTCTTTCTCGTCTCGTAGCCGTAGACCGACTTCAATTCCAGAAACTCATCGATACCGTGTGCGCCCCATTCGCGACCGTTGCCGGACTGCTTGAATCCGCCAAACGGTGCCGCCGAGTCGAGCCATGCTCCGTTGATGTGCACCATGCCCGTACGCATTTTCGATGCGACACGACGGGCGCGCTCGAGGTCACCTGACGACACGTAGCCCGAGAGCCCGTAGGGCGTATCGTTGGCGATACGAATTGCGTCTTCTTCATCGTCATACGGGATGATCGAGAGTACCGGGCCGAAAATTTCCTCGCGTGCAATCGTCATGTCATTGCTGACACCGGCAAACACGGTTGGTTTCACGAAGTAACCCTTTTCCAGGCCTTCGGGCTTACCCGTGCCACCGGCGACGAGTTTGGCGCCTTCGTCGATGCCTTTTTGAATCAGGCCCTGCACTTTTTGCCACTGCTGTTCCGATACCAGCGGCCCCATCGCGACGCTCTCATCGCGAGGATCGCCGACCCTGGTTTGCGCGGCGACTTTCGCGGCAATCGCCGCCGCCGCTTCCATGCGTTCGCGGGGAACCAGCATGCGCGACGGCGCATCGCAGGACTGGCCGGTGTTCTCGAACATATCGCTGGCGCCGGAGGCGACGGCCTTCTCGAAGTCGGCATCGTCGAGCAGGATGTTGGCCGACTTGCCACCCAGCTCCTGCGCGACACGTTTCACGGTCGGCGCGGCATTCTGAGCCACCATGACACCGGCGCGGGTGGAGCCGGTAAACGACACCATGGCGATGTCGGGGTGTTCGCTGAGCGCCGTGCCGACGCCGGGCCCGTCGCCGTTGATCAGGTTGAATACGCCTGGCGGCACGCCGGCTTCGTCCAGGATCTCGGCGAAGATCAGCGCGTCGAACGGAGCGATCTCGCTCGGCTTCAGCACCATGGTGCAGCCCGCTGCGAGCGCCGGCGCAACCTTGACGGCGATCTGGTTCATCGGCCAGTTCCAGGGGGTAATGAGGCCGCAAACGCCGATCGGCTCTTTCACGACCAGCGTCGTTCCGATGCGTTCCTCGAACTTGTAGTCCTTGAGCGCCTTGAGCGCCGCTTTCAGATGCTGCGGGCCGCTCGCCGCCTGCGCGTTTTTTGCCAGACTCCACGGGGCACCCATCTCGTTCATGATGGCGTCGGCGACTTCGTCGTACCGCCGGGCGTAGACATCGAGAATCGATTGCAGCAGCGCCATGCGTTCTTCGCGCGTGCTCACCGAGTAGGATTCGAAAGCGCGCTTCGCCGCGGCAACGGCTTTGTCGACGTCGGCGGCGGACCCCAGGCTGATTCGGCCATAGACTTCTTCGCTAGCCGGATTGATGACGTCGACGGTTCGCGGCTTGACGGGATCCACCCATTTTCCGTCGATGTAGAACTTGAGCTTTTCGATCATCCGGGGTCCTCCTGAAACGAGGCGCGCATCATATCCTAAAATGCATCGCGCGGCTCGCCGCCAGGCGCTCCGGGAGGCGATGAAACACGCGGCTATTGACGCCAAGGGTAGCGCGGGTGCGACAATGGGCGGTCGCGACCGCGAGTACGGCCATGACGAACACCTATCGCATTGATATTGATGGAGATGCCCGGTGACGACCAACAAGGAATTATTGGCAAGACGGGTGGCGGAGACGCCCCGCGGTCTCGGCACGCAGACAACGGTGTTCGCCGACAAGGCGTTGAATGCCGAAATCTGGGACGTCGAGGGAAAGCGATATATCGATCTCGCCGCCGGTATTGCGGTTACGAACACCGGACACAACCATCCCAAGGTGCTCGCCGCCGTCAGGTCGCAGCTGGAGCGGTTCAGCCATACCTGTTTCCAGGTGACGCCCTATGACGTCTACGTTGAGCTCGCCGCCCGCCTGAACAGGGCCGCGCCAGGACCGACGCCGAAGAAGACCATCTTCCTGACGACCGGCGTCGAGGCCGTCGAAAACGCCGTGAAGATCGCACGCCGTTACACGGGCAGGAGCGCGGTTATTGCGTTCTCCGGTGCCTTTCACGGCCGCACCATGATGGGCATGGCGCTAACAGGCAAGGTCGTTCCCTACAAGGTTGGGTTCGGACCGTTTCCGGCCGAGATATTCCACATTCCGTTTCCTGTCGAGTATCACGGCGTATCGATGGAGGATTCGCTGGCGGCGCTCGACAAGTTGTTCAAATCCGACGTTGAAGCCTCGCGAATCGCGGCGATGATTGTCGAACCCGTGCAGGGCGAGGGCGGCTTCTACCCGGTGCCCCCCGGATTCCTGAAATCGCTGCGCCGAATCTGTGACGAGCACGGTATCGTCATGGTTGCCGATGAAATCCAGACCGGATTTGGACGCACGGGCAAGCTGTTCGCCGTCGAGCACGCAGGCATCGAGCCGGACCTCATGACCGTCGCGAAAAGCCTGGCGGGCGGTTTCCCACTGTCCGGCGTCATCGGCAAAGCGGAGATCATGGATTCCGTCGAGCCGGGCGGCCTGGGCGGCACCTACGCGGGATCGCCTTTCGCGTGCGCGGCCGGACTGGCGGTCCTCGATATCATCCAAGAGGAAAAGCTCTGCGAAAAGGCCGATGCGATCGGTGCGCAGATCAAGCGCTGGGCAGAGAAGGTACAGGCAGACACGAGTTGCATTGGCCACATTCGAATCACCGGCGCCATGTGTGCTATCGAGATCGTCGACGATAACGATGCCGAACGACCAAACGCGGACCTGACCAAGGCGATCGCCGCCGAAGCCGCGAAACGAGGCGTCATACTGCTGACCTGCGGTGTTCGCGGCAACGTCATCCGTTTCCTGCCGCCGCTGACGATCGGTGAAGCCCTGATGGGTGAGGCCTTGCAGATTCTCGGTGGCGTCATCCGCGATCTCGCCGCCCAGATCCGCAAGGCAAGCTGACTCCACCACCAGAGCCGAAAGAATCCGCTATTGTAGGAGCGGCCAATGGCCGCGAAGCGAAGCGGCGGTCGCCAGACCGCAAATCGGCCACAGCCCCATGACAGGGTTGATCGTAATTACGTAGGAGCGCGCCCCGGCGCGCGAAGCGAAGCGGCGGTCGCCAGACCGCTTGGGGTGTTCGTCACCACAACGGCCGAGCGATTCACGGTCGCGGACAACGGCCGCTTCTGCAGGTCAGGACGTTGCGAGAAATTTCTGCCGGTATTCGGCGGGCGGCACTTTGTACCAGGACTTGAAGGCGGTCGTGAACGTACTGATGTTCGAGTAGCCCAGCAGCATCGCAATCTCGAGCGACTTCAGGCGCGCATCGCGAAGGTAGTTGATGGCAAGTTCGGCGCGAACTTCCCGCAGGATTTTCTGAAAGCTGGTGCGTTCCGCCTTCAGACGACGTTGCAGCGTGCGGCGACTGAGCTTCAGGGCACGGCAGGCGGCATCGGCATTCGCCTCGCCGCAGGCCAACAGCTCTGCAAGCCTCCGTTTCAGCTGGGCGGCAATGTCGTCCTGCTGGTACAGCGACCGCAGGTATTTTTCTGCCTGGTCTGTGAGTTGCCGGTACATCGTCGTGGTGTCCAGGGCCGAAGTGGCCCAGCCGTTAGCATTACATTACAGTGTGTGCCGGAATTTGCAAAGGAGCGGACATGCCAGGCGTTGTGAATTATGTAATAGACCGTAACATCGGCGTAATTTCTGTCGATAATCCGCCGGTCAATGCACTGTCGCAAGCGGTGCGGCAGGGGCTGTACGACGCGATTCTCGCCGCGCAGACGGACGCTTGCGAGGCGCTCGTAATCGTTTGCGAGGGGCGCACGTTCATCGCCGGCGCCGACATTACCGAGTTCGGCAAGCCGCCGGCGGAGCCGTTTCTGCCGGATCTGCTCAATGCGATCGAGGCTTCCGGGAAGCCGGTCATTGCGGCAATTCATGGCACGGCGCTGGGTGGCGGGTTCGAGACGACGCTGGCGGCACATTTCCGCTGCGCGGTCGCCGACGCGAAAATCGGCCTGCCCGAAGTCAAGCTCGGTCTTCTTCCGGGTGCGGGCGGCACGCAGCGCACGCCGCGGCTTGGCGGCGTGCAGGCAGCACTGGACCTCATGACCAGTGGCAATCCGATCAGCGCCGGGGCGGCACTTGAATCGGGCCTGATCGACAGGATCGTCGAGGGTGACCTGCGCGAACAGGCTATCGCGTGGGCGCGCGAAATGCTGAGGGATGGCGCGTCCCCGCGCAGGACCAGTGAACTGGCTGTGCCCGGCTTCGACGCCGCGATCTTCGATGCTTACCGCGCAACGCTTGCCAGGCGCGCCCGCGGCCAGCTTGCACCGCAAAACATCGTCGCCTGCGTCGAGGCTGCGACGCAACTTCCCTTTGAAGAGGGGCTTGCGGTGGAGCGCGAGCTGTTCGAGGAGTGCATGAACAGCCCACAGTCCGAGGCGCTGCGTCACGTGTTTTTTGCCGAACGGCAGGCGGCGAAAATCGAGGGCCTGCCCAAGGACACGCCGCATCGACCCATCGAGTCCGTTGGCATCATCGGCGGTGGAACGATGGGCGGCGGCATTGCGATGAGCTTTGCCAATGCTGGCCTTCCTGTCACGCTGATCGAGATCAGCGACGAAGCGCTGGCGCGCGGCATGTCGATCGTCGACAAAAATTATGCGGCCAGCGTGAAACGCGGCAAGCTGAGCGAAGACACGGCCGCGCAATGCAGAGCGAAAATCGCGGGATCGACCTACTACGACTCGCTGGCGGATGTCGATCTGGTAATCGAAGCCGTATTCGAGGATCCGGAACTGAAGAAGACGATTTTCGCACGCCTCGGCGAGGCCTGTAAGCCGGGCGCGATCCTGGCAACCAACACCTCCTACCAGGATGTCAACGCGATTGCCGCCGCGACCAGCCGTCCCGAAGATGTCATTGGCCTGCACTTCTTCAGTCCGGCCAATATCATGAAGCTGCTGGAGGTCGTCCGCGCGGAAAAAACGGCCGATGACGTGCTCGCGACCTGCATGGCTCTCGCGAAGAAGATCCGCAAGGTACCGGTCATGTCGGGTGTTTGCTACGGCTTCATTGGCAACCGCATGTTGCAGCCTTACTTTCGCGAGGCGCAGCTTTGTCTGATCGAAGGCGCGACGCCAGAGCAGGTCGATACGGCGATGGAGAATTTCGGCATGGCGATGGGACCGATTCGCGTCGCCGACCTGGCCGGCATCGATGTCGGTTACAAGGCGCGCCAGGCGTTGCCAGAGTCCGAGCGCGGCGACCCTCGTGCCTACCGGGTCGCCGACGTTCTTGCGGAGACGGGCCGCCTCGGGCAGAAATCCGGCGCCGGCTTCTACCGATACGATGCGGATACCCGCCGCCACCACAGTGACCCGGCGGTGCTCGAGATTATCGAGCGCGAGGCCGCGGCCTTCGGTATCGAACGTCGCGAGCTGGCCGACGAAGAAATCGTCGATCGACTCGTGTACGCGCTGGTCAACGAAGGCATGCGAATTATCGATGAGGGCATTGCACAGCGGCCTGGCGACATCGACGTCGTCTACATCTATGGCTATGGTTTTCCCGCGTGGCGAGGCGGACCGATGCATTACGCCGATACGGTCGGCCTCGGGAAGGTGCATGCGCGCATTAAGGAATTCAGCGAACGCTTCGGTGCCGAGGCCTGGGCTCCCGCACCGTTGCTCGTAAAACTCGCCACGCAGTAGCAGCGCGCGACGGTGCCGAATTCGAGCTACCGAATGGCAACCTGCACGAGTTCTTCGCCGTCCGGGTCGGTTACGTGAACGGCGCAGGCGATGCACGGATCGAAGCTGTGAATCGTGCGCAGTATCTCGAGCGGCTGTTTCGGATCGTGCATGACATGGGCGTCCTGCAGCGCGGCTTCGTAGGCACCCGGTTGACCTGTCGGGTCGCGTGGCCCGGCATTCCAGGTGCTCGGTACGACCGCCTGGTAGTTGGCGATCTTGCCGTCTTCGATGACAAGCCAGTGTGACAGTGCGCCGCGCGGCGCTTCCATCACGCCAACGCCCTTGCACGTCGATGGCCAGCTGTCCGGCTCCCAGAGCGTATCGTCGAAAGTCCTGGTATCACCCGCCTTGATATTGGCGATCAACGCGTCGAGCCAGCCCTGCATGCTCTCGGCGAGTATCGCCGTTTCGAGCGTGCGCGCCGCTGTGCGCCCGAGCGTCGAGAACAATGCGCGCGGCGGCAGCTCGAGCTGCGACAAGGTGCTATTGACGAGGTGCTGCGTCACTTCGTGGCCCTTCACATACAACATCAGCACGCGAGCCAGCGGGCCGACCTCCATCGACTTGCCCTGCCAGCGCGGTGACTTCAGCCAGGAATAACCCTGTTCGACATCGAGATGCTGGTACGGCGGCTGCGGACCGGAGTAATTGAGGTTGGTCTCGCCGCTCCAGGGATGCAGGCCGACTTCCTTGCCGCCCGAGTAGTCGTACCAGGAGTGCGACACGAACTCCTGTATGCCCGACGGGTCGTCAAGCCTCAGCTCATGCACGGTGGTCAGGTCGCGGTCGAGAATTATGCCGCGCGGGAACAGGAAGGAATCCGGGTCGTCCATGCCTTTCGCCGGCAGGTCGCCGAAGCACATGAAGTTGCCGAGGCCCTCGCCGCGCGCAAACCAGTCCTTGTAGAAACCGGCGATCGCTATCGTATCCGGCACATAGACCTGCTCAACAAAAGCCTTCATCTTGTTGATGATGTCCTGAACCTCGCTGAGGCGATTGCTGTTGATGGCGGAATCCGAGTTCAGATCGATCGGGCAGGGCACGCCGCCGACAACGAAGTTCGGGTGCGGGTTCTTGCCGCCGAAGATCGCATGCAGGCGAGCGACGTCGCGCTGCCATTCGAGCGCGTCCAGGTAGTGCGCGACCGCCATCAGGTTGGCTTCCGGAGGCAGCCTGTATTCAGGATGTCCCCAGTAGGCTTTCGCGAAAATACCCAGCTGTCCGGCTGCAACGAAGTCCGCGACCTTCTTCTGCACGTCCTTGAAGTAGCCGGTGGACGAACGCGGGTAGCTGCTTAGGGATTGCGCCAGCGCCGCGGTCGCCGCCGGGTCGGCCTTCAGTGCCGACACGACATCGACCCAGTCGAGCGCATGCAGGTGATAGAAATGCATCACATGGTCGTGAATGTATTGTGCGCCGATCATCAGGTTGCGAATCAGCTGTGCGTTCGGCGGCACCGTCGATCCGACCGCATTTTCCACGGCGCGAACCGATGCAATGCCGTGCACCAGCGTGCACACGCCGCAGATGCGTTGCGCAAAGGCCCAGGCATCCCTGGGGTCGCGATCGCGAAGAATGATCTCGATGCCGCGCACCATCGTGCCGGAGGAATAGGCCTGCTGGATCTGGTTGCCATTCATCTGCGCTTCGATGCGCAAATGACCTTCGATACGGGTGACCGGATCTACGACGATTCGAGCGTTCATGCCTTGCCCTCCTCAAGGTTCTCGGCGACCATTTCCATCAGGCTGCCCATCTTGTAACTCCAGTTAAAATGTTCCTGCGAGTCGTCGAAGCTCTGTCGACAGTTGGCACAGCTGGAAAGCAGTTGTTCGGCCTCCGTCGCCTCAACCTGGTCCATTTTCAGCTTGAATACCCGATGGCGTAGTTCGTCCGCGCGCTTTATCGTCACGACACCGCCGCCACCACCGCAGCACCAGTTGTAGTCGCCGCCGTTCTTCATTTCGCGAAAATCGACGCCGAGGTGCTTCAGGATATCGCGTGGCGCCTGCGTGGCGCCGCCACGACGGGATACCTGGCAGGGGTCGTGGAAGGTGACGCTCTTGTCGACTTTCTTCACCTTGAGGCGACCTTCGTTCAACGCGTCAGCGATGTATTCGGAGATGTGCTGCACTTTGAAGGGCAGTGGTTTGCCGTACATGTTCGCGCCCATCCAGCGCATCGCCATGTATGCGTGTCCGCACTCTGGCAGAACCAGTTTCTTCGCACCGATCTTTATCGCCGCATCAATCAGCTTCATGCTGGCTTCTTTCTGCCATTCGCTGTTGCCGGACAGCATGCCAAAATTGGTGGCTTCGAATCCATCACTGCGGAAGGTCCAGGATTCGCCGGTGGCGTTGAGAATCTTTGCCGTGGCGGCCATGGACTCCGGGTATTTCTGGATCTCGATCGATGACATCACGGCCAGCACGTCCGCCTTCTCAACATTGAGCGGAATGTCGACCTCGTGTTCATCGGCCATCCATTCCAGTCGGTCCTCGAACTTCTCCGGCGTAATTCCCAGGGGGCTGCCGGTTTCGGCGGCGCGTTTCGCCGTTTCATGCAGTTCGTGCGGGATGAGGCCGGCCTTGAACATGCCGTGACGCGCCATCGACACCATGCCCGCGATATCGATGCCCATCGGGCACACCAGTGAACAGCGGCCGCAGACCGTGCAGCTGTCGTACAGCAGGTGCTGCCATTCCTCGAGCTGCTCGATCGTAATTTTCTTCTTGAAACCGAACAGTCGATAGAAAAAGGCGAACGGGCCCACCTCGCGCTTGTAGGCCTGCTTGAACAGCTCGATCTTCCAGATCGGCGTGTATCGGGGGTCGTCCGTACGCACGTGATAGTGGCAGGCGTCCGCGCACATGCCGCAGTGCAGGCAGCCGTCGAGGTACGATGCCGTCTGCGTGTTGAAGTCCTTGACGAAATGGTGCATCGCTGTCTGCACGCGCTCTTCGGTGCTCATGTCACCCTGCGTGTCGTGACGAACCTCGGGCGGCTTGTACGCAATGCGTTCTGCTTCCCGGTCGAGGGTGTGTCTGCCATCTACGGTGGTCATGTCTTGGCCCCCCTGCGTTCAAACACCATGCCGGTCGTACCGCGGGTGATGAAAACGAGAAACGTGTGTCCCAGCTTGCCGAAGGGCAGCCAGATCAATAGCAGTGCGACGCTCAGGATGTGTATGGCCATCAGATCTTCGTAACGGAAAAATGCGCGGACGGGAATCAGCAGGCCGGTGACCAGCGGCAGCATCGTTACGAACCAGCTGAAGTAGTCATCGAAATTCGAGATCAACTTCAGAACCGGGCTTGTTGCGCGTCGGATGATCAACGCGACGCCCGATACGATCGCGGCAACGGCCAGGAAGAAAATGACGTTGTTCGGTAGTCCGGGCCAGTCGAAGCCCAGCCAGCCTTCGAAGAAGACGATGTGCGGCGTGAACAGGAATATCACGGCGAACAGGGCGATATGCATGACGTAGGCCATGATCTTCGGATACAGCGTTGCTTTCTTGAACGGCGCCGCCGTAAACGCCCGCGTCCAGATAACCTTGAGGGCGGCGCCCAGACCGCCCCGTGCGCGTGGCTCCGAGTAGTCCGGCTTCTTGCCGAGAAACGCGATACCGACGATGCGCCAGATCGTTCCGGCAATGAGCACGAGCGCGGCAAACTGCAGTGCCGGTCCCCTTGCGAATTCCAGAAGGTCCATATCATGCCTCCTTTGTGTACTTGTTCTTGCGAGCACGCCCGGCGGCGGCCGCGACTGCGCCCAGCGCGACACCCGCCGCGGCAGCGCCGGCAACGGTGGCGCCACTGCCGAAGTGACCCGTCGACAGGGGTTGATAGAATCCGCCCTTGTCCCAGAATCTCGGCTCGGAACAGCCGAGGCAGGGATGTCCCGACTGGATCGGGAAGCTCGTGCCCTGGTTCCATTTGACGGTTGCGCAGGCGTTATACGTTGTCGGGCCCTTGCAGCCGAGCTTGTAGAGACACCAGCCCGCCTTGGCGCCCTCGTCGTCGAAAGTCTCGGCAAACTTGCCCTGCTCGTAAAACGGCCGGCGATAGCAGCGGTCGTGGATGGTATTGCCGAAAAATGCAAGCGGTCGGCCGTGTTTGTCGAGATCCGGTATCTGGCCGAAGGTGAGGAACTGGGTCAGCACGGCCGTCATGACCATCGGGATCGGCGGGCAACCAGGCACGTTCACGACGGGTTTGTCCTTCACGACGTCCTGTACCGAAACCGCTCCCGTTGGATTTGGGCTGGCGCCCGGCAGGCCGCCGAATGCGGCGCAGGAGCCGATTGCAACGACGGCGGCCGCGCCCTTGACCGTATCCATGAGCATGTCGACATTGCTGATGCCGGCAATCGTCGAGTAGCCGGGATTCGCCAAAGGTATTGAACCATCGACGAGGACGAGATAGTTGCCGTCGTTCTCTTCCATGGCGGCGTGTCGGGCAGCTTCCGCCTGTTCACCGGCCGCGGCCTGCAGCGTGTGATGGTAGTCGAGCGATATCGCGTCGAAGATCAGGCCCTCGACCGTCGGCGACGCCGACCGCGTCAGCGATTCGGTGCAACCGGTACATTCCTGGAACGACAGCCAGATAACCGATGGGCGTCGTGCATTTTCGATCGCTGCCGCGATGCGCGGGATCATGCTGGGCGGCAGCGCCAACAGCGAAGCCGTTGTCGCACAGTACTTGAGAAATCCGCGCCGCGATACGCCCTTGGCTTGCAGAATCTCTCCGACGGTCGGTCTGTATTTCATGCTGTATTCCTCCCGCTTGTTTACTCGAACACTTCCCCCAGGCGTGCACGACCGGCACCAATGTCCGCGTCCTGTGAGCAAAGAATTTCCGGAAGCCGCGTCACTTCGAGATAGCGACCGACGACTTCGTCATTGACATTGCGATGTTCAATCCACCAGACACCGGGGTATGCGGTCTCGCGAATACGGCTGTTTCCCAGGGCATCAAGCTGTGCGACGAGTTCGCCCTGGCCCAGCGCTTCTTCCAGGTGATCCAGCTCGCCCGGGCCGAACGGCAGGCCGGCGAGGTCGATCGTCGTTGGGATGCCATCGTCGAGCAGCCTGTCGAGCGCGTGCAGGATTTCAACGAGAATAGGCCGCACGTTCCCGTAAGTGGCCTGGACCTGGACCGGGATTTCGTCAACCGAGTTCATGCGACGGCGTCCATCGGATTCGCCATTCGCCATCGCCGCAATAATGTCCGTGCCCGGTGGACGGCTTCGGGCAGCGACGCTGCGACGGCCGATGTCGGCCAGGTCCCCCAGCCCATTTCCTCGGGCTCGATGCCGACGAGTGCGCGTTGTTGGGGAATGTCGCCGCGCAGACGCAACGCGTCCATCAGGTCTGACAGGCCGACCTCGTGGACGCTGCCGTGCTGATTGCGGAGGTGTGCATCCATGGCATCGCCCTCCAGCACGGTGACCGTTCCGGGGCGAAGCCCGAGTTTCATGGCATCGAGAACAATAAGGCCGTCGAGGTTTGACAGGCGGTCGAGCAAGGCAAGTCCGACGGTGCCGCCATCGAGGCAGATGACATCGTTGTCGACGCTTTTTTCGGCAAAGCGCTCAAGCGCGTGGATGCCTGCCCCATCGTCCGTGAGAAGACTGTTGCCGATGCCAACGACCGCGATTGTTCTTGTTTTTGCAGACATTCTCGTTCCCAGTATTAGCAAAGCCTAATACGATAGCTGCCGTCTCGATATACTGGTATCTACCGATCACCGCCAAGTCGGTCATCAATGCCTGCGATGCTTCCACTTACCGTTAATCGACTAGGTAGGAACCACAATATTGTCAGCCATTGTCACGGCGCATCATGCTCAAAGCTGCGTGGCTATGTCGGCAGCAACCGAAGGAATAACAACGCAGGATTGCGGCAAGCAGTACCTCCGACAGGCGACCAGCCCTATTGCATCCGAGCCTTAAGGGGAGAGTCGCTATGCCTGCCCATGAAACCTTCTACGACGTGATGCGACAACACGGCATCACGCGCCGGAGCTTCGTCAAGTTCTGTAGTCTTACCGCCGCCGGTCTCGGCCTCGGCCCCGGCTACGCCAGCAAGATCGCTCACGCACTGGAAACCAAACCGCGCACACCGGTCATCTGGCTGCACGGCCTCGAGTGCACCTGCTGCACCGAATCCTTCATTCGATCCGGCAATCCGCTAGCCGGTGACGTTATCCTGTCAATGATCTCGCTCGATTATGACGACACCCTCATGGCCGCCGCCGGACACCAGGCCGAGGAATTGCTGCAGCAAACGGTCGACAAGTACGACGGCCAGTACATCCTCGCCTGCGAAGGCAATCCGCCGCTCAATGAAGACGGCATGTATTGCATCCAGGCCGGTAAACCTTACGTCGAGAAACTCCGCTACATGGCGGATCACTGCAAAGCGATCATCGCCTGGGGTTCCTGCGCTTCCTGGGGATGCGTGCAGGCCGCAAGACCAAATCCGACGCGCGCAACGCCCATCCACAAAGTGATTACGGACAAACCGGTGATCAAGGTGCCCGGCTGCCCGCCGATCGCCGAGGTCATGACCGGCGTCATCACCTACATGATCGCCTTTGATCGTCTGCCGCCGCTGGATCGCCAGGGCCGGCCGAAGATGTTCTACGGGCAGCGTCTGCATGACAAGTGCTACCGTCGGCCGCATTTCGATGCCGGTCAGTTCGTCGAGCATTTCGACGACGAGGGCGCACGCAAGGGTTACTGTCTTTACAAAGTCGGCTGCAAGGGCCCGACGACCTATAACGCCTGCTCGACGGTCGAGTGGAACGGCGGCCTGTCATGGCCCGTCAAGTCAGGTCATGGCTGTCTCGGCTGTGCCGAAGATAACTTCTGGGACAAAGGCTCGTTCTACAGCCCGGTCACCAATTTCGGTGTCATGGGTGGTGCAGAAGCAACGGCTGACAGGATCGGTGGCGTGCTCGCAGGTGCCGCCGCTGTCGGTGTCGCTGCGCATGCGGCGGTTTCGGCCGTTAGCAAAGTAACTCAAAAAAGGTCAAAGGAGGTGAGCCATGACTAGTATCGCAACGCCAAACGGCTTCACACTCGATGACGCCGGCCAACGCATCGTCGTTGATCCGATCTGTCGCATCGAAGGACACCTCCGTATCGAGGTCAACGTCGACGAAAACAACGTCATTCGCAACGCCGTCTCGACCGGCAACATGTGGCGCGGGCTGGAAGTGATTCTGCAAGGTCGCGATCCGAGAGATGCCTGGGCATTTACGGAGCGTATCTGCGGTGTCTGCACGGGCGTACACGCCCTGATTTCCTGCCGCTCCGTCGAAGACGCGCTCGGTATCGACATACCGGCGAACGCGAATTCGATCCGCAACCTGATGATGCTGGCGCAGTACACGCAGGACCACCTGGTGCATTTCTATCACCTGCATGCCCTGGACTGGGTAGACGTCGTCAGCGCCCTGAGCGCCGATCCCGCGGCGACCTCGGCACTGCAACAGTCGATCAGCCCCTGGCCGAAATCGTCACCGGGTTACTTCCGCGACGTGCAGAACAAGATCAAGCGCTTCGTGGAGTCCGGGCAACTGGGACCGTTCGCCAATGCGTACTGGGGAAGCCCGGCGTACAAGCTGCCGCCGGAAGCCAATCTCATGGCGGTGACGCACTATCTCGAGGCGCTCGATTTCCAGAAAGAGATCGTCAAGATCCATACGATCTTCGGCGGTCGCAATCCCCATCCGAACTGGCTGGTCGGCGGAATGCCATGCTCAATAAACGTCGACGACGTTGGCGCCGTTGGTGCCGTCAATATGACGTGGCTCAACATGGTGTCGGACATCATTAACAAGTCGATTACCTTTGTTGACCAGGTCTATATCCCGGACCTTACGGCGATCGCGTCGTTCTACAAGGACTGGGGATTTGGCGGCGGACTCTCGAGCAAGAACGTCATGTCGTACGGCGAGTTCCCGGCAATCCCCAACAACTATACGAACGAAAGCTGGATGCTGCCGAACGGGGCGATCCTGAACGGCGATCTCAGCACCGTCTATGACGTCGATCCGCGTGATCCCGAGCAGATCCAGGAATTCGTTTCCCACTCCTGGTACAAGTATTCGGATCCCGACAGGGGCCTGCATCCCTGGGACGGCGAGACGGAACCGAATTTCGAACTCGGTCCGAATGCGAAGGGCAGCAAGACCAACATTGAGGAAATCGATGAGGGCGGCAAGTACTCCTGGCTGAAAGCACCGCGCTGGCGCGGCAATGCGATGGAAGTCGGGCCGCTGGCGCGCTACCTGGTTGCCTACGCGCGTGGCCAGGAAGATATCAAGGCGCAGGTCGACGGACTACTGGCAGCGCTGGACTTGCCGGTTGCGGCATTGTTCTCGACGCTCGGTCGCACCGCGGCGAGAGGCCTCGAATGTTCATGGGCCGCGCACAAGATGCGCGAGGTCTTTGACGGCATGATGGCCAACCTCAAAGCCGGCGACACGGCAACCGCCAACATGACGATGTGGGAACCGGTGACCTGGCCGGCCGACACCAAGGGTGTCGGCTATGGCGAGGCACCTCGCGGCGCACTCGGCCACTGGTTGCATATCAGGGACACGAAGATTGCCAACTACCAGGCGATCGTGCCCACGACATGGAATGCGTCGCCGCGGGACAAGGAGGGCAATATTGGCGCCTATGAAGCCGCGTTACTCGGAACGCCCATGGCGAATCCCGAGCAACCGCTCGAGATCCTGCGCACCATACACAGCTTCGATCCGTGTCTGGCCTGCGCGTCTCACGTCATCTCGCCCGACGGGCAGGAACTCGCCAGTGTGAAGATTCGCTAGCGCCTAGCGAGGGAGGTACAGGACATGCAAGGCAATGCAGCAGGCAGCGTCGTTCGTCCGGAAGACCGGCAAGCGGTCTATGTCTTCGAAGCGCCGGTGCGGATCTGGCACTGGATTCATGCGCTCTCCATCGTGGTGCTGGCGGTCACGGGCTACCTGATCGCCAATCCCCTGCCATCGATTGGCGGGGAGGCAAGTGAGCACTTCATGATGGGCAACCTGCGCATGATTCATTTCATCGCGGGCTACGTGTTCGGCATCGGCTTCGCCGTACGCATCTACTGGGCGATCGTTGGCAACTCGCATTCGCGCGAGCTGTTCTACCTGCCGCTCTGGCGTGCCCAGTGGTGGCGGGATTTCTGGGAGGAACTCAAGTTTTACCTGTTCCTGCGCAAGGACGCGCCGCCGATCACCGGCCACAACCCGATCGCACAAACATCCTACTGGCTGTTCAACGTGTTGCTGACGCTGTTCATGATCGTCACCGGTTTCGCGTTATACGGCGAGGGACTCGGGCTCGGCAGCTGGGCCGACAGCTGGTTCGGCTGGGTGTTCCTGTGGCTGGGCGACGCCCAGAGCGTGCGCATGTGGCACATCCTGGGTATGTGGCTGTTCATCGCGTTCGCCATACTGCATATCTACATGGCGATTCGCGCCGATATCATGACGCGGCAGAGCAGCGTCGGCGCGATCCTCAGCGGCTGGCGGACCTACCGCAAAGTCAAGTAGGCCGACGGGGACAGGGACGACAGTATGAACAACGCGTGCAGCCCGCATGCCCAGGACTCGAGCTGGGACACCCTGATACTGGGCATCGGTAACGTGCTGTATGCGGACGAGGGCTTCGGCGTTCGCTGCGTCGAGGCCCTGCATGCTCGCTTCGTGTTTCCGGAATCTGTCAGTGTCATGGACGGCGGCACGCAGGGAATTTTCCTGCTGCCCTGGGTGCGCAGCGCCACGCGCCTGTTGATATTCGACGCCATCGACTTCGGTTTCGAGCCCGCGACGCTGAAACTCATTGTCGGCGACGACGTGCCGCGCTACATGGGCGCAAAGAAGGTCAGCATGCACCAGGCGGGTTTCCAGGAGGTGTTGTCCTCGGCCGCCCTGGCCGGCGAATTTCCTGCCGAACTCGCCCTCGTCGGTGTGCAGCCGGAGTTGCTGAACGACTATGGCGGCAGCCTCACGAAATGCGTCAAGGCGAAGATCGATCCTGCGATTGAGCTTGCCTGTGGCGTCCTGGCGGACTGGGGCGTCGAGTTTCGAAAGCGCGAACAGGCGCTTCACGAGAGTGAATTGATCGGTCCGAATGCGCTCGACATCAGCGACTACGAGCAGGGCCGCCCGCAGTTCCCCGGAGTTCCGACATGAGCCACCCCTTGATAGATAGACTACTGGATGAGCTCGACTACGCGGAGATATCCCTCGCGAATCATGACGCATTTGTTGCCGAGCCCGGCATGAACGTGCTGTTTTTTCCTGGCGATCCCGGCACCGTCAAGGACGCAACCGACGTCGCCGTGGTCCTGCCGGAGCTCGTCAAGGCGTTCGATGGCCAGCTTCGCCCGGGTGTCGTTACCGACGTGTTCGGCGATGGCAAGACGCTGAAACGCCAGTACGGTTTCAGCGAGTATCCGTCCCTGGTGTTTGTCCGCTCCGGCGAGTACGTGGGCACGCTGTCGCGTATTCAGGACTGGGGCGAGTACCTCGACAAGATCAGCGACCTGTTCGTGGCGGCGCCAAGACGCCCGCCAGGATTCAGCATTCCCGTCGTCACGGCCTGAGGGCCGTGTCATTCCCGGAGGTCCCGACATGGACATCAAGAATATTCCTGTAAGCGTCGTTGGCCCCGGCAGCCAGCCTGTCAGCGAGGACGGGCAGGGCCTGTCCTACATCGACATGCCGGGCGACATGGCGACCTTCGAGGAACCGAGCATCCCCGAGCCCGATGCCGTCAAGGGGCTGGTCGGCGCGCGCGAGGCGATGCTTTGGCTGCGACAGGCGCTGGCCGAATATTCGGGCGGCGGCGAGGCGCAGCTCGCCAATCTCACCGCCCTGGACGAGGAGAATCGCGAGCTCGTCAACCAGATTCTCGGCGAGGGCGAGGTGAGCATCCGCTACAACGGTGCTATCCGTGCACGTTCGCAGGAATCCGTGCTCGCCGGCGTCTGGCGCACGCTGTACCTCGACGAGGACGACAGGGTCTGCTACGACATACTCGAAGTTGCCGATGTATCGCATACGGCTCGCATGCCCGACGGACGCGACCGGCCGGTCAATGCGGACAAGCAAGAGGTTTCGCCGGCGCTGAATAACGCGCTGGCAATACTCGTCGAACTGGAAGCGCAGTACCCGGCTTTCCTTGCGGAGGGCGTGCCGTATACGATCAACCTGACGCTGCTGCCACTGAGCGAAGACGAGCTCGCTTTCATCGACGAAAGACTGGGCCGAGGGCCGATCGACACGCTGTCGCGTGCCTACGGGAAGTGCCAGGTCAGCAGTACCCTGACGCCAAACGTCTGGTGGGTGCGATACTATAATTCGATGGACACGCTGATATTGAATACGATCGAGCTCATCGATGTTCCGGAAGCCCTGCGCGCCGCACCCGAAGACCTCGCTGATTCCGCGAAACGCCTCGATGACATACTGACGCCGTACTGGTCCGATGTCGCATGAGCGACTCGGCGACCTCGGATCCGGCGGCCCGGCTCGACAGCGGCACGCGCCTCGAATGCCGTATCTGCTGGTATGTCTACGACCCCGCTGAGGGAGACGCCGCCCAGCAAATAGAGCCCGGTACGGCGTTTCTCGAGCTGCCAGGTCACTGGCGCTGCCCGCAGTGCGATTCGGAGCCGCAGGTCTTCATTCCCGTGGAAGACTGAGATGGCCGACACCGTCGCCGAGCTGGTTCGGCATTTCGAGCATATTTACGCCGAGCACATGCAGGATTTGCCGATCGTCAACCGGTCTATCCGGGTCGAGGCGGTCGGCTTCCAGGAATTCGACGGTGACCAGCTCGGCGTGCTGATAACACCGTGGTTCATGAACCTGGTGTTATTACCGGCCGGCAAGGACTATTCGGACCGTGCGCAGGGCGAGGCGTGCACGATCGCGTTTCCCTCCGGCCCGATCGAATTCACGACGAGCCACGACGAGCGACTCGGCACCTATCTTACCGCCGTGCTGTTTCGAAGTGTTTCCGATGTGCCGGATCAGACCATGGCGAGAGAGATTGCAGGGCAGGTAATGAAAGAGCTGTTCGTAGCCGCCGGCAACAAGCGCTCGCTCAGTCGTCGCGAGCTGCTGACGGGATTACGGGGCGGCTGATGCATGAGCTCTCGGTGTGCCTGTCCCTGATGCAGCAGCTTGAAAGCATTGCGCGAGAGCGTGGCGCAGACCGGGTTACGAAGATCGTCCTGGACATTGGTCCCTTGTCCGGCGTCGAAGCCGGGCTGCTTCGCAACGCCTACCCTTTGGCCGCTGCCGGCACGGTTGCCGAGAACGCCGAACTCGTCGTGCAGAACGCCGCAATCGTCGTTCGTTGCAGCCAGTGCGACAAGGAGACGACGGTGAGCGCGAACAAGCTGCTTTGCGGCAGCTGCGGCGATTTCAGGACCCGCGTCATTGCCGGCGATGAGCTGACGTTGCTGCGCGTCGAACTGGAGCACGTCAGGGACTAGAGTCCTGTTTGCCTGGTTCGCTTACTTTCAGAAAGCCTGCAAACCAAACAAACAGGACACTAGGTGTCGACCGGCAGTCCTGCAGCGGCCCAGGCGACTATGCCGCCATCCATCGACATCACGTTGCGGTAGCCCATATTGGTCAGCGTCTCTGCGGCCAGCGCCGAACGACCGCCGGTACCGCAATAAAGGACGATTTGCCGGTCTTCGGCGGCGACGTCGGAGGCCGCTGCCGTACGCTCCACCAGTGCGTGTATCTCGAACTCGAGGAGTCCCCGCGGCGACAGAATCGCGCCGGGAATGTGGCCACGGCAGAATTCTGCCGGCTCGCGAATATCGATGAGCAGCGTGCTCGGCGTCAGGCGTTGTTTTGCGTCAGAGACGGTGCATTCCTTGATGGTCGCTTTGGCACGAGCAACGACATCGGCGGGGGCTACTAGCATGGGACTGACTCTCTGTTAGTTAACTGTTGAACTGGCGTAAGGGTTTGGTGGCATCAGGTCGCGCGGAATCGCCGCGCGGCGTCGCGCCGCGTCGGGCGGGTAATTTTCAGAGAGATAGGCAATGATTCTCTCCTCCGTCCCCGAATCGAACTGCCACAGGTTCTGCTTCTGCTGCATCCAGCGAATCATCGCGAGCCACTGCTGCGCCGTGCCGCGCTGTTGCGTAACCAGTTTGGACGAATGGCAGCCGGTGCAGTGAGCGCGCACCAGTTCCCAGTCTCCGGTCATCCTGAAGCCCGTAACGGGATCAATCTGTATCGCGTCGAATGATGCGTCGTCGATGCCGCTGCCGCCGGCCGCGACGGCTGCCGGCGTTTCCTGGACTGTCCGTCCGTCGTCCGCGGCCGGCTCCCGGCTGCAGGCGACGAGCACGAGCAGCGAGGCGATTGCCAGCGTTTGAAGCAGTGAGCGCACTAGACTACCTGTACCGCGATTCTGTGGCAGGCGTTGTTCAGGTAGCCTTTCGGGTTCCAGCCCGGCAGTACCATCGGCTGCGAGCGCCCCTCGCTATCGGTCGCCTTCGCCCAGATTTCGTAATAGCCGATTCCCGGGAAATCGACGGTGGCACTCCAGTGCTGCCATGCAAAGCGATTCGCCGGCGTCTCGAGTGTCGCCTTCTTCCAGGTCGCGCCGAAGTCCGTCGACACATGCATCGCCCCGACCGCCAGGTCGCCGGCCCAGGCGTGGCCGCGCAGCGAGAGTGACTTGCCACTGGCGTGCTCGATACCCGACCTGGGAAACGTGATCAGCGATTTCACCGGCATCGACTCGATGATACACATCTCATCGTCGGGCACCGTGGTGCCGGGTGCGACGGGCTTGCACGGTACCCGGTAGGACGTGCCGGTCATCTTCGGTCCATCGTGCACCTGGTTGCGCACAACGATCCTGTTGAGCCACTTGCCGCTGACCGATCCCGGCCATCCGGCGCACACCAGCCGCAGCGGGTAGCCGTTTATCGGCGGGATGTCCTCGCCGTTCATTGCCCAGGCAATCAATGTCTCGTCCTCCAGCGCCTTCTTTATCGGCACACCCCGGGAAATCGGGACTTTCGTTCTGTCGCCGCTCAGGTGACGATCGGCTCCGTAGTACGCGACGTAGACAGCGTCGTCCTTGACGCCAACAGACGCCAGTACGTCCTTGAGACGCACACCGGTCCATTGCGGACAGCCGACGGCACCGACCGACCACTGGTTACCGGAGGCGGGCGGGACGAATTCGCTGCGACCGTTGCCGCCGCACTCGAGCTGCAGCTGGTAGGTATGGTGTTTGAATCGTTTCTTGAGGTCGGCAACGCTGAATGTGAGCTCGCGCTCGACCGATTCGCCCCCGAAAGAAAGCTCCCAGGCATCGGCGTCGATGTTGTCCGTCACCGGCGGTGTGCCGTTGTTTCGAACGAACAGGTATTTGGCGGGTGTTACCCTGTCGTCGAGCAGGTGTGCCGGCGTTTCGGCGTTCACCGGTCGATCGTTGAGGATGACGAGGCCTTCCTTGCCCGGAATTTCGAAGGGCTCATCGCTCTGGGCCAGCGCAGCTGGAATAAGTCCGGCGGGCATCAGGTGCGCGAAAGGTATGCTCGCGCCGACGGCCGCCGACATCGCAACGAGACTGCTCTTGGTGAGGAATCCGCGGCGGCTTATCGGATCGCTTTGTCGGCCCCACAATGCCGCGTCGGCGGCGAGCGGATCGGCCTCGTAAAGCGCATGAATGCCTTTTGTTCTGTATTTCACGATTGGTCCCGGAGTACTGTCGATACAATTTGCGTGGATCTGTAAGTATAAAACACAGGTTCACAGAATGCTGATCGTGACGACAATAGCTGAGCAGGACGAATCCGGGAAGTGCAGCATGCATCGGCCCGAGGCGCGTGCTTTTTCTCTCCGGGTTCTGTCAGTGGCATGTTATCTTCACGCGAATGCCAGTTGCCGATTTCAGGCTGGCATTCGAACGAAAGGACCTCTGATCAACTATTTCGCGACTGCGTTCCGCGCCCGGTTTCGCCGAGACAATGAACAAGACGTCTGACATCTTTCGGGATGCGCTGCCAGGCCTGCTGTTGAGCGCGACCATTGCACTTGCCGTGCGCTTCGTCAGCGACCGGCTTGGCGGTCCCGCGATGTTATACGCCCTGTTATTCGGAATGGCGTTTAACTTTCTCACCGAGGATGAGCGATTTGCCCGCGGCATTCGTATTGCCAGTCGAAATATTCTCCGCATTGGGGTTGCGCTACTGGGTCTGCGTATCACGACTGGCGACGTGATGGAGCTCGGCTGGTCCGTTGTGGCGCTGATCGTCGTGAGCGTGGTGGCGACAATCCTGGTGGGCACACTCATTGGACGTGCCTTCGGCTTGAAAAACGCCCACTCGGTTCTCTCGGCAGGGGCGGTCGCGATCTGCGGCGCGTCAGCGGCGCTGGCGATTGCGTCGGTACTGCCGTCGCATAAAGATCATGAGCGCAACACTATTCTGACCGTTGCGGGCGTCACCGCGTTGAGCACGGTCGCTATGGTTTTTTACCCGGTATTCGTGACGTACCTGCAGTACGACAACGTGACGGCAGGTGTTTTTCTTGGGGCGACGATTCATGATGTCGCGCAGGTCGTCGGTGCGGGTTACATCATATCCGACCAAAGCGGTGAGATCTCGACACTCGTAAAACTCATTCGCGTCGCCTGCCTCGTACCGGTCGTATTATCCCTGTCGCTGATTCTGCACCGTCGCCGATCCGCGGAATCGGGGCAGGCGCCCCTGCTGCCGTGGTTTCTCGTCGCTTTCGTCGCGCTCGTCATCGTCAACAGCCTGGGCTGGGTTCCGGACGACGCGCGGACCCTGTTGACACCCGTTTCGAGCTGGTGCCTGCTTACGGCTGTTGCCGCGCTCGGCGTAAAGACCTCACTGAAGGCGCTGGCCGATGTTGGCCCGGCACCGGTTGCTGTCATGGTGGCTCAGTCCGTCTTTCTTGCGGCGTTCGTGGTTGGCGGTGTCGCACTGATCAGATAGTCTGTTGCCAGGCCGAAAATCGACATCGCATGGCTGCTGAGGTAGGCGATTTCATGTCAAAACTGGTTCCACCACACGGCGCGGATTCGCTGAAGCCCCTCCTCTTGCCGGAGGCCGAGCGAGCCGACGAGGCCGAACGCGCAAGGCGCCTGAAACAGCTGCCTGTATCGAGCCGCGAAGTCTCCGATCTGTTCATGCTGGGCATGGGTGCCTACACACCGCTGGACGGCTTTATGGGGGAGGCGGACTGGCACAACTGCTGCGAACATATGACGCTCGCCAACGGGCTTTTCTGGCCTATACCCATAACACTTTCCTGCGCGCAGGTCACCGGTGACAACATCGGCCTCGGCGAGGATGTGGCGCTGGTCGACAGCGAGGGCGGAGATCTGATCGGCATCCTTACCGTCGAGGAAAAGTACACGATCGACCGCGATTTCGAGTGTTCACACGTATTTCGAACGACAGACCCGGCGCACCCCGGCGTTGGGAAGGTGATGAGCCAGGGTCCGATCAATCTCGGCGGCCCCGTGCGCACCCTGTCGGAGGGGCATTTTCCGGACACCTACGCCGGTCTCTATCACCGCCCGGCCGATACGCGGGCGCTGTTTTCGGAGAGGGGCTGGTCGAAAGTGGCGGCCTTTCAGACGCGTAACCCGATGCACCGCAGCCACGAGTACCTGGCAAAGATCGCAATAGAGATCTGCGACGGCGTGCTTATCCACCAGGTACTCGGCGCGCTGAAGCCCGGCGATATCCCGGCCGACGTGCGGGTTCGCGCGATCGACGCGCTCGCCAAAAATTACTTCGTGGATGGCACTATCCTGCAGGCGGGCTACCCGATCGAGATGCGTTACGCCGGGCCTCGCGAGGCCCTGCTGCACGCCGTCTTCCGGCAGAATTTCGGGTGTTCGCACCTGGTGGTCGGGCGCGACCATGCGGGCGTCGGCGACTATTACGGTCCGCACGATGCACACCACATCTTCGACACGCTGCCGCCTGGCAGCATGAAGACCGAGCCACTGAAAATCGATATCACCTTTTTCTGCTACAAGTGCAACGGCATGGCGACGGGCAAGACCTGTCCGCATGAGCCCGCGGACCGGCTCGCAATCTCCGGTACGCGGTTGCGCGAAATGTTCGCCAACGGCGAGCCGATTCCGCCTGAATTCAGCCGTCCGGAGGTCGTTGAGGTATTACGGGAATACTATGACGGTCTGAATCGTCAATAACTTGCGGCATTGACAGCAGAACCCGATAGGATTTATAAGAATTAGAAAAATCGAATAAGCTCAAGTCGGCCACGACTCACATTGGGGAGACGAAATGTTCACGACCAATCCGTTCGCCGGGCTTTCGGCGTTCATATCACCGTCCGTCATGCAGACATACATCGTCGTCATGATCATCCTGGTCGCTGCCGGCACAATCTACGACGTCCTGCACAAGAAGAGCGCCCGATATTTCCGGCAGAACATGCGCAAGTCGAAGGAATCTGGAACCAGGGTTGGCGCTGGGAAGATCGTCTCCATGGCGATAAAAACTGCCCTGGTGGATGTCGCTGTCTCGGGTGAATTCTGCAATCAGAAGCGTCGCATTGCGCATCTTCTCGGCATGTATGGCTTCGTTTTCTTTGCAGTTTCAACCGCGGTCATGGTGTTCAGGTATCCCACGGCGGAAATCGCTACGCCCGCTATCTGGCCTCTGCTCTGGTGGCTCGGTGCCGCGATGGTATGCGTCGGCGGTTACTGGTTCTGGTTCTTCATACGCGCCGATGTCGCGGCCGAAGGCAACTCGCCGTTTCGTATCATGCGCGCGGACCTCTTCGTTCTTTCATTGCTAGGCAGTGCAACGTTCGCGTTGATCTGGGCCTATCTGCAGGCGAACGGTCATGCCTGGGCGATGACAGGCTTTTGGCTGCATGTCATTTTCACGACCGTGTTGTTCGGATCCGTTCCGTGGTCAAAGTTCGCACACATGTTCTTCAAGCCCGCAGCCGCTTTCGAAAAGCGCCTGTCGGCCGCCAATGGCACGAGAAACAATCTGCCAGCTCCCGCCGACAAACCCGAGGACTTTGGCAAGGTCAGCTATCAGCCACGTAACTACTAAAAGGACGGAACGCTATGCCTACTTTTGTATATATGACTCGTTGCGACGGCTGCGGACACTGCGTTGATATCTGTCCCTCTGACATCATGCACATCGACAAGACCAATCGCCGTGCCTATAACATCGAACCCAATATGTGCTGGGAGTGTTACTCCTGCGTGAAGGCGTGTCCGCAGAACGCAATCGACGTGCGCGGATATGCGGACTTCGCCCCGCTGGGCCACAGTGTTCGGGTGCTTCGCGAAGAGGAGAAGGGCACCATTTCCTGGAAGGTCAAGTTCCGCAACGGCCATGAAAAGAATTTCGAGTCGCCGATCCGTACGACGAAATGGGGAACAATACCGTCACCGGCGGAACTGCCGCCGCCCAGCGAGGCCGACTACAAGAGTCAGGAACTCGCGCACGAACCGGGCGCACTGAATATTGATGAGTTGCCGGCATTAACTCCGGGGCAACTCAAGCAGGGAGTGGTGTAATGGGCTTGTTCGCACGAAGAAAAACAATATTTGTGGATTCCGACGTTCTGGTCATCGGCGGTGGCATGGCCGGCTGCGGCGCCACCTATGAAGCTCGCCATTGGGGGCGCAACCTCAATATCGTCTGTGTAGAGAAGGCGAATATAGAGCGCAGCGGTGCCGTCGCTCAGGGTCTTTATGCGATCAACTGCTACATGGGCATGCAGTGGGACGAGAACCAGCCCGAGGACCATGTCCGCTACGCGCGCAATGACCTGATGGGTCTCGTGCGCGAAGACCTGGGCTACGACATAGCCCGGCATGTGGACTCTTCAGTGCACAAGTTCGAGGAGTGGGGCCTGCCGATCATGAAAGACCCGGAAACCGGGCGATATATGCGCGAAGGCAAATGGCAGATCATGATTCACGGCGAGTCCTACAAGCCGATCGTTGCCGAGGCCGCGCGCAAAGCGGCCACCAAGGTCTACAACCGCATCATGGTGACGCACCTCTTGATGGACAAGACGAAAGCGAACCGTGTCGCCGGCGCTGTTGGTTTTAATGTCCGTACGGGTGACTTCTACGTCTTCCGGGCGCCGGCTGTTATTGTCGCCGCCGGCGGCGCATCGCACATTTACAAACCGCGAGCCGTTGGCGAGGGTATGGGCCGTACCTGGTATGCACCGTGGAGCAGTGCTTCCGCTTATGCGTTGCCAATAGACGTTGGCGCCAAGATGACGCAAATGGAGAACAGGATTGTCCTCACCCGTTTCAAGGACGGCTATGGTCCGGTCGGTGCGTACTTCCTGCATCTGAAGACGTATACCGAAAATGCCTACGGGAAAGAATACGAGTCCACCTGGTACGAGAACACCAAGGAGCTGGTTGGTGACTACATCGACCGGCACCCGGTACCGACCTGTCTTCGCAACCACGCTATTCTGGAAGAGGTCAAGGCGGGCCGAGGCCCGATCCGCATGGTGACGAAGGAGGCGTTCCAGGATCCGCACAAGGAAACCATCGGCTGGGAGAACTTCCTGGGGATGACAATCGGGCAAGCGGTCGTCTGGGCGTCGCAGAATATCGACCCCAAGCACACCAATCCGGAACTCACGACGTCGGAACCCTACGTCATGGGCTCGCACGCCACTTGCTCGGGCGCGTGGGCGAGTGGTCCGGAGGACTACGCACCGTCCGAGTATCAGTGGGGTTATAACCGCATGATGACGGTAGACGGGCTTTTCGGCGCCGGTGACACCATCGGCGGCACTGCCCACAAGTTCTCGTCAGGCTCGTTTACCGAGGGTCGGATCGCCGCGAAGGCCGCAGTCAACTATGTGAAGGACCTGGGTAAGGAGCGGCCGCAGGTGAATGAGGCCGAGTACCAGAATCTGAAGAAGGTCGTTTTCAAGCCGATGGAGAATTATGAAGTGGGCCGCAATGAAATCGTCGCGGGAACCGTTTCGCCGAGTTACCTGTTGCCAATCCATGGACTGCAGCGTCTGGAAAAAATCATGGACGAATACGTCGGGGGCATCAGTTCACACTACATGACCAACGAACCGTTACTGACCCGCGGACTGGAGCTGCTCGGTATGCTCAAGGAAGACCTCAATCACCTTGGCGCCGAAGACCTTCACCAGCTGCAGCGCGCATGGGAACTTCAGCACCGCGTTCTGGCTTCCGAGTCCGTGACACATCACACGATGTTCCGCAAGGAGACGCGTTGGCCGGGGTATTATTATCGTGGCGATCACATGAAGCTCGATGATAAAGACTGGCATTGCTTTACTTTGTCCAGGTACGACCGGGAATCCGGCGAGTGGGCAATGGAAAAAGCCCCCGTGTATCATATCGTCGATTAATGCTTATCGCCCAGATCAGCGATACGCATCTGTTGACGCCAGCATCGGACCAGCCCGCCGCCAGTCTGCGGGCCGACTGCCTGCGGCGCTGCGTCGCAGACATCAATCAGCAGAAACCCGATGCCGTGATCTTCACCGGCGATACGGTCCAGCATGGCGAGCCCGGGGAGTACGCGCGATTGCGCGAATTGCTGGCGCCGCTCGAAGTGCCGTATTACCTGGTTCCGGGCAATCGTGATGACAAGAACGAACTGCGTGTCGCGTTTAGCGATTGCACCTACCTGCCGAAGAGCGGCGACTTCGTCCAATACGTGATAGAGAAGCATGCGCTGCGACTTGTGGCGATTGACTCTACGTCGCGCGGGGAACGCAAGGGCGTCTTTTGCCAGGCGCGACAGGCCTGGCTGGAGGAGGTACTGCGCGGCCGGCCGGATCAGCCGACCCTGCTGTTTATCCACCATCCGCCATTCGATGTCGATGAACACTACGTCGGTGGCTACCGCCGGCCCGACGAGGCCGCTGCGCTTGCCGATATCGTCAGCCGCAACCCGCAGGTTGCGGGCCTGATCTGCGGGCATGTCCACTGGCCGATCGAACGCGAATGGGCTGGCACAGAAGCGCGCATCATGCCCAGCGTCGCCGTCGACCTCCGCAAGGGGGTCGACGAGACTGAGGCGCGGGGACGTCCGGTTTACATGCTGCACCGCCTGTCCCGCGCGACGGGACTCGTCAGTCAGTTAAGGCTCGCTGACGCTGCAGCTTGATTCATGGTTTCGCGGGGACGCCGGGCGTCGTTTGCAGATGACGCCCGGCGTACCTGCGCAAGAATCGAATCCGTGAGTGCGGCGATGCGAGGACTTCGGCCAGATCGGGCGGCGCCGCTTGATGCGGCGCGCGAAATTCGGGTGGCGCCCCGAGGATCTTGTCTAGGCGGACTTCTTGATCAGGAAGCGGTAGGTACCGCCGTCCTCGGAATGCTCCATCAATTCATTACCTGTCTGCCGGCAAAAAGCCTCAAAGTCGGCCACGGAGCCGGGGTCGGTCGCCAGGATTTCGAGGGTTCCGTTCGCCGGCACTTCCTTCAGGGCCTTTCGCGCTTTGAGGATCGGCAAAGGGCAATTCAGTCCTTTTGCGTCGAGAGTATGATCAGCCATGGTGTTGTTCTCCGAATTTTTCTGCCTAGATGAAGAGGTTGATGTCGGCCTGGGTAGCAACTTCAATGTACGTCGCGGCGCCACCGAGCTCCGGTCCTTCAATCATATCGTCAAGCGTGTATTCGAACAGGTCCATCGTCATCTGGCACGCGATCAGTCGGACTTCGGCCTCGACGGCTAGCTCACGCAATTCTTCGATCGATGCCACGCCTTTCTTGTTCATCAGGTTCTTCATCATCTTGGTGCAGGCGGCATCCACACCCGGGATGGCGGTCAGCAGGTTTGGCAGTCCCATGTGGGCGCCCATCATCGGCATCTTCATCGCCGGGTTGCCGGCGGCAGTGAGCTGCAGCTTGAGATCCTTCAGCAGCAGCGGCAGACCATAGAACGTAAAGAACATCGTGACAGGCAGGCCCATCGCGGCAGCGGTGGTTGCCAGGATAAAAGGCGGATAGGCCCAGTCCAGCGACCCTTTGGTCACAATGATTGACATGCTCTTTTCGTCGGCGGACATTTCTCAATACCTCTCTTTAGCAGGGTATGCGGCGCATATTAGATTATCAGAATTGTCTTTATTAGTGAAATATAATATTCTCGAACCATACTTTTGATGGGCATGGTGGCGTGCAGGCCTTATCTCCGGAAAGCATGAAGCGAAACGATCCCGACTCGTTCATTGCAGAGCTGTCGGCGGCGCCGGCGCGGCCGCCACCGCTGTTCATCGGTAGCGAGATCTACCGACGACCGGCGTTCGGTTTTAATCATCCGCTCAATATTGTCCGGCACTCGGCAGTCGTTGATCTCCTCAGGATGCTGGGCTGGCTGGGCGATGAAGATTATCGGGAAAGCGCCGCCGCCAGCGTCAGGCAGATTTTCGAGTTTCATGATCGTGCTTATGTGCGGGCCCTGCAATACGCAAACTCCACAGGGTCGGTCGATCCGGAAAGCCGCGAGCGCTACCAGATAGGCACTTTCGAGAACCCCTTGTTCCCGGGGCTGTTCGAACGGGCGAAGATGACGGTGGGCGGCTCGATCCTCGCGGCCGAACTCGCTGCCGGAGGGCGCGTGGTATTCCATCCCTCCGGTGGAACGCATCATGGACGAAGGGATCGCGCGGCCGGCTTCTGCTATTTTAACGACCCGGTGTTCGCTATCCTGAAGCTGCTCGAGCTGGGCAGCGAGCACGTCATGTACATCGACCTCGACGCGCACCACGGCGATGGTGTCGAAGACGCTTTTTATGAAGAGCCGCGCGTGACAACGGTCTCGATTCATGAAAAGAACCGCTGGCCATTCAGCGGGACGCGATCGCACCCGCACGCCGGCGCCTACAATTTCAGCGTGCCCCTCGAACTCAACGACAGCGAATTCGACTTCCTGATGCAAGAAGCGGTGCTGCCGATGGCCGGGAACAAGGACGTGGACGCACTGGTTATTTGCTGCGGTGCCGACTGTCTCGCGGGCGATCCGCTGTCCCACATGAAGCTCTCCAACGTCGCCCTTTGGGACGCCGTCATGCAGCTCATTGCGCTCGGCAAGGTAACGGTTGTTCTTGGCGGAGGCGGTTATAACCCCTGGACCGTTACTCGCTACTGGGCCGGATTATGGGGGCGCATCTCGGGCAAGCCGATGCCGGAGCGCCTGGGCCCGGACGCGGAGGCGTTCATGCGACGCATGGAGTGCGACCTGATAGACGAAGAAGACGTCGATGAACGATGGTTTACGACGATCGCGGATACTCCGTATCCCGGCCCGGTTCGCGACGAGATAAGATCACTGCTTGATAACGCCCGCGCGCAGCTCTAGCGGCGTGTTGTGAGGATATCGGTATGACCTGGCTTGACGCATTGTCCGACATCGAGGACCTGGAGGACGCGAGCTTCGACGCCGAGCTGGTTCGAGAGTTCGAGCGAGTCGCGGCGAGCAGCCCCGTGCGGCCGATACGTTTCTCCACGCCGACCTTCAAAGAGTATTCGAGCAGCGAATTGAGTGGCTGCAACAAGAACAGCTTTCCTGCGTTTTCCATCACCGCGGGTGCCTGCGGCCTGAACTGCGACCACTGTCAGAAGAAGATCCTCGAGCCGATGATTCCGGCGACCAATCCCGAGATGCTCGATCGAAAGGTCCGGCACCTCGTCGATACGCAAGGCCTCAATGGTTTCCTGCTGTCGGGCGGCTCCAACAGGAAGAACGAGATCGCCTATGCCCGTTACCTGCCGATCGTCGAGAAACTGAAAGTCGACTATCCCGCGCTGAAAGTTGCCGTTCACAGTGCGCTGCTCGACGAGCGGCGCGCGAGAGACATGGAGGCGGCCGGCGTCGACACGGTCATGATGGACGTTATCGGTGCGGATGAAACGATTCGCGACGTGTACAAGCTCGACAGACCGGTCGGGGACTTCGAGGCTACGCTGGCGGCGCTGTGCAGCACGCAGATGGAAGTAACGCCGCACATCGTCATCGGCCTGCATTACGGCCGCATCCTCGGCGAGGCCAATGCACTGGATATCGTCAGCCGCTATGGCATCAATGCACTGGTGCTGGTCGTGATTATGCCGTTCTACGCCAAGCCCGGAACTTTCGTTACGCCGGAGACCAGTGAAGTGGGGCGCATCTTCCTCGAAGCACGTGAGCGCCTGCCCGACAAGCAGGTCTTGCTCGGCTGTGCGCGACCACCGGGCATGCACAAGCGGATCACCGACGCTTACGCGATCATGGCGGGCCTGGATGGCATCGCGTTTCCGGCCGACGGCGCCGTGTCCGTCGCCCACACGATTGGCCGCCCGTTCGAGCAGGCACACTCATGCTGCTCCATCAAGCTCGGCGGCGATTTGAAAACAAAGCTGCAAGCCTCGTGCGCGGCGTAACGAACTCTACCCGGGAAGAATCCTATGAGCTGCATCGAACACAAGACTACGCCGGCAGCGGCGGGCGACACGAGGGACAGGGACTTCAATCCGTTTGAGGCAATGACGCCGCGGGCGCCTCAAAAAACGCCGGTCGATCGCAAGAACGGCAAGCACGTAAAGGCCAACGACATTCCGCCGCAGGGCGTGTACCTGCCGAATAACAATATTCTCGCGCCGCACATGAAATCGCCCGAGTACGTGCAGCTGTCGACGGCGGCCGCAATAACGCTCGGCATCATGGGAGGGCGCATGTATGGCTGTGAATGCACGCGCTGCCTGAACTTGCTACTGACCTACCCGGAGGGTTGCCGCGCCAACTGTGCCTACTGCGGCCTCGCGCGTCACCGGGAAGCCGATCGCGACTACGCGGATCGAAATTTCATTCGCGTCGACTGGCCCGCCGTGCCGATGGCGGACATTATCGATATCGTTGCCCGGGATCCGGCCAGTAGTCCGTTTCATCGCATGTGCATCTCGATGATTACGCACCCGCGCTCGGAAGCGGATACTTTTACAGTGCTCGAACAATGGACCGATCGCATCGAGCCTGATGCGATCCCCGTGTCGATACTATCGAACCCGACGACGATGACGCGTGACGACGTGCAGCGCTGCAGGGACCTGGGTGCCGATATATTTACCGTCGCGCTGGATGCCGCCACGCCCGAGTTGTTCGATCGAACGCGCGGCAAGGGCGTGCAGTCGCCGCACAAGTGGTCCAAGTACTGGGAGATCATGCTCGAGGCGCGCGATATTTTCGGGCCACAAAAGTTCGGCGCACACATCATCGTCGGTATGGGCGAAACCGAGTACGAAGTGCTCAATGTCGTGCAGGAAATCGTCGACCTGGGAGGGCACAGCCACATGTTCTGCTTCTTCCCGGAGCAGGGTTCCCTGATGGACCACTTGCCGGCGACGCCGCGCGATCAGTGGCGCCGCGTGCAGCTCGCGCGGTACCTGATCGATTACAGGGGCGTTCGCGTCACGCAAATGCGATTCGACGAGCTTGGGCGTGTCAGTGACTACGGCGTCAGCGAATCCGAGCTGGCCGACATTATTGACCAAGGCATTGCGTTCCGCACTTCAGGGTGTCCGGGCAAGTTCCAGGACGACATCTCGGCCTGTGATCGACCCTACGGCGACTCGCCGCCCAGCGACATTGCGAGCTACCCGTTTCAGCCGAAGAAAAGCGATCTGAAACGCATAAGGAGGCAGCTCGATATTCCCGTGAGTGTCGAATAACAACAGGCAGGGGTCAATCGCGTGCAGAAATCGTTTCGAATTATCGATACCGGCATCCGCGAAGGACGTTCCAACATCGCGTTCGATGCGGCTCTGATCGAGCTGCGCCAGCAAAACAGGGTCCCGGACACGATTCGCTTCATGCGCTTCCCGCCAACGGCGCTCATCGGCCGACACCAGGATCTCAGTCGCGAAATCGATCTGGATTACTGTGCCGAAAACGATATCGGCACAGTAAGGCGTATCACCGGCGGTGGCGCTATCTACCTCGACGAAGGGCAGCTTGGCTGGGAGCTGGTGTTTCATCGCAAGTCGCTCGGTATCGCCGCGTTGCCGGATCTGGCGCGCGAAATCTGCAATGCCGCGGCGGCGGGGTTGTCACGACTTGGCGTCGAGGCGAAGTTTCGTCCCCGCAACGATATTGAAGTGGACGGTCGCAAGATCAGCGGTACGGGTGGCTTTTTCGACGGCGACATATTGATCTACCAGGGCACCGTTCTTATCGACATGAATTCTCTTCAAATGGTCAGGGCGCTAAATGTGCCGCAAAGCAAATTTGCCAAACATAATCTCGATTCGGCGGCACAGCGTGTTGTTACGCTGAAGGAACTGCTCGGCGACAGTCTTCCCGATATGCAGACCATCAAGGCCGCATTGCTGGAAGGCTTCGCGGAAGGGCTTGGCATAGCGGCCGAGCCAGGCGAAATCAGCGAGGCGGAGGAGTCGCTCGCCCGAACGCAGCTTGACGACGAGATAGGCACCGACGAGTTCGTCGCTGAAATCGACAACCCGGCGGCTGCGGCGGACGTCCTGGCAGGCACTCATACGGGCGCGGGAGGGACAATCGATTCCTTCGTAAAACTGGAAGGCCCGACGCGCCAGGTTTTGCAGCGCGTGCTCATCACCGGTGATTTTTTCATCACGCCGCCGCGGGTCGTTTTCGATCTCGAGGCGTATCTGCAGGGATCCCGGTTGGCGGACGTCGAGACGCGCATCAAGCAGTTCTTCGACGACACCGACATAGGCATGCTCAGTGTCACGGCCGATGACTTCGCAGCATCGATCAATAACGCAATCGAATCCGGACAAGTGGCCGCGAATGGGTGACTGCAAAAGCAACGAGGACGCCTTTGTGCTCGCCGCCCGCGGCAATACGCCGATGAATGTCGTTGCGATTGTGCAGCACACGTCGGGCGAATATCTCGGGCTCATGGAGGATCACCTCGAGGGTCGCCGCATCCGTTTCCAGTATTTCCGGCCGTTTGCGGGCGGTCGTAAATTGCCGGCACCGGACGTAGCCGCGGATGCGCTGTTCTTGCTCGGTGGTGGCCCGTGGGGCTCGGCGGGCGGCCGTGACTTGCCGACACTGGCCGAAGAGGTTGCGCTCACGCGCACCATGCTCGCGGCGGGTACGCCCGTCGTCGGTATTGGCCTGGGTGCCCAGATTCTCGCGATTGCCGCGGGAGGCGGCTCGGAGAGCCGTGAACTGACGTTCGAGATGCTGCTGGCACGGCGGACCGACGACAATGCGCTAAACGGATTCCTCCCTGAGAGCTTTCGCCAGGTCGTTTACATGCGCGACTGGCCGGTGCCGCCGGCGGACGCCGAGGTGCTGGCCGAGGACGCCGCCGGCCGGCCGCTCGTCTGGAAGGTCGGTGATAGTGCCTATGGCTTTTGCGGTAATCCGGGGATTAAGCTCGGCATGATCGAGGACCTGATTATGGAATTCGAGGAGGTGCCGGAGGATGCGGTCGCGAAGCTCGAGGAATTGCGTCGCCTTCAACCCGTCCTTGAGGACGAGCTGGTGCCTGTCATGACCGGTCTCGTGCAATGCACATCCCTGATGTCGTCGCCCCGCGCCGCGGCTTCGTCGAGCGGGGAATTGGACAGGTCGGTAATTTAGTATATGCTAATTCGCTGTTGGACGCGTGTCGCGCAGCAAAGGACGAAAGAAAATGGCTGAGAAACTCATCATCGTGATGGCGAACACCGACCCGCGCAACGGCGAGGAACTGGGCGCCCCGATTTTCCAGGCGACCGTCGCCGCCGCAATGGACTACAAAGTGGACGTCATCTGCACGGCCACCTCCGGGCGCCTGATGAAAAAAGGCGTTGCCGAGAAACTGTTCGTCAAGGAAGGCTCGCCGAAGTCGGTTTACAGCTTTATCCAGGATGCACACGAAGCCGGCGCAAAGTTTTTTTGCTGCTCGCCCAACCTCGATCTGTTCGATATGACTAAAGACGATCTCATTCCCGAGTGTGAGGGGATCGTTGGCGGCGCCCACCTGATTGAGGAAGTCATGGAAGGCGACGTCAGGGTTCTGTCCTACTAGGCCAACAAGGTTCTCTATATGTCCCATTCAGCGACGTCCCGAATTCAGGAACACATCGGCGATCCGGTATCGGATGCCCCGCCGGTTGGACGCGACAAGCTGGAGGAAATCTTTCAGGACATACAGGCGGACATGCGCTATGACCATGAGCTCAATGGTTGCCTGAATTGCGGTATCTGTACCGCCACTTGCCCGGCGGCGCATTATTACGACTTCAGCCCGCGCGAGATCGTGCAGCTGCTCTGGACCGAAAATCTCGAAGGCATTTACGATGCCATGCAGGAGAAAATCTGGTCCTGTGCCCAGTGCTACACCTGCGCTGCGCGTTGCCCGTTTGGCAATTCGCCGGGCGGCCTCATCATGCTGATGCGCGAGACTGCGATTAAGCACGGCATGGAATCCGCGAAAAACGTGCTGCGGCCGTTCAGTCGCGTCATGCTGAAGCTGATTTCGACGGGCAACCAGCTGTCGCCCGACATGATTACCCCGGACGGTTTCGCCGACTGGGGGCCCAATGTCGCCAAGGTCGATGCTCCCCTGGAGATACTTCGCAAGGCCATTCCCATGCCCACGCTGCATACGACCAAGACCGCGTGGGAGGTCAATCTCAAGACCTCCGTCGAGCTGTACACGATCTGGGAAGAAACCGGCGTGCTCGACAGTCTTGAGACGATTGATGAAAACCTGTTCGATGTAATCCAGGACATCATGGATGAAAAGCGTGATGACTATCAGGATTGGCTCGACGACCAGGATGATGACTGAAGATTGAGGTTTGGAGAGAATCATGACGACAGGTAACGGCAACGGTAACGGTATTAACAAAGATCGATTTACTGGCCATGGCGCCGAGTGGACCGATGCGAATCTGTCAAAGGATGACGCCCATGTCGCAACCGTATGGGTTGAGCAGATTATTAACAAGCGCTCAATGCTGACCAACAAGGATCGCGTTGAAGACGTGCGCGACATCATGTGGCAGCTCGAAAAGGAAGGCGAGATCGTTGTGCATCGCGTCACGGATGAGCACAAGCCCGTGACCGTGAAGACTCTTTATGGTTGGGACAAGCAGATACCGACGACGCGTCTGTGGCATCACAAGTCCTGCGGGCAGTGTGGCAACATCCCGGGCTATCCGGCGTCATTACTTTGGCTGATGAACGAGATGGACATCGACTATCTCGATGAGACCGATCAGACCTCGTGCACGGCGTGGAATTACCACGGCTCCGGTATCGGTAACCTGGAGAGCCTCGCCGCCGTGTTCCTGCGCAACTTCCACCAGGCCTACGTTTCGGCGAAAGCGCAGGGCCTGCCGGACGGTTTCTTCTACCCGCTGGTGCACTGCGGCACGTCCTTCGGCAACTACAAGGAAGTCCGCGGCTACCTGCTGCAATCGGCGAAACTTCGCGAACGGGTCAAGAAGATACTCGGAAAACTCGGCCGACTGGTTGATGGCAAGCTGCTGATACCCGAAGAAGTCGTGCACTACTCCGAGTGGCTGCACGTGATGCGCCACGAGATCAAGAAACACCAGGTCATCGACTGCAGCCACATTCGCGCGACCGTGCACCCGGCCTGCCACGTCTACAAGATGGTCCCGGAGGACGCCATTTATGACGACGACGTTCTCGACGGCAACCGCGTCGCCGTGACGACCGGTCTGCTCGAGACGCTGGGCACCCAGGTCATCGACTACTCGACATGGTACGACTGCTGTGGGTTCGGTTTCCGCCACATTATTTCCGAACGCGAGTTCACCCGCTCTTTTGCGATCGATCGCAAGCTGCGTGTCGCACAGGAGGAGGCGCACGCCGACATGATGGTCGGTCACGACACCGGCTGCATCACGACGCTGGACAAGAATCAGTGGATTGGCGCGGCAGTGGGCAAGCCCGTTGAAATGCCGGTGCTCGCCGACTGTCAGTTCGCGGCATTGGTCTGCGGCGCGCATCCCTACAAGATCGTGCAGTCGCACTGGCATGCCTCGGCGACAGAAACCTTGATGGAGAAGCTCGGCATCGACTGGGAGAAGAAGAAAGCGGAATTCGAGGCCTACCTGAAGGAGGTCGAGGCGGGCCGGGGCGAGACCCTGTACGACCCGCGCCTGATGATCACTTCCGGTCCGGGATTCAAACCGCTGATTCGGCAGCCGTCGGCCGACAAGTAACAGAGCAGATAACATGAGCAAACCAATTCTGATCGTAGGTGGCGGGCCGGCCGGTCTTGCTGCTGCTCACAGCCTCGCGACGGTTGGCAAGAAAGCCGTCATCGTGGAGAAGGAAGACAGGCTCGGCGGTGCGCCGATCCTCTCGGGCTACGCCAAGCTTGTGCCGACCGGTGAATGGGCAAAAGACGCAATCGGCGGCATGGTGACGCGCGTAGAGAGTGCTGCCAACGTGGACGTCGAAACCGGGGCTACCGTTACCAGTTTCGACGGCACGCCCGGAAACTTCACCGCGGAGTTGTCGAACGGCAAGAAGATAGAGGCTGAGGCGGCAATACTCTGCAGCGGCTTCACGCATTTCGATTCCGTCAACAAGCCGGAGTGGGGTTTCGGTACGTTTGAAGATGTCGTCACCACGACCCAGGTGGAGCAGATGATCTCATCCGGTAATGGCGTGCGTTGTCCCTCCGACGGGCGCAAGCCGCAGCGTGTCGCCATATTGCTCTGTGTTGGATCGCGCGACCGCCAGATCGGTCGCGAGTGGTGCTCGAAAATCTGTTGTACGGTTTCTTCAAACCTCGCGATGGAAATTCGCGAGGAACTGCCGGATTGCCACGTCTACATCTACTACATGGACATCCGCACGTTCGGCCTTTACGAGACCAAGTACTACTGGCGTAGCCAGGAGGAATTCAAGGTTAAATACATAAAGGCTCGGATTGCCGAGGTTACCTCGGACGGCGACAAGCTGATCGTCAAGGGTGAGGACACACTGGTGAAACGGCCGATAACGATCCCGTTCGACATGGTCGTGCACGCCATCGGCATGGATCCGAACGTCGATAACCCCAAGCTGTCGGAAATATTTGGTGTCGACCTCGAAGTCAACGGATTCGTCGACGTTGCCCACCGCTACGGCGCGATGGGCGAGACCTCACGACCGGGCGTCTACGTGGCGGGTGCCGCAACAGGACCCGAAACCATCGACGATTCGATTGCCCAGGGTCATGGGACGGCAATGGCCGTGCTCTCGGGCATCGAAGAATTCAGCAAGACCGCCTGAGTCGGAGCACCGATGGCATCCACGTCCGCACTGCAGCCGCATGATATCGAGCGCCCGGTGCTCGACCTTTCAGGAGATGCATTGCGTGCGGGCTTGCAGATCATGATTCGCGGCAGTGAGGACCATGGTGGTATCGAGCGCTACATTGATGCTGTGAAACTCAAGAGCCTGATGTTTCGGCAGGCGCTGATGGAGAACGACGTCACCGATCTCGATCTCGAGACCTTTAAGGGCCTGTGTACGTTCATGGCGACGGTGCGGCGAAGGATTTCCAACTGGCTGAATGAAGAAGGATTCGGCGAAATGCGCGAGGGCATCGTCGAGCTTTTTCACGAAGACGATCACATCGACAATCGCATCGGCCGATTTTGCGATCGCTTCCCGAACGACAAGAAGCATCGCTGGGTCCGAGACCTGGCGGTCGAGCTGCTGCACAACGCGGATCCGGAGCGTGTGCCGTTGATGAATCGCTGGGTCTGGGATGCGAAAGCCAATACCGGCGTGATACGCGAAATCTGGCACGGCGATGACGTCGATCACATGACGATCAAGGTCGCCGATAATTTCGGCACCTACCTGATGCTGCGCGAGGAACTCAGCCAGTTCCTGAGCGACAACGGTTTCTTTCGGGACGTGCTGTTTTACGTCGACGTGCTCTGTGCGCAAGTCTATGCGCAGTACATTTGCGAGCAGGGCGGCAGCTACCTGCGCGTCGATTTCTCGGCGCCGGAAGATCCCATGCAGCACACGCGTCGCCTGTTGGGTCTTGACGGCGTGCAGCCGGGCAGTGGCAGGACACGCCTCAAATCCATCGACGGTGTAGCATTTGTTCTCGATGACAACAGCGCGCTGAACTAGACGGACAATTCAATGCCAATTCATGAAAAATCCCTGATCCGCCCCGAGAATCTCGACGACCCATGAGCAGATGGTACTCGATGGCGTGGACGTGTCCGGACATTGGAGTACGTTCATCAAAACGCGTGTCGTCGCCGACTACAACGAGTCGTTGCAGGATGAAATCGCGGCGTTGCCGGGTGGTGAGCAGATTCACCGCTGCTGGCAGTGCGGTTCCTGCACCAATGCATGCACCGTCAACGCGATCAACCCCGATTTCAATCCGCGCTACTGGATCTACCTGATTCGCATGGGTATGGAGTCGGAACTGCTGCGCGACAAGGACATCATCTGGCAGTGCGTGTCCTGCAACAAGTGCACCTACGCGTGCCCGCGCGACGTTTTTCCGGAAGGTGTCATGAAGGCGACGGCGCACTGGCTGGAGATAAAAGGGCATACGCCGAAGTCACCGTCGACGATTTTTGACGACGTCTTCACCGAGCAGGTGCTCGCGACCGGCAAAATCGAAGAGAGTCGCACGATGCGGCGCTTCTTCGCGCGAAGCAAACAGAAGTTGCTGCAGCCCTGGATGGTCGAAATGGTCAGGCGAATGATCAGCGGCCTGCCGGTCGGAATGCTGACGCGCATGGGGCTCGCGACCCTGGTCGCCCCGCGCACCAGCGACTGGTCGAAAGCGTCGGCGGCGATGCAGGAATACATAGAAGAGCAGCATGAGAAGCAGGAGCACGCGCTGAATCTTGCCCAACTGATCGAAACCGCCAAGCGCGATGCGGCCTGACAAGGACTCCCGATCGATGACGACAAAAGACAAGTACAAGAAAGTAGCGTACTACCCGGGCTGCGCCCTGGAGGGCAGCGGCCATTCCTACAACCGCTCGACCAAAGCCGTGGGCAAGGCGCTCGGGCTGGACCTGGTCGAGGTGAAGAACTGGAACTGCTGCGGCGCGATGGAGGTGAAGAACGTCGACCCGAAACTGCAGACCTACCTGTCCTCGCGAGTCATGTCGACGGCGGCGAACGAGATGGACATGGACGTCGTGATGGCGCCATGCAATGGCTGCTACCACAATTTGAAGAAGGCCGAATACGATCTCAAGCACGACCCGGAGTCGGTCGAGGTGGTTGATCGCCTCTCGAAAAAAGCGGGGCACAAGACTTACGAGTCCGGCCAGGTCGAGACCATTCACGCGCTCGACTGGATCCGGGATACGATCGGCGAAGAGGGCCTGAAAGCGCGCGTCAAGAATTCGCTCAGCGGCATCAAGATCGCCAACTACTACGGCTGCATGTACACGCGGCCGCGGCACATCTTCCCGGAGAAGGACCAGGGCCCAGGCAGTGAGTCGACCTCCAAGCCGCATTTCATGGATGACCTGCTGGCCGCCGCAGGTGCAGAAAACGTCGACTTTCCGCTGAAGACGGCCTGCTGCGGCGGCGCGCATACGTTGTCGGACAGCGACCTGTCGACCAAGCTCGTACTGAACATATTGAAAACGGCGAAGCTGGCCGGCGCGGACGTGATCGCGACCGAATGTCCGACCTGCCATTCCGGCCTGGAAATGCACCAGATCCGGGCGGAGAAGACGCTGGGCGAAACAGTGGATATCAAGATCCTGTATTTTACGCAGTTGCTCGGCATGGCGCTGGGCCTGAAAGCGAAAAAAGTTGGCGTGCACGAAAACATTTCTGATTCGATCAGGTTTCTGAAAGAAAGAGGCCTGGGATGAGGACGCTCCCGGAGCTGGAACGTGTTTTCGACGGGGCGCTGGCGACGCCCGATGTCGCCGCGTCGGCGGCCGGGTTGTTACGGGCAAGCGAGGAGGTGATCGAGCACTGGGTGACGGCCCGGGGCGAGGATCCCACGATGGAGACCCGCGAGGGATTTCGGCTGCTGGCCCTGCATCGGCAGGGGGCAAAAGGCGACCCCAGTTTCAACGCCTGCCGCGAGACCTGTCGCGAAATCGCCTATCACTACAACCTGATAACACTACAGCCCGAACATACGGATACTACGGATCGCCTGGAAATGATGAAAATGATATCTAGGCACCTGTATCTGTTTATCAGCGGCAAGATGCAGGTCGCCGAACTCGGCGAGTTCTGCTGCTCGGCGAAGCCGATCCGTTCCGCTGACGCCGCAACTTCAACGCAAAAGGAAGCCTGATTATGCCATCTGTACGCGGATGTAATCTGCCCGACGACCTGCTCTATGACGTTGACAACCATATCTGGTTTTCCGAAGTCGGCGACGGCACGGTGAAGATCGGAATGACGGCCGTGGCGACGGCGATGTCCGGCCGACTGGTCGCGTTCACCCCGAAACGCGTGGGCCGTTCGGTTCGGGCCGGCAAGTCCTGCGGAACGCTGGAATCCGGTAAATGGGTTGGCCCTGCGAAGTCCGCGGCGGGCGGCGAAGTCGTTGCGGTTAACGATGCCATGGTCAACGAGCCCAGCATTGCCAACGATGACCCTTACGATGCTGGCTGGCTGCTGATTCTGAAGCCGGAGGACTGGGATTCCGTCAAGGGCACGCTCGTCGTTGGCGCCGATGTCGCGGCTCCCTACGAGGCGAAGATGGATTCGGAAGGATTTGGAGGCTGTGCTTGAACAGTGAGGCGGACGCTGAAGTAATGGCGGACAGTGCGGCGCATATGCAGGAACTACACGGCATGGCGTCGCATGCCGTCGAACTCCTGAAGGCCATGGCGAACGAGTGGCGCTTGATGATTCTTTGCCAATTGGCAGAAGGCGAAAAGACCGTCAGCGAGCTTCAGTCCTGCCTGGGCCTGAGCCAGTCAGCGTTGTCGCAACATCTCGCCATACTGCGGCGTGAGAAAATTGTGCGCTCGCGAAAGCATGCGCAGTCGGTCAGCTACTCATTATCGGGAGAGGATGCGACCCAGGTAATGAAAACATTGCACGACGTATTCTGCGCCGAGCAGGGAGAAAACAAATGAACGTTTTGAAACCACGGGTGTTCGCCGTGCTGATGGCGACGATCATGTTCGCATTCAGCGGATCCGCGCTTGCGACGAACGGTTATTTCACGCATGGCGTTGGTACCCAGTCGAAAGGCATGGCGGGCACGGGCCTCGGCTCGAACGCGGACATGGGCGCCATCATGTCGGCCTCCAATCCGGCCCTGGGCGTGTTCGTCGATGATCGATGGGAGGCAGGACTTTCGATTTTTAGTCCGCGCCGCAGCTTTGTTGCGGGCACCAGCCAGCTGAACGGCGGCATAATCGACATCAATGGCAACGGCATCGATCCCAACGACTTGCCGTCACATACGATCAGGCCAGGCGAGTACGACAGCAGCAGCGAGTTCTTCCCGATTCCATTCGTCGCCAAGAACTGGAGCCTTGCAAACGATGCCAACATCACGGCTGCTTTCTATGGCCGCGGTGGCATGAATACGGACTGGGACAATTCCGATCTGACCGCAACATCCTACTTCTGCGGTGGCGATCCGGCCGCGCTCGAGCCGCCCGCGACGGGCCCGGGCCCTTATTGCTCGGGGAAAGCCGGTGTCGATTTGTCGCAGGCTTTCCTGACGCTCAACTATTCTGCGAAAACCAGCGAAAGATTCGCATGGGGCCTGGGCCCGGTATTCGCCGTACAGGCGTTCGAGGCCAATGGTGTCACTGTTTTCACGCCCATCACGAAAACGTTCGCGGCATCCGGCGGCACCGCTTTTCCGACCGCGCTGAGCAATAATGGCCACGAGCTGTCATTCGGTTTCGGCATCGCGGGCGGTATCTGGTTCGCGATGAGTGACACGGTCAGCGCAGGTCTCGCCTACCAGTCCAAGATGTCGATGAGCGAGTTTGATGACTACGCAGATCTGTTTGCCGAAGCCGGCGGTTTCGATATTCCGTCCAGTATCAAAGGCGGCATTTCCTTCCTGGCCAGCGACATGCTGCGGGTGAACTTCGATATCGAACACACGGCGTACAGCGAAGTCGACTCGGTCGGGAATCCGATGGCGAACATGATCGGATGCCCGACGCTTCCGTTCGGTGGCACGGATCTCGAGAGCTGCCTTGGTGGTGCCAATGGTGCGGGTTTCGGTTGGGAGGACATGACGACCTTCAAGCTCGGCTTCGAATGGCGACGGGACGAGATGAATACCTGGCGTTTCGGCTACAGCTACGGTGAGCAACCGATCCAGGGCGCCGACGTCTTGTTCAACATACTGGCGCCAGGCGTTATGGAGCAGCACGTTACCTTCGGCCTGACGCGCAAGGCGAGAAACGGCGGCGAGTGGAATTTCGCATTCATGTATGCTCCCGAAAACTCGGTCTCAGCACCCAGCATGTTCGACCCGACGCAGACGATCGAGCTGAAGATGAGCCAGCTCGAGTTCGAAGTGGCGTATCGCTTCTAGAGTGAGGGAAACTCCGCCGGCCCCGGTCTGAAGAAAGACTCTGCAGGCCAGGCGCTTTACTTCAGAAGTTCGTGGCCGGCTGGCAGCTTGTGGGTGACCCACATGGCCAGCCTGTGCCGCATTTTGGGCAGGTTTAGCTGATCCGGTGGCAGCGGAGCGATCTCCTTGTCATGCACCAGCAGGCGGTAGACGTACTCGGTCTTGAGGTCGTGCGAGTCCGTCGGTTCGAACTCCACGACGCCGCGCTGCACGGCGTCATCTATGACGATTCGCAGCGCTTCGGCAAGCAGACCTTTCTCGTTTTTCAGTTTCTTGGCCATTCATAATCCCGTGATCGGCAGCAATTCAGGCATAATTGGTCCATGAACAAAACTGTACTTGATCCGGCCTTCCTGCGACAGCAAATTGTCGGCGTTGACTCCACCTTCGAGACGCCGTTCGGCGAGCGCCTCATGGTCTACTGTGACTACACGGCCTCGGGACGCTGCCTGCGTTTCGTTGAATCGTATTTGCAGAGCCTGCAGCGCGTTTACGCGAATACGCATACCGAGGACGACATCACCGGCCGCAGCATGAGCCAGTTGCTGCACGAGGCTGAGGAGGCCATCAAGGATTCGGTGAATGCCGGCCCGGACGGGCGTATCGTCGCCTGCGGTACGGGCGCTACCGGCGCCATCGACAAGCTGCAGCAGATCATCGGTGTTGCACTGGCGCCGGCGACGCGAAAGAACCTCAACGAGGCGCTTGACACGCTGGCACCCGAATTTGACAGCCAGTCGTTTCGCGAACGGCTGAAAGACATACAGCCTGTCGTGTTCATTGGTCCCTACGAGCATCATTCCAACGAGATCTCCTGGCGACAATGCCTGGCCACGACGATCGAGGTCCGCCTCGATGCGAGCGGCAATATCGATCTGGCGCACCTCGAGGAGTTGTTGCAGGACCCGCGCTACCAGGATCGTCAGCGCATTGGTTCATTCTCCGCAGCCTCCAACGTCACCGGCATGCGCTCGGACGTGCGCAGGATTGCGAGTCTGCTGCACCGCTACGGTGCGATCGCCTGTTTTGACTTCGCGGCCTGCGCGCCTTACGTCGATATCGACATGAATCCGGAGCCGGAATACGAGGGTGACGATCCCAGCATCGATGCGATCTTCATCTCACCGCACAAGTTCCTGGGTGGTCCCGGATCTAGTGGCGTGCTGGTCTTTAACCAACGCATCTACAATCGCGACCTGCCGCCCAGCATCAGTGCCGGCGGTACCGTGGACTATGTCGGCATGAAAGACCAGGATTTTATCCGACACATCGAGGAGCGGGAGAAAGCCGGCACTCCGGGCGTGTTGCAGACGCTGAAAGCGGGGCTGGTGTTCCAGATCAAGGACCGTGTCGGTGTCGACGTCATCAACAGGCGCGAGCACGAGCTGACCTGCCGCGCAATGAAGAGCTGGTCCGCAGACGAACACATCGAGTTGCTCGGAAACCCGGATCCGGGCAGCCGCGTCGGCATCATCTCGTTCAACATTAAAGACGGAACGGGAAAATATCTGCATCACAAGTTCATCACCGTCCTGCTCAATGACCTGTTTGGAATTCAGTCGCGGGCAGGGTGTTCCTGCGCCGGTCCCTACGGTCATCGCCTCCTGCGCATCGACGAAGCAACCTCGGAGCGCTATCGCTCGGCCGTGCGACACGGTCACTGCGGGCTGAAGCCGGGCTGGTGCCGGGTTGGCCTGCACTGGGTGATGGACGACGCCGAAGCCGACTACATTATCGAAGCCGTGCATTTTCTCGCGCGAGAGGGAAGCGTGTTCCTGGGTCTCTACGATTTCGACCTCGGCACCGGCACCTGGAAGCACAAGTATGCGAGTTCGCAGTTGCCGCGCTTTTCGCTCGACGAGGCGCTCGAGATCGAGGAGGGGGAGCCTGCAATCCTGTCGCTGGCGCTGCGTCGGCAGCTTTACGATCACTACATGACCGAGGCGAAACGTTTCGCCGCTGGCTTGAAACTCGAGCCCCAAGTCGAGTTTTGTTCGCTGCAAGGCGAATTCGAGGATCTGCAGTTTTTCAAATTGCCCTCGGGCGCCCGGCAACAACATTAGCCTGAGTATTTCGCCAGTGTGACGCGCTGGGGCCGACTCCCTGACCGGTCTTTTCCGGCAGGCCGTGAGCTATATGGGGGCGCGGGCTGGCAGCAGGCCGCTCAATGCGGCACCAACGACGACGACGATGAACGCGGCGATATCCAGCCCGGCGATCGGCGCATTGCCGAATCCGAACAGCGCAAGCACGGCAACGCCGATGCAAATGAGGAATGCGCCTGCCACCAGTCGACTTGCCGACGGTACCGGCGCTCCAGGCGGGCGGGCGCGCCTTTCCAGCGGTCCTAGCGCCAGCGCGACTGGCAACAGACAGGCATACAGAACGCCGATCCACAGCGGCCGCGTCAGCCACCAGGCCAGGCTGGCAGGCTCCAGTCCCAGCCCGAAGCCGTCGGCGAGATAGAGCACCGATACCAGGATGACCATCACCGTAAGGTGCCAGAGATACAGTGTCATGATCATGCTGTTGATCAGCACGGTTGCCGCCCAGATGCGCAGCCCCGAGAGCACGCGTCGCATCGGCGACTCGATCGCCAGCAGCAGTCCGAACTGTGCCACACCGAGGGCCAGCAGCGTAATCTTCGGCGGCAGCGTGTTGCTCAATGCCTCATCAGGCGAGCCGACCATCGCGAACGGGTAGGGCCCGGTGAAAATCAACGCGGCGAGCGCCAGCAGACCCATCGCCGAGTAAGCGAGCAGTCGTGTCGGGCTGCCCATGCGGTCGTCGCGCCAGGCGTAGCCAAGGTGATGCACGGCGAGCCACACCCACAGGTAGTTCGTCCACCCCAGCCAGCCCTGGTCGAGACGGAAGAACGCGAAGTCTACCAGCGCACCCGCGCCGGCGAATGCCCAGAATGAGGCAAATCCCCAGCGTTGCCAGGCGATGTAGGTAGCCGGCGCGAGTACGACAACCAGCGTGTAGATTGCGAGGAACCAGATCGGAATGAGCGCCGCGCGTGAGGCGAGGCTGAGCACCGTGCCGCTCACGCCCGCGAAATGCAGTACGGCGGCGAGCACCGCCCAGGCCAGGAGCAATACAAGCAGTGGCGAAATGAGCCGGTTGAGGCGAGAAACCAGCCAGCCAGCGTAGTCCACGCCGCGGCGCCGGGCGCTCTCCAGGGATACGGCGTTCGCATAGCCGCCGACGATAAAGAATATCGGCATCACCTGAAACACCCAGGTGAGCCATTGCGTATTGGGTCGAAGTACCAGCAGATCGCCGGGCGTAAGCTGGCCGTCGCTGTAGTACAGCGCGACGATCAGCCAGTGGCCGGTGACAACCATGAGTATGGAGACCGCGCGCAGGAAGTCGACGTAGCGATTGCGTTCCGCCGGCGTCTGTGCGGCCAGTTCCTTGCTGCGTGACCAGATGCTCATTCGCGGCAGTCTACAGCAAGTTGTCGCCGAGAGCCTCCGGGAAAGTGGCAGCACCCGGGCGGTGAACCCGCGGACCCGAGACGCGGCGCACGGGGAATTTTCAGATAGCCGCTAGTTGTCCTTTGCGCCCTGGTCGATCCAGGCCGCAATAGTCTCCAGCTCGTCGGCACTCAGCGACTCGCCGCGTCCCTTGGCCAGTGATTCGCTGTGGTGAGGCGGCATGCGGATTTCCGGAGCCGTCTTGCCGGCGACGACCAGGTAGAGCGAGCTCGAGATGCTGCTGCCGGGCACGACCACCGGTCCGAAGCCAGTGCCTTTCATGACGCTGGCGTAGTCGACCACGCTGAAGCTGCTCACCGCAGAGCCTTCGCCTGTGTTGTTGTGGCACTCGAGGCATCGTTCCTCGAGTATCGGCTGTACGTCGGCAGCAAAGCTGACTTCGTTTCGGCCGCAGCCGCAGATCTGTACGCCGAGCGCGACCAGGACGACGCTGAACAGGAGTCTTGCTTGCATGGCTGATCCTCCCTATTAATTGCAGTTGCAGTGTCGCACTCGGCCGCCTGTCTGCCGATAGGTAGTTTCCGCCCCACTATGGGATCGGGCCGGTAATCGCGTCTCGCATGTGGCTCAGTTCGCCATCGGGAGCCAGGCGTACCCGGTCGCCAACGGTAGCAATTCCGAGTCGTTCGAACGCCGGGCCGAAGTCCGGGAAGCCGCTACGGTCAGCGTGGCGTCGATACAGGGGCATGAAGACCGGGCCGTCGACCAGCGCGTCGAGCCGGGCGAATAGCTCGGGTCCGCTCCACGTGCGAAGCGACGGCAGGCAGCAGCGCTGCAGCCGCTCGAGTGCGACATCGAGCGACTCGCGTCCGCCTGATCGCTCCCTCAGCTCCAGGTCCGCCATCAGGGCAATGACCGCGCCGCTCCAGTAGATTTTCATGCGTGCCCGTCGCACACCGGCGGCTGCGGCCTCGTTCGGCGTCAGGTCGGGACGCGATTCCCGACCGCGCTCGAAACCCGCATAGAGCTTCTGCCAGGCTTGTTCGGCGGTGTATCGGCCGGCCCGTGCCATCAGCACGTTCTGGTAGTAGCTTGCAAAGCCTTCCGAGATCCACCGATGGCGCTCGCTGACATATGGCAGCATCAGGTGGCTGAACTCGTGCGTTGCTGTCCAGTCGTCGTAAAACTCCTCTATGGGCCTATCCAGGTTCACATAGAGTTCGACCTTTTCCTCGCCGTCGCGTGTGACGCGTCCGAATGGCACCGGCGCGTCGCCGCCCCATGAACGATTCTCCGCAGGCAAGACAACGATGCGGGCCGACGGAATCGGGAAGCGACCGTAGGCGAGACTGACATTGCCGGAGGCCGACCGAAGCCACTCGATGATCTCGCCGGCCTTGGCGCTGTCGACCGGCGGCCGGAACTCGATGCGAAGGGTGGCCCCGGGAATGTCAGCCTCGGTGATCAGCGGTTCGCGCGATGCAGCGGATGCGTCACACAGTATCAGCAGAGCGACCAGTGTCGCGGTAAGGTTGCGCATGGGCTTCTCCGGCAGAGGAGCTAATGGACCCGTTTCCCAGGGTCGAGTTCAGCGGACCGAGCGACTATGAAGCCCGTTAATCGATTAGCAGGTGGACGCGCCGATTTCGCTTGCCCTTGTTTTCAATCTTGCTGATGCGCACCGCGCCGATTTCTGAGGTATTTCGGACGTGGGTGCCGCCGCAGGGCTGAAAGTCGACGCCTTCGATGCGTACCGTGCGAATATCGCCGGCACCTCGCGGCGGCTGCACCGACATGGTCCGGACGAGTTCCGGGCGCGCATCGAGCTCGGCTTCTGTGATCGTGCCAAATGAGACCGGGTGTGACTGCTGGACCAGCGCATTGATCCTGCGCGTCAGGTCGTCCTTATCGATCTGGTGGTCACCGAGATCAAAGTCCAGCCGGCTCTTGTCGGCGCCGACAGCCCCGCCGGTGACCGGTACAGGAATCAGTGACCCGAGCAGGTGCATGCAGGTGTGCATGCGCATGTGGCGGTAACGACGATCCCAGTCGAGTTCCGTATCGACAGCATCGCCAAGCTTGAGCCCGTGATCGGCACTGTCGAGTTGGTGGCGTACCTGGTCCGAGTCGGGGCTTTTTCGCGTGTCCACAACGCGGTGGCTTCGTCCATCCGGCCCGGTGAGGGTGCCGGTGTCGCCCGGCTGCCCGCCGCCGAGCGGGTAGAAGATCGTGCGGTCGAGCTCGATCCATTCGCCATCGACGGCCGTAACGTTCGCCGCAAGGCGCTTTCGGTAGCTGTCCTCGTAGTAGGCTTTGCTCACTTCAGGCATTTCGTATCCTTTGCCGCGACGACTGCGGTTATTATGAGTCGGTGCTGGCATCGGGGGAAGTACTAAATGGCAACACTGAATGCACTGGACTGGTCCGTGATCGGCGGCTATTTCCTGATCTTGCTGGTGGTCGTTTTTTCCGTAACACGGCGCCAGACGACCACGACAGACTATTTCCTCGCAGGCCGGAACGTCGGTTTCTTCGCGATTGGCGCATCGATTTTCGCATCGAATATCGGTTCCGAACACATCGTGGGGCTCGCCGGACAGGGTGCGTCGACCGGAATGGCAATGGCGCACTACGAGCTCCACGCCTGGATCGTGGTGTTACTCGCCTGGGTATTCGTGCCTTTCTATTACAACTCGAAGGTATTCACGATGCCGGAGTTCCTCGAGCGTCGATTCGGCCCAAGGCCCCGCTGGATTCTGTCACTGGTGTCATTGGCGGCCTATGTGCTTACCAAGGTTTCGGTTACCGTTTACGCGGGCGCACTCGTTTTCAGCACCTTGCTGCCGGACACTTTCGGCGGCCCGCAGAACGCGTTCTGGTTTGGTGCGATCGCAACCGTCGTGCTGACCGGCATGTACACCGTGGCCGGCGGACTCCGCGCGGTGCTGTACACCGACTCGGTTCAGGCAGTCGTTCTGCTGATCGGGTCGATTGCAATTACGTATTTCGGTCTTGAGCGTCTTGGCGGCTGGGGCGAGCTGCGGGATTTTGCCGGACAGAACGTGGCGCAGTACGCGTTGTGGCGGCCGCTGTCCGACCCGGACTTTCCGTGGCTCGGCATCCTGATCGCCTCGCCGATCGTCGGCATCTGGTACTGGTGCACCGACCAGTACATCGTGCAGCGAACGCTGGCGGCCAGAGACCTGAAAACTGCGAGGCGTGGCGCGCTGTGGGGCGCGTTTCTCAAGGTCTGGCCGGTGCTGTTCTTTCTCGTGCCGGGGCTTATCGGCGCCGCGCTGAATGCAAAGGGACTGCTTGCCATTCCCAGCAAAGCCGATGGCGCGCTCTCCGGCGATCATGTGTTCCCGACGATGGTGGCGTCGCTTCTGCCCGAGGGTCTCCGCGGTCTTGTCGTCGCGGGCATGATGGCTGCGCTGATGAGTTCGCTTTCCTCGCTGTTCAATTCGACGGCAACGCTTTTTACGGTCGACGTCTACGAAAAGCTTCGGCCAGGCAGGACAGAGATACAGCTGGTCCACGTAGGGCGTATTGCCACGTTCATCGTCGTCGTACTGGGCCTCGCGTGGATTCCGGTCATGCCCATGATTTCGAAAGGGGGGCTCTACCAGTACCTGCAGAGTGTTCAGGGCTATCTCGCACCGCCGATTACCGCTGTCTTCCTGCTGGGCGTTTTTAACAGCCGGGTCAACAATCGCGGTGCTGTTTGGGGGCTGGGGCTCGGTTTCGTACTTGGTATGACGAAACTGGTCATCCAGGCATTTTTCGGCGCCGGCAAGATCGAAGACCCAGTGCTGCTGGCCGCGATCGGTGACTTCAATTTCCTGTATTTCTCAGGCGTCTTGTTCGTCGTCAGCGTGATAACAATCATCGTCGCGTCCGGTACGACCGAACGGCCGGATCCTGAGCGCATCAAGGGCCTGACGTTCGACTCAATTGATCGTGCGGCGGTGCGCGCATCGTGGGATGCCCGGGATGTTGCCGCAACGGCGGTCGTTCTGGGGCTGGTCGCGGCGGTGTATCTGTATTTCTCGTTCTGGCTCGGCAACTAGCCCGGATATTTCACTGCGACGGAGGGCGTGCCAACTGGTGAAATATCCGGGCTAACCGGCCGGGATTTCACGGCTATTGGTAAACAGGAACTGCGGTATGGTCTGAAGACCCCAGCGTTCCTTCCAGCCACAGTCGCCGATCCCCGTGTCAACCTGCTCACATCCCAGCTCAAACCCGCGCAGCATCGAGGCATAGTTGAGATAGGAGCCGAGCCCGGACCATGCCGGATCATGTAACGCGGCGGCTGCCAGCATGTAGTAGGTGGAGCGATAGTTCGCGGAGAGACAGGCCGCCACGACGACATGCTGTGATACCAGGGCCACCGCATCGACCCTGACGCCGAATTCCGATCCCGTGCGCAACAATTCGGCCAGGCCGTTGACGACATACGGAACCTCAAGCCAGGACTCATCGCCGAAGCGCGCGTGTGCGAGCGCTCTGATTCGCTCGAGGGTTTCCTGCGGCGAAGGATGCTCGACGAGCAGTGTCCCCGCCTCGATCTTCTTGCGCGTCTTGCGCAAGTTCTCCCTGATATTTTTCGGCAGGTAGCGATACAGGCCATCCGGCTGCTGCAGGCCGACATGATCCCTGTGCAACACAAAAGCGGGGTCTCCCGGCACGCAAAACCCGGATCGGGTAATCGGGTCATTGGGCGCGATATCGTCCAGTACGGTCCCTTGCGGCAAAGCAAGGTAAATATCGCGTAGCCTGTCTTCAAATCCAGGGCGGCAGAACCCCCGGTTGCGCTCCATGAAGGGCGCGCCGACAAACGACAGTTTGCCGCTGTCCCTGCACTGTTGCAGTGCCAACATCGCGCCGGGCGCCATCGTATCGTCGAGATATACCCGCAATTGCTGATGATCTGGGTCAAAGAAGCATTGGCGGAAACGCCACTCATCGTACAGGTATTCCGGTTGTACCAATGCCTGGCACGCCGCCTGGATGACTGTTGGGTCAGAAACTGGAAGCAACTTGTTCACCGGGGCAGCTTACACAAAACGGGCTCGAAGCAGGACAGGCGGCAACTCAGTAAAGGTGGCCAGCGAGGGCCCCGCGCAGCTTTTCGCTGCCGGATTTCTGCGACGTCCCGGGATCTGATGTGTGAGTGTGGTGCAGCAAATAGTACGATATCGTCCGGATTGGAGCAGAAACGCTTGAGAGACTTCAGTTTCCGTATATCGAAACCCAGTAATGAATATTGTACAACCCTATGAAAAATAGAATATTAGTTGCACCAATGATGGACTGGACTGACCGGCATTGCCGCTATTTCTTTCGCCTTCTCTCGCCATCGGCCCTGCTGTACACCGAGATGGTCACGGCGGCCGCTATCCATCATGGCGATGCGGCGCGCCTGCTGCGCTTCAACGACAGGGAGCACCCCCTCGCGCTGCAGCTCGGTGGCAGCGACCCGCACTGGATGGCGAGCGCAACGCGCAAGGCGGACGCGTACGGTTACGATGAGATCAATATCAATGTCGGTTGCCCGAGCGATCGTGTGCAGAGCGGCCAGTTCGGTGCCTGCCTGATGGCAAAGCCGAAGATCGTGGCCGACTGCCTGGAGGCGATGCAGGATGCCAGCGGCGCGCCGGTTACCGTCAAGACCCGCATCGGCATCGACGATCACGACAATGACGACTTCCTGCTTCGATTTATCGCCTGCATTGCCGAGGCGGGCTGTCGCAAGTTCGTCATACATGCGCGTATCGCGATCCTCGAGGGACTCAGCCCCAGGGACAACCGCAACATTCCGCCGCTGAATTACGAGCGCGTTTACCGCGTCAAGCGTGAATTCCCCGATCTCGACATCGTGATCAATGGCGGACTTACGGATATCGCCGATGTCAAAGCGGTTCTCGAGCACGTCGACGGCGCCATGATCGGCCGGCAGGCCTACCATCGACCTTATTTCCTGGCTGAGCTGGAGCGCCACTTCGCGCCAGAGGGGACCCTTCCCCGGCGTCACGACATCGTCTACGCCATGTTGCCATACGTCGAGTCTGTCATTGCGGCGGGCGAGCCGCTGCAGCGCGTGACGCGCCATATGCTGGGCTTGTTTGCAGACCAGCCGGGCGCCAGAGCCTGGCGCCGCTATCTCAGTGAGCACGCGCACCGACCCGGTGCCGGCGCCGAAGTGCTGGTTGACGCACTTAACGCTATGCCTGTCGCCGCCTAGGCACGTACAATGCGTGGCCCAGTACTGGCTATTCGAACGAGGAACCGAGACAAGCAATGAGTGCCAAATCCGCAAGCAAGTCCAGGAAGCCGACGATGGCTGAAGCTGCCGACATTCATGAGCTCTACGAGCTGTCGGTGCAGAACGTCGAGAATGAAATCGAATTTCTGCAGACGACCTTCAAGTCCCTGACCGGCCGCACGGCCTTCCTGCTCCGCGAGGATTTTTGCGGTACCGCCAGCGCATCTTGCCAATGGGTCCGGCAGGGCGCCAAATTCCAGGCCATCGGCGTCGATATCGATCCGGACGTGCTGGATTGGGGGCGTAAGAACCGCGTTGCAAAGCTCGAAACCCAAGACCAGGCCCGGGTCAGCCTGATCGAGTCCGACGTCATGACCGTAGAGACGCCAAAAGTCGACCTGCTGGTGGCCTTCAACTTCAGTTTCTTTATCTTCAATACTCGTGACAAGCTGCGCGCCTACTTCAGGCGCGCCTACGAGGCAACCAAGGATGACGGGCTGTTCTTTTGTGACATGTTCGGCGGCCCGGAGTCGCAGGAAGAAACCCGCGAGAAGACCAAGCACAAGGAACACGGCTTCACCTATATCTGGGACCAGGCCGAGTTTCACCCGGTTACTCACTATATTCGCTGCCATATTCACTTCAAATTCAAGGACGGCTCGAAGATAAAGAAGGCATTTACCTACGAGTGGCGCCTCTGGACAGCACCGGAACTCCGGGAACTCCTGCTCGAAGCGGGATTCCGCAAGGCGACGGTCTATTGGGAGGGCGAGGACGAGGATGGCGACGGAAACGGCGAGTTCACGCCCAACGAGAAAGGTGAGGCGGATTTGGCCTGGATCGCATACATCGTGGCCGAAAAATAGTAAGATTATTAATTGCTTGGCGTTACAACCGTAAGCTTGGGTTATGGCAAGAGATCTTGAAGTCGCAATCGTGTTTGCTGACGTTGTCGGCAGCACGCAGCTGTATGAGAAGTTTGGCGATACCCGCGCCAGCGAGACCGTCGCGCTGTGCCTGGACGTCATGAAAGACGCGACTTATCAGTTCAACGGCACGGTCATCAAGACGATCGGCGACGAGGTGATGTCGACCTTCGAGACGGTGGACGAGGCCATGGGTGCCGCCGTCATGATGCAGTCGCGCATCACGACGGAGACGAAGAAACACGACGGTATTCCGGTCACAATTCGTATCGGTTGCCACTATGGTCCGGTCGTGCAGGAACAAAACGATATCTTCGGTGCAGCCGTACATACGGCAAATCGCATGACATCGCAGGCGAAAGCCCGACAGATCGTCGTCTCGGGATTCACGGTCGAGCAAATGAGCCCGGAACTCCGCAACCAGGCCCGCCAGATCGACGTTGCCACAGTACGCGGACGCATCGACGAGGTGGCACTTTTCGAACTCGTCTGGCAGCCCGACGAAGCCACCAACATGCTGCCCACGATCGAGTGGGAAAACAGCACACGCAAGGCGTCAAAGTTGCTGTTGAATTTCCGTGACAAGACGATCGAAGTGTCGGACCGGCGCAAGTCCATCAACATGGGCCGCGCCGACGACAATGATCTCGTCGTCAAGGGCAACCTGATTTCCCGCATTCATGCCAGAATCGAGATGCGCCGTGGCAAGTTCATGCTGGTCGATCAAAGCACCAACGGCACCTTCCTGCAAAACCTGCAGGGCAACGAGAAATTTGTGCGTCGGGATTCCACCGAGCTCGGCGGCGAAGGAACGATCGGCCTCGGCCGGGCAGAACCGGCCGGATCGCCGCTCGCGATCTATTACAGGACCATCGAATAGGCGTCTGCGCCGGCTACTCGCTATGACGCTTTTGCCAGTTCATGGCTGAGCGCGTCGACAACCTGTTGCTGCTGCCTGAGCAACTCCCGAGGCGTGCGATCGCCATAGCTTTCCAGGTACTCTCCGAGTGAGATCATCTCGTCGCGGCACTGCTTCGAGTCTATCGAGGTCAGTGTTTTCAAAGCCTCCTGACTGATATCCAGGCCCACGGTATCCAGATCGGCAACGTGCGGCAGGTAGCCGATTGCCGTTTCCCTGGCATCGGCGCGATGTTCACAGCGATCGATGATCCACTGCAGCACGCGGAGATTTTCGCCAAAACCGGGCCACAGGAATTTTCCATTGCTGTCCTGTCGAAACCAGTTGACGTGAAATATCTTTGGCAAGTGCTCGACGCGGTACTTCAGGGACAGCCAATGCGACCAGTAATCGGCGAAGTTGTACCCACAGAACGGTTTCATAGCCATCGGGTCGCGTCGTACGACGCCGACTTCACCGACCATTGCGGCCGTCGTCTCGGAAGCCGTGCCGGCGCCGACCAGTACACCGTGTTCCCAACTCTTGGCCTCGTAGACGAGCGGTGCGACTTGCTTCCGTCGGCCGCCGAAGACAATTGCCGAGATGGGAACGCCCTCTGGCGCGTCCGCGAGCATGCTGTAGCTCGGATTGTTAGTGGCGGCCACCGTAAAGCGTGAATTCGGATGCGCAGCCGGGCCATTCGCCGGGTCGTAGTCCCGGCCCTGCCAGTCTTTCGCCGGCGTTCCGCTATCCTTGCCTTCCCACCAGGGCTCATTGTCTGCTGTGGTGGCGACGTTGGTGAAGATCGTGTCGTGCGTGATCATGTCGTAGGCATTCTTATTGGTCTTCGGGTTGGTTCCCGGTACGACCCCGAAGTAACCTGATTCCGGGTTGATCGCTCGAAGTTTGCCGCTGTCGTCCGGGTGCAGCCAGGCGATGTCGTCTCCCAGGGTCCAGACTTTCCAGTCGTGTAACTCGGCCGGTGGTATCAGCATCGCCAGGTTGGTCTTGCCGCAGGCCGAAGGGAACGCGCAAGCGATGTAATGGACCGCGCCTTCCGGATTCTCGAGGCCGACGATTAACATGTGTTCGGCGAGCCAGCCCTCTTCCTTCGCCTGATGACTGGCGATGCGGAGCGCATGGCATTTCTTGCCTAGCAGCGCATTGCCGCCATAGCCCGAGCCAAAGCTTTTGATCGAGAGTTCATCCGGGAAGTGCATGATGAAGCGCCGTTCCGGATCGAGGTCGCCTGTCGAATGCAGGCCCTTGACGAAGGTACCCTCCCGTTCGATGCGCTGCAGCGCCTGGTCTCCCATTCGGGTCATCAGTTTCATGTTGATCACAACGTAGGGGCTATCGGTGATTTCGACGCCACAACGGGAATAAGGGGAGCCAATAGGGCCCATGCAATACGGAATGACGTACATGCTGCGGCCGCGCATACAGCTATCGAAGAGCGAGTCCATCTTGCTGTGGCCGTCGGCCGGGCTCATCCAGTTGTTGTTCTGGCCGGCGTCTTCCTTTGTCTCCGTACACACGTATGTCAGGTGCTCGACGCGAGCGACGTCGCTGGGGTCGGAACGATGCAGATAGCAATTGGGATAGGTTTTCTCGTTCAGTTTCGACAGGGTACCGTCGGCGAGCATCATTTCGATCAGCTCCTGGTACTCCTCGTCCGATCCGTTACACCATCGGATATTATCGGGCCGGGTCTGGCGCGCAACCTGGTCGACCCAGGATTGCAAAGCGGCTAATTGGCTTGTCATTTGGGAATGTCTCTGCTGAAGTGCGTCGCGGTAATAAAGTCATGAAGGGACCGGTCAGGCGGAGTCCCAAAGTTTCTTTTGTAATTATACCGACTCGGCGCCACATTGCAGTATGTGAATACCGGTAGTGGTGTTGCTATCCGGGCTAGTCGCAGATCGTCGGGACGGCGCCTGTCAGGGTCGCCCGGAGGCTGCGTACGGTCGCAAACTCGCGGGAAACGTTGCCGCTGGCTCTGTCGGCCCGAAAACGCCATTCGACGACGTCGATGCGGTCGCAACTGTTCTGTCCCTCGTTGTAGACAAGAGCGAGCAGCAGGGTGTGCTGCAGGACAGGCGCGTCGACCGAGCCGTCGCTCGAGAGGACCTTCCTGTGTGTGGTATTGAAAAAACGAAACTGCCAGAGGTACTCGGTGAAGTCGCGCAGCGTCGTGGCGTCGAGGCGCTGCGGATCGATGCGACCCGAGTAGCCGTTCAGCAAATTGCGGTCGACGCCGTTGCGATTGGTATGTGCACACTTGAATACCCGCGCATAACCAGGGGATGTCGGATCGCTGATATTGCCAACGTCCCCGGAATAGGCGAGTTCGCGGACGAATTCGTAATAGCGATCCGTCTCGCGCGAGGTCACGTAGTAGCCACTCACGGCGCGTGAACGGTTGTCCGCTTCCTCGAGCGCCTGCGCTTCGACGAGATCGTCACGGCAGACCTCGAACGAATTGGAATCGTCCAGAACATGGTGGGCGGTGTAACTGCGCGATGTGCCGGCCCGCTCATCGACAAAGAAGCCGTCCGGGACGCTATAGCTGCTGTCGTAGGCTTTGGCAAGAATAGTCTCGTCAGCAGGCAGTGCGGAGACCTCGCTACCACTTGTCTGTTCAGGCGCAATCGTCTCCGTCGGGCCGGAACCGCCGCAGGCGGCCGCGACGGCCACGATCAGTAACGGCGCCTGTGTCGAGATCTTCATCGTATCGAAGGTCCGTCCGCCCTGAGCCGGCGATAGATCGCTTCAGATCGCCGGGCGCCGGGCAGACGGAGTGGCCCGCAACCGTCAGGCAGCGGCCGCTTTCTTGCGCCAGATGCAGAGTTGCTCGGGCGCCTGAACGCCCATCTTCACGCGATTGTTGTTCGAGGAAAATATCGTGATCTCAATCGGGCCGCCACGGAACAGATCGCCCAGTGTCATGCCCAGGTCAATACCATCGCCGGGTCGGATCTCGATGGATTCGGCGTCTTTTCGGCTCACAATCAACATAGCTCAGTATCCTTGCGTCACAATGTGGGTTCAGGCCTCAGCAAGGGAGCGTCGACTGAAGTCGCCGGATTCCTCACCGTTGCGGCCGTAGGTATCGGATCCGGGCATGACTCCCCGGAGTATGGAAATGCTGCTTTCAAACTGCTGCTGACGCAGTCGGATGATCGCGCCGTTGGTCAGATTCAGCGTGTTGCCCTGGGCGGCGAGTTGCATCAGCTCGCTCCAGCGCGCGGCAATAAGGTCGTGCTCATCACACCAGTCCATCAGCTCGTTCATCTGCCCGGGTCCGGCGTCAAAGCCCCATCTCCCGCACAGCGAGATGCGTTGTTCGTCCAACGCCTGCAGCTGTGCGGCGCGCTCGGACTTGACAGTGACAACGGCGTGCAGCGCGTCAGTGTCCTGGGCCTCCAGGGCCTGGCGCTCGACCTCGAGCAGCTCCTTCAGGGCAAGCGCTTGTGAAATGCTTTGGCCGATGATGTCGGCAATCGCTTCACGAGCCTCGGCGGGTGCGGGGCGGCTCATGCTCATTCGCCGAAGGATCGATCGAGGCGGATCATCGCTTCGGCGATGGCGTCGGAGTCGATCTGGTAGTCGCCGTTCTCGATCGCTGCCTTTATCTCGGCCACGCGTTCGCTGTCTACGGCGGGTAGGGAGGCAAGCGTCTTGTCCAGTCGCTCGAGTAACTTGGCATTGCTGGTCAGATTGACGGTATCGGTAGGCGGCCGTTTGTCGACAGGCGCCGTTTCCTGTGGTCGAGTGTCCGCGGAGACCTTCTTTCCGGTCCCGGCCTCGTCGACCTTGCCGCCAATCTTGCCCAGTGTTCCGTGATCCATTGGACCAATCCTGTTTGTCATAACGTAAGAACCTCAACGATCATTGTTGCTAGGCCTGATATCGGCCACCGATGGCGATACTTTAGGCTTTGCGTGAAAAATCTGGCCGCTCCCGGCGACCAGTACCTCAACGTGCTCCCGAGAGCGGACGATGCCCTCGACCACCCGCCCGGATTTCGTGTTTTCGACCCGGATTCGCTGGTCAATCGACCCATCCATGAGGGCCTTGCCGCTCGTCTGAATGTCGATGCCGCCGCCCGATATGGTCAAGGTGACTGTCTGGCCGCGTTTCACCGCGATATCGGCCTCTAACATCCGCGGCGTCAGCAGACGGCCGGCAATCAACTGCGTCTTCAGCCGCGCCCCAATGAACCCGGCAGGATCGGCGATGTAGCCGGACGGCAGGCGGGACACGTCGCGCTCATCGGGCACGAGGTCCTCGACCTCCAGTTTGTGTCCGCGCGGCAGCGTTCGGCTGGCCACGTACACCGTATCGGTGACGATCACCTCGACGGGCACATAGACTTTCCAGGGTTTTTCGCCGCTGCAGCGAACCCCGACGATGGTTCTGTAGTCGATATCGGTGCCGCGGCGCAAAAAGGGCGTCAGCGCCACGCTGCACTGCGCGAGCCGATGGCGCGAATCCAGCATGCCGGCCTTGACCGCGGTCCTGCCGGCTTTGTGGCCGATCCTGGCGCGCACCAGGTCTTCAGCGGCCGCGGCAATGCTCTCGGTCGACTGCCATTGCTCGGCCCCGGCTTCGACGCCGATCGAGGCCAGCATCAGAGTTACGGCGCAGCTAAGCGCGATACGACGAGCGTCGAATTCGTGTCGCCCTGGCCGGTAGCACGTCAAATTACCGACGATTTTCGAACTGCCTGCAATCATTTTTCGCTGTCTCTCCTGCCTGTCAGGGCTGCGCTGGCAACGTTTTGCCGCCGGCATCGTCACGCGGTCGGCTTGTGTCAGTGCCGCCGCCGAAACGCATCGCATATAGCAATGCAATTGCCATGCCAGTGGCGAAAGCCGCGCATCAGACAGGACTGCAGGATGTTGCCGGTCGGCGGCAAACGCTGGCCGTCAGGGGCCGGAAAAAGACCATCGAATTGCTATCGGCCTGCCGGAGACAGGCTTTAGCGGTGTCGATTCCATATTGGCACACGGCTTGCATAGTGATTTGCAGGAACATGAATCCCGGGAATCAGAGCAATGGAAATACCTGCGTTGGCCCAGTACGAAAGAGCGCTCAGGTTTCGCGCGCAGCGAAACGAGGTGCTGTCGTCCAATATCGCAAACGCCGACACGCCTAACTATAAGGCGCGCGACCTCGATTTCGGCCAGGCGCTGAAGGGCGCAAGGCAACAGAGCATCGGCCTGACGCAGACGAGCGATCTGCACAAGCAGGCCTGGGGCATGACGAGGCAGGGTGTGCAGACGATGTATCGGGTTCCGACCCAGCCCTCGCTCGACGGCAATACGGTAAGCACGGATGTCGAGCAGGCGCAATTCGCAGAGAACGCGCTGCAGTACCGCGCGAGCCTGGCGTTTCTCGATGGCTCGATTCGCACCCTGCGCATGGCCATCAAGGGAGGTGAATGATGGGATTGTTCAATGTATTTGATGTTGCCGGCAGTGCCATGAATGCACAGTCGCTGCGCATGAACGTCACGGCAAGCAACCTCGCGAATGCCGGAAGCGTGAGCGGCGATCCCGAGAAGGTCTACCGCGCAAAACAACCGGTCTTCTCGACCTTCACACAGTCGCTCGTCGAGCAGAGTGGCGTGGCCGGCGTACGTGTCGACGGCATCGTCGACAGCGGCGCGCCGCTGCAGCTGCGTTACCAGCCCGATCACCCGGAGGCGGACGCGGACGGCAACGTGTACGCCACCAACGTCAATACCGTGGAGGAGATGGTGAACATGATGTCCGCGTCGCGTTCCTACAAGAACAACGTCGAGATGATCAACACCACCAAGGATCTGCTGCTGCAGACACTCTCGCTCGGACGCTGATTTCTTTCAGAGGCAATGAAATGACAACGCTTGGACCGATAGACAGTTTCCAAAACTTTGCGCCGCCACCGGAAAAGAAGGCACGCGACAACCTGGGCCAGGAGGATTTCCTGACACTGATGATTTCGCAGTTTCAGAACCAGGATCCGTTCGAGCCCATGGATAACGGCGAGTTCCTTGGTCAGCTGGCGCAATTCAGCACGGTAAACGGCATTTCCTCGCTGAATACCGCGTTCAGCGGTCTCGCGGGTTCGATGCAGGACAACCAGGCGCTGCAGGCTGCCGGACTGGTCGGGCACTCGGTACTCGCGGTCACTGATGTTGGCTCACTGGGTGACAGCGGATCGCTCAAAGGCGGGCTGGAGCTCGAGTCGAGTGCCGGAAACGTGCAGGTCGATATCACCAATTACAACGGCGAGCTGGTGCAACGTCTCGACCTTGGCCAGCAGCCACCGGGCATGGTGCGATTCGCGTGGGACGGCATTGACTCGTCCGGGCAACGCGCCCCAAGCGGCCAGTACCAGGTCAGCGCACGGGTGATCCGTGGTGCCAGTATTGAAAGCGCACCGACCGTTGTCGAGGCCGAGATCCAGAGCGTCACGCTGGGCCAGTTCGGAGGCGGGCTGACCCTGAACCTTGCCGGAGGGCAGCAGATGCCACTCGGACAGATCTACCAGATTATCGGGTAACACGCGCTTTACGTTTTTTTAAGAAACGAATTTAGCCAGGAGAGAGAAATGCCATTTGCAATTGCACTCAGCGGACTGAACGCCGCATCAGCCGATCTCGGCGTAACGGCGAACAACGTCGCCAACGTCAACACGACAGGGTTCAAGATGTCGCGTGCGCAGTTCAGCGAAGTATTCGCCGTCGGAACGCAGAGCGTCAGCTCGAGCGCTGCCGGCAGCGGCGTGCGTCTGTCAGCGATCGCCCAGCAATTTACGCAGGGCAATATCGACTTTACCGACAACGCACTCGATCTTGCGATCGGCGGCGAAGGTTTCTTCGTCGTCAGCGACAACGGCGCCCGCAGCTACACAAGGGCGGGTGCTTTCGGGGTTGACAACCAGGGCTACGTGACGAATGCAGAAGGCGCCAGGCTGCAGGCCTATCCGTATGCCGGCAGCGGCCTCTTCAACACCGGCACGCCCGTCGACCTGCAGCTGGAGGTCGGTGCCAATCCACCGGCGGCGACGACGCGCGCTTCCTTCGGCATCAATCTGCCCGCGAACGCGCCGCCTCCCGCGAACCCGGTATTCGATGCGGCCGACCCAAGCAGTTTTAACCACACGACTTCCGTCACGGTGTATGACTCGCTCGGTGCCGCACATACAGCGACGGTGTATTTCATCAAGGATGCGGTGCCCAACACGTGGAACACCGAAGTTCAGATCGATGGCAACGCGGTTGCCGGCGCAACACCGGTTGTATTCAATCCGGACGGCACGCTAAATTCGCCCGCCGGCGGCCTGATGCCGCTGGGTGCCTACACGCCATCGACCGGCGCCGCGGACATCGTCATGGGCCTCGACTTCGCTACGGCCTCGCAGTTCGGCGACGCCTTCGGCGTCAACTCGCTGTCACAGGATGGCTTTACGACGGGCCGACTGACCGGTGTCAGCGTCGACGCGGAAGGCGTCGTCTTCGCCCGGTTCACCAACGGTCAGTCGACGTCGCTGGGCAAACTCGCGCTGGCGAACTTCGTCAACCCGCAGGGCTTGCAGCAGCTCGGCGATACCGCCTGGGGTGAGTCCTTCCAGTCCGGTGATGCGCTGCTGGGTGAGGCGGGTACTGCCTCGTTTGGCAACATCCAGTCCGGCGCACTGGAAGCCTCCAACGTCGACCTGACGGCGCAGCTCGTGCAGATGATAACGGCGCAGCGAAACTTCCAGGCCAACGCGCAGGCGATCTCGACGGCCGACACCATTACGCAGACGGTCATAAACATCCGCTAGGCGGATTGGTCGGGGAGTAAAGGGATTCGACGATGGACGAAATGATTTTTCTCGCGATGAGCGGCGCCAAGCAGACGGAGTATGCGCAGGCAATCAACAGCAACAATCTGGCGAATGTCTCGACGACCGGTTTCCGGGCCGATTTGCATTCATTCAGCTCGGTGCCGATCGATGGCCCCGGCGTGGAGACACGAATCAACGCCGTCGTCGAATCCTATGGCACGGACCTGTCGCAGGGACCGGTGGCCACAACCGGCCGCGATCTCGATATCGCGGTCCAGGGTCAGGGATTCATCGCGGTACAGGCAGCGGATGGCAGCGAAGCGTATACCCGCGCCGGGGATCTGCGCGTCGAGGCTGGCGGATTGTTATCGACCGGAGCCGGTCACCTGGTCATGGGTGACGGGGGACCGGTCGCAATTCCGCCGAACAGCAGCCTGCTCATCGGCAAGGACGGCACGATTTCCGTGCAGCCGATTGGTCAGGGGCCAGAAACCTATTCGATCGTCGATCGAATAAAGCTCGTCAATCCCGATGTCTCGTTGTTGCAGAAGGGTGCCGATGGCCTGCTGCGAATGGCGGACGGGGAAACGGCCGCGGCGGATGCGGACGTGTCGATCATGTCGGGCGCGCTGGAACAGAGCAACGTGAATGTCGCCAAGACGCTCGTGAATATGATCGAGCTCGCGCGACAGTATGAAATGCAAATCAATGTCATCAAGACGTCGGAAGAAAATGCCGATGTGGCAGCGCAGTTGATGCGCCTCGGCTGAGAAGACGATCAGGACAGGAGAAGGTTATGAATCAGGGATTATGGGTTGCAAAAACAGGACTGGATGCCCAGCAAACGCGCATGGCGGTCGTGTCCAATAACCTGGCGAACGTCAACACCACGGGATTCAAACAGGGCCGAGCCGTGTTTGAAGATCTTCTCTACCAGAACGTGCGGCAGTCCGGCGGCCAGACCTCGCAGGACACGGAGCTGCCGTCCGGTATGAATCTTGGAACCGGCGTCCGCATTGTAGCGACGGAGAAATTGTTCACACAGGGCAGTGTCTTGCAGACCGACAATGCGCTCGACGTTGCCATTAACGGACGTGGATTCTTCCAGGTATTGAAACCCGACGGCGAACTTGCCTACAGCCGCGATGGCACGTTCCAGCTCAACGACCAGGGCGAACTGGTGACGGCGAGCGGCTACCAGATTCAGCCCGGCATCGCGATTCCCGAGGGCGCGCAGTCGATCACGATCGGCAGAGACGGCACCGTTTCGGTACGGCTGGCGGGGCAGGCCTCGACGACACAGGTGGGCAGCCTGCAGACAGTCGACTTCATCAACCCGGTGGGCCTGCAGCCCATCGGGGAAAATCTCTACATCGAAACGGCATCCAGCGGTACCGCCCAGGCAGGTACGCCCGGCGAGAACGGACTGGGTGCGCTCAACCAGGGTGCGCTTGAGGGCTCGAACGTGAACGTCGTCTCCGAGCTGGTGAACATGATCGAGACGCAGCGTGCGTATGAGATGAACTCGAAAGCCATCTCGACCAACGACCAGATGATGCAATACATCAACAACAACCTGTAAGGAAAGCTAATGACTCGGCACCTTCATAGACTGGGTATCGCTGCCGCCCTGGCCATCATCGCCTCCGGCTGCGCGTCGATCGAGGTGTTCGACGAGAGCTACGATCCGCCGTGGCCTGCGGAGCCGGTGTACAGCCCGCCGACCAGCGGCGCCATCTACAACGGCGGCTCCGATGTGCGCCTGTTCGAAGATCGCAAAGCAACGCGCGTCGGCGATATCCTGACGGTACGCCTTAAAGAGCAGACGAACGCGAGCAAGAACTCGCAGACCTCAACCGCGAAGACCACCGAGGCCTCGCTGGGCAATCCGACGGTGCTGGGACGTGCTCTCAGCCGCGACGGAACGCCGCTGTTCGAAGGGTCGCTGAGCGGCGACACGTCCTTCGATGGCGCGGGATCGAGCAGCCAGAGCAACAGCCTGCTCGGTGATATCACGGTCACCGTGGTGCAGCGCCTGCCGAACGGCAACCTGCGTATCCGCGGCGAAAAATGGGTCACGCTGAACCAGGGGCGGGAGTTCATTCGCCTGGCCGGCATCATTCGTCCGGATGATATCGAGCCGGACAACTCGCTGGAGTCCTATCGCATCGCCGATGCGCAGATCACCTACAGCAGCAAAGGTGTGCTTGCGGCCGCCAACCGCATGGGCCCCATCGCGCGATTCTTTAATTCCGTATTTCACCCGTACTAGCCCGAGGGCGCCTGATGCAACTGACCTATAAGACACGCATGACGATCAAACACCTCGGACTCGTCACCCTGGTATTGGCCGCATTTCTCGCCGAGCAGGCCATGGCGGATCGCGTCAAGGACCTGGCGAGCGTTGCCGGCGTGCGTAACAACCAGCTGACCGGCTACGGCCTCGTGGTCGGACTGAATGGTACCGGTGACCAGACGACGCAGACGCCGTTTACCGTTCAGAGTATCGTCAACATGCTGACCCAGTTCGGCGTTACGATTCCGCCCGGCGTCAGCCTGCAGCTCAAGAACGTCGCGGCGGTAACTGTGCACGCGGACCTTCCGCCGTTTGCAAAACCGGGGCAGACGATCGACGTCACCGTTTCGTCCATCGGCAATGCCAAGAGCCTGCGAGGCGGCGCGCTGCTCATGTCACCGATGCGGGGTGCCGACGGCAATGTGTATGCGGTGGCGCAAGGCAACCTGGTAGTCGGCGGCTTTGGTGCGTCGGGCAACGACGGCTCGAAGGTCACGGTGAACATTCCGAGCGCCGGGCGAATTCCCAACGGGGCCACGGTCGAGCGCGCCGTTCCCAGCGACTTTCTTACCAGCGAGGCGGTCGTACTGAACCTCCACGTGCCGGACTTCACGACGTCGAACCGGCTTGCCGAACAAATCAATCGGACGATGGGCCCGGGAACGGCGGAATCACTGGACGCCGTTTCGGTGCGCGTGCGTGCGCCGGCAAATGCCTCGCAGCGGACTGCTTTCGTTTCGGCGCTGCAGAGTCTCGAGGTTACGCCCGGCGAGGTGCAGGCGCGCGTCATCGTCAATTCGCGCACCGGCACCGTCGTGATCGGCGACAACGTTCGCGTCACGCCAGCCGCTGTTTCGCACGGCTCACTGGTGGTGACGATCAGCGAATCGCCGTACGTCAGCCAGCCATCCGCACCGTTCAGCAACGCCGGCGAGACCGTGGCGCTGGCCGATTCGGACGTGAGTATTCTTCAGGAAGAGGCCAGCATGTTCCTGTTCGAACCGGGCACGAGTCTCGACGAGATCGTGCGAGCGGTCAATCGAGTCGGCGCGGCGCCAGGTGACCTGGTCGCCATACTCGAGGCACTGAAACAGGCAGGCGCGCTGCGCGCCGAACTGATCGTGATCTAGTGTACTGAGCCATGACCGCTGCGATCACTGACTTCAACCAGTTCACGGGGCTGCGAGCGGCCGCGGAGCGAAATGATCCCGCAGCGCTTCGTGAGGTCGCCGGTCAGTTCGAGGCGCTTTTCCTGCAGTCAATGCTGAAAAGCATGCGTGAAGCGTCACTGGGCGATCCCGTCTTCGGTGACAGCGACCAGATGGACATGTACCAGGGCATGATGGATCAGCAGCTGTCCCTCGAGATGGCCAGCGGGAAGGGCGTCGGGCTTGCCGACATGCTGGTGCGCCAGCTCGGCGGCGCGGATACGCGGGTTTCCGGACGGCCGGACGGCAAGTTCTCGCTGGCCGACATACAACGAACCCGCTTTGCAGAAATAACACCCGCCCGACCTTATTACAGCGCGTCTCCGTCGGCGCCGCCGCAGGGCCCGACGGCAACGCCGATGCAATCCACCGCGCCGCCGACGCCGAAGCCAGCCTGGTCCGATCCGGAGTCATTCGCGCGTGACATCTGGCCGCACGCCGAAAGAGCCGGCCGCCGGCTTCAAGTTGCACCCGAAGCCATCGTTGCACAGGCGGCACTGGAAACCGGCTGGGGTGCCCACGTCATGCCGGACCGGCACGGCGCCAACAGCTTCAACCTGTTCGGCATCAAGGCGAGCGGCGGGTGGCAGGGCGAACAGGTGTCGCGGCGAACGCTCGAATTCGAGGACGGCGTGCCGCGTCCGCAGACTGCCCGATTTCGGGCGTATGACAACGTGGCCGCGACCTTTGCGGACTACACCGATTTCCTGGCTGACAACCCGCGTTACCGCGATGTGAGCGGTCACGGCAATGACGTCGCCGGATTTGCCAGCGCACTGCAGTCCGCCGGATACGCGACGGACCCGAAGTACGCCGAGAAACTGGCGCGCGTCGTTGACAGCCCGACGATGCGATCCGTGATACGAGAGCTCAAGAATTCCGCGGCCCAGCCGATAGCAACCCAACTGGCGCTGCACGCAGAGTGATGCAAGCGACGGATAGCAGGGGAATACGATGCCAGATGCGCTAAATATCAGTCTTACCGGCATGCGTGCATTTCAACGTGCGCTGCAGGTGACGAGTCATAATATCGCGAACGCCAACACGCCCGGTTACAGTCGCCAGGTCGCCAATTTTTCGGCGCGCGCCGGCGGAGGACAGGGCAATACCTACCTGGGTGGCGGCACGCAGGTATCCACCATCCGACGAATTTACGACGGCCTCCAGGTTGAACAGCTGCGCAGCTCGATGACCGGATTCACGCGCTTCGACACGCTGAATGTGCTGTCGAGCCGCATAGACACCTTGCTCGCCGATGCCGATACCGGGCTGAACACCGGACTGCAGTCTTTTTTCAATTCGGTCCAGGACGTTGCCAATGACCCGGCCTCGATTTCGACCCGGCAGGCGTTGATCGGCGAGGCCGAGGGCGTCGCCTTCCGGTTCCAGTCGCTGGACATGCGGCTCGACGAACTCGACTCGGAAGTCAACGGCAAGATCCGGCTGGCGGTCGATGATATCAATCGGATTGCGACCTCGATCGCGTCGCTCAACGGCCAAATAGCGCTGGCCAACAATGCCGCGTCGCCGCCCAACGATCTGCTCGACGCGCGCGATGCCCTGGTCCTCGAGCTTTCCGGGCAGGTAAGCGTGAGCACGAATATCCAGGACGACGGCAATATGAGTGTCTTCATTGGTTCCGGACAGCCGCTGGTTACAGCCGGGAGCGCACGTCAGCTGACGGTCGGCGGATCCGAATTCGATCTCACGCGTATGACGGTCTCCTACCAGGGTGCCGCCGGCAGCACGCCGCTGGACACGACGTCGACTGGCGGTAATCTCGGCGGCCTGCTCGAGTTCCGCAGCCGTATTCTCGATCCCGCAAGGCAATCACTCGGTCAGACGGCCACGGCGTTTGCGACCAGCATGAACCGGCAAAACTCCGCGGGAATGGACCTGCGCGGCGACCTCGGCGGTGACCTGTTCAGCGTGGCACCGCCTACGGTCCTGTATTCGAACGGCAACACCGGCTCAGGTACGGCCAGTGTAGTAGTGAGCGACCTTGGCGCGTTGACCGGCGCGGACTACGTGCTGGAATACGACGGCGCCTCATACAGCCTGTCCCGGGCGGACACGGGTGAGGTGATTCCGATGAGCGGTAGCGGCACCCCGGCCGACCCTTACGTGGCCGCTGGCGTGAGCTTCAGTCTTGCCGGCGCGCCGGCCGCGGGTGACCGCTTGCTCATTCGGACCGGCGCGGACGCCGCGGGCTCGATCAGCAGCGTTGTAACGGACCCGCAGGCCATTGCCATGGCGGCACCGACGCGCACGTCGATCTCGCAGGACAATATCGGCAACGCTACGATCAGTCTCCCCAGCGTTCTGGACCCCGACGATGGGTCATTGCTGACGAACGCCGTTATCGAATTCACCAGCCCGACAACCTACAGCATCAACGGCGCCGGCAACTTTACCTACACCGAGGGTAGCCTGATCGTCCTCAACGGCAGCGGCGTGACAATCAGTGGCACACCCGCTACCGGCGACAAGTTTTCCCTCGAGCCGAATTTCGGCGCGTCGGGTGACAACAGCAACGGTCTCGTAATGGCCGACCTGCAATCCATTGGCCTGCTCGACGGTGGCACCATCAGCATTAACGAGAGCTACGGTCAGCTGATTGCCGGCGTCGGCGCGATGACCCATCAGATCAAAGGCAGCCTCGATGCCCAGGGCGTCGTGCTGAGCAACGCCGAAGCAGCGGTATCGGCGACGTCCGGCGTCAACCTCGATGAAGAGGCCGCCAACCTGATCAAGTTCCAGCAAGCCTACCAGGCGGTTGCGCAGGTCGTTGCCGTTGTAAATACGATGTTCGATAGCCTCATCGCGGCGACGAGGAGATAACAATGCGGGTTTCGACGTTCGCTACCTATACAAACGGCCTGTCCGCGATGCAGCGGCTGCAGGCGGCGCTCGATCAGACGCAGCGACAAATATCCAGTGGCCGGCGTATTCTGACACCGTCCGATGATCCGCTGGCGGCATCCCGAGCGATCGAAATTCGCGAATCCATCGGGCGCCTTGAGCAGTTCGACCGTAACGCGAATGTTGCGACCAATCGCCTGGCCCAGGAAGAGTCCTCACTGGGGTCCGTCAACAACGTATTGCAGCGTGTGCGCGAGCTGGCACTGCAGGCGAACAATGCAACGCAGAGTAACGAGTCGCGGCGACTCATAGCCACCGAGATGCGGCAGAGCCTCGATCAGCTGCTGCAGATCGCAAACCAGAAAGACGGTCACGGCGGTTACTTGTTCTCCGGAAATCTCGAATCGACGGCGCCGGTGGTTCGCATGGGCGCGACGTTCGCCTACAACGGCGACCAGGGCCAGCGCTTCATTCAGATAGGAGAGGGCAGGCAGGTCGCCGACGGCGACTCGGGCGCCGCCATATTCTTCAAGATCCGCAATGGCAACGGTGCGTTCACGGCCTCGCCGGCGAGCGGCAACACGGGCAGCGGCGTCCTGGGACCCGGCAGCGTCGTTGATCCTGCCGCATGGGGTCTGGATCCGTTCACCGTTCGCTTTATCGATCCGGCAAACTACGAAGTGCTGGATTCGGTGGGCGGCGTCGTGTCCAGCGGGACTTTCCAGGATGGCGACACGATCGCGTTCAGCGGCATCGAATTCTTGATCGACGGACAGCCTGAAGCGGGCGATGAGTTCGCGGTAGCACCAAGCCAGTATCAGGATGTCTTCTCGATGGTGGATCAGCTCGCGACCGCGCTGGAGACCGGTGTCTCCGGTGCAGCGTCTACCGCCGCCATGAACAACGTCGTAAATGCCGGTCTGCAGAACATCGACCAGGCTATCGGCAACGTCCTCGACATCCGCGTGCAGGTTGGCTCGCGTTTGTCGGCGATCGAGAGCCAGGTGGACAGCAACGGTGCGTTTGCGCTTGGTTTTCGCGACACGCTTGCCAGCATAGAAGACCTCGACTATGCGGAGGCACTGTCGCGCCTGAGCCTCGAAGCGACAACGCTCGAGGCAGCACAAAAGTCGTTCGTTCGCACCCAGTCGCTGTCGCTGTTCAACTACTTCTGACAGCCCGTCGCACTCAGGACTGATTTCCCACAGGTCTCCACGCGATAGCACGCGCACGGCAATCGGTCTGCCCGCGTATTGCTGAACTGAGTCACAGTTTGCGAAATTCGGGCTAAAGTTTCCTGCGCTGCGGTCGGTGCCGAATTCGCATTCTCCGGCGGATTCCCAAAGAAAGCCTAAAGGTCTGCAGCCAGCGACCGATAACCCCTCTGTACGGTGGTCTTGAATGGATTTCGTGGCCGTCAAGTTACTTCCGGCGGCTCTAGCAGACCGGGACTTTTTGAAAAACAGGAGTTATTACAATGGCACAGACGATTAATACCAACGTTGCTTCGCTTAACGCGCAACGTAATTTGAATCGTTCGCAAGGTTTGCTAAACCAGTCTCTGGAACGGCTGTCTACAGGCCTGCGAATCAACAGCGCAAAGGATGATGCGGCAGGACTCGCAATTTCCGAGCGCTTCACAACCCAGATCCGCGGCATCAACCAGGCCGTGCGGAACGCCAGTGACGGCATCTCTCTGTCACAGACGGCAGAAGCCGCCCTGGGCGAGCTGACCAACAACCTGCAGCGCATACGTGAGCTGGCTGTTCAGTCGGCTAACGCCACCAACTCGGGCTCTGACCGATCGGCTTTGAACGCGGAGGTCCAGCAGCGCATCGCGGAAGTCGAGCGTATCGCCAGCCAGACTTCGTTCAACGGCCGCAAGGTGCTGGACGGCACGTTTGGTAGTGCCCAGTTCCAGGTCGGCGCAAACGTCGGTGAGACAATTTCTGTCAACCTGACGACGGGCATGCGCTCGAACCAGATCGGCCAGATCGCCAGTGCCACTGGTACGGCTGTTACCGCCAATGCTCTTACCGATAACGGCCTCACGATTGCCGTCGGTACCGGCGCAGCGGTCAGCGTTGGCGCTTCGGTCGCTGGCTCACAAAACGGCCAGGAGGCAGACAGTGCCTACGCCAAGGTTCGGGCTATCAACAATGCCAGCGTTGCAGGATTGACGGCGACCGCTTCGAACAGCAGCACCGCTGCGTTCGTTACGATCGATGGTTCTGTGGCTACAGGCGCGACGACCTATGCATTGAGCATCAACGGTACCGATATCTACAGCGGCGCCGACAATATTGCGATTGGCGCCTCGCTGACCGCTGCCGATGTGGCTGCGCAGGTGAACCTGTATTCGTCCCAGACTGGTGTCTCGGCTTCTGTTAGCGGCACGAACCTGACGTTTACGTCAGTGGACGGCCGTAACACGGACATCACCGAGACAATTACTCTGGGTGCAGCTGCAACCGGCACGGGTATCGACGCAACTCAGGAAGGTATCGTTCGCGGCTCGATTACGCTGTCGGCCGCCGACAACATCGTCATGACCGGACAGTTTGCCGACATCGGCCAGGCTGCAACGATCGCCAAGGACGCCGGCACGCTGGAAGGTGTTGACGTACTCAGCGTTGCGAACGCCGAGACAGCGATGAACCGGATCGACTCTGCTCTCACCGTTGTGAGCGACCTTCGCTCCAGCTTCGGTGCTATTCAGAACCGCTTCGAGTCTACGATTGCCAACCTGCAGGCAGTATCCGAGAACCTGGCCGCATCTCGCAGCCGGATTCAGGATGCCGACTTCGCGGCAGAGACCGCTGCGCTGACCAAAGCGCAGATCCTGCAGCAGGCCGGTGTTGCCGTACTGTCCCAGGCAAATGCACAACCGCAGCTCGCGCTGAGCCTGCTGCAGTAGGAGTAAGGCAAGTAACCCCCCTTGGTCAGGTGGCAGGGATGCCGCCTGACCAAGGTCTTAGGGGAGGACGCAGATGTCAAACCAGGATCTACAGGCAGTATCAGGTTCCACGGGAACCTTCCAGGCCTTGTCCGCGAAGGCGGACCAGGCGCAGGCTGGCGGCAAGGCTGCGCCAGTGGCCGGCAAGGAACCGCCGGCTGAGGTCAGGCAGGAGCCGGATCTCGAGGTCCTTGCGGCCAAGCTGAACGTGGCCAGCCGCTCGATAGGGCGGGACTTGCGCTTCAAGGTCGATATGACCAGCGGCAACTCGGTAATTCAGGTGCTGGACCGTGACACGGGTGAAATCATACGAGAGATTCCGCCCGAAAAGGCTCAGCTCAGGCTGTCAGGTAACGGCGACATGCAATTAAGGCTTTATGACGCACTCGCGTGAGATGCGCGGTGTTTGACACGAAATTCTTGGCACGTTTCTTGTAGCTACTTGAGTTGGGAATAAACGGAAAGCTGATATGCCTAGCATTGTATCGACAGGAATAGGGTCCGGACTGGACATCTCGGGAATCGTGCAGAGTTTGGTTGCCGCGGAGGGCCAGCCAGTGGAGCTCAGGATCGGACAGAAGGAGGCGCGGGCGCAATCGAAGCTTTCCGCATTCGGCAGTCTGAAGTCAGCGCTCTCCGATTTCCGCGACAAGCTCAACGCGATGAAGACGGCGGACAAGTTCCTCACACGAAAAGCGTTGTCCGGAAATGAAGACGTGTTCACGGCCACTACCGGTGCCAACGCGACGCCCGCGAAATACGACGTTGAAGTCGTGCAGCTGGCACAGTCGCAAAAACTGACCTCCGGGGCCTTCGCAAGCGCGGACGCGGTTGTCGGTACCGGCACACTGCTGGTGAGTCTGGGCGCTGCGACAGCGTCAATAGACATTACCGATCAGAACAACACGCTCGCTGGTATTCGCGACGCAATCAACGAAAAGCTCGACAACCCGGGAGTTGCCGCGACAATCGTCAACGCGGCCAACGGCAGTTATCTTATTCTTTCCTCGGATACCACCGGTACCGCGAGCCCGATTACGGTGACGCAGACCGGGGGCGATGGCGGCCTGAGCGCGCTCGAGTACGATCCGGTCAACGGCGCCACGTCGCTGACAGAATCGATTGCCGCCCAGGACGCCCTGGTGCGCATTGACGGGCTGGACGTCGTCAGCAGCACCAACTCGGTGGAAGGCGCTATCGAAGGTGTCACGCTGGAATTGTATTCGGTCACGCAGGGGGGCGCTGAGCAACTGGTCGTTGAGAACGACGAATCGGCGGCGCGCAGCCTCGTCGAAGACTTTGTCGCCAGTTACAATTCTCTCGTCTCGACCCTGGATGGCCTGACCGACTATGACGCAGAAGCGGCAACGGTTGGCCCGCTGCTCGGCGATGCGACGGTGCGTGGTATTCGCGACCAGATTCGTCGCGAACTGAGCACGACCGTTGACGACGTCAATTCGCCGTTCTCCGCGCTCAGTGACATTGGTATCGAGACGCAGCTGGACGGTACGCTGTCCCTGAACGAAACGCTGCTGAGCGACGCGCTCAGCAATGAGTTCGTCAAGTTCGGCAATCTTTTCTCGGCAGGAGACGGTTTCGCCGTTCGATTGCACGACCTGGCCGACAACTTCCTCAGAAGCGACGGCATCCTCGAGACGCGCAGCCAGGGACTCGAGACGCAGATCGAGGGCCTCAATGACCAGCGCGAATCACTGAATGAAAAGCTGGCGTCACTGGAGACGCGGCTGTTGCGCCAGTTCAATGCGCTGGACTCCTTGCTGGCCGAACTCGGCTCGACCAGCAACTTCCTCTCACAGCAGCTGGGTAATTTGCCGGGCTCTGGTTACTCCAACAAGTAAACACTGCAAAGGACGAACGAATGTACTCTCCCGCCCCACACCCGGCCGTCAAGGCATATCAGCAGCTCGACACGCAAAGCCGGATTGAGGACGCGTCTCCGCACCGCTTGATCCAGTTAATGATGGAACGGGCGCTTGCGAAGATCGGTCTCGCGGGCACGCAGATGAAAGAGGGCAGGATAGCGGACAAGGGCAACAACATTTCCGATGCCATCAGCATCATTAACGGACTGCAGGCGAGCCTGAATCACAAGGCCGACCAGCGCATGTCGGAGAATTTCGACGCACTCTATGCCTACATGATGCGTCGTCTGCTCGAAGCGAACCTGCAAAACGACGAGCGTATCCTTGATGAAGTCGCGGGATTGCTGCGAGAACTCAAGGAAGCCTGGGACGCCATTGCCGATGAAGTCCAGGCGTAAGTGGCAAGGAGAACAGCTATGGCAGCAAGCCAGGTCGCACATGAAGAAACGCCGGTATCGATCGTTCTGCAAATGACGGAGCAGATGCAGGCGCTCGCCGCTTCGGGTGACTGGGAGCGGATCGAGGATATTGCGGTTCGACTTCGTGCGGCCCTTCTCGACGTTCCGGACGCACAACGGCCCCAGCTGGCGCGTTCCCTGAAGCGCAGCATCGACACGGTCACAGCCCAGGCGAGCCGGGCCCGGCAGACCGTGTCCGGCAAGATATCCGAGCTCAGGCGTGGCCAGGTTGCCAAGAAGGCGTACGAATTACGTTAAAAAGCGCTTATTTGTGACTTGAGTCACAAATGTAGCGATTTCAAGGGATTATGCTCCACCCCTGAGCAAATTGTTTAAGCACTGGGGACACGCATGCTGACCGGCAATGATAGCCGCGCCAAAGTTCTGGTACTCGACGCCGACGTGCAACACGCGGCGGAACTGAGTCACCGCCTCCGATTCCTTCACTACGATCCCGTCATCGCGGAATCGCCCGATTCGATACTCGATCCCGAGGGCGTCACTGCGGTCATTGTCGACAGCAACGGTGACGCCGCCGTCTTGAGGACCGCAAGCCGGCTTCGTGAAGAACACCCCGCATTACCCTTCCTGTGTCTGTCCGGCGATACAGGTTTCGATAAGGGTCCGAACTGGGCCCTCGACCTGCCGCTGAAACGCTCGCAGCTGCAGCACCTGCTGGGCCGCGCTGAGCGCTACCAGGGATCGGAGCGCCGCCACCGCGTTACCGGCACCTCGCACCCGATTCGAGCCGTGCGAAGGCTTATCGAACAGGTCGCCGATTTCGATACGAATGTGCTGGTGACCGGCCAGTCGGGCACGGGCAAGGAGCTGGTCGCGCGGACTATCCACGATCTTTCGGTTCGCGCCGAAAAACCTTTCGTGCCCATTAATTGCGGCGCAATTCCGGCCGACCTGCTTGAAAGCGAGCTCTTCGGCCATGAAAAAGGCGCCTTCACCGGCGCTATCTGCGCACGCACCGGCCGCTTCGAGCTGGCCGAAGGCGGTACGCTGTTTCTCGACGAGATCGGCGACATGAGCGTCGACATGCAGGTCAAACTGCTGCGGGTCCTGCAGGAGCGCAGCTTCGAGCGCGTCGGCAGCGGCAAGACACAGCGCTGCAACGTGCGCATCATCGCCGCGACGCACAAGGACCTGCCGAAGGCCGTCAAAGACGGTGAATTTCGCGAGGATCTTTTCTACCGGCTCAACGTGTTTCCGATCGAGATGCCGCCGCTCTACCAGCGCGCTTCCGATCTGCCGCAACTGCTCGAGGAACTTCTCGTTTCACACCGTGGCGAGCAGCAGGGTGAACTGCGTGTCAGTGCACAGGCTGCCGAAACGCTGGCGAACTACAGCTGGCCCGGCAACATCCGGGAACTCAGTAATCTTGTCGAACGCCTGGCGATCATCAAGCCGGAAGGCATCATCGAGGTCGAGGATCTGCCCGCCAAGTATCGTGAAGCGCAGCCACTGGCCGACGCCGACCTGAATCCGGTGTCGGAAGCGCTGCAGCTGACCAACCGCAATCTCAAGGAAAGCCTGCAGTCACTGGAGTGCGGGCTGATCGAGCAGGCGATGCAGGCATCGGGGGGTGTCGTGGCGAAAGCCGCCCGCCTGCTCAACATGCGTCGCACGACGCTGGTCGAGAAAATTGCCAAGTACGCCATAGAATAGCCCGGACATTTCACCGCTACGTAGCGCGGGCCGGCGCTCTCTCGCCGGGTCTTTGACCGATCTCGCGCGCCAACTGGTGAAACGTCCTGGCTGGTCCGCTGCCCCCCGATCAGCATCATCTCAGCGTCTCCTGCAGCGTCTCCTGCAGCGTCTCCTGCAGCGCATCCGGACAGGCGCATCCATCCCCGGCATCCGCACCCTGGCAAGGGAACAGGCCCGTCACCGATCCGCCATTGTCAGAATTTTGACGCCTGTTCGGCCGCTTCGTCAGAGCTTAAGTTACTGAAAAATATGGAATAGTATTTCTGGCACGCTACTTGCATTTTCCACGGCATAGATAGGTTCTTACGCAATGGAGAGTAATTTTGGCAACGACGTCGCTGGATGCCGAGCAGCTGCACCGAGCGTTCGAGATATTCAACCAGCAGTCCGGGCTACTCGAGGAGTCCTACCGGGACCTGCAGCAAACGGTTGAATCTCTGACACTCCAGCTGCAGCGCGAGCAGTCGGCGCGGCTGACCGAACTGGTCAAGAAAGAGCGCCTCGGTCGTCGTCTGTCGGAACTGCTGGAAACCCTGCCCGGTGCCATCCTGGTCATCGATGGCTGCGGGGTCATTCGCCAGCAGAACAGCCAGGCGAGCGCACTGTTGAATCAACCACTGATCGGCTGTTCCTGGGCGGCCGTCGTAAAGCGCGAGGTGCAGCAGGGTGGTAGTGAGGACGGCAACATACAACTACGCGACGGACGCTGGCTGAGCCTGTCGCGCCGTCCGCTCAGAAGCGAACCGGGCGAGGTACTGCTATTGGCGGACGTGACCGAAAGCCGGCGCATGGCGGAGCTCCGCGAACGCAATGAGCGTTTGACGGCGATCGGCGAAATGACGGCGAAGTTTGCCCACCAGGTGCGCACGCCGCTTGCCTCGGCAATGCTGTATGCCGACAAGCTGGATCGCAGCACGCCGACGACCGCCCGCGTGGCCGACAAGATCAGCTGCGGCCTCCAGGAGCTGAAGCGCATGGTCAACGACATGCTCGGATTCGCCGCCGGGGCGCGTCAATTGCCGCAGCGGATCAGCGTTCCCGAACTGCTGCATGAAGTCCGGCAGACGCTTGATGGGCAGCTGGGCGAGCAGGCAAAGCTGCACGTATCTGTAAGCGATGACGGCCTCTCGGTTGCCGCCAACAAGGATGCCCTCAAAGGTGCACTGCTGAACCTGATTACGAACGCCGACCAGGCGGGCAACGGTAAGGCGAATGTATTGCTGCATGCGCACCGGTTTGGCGACTCCATTCACCTCTGCGTCAGCGACGACGGCCCCGGCATACCGCCGGAGCTTCGCGCCCGTGTCTTCGAACCCTTTTTTACGACACGCCCGCAAGGGACCGGGCTCGGACTGTCGGTAGTCAAAGCCGTAGCGGCCGCGCATGGCGGCGAGGTGAGCGTCGCAAGCTCGGACCTGGGCACCTGTTTCGCGATTCAGCTTCCCTCTGACGCCGCGGAAAGGAGCGAGCCATGACGCAGCCGGCCGTGCTTATCGTCGAGGATGACGCGAACCTGCGTGAGGCGTTGTTCGATACGCTGAATAGCGACACGCAACCCGTGCTGACCGCCGAGAGCGGACCAGCCGCCCTCGAGATCATCGACAGCACGCTGATCGGTCTGGTTGTCAGTGACCTGCAAATGGAGCCGATGGATGGCGTCACGCTGCTTGCAGAGATCCGCGAGCGCCACCCCGGCTTGCCCGCCGTGCTCATGACCGCTTACGGATCGATCGAGAATGCCGTTGAGGTCATGCGCAAGGGTGCCTCCGATTACCTGGTCAAGCCTTTTGAAGCCGACGATCTGAAATCGATTGTCGGCAAGTACATCAGGGCGCCGCAGGAAGGGAGTATGCCGGTCGCCGCCGACAGAAGTACGCTGGACCTCCTGCAGATCGCCCGCCGCGTCGCCGGCACACAGGTCACGGTGACGATCAATGGGCCGAGCGGCTGCGGCAAGGAAGTATTCGCCCGTTACATTCACGACCAGTCATCGCGCAGCAAGCAGCCGTTCGTCGCAATCAACTGCGCTGCAATTCCCGAATCGATGCTCGAGGCGGTCCTGTTCGGCTACGAGAAGGGTGCGTTTACCGGCGCAACCGGCGCGCACGCCGGAAAATTCGAACAGGCCGAGGGTGGTACCCTGCTGCTGGACGAGATATCGGAAATGGATCTCGGTCTGCAGGCCAAGTTGCTGCGCGTCATACAGGAGAAAGAGGTTGAGCGCATTGGCGGTCGAAAGGTAATCCCCCTCGACGTTCGTATTCTCGCGACAACCAACCGCGACCTTCGCCAGTACGTCGCCGACGGCCGTTTTCGTGAAGACCTCTACTACCGACTCAACGTCTTCCCACTGCATATCCCCGCGCTGAAGGATCGTCGCGACGACATCCTGCCGCTGGCCGATATGGCGCTTGCGCGTTATGGAGACGGCACCCTTTCACTGTCCGACTGCGCCCGCGAAGCCCTATTGACGCACGACTGGCCCGGCAATGTGCGCGAACTCGAGAATCTCGTTCAACGCTCCCTGATCCTCGTGAGCGGCTCGGTGATCTCGGCGTCGGACCTCAAGATCGACCAGGCGAGCCTGGCTTGCGGGTCCGAGGGCGATCTGAATCAGGGGCTTCGGAATCGGGAATACCAGCTGATTATCGACGCGATGAGCACGCATCAGGGCAAGCGTGCCGAGGTTGCGGCGGCGCTGGGCATAAGTCCGAGGTCATTGCGTTACAAGCTTGCCCGCATGCGAGAAGAGGGCATCGCCATTCCAGGAGAAAACGCGTGAACGAAATCAACGCCACCCAATTGCTAAGCCAGATTCGTACGCTGGGCAGGGAGCTGCAGCCAACGCAGGCGCCCGCAACGCCCGCCGTCAACAATTTCGGTGAAATGCTGAAGACGACGATCAACGCCGTCAACGATGCGCAGAAAGAAGCCAGCGCACTGAAGGTCGGATTCGTAAACGGCACGACCGACAAGAGCCTCGCCGAGGTCATGATTGCCTCGCAAAAGGCGAGCCTCTCGTTCACGGCCGTTACCGAGGTGCGGAACAAGCTGGTGTCGGCCTATCAGGACATCATGAACATGCCGGTCTAGCGGTCGGTACTTCGATAACTCCAAGGAACCCATAAGAAATCATGGAAAGCGGAACACTAATTGAGTCATCAGCGGTCCCCTCGAGCCAGTTGAATCTCGCGGGCGTCTTGCGAATTCCAGCGGTGCGCCAGGTCGTGTCGCTGATCGGAGTGGCGGCAGCGGTTGCGGCCGGCTTCGCCGTCGTACTGTGGTCTCAAACGCCGCAGTTCACACAGCTGTACGGGGACATGAGCACGGCCGAGTCGGCCGATGTCGCGGAGGCGCTGCAGGCCGCGAATATCGACTACAAGCTGGCCGGCAACGGCACCGTCCTGGTTCCTGAGTCCGAACTGCACGATGCGCGCCTGCAACTCGCGGCAATGGGATTGCCGCAGAGCGTTTCGACGGGCATGGATCTGATGCAGGAGCAGTCCAGTTTTGGCGTCAGTCAGTTCATGGAAAACGCGCGCTACCAACACGCGCTGGAGGCAGAGCTGGCTCGTACCATTGCCTCGATCGGTGCCGTCAGAGAGGCGCGCGTGCACCTGGCGTTGCCAAAGCAGACTGCATTTATCCGCGACAACAAGGGCGCCAGCGCGTCCGTCCTGCTGCAGCTCTTCGGTGGCAGGGTTCTCGAGGCGGACCAGGCCTCGGCAATCGTACACCTGGTTGCATCAAGCGTGCCGAACCTGGAGGCGGATGACGTAACGCTCATCGATCAGCATGGACGCCTGCTCAGCTCGGGCGACGAGCAGGCCGCCGGCGCGCAGGCGGCGACACAGTTCAAGTTTTCCCGCCGCCTCGAGGAAACATACAAGAAACGCATTGAGGATTTGCTGACGCCGTTACTCGGCGCCGGTCGCGTACGCGCGGAAGTCGTCGCGGATATCGATTTCACCTACACCGAGGAAACCCGAGAGTCCTTCGATCCGGCGCGCGCCGTTGTCCGCAGCGAGCAGATCAGCGAGGATCAGAGCAGCGGCGCCGCCGCTCTGGTCGGTGGCATACCGGGCGCGCTCAGCAATCAGCCACCGGAGTCCACCGGCGCGGCGGCGGCCGACCTTGCTTCCGAGTCGCAACAGGTCGGCCCCAAGAACTCGTCGCGCAGCAGTGTCAGGAACTACGAAGTCGATCGCACGATCCGCCATACGCGACCGATGTCGGGTGCAATTCGCAAGCTGTCGGTCGCCGTGCTGATCGATAACACGCCTGCCGAGGGTGCGGAGTCCGAAGCCACGTTGAGCGAACTTGACGTTGATCGCTACACGGCACTTGTCAAAGAAGCGGTTGGCTTCAGTGAGGCCCGCGGCGACTCGGTCGTCGTGATGAACGAGGCCTTTCTGGCCGCAGCGCCTATCGAGGCGCAGCCAACACCGGCGCTGTGGGAACGTGCAGAGCTGCGGGATATCCTGAAGCAGGTGCTCGGTGCGATCCTGGTACTGGCAATCGCGTTCGGCGTGGTACGTCCGATGCTGCGTGGCGTGATGTCCCCGGGAGCCGCGGGCGGTGAATTCCTGGGTCGTGGCGGCGACGTGGGCGGCATGGGATCCGCACAGCTTGTCGGCGGTGCCACGGCGATCGCGGGTCCGAATTACGACGAGAAAGTCGCCGCCGCGAAAAACATAACCGGCAATGATCCGGCGCGCGTCGCCCAGGTAGTCAAGAAATGGGTATCCGCCGATGGCTGATGTCGATAGCAAGATGACGGGCACCGAAAGGGCGGCATTGCTGTTGATGACGCTTGGCGAGCGTGAGGCCGCCGAAGTGCTGAAGTACATGGAAGCCAACGAAGTGCATCAGCTGGGCACGGCAATGGCGACCTTGAAGAGCGTCAGCCGGAACGAGGCGGACAAGGTTCTCGATATTTTTATCCTCGACGTCGAGGACCAGACGGCGCTCGGCGTTGACACTGAGAATTATGTTCGCAAGCTGCTCGGGAATGCGTTCGGCGCGAGCAAGGCCAACGCCTTTATCGAGCGCATCGTCAGCGGCGACGATGCGAAAGGACTGGACGCACTCAAATGGATGAGCTCGAGGGAGGTTGTCGACATTATCCAGGATGAGCATCCACAGATCATTGCGATCGTCCTTGCCTACCTCGAGAGTTCCCAGGCGGCCGAAGTCATCGAAAAGCTGCCCGAAGAAATACGCGCGGATATCGTCATGCGGGTCGCGCGATTGACGGACATCCAGCAGAGTGCGCTCGCGGAGATCGAGAATCTCATCGCCAACAAGTCGGCGGACGCGGGTCGCGGTATCACACGCAAGGTAGGTGGCGACAAGGTAGCAGCCTCCATTGTCAACGCGTTGAAGCCGGAGCGCGGCGAAAAATTACTGGAGCAGATCAAGGAACGCAACGAGGAACTGTCGGTACGCATTCAGGACATGATGTTCGTCTTCGAGACCTTGCTCGAAGTCGACGACCGCGGCATCCAGGCACTGCTGCGCGAAATTTCGAACGATTTGCTGGTGGTCGCGCTGAAAGGCTGCGATCCGGCAATCAGCGACAAGATACTGGGCAACATGTCCAAGCGTGCAGCGACCCTGCTGCGCGAGGATATGGACGCGAAGGGCCCCATAAAGCTCAGCGACGTCGAACAATCGCAAAAAGAGATCCTGGATATCGCGCGAAGGCTTGCCGACTCCGGCGACATCAACCTTGGCCAGGGTGGCGAGGAATATGTCTGACGACGCGGCCGCAAAGACACCGGCAGCCTGGGACGTGCCGACAATCAAAGGCTCGGGTGGCGGGGCGTTTCCGACGGCGGCTCGTCTCGAGGAGGTACAGAAGCAAGCCTATGAAGAAGCCTGGCGCCAGGGGCACGCCGAAGGCCACGCCGCCGGCGAAGAAGCGGTTCGCGCGCGGGCGGCACGCTTCGACGAGTTGCTGCGTGCGCTGAGCGAACCGTTTGATCGACTGGACGAATCGGTCGAGAAGCAGCTGGTGGAACTGACCATCGCGATCGTCAAGCAGCTGTTTCGCAGGGAGATCAGGATCAATCCGACGCACGTAATCGGCGTCGTTCGCGACGCCATTCAGCTGCTGCCGGTTGCGAGCCGCGCCGTGCAGGTTCATCTTCATCCTGAGGACGCGGCGCTGGTTCGCGACACCCTGTCTCCGGCGGAGGGCGAGCCGGCATGGGCGCTCGTCGAAGACCCGCTGATCGCGCAGGGCGGTTGCAGGGTCACGACCGAGAATTCCCAGATCGACGCCACCACGGAAGCTCGGCTGCGGTCCGTGATAAGCGCCACCCTCGGCGACGAGCGTCGCGAATGAGTGAAGAAAACACCGTATTCGTCGGGCCGGATCCTGATCGGAACCTGGAGCGTGCGCTGCGATTGGGGGCCTACGTCGACCGCGCCTATGACGAAGCCCCGCAACTCGTCGTCGAAGGCGTGTTGCGTCGCACGGTCGGTCTGGCGATGGAAGCGGAAGGCTGTCACGCGGCTCTCGGTGGCCGATGCGATGTCGTTGCCGCCGATGGACGGCACGTGGAAACCGAGGTTGTCGGGTTTTCCGGCGAACGGTTATTCCTGATGCCGGTCGCCGACATGCGCGGCGTGTCGCCGAACGCGAGAGTGATTCCCGTGTCCGGCACGCCCGAAGTCGTGGTCGGCGATGATCTTCTGGGCCGGGTTCTCGACGGTCGCGGCAATCCGCTGGATGGTGGCAAACCCTTGATGCGCGGAAAAACCGTACCGCTGATGGGGGAGTCGATCAATCCGCTCAGTCGCCAGCCGATTCGCACGCAGCTGGATGTTGGAATTCGATCGATCAACTCGCTGTTGTCGATTGGTCGCGGGCAACGCATGGGCCTGTTCGCGGGCAGCGGTGTCGGCAAGAGCATGCTGCTGAGCATGATGACGCGAAATACGGAAGCCGACGTGGTTGTCGTTGGGCTCGTCGGCGAGCGCGGCAGGGAGGTGCAGGAGTTCATCGATCATTCCCTGGGCGAGGAAGGCATGAAGCGCGCCGTCGTCGTCGCGACGCCAGCGGACGATACACCGCTGATGCGCCTGCATGGCGCCTGGCTCACGGCTGCCATTGCCGAACATTTTCGCGACCAGGGTCACAACGTCCTGCTGCTGATGGACTCCCTGACGCGTTTCGCGCAAGCCCAGCGTGAGATCGCGCTGGCCATCGGCGAGCCGCCGGCGACGAAGGGCTATCCGCCTTCAGTGTTCGCCAAGCTGCCGCAGCTCGTGGAACGCGCCGGCAACGGCGCCAAAGGCGGCGGTTCGATTACGGCGATCTACACGGTTCTGGCCGAGGGCGACGATCAGAACGATCCCATCGTCGACGCCGCACGAGCGATTCTCGACGGACACATCGTCTTGTCCCGCCGCATGGCGGATGCCGGCATCTACCCGGCCGTGGACATCGAGTCGTCGGTAAGCCGGGCCATGAATCAGTGCACCAGCGATGCGCAGCAGCAACTTGCGTCGCGATTCCGCCAGGTCTGTTCGACCTACCAGGAAAACCGCGATCTGGTGGCCGTGGGCGCCTATCAACCCGGATCGAATACAAAGCTCGATGAAGCCATTGCGCTGTGGCCGTCCATCATCGATTTCCTGCGCCAGCATCACGGTGAAAGCGTTGATTCGCGAGCGAGCCTTGCAGCACTTCGCGAGTTGTTCGACGCAGCCCCGGCAGCGGATGCCGGCGAGCCGGCAGGACACTGACGTGAAGGCGCGATCGATCAAGATCGGCAAGGTGGCGACGCTCGCCGCCGCCGAAGAGCGACGTCTCGGTCAGTTGGCAGGGCGAGCACGACAACACCTGCAAGATCAGCAGGATCGTCTCGGGGAACTGAACGCGTTCCGGCACAACTACGCGAAGAAGAAAGTCGGCCAGTCAACACTGCGGGCGGCGCACTGGCAGGACTACCAGGCGTTTCTCAACCGGCTCGACACGGCCGTAAGAGCGCAACAACAATTGGTGCGCGACAGCGAACGTATGCTCGAGACACATCGCAAACGCTGGATTGCCAAGCGGCAACGGCTGGAGTCGCTCGAGCGCGTGCTCGAGAAATACCGGGCCGATGAACGTATGCGGGATTCACGGCGCGAACAAAAGAGACTGGATGAGCTGCCGAATACCCAGTCCTCGTTTCAGAAAGAAGAATAGTCAGCCGCACCGCATTGGTCGATGTCCCGCGGAAGCTGGCACGTATCTTGCTCTTAGCTACATAGGACTCCTACAACGCTCAGAGGAACGCGCATGCTCGCAACACTTCAACTGCAAATCTCGCCACTTGAATCCCTGGCGGACACGAGCCAGGGCCCGGGAACCGCGGTCGCTGGCGACACTGGCCGGGGCGAATCGGGCTTCGCGAACCTGTTGCGATCGAATGTTGGCGCGACGACACCCGCCGCGGAGACCGGCGGCGAGCCATTGCCGGAGAGCGGCAGCGAGTTGCCGGGCATCGCCGCCGAGCCACAGGCGGGTGACGCGCTCGGGTCCCGACCGATGCCGTATTTCGACCCGGGTCTGTGGAGGCCGAAGATTGATCCGGGACTCATCAAGCTTTCCGCGGCGACTCCCGCGCACAGTGAGCTCGCGATACAGGGCGAAAGCCCGGAACTGATGCTGGAAACGCCGGTCATCTATCCGCCCGCAATCGCCGAGGGTGCCGTGAATCCGGAGGCTCTGATTCTCTCGGCACCGCCAGGCACGGCTGCAATGGCATCGCCGGCTCCAATTGAACCTGCCGGCGGGCCCGGCAATGGTACAGAGGGACCGCAAAGCGCTGTCCTGAATGCCCGGCTGCCAGTGGGCCCGGGACAGGCTGGTAGCCAGGCTCCGCCGGTTCTGGCGCCGGATGCCGATGCCCGTGAACTCGCTGTACGACTCAAGCCGGGCGGATTCGTCGCGCCCGCCGCCAGCCTCGGCTTGCGCGAGAACGGTCAGCCTGCCAGGCCGGTAACGCCGGCGGCGGCGATGCCCGGCACGGACGCGACGCTGCAGGCGGAGCAACGCATGCCCCTGGGTGAGCTGGCGAGGCGATTCGAGCCGATTCCGCTACAACGCGCAGAGGGCCGAATTGAACCGGGCGCGGACGCCGGGCAGACACGAATCACCGTTGCGCAGCCGACACAGAACCTGCAGGCAGCGATAAACCCATCGCCGTCGCAGTCGGCGCTCTCGCTGGCGCCTGCGGGTGACGCTAGCCTGGCCGGCCTTCTGCGGCAAGGCACCGACCTGATCAATACGCCGGTACGCGAATCGGCATGGGGTCAGCAACTCGGTGAACGGGTCGTCATGATGGCCGGCAACCAGCTGAAACAGGCAGAGATTCGCCTGACACCGGCTGAGCTGGGCCCGCTCAGGGTGCAGGTCTCCGTCGACGACGGCGCCGCCCATGTCACTTTCCACGCCCAGCACGCCGTGACGCGCGAGGCACTTGAACAGGCACTGCCGCGACTGCGGGAAATGCTGGCCGAAAACGGCCTGTCGCTGGGCCAGGCGGATGTCAGTGATCGCGGTGTTGGCGAGGGCAATCGCGAGCGCGAACCCGGTGGTCGCTTCCCGGGGTCGCCTGCGGATGACGGCCAGGATTCAGGGATGGAAATCACCGGGCACCCGGCGCGCCGAAGCGGTGCCTCGAATGGCCTTTTGGATACGTTTGTTTGACGTGAGCGAGCTGGGCTGTCAAAAAACTGACGGATCCCGGGCGCGGCCCTGAGCGCGCGGCCTGCTGACGGATTTCCGACGCTATCCCGTTCTCGAAGAATTCTTGATAACCTATATAAGTTATTAAAAGTAAACGTAAAATAATCATTCTATCGCGCTTGGCATGGCACTTGCATTATCCCTGGTAGTAATCATGGGAGTGAGTGATGGCCGAGGAAGACAAAGACACCGAAACTGCCGCCGATTCCGGAGGCGGTCTGACGAAGAAGCTGATATTGGCCGCTGCCGGTCTCGTCCTGCTGGGCGCCGGCGTCGTCGGCGGCATGACCTTCTTTGGTGGTGACGCGCCCGCCGACGACGATGGGGTTGCCGAAGCTCCGGCGGAGTCTGCTGCACCGGCCCTCTACACCAGCCTGCATCCGCCGCTGGTCGTGAACTTCAGGGACAGCCTCGGCGAGTCGCATTTCATGCAAGTCACGATGGAAGTCATGGCGCGCGACCAGGACATCATCAACGCGGTCCGTGAACATACGCCGGTCATTCGCAACAGCCTCATCCTGTTATACAGCGGCGCAATCTTCGAAGAAATAACGACGCGCGAGGGCAAGGAAAAAATGCTTGCCGATGGTCTTGCCGAGATCCAGGCGGTGATGACCGAGCAGATCGGTGAGCCCGGCGTCGAGGCCGTGTACTTCACCGCCCTGGTCATTCAGTAAGGCGTCCTCGATGTCGGATCCGGTACTCACAGACGAGGAAAAAGGCGCGCTACTCGAAGGCATGTCGAGTGGCGAAGTCGAAGTGCACTCAAACAAGGGGCCCGCGTATGCGGAGGTAACCCCGTTCGAAATAGGTCCGCGCTCAAGGCTCAAAACGAACAGTTATCCACGCCTGCAAAGCCTGAACCGCCAGTTTGCCGGGCGTATGAGCAAACAGGTGGAGTTACTACTGAACGTAGACTCCCAGGTCAACTTTATCAGCACCAGGACCCTGAGCTACAGCGCGGCCAGCGAAAACAACGAGGGCCTGTCGCTAATCGTGGAGTTCCTGCCGAAACCACTGGACGGTGCCGCATTCATAACGCTGTCCGCCTCGACCGTGGGCGACCTCGTCGAGACCTTTTATGGTGGACACAGCAACGATCCGGCGACTCACCAGCCGGAGTTTTTTACCCCGGGCGAGATCAGTGTTGCGGCGCTTTTCGGCGAAGCAGTGCTGTCGGTCATCGCCGAGGTCTGGGCGCCCATGGCCAGGTTCGAACCCGTCATCGCCACCACCCATCTCAGCAGCGGCGTGGTCGACAGTATCGACGGCGGCGACGCGGTTATCAGCTCTGAATTCAGCCTGGAGTTCGGGCAAAAACAGCAGGACTTCCAGATTCTCTGGCCGGTGGCGACCGTTGCGTCATTGCTGCCGGTGTTCGACGGGCAAAAGCGCGATCGGGATGCCGGCGAGGACGCGCGCTGGGAAAGATCCCTGCGCGCGAGCGTGACCGATTCGGTGGTCAGGATATCTTCCGACGTCGGCCGGACCCGCATGGCCCTGCGCGCTATTGCAGATCTTGCGCCCGGCGATGTCATCAACATTGGCAATCCGAGGGAGGGCACCGTCAGTGCCTGTGGCGTACCGATCCTGGCAGGGCGCTTCGGTATTCAGGAAGGTCATCATGCCGTAGAGGCAATCAACTGGCTGCAATCCGAATCCGGATCGCGGGCCACACAGCGCAAGCAATAAAGAGGAAACCAGACGATGGAAAGCGATACACCGACGCCCGGCAATGAGCCAGAACCACAGGCAGCGGAAGAAGCATCCGGCGCTCCGCAGTATGCGCCCGACGAACTCAGCGAAGGTGGAAAGCCGCCTGCGGGCAGCCGCGCTGACGTGAACCTCGACCTGGTTCTTGATATTCCGGTCGACCTTTCACTGCGCGTCGGCTCCACGGACATATCGATCCGCGACCTGGTCTCCCTCGTCGAGGGTTCGGTCATTGCACTGGATCAGGACGCCGGCGCACCGATGGATGTCCTGGTCAACGGTACCCTGATCGCGCACGGCGAAATCGTCGTCGTCGACGAGCAGTACGGCGTGCGGCTGACCGACGTCGTTACGCCCGTCGAACGCATTGAGCAGTTGCACTAGGTCGGGCCGATGCTTGGAGAGATTCTCACTTCGACCGGCACGGCCACGAACACCGGTCCGACGCTGCCATCGACACCCGGTATCGGCGGTGGCGATTTTCTCAATATGGGGATCAGCATGCTGTTTGTCGTCGCCGTGATCGTGGTGCTCGGCTGGCTTTATTCACGCTCGCGGTTCGTGGGCGTTGGCAGCACGGATGCGATCAATGTCGTCGCCACACGCGCGCTGGGGCCGAAAGAACGCTTGCTGATCGTGGAAGTCGCGGACCAGCAGCTTCTGGTCGGCATGACGGCAACGAATGTGCAGACGCTGCACGTCTTCGACAAACCGGTGACAATCGCGACCCCGCCCAGCAAACGCGGGGGATTCGCCGATCGTCTCCGCACGTCGCTGCAGGAGATCGGCAAGTGAGGTGGCTGATACTGGTTGCGACGTTGTGCCTTGCATCCGCAACGGCGGACGCACAGACGGCGCCGCTGGCGTTGGCCGCCGAAGCAACCCAGGGACAAAGCTACACGCTGAGTATTCAGATACTCGTCCTGATGACGTTGCTGACGCTGCTGCCCGCCGCGATCCTTTCGACCAGCGCGTTCGTGCGCATCATCATCGTGCTGTCCATTTTACGGCAGGCTCTTGGCACCGCGCAGACGCCGCCGAACCAGGTCTTGCTGGGCATAGCACTGTTTTTGACCTTCTTCGTCATGTCACCGGTAATCAGCGATATTCACGAAAACGCCGCGACGCCTTACATCAACGGCGAAATTTCTGCGGCGGACGCCTTGTCCAGCGGCATACAGCCGCTGCGCCAGTTCATGCTGAACCAGACGCGTGACAGCGATCTGCAGCTGTTTGCGTCCATTTCAGGCCTGGCGGACATTACTTCGGTCGACCAGGTGCCCTTCACCGTCGTCGTTCCGAGCTTCATGGTGAGCGAATTGAAGACGGCGTTTCAGATCGGCTTCCTGGTCTTCATTCCGTTCCTGATTATCGATCTCGTTGTCTCAAGCGTCCTGATGTCCATGGGCATGATGATGCTCTCGCCAATGCTGATTTCGCTGCCGTTCAAGATCATGTTGTTCGTAATGGTTGACGGATGGGCGCTGCTGCTGGGCACGCTGGCATCGAGTTTCTACGCCTGAGGATCCTGAAATGACACCGGAAACCGTGACGACAATTGGCCAGCAGGCACTCTGGGTGACGATTTTGATCGCGTCGCCGTTACTTGGCTCCGCGCTCGCCGTCGGCCTGCTGGTCGGCATGATTCAGGCCGCTACCCAGATCAATGAAATGACACTGAGTTTCATTCCCAAACTGCTCGTGCTGGTACTGGCGCTGGTCCTCGCGGGACCGTGGATGCTCAGCGTCATCGTGAATTACACGCACCAGCTAATGGAGCAAATACCTTCCCTCATCTCGTAATCAGCGAGTAAGGACCGACAGATGTTTTTGAGAAAAAATCGTGAACATAGACATTCCAATAGCACCAATTATCGAGACGTTGGCCATCTACATCTGGCCCTTCGTTCGGATCGGCGCGTTCCTGATGGTGATGCCCCTGATTGGCGGGAGCTTCACGCCGGTTCGGGTGCGATTGCTGCTGGCAATCGGGTTGACCATTGTTATCGCTCCAATCGTGCCACCTGCAGTGACTCGGGATGTGTTGAGTGTGGCGGGTCTGGTCACGATGATTCAGGAGATCGCGATCGGCGTCGCATTGGGATTCTTAGTGCAGCTTGTCTTCGACGCGATCGCGCTAGGGGCACAGGTGATTGCCATGAGCATGGGCCTTGGCTTCGCCGTATTTCTGGATCGGGCACGGGGGATCAGCGTTCCGGTGCTTGGGCAGTTGTTCCTGATGCTGTCGATGCTGATATTCCTGGCGCTGGACGGCCATCTGGCAATGATTCAACTTCTGGCCGACAGCTTTCGGGCCTGGCCTATGTCCGAGGGCGGCCTGACGCTGCCGGTTCTTTCCGAGCTGCTGGTGTGGACGGCGCAGCTGTTCATATTCGCGATGAAAATCGCACTACCGGCCGTCACGGCACTGCTGATCGTCAACCTCTCGTTCGGCGTCATGAGCCGTGCGGCTCCGACGCTGAACCTGTTCGCGGTCGGTTTCCCCGTCTCCATGTTGTTGGGCTTCGTGGTCATTTTTCTAAACATGGGCGGACTGGTGGAGAACGTCGCAGCGTTCCTGGAAATGTCACTCCTGACGATTTCGCTCTTGCTTGAAATGTGAGCAGAACGCTAACCGCGAGGAACGCAGAAAGTGGCTGAAGAAGCACAACAGGACCGCACCGAACAAGCGACTCCAAAACGTCGCGAGGACGCTCGTAAGAAGGGCGATGTTCCGCGTTCCCGTGAACTGACGATGACCGGCGTGATGCTGTCGGGCGCCGGCGCGATGCTGCTGCTCTCGGGCCCAATCGGCGGCGATCTCGCAGACGCTTTTGCGGGCGGTTTCTCCATTGAGCGCGCACAGCTCATGGACGAGCGTTATCTTCTGCCCGCCCTGGCGGAGCTGGGCGCGGGCATGTTTCTGAGCCTGGCGCCGCTTGCACTGGTCCTGCTGTGCGCCGTGTTCTTCAGCGCCGCTGCAATCGGCGGATGGTCGTTCAGCCTGAAAGCGGCGGCTTTTAAAGCCGAGCGACTCAATCCGCTAAAAGGGATCAAGAGAGTCTTTGGTGCGAACGGCCTCAATGAACTCGTCAAGGCTGTGGCCAAATTTACGCTGGTTGCCGTTATCGCGGTCTCTTGGCTCTGGTACTCATCGGAAGACCTGCTGTCGCTCGGGCGCGAGCCGATCGGCCAGGCCATCCGTGACGCTCTGAAACTCTGCGGCATGTCGCTGCTCGTTGTCAGTTCAGGATTGATCTTCATCGCCGCCTTCGATGTGCCTTTTCAGCTTTGGCAGTATGAGAAGAAACTTCGCATGACGCGCCAGCAGGTCAAGGACGAGTTCAAGGAGACCGAGGGTCGACCCGAGGTCAAGGCGCGCGTCAGGGCGTTGCAGCAGCAGGCCGCAACGCGCCGCATGATGGAGGAGCTGCCGGACGCCGACGTCGTCATTACCAACCCCACGCACTTCGCTGTTGCCTTGAAGTACGACGAAACCAGGATGGGTGCGCCGAAAGTCATCGCGAAGGGCAAGGACCTGATCGCGAAACGTATACGTGAAGTCGCGGAAGATCATGGAGTACCGCTGTTCTCGGCGCCGCCGCTCGCACGCGTACTTTTCCGCACGGCGGAAATCGGCGAGGAAATTCCGGCCCGGCTTTACACGGCCGTTGCGCAGATTCTTGCCTACATCTATCCAGCTCAACGAAGCGCCCGGACCGGGACAGCGCCGGCCAGAGCCGCCTGTGCCGGACATTGACGAAGACGAATTTCCGGGCCCGAAACGCTCAGGATGAGTAAATAAGAATGGCAAACACGACAACGAATGCTCACCTGACGGACATCCTGCATGGCCTGGGCCTGCCGTTACTGGTGCTGGCGATGCTGGCGATGATGATGATCCCGCTGCCGCCGCTTGCCCTTGACGTGCTGTTTACGTTCAACATTGCCCTGTCGCTTGGCATCCTGTTGACCACCGTTTATGTCGAAGCGGCCGCTGGATTTCGGCGTATTTCCGACGATCCTGCTGGTCGTAACCTTGCTCCGCCTGGCGCTAAATATCGCCTCGACCCGGGTCGTCCTGCTCAACGGCCACAGCGGCACGGCTGCAGCGGGAAAGGTGATCGAAGCGTTCGGAGAATTCGTGGTTGGCGGCAACTACGCCGTCGGCCTGGTCATCTTCGCGATCCTCGTCATCATCAACTTCGTCGTCGTTACGAAGGGTGCGGGTCGTGTTTCCGAGGTATCCGCGCGGTTCACCCTGGATGCCATGCCCGGCAAGCAGATGGCGATCGATGCCGATCTCAATGCCGGCGTCATTGACCAGGAGGAGGCACGCCAGCGACGCCAGGAAATTGGCGAGGAGGCCGATCTGTACGGTTCCATGGACGGTGCCAGCAAGTTCGTGCGCGGCGATGCAATCGCCGGCATCCTTATTCTGTTCATCAACATCGTCGGGGGCCTGATTATCGGTACCTCGCAACACGACCTGTCCTTGTCGGCCGCCGTTCACAACTACACGCTGCTGACCATCGGCGACGGACTCGTCGCCCAGATTCCTTCGCTGCTGCTGTCGACCGCTGTCGCCATCATCGTAACGCGCGTGTCGCGTTCGCAGGACATGCGTCAGCAGATCTCGAAGCAACTGTTCGAGGACCCGCGAGCGCTGATTGTCACGGCCGCGATCGTCGGTATCCTCGGCCTGATTCCGGGCATGCCGAATTTCGCATTCCTGAGCCTTGCCGGCTCTTTGCGCTATTCGGCGCCATTCGCATCATGCAAAAGCAGCGCGTCGCGCCTGAACCCGAGGTCAGGCCGACTGATCCCGATTCTATCCTGCCCGGAACTCAGCTGGCAGGACGTCGACCCGGTCGACCTGATCGGCCTGGAGGTCGGCTATCGCCTGATTCCGCTGGTCGACTCGCAGCGCAACGGTCCGCTGGTCGGTCGCATCAAGGGCGTGCGCAAGAAACTGACCGAGGAACTCGGTTTCCTGGTCTCGCCGGTGCACATCCGCGACAACCTGGATCTGGCGCCGAATGCCTATCGTATTTCGCTCGCTGGTGTCTCGGTGGGCGAGAGCGAGGTTCACATTGACAAGGACCTGGCGATCAATCCGGGCCAGGTATTCGGCAAGATCAGCGGTATTGCTACCGAGGATCCGGCGTTCGGCCTCGAGGCGTTCTGGATCGACAGCTCGCAGCGCGAAGAGGCACAAATGCTCGGCTACACCGTGGTCGATCCGTCGACGGTCGTCGCGACGCATCTCAGCCAGTTGCTGCAGACCAACGCGCACGAGCTGCTGGGTCATGAGGAATGTCAGCAGTTGATGGATCGGCTCGCATCCGCATCGCCGAAACTGGTCGAGGAGCTTACGCCGAAGCTGCTGCCGATGAGCGTCATCACGCGCGTCCTGCAGAACCTGCTCGAAGAGCACATTCCTCTGAAAAACATTCGCAAGATCGCCGAAACGCTGGCGGAACACGGTGGCCGAAGTCAGGATCCCGACGTTTTGTCGGCGGCGGTACGCGTCGCGCTGGGCCGCTCGATCGTCCACAACGTAGCAGGGACGCGGTCTGAGCTGCCGGTCATGACCTTGGAGCCGGAGTTGGAACGAATCTTGAATGAGTCTGCACAGGAAGGCGGAAATATCGGACTGGAACCGGCAATGGTCGAACGATTGCACGAGACACTCAGCGGACAAGGCACAGAGCCAGGAGATCGCCGGCGAACCGGCCGTCCTGCTGGTCGCCCCGCAGATACGTCCGTGGATGTCGCGAATGATGCGCAATATTCGCAACCTGCACGTCATCGCCTACAACGAGGTTCCCGACGACAAGCGCATACAGATGATCGCGGCGGTCAGTTGACGGCGCGGGAGATTACAGGAAGAGCAAGGGTTGACAGAGCGAACGAGTAAGGAAACGAGCGAGTAATTCAATGAGGAAAGACGGTGAAAATCAAACGATATTTGGATAAGGATATGCGACACGTCCTGCGCCGCGTGCGCGAGGATCAGGGGCCCGACGCGGTCATCCTGTCAAACCGGCGTGTCGACGACGGTATCGAGGTGATTGCGGCGATTGACTACGACGAGGCACTGGTACGCCAGGCCATGGGGGTCCCGTCTCGCGCTGACGAGAGCCTGGATACCGATGTCCTTGCGCAGCTTGCCGAAGACGACGTTGCGCCGGTCGCTGCTGCTTCGATTTCGGATTCACCTCCCGAAATTGTTGCCGCAAGGCTCACGCGTCGGCCAGTGCACGAGGGCGCAATCGACGCACTGCGCAGCGAACTGTCGTCGATGCGCGGGCTCCTCGAGACTCAACTCTCGGGCCTGGTCTGGGACGATACGGTGCGACGCTCTCCACTGCGCGCGCAGATTCTCAGGAACCTGTCGCGCCTGGGCCTGGCACCGGATATTTCCAATATCATCGTCGACCGCCTCGGCCCCGCGGACAAGGTCAGGAACCTCTGGAGCGCACCGCTGACCGAGCTGGCGCAGACCCTGCCCGTCGTTGACGACAGGCTGCTGGAAGACGGCGGCACGATCGCGCTGATCGGCCCGACGGGCGTTGGCAAGACCACCACCATCGCCAAGATCGCCTCCCGCTTCGCCATGGAAAACTGGTCCGACGATATCGCCCTGATCAGCGCCGATTCCTATCGCATCGGCGCGAAGGAACACCTCAGTGCCTTTGCCAACATCATTGGCGCCAAGGTCTATTCGGCCAGCAGTTTCGATGAGTTGTCGGAGACGCTGACTCACCTGCGCGACAAGAAGCTGGTGCTTATCGACACCGAGGGTCGCAGCCAGCGCGACCGTGATTTATCCAGTCGCCTTGCCGCCTACGGCCGCAGCGCCGACCGCATCCGCTTTTACCTGACATTATCGGCGGCGACGCAGGAGGCTGCGCTCGACGAGACGATCCGGGAGTTCAACAAGGTGCCGCTGCAGGGCTGCATCGTTACGAAGATCGATGAAGCAGGCCAGCTCGGCTGCGTAATGAGTGCGCTGATTCGCCACGACCTGCCTGCGGCATGGTTCTCCGATGGCCAGCGTATCCCTGATGACCTGCACTCGGCCGCACACAAGAAACTGTGGCTGGTCAACCAGGCCGTCGAATGCATGGAATGCAGCCAGCCGCGTGTCGATGAGAGAACAATTGCTGAAGATTTTTCAAAACAGAAGTTCGCGCATGTCCAGTAATTCTCAAAAGGACAACCTGACGCGCTTCATGAAGCGGCGTCCCGTCAAGGTAGTGGCTGTCTGCAGCGGCAAGGGTGGCGTCGGCAAGACGAACGTTGCCTGCAACGTCGCCGTTGCCCTGGGCAGCCGTGGCCGAAACACCTGTCTGCTCGATGCGGACATGAGCCTCGCCAATGTCGATGTATTGCTGGGCCTGCAGCCACGCTTCAATTTGTCTCATGTCGTCAATGGCGATACGGACCTGCAAAGCACTATTCTGCGTGGTCCTGGCAACATTCGAATCGTTCCGGCAGCATCCGGGAATTTCAGCATGACGGATCTACCGAATGCGACGCAGGCCGGCATCATCCAGGCATTCAGCGAGTTGACGGATCAACCGGAAGTGATGGTTGTCGACACGGCGGCGGGCATTTCGTCAAAGGTCGCACGCTACGTGCAGGCTGGACAGCATGCCGTCGTCGTTGTTTGTGACGAGCCTGCCGCTTTGACCGACGCCTATGCCCTGATCAAGGTCTTCAGCCAGCACTACGGAATTTCACGATTCCAGATAGTCACGAACCAGAGCCGGCGATCACGAGACGGCCGCGCCTTGTTCCGCAAGCTGTCACGTGTCACTGACACCTACCTGGAGGTCGTGCTGCATCATCTCGGCGATATTCCGAGGGATGACTACCTGGTCAAGGCCGTGCAGGAGCAGCGAGCCGTGGTGGACGCGTATCCGAAGAGCGCGTCGGGTGCCGCTTTCAAGCAGCTGGCATCGAGCATCGACGCGCTGCCGGCGGCGCGAGGTGCCAGCGGGGGGGTCGAATTCTTCCTGGAGCGCCTGCTGACGGCACGCCCGGCAACGCGAGGTAAAGTCGCATGAACACATACAGCAACGTCGTCACTCGCAAGGAATACTCGGATAGCGACCTTGTCATGCAGCACGTCGACCTCGTGAAGCGTATTGCATACCACCTTGCCGCTCGCCTGCCATCGACTGTCGATGTCAATGATCTGATGCAGTCGGGCATGGTCGGATTGCTGGAGGCGGCCGGCAATTTCGACGCGTCGCGCGGCGCCAGCTTCGAAACCTACGCGGGTATTCGAATCCGCGGCGCCATGCTGGATGATATTCGCAAGCACGACTGGACGCCGCGCTCCGTGCATCACAAGTATCGGCGGGTGACAGAAGCGATAAACGCAATCGAGGCGGAGAAGGGCCGGGCGGCCACCCCCGATGAGATCGCCGCAAAAATGAATATTTCCACCGAGGAGTATCACAAGATCCTTGCGGACAGTGCCTGCAGCCGTTTGTTCAGCTTCGAGGAAACCCTCGAGGAACCAACGCTGCAGCGCAAACCGCCATCATCCGACGCGCCACTACCGGACCAGGAACTCTACCAGTCGCAGTTTCGCGCGCAGCTTGCCGAATCCATCGATCAGCTACCCGAGCGCGAACGCCTCGTGCTCTCGCTGTACTATGAGCAGGAGCTCAATCTCAAGGAAATCGGCGAGGTGCTGGAAGTCTCGGAGTCGCGTGTGTGCCAGATCCACGGTCAGGCGGTCATGCGCCTTCGGGCCGCTGCGAAACGCTGGAGTTAGAGGAGCGCAACCATGGCCGACTATATCTCGGGGATCAAGCACATTACGCCTTCCTATCCGGTGAAACCGGTGCAGCCGGTGCACAAAGACAGGGAGACCGATCGTCGGCAAAAACCGAAGCAAGATCCCCCCGATGAAGACGACAAGGAGCGCCAGAACGTGCAGGACGGCGACCGCAAACCCACTATCGATGAGCGTGTGTGACCATGAGCAACGAGACTTTCTTCATATCCATACTGTTGGCGTCGAATGCCGCGCTGCTGGCGTTTGCCTCGATCGCTATCGTTCGCTTCGAGCGCCGCTGGAATCGCATCGAGAGCTTTTGGGACAGTCCCACCGGTGCTGCACTCAGCGATGCCAGCGACGATGAAATGCGCGCACAGACGATAGCAACCCGGCAGCTGCAGCAGCGGCTTGGTGAGCTGCAGCGCGCAGTAACGCAGATGGAGTCACGGCCGACACAGGAGCGGCCTTCCGTCGATCGAAATCTGCCGATCGAGAACGCGGTGCGCATGGCCAGGCTGGGCGCCAGCGTAGAGGACCTGACGCGAAACTTCGGCCTCAATGTCGGTGAGGCCCGCCTGATGAAGAAATTACATGGACGGACGCCAGTTGCGGCGAATGCCAACCCCACATAAGGTGAGAACATCGACCCGATGCCGCAGTTGATTGCCCGATTCGGCGGGCGCGATCTGCGGCTAGATGGCGTCCATTTCCAGCCGCCGCATCCTCAGGGTTTCCGATTCGCGGCTGAACATGTGCTGAATCAATATTTCTCGCTGGGCAGGGGGCAGATCGATGAACTCGACGGCGATGCCGTAGGGAAGATCCTGTCCGCTGGTGTCTGGCGGGTCGTCGAGCCGCACGACCTTGCAGAATGATTCCACGTAGCGATTGTCGCTGGACAGCAGGAACTGTATGTAAAGCTTGTCGCCGACCGACAGCGGCTGTTTGCTGGAGAAGATCAGTCCGTCGGCGCTGACATCGCAGGTCTGCGGAAGTGACTGTGCCAGGCTTTTCTTGGTTTCGCGCAACGAGGGCAACTGGTCAATGATGACGTTCAGCTTGTCGTTGAGCAGGGTCATGCAACGCCCGACTTTACCGTTGTCGGCACTGAGCAAATACATCGCTTCACTGAGCCGTGCCTCGATATCGACGAGTTTTGCCTGCGCGCCATCGCTGATTCCCAGGCTGAGTTTGTAGTGCTCGAGACCGTTCTTGACGGTTTCATCGTCAATGCGCTCGTACTTCACATAGATGGATTCACTGATGCGAAAAGAGCGTCTGTTCTCATGTTTGTTCGTCATGGTTTCAGTTCCTCGATTGTGTCATCTGCATCGGAGGCTTGCGTCAGGCTCATTGTTCGGTATTCGTCGATTTCCTTGCCGCGCACTATAGCGATGTCGACACGCCGGTTCTTGGCCCTGTTTTCGTCGCTGTCATTGGGTGCCCGGGGGCGGGTATCGGCATGACCTGTCACGATGACGTTGTCGGGGCTGACTTGCGAGAGTTCGAGAAGCTGGTGTGCCACGGAAACCGCGCGCGAGGTCGACAGGTCCCAATTGGATCGGAATCGCTCGTTCGAGATAGGTACGTTGTCGGTGTGTCCGGAGATCGTCACCTCGCCGCTGTTATTGTCGATCAAGTCTCCGATCTTCTTCAGCGCAGGAATGAACGATGCACGAAGATCGGCCAGGCCCGAGTCGAAGGACGCGTTTTCCATGATATGGATAATGACCTTCATGCCCTCGGTCTGTATCGAAACATCGCCTTTCGCGAGTTCATCCTTTAACGCAAGGCGGAGGCGCTGCGCGTGCTTTCGCGCCTCTTCGATTTCCCTGGCTTCGCGTTCGAGCGCGTCCAGCGTGTTCTTGTTCGAGTCAACCGTAAACTGGCGTACCTGCGGCAGTGCCGTTGGATCAGGCCGCCCGGGGCTGAATTCCTGCGCAACCACACTGGTTCCCTTGGGGATGGTTCGGACTTCGATTTCTGCCTGCACGCCGAAAGCATCCTTCATCGAGCCTGAGAGTTGTTTGAACTTCGCCGCGTCCATTTCCGAAAATGCGAGCAGCAGCACGAAAAAACACATCAGCAGGGTCATGAGATCGGCGAACGTCATGACCCATGCGGGAACGCCGGCACTCTCCTGTTTTCGCGGGGCGCCTTCAGACATGTCTCATCAAAAGCGGAAGCCCGTCAGGCTTCGGCGTCCTCTTCGGCACGCTTCGAACGTGGCAGGTAGGCCTCCAGCATGGCCGCGATGATGCGCGGGTTCTGGCCGCCCTGGATGCTCAGGAGTGCGTCGATAATCAGCGTCTTGCTGGTGTTTTCCTCGCGGCTGCGCACAGCCAGCTTGTCGGCAATCGGCAAGGCGAACATATTGGCAAGGATGGCCCCATAGAGCGTCGTGAGCAGGGCGACAGCCATGGCCGGGCCAATCTGCTTGGGATCGTCCATGTTCGAGAGCATCTGTACCAGGCCGATGAGTGTTCCAATCATGCCCATCGCCGGCCCGACATCGCCGATGGCCTTGAAAATATCCTGGCCGTCGCTGTGTCGCTTCAGCGTCTCGTTGAGGTCTTTCTGCAACATCGAGCGCACCGTGTCGGCGGGGTGCCCGTCGATGAGCAGGCCGAGCCCGGTCTTCATGAACTCGTCGCTGATTTCCCGGTCTTCCAGCGCAAGAAGGCCGCCCTGGCGAGCGGCCTTGGCCAGTTCCACCGATTCCTCGATCAGATCTTCGGGATTGGAGGGTTTGTAGAGAAAGGCCTTCACGGCAATGGAGGCCGCACCTGCGAATTTGCCGAGGCTGAATTTCATCATCGTCACGAGCACGGTCCCGCCGAGCACCACCAGCAAAGACGGGGTGTTCACGAACGTGCCGGCAGAACCACCCAGCATGATGGACGTCAAGACAATGCCGAACGCCCCGATCAGGCCGATAAGTGTCGCCAAATCCAAAGTCTATCCCTCCATTCCATGGAATCAGACGGAATCCGCCTCCTAGAGCTTTATCGGCCGAATTCGCCGCCGCTTTAGGCTGATGAGCGCCCGATCCCTGACTACTGCGTGGGCCCGGGCGCCGGCAGGAAAACAGCCCGGTCGCGTCCCAGGTGTTTTGCCTTGTAAAGCGCCTCGTCGGCGCGTTTGATCAGCGCGGCGACGGTGTCGCCATCCGCGATTTCCGTATAGCCCGCTGAGCAGGCCACCAGGCCGGCGGCGGGTGCGGAGGGAATCTCGATCTTGCGCGAATACTCCAGGAAACGCTGTATCAACGAATCGCAATGTCGTGCCGGCGTGTCCGTCAGGATGACGGCGAACTCGTCACCGCCGTAGCGCGCGACGAAGTCACTCTTGCGAATAAAAGAGCGGGCGAGGCAGTCTCCGATCGCGCGCAGGACTTCATCGCCGGCAGAGTGGCCATAGGTGTCATTGACCAGTTTGAAGTTGTCGAGGTCCACCATCACCAGGGTGACCGGTTGCTGCATGATGAAATGCATGTTGACACTCTGTGCGATCGCCGAGTCGAACGCGCCGCGGTTATAAGCGTCAGTCAGTGAATCGCGTTTCATTTCTTCGCGAGCGGCAACCAGGTCCTGGCGCAGACTCGACATTCGCTCATTGAGTTCCTGCAGCTGCAGCTCGTACTGTTCTTTTTGTCGCGCAAACGTTTCATTGATATTGGATACGGTCGCCGTGAAAGCCGCCTTTATGGTCGGCAATGCGCCGGTTTCGACGGCTTCCTCGATCGCATTCAGATTTTTCCGAATGCTGGTTTCGGTGAGCTGGTCTCGCTCACCGATGTCTCTCAGGCCCGATACGAGATCGTCGACAACGCCACGATAGTCCTGCAGCCGTTCGGTGACGAACGACTTCTCGGCATGACGCCGGTCGGCAAAAAAACGACGCACACGGTCCCATTGCCGCGCGCCGTTCTGCGATTGCGGGATATCGAACGAAGGCACGGCGGCGCCGTTCTCGATGTGGCGGGCAAATTCGGCGCACAGTGACGGGAAAACAGTCGAATCGCCGTCCTTTTCGAGCGGAAACGCCTCGTCACCCATTACGCGAAAAACACTGCCGAGCGTGTCCAGTGCACCGTCGGCCAGCGACTCCACCGAGACCGGCTGGTCGCGTTGCGCCGCGCTCTTGCGAGCGCCGAAAAGCTTGGAAACAAGATCCATGAACTTGTGATCGGCCGCAGGTGTGGCTTCTTGAGGCGCGGCTGCCGTGCCCGATGCCAGGCGACCGCGATCGCCGCGGTCCAACGTTCGAATTCCGCCGCCAGAATCGACCAAAAAAGACCATATACGGAAATCGGACGCGATAGTCTTATCGATTGTGGTAAGAAACGACTATTATCGAAGTGAGTAGCGAAGGTGGACTGTATTTGGTTATCAGGATTACATATTTGGCAGAGTGCCAAGAATTTCAAATAGAAACAGAATCCTAAGTGATTGTGTTGGACAAGCAGCCGACGGGCTGTCAGCAACCCGTTTCACGGCTTCTGCCAACGCGGAGGGACCAGAATTGGCCGGCGTGGATAGCATGATAATGGTCGTGAACAGGGCTGGCAGGGCTGCCGAGAACCTGAAACAGCTCATCGAGTTCATGGACGCCCCGAGCGTATGTACAGCGACGCCGGACAAATGGCGGCAAAAAGCAGGCGTGACTCGCCTGGAAGCCGTTTTCATCGGACCGGACCTCAGTGATCGGGACGTTCGTGCACTGGTGGACGACATCGGCAAGCTGGATCCCAACATACCCATCGTCATGATTACAGAAGGCGAGGACGAATGATCACGCGCGATCTTCACAAGGACTATCCCTGGGCCCGCTTTCACTCGCTCAATTACCCCGTTCGCCTGGATGCGCTGGGTGAGGTACTCGAGGAGATCCGCGCATCGCATTGTCGGACGGACCACTCGGATCCGAAGCCGGGAGGCTGCCAGCTTATCGGCAGCAGCACAGACACCGAACTTGTGAGGCGCCTGATCGCCCAGGTTGCCTCGTCGTTGGCTACTGTTCTGGTCACCGGCGAATCGGGCACGGGCAAGGAGGTCGTTGCACGGCAGATTCATGAGCAGTCCGGTCGCAAAGGACCTTTCGTAGCGGTTAACTGCGGAGCTATTCCGGAAAACCTGCTTGAAAGTGAACTATTCGGCCACGAACGCGGTGCGTTTACCGGGGCGGTCAGCGCGCGCGCCGGACGTTTCGAACAGGCGAAGGGCGGGACCTTCTTCCTGGACGAGATCGGCGACATGCCGAGCGTAATGCAGGTGAAGCTTCTCCGTGTGCTGGAAGAGCGAGTGATAGAGCGCGTCGGCAGCGCTGACAGTATCCCCGTCGATGTCCGGCTCATAGCCGCGACGCATCGCGATCTTCCGAAGCGCATCGAAGCCGGAAAATTCCGGGAAGACCTGTATTACCGACTCAGCGTCTTTCCGATCGAAATTACACCGCTGCGCCAGCGACCCGCGGACATCGGGCCCCTGGTCGACGAATTCATTCACCGCTTTTGTGCCGGCGGACCGGTCTTCCTGCAAATGTCGCGTGATGCAATGGAAGTCCTGGAGAAATACGCCTGGCCAGGCAACGTCCGTGAACTGGCGAATCTCATCGAGCGGCTCGTCGTTGTCAAACCCAACGGTATCGTCAAGCGAAGCGACCTGCCATGGCCTATCGTGGAACGCGAGGCGGTGAAAGCGGCGGAACCGCAAGTGCTCAGCAGCAGGCTCAGCGCAGTGTCGGGCAATGTTCGTGTCAAACTGCCCAGCGCCGGGCTGGACCTGAAACGATACCTCGCGAAAATCGAGCAGGACATGATTCACCAGGCACTCGTCGAGTCTGATGGCGTCGTGCAGCGTGCGGCCGAACTGCTGGGGGTTGGACGAACAACCCTGGTCGAAAAAATTCGTCGCTACGATCTCAAGTCTGTGCAGAAGAATACCCACTAGAGCCAGAGAGGGTTTGCCGCGCGTGTGACGGGCACCCGCGCCTACTGCGGCCCTTTTAGTTCCCGATGACAATGTGGGCACGTTGACTGATGTCGCTGCAGCATCTTCCGGACGCGGCCTTCGTCCAGGATCTGGCTTGCCGTATGCTTGCCGAGGCCGAGGTCGACCCTCAGCTCCTCCAGCTTGCGAATTTCATCGTCGCTCAGCACGCCATCATCCAGCGCTTCTGCCGCCTTGCCTTCATACACGGAGGTACTGACCTTGAGCTGTTGCGTGTAGCCACTGGCAAGGATACTGGTGGGCAATGCAACCATGCCGATACCGACGACGGTGATGAGCGCACCGAAGATCTTGCCGCCGACAGTGATCGGTGTTACGTCACCATAACCGACGGTTGTCAGCGTTGCGAATGCCCACCACATCGCAGCCGGAATGCTGCCGAAATCCTCCGGCTGAGAGACCCGTTCGAAGTAATACATCCCGGATGCGGCCAGGAGCATGACCGTGAGCAGAATAAGAAATGCCGCCGAAAGTGCCCTGCCGTTTTCCCGAAAGGTGATAAACACCATGTTCATTGCAGCCGAGTATCGCGTGAGTTTCAGCACACGCAGCAGTCGCACGGCACGCAGAAAACGCATGTCGACACTGCCGGTCAGGCCCAGCATGAGCAGGTAAAAGGGCAGTATCGCGATAATGTCGATAATGGCATGGAAGGAGCCTGCGTAGCGGAGTCGCGCCCGCAGCGGCTTGTCTGTTGATTCTGATTCGTTCTCCACGCAGCTCCAGAGACGCAGCAGGTACTCAACAGAAAACACGGCGACTGTCGCCATCTCGAACAGGGACAGCGAAACGGCGTAGCGTCTGCCGAAAGCGGGCATCGACTCGAGAATCACCGCGAGTACGCTCGCGGCAATCAGTGTGATAAGGAATATGTCTACGACCCGGCTCAGCATCGAGTCACCTTGCGCTGTCTCCAGTGCGCGATACACGTACTGACGCAACGTAGGGCGGGCTTTGCTGGCTTTGGCGGTAGTTAGTACAGATCCATGCACTAAGCTGGCTCCGTCGGCTTGCCTGGTAACCAGTAGCGGCAGTCGCCGTCTCTTCTTTAATGAAATCAGACTCGCTCAAGTGCGAGCTCCAGGCGCCGATAGCTTGTTGCAGGAAGGGCTTCGGTTCCGGGTGGCGGTTCGACTTGCGGCCGCAGGCGATAGGGAATAGTCAATGATGATCGGATCGGTGCAAGCGCTGCGTGAAACGGAGCCCAACAAGCCGCTGGTCGAGCGGCTCATGACGGCCGGGCTCATCAGTGAGAATCAGCTTCGCCGTGCCATGCGGGAAAAAAGCGTTCTCGATCGGCCGCTGGGGAGGATCCTCGTCGAGCTGGGAATGATCAGTGAAAAAGTTCTCAATGAAACGCTGGAAAAGTTGTTCGGCGACGACAAGGTAGATCTTTCCAGGTTGCTTCCGAATCCGCGTGCAGTCGCGCTCCTGCCAAGAGAGACGGCGGAGCGTTACTGCCTGTTGCCAATCGAGTTTGACGAGCCTGCCGGACTCCTCACGCTGGCTGTAAACGAAACGTTCAGTCTTGCAGACGTGGACAAGGTTTCCGGATCCCTCGATCCCGAAATCGGAATTGCCACAGTGATTGCCGCGCAGTCCGAGATCAGGGCCGCCGTGCGGAAGTTCTATGGCGTTGCCCTGTCGATTCCGGACATCCTCCGGGAAATTGATGCCGACGAAGCAGCCGTTGCCGCTGACGGACGTGATACAGGATCCTACGGACACCCGCTTAGCCGACTGATTGACGCGATTCTTTTCGAAGCAGGGCGCCGAGACGCTTCCGCGATTCATTTCGAGCCGGAATTCGGGTTCGTTCGCGTGCGCTTTCGGATCGACGGGGTGTTGACCCAGGTAATGTCGCTGAACCAGGACTACTGGCCCGAAATGGCAGCCAGGTTCGCTGCGATGTCCAATGTTCCACATGACGCGGGGACGGGATCACGACAGGAACGACGGTCCGTCATGCTGGGCACCCGTCGCAAGACGCTGTTTTTCTCGATCCGCTCAACGCAGCGCGGTGACGACGTCGTTGTCGGGATTGCGGACCAGGACGCGGCGTTCGTACCTTTGGAACAGCTGGCCACGGATAGCGAAGCGCTAACCCGCTTGCGTCTAATGATGGCGCGTCCGGACGGCCTCATCGTCATCGCCGGACCGCCGGGCAGCGGCAAGACAACCACGCTCTACTCGATGCTGGCTTACCGAAGCGACGAGTCCGTGTCGATTGCGACGCTGGAAGACAGCATTCGCTGCCACATGCCCATGATTCGCCAGACATCGACGGGCGACGACCACAACGAGGGGGGGCTGGCCCTTGAAAACCTCGTCGGTCAGGATTCGGACGTACTCGTGGTCGACGAAATGCTCGACACGGCAACGGCTGCCACCGCCTTGCGCGCCGCCATGAGTGGCCGCCAGGTATTCGCGACACTGAGCGCGAAATCGGTCAACGCCGTACTTCCGAGACTGCGGGATCTCGGGCTGCAAAGCCAGCTCCTGGCCGGCAATATCGCGGGGATCGTCGCACAACGCCTGATCCGCAGACTGTGTGCAAATTGCAGGCAATCCTACGCACCGCAGGAATTCGAAAGGGAGATACTGGGCGTCAGTGACTCGACGAAATTGCGTCTTTACCGGGAAGGAGCCTGCAGTCAGTGTAACTACCTCGGTTACAAGGGCCGCATTGCGATATTCGAGGTAATAGTCGTTGATGAGGGAATCGACGACCTGCTCGCCAGAGATGCGACGACACAGGAAATCCAATGGGCGGTCAATGCGGCTCAGTTCACCGGGGTCACCGAGGAAGCGGTCCTGCAGGTGCTGGCCGGCACGACCAGTCTCTCGGAGGTCTCCCGGGTCGTGGATCTGTCCGCTCGACTCAAGTAGCGTCGCGGCTTCCTCGCAACCGGTCTGATCGTCGCCTCAGGCTGACAGGGCCGTCACACCACGACCGTAAGCGAGTGCTGCCTCGGCAGGGCGGACGAGTATCGGGCCATATTGATACAGGGTACGCAGCGCCTTGAAGAAAGAAGCACGTTTGGCCGCCGTCATCTTGCGCACGAAGGACGACAAACTGGTTGGGGAAAACATGACGGCCGATTCCTCGCCGATGCTGCCGCTGTCCAACAGGTCCTGAGAGTAGGCGCTCGTTAGCAGGACGACGGGTACAGGCGCGCGCTGCTTGCCGAAAGCAATCGCCTTGAGCACGGCAGTGCTCTGCTCGCTGGGCTCCGTGAAGTCCAGAAAGAACAGGTCGGGCAGTGGTTTGTCGCGGTAACTACCCTGTCTTCGCGCGCAATCGATGGCCGCGACGCCAGGGTCGATGCGACGGATAACGCCGCTGATACCGGACTGGGCCATCGTGTCGCGCAGTAGTGAGGCGCGGGCCGAATCCTCGGCGATCAGTACGAGGTTGATATCCCTGGCTGTCGTTAGCACGGTCCTGACTCTCCCTAGAGGCCTTTCGAAAGCGGTTGCGCAAATCCTCACGCGTGACAATATTGCGCTGGCACGCCCATATACTGCAGGTTCTGTGCCAAATGCGATTCAAGTCCGAAACAAGCTCGCAATTCCCTGACTTATCAGGGGCTTATCTAAGTGATTGAGTAAGCTGACAAAAACATGGCGACGTCGCGAAGTGGCGACATTTCATTAAAGTCGCGAAATATCGTGACTTTTTCCGTGGCGGGATGGTAAAACGATACTCAATCAAGGTTTTATAGAAGAAACACTGAACGGAACCGGCGCAGAGCGGTCGAGAAACCAATTCGACGCCTGCTGATGGACGAACTCGATTGATCTTCACACCTCGATACCAGCCAGGACGGGCCTGGTGATTGACAGGCTAAACCTTGACGCCGTCGTCGGCATCGTCGAACTCGGCGCTATTCTGATTTCCGCGTTCCTGCTCATATTCGCGACCTCCAGAAGGCCCTTGAGGAGCAGGGTTCTGGCCCACGGTGGCCTGCTGATTGCGGCGGGATTGACCGTCGCGATTTTGGCGCATGTCTGGGAGGCCGGCTACCAGCTCACGCATCCGCCGCTGACCCGTTCAGAGCAGGCGGCGGCGCCCGCGTTTTTTTCGCTGCAGCGCATTCATTCGCTGTCGTCGCTCGCCGGTTTTTCGATGATCGCGCTCGGACTATTCTTAGCCTGGCGAAAACGCGAGGCGACGGAGGCCGAAATTCTCGATACGCGGCGCGAGCTGGAGGTCTCGAAGTACTTCGAATACCAGGCGGAGGAGCGATTCCGATACCTGTTCGACAGCACATCCAACTCTGTCTACTGCTACCGCTTCGACCCGCCTATTCCGGTCGACCTGCCCGTCGAGGTGCAGGTTCAGCGCAGCTATGACGCCATCCTGCAGGACTGCAACGTCATTTTCGCCAGAGAACTGGGGGCCGACGATCCGTCCGAAGTCATCGGCGGAAGACTGGCCGATCTTGACAGCTCGAAGGACACGGCCGCACACGCAAGCTATTTTCGGACCTTCGTTGAGGACGCCTACCGCCTCGACGGCTACAACTTCGACTACGTCACGCCGGCCGGCGAGCGCCGACTGCTGCAAATAAACATGGTTGGCATTGTTCGCAGCGGGCTGTTGCATCGTATGTGGGCGGTTGAAAGCAACCTGACCGTGCTGCGCCGTACAGAGGAGGCGCTGGCGCGGCGGCGCCTTTTTCAGGATCTGGTTGCCAGCGTATCGTCGCGGCTGGTGACGGCGCCTGACGACAAAGCGGATCGCATCATCGAGGACTGCATGCGCTCCGTTTGCGAATTTGCCGCTGCGGACCGTTCGACCATGTTCTGGCTGGACGCCGAGGCGGAATCGGCGAAAATCGAATACACCTGGAGTCAGGACGGCAAGCCGTTTGGACCGGTATCGATAGATCATTTTCCAACAATTGCGGCGGAACTCAGGGCGGGCCGGCCGGTGCGTATCGACGATGTCACGAGCAAGGCCGACAGGTTTGCATCCGACAAAGAAAACCTGCAGCGATTTGACCTGAAGTCGTTCCTGGCGCTGCCGTTCGTGGTCGCTGGTGAGACGGTCGGCGGCATGACCTGCGGCCGGCTGAATAAGCAGAGCAACTGGACGGATCAGGCGGTACAGGATCTGACCGTTCTTGCCGAACTGTTTGCGAACTTTGTATTGCGATTGAAGTCACGTCGTGTTTTGGACAGCGCGCTGCAGCAGTTGAAGGAAGTCAAAGAACGACTCGAAGCTGAGAATGTCTACCTGCGACACGAGATCGAGCTGACGCATGGATTCGACGAAATCGTCGGCCGCAGCGATGCAGTACTGCGCAGCCTGCAACTCGTCGAACAGGTGGCGCCGACCAGAACGCCAGTGCTGATAATGGGCGAGACGGGTACCGGCAAAGAGCTGATCGCGCGTGCCATTCATGAACTCAGCGACCGTTGCGACCGACCGCTAGTCAAGGTCAACTGCGCAGCATTGCCAGCGAATCTCATCGAAAGCGAATTGTTTGGTCATGAGAAAGGCGCGTTTACCGGCGCGACGGGTGCAAAGCGAGGACGTTTCGATCTCGCGGATGGCAGTACCCTGTTCCTGGACGAGATCGGAGAGATTCCGATCGAACTGCAGGCAAAGCTGCTGCGGGTCCTGCAGGAGGGCGAATTCGATCGCCTGGGAGGGAGCCAGACGATCAAGGTGGATGTGCGCCTGATTGCCGCGACCAATCGCGATCTAGCCGAGGCCGCGCAGGCTGGAGAATTCCGATCCGACCTTTATTACCGCATCAACACCTTTCCAATCACCTTGCCGCCGCTGAGGGACCGCGGCGACGACATTGAACTGCTGGTGCAGCATTTTATTCGCATACACGCGCCTCGACTTGGTCGGGAGGTCAACGAAATATCGGCCAATATGATGAAGCAGTTGCGGCGCTACAGTTGGCCGGGGAACGTGCGGGAACTGGAAGGCGTTGTGCAGCGAGCGTTGATTTCCTCGAGCGGCCCGGTTCTGGATCTCGCTGCGCCGCTGGCAGCGGGCCCGGGCGAAGATGCAGGTTCACTTGCACCCGTCGCGTATCTCAAACTCATTGAGCGTGAACATATTGTCGCTGTCCTCGAGGATGCGAAGTGGAAAATTTCCGGGAGTTCAGGGGCGGCCGCAAGACTTGGCATACCGCCGAGCACATTGCGATCAAAAATGAAGAAACTCGCGATCATGCGACCGGGCTAGACCTGTGACGGCGTGACCTCGATAACGCCGGCAGTGTCGGCGCGCAAAGTATGTCCTTTCAGCCGAAGCCGGTACATCGTTCCGTGTATGCGGCTAAATCGTTGAGACATCGATCGTCCCGACGCGCGCCGGGCCCGTGTATTCCGCCGTCTCCCGACTGTGAGCCGTTTCACGACAGAAGTGAGAGACCAATCACAGTTTGAGAACAGAGTCGCCCGATTTGATGCGATCGATGCGATTTTCCATAAGAGTACGCCAATGGCTCGCAATGACAGCGGGCAGGCGAAAGGTAACGCGCCAGTACGTTGCCTGGAAAGGAATGAACCTTTGGATACGGCAAACACTGCGTTTGCGTCGGCGTTCGCATGGACGCGACGATTATTTCTCTTGTTCTCTTGCTGCGCGTACAGCATCCCGGCAGGCGCCGTGGGTACGGCCGTAGGCACCGTTATCGAGAACACGGCCGTCGTCAACTACGACCTCGCCGGTGCCCCCCTTACAATACAGTCGAACACGACGACGCTGTCCGTCGCCGAGCGGATCAATGTAACGGTGACGTTGCAAAGCCCGCAGGTTCCTGTCGCGCCGGGTGACACCGCGCGAGCCCTGCTGTTTACGGTAACGAATACCGGCAATGGCACGGAAGCATTTGCGCTTGCGATAGACAGCCTGATTGCCGGCGACGACTTCGACCCCACGCCGGCAGCCCCGGCGGCCATCTATTTCGACACCGATGGCAGTGGCGACTTCAACGCAGGCGACCAGCCTTATACGCCCGGCGCTGAACCGGACCTGCTCGCTGACCAGTCAATCAGCGTCTTCCTGGTCAACGATATTCCGGGCGGTCTTGCCAACGGCCTGACGGGCCGCAGCGAACTCACCGCGACCTCTACGACGGGTGTCGGCACGCCCGGCACCGTGTTTGCCGGTGCCGGCGATGGTGGCGTCAACGCGGTTATCGGCTCGACAGGCGGCGAGGCCCAGGACACGGGTGAGTACCTGGTCTCCGATGTGCAGGTGAGCGCGGTCAAATCTCAGATCATCGACGACCCGTTTGGCGGCAACGAGCCCGTTCCCGGAGCGACGCTGACCTACAGCATCGTGGTGACTGTCGAAACAGCCGGCACGGCAACGGCGAGCACGGTGGTCGATGCGATTCCACCGTTTACCTCATACGTGCCGAACAGCATCACGCTCAACGGTGCCGCGATCTCCGACCCGATTGACGCGGACCAGGGCGAATTCGACACCTCGGGGACGCCGTCCGTCGTCGTTCGGCTGGGCGACCTCACGCAGGCACAGGGACCACAGACCGTGGAATTCCAGGTTGTTATTGACTAACGATTTTCTTGAGCGACATAGCAAGCGGAGCGAGGAGCAGTTATGAAAATTCTTATGAGCGTTATTGTGATCGCGCTGGCGACAACGGCGGCAGCCCAGGGGCATCTTGACGTCCGCACGACAGTGCAGAAACAGGAAGTCTTCGTGAACGAAGAGGGCAAGTCGGAGACTCGACTGGTGCCTGCCGAAGTGGTGGTGCCGGGCGAAAACGTGATCTACACGATTACGTTTCGCAACGTCAGTGCCGAGCCCGCCGACAACGTCGTCATCACGAACCCCATTGCCGAAAACCTGATGTACGTCGACGGTTCGGCGTTCGGGCCGGGAATGGAGATTCTGTTCTCGGTGGACGACGGCAAGACATTCGCGACAGCGGGCGAATTGAACGTTGTCGAAGACGGCGAGGTCCGGAAGGCCCAGGCAAGCGACTTCACGCACGTGCGATGGGTGATGCGAAACGACCTGGCGGCGGGCGCACAGGGAACGGCGCGTTTCGCGGCGATCCTGGAATAGACGAATCCTGAAAGGCTGCCGGGCTGGTTCCGGCGTCTCGAAAAAGGGAAGGCGGATCGCAGGTTCCGTGTTTTCCGGCAATGCTACCTGCCCGGCCGATCGCCGGTTCTTTTGAATGGTAAGGAGTACCGTGATGAGACTTTTTGGAAATAGAACTGGCCTTGCACTGAAGCTTGGTGCGACAGCGGCCGCACTGCTGCTGGGCCAGCAGGCGCTGGCGGAAGGAACTCGCGCCGGCACGCCGATCGCCAATACGGCGAGCGTCGACTACTTCGTCAATGGAATCGACCAGGAGGACATTACGGCGAGCGTGACCTTCGTCGTCGACCGGCGCGTGAGCTTTACACTGGCACCGATCTCGACACCGGATCTCGAGCCGGTATCTCCGGGTCAGGACGATGCGTGGGTCGATTTCCTGTTGACCAACACCAGCAACTCCGACCTCGACTTCCTGATCGCGCTCGCCCAGGTTACGACGGGAACGGGTGTTGACGGCTCGGGTGCGGACGACGCGGACATGGACAACATCGAGTGGGCCGTCGTGACGGCTACGGATCTTGTACCGCTGCAGGGTGGCGCACAGATTGCCGATGAGCTGGCCGCAGACGCGTCGGTACGGATTCGTGTCTGGGGCGATGCCGCGGTGACCCTGACCGACAACCAGATCGCGGGTGTCGAACTCACGGCAACCGCGAAGGAAGCAGGGGCCGCCGGACTCGGTGCAGACCTCGTGTATGGCGCCGGCAACGACGACGCTACGATCGACAACGTCGATCCGGACGATGCCGATGGCGTACGCATCTCCATCGATGGATTCGAGGTTGAATCGGCGGACCTGACCGTAGCCAAGGCCTACTCGGTCATCGACGACGGCTTCGGTGGCACCGACAATCCCTTGCCGGGCGCGACCGTTGAGTACACGATTACTATCACCAATGGCAGCGCCGACATTCCGGCCGATACCGTTGTCATCACCGATACGCTGGCCGCGGATCTGACATTTCTTGCCAATCAGTTTGCCGGCGCCGATATGACGCTCAATGGCACGGGTTGTACAGAGGATGCGCCGCCGACCGACAGCGACGGTTGCGAGCGCAGCGGCCAGGACCTGACCTTTGACGTTGCATCCATCGCCGGCGGCGCCTCGCTCGTCATCGTCTACCGGGCGACGATCAACGATCCGGCCGTAACGCCTCCCTAAGGGCTGATCGCGAAGCATCACGGTGGTCACAGGACGACACGCGCTGACAGGACGTCAGGTCACCCGTACGGGTGGCCAGCGCCCGGTCACACACGGCAACGAGCCACCTGGGCGGCGTCCGTGTGACGGTGTGCACGCCAAGCCTCGGGGGGAGCAACAGCTTCCCCCGAGGCACGTCTGGGCATCGCTCACGCTGGTGTTGCGGGCCTTCGGCCTGGCTGTTTCGGCGTGTTTCCTGCTGGCCGGACCGGTCGTTGCGGCCCCGCCCGGCGCGGTCATTACGAACCGGGCGTCGGTGGACTACCTGAATCTCGGCGGCCAGCCGACGACCGTGCTCAGCAACGAGGTGTCGGTCGTAACCGCTGTTGTCCGCAGCCCCTCCAGCGTGGATTTCACGCGAGTCGTCGCCAGCGGCAGCGGGACCTTTCAGGAAACCGTTGGTCCGTCTGCCTGCCTGCAGGGCGGGGTACCGCAGACGCTGGCGGACCCGACCCTGCTGGGTGGCAACACCATCGACCCGACCCTTGCGCAGGAGCTGCGTTCCACGTCGGCGTACAACATCGGCGAGGCGGCCTTCATCCGGCTGGCCGACAGTGACCAGAACCTGGACTACCAGGCCATCGACTACGCTACCGTTATCGTCTCCAGCGCCGCCAGCGGCGATTCCGAGACGATCCGGCTCAGCGAGACCGGTCCGGATACCGGCGTATTCAGTGCCTACGTGCCGCTGGGATCAGGGCTCGCCGTTCCGGGCGACTGCGTCCTGCAGGGGGTTGCGACGACCAGCATCACCGTTTCGTATGCCGATCCGGCCGACACGACGGATACGGCGACGGCAAATGCCGAGCTCGATCCCGTGCAGATCGTATTCGAGTCGCGAACGGGTACCGTCGTCAGCGGTTCCACCGTCGAGATCGTGGACGCAGCAACGGGTCTGCCCGCGATCGTTTACGGCAATGACGGCGTCAGCCAGTTTCCCTCCGCGATCGTCAGCGGCGGGACGGCCACCGACAGCTCGGGCACATCCTATGTCTTCGGTCCCGGCGAATATCGTTTTCCCGTCGTTCCCGATGGTGACTATCGCTTGCTGGTATCGCCGCCGCCGGACTACCTGGCGCCCTCATCCGCGTCGATTGCCGAACTGCAGAGTCTGCCGGGAGCGCCCTTTCGCCTGAGTCCGGCGTCGTTTGGCAATCCGTTCACGAAGTCCGGCGACCTGTCGATAGCGATCGACATTCCGCTGGATCCGCTGTCGTCATCGCTGTTCCTGCAGAAACAGACGCTAACGACCGTCGCCTCACCAGGCGATTTCGTACGCTACGAACTGGTGCTGGAGAACGGCTCTGCCACGGGAATAGCAAGTGACATCCGGGTAGTTGACCGGCTACCGCCCGGCGTGCGCTTCGTGCCGGGATCCGTAATGCTCGACGGCAGCCCGGCGAGCGACCCCGTTGTCAGTCCCGATCTCCGCACACTGGAATTCTCCATCGACACACTGGCGGTGTCCGGCCGCAGCAGCATTGCCTACGTGGTCGAGATCGTTGGCGGAAAGCGGGGCGATGAGATGGTCAACCGTGCGACGGCATATGCCGCCGGTGGCCTCGTCTCCAACGAATCCTCTGCTGCCATTCGCATCACGGAGGACCTGTTCCGGACAAGCGCTACGATTATCGGTCGCGTGCTGGAAGCGGACTGCAGTCAGGAGACATTCCGCGAGGAGCAGGGCGTCGCCAATGTCCGGGTCTACCTCGAAGACGGCCGCTACGCGGTAACCGACGAGGGTGGCCGCTACCATTTCGAGGGACTGCCAGTCGGTACCCATGTCGCACAGCTGGATACGTTCTCGGTCCCCGAATATTTCGACCTTATCGGCTGCACCGAAACCCGCGGCTATGCCGGCCGCGCTGACTCCCAGTTTGTCAACCTGTCCCGCGGCAGCATGAAGCGCGCCGACTTCTACCTGCGTCGCAAGCCGAGGCCGGAAGGACGCATCGACATAGAAATGCGACATGTCGGTGCGGCGACGGCTGACCAGGTGGGCTACGAGTTGACGCTCAATGGCGTCGGCAACGTCGAGCTCGACAACATCAGCGTCGTCATCGTCTTGCCAGACGGCGTCAGCTACCTGCCCGGAACGATGCGGCTCAACGGATCGTCCAACAGAGAACCTCACCAGGTTGGCCCGTCTCTGTCGATGGCGCTGGACAGCCGCCTCGGTAACTGGACGAGCAAGATCGGATTCACGGCGACGATTGGCGACGACGTCCACGGCGAACTCGTGAGCAAGGCGCTGGCGAGATTCGATACGCCGATGCAGGCAAAGCAAAAGACGCCGATCGTCGAGACCAGGATGGTCCGCGAACCCGCGATCCTGGAAAACGACGGTTACGTGCTCGACCTGAAGTTCGCGGTCTTGTCGGATGAGCTGGCGGCCAGCGACAAGCTGCAGCTGGATGGACTGGTAAGGGATTGGCAGGGTGTCAGCAAGATCCGGCTCTCGGCGATCGGACATACCGACAGCCAGCGCATCAAGCCCGCCAATCGACATCTGTTTGCTGACAACTACGTGCTGTCGCGCGCGCGTGCCATTTCGGCTGCACAATACATCGCCAGGGCGCTCGGCATTCCTGACAAGGATATTCAGGTCGAGGGCCGCGGTCCCGATGATCCTGTCGCGGATAACGCGACGTCCGCGGGTCGACAGCAGAATCGCCGAGTCGAACTGGTTATGAGCGGCGTTCGTCCGACGCGGCCATCTTTTATCGAGGTGACGCAGGCGAGCAGTGGTACCAGGGAAACGGCCACGGTCGGTGCAATTCCGGGCATGCAGGTCAAGAAGGCGCGCGTCGAAGAGCCGACCGCCGGCATGCCGGCATCGCAAATCGAACCGCCGCTGGAAACCCTGCAACCGGGCTACGCGATGCTGATTCCCGAAAAAGGCTTTTCGCCGGCTATTGCTGCTACGAAAGTATCGATTCAGCATGAACCCGGCCAGAGCGTCGAGCTGACATTGAATGGCGATCCCGTAAACAGGATGAATTTCGCCGGCGAAGCGACCAACATAGCCGGTACGGTAGCCGTCTCTCGCTGGGCGGGCGTGACCCTGCAGGATGGTGCCAATGAGCTGCGCGCTGTCATCCGAAATGCCGACGGCAGCAAGGCCAGGGGAATTCGCCGCACCGTCCATTTCACCGGCGGCCCGATTCGGGCCGAAGTCGTCGACGAGCTCTCGACCCTTGTCGCCGACGGAAAGCAGAATCCGATTCTTGCGCTGAGGCTGTTTGATCGATCCGGCAAGCCGGCGCGCGCAGGGGTTGTGGGCCGTTTCCGCGTCAACGCACCGTTTCGCTCAGCGTGGGACGAGCAGAATGACCGCAAGAATTCGCTGGTGGAGATCGGCGAGCGATCCGCGTCCTATCGCGTGGGCGCCGACGGTATCGCGTTAATCGAGCTGGCGCCGACGACGCAAACCGGTGAGGTAAGCGTCGTGTTGCCATTCCAGAACTACCGCGAACAGGAGCTTCGCGCCTGGCTGAAACCGGCACAGCGTGACTGGATACTCGTTGGTTTCGCCGAGGGTACGGCGGGCTACAATACGCTTTCCGACAACATCGTCGCCGCGGCAGACGCCGGCAACGAGGACGGTTACTACGACGATGGCCGGGTCGCGTTCTTTGCCAAGGGATCGATCCGCGGCGAATACCTGCTGACGCTCGCGTACGATTCGGCGCGCGATCGTTCCGCGGCACGCGAGCGTTTCGACACGGAGGTCGATCCGAACGCCTATTACGCGCTGTATGCCGACGTCAGCGAGCAGCGATTTGACGCCGCCAGCCAGAGGAAACTTTACGTCAAGCTGGAGCGCAGCCAGTTCTATGCGCTATTCGGGGATTTCGACACCGGACTTGCCGTTGCGGATCTCGCCCGCTACCAGCGTCGCTTCAACGGCTTCAAGAGCGAGTACCGCGGCGACAGCGTCGGATACACGGTGTTCGCGGCCGATACCGATCAGTCGTTCAGTCGTGACGAGATCCGCGGCGACGGGACGTCCGGACTGTATCGCCTTTCCAGCGCGCCGATTATCGCGAATAGCGACAAGGTACGTATCGAGGTCCGTGACCGCTTCGACTCCGGCGTCGTGCTGAGCGCGCAGAACCTGACGCGCTTTCTGGATTACAACCTCGACACATTGAACGGCACCCTGTATTTCAAGAAGCCGGTTCCGAGTCGCGATTTCAACCTGAACCCGATATTCATCGTCGCTGAATACGAGTCGATCGCCTCCGGCAGCGAGGACCTGGTGGCCGGCGGCCGTGGCTCACTGAGATTTTCCGACGATGCCTTAGAGATCGGTGTGACGCACATCAATGATTCGACCACGGGCGCGGATGCCGAATTGACCGGCGTCGATTTCCGTTGGCAAATCAACGACGAAACGCAGCTCAAGGCAGAAGCCGCCGATTCCAGTGCGGTCGTTTCCGGCGTAGCACAGAACGGAAGCGCCCAGGGGATCGAGCTGGAACACAATGGCGAAAACGTCGATGTGCGTGCCTTTGTCAGCGAGGTAGACCAGGGCTTCGGGCTTGGTTACCAGTCAGAGGCAGAGCAGGGCGTGCGGCGCCTCGGCGTCGATGCACGCGTCAAGGCCGGAGAGCGCTTCACGGTGGAGGGCGAGGCCGGCTGGCAACAGAATCTGCAGACAGAAGCCATCCGAAACCTCGTACGCGGCCAGCTTCGCTACGAATACGACGACTTTACGGCTCGCGGCGGTATCACGCACGCGGAAGACAAGTTTGATGACGGCGAGAGCAAAAGCAGCGACCTGGTGGAGCTCGGGTTTTCACAGAAGATACTCGACGGCAAGGTGCTGCTGCGTGTCAGTGGCAGCACGGCCATAAACGAAGATGCGAACAATGTCGACTACCCGACGCAGCTTGTGTTCGGCGCCGATTATCGAATCACCGAGGGTATCGACGTCGTCGCGGAATACGAAGAGGCTGAGAGCAGCGACGTGCGTTCGACGATGACGCGACTCGGCGTCCGCGCAACACCCTGGAGCCGCGCTCAGATTAACTCGTTCCTGACGAGCGAAAGCAGTGAGTTCGGCCCGCGCCTGTTCGCCAATCTCGGTCTCGTTCAGGGCTTTCAGCTTGGCGAAAAATGGATACTCGATTTTGGAGTAGACCAAAGCAACACGCTGGTCGGAAGCGATGCGCGGCAGTTCGACACGAACAGAGAACTGAGCTCAGGGTCGCTCAGTGAGGACTTCGTATCCGCTTTTTCGGGTGCGACCTATACTTCGGAATTCTGGAGCGCCAACGGGCGCGTCGAAATGCGAGACTCTGATACCGAAGACCGCCTCTCCCTGCTGCTGGGTTGGTACCGACAGCCCGGCAAGGGGCACGGTTTGTCGGCGGCTGTCACGATGTTCCAGGCCGAGAATAATCTTGGCAACGAACTTAACCAGGCGAACCTGAAGCTCGGCTGGGCGTATCGTATGGCCGATAGCAAATGGTCATTTCTGGATCGAATCGATCTCATTTTCGATCGTGCAGCAACGTCGGACATCGAGCAGGAGAGCTGGCGTGTCATCAATAACTTTAATGCGAATCGCCGGATCAGTGCCGCATCGCAGTTGTCGCTGCAGTATGCGTTCAAATACGTGCGCAGCGAGTTCGCCGGCGATGCTTTCACCGGCTACACCGATCTCGTTGGCATCGACTATCGGCATGGATTCGGAGATCGCTGGGACGCGGGCATCAATACGAGTATCTATCATTCCTACCAATCGAAAATATTCGACTATGGCCTCGGCATCGACGTCGGCTACAACCTTGCGCGAAATATGTGGTTGACGCTTGGCTACAACGTGCTTGGATTCGAAGACAAGGACTTCGAGCAGGCGCGCTATACGGCCGCCGGCCCTTTCCTGAGATTTTCCGTCAAGGCTGATCAGCAATTCCTGAAGGCGATCGCTGGCCAGCGTTAGCCATGGTCTCGCGGGCCGCAGGACTTGAGCGGCAGGCTGCCGGGTGTCTTCTCCGGCTATTAGGACAGCCGCCATGCAGAGACGGGCCTCGGGCAACGGCTTTCGCCGTGTCTTCTGAAGAATTCGCTAAAGCCAGAGCAAGAATAACCGTGTAATCTTTCGGCCGTGACAGATCTGACCGAATTTTTTGGCGAGCACAGCCCGCTCAGGACGCTGCTGCCGGGATTTCAGCCCCGGGCCGGCCAGGCCTGGATGGCCGAGGCGGTTGCCGAGGCGATCGCCAATAGCGACAAGCTTGTCGTCGAGGCCGGCACCGGCACTGGCAAGACCTTCGCCTACCTGCTGCCGGCCCTGCTGAGTGGACGAAAGACGATTATCAGTACCGGTACCAAGGCCCTGCAGGACCAGCTCTATCACCGCGATCTGCCATTGATCAGCAAAGCCGTCGGGCGGCCGGTGAAGACCGCCTTGCTGAAAGGGCGAGCCAACTACCTTTGCCTGCAGCGCGTCGACCAGCTGACCGATATGCCTTCCTCGCTGACGGCTGACCTCAAGAGAGTGCGCGAGTGGCGCTATCGCACCGACAGCGGCGATCGCGCCGAGCTTACCGACGTTGCCGAGGATTCGGCAGTCTGGCCGCTGGTCACGTCGACGGCCGACAACTGCCTCGGACAGAAATGTCCGGAGTATTCGAAGTGTCACGTGGTCAGGGCACGACGTGCCGCGCAGGAGGCCGACCTGGTCGTCGTGAACCATCACCTGCTGCTCGCGGACCTGGCGATGAAGGAGGAGGGATTTGTCGAGTTCCTGCCTGGCGCCGAGGCGATCATTCTCGATGAGGCGCACCAGGTTCCGGATCTGGCGGTGCAGTTTTTCGGCATTTCGCTGGGCAGCCGCGAGCTCGAGCGGCTGGTCGAGGAATCACGGGCGGCCACGTTACCCTTTGCCCAACCGGAGTTGCAGCGTCGAATCGATGCGTTTCAGAACTCGCTGCGCGTGCTGCGCGCCGCAGCCCCCCGCAGGGAGGGCCGACACGAGCTCGGCGAGGTCATGCCGGAACTTCGTGCGCCGCTAGAGACACTCGCACATGCATTGCATGAGCTGCAATCGGCCGTCGTCGATCTTGCGGACGCGTCTGTTGAACTGGAAAAGATTCAGGAGCAGCTTCAGGGTGCCGCAGAGCGGCTGGCTATTCTGCGCAGCGACGATGCCTGGGATGGCCTTCGCTGGATCGAAATCAACCCGCGCAGCCTGCGATTGAATCTGACGCCGCTCGATGTCTCGGCCAAACTCAACGGACTCATCGAAAACGATTTTCAGGCCTGGATATTTACCTCCGCTACACTCGCCGTCGGCGAGGATTTCTCGCTGTTCGGCTCGCGTATGGGCCTCTCCAACGTCAGCGGCCTGACGTTTCCCAGTCCCTACGACATCCGCCAGAATGGCCTGCTCTACCTTCCGGAGGGCATGCCACAACCGTCCGATCAGGGCCACACGAGTGCCATGCTCGAGGCGGTCACACCGTTACTCGATATGACCGACGGCGGCATGTTTTGCCTGTTTACGAGCCACCGCGCGCTCAACAACGCGAGAAAGTGGTTCAAGTCCAATGCGTTCTGCCTCGGTGGCCGCAAGCTGTTGGTGCAGGGTGACGCACCGCGCGATGATTTGCTGCGACGCTTCCGCAAACTCGGCGATGCTGTGTTGCTCGGAACCGGAAGTTTCTGGGAGGGGGTCGATGTGCGCGGCCAGGCCTTGAGTATTGTCGCAATTGACAAGTTGCCGTTCGCGTCTCCCGGCGATCCACTCATGATGGCGCGGCTGGAACATATCCGGCGCCAGGGGGGCAACGGTTTCATGGATCATCAGTTGCCGCTGGCCGCGCTGTCGCTGAAGCAGGGTGCCGGGCGTTTGCTGCGCGATCAGGACGATTTCGGCGTGATCGTTCTGTGCGATCCCCGTGTCACCGGCAAGCGCTACGGGGCTGTATTCCTGCGGTGCCTGGACCCAATGCCCTCGACCTCGGCACTCAGCGAGGTGTCCGCTTTCCTGGCCGCGCACCGGCGCAAGGGCAGGGCTCGCGGGCGAAAGGGCAAGGTGGCGTGAAACTGCTGGCGATCGACACGACCTCGCTGGCCTGCAGCGTCGCGCTAAAGGCCGGTGCGAATGTGTACGAATTGCATGAGGAGCAGGAGCGGGAACACACGCGCTTGCTGATGCCCATGATCAAACGCGTGCTGTCGCAGGGCGGCGTCGCGGTAGCGGACCTTGATGCGATCGTCCTGGGTAACGGTCCCGGCTCGTTTATCGGCATGCGTATCGCCGCGTCCGTCGCGCAGGGACTGGCGCACGGGTCGGGCCTCAAGCTTGTCCCGGTCTCCTCGATGGCGGCCGTCGCCGCGCAGGTGTTTGCGGAGACCGATGCCAATGAGGCCATTATCGCCCAGGACGCGCACATGAACGAGGTATACCTCGGCGCCTATTGCCGCGGCGATGCCAATCTGCCGGAGGCGCTGTTTGCCGAACGTCTGCACGGCCAGCAGCCGATCGAAGGGCTTGATCCGTCGAATGCTGCCGGGCGGATTGCAGCCGGCGTCGGCTGGCAGCGCTATCCGATATTCGCAGCCCTGAACGAGCGACTTTTCGGTTCTCGTTCCGATGCCCTGTATCCGCAGGCGCGATATCTGCTGCCGCTGGGGGCCATCGCGCTGCAGAAGGGCGATGCGATAGACCCGCAGGAGCTGATGCCGGCGTACCTGCGCGACAAGGTTGCCGAAAAGATGCGACGCGAAGCCCCGTAACAGTCCTGTAATATACGGCTGTTGAAATGCCTGCCTGGCCTAAACGCCACACAGACGAGGTCGCCAGACGCCAGTGTCCACCAGCAAGATATTGATCGTAGAAGACGAACAGCCGATTCGCGAGATGATCGCTTTTCATCTGTCGCGGGCAGGCTTCGAAGTGCTCGAGGCGCGCGACAGCCGCGAGGCGCGCCAGCTGCTTGCCGACAAACGCCCGGACCTGGCATTGATCGACTGGATGCTGCCGGACAGCAGTGGCCTGGAGCTGACGCGCATGTTGAAGCGCGACAAGGATTACGAGGATCTCGCCATTATCATGTTGACGGCGCGTGCCGACGAGAGCGACAAGATATCCGGACTCGAGGGCGGCGCTGACGACTACGTAACGAAACCGTTCTCGCCGCGAGAACTGGTGGCCAGGATCCAGGCCGTGCTGCGAAGGGGCGGGTCGTCAGCGCAGGCGCCGATCCAGGCCGGCGCGATCGAACTGGACGCCGCGGGACACCGCGTGCTGGCAGAAGGAAAGGAGATCAGGCTCGGCCCGACCGAGTATCGCCTGCTGCAGTTTCTGATCACGCACCCGGAGCGCGTCTATAGCCGAACGCAGTTGCTCGATCGCGTCTGGGGCGCGAATGTCTATGTGGAAGAACGCACCGTCGACGTCCATATCCGGCGTCTGCGCAAGGCACTTTCGAGGGAGAACGCCGATGGACACATACAGACCGTGCGCGGGGCCGGGTATCGGTTCTCGACACGCGATGTTGCCGAGTAGTCCGTGGACGCGAAATGCGCTCCACGGGGAAACTTGAGACAGGTTCTGCGTGTCTGACGCGTCGCGAAGATTTCTGTTCGGCCTCCTCTTGCTGCTCGCGGCCGGTGCCGGTATCGGCTGGCTCTACGGCCACCCCGACTGGGGGCTTCTTACAGCCGCGTTGATCGCCCTGCTCTGGCAGGTCAGACAGCTGTTGAGTTTTGAGCGGGCGCTTCGAACCGGCGATTTTCACGCTTTCCGCGATGGCGAGGGCATCTGGCAACAGTTGTTCTCCCGTTTTAGGTTCGAACACGAGCGGGCGATACGCCGCAAGCAGGCCTATCGGCTGTTGCTGAAAGAGATTCGAAAATCCACCAATGCGATGCCGGACGGTGCCGTGATACTCGACGCCGATAACGAAATCATTACCTGTAATCGCGCTGCAAAGCAGCTGGCCGGCCTGAAACGCAAGAAGGACCGTGGTCAACGCGTCGACAATATCCTTCGCGATCCGGGCCTTATCGAGCTGTTGCGGAAGAACAATTACAAATCGACCATCGAAATGCCTTCGCCGGTCGAGGACGGTCATTGGCTGAATGCACGTGTGGTGCCCTATGGAGCGGATCAAAAATTGCTGCTTCTGCGCGACGTAACCGAGGCAATTCAGATACGCAAGATGCGCCGTGACTTCGTTGCGAATGCCTCGCATGAGCTTCGCTCCCCGCTGACAGTAATCAACGGCTATCTTGACATGCTCGCCGATGACGAAAACAAACCGGCGGCATGGGAAAACGCGATCGCGCAGATGCGGAGCCAGGCCGCCCGCATGCGACAGATTCTCGGAGAGCTGCTCGAATTATCGCGACTGGAAAGCGCAGGGCCGACCAAGTCGAATCAGACGGTTGACGTTCTGCAGCTCATCGAAAGTTCGAGAATGGCGCTCGGCGGGCATGCCAACGTGGCCCAGGTCATCGTCGACGCCGCCGCAAACGCGAAGCTCTACGGCAACAGCGCCGAGATCGAGACGGTAATCGTAAATCTTTTGTCAAATGCTTTTCGCTACACGCCGGCCTCTGGACGCATTACGGTCACCTGGCGCACCGGTCCTGACGGCGCTGATCTGATCGTGGCCGATACCGGTGAGGGCATTGATCCCGAGTATATCCCGCGGCTCACGGAGCGTTTTTTTCGCGTGGACAAAGGACGCAGTCGTGACGATGGTGGCATAGGGTTGGGGCTCGCGATCGTCAAACACGTGCTTGCCCGACATGACGCAGAGCTCATCGTGAGCAGCGAGGCCGGCATCGGCAGCGAATTTCGCTGCCATTTTCCGATTGAGCGAGTCGTCGTCGAGCCCCCGACGTCGCTGTCATAAAACTGCAATATATCTGTCACACGGCCGACATCTGCCGTCGTTAACGTGCCGCTAACTTTTTCGTAATGTTTCAGAAATATGGCGCTTCAGCGCGCCCAAGGGGACCAAGATGAAATCCATATCGGCTGTTTTCGCGGGGGCCGCCGTCTTCCTGCTCGCTGCAGCACCGGCAAGCGCGCAGGAACAAGGCTGGGCCGATCGTATCAAGCTCAAGGGCGACGTTCGTATTCGGCATGAGCGCATCGACGAAGACGGCGAAGAAGATCGCGCGCGCATGCGTTTTCGCGCGCGTTTCGGCCTTTCGGCGACAGTCAGCGACGATGTCAAGGTGATCTTTCAGCTTGCAACGGGCGGCGACAACCCGGTTTCGACGAACCAGACTTTCGATGATGGTTTCTCGACCAAGGACATTGGGGTAGACCTCGCCTACGTAGACTGGAAGATCCGCGATGGCCTGAGTTTTTATGGCGGCAAGATGAAGAATCCGCTCTACAAGGCCGGCGGTGTGCCATTGATTTGGGACGGTGATCTCAACCCGGAGGGCTTCGCGCTTCATTACAGCGCCGGTAATTTCTTCGGCACGGTCGGTGGTTTTTCGGCAGAGGAGCGCAGCAGTTCGGACGATTCCCTGCTTTACGTCGCACAGGCGGGCGTGAAGTTTCCGCTGGGTGACACCGCCAGTATCACGGCCGGCGTCGGCTATTTCGCCTACACCAACACTGTCGGCAACGAGCCGTTCTACGATGGCAGCGCAAACGGCAACTCCGTGGATATCAACGGCGATTACCTGTACGACTACAAGAACACCGAGGTATTTGCCGAGCTGAATACGAAGCTCAGCGGCTGGCCGCTCAAGGTCTATGCGCATGCGACCAAGAACAGCGATGCGCCCACGGAGGACACGGGTTTCGCGGTTGGCGCCAAGGTTGGCTCGGCCAGGAACGAGGGCGACATGGAATTCAGCTGGACCTACCAGGACATCGAGGCCGACGCCGTCATCGGCACCTTCAACGATTCCGATTTCGGCGGCGGCGGTACGGATTCGGACGGTCACATGCTCAAGGCAAAATACGCCGTATCGAAGAAAATCGCACTCGGCGGTACGCTGTTCCTGAACAACGTCGATCGCTTTCAGGGTACGGAACATGATTACAACCGTCTGCAGCTTGACGTAGAATTCAAGTTTGACTGATAAGCCGGTACAGGCAAGACATGGATAATGCTCCCTTGAATGATCATATCTCCAGGCGCTTCAACAAGGACATAGAGAATCTGCGCAGCAGCGTTCTCTCGATGGGCGGGCTGGTCGAATCGCAGCTGTCGCAGGCAATCGCCGCCATCGTCAGTGGCGACAGCGAATTGGGCCTGCAGGTCGCCAGAGACGATTTCAAGGTCAACAATCTCGAGGTGGAGATCGACGAGGAATGCGGCCGTATTCTTGCGATCCGGGCGCCGGCCGCGAGGGATCTTCGCCTGATCGTCGCGATCATCAAGACCATTACGGATCTTGAACGTATCGGTGACGAGGCGGAGAAGATCGGCTTTCTGGCGTCACAGCTGGCGGCCATGGACCGGCCGCCGGATTCCTATCGCGAACTCAAGACGCTGGGCAGCCACGTTGCGCACATGGTGCGGGACGCGATGAATGCATTCGCACGCCTGGACGTCGAAGAGGCCTGGGAGACGGTCAAAGAGGACGAGCGCGTCGACGATGAGTACGAAGCGATCACCCGACAATGCATCACATTCATGATGGAGGACCCGCGCTCGATCAAACGCGTCATGAACGTAACGTGGGCGGCTCGCTCGCTCGAACGCATCGGTGATCACGCGAAGAATATCTGCGAGTACGTAATCTATATGGTGCAGGGCCGGGATGTGCGCCATACTCTGGCTTCCGATGAGCACTGGCAAGCACACGATTCCTGAGTGATGACTCTTCCCGGCAAGCGCCTGCTGAACCTGGCGGGCTTTATGATCTGTGCAGGCATGATGGGTTTCGCGCTCTATGCGCAGTATGTCCTGTTACTGGATCCGTGCCCGCTGTGCGTTTTCCAGCGTATCGCGACGATACTGCTCGGCCTCGTGTTCCTGGCGGCAGCCCTTCACAATCCCGGCAGCATCGGCGGGCGTGTGTATGCCGGCCTGGTCCTGCTGGCTGCCGGTGGCGGTGTCGGCGTCGCCGGGTGGCACGTCTATTTGCAGAACCTCCCAGCCGACAAGGTTCCGGGCTGCGGGCCGGGATTCGAGTACATCATGGACAATTTCGCGTTGTTCGATGCGCTCGGTTTGATTTTCAAAGGCTCCGGCGAGTGCGCGGATGTCGTCTGGCGGCTGCTGGGCCTGTCGATGCCAAGCTGGGTCATTATCGGGCTCGGCGGGCTTGGCGTCGCCGGCATCTGGAACAATCTCCGACGGGTCTGAAATCTCGTCAAACTGGTTAAATATTCCGGCTAGCGGCGGCGAGCGCCGGTATTTCTCACAAAGCGAGTTTGCGCAGCTTGTCCGAGCGACTGAGATATGCCGGCGCCCGCCGCCGCCGGGATCCGGGCCGTACAGGCGGGAAGTCAGAGTAGCATCAGCTCCATGATGCGCCGATACATGCGAGTCAGCGCGATGACGTCGTCGACTTTTACGTGTTCATCGATCTTGTGAATGGAGGCGTTAACCGGGCCCAGTTCGACAACGTCCGTTCCGGCGGGCGAAATGAAGCGGCCGTCCGACGTTCCGCCGCCAGTCGATAACTCCGGAGCGCCCCCGGTCTCCTCGCTGACGGCCCGAGAGACGGCTTCGGTGAGCTTGCCGGGCCCGGTCAGGAACGGTTTACCTGACAGGTGCCAGTTGAGTTCGTAGGCGATGTCGTGTGCATCGAAAACGCTCTCGACTTTGCGCTGCAACGATTCCTGCGTCCATTCCGTCGAATAGCGGAAGTTGAATCGAGCGCTCAGCTCTCCGGGCGTGACATTTGGCGCGCCGATTCCGGCGCGTAAGTCGACGACCTGGAAGCTGGTGGGCGGAAAATGCGCGTTGCCGTCGTCCCATTGGATCTGGTGTAACTCGGCCAGGACGGGCGCGAATCGTCGAATCGGATTGTCCGCCAGCTGCGGGTATGCCACGTGGCCCTGGACGCCGCGCACATTCAGAATACCGCTCAGCGAGCCACGCCGCCCGATTCGCACCACGTCACCGAGCGTGCGCTGGCTGGAGGGTTCTCCCAGGACACACCAGTCAATGTGTTCGCCCCGGTCCTTAAGGGTTTCAACAACTCTGAGCGTGCCGTCTCTTGCGCGGCCTTCCTCGTCGCTGGTAATGAGCAGGGCGATGCTGCCGTCGTGTTCGGGATAGTCTTGAAGGAAATCGCCGATGGCGACCAGCATCGCGGCCAGTCCGCTCTTCATGTCGGCTGCGCCGCGGCCATACAGGCAATCGCCGGCAAACGTCGGTTCGAACGGCGGATGTTTCCATTCCGCTTCATTGCCCGGCGGAACAACGTCGGTATGGCCGGCGAAACAGAGTACCGGTGAGGCGGTGCCGCGTCGCGCCCAGAGATTGCTGACGTCGTTGAAATTGAGCGCTTCGCAGTGGAAACCCAGTGGCCGCAGACGCTCAGCCATCAAGGTCTGACAGCCGGCATCGTCAGGCGTCACTGAACGGCGCCGGACGAGCTCACACAAAAGATCGATCACAGGCTCTCGGGCAGCGTCAGTCATGGCTTGAATAATAGTCGGTAAGCTAATGAAAAATATAATAAAAAAGCCAAAATACGGTTCTTTCTTCGGGCGTATTCCGGCCATCGTCTGCAACAAATCGGTAACAATTTATCGCTAAGCTTTGCGCCATCGATTCAAGCATACGGAGATTTCACAGTGAGCATCTATCAAAAAACACTTACGCTCTTGATCGTAGCTGTCCTGGGGCTGAGCATTGCGACAGTCGCGAATGCGCAGTCGGGACGAGACTACGTGTACATCGTTGGATCCTCGACAGTCTATCCGTTTGCGACGGTCGTTGCTGAACGTTTCGGTCGTGGCAGCGAGTTCAAGACGCCGAAGGTCGAATCGACCGGATCGGGCGGCGGTATCAAACTGTTCTGTGACGGCGTCGGTGTCGACTACCCGGACATCGTGAATTCGTCACGCGCCATCAAGGCGTCTGAAGTCGAGGCCTGCGCGGCCAACGGCGTCACGGAGATCGTGGAAGTCAAGATTGGTTATGACGGCATCGTTATTGCGAACGCACTCGGCGGCGATACGGTCGACCTCAGTCGCGCCGACATTTTCATGGCGCTGGCCAAGGAAGTACCGGGCGATGTCGAAGGCGAGTTGATCAAAAACCCGAACTCGACCTGGGCCGAGGTCAACCCGGCGTTGCCGGCTACGCGAATCGAAGTCCTGGGGCCACCGCCTACGTCCGGAACGCGCGACGCATTCGTCGAACTGGCGATGGAGGGAGGCTGCGCGTCCGTGCCCTGGATCAAGGCGTTGAAGAAGACCGATAGCAATCGTTACAAGGCAATTTGCCACACGATTCGTGAGGACGGTGCATTTGTCGAGGCGGGCGAGAACGACAACCTGATCGTTCAGAAGCTCCAGGCCAACCCAATGGCTTACGGCATTTTCGGCTTCAGTTTTCTCGACCAGAACCTTGAGAAAGTCAAGGGAGCTCGGGTCGACGGCGTCGCACCGACGTTCGATGCCATTGCCGATGGCGAATACCCGGTTTCCCGGCCGCTGTATTTCTATGCGAAGAAAGCCCACGTCGACGTCATCCCGGGCCTGCGTGGCTATCTTCGTGAGTTCACCAGCGAACGCGCGTGGGGCGAAGAGGGCTATCTTTCGGACCGCGGCCTGATACCGATGCCGGACGAGGAGCGCAATGCGGTTGCCGCGGCGGTGCGTGACCTGACGCCACTGTCCGTGGCGAGCCAGTAGCCAGGCCCGGGTCCCCGAGGCCGGCGTCGTCGTCTGCACGCCGCTGGCTTTTCAGATCGTCGCCCGTCCGCAAGCGATTCAATGCAAAATGCCACGCTGATTCTATTGCTCGCCGCGATGTCGGTGGCGGCGTTTTATATCGGGCGTCGCCGCTCCCTGGCCATCGTTGGCGGGCCAGGCCACGGGACGGCGCTGCATTCGTTGCCCGGCTACTACGGCTACTACGTGGCAGTCTGGTGTATTCTGCCCGCCTTGCTGCTGCTGCTGCTGTGGCTGATGGTGGAGCCACGAATCGTCGTCGCGCTGGTCGTCAAGGGCCTTCCGGACTCGTACAGGTCGTTGAGCGACGGCGAGCTAAACCTCCTGATCAACAACATCCGCAATCTTGCATCGGGCGACGTCGTCAGCGTCAGCGTAGACGCCGCATTGCGCGATTCAGCAACGATGTACAACAGCTACATCGCGAAGAGCCGGCAGATGCTGGCCGTACTCGCCATTGGCATGGCCGGTCTCGGTGCGGCGTTCGCCTGGCGTCGCATCCAGCCGGAGCTGCGCGCCAGGAACCGGGTCGAGCGTGTCATACGCTGGCTGCTGATTGCTGCCTCGAGTATCGCGATCTTCACGACCATCGGCATTGTGTTGTCGGTATTTTTCGAGGCCGTGCTTTTTTTCCGCGAGGTACCCATCACCGAATTCCTGTTCGGTACCACCTGGAGCCCACAGACCGCAATTCGTGCCGACCAGGTCGGGTCGTCGGGCAGTTTCGGTGCAGTGCCTCTTTTTACCGGCACCCTGTTGATCACCGGTATCGCGATGTTCGTCGCCGTGCCGGTCGGCCTGATGACGGCCGTTTATCTTGCCGAATATTCGACGTCTCGTGTGCGCGGCGTCGCGAAACCGCTGCTCGAGGTGCTGGCCGGCATTCCGACCGTGGTTTACGGTTTCTTCGCCGCATTGACCGTGGCGCCATGGGTTCGACGCACGGGTGAGTCGGTTGGCTTCGAGGTCGCTTCGGAGAGCGCGCTGGCGGCCGGACTGGTCATGGGCATCATGATTATCCCGCTGGTCTCGTCACTGTCCGATGATGCGATCAATGCCGTGCCGAGATCGATGCGCGATGGCGCGCTGGGGCTCGGCTCGACTCGCGCGGAAACGATGACAAAGGTCATTCTGCCTGCAGCGCTACCCGGCATCGTCGGCGGGATCCTGCTCGCGTTTTCCAGGGCAATCGGCGAGACCATGATCGTGGTAATGGCGGCGGGTCTGGCCGCAAATCTGACGGCGAATCCGTTCGAAGCGGTAACCACCGTGACCGTACAGATCGTGACGCTGCTGGTCGGGGACCAGGAGTTCGACAGCGCGAAAACGCTTGCCGCGTTTGCGCTCGGCCTGATGCTGTTTGTCGTGACGTTGTGCCTCAACGTTCTGGGTCTGAGCGTCGTTCGCAAATTCCGCGAACAATACGACTGAGAGCGACGACCATGAAAACGACACGCACAACACGTGAGCTCGTGGAGTCAGGCCTCGCAAAGCGGCGCCGCAAGGAACATGCGTTCCGGCTTGTCGGTATTCTCGCGACCGCAGTAGGCATCTTGTTTCTCGGCGTATTCTTCGCCAGCTTGATTGCAAAGGGCTCGACCGCCTTCAAGCAGACCTTCGTTAAGCTCGATGTCACCCTCGATGCCGAGGTGATTGCGCCGAACGGGGAACTCGATCTCCAGTATGCGGACTTCGACGGTCTCGTCCGCAATGGTCTGCGCACAGTTTTCCCCGAGGTCAGTGGCCGTACCGAGCGCAGGGAGCTGTACAGGCTTGTGAGCGTGGGCGCCGCCTACGAGCTGCGCGCTCTCGTTGAAAACGATCCGTCGCTGCTTGGGACGACCCAGTCGGTATGGGTACCGGCCTCGTCAGACGTCGACATGCTTGTGAAGGGAAATATTGATGCCGGTATTGACGAGGCCCTGCGCACGTTGTCTGACCAGCAAATCGACTGGGTGACGACGCTTAAGGAGAAAGGGCTGCTTCGCTCCCAGTTCAACAAAGCGCTGTTCAGCAACGGTGATTCCCGCGAACCGGAGCTCGCCGGCATAAAGGGCGCCGTCATGGGGTCGTTCTATATGCTGCTCGTAACGATTTCCCTGTCGTTTCCCATCGGCGTTGCAGCCGCTATTTACCTCGAGGAGTTTGCACCGAAGAGTCGCTGGTCGGATCTGATCGAAGTCAACATCAACAATCTCGCGGCTGTACCGTCGATTGTTTTCGGTCTGTTGGGACTGGCGGTGTTTATCAACTGGCTGTCTTTGCCACGTTCGGCGCCGCTCGTTGGTGGCCTGGTGCTGACATTACTGACATTGCCCGTGATTATCATCGCCTCGAGGGCGGCGATCCAGGCAGTGCCGCCGTCGATTCGCGAAGCGGCATTGGGACTGGGTGCATCCAGGATGCAGGTTGTTTTCCATCACGTTCTGCCGTTGGCGATGCCCGGCATGCTGACCGGCGCCATTATCGGCATGAGTCGTGCGCTCGGTGAATCTGCGCCGTTGCTGATGATTGGAATGGTGGCGTTTATCGTCGATGTTCCCGGAGGGTTCACCGATCCGGCCACGGCGCTGCCCGTGCAGATCTATCTGTGGGCCGACAGCCCGGAACGCGCATTTGCCGAGCGCACGTCGGCCGCAATCATAGTTCTGCTGGGCTTCCTGCTGTTGATGAATCTCGCCGCAGTGATCATGCGCAGACGCATGGAGCGCAGGTGGTAGCCACAGCATTTGAGCCTTGAGGTAAGCTGTATGACAATGACCGCTATGACGAAAGCCATCACCGACGATTCACCATCGCAATCACCCGTGCCTCGCGCCGTGCCGGCTGCCACTATCGAAGGTGGTCACGTCCTGCCCGAGGTTGCAGCACAAGAAACCGAACTCGGTGGCAAGACGGTGGGCACGATTACCTGTCCGGATCCGTTCATGGTGGCCAGGGACGTCAACGTGTATTACGGCGACAATCATGCGATCCAGCACGTGTCTCTCGAGATCGCCAAGCAGGAAGTCATTGCGCTTATCGGTCCGTCCGGCTGCGGAAAGTCGACGTTTCTGCGTTGCCTGAATCGAATGAACGATACGATCGAGACCGCGCGTGTAACCGGCACAATAACGCTCGACGGACAGGACATCTATCGAAAGGAGCAGGACCCCGTAGCGCTGCGCGCGCGCGTCGGCATGGTATTCCAGAAGCCGAATCCTTTCCCGAAGAGCATTTATGACAACGTTGCCTATGGGCCACGAATTCATGGGCTTGCCGGTGATCGCGCGGAGCTGGATCACATCGTGCATACCAGCCTGGAACGCGCGGGTTTGCTCAAAGAAGTCAAAGATCGACTTGACGATTCCGGTACCAGCCTGTCGGGCGGCCAGCAGCAGCGGCTGTGTATTGCGCGAACGATCGCGGTTAACCCTGAAGTCATTCTAATGGACGAGCCCTGCTCGGCGCTCGATCCTATTGCGACGGCGCGAATCGAAGATCTGATGGATGAGCTTTGCGAAGACTATGCGATCGTCATCGTAACCCATTCGATGCAGCAGGCCGCGCGCGTCTCGAAGCGTGTCGCCTATTTTCATCTCGGTCTGTTGGTGGAAGTCGACAGCACGGACAAGATATTCACCAATCCGCAGCACAAGCTGACCGAGGATTACATTACCGGCCGTATCGGCTAGCCCAAATATTTCACCCGTGTATGACGCGCTCTCGCTGAATCTTGGATTGCCTGAGAAATCTTCCTCACTCGGCAATAGACACCGTTATTCCACTCGCTCGGAAAATTCCTCAACCGATCGAATCCTCGACCGATCTTGCGCGCCAACTGGTGACATATCCGGGCTGGCCCTGGTGGTTACCTGGCCTGGCCGTCCAGGTAGTCGGCGAAGCGTTTTTCCGAAAAACCGACCGCGAGGAATTTCTCCGATTCGAGCACCGGACGCTTCAGCAGCGTCGGGCGATCGATCATCAGGGCAAATGCACGGTTTTTGTCCAGATTTTGCCGATCGACTTCGGGAATCTTTCGCCAGCTGAGGCTGCGGCGGTTCAGCAATTTTTGCCAGTCGATACGTGCAGCCCAGCGTTCCAGCATCTGGATATCGAGCCCGTCGTCGCGAACGTCGTGAAACCGGAAATTGACGTCGTTCTGTGCAAAGTACTTGCGCGCTTCGCGACAGGTGTCGCAACTCATGATTCCGTAGATCGTCAGCATCGTCGTCGGTCAGTCCAGGTTTCGGAGGAGCTCGTTCAGCCCCGTTTTTGCTCGTGTCTTCGCGTCTACCTGCTTCACGATAACCGCGCAGTACAAGGAGTATTCTCCGTCGACCGCGGGCAGATTGCCAGCGACAACGACCGAACCGGCGGGAATTCTTCCGTAGCTGATCTGGCCCGTCGAGCGGTCGTAGATACGAGTACTCTGGCCGAGATAGACACCCATTGAAATGACCGAGCCTCGTTCGACGATGACGCCCTCGACGACTTCCGATCGCGCGCCAATGAAACAATCGTCCTCGATGATAGTCGGCCCGGCCTGCACGGGTTCAAGAACGCCACCAATTCCGACGCCGCCGGACAGGTGGACATTCTTGCCGATCTGCGCACAGCTGCCGACCGTCGCCCATGTGTCGACCATTGTGCCGCTGTCCACGTAAGCGCCGATGTTTACAAAGCTCGGCATCAATACGACATCCGGAGCGACGAACGAGCCGCGGCGCACAATCGCGTCAGGCACGATGCGTACGCCGTCGCTTCTGAACTGTGCCTCGCTGTAATCGGCGTACTTAAGCGGTACCTTGTCGTAGAATCGGGAGTGACCGCTCTCGAAGACGCGGTTTTCGCTGAGCGCAAAACTCAGTAGTACGGCTTTCTTGAGCCACTGGTTGACACGCCAGCCGGTCTCCGCGGGCTCGGCCACGCGCAGCTCGCCGGAATCCAGCAGTCCGAGCGCAACGTCGACAGCGGCCGTCAGCGCAGGCCTGTCGGCAAAGCCCCGAGCGCGGTTCTCGAATGCATCGTCAATCTGTTGCTTGAGATATTGCAGGTCAGTCACGTTCACGCCGGGGTTCCTTTGGGTCCAAGCTTGTCATCAAGCGCCTTTCGCAGTTCACTCTGCAGGTCGTCCGACAGCACGCGGCCAGATTCGTCACTGAGATAGAAGACGTCCTCGGCACGCTCGCCAACCGTGACAATCTTGGCCGACGAGATATCAATTCCGTGTCGAATAAAAACTTCAGCAATATCGCTTAGCAGGCCCGGCCGATCCCCGGTTACGAGTTCCAGCACGGTTTCGTTCCCGGACAGGCTGCGACTGAAGGACGCCCGCGTAGGAGTCTCGAACATTCGCGCCTGGCGCGTCTTGGGACGCGTCACTTTAACAAGACTTTCATCGCTGGCTGAGAGAATTCGACTCAGCGCGGCGCGGACTTTCTTCACGCGGGACTCGTCGGTTTCGACCCGCTTATCCTGCTCCATGAAGATGTAGGTGTCGATACTGTAGCCGTTTTCCAGCGGCACGATGCGTGCGTCCATGATCGTCATGCCGAGTTCGTCGAGAAGCGCTGTCACGTGGGCAAACGTGCGCTGCGACTGCGGGGTGAACAGTACGGCTTCCGCGCCGTCGCCGGTCGCGCGACGCCGTACGTCGACAAGTCCGGTCTCGGTTCGCGTGTCGGAGCGCGCGAGCCATTCGGTATGCCATGCGATCTCGGGACCCCGGTGTCGGAGAAAATAGTCACGATTGAATAACGCCCAGATTGCATCAGTGCGGCTATTGTCGATCGAGGCCGCCGCGAGCAACTCGCGAGCTCTTTCCTGTTTCTCGAGAATTAGCTGGTCGCCTTCGATCGGATTCTCAAGGCCGCGATTCAGCGCACGGCGTGTCAGTTCGTAGAGATCGTGGAACAGCTGCGCCTTCCATGAGTTCCACAGTTTCGGACTCGTGCCCCTGACGTCGGCGACGGTGAGCAGATACAGGTAATCGAGGTGCAGTGGGTCGCCGACGATAGTCGCAAACTCATTGATCACGTCCGGGTCTCCGATGTCTTTCTTCTGCGCGGTGGTCGACAGGATCAGATGATTCTGCACCAGCCAGGCAACGATGCCTGCCTCATACTTGCTGAGGCCGTGCTCGAGGCAGAAGGCCCTGGCGTCGACGGCGCCAAGCTCGGAGTGATCGCCGCCGCGTCCTTTGGCGATGTCGTGAAAAAGACCGCCAAGATAGGCGATCTCGGGTTGCTCCAGCGACTGCATGATGGCGCTGCATTCCGGGAATTCATGATTGAATCTCGACAAAGCGAATCGGCGCAGATTGCTCACGACGAACAGCGTGTGTTCGTCGACAGTATAGGCATGAAACAGATCGTACTGCATGCGCCCCACGATGCGACCGAAAGACGGTATATACAGGCCCAGAACGCCGTACAGGTTCATCCGGCGGAGCTCGTGCGTAACACCTTGGGGAGCACGAAGAATCTCAAGGAAGAGTCGGTGGTTGCGAGGATTCTGGCGAAACTCGTCGTCGATGAGATCGAGGTTTCGCTTGATGAGCCCCACGGTATAGGCGCTGACGCCGCGAATCTGCGGATTCTGCTGCAATACCAGGAACAGCTCGAGGAGCGCGGACGGCTGGTTGCGAAACACACGATCGTTGACGGTCTGAAGGTAGCCGTTCTTGATCTGAAATCGACTGTTCAGGGGTTCCGGCATTGCGCCTGGATCCATCAGGATTGCTTCCTCGAAAAGCTGTAACAGCATTTCGTTCAGTCGGCTGAGCTCCATGACCGTGCGGTAATAGCGCTGCATGAGCTGTTCGACGGCCAGCGTATAGGTCGCGTCCTCATAGCCCAGCAGGCGGGCAAGCTTGATCTGGTGATCGAACAGCAGCCGGTCTTCGCGTCGCCCCGTCAGTATGTGGAGTCCGAATCGAATTCGCCAAAGGAAGGTCTGGCCGTCTTCGAGGCGTCGCAGCTGGCCCTTTGTGAGGAATCGATGGTCGACCAGTTCCGCCAGCGTTGCGGCGCCAAAATGCCGTTTGGCGACCCAGCCGATCATCTGGATGTCCCTGAGTCCGCCGGGGCTGCCCTTGACATTCGGCTCGAGATTGTAAGCCGTGTCGTGATAGCGGTGATGACGGGCGATCTGTTCCTTGCGCTTCTCCGCAAAGAACTCGGTCGACGGCCACATCCTGTCCGGAGCAATCGTTTCCTGCATTGCCTCGAAAAGCGCGGCAGGGCCGGCCAGCAAACGCGCTTCCATCAGCGTCGTCGCCACGCTGAGATCGCCGCTGGCTTCCGTCGCGCATTGCTCGACGGTGCGAACGCTATGACCGATCTCGAGGCCGATGTCCCACAACGCGGTGACGAATGCCGACAACGCATCTTCGGCGCCGGCGGGCAGCTCGTCCGGCAACAGAATCATCACGTCGACGTCGGAACAGGGGTGCAATTCGCCGCGACCGTAGCCGCCGACCGCAATCAGCGCGGCACCGGAGGCGGCAACATCCTCGTGCCAAAGCGAAATCAGCTGTTCGTCGATCATGGTGGCGCGGGCATGTACCAGCTCGACGACCGATTCTCCGGCCCTGAATCGCCGCTCGAGGTCTTCGCCGAAAGCCGCTATCGCTGCGCGAATTTCCCCGAACGCTGGCGGATTATTCGCGATCGTCTGCGCCAAGGGTAAGGACCTCGAAACCGTCAGCGGTAATCAGGACAGTGTGTTCCCATTGCGCCGACAGGCTGTGGTCCTTGGTCACCACCGTCCACCCGTCCGGAAGCAATTTCACCTGCGCTTTTCCAGCGTTCACCATCGGCTCTACCGTCAGCGTCATGCCTTCCCTGAGTTCCATGCCGGTGCCCGCCTTGCCGTAGTGAAGAACCTGCGGGTCCTCGTGAAACACCTCGCCGATACCGTGGCCACAGTATTCCCGAACCACGGAGAAATGATTCTTTTCAACGTGTTTTTGCACGGCAGCGCCAACGTCGCCCAGATGCTTGCCGGGAGCCAGCTCCGCGATACCCAGCCACATGCTTTCAAAAGCGACCTCGGAAAGCCTCTGCGCCTGAATATTGGGTTTTCCGACAAAGAACATTCGACTGGTGTCGCCGTGGAAACCGTCCTTTATGACGGTGACGTCAATATTCAGCGCATCGCCCGATTTCAGCGTCTTTTCACCCGGAATTCCATGACACACGACGTGGTTGACCGACGTACAGATCGATTTCGGGAAGCCACGATAGTTCAGCGGGGCCGGGATCGCCTGTTGCTGCCCTGTGATGAAGTCGTGGCATATCTGATCCAGTTCGCCGGTCGTCACGCCTGGTTTTACATAATCCCCGATCATGTCCAGGACCTCGGAGGCAAGGCGCCCGGCGACGCGCATTTTGTCCTGTTGTTCAGGGGTTTTTATCGTAACTGTCATTCGATTCGCGTTGATCTCGATGGTCTGTGGGCCGATTAGGCAGGAAACAGGAAGATCGGGGAAATCGGGGTTCGACTCCGATTTCCCGGTGCGACCCCGAATTGTGCCAAGAGTGCTGCAATTCCGCGTTGTTGGCAGCGGCGGGCTATGGTATAAAGCGCGCGCGCCGGAGGCAACTAGTTGCTGCCGGTAGCTAAAACGACACACGTGTACCGTCACATCTCGCAGGGTGCCCCACAAGAAAAGGGGTTGCGAAATGGGGTATGCGGAGGCCTAACCCGGAGATATAACATGGCAGACGTAACCATGCGCCAGATGCTAGAGGCTGGCGTGCATTTTGGTCATCAGACCCGTTACTGGAACCCGAAGATGGCACCCTTCATCTTCGGTGAACGTAACAAGATCCACATAATCAATCTTGAGAAGAGCCTGCCGCTGGCTCGAGAAGCCGCAACCTTCGTCAAGGCGACCGTTGCCGATGGCGGTACGGTGCTGTTCGTGGGTACCAAGCGCGCGGCACGAGAGGCTGTTCAGAGCCATGCGAAGCGTTGCGAAATGCCCTTCGTCAGTCAACGCTGGCTTGGCGGCATGCTCACCAACTACAAGACCATTCGCCAATCCGTAAAGCGTCTCGTGACGCTGGAAAAGATGGCCGAAGAGGGCGGTTTCGAAGGGCTCACCAAGAAGGAAGTTCTTGGTCTCAGCAGGGAGCAGGAGAAGCTGGAGCGCAGCCTCGGCGGCATCAAGACGATGCGCTCCCTCCCAGATGTGCTGTTCGTCGTAGCCGTCGATCATGAAGACATTGCTATTCGCGAAGCCCAAAAGCTGGGCATACCCGTCGTAGGCATCGTTGACACCAATTGTTCCCCGGAGGGTGTCGACTACGTCATCCCTGGAAATGACGATGCGATGCGTGCGATCGAACTCTACGCCGGCCTGATTGCCGACGCGGTTCTCGACGGTAAGGCGTCGATTCCGGAGGTCGCCCTGGGCGAAGACGAATTCGTAGAGCTCGATGAGCACGGCAAGCCCAAGAAGGCGCGCGCCAAGAAAAAAGCCGCGAAAAAGACGGCCAGGAAACCGGCCGTCAAGAAAAAGGCGCCGCAGAAGAAAGCCGAGCCTGCGGTTGACGCCGACGACGAGCCTGCTGTCAAGGCAATAGCGGAGGACGCCGAGGCAACGACCAAGGCCGCCGCGAAGCCGGCGACGACAGCGAAGCCGAAAACCGACGAAAAACCGGCGGCGAAAGCCAAGCCTGACGCCGACGAAAAGCCGGCGGCGAGAGCGAAAGCCAAGCCGAAAGCCGACGCGAAGCCGGCGGCGAAAACGAAGCCTGACGCCGACGCGAAGCCGGCGGCGAAAACGAAGCCTGACGCCGACGAAAAGCCGGTGGCGAAAGCAAAGCCTGACGCCGACGAAAAGCCGGCGGCGAAAGCAAAGCCTGGCGCCGACGAAAAGCCGGCGGCTGAGCATTCCGAAAAAACACCCGCTGACACCGAGAAAGCGGAGGACTAGGTAATGAGCGTAACAGCATCTATGGTTAAAGCGCTGCGCGAGCGCACCGGCGCGGGCATGATGGAGTGCAAGAAGGCGTTGGTTGAGACTAACGGTGATCTCGACGCGGCAGCGGAAGAGCTGCGCAAATCGGGCCAGGCGAAAGCGGACAAGAAGGCAAGCCGCGTCGCGGCGGACGGTCGCATTGTGATCGCGACCGACAGCGGCAAGGCCGTGATCGCGGAAATCAATTCTGAAACCGACTTTGTCGCGAAAGACGAGAACTTCGTCGGATTCGCTGAAAGCGTTGCGGCCGCCGCATTGTCGTCGGGCACGAGCGATGTAGAAAAACTCGTCTCACAGCCGCTTGATGGCAAGAAGACCCTGGAAGAGGCGCGCACCGAACTTGTCAGCAAGGTCGGCGAGAATATCTCGGTGCGGCGCGTCGCGATTGTCGAAGGCAAGGGTCCGATCGGGCACTACACGCATGGTGCGCGCATCGGGGCCGTGGTCGTCCTGCAGGGCGGTGACGCGGAACTCGCTCGTGACATCGCCATGCATGTTGCGGCAAGCAGCCCGGTCTGTATCGACGAGCAAGGGGTGCCGGCTGAAACGCTTGATCGGGAACGGCGTATTTTCACAGAGCAGGCGGCGGATTCCGGAAAGCCGCCCGAGATCGTCGAGAAGATGGTGTCGGGTCGTATTGCCAAGTTCCTCAAGGAAATCACCCTCGTCGGCCAGCCCTTCGTCAAGGATCCCGATGTGCCGGTGAGCAAGCTACTCAAGGACGCCGGGGCCAGCGTGGCATCCTTCGTTCGCTTTGAAGTGGGTGAGGGCATCGAAAAGAAAGCGGACAATTTCGTCGAGGAAGTAATGGCCCAGGTGAAAGGCACTGCCTGAGAAATCATGCTTAAGCCTCTGATTTTAGTGAGGACTCGGGGTCCGATTTCCGCTAGAATCGGGCGGCAGCGAACGTCACGCATTGACACCCGACAGGGCCCGGCATGAGCAATTCTTCCGTCCAGTATGACCGAGTGCTGCTGAAACTCAGCGGCGAGGCACTGATGGGGGAATTGGACTACGGCATCGAGCCCAAGGTCATTCAGCGTATCGCGGCAGAGATCGCGGCGGCCCGAAAGTCAGGCGTCGAGATCGCCATCGTCATCGGCGGCGGCAATATCTTTCGCGGCGCCGGACTTGCGCGTGCCGGCATGGACCGGGTCACCGGTGACTATATGGGGATGCTGGCCACGGTCATGAACGCGCTGGCGATCCAGGATGCGCTGGAGTCTCTCGACGTATTTGCGCGCGTCATGTCCGCACTGCAGATTCACGACGTGTGCGAGGACTATATCCGACGTCGGGCCGTTCGCCACCTTGAGAAGGGTCGCGTAGTAATCCTCGCGGCCGGCACGGGCAACCCGTTCTTCACCACCGACACGGCGGCGAGCCTGCGGGCGATCGAGATTGGCGCCGATGTCTTGCTAAAGGCAACCAAGGTCGATGGCGTGTACGACGATGATCCTATGGCGAACCCGAACGCCAAGCGCTTTGAAACGGTCTCCTATGACCAGGTTCTGACCGATAAACTCTCGGTGATGGATGCAACGGCGATCGTCATGTGCCGGGACAACGGTATTCCGTTGCGGGTTTTTGACCTGACACGCCGCGACGCGCTCATCCAGGCAATCTCGGGCGATAGTGTAGGGACCTTGGTAACCTCCTGATAGTCGTCCAGGATCGGAAATTCGGGATTAGGAGAAGAGGGAAGTATCGTGTTGGATGAAATCAAGAAAGATGCCGGTACCCGCATGGCCAAGAGTGTTGCCTCGTTGCAGCAGGATCTGACCAAGATTCGCACCGGTCGCGCCCATACCAGCCTGCTCGATCATATAACGGTCGAATACTACGGCAGTCCGGTGCCGCTGAATCAGGTGGCCAACGTGGGCGTTGAAGATTCCCGGACGCTTGTTATCACGCCATGGGAAAAGGACATGGTGAAGGTGATCGAGAAAGCAATCATGGGATCCGATCTTGGCCTGAACCCGTCGTCGGCCGGCACCGTGATCCGCGTGCCACTGCCGCCACTGACAGAGGAACGTCGCAAGGACATGATCCGGGTGGTTCGCCAGGAGGCGGAAGGTGGTCGAATTGCCATCCGAAACATTCGTCGAGATGCGCTGCACGACATCAAGGAGCTGCTCAAGGAAAAAATGATCGGTGAAGATGAAGAGCGTCGTGGTGAGGGCGAAATTCAGGGCATCACAGACAAGTACATCGCCGAAATCGACAAGGTGCTATCGGAAAAAGAAGCGGAGTTGATGGAGGTCTGACAGACCGTCATTCAGTCGACGTGGACGCCAAAGCCGCAAAGATACCGAGGCATGTCGCCGTCATCATGGACGGTAACGGGCGCTGGGCGCGTGCCCGCCAAAAGCCTCGCCATGCGGGCCACCGGGCCGGCGTGAAGTCCGTGCGTGCGACGGTCGAGTCGGCGGCCAGGCACGGCGTCGAGGTACTGACCCTGTTCGCCTTCAGTAGCGAAAACTGGGGTCGTCCCGAGGAGGAAGTCCGGAGTCTGATGACACTTTTCATCGAGGCACTGCGACGGGAAGTGGACGAGCTGCATCGTAACAACGTGCGGCTTCGACTCATCGGGGCACGGGATCTCCTCAAGCCGGGGCTGGTAAGGAAGTTCGCCACTGCGGAAGAGAAAACGGCTGCAAATACCGGCCTTCTGCTGAACGTCGCGGTCGCGTATGGGGGACGCTGGGATATCCTGCATGCGACAAAGCGTCTCGCCGCAAGGGTCGAGCGCGGTGAAATTAGCGTCGAGGACATAGACGAAGCGACCCTGGCCTCGGAAATGCAGCTGGCCGATTGTCCGGAACCGGACCTGCTGATTCGAACCGGTGGGGAGCAGCGCATCAGCAATTTTCTGTTATGGAATCTGGCCTATGCGGAACTCTGGTTTACCGATGTGTTGTGGCCGGATTTCGACGAGCATGAATTTGAGAGGGCGCTGCATTTCTTCGCGCAGAAGCAGCGGCGGTTTGGGCACACCGGCGAACAGGTAGTGGCGTCTCAATGTTGAAGACCCGGATCATCACAGCGATCATTGCATTGATCGCATTGGCCATCGTGCTGTTTGTTGTCCCCGGGCGCGTTGCCGAGGCCTTCATTGCCGCCGTAATCCTGGCGGGAGCCTGGGAATGGTCGGCATTTCTGCTCGCGCCTTCGACTATAGCGCGCGCACTGTTTGTTATTGCTATCGCCGCGGCGATCGCCGCCCTGTACACGATACTGCCGCAATACGCCGGGCTGACTCTGCAGCTTGCCTGCCTCTGGTGGTTCTGCGCTTTCATATGGATTCTGTTCTTCCCGACGCCGATACCCCGGATCGTTCGCTGGACTGCCGGCGCACTTGTGCTCGTACCGATGTTTGTCGCCCTGCTGCTGCTGTATCGCATGGGTGCCGAAGTGTTGTTGTTCGCACTGCTGATCGTGTGGGCGGCGGACGCGGGCGCCTTTTTTGCCGGCAAACTTTTCGGTCGCGTGAAACTGGCGCCGAACATCAGCCCCGGCAAAACCTGGGAAGGTGTTTTCGGTGGATTGTTCGCGGTCACCCTGCTGGCAATAGCCGCCGCCTACTGGACCAGCAACCAGGTCATTGTACTGCTGCCGTTCTGCCTGGCCGTTGCGGCGATTTCTATCGTTGGCGATCTCACTGTCAGCATGTTCAAGCGCACAGCCGGCTTGAAGGACAGTGGCAAGTTGTTTCCGGGGCATGGAGGCGTTCTCGATCGGGTTGACAGCGTTGCTGCCGCCGCACCGCTGTTTGCGCTCGGGATCAGCTGGCTGGGGCTGCTTTGATGATGTGTTCATCGGCCGTTCATTCCGCCTGTATTACCGTGGTCCCGCCGCGCAAAGGAACTGCCACGGCTGATGCCAGTCAACATACCGAACGCGCGCGCTTTGCGCGTGGCGCAATCGGCACCAAACCGGTGTGCGTACTTAGGGACAAGCTTCGATGATGGGTAGTGCATTAATCAGTATTCTGGCGTTCATTGCCGCGATCAGCATCCTGGTCGCCGTTCACGAGTATGGCCATTACGTGGTGGGTCGCTGGACCGGCATGAAGGTGTTGCGATTCTCGATTGGCTTCGGCAAACCCGTTTGGTCGCGTGTATCCGGGAAGGATCAGACTGAATACTGCATCTCGGCCATCCCGCTGGGTGGCTACGTTCGATTCCTTGACGGTCGCGACGGACCGATTGACCCGGAAGATGAAGGGCGCGCCTTCAATCAGCGTCCGATTCCGGCCCGTATTGCCGTGCTGCTCGCCGGACCCGCTTTCAACTTCATCTTCGCTATCTTCGCCTACTGGGTGCTTCTATCGGGCGGGGTCATGATGCTCAAACCGGCAGTGGGCGACGTGATACCGGACTCTTACGCTGACAAGGCGGGGCTGGTATTTGGCGACAAGATCGTCGCGGTCGGTGATGTCGAGACCAGGGACTGGGAAACGACACTGGTGCAGATCCTCGACAACATGGTCGTCGATGGTCGGGTTCCACTGACGCTCGAGAGTGAGGCAGGCCGAGTTCGATCCACCGTCATCGACGTCGGTTCCGAGCGAACTCGTTTGACCGAGCCGGGTCTGCTGTTTGACGGACTGGGTTTCGAGATCTGGCAGCCGCCGGCAGAAATAGGCACCTTGTCACCTGGCGGCGCCGCGGAGTCAGCGGGTCTCAGGATCGGCGACCGGATTGTTTCCATAAACGGTATTCGTATAAAGACATTCTCCGATCTCATCGGGGTTGTTTCGCCGCTCGCCAATCAGCGAGTTGATGTTGAATACGAGCGCGATGGCCGGACGACAAGCGTCGAAGTGCAGCTTGGCGAACATGAAGTAGACGGCGAGAAGCGCGGTCTTTTGGGAATCAGTCTTCCGCAAACATCGTCCGATTATTACTATCGGCGCAGTTTTTCGCCGCTGGAATCGTTTAACGAAGCGGCCATTAAGACCTGGGGGTCAACGCTTTTTACCGTCAGGATGTTGAGTCGAATGGTGACGGGCGATGTATCGATCAAGAACATCAGCGGTCCGATAAATATCGGTCAGATAGCAGGCGAGTCAGCGCAGCGGGGGCTCAGTTATTTCCTGGGGTTTCTTGCAGTCGTGAGCATTAGCCTGGGCGTTCTCAACCTGTTGCCCATCCCGGTCCTCGATGGTGGCCAGATCGTGTATCAGTTTATCGAAATGATAAAGGGCAGCCCGATGACGGAACGCGCACAGATGCTCGGGCAGCAGGTCGGCATATTCGCATTGCTCCTGTTGATGAGCTTCGCATTCTACAATGACATAGCGAGAATCCTGGGCTGACCGGGTCGGACGGAAATCCATTGCCAATGAGACACACACTTTTCGCATTGTTGTTGACGCTGCCCGTTACGGCTCTGGGCGCCGGCGAATTCGTCGTAAAGGATATGCGCGTGGAGGGCTTGCAGCGTATTTCTGAGGGAACGGTCTTCAACTATCTTCCGGTCAATATCGGTGACACGCTGGATCGCAATCGTATTGGCGAGGCCATCCGGGCCTTATATGGGCAAAATCTTTTTGACGACATCGAGATGCGCCGCGACGGCGAGACACTGGTCATTGTCGTCAAGGAACGTCCATCCATCGAGAGCTTCGAGATCGACGGCAACAAGGACATCAAGACAGAAGACCTGATGCAGTCTCTGCGCAATGTCGGCCTGGCACGCGGCCGCACCTTCGACCGGTCCGTGCTCGACAACGTTGAAATGTTTCTGCGTGAGCAATACTACGATCGCGGAAAATACGGCGTCGTCATCGACACCGAGATTAGCGAGCGACCCAACAACACGGTGCGTGTCAAGGTGAACGTCAAAGAGGGCGATCGGGCCAAGATTCGTCAGGTCAACATCGTCGGCAATGAAACCTTCGACGACGATGCGATTCGCGAAGGCTTCGCGTTGGATACTGCGAACTGGCTTTCCTGGATACGACAGGACGATCGTTACGCGAAGGAGGCGCTGGAGGGCGACCTCGAGACACTGCGCTCCTTTTACATGGATCGCGGCTATGCGGATTTCAAGATCGAGTCCACACAGGTCGCCATATCGCCCAACAAGAAGGACATATTTGTCACGATCGGCGTAAGCGAAGGGGAGCTTTATACGATATCTGACGTCAAGCTCGTCGGCGAAATGGTGGTTCCCGAGGAGTACCTGCAAGGCCTGATTCTCACCAAGCCGGGTGCCGTGTTCAACCAGAGAGCGCTCACGCAAACCAGCGACCTGATGGCCTTCCGGCTCGGCGAAGAGGGCTATGCAAATGCGGAGATAGAACCGGTGCCGGAACTCGACCGCGACAAGAAAGAGGCATCGATTACTTTTTATGTCAACCCGCAGAATCGCGTCTATGTTCGCCGTATCAATTTTAACGGCGTCGATCAGATAGATGATGAGGTGCTAAGACGAGAGATGCGACAAATGGAAGGGTCGTACTTGTCGAATTCGCTGATCGATCGATCGAAGGTCCGCCTGCAGCGACTGCCATTCATCGAGAAAGCTGAGGTCAGTAACGCACCGGTGCCCGGCACTCCGGATCTCGTCGACGTCGATTTCGATCTCGAGTATCGCATGCCCGGGCAATTCTCGGGCGGTGTGGGATATTCCGAATCGCAGAAACTGCTGCTTAACGGCAGTATCGTGCACACCAACTTTCTCGGCAGCGGAAATCGCGTGGCGCTCGAGCTCAACTCCGGCCGATTCCAGAAACTTTACAGCCTGTCGCACACGGATCCCTATCGATCCATGGACGGTATTCGACGCACCATCAGCTTCAACTACCGGGACATTACGCAGTTCACGTCGGCCGCATCGGACTTTTCGACAACCAGTGCGGGTGCGACGATCGACTACGGCTATCCGATTACCGAATACCAGTCGATTTCCGTGGGGGCTACGTTCCAGCACTCTGAGTTGTTGTCGTCGCTCAACAGTACACAGCAGGCGCAGGACTGGGTGACTAATAACGGTAACCCATTCACCCAGGATCTCGGCGGCGGGCGTTCCTTCTTCGGTACGCAGTTCGATACCGTCGAACTCATCGCGGGCTGGACCTACGACAGCCGCAATCGCTCGCTATTTGCGAATCGTGGCACACGCCAGCAGCTGTTCCTGTCCATGGCGGTACCAGGAAGCGACGTCGAGTTCTACCAGGCGCGCTACAGCTTCACCAAGTATTTCCCGATCACGAACAAGTGGGTGATGCGCTTCAACTCCGAACTGGGCATAGGCGAGGGCATCGGCGACACGACGGCATTGCCACCGTACAAACAGTTCTACGGCGGCGGGCCGCAGTCGGTGCGCGGATTCAAGGAGTCGTATCTTGGACCCCGCGACAGTTTTGGCCGCCCATATGGCGGCAACGTGTTGGTTGCGAGTCAACTTGAGCTTATACTCCCGCTTCCCGACAAATGGGCCAGCCAGGCGCGAGCTACCCTGTTCTACGATGTCGGCAATGTATTCAACACCGGCGAGGTGGCGTTTACCGACAGGCTCGGTAGCCCGATATTGTACGAACCGGATCTGGACGAGTTACGGACATCGGTGGGTATTGGGGTTGAGTGGCTGGCACCGTTGGGTCTGTTCCGGTTCAGCTACGCCTACCCGCTGAACCCGTATGACGGCAACGACCGGTATTTCGGCGACGAACTGGAGCGTTTCCAGTTCTCCATTGGACAGGCGTTTTAAGGAATGGAAAGGTTATGAGTTTTGTAAAGCGACAGTTGGTTAAAGCAGGATTGGGTGTGGTTCTGGCGTGTGCATTTGCATTGCCAGCGGCGGCGCAGGACATGAAGATTGGCGTCGTCAGCCTTCCGGCCCTGATCGAGCGGGCTCCGCAGACGAAAATCGCAATGGACGCTTTGCAGGAGGAATTTGCGCCGCGGCAGCGGGAGTTTCTTGCCAAACAGAAAGAATTCGAAGAGCTCTCCGCCAAAGCACAAAAAGACTTTGCCGTCATGGGCGAAACCGAGCGCCGCAATGCGGAGAAGGATCTCAGAGACCTGCAGCGCGAAGTGTCGCGACTGCAAAACGAATTCCGCGAAGACCTGAATCTTCGACAAAACGAAGAATACGGCGTGCTGCAGCGTTCCATGCTGAAGGAAGTGCAGGACTACGCGCAAGCGCAGGGGTTCGACCTGATTGTCGGTGATGGCGTGCTGTTCGCGAGCAACGAAGTCAATATCACCGAGCAGGTCTTGCGTGCCGTTGAGGCGAACCACCAGGCAACGAGCAAGCGATAGGCCATCGTCAGGGGAGGGCCAGGAACCCGTGCCGATCAGCATTGGAGCGCTTGCCACGCAGTTCGGTTGTGAGCTGATCGGCGACCCCGACGTAGTCGTTAATCGGGTCGCGTCGTTGTCCAGTGCGACGCCGGACTCGCTTTGTTTTCTCGCAAATACCGCGCTGAAGACGCAGCTTGCCGAAACAAAAGCGGCCGCTGTGATTCTGCGGCCCGAGGACGCCGCGGCGTCGCCGGTTGCGGCCATCCTGCACGACAATCCCTACGCTTGTTACGCGCAGATGGTGGCGGCGGTGTGCCCGCCACCGGCGTTTGCGCCCGGAGTCCATGCATCGGCCGTCGTGGCGGCCAGCGCGACGGTCGCGGATAGCGCTTGCCTCGCCGCTCACGTCGTCGTTGGTGAGCGATCGGAAATCGGACCAGACGTCTACCTCGGCCCTGGCACGGTGGTCGGCCCGGATTGCAGGATAGGGGATGCCTGCCGATTCGTGGCCAACGTTACCCTTGCGCGCAGTGTCGTAATCGGTATGCGCGGTGTGTTTCATCCCGGTGTCGTCATCGGCGCCGATGGTTTCGGTAACGCGATGACGCCCGAAGGCTGGATTAAGGTTCCGCAGCTTGGCGGCGTGCGCATTGGCGACGACGTCGAAATTGGCGCGAATACCACCGTGGATTGCGGCGCGCTTGACGATACGATCATCGAGGACGGTGTCCGAATCGATAATCTTTGCATGATTGCACACAACGTCCATATTGGTGCCCATACGGCGCTGGCCGGTATGACGGGGATTGCAGGCAGCACAAGGATCGGCAGGCGATGCATGTTTGCCGGCGCGTCCGGCGCGGTCGGGCATATCAACGTCTGCGACGACGTGGTCGTTGCCGCCAAGACTTTTCTATCCAAGGACGTCGTGAAACCGGGTACCTACGCCGCGAGTTTTCCCGCCGAGGAATCAAAGCGCTGGGCGAAGCAGCTGGCAAGATTCCGCCGTCTGGATAAACTGTTCGAACGAGTGAGCCATCTGGAAAAGGGCGGTCACTAGCCCGGTCGTCTTCAGGGTCTGAATGCCATGATTCACGCAAGCGCAATCGTTTCAGACAAAGCCCGCATCGGGAGCGACGTTTCTGTTGGCCCTTATGCCGTGATCGGCGATGATGTCGAACTTGGCAGCGGCTCTATCGTCGACAGCCACGTCGTTATCAACGGGCCTACCGTCATCGGCAAGAACAATCACATCTATCAGTTCGCCTCGATCGGTGATGACCCCCAGGACAAGAAATACGCGAACGAACCGACGCGCCTGGTCATCGGCGATGGAAACACGATCCGCGAGTTTTGCACGATCAGCCGCGGTACCGTGCAGGACAGGGGCGAAACGAGCATTGGCGACGACAACTGGATCATGGCTTACGTCCACATTGCGCACGACTGCGTGGTCGGCGATCACACCATAATGGCGAACAACACGACGCTGGCGGGCCACGTGCATATCGGCGACTGGGTCATATGCGGCGGCTTTTCCGGTGTCCACCAGTTTTGTCGCATTGGCGCGCATGCCTTTCTGGGCATGTACGCGGGTATCAATCGCGATGTTCCGGCGTACACGACAGTCTCGGGACAGCCGGCGGTGCCCAGGGGCATCAATTCCGAGGGACTCAAGCGTCGCGACTTTTCGACGGAGCAAATTCGCAATATAAAGAACGCGTACCGGCTTACCTTTCGAAAGGGATACAAGCTCTCCGAGGCGATCGACGAGATAGCCGGCCTTAGCGAGCATCAGCCGGAGCTTCGCCTGTTTCTTGACTCGCTGCGCTCCTCCGAACGTGGCCTGGTCCGTTAACCTTCAGCGCGGCCAGCAGCCCTTGGCAAGGGCCTACCATTACCGGCAGACTGCGCCTTGCAGTAGCGCTTTGCAGTCTTTCTGAAAGTCAACGAACCGGGCAAACAGGACACTAGGACCGCGAGATGAGGATTGGACTGGTTGCTGGTGAGGCCTCCGGCGACCTGCTGGGGGCAGGACTGCTGCGTGCCTTGCGGGCGCGGGTGCCCGATGCGAGTTTCGAGGGGGTCGCCGGCCCGGCGATGGTGGCTGCGGGTTGTGAGCAGTGGGAGCCCGCCGAGTCGCTCTCGGTGATGGGATTGGTCGAGCCTCTTGTTCATATTCCGCGCTTGCTGCGATTACGCAAGGCGCTCGTCAAACGCTGGCGTGCGTCGCCGCCTGACGTGTTCGTCGGCATCGATGCACCGGATTTCAACCTGGGGCTCGAGAAGAAGCTTCGCAGCAGCGGTATCAGGACAGTGCACTACGTCAGCCCGTCTGTCTGGGCGTGGCGAAAAGGCCGCATAAAGACCATCAAGGCCGCCGTCGACAAGGTGCTTTGCATCCTGCCTTTTGAAAAAAAATTGTATGACGCGCACGGCGTGGACGCCGTCTTCGTGGGTCACCCGAAAGCCGACAGCTTGCCGGAGCACGTCGATGCAGCGGCGGCGCGCCGCTCGCTGGGCCTGGATGCCGGCGAAGTGGTTGCGGTGTTGCCGGGAAGCCGCAGCGGCGAGGTCAGCCGGCTGGGCGCAATCCTGGCGGACGTTGCGAAGCGGCTGGACGTCTCACGCCCGGGCATTCGATTCGTCACGCCCGTTGCTACACCGGCCTTGCGCGTCACGATCGAGCGGCAGCTGGCGGCCGCCGGTGTCGCCGATCGCTTCCTGTTGCTCGATGGCAACTCGGAGACGGCGATGATGGCAGCCGACGTAGTATTGCTGGCCTCCGGAACCGCGGCGCTGGAATCGGCGCTTCTCGGCAAGCCGACGATCGCCGTATATCGGCTGGCGCCGGTCACGCATGCCATTGCCATCGGACTCCGGCTGGTGAAGCTCGACTACTACACCTTGCCGAATCTGCTGACCGAGACACCACTGGTTCCGGAATTCATGCAGAAGGACGCCGAGCCGTCTGCAATTGCGGAAGCGGTTGCCGGGATGCTCGACAACCCGGAGCAAAGAAGAAGCATCAGCCGCGAATTCGCCAGGCTGCGCACTGAGCTGGCCCTTGACGCAGACCAGCGAGCGGCCGATGCCGTTATCGAGCTGGCGCAGTTACCGGGCATTCATGCAGGCTAGTGTCCTGTCCGCTTAGTTCGCATAATTTCAGCGCGCTGCACAAGGCGTGTGGCAAGGCGCGTTCCGCCGGCAATGGCCCGGCCCTTGTCAAGGAACGCAACACGGCCACAGGCCTTGTACGGCGCGCCCTTCGGGAGCCGCCAAAACGCGCAATGCCATCGTTGCATCGCTTGCCAAGGTCTCGACATTGGCGGCGCAATGCGCCTTGTCCTTGCGCGTTTTGGGGGCTCTGAAATCATGCCAACTAACCGGACAGGACACTAGTGTCCTGTCCCATAAGTTCGTACCATGTCGTACCAGATCATGGCACAGGACACTGGATTGTTTGACTCAGGGGCACTCGTTGCCGGCGTCGACGAGGCGGGTCGCGGGCCGTTGGCGGGGCCGGTCGCCGCCGCCGCGGTGATTCTGCATCCGCGACGGCCGATCGCCGGACTCGCCGATTCGAAAAGGCTGTCAGGGAAGAGACGGGAGGCACTGGCCGTCGACATCCGTGCGCGCGCTCTTGCGTGGTCTGTCGCCTGGGCCGATCCCGCGGAAATCGACGCGATCAACATACTGGCAGCAACCCTGCTGGCCATGAGGAGAGCGATACTGGGCCTGTGGATTTCACCCGGCGGCGTCAGAGTAGACGGTAATCGGCTGCCGAACCTGGAATTCTGCGGGCGACAGATAGACGGGCAAGCGATCGTAGGAGGAGACAGTCAGGTCGCTGAAATCAGTGCCGCCTCGATCATTGCCAAAACCGCGCGTGATCACAAGATGATGGAACTGGACCGCCTGTATCCCTGCTACGAATTCGCCCGCCACAAAGGCTACGGCACCGACGTGCACCGGGCGCGACTGCGCGAATTCGGTCCGTGCCGCGAGCATCGCTTCACCTTCGCTCCGATAAGAACCGGGATATGACGGCCCCCGGTTTCGTTCACCTGCATGTGCACACCGAGTATTCACTGGTGGACAGTACCGTGCGAATTCCGTCGCTGATGCAACGTTGCGCGTCGAAGTCAATGCCGGCCGTCGCGCTCACGGATCAGAACAATCTCTTCGGTCTCGTCAAGTTTTACCGCAAGGCGATAGCCGCCGGCATCAAACCGCTCATCGGAGTCGATCTTCGACTCTTCAACGACGATGAGCCGGAGCGGCCGTTCACGCTGGTGCTGCTTTGCCAGAACGACACTGGCTATCGAAAACTTTCGGAACTGATAACGCGTAGTTACCTTGAGGGTCAGGTTCGCGGTTTGCCGTTGGCGCGGCGCGAGTGGTTGCACGAGGAAAGTTGCCAGGGACTCATTGCATTGTCAGGTGGCCTGCAGGGCGATATCGGTCATGCGCTGCGCAGCTCACACGTTGACAGGGCGGCCGAGCTGCTGAAAGGCTGGCAGGCGACTTTTCCGGATCGTTTTTATATCGAGCTGATTCGCACGGGACGTGCAGGCGAAGAGGATTGCGTTCAGGCCAGCCTGGCGCTGGCGAGCGAAAAACAGGTGCCGGTCGTTGCGACGAACGATGTGCGTTTTCTGGACAGGGACGACTTTAACGCCCACGAGGCCCGTGTCTGCATTCATGACGGACGGGGTCTGGCGGATGCGGAACGACCGCGCCTGTACAGCGAGCATCAATACCTGCGATCGCAGGAGGAAATGGCCGACCTGTTTTCCGACGTTCCGGCCGCACTCGAGAACACGGTGGAGATCGCGCGCCGATGCAATCTCGACCTGAAGCTGGGCAACAGTGTTCTGCCTGCATTTCCGGTACCCGAAGGCCAGACGGAATCGGAATTTCTTGAAGCGGAAGCGAAACGCGGACTCGACGCGGCGCTGGCAAGGAAGTTCGAACTCGAAGGCGTTGCCGAAAAAGATCGTGGCCGGCTGGCCGCGCCCTACTTCGAGCGACTCGCCATCGAACTCGGTGTCATACAATCGATGGGGTTCCCCGGCTACTTCCTGATTGTGGCCGATTTCATTCGCTGGGCGCGGGAAAACGACGTGCCTGTCGGGCCTGGCCGCGGCTCGGGCGCGGGCTCGCTGGTCGCCTGGGTTCTCGGCATTACAGCACTGGATCCACTGGAACATGACTTGCTGTTCGAACGCTTCCTCAATCCCGAGCGCGTATCGATGCCGGATTTCGATATCGACTTTTGCATGGAAGGTCGTGATGCGGTCATCGACTACGTCGCGCAGCGCTACGGCCGGGAGCGCGTCTCGCAGATCATTACCTTTGGCACCATGGCGGCGAAAGCCGTCATCCGCGATACCGGCCGAGTCCTCGGGCAGCCGTACGGATTCGTTGACAGGATCGCGAAACAGGTGCCTTTCGAGCTCGGCATAACGCTCGAAAAAGCGCTCGAACAGTCCGACGAGCTTGCGTCGATGTACCGCGACGACGAAGAAGTGGCGGCAATCATCGATCTTGCGAAATCGCTGGAGGGACTCGTGCGCAATGCCGGCAAACACGCGGGCGGCGTCGTTATATCGCCCGGGCCGTTGACGGATTTCGCACCGCTGTACTGCGAAGAGGGTGGCAGCAACGTAGTCACCCAGCTCGACAAGGATGATGTCGAGGCCGTCGGGCTCGTCAAGTTCGATTTCCTCGGCCTGAAGACGCTGACAATCATCGAATGGGCCGTGCGCATCATCAACGAGACGTACCCGGAACGCAAGCTCGACATAACGCGCATCCCGGGGCGCGACAAAGCCACCTTTGAGCTGCTGCGCAGCACGCAGACCGCCGCCGTATTCCAGCTCGAATCGAGCGGCATGCGTGACCTGATCAAGCGACTTCGACCCGATCAGTTCGGTGACCTGGTTGCGCTGGTTGCACTGTTTAGGCCCGGACCGCTGCAGTCCGGCATGGTCGATGACTTCATGACGCGCAAGCACGCGTCAAACAAGGCCGACATCGACTACCTGCATCCCGACCTGAAACCGGTTCTCGAAGAGACCTACGGCGTGATCCTGTACCAGGAGCAGGTCATGCAGATCGCACAGGTGCTGGCGGGCTATACGCTGGGCGGCGCCGACCTGCTGCGCCGTGCAATGGGCAAGAAAAAGCCTGAAGAAATGGCGAAGCAACGCGAGATCTTCGTCACCGGTGCAACCGAGCGCGGCGTGACTGAAGCGACCGCGACCCGCATTTTCGACCTGATGGAAAAGTTTGCCGGCTATGGCTTCAATAAATCGCACTCGGCAGCGTACGCGGTGCTGTCGTACCAAACGGCCTACCTGAAAGCGCACTACCCGGCGGCTTTCATGGCGGCGGTGATGAGTGCGGATCTGCAGAACACGGACCGGCTGGTGACGCTGAAAGACGATTGTCGTCAGCTCGGACTCAGCTTGTTGCCACCGGACGTAAACCGTTCATCGTTTCAGTTCAGTGTTTCAGACGAGCGTACGATCCTTTACGGCCTCGGCGCGATCAAAGGCGTGGGACACTCGGCAATCGACTCATTGATCAGCGAGCGGGAAGCCAACGGCGAATTCGAAAGCCTCGTCGAGTTTTGCCGCCGCGTCGATCACGACAAGATCAACCGGCGTGCGCTGGAAGCGCTGGTGAAATCGGGCGCTATGGATGGCTTCGGCGAGTCCCGCCGCAGCCTGATGCACCAGGTACCGGAGGCATTGCGCAGTGCCGATCAGCAGGCGCGTGCAGCCGCTGCCGGTCAGAACGACATGTTTGGCCTAGAGATACCGGCCGCGGAGATCGCCGTGGCGCCGGTACGCCTGTCCGAATGGCAGGAGCGTGTACTGCTCAGCAATGAGAAAGAAGCGCTGGGCCTTTACCTGACAGGCCATCCCTTCGACGCCGTGCGCAACGATGCCGGCTTTTTTGTCGATGGTCGACTGGCGGACATCACGGCCGAACCGCCACCGCAAAACAACAAAGGGGAACGCAATTACGCGCAGTCACGCCGCGAGGCTACCGTTGCCGGACTCATCGTCGACGTCCGCAAGCGCGGCAATCGTGTCAGCGTCGTGCTTGACGACGACACGGGTCGCATGGAGATAAGCCTGTTCAACGAAGCGTTCCAGGAGTTCCGGCACCTGCTCGTAAAGGACGAAATTGTCGTTATTTCAGGCGGCCTTCGTTACGACGACTTCGTTGGCAGCTGGACCATAAACGCGAAGTCGGTGCTGCATATCGACCGCGTAATCGAGTCGCGAGCGAAGGGCATGGTCCTGAGCCTGGCGCCGAACGGTCAGGGTGAGCAGCTACTGGTCAGGCTGCACGATCTGTTGCTGCCGTTTCGCGAGGGCAACTGCGATGTCTCGGTGCGATACGTCGGCGACAGCGCGACGGCTCGATTGTCGCTTGGGCCCGAATGGGCGGTGCGCCCGAGCCGCGAACTGCGCGACAAGCTGAGCGAGTTGCTCGGCAACAATAATGTCCGCTTACTGTACGCGCCTGGCCGCGAAATCATGTAATCTCGGTTTTATGGACCTGAAATTCCTTGATTTTGAGCAACCTATCGCCGAGCTCGAGGCGAAGATCGAAGAGCTGCGTTACGTCGGCAACGACTCGGAGGTCAACATCAATGAGGAGGTTGCACGGCTAAAGAGCAAGAGCGAAGCGCTGACGAAAAGCATCTTCTCCAAGCTCACGCCATGGCAGGTCGCGCGGATAGCCCGGCACGAATCCCGGCCGTATACGATGGACTACCTGCGGATGATCTCGCCCGACTTTCAGGAGCTCCACGGTGATCGCATGTATGCCGACGACCCGGCGATCATCGGAGGCGTTGGCCGTATCGACGGGCGCGCCGTGATGTTCATTGGTCACCAGAAGGGTCGAGACACCAAAGAGCGCGTGCGTCGAAACTACGGCATGCCGAAGCCGGAAGGCTATCGCAAGGCACAGCGGCTCATGCGGCTCGCTGAGAAATTTTCGTTGCCGGTCGTTACGTTCATCGATACGCCGGGTGCCTATCCCGGCGTCGGTGCCGAGGAGCGCGGCCAGAGCGAAGCGATCGCGAGAAGCCTTTACCTGATGGCCTTGCTCCGGACGCCCATCATTTGCGTGGTCATCGGCGAAGGTGGGTCCGGTGGTGCGCTCGCGATTGGTGTGGGCGACCGGCTGCTGATGCTGCAATACGCCGTCTATTCGGTGATCTCGCCCGAGGGCTGTGCCTCGATCCTGTGGAAAAGCGCAGACAAGGCGGAGGCGGCGGCGGAGGCGATGCGCATAACCGCGCCAAGCCTCAGTGAATTCGGCCTGGTCGACGAGGTTCTCGCAGAACCCCTGGGTGGCGCACACCGCAACCCTGAGGAGATGGGCGAGCTCGTTCGCAATGCCATCCTGAAGAGCCTGGATGACCTTGAACGATTGTCGCTCGACCAGTTGCTCGAGCAGCGTCAGCAGCGGCTGGCGAGCTTCGGCCAGTTCAAAGAGGCGTGACTCCAGACGCCGAGGCTTTGTTGCGAAAGCTCAGGGAACTCGAAACCGTCGCCGGCATTCCCTCCCGATACATCGTGGCATTCAGCGGTGGTCTCGACTCCACGGTGCTGTTGCACCTGCTGGTTGCACTGCGCGAAGAGCACGGTGTTCCACTGCAGGCGATCCATGTCGATCACGGGCTGCAGACGGATTCCGGCGCCTGGAGCGAGCATTGCAGGCAGGTGGCGCAAGATTTCAACGTCGAATTCCAGTCGCTTGGCGTCGCGGTACAACTTGAATCGGGTAAGGGTCCCGAGGCATCGGCCCGGGACGCGCGCTACAACGCGCTGCACTCGAAGCTCGAATCCGGCGACTGGTTGATGAGCGCTCACCACCGCGAAGACCAGGCCGAGACGCTGCTCCTGAATCTCATCCGTGGCAGCGGTCCGATGGGCATCGCCGGTATCGGCATGCTGCGCCGTTTCGGCCCGGGATGGCTTGCTCGCCCGCTGCTCGATACGAGCCGGCGCGAACTCGTCGAGTATGCGAGCCGGGAGGCACTGCTCTGGATCGAGGACCCGTCCAACGTGGATCGCCGATTCGACCGCAATTTCCTCAGGCACGATATCCTGCCGCGGCTGGGCGCGCGATGGCCCGACATCGCGGCGCGCCTGCAACGCAGCGCGCGGCACGCGGGTGAGGCGTCGCGGCTGCTGTCGGATCTCGCTCGGATCGATCTCGAGTCGCTGGGCGGATGTGCGAGGCGGCTCGCCATTGACGGTCTGCTGCGATTGTCGGCGGCACGGCAGCGCAATCTGCTGCGCTACGCGCTGCGGGAACTCGGGCTGTCCACGCCAACAGCGATGCAGTTATCGCGGATTCAGAACGAGGTCCTCCCGGCGCGTGAGGACGCACAGCCACTCGTGACCTGGCCGGGTACCGTCGTGCGGCGCTATCGAAACGGCTTGTATCTTCTGCCCGAGTCGCCACAAACCGTGCCGGGGAGCATCCGTGTAGACGCGGACGAAGTCCCGCTGGGACCGGGGCTGGGCATTCTCGAATTCCTGCGCGGGCAGGCGGTGGGGCTGTCGGAGGAGATGATGCGGCGCGATATCCAGATTCGTTTTCGCCAGGGCGGTGAGGAGTTTAAGCCTTATCATCAGTCGCATACGCGCAAATTAAAGAAATTACTTCAGGAAGAGGGCGTGGTTCCCTGGATGCGCGATCGACTGCCATTGGTCTACGCGGGCGATGATCTCGTGGCGGTCGGCGATCTTTGGCTGGCGGCGAGTGCGGTGAGCGAACCGGGTGTCGCGCTACGCTGGAAAGGCCGGCCAGCGCTGCATTGACAGGCTGTCTGCGCGGCAAGGAAGGGCCGTAAGTCGTTGTGTCCCCGGGGCCTATCTGATAACGTTTAAAACCGTCTTCAGTCCAACGACGGCGCGAAAATCGAAGGGTTGGAAGAAAGCACAGCGTTAGCCGACAGTGCTTTTGATCCAGCCCTTTCTTGTTTCCCGCTTTCCGCGAAATTCATGCGCCACAGGCCTCGGATTAACACATGACATCGTATGTTTTCATAACCGGCGGCGTGGTCTCTTCCCTGGGGAAGGGCATCACCTCGGCCTGCCTTGGTGCCATTCTCGAGGCGCGGGGACTCACGATCAGCATGATCAAGCTGGATCCCTATATCAATGTCGACCCCGGGACCATGAGCCCGTTTCAGCACGGCGAGGTCTTTGTCACTCACGACGGCACAGAGACCGATCTCGATCTCGGCCACTACGAGCGCTTTGTACGCACGGCGCATGGCGGGCGACACAGCAACTACACCACCGGCCGCATTTACGAGAGTGTCATCGGCAAGGAACGGCGCGGCGAGTACCTGGGCGCGACCGTGCAGGTGATCCCGCATATCACCGACGAGATCAAGCAAAGCATTGAGCTGGGTGCCGGCGATGCGGATATCTGCCTTGTTGAGATCGGTGGCACGGTGGGCGACATCGAATCGCTGCCATTCCTCGAGGCGATCCGGCAGATGGGCGTGGAACTCGGCCACGAGCGTGTCGTTTACGTGCACCTGACGCTGGTGCCCTTCATTTCCACGTCCTCGGAGATCAAGACCAAGCCTACGCAGCATTCGGTGAAGGAACTGCGTTCGATCGGTATTCAGCCTGACATACTGGTATGCCGCTCGGAACTGCCGCTGCCCGATGAGCAGCGTCGCAAGATCGCGTTGTTCACGAACGTGCAGGAGAAGGCTGTTATCTCGGCGTATGATGCCGACGACCTGTACCGGATCCCGGCCATGATGCACGACCAGGGCCTCGATGAAATTGTTGCGAAGCAGTTGGGGCTGAGCCTGCCGGAGGCCGATCTGAGCGAGTGGGATGCGATTGTGGAGGCCAAGCAGCACCCGGAGTTCGACGTCGATATTGCCATGGTCGGCAAGTACATGGACCTCAAGGACTCGTATATCTCGCTGGTCGAGGCTCTGCAGCACGGCGGCATTCACACGAGAACGAGGGTCAATATTCACTTCATCGAGTCCAACGACATCGAGAAAAACGGCGTCGCTTGTCTCAAGGACATGCATGGCATCGTGGTGCCGGGCGGCTTTGGTGATCGGGGCATCGAGGGCAAGATCGAGACGGTTCGGTTCGCACGCGAAGCCGGCATTCCCTACCTGGGCATCTGCCTTGGCATGCAGGTAGCAGTTATCGAGGCAGCCCGGAACCTGGCGGGCCTGGATGGCGCCATGAGCACTGAATTCGACCCGCATACGCCGCACCCAGTGGTTGGACTGATTACCGAGTGGCAAGACAAGTCCGGCGGCACCGAACAGCGAGACGAGGATTCGGATCTCGGCGGTACGATGCGATTGGGTGCGCAAAGGGTGTCGCTCGCCGAGGGTTCGCTCGCGGCGCAGTGCTACGGCAGGACGACGATCGAAGAGCGCCATCGACACCGTTACGAGGTGAACAACAACTATCGGCAACAGCTCGCGGACGCCGGCCTGCGTTTCTCGGGTCTCTCCGTTGATAACCTGGTTGAGATGATCGAGTTGCCGGGCCATCCATTTTTCCTGGCCAGCCAGTTTCATCCCGAGTTCACCTCCAACCCGCGCGATGGTCATCCGCTGTTCAAGAGCTTCATTAGCGCGGTACGGCGCCACGCCGAGAGCGACATGCCGGAGGCGGCGGAGGCATGAAGCTTTGCGGTTTCGACGCCGGCAACGAGCATCCGATTTTCCTGATCGCCGGCACTTGCGTCGTCGAAAGCGAGCAAATGGCCCTGGACACGGCCGGCACGCTGAAAGAAATCTGTGCGGAGCTCGGTGTTCCGCTGATCTACAAGTCTTCCTTTGACAAGGCCAATCGCAGTTCCCGCGACGGTTTTCGCGGACCCGGCATGGAGGAGGGTCTGCGCATACTGAGCGAGGTTCGCAAACAGCTGGGCCTGCCCGTTATCACCGACGTGCACGAAGACACGCCAATGGATGAAGTGGCCGACGTGGTCGACGTGCTGCAGACGCCGGCCTTCCTTTGTCGGCAGACGAACTTTATTCTTCGTGCTGCCGCGGCCGGCAAGCCGCTCAATATCAAGAAAGGCCAGTTCCTGTCGCCCTGGGAAATGCAGAACGTCGTCGACAAGGCAAGGTCCACCGGCAATGACGCCATCATGGTGTGCGAGCGGGGCTTCTCCTTCGGCTACAACAACCTGGTGTCGGACATGCGAGGGCTCGCCATCATGCGCAGCACCGGCTGCCCGGTCGTGTTCGATGCGACGCATTCGGTGCAGTTGCCCGGCGGCAAAGGTACGTCTTCCGGTGGACAGCGCGAGTTCATTCCGGTGCTGGCGCGTGCGGCGACCGCCGCCGGCGTCGCCGGCCTGTTCATGGAGACGCATCCGGACCCGTCGAAAGCGCTGAGTGACGGGCCCAACGCATGGCCGCTGGGGCTGATGAGAGCGCTGCTGGAAACACTGGTTTCGATCGATGCCAGCGTCAAGAAAAATGACTACCTCGAAGCAGGCTTCGGCCTCGGGGCAACTGACTCGGAGCAACAATGATCAAGATAAGCAATATTCGTGGTCGTGAAATTCTCGACTCGCGCGGCAACCCGACGGTGGAAGCCGACGTCACGCTCGCCGACGGTGTTATGGCACGGGCGGCGGTGCCGTCCGGAGCATCGACCGGGACGCGCGAGGCCGTGGAACTGCGTGACGGCGACAAGGCGCGCTATCTTGGCAAAGGCGTGCTGAAAGCCGTCGCCAACATCAACGGCGAGCTGCAAAAGGCGCTCGTCGGCGTCGAGTTCGACGACCAGCGCGCGCTCGACCATCGCATGATTGAACTCGACGGAACGGACAACAAGGGGCGCCTCGGTGCAAACGCGCTGCTGGCAATCTCGCTTGCGGCCGCTCGAGCGGAAGCTACTTCGAAGGGTATCTCGCTGTTCCGTCATCTTGGGCCCGGAACGACCATGCCCGTGCCGATGATGAATATCATCAATGGCGGAGCGCACGCCGATAACAGCGTCGATATCCAGGAGTTCATGATCCTGCCGGTGGGCGCACCCAGTTTTCGGGAAGCGCTGCGCTACGGGGCGGAAATATTTCACAGCCTGAAAAGCGTCCTGCGCAGCCAGGGGCTGAACACCGCGGTCGGCGATGAGGGCGGTTTCGCGCCGGATCTGCCGTCAAACAAGGCAGCACTCGATACCATCATGACCGCAATCGAAAAGGCGGGCTTCAGGGCGGGCGTGGACATCTTGCTGGGTCTCGACGCGGCAAGCTCGGAATTCTACGAGAACGGGGTCTACAAGCTGGCGTCCGAGGGGCGCAGCTTCGACGCGGCGGGATTCAGCGCCTATCTTGCGGAACTCGCCGACGCCTATCCGATTATCACGATCGAGGACGGCATGGACGAAAGTGACTGGGAGGGCTGGCGCATATTGACCGATGCGCTCGCCGATCGGGTACAGATCGTCGGCGACGACCTGTTCGTCACCAATACCACCATCCTGCGTCGCGGCATCGATGAAAAAATTGCCAATTCCATATTGATAAAACCCAACCAAATCGGTACCTTAAGCGAAACTCTTGATGCGATTACTATGGCACACGAGGCGGCTTATTCGGCGGTGATCTCGCACCGTTCCGGTGAAACTTCGGACAGCACGATTGCGGATATCGCGGTGGGATCAAAAGCGACCCAGATCAAGACAGGATCTCTGTCACGCTCGGATCGTATCGCGAAGTATAACCAGCTGCTGCGCATCGAAGAGGAACTGGGCGCCGACGCGTCGTATGCGGCGCGTGACGCCTTTTCGGTCAAGGTCGCGTAGGCGCGTCTTTACAGACTACTTGGGGCCATCGTTTGATTCGATCACGAACATTGCTGCTGCTGTTGGGAATCGCCGGTCTCGGCCTGCAGCTCGATCTCTGGTTGTCGGATGACGGATACCGAAAGACGATGAACTTGAGGACAGCCGTCGCCGAGCAGCGCACGCTCAACGAATCGCTACGGGAACGGAATGCGGCGCTCGATGCCGAGGTGATTGATCTCAAGCGGGGCAGGAACGCAGCGGAAGAGCGCGCAAGAACGGATCTTGGCATGATCGGACAGCGCGAGACCTTCTACCAGGTCGTTCCCGTCGCCGCCGGCCATTCCGACTAGCCCCGGTGCCCCTGCCAAACTGGGCCCGCGCCTACGGTGGGCCTCTGTTTACCGCCCTGATTCGATCGCGGCCTGAAGACTTTGACGTCACCGAGGAACTCGGCTTTGAATTCAGTGACGACGGTGAGCACGATTATCTGTTCGTGGAAAAGACGAATGCCAATACGGACTGGGTGTCGCGGCAGCTGGCGAATCATGCCTCGGTGCCGCCCAGGGACATTGGCTACGCCGGGCTAAAGGATCGTTACGCCGTCACGCGGCAATGGTTCAGCGTACCTCGCTGGAACGCGCCCGACTGGCAACAGCTGCAGGTCGAAGGCGTTCAACTGCTCGAGCAGCGGCGTCACAGCCGCAAACTTCGTCGCGGGGCTCACCGCGCAAACCGTTTTCGCCTCGTGCTGCGCGGCGAGCTGGCCTCTGCGTCTCAGCTACGGGATCGCATGGCCCTGCTCGCTGCCAAAGGAGTGCCCAACTACTTTGGCGAGCAGCGCTTCGGTCGCGGCGGAGCGAATATTGCGCTGGCCGACCAATGGGCAGATGGCAAGCGCTTGCCGCGCCATAAGCGCAGCTTCGCAATCTCCGCCGCGCGCTCCTACCTATTCAACGAGCAGCTCGACGGGCGCGTCAGGGACGGCAGCTGGAATCGACTGGTCGCGGGTGACTTCGCCAATCTCGATGGCAGCGGCAGCGTTTTCCCGGTGCAGGAACCCGATGCGGAGCTGGACCATCGCTGCGTGGAACTGGACATACATCCGGCCGGCACGCTGCCCGGCGAAGGCTCACCGGCCTCGGGTGCTGCTGCCCATCACCAGCGCTGGCTCACGGCGCTGGGCGATGCGCGCGTCAAACCGGCCAGCCGCAGCTTCAGGCTCCGGGTGGCGGGGCTGGACTGGTCGGTAAGCGGGGAGTCCCTGTCGCTGGCGTTCGCATTGCCGCGCGGCGCATTTGCAACGTCAGTACTGCGTGAACTCGCCGACGTCAGGGATGCTCCGCGCTAGTCGCCTGCCGGACGTGATCCTGAACGATCGCCTGGGTGCGACAGGCTATTAGGTCTTCTGCAGCAAGACATAGATGGCGCCGGTGCCGCCGTCGACCTGCCGCGCCGAGACGAAAGCCAGGACGCTGTCCCAGCGCCGCAGCCATCGATTGACCGCACTCTTCAGCACCGGTCCGCGGTCACCGGAACCCAGGCCCTTGCCGTGAACGATTCGTACGCACATATTGTTGGCCACAACACTGTATTCGATAAAGTCCGAGAGCCGTTCCCTGGCCTCGGCGACGGTCATGCCGTGCAGGTCGATTTCCGCCTGCACGCTGTATCCGCCCCGGGCGAGTTTGCGCATGGTTCGTCGTCCCACCGACGCCCGATGAAACCTGAGCGCCGCTCCGTGGCCGTGTTCGATGGTGTCAATATCGTCCTGCAGGCTTTCTCGAAGCACGTCGCGCTCATCGGCACGCGAAAAGTGCGCCCCGGGCTTGGGCTTGGGTCGCGTCTCGGGAACCCGTTCTTCGACCTTCAAAGGTGTCGCGTCGGAAAACGCGGTACGAAACGCGTCATGGTCATCGTCTGTCACGGTCTTGTCTTCGAAGCTATTGTGTCTGGTTAACATTGAGTATAGTGAGCGCGTCGCCATCTACCAAAGCCAAAGAGTGCGCTCGTCAAAAATAAAGCATGAAAATCCTCGTAAGTAACGACGACGGGTATCTCGCCACCGGTATCATCGCCCTGACAGAGGCTCTCGAGCGCGTCGCCGATGTCGTCGTGGTAGCGCCGGATCGCAATCGCTCGGCGGCCAGCAGTTCCCTGACTCTTGACCGACCACTTCGAGTGGCCGAAGTTGCAAAAAATCGCTACCGAGTCGACGGTACGCCGTCGGACTGCGTGCACCTGGCGCTGACGGGATTCCTCGACTTCGAACCCGACCTGGTCGTCTCGGGAATCAATCACGGCGCCAATCTCGGTGACGATGTGATCTATTCGGGGACGGTCGCTGCCGCGCTGGAGGGCCGGTTCCTGGGTCTTCCGACCATTGCCGTATCGCTGGTTGGCCACGATCTGCAGCATTTCGATGCCGCCGCGCGCATTGCCGCCGAGCTGGTCAGGAAGATCGATCGAACCGGACTGTCACCGGATGTTGTCCTTAACGTCAACGTTCCCAACCGGCCGTACGACCAGATATCGGGCATGCGCGCAACACGGCTGGGGTTCCGTCACAAATCCGAGGCGATTTTGAAAGACACCGATCCCTACGGTCGCCCGATCTACTGGGTGGGACCTGCGGGTGCCGGGCAGGATGCAGGAGAGGGTACGGACTTCCGTGCGATCGAGGAGGGGGCGGCATCGGTGACGCCGCTTCGTGTCGACCTGACCCGCCACGAGGCCGTAGCCGGCATCCGCGACTGGCTGCAACAATGATCGATTCGAGGCGCGGCATCCAGGGCATTGGCATGACCTCGAGGCGCACGCGCGACAGGCTGGTCGTCCGCCTCAGGGACTCGGGCATCCGCTCCGAGGCGGTTCTCGAGCAGATTCGCAACGTGCCCCGTCACCTGTTCGTCGATGAGGCCCTCGCCAGCCGGGCTTATGAGGACACGGCGCTGCCGATTGGTCTGGGCCAGACGATCAGCCAGCCATACGTGGTGGCGCGCATGACCGAGGCCTTACTGAGCGGCTTTGAGGGCGAGACCGTCCTCGAGATTGGCACCGGCTGTGGTTACCAGACCGCGGTGCTCGCCCCGCTCGTGAAAAAGATCTGCACCGTTGAGCGCATTCGTGAAATCCTGAGAAAGGCCCAGACTCGCTTGCGCGATCTCGACATTTACAATGTGCGGTTTCGCCTCGGCGACGGCTGGCAGGGCTGGTCGAAGTACGGCCCCTACGACGGAATAATCGTCACCGCCGCGGCCACCGAGATACCTCAGAAGCTGCTTGAGCAGCTGGCACCTGGCGGGCGTATGGTCATTCCCGTTGGCCCGCCGGGCCGCCAGGAGCTGACAATGGTCATCAATCGTAACGACCACTTCGAGCAGGTGTCGCTGGGTCTCGTCAGTTTCGTGCCGCTGGTAAAGGGAAATTAATAATATATTTATCATATATTTATGAGTATATTTGAAAGTCAATCATCGTATTTTGCCTTGGGATCGAGCCGGCTGTGACACTATTCGGACCGCTGTATGCGCGGGTACTCGCGTGGTCGCGACACCCGCACGCGGAGCGATACCTCGGCGCCATGAGCTTCGCGGAGTCCTCGTTCTTTCCGATTCCGGTCGACGTGATGCTCGCGCCGATGTGCCTCGCGAGCCGCGAGCGCTGGGTACGCTACGCGCTGATCGCTACCCTGTTTTCCGTTGCCGGTGGCCTGGCGGGCTACGCGATAGGCTACGCCGCCTTCGAGGCCATCGAGCCCTGGCTGAGGCAGTCCCATTACTGGGAGGCCTTTGAAACCAGTCGGCGGTGGTTCGACGCCTACGGCGTCGTGGTCGTATTTGTTGCCGGATTTTCACCGATTCCCTACAAGGTCTTTACGATTGCCGCCGGCGTTGCGGCGCTTGGCCTGCCCGGCTTCCTGCTGGCCTCGCTGATCGGCAGAGCGGCGCGTTTCTTCCTGGTCGCAGGCCTCGTGCGCGCCGGGGGCGAGCGTTTCGAGAGCACACTTGCCACGCACATCGAGCGAATCGGATGGCTTGTCGTTGCGCTCTCCGTCGTCTTGATCGCCTGGCTCATGATGCGGGGACAATGACATCAAGGTATGTCACCCTGATCCTTGCGGCCGTGCTGCTGACAGCGTGCAGCAGCACGCGATGGCAGGATGCGCCCCAGACCCACATCGTTCGCCGCGGGGAAACCCTGTCGTCAATTGCCTGGCGCTACGGGAAGGACCCGAAAGAGCTCGCGCGATGGAATCGGCTCGGTGACGGTTCCCTTATCTATCCTGGCCAGATCATTCGGCTGAGCCCGCCGGCTGCAGGTCCACGCTCGGCCGCAAACAAGGCCGAGCCAGCCCGGCCGGCAGCGAAACCGCTGCCAGGGATTCCCGCGGAACCAAGCCCCCGCTGGGCATGGCCAACACGGGGGCGTATCGACGTCAAATTCGGCGAAAAACCGGGCACGGGCACCGGCGTGCTGATCAACGGCAAGGCCGGCCAGCCGATCCTTGCGGCGGCGCCCGGACGGGTCGTGTACGCCGGCGACGGACTCATCGGCTACGGCAAGCTCATTATCCTGAAACACAACAACACCTATCTGAGTGCCTATGGCTACAACGCCACGCTGCTGGTCAGGGAAGGGCAACAAATCGAGCAGGGCCAGCGCATTGCGACCATGGGGGACGGACCGGAACGCAAACCGCGCCTGCACTTCGAGATTCGGCGCAACGGCAAGCCGATAGACCCGGGGCCGCAGCTACCGCGGCGCTGAAAGACGCTTGAAAGTCGTGTTACAGGTAAAGTACGGCAGCAACCTGCCGGCCTTCGGTCGCCAGCACGTTGAAGGTCCGCGCGGCCGCCGCGGTATCCATGCTTTCCAGTCCTATACCGCGACGGGCAAACGCGAACAGCAGTTCCCGTGGCGGAAAGACATTGCTGGGGCCGGTGCCCAGCAGGACGATCTCGGGAGATTTGATCAGCAACGGCTCGAAATCCGGTTCGGAAAGGTCGGCGATCGGTTTCGCCGACCAATGGCCCAGGACCTCGTCGGGTGTCAATGCAATGCTATGCGAGTAAGGTTCGCCGTTGACCGTAATGGTGGATTCCGTGACCTGCTGGATCATCAACGAAGCGGTCATTTCTCTTGTGAATTTCAACCTCGCATCCCTTAACATCGGCGCCGCACTGTGAACGCATCATACGACAAATCCGAGGCCCTGGTTGTGCTGCCCGCGGTAACGGGCGGTCGGCTCACCGACCGCTCGCTCAAGGCCTGGCTGGCGCAATCCACGCTTGCGCCATTGCCCAACGACGTCGACTTGCTCACCCGCGTTGCCGCTGTCTTGCGACTGCCACTCCCGCAGGAGGGTCTCGCGGCGCTGCGCATGTGGGGCCAGACCGGCGAGCGTCCGACGGTGTGGGTCGCGGCTGCGGACCCGGTGTACCTCGAGCCAAGGCTGGATCACCTTTGCCTGCACGATCTGTCAAAACCCTCCGTCGCGTCGGTCGCCTCCGCCGAGTTCCGGGACCTGATCGCGCACCTGCAGGAGAGCCTCGCGGACGACAAGCGCTTCGGCTTCATTCGCATGGGTGCCTGCGGCTACCTGCGAGCCGAATCGCCCATAGCAACGGCGAACGTGCCTGCACATGTCGTCGACCAGAAGGTTCCGAGCGATTATCTTCCGGGCGGTGAGTCGGCCTCTGCCTATCGCAACCTCATCAGCGAAATCGAAATGTCGCTGCACGGGCACGACGTCAATCAGCGACGCCAGGCGGCGGGTCAGCCACCGGTGAATTCGCTCTGGCTGTGGGGCGGCGGATTGGCACCGCCACGTGAGACGCGATCGCTGCCGCCGCTGTACGCCAACGACCCGCTGTTGCTGGGCTACTGGGATAGCGCGAATGCGCGTGCCAGTCTCTGGCCTGGCGGGATGTCGGAATGCTTGAGCGATCGGGACGATGCGGGCTTTGTTGCGGTGACGCCGGAACGACAGGATGACCCCGCATTTCTCGAGGGTTGCCTGCAGCAGTTGCGCCAGGCGCTCCGCCGGAAAACAATCGATCGGGTGACCATACTGTTCCGTGACGGGCTGCACGCTGATATGGTTCGCTCGCAGCGGTTGAGATTCTGGCGCCGCGATTCGCCGCTGCTCAAATAGTGCTAACAGGCCCTGGAGTGAACCGACCCGAAGTGACCGCCGCGCCAAAGCTCAGACCCGTCGTGCCCAGAAGCGCCCCAAGCCAGGAGCTGGTCGGGCGATTTCACGATATCGAACCGCTGCTAGCCCGCCTTTACGCAATGCGCGGACTGACGGCCGCCGACGAACTCGACTACAGTCTGGCGCGACTGGCGCCATTGAGCGCACTCGAGAATATTGACGAGGCGGCCGCGCTCGTTATCGCCAATCGTAACAAAAGCATCATTGTCGTCGGGGACTACGATGTCGATGGCGCGACCAGTACGGCGCTGGTAATTCGAAGTCTGCGCACGTTCGGATTTACTGACGTCGATTACCTGGTGCCCAACCGATTTGACTACGGCTACGGACTGTCGCCGGAGATCGTTCGAGTCGCGTCGCAGCGCAAACCGGCCTTGCTGATTACCGTCGACAACGGCGTGTCGAGCCTGGCCGGTGTCGAGGAGGCGAACAGGCTCGGTATATCCGTGCTGGTCACCGATCACCATCTGCCAGGTGACACGCTGCCGGCCGCGGCGGCCATACTCAATCCGAATCTCGAGGGCAGCCGTTTTCCCAGCCGCAATCTGGCTGGCGTCGGCGTTGCTTTCTACCTGATGGCCCAGGTAGGGCGCGTGCTCGAAGAGCAGGGGAACCCGGGTGCCGCCCGCGTCCCGGCCAGGTACCTCGACCTTGTCGCGTTGGGCACCGTTGCCGACGTGGTGCCGCTGGACTACAACAACCGCATTCTCGTGCACCAGGGTCTGCTTAGAATTCGTGCCGGGCACGCGGTTCCGGGAATCAAGGCGCTGTTGCAGCAGTCAGGCAGGCAACTCGCGCGCTGTGTGAGCACCGACCTCGGATTCGCCGTCGGACCCAGGATCAATGCAGCGGGGCGGCTCGAGGATATATCGGTCGGCATCGAGTGCCTGTTGACCGACAGCGCCGGGACGGCGGCCGACTACGCCGGCATGCTTGACCACATCAATAGTGAGCGGCGCGACATCGAGGCGGGCATGCGCGAGCAGGCCTTCGGGTTCGTCGAAAGGCTCGGCCGGGAGCGCTGGCCGGACTGTGTCTGCGTTTATGACGAATCCTGGCACCAGGGTATCGTCGGCCTGATCGCGGCACGCGTCAAAGAGCGCTGTCATCGACCCGTGATCGCGTTTGCACGCGAGAATAAAAACACGCTGAAAGGCTCTGCGCGCTCCATTTCCGGTGTGCACATTCGAGACTTGCTCGAGGCCGTGTCGACGTCGCGGCCGGGCCTGATCGACAAGTTCGGTGGACACGCGATGGCCGCAGGACTATCGATCGCCGAATCGGCACTCGAGGAATTCAAGCACGTCGTCGATGCGCAGATGCGCCGGCTGTATCCAGACGCTGATTTCAGCGGCGCGATCCTTACGGACGGAACGCTTCCCGGCTCGGCGTTCAGCCTGAGCTTTGCCCGTTCGCTGCGCGACGCCGGGCCATGGGGATCGGGCTTCCCGGAGCCGCTCTGGAGCGGTGACTTTGCCGTGGTCGAGCAGCGCACCGTCGGCGAGAATCACCTCAAGCTACGGGTGCGTCCGGCGCAGGGTGGCAACGTGATCGACGCGATCGCGTTCAACCAGGCCGGACCGGCGTTTCGTGGCATCGTGCAGCTCGCATTCAGGCTCGACGTCAATGCGTTCCGCGGCGTCGAAAACCCGCAGCTCGTGGTCGAGCAAATTGCTCCCTTGCGCGACGGCGCCGCGTGATAAGATCGCGCCCTTTTACGGCGAAGCCAACCCGATGGAAATCAACCCGATAAGACTCACCATTGCCGACCTCACGGAGCGCTGCGACGCGCTGAGGAGGTATCTTTGACTACGAGGCCAAAGCAGAGCGGCTGACCGAGGTACAGCGGGAACTCGAGCAGCCGAACGTCTGGGACGATCCGGCGCGTGCGCAGGCGCTCGGCCAGGAGCGATCCCAGCTCGAACAGGTGGTCGTCAGTCTGGACACGATGTCGTCCGGATTTTCCGAGGCGGACGAATTACTGACGCTGGCGGAAGAGGAGGATGACACGGCGACGGTTCAGGAAATCGTCAAGGACCTCGACAAATTCGAGGCGCAACTGGCCGTGCTCGAGTTCCGTCGGATGTTCTCCGGAGAGTTGGACGCCAACAATGCTTACGTCGACATCCAGTCCGGTGCAGGCGGCACCGAGGCGCAGGACTGGGCCGAGATGCTGCTGCGCATGTACCTTCGCTGGGCTGAAGCCCACGGCTTCAAGGCCGAGGTAATTGAAGCGTCGGCGGGCGAGGTAGCCGGTATCAAGAGCGCCACCGTGCATCTCGTCGGTGACTACGCGTATGGCTGGCTCAGGACCGAGACGGGTGTGCATCGGCTCGTTCGCAAATCACCCTTCGATTCCGGCAACCGCCGGCATACCTCGTTTGCGTCTGTTTTCGTCGCCCCCGAAGTCGACGACGACATAGACATCGAAGTCGATCCGTCGGACCTTCGCATCGATGTCTATCGGGCCAGCGGTGCAGGCGGTCAGCACGTCAATCGTACCGAGTCGGCCGTTCGTATCACGCACTTGCCGACAAACACCGTGGTGCAGTGCCAGAACGATCGTTCACAACACAAGAACAAGGCGACGGCCATGAACCAGCTCAAGGCGAAGCTCTACGAGCTGGAGATGCAGAAGCGGCGTGCCGAGGCGTCCGTCGTTGAAGAGAGCAAGGCGGACGTTGGCTGGGGCAGCCAGATTCGCTCCTACGTGCTCGATCAGAGCCGCATCAAGGATTTGCGTACGGGCGTCGAAACCGGTAACACTCAGGCTGTGCTGGATGGAGGGCTGGATGCCTTCATCGAAGCGAGCCTCAAGCAGGGACTGTGAATTGAGTAACGACAAGACAGACCAGGAAAAGATGCCGGACGCGAACAAGCCCGACGAGAACAAGCTCATCGCCGAGCGGCGAGCAAAGCTGGATGCGCTGCGGCAACAGGGCGACGCGTTCCCCAACGATTTTCGTCGCAATTCGATCGCAGAGGAACTGCATCACACCTTCGATTCGCACGATGACGAGGCGCTTCGCGGGGAAAAAGTAAACGTATCGGTATCCGGGCGAATGATGGCGAAACGGGTCATGGGCAAGGCCAGCTTCGTGAAGCTCCAGGATCGCAGCGGTCAGATTCAGCTAAGACTCGAACGGGACCGCCTGCCCGATGGCGTCTACCAGGCGTTCAAGAAATGGGACGTCGGCGATATCGTTGGCGCGCAGGGTGAACTCTTCCGGACACAAACCGGCGAACTGACGGTGATGGCGGAATCGGTTCGTCTCCTGACGAAGTCCTTGCGGCCATTGCCGGAGAAGTTCCACGGACTTGCAGACCAGGAGACGCGTTACCGCCAGCGCTATGTCGACCTCATCATCAACGAGTCCAGCCGCGATGTGTTCCGCAAGCGCTCCCGGATTATCACCTACATGCGTTCTTTCCTCGAGGCGGCCGACTTTCTCGAAGTCGAAACGCCCATGATGCAGACGACGCCGGGTGGCGCGCTGGCCCGGCCGTTTTCAACGCACCACAACGCGCTGGACATGGAGCTGTACCTGCGCATCGCGCCGGAGCTCAACCTCAAGCGTCTCATCGTCGGCGGTTTCGAGCGGGTCTACGAAATCAATCGAAATTTTCGCAACGAAGGCGTATCGACGCAGCACAACCCCGAGTTCACGATGATGGAGGCGTATCGCGCCTACGCGGACTACAGGGACTGGATGGACATGACCGAGGCCATGTTTCATGGCATGTCCGAGGCGATCCTCGGCACCACCGTCGTCGACTACCAGGGTGAAACATTCGATTTCGGCAAGGCTTTCAATCGTATGACCGTGGAAGAGACGATCGTTGCATTCAATCCGGACTTCGATCGGACTCGAATTCGCGACCGCAACTACCTGGTCGAGGTCTGCGACGAGCTCGGTATTGCGGTCAAAGAGTCCGATGGAGCCGGAAAGCTGCAGACGGAAATCTTCGACGTGACCGGCGAGCACCGCCTTCGCGAGCCTACGTTCATCACGCAGTACCCGACAGAAGTCTCGCCGCTGTCGCGCGAAAACGACGACGACCCGTTTGTCACGGATCGCTTCGAATTGTTCATCGCAGGCCGCGAGATCGCCAACGGGTTTTCCGAGCTGAACGATCCCGAGGTCCAGGCGGCTCGTTTTCGCGCGCAGGCGCAAAACAGGGAAGCCGGCGACGACGAGGCCATGGCTTTCGATCACGATTACATCCGCGCTCTCGAATACGGGATGCCGCCAACCGCGGGTATCGGTATCGGCATCGACCGACTGGTCATGCTGTTGACCGATTCACCGTCTATCAGGGACGTGCTGCTGTTCCCGCACATGCGCCCGGAAGTCTTCGACTAGCCGTCGAATGGCTGCCTGTCATTTCCGAGCTGATTTTCGGCCCGATTCCGGCGCACGGTCGGCGGCGAGTGCGGGGATTTCTCACCAAGCGAGTTTGCGGACGTCGGGTTCGCCCGACGGGAGCACTGTTCGAGCGACTGAGACATCCCCGTGATCGCCGCTATTTGCCAGTATTCGACGATCTAGTCGTGGTCGATCGAATAGGGCAATGGGAGGCGGGTGAGCCTGACGCCGTTGACGGTCAGCGCGCCATCGATCTTGTCGACCGCGACGACCGCGAGCAGTTCGGTGCCGGCGACGTTCAGCACCTCACCGATATCGCGCTCGCCGTCCGAGACCTTGTCGCCTTCGGCGACAGGCGCCTCGCTGCGGAAGCGCAGCGTGCGCCGCTTTGTGGCGCCCTTGTAATGCGTGCGGGCGACGATTTCCTGGCCGGTGTAGCAGCCCTTGTCAAAACTGACGGCGTCGATGAGGTCGAGATTCAGCATGTGTGGCGTATATTGCTCGAGCTGTCTTGCGCCGATGTAGGCAAAGCCGTTGCTGACGAGAAACGCCGGGTCTACGGTTCCGCCGTCCGCGACGATGTCGAAATCGACTTTAGAGCGAAATCGGAAGACGGCAAGTCGCCTGGCGATGTCCGCTGCCGTTTCGGCGGGCGCCGAGAGGGCGAAACCGGAGTCGTCAGCGGAAACGGTTCCGAACCAGATTACGCGCCCCTTGGGATTGCACCAGGCCGAGAGAATTTCCGCTTCCGATTCCAGCCGACGAAGGTCGTTCGTAAGCTGCCCCTGCAGGAAAACGAAGGCATCGGGTCCGCCGATGTTGATTGTGGAGAGTCTGTTCATAATCGTATCTATTTGATTCCGGGTACTGCAGCATGCCCCATCGTCTGGCATACTTTACTGATGAATAAGAAGGATGCTGACAAAAGCGTCGAGCTCGACGATTCCGGCGATGTTGCCGATACCGCCGATAAGGATAATAGCGCGTCCGCCGCGCCGAATCGGCCCAGGGAGATCGGTGGACGAGGCGGCTTGGACCCGACGCGCTATGGTGACTGGGAAAAAGCCGGGCGGTGTATCGATTTTTAGAGACCCTTTCTTGATAATACACGGCGCCGAAACCGGCCGGAAACAACCAAAAGAAGCATACTCATGAGCGACCAGGGCAGGCCTCTGTCACCCCACATATCGATCTATCGGTGGCCCATCACGATGGTGCTATCGATACTGCATCGCGCAACCGGCATTGCGATGACGGCAGGGTTTATCGTCTTTGTCGTTTGGTTGTTCGATACGGCGTCCGGCCCCGATGCCTATGCGGTGTTTCAGAGCGCCATGGGCTCACTCATCGGCAAGCTGTTGCTGATCGGCTGGTCATTCGCATTCTTTTATCACCTCTGCAACGGCGTACGCCATCTGGTGTGGGATTCGGGCCGGGGCTTCGAAATTGCGCAGGCCAACCGCTCATCGTGGATTGTGCTGGCTAGCGCGGCGTTGCTGTCCGCAGCCTTCTGGTGGGTGGCATCATGAGCCTGCGTTCGCCGCTTGGCCGGGTACTGGGTCTCGGCACCGCAAGGGAGGGGACCTCGCACTGGTGGGGACAACGCGTTTCCGCGGTTGCGCTGGCGGTACTCGGTCTCTGGTTTGCCTGGGCACTCGCTACGGCACCGGGCCTTGGCCACGCGGAGGTCGTCGCGGCGATCGAACGTCCCCTGAACGCCATTCTGCTGCTGCTGTTGTCAGCCACCATGGCTTACCACTCGTATCTCGGCGTTCAGGTTGTCATCGAAGACTACGTTCATGCACCCGGCGTCAAGCTGCTTGCGCTGCTCATTTCCCGTTTCGCCCACGTACTGCTGGCGGTTGCGGCTGTTTTTGCAATTTTGAAGATCGGACTGGGCGCATGAGCGAATACGATTTCATCGACCACAGCTATGACATCGTCGTAATCGGTGCGGGTGGCGCGGGCCTGCGTGCCACCTTCGGACTCGCCGAGGCGGGATTCGACACGGCCTGCATCAGCAAGGTTTTCCCGACGCGCAGCCATACGGTCGCCGCGCAGGGCGGCATCAGCGCGGCGCTCGGCAATATGGGCGAAGACGACTGGCGCTGGCACATGTACGACACCGTCAAGGGCTCCGACTGGCTTGGCGATCAGGATGCCATCGAGTACATGTGCAAGGAAGCGCCCGACGCTGTCATCGAGCTGGAGCACTATGGCGTGCCGTTCTCGAGGACGGACGATGGCAAGATTTACCAGCGACCGTTCGGCGGAATGACCACGCGTTTCGGCGAGGGCACCGCGCAACGTACCTGTGCCGCGGCTGACCGGACGGGTCACGCCATGCTGCATACGCTGTACCAGCAGTCGCTGAAGCACGATGCCGAGTTCTACATCGAGTATTTCGCCGTCGATCTGATCATGGAAGACGGCGCCTGCCGCGGCGTGGTCGCGATCGACCTGGCGACGGGGCGGCTGCATCGCTTTCGCGCGCATCAGGTCGTCCTCGCCACCGGCGGCTATGGCCGATCTTACTTCTCCTGCACCTCGGCACACACCTGCACCGGTGACGGTAACGCGATGGTGATGCGTGCGGGTCTGCCGGTTCAGGACATGGAATTCGTGCAGTTTCATCCGACCGGAATTTACGGCGCGGGCTGCCTGATTACCGAAGGCGTTCGGGGCGAGGGTGGCTACCTGACCAATTCCGACGGCGAGCGCTTCATGGAGCGCTACGCACCGAATGCCAAGGACCTCGCATCGAGGGACGTTGTCAGCCGTTCGATGACCATTGAAATACGGGAGGGCCGCGGCGTAGGTGCCGAGAACGACCATATCCACCTGCACCTGGAGCACCTCGGACCCGAGGTCATCGAGGAGCGCCTGCCGGGAATCGCGGAGTCAGCGCGGATCTTCGCGGGTGTCGATGTCACGAAGCAGCCGATTCCGGTCCTGCCGACCGTCCACTACAACATGGGCGGTATCCCGGCCAACTTCAACGGCCAGGTCGTTACCCTCAAAGACGGCGATCCGGAATCGGTCGTTCCGGGCCTGATGGCAGTCGGTGAGGCGGCCTGCGTGTCCGTGCACGGCGCAAATCGGCTTGGATCCAATTCCTTGCTCGACCTGGTGGTCTTCGGTCGCGCGGCCGCGCATTTCTGCAGGCGCGAAATGAAGCCGGGTCAGCGCCACAAGCCTCTCGCAGCCGACGCCGGGCAGAACAGCGTGCAGCGCATCGACCGGTTTCGACATGCACAAGGAAGCCGTCGCACCTCCGAAATCCGGCTGGAAATGCAGAAAGTCATGCAGGGCCACGCCGCGGTATTTCGAACCGGTGAGGTGCTGGATGAGGGCGTTGAACTGCTGCGCAAGACCTACGCGAGTCTTGCCGACGTCGCGGTATCCGATCGTTCGCTGGTATGGAATACGGACCTTGTCGAGACGCTGGAGCTCGAAAATCTGCTGCTCAACGCGACAGCCACGATCGAGTCCGCCTCGAACCGGACCGAGAGTCGCGGTGCACACGCAAGAGAGGATTATCCGGATCGCGATGACGAAGGCTGGATGAAACATACGCTCACCTGGGTGGGAGGCGTGGGCGACGTGCGCTTCGACTACCGGGCCGTGCATCAGCATACCCTGACGGACGAAGTCGACTACGTCGAACCCAAAGCTCGTGTCTACTAGTATTTCAAGGACGATTGCCTGTGGCTGAATTCAGACTTCCCAAGAACTCGCGGATTTCGAAGGGTAAGCACTTCGCGGCCGCCAAAGGCGCCACGAACCTACGCCGCTTTGCCGTGTACCGCTACGATCCGGGCAGCGGCGATAACCCGAGGCTGGATACCTACGAGATCGATCTGGATGATTGCGGCCCCATGGTGCTCGATGCGCTGATCAAGATAAAGAACGAGGTAGATCCAACCCTGACGTTCCGTCGCTCCTGCCGTGAGGGCATCTGCGGTTCCTGTGCAATGAACATCGATGGCGGCAACACGCTGGCCTGCACACGTGCAATCGACAGTGTCCGTGGAGACGTCAGGATATATCCGTTGCCGCACCTGCCGGTCGTCAAGGACCTCGTCGGCGACCTGACCAACTTCTATGCGCAGTACGCATCGATCAAGCCGTGGCTGCAGTCGCGCACGCCACCGCCGCCGGACCAGGAGCGCTTGCAAAGCAAGCAGGACCAGGAGCTGATAAACGAGCCGTCGGCCTGCATTCTGTGTGCATGCTGTTCGACCAGTTGCCCGAGCTATTGGTGGAACAGCGATCGTTACCTGGGGCCCGCGGCCTTGCTGGCAGCGTATCGGTGGCTGGTCGACAGTCGCGACGACGCAACCGGCGAAAGGCTTGATGAGCTGGAGGATCCGTTCCGATTGTATCGTTGTCATACGATCATGAATTGCACGCAGACCTGCCCGAAGGGACTGAATCCGGCGAAAGCGATTGCCGAAACGAAAAAAATGCTCGCGGAAAGGAAGTATTGAGCGAGGAATCCCGGCTTCGCTGGCAATGCCGCCGCGGCATGCGGGAGCTCGACGAGTTGCTGCTGCGCTACCTGACAGACCGATATCCTGTCGCCGACGACGACGAAAAAGCGGCGTTCGAGGCTGTTTTGCAGCTTGCCGACCCGGAACTTAATGGCTACTTGTTGCAACGGCAATCCCCCGCCTCGGAGTCCATTGCCCATGTCATCGAACGCATACGTCGCTGAGCTGCAGCCCGCCCCGGGCTTGCGCCGTTTCGTGCTGCTGACCGGGTCTGCGCTTTGCCTCATCGGCTTGCTGCTGCTTTCAGGGATGCCGCTTCACCCGGCAGTCAGGATACCGGGCATGCTGGCCTGGCTGTGTTTCGCGGTATGGGAGATTGCCCGGCTGGCGCGCGGCCACGATGACTGCGTTCGACTGCGATTCGGCGTCGATGGCTATCTCCGCTACCTGGGCCACGATGGCCGCTGGCGTGCGGGTCGGCTGCTCCGCGGCAGCGTGGTTCTGTCGCGTCTTGCGTGGATACGCTTCGAGACCGGCGGCGGTCATTGCATCTCCGAATTGCTGTGCGGAGACTGCAGGAAAAGCCACGACTGGCGCCGCTTGCAGGTCATCTGGCGGCACATTGGAGCGGCTGGGTGAAGCTGCTACCATGCGTAAGACCACGAAAAACAACGCACAATCAGCTCAACGGGCGCGATCTGCCGGGCGCACGCGGAACGGTGTCACAAAACGATGATAATTAGGGCAGATAAGCGAGAACTAATCGATCTTAACCCGGTCTATCCCGGAGTTGGACGGCTATACGAACACGCAGGCGGGCACGCCTGAATGTCCAATCAGTCGTCAGACAAGAAACTGGTCAAACGGGTCCAGCGTGGTGACAAGGGCGCGTTCGACCTGCTGGTGCTGAAGTACCAGCACAAGATCGTGAACCTGGTCATGCGATACGTACGGGATCCGGAACTGGCTTTGGACATTACGCAGGAAGCATTCATCAAGGCGTATCGAGCGCTGCCTCGTTTCCGCGGCGACAGCGCCTTTTATACCTGGATGTACAGAATCGCCGTCAACACGGCGAAGAACCACCTGGCGGCCCAGAGGCGACGACCCATGAGTGTAGAGCTCGATTTTCAGGATCCGGAGCAATACGATCTGCACGCGAAGCTGAAGGAAACCGACACGCCCGAGGCGATTACGCTCAGCAACGAGACGAGGGAAACCGTTGAGCAGGCCATCGCCGCTTTGCCCGAGGATCTGCGTACAGCGATTATCCTGCGTGAGATCGAGGGCATGAGCTACGAGGAAATCGCTCAGACCATGGAATGTCCGGTCGGTACGGTGCGATCCAGGATATTCAGAGCGCGTGACGCGATCAGCAAGAAAGTCGGATCGCTAACGCGATGAAGAAGGCCAGAAGGCCCATGTTTTTGTTTTAGGCGGGTGAACTATGAATGACGCGATAAGAATGCAAATTTCTGCGTTTGTGGACGGGGAACTTCCGGATAACGAGGCCGATCTGCTGCTGCGACGAATGGGTCAGGATGCCGAGCTTCGCCACAAGGTTGCCGAGTACCTGGCGATTGGCAGGGCACTGCGCGGCGAAGTTTCGGTGTCAGGCGTGGACCGCATCCATGAACGCGTGTCCGCGGAAATCGACGACAAGCCGTTCGAGCCCGTTGTCGAAGCGGCTGGCAAGCCGGCGGCGAAGGCGATTCGGCCCCTGGCGGGCGTAGCCGTGGCCGCCGCCGTAGCGCTCGTGGGAATTTTCGGTCTTCAGCAAACCACCAGTGTCGATGACGGCAACCCGGCGCCGTCCGAAGGCGTCGTTGCAGAAAGCAACGCCGGCTACACGGTTCCGCAAGCAGTTGACGAACAGCTCCGCCAGTACTACCTGCTGCATGGTGCGGCCGCCACAGAATTCGGGGCTAATGGTATCAATTCCCGCTTTGTGTCATTACGGATCACTGAGGAGATAGAGCAGGAACCGGCAACAGACGAGGACGAAGCATCGGTCGAGACTAACGAAGAGCTCGAGACGAAACCCTGATGCGAGCATTGCGCGGACAAACGATTGCCCCGTTGTTTCTGCTGACCGGTTGTCTCACGCTGGCGGTCCCGGTGCTGGCGGACCGGGAAGACCCGGGTGTTTGGCTGAATCGTATGAGTAATGCGGTTAAGACCAGCAGCTACGAGGGAACCGTCGTACGCATTCGCGATGGCGAGGCCGAGGCTTTGAAGGTCATCCACACCTTCGAGGACGGTGTTATTCGCGAGAAGGTCGTCGCGCAGGAGGGCGATGGCCTGGAAATCATTCGCAACGGTAACGAGGTGCAGTGCATCCTGCCGGATCAGAAATCGGTTCTTGTCGAGCAGTGGAATGACCAGTCGACGCTGTTCTCGACCTTGCCATCGAGCGATATCCGATTCGGCAGTGAATACGATGTGTCCATCGTGCGCGAAGAACGCGTGGCAGGTCGACAGGCGAATCTGCTCGCGATACGCCCGCACGACGAGTATCGATACGGTTACCGCATCTGGCTGGATATCGAGACAGGTTTCCCCCTGCAGACACAATTGATCGGTACCGACGGCGGGGCGATCGAGCAGATCAAATTTGCGGAGATCGATCTCAACAAGGACATTCATGCGAGCGCACTTCTGCCGTCTCAAAGCACGGAGAATTACCGCTGGCTCAGTCAGTCGAATCCGCATGTCACTCGCTCCGTTGAAACCGAGTGGCTTTGCGACAATCTGCCGCAGGGATTCCGCGCGATTTCCACGCACGAGGAAAAAGTGTCCAACGGCGATGACTACGTCGTGCATATCCTGTACAGCGATGGATTGGCGAAGGTGTCGGTTTTCATCGCAGCGCTCGACGATGATGACAGGCAGGGCGAGTCGAGCGTTGGCGGTTCCAATGCGTACAGCGCCGTGGTCGGCGATTTCCATGTCACCGCGGTAGGCAAGGTACCGCCGCTGACGCTGCAACAAATCGCAACCACAATGCGAGGTCGCTGAGGCAGACCGACGCGCGGGCGGTGCCTCTGGTCTTCTACGGTAAACTCCTGCTATGGAAAATCCCCGTGGTCGGGTTATAGCTCTCAATAGCGGTGATCCGTCGCCGCATGCATTGATCGAGGTGGACGCCGCCGTGCCGTGCGCGCGCTGTGCAGAGGGCAAGGGCTGCGGCGCAGGATTGACGGGCGGCCCGGCGGGAATGCGCCGGATCGACGCGATGATTGCTGCCGGACTGACGATATCGGAAGGTGACGAGGTGCGCATCGAGCTTGCGCCGCGCAATCTGTTGCGGGCTTCCCTGATGGTTTATGGTGCGCCGCTGGCGGGCGCGGTCATCGCCGCATTCCTGGCGTTTCTGCTGCGGCTCGGGGACCTTTACGCGGCGATCGCGGCGGTCACGGGTGTCGTTACGGGTCTCCTGTTCGCACGCAGCCGATTGCGACGGACGGCTTGTTTGCGCGATTTTACGCCGACTGTCGTCGAACGGCTTGCCGCATCCGGGGTGTCGGCAGGGATCCGATGACCGCAATCAGAATTTACAGCCGGCGGGGCTGCCACCTGTGCGAGCTGCTGATCGAGGACCTTTTGCCGATGGTCCGCGGCCGGCTCGCGACCGAGGTCTGCGATATCGATTCACGTCCCCAGTGGCGGGCCCGCTACGATATTCGTGTGCCGGTCGTTGAGTATGAGGGCAGGGTGATCTCCGAGTACCCTCTGGATCGAACGGCCATCCGAGACCTGCTGGACTCCCTGCCTTGAGGGTAGCGGCAATCACCTGCAACAAGGGGCCAGAAGCCCGGTATACTGCGCGGCTGAATTGGCCTTGCAGCGTAGTGGCTGCGCCTGGTTTCCGTTTCTCATGAAGCACATTCGCAACTTTTCCATTATCGCACACATCGATCACGGCAAATCGACCCTGGCGGACCGGTTCATCCAGCTGTGTGGCGGTCTGGCCGAACGCGAGATGGCCGCACAGGTGCTCGATACGATGGATCTCGAGCGCGAGCGCGGCATCACGATCAAAGCGCACAGCGTCTCGCTGCCGTTTGTCGCCGACGACGGCAACGAGTATCAGCTGAACTTCATCGACACGCCGGGACACGTCGATTTCTCCTACGAGGTGTCACGCTCGCTCGCTGCCTGCGAAGGGGCATTGCTCGTCGTCGACGCCGCGCAAGGGGTCGAGGCACAAAGCGTCGCCAACTGCATGACGGCGATAGATCAGGGCCTGGAGGTGTTGCCGGTTCTCAACAAGATCGACCTGCCGTCGGCCGAACCAGACAAGGTCGTTGCCGAAATCGAGGATATCATCGGTATTGGTGCGCAGGATGCGCTGAGGGTCAGTGCCAAGACGGGTGCCGGCGTCCCGGAGCTGCTAAACGAAATCGTGGCACGAATTCCGCCGCCAGAGGGAGATCCGGATGGCGCGCTTCAGGCGTTGATCATCGACTCCTGGTTCGACAACTACGTCGGTGTCGTCTCGCTGGTACGCGTCGTGAACGGTACCCTTGCGACAGGCAGCAAGATAAAGGTGATGTCGACTGGCGCCTCGCACCTGACGGATCGCGTTGGCGTGTTTACGCCCAAGATGCTGGATCGCAAGGAGCTGAAGACCGGTGAAGTCGGCTATGTGATTGCGGGTATCAAGGACATATACGGTGCCCCCGTTGGCGACACACTGACGGCGACAAAGCGTCCTTGCGACAAACCCCTGCCGGGTTTCAGGCAGGTTCAGCCGCGCGTGTTCGCCGGCCTGTTTCCAATCAGCTCCGAGGACTACGAAGCCTTTCGTGAAGCACTGCAGAAATTGCGCCTCAACGATGCGGCGCTGCATTTCGAACCGGAGACTTCGGCCGCCCTCGGTTTCGGTTTTCGCTGCGGGTTTCTCGGCATGCTGCACATGGAAATCGTGCAGCAGCGCCTCGAGCGCGAATACAAGCTGGAGCTGATTACCACGGCACCGACAGTGATTTACGAGGTTGTCACGTCGAGTGGCGAAACGCTGATGGTCGACAACCCGGCAAAGCTGCCGCCTGCGAACGAAATAGACGAACTTCGAGAGCCCATTATCACCGCTAATATCCTGGTTCCCGAAAAATTCCTCGGCGCCGTCATCAAGCTCTGTATTGAAAAGCGCGGTACGCAGAAGCAAATGCGCTACCTGGGCGGACAGGTGTCGCTGGAATACGAGATGCCGTTATCGGAGGTCGTACTCGATTTTTTCGATCGCCTGAAGTCGGCTAGCCGGGGCTTCGCATCCTTTGATTACCATTTCGAGCGCTTTGAGCCCGCGCAGATGGTTCGACTCGACCTGCTGATTAACAGGGAGCGTGTCGACGCGCTGTCGGTGATCGTTCACCGCGACAATGTAAAGTCCCGCGGACGCGAACTCGTGGAGAAGATGCGGGAACTGATACCCAGGCAGATGTTCGACGTTGCGATCCAGGCATCGATTGGAAGCCAGATTATTGCTCGCAGCAATGTGAAGGCGCTGCGCAAGAACGTGACTGCAAAGTGCTACGGCGGCGACGTCTCGCGCAAGCGCAAGTTGCTGGAAAAGCAAAAGGCCGGCAAGAAGAGAATGAAGCAGGTGGGTTCTGTGGAGATTCCACAGGAAGCCTTTCTGGCTGTGTTACGTGTAGAAAAGTGAGTGGATGAGTTGATTATTAATCTTGCATTGATTCTTACAGTATTAACCTTGTTTTCGGGCATCGTCATTCTTCTCGACAAGGCATTCTGGAAAACGACGGAAAGGGACAGTCGCGAGGCGCCCGGCGCGTTGGCCACGCTGGTCGAGTACGCACGCTCGTTTTTTCCGGTACTGGTATTGGTGCTGGTAATACGTTCTTTCGTTTTTGAGCCGTTTCGCATCCCGTCCGGCTCGATGATGCCGACCTTACTCGAAGGTGACTTTATCTTCGTTCAGAAGTTCGCCTATGGTCTGCGCCTGCCGGTTACCGAAACAAAGATTATCGAAACAGGAACCCCGGAGCGTGGTGACGTGGTCGTGTTTCGCCTGCCGTCGGATCCGAGTATCAACTACATCAAACGCGTGGTTGGTCTCCCCGGCGACAAGGTCGTCTACGAACGGCAGCGACTGACGATCAATGGCAAGACCGTAAGTCTGCAACGCGGCCCCGAGGCAACATTCGACGCGCCGGTGTTCGTCGAAGATCTCGATGGGCGCGTTCACGATATTCTCGTCACGAACCCGCAGTTTTCCACACGCGACGGAACCTACAGCGTGCCGGAAGGGCAGTATTTTGTCATGGGTGACAATCGGGACCGCAGTCGTGACAGCCGTTTTATCGGGGCGATCCCGGAAGAGTACCTGGTCGGCGAGGCTGTCCGGATATGGATGCACTTTGTTCCCTGGAACATGCCCGACTGGGGGCGAATTGGCACCAAAATCCAATAGTGTGGTACCAGTCACTGATTTCGTCGATAATGAGGCGATAATTTGCGGGGTGTCCTGCCTGGCGGGATATTTTGAACGGAGAACTCGGCATGACGCTTAAGCGGATTGAAAATCATCGTTGCAAGCATCGCCAGGCGGGGATGACGACGGTGGGCCTGCTCATACTCGTTGCGTTTATCGGCTTGTTCGCATTTGCCGCGATGCGATTGACGCCGGTCTACCTCAACTACATGAAGGTTGCCAGCGTCATTTCCGGTGTCCAGGAGGAATTCGATGGCGCCGGTGCCTCCAAAGGCGCGATCCGCACCTCCATATCCCGTCGGTTCGATATCGACAGCGTTGCGGTTATCACCGCGAAAGATATCGAGATCAAGGCGGTCGGCAATGGCTACGAGATATCCGCTGTGTACTCCCATAAGGCGCCCTTCATTGGCAACGTATCGTTTGTCGTCGATTTCGACGAGCGAGCTTTGATACGCAAGTAGTACGAATCCGCGGTCGGTGAAAAGTCTGGCCGGCCAGAAGAGCGATGACATTGGAAACGGCCGAGCGCTGGCTCTACAAAACTTTGCACTACCGCTTTCAGGACGCCAGTCTGCTTGTCCAGGCGCTGACGCATCGGAGTGCGACGGGTCAGAACAATGAGCGTCTCGAATTTCTCGGAGACGCCGTGCTGGACTTCGTGATTTCCGAGGCGCTCTTTGCCGCACGTCCGGATGCCTCCGAGGGTGACCTGAGCAAACTGCGTTCCTCCCTCGTTAAGGATTCCAGCCTTGCAAAGCTTGCCGCCGATATTGGCTTAGGCAGGCACCTGGTGCTCGGTGGTGGTGAACTCAAGAGCGGCGGGCACAGGCGCGCGTCGATTCTTGCCGATGCGCTGGAAGCGCTATTCGGCGCGGTTTTTCTTGACAGCGGAATACAGCCGGCGCGGAAAATCATCGAGCAGGTTTTCGCCGCCCGGCTGACAGAGCTTCCGGACGCCGCTGACCTGCGGGACCCGAAGACCCGCCTGCAGGAATGGTTGCAGTCGCGCGGCATGGCGCTGCCGCTCTATGAAGTCGCGAGCGTTTCCGGAGAGGCTCACCGGCAGCGATTCGAGGTGACCTGTACCGTTGCCGAAACGGGAAGCGCAACCCAGGGTGAATCCACGACGCGCCGCAAGGCCGAGCAGAGGGCGGCGCGGGCCATGCTGGCGATCCTTCTGGAAGAAACGGCGTGAGCGCACACCGCTGTGGAATGGTCGCGGTGATTGGCCGTCCCAATGTGGGAAAGTCCACATTGATCAACGCCGTCATGGACCGCAAGGTCAGCATCGTGAGCGCAAAGCCACAGACGACTCGGCACCGTATCCTGGCGGTGCATACGGCCAAGGATGTTCAGATCATATTCGTCGACACGCCCGGCTTGCACCGCAAGGCCGGCAAAGCGATGAATCGCTTCATGAATCGTACGGCGGCGAACGCATTGGCCGATGCGGACCTGGTGTTATTCGTTATCGATGCCACGCGTTGGACCGATGAGGATGACGACGTTCTGCAACGACTCAGGGACTGCGATGCACCGGTTATAGCGCTGCTCAACAAGATCGACAAGCTACAACCCCGGGAGAAGTTGCTCGAGGTGCTCGCTGGAACGGCCGACCGACATGATTTCGCAGAAATCGTGCCGGTTTCGGCGAAAAAGCGGGATAATCTGGATCAGCTCATGGCACTGATTCCGGGTTATCTGCCCGAGTCGCCGCCGCTGTTTCCGGCGGACATGTTCACGGATCGCAGCACCGAATTTCATGCGGCCGAAGTCATTCGCGAAAAGCTGACACTGATGCTGCACCAGGAACTTCCTTACGGTCTGACGGTCCAGGTGGAGCGTTTTGTCACAGAGGAGCGAGGCGTAACGATCAGCGCGATCATCTGGGTGGAGCGGGACAGCCAGAAGGGTATCGTCGTTGGCAAGAACGGTAGTGTTCTGAAAAAAGTCGGGCGCGCAGCGCGACTCGAGATTGCCGACCAGCTCGACCGGCCGGTGCACCTGGAGCTGTGGGTCAAAGTGAAGGCCAACTGGGCGGATAACGAAAAGGATCTTCTGGGCCTTGGTTATGACCTGCCCTAGGGAGACTCTGATTAATTTCCGTCGCACACGACGAACGGTAGTCAGGCAAGGCAAGGCGCGAGGAGCGACCTGTACTTTAGGTACACGAGTGACGAGCAACGCGGCCTTGCCTGACTACCGTTCGTCCCTCGACAATCTATTGAAAAGGTTAAGGTTGCGTTCATTCGGCCTGTGGCTTTGTTGCGCTCCTTGCGAGTATCGACATACGCGCGGCGGATCGCGCCGCACCACAGGCCGAATGAACGCAACGTGTGCGACGGGAATTAATCAGAGTCTCCCTAGGCTTCATCGTTCGCCGTGACAGCTGCCAGGCGCATTCAGCTACAGCCAGCCTATATCCTGCATCATCGGCCGTTTCGGGATAGCAGCCTTATCCTCGACATCGTAACGCGCGACCATGGCAAGATAGCGCTGGTTGCGCGCGGCAGTCGCAGTGCCAAGTCACGTCTTGCAGGTATCCTGCGCCCGTTCCTGCCGCTCAATATCTCCTGGGTTGCGCGCGGCGATCTGGGTACTCTGACCGGTGCCGATACCAGCGGTCCGCCGCCGGGGATTCAAGGCGATGCGCTGTTGTCGGCATTTTACGTGAACGAGCTGCTCCTGAATTTTCTGCACCGGCATGATCCTCAGCCCGAGATTTTCTCGCTTTATTCAGAGCTGATATCGCGTCTCGGATCGAGCGACAACATGGTAGCCTGCCTGCGCTCGTTTGAACTCGAGCTGCTGAGCCTGCTGGGGTACGCGGTGAGTTTTCGGCACGATGCGGCGGCCGGCGAACAGCTCGATCCCGGCCAACACTATGATTACCGCATCGAGCACGGGCCGGTGCCGGTAGCGCGTTCAGAGGGCCCGATGATCTTCAAGGGAGCGCTGCTGAAGGCGATCCAGGAACAGGCGTTCGACGAGCCCGAGGTAGTGCGCGCCGCCAGCCGCCTGTTGCGGCAACTGATCAATCATCATCTCGGCGGAAGAAAGCTCAAGAGCCGCAAGGTGCTCATGGAAGTGCATCGCGGTAGAATTCCCGCAGCCAACCAGCGGAACAACAAGAGTGAATGAAGGCGAAGCAATTTTTCTGGGCGTGAATATTGACCATGTCGCGACCCTGCGCGAGGTCCGCGGTACTCAATACCCGCGTCCGGCGGAGGCGGCCCAAATTGCGGAAAGGGCCGGCGCCGACAGTATTACGGTGCACCTGCGCGAAGATCGTCGGCACATCCAGGACAGCGATCTCGAAGCCATCAAGGCGGTCATGCGCACCCACATGAATCTCGAAATGGCGGTCACCGAAGAAATGCTTGGCATTGCCGCAGAAATAAAACCCTCCGATTGTTGCCTTGTGCCGGAAAAGCGTCAGGAACTGACGACAGAGGGCGGGCTCGATGTCAGGGCACAGCTCGGCAAGATCCGCGAGGCATGCAGCGCGCTGGCGGATGCCGACATCCGGGTCTCGCTGTTCATCGATCCCGATTGCGAACAGCTCGACGCCGCAGTTGCGGCCGGTGCGCCGGTCGTTGAACTGCATACGGGTCGCTACGCGGAGACAGAGGGCGACGAGCAGCAAGCGGAGCTCCGACGCATCGAGGAGGCGGCGCACTATGCCCGGAACGTCGGACTGGTGGTCAATGCCGGACACGGGCTTCACTATCAGAACGTCGCCGCGATTGCGCGCATCCCGGAGATTGTCGAGTTGAATATTGGTCACGCGATCATCGCACGAGCCCTCTTTGACGGGCTCGCAAGCGCGGTCACCGAGATGAAGCGGCGCATGCTCGAGGCGCGTCGTCGGTGAACGCAGCGTGATTTTCGGCGTTGGTACCGACATCGTAGAGCTGTCCCGTATTCAGGCCACTTACGAGCGTTTCGGCGAACATTTCGTGCGCCGGATTCTCATGCACCGGGAAATCGACTTGTTTCGTCGCAGCAAGCAACCGGTTCGCTTTCTCGCAATGCGTTTTGCCGGCAAGGAAGCCACCGTGAAGGCAATGGGCACGGGCTTTGCCCACGGCGTATGGCTGCGCGATGTGGGCATCCTCAATAACGACTGGGGCAGGCCGGTGGTAACCTGGTCGGAGCGCGGCCTGCGTGTGTGCGATCGCCTCGGGATCGGCGCAGGACATGTAAGCCTCACCGACGATGGCGGCCTTGTCGTCGCGTTCGCCGTCGTTGAGACGGCGGCGGCTGGTCGTTGAGTAATCACAGTATCGAGGCAGGTGCCTGACATGCATTGTTTCTCTTTTGACATCGAGACCGTACCGGACGTTGAATTCGGTCGTCGATTCTGGGACCTCGACGGCCTGTCCGACGAGGACGTTGCCAGCGCCATGTTGTTCATGCGACAGCAGGCCGCCGGCACCGAATTTCTGCCGCTGCACCAGCATCGGATCGTTGCTATTTCGGTGACGTTTCGCACCGCCGAAACCTTCAAGGTATGGAGCCTGGGTGACGAGGATTCCGACGAGGCGGAACTCGTGCAGCGTTTCTTTGACGGGATAGAACGCTATTCGCCGGATCTCGTGTCCTGGAACGGCGGCGGTTTCGATTTGCCAGTATTGCACTACCGGGCGTTAAAAAATGGCGTTCGCGCACATCGATACTGGGAAACGGGAGAGGGCGATCGCGACTTCAAGTGGAATAACTACCTCAGTCGATTTCACTGGCGCCACGTCGATCTGATGGATGTCATCGCCGCCTATCAGCCGAGAGCTCGTGCCAGCCTGGATCAGATTGCCGTCATGCTCGGATTTCCCGGCAAGCTGGGCATGAGCGGTGCCAAGGTCTGGGATACCTTTCGTGCAGGTGGCATCAGCAGGATACGCGACTACTGCGAAACGGATGTACTGAATACCTGGCTGGTCTACCTGCGCTTCGAATTCATGCGTGGCAATCTGGACGACAACGACCTCGCGAGAGAGTATGCCCTGGTGCGATCGACGCTGGAGAAGATGGATCAGCCGCATCTCAACGAATTCCTGGCAGCCTGGACCTAGGCAGCCGCATGGCCAGGCGAAGACGCGAGCCGGAGACGGCGAAAATTCATGCGGTCACGCACGATGGCAAGGGCATCGCGAGCCTCGATGGCAAGAAAGCGTTTGTCGCCGGCGCACTGGCCGGGGAGACGGTGCGCTTTGTTCGGCGCAAGTCGCGCCGAAACTATGATGAGTGCGAGCTACTCGAGGTTATCGAGGCGTCTCCGGAACGGATTGACGCGCGTTGCGAAGCGTTTGGGCGTTGCGGTGGCTGTTCCCTGCAGCACGTGTCGCCCGCTCACCAGCGCGTCATAAAGGCTCAGACGCTGCGCGACAACCTCGAGCGCATTGGACGCGTCGAGCCCGACAGGTGGCTGCAACCTGTAACAGGACCCGAATGGAACTATCGCCGTCGCGCGCGGCTCGCGGTCAAGCACGTTCCGGCCAAGGGGCGGGCGCTGGTCGGATTTCGCGAGCGACATGCGCCATTTATCACGGATATGCATCGTTGCGAGGTTCTGGCGAAACCGATGGACTCGATACTCGATGAGCTGAGCAAGCTGGTCGGCAATCTGTCCATTCGGGCGCGCCTGCCGCAGATCGAAGTCGCAGTGGCGGACAACGACGTCGCCCTCGTCTTCAGGGTTCTCGACGAACCGAGCGATGCAGACAAGGCGGAGCTTGCGGCCTTCGGTGAAGCCACGGGAATCCGCATCTATCTGCAGCCGGCTGGACTCGACTCGGTTTACCTGCTGTATCCCGCGGCGGCGGATCCCCTCTACTACACGCTGGCGGCCTTTGACATCACGATAGCCTTCGAGCCGACCGACTTCGTCCAGGTCAACGGTGACATTAACGAGCGCCTGGTGAGCTTCGCCGTGGAGCAGCTTGAACCGGGGCCGGACGACCGTGTTCTCGACCTCTATTGTGGCATCGGCAATTTCTCGTTGCCGCTGGCCAGGCACGCCGGCCGCGTTCTGGGCGTCGAGGGTGAGGCCAGTCTGGTCGCACGCGCAGGCGAAAACGCGCGGCGAAACGAACTCGATAATGTCGAGTTTCGTGTTGCCGATCTGGGCAAGATCGACGGAACGGAGCCATGGTTGAAGGCGGGATGGAATCGCATGCTGCTGGATCCTGCGCGCAGCGGCGCCGCCGAGGTGGTCAGCCGCATGCATTTGTTCGGGCCGGCGCGCATCGTCTATGTGTCCTGTCACCCCGGTACGCTGGCGAGAGACGCCGCAACCCTGGTGCACGAGCAGGGCTACCGTCTGGAGGCGGCCGGCATCATCGATATGTTCCCGCACACGGCCCATGTAGAATCCATCGGTATCTTCAGCAAGTCGTGACTGCGACCCCAGAGGCACAGCGGATGTCATTAGGACCCGTGATGCTGGACATAGACGGACTGCACCTGAGTCCGGCCGACCGCGATCTTCTGCGGGAAGCGGCGGTGGGTGGCGTAATACTGTTTTCTCGCAATTTCGAATCGGCCGGGCAGATCGCGGACCTCGTGCAGGATATACGAGCCCTGCGCAGTCCTCCGCTGCTGGTCGCCGTCGATCACGAGGGTGGCCGCGTACAGCGCTTCCGCGAGGGATTTACGGCAATTCCGCCGATGCGCCGCATTGGCCGGGAATATGACCGCGACCGGGAATCGGGGCTGCGTGCCGCTCGGGAGGCCGGCTGGATGATCGGATCCGAGCTGCGCTCGGTCGGTATCGATCTCAGCTTCGCGCCTTGCCTCGACCTGGACTGGGGCGTCAGCGAAATTATCGGCAATCGCGCATTCCACACGAAGGCCGATCCTGTTGCCGACCTCGCGGGCGCGTTTGCGCGCGGGCTCCGCAGCGCCGGAATGGCTGCCGTTGGCAAGCACTTTCCGGGTCACGGTGCCGTTATTGCGGATTCTCATTTGAAACTGCCGACGGATCGACGCGACTATGGCCTGCTGCTGGACGATATGCGGCCCTATGAGCGGCTCATCGGCAACGGCGTCCTGGCCGGCGTCATGCTGGCGCATATTGTCTACCAGCCGATCGACCCGATGCCGGCCGGATTCTCGGAGTATTGGATACAACGTGAACTGCGTTCCCGGCTCGGCTTTGGCGGTGCGGTATTCTGTGACGATCTCAGCATGAAGGCGACGCGCGACTATGGCTCGATGGCGACGCGAGCAAGACTGGCACTCGATGCCGGCTGCGACATGATCCTCGTCTGCAATGACAGGGACGCCGCGGAGCAAGCGGTAGCATCGCTGCTCGATTATTCCAGCCCGCTGTCACTGGTGCGCCTGGCGCGCCTGCATGGCACCGGTCAGCCGCTGCGGGAGACACTGCTCGCCAGCGACGAGTGGCAGGCGATTAACCGGCAGTTTGCGCGCTGGAGTGAACGCCCCGAGTTACATCTGGATGCCTGAAGCTACGCCACGATGAATGCCATGGACAATTTCGCCGTAATCATAGGCAGCGGGTTCCCCGCGCTGGCCGGTGAAGGCGAGGGCCGCAGTGTGGAGACACGCTTCGGCGAAACATCGGCGCCCATTCACTCGATTCGCCTCGGCAGATACTCGCTGCTGACGTTGCGCCGTCACGGCGTCGCGCATTCCATACCGCCGCATGCGATCAATTATCGCGCCAATCTCGCTGCGCTGAAGGCACTCGGTGCCGACAAGGTGATTGCCTTGAATACGGTCGGGATCGTGTCAAGTGTTCGTGAATCGGGACAGATCGCCGTACCCGACCAGATCCTGGATTACACCTGGGGTCGGGAGCACACGATATATGACGGCCGCGACGGTGTCGTCGAGCACGTCGACGTTACGGAGCCGTTTTCTTCCCGGCTTCGTCACGGCTTGCTTGCGGCGGCGAAAAACGCCCGCGTAGACTGCCACGATGGTGGCGTTTATGCGGCAACCCAGGGTCCGCGACTCGAAACGGCGGCGGAGGTCGATCGGCTCGAGAGAGACGGTGCGGACTACGTCGGTATGACGGCGATGCCGGAGGCCACCCTGGCCGCAGAACTGGGGCTCGACTATGCGATTCTGGCGATGATCGTGAATCGCGCGGCCGGTCGGGGTGATACTCCGATTCACCAGGATGTTGAGTCGAGCACGGCTGCGGCAGGCGAGCAGACCATAGCCGTGCTGCGTGCGTTTTTCGAAACCCCGGGGTTCTGACGATGAGGCCACTCAAGCGGCAAATATTGCAGCAGGTCATCGATGCTACGACCGAGCCGTTACTCGTCGCGGCTATCGACCAGTCGGACTGGCCCGTCGCGCTGGCGAACCCGGCATTCAGGAGTATCGCCAAGAAAGACGTCGTCAAGAAGCCGTTTGCCGACGTCATCGAAGAACTCGTCGGTCGCGAGATAGCGATTGAGGCGAGTGAATCGGTTCGCTCGCAACAGGAAACGAGTTTTCCGGTTGAATCGAACGGTCGCGAATACCTGCTGGTACTGAAGCCCTTGCTGTTGCCCGATGAGGCTTCGCCGCGCTTTTACGCGGCCTACTGGCGCAGCGGTGCCGGCGCGGGACCGGCTGAGAGCGCCGATATGCATCACGCGCTGCTCAAGGCGAAGCGGCGAATACGTGACTTGTCCCGCGATGACCCGGTTACCGGCGTCCTGAATGCACGGGCCTTTGGCGACGTTTTCGAGCACGACTGGGCGGTGGCCGCGAGAGAGAAGAGCCGCCTGTCGCTGGTGACATTCACGCTGGATGAATTTGACGCCTATGTCGAGGTATTCGGCCGGCACGCGGCAGACTCCTGCCTGCGGCGAGTCGGACAGGCGATCAAGCGCTGTTTGCGCCGGGCAAGCGACGTGGTTGCCCGACCGGGCGGAGCGCAGTTTGTCGTCTTGTCGCACGCCTCGGAAGAGGACGGCGTGCGTGAATTTTCGGCGCGTATCGCCACGGCGGTGCGCGAGCTGGGATTGCACCATCCCAGGTCCAGAACCGACAAGTTCGTAACCGTTACGTTTGACGTCTCGGTTGCCGACGCGGGCAACGAGCAGCGCAACGCGCGCGAATTCCTCGACAAGCTACTCGGCCGGGTAGCCGAGTAACTCGGACTCGGGCGACTCAGGCAGGGCTTCAGGCGATTCCTCGAGCCGCACGATCTTGGCCAGAACGCCGAACTTCGGGTGATCGAAGTAGCGCAACTCGCCGGAGCGCAAAATCCTGTTTTCCTCAATGCGGTAGCGCAGGGGCGCGTCCGCAGCAATCCCGTAGGACTGGCCCATCAAACCGGCGTCCCTGAGCGAGCGGTCGTCTCCGTAGTTCGTCATCGTATCCATGCGGTCGGCGGCGCCGACAGATTCGATCGGTGCATCCAGCTGCAGATTGACGACAAGATGCAGGTAACGACCCAGGTACAGGCGCAGCGTGCCGTCCAGTCCCGGCGGCGGTGTGCCGAGCGATGCGAGATCAATTGGCAGAGTATCCTCGTCGGGCCAGGTTGCCTGCGACCATGCGAAGTGCATCAGGGGTTCGTAGACATCGAGCCGTTTCAGCCGGGCCATGATGTCGCCCATCGTGTACTGGTCTTCCGGCAGCGGCTTGAATTCGATGTCGCGATAAACGCGGGAGACCGGCGATATTTCCTCGAGCGCTTCGCCATCGATGAAAAACGGCTCCTCATCGTCCAACGACCTGTCGTACGCGGGTCGCTCTCTCTGGAAGACCTCGCTACCTGTCGATACCTCCTGGGCATAGCGAAAGATGATTATCTCCACCGCATAGCGGCGTACTTCGGGGGCTTCGTCGCCCAGGTCGTCCTGTGCCTCGAGTGCCAGCATCGGTAACATCGTCAACAGCAGCGGTAAGAGTGTCCGCGTCAGCGCCCTGATTTTCATAGATTCCTATTCCTGTATCGCGAGTTCCCGGAGCAATTTCTCGATTGCGGCATAGCGCGACTCGAGCTCGGACAGATCGTCGCGAAATTGCAGCCGGTGCGATCCCTGTAAACGGTATTTGCGGCTGTCATTTTGCACTAAACGGACCAGCGCGACAGGGTCAATATTACTCTGCGAGCCGAACACCAGGTAGCCGCCGCCGTCGGCGGCGTCAATTTTCTCGATTCCCAGGGCTGCGGCGGATTTCTTGATCGCAGCGATGCGCATCAGGTTTTTCGCGCTGTCCGGCAGCAAGCCGAAACGATCGATCAGTTCAACCTGCAGCTCGCGCAGCTCGTCGGCCGATTCGGTTGCGGCAATTCGTTTGTAGAGAATCAGGCGGAGATGCACGTCCGGCACGTAATCTTCGGGTAGCAATGCGGGAACGTGCAGGTTGATCTCGACGCCGGCATGCAGCGGCGCCTCGAGGTCGGGCTCTTCGCCCGAGCGCAACGACTTGACGGCCCGTCCGAGCAATTCCGTATACAGCGAGAAGCCGATTTCCTGAATTTGCCCGCTCTGCGTATCGCCCAGCAGTTCGCCGGCGCCACGGATCTCGAGATCGTGCGTCGCGAGCGTGAAGCCCGAGCCGAGATCCTCGAGCGAGTCGATAGCCTCCAGTCGTTTTATCGCGTCAGCCGTCATCGCAGCTCTCGGCGGCGCCATGAGGTAGGCATAGGCGCGATGATGTGAGCGGCCGACGCGGCCGCGCAGCTGATGCAGTTGCGCAAGGCCGAAACGGTCCGCGCGATTGATTATGATCGTGTTCGCCGTCGGTACGTCGATGCCGCTCTCGACGATGGTTGTGCACAGTAATACGTTGAAGCGCCGGTGGTAGAAATCGAGCATGACCTGTTCCAGTTCGCGCTCGGGCATCTGTCCGTGCCCGATGCGAATGTCGGCTTCTGGCACGAGCGCTTCAAGGCGTTGTTCGATGCGTGCAATATCCTCGACCCTGTTGTGTATGAAGTACACCTGCCCGCCCCGCTTGATTTCCCGAAGGCATGCTTCGCGGATAATGACGTCGTTCCACTCCGATACGAAGGTCTTTACCGCGAGTCGCTCGGCGGGCGGCGTCGTGATCAGCGACATCTCGCGCAGTCGACCCAGCGCCATGTTCAGGGTGCGAGGAATTGGCGTTGCGGTCAGCGTCAGAATGTCGACCTCGCTGCGCAATGACTTGATGGCCTCTTTCTGACGCACGCCAAAGCGATGTTCCTCGTCAATGATGACGAGACCTATGTTGTGGAAGTCCCTGGTGTGTTGCAGCAGCCGGTGTGTGCCGATTACGACGTCCACGTTTCCAGAACGCAAGCCGCTGACAATATCCCTGACCTGTTTGGCGGACTGGAATCGCGACAATACTTCGACCCGAACCGGCCAGTCCGCGAATCGGTCGCGGAAGCTGTTGCCATGTTGCTGCGCGAGCAGGGTCGTCGGTACGAGCACGGCGACCTGTTTACCGCCATGCACGGCCGCAAACGTCGCCCGGAGTGCCACTTCCGTCTTTCCGAAGCCAACATCACCGCAAACGACGCGGTCCATGGCCTGATCCGAGGCGAGATCCTGCAGCACATCGTCAATAGTACTTGCCTGGTCTTCGGTCAGCTCGAACGGAAATCCGGCCTCGAAGCTGCGGTATTCCGATTCCGGCCAATGGAAGCTGAAGCCGGGACGGGCCGCGCGCCTCGCATAGATGTCCAGCAGTTCGGCAGCCACGTCGCGGATCTTCGTTATCGCCCGCCGTTTTGCTTTTGCCCACTGGTCGCTGCCGAGTCTGTGTAAGGGGGCGTTGTCGGGCGACGCGCCGGTATAACGGGTGATCAGGTCAAGCGCATGCACGGGCACATAGAGCTTGTCACCCTCTGCGTATTCGAGATGCAGGAACTCGGCGGCGATGCCGCCGACGTCGAGCGTCGTCAGGCCCAGGTAGCGGCCGACGCCGTACTCCTCGTGGACGACGGGAGAGCCGGGTTCGAGGTCGTTGAGCTGGCGAATAATCGTTTCGGGGTCGCGGTCACTCTGGCGCCTGCGGCGGCGGGTCTTGCTGCGCTCGCCGAACAGCTGCTGCTCGCTGATGAGGGCGAGCCCGGCAGCCGGCAGCAGGACGCCGCTGTCGATCGGCGCCACGGCAACGCCGATCTGTTTGTGACTGTCAATGAATTCCTGCCAGCCTTCAACGCGTATAAGGTCGAGGCCGCGGCCCGACAGCAGGTCATACAACTGCTCACGCCGACCGCGGGAATCGGTCGTGAACAACACGCGCCCCTTGAAGCTCCCCAGGAACTGCATCAGGGAAGCGGCGGCGTCTTCGTAACGCGCCTCAATCTTCATCGCAGGCGGAAGTCGCGTGTCAAAATTGCGATTGCCGGCGCCCTCGGGGAGCGACTGTGCACAATAGCGAATATTGGCGAATTGGCGCAGCTGTCGAATAGCGGCCTCAGGTGTCAGGAAAGTCTCTTCGGTTTCGAGAATCGGCCTTTCCGGGTCCAGGCTACAGAGTTCGTAGCGTTCGGCAGCCTCGCTCCAGAATTGCTGAAGCAGTTCGTCGAGATCGCTCGGAGCCAGGACGACACAATTGCCAGGGACGTAGTCCATCAGCGTCGCGTTGCTGTCGAAAAATAACGGCAGGAAGTACTCGATACCACCGTGCGCAATGCCCTCGGAGACGTCGCGATAGACCCGCGATTTGGCTGGCTGGCCTTCGAAGCGTTCGCGATACCGATGCCGAAACTCGCGAATGGCTTCGGCGTCCAGCGGGACTTCCCGCGCCGGCAGGATACTGATGCTCTTGGCCCGGTCGCCGGACAGTTGCGTTTCGGCCGAGAAGTAGCGCAGCGATTCAATCTCGTCGTCAAAGAAGTCGATGCGAATCGGCGTGTCGGTGCCCATCGGGAAAATATCGATCAGTGATCCGCGCACGGCATACTCACCGTGTTCCGAAACCTGAGGCACGCGAAAGTATCCCGCGGCAATCAGAGCGTCAGTAAATTCGTGCCGATCCAGGGTTTGCCCTTCGCTCAGCGCGAGCGAGCGCGCCGCGACGTAATCGACCGGCGGCAGTCGCTGCTGCAGGATGCTGGCGGCCGCGATGATGACGCCTTTCTGCATCGCCGGTAATTCCGCCAGCACCCGCAGCCGCTGGGAGATGATGTCCTGGTGAGGCGAGAAGCTGTCCCATGGGAGGGTCTCCCACTCGACAAAGTGCACGACAGGCAGCCCGGCGCCAGCAAAGAATCGAATGTCGGCTTCCAGCTGGTCGGCGTGCCTGGGGTCCTCGGCCAGCACCAGTAAGGGGCGTTCGATCCTGGCCGCGAGTTCGGCCGCTGCGAGCGCGGCGCTGGCACCGATCAGGCGACCCCAGCCGGCAGTGGTTCCCGCTTTCGGGAGTTGACTGGAATCGGGAATGAGGCGCGCTTTGCTCAACGAACTTCTCGTCAGCCTTGAGTGAGGGATTTGGGAGCCACGGGGGCGCGATTATTACACAGACACGCGCGAGCCTTGGACAAGAAAAAACCCGGGTCGTTTCCGGCCCGGGTTCTGGATCCAGCTCAGCTCGTCAGTTTAGCGCTTGACGACCGAGTGTATTACGCGATCGTATTCGAAAAAGACGACGAAATCCTTGTATTCCCAGCGGGTTATTGGCGGCTCGCCCACGGGGGCCCTGACCGTTACGGGGCTGCCGAACTTCGACTCGACCTTGGCCTGCGTCATGCCTCGCGTCGGGCGCGCGTCGTTCGAACCCGCCGACATCTTGTCCATTTTCAGCGTGTCCGCCTGTGCTGTACCGAACAAGGCGAGAAACAGGGCGATCAGTGCTGCGCTGCGCAGTTTGGCCATAAGTCCTTCTCCCGAATGCGATTCGACGACTATAGCACCGCTCGCCGAAGCAAAAAACAATTGTTCAATCAGGTTTTTACAGGGATAAGGGCGCAGTATATGCGAACTGCGTCACAATCCCCGCGCGGCGAAACGCAAAGTCGCTGAACACCGAATGTGGTTTAATGCCAGCCGATGATCAACCCCGTCGAACTCTTCGTCGGGCTGCGCTACCTGAGGGCAAAACGGCGCACCCGATTCGTGTCTTTCATCACGCTGATTTCCCTGCTGGGGATCGCGCTTGGTGTGGCCGCGCTCATCGTCATCCTGTCGGTCATGAACGGCTTCGAGGGCGAGTTGCGTGGCCGGCTCCTGAGTATGACGGCCCACGGCAGCGTTGCGGCCGGCGACGGCGTTACGGAGAACTGGGAGGCGCTGGTGGACGAGCTGAGTGCCGAACCGGGAATCACAGCGGCCGCGCCCCTGGTGCAAATGGAGGGCATGATCCAGTCAGGCCGTGAGCTGCATGCCGTTCTTGTGCAGGGCGTCAACCCGCGCTTCGAGAAGCCGCTCTCGGGGGCGATGGTCAACATGATCGAGGGCGATCTCGATGTGCTGCAGCCGGGCAGTCGCAGCATCGTCCTCGGCCGCATCCTGGCTTACGACCTGGGCGTTCGAATCGGCGATGGTGTCGTGTTGCTGATTCCCCGACCGGTCGGTGATGGAACGCTCGAGCCCGTGCTGGAGCGATTCGTTCTGCGCGGCGTGTTCGAAGCGGGCCTGCAGGATCACGATAGTGCGCTGGCGCTGGTAAACGTGTCGGATGCCGCCGGGATCCAGTCTCTCGGTGACGCGGTCAACGCTGTGCGCTTTCGCGCCGACGACGTCATGGCCGCGCCCGCTATCGCGCGTGGGCTGAAGGCCCGTCTGGGCGAGGGATTCGTGACCAGCGACTGGACGATTGAGAATGGCAGTTACTTTCGCGCCATTCGCATAGAGAAGATGATGATGTCCCTGATTCTGTCGCTGATCATTGGTGTTGCGGCATTCAATATCGTGGCAAGCCTGGTGATGGTTGTTACCGACAAGACGACCGATATCGCCGTGCTGCGCACGCTCGGTATGGGGCCGAACGGTGTTGTTCGCGTGTTTTTCGTACAGGGTGTCGTGATCGGCTGGGCGGGCGTGCTGGTGGGTGTCGTGCTTGGCGTCGCTGTGGCGATCAACGTGCCGGTAATCGTGCCATTTCTCGAACAGGCGCTGGGATTCCAGATCATGCCGGGTGACGTCTATTACGTGACGCGCATTCCCTCGGAGCTGGAGTGGCGTGACGTTACTACCATCGCGCTCTCAGCGCTGCTGCTGACCTCGCTTGCGACACTGTATCCGTCACGACGGGCAGCGCTGGTCAATCCTGCGGCGGCTCTTCGTTATGAGTAGGGCCGCGGAGCGCCTGCCAAATGGCTAGGGGATTCGAAACATGGATTGGCGGGCGCTATGTGCGATCTCGCAGCAGCGACAGTTTTGTCTCGATGATTTCGGCGATCTCCATGCTGGGCATCGCCATCGCCGTGTCGGTGCTGATTGTCGTCATGTCCGTCGTGAACGGCTTTGAACGGGAACTGAAAGACCGCTTACTCGCGATGACGGCGCACGCAAGCATCGAGAACGTGGACGGTGAGCTCACGAATTATCGCGCCTTGCTGGAGACGGCGAATGACAATCCCCGCGTACGATCGGCGGCACCCTACGTCGATGGCCAGGCGCTATTGCTGTTCGACAAAGCGCTCAGCGGTGCCGAGCTACGCGGCATCGAACCGCAACTCGAGGACGAGGTTTCCGGGGTAGGCGGCCTGATGCGGCAGGGCAAGCTCGGCGACCTCACCGAAGGTGCGTTCAACATCGTGCTCGGCGAGGAACTCGCCAACGCGCTCGGCGCCGGCGCCGGTGACAAGATTACCGTGACACTTGCGCAGGGCAGGGTGACGCCCGCCGGCGTGATTCCGAGAACCAAGCGATTCACCGTGAGCGGCGTGTACCGCGTCGGCATGTACGAGTTCGATCGCCGGCTCGCGTTCATCAATCTCGGCGATGCACAGCGCCTGTATCGCAAAGCCGACGCGGTCACGGGCGTGCGCCTCGCGGTCACTGACATCTACGAGGCACCGACGATCGTGCGCGAAGTCGCGCTCGCTCACGGTGAACTCGTCCTTGTCAGCGACTGGACACGGCGGCACGTCAATTTCTTCCGTTCCATCCAGATTACGAAGTCCATCCTGTTCGTGATCTTGCTGATGGTAATCGCGGTCGCCGCCTTCAATATCGTCTCCACCCTCGTGATGGTGGTGAAGGACAAACAGGCGGATATCGCAATCTTGCGCACCGTCGGGGCGCGGCCGTCGAGCATACTGCGGATATTCGTCACGCAAGGCAGTATTGTCGGCTTTGCCGGGACACTGGCGGGCGTTGCGCTCGGCGTATTGGTGGCGCTGAACCTGGAGTCTATCGTTGGTTTTTTCGAGTCCGTGTTCGGCATCAAATTCCTGGCGGCCGATGTCTATTTTATCAGCGATCTGCCGTCCGAATTACGCATTGGCGATGTGTCGAAAATCGCCCTGATGGCACTGGTGCTCGCATTGATTTCCACACTGTATCCGGCCTGGGTTGCTGCCAGGACGTCACCGGCGGAGGCCCTTAGGTATGACTGAAACGTCTTCGGACCCGGCGACACCGGTCCTCGATTGTCGCAATGTTGTGCGCCGATTCCGTGAGGGCACGTCGACGCTCGACGTGCTGCGCGGCGTCGATCTGACCGTGCGAGCTGCGGAGCGTGTTGCGATCATCGGCTCGTCGGGCTCCGGGAAAACGACGCTGCTGCAGATAATGGGCGGTCTTGACGATCCTGACGAAGGTGAGGTGTTCGTCAACGGTGAGCGCATGCAGGGCATTGACGAGGCCGCGAAGGGTGACTTGCGCAATCGCTCGATAGGTTTCGTTTACCAGTTTCACCACCTGTTGCCGGAGTTCACGGCGGAAGAGAATGTTGCCATGCCGCTGTTGATTCGACGCGAGGCGAAGCCGGCGGCACTAGCAAAGGCTCGCGAGCTGCTCGGGCGCGTCGGACTCGGAGAGCGGCTGACGCACAAGCCGGGCGAATTGTCCGGTGGCGAGCGACAGCGGGCGGCCGTCGCGCGCGCGCTGATTACGCGTCCGCAGCTTGTTCTCGCCGACGAGCCCACGGGTAACCTCGATGCCGGCAATGGCGAGCACGTCCTGCAGCTCATGCTGGAACTCAACCGGGAGCTGAAGACCAGCCTCGTGATCGTTACTCACGATCATTCGATCGCAAATCGTATGGACCGCGTGCTGGTCTTGGAGGATGGCGCGCTGCGGGAATCAGTCTGACTGATTGTCGCGGCGCAGGGCCCGTTTGCGGGCCTTGTAGTTGCCGATCGATACGCGCCACAGCAGATCCAGCAGCAGCGAGCCGAGCAACGCTGCGATTCCGCCGAGGATGATGCAGCCCAGCAACATGGGCTGCCAGATCGTGACGAGCGTGTGGGTAACCCATTCCCAGGACAACGCGAAGCTGACGTCGCGGGCGGGCGCCGCCAGTAGCGTTCGTCCCAGTTGATAGGCGGCGGGATACATCACGAACATCGTTACGGGATTGCTTACCCAGGTGGCAAGTGCGGCGACGGGAATATTGACGCGAAAAGCAAGTGCTGCGAGCGCACCGGCCAGGGTGTGTCCCGGAAACGGCAGAAACGCGATGAACAGGCCGATGGCAACCGCCGGAACGACATTCCGGCGTCGAATGCCCCACAGGCGATGGTCGTGCAACATGTGGCGAAACGGCGTCATGAACCACAGTTCGCTGATGTGGTGACGTTTAAAGGCGAATTTCCTAAAAAAGCGTCTTGGCATTACCTGGCGTTCCGGTTTTCATGGTGAGTGCCTGCGTTTGACGAAAGATACTCATGATCTGGGCCTGTGTAATGTTGCTGGCAGGCGGTTTCGCGGCGCAGCATAGCAGGCTAGCGCCAGGCTCGGACATCGGCACGCTGCTATTAGTTGCATCGGTCGTCATGCTCGGTTGCCGACATATGCGCTATCCGGGCTGCTTCCTGTTCGGACTGAGCTGGTTTTTTCTCGCAGCCCAGGCAATTGTGGATAACCGCCTGCAGCCACGATTCGCCGGCGACAGCCTGTTGGCGGACGTGCGCATCGCTGAATTTCCGAAAAAGACAGGGCCGTCGGTGTCAATGATCGTCGAGCCGCTTGCCGACCATCGATTGCCGAAGCGCTCCAGCGTGAGCTGGTTCGAGCCCCCTCTGGAGCCGGAACTCGGCGATGTCTGGCGGCTGGAGCTGCGCCTCAAACGCCCGCGTGGCCTCAGCAATCCTGCTGTTTTCGACCGTGAGGCCTGGCTTTTCCGCAACAGGATACATGCGAGCGGCTACGTGGTCGGGGGCAAGCGCAATCAGCGTCTGCAACAGGGCACGGAGTCGGGTGTCGACACTTTCCGGCGCCGCTTCGTGGTACGGGCCGGGGAGGCAGCCCGGTCTTCCGAGACCGGCGCGGTGCTCGGGGCTATCGGGGTCGGCGCCCGGCACGGCATTGGCCGGGAACAGTGGCATCGCTATGCGGTCACGGGCACAAGCCACCTGATGGCAATCTCCGGACTGCACATCGGCCTCGCGGCCAGCGCCGCTTTCCTGCTGGCAAGGGCGCTTCTGCTGTTCCTGCCACTGATTGCGAACACACAGGTCGTCGCGATCCTGGCCGGCGTGGTCTGTGCCGGCTCGTATGCTGCCGTTTCCGGCCTGGGCGTGCCGGCCGCGCGCGCAGTTGTCATGTTGCTGGTCGCCGCGGTTTTCCTGTGCCGGCGCAGAAACGTTCGTCCGCTGGAAACGGTCGCCCTGGCGGCGGCTGTCGTATACGTCATGGACCCGCTTGCCATCATGGCGCCGGGTTTTCACCTGTCCTTTGCCGCGGTCCTGCTGCTGCTATGGCTTAGCCGTTTCCGGAGGCCGTCAGCGGCGCGACGTAGTTTTCTCGCCAAATCGGCCTTTGTGGCAGGTCAGCTGTTGTCGATGCAGCTCTTCCTGCTTTTCGGCCTGATGCCACTGACCGTCCTGTTTTTTCAGCGTATTGCCATTCTGGCACTGCCGGTGAACCTGCTCGCGGTGCCGCTGTTCAGTTTCGTGACAGTGCCGCTGACCCTGCTCGGACTCCTCCCGGTGCTCGGTACCTCGGCGCCCGGAACTGTCGCGCTGAAGGTCGCCGCGCAAAGCGTCGACTGGCTGGAGGCGCTGATCGCCGTGGCTGTCGCCCTGCCTGCTACCGATGTCGGCGTTGCCTCGATCGAGGGCTCCGCCTGGATCATGGTCGTCCTTCCCGCACTGTTTGCACTCCTGCCCAGAGGCTGGCCCGGTCGCTATGTCGCCGTGCTTGCGATTCCGGTATTGATATTGCAGTCGCCAGAGCGACCTGCCAATGGCTGCATGGACACCGTCGTGCTCGACGTCGGGCAGGGGCTGGCGACGGTGGTGCGCACGCGAAACCATACCCTGGTGTTCGATACCGGGGCGTCATTTCGAGGTGGCGGCAGCGTTGCGGCACAGGTGCTCATACCGTTTCTAAAATCGAGGGGCCTGAAGCGAATCGACTGGCTGGTCGTGTCGCACGCCGATATCGATCACAGCGGCGGCGTGGTTGCGCTTGCCGACTACGCGGACATTGGAGAACTCCTCGCCGGCGAACCGCTTCCCGGCACCGGGAGACAGGCGACGCGATGTACAGCAGGACAAAGCTGGACCGCGGATGGCGTGCGCTTTCGGGTCCTGCACCCGTCCGGCGTGTCGTCTCCGGCGGGAAACGACGCGTCCTGCGTCGTCCTCGCCGACGCGGGCGGTCACCGTCTGCTCCTGACCGGCGATATCGAGGCCGAGGCGGAGCTCCGAATCGTCGAGAGCCATGTTCTGGGCGGTATCGACGCGGTGGTGGTTCCGCATCATGGCAGCCTTACATCGTCGAGCGCTGTCTTCGTCGACGCCGTCAAACCCGGGATCGCCATAGTATCGTCGGGGTTTGCCAACCGCTGGGGATTGCCAAGAGCCGATGTTGCGTCCCGCTGGAGAAGCGCCGGCGCCGAGTTAATCAACACCGCCACCTCCGGTGCCGTCAGTTTTCGTATCTGCCGCGACGGTGGAATGGGTCCGATTCGGCGAGACCGATATCAGCGCCGTCGTTTCTGGCGTGATGACGCCGGTTGATGGCGGAAATGCGACCCGTATGCCAAGAATTTTCGGCGCGGGCGCTGTATATTTCACTCTTCCGACTTGGGTCCGATTTCTATGGTTGAGATAGTCAAATCCGGCGGCTACCTGATGGCGCCGATTATCATCTGCGCGATCGTCGCGATGGGGATAATCCTCGAGCGTTTCTGGACGTTGCAGCAAAAGCGCGTCTTGCCCGAGGATCTGACCAGCAAGGTCTGGGGATGGGTGAAGAAAGACCAGCTGGATCAGAAACAGATTCAGTCGCTGCACCAGGGTTCCGCACTCGGCCAGATCCTTGCCGCCGGCCTTATAAATCGAGACAGGGACCGGGCCGTGCTGAAGGACGCCATCGAGGACACGGGTCGGCACGTCGTTCACGAACTCGAGCGCTACCTGGAAACGCTCGGCACCGTCGCCGCCATTAGCCCGTTACTGGGCTTGCTCGGCACCGTCATCGGTATGGTCAAGGTGTTTACGGCCATCACTACCCACGGCGTCGGCGATCCAACGGTTCTGGCGGGCGGAATCGCGGAAGCGCTCATTACGACGGCCGCCGGCCTGACGGTGGCGATTCCCGCGCTGATCGGCTATCGCTACTACCGCACGCGGGTCGACACGCTGGTTGTCGATATGGAAAAGGAAGCCATCAAGCTGGTTGAGGCACTGCATCGACGCAATGAGAAAGGCTAGGACACTGATTCTCCGCTTCGTCTTCTCCGCGCTCGCGAGCGGAATTGCCGCATGAAGCTGAGCCTGCGACCCCGGACACAGCCCGAGGTGAATTTGACGTCACTGATAGACGTCGTGCTGCTGTTGCTGATCTTCTTCATGGTATCAACAAGTTTCGTGAAGCAGTCGCAGATTTCGATTCGACTTCCCGAGGCCGACAGCGCCGCCGTAATCGAGGAACCGCCGCAGAAGATCGATATCATGATTACCGAATCCGGCATTTACCTTGTCAACGGCCGCGAACTCATCAATAACCGGCCGGAAACAATACGCAACGCGATTCGCAAGGTCGCGGGCGGCGACAATACACTGCCCTTGACGATCAGTGCCGATGCCAATGCGAAGCACCAGCACGTCGTGACGGCGATGGATGTCGCGGGCCGGCTCGGCTTTACGCAGATCAGCATCGCCACCGTCAACGATCCGGTCGAGTGAGCGGTCAGGCGCGCCGTCGTGAGTAAACGCATCGACCCTCAGGTTCGCGTGATTTACGGGCGACTCTGGCACTACGTCACGCCGCATAAGCTGATCGGTCTTGTCGCCGTTGCCGGTATGGCATCGACGGCCGTCATCGAGGCGGGCCTGGTTGCGCTGCTGCAGCCGCTAACCGACGAAGCGCTGGTCGCCAAGAACCTGGAAACCGCAAAGTGGATACCGTTCGCGTTCATGGGAATCTTCGTGTTGCGCGGTATTTCGGGTTTCGCAACCGAGCTGTCGCTCGGCTGGATCGGGCGCAGGGTCATCAGTGATCTGCGACGCCAGGTTTTCGACAAGTTCCTGACCCTGCCGGCCCGGTTTTTTGACAGCCAGACGGCAGGGCCCCTGTTGTCGCGCATGACCTACAACGTCGAAATGGTCGCCGAATCGGTGACCAGTGTCGTCACGATTGCCGTCAGGGACATACTCACGGTGCTTGCGGCGTTTGCTGTGATGATCTACTTCAGTCCGAAGCTGACCATCTTCGTTGCCATCCTGTTTCCAATAGTAGCCTTGCTGGTGCGCCTGCTCGGTATCGCATTTCGCCGCTACAGCGGACGCATTCAGGACACCGTGGGGGAGGTAACGCAGGTGACGGACGAAGTGATTCGCGGCAACTGGGTCGTCAAGGCCTTTGGCGGCTACGACTACGAACGACAGCGGCTGGAAGATGTCGATGAGCGTAATCGAACGCAGAATCTGAAGCTGATCCGTGTGCGGTCGCTGGGAGTCGCCATCACCCAGGTCGTTTTCGGTTTCGGTATTGCGATGGTCATCTACGTTGCCGGCCGCCAGTCGATCAACGATCAGCTAACGGCCGGCGAATTCATCGCCTTCTTCTCGGCGATGATGCTGATGCTGCAGCCGGTGCGGCGTATTACCAACCTTAATGCGACCTTGCAGCGCGGCGTCGCCGGCGCAGACAGCCTGTTTTCGATCATGGATGAGAAGGACGAAAAAGATACTGGTACCATCGAGATAGAGCGGGTCAGGGGCGAGGTGCAGTTCAGGGACGTGCACTTTTCCTATGGCGCCGACAATGATGCCGTCCTGGACGGCGTGGATTTCTCGATCCGGCCCGGCCAGACCCTGGCGATCGTGGGGCATTCCGGCAGCGGCAAGTCGACACTGGCAAGTCTCTTGCCGCGATTCTACGAAGTCGACTCCGGCGATATACTTATCGATGGCGTGTCCGTTCGCGACATGACGCTCGCCAGCCTGAGGAGCAATATCAGCCTGGTAACGCAGGATGTCGTGCTGTTTAACGATACCATCCGCAACAATCTTGCCTACGGGCAGCTCACATCGCATTCCAACGAAGACCTGCTGGAGGCAGCCGAAGCAGCACACGTCATGGAGTTCGTCAATGAGCTGCCGAACGGATTCGACTCAAAGGTGGGCGATCGCGGCGTGCTGTTGTCCGGCGGCCAGCGGCAGCGCATCGCGATTGGTCGCGCCCTGCTGAAGAACGCGCCATTGCTGATACTGGACGAGGCGACGTCCTCGCTCGACACGCAATCGGAGCGTCGCATCCAGGACGCCTTGAATATCCTGATGAAGGACAGGACGACGCTGGTCATCGCCCACCGCTTGTCGACCGTCGAGAAAGCGGACCGGATTATCGTGCTGGACGCCGGGCGGATCGTGGAGTCCGGCACGCACGCCGAGCTGATAGCCCGCGATGGGCACTACGCGACGCTTTATCGAATGCAGTTTAGCGAAGAGTAATTATTGTGGGACTCGCCTATCGATGGATACACCGAGTCTGGTACGAAAACGCGTTCCTTGGCTGGGTATTGCTTCCCCTGAGCGCGATCTACTGGGTGGTAACGGCGAGCCGACGATTCCTGTATCGCTGCGGCGTTTTCAGGACGCATCGGCTGGCAGTGCCTGTCATCGTAGTCGGCAATCTCACAGCCGGTGGGACCGGCAAGACCCCGATCGTAATCTGGCTCGCCAGGCAGCTCAGGGCACGCACGTTTTCTCCCGGCATTATCAGCCGCGGCTACGGCGGAGCGGGATCCGACGAGCCGATGCGCGTCGACGCGCACAGCGACGCGGCACTGGTCGGGGACGAACCGCTGCTGCTGGCCAGGCGCAGCGCCTGTCCGGTCGCGGTTCATGCCAATCGCGTGCGGGCAGCGGAACTCCTGATCGACGAGGGCGTCGACGTCATCATTGCGGACGACGGCATGCAGCACTATCGGCTGGGACGCGACTATGAAATTTGTGTCCTGGATGGTAGCCGCGGTCTCGGCAATCGGCGCCTGATACCGGCGGGGCCGCTCAGGGAGTTGCCAGCGCGCCTGTCACAGGTCGATCAGCTGCTGGTGAACGGATCCATGACATCGACGGACAGACTCACTGTCACGGAGCAGAACGCAATTCCGTTCAGGCTGTCGGCGGCCGAGGCCTGCCGCCTGAACGAATCGCTGGCGCGGCCGATTGAACGCTTTTCCGGGAGCCGCGTGCACGCGGTCGCAGGTATCGGCAATCCCGATCGGTTTTTCGATCTCCTGAGAGCTTTCGGGATGCAGGTCATCGAACACCCGTTCGCCGACCATGCGCCATTGACTCTGGATGACATCCGCTTTGATGACGACGACGCCGTCTTCATGACCGAGAAAGATGCCGTCAAGATCGGACGACAGGCCAGCGACCGCTACTGGTATGTCCCGGTGACGGTGGACTTCGATCCGGCGCTGGCATTGCCGATGATCGAGCAAATCAATTCGCGCTTGCACAAGGAGCGGGACGCATGACGAATTTCGTGGTTGTCATTCCGGCACGCTATGCATCGACCCGGCTACCCGGCAAGGCACTTCGTGATATCCATGGCAAGCCGATGCTGCAGCATGTTTTCGAGCGCGGTTCGGAAAGTCACGCAAGGCAAGTCGTCGTTGCGACGGACGATAATCGTATTGCGGACGCTGCGGCAGCCTTCGGTGCGACGGTCTGCATGACCGGCGACCAGCATCGTTCGGGCACGGAGCGCATTGCCGAGGTCGCGGATATTATGGATTGGGACGACGAGCAAACAGTCGTGAACCTGCAAGGCGACGAGCCTGCAATGCCCGCCATATTGATCGACCAGTGTGCCGAGCTGCTGGAGGATGCGACGGCGGACATCGCGACGCTCGCCTCGCCGCTGCTTACGCTGGAGGACTTCGAGAATCCGAACGTCGTAAAGGTGCTTCGCGATGACAATAGCCATGCGCTGTATTTCAGCCGGGCCGCCATTCCTTTTGCACGCGATCCGGTCTCACGCGCACTGGCGGCGGAGTCGGCGCTGCATCACCATGGAATCTATGCCTATCGTTGCGGGATCCTTCGCCGACTCGTGGCCGCAGAGCCTTCGAAACTCGAAGTGTGCGAGCAGCTCGAACAGCTGCGTGCCTTGTCGCTGGGCATGACGATAGCTGTAGGCGTGCCGACGCTGCGACCGGGAACCGGCGTTGACACAGAGGCCGATCTCGCAAACGCCGCACGGGAGCTGGCGCGCTGAAACGCGCCCTACGTACATGCCCGACTTGTATCAAATTACAGAAGGGCGCATAAGCTAACTGCCTTGGTACGAGGCGAAACGGCAAGCGACGGCGGTATGGATTACCCCCTGTGTGAACGATTTGGTTGGGACGCCATCAGGATTCAGGATCGCTTGCGGCTCCTCGAGCTTGACGATGCAGGCACGATGCGCAAGGGCCAGGCGCTTCAGAACACTGTCATCGCGCCGAATATTGGCGGAATCATCGATGGAGTGTATCGCTCTCTCGACGGTATCGAGGAATTCCGCCGGGCCATCGACAAGCCTGAAGCGAGAGCGCGTCTGCGCGAGCGCCAGAAACACTACCTGCTTGGCCTCGGTATCCGCTTTGATGAACCCGCGTATTTCGAGGCGCGGCTGCGCATCGGCGCCGTGCACCAGGCCGCGGGTGTGCCGCAAAGCCTGTATCAATGCACGTTCCAGGGGCTTCAGGCCCTGTTGATCGACCACATTCCGGAACATATCCGGGAGGATGACGGCGCGTTCGAGGCCATGCTGCGGTTCATTCTGAAGATCACGGCACTCGACATGTCGCTCGCCGTCGAAAGCTACTACGGGGCCGGTATCTTCGATCTCGCGCAATCGCTCGACAATGAGCGCGATAAGATAGCTCGTTTGCACAAACTCGCGGTAACCGACTGGCTGACCAGCCTCCACAATCACTCCTATTCGAAGAGGTGTGTCGCGGCGGCCCTGGAGAGGGCCAGCGCAGAACAGCGGCCGCTGTGCGTCGTCATGGCCGACTTTGATCACTTCAAGGAAATAAACGATGCACACGGCCATCTCGTTGGGGACGACGTTTTAAGGATTGCGGCTGCCCGTATGCTATCTGCAGCACGAACCGGCGATGTAATTTGTCGTTACGGCGGCGAGGAGTTCCTGTTCGTGCTCGAGAATACGGATCGTTGCGAAGCGGAAGATGTGGCGGAGAGAGTTCGCGCAAGAATCAGCGATGACGCGATGCACAGTCACGATACGCGGCTGACTCTGACAATCAGCCTCGGAATAGCCAGGGCCCGCGCAAACGATACCGTCGAAACCTTGATAGACAGAGCGGACCAGGCGCTCTACGCAGCCAAGCGCGCGGGTCGAAATTGCGTGCAATCGGATTGACCGGAACGTTAAGAGGCGCTTGCGTCGATATTGAAGCATGCCCAGCATTGGATCAATGCATCGTGAACGAGCGATGACTGCTTAACTGAATCCCAGGCCTGAAAGAAGGGCCTTGCTATCCGCGCGAATCTTGTCGAGCTTGGCGGCGAGCAAGCCTGGCGGTAACAGATTTGCCTGTTGTTCGGTTTTCAGGCAGTCCGCCAGTATGCGCTGCTCCCGGACATCGACGGGTATGGCATCGAAATCTTCTCTCTGTAACAGCGTCAGGCACAGGCAGTCGGCCGCCTGCACGCAGAAAAGCAGGGCTTCAAACGATCCCGCGGTGATCTTCCCGTCGATCGGCGTATGGTGCAGTCGTATTGTTTCGCAGATCGATTCCGGCAAATTCCATCGGCGGCAGGCCCTGAAGCCCAGTTCGCTGTGCGTATACTTATAAACCTCTATATCGGCATCAATCAGTTGTTCGGGAGTCTCCCAGTGGCTCTCATCAACCTCAAGCAGGTGAGCGGCAGCGTGTTCAAACATCACGAATCGCCCGATGTCATGCAGTAATCCCGCCAGATAGGCCTTGGCCGGATCGACTTCGAGGTCCGGGCTGATTTCCGCAATTTGTGCGGCAGCAAAAGCGGCGCAGACCGAGTGTTGCCAGAGTCGGACTTCGTTGGGCTTGGTCGGCAAGAAGACCCGCTGAACGGACAGGGAAGCAACCAGGCTTCGGATAGTATGTGTACCCATCCGAGTCAACGCGTCTCGAATCGAGACCACCGGCATGGCGGGTGCAGATGAGGCCGAGTTGGCCAACGCTATGATGCGTACTGCAAATGCCGGGTCCTGCTTGGTGAGCTTGCCAAATTCCTCGAAATAGTTGTTTGAATCCAGATCGAGCTGCAGAATCCTGACGAGTACCTGTGGCAGCAATGGCAGCTCGTCAATCTTGTCTACCATGCTCTGCAATGTTGAATTGGCGGCCGCGTCCAAGGTAATTGCTCCGATTTAGCAACGATGCCGGTTCGCAAAAATTCGGCACTGTGTTTCGGCCAAGATTGCGACAAGCAGGTCAGGGGTAAATCAACCTGGCCCTTTAGGCTCTATCGGCAGTCAGCCATTTAACTTGAACGTCACTACGCGACTGGCGGGCACACGCAGGTCGTGCCGTCGCGCGTCATCGTTGCGGCTTGCTCACGGCGTCTTTTCTTTTCGCGTTGGAACGGCAATATGATTGTGCAGTTCAGTCGACAGCTGCGGCGCCGCGCCGTTTTTCAAGTTGCTGCCGGATCTCGTAGGCCTTGTCTTCCGTGATGGAGAACGACGCGATCGCCCAGATCGCGAAGCCCGAGGCGATACAGGGTACAAACGCATCGAACAGGCGCATGTAGGTAATAGTCTGCGCTGACTGATTACCTTCGAGCGCGACGTCGAATCCGGTCAGATTAAGCAGCAGCCCGCCGCCCGCGATGGCCACCGCCTGGCCGAGCTTCACAACCCACCAGAAAATGGAGCCATACATTCCCTCACGCCTTTCATGCGTGTTGAGCTCGTCCGCATCGACGACGTCGCAAATCATGGAGGGCATCAACGTGAACAGGCCGGCGAGTCCGAAGGCCAATAGTGGGGCCGGGATCAGCAGGAGCCACGGATTGTCGGGCGTGTAGCAAAACCACTTGAGTGCATACCCAACCATGGAAACTCCTGTCGAAACGTAAAACGCGCGCCGCTTGCCAATTTTCGTTGCGAGCCAGGTGACAAATGCGATGACGGCGAGCGCCGTGACTGCCTGCAGCAGGCCCGAGTGGCCGACGAAATCGGCGCCTGTCGCCGCATCCCCGGCAAATACGTAATAGATGATCACGTAGGATTGGAACGATGCGATCAGGATAAAGCCGTTAAAAACAAGAAATGTTGCAGCGCAAAGCTTGAGAAACGGCTTGAATTTGAGCGACGTCCCGAAGCCGCGCAAGAAGCCCATGATAACCCGGGTTAGTCCACTCCCGGCCTTTTCCGGCTGACCATCGCGCGCTTCCTGTTCGGACTCGGCGACGGCGATATCCTTGAATCGTTCACGCAGAAAGATGGCCGGGAGAATGCCCAGCACTGCAACAACTACGCCAATCACTATCGCAAGACTGGCCGCACCCTCCACAACGTCAACAAATAATCGTTTGCTGTACATGATTGCCAGGAAATAGGGAGAAATCATGTAAGCAATGCTGCCGATAAAGTTCTGTACGCCCATCAGGCGCGTACGCTCGTGGTAGTCGGGCGTAAGTTCGTAACCAAGCGCCACCCACGGCGTGGCGAACATGGTGTACGCCAGGTAGAAGATCAGTGAGCCGCTCAGGAAATACCAGAAATAGAATGCCTCACTCTTGTTGGCGGGCAGTTGCCAGAGCAGGGCATAAATAACGCCGACCAGTATCGCGCCAACAAAGATATACGGTCGGCGTCGACCCCAGCGGCTGCGGGTCTTGTCCGAAATATAGCCCATCAACGGGTCTGTCAGCGCATCGGTCAGGCGGGGGAGCGCGCCGAGCAGCCCGACCAGCGCCGGATTCATGCCGAGACCGAGATTCAGAACGATGATCATGCGGCCGATGGAATCGGCGAGCGTGTTGTTGACGAACGCGCCGAGGCCGTAAGTCAGCTTCTTGACAATCGGTATACGGTCTTTGGCCGCCGTTTCGTGATGGCTCGCTTGGCTCATTGTTCTTGTTATTCCCGGGTCGCCGGCACTGTCCCGATGATCGTCCACCAAATTGACAGCGCTGTCAAATATTGCTAAAAGACCAGCTTGGCCGTTCCGACAAGAATGACATCAATTTTCTCTTGCGGATGCTGTGCGAGGCAGCAAACATCGCGTCACCTGGAAAGGGGGTGGAGCGCTGCCTGTTCCGCGACGCGTCGCAAGCATAGCCTTCAGTCCAGGAGTAGACAGGACCATGTGGCGGCATCAATGTTGCGCATGATGGCGCTTCGTCTCAATCGATTTATGCCCCGGGGGCCTCTCATTCTTGCGGCCTCCATTCTGCTTGCAAGTACAGCTATGAGCGCACCGATTCAGAATCCACCCCAGAGGAACGCGACTGTCGACGAACGCGTTGATCAACTCCTGCGCAAGATGACGCTTGCCGAGAAGATCGGACAAATGAGCCAGCGGAACGTCGGCGACGATGGACCGCCGGATTACATGGCCGAGGCGTTACGCGCCGGCCGCATCGGATCGGTTATCAATGTCGTCGACGTCCGCGTCGTCAATGAGTTACAGCGCATTGCCGTCGAGGAAAGTCGCCTCGGGATTCCATTGTTGGTTGGGCGGGACGTCATCCACGGTTTCAAGACGGTTATGCCAATACCATTGGGGCAGGCCGCGTCGTGGAATCCGGACCTGGTTGCAAAGGCCGCGCGCATTGCTGCTCTCGAAGCGTCGACAGCGGGTGTCAACTGGACGTTTGCGCCCATGATCGACATCGCTCGTGATGCTCGTTGGGGGCGTATCGCCGAGAGCTTTGGCGAAGATCCGTTCCTGGCGAGTGTGCTGGCGGTAGCGGCAGTCAACGGTTACCAGGGTGACGAGCTCTCGGCGATCGGCAGTATCGCAGCTTGCGCCAAGCATTTTGCAGCTTACGGTGCTTCGGAGAGTGGCCGCGACTACGCGACAACGAACATTCCCGAAAACGAGATGCGAAACGTGTACCTGCGGCCGTTTCAGGCGGCTGTCGATGCGGGCGTAGCCACTTTGATGACCTCGTTTAGCGACATTGACGGCGTGCCGGCAACAGCCAGCGAGTTTCTGTTGCGGCGAGTGCTTCGTGACGAATGGGGCTTCGAGGGCTTCGTCGTAAGCGACTGGGACTCGGTGCGTCAACTCAAGATCCATGGGCTCACCGCTAACGATCGGGATTCGGCATTCGAAGCCGCAACGGCGGGCGTCAATATGGAGATGCATGGCGACGCCTACAGCAATCATCTTGCCGGCTTGATAGAGGAGGGGCTCATCGACGAAACTCTTGTCGACGCGGCGGTGGCGCCTATCCTTAGCGCAAAGTTTCGCCTCGGTCTCTTTGACAGGCCCTACACCGACCCTGCCGATTTCCCACCGATTGCCAGCCAGCACGCGCTCGACACGGCAAGAGAAGCTGCGTTTCAAAGCGTGGTCATGCTCAAGAACGACGAGCGCGTCCTGCCGCTGGCGACCGACGCGCTCAGTTCGATTGCTATCATCGGACCGCTGGCCGATGCGCCCTACGAACAACTCGGCACCTGGATTTTCGACGGTGATGCAAATCTGAGCGTGACTCCTTTGCAGGCCATCGAAAGCCTGGCCGGCGATGACATCCGGATACGCTACGTCCGTGCCATGGAGAATTCCCGCAGCAGAGCCAGCGAGATGTTCGACGAGGCGGCCGCTGCGGCCCGAGATTCCGACGCCGTCATACTGTTCCTGGGCGAGGAGTCTATTCTGTCCGGCGAGGCTCATTCGCGTGCGGATATCAGTCTTCCAGGCGATCAGGCGGAATTGGTTCGGCGCATCCGGGCAACCGGAAAGCCTGTCGCCGCGGTGATCCTGGCGGGTCGCCCTTTGACGTTGACCAACATCGTGGATCAGGTGGACGCAATTCTGTTCGCCTGGCATCCCGGTACCATGGGCGGGCCGGCGATTGCGGATCTGTTGTTCGGCATCGAGTCGCCCTCCGGAAAACTGCCTGCGACCTTTCCGCGCATGGTGGGGCAGATTCCTATTTACTACAACCAGAAAAACACCGGCAAGCCGCCGTCGCCGGATACGGTCGTGCATATCGATGATATCGATGCACACGCGCCACAGCTGTCACTCGGCATGACGGCCTTTCACCTTGACGCCGGTTACACTCCGCTGTTCGCGTTTGGCCACGGACTTTCGTACGCCCGGTTCGATTACAGCGACATCGCGGTCAGCGATGAGGAGATCGCGTTAGGAGACACGGTGACCGTCAGTGCGAAACTGTGGAATACGGGCGATGTCGCGGCTGAGGAAGTCGTGCAGCTCTATGTTCGCGACCTGGTCGGCAACGTTACGCGACCCGTAAAGGAGCTGAAAGGCTTCCGGCGGGTTCACCTTGAGCCCGGCGAGGCCGTGACCGTCGCGTTCGAGTTGCACACCGACGATCTCGCTTTCTACGGACGCAACAATCGGCTCATGACCGAAACCGGCGACTTCCATGTGTGGATTGGCGGCAGCTCCGAGACCGGGCTGCGCGGCGAATTCAGAATCGTCAGCCGCAACTGAATAACGGACGCACGACGATGAAGCAAAGCACACGATTCACGACCACGGTGGCGCTTATCGTCGCGCTTGGCGGCTTCCTGATGGGTTTCGATGCCTCCGTTATCTCGGGCGTGGTCGGCTTTATCGAGACCGAGTTCGAATTGACGAAGATCGAGCTTGGCTGGTCGGTGTCTTCACTTGCGCTGACGGCGACCGTTGCAATGATGCTGGCAGGCCCTCTCAGCGACCGAATCGGACGACGGCCCGTGTTGAAGATTGCTGCCGTGCTTTTTGCCATGTCGGCAATAGCCTCCGCAGCCGCTCCCAATTTCATCGCACTCGTTGTCGCCCGCATGCTCGGTGGACTCGGGGTTGGGGCCGCGTTGATCATTGCACCGATGTACATCGCAGAAATAGCGCCCGCTGAAGTTCGCGGACGCATGGTATCTTTCAATCAGCTCAATATTGTTATCGGAATATCGGCAGCATTCTTCTGCAACTACCTGATCCTGACGCTGGGCGAGTCGGGGCTCGGCTGGGCCGAGGCCATAAACCTGGGCGACTGGAACTGGCGCTGGATGCTGGGGATCGAGACCTTGCCAGCGGTGCTTTATTTCTTTGCCCTGTTATTAGTGCCTGAGAGTCCGCGCTGGCTGGCAATGAAGGGCAGAGAAGACGAGGCGCTCAATGTCCTGAAGAAAGTCAGCGGAACTGAGCAGGCCAGGGCGGATTTGCGGGATGTCCGCGAAAGCCTGGCTGCCGAGGCGAAGCTCGAGGGTGTGTCACTGAGCGCTTTGTTTCATCCGTCCATGAAACTCGTCCTGACGATCGGTGTGTCGGTCGGCATCCTGCAACAAATTACGGGCATCAATTCCGTGTTCTTTTATTCACCGATGATTTTTGAGCAGTCCGGCATCGGTACCAACGCAGCATTCATGCAGGCGGTGCTCGTCGGGCTGGTCAATCTCGTATTCACGGTGGCTGCGATGGCACTCATCGACAGGCTAGGGAGACGACCGCTGCTCGGCTTCGGCTTGACGGGGATCGCAGTTTGCATGCTGACACTGGCCTACGGCTTCGGCGCGGCGACGTACACGCTGAATCAGGCGGCTGTCGATCAGCTTCCTGCAGAGATCGATCGTGCGCAGATCTCGGCAATAGTCGATGTTCCCTATGACAGCGATATCGACTTTCGCGAGGCTGTGTCAATGACAATTGGCGCGGACGCCTACAAGCAGCATGAAGCGGCGCTGGTCAGCAGCGCTATCGACGTGAACTCTTTGCTGATCCTTTTCGCGATACTTGGCTTCGTAGCCAGTTTCGCGATTTCGATCGGTCCCATAATGTGGGTGTTGTTCTCCGAATTGTTTCCGAACCGGGTTCGCGGCACGGCGATCTCATTCGTCGGGCTGATCAATTCATCGATCGCATTTCTCGTGACCTTCCTGTTTCCGTGGGAGTTGGAGAATTTCGGCAATGCCAATACTTTTCTGATTTATGGCGTCATCGCTGTCATTGGCCTTGTTTTCGTCATGCGCATCTTGCCGGAGACCAAGGGCCGATCCCTGGAAGACCTCGAGAAGCTTCTCGTGAGACATTAATGTGAAAGCGCTCATCGCATTCGCAAGTGTTGCGCTCGCGATAGCCGCTTGTTCGCCGCTGTCCGGTGAGCCGCCGACAGCGGAAGCCCCCTTAACCGTATCGCAGGCACGCTGGGACTTGTTGGCTGGCGAAGTCATGGCCATTGCGTATTCGGGTTTTCGCGATGGCCAGCACCCGGACCGGGGAGACGGTGCGGTCAACCCGAGCAACGAGGAGATACTCGAGGATCTCGAACTACTTGTGGACCACGGTTTTGGCCTGATCCGACTGTATGACTCTGGCGAAAACACGCTCACTACGCTAGAGCTTGTCGAGAAACACAATCTGCCGATAAAGGTCTTGCTTGGTATGTGGCTCGAGGCTGAATTCAGCAATCATGAACGCTGCCCATGGCTCGATGCGCCGATACCCGAGGAACGGCTGGCCGAAAACACGTTGAGAAACGTTGCCGAGCTCAAGCGTGGTATACAGCTTGCGAACCGCTTCAGCGATTTCGTGGTGGCAGTGAACGTTGGCAACGAGGCGCTGGTCGAATGGAACGATCACATGGTGCCGCTAGAGAAGGTTATCGCCTACGTCCGACAGGTCAGGGCCGCTATCGATCAGCCCGTGACTGTCGCTGACAATTACGAGTGGTGGATCCAGAATGGCGCGCCGCTGGCCGCCGAAGTCGACTTTCTCGGTGTGCATACTTATCCCTCTTGGGAAGAAAAGGACATTGAAGAAGCGATGTCCTACACAATTGACAATATCGACCGCGTTCACGCGGCCTTGCCGGACAAGCAGATCGTGATACTTGAGGCAGGGTGGGCAACCGTCGGCACAGAGTTCGGCGATCGTGCGAGCGAAGACAATCAGACCCGCTACTATCGCGAGCTCGACGAGTGGGCAACGGCAACGAATATGACGGTATTCTTCTTCGAGGCATTCGACGAGCCGTGGAAAGGCGACCCGAATAACCCGCTCGGCGCCGAGAAACACTGGGGTATTTTCAAGGTGGACCGTACGCCGAAACAATTAGTCAAGCGATTGCTATCGGAACAAGGGCGATAAGCGGCAGTGGTCAGCAAGCCCAAGATATCGTTGCGAGGTCTGCGGACATTCTGTGTTGCCGCACGCTATGAGAGCTTTCGCATCGCAGGCGATGAATTATTCATTACGGCGTCCGCCGTGAGCTACCAGATCAAGAGTCTCGAGGAGGAACTGGGCGAGCAGCTGTTCGATCGCAACAGTCGTGAGCTGCGCCTGACTGAAACCGGCAGGTCGCTCTATGATGACGTCAGTCCCATCATCGAGCAGCTGGATGCGGTTGCCGCGAAGTACAAGAAAGGCTCTGTGAAATCCTCTATTCGGATTTCCGTGCAGCCATTTTTTGCCAGCGAGTACTTCGTGCCCCGACTCAGCGAATTTGCCGCGGAGCATCCGGAGATCGATATTCAGGTCGGGACCAGCGATGAGTCCTCGGAAAAACATCCGTCGGATGCCGATTTGTCGATCCGCTTGTTTCGATCACCGCCAGCCAACATGCCATCGAACCTGCTTTTCCCGTTGCGCCTTGCGCCAGCGGGTTCGCTGGAGTTCAAAAAGGCAATCAAAGTCAAGGATCGGAAGATCGTTAGTGAATTCCCACTCATTGTGCACGAGACACAACCGAAAGCCTGGGAACTGTGGGCGAAAGCGGCGCGCATCGAACTCCCGGAGAGCACCAAGGTGACGCGGCTGGATTCAATGATTGCTGTAGTGCGGGCTGCGCAACGCGGTATCGGCGCCGCCCTGGTGCCCGTACCTATTGGCGAACTCTGGTTCAAGGAGGGTAGCCTCGTGCGCCTGTTCAAGGACGAATACGTGGCCGATCTCAGTTACTACCTGGTCTGTACCGAAGGCAGGGAGGAGGACGCAAGCGTGGCCCTGTTGCGCGACTGGATCGTGCAGAACTTCGCCGATTCTGCTTGAATTTTTCTCAACCGAGGCCTGAATTCTTTTCGTTTGAGGTCTTTTCCCCGGATCCCTATTGTGCACACGTCGGCCCGGTATGCCGGGTTCGGCAATTGTGGAGCATAGTTTGTGAAGGAGAACTGACCATGTTTACTAGAGACAGCAAAGTGCGCGACGCTTTTAGTTTTAGCCTGGGTGGCATGACGGCAATCTCGTCGTTCCTGGCCGCCCCGGTTGTCGCCGACGACCGGATCAACAAGATCCGGGATGCGCACCTGAGAATGCTCGAGACCCGACGCTCAGAAGCCGCCCATTCGGATGGGCGGTCGTCGGCAGGCGGCACCGCACTCTGTGGGCAAAACGCCTGAATCAATAACAAGAACACACGGGGCGCGGCCGGCCGGCCGCGCCCCAAATGATTCAATTTGTAACAAAATGCGATCCGCCCGGATTTTTCCCGGATGAGAAATTGACAACGCTGTCATTGACTGTTAATTAATAAGGGGTATTAACAAAAAGAATAGCCACAGCTGCTTTCCGAGCGCGTCGGCGGGGGTCGGTCTTCATGAAATTTCCTGTGCATGGTTTTTCGCGTTCGCTGCTGCCAATGGCGGCGATCTTCCTGTTTTCGGCATGTAGCGACAGCGACCGGCCCCAGGTCCTCTCCAGTGTCGAGATATTCTCAGGAGAGTATGAGCGTCCTGCGCTTATGACGCTTCCCGGTGTTACGGTCTACGACAATGTCGAAGTCACCCCTGGTGGGCCGCTGAACCTCGTCTGGAGCGACGAATTCAACGGCGCTGGTTTGGACCCCGATGTCTGGTTGTCCCAAACCGGCGACGGCACGGATCTCGGGCTGCCCCCTGGCTGGGGCAACAACGAATTGCAGTATTACCAGGCCGGGAATGCGGTAGTCGAAAATGGCCTGCTGAAAATCACGGCCAAAGCGGAGTCGGTCGGTGGGCTGAATTACTCCTCGGCACGGATTACGACGGCCGATCGTGTCGCGTTTCGCTACGGACGCATCGAGGCACGCATGAAATTGCCGGGTGGCCAGGGCCTTTGGCCAGCATTCTGGTTATTGTCGCAGGATAGCCCGTACGGCTCCTGGGCCGCGACCGGCGAGATTGATGTCATGGAGGCCACCAATCTTGGCGCCTCTGGTGGCAACTCGGTATTCGGCACGCTCCACTATGGCGGAGAGTTTCCCGCAAACGTATTCAGCGGCAACAAGACCAACGTCGCAACGGACGCGACCGCCAATTTTCATACCTACGCTATCGAGTGGGATGCCGACGAATTTCGCTGGTACGTCGACGATGTCCTGTACGCGACTCAAAATGACTGGTACTCGGGAGCGGCCGCGATCTCGTCAACGGCCGGATATCCCGCACCGTTCAATCAGGCCTTCCACATCCTCTTTAACGTTGCCGTGGGCGGCAACTTGCCGGGTTCGCCGAATGCGAATACCGTTTTTCCGGTCACGATGGAGGTCGACTGGGTGAGAGTCTATGAGGGCGCCCCCTGATTCCTGCCCGGGGCGAGCGCTGATCACAAACAGGACAGGAACAACTACAAGAAAACCTGCTCGTTATCAAACAAACATACCAATTTCCTAATCTCGTGCTTACCTAGAGAATCCCGCTATGCACTCACTTTTTCCCAGGCGCCTGTATCGAATATTGATGACCTTGATCCCATTGACAGCTCTCGTCGGTTGCGGCGAAGGCGATGGGCCAGCGCGGATATTCAACGAGCCTGCGGCGCCGTTCGATGGGCCACCGGCGAGCTGTTTCGAGGCGCTGACCTTCGAGGACATCTGTGACCAGGTAATCAGTTTCGTGGAATTCGAGGGTGCTCCAGGGCGGATCGTTGACAATCCGGATCAGAGTGGCATCAACACGAGTGCGAAAGTCGCGGAGTTCGTGAAACGCAGGGCGCAAAGCGGCGCTACGTTTGGCGGCACTATTGTGGATTTCTCGGCCAGTGGGGCCGACCAGATTGATCCGGGTGACTTCATCACGGTGAAGGTCTGGTCGCAGCGGCCGGTGAACCTGCTGGTTGAACCGGAAGGCGGCGGTCCCGGCAGCGGTCAGGAAGTGAGGCATGGCGGTACGGGCTGGGAAGAGTTGACGTTCAATTTCAATTTCTCCGGCACCACCAGTGGTTACGTGTTTATTTTTGACAACGGTACCAATGGCGATGGGGGCACCGATCCCCTCAACTGGACCTTCTACGCTGACGACATCTCCGAACCCATGGGTGGTGGCGGCGCTCCAGCTACTACGCTACCTGTCGATTTTGAAGCCGACCCCGCGACTTACGATTTCGGTCCCGACGGCGGCTTCGGCGGTGGCGCGTCGGATGTCATCGCCAATCCGGATCAAAGTGGTATCAATAGCAGTGCCCAGACGGCGCGCATGCAGAAATTCGCCGGCGAAGTGTTCGGCGGCAGCACGTTGAATCTCGGTTCCAACGTCGATTTCTCGGCCGGCGAAGTTTTCACGATGAAAGTCTGGTCGACGCGCGTTGTGCCGGTCTTGTTCAAGTTCGAAGGCCTTGACCAGGAACGTTCGGTAGACCACGGCGGCAGCGGTGGCTGGGAAGAGCTGTGCTTCGACTTTACCGGCAGCACGGCCGGCCCGGCGTCGTCAGCGATCACGTTCATCTTCGATCTGGGAGTGAACGGTGACGCCATCAACGACCCGAGCAACTGGACGTTCTACTACGACGACATTCAGCAGGTTGCGAGCTGCCCGACAGGTGGCGGTGGTGGCACGGCCACGGCGGTCGATTTTGAGGACACCGGTGCACCGTATGCGTTCGGCGATTTCGGCGGTGGTGTAGCTCAGGTCGTCGACAATCCGGATGCCAGCGGCATCAACACCAGCCCGAAAACCGCGCAAATGCAGAAGTTCGCCGGCGAGGTGTTCGGCGGCAGCACGCTGACGCTTCCCGCTGGCATCGACTTCTCGGCCGGCGAGGCGTTTACCGTGAAAGTCTGGTCAACGCGTGTTGTCCCGGTCCTGTTCAAGCTCGAGGGTCTGAACCAGGAACGGTCAGTCAGTCACGGCGGCAGCGGTGGCTGGGAAGAGTTGTGCTTCGACTTCACGGGCAGCACGGCCGGTCCGGCGTCATCGGCGATCACGTTCATCTTCGATCTGGGAGTGAACGGTGACGCCACCAATGACCCGGACAACTGGACCTTCTATTTTGACGACGTTCAGCAGGTAGCGAGCTGCCCGACAGGCGGTGGCGGTAGTGGCTCGGCGGATTTTGAGTCCGGCTCTGCGGCGTTCGCCGATTTCGGCGGCGGTGTAGCGACAGTCATCGCCAATCCGGATGTCAGCGGTATCAATACCAGCGCGCAAGTTGGACAAATGCAAAAGTTTGCCGGTGAGACCTTTGCCGGCAGCACGCTCGATCTGGGCGGTGCCGTGCCGTTCGCGGCGGGCGATTCCTACACGATGAAAGTCCGAGCATCACGATCGGTGGTGGTAACCCTGAAGTTGGAGCCGTTGAACGAGGAGCGGACAGCGACCCACAGCGGCAGCGGAACCTGGGAGGAACTGTGTTTCGACTTCACGGGCGTCTCTGGGAACGTTACCGGCCTGACACTGATATTTGACAACGGTACGGCCGGCGATGCGGCTAACGATCCGGACAATTGGACCTTCCAGTTTGATGACATTGTGCAAACCTCGAACGCGTGCCCGACCGGTGGTGGCGGTGGTACGGCCCTTGGGCCGGTCGACTTCGAGCCAGGCGGTCTGGGTAGCGCTTTCGCCTGGACGGTTTTCGAGAACGGCGACAATCCGCCGATCCAGGTCATTGGCAACCCTGACGCAAGCGGTGCCAACACGTCGGCAACGGTGGCACAGTTCACGGCACGGCAAGCCGGACAGCCGTTTGCCGGTGCCGTTACCAGCGATCTGCCAACGTTCACGCTCGACGCCAGCAACGCTATCGTGAAGATCCTGGTCTGGAAGACCGAGATCAGTGATGTTGGCATCAAGTTCGAGACCGCAAGCCAGGCTTCGACGGGCGAGATCAAGGTGCCGAACACGGTGACCAACCAGTGGGAGGAGTTGACCTTTGATTTCTCGGGCAAGATCGGCGAGCCGAGCTCCACCGATATTACCGGCCTGGTCCTCTTCCCCGACTTCAACGCGCGCACGCAGGACAATGTCATCTACTTCGATGACATCAGCTTCTCTGCAGTCGGCGGCGGTGGCGGCAGTACAGCCACGGCGGTCGATTTTGAGGACGCCGGTGCACCGTATGCGTTCAGCGATTTCGGTGGCGGTGCTGCTCAGGTCATCGATAATCCGGATGCCAGCGGCATCAACACCAGCCCGAAAGTCGGGCAAATGGAGAAGTTCGCCGGCGAGGTGTTTGGCGGCAGCACGCTGGCGCTTCCCGCTGACATCGACTTCTCCGCAGGCGAGGTCTTCAGCATGAAGGTCTGGGCCGCGCGCAATGTGCCGGTTCTGTTCAAGCTTGAAGGCCTGCTGCAGGAGCGCTCGGTGAACCAGAGTGGCAGTAGCAGCTGGGAGGAACTTTGTTTCGACTTCACGGGCAGCACGTCCGGCCCTGCATCGGCCGCGATAACGCTGATCTTCGACCTCGGCGTCAATGGTGCCGCGGCTAGTGATCCGAGCAACTGGACCTTCTACTTCGACGATATCCAGCAGGCGGCGAGCTGCCCCGGCGGCGGGGGTGGCGGCGGCAGCGCCGCGGCTGTCGATTTCGAATCGCCTTCCACCGGTGCCGGATTTACGTGGAGTGTGTTCGAGAATGCCGACAATCCGCCGCTACAGATCATCTCGAATCCTGATCTGTCCGGCGCGAATACGTCGGCGATGGTGGCCCGGTTTACGGCCCGTGTTGGCGGACAACCGTTTGCGGGAGTTGAGACGGCCCATGGCGATATTGGCCCGCTGACGCTCGACAGTTCCAACAGCATCATCAAGGTGCTGGTATGGAAGCCGGTGATTAGCGATGTGGGCATCAAGTTCGCGATCGCCAATGGTGGCGCGCAACCGGAAATCAAAGTCGCGAACACGGTCGTTAATCAGTGGGAAGAGCTGACCTTCGATTTCTCGGGGAATATTGGCCTGGCCGAGTCGATCGACATTGATCAGCTTATCGTCTTCCCGGACTTCGATCTGGGTGGCAGGGCGCAGGACAACGTCGTCTACTTTGACAACATTAGATACACCGACGGCACCTGACGTGATGTATCGACTTTGCAAGAATTGCATTCATGCCGGAATTTGCATGGAAAGCGCATCGACAAGGATGCGCGCTCCAGCTCTCTCGAAAGAAACTAACTTTGAAAATAAAGAGTGGTTGCTATGTCGCGTTTAATCTTCTCTAAGTCCACGAAGCAATTTTGCCTAAGTGTTGCTCTCCTGTTGGTCTTTTGTGTTTCAGTCACGGGTCAGGCGCAGGCGGCGGATGTAGTCACCACCAGAAAAGACGATAGCGGCTGGAAGCTGCTCGTCAACGGCGAGGATTTTTACGTCAAGGGTGTCGTATGGGGTTATTCGCCAAGGGGTGCGAATTACGCCTATAACCTGTGGGACGAGTCAGACGACCATATACGCAAGGTGCTCGACTACGAATTCGGTCTGATGAAGGCGGCCGGCGTGAACGCGAACCGAAGCTTCACGACGATTCCGCCGAAGTGGGTGACCTATATTTACCGCGAGCACGGCATCATGTCCGTGATCAACCCGCTGATGGGCCGCTACGGCTACACGGTCGGTGGCAAGTGGGTTCCGTTTACCGACTACTCGGACCCGCTGACCCGGGCGACTCTGCTGAAGGACATGCTGGAGATTGTCGACACCTACAAGGATGTACCCGGCGTGCTGATGTTCGCTTTCGGCAACGAGAGCAATTACGGCTTGTCCTGGTCCAGCTTCGAGATCGAAAACCTCCCAGAGGGCGAACAGAACACGGCCAAGGCGAGGTTCTTGTACAGCCTGTTCAACGAGGTGATGGCAGAGGGCAAAAAGATTGCGCCGAATCACCCGTTCTCAATTGTTAACGGTGATATTCAATACATCGACCTGATCAAGGAGCTCTGTACTGACATGGACGTGCTGGGCGTGAACGCATATCGCGGCCCGAGCTTCACGAGCATGTGGAGAGACGTCGACCAGAAGCTCGACAAGCCCATCGTGTTCTTTGAGTTTGGTAGTGATGCATTCAACGCGCGCGAATTCCAGGAAGACCAGGTGGCGCAGGCCACATTGCTTAAAAGCCAGTGGCAGGAGATGTACAACAAGGCAGCCGGCAATGGCGAAGAAGGTAACTCGATCGGTGGTTTCGTATTCGAGTGGCGCGACGAGTGGTGGAAGTACTTGCAGATCGAAAGGCTTGATATCCAGGACACGAACGCCTCGTGGTCCAACCAGGCCTACCTGTTTGACTGGACTGAGGGCAAGAACAACATGAACGAAGAGTGGTTCGGTATAACCGCTCTTGGAACCAGGAACTCTGACGGGATCTACACGGCCCGACCTCGCATGGCCTATGACGTGCTGAAAGCGATCTGGGCGATGGATCCTTACACGCACAAGAAAGCCGCGTTTAATCAGGCTATCAACAACCTGAACATGGAATTCTACGCTCTGAAGGGCGAGGTCCGGCTGCTGAAGAGCGAAAACAAGGAAAGCAAGCAAAAGCTGAGATTTACCGGCGGCAGTATCCAGGGAGAAATGGTCGTCAAGGGCTCGGATCAGGACATCACTGAGCAGGGTGAGAATGGCCTCGAGTTCGAGGACGGTCAGATGGTGTTCCTCGATTTCAGTTTTCAGCCCAGCGAGAAGATTGAGGGACAGATGACCGTCAATATTCTCGGCAATGTCGCTGACAAGGAGCCGCTCGAGATCCAGTACGGTCGACGCGGACTGCCCGTCGAAGTGGCGATTCAAAGGCCCCCTCTTCCTGAAGAAGAAGCCTTTACCGAAGAAGATGACATTATCGATGACTTCGTCACTTTCACGGATCGCGAGCGCGTCGAGATCTATGATTTCGAGGCCAACTACGTGGGCGAGAATGTCGATATAAGCGCCTTTTATCACACGCCCCGATATCACTGGAAAAACGAGGGCGACTTCTTTGGCCTGATACGCGAAACCACGGATCTCGGCGGGCAGGATATCTGGAATGCCAAGGCACCATCCGGTGTGGAAATAGCGGGCAAGACGGGCAAGTGGGGAGGACTCAAACTGCTGGTCGGACCGGAAGTCTACTGGGGCGCGAACCCGAAAGCCGTTCTGAAATATGAGTGGAACTGGGGCAAAACGGAGCTCGCGTTCATGCACGCAGAAGATATTGCCCGGCGTACGGATTCGTCGTCATCGACGGCAGCGACAGAACGCCAGACGCGCCAGACGACTCTCTATGCGAAGCGCGCGTTCGCCAACGGTATGGTGCTCGAGCTCGGCGGCATCATGGCCAGCGACGAGAAAGTCGACGATCCATTCACTCGCATTGATGCCGAAGGAAACATCATTCTCGATGAGATTGAGTTTGAAGATACGCTCGGCTTCAGAGCGAAACTGACTTTCCCCTTGTTAGGTACGACATCGTATATTGCGACCCACCACGCTGGTCTGGTTGCCGATGGCGGCGCGGTACTTAGGGATTTCGGCGTGCTGGATCCTACGGGTCTGCCGTATTCCGAGTTTGGCAATAAGCAGGAATACGAAGCTGGCATGATGGTGAATTTCGGTAATTTCATGCTCTATCCCCGCGTGATGTATCGCGACAACCTCGTGCATGCGAATCCGACCATTCTGCCGTCCGTTGGTCCGGGTGGCATCGTCGAGCCGGGCATTAGCCCACGTGACCGGGATAATGATCCGTTTGCCGTCCTCGGGAACCGCGAGGCGCGATCAGCCGAGGTATTCCTGACGTACGATCCGACAGGCGCGTCATTCTTTTATGCCTGGGACACCGACTACGCCGAGGACGCAAAGTTCGCGTTCAATATCGGCGGCAACTATACCGAGTACCCGACAGCAACCGATGCAAACCAGTTCTTTTTCACGCCGACGGGTGAAAACGCGTCGTTCGGTGTGGGCCTGCCGGCCGAAGATGTGTGGTCCGTCAAGAGCAGGATGGTATTCAATCCGAGGCCGCGGCTGAAATATATTCTGAACCTGGAAAGAGGTTTTCAGCAGTCGACCGGCGACCCGGACGGCGGCACGCGCAAGTTCTGGACACTGGGCGGCAAAGTCGTCGTTGGCAACAAGCACATCATTTCCGGCTACTTCAAGAAGGACGCCTTTGGACCCTACGACTTCAACCGCCAGTTCAACGAGGTCTTCCCGGAGCAATTCAAGCTGGATTACGCGATCATTCTCGACGGCAGCGGCGACCAGGCGGTAGACACAGTTGGTAGCGGAACTCGCGTTGGTATCCGCGCGCTGTATCGATCATTCGATGAGAATAATCCAGGACAGTACAAAGACGGTTTGAATGACTACATCTTCCAGACAGTCTTTTACATCACGTACATGTTCTAGGAGCGGAAGATGCGCGCTCGAGGAAAAAACATTATGAGAATGGAATATCTAAAACAGGATTACCTGGCGCTTGCCAAGGGGCTGCTAGTGGTGTTGTTTGGCCTGGTTATTCTGAGCGGCTGCGAGGAACGCGACAGCGGTGACGGGATCGTGATTAACGAGATCATTTTACCGACCGACGTCGTACTGAACCTGTTCTGTGAGGATGTCGGTATTTTCGACGAGACCTGCGTGCTCGATGACCCAGAGAACCCGTATTCTCTCGTTGCGACCCTGGAGTTCGACGTCAACGATCCCGACGGACCGACCAAGTTCGATCTTCTGCAAGGTATCCCGCCGGGACCCACCGGCGCCAAGGCCCGCTTCTATCTCTGGGCGACGGCGCTGGCGAGGCGGCCGTCCGGAGAAAATCAGTGGTACACGGCGCGGGCGCTGCACGAATTATTTGATGCGAACAGCAATCCCGTTTCGAAAGACGAGATCGTCAGGGCGCAGGCATTGAAAGCCTACCGCTCCGTGCTGGACAATTTCTTCGGCTCCGTGACGTTTTTCGGTGTTGTACCGGCCAGCCTGAATGAGCAAGTAGCCAGGGACATTTTCTACCCGGACGAGACTGGCTTCCGACGACTGCCCCCGGACAATGTCAGCGCAATCGAGCTGTTCGCCGAGTGGGGATACCGTTACGATCAGGAAAACGATCTGGTTTTCATCATCACGTTCTGATTTGACTGGCAAACCCTTTCTTGTCGCGGTCTTCGCAATCGGCCTGGTGCTGTTGTCTCCTGACGTGAGCGCCGAAGCGATCCCGGTTGAACTGCGGCAAACAGACGAAGGCTGGCGTCTGTTTCGCGGTGGCGAACCTTACTTCATTCGCGGTGCGGGGGGTGATGCATCGCTCGAGCAGCTGGCCGCCGCTGGTGGAAATTCCGTTCGTACGTGGAACGGCGATCAGGCCGGAAAGATCCTCGACGAGGCGCACGCACTCGGGCTGACCGTCACCATCGGCATCTGGCTGGGCCATGAGCGCCACGGCTTTGACTATAGCGACGAGCCCCAGGTTGCGGAGCAGCTCGAGCGTGCGCGCGATATCGTGCTTCGCTACAAGGACCACCCGGCGGTTCTCCTTTGGGGCATAGGCAACGAGATGGAGGGCTTCGAGGCCGGCGACAATGCGGCGATCTGGGCGGCGGTCAACGACATCGCGTCCATGGTCAAGGAACTGGACCCGGCGCATCCGACCATGACGGTGACCGCCGAAATAGGCGGCAGCCGCATTGCCAATGTGCACGAACGCAGCCCAGATATTGATATACACGGGATCAATTCATACGGTGGCGCGCCGTCGGTCCCGGACCGGCTGCGGGCGGGCGGAGCACGCAAACCCTACATCATCACGGAGTTCGGGCCCGTTGGGCCCTGGGAAATGCCGAAGACCGGGTGGGGTGCGCCGTACGAGCAAACCAGCACGGAAAAAGCGGCCTTCTACCGCAAGAGCTATGAAAAGGGGATTATCGGCGCTCCGGGAAAAGCGCTGGGCTCGTACGTGTTTCTCTGGGGGCACAAGATGGAGGGTACCGACACCTGGTTCGGTGTTTTCCTCGGGGATGGCTCACGCACCGGTGTGGTCGACGTCATGACCGAACTTTGGTCGGGCGAGCCGCCCAAAGACCTGTCCCCGGTTATCGAATCGCTGCGTATCGAGGGTCAGGCGACCTTAGATCCCGGCGATGAGCTGCGCGTCAATGCGACAGTGTCCGATCCCGAAGGTGGCCCGGTCACTGGTCGCTGGGTCTTGCGGCCCGAATCCGGAGACTACGCGACCGGTGGTGACTTCCGACCGAATCTGCCGGATATAGAGGGCGCGGTCGTCGAGGGAGATGCGCGCGGTGCTCTCGTGCGAATGCCCGAGGAACCGGGACCGTATCGCCTGTTTCTCTATGCCTATGATGAGGCGGGCAATGCGGCGACGGCAAACGTGCCGCTGCTGGTTAAAGGGACCAGACGCACCCGGCCTGCCGGCGACCGTGTATGACGACCGTTTCGACGGCATGTCATGGGTGCCTTCCGGCTGGATGAGGTAGGTCGACTCGCTGACCCTGTACCGACAACCCGCAGGACGGCCTGCAGGTATTCGCATGAGATACACCGGCATCCTATTGCGGCGCCGGCCCGGTCGATTCGCGTATCTTGATCTTGGCGGGGATGACCTGGGGGCCTTTGAACTCCGTATTGCCGTTCCCGTCGGCCAGCATTCTGGCCGCCCGTTTTGCCATCCTGACGAGAGGCTGCCTGATCGTTGTCAGTGCCGGGTCAACCTGGCGAGCCAGCGCAATGTCGTCGAAGCCGGCCACGGAGAGCTGGCCGGGAACGTCGACACCCAGCTGATTGGCAGCGCGAATAACGCCGGCCGCCATGTCGTCATTGGCTGCGAAAATCGCGGTCGGTGGCGAATTCTGAGAAAGCAATTTCAATGCGGCGTTCATACCCGACCCGAATGAGTTGTCGCCGCTTGCGACCAGGTTCTCGGAGAACTCCAGGCCGCTTTCAGCGAGCCCGTCCTTGTAACCGAGCAGGCGGTTGGCAACCGCTTTGTGATCAGGATCGCCGCTGATGAACGCGATACGCTTGTGACCGAGGCCCGCAAGATAGCGCGTCAACTCTGCGCAGACTTCGCGATCGTTGGTCGAGACAGAAAGCTGCCTGGCGCTGCCGTTGCCTGGCGAGAGTTGTACCATCGGAGTGCCCGTCGCCTCAATGGCCCGCACGATCTTCGGCATGTTCGACAGCGGTGCGGCAAGAATAATGCCGGACAGTCGAGTATCTTCGATAAACGTCTTGAGTTTCTGGCCGGCGTCTTTTTTTCGAAAGTCGCAGGGGTGAATCAGGAGTTCGGACAGGATCGACTTGCAGGCCTTGAGGGCTCCCTGCTGCAGATCGAGAATATAGCCGCCGCTCGGCATGTCGTAGGCAGCCGGATCATCGTAGACCAGGCCGATGAGGTGAGAGCGATGACTGGCGAGATTTCGCGCCGATTGATCCGGTTTGTACTTGAGAACGGCAATGGCATCTTCGACGCGTTCGCGAGTTGATGCCCGCACGTTCGGCTCGCGATTGACGACGCGTGACACGGTCTTGATGGAGACCCCGGCGACCTTGGCCACGTCAAAAATGGTTGGCCTAGCCAAGCGGTGATCCCGGTTCTTTGGAAATCGTTCTTATTATCATTCTATAGGGGATTACAACCCGAATTGACAACGCTGTCAAATCGGTTTCCTATGCAAATCAGTAGCTTGACTTGAGCCCAAGCCGGTCAGGTCAGCCGAGCAGGTCGGCGTACAGCTCTCTCATGACCAGCTTTGGCTTCCGCCCGACCGTGAACAGACCCCAGTGCTTCTCCGGTTCCAGCGCGTCGGGCGAGCCTTTCCAGGGCTCGTCGAATGCCTCGAAGACGAAGGTCAGGATCCGCTCTTTGGCGGTCCACTCCAGCAGCTGACGGTAATAGCTCTCTTGTAATTCCTCGGAGGCGTTCCACGGCTCGATACCGCGGCCATTCGATGCCGTGGTCCATCCAGCCTCGGTGATGACGACGGGCTTGCCCGGATAGTGGTCGACCACGGAGTGGTAGTTCTGCTTGGTGTACTCGAGCGCATCTTCAATCGAGCGGTATTCCCAGGCGGGGTAGGTGTGCACCGAGATGAAGTCCAGTTCATCGGCCAGCGGTTCGAGTTTGTACGTCCAGGGAACGTAGTTCTCGCAGAAGGTGAGCGGCTGCTTTACCTGGCTTTTCATGTGGCGCACATAGTCGATGAGATTGGTCACCGGCACCATGTGATCGCTCCACTCGACGCTGGCTTCATTGCCTACCGAGACCGAGAACACGATGTCCGGGTATCGCTTGCACAGGGCAATGGCTTTCTCGACCTGCTCGGCGTTCGCTTTGCGATTGGCAGCCAGCGTTTCGTCACTGAAGTCGGCGCCCCAGGGACAGTGCGGGTTGCTCATTTCCGCACCCATATCCACGCCCAGCATGACCATGAAGTCCAGCGCTTCAGCTGCGATTACCTTCAGCACGGTTTCCGCGTGCGGACTGGAATCATAAAGCCTCAGGTACTTCCAGTTCTTGGCGAGTATCAGCAGGTCTTCCCGGATCTCGTCGTAGGACGGATAGGCAGAGCCCGGTACCTGGCCTTCGCGGTAGCCGGAATAGCAGATGGCGTTGGCGTGTTCGAGCTCAATGCCGCTGCCATTGCTGAGATGCGCGTTGAGCTTGTCAATCATATTTGCACTTACCGTCCTTGTCCCAGATCCCCCAGTAGGCGCCGACGTCGCCTTCGGCATCGACCTTCCAGGTTTCATCGAAGGAAGAGAAGTAAAAAATCTCGATGTTTTCTTCATCAGCCCACTGGTAGGTGTTGATAAAGTACTTGATGGCGTTTTCGAAGGAGGGCACCGCGCCGCCCTCCGGCGTGCCAACGTTGGGCCAGCCGGTCTCACTGATGATGACCTTCTTGCCGTTCGCGGCATGCTGCGCACGGCGATACATGTCTTTCATATACAGGAGTGCATGTTCGGCCGGGCAGCCTTCCCAAAAGGGATAACAGTTGGCGAGGATGACATCACAGGCCTCGGTCACCCGCGGGTGATCGTTAAACTCGAAATACGCGTCTACGTAGCCGACTTCCACACCAGGAACGGCCTGTTTGGCACGATTGATGTAGTCGATGAGTTCATCTTCAGTCAGGTCGCCGCGCAGCAGTACCTCGTTGCCCACTGCCAGGATATTCGCGTGCCCGGCCTTGGCGACGTCGATGGCGTTGGTGAGCTCTTTTTCGTTGTGTTCCTTGTCGTCGTCGAGCCAGACGCCAACCATCGTCTTGAGACCGTGCCCGGCCGCGATCGCGGGGATCAGTTCGTTACCTTCGGTGCAGGAAAACGACCGCACCCAGCGCACGTAAGGCAGGATCACGCTCATGCGCTCCCGAATCTGCGCTTCGCCGAGCTGCGTCCCCGGTCCCTGGCCCTCGATATACGGGCTGAAGGAGATGCCGTGGATCCTGGCCTCCAGGATCTGCCTTACCAGTACGCGAAGATCGTCTATGGAGTGCCGGGAGAAATCGATTCCGGCGAGCGCCAGGTTTCTCTTGTAGTAATTAGACATGCATGCCTCTCGGTTTGATTTGTTGCCGTCGTGCCGACCTGGCAGTTGTTTCTAGTCTGCAAATAGCAGGCTTACGTCAAAGGTTGCGGATATTTTGGCAACGCGCCCGCTGCGCTGGAACAGCTCTGCCCCAAGTTCGGCAGGGAGTGCGAGTCCGTTGACTGTCTCCTTGCTACCGTCATCCGACGTAATAATGAGCTGCGGATTTTCGCTGTCACTCAGCGAGTAAATGACCGGTACCTGGCACCAGGTAAACGCCAGGCCATTCTTCGGCACCTCTTTTTCCTGCCAGTTTCCCGCGACGTCCAGATAGCGAAACGGGCGTGCCCTGGATACGAACTCCCTGGCCCTGAGCAGCCGTGGTTGAAATTGTGCAGTGCCACTGTTGACGCGAATGCCCAGCTCGCCGAAACGGGTTAGCACTTCTTCTTTGACCTGTCCGGTCATGCCCGGTTGTTTCGCGCCCGAATGTTTAGGTGTGTGCGAGTAGGGGTCTGTCGGAAACGCGCCGTATTCCGCCGGCGTCTTGTTGAAACCAATTCCGTGGCGGACCCGATAATACAGGTCGCCGAGCTGCTTGCACACAACATCGTCCGCGCCGCTATCGACTGCGGCGAAGAAATTCTCCTGCACCGCAAGAAGTAACTTGGACACCATGTGCCAGTAGATGCTGCCGAGGCCTTCGAAGCCGAACATGGCGCCGGAGCGTCCTGTAAAGGCCTGGTGATTGAATACCGATTCATACAGCGCCGTCACTGCTTCGCGCGCAGACTCAACATCCTCACCGTACTCGCCTGCGAGAGTGTCGAGTCCGGCGTTAAGATCGCCAACATTGGCAAAGTCCGCGTTGAACCGAAGGTTACCCTCCGCATCGCGCTCGACGATTCTCTCGTCACCTTCGCCGAGCATCGTCTCCAGCAACGGAATTGCATCAGCCTGATTCTTCGGAATGCGGTTCTTTTCCAGGAAACCCGGCAAAGCGCGATCCGGATACAGCATGAAGGAGTGCTGGTCTTCACGATAAACGTCGCTTGCGAACAGCGCCTCGAGCACCGCAACCGCCTCTTCGGGCGGGACCAATCCTGCGCTGAGTGCCGCAACCTGCCCCTCGAGCATCGGATACAGGGTATCGATTGTCAGCGAGTCAGCGTCCAGATCCAGCAAGTTGTATGCGTGATATAGCCCATCTCCACGTCGATTGTTGGCAATGCTCCGGTCGATGATCGACAGCGCATCGTCCAACATGTCGAGGATCGGGGCTGCCTCCTGCGACACTTTGCCGGAGAACGATTCCTGCCCGTAGACACGCTCGCGATACCGACTCGCGGCTTCGCCAAGATCAACCAGGATCTTGTAACGTGCTTTCCCATCGATCGCGCCACCGTCTGAAAGCGTTCGCGCTCGCGATAGTGCGGCCGCGGTCTCGTCCAGCCACTCCGCGACTTCGGTCGACATGTCACTGGCGTTGCCGTTAGCCTGCAACAGCTCCTTGAAAAAGCGAATATAACGGCGCAAGTAATACAACGTGACCATTGACAGCCCTTGACCAACCAGCGCGTTATTGGCGTCATTCCATTCAGGACGCTGGGTGTTCATCCAGATACCGCCGTCGACGACCAGGTTGCTCAGCTTGCAGAGCAGGGGTACGAGCAGTTTCTCCAGCAGGTTGACCTGGTAGACACTGCCCGCAGCATCGAGCAACAGTTTGCCGTCCGCGCCCATGTCTGCGACGCGTTTCTCGATACGCTCCGCAAGCGGCTCGTCAAAGTCAACCGTGCTTTTCGGATCTTTCAGGAGCGCGGTTAGTGGCCGGATTCGATACGGAACGTTGGCGTAGCAGAAAATGGATTCATGCAGAAACTCATTCAGGCGCTCCGGGTGAAAGGCACGCGACAACTCAAGCAGCTTCTGCAGGTAAATAATCTGGTGATCGCCCCAGTAGCCGATGTAGCTCCATGGATCGTCCGGTTCCTCGACTTCCCAGTCGATGCCTTCCTTGGTGATCCGATACGGGTTGTAGCCATCTATCGTTGATGCGTTGACGAATTTCGCAATGATGCTTTCAATAAAGGAAGGGTAACTCAGCGCCAGCGCTTCCCAGTTCTGAAAGATGTCTCGCCAGTTGCCCTCGTAGGACAGGAGGCGATTGCCTTCATCGTCTTTTAATCTTATTGCGAACTGGTTCCACGGGCGGCTGGGGTCGCCATGTCGGCGGCCAAACGTTATGGGCAGGTATTCGTGGGCAAGGCGTGCGAGCTGCAAGTTGCCGTGCTTGTGTATGGTGGACAGCAGCGCGTCAACCGACAGGGTGTCGGGCAGGGCATCCAGCACCTCACGGTTCTGCTCGTACACGGCGTTATTGAAGCTTCGTATTGTGCGCGCGAAATCCCACGACGTAACCGTGTACTGGTTGTCGAAGATGCCACCGCGAAGCACGTTGAAGAGCACGTTGGCATAGTGGTGCACGGCGACGTTGACTTCCGCCGCTGCCTGGAATCCGTCGGCGCTGGCCATGATTCGCGCGAGCGCATCGGAACCCGCGTTGACGGAGGTCGTGATCTCGGTAGCAACGCCCTCCGGGTTTGTGAGTTTCTTCTTTAGCCTGACGACGTCAGCCTGGCTCTTTTCTATGTCGGCCACGATCTGCCATTGGTGACTCGTGTTCGGCTTTACTTCAAGCGTGACGCTCACAAGGTAGGCGCCACGAATACCGCGCTTGTGAGTTTCCTGCTCCGGCAACTTGCCGTAGCGAAAATCATTCAGCTGCTCTGATGAAATCAGCGTCTTCTGTCCGTCCAGTCCGAGGCAGAAGACCGTGTTGGCTCGCAGCGACTCAGCCGGCTCGGCGCGATCGGTAATGCCCGAGTACAGCGCATACAGCGCCAGGCCTGTCGCTTCGTCAAGCTCCGTCCATTTGTACGCGTCGACAAGATTGCTTGTGTTCGTCTGCGCAAATCGCGGTGCACCTGCCGGCAGCACGTTCTGCAGACCGTCGATCATGTCGACGCGAACGCTATCACCACCGAGATTTTGGAGTTCACATTGTCGCGTGAAGCCATAGCTGTCGCTGGTCAGCCAGCTGTAGCGAAACGCAAGCTTGAGATCGTGGTTGATCTCTTCAAAACACAGCTTGTTGCCGAGACGGTTTTTGTAGAGGTTGCGCGTAACTTTGAAATAACCATCATGTTCACGGTTGAACGGCTCCCAGTTGTGCGGCGTGCCGTTACGATGCGCGCGCAGCATGGTCTTGCTGCCCGTGTGGGTGTAGCACTCGTGAATTTTGTCAACGGTAACGTAAGGAAACAGCGCGGTTTCCGGCGACACGCGCCCCGCAGTGAGACCGCCGCTAGACGAGATAAAAAGCCAATGGTCCTTATCGGATATGACGCTGATAAAGAACGGTGCCATGCGGTCGACATTGTAAATGGCGTAATACCGCTCGCCGCCCATCTCAATGAATTCGCCGGATACGGCGTCAGTATGTTGGTTCCCGATATTCAAGAGCTGTTCCATCTCGTTTTATGTTTGTTATTAGTTGTTTTGCGTGCCTGGCCTATTCGACCAGAACGAGCGATCCAAACAGTCCGGCATCGATCCAGCCGCGGTCTTTGGGTCCTTCGGCCACCAGCTCCGAGCCGATGAAGTTCTCACGTAGCTCGCTGCCGTCGTTGTCGCAATAAGCGACCATGAGCCCCATTACTTTGCCGGCCGTGAGCTTCACGGGTCTGTTCTCAGCGGAGTCATCGACATACGTATCTGCATAGATGTCGATTGCCAACTCCCAGACGACTTTGTCGCCATGCTGTTTCCAGCGGCTCTCTACGTGATGTGAATAGTTGCGCGCTTCTTTGTCGGTGCCGATATCGATCGCCTGGTTGTCCAGCGACATATGGTAGGCAAAGGCGTTGTGATTGAACTGGTGATCGCCGCCCGAGAAGTCCTCGTCCAGAAAGATCTCCAGGCAGTCGTCGTCCCAGTATTGGACAAGGGGGTCCCGGTGTGTGTCGATCAATATGTCGTCTGTTATCTCGACGAGAAGGAACAATTTCTTTTCTGTCCAGACGACCTTGAATCTGCCGTCGAAGTCGTCGGCGGTGAATTCCGGACCCAGCCAACGGTATCGGAGTTCTCGCCAGCTGGCTTTTGCCCAGACGTCTTCGTCAGCTACACCGTCAATCGTCGGGATCAGGGTCGCTTTCGGTGCCCGGTACTCACTACGATCGGCACTGTGCGTGCTTTCGGAGCCTTCAGTATAGGCACACAGCAGGGGGACGACGAGAAGGAAAACAAGCGCTTTCTGCGATGCATTCAAGATACTCTCCCTGGCGCAGCGGCGTTGTTGAAAACGCTCGTGGATATTGAATCAGCGAGGGCAATTGTGCGGGTCACGAGCTCCCCGATTGAAATCTCATCGTTGCCCGCGAGACTCACGCCGACCCGTCCATTCCACGGCCTTGTCCACGCATCCGGAATGGGCTGGCCCGTCAATCCGAACAAACCGCCGACCGTCGCGCCGTTACAGTCAGTGTCCCAGCCGGCAGCCACTGCCTCACCGATAGCGGCGCCGAAATCACCCTCGGCCGAGCACAATGCCCAAACAACCAGCGCCAGGTTGTTCAGCGTATGCACGGGGGACAAATCCGAGTAACGCTCGTGCAGCCGATCCACGGCTCCGGATTGACCGGCAAGCGATCGCCCGAAGCGGATGGCTGATGCGGCATCGCCGTCGGACGGTATCTGCTCGAGCGCCACGTCAACGGCGGCATGCAAACCCTCCACGGCCGGAATAGATGCGCCAAGTGCCGCGATGAAGGCCGCACCGTCGACGCCGGCGCCGCGGTGCGACAGCCCCGCGTCGCGTCGTGCCAGTTCGGCGGCGAGCGCGGGACGGCCGGGGCACACCCAGCCGTAGACATCGGCCCGAATCTGCGCGCCGATCCATTCCTTGAAATCGTTGTCCGAACAATCGTCGAGATCGAATCCGGGCTCCGCGCCGTTTACGAATTCGTCCGCCATCTTGTCCAAAAGCGTTCTGTAAGCCGCGCGCTCCGCCGTCCACGTATTCCCAGCCGGCAACAGGCGCAGCCAGGCGCGCGCAACATCCGCCGTCGTAAAATCGATGCCGTGTTCCTCGAGCAGCAATAGCGCCAGTACCGTGTAGTTTATGTCGTCATCCGGTTCTGCCCGAACAATCTGCCCTCGGCAGCATTTTTTGCCTAGACGCTCGACCAGCGAACCCTCGACCAGCGGCACGTAGTCGCGAAGGGGCAGGGCATCGGCCGAGTCGAGATAGGCTGTCACGCCGGATCGCCCCTCCTGAAACGAGAGCACCTCGAGGGGTTTGCCAAGCAGGCAGCCCGAGACGCGGCCTTGCCAGGCGGATTGTATGCGCGACGGCTCGACGGTTCTGGCCTGCAATTGGAGTTCCTCGGCAGTGTAGCGGTGGTTTACTGCCCGGATTGTAAGTCTTGATGACAGCGCTGTCAGCAAAAAAGTATTTGTACGTATTGACGCAAGTGATCTGCTATCCGAATTAGTGTTGACAGCGCTGTCAACATAGGGGCACAATACTGCTGACAACGCTGTCAGTTTCAATCGAAACGGGTAGCAGGCACCGAAAATAAACCACATTTGCCGCCCGAGGGCGGCTTACGACAAGAGCAAGCCGGGGGGCTTCAGCATGCAAAAATCCGTTTTTCATCGTAATCCGTTGGCTGCAGGGATCGCGTTGGCGCTGGGAGCAACGAGCTTCGCGCCGGCCGCTGCGCAGGACGGCAGCGACGAGGTTATTGAGGAGATCGTTACGACAGGCATTCGCGGTAGCCTGAGGGCCTCGATGGACGTCAAGCGAGCTGCCAAAGGCGTGGTTGATGCGATCAGTGCCGAGGATATCGGCGATTTCCCCGACACCAATCTGGCCGAATCCCTGCAGCGAATCACCGGCGTCTCGATTGATCGGGAACGTGGTGAAGGTGCCCGAGTCACGGTTCGCGGATTCGGCCCGGATTTCAACCTCGTTCTGCTCAACGGGCGCCAGATGCCGACGACCAGCGGCCTCAATCGCTCGTTCGATTTCGGCAACCTCGCATCTGAGGGTGTCTCCGGGGTAGAGGTCTACAAGAGCGGCAAAGCCGATGTGCCAACCGGCGGTATCGGCTCAACGATCAACGTCAAGACAACACGGCCGCTGGAAAACCCGGGGCTGGCCTGGACTGTCGCGGGCAGCGCGATGTATGACGTGTCCAGGACCGATCTTGGGACGACCAATCCGACGCCCGAAATCTCTGGGCTATTTTCGAACACCTTTGCCGACGACACGATTGGCGTGGCGATCACAGCGGTTCGTCAGGAGCGTAAGAGCGGCGGGGCCACGGCGAGCGTCGGCGGGTGGCGCTCGTATCCGGGCGACACGTCATGCTGGGGCTGTGGCGGAGCCAATGAGGACTGGGGCGGCATTCCAACAGCGGCCGATCCCAACCAGGTCAATCGCCCCGACGACGGTGACATCTATTCGGTACCCCAGGTCATCGGTTACGAGCTTGCGGATTATGACCGGGTACGAACCAACGGTCAGCTGACTCTGCAGTACCGACCCATAGAGACGGTCACAGCAACGCTGGATTACACCTACGCCGAGCTCGAACTCGATCGCGTCTACAACAACTATTCTTCGTGGTTCAATTTCGGCGGCCAGGAGACCGTATGGACTGACGGGCCGAATGCTTCGCCGCTGGAATATACGGAAAACTCCAGCGGAGCGGACTTCGCCATGGGTGCCGGGCGGGATGCGTTCCGTAACGAAAACAACTCGATCGGTATCAATCTGCTCTGGGACGTCAGTGATACCCTTTCCCTGGAGCTTGATTACCACGACTCGTCGGCTGAGAACGAACCCAACAGCCCGAATGGCTCAAGCTCGCTGCTCGCCATATCAGCTTTCTCGCGCGACAGGACGAGCGGCTACTTCAACGGCGCATTCCCGGTACTGGAACTGGGGCTATCCAATCCCTTGTCGCCGGACGACATGATCGTGACCGGAAGCGTTTTCAGCGAAAACTTCTCCAAAATGGATATCGACCAGCTGGAGTTGAGCGGCAACTATACTTTCGACGCCGGATTCATCGAGAGCATAGATTTCGGCGTGCAGCTGACCAATATCGACAATCGTGCGACGTTCTCGAACGTACAGCGTGACGCCTGGGGTGGTGTGACGCAGCCGGGTGCCATTGCCGACCTGATGACGCGAGCGAATGCGGCCGGCTCGTTCGACCAGATTTCCGGCGGCACCGATCCGCGTCGGCAAACGGAATTCTACATCTATGACATTGATGCCCTCATCGCTCGCACCGAGCAGCTGATTGCCTCGGGTGACGCAAGCTTGTTCGTACCCGGCACGGGCGACCTGGGGACCTGCGGTACGGCCTTGTGTACGACCAATAATCTGCTGCAGGATCGGCGTACGACTGAAGAGAGCCAGTCGCTTTATGTTCAGCTGAACATGGCGACGGAGGTGGCCGACAAACCCGTGGACATGCGGCTGGGTCTGCGCTACGAGGAGACCGATGTCCGATCAGACGCGCTGGCCCCGAATTACACGGGGCTCAACTGGGTGGCTGGCAATGAGCTAAACCTTACGCAGGACGGCTCTACGTTCACGAGCGGAACGGGCAAGTACGACTATGTGTTGCCGAATTTCGATATCAGTATGGACTTCACGGACACGCTCGTTGGCCGATTCTCTGTCAGCAAGACGCTAACGCGCCCGAACTACACCGACATTCAGGGCGGCTTGACGCTCGACCAGCCCGTGCGCGTCAATGGCGGTCTGGGACGGCGCGGCAACCCGAATCTGAAACCATTCGAATCGGAGAATATCGACCTCTCGCTCGAGTGGTACTACTCGGAAGACAGTTACGCCGCCGCGGGCTACTTCAGAAAGGACGTCAAGAACTTCATCGGAACGTCCTCGGTAACCGAGACGCCGTTTGACCTGGCGCACCCGGCGTTTGGGCCATTGGCCGATCAGGCCGAGGCGGCCACCGGGTCTACGGATGGCGGTGTACTGTATAGCTGGATCCTCGCGAATCTGCCCAACGAGGCGGGCGTGGATGCAGTTAACGGGGTTATCTCCGGTGTTGACGGCCGCGACGGGGTTTCGCCATTCGAACTGACGATTCCGGTCAATATCGAGAAAGCTCAGGTAGACGGCTGGGAACTCGTTGTGCAGCATAATTTCGGCGACAGCGGATTTGGTGCGATCGCCAATGCGACATTCGTAGACGCTGATGTGGGTTATGACAACCTCAGCCTGGCGTCCCAGTTCGTCATCACAGGATTGAGTGACAGCGCCAACCTGGTTGCGTTCTACGACAAGAATGACATCTCCGTGCGACTGGCCTACAACTGGCGGGATTCTTTCCTGAACGGCACGGGTCAGACCAACGTGGGTGCGGTGCCTCCGACCTATGTGGACGAGTACGAACAGTGGGACCTGTCCGCCAGCTACTGGTGGACGGAAAATCTACAGGTCTACGGAGACATCATTAACATCACTGACGAAGTGACGCATGTATACGGCAGAACACAGCTGCAGACCCTGTTCGCGACCCAGTTGGGGACGAGGTACAACATTGGTGTCAGATACAAGTTCTGAGGCTGCCAGCGAAGAAAAAGGGCTGCCCCTGGTGGGCAGCTTTTTTTTTGCGGGTCGGAAGGCTAAAAGACGATTGAAAGCGGCCGGCGCTTGATCTACCTTCGGGATCACGGGAGATAGCAGCGGTATGCAAAGCGCAACACGCAGAGTTGTCATAGTCGGAGGAGGGACTGCCGGATGGATTACGGCGGGCCTCCTGGCTGCGCAACACAGGGGCCCGGGCAGCCGGGAGCTTGACGTTGTTCTCATCGAGTCGCCCGATATTCCGACGATAGGTGTCGGCGAGGGTACCTGGCCGTCGATGCGGATGAGCCTGCAAAAGATCGGCATTCATGAGGCCGATCTCGTTCGTGAATGCGATGCGAGTTTTAAACAGGGCACCGAATTCGTCGGTTGGTCCGAGAACGGTGACGAACACCGCTATTACCATCCATTCAGTTTTCCGGTTGAATACTCAAGTGTAAAGCTGGCCAATTACTGGCTGGAGCAACGCGGCAAGATTTCGTTCGCCGACTTTGTTACACCCCAGGCGCCGGTGATCGCGGCGGGACTGGCACCCAAGCAACTCTCTACGCCGGAGTACGCATTCAACGTCAATTACGGATATCACTTCGACGCCGGCAAATTCGCGAAGCTGTTGCACGATCATGCGGTCACGAGGCTCGGTGTGAACTATATCTCGGCGAACGTCACCAGCATCGAGTCACGCAGCGACGGTGATGTTGCGGCCGTCGTCGTGACGTCCGGCGAGAGGGTAGAGGGCGACTTGTTCGTCGATTGCACCGGGAACCGAAGTCTGCTGATAGGGCAGCACTTCGATATCGACCTGGTATCCGTCAAGGAATTCTTGTTCAACGATGCGGCTATCGCCGTGCAGGTGCCTTACAGAAAGGCTGATGATGCAATCGCCTCGGTGACGCGCGCGACAGCAGTCGAGGCGGGCTGGATCTGGGACATCGGGCTTCAGTCACGGCGCGGGCTTGGTCATGTGTATTCGAGCGCATACTCGGAAGAAGCGCATGCAATGGCCTGTATCAGCAAGTACATAGAACGTACGTCACCCGGGGTCCGAATCGACGATCTTCAGTTTCGCAGCATTCCCTTTGAGCCTGGCTATCGCCGGCAGTTCTGGGTCAAAAACTGCGTTGCCGTGGGGCTTTCCGGCGGATTCATCGAGCCCCTGGAGGCGTCGGCCCTGGCGCTCATAGAGCAGGCCGCATCGATCATCAGCGAGCAGTTCCCGGCCAACAGGGAAATAATGTCGGTGGTCGCGAAGCGCTTTAACGATAGAATGCTGTATCACTGGAAGCGCGTCATCGAATTCCTGAAGCTGCACTATGTGCTCAGCCGGCGGACTGACAGTGCATACTGGCGTGACTGCCGAGATCTGGCGACATGCCCGGACGAGTTGAAAGACAAACTCGTATTGTGGCAGCAGCAGTCGCCGTGGCACGATGATGCACCGAGAGTGGACGAACTGTTTCCGTCTGCCAGCTATCAATACGTTCTCTATGGCATGGGATTCACGCCCGAGTACAGGCTTATGCACCGTGCCAGCGACGCTCAGGAAAAAAGTCGGGTCGACAGCATGCTGCATACGAACAGCGAAAAAGCACGGCAGATGTTGAAACTGCTACCCACAAACCGAGAGCTTGTCGAAGCGATGACCGCGCTACGCGGCGTCGCCTGAATCTAGGATCAATAGTGACCAATTTTGCCCTGCTAAACAATGTCGATCACCAGGATTTGAGGATCATCACCGAACGCTCGGCGAAGTACGGTGACGACGTGATGTGTGCGATGACGTTCCCGCATGAGTTCCGCGACGTACAGGCTTATTATCCGATTCTATTCCAGCGCGATAAGGACGATAGTTTCTACCCGCTGGCGCTGTTCGGATTCGTACCTGGTGAAAACCTGTTTCTCGATAACTCGGGCTGGCAGGCGCCGTATGTGCCGGCGATGATCCGGAGGGAGCCTTTCCTTATCGGCTTCCAGGAACAAAAGGAGCGCGTCGATGCGGAAAAGGCGAGGATGCTGTCTCTCGACATGGATCATCCGCGCGTAAGCACCGAAACAGGCGAGCGCGTATTTCAGCCGCTGGGCGGGAGAACACCATTTCTTGAGGACGCGGCGAACTTGCTCGAAGCGATCTATCAGGGCTATGAGCTCAACAAAAAATTCACCGCTGCATTGCAGGAGCATGATCTGCTCGAATCGGTCACTTTCGACATTGTTCTGAGTGACGGATCCAAGAATCAACTGCTCGGTTTCTTCGCGATTAATGAAGAAAAGTTGCAGCAGCTTTCCGGCGAAACGTTGGAACGATTCAGCAAGGAGGGCTTCTTGATGCCGATATTCATGGCGCTGGCATCGATGACGAATATCCGCACGCTGATTGGTTTGAGGGACAGAAAGCTCCAGGGATAATCGATGGCGGCACACTTCGAAATTACTTCGGTCGAGGTTGTCGAGGGCTTGAGGCCTGAGGCGATTCCTGCGGACGTTTTCGAGTCCGACAGGCCGCTTGTCTTGAAAGGACTCGTCGAGACCTGGCCCGCGGTCAAGTCGTGCAGTCAGTCACTCGCGGCTGCGGCACGTTATCTGTCCGGCTTTTGGTCGAATCAACCGGTTACTGTCTACATTGGTGACGACATCGACGGGCGTTTCTTCTACAACGAGGATTTTACGGGCTTCAATTTCAAGAGCGGTACGGCGCCGCTGGGCCAGGTGTTGCAGAAGCTCGATGAACAGCAGAATCTGGAGTCAGCCCAGTCGATCTATGTCGGATCTACTGCGGTCGATCGATGGCTGCCCGGCTTCAGGGAAAGAAACGATCTGCGAATTCCGTCAGACGATGTTCTCGTGAGTTTCTGGCTCGGAAACCGGACACACATATCGGCACACTATGACTTCCCGGACAACGTCGCCTGCGTTGTTGCGGGCCGCAGGCGCTTCACGCTGTTTCCACCCGAGCAGATCGAGAATCTGTACGTCGGTCCTATCGACCGCACGCCGTCGGGCCAGGCAATTAGCCTGGTCGATTTTTCGAATCCCGATTTCGAACGCTTCCCGAAATTCTCGGCGGCGCTGGACTCGGCCCTTACGTATGAGCTGGAGCCCGGCGACGCCATTTTCATTCCGAGCATGTGGTGGCATCACGTGCAGTCAATGTCCGCATTCAACTTGCTGGTCAACTACTGGTGGTGCACCTCGCCCCCGGCCATGGGGTCGCCGACAACCGCCTTGCTGCATGCGATACTTGCACTGCGTGACATTCCGAAGCGGCAGCGTGACGCGTGGAAGCACTTGTTCGATCATTACGTGTTTGCGGCGGACGAGGCGGTTTACTCGCATATCCCGGAATCGGGGCGAGGGTGTCTGTCACCGCTGGATGAAACATCGGCGCGACAGCTTCGCGCGGAGTTACTGAACAGGCTCAATCGTTAGATTCGCACAAGGTACTCAGAGGAAGGAATGTGGAACACCGAAAGATTCACAAGGTTGTAATTGCCGGAGGCGGCACGGCGGGCTGGATGGCCGCGGCTTCCTTGTCCAAGCTGCTAGGCAAGACACTCGACATCACGCTGGTAGAGTCCGACGTGATAGGCACCGTGGGCGTAGGAGAGGCGACGATTCCGACGTTGCTGACGCTGCATGACCTGTTGAAAATCAAGGAGCAGGACTTTGTTGCTGCGGTGCAGGGGACTTTCAAGCTGGGTATTTCCTTCGAGAACTGGCGTGACGTCAACAAAGACTACATCCACTCGTTCGGATTCACCGGAAAGGATTGCTGGGCGGCTGGCTTCCAGCATTTCTGGCTCAAGGGCAAGAAACTCGGCATCAGCAAGGAGTTCGGCGAGTACTGCAACGAATGGCTGGCCGCGAAGCACAATCGATTCGCGGTATTACCGAATCAGAATCTCAACTACGCGTACCACATTGATGCATCGCTGTACGCCAAGTTTCTGCGCAAGATTGCCGACGAATTCGGTGTACGTCGGCAAGAAGGCAAGATCAAGTGTGTCGAGCAGGATCCGGAGAGCGGCTACATTACCGCGCTCGAACTCGATTCGGGGCAGCGCATCGAAGGCGATCTTTTCATTGATTGCACCGGATTTCGCGGCCTGTTGATCGAGCAGACGCTGAATTCAGGCTACGAGGACTGGACGCACTGGCTACCATCGAATAGTGCAGTTGCTGTTCAGACCGAGTCTGTGGGTCCGCCTATCCCGTATACACGGGCAATCGCACGAGAGGCCGGCTGGCAATGGCGGATACCACTGCAGCATCGTGTCGGCAACGGCATCGTGTTCAGCAGCAAACACTGGTCCGATGATGAGGCCATTGACGTTCTATTGAATAATATCGAGGGCAAGCCGCTTACCGAACCGAGGGTGATTAAGTTTCAGACGGGACAACGTCGCAGACACTGGAAAAAGAATTGTATTGCGATGGGGCTATCCTCCGGCTTCATCGAGCCGCTGGAATCCACAAGTATTCACCTGATCCAGCGCAGCATCATCCGACTGATGCAGATGTTCCCCTACGATGGAATTCGCGAGCCTGATGTCAATGAATTCAACAGCCAGATGAACTACGAAATCGAGCATGTGCGCGACTTCATCATCCTGCACTATCATGTCACCGACCGCACCGATACGCCTTTTTGGCGACAATGCAAGACCATGGAGATTCCCGAATCACTGACACATCGTATCGAACTGTTCAAGCAAACCGGCCGTGTCTTCAAGATACCCACAGAGCTGTTCGGTGAAAACTCCTGGATCCAGGTGATGCTGGGCCAGGGCCTGACGCCGGAGCAGTATCACCCGATAGTCAATATGATGGATGACGAGGAGCTGGATCAATTCCTGTCCGGGATCCACGGGTCTGTACAAAACATGGTTAGTCAGTTGCCGGAGCATCAACGCTTCATAGATCACTACTGCAGAGCCGCCGGTATGTAGCCGAACGCAGGCTCGGAGCCGGCGTACCGCAAGAAAACCGAGAAAACCGGAATCGCTACTTCGGCTGAGTAATCGGACGATCGGTAAAATACAGGAACAAGTTCGCAGTCATTCGGCCTTTCGCCGGATCGTGGTTGATATCCCGGTCAGGCCGTATCAGACCTGAGTGCAAGAGATTGCCCGGGTACATGATCAGGCGATTCGGTTTGTATTCAACTTCGGCTATCAATTCGAAGTGATCATCGGATGCATCGATATATTTCTCTGGCGGCAATCCCTTCGCCTTGATATGCGATTCTGCGGCTTGCATATAGGCCGGATATCGATCCTCTGGAATTCGTTCGTATCCGGTGGGCCGGTGCCGGAAGAAGCCTGTACCCGCATAGCGGCCAGGGTTCAAATAATGCACGGTCGCGAAATAAAACGGACTATGGTTGTCAAAATGCGGCACGCGCTGCAAAGGCCTGAGTTCTTCCGGTTTACGCGTAATCAATGAGAGCAGTTGGTGGATCAGCTGGGGTTTATACGAAGCAGGAGTTTCGTATACGTCGACGATCAATTCAACTAACGCCGGAACCAGGGCCTCGGCATACTGTCTGGGTAATTCTGCACGTATGCCGGGATAAGCAAAGCGACTGTCGGAAACAAACTTCGCGTGTTTGCTTGCATACTGAACTAGATCGTTCGGCGCCAGTATGGCTTCGTCAATAACGACAACAGGTGTTCTCTCATTTCCCACGAATCGGATGTCGGGGCGCAAGGGCTTGTTTAGTCGGATGTCAACCATGCTTGGTTCGGTCGCTGCTGGAAACGCTATTATAAACCCCACTGCCCACGGGTGCCTGACTAGCGTCGGAATTCCGGGAAGGACCGATGCCGATCAACAAATAGCGACGCAAATAGTAGACTTGCATCTGAACTTGGGCAGCGGCAGTCGGCGATACAGGCTTGATTGCAGCATGTCGTGAAACCATGGATGAGACAAATATGGATGAGACAAGTAATGAATAGAGCGGTCTGCAATCGAGCGAACTCTTGGCCGGCCTTGTGGCCGATATCCGGTCTTATCTCCCTGGCGGCAGTCGGGCTTGCACTAGGCGGCTGCGACTCGACCCCACAGGAAGACGGCACTGCCAAAAGCGAAGCCTCCACAGACCGAGCGCCTCAAACCGGCCTCGTCTGGGCCGTCAATTTCGGTGGCCCGGCGTACGAGGGAATCGACGGCACGCAATACGAGGCTGAATCATCGATAGCCGGTGGCATCGTCGGCCAGATAGAGACCGTGAAAGGCTCGCAGGACCCGTTCCTGTACCGGAGCTACCGCGAGGGCGACATCCGGATTGCCCACCCGATCGCCAACGGCACCTACGACCTCACCTTCCATTTTGCAGAGCCCAATGACTACGGTCGCGACGAGCGGCTCTTCGATGTGATTGCCGAAGGGCATCGGGTCATCGAGGACCTGGATGTCATGCTGTTCCGGGATGGCAAGATCGAGTCGGCGCTGACCGTTACCACGCCCAATGTCGTCGTGTCGGACGGCGAACTCAATATCGAATTCGAGGCCTCGGTCGACCAGCCGATGCTGAGCGCACTGGTCGTGCGCGACAAGAGCCGCCATACCGGACCCTGGAAGCTGGTCTGGAGCGACGAGTTCGAGGGTGAGACCCTCGATGCCGCCAAATGGACTCCCAATATCTGGCCGCCACGCAAGGTCAACGACGAAGACCAGGCCTACACGGCGCGTGAGAAGAACCTGCGGGTCGAGGACGGCAAGCTCGTCATCGAGGCGCACAGGGAAGACTACGATGGCGCCCGGTTTACGTCCGGACGAGTGCACTCCGACGGCAAGGGCGACTTCCTGTACGGCCGTTTCGAGATACGCGCGAAGCTCCCGGCCGGCGTCGGCACCTGGCCCGCAATCTGGATGCTGCCCAGCGATCCGTTTCGCTACGCGACCACCTGCGAGGAAGGCGAGGACTGGCAGGGCAGTTCCACCTGCGATGCGTGGCCGAACTCCGGCGAGATCGACATCATGGAGCACGTGGGTTACCAGATGGGGCACATCCATGGCACGGTGCATAACGAGGCCTACTACTGGGTCAAGTGGGAACAGCGCAAGGGCCGTATCCTGCTCGACGATGTCGACAAGGCGTTTCACGTCTACGCGCTGGAGTGGACGCCCGAGCGAATCGATGCCTTCGTTGACGATGTGCACTATTTCACTTACGTCAACGAACACTCGGGCTGGGAGGTCTGGCCGTACGACCAGCCGTTTCACCTGATCATGAACATCGCGGTTGGCGGCGCCTGGGGTCGTTCCGGCGGCGGCATCGATGACGACGCATTCCCGGTTCAGTTGCTGGTCGACTACGTCAGGGTGTATTCGTCCCGACCCGAATAGAGGCTAAAGAAAGCTGGCGCTCCGTCGATACTGTCATCACGACATGTGACATAAGCCGATCTACAGCACTGAAACTGGTGTTGGTTCGACTTTAGGTATGGAGCCTAAGTAATGGAAATTTCAACACTTTCTACTTCCGTAACGACCAGCGGTCAGTTTTCGTCCATATCGCGCACCGACCTCCGCCCGACCGAGCACAGTGAGAAGAGCGATGAGATGCATCGGCATCACGGTCGCCGGGGCGGCGGCTATCGCGGGCGAGCACTGGGTATCTTCCGGCAGGAGTTGCGCGAGACGCTGCGCGCCCAGTTCAATCCAAAATTGTCGGGCAAAGAGAATCCCTACACGCGCGCCCTGCAACCGGCGACGTCGGGCGATGTCGCCGACGAGGCGCTGCTTGCCGCCAGGAAAGTGGTCGCGGAATCGCCGACGAAGGCTTCCGCCGCGCTCATTTCGTTCCGGGCCAGGGTCCAGGAGACCGCCACCTCCGTCCGCGAAACGGTCGGTGTCCCCGATGACGTTGCCGACGTGGATGACGCAGTGGCCAGGATCGGAAGGGGCCTCGATGACCTCGAGAGCCAGGTCGCCAGTAACCGCGAGTCCTCGGCGTCCGTACTGGCCATCGATACGCGTAGCAAGCAGCGATCCACCATCAGTATTCGTACCCAGGAAGGCGACATCGTCAAACTGAGCCTGAGGCGCAAGCAGAGCCTGTCGGCGACCGATGTAGCGGTTAGCAACGGCAACGGCACTTCGACCTCGACCGAGCTTGAAGTGTCCAGTCGCTCGCGCATGATGCTGAAAGTCGAAGGCGACCTGAACGAATCCGAGCGTGCCGCTATCCAGAATGTGTTGGCCCAGGCGGAGCAGATGGCCAACGACTTTTTTGGCGGCGACATGGCCAAGGCGTTCAGCCTTGCCGAGGGGTTTGAGTTCGACACCGAGCAGCTGGCCCGCGTGAGCATGCGATTCCGGATGCACCAGGTAAGCAATGTCGTCTCTCTTGCGCCGGCGCCGGCGCTTGCGACGCCCATGCCCACAACGCCAATCGGACCCGAGGCGTCTCCCCCGGTCGCGGCTCCCGAATCCCCGGTAGCGCCGATTAGCACTGCGCAACCGGCAACGGATACGCCGCCCCCTGTCGTGCCCGATGTCCTTGAAACAAGCGATGAGCCGGTTGCCACGAGGCCGCCTGAAGTTCTCGCAAGCGACAAGTCATCAGCGCTTTCGGATTTCTTTTACTCGCTCAGCGCGTTTCTGCGCTCGGTCGGTGAAGGCTTCGGGGTTGCCGGGAGCGGTGCTTCCTTTACCTATCACTACTCGGAATCGTTCAAGCTCAGCTTGCTGAACGCGGTAATGCACACGGTAGCGCCGGAAGTCACCGGCGACGCCACGGGCAAGACGGGAGAAGCAATCGGCCCGGTGATCGATGCGGCGGTCGACTAGGCCTTCGCGTTAGCGGTGGCGGCTAGCTAAGGGGCTTCGGAGCGACCAGCACGCCGTTCTCGTCGCAGTAGACGTAGTGGCCGGGTTCGAAACGAACGCCGCCAAAATGCAAAACGACGTCAACGGCGCCTTGTCCTCGCTTGACGCTTTTCGCGGGGTTCGCGCCCAGGGCCTTGATGCCGAGATTTATCCTGGCGAGCTCGACCACGTCGCGGACGGCGCCGAGAATCACGACGCCTGACCAGCCGTTCTTCGCCGCCTTGGCCGCGATGATGTCGCCGATAAGGGCAACCTCGGTCGAGCCTTTTCCATCGACGACGGCGACGGCGCCTTCGCCCGGTTCGTCCATCAGCGCCCGGAACAGCTGGTTGTCGTTGCGGCACTTGACGGTGCGAATCTTGCCCGAGAATCGTTTTTTCGCACCGAAGTCCGTGAACAGCACGGAACAGGTCGTTGCGATGTCCTCATTATCGTCATACAGGTCCGGCGTTGAGCGCATGGTTCCTTCCTGGGCGTGTGGCAGGTCGTTGAAATGCCGAGTTTACAACGATTTGGCGGCGCTGCCCGAAGGCCAACTAATCGTCAATTTCGTCACACCGGAGTGGCAAGGACCTCGACACATCACCGGACCCTTAGGATGACCTTGCCGAGCGCGCGCCTTTCGGTAATGGCCCGGAATGCCTCCGCATAGTCGTCCATCGCGTAAGACGCGCTGACCCGCGGCGCCAGCGTCCCGGCGGCCACCAGCTCTGCCAGCTCCGTCATATTCCGGATCTGCAGGCCCGGGTTCTTCGTAGCCCAGGTGCCCCACCAGACGCCGATAATGCTGGCTTCCTTCAGAAGCGCAATGTTCGCAGGGAATTTCGGTATCTCACCGCAGGCGAAGCCGATCACCAGGTAGCGGCCATGCCAGGCCGTCGCCCGAAACGCCTGATCGGCAAGCTCACCGCCGACGGGATCGTAGACGACGTCGACGCCGTTCCCGTCGGTCAGGGCCTTGACGCGCTCTTTCAGCGGCTCATCCGAGTAATTGATGGTCTCGTCGGCGCCGGCGGCGGCGGCGAATTCGAGTTTTTCGTCGGTGCTGGCGGCGGCAATCACGCGCGCCCCCATTGCCTTGGCGATCTCGACGGCCGTGATGCCTACGCCGCCCGCGGCACCGAGAACCAGTACCGTCTCGCCGGCCTTGAGCCTCGCGCTTTGCTTCAAGGCATGATAGCTGGTGCCATAGGTGACCGAGAAGCCGGCCCCCTGCTCGAAGCTCAAGCCCTCCGGCAACGGCATCGTCGTCTGCACCGGCGCAAGGCACTTCTCGGCAAAAGCGCCGCCCATGGTATTGATGATGACCTTGTCACCCACCGAGTACTGGTTAACGCCCGCGCCCAGCGCCGCGACAACGCCTGCCGCCTCGTTGCCCGGAATGAAAGGGGTCGGCGTCTTTACCTGGTACTTGCCGGCGATCGCCAGTACGTCCGGAAAGTTGATGCCCGCCGCGGCAACATCGACGAGAACCTGGCCCTTGCCGGGAACCGGGTCGTCCCGCGTTTCGATGCACAGCGATTCGGGCGGGCCATAGGCATTGCAGACGAGGGCGCGCATCAGGCCACCTCGAACAGAGAGGCCGCGCCCTGGCCGCCACCGATGCACATGGTGCAAACAACGTATTTCGCGCCACGTCGCTTGCCCTCGATCAGTGCATGACCGACCATCCGGGCGCCTGACATGCCGTAGGGATGGCCGATCGAGATCGCCCCGCCGTCGACATTGAGTTTTTCGTCGGGTATGCCGAGGCGATCGCGACAGTAGATGACCTGGACGGCAAAGGCCTCGTTGAGCTCCCAGAGATCGATGTCGTCCATGGTCAGTTGATGGCGTTTCAGCAGCCTGGGAACGGCGAAGACCGGTCCGATGCCCATCTCGTCCGGCTCGCAGCCTGCGACCGCGGTGCCGCGATAGATACCGAGTGGCTCAAGGCCGCGTTTCTCGGCGACGCCTGCCTCCATGATGACGCTGGCGGATGCGCCGTCGGACAGCTGGCTGGCATTGCCGGCCGTGATGAAACCGTTTTCCCGCACGGGTTTTAGGCCTGCCAGTCCTTCCAGTGTCGTCGAGGGCCGGTTGCCTTCGTCTTTCTCGAGCACAATATCTTCGAAGCTGATCTCCTTCGTCTCCTTGTCCATCACGCCCTTGTTCGAGGGCAGCGGCACGATCTCATCGTCGAAGCGACCCGCATCCTGGCCGGCAGCCGTGCGCTGCTGGCTCTGCAGCGCGTATTCGTCCTGCGCTTCGCGGCTGACCTTGTAACGCCTGGCGACGACTTCGGCCGTATCGATCATCGGCATGTAAACATCCTTGTGCACAGCCAGTAGCCGCGGGTCTGCGGCACGATAGGTGTTCAGGTGTTCGTTCTGAACCAGGCTGATCGACTCGAGTCCGCCACCGACCATGATATCGACGTTGTCGACAACGACGGTCTTGGCGGCCACGGCAATCGCCATCATGCCGGACGAACATTGGCGATCGACGGTCATGCCGGCGGTCGTGACCGGCAGTCCCGCCGCCAGCGCGATCTGGCGCGCGATGTTCTGCCCCTGCGTTCCCTGCGGCAGGGCACAGCCCATGATGACGTCTTCGACTTCCGCCGGGTCGATGCCGGCTCGCATCACCGCGTGTCTCACCGCGTGTCCGCCGAGCGTGGGCGCCTCGGTGTTGTTGAACGCGCCGCGATAGGCCTTGCCTATCGGCGTACGCGCTGTCGATACGATGACTGCTTGTCTCATTGTTGTTCCTTCCTATCCTGACTGGCCTGGGCTTACTCCGACAGATCGAGCCCCAGTTTTTCGGCGCCCTGTTTCGCAAACTTGCCGGTCTGCTCGAATCCGCCTGTAAATTCCTTCATGCCGGCCTCATCGTTGATCGTCGCCCATGCGGCCGCGATGCCCTCCGGGCTGAGATTTCCGGGTAACAGGTTTACGCCTTCGGTCTCGAAACCCTTGTAGACGGCGAAACTGCCACCGCCGGCGCCGAGCACCTTGCGACTCGGGGCGTCCGGCCCGGCAAGGAAGACGATGGCAGGGCTTACCGCTTCCGGCGAGAGCAACTCGTACACCGGCTCGGGAAGCAGCCCCTTCGTCATTGCCGTGCCCGCGGTGGGCGCAAGGCAGTTGACGCGAATGTTGTTCTTCATGCCTTCAAGGTGCAGGGTATTCATGAGGCCGAGCATGGCCATCTTGGCGGTGCCGTAGTTCGACTGACCGAAGTTTCCGTACAGTCCCGAACTCGAGGTTGTGAACACGATGCGGCCGTAAGCCTGCTCCCGCATGATGTCCCACACCGCTTTGCAACAGTTCACGCTGCCCATCAGATGTACATCGATGACGAGGCGGAAATCGTCCAATGACATCTTGGCGAAAGTCTTGTCACGCAGGATGCCGGCATTGTTGATCAGGATATCGACGCGGCCCCACGCGGCCATCGTCCGGCGGACCATGTCGTCGACCTGGGTCATCTCGGCGACGTTGGCGCCGTGACTCATCGCTTCCGCGCCGGCTGCCTTGATTTCGGCAACGACGGCCTCGGCGTGCGGGGACTTTCCGCTCGCGTCACCCAGGTCGTTGACAACGACACGCGCGCCGCGCTCTGCAAGCGCGATGGCATGGCAGCGCCCCAGTCCCTGGCCGGCGCCGGTCACGATGGCCACCTGGCCGTCAAGTCTGATAGTCATTCCGGCTCCTCTTCTTGCGGTCGTCTACGCGACCACCAACATGGACAAGATTTCGGCAACCAATGCGGGCGTTTCCTCGCCCTCGATGTCGACCGTCACGGCGCATTTCATGAGCCAGTGCCCCGGCTTCTTTTCCGTCATATCAAGCACCGTCTGCCGCGAGCGAATGCGCTGGCCGACTCTGACTGGCTTGAGATATCGTACCTTGTCGGAACCGTAGTTGATCACCAGGACGAGATTTTCCGGGAAGATGGCCGACTGCTCGTTCAGGTAAGAGAGCAGTGACAAAGTCAGGAATCCGTGCGCAATGGGGCCGCCAAACGGCGTCTTCGCGGCCTTGTCAGGATCCACGTGGATGAACTGGTGATCGTTGGTTGCATCGGCGAACTGGTTAACGCGTTCCTGGGTGATCTCGATCCAGTCTGACGGCTCGAGCTCCGTGCCGACCAGGCCTGGCAGATCGTCGGCTTTGACGGTATTGCTCATTTCGTGTCTCGCTCCTCTCGTTCGGTGGTCGGAAACGGTAAATCGATCATCGTCTATTGTTCATCATCCACGGTTCATCGTCCATTGCCCATTGCCCATTGCCCAATGCAAAGCGGGCCCCGATCGGGGCCCGCTCTGGTTTTGATCTCTGCCGTCGCAGATCAGTCGAAGTACTTGCGCACCGTCACGCCGAACGTACGCGGCTGATTCGGATAGCCGGAGAAGCTTCCGTTTTGAGCTACCGATGGGAATGCGCTCAACAGATACTCGTCATTAGTAAGGTTACGGCCCCACAGCAGCGCTTCAAAGCCGTTCTCCCATGCGAGACCGAAGCTGGCATTGAACGTGCTGACCTCGCGGGAAGCGATACTCTTGGGCACGTTGTCGATTACCTGGATATCGTCCTCGTAGACGTATTCGGCGCGTACGAAGCTGGCGACATTGCCAATCATGAAACTGTATCGGCCGGTGGCTGTAATGCTGGTCTCATGAATACCCGCCGGCGTTGCGCCACTGAGGTCGCAGGTGAAGTTTGCGGACGGGCTGCCAGGAGGGGGAACGCAGGCCGCCTGCGTGAACGAATCGTATTTTGGATCCAGAAGCGTCGCGGCGAATGTGGCCTCGAAATCTTCCGTCGGCACCCAGCGGATATCTGCTTCAAGGCCTGTGGTCGACTGCTTGCCGGCATTCAGCAATACGAAGCCTGTACCGACAAAGGTATTGGACTGAAAGTTGTCGATCTCCTGATCGAAGACCGCAAGATTCAGCGCGACGGTATCCCAGCGAGCTTTCAAGCCGATCTCGTATACGGTCGATTCTTCCGGCGCCGCAAATCGCGTACCGGGCACGAGGTTATTCACGAGCAGACCTGCGGCACCCAGGGCGCCCAGGTCGCGGGCAAACGGTCGTGAGTCGCGCGACAGGTTCCACGAACTGGCTTTGAAGCCCGTGGCGGCGCTGACGTACATATTCGTCGTATCGGATACGTCGAAGGCGAGGCGCACCGTCCAGGTCAGGTCATCGTCGGTCGATTGGCCGTCTTCGACCGCGTTCGGGTAGTCAATGTTTGGCGGCAGGAATTGCAGTGGCTGAAGTGCCAGCGCGGAGTTACACAGCGGCGCGTTCGCAGGTGTGCAGGGCACTACGCTGAGTGCCTGAGCCTGCGCAAATTGCGCGGGGAACATGGCGAAGTTGGCGGGCGTCGGCGGCTGGCCACCGGTCAGCGCCTGGAACAGCCCGGCGAAACCGATCTGTACCATGTCGAGCGCCGAGAAGACGTCGGTCTGGGTGGAGTCGAACGTGACGTCTTTGTCATCGTCCGTGTAGTTGGCGCCGAGCGTCAGCGTCGCCTGGTCTCCCAGCGCAATGTCAACCTGTGCGAAGCCCGAGAGCGCCTGGTTGTCCATGGTCGACACCTCCGTGAGACCCTGGCCGGCTCCAAAGAAGGTGCCTGCAGGAAGCCCCAGGGACGCCTCGAGTCCGTCCAGTGGCGAGGGATCCACGCCCGGCGTGCCGCCGGACAATGCTGTGGTCAGAAAACCTGCGTATGGGCGGAAACCGGTGCCGTAGATCAGGCCCGTGTTCTGCGTGATGTCCTCGTCGAAAATGAACGCGCCCACCATCCAGTCCAGTCTCTCCGTGGAACCCGCCAGTCGGAATTCCTGTGTGATCGTATCGATGTCGACATCGGTCAGGTTGCCGGTTGATGGATCGATCAAAGCCGCACTGGTGAAGTCGACGTCGCCGTTTTCAAAGCGCTTCAGGTTGCGAAACGAGGTGATGGACGTGAGCGTCATCATGTCGTTGATGTCGTAGTCAAACTGCGCGGAGATACCGCTGCTCTCGAATTTGTTGGTCGGCGTGAAGTCGTAGTAGCCCTGGTAAGCGAAGGGACTGTTCGGCACGAGATTGCCGCCGATCGCCTGGATGATTCCACCGGTCAGGCCATTTTGCAGGTTGGCAACGCCGCAGCAGGCTTCGTCGAGATCGGAATAGTCCGCAATAAGGCGAATCTCGAGGGCGTCCGAGGGAACGAACAGCAGCTGGCCACGAACGCCGTAGCGATTCAGCTCGCCGAGGGCATCGCCACCGGCGAGGTTGTCGTAGTAACCGTCACGCTGGTTGTAGCTGCCCGACAGGCTGAAGCCCACGGTCTCCGACAACGGGCCGCCGACGTCGCCCCTGACGATAACCTGGCTGTAGTCGCCCAGCGTGAGCGAGGCCGAGCCGCTGACTTCGTCGAGGCTCGGTTTGCCCGTGACGACGCTGATCACGCCGGCCGATGCGTTCTTGCCGAACAGCGTGCTTTGCGGGCCGCGCAGAACCTCGATGCGTTCGAGGTTCGGCAGGTCATTGAGCGCCGCCGCCGATCGTGAACGATACACGCCATCGATGAACACGCCGACGGACGGCTCGATGCCGGCGTTGTTGGCGCCGTTGCCGAAACCGCGGATGATGAAGTTGGTGTTGCCGCTGGACTGCAGCTGGGTGATCCGCAGCGACGGCACCAGGAACTGCAGGTCCTTGACGTCCATTACCTGCGACTGCTTGAGATCGTCCGCCTGGACCACCGAAACGGCGACCGGGACTTCCTGCAAGGTCTGCTGGCGTTTCGTCGAGGTGACGACGATTTCTTCGATAAATGAGATGTCGTCCTGTGCGACGACGGGCGTTACGAGCGTGGCCGCAACCAAACCGAGAACTCCCCGGAATCCGGTGGAACTGGACATTTTTACTCCCCCTGCAAACGTGTAGGTACAAACCGTTAGATCATGGAAGCCTATGCCACTTCTCCTGCGTTGGCAACTTGCTTCGCACGCTCAAGAAGGCGACATAACGGCCTGAGCTCCCTGAGCTTCTCTCCCCGCAGTTTCGCCGCGTCGGGGCGGCCGAATTGACGGCGGTCGGGCAGCGATGCTGCAATGCCGGCATGGAGCTACACGGCACACAGCTGGCCGATTTCCTCTCCAGGCACAGATTGTTCGCCGTCGTCAGCGGCGCGGGCGTCAGTACCGCGTCGGGTATCCCGGACTACCGCGACAGGAACGGCGAATGGAAGCATGCGCAGCCGATCCAGTTCCCGGACTTTGTCAGGAGCCCGGACATGCGAAAGCGCTACTGGGCGCGGAGCTATGTTGGGTGGCAACGCTTTTCCAGGGCCCGTCCGAACGCGGCGCACTTCGCGCTCGCGGACCTGGAGGCCAGCGGCAAGATCGATACTCTGATCACACAAAATGTCGACCGCCTGCACAGTGCTGCCGGGAGTCGATCAGTCATCGACCTGCACGGCGATCTTGGCAAGGTACGCTGCCTTGACTGCGATCGGACCAGCGGCCGCCCTGAATACCAGCAGGCGCTGAAAGAGGCCAACCGCGACTGGCATGCCGAGGTGTTCCGTTACAAGCCGGACGGCGACGCCGAACTCGGCGACAGGGGCCACGTCGATTTCAGCGTTCCCGGATGTCGGGCTTGCGGCGGCATCGTGAAACCGGACGTTGTTATGTTTGGCGAGACAGTGCCACGAAATCGCGTCGACGATGCATTATCGGCCGTAAAGCGCGCGGATGCCTTGCTGGTAGTCGGCTCGTCATTGATGTTGTTCTCGGGTTTTCGATTTGCTCGCGAGGCGGCTGGTCAACAAAAGCCGATAGCGATCGTCAACAAGGGCAGGACCCGCGCCGATGACATTGCCGCGCTGAGACTCGATGCGGATTGCGGCGAGGTTCTCGCCGCCGCCGCGGCACTGCTTGACCAGCGGAGTCGTGATATCCATGGAGCATGACTGGCTGCAGCGATGGCAGGAAGGCAGGACCGGTTGGCATGAGACCGGCGGCAACAGGAGCTTGCAACGGCACTGGCGCGCCTCGGGCAGGCGGGTGCTCGTGCCGCTATGCGGCAAGTCGAAGGACCTGGTCTGGCTCGAGCAGCGAGGCAACGAAGTGGTCGGCGTTGAGCTTTCCGAGATTGCGGTCGCAGCATTCTTCGAGGAAAACGCATTGGCATTCGACATCGTCGCTGGCGAGTTGACTGCTTATGCTGCAAGAGACAAGCGGATCACGATTTACTGTGGCGACTACTTCAGCTTTTCCGCGGCAGCGTTTAGCGGCTACTATGACCGCGGCGCGCTGGTCGCGGTCGCGCCGGACCTGCGCGAATCCTATGTGCGCCATACGCGATCGTTGCTGGCTCCCGATGCCGCCGGTCTGGTTGTCACCGTTGAGTATGACCAGTCGGTCGCCAGCGGACCGCCGTTCTCGATAAGCGAGGCGGCGATGTTCGAGTTGTGGCCGGAGCTGAGTCGCGTCGCCGCCGTAGACGACACGGATAACTGTCCGCCGAAGTTTCGCGCAGCGGGGCTCAGGCGAATGTACGAGGCAGTGTATTCCGGCGCCATCGCGTGAGCCTCACGGCGGCAACAGCGCTGCCGCCTGAAAAGACAGGCGACGCCGGCGACGGAAACGACACCGGGGATTGCCAAGTCAGCCCTAAAACCATCAGTCTTCGCTTTTATCGTCATCGGTCCGATTGCAGGATCTTCCGCGATTGCCGCGCTCGAGCGACCGTTGCTCCGGGAGGCGCATGCTAGGATGGCGTCGCGAATGACGATATTATGGAATCTCGGCCACGTCGGACGACGCAATAGCGCCATAATCAGGTAAAAGAAAAGATTCAGTACAACGATGAAACCAAAGCACTCCACACTAGGCAGCAGGGCATTCGGGGAACACGCCGATCCCGGCCTTATCGTCGCCTACGAGTCGCATCAGGATGCGTTGCGGTTTTTGTCGTCGTCGCTGGCCCAGGCCAATGGTGTCGGATTCCTGCAAGGGCCGACGGGTTCGGGCAAAAGCACGATTCTGAGAGAACAGCGTGACTGGTCTTCGCGGGATGCCGCCGTCGCCCTGGTCGAGGGGACTCACCTGGCGCCGCGCCGATTCCTGATCGACATGCTGTCGCAATTCGGCGTCCAGGTCGGTCCCGAGCCTGACGAGCAGCTCTTACAGAAGCTCAATAGTTTCGTGACGCAGCAGACGCGTGCAGCAAACTCCCCATTGTTGATTATCGACAACGCCGACCATGCAACGTCGAGCGCGCTGCGGCTGCTGAACTGGATCGCGGCGCTGGAAACACGGGGCAACTATGCGTTACGCATCGTTCTGAGCGGTAAGGAGGGGTTGTCATCCCTGTCCAGGCAAGATGGCATGCGCAGCCTCGCGCGACGTAATCCGTCAACTTACTCGCTCAATCCGCTGACGGAACAGGAGACGATGATCTACCTGCGCACACGACTGATTGCCGCCGGCGGCGGGCGCGGCGATAAAGTCTTTCCCATCGATGTATGTGAGCAACTGCATGAGACGTCGCGAGGCTGGCCGGGTGCGCTGAACGAGCGGGCGATTGAGGCCGTGGAAAGCATGACGGAGCCAAAGCCGGATCGACCGGCGCCTCGTGTCATTGTAAGTTACGACGGCGCGACCGTGGCGGAGTATGAACTGACAGAGCGCCAGTACGTCATCGGCCGTGCGGACACAGCCGATATCGTTATTGAGGACAGCTATGTCAGCAAGATGCACGCTATGCTGCAGGTGTTTTCGAACGCCATCATACTGGCCGATCTGAACAGTACCAACGGTACAACGGTCAACTCCCGCATCGTCGCGAAGTCGGTCATCAAGAGCAATGACATCATTGCGCTCGGGCGACATCGGCTGAAGATCGAAAACGCGCCCGCCATCACTGCCAAGATGGACGAAGCCATCAAGGCGACGGACACGCTGACGATGCAAAGCCTGGACGACCTGCGTCGCTCGCGCGCCCGGCGGACGATCACGATGCTGAAGCACATGTAGTGCAACACGCAGGACCTGCTACTTCTTTCCTGTTACTGAGACCGCATGTTTCCGCGCTATAACAAACAGGGGGCTTCCGTCTGGGATCGAAAACTGACGGTCGTTCTCGGCTTTCTGTTCGCTGTCACGCTACTTCTTTTCGCGGTCTGGGCGGTGGTTCTGTACACGAATCGTGCCGGGGTCGACGACTGCCTGAACGGTAGCGACAACGACAGGGACGAGCCAGCGCGTTGCGAATCTTCCCCGGATCGATCGGATCGCTGACGCCGCGTCGCGGCCGGCCCGAATCCGGTTTCCATTCGACTTACGCGATGATCCATTGTCTGTAAAATCGCGAGTCATGATCCGTGTCGACGATCCTGGCCGTCCAGGGGACGTCAAGAACAAGAGCTAGCTATGACTGAGGTAACAGAGAAAATTTCGGTGCTTTTTGTCTGCATGGGCAGAAGAATTTTTTCTTTATAAAAAACAATAGATTACAAGTAACCGGCACAATTCTGGCTACAACCCATTTCCGAAAACCGTCGGATGTTGCTGGAAATCCTCGCACCTATCGCGCGATATACACGACGGTAATGGCTTCACGCTTATGCCCAAGCTCGGCTGAGATCACGGCACGCGCGTCCTTGTCGAGCGCGCTCTGGTCCGCAGAAAGGGCAGAGCGGTTCGGTCCACCAGCGAGCGGTGCCTTGAAGCCAGTCAGCTCTTCAAAACGCCGCTGCGCATAGGCGTGCCTCAAGCCATGCATCCTTGAGAGCCCTGCGCGGATGCACTGGCCCTCGTAGAGCTTCATCTGCTGCACATAGTTCTTGTGGCTGGGGATCAGGGAGCCCTTGCCGGCGAGCGCCCTGGCTTTGTCCAGAACGGCTCGCTGGGCCTCGGTACGGATCGGAATCTCTCTGGCCCGGCCACCCTTGGTCCAGGAAGGCTTCAGCCACAGGGTATCGCCCTGGTCGGCGAGAGCGGGCCGAATCTTGATGGCTTCCTCGCGCCTGAGGCCAAACGCCTGCTGCAGCTCGAGGCTCATTCGCACGAAGGGGTCCGTGACCCTGGCGAGTTTCTGCTCGTCCAGCGTCGTCGCACGGTTAGCGCCGTTCGCGTACCGCCGGCGCGGTAGCCCATAGTGGTCGTTGGAACGGGCTATCACGTTCTTCTTGTTCACCTTGGCAGCCCACCAGCGCAGGGCGGCCATGCGATTTTTCATGGTCCCCGCCGCGGCGCCAGATTCCAGCCAGTGCTTCACCAGGGCCTCGACGTGCTTTGGCCTAAGGGATTTGGCGTGCATCTGCCGAAAACCCAGTTCCTGCAGTTGATTCGCGATCAGCGTGAGCACACGCTCGCGCTGCACCTGGGTGCCATAGCTGCCGTCCCGGTTGGTCTTGCAGAGTTGTTTCAGCTGGTAGTTCAGGCGTCTCACTGGTGTATAGAACTCACGTCAGTTCATCAATATCTGGTGAGTGTTTCCGATCACTCGTCGACCAGAGTCAGACAAGGCCATCCATGAATGGATGAGCGTTGATCCCGGGACACCACTCCCACATGACCTGAACAGGCCTGGTCACAGGCCACATCGATTCTCTGACGTTGCAGATGGATTCGGTGCCAACCAGCTGTGCTCCCGAGGGAGCGAGAATGAAGATTGCGAATAACAAAACCTCCTTTTGGTGAAAATGCAGGGCAATCGCCTGCTGGATTGAAGATGCAGAGATAACTCTGCGGCGTCGAAGATGGGCTGTCGGAGACGAATCCCCGGTGCTGATCCCACAGCCCTGTCAGCACGGTTGCCGTTATATAGCGAACGGCGGCGCTCTTATTCAGTGGGTACAGCCTACGACGCCGTCATTCGTGAGGCATCGGTTTATCCTGCCTGCAGACCGCGCCACTTTTGGGCTGGCACCGCGCGTCATTACCCTGCCTGCGGCACGCTAATGACGCGCTCTCGATCAGCCCGCCTGCCAGGACAGAGCATCGAGCTGAGCGGCTGAGGGGCGCTCAGCTCGATCCGAAGCCAGGCACAGACATGGAGACGCACGGATATCCAGAAGGAGACTGCGAAGACAGAGGAGGGGGAGTAGGCGGACGGATTTCCGACGGACACACGAAACGACCCGACGGCACAGAACCTCGAGTCGATCCCGGGTTATCCACAAACCTGGCGTGTTACAGCCTGTAACAGCAGATAACGTCGATCCGTCGCCCGTTATCCACAGCTTCAACGGTTGAAGCTGTGGACAACTCGGATGTCTGCTGGGTAAACATCGGGCTCACTCTGTTTGATCGCCCGCGGCTGATCCGTTGAACGTAAGCGCTCAACGACGAAGAGAGCTGACACAGCCACATCGGCCTAGCCAGGCGGAACGGGCGCGAGAGATACCCTATAGCTCTTGCACGTGGGCGTCGCTGATTAATTCAAGCAAGCGATGGCGAGGTCTCCTCGTAGTGCGACGCGTGCCCAGGTCCACTGCTTTGCGAAGGGAGCAGCCGTATGAGTGACCACACTTATAGAACAGCGAAAGCCTGCTCTATGAGAGCCTTACCGCCATAGTATGCACAAGTGTCAACGCTGGACGAAAACTGCTCATTGATGGCGGCTGAAAATTGCACACCTTGGTGAGGTGACCAGCCTCAATGTGTCATGTCTTCCTTTATTGATTTGTTTGTGTCAGTGCTTGGTTCTTCGTAGCCAGGCTGGATGGCCTGCCACAGATCGCTGTGTTCACGCATGCGATAGCTATTGCCACGGATATTGACGACGTGACAGTGATGCATGAGGCGATCGATGAGTGCGGCTGCCATGACGTCGTCACCGAGAATGGCGCCCCAGTCCTCGAAGCCTTTGTTCGAGGTGAGCACCGTGGAAGCATGCTCGTAGCGGGTATTGATGAGTTGAAAGAACAGCACCGCACCATCACGGCTGACGGGTAAGTAGCCGATCTCATCGACAATCAGTAACGCCGGATGACTCAGTACACGTAGCCGTCGAGCGAGCTGACCGGCGGCGCGGGCCTGTTCGAGTGACTCGATCAGGTTGACGAGCGTGCCGTAATAGACGCGGCGACCGGACTCGGCGGCGGCGATGGCCAGCGATATCGCCAGGTGTGTCTTGCCGACGCCGGGAGGGCCCAAGAAGATCACGTTCTCCTTGCGCTTGATGAAGCCGAGCTCGTGCAGGCTCTCGATCTGCTCGCGCTTGATCGAAGGCTGGAAGGCAAAGTCGAACTGCTCGAGCGTCTTCACGGCGGGCAAGCGCGAGGAACGCATCGCGGTCTGCAAACGGCGGTTGTTCCTGAGCGTGATCTGCGCGTTGAGCAAGCGTTCGACCGCTTCGCTGGCGGTAAGAGAGCCACAATCGACCTCGGCGAGGATGTCATCGACGGTTTCCAGTGCGCCGGGGAGCTTTAAGTCAGCCAGCATCTCACGGATGTGATCGCGTCGGGCCGTGGCGCTCATCGGACTGCCTCGGCGTACACGCTTAATGGCCGGCGTTGTACCTCGACCGGGTACGGCATGCGCTTCGATGCCTGACTTGCTGTGCTGCGGCCCAGGCGCGGATACGGTGATACCGCCGCCGGCTTGAGGGTAGCGCGCTCGTCACGCTCGAAGCGCACGCGCGGGCGTTCGCCGGTGGTCCGGTGTCGCCGCACGTTGGCGGTGGCGTCAAGCCACCGTTCGGCTTGTGCGTTCAAATCGTCGTCGTTCAAAAATGTGCGGCCATAGAAAAAGCTCTGCCGCACATAGCGGATCGGTCGCTCCACTTTGCCTTTGGTCTTGGCACGATACGCACGACACGCCCGGGGGCGAAAGCCCCAGTGCGCGGCAAAGCGCAGGAACTCGCTGTTGAGCACCAAGCCGCCTTCGCTGAGTCGATTGTCGGCGATCACCACAGCACGCATCTGATCGAACAGCAGCTCCTCCGGTACGCCGCCAAAATAGGCAAACGCACGCTCCAGGCCATGGAACAAAATCTCCATGCTCTGGCGTCGATAGAAGCGCAGCCACAACAGTGTTGAGTAGCCCAGCACGACCAGCAACGCATAGCGCCGGCCCCACGGTAAGTTAAAGCTGGCAAAGTCCACCTGGCCCTGAAAGCCAGCCGGCGTCTCGAAGCGAACCACCGGCTCCGCCGGCGGTCGCGGACGTATCTCTCGCACGTAGTCTTTGACCTGGGTGTAGCCGCCGGGGTAACCGGCGGCGCGGATCTCCTCGAACAGCCGCTGCGCTGTTAGCAGCGGAAAGGCTTCCAGCCGTTCCTGCAGGATGCCCTTGTACGGATCCAGCTTCCTCGGCACCGACGGCCGCGGTTTATAGCTGACCGGCTCGTTGTCCAAGTCCCGATCCAGCTGACCGGTCTCGATCCAGTGATAAATGCTGCGCCGGCTGACGCCAAAGCGCCTCGCCAGCTCGGTCTTGCCCACGCCTTGCTCCAGATAATGGCGTAATAACACTCTCGTCTCCCTTGAATACATCGGCGACTCCACATCAAAGCTTCGTCGCCTAGGTGAACCGGCAGCGATGCCGCCGTCAACGAGTGTGCAATTTTCCTCCGCCAGATCTGTGCAATTTACGCCCGCCGCCTACACAAGCGCTTGCCACCACAGCTGTGGCAACGGGTGCACAGCTTGTCCAACCCACACCCGGAACAAAATAAAACCCAGCGGCAGCTGCTGCCTGCCCCTTGGGGTCAGTGTACGACAACCGATTTTGATAGACGAAGCCGTAGGTATTTAGTCCACCATCCAGTCCTATGGGATCGCTCTCCAAGTATCTTCCTTTGGACGGGTTATAGGTTCTAAAGTAGTTGTGTACCAATCAATCCTCACAACGCGGCGGCGATGAGGTCACAATTTCCCCTTGGTAGATGATTCTGAGGTGCTGCCCATCGTTTTCCGCGGCGCCGATATGCACGAACGTCTTGCCTAGATCACAGATCGGCAGGCTATACGTCCAGTGCGCAATATAACGGCCGCCATTGCTCTCCGTATCGGGATCATGGAAACGACCCATGAGGTTCACTTCTCCGGTGATCCTGTCGCCCGGTTCGATTTCGATTTCGTCGAGTACGTCGTTGCCAAACACGCCTGCGCGCTCAGAAGTTCGAGCGCGATTGGTCTCAGTATCAAAAACATGGACGGAAACGGCCAGCGGATACGGAGCGCTGGAGGTCCACGGTACTTGTCGGGTTTTGACTGAAAGCTCCTTATGGTAGTTGTTTGTCAATGAAAACCTAAGCAATCCGTCCGAGGCTGCTTCTGCCGCGATGCTGATAGCTTCCTCTTTTTCTGCACACCCAGTTGACAATGAAAGCAAAGCAGTGAACATCAATACTCGAAACTTAATCATAGTCCCCACAGGTCCTCCTTCAACTCAGCAATACGCTCATTGACTCGCTTCTCGCATTCAGGAGAGAAACATACTGTTTCGGCCTTATTCTCAAGGCATCTCAGTTCAAGAAGGCCTGCTGAATATTCTTCGTCTCCCTCGCGCCGGGTAAAATCACCCTCGGTGTACCGGAAATAGCGGAACGCTACGCCATTGCATATATTCGGCCTTTTCGCTCGAATCTTGTCGATGTGGAACATTTCGTGCTTGATTGCGCAGTCTTTGATGCAAGGATCACTCTTGAAGAACTTGACGCCGAATTGGCCATTGGAGCAGACAGGCGTTGCGAGTGTCGTGTTCGGATTTGGCGAAACCGTCGTCGTAACTATATCCAGACCGAGTGGATCGATATATGACAGCGGATTTCCACCGACGTAACTATATGTATTTAGGCCGCCCTGCAGGCCGATCGGATCACTCTCCAGATACCTTCCCGTACTCGGATCATAGGTTCTGAAGTAGTTGTAAAGAACTCGGCCGTACGACGATTGGCGACTACGTTGATGATTTCTCCAACGCGTTCCGCGGCTTAGGTTATTTCTGCGCCGACGCATGCGCCGCACAACGACTTTTTGGCCCAGACGCGACTTTTCGCTTAACACCAGCATGCGCAGCATTGTACCGGCCTCGCGTGAGGCACGCAGGAATCCTTTAACGAACCTTTTCCTCAACGGACACTATCGGTTGCCGCCATCGACAGATGTTAGACAGTCGTCGGCCCCTTTGGGGGCACCTGCAGTGATCAGTCAAATGGTTCGCCACGAATTTGCTTGGATCTATTGTCGACGAGTTCTTTTATCAGGCTATCCCAATCATGAATACTATGAAGATTGGTAATCGATATCGCTCCTTCAAGGCCATTCTTGCAGTTCTTGTCAAGAAAAAATTCGGCGTCTTGAAAAATCCAGGATCGTGATTTTTCGGTATCGCTAGCCGTTTCCGAAGGATCCCCGGTTTCTAAGAAGAACAGGGTCTTGATATCGGGAATTTTCAAGTCCTCATCAAAATAGCTAACATAGAAATATGGTTTGCCAGCAATTAGGTCTCTTGGATCCATCACGTTACTACCTTATTGCGTTGCCAAAAGTGTACCGCCAACCGCAGTACCGAAAAGTACTTCATCGCCAGGTATCGGTGTTAGGCATAGCAAGCCAACACCCAAAACGAAAGCTGCGCCGCACGATTTTGGGTTTCTACTACAAAAGTTCTCACTGTCCTTGCAACTGCAGCTGAGTCCGCCCACAACATCGTATATTTCCGGCAAGACGATGCCGTTCTTTACTGTATTTCTCGCCCTCTGTTTGAAGCGACAGCTTTCGTATTCTTTTCCTTGGCTTTCACATATAGCCCGGCACTCTTTTTTCTCTGCGCCACTACAGGTACGCCATTTGTCGATCACCAGTCCCAACGGATCGATGTCACCAAGTGGGTTACCGCCAACATATGCGTAGGTATTCAGCCCGCCCTGAAGGCCAATCGGATCACTCTCCAGATACCTCCCCGTACTGGGGTCATAGGTGCGGTAGTAGTTGTAATGTAATCCCGTTTCGACATCGTAATATTGCCCCGGGAATCTGAGGTTGTAGGTGAACGATATGCCATCGCCATCCGGTTCGTCCTCCGGTGCCGTGACGCCGAACGGATCGGCGTGCCACCGCCAGACAACCGTATTGCCGTCGCTAATATTGCGCGGCGTACCCAGATGGTCCGTATGGACGTAGTAGATACTTGTGTCCTCGAGAACGGCAACCGGGGCGCCGTTGAACCAGACGGTTTCTTGGACAGCAGCGCCACTGGCGTCATACTCCCCCAATATATTGCCGGCCTCATCATAGGCGAACAAGGTGACAGTACCGTTATCTTTCTTCACGCGCTGCCCTAGACCATTGTGCATATACGTCGCCATGCCCTCGTCGATATCGACCAGCCGGCCGCGATCGTCGTAGTCATACGTATGAATGCCATCATCAATAACGTTGCCCGACGCGTCGTACGAATAGGTCTTGGCGACCGGACCCGCCGTACTCAACAGTCGATTGCTGTTGGCGAGAATGCTGTAGTTGAAAGTTGCGCCATCCTCGATCAGTGAGGACCGATTGCCGTTCGCATCGTAGCCAAAGACTTGAGAGGCTGGCAGGTCACCAATACCATCACTTCCAGGCCAGTTGATGAGTCTGTCAATATGCCAGCCCTCTTTGCGACCAAGCCCTGCATAGTAGCCGTAGTGCTGTTGAGCTGACACGGGCTCAGTTGCAGCCAGTATACGTGTGCCGTCGGGCAATTCATGCGTGCCCGGCTCCACGGCCAGGTAGTGCATGGTCATCACGCCTTGAGTACCGTCCTGATCGGCGGGCTCAATCTGCGCGGCTTCAAAGCCGGTTGTCGTGACATTGCGAATACGAATCGCAGCGGGCTCGGCGGTTTCATTGGTTGCAAGCGCCACCACGATTGGTGGTGTGGCGTACACCTGACGAAACGTTACCTGTTTAAACGAGGGGTCCGTTGACGTATCACTCAGGACAAATGTAGCGGCCTCCATGCGCCATGTGCTCACCACGTCCGTGAAAACTGCATCGAAGTCGCGCGAGAACGCCGCGAAGCCCACCGTTTCTGCCGGATGACTGCGTTCCGTATCCAATTTCTGATCTTCGTCAATGGTGAGACCGATGGCCGTATTGCTCAAGCTGCATCGCCTTGCCCATCCGCCGTCGTCGTCATTGTGGCTGTTCTTGGTGGCAACAACCGTCGGCGGCGTCGCGAAGGCAGCCAGGAACCCGGTGGTAAAGCAGCCGTCATCCCATCCCCCGACCGTACTTCCGGTTGATTGGGCGGAATAAGTAACGGTGCTTCCATTCGCGCTGAACGTCCCGGTGGCACGATCCTCTATCGCTATGTAACCGATGGTCTCATAGTCTGCTTTGTCAAATATGTAGTTGCCAGCGTCGCCGGAACGTTCCAAGGCAAGCTCGACGTTGAATTCATCGATATTGCCTACGGTCGCGGTCAGCCAGGGTGTTGAGGGTCCTGATGGCGGTGCACCGTATTCAATAATTGCCGTCTGAATGTTTGCCAACACCACGGGGGAAGTGCTGAACGTCTCCCCCGATTGGCTGGCGGCGAAGTTGTTGTCGAGGTATTTGATACGGCCCAGTAAATCGTACTCATAGCCGACATTGAGTAAGGTCTCCAGTTGCGAGGTCAGCTGTCCGGTTTCATCGTAGCCGAGGACTTGAGTATCCCCGGCAAAATCGATCTCTTTTGCAAGACCGCGCGAATCGAAATCGCGGCTGGCGTGGCTGCCATTGCCCCAGATCCAACCGGTCACCGGCCCAAACGGATCGTAAGTGGCGCCCGAGAGGATGGTAGCGCTATCCACACTGACGCTGACCGGAAGGTAGGTGTCGTAGCCATAGGTCACGACCTTTCCGGAAGGATAGGTCATCGTTGACAATCGACCCTGTGCATCGAAACCGTAGTCGGTTATCAGATCCTCGGTGTCGATAGTCTGCGCTTTCTGAGTCACTTCGCCGAACTTGTTGTAGACCCACTGAGTGGTGCCGCTCTCGTCGGTGATCTTGGTGAGACGACCAAGGGCATTCGGGCCAATATCGTACTCGTAGGCAATCGTCTCGCCACCGTCCAACGTAACCAGGGTGAGTCGATTCAAGGCGTCGTAGTCGTAGGTTGTCAGCTTGCCGCGTGCATCAAGGCGCTCCGTGACATTGCCGGCGTCGTCGTAGTCCCAGTCGATAAGCCCTCGATCCGGACTGCTCTCCTCATCCAGATTGCCCAGTCCGTCATAGGGCAGCGACGTTACGGCGCCGTTTGGTGCCGTAACCAGTTTCGCATTATCCTGCTCATCAAAGACGTAGCTCGTATCGTTGAGCAACGCGTCCGTCATGCCGTAGTTTCGATTCAGCTCATCAATCAGGTAGAGGGTCTCACTCGAATCGGCCTCTGTAATTTTCTTCAGATTGCCAAGCGGATCAAAGTCATAGTCGGTCGTTATCGAGTCGACGGACGTACTGATTCCGTTAGTGACGGCATCAACGAAGCCGAATTCGTCATAGGTACTGGACATCGCGCGTCGAATGACACCATTCGGGTCAATCCGCTGTTCCTGAATTTGCTCGCCGTGCGCATTGTAGTCATAGTCAATCTTGTTAGCAAAGTTGTCAGTGACGTAGTCCAACAGGTGTGCACTCGTCCATTCGTAGTCCAGAACAAGACCGTTCGGAAACGCGACCGTGTCGATTTGGCCCGCTGCGTCGTAGCTGTAGTTGGTGATGCGGCTGGTCGCGCCGTCCGATAGCGTGATTTTTCTCAGCCTGCGTCGAACGTCGTACTCGTACTCGGTCGTCAGGCCATTGGGATCCGTCATCTTCTTCAGGCGGCCGTCCGAATAATACTCATTGAAATTCGTTCGCTGTCCTTTTGCGTTGTCGATGTACTCGAGTTGGCCGCATTTGCCATCGCCCGTCGGACAGGACGGGGAATCGTAGTATTTCAGGGTTGTTACATCCGCAATGTCGACCCGTGGACCGTTGATACTGGTGACTTGACCGTGCGCGTTGTAGGCGTAGCTCCAAATGCGCGTGCGATTGCCATCCGTCGATAGATCCTCTGTACCCGAGGTATTCAGCGACGTGATTGTGATCCGCTCCAGGTCGCCGTTCGCGTAGTAGTCATAGTCCACGGTTCGCATCGGCTCGGTCACGACATCTTTCAGGCGATACGTCGGATGCCACGTCGTCGTGGTATCCCGTTCTAAAGGCGTCAAGTACGCCTCGCGCCGCAGTGTCTCGAGGTTTCGGTTGTTGTAGTCACGGTAGGTAGTGACGCCATTAAGGCCGGTATAGGTCTCGACGTTACCGTTCGCGTCGTAGCTGCGCGACTCAGTCATTCCACCGTGAATCGCATTGTTCATCTTCGCAACACCGAGATGGACCTCCGGCGTCAAGGAGTGGCTTCTTTGTTCCGCCGTATTGATTCCCAGAATCACGGCCGCGTTGTTAATCAGATAGTACTGGCCGCTGGCGGTGTAGGTCACATCCACGCGACTCGCAATCTCCGCACTCTCACCGTGATAGGTGAGATTTGCCCGGCCGCCACCATCGTAGCCGAAAGTCGCGTACTGCTCGCCATTCTCGTCGATAATCGCGGTCAGCGCATACGGCCAGGAAGGGTCTTCGTAGCCGTACTGACGTTCGCTAAGATCCGGATTGGTCACCTTGGTCAGCGTCCCGTCTTCGGCGTAGTCGTAGCTGTAGGTATTGCCCAGGGGATCCGTGAGAGTTTTGATCTGATTCACCAGTGTCGGATCGTCGTACCATTCGACGCCGACGTCTGGCAGGCTTTCGTAACCGAAGCTCAGCGTACGACCAAACGGGTCGCTCACGGTTTCAAGCCTTCCCACGGCGTCGTAGGTGAGCGAAACGACGTTGCCGGGTCTATCCTCAATGGCGATCAATTTGCCGCCGGCATCATAGGTCTCGGTTTCGTCAGCTGGCGTGATCACTGTCCAGCCCGTCGTCGAGCCCTGGTCGGTCAATTCCGCGAGCGCAAAGTTGACATCGGCATCCGTGTGCCAACTGCCCTGGTATTCGTTGAAAATGAAGATGCGCCCATCGGGTCGATAGATCGATGCACTGCGAATGTCGCCCGGCCCAAATTCGACCACGGCCCTGTGGTAAGTATGACGCCAGTTGACGCCAATGGAGTCGGTCGCAATCGCCTGAACGCCGGACTCCTGGCCCGGGTCAATCGCCATGCGTATCGGTAAGGGATGGTCGACTCCACTGAATCGGTAGGTGCCGTTGGCCTCATTCTTTCGGCCGGCGAGGCTGTTGTAGTGGCGGCGAAACTGCAGCGGATTGGGTCCCGAACCAACGTAATCCGTCTCAATTTGAAACTTATTGCCGACGGCCGTATTGATCGGGTTGCCGTCGGCGCATTGACCCTTGTCTTCATCGGGGCAGCCGAAATTCTTGCCGAGGTCAGGGTAGCTGTCGTTGCGAGGGCAGTAGGAACCGGCGGACGCATACCCCTCAGGGCAGATTACACCACGGGTACGTAGTACCAGTCCTATGTCGCCAACTGAGGGCGTGCACTGCTGGCCCGCGTATCGGGTTCGCTCGTAGATTGAATAATTCTTGACATCGTAGCCAGCGTTAAGCTGCGGGTACGGGCCAGCGCCGGTTCCTGGCCAGCAAATGAAGAAGGTCGCATACGGGGGCGTGCATCCGCTGCCTGAGCAGTTGCTGTACTCGTTTTGCGCCCACCTGGACCACTGCCATGTCATCACTGGGCAGCCGGCGCTGCTGCCACTGTACGTCGATTTCGCGTAGGCAGCCGCTTCCTGCTCTGTCGGGTAATACGTGAAGTACTCGCAGGATCTGGCCATGAAGCGAAAATCGGTCGCTTTGACGGCACTGCAGCTCTTCGATCCCAACGGCTTGCAATCGGCCGGATAGGTTTGCGCAGCCAATGGCTGAGGCGCAATCAGGCTGGCCGCGACAACAAGTATGTACGCAACGGAGCTGACAAGGCGAAAACGGATCATTGGAACTGCCTCCTGTCCCACACATGGCGACGCCGTTTCGCGCACCTTGAGCAGACAACTACCCAGCCCTCAGTCAATGGAAGTCAATCCGATCGTCGCCAAGTCATCGGGCCAATGTCGTGGTTGGCCGAATAGGACGTGCAATTCCGACGAACATCTCCGCGGGTCGGTTTCCACCGCTAAGAGCCACGAAAAACAGCCACGTCGAACTAGAGGGTGAGCAGTATTCGCCGACGGGGCCCCCTGACTTGGGCCTGATGAGTCAGCCAGTTCGTCCAAGTCGAAATCACTGTCACGCCAGTGTCCGAGAAAGTCTATATGGGAACTTACGTACACAAGACAAAGTCTGCGCCGGCTTCGTTAGCGCATATGCGGTTTACCGGCCAACTTCGCGGCCGCCTCGCGTCTACTAGTGGAGTGTCCCTCACCGCTGAGCGCCGCCCAAGCGATAAATCTGGGTTCGGGGCAGGGCTCAGTTGTAGGTTGGTCGCTTGTAGCCATAATCTGGCTCGACGCCGCAGAAGCGGTTATGGCGAAGCAGGATCAAGACGAGACCGGGTTTGGGGATCTTCCGCTTCGGCGCCCTGCCCAGCGCTTTAGCGAGCACGTCGTCGCGCGAGCGCGGCCGTGGCATAACCACGGCAAAACTTGCCAGCGACGAGGCCATCTCGAATGTCGTCAGCTGATCCGCACGGCGATGCAGTTGACCGGCCTCATTCGCCACGATCGCCGCCGCATTCGCGTAGGTGGCCCGCGCGCGATGATCAGTCACACGCATGGCGACCTCGTCGGTATACGCGGGACACTTCGCAGCGCTGGCCGCCTTGATGGCGTCCGCCGCCGCAGACTTGTCAACTGTGGGCATCGTGTCCCGTGCTTTCACCTGATGAATAACGCGCTTGGTCGCGCGCCGTCCAACGCTTCACCCCAATGGCGAAGATCCGCCTTGTCCGTCACCAGCTGCGTGCCGTCGTGGCCACGCATCTTGATCACGGCATGCACATGAAAATGATCCTTGTCGTCATGGCCGGCAAACGCGTAGGCATGATTGACAGCGAAAACCTCGTCGAGAAAGTCCCGGGCGCTCGCGATCGCGGCGGTCTTGTCGGTGCCGGGCGGAAGCGACACCACCAGGCTCATACCATCCCGGCCGTTCTTTCGTTGCGAGAAGTCCTTCGCCCAGTGACCAACAAACGCATCGATTTCATCCGCGCCCTGCCGCAGCAACCCCTCATCGGTTTCTAACGGCAACTCACCGTCGCGGGCGATGTAGGGCGGCCGCGATTGTGGCTGCTGATTCTGACAACCGCTTGCCTCTGCCACAGATTCGGGTGAGCTTGAATTCGGCCTTCAAACGGAATGCTCAACGTCCGATTAAGGCTGACTCCAGCCATCCAGGCGACAATCCGAAGGAGGATTACGCGGCGACAAGCAGTCATTTGGATTTGATGCGACGCAATCATAGATAGCAGGGCCAATTTACGAACACTTCCTTTGCCGCGTGCTTCTGACTCGCTCATCTATCCAATCGTTGATTTCTGATCCCAGCCACCCGACGGAACGCGAGCCAAGCTTGATCTGCGCGGGAAACTCGTTCTTGCTTATCAATTCATAGACAGTCGACCGAGACAGGCCGGTTCTTGCCAAAACGTCAGGCAATCTGACAATCACTTGATCGGACATTCCTGGACCTATATCGCAATTGCGGGCCGTCAATGATAGACCGGCTTGTCTTCTGCGTTCTATCGAAAGCCATGCAAGATCGAGCAGGCTTTTTCTCATTTTCTTGGCCAAACAAGGAGTGCCAGAGTGGCAGGGGATTTCAGCATCTCGTAAGTCTGCAGTCATTACCCGATAATTCGATCCAATTCGTCGGCCCAGAGCTGCATCGCACAGGTCCGTTCCTGCTCGTAATCTGCATGATTGTATACAGCCATAACGCCGGACAAACGATGGTTCAGGATTCGCTCGACTATATGAGGGCCGACCTGCAAATCGTTTAGTCGTGTCGCGAATGTCCGGCGCAGATCGTGAGGTGTAAATGCCCCCAAGTGCCTCTTCTCCCTGTTGTTCTGGCCGATTTTGTGTTTCGTGCACCAGCGACGGAGATAGGCTTGTACGGCAGTAGGGGAGACGCCTCCAAAAATCCGGCCGCGCCTTCGCTCGAGTGATTCGAGAAGTTCCGTGGACTGGCGCGATAGGGCAACCCAATGATCACGAGCGGACTTGTTATTTGCGGCGGGGATGAACCACCTGTCTTCATCCACATCCTCCCAATACGCGATTTGGGTTTCTCGTATTCGCTGACCCGTGAGCAACAAGAATCGGAATAGAGCAGTGTGCCTATCCACGCCCCAGATTTGTTGAATCTCCTCATTGGTCAGTACTCTCTCACGCGGCGACTCAACACCGCCAACGACCCTCCGCGTAAGATCGGTGATCGGCGAGTAGCGCAAGTAGCCTACTTGCACGGCATGACGAAAAACCTGCTTGAGTATCTCCATCAACCGATTCGCGGCGGTATTTCCGTGAGATTGGGCGTATGCCTTCAGTGAATCCCGTACAGTAACCAGGTCGACTCGGCGAATGTCCGCGGCAACAAGCTGTGGATCGTGATCCGACAGACGTCGAATGTATCCTTCCATCTGTTCTGGACGGCGCCATACCGTCCGGTTCTGGTCGTACCAGTCATCGAGAATGTCGGCGACGGTCTTGTCTTCAATCGAATGAGTAGCGAATCGTTTGAGAACTTGCCGCGCTTCTGAGAGGCTTAGGTCCGGATACCGTGCGATTGTCTTGAAAGATGCGACCTTGTTCCTCGATCGACGGATTACCCAAGATGCACTATTCTTCCGCTTCCGAAAGTAGAGGCCGCCGCCGTCAGCTGACATGGATGATTCGGGTTTGCGATAGAGGGCTTCGACCTTGGTTGCCGTGAGCAGACGACGCATGAAATTGCCTCCGGGCTACAATTTGGGCTACAACCTATGTGGGATGTCCTCGGATTCCATCGGATATCGTCGGACAAAAATAGTTTTAAAAACAATCGGTTATGAACGCCAAACCTAAGATTAGCATACTATTTGTCTGCATGGGCAATATCTGCCGCTCACCGACCGCGGAGGGCGTTTTCCGCCACTACGTGGAGAAGGCCGGGATGGGTGACCGAATTGTCATCGACTCGGCGGGTACGCATGCCTATCACGTCGGCGACCCACCGGATCGCCGTGCGAAAGCGGCCGCAGAGCGACGCGGGATCGTGCTTGGCAAGCTGCGTGCCCGGCGCGTCAGCGACCAGGATTTCGAGCGATTCGACCACATCATCGCGATGGATCTCGACAATCTCGAGCGCCTCAAAGACCAGTCGCCACCGGAATTCCACGGCAAACTGAAATTGTTCCTGGAGTATTCAGGGGCAACGGAGCGCGAAGTTCCGGACCCTTATTATGGCGGCGCCGCAGGGTTCGAGCGTGTGCTGGACCTGGTTGAAGAAGCGTCCCGGGGGTTGCTCGAGACGCTTTCCAGGTAAGCCGATAGCCCGGATATCTCACGCGCCAACGGGTGACATATCCGGGCTAGTCCTGAGCCGGTTCCGCCGGTTCGTTGTCCGCCTTGGCCGGTCGAGGCGCTGCAGCCTCTGGCTTGCTGACGGCGGGAGCGGCTGACGAATCCGGTTTTGGATCCGGTTTCGCTGCCGGCGCTGCTTTGCTGTCGGCGACGGGCTGAACGTCCCAGGGCAGCAGTCGGGGCTTCGCCGACGCGCCGTTACCGTCGGAGGCCGGCTTCGGTGCTGCCGCGGCAGTGCCTTCCTTCGCGGGCATCCGCGCGGACTTCGACGGGGCGGGCGTTTCGGCCCTGGTGGCTGGCTCGACCGGTTTTTCGGTTGGCTTTGCCAATTGTGGCGGCGGCGCGTTTTCGGAGGCAGCTGGTTTCGGGGCGTCTGTTGTGACACTGGTCATGGCGACCTTGTCTCTCGGCGTGGCGCTCGTGGCCTCTTCCGCAGCGCGGGCACGCTCTTCATCGGTTCTCGCTCGCGGTGGGGCCGAATCCTGTTTCGGTGTTCGGGTCACAGCTGACTGATCGGCAGATTTCGCTGCCGCCTGCTCTGGCCTGGCGGCCTGGTCTGTCCCGGTCTGCGCATCCGCGCCCTGTTCGGGCCTGTCCGCCGGCCGGCGTCGGCGTCGGCCGCCGCGACTGCGGCGACTACGGGAACGCTTCGGCTCATTGTCCGATGTGTCCGCCGAATCCTGCTGCGGACTGGTTTGTGCCGTCGTATCCCTGGTGTCGTCCGTCGCCTGTTCCTTCGCCGCGGTTTTCTTGGAAGCGGCTTTCTTTCGAGGTGTTTTCTTGTCGCCGGTCTTCTTGGTAGCCGCCTTCTTGGTGGCCGCTTTCTTTGTCGTCTTCTTGCGCTGTGGGCCGCGCTTGGCGGACGTCTTGCGGGTATCGCTCGCACTGCGACGACGCGATTGCTGCGAGCGCCGCGCGCTGCTGCTTTGCCCGCCGCGGCCTCGACCTTGCTCTGCCTCTTCCTTGCCGTCTGCAGAGAAATACGACATCACGGTGGCCCAGAATCCCTTTCGGGGGGTCGGGGTCTCCTGGGACTCCTGGGGTTTTGGTGCCGTCGTCGTCGGCTTCAACGTGGCGACAACAGGCTGTTCGATCGCCTTGCGTGCCAGCACTGCCTGAGGCGACTCGGGTTCGACGAGTTGATGTGAAAGTCCGTAGCTGACGCCGGAGTTCTCAGCGAGATCCGTCTGGTCGTCACGGACACGCCGAACTTCGTAGTGCGGCGTCTCGAGCCCGGAGTTTGCGACCAGCACTACCTGGGTGTCATTGCGGGCCTCGAGGCTTTGCACCCATTTGCGCTTTTCGTTGAGTAAGTAGGTTGCAACTTCGACCGGCAACTGCGCGATAACTTTGGAGGTACGTTCTTTGCGCGCCTCTTCTCCGATGATACGCAAGATCGCGAGCGCGAGTGACTCGACGCTTCGTATGGTGCCGAAACCGCTGCATCTTGGACAGGTTTGATAGGCCGATTCGCCGATCGATGGCCGCAGCCGCTGGCGCGACATCTCCAGCAATCCGAAGCGACTGATCTTTCCGATCTGGACTCGGGCGCGATCCTGCCTGACGGCTTCGCGCAGTCGATTCTCGACCTCGCGCTGGTGTTTCTGCGGGCCCATATCGATAAAGTCGATGACGACCAGGCCGCCCAGATCGCGAATTCGCAGCTGTCGCGCAACTTCGTCGGCGGCCTCGAGATTGGTGTTCAATGCTGTGGCTTCTATGTCGCCACCTTTGGTGGCACGCGCCGAATTGACGTCGATCGAAACCATGGCTTCCGTGTGGTCGATAACGATACTGCCGCCGGATGGCAGATTGACCGAATGCGCGAACGCCGATTCAATCTGCGTCTCGATCTGGAAACGGGTAAACAGGGGAACCGGGTCAACGTAGTGCTTCAGTTTCTTCAGGTTCTGCGGCATGACCTGTTCGACGAACTCGCGCGCCTCGTTATAGGTCGCCTCGTCGTCGATGAGGATTTCGCCTATTTCACTTGTCAGGTAATCGCGCAGCGCCCGCACGACCGAGTCGCTTTCCCGGTAGATAAGAAACGGCGATGGTCGCTCGAGCACAACGTTGAGAATTGCTGTCCATACGGTCAGCAGATTCTCAAGGTCCCAGGCGAGTTCTTCGGCACTTCGGTCGATTCCCGCTGTGCGCAGAATGACGCTCATACCCTCGGGCACGACAATTTCGTTCAGTGATTTTCGCGCCAGGTCACGGTCGTCGCCGACGATTCGTCGCGACACGCCGCCGGACCGGTCCTTGTTCGGTTTCAACACGATGAAACGACCGGCGAGACTGACGAACGTGGTCAAAGCCGCGCCCTTGTTGCCGCGCTCTTCCTTGTCGACCTGTACGACGATGTCCTGACCTTCCTTCAGAACATCCTTGATGTTGGGTTTACCGCCGGACTTGTTGTCCTTGACGAAGTACTCGCTGGATATTTCTTTCAGCGGCAAAAAGCCATGGCGACTTGCGCCGTAGTCGACAAATGCGGCCTCGAGACTGGGCTCGATGCGCGTGATCTTGCCCTTATATATGTTGGCTTTCTTTCTTTCGCTAGACGGCGCCTCGATATTGAGGTCGTAAATACGCTGGCCATCGACCATGGCCATGCGCAACTCTTCTTCCTGAGTTGCGTTGATCAGCATTCTTTTCATAGTGCCCTACTTGAAGTGTGTTGCAGGGCAGCAAATCGGGACGTAGCGCCGCCGGGCGGGCGCAGGGGAGGTCACGCACAGAAAGCCGGTGCGGGGATGCACCGTCGAAGTCACTCGCAATTTCAAATTGGGTTAGACCAAGGAGGGTCAGTACCCATGAAAAAATCAGCATGAATTCCCTGCGGCTTTGCCGCTCTGGCGCCAGCCGGAATCCGCACTCGCTGCCATCTGAAATTCGGCTCCGCAAACGGCGGAACCACAATAGTTCGCAGCAGCTACGATCCAGTAGGGTAGTTACTGCGGGTGGAAACTGTAGGCGGTGGGTCCACGATCGGGTACCGCCCGGATTGTGAGGCTTTTCGGGCTGGTATCCCGGCAAGACTCAGGGCGGTAATATAGCATACCCGAACCCGACTTCAAGTTATTGATCATGCAAGAAAAGTCCACGGATGACGCCGATACGCAACGGATCGGCGTTCGCAAGGTCACGGTCGATGCAGAGCGGGCCGGGCAGCGCATCGACAATTTCCTGAGAAATGAGCTGCCGGGGGTGCCGAAAGGGCGGATATATCGCCTGCTCCGGCGAGGAGAGGTTCGCGTCAACGGCGGCAGGGTGAGGGCGGAGTACAAGATTGTCGAGGGAGACGAGGTCCGGGTGCCGCCCGCGAGAGTGCGTACGGGGGCGGCACCGCCGCCGGAGGCGCTGGCGAAGTCCCTGCTGGAGCACGTGCTTTACGAAGACAAGCGACTGCTCGTGATTGACAAACCGACCGGCATGGCCGTGCACGGTGGCAGCGGCATCAGCTTTGGCGTGATCGAGCTATTGCGCCATGCAAGGGGAGACCTCGCGGATTTGTCGCTGGTCCACCGCATCGATCGAGAGACGTCCGGCTGCCTGGTTCTGGCCAAGAGGCGCAGTGCGCTGCGCGAGCTGCACGCGCTTTTTCGGGCGGGGCAGGTCGAAAAGAATTACCTGGCGCTGGTCGTCGGTGACTGGCAATACGGCGAGCAACTCATCGATGTGCCGCTGCAGGTGCAGAATCGACGCGGTGGCGAGCGCCATGTGATCGTCAGCGAACACGGCAAGACGGCCCAGACCCTGGTCAGCTTGTCACGAACCTACGGTATTTACAGCCTGCTGCGGTGCTCGCCAGCGACGGGCAGGACGCACCAGATACGTGTGCACTTGCAGCATACAGGCCACCCGATCGTGGGCGACGAGCGCTACGGGGATGCGGAGGCCAACCGGCTGGCGCGCCGGCTGGGACTTTGTCGCCTTTTCTTGCATGCGCAATCGATCGCCTTCGTGGGCGAGAGGGGTAACGATCTTCACTTCACGGCACCGTTGGCGGATGATCTCGAGCGGTTTCTTACCGTCGGTGTCAAAGAGGCGCAGCAGCAGCGACAGCGGCAGAAATAAGTTGGGGTCAGAGAAGAATAATTGGGGGTCAGAGTAAAAGATCTATTTTTTACGCTGACCCCAAATTACTTACCAATCAGGTTGACAGATAGCCCAGCTGCAGCAGCCGGTCTGCGACCCAGATCATGGGCAATCCTATCAAGGCGGTCGGATCGTCCGTCGTGACCGACTCGAACAGCACGAAGGCGGCTCCCTCCAGCTTGAAGCTGCCGGCGCAATCATAGGGCTTGTCCAGGCGCAGGTAAGACTCCGCAAGCCGGCGATCGAATTCGCGAAACCGGACCGTAGTCTTGTCGGTGTGCTCGTACCGGGTGCGATTGACCGGGTCCAGGATGCAGACAGCCGTCAGGAAGGTGACGACATGACCTGATGCCGCCAGCAGCTGCTCGACGGCCTTCTGGTGATCGCCCGGCTTGCCCAGTACCGTACCGTTCAGGACGGCGAGCTGGTCGGCCCCGATCACCAGCGCGTCGCGCGCTTTAACGGCGACGGCTTCGGCCTTCTTCCTGGCCAGGTGGCGGGCGAGGTCCGCCGGCTCGAGTCCCAATTCGTTGCGTTCATCGATATCCGGGGACACCGTCTCGTATTGGTCCAGAAAGCGCTCCAGCAGACCGCGTCGATACTGCGACGAAGATGCCAGCACGATTGCCGGGGCGGATGGATTTTGCATAAATAAATCAGAACCTTAAGTGAGATGCTAGGAATTTTACCGGGTTTGTGGCCGACCGCTAGTATTTCCGCGCCGCTGCGGAGCTCAATCGCTTTGACAGTGGCCGCTCTGGTCCTTATCATGCGCGCGCCATGGCTAATCTGCTGCGAGATCGCCGTACCGCGGCCGAATGGGCGGCGGCCGGGCAAGTTATTGAAATAGCTGAAAAACTTGGCGGTTTTGAGCGCCTTTCGGCGGTCGTTGAGGCCGACCTGGCTGCGCTGGAGCCCGCCAGAATACCGGGCCAGTGGCGCGATTCGCCAATTGTCGGATCGCTGGAATTCGGGTTTGCCGACGCGCGGGGCGAGCTGCCGCGGGTACGCTGCAGGCTGGCGGCAACGCTGGACGCGGTCTGCCAGCGCTGTCTCAGGCTGTTCAGGCTTTCCATCGAGACTGAGGCAGATTTGTTGCTGCTGGAGCTCGAAGAGGCGGCAAACGGGTATGAGGACCACGAGGTCTGGGAGCTGGAGCAGAGCATGCTTCAGCCTATCGAAATCGTGGAGGAACTGCTGATCATGGCGCTGCCATTGTCGGCTATGCATGTTGATCTGGCGTCGTGTTCGAAGCTGTCGCCCGCGCCCGATCAACAGGACGAGAGGACAAGACCGTTTGCTGCGCTGCGTGCGCAGATGACACGGGATCAATAGCGCCCGCCAAACCAAGGTCGGGCAGGAGAAAGTTATGGCTGTTCAAAAGAGTCGCAGGACCCCCTCAACGCGCGGTATGCGGCGCTCGCACGACAAGCTGAAGAAGCCCGCGCTGTCGGTAGATCCGACATCCGGTGAAACGCATTTGCGCCACCGCGTCACGCCCGACGGTTTTTACCGCGGCAAGCAGGTTGTCGCACGGCCTGAGCCCGACGACGAAGAGTAAGTGTCTCCCGTGATCGGCCGGCGCTGATCTGGCCTTTCGAGCGGTGGGTTCACACTCAATAATCGCTCTCGACGCGATGAGCGGCGACCTCGGCCCTGAGGTCGTTGTGCGCGCCGCCGCCAGTTCCCTGAAAAAATACGCGGACCTGGAGCTCATTCTGGTCGGAGACGAGCGCGAACTGAGTGCGCTCGTCGCAGGTATCATCGGCTCCGAGCCAAGACTGCATATCCGCCATGCGAGCGAAGTCGTGAGTATGTCAGAGGCTCCGGTCGAAGCGCTGCGCAAGAAGAAAGACTCCTCGATGCGTGTCGCCATCGACCTGGTAAAGGCTGGCGAGGCCGATGCCTGTGTCAGTGCCGGTAACACAGGCGCGCTAATGGCGACCGCGAAGTTCGTCCTGAAGATGCTTCCGGGAATCGATCGACCTGCGATCATAGCGGAGCTTCCGGCGATCGGCGGATCGCTGCACATGCTCGACCTCGGCGCCAATACCCAGGGCGGCGCCGACCACCTGTTCCAGTACGCCGTCATGGGGTCTATCGTTTCCTCGGACATACTCGGCATTGAAAGGCCCAGGGTAGCGCTGCTCAACATCGGCGCGGAAGACACGAAGGGTCACGACACGATCAGGGCGGCTGCCGCGAAGCTGCACGACAGCACGCTGAACTATGTTGGTTTCATCGAAGGCAGCGATCTGTTCGCCGGCAAGGCCGACGTCGTTGTCACCGATGGATTCACCGGCAACGTCGCTCTGAAGACGATGGAGGGCACGGTCGGGCTGGCCACGCATTATTTGCGGCGCGCTTTTACCAGGAACTGGCTGGCAAAGCTGCAGGCGCTTCTCGCAGGCTCCGTGTTGCAGAGACTTGCCATAGAAATGGATTCCCGAAATTACAATGGTGCGACTCTGGTTGGGCTAGATGGTATCGTTATCAAGAGCCACGGCAGCGCGGATGCCCATGCGTTTCAGCATGCTATCGATAACGCAGTCGTTGAGGTTCGCAACCAGTTGCCAGAACAGATCGGCGTGCTGCTGCAAGAGGAAACCGCATGACGTATTCACGCATCGTTGGCACGGGCCGCTACCTTCCGGAACGTATCATGACGAATTTCGATCTGGAGAAGATTGTCGATACGACGGACGAATGGATTCGTACCCGTACCGGCGTTGAGCGCCGGCACGTGGTTGCCGAGGATCAGACGACGTCGGACATGTGTGTCGAAGCGGCGAAAAAGGCCATCGAGGACGCCGGTGTAGACGTCTCCGAGATTGATCTTGTTATTACCGGCACGACGTCACCGGACCTGATTTTTCCAAACGTTTCGACGCTGATCCAGCATCGACTGGGTATCCCGGCATGTCCGGCATTCAGTCTCGAGGCGGCCTGCACCGGTTTTATTTATGCACTGACGATGGCCGACAAGTTCGTTCGCCTGGGTGACGCAAAATGCGCACTGGTGATGGGCGCCGAATGCATCACCAAGCTGATGGACTGGAAGGACCGCAACACCTGCGTGCTGTTCGGCGACGGCGCGGGTGCGGTCATTGTGAAGCCCTCTGACGAGGCGGGCATCCTGTCGTGTCATCTCGGTGCAGACGGTCAGTACAAGGATCTGCTTTATTACCCGGTCGGTGCTTCGAATCAACTGGCCAAGGCGGGAACGGACGAAGCGGCGATACAGATGACGGGCAGCGAAGTATTCAAGGTCGCGGTCAAGACTCTCGGATCCATCGCGACGGAGACGCTCGAAAAGGCCGGAGTGCACCAGAACGAACTCGACTGGCTGATTCCACACCAGGCGAATATCCGCATCATTCAGGCAACGGCCAAACGTCTCGATCTGCCGATGGAGAAGGTGATACTCACGGTCCAGGATCACGGCAATACATCGGCGGCATCCGTACCGATGGCGCTGGATGTGGGAATTCGTGACGGAAGAGTCAGGAAGGGTCAGCTGATACTGATGGAAGCGTTCGGCGGTGGCTTCACCTGGGGCTCCGTTTTGATGCGGCTCTGATCGATCGGCCGATTCCGACTGGCGGATCGGAGCCCGATGAGCAGCTACCAGAGTTTGCTTTTTGCCTGGCGTGCCGAGCGGCGCCGCATGCGCTGATGTAGCTGCTGCCGCCGCCGATCCAGTCGATCGCGGCGAATGACGGGGTCCACCTTGCTGCCTTGCTTACGATCGAAATCGTCCCGAAAAGCACAGAAGTCATCGTAGGCCTCGCGAACATGCTTCAACTCGAGCACGACCAGTTCAATAATAATGACGTCATCCAGATAACCGATAACGGGTATGTCGTCCGGAAGGATGTCTTCCGGGTCCGCAAAATAGACGAAAGTGGCCAGCAGGCGTTCGCGATCGATTTCCGGCAGCTGCCAGTCATCATCGGTGAGCATCGAGATCAACGACTCGAGCTGCGGAATGCGCTTGCCAACGAAGTCGGGCAGGGGTTGACTCTGGCGAATGGTTTCGAGCACATCACGAATCGCTTCGATGATCTCGGGCTCTTCTGCGTCGCGGACTGCTTCGCGAGACAGTTGGAGCGCCTTCCTGAAGAAGCGCAGGTCCCTGTCCGTCAGCTCGAACGATATTTTCATGCCCATGACAACAGGCTACCGGCAACTCGCTATGATGGTCAATGTGTGATGGTTTACCATAGGGGCAGGCAACCGGGACCGGATCAATGAAACCGCAACTGATAATTGGCAACAAGAATTACTCTTCCTGGTCATTACGCTCGTGGCTGTTGCTCAGGGAAGCCGGTATCGAATTCGACGAACACAGGATCCTTCTCGATACCGATACATTCGCCGGGGAAATCGCGTCTTTTTCGAAGGCAGGGCGCGTGCCCGTGCTCAGGCTCGGCGATCTGACGGTCTGGGATACAATGGCGATCGCGGAAACAGTCGCCGAGCGCTGGCCGGAGAAACAGCTATGGCCGAAGGATCCGGATGAGCGTGCGTTCGCTCGTTCTGTTTCAGCCGAAATGCATTCCGGTTTCCAGCATCTCAGGGAGTGTATGCCCATGAATTGCCGCGCGATGGGCCGCAAGGTACCGCTTCCGGATGAGCTCGGGAGCGACATCGATCGCGTTATTCAGATCTGGTGCGAGTGCCATCGCAACTTTGGCGACAGAGGTGGCTGGCTATTCGGCGATTTTTCGATTGCCGACGCGATGTTCGCGCCGGTCGTCCTGCGGTTTCGAACCTACGGCATCAATCTGCCGGAATCGGCCATGTTTTATCCGCATCGTCTGCTGGAGAGCCGGGCGATGCAGGAATGGCTCGCCGCCGCCGAGTGTGAAATCGAGGTGGTCGAGGCAGACGAAAAAGGCCAGTGATGATTCGCCCAGTCTTGTTGATTGTTTCCTGCCTGCTGGTGAGTACGGCGACGCGATCCGAGGTCTACGAGCTGCCGCCCGAGGGATTCGATGTCATCGGCGCAGTATCGACCGTTACGGCGCGTCACGACGATACGCTCGTCGATGTTGCCAGGCGCCACGGCCTCGGCTACCAGGATATCGTACGCGCGAATCCCGGTGTGAATATCTGGGTGCCCGGCGAGGGTACCGAGATTGTATTGCCGACACGCTTCGTACTACCGCCCGGACCGCGCGAAGGGCTGGTGCTCAATCTCGCGGAATACCGTATGTATTATTTTCCGCCGCCCAGGGATGGCCAGCCGAAGCTGGTGTATTCCTTTCCAATCAGCATCGGACGCATGGACTGGGAGACGCCGCTTGGCGTCACCAGCATTGTGGCAATGGAGAAGAACCCGGCCTGGTATCCGCCACAATCGGTGCGTGACGAACATGCCGCCGATGGCGATCCCTTGCCCCGCGTCGTGCCGCCGGGCCCGAACAATCCATTGGGTTCGAGGAAGATGCGCCTGGCGCTTCCCGGTTATCTGATTCATGGCACCAACAGGCCCGCGGGCGTCGGAATGCGAGTGTCGCACGGTTGCATACGGATGTTTCCGGAAGATATCGAGTTCCTGTTTCAGCAGCTGCGTGTCAATACCAGGGTGCGAATTATCAACGCGCCGGTGAAGCTGGGCTGGGAGGGTGAAACGCTCGTTGCCGAAATTCATCCTGTGCTCGAGTCGCCGCAGCCGTTGCTCGACGCGTCGCTCGGGCAAATCGAGAAACTGGACGCGGACACCGAATTACCCGAGCCGGATACCGTGAGCACGGACCCGCTGACGCAGGTGACCGAGCAGTTCGTTAGCGTGACTTCGGAGTACGCCGGGCAGTTGGACTGGGATCTGATTGAGTTGCTGGTCGAGCGCTCCGATGGTATCCCGGAGGCGGTAGGCATCCGCATAAAAAACGCCGCGACAAGCGCGGCGTCTGAATAAACGTGTTGTAGTCTAGCGCTACTAATAATGCGATTTTATTTGGACATCGACTTCTGGAACATGCGTTCCATACTTGCCTTATTAGCGTCGCAGCAGGCTTGTGATGCTGTTGCGGCAGACATTGCGCGATCAGCTGTGCTCTGTGCAGCGGATGCTGCCTGAGAAGCGCGATCGGCAGCTGCGCGAGCAGCTTCAGCAGCAGAAGCAGCAGCAGCAGCGTCAGCAGCGGCACGATCAGCTGTTGCCTTGACATCATCGAGCCCGGTCGTGGCGCAACCGGCGGCCATTGCTACGAAAAGCGCAAGTGCGCTTGCTCTTAATGCGGTCTTTTTCATTTTGGAAAGTTCCTTTGTGGGTAAAACTGCAGGCGCATTATTTAACAATCCGTACCAAGCTGCAATGAAAACCGCTGTTTTTATTGTCTTTTGTCGTTTGGTGGCGACATTTGCACAGCCGGCCCATGCGGGCATGGCGGCACATTTGCCGATATGGCAGCGCATCCCGGTGCACGAAGCGAAGCGTCAGCCGCCAGGCTATTCTTTTATCTCGCCTTAAATTCACGCCTGAAACGCGGATACGCGTGCCTGAAATGCATTCCTGAAACACGTTCCTGGATGTGCTTGCACTTGATGGAGTACTGTATATAATCCCAGATACTGTGAATCCATACAGGAACTGTTCAAATGCGCGAATTAACCCCCAGGCAAAGGCAAATTCTTGAAATGATTCAAGAATTTATCAGCGAAACCGGCATGCCGCCGACACGCGCCGAGATCGCCAGTGAGCTCGGTTTCAAGTCGGCAAACGCGGCCGAAGAACATCTGCGCGCGCTGCAAAGGAAGGGCGTGCTCGAATTGTTGCCGGGCGCTTCGCGCGGCATCCAGCTGAAAGACTCGCTGCGAGACCAGATGGGCTTGCCGCTGGTCGGCCGGGTTGCCGCGGGCAGCCCGATCCTTGCCGAGGAGCATATTGAGGCGCATTACAGGATCGATCAGCAACTGTTCAATCCCAAACCGCATTATTTGCTGCGCGTACAGGGCATGAGCATGAAGAATGCCGGCATTCTCGACGGTGATCTGGTTGCGGTGCATCGCACACCCGAAGTTCGCAGTCGTCAGATCATCGTTGCGCGTCTCGATGATGAGGTCACTGTCAAACGCTACCGACAAAACGGTTCGCTGGTATCACTGTTACCGGAAAACGAAGATTTTGAACCCATAGAAGTCGATCTCAAGCATCAGTCACTGGTCATTGAAGGTGTGGTTGTTGGCGTCATTCGCGATGGCCTGCCGCTGCATTGAGCCTTGTCAGCGTCCCTCGAAAAACTGCTGCAGAACCCGCGCGTCTGGCGGGGACGTAATCAGGTACAACAAAAAACCGGCCTGGCCAGTGGTTACCCGGAACTGGATCGGCACCTGCCCGGAAGGGGCTGGCCAACCGGGGCGTTGACTGAAATTCTGACTGAGCAATACGGTATTGGTGAATTGCGCCTGCTAATGCCGGCATTGGTGCGGCTTGGTGCCGAAGACGCACAGTCCAACTACGGTGAGCCGGGCTGGATAGCCTGGATAGCGCCACCTTTTCAGCCGTATCCTCCGGCGCTGATGCAATGCGGCATCGATTTGTCGCGCATGCTCGTCGTACGACCCAGGGATCCCAGTGAAATACTCTGGTCCACCGAGCAGGCGCTGTCCTCGGGCACCTGTGCGGCCGTGCTGTTCTGGACCGAGAAACTTGACGACAAGGCGGGCCGGCGCTTGCAGCTGGCGGCCGAGAAGGGTCGTAGCTGGGCTGTGGCCTTTCGTCCCATGGCGGCGCGCAGGCAACCATCGGCGGCCGCATTGCGCCTGGAACTGCACGCCGGCAATGAAGGGACGCACGTTCATATCCTGAAGAGTCGCGGCGGTCGCCCTACGATTCTTAAAAAGTTGTTTTGATCATGCCGCGGGCACGGAAATCACCCGTCACGGCGCGGGAAGCTGCCCCGACTCCGGCTGTGCAACAGCAGGCCTTGCCATTCCTTGAGCCGGCGCCGCTTGTTAAGCCCCCGGTGTTGGCGCCCATGCGAGTCCAGCGGCTGTGGTTTTGTATCTGGTTACCGGGACTGCCGCTCGAGGCGGCTCGCTCGACGGAGGCTGCGACGGCAGTGATCGAAGAGCAGCAGGGTATTCATCGGGTGCTGCTGACCGATCAGCAGGCGCGGGCTGCAGGCGTCACGCCGGGACAGTCGGCCAATGCGGCGCTCGCGTTATTGCCCACCTTGCAACTCGAAGAACGCAGCCCGCTCAGGGAGCAGCAGGTACTCGAAGCGCTGGCAGGCTGGCTCGAGCATTTTTCGTCATTTGTCTGCATTGCCGATCGTGACGTTTTACTGCTTGAGATCGCCGGCAGCCTGCGACTGTTCGGCGGCTTGCCTGAACTGCGCAAGAAAATTTCGACAGGCTTGCGACGACACGGTTTTGATGCATCGCTTGCGATTGCACCGACTCCGCTGGGTGCTACCTGGCTGGCACGAGCGGGACGCCGCGCCTGTATTCGCGATGAGCAAAACCTTAAGCGGGTACTGCGCGAATTGCCTTTGGACCGCCTGCAGTGGCCAGAAGGAATGTGCAGTTCGCTGATGGCCATGGGCGTGACAACGATTGGCGATTGCCTGCGCTTGCCGCGTGAAGGGTTTGTCAGGCGATTTGGAGCCGAGCCCATGATTGCGCTGGACCGGGCGCTTGGACATTTGCCGGATCCACGAAATTCATGGCGTGCACCGGAGCGTTTCTGTGCAGACCATGAGATGGCCCAGGAACAGTCCGATCGTGAACGCCTGCTCAATATCTGTCACGAGCTGCTGTTATCACTCGAGCAGTTCCTGCTGACGAGGCAGCTTGGTACGCAGCGCCTGAGCTTCAGTTTTTTTCACCTCAAGGGTTCAGCAACCGAGTTGCGTCTGGGCTGTGCGCGTGCAGATCGTTGTGCCGAACGCTGGTTGGAGTTGTTACGTATTCGCTTCGATCAACTGGTATTGCCGGAGCCGGTTATTGCGATTCGCTTGCGCAGTGGCATGACTCAGGCCTTGCAGGCGGAATCCGCGCGCCTGAATTTTTACGGGTGTGACGACAGGCTGACACGACGCTACTCGATCGTAGAGCTTGCAGAGCGTCTTATTGCCCGTATCGGTGAACAGTCGGTTCACTCGCTCTGCATGGTTGCGGAGCATCGCCCCCACTATGCCTGGCGCCCGCAGAGTCTCCTCTCGGACTGGGCGAGCAGTACGCTGTCAGAGATCAGGCGAAATATTCGACGCCCCCTGTGGATGTTGCCTGAACCGGCCCTGTTGCCTGCCGATAGTGGCTACCCGCTGCATCAGGGCGACCCGTTGCGATTGCTGGATGGCCCGGAGCGGCTCGAAACCGGCTGGTGGGATGAGCATGGCATCTCTCGCGACTATTACACCGCGGTAAACCCGGCAGGCATACGCTTGTGGATCTTCCGCAACCGCAGCCAGCCGTCTTGCTGGTACCTGCACGGCTATTTTGGATAGATAGGCGGTGCCTGGCAAATACGCTGAGTTACACGCGCTCAGCAACTTCACCTTCCTGCGCGGTGCATCCCACCCCGAAGAACTCGTTGAGACGGCGGTAAAGCTTGGTTACGAAGCGCTTGCTATTACCGACGAATGTTCGATGTCGGGGATTGTGCGCGCACACTCGGCTGCGAAGAAGTTCGGACTCAGGAAACTGATCATCGGGTCGGAATTCAAATTGCAAAGCGGCCGCAAGATCGTTGCGCTGGCACAGAACCGCAATGGTTATGCATCACTCTGCCAGTTGATCACGACGACACGTCGGGCAGCGCAAAAGGGTAGTTATGCGCTGACTCGTATGGCGTTAGAAGGCGGTCTGCCGGATTGCCTGGTGCTTTGGGTACCGGACCAGGACTTCACGCTGGATGTCGAAGACCACTGGATACGCGAGACATTTCGTGACCGGCTCTGGATTGCTGTCGAGCTGCTCGCGGACGGACGACAGCAGGAGCAGCTTGCCAGGCTTCGAGAAGAGGGCCACCGACTTAAATTGCCATTGGTTGCGAGCGGTGATGTGCACATGCATCGTCGGGTGCGTCGCATCCTGCAGGATGCCCTGACAGCGATACGTCACGGAACCACGATCGATAACGCAGGCTTGATCCTGTATGCGAATGGCGAACGCCATCTTCGTCCGCTCGAGGCGCTGCGGCGTATTTACCCGCCCGAGCTGCTGGCCGAGACGGTTCGCATTGCCGATGCCATTGATTTTTCGCTCGATGAGCTGTGCTACGAATATCCGGACGAGCTGGTGCCTCAGGGTGAAACACCTACGACGTATTTGCGCAAGCTCACCGAGCAGGGCATGCGGCGTCGCTGGCCCGGCGGTATCCCGCAGAAAGTGGTGCAGCTCGTCGAGCATGAGCTCGCGCTGATTGCGGATCTCGCGTACGAGCCTTTCTTTCTTACCGTTTACGACATCGTCGCATTCGCCCGCTCGCAGGATATTTTATGCCAGGGGAGAGGATCGGCGGCTAATTCCGCGGTCTGCTTTTGTTTGGGCATTACCGAAGTCGATCCGGGGCGCATGCAAATGCTGGTCGAACGCTTTATTTCCAAAGAACGGAACGAGCCGCCCGACATCGATGTCGATTTCGAGCACGAGCGTCGCGAAGAAGTGATCCAGTACATCTATGCCAAGTACGGTCGGGAGCGGGCAGCCCTTGCGGCTACCGTTATTACTTACCGGCCTCGCAGCGCGCTGCGCGATGTCGGCAAGCTGCTCGGCCTGAGTGATTTGCAGGTCAGCCGCTTGTCGCGCTCCATGCAATGGTGGGATGGGAATAAGGTTGACGATAGCCGTATCCTCGAGGCGGGGCTCGATCCGGACAGCCCGGTTATGCGGCGATTGATGTACCTGGTGAAGGAACTCATCGGTTTCCCGAGGCACCTGTCACAGCATGTCGGCGGTTTCGTGATCTCGAATACGCCCCTGTACAAGCTGGTGCCGATCGAGAATGCGGCGATGCCCGAGCGCACCGTGATTCAATGGGAAAAGGATGACCTGGAGGAGCTGGGCCTGCTCAAGGTCGACGTGCTGGGTCTCGGTATGTTGACGGCGATACGCCGCAGCTTCGATCTGATACGCGATTTCAGCGGCTCGGAGCACACGTTGGCCAGCGTGCCGGCGGAAGATCCCCGTGTTTATGACATGATTTGCGCGGGCGACACGATGGGTGTTTTCCAGATCGAGTCACGGGCGCAGATGGCGATGCTGCCAAGACTGAAGCCTCGTTGTTACTACGACCTGGTGATCGAGGTGGCGATCATCCGGCCCGGCCCGATACAGGGCGACATGGTGCATCCGTATTTACGCCGCCGAAACGGCGAAGAAGCCGTTGATTACCCCAGCGATGCTGTCAAGGGTGTGCTGCAGCGTACGTTGGGAGTGCCGATTTTCCAGGAACAGGTCATGCAGCTCGCCGTTGTTGCGGCTGGCTTCACGCCCGGTGAGGCGGACCGCTTAAGGCGCGCGATGGCCGCATGGAAACGCCGCGGTGGCCTCGGTGGGTTTGAGGAAAAGCTGATTTCGGGCATGCGCGAACGTGGCTACAAGGAAGAGTTTGCGAAGCAAATTTTTCGGCAGATCGAAGGCTTTGGTGAGTATGGGTTTCCCGAGTCGCATTCTGCGAGCTTCGCGCTGCTGGTGTACGTTTCCTGTTGGTTGAAATGTCATGAACCGGCGGCATTCACCTGTGCGTTGCTGAACAGTCAGCCCATGGGCTTCTATTCCGCGTCGCAGCTGGTTCAGGACGTGCAGCGCCACGGCGTGCAGGTGCGGCCCGTCGATATCAACCACAGCCAGTGGGACTGTTCACTGGAGGCCGATGACGAGGGCAAAGCCGTGCTTCGTCTCGGTCTCCGCATGGTCAAGGGACTGTCGGAGGCCGCGGGGCAGCGAATCGTCACAGAGCGAGACTCAGGCGGCTACCAACAGGCGCAACAGCTACTCGAACGTGCGGGGCTGGATCGGCGCGAACTCGGTGTGCTGGCATCGTCCGGCGCCCTGCGACCTCTTGCCGGCGATCGGCACCGGGCGCGTTGGGCGGTGTCCGGGATCGAAAAGCCGATGCCGCTGTTTCCATCCCTGGATCGCTATGAAGCGACGCCGCTGCTGCGGAAACCGACGGAGGGGCAGACGATCGTGGCGGACTATCAGAGCATCGGACTGACGCTCGAGAGGCATCCCGTATGCTTGCTCAGGCAGCACCTGGATCGTTACCAATACAGGTCGGCAAAGCAGTTACCGGATATCGGCAATGCTCAAAAGATCAATGTAGCCGGCCTGGTTATTACGAAGCAACGGCCGGGCACGGCCAGTGGCGTTACCTTCGTGACGCTGGAAGACGAGACAGGGCAGATAAATGTTGTCGTCTGGAAACAGCTGGCTGAGCAATACCGTGCGGAGCTATTGAACGCGCGTTTGCTGGGGGTCTCAGGTGAACTGCAGATCGAGGGGAAGGTAATACACGTGATTGCCCACCGCTTGATGGATCACACGAATATGCTTGGCAATCTGACCATACGGTCGCGGGATTTTCGCTAAAAGGCAGCGCTCAGTCGTCGTCGTCGAGATTGAAATTGAAAGTGCTGTCGAGCTCCTGTTCTCGCAATTCTCTGAGTTCCTCCAGCCTGCGTCGAATCTCGGCTCTGCGATGCACGTCCTCGCTATTGCTCGCATCGAGTTTCGCGACCAGACGCTCGATGTCCATCTCGATCGTCGAGTCCCCACCAATGTCATCGTCGTCATCATCGTCGGCAATGACAACGGTCGACGTTAATGTGTCGTCGGACGAGTCATCCTCAAGGTCGTCATCGATGTCGTCGTTTTCACCGTTCATCGCATCAGTCTCCGGCAACAAGCTGGCCAATCGTTATTATTAGCGAATCAGGTTATTAATTTCAAAGATCGGAAGCAAAATTGCAAGCACTATTGTCAGAACAATGGCGCCCATGATGACAATGAGAAGCGGCTGCAATATACCCAGCAGTGCCGCGATCAGGCCATCCACTTCCCGTTCCTGACCTGCGGCGGCGCGCGACAGCATATCCTCCAGGCGACCGCCGGCTTCGCCGCTGGAAATGAGGTGAATCATCATCGGCGGAAACAGCTTGCTCGCCGCCAGCGACTTACTGATGGAACCGCCTTCCCGAACCCGCAGCGTGGCCTCCATTACGGCGTCGCGCATGGGCAGATTCTCGATGACTTCAGCAGAAATGTTCAGCGATTCGAGGATCGGGACGCCGCTACCCGCAAGTATGCTGAATGTCCGCGTAAAGCGGGCTGTATTGACGCCGCGCGTCAGCCGCCCAATGATGGGCATGCGCAATAGCGCGCCGTGGTAACGCCGCCGGGGACCGTCCTTTTGCAGCACCCACCATATCGCGTAGGAGACCAGGCCCAGCCCGACGACGACGAGTAACCAGTAGGCGCGCAAGAAATCACTGGTCGCGATCAGGCCACTGGTCAACGCCGGCAGCTCGGCCGAGGTATTTTCGAAGACGCCTACGATCTTTGGCACAACGGTAGCCAGCATGAAGCTGATAATCGCCACCGCCATCACGACGAGCGCGATCGGGTAGACCATGGCATTGGTGATTCGCTGCCGGAGCTCCTGACGCGCCTCCGTATAATCGGCAAGGCGCTCAAGCACCACGTCAAGGTGACCGGACTGCTCTCCGGCGGCGACGGTTGCCCGGTACAGTTCCGGAAAGGCCTGTGGAAACTCGCTGAAGCCATCCGCCAGCGTATGTCCCTCCATGACCTTGGCGCGGACGCCGAGCAACATGCTCTTCGTTCGCGGTTGATCGTTTTGTTGCGAGACTGCCAGCAGGGCCTCCTCCAGCGGCAGCCCGGATTGAGACAGAGACGCCAGCTGCCGGGTAATGAGCGCCAGTTCGGCCGACGACATGCCCCTGCGCAGCGAGAAGCTGCGCTGGCGACGCGCCTCCTTTTGCGCGACTTCCGTTACGCTGACGGGAAGCAGGTTGCGTTCGCGCAGCAGCTGGCGAACGTGTCGCGGCGTATCACCCTCCAGCAGGCCCTTCGACTGCTTGCCGGACTGGTCCATCGCGACGTATTCAAAGGCACCCATCTGGTGTTATTCCGGGAATCGTTGCGGGGCGGTTCAGTCCTCGCGCGTCACGCGCAGGACCTCTTCGAGTGTAGTCGTGCCATTCAGCACCTGGCGCCGGCCATCCGCACGAATGCTCGGGCTGGTCTTGCGGGCATGCCGATCGAGTTCCTGTTCGCTGACGCCGCGGTGAATCATCTCGCGCATCTCGTCGTCAACCGTGATTAGCTCGTAAATTCCCGTACGGCCGGCGAACCCGCCGTTGGCACCTTCCCCCGGATGATACAGGACGGGCGGATTGGCGGGATCGACGTCAAGTAGCTGGCATTCGTATTCGCGCGCTGTGTAGGGGATTTTCGTGGTGTCATCGAGAACACGAACGAGGCGCTGCGCCAGAACACCGAGCAGGCTCGAGGACAGCAGGAACGGTTCGACGCCCATATCGCGCAGCCGGGTAACCGCGCCGGCGGCCGTGTTCGTGTGCAGGGTCGACATGACAAGGTGTCCGGTTAGACTTGCCTGAACGGCGATCTCGGCGGTCTCCAGGTCGCGGATCTCGCCGACCATGACAACATCAGGATCCTGCCGCAAAATTGCGCGAAGGCCGCGTGCAAAGGTCATGTGCACCTTCGTGTTGACCTGCGACTGCCCGATGCCATCGATGAAATACTCGATCGGGTCCTCGACGGTCATGATATTACGCGTGTCGTCGTTGATACGCTCCAGCGCGGCGTACAGCGTGGTCGTCTTTCCCGACCCCGTCGGTCCTGTTACCAGGATGATGCCGTGCGGCCTGTGGATCAGCCGATCTATCGTCTTCTGCGTTTCCGGGTCCATGCCCAGCGATGTCAGCTCCAGCCTGCCTGCCTGCTTGTCCAGCAGGCGCAGCACGACCCGCTCACCGTGTCCGGATGGCATGGTTGATACGCGAACGTCGACGGCCCGACCAGCGATACGCAATGAAATGCGGCCGTCCTGGGGCAGGCGTTTTTCGGCGATGTCGAGCTTGGACATGACCTTGATGCGCGAGACGACCAATGGCGCCAGCGCGCGTCGCGTTTTCAGGACTTCCTTGAGAACCCCGTCGACACGAAAGCGCACACCGAGCCGGTTCTCGTACGGCTCGATATGGACGTCCGACGCGTTTTCCTTGATGGCCTCGGTCAGCACGGCGTTGATAAAGCGAATGATGGGCGCGTCGTCGTCGCTTTCCAGGAGATCGGACGGCCCCTGGAGTTCCTGCGCGACCTGGGTGAGGTTGAACTCCTCGTCGAGCCCGTCGACCATTTGCGAGGCCTTGGTGCGGTCGCGCTCGTAGAACTCCTGCAGAGCGGCGTCAAACACCTCCGCAGACACGCGCGACAGCTTCAGAGGAACGCCGGCGAAGCGGCGGGCCTCGGCGAGACACAGCGGCGTTACGCCGGGCCGGCAGACCGCGTCCGCCTCCGTCTCGTCGACGCTGCGGATTAACAGCCCATGCCGCTTGGCGAAGGAGTAGGGCAGCGTGCGTACGTGCGCCTCGGCAGGTTGCTGCTGCGCCATATCGACCGCGATTTCGCTGTTCGCTTCCATAGGGCCTAGTCGTCGTCCTCGCCGGACGGTTCCGGCCGCCTGTATTCCTCCAGGGGCGGCAACATCGGGCGTTCCGTGCCAGGCATGAGTTCGACGCCGCGACCCTGTTGACCCTGCTGAATGTTCCGGATCATGTTGTATTTCTGGTTGGTTTCGAACGCCGTCTGGCTCGCATCGCGCAAAATCGTCGGACGAATGAATATCATAAGATTCGTCTTGACCTTGTCCGTTTTGCGGGAACGGAACAGGTTGCCAAGCAGCGGTACGCGCCCAAGAATCGGAACGCGCTGATCGCTCTCACGCAGCTGATCTTCGATGAGACCACCGAGAACGAGGATCTCGCCGTCATCCACAATCACGGTCGTTTCCACGATACGCTGGTTCGTGACGAGGTCTACCGCGCCCTCGGCTGACGTCGCAATGCTCGAGATTTCCTGCGAAATATTGAGCACCATCGAGTCGCCTTCGTTGATCTGTGGCGTGATCGCCAGCTTCACACCGATTTGCTGGCGCTGAATCGTCTGGAACGGGTTGACTGAGCCTGTAGTACCGCCGGTATTGGTGAACGAGCCCGTGACGAACGGTACCTCCTGGCCGACGTTCAGGCTCGCCTCTTCGTTGTCCGTCGTGACGATCGAAGGCGTGGATATGATGTTGGTGTTGGCGTCACCTTCGAGCGCTCGCATGATGGCTGCGAAGCTCACGCCCGAATCCGTGATGCGACCCACGCCGACCGAGATGCCTTCGCCGATAAGGCCGGGATCAACGACGCCGGACCCCGCGGCTGTACCGAGTTGCACGACTCCGCCCGGGAAGTTGCCGAAATTCGTGACGCCGATGGGCGCGTTCTCGCCGCTGGCTTCTATTGCCCAGGTGGTGCCAAATTCGTTGGTCTTGTCGGCGATTACTTCGACAATGATCGCCTCGACCAGGACCTGGGCGCGACGTATGTCGAGCTTGTCGACGATCTGGGTCAGGGAACGCATCATCTTGGGCGGTGCATTGACGACGATGGCATTGGTTTGCGTATCGGCCCACACGCTCACGCCGTTGCCGGGCTGCGCGGCCGCTCCGGCGGCCTGAGTGCCGGTTGTCTGCGCCGTGAAGTGCTGCTGCAGTTTCGTGGCGAGTTCCTCGGCATCGGCATAGCGAAGATAACGTACCTGGGTATCGCCGCCTTCCTCGAGCGGCGTATCAAGATGTGCGATCAGGGTACGAAGACGCAGCCGATCTGACTTGTCGCCGCCGATCAGCACGCTGTTGGTGCGTGCGTCCGCAACCAGACTCGTTGTAACCGGAGCGCCGTCCGCGCGGGGCGTCTGCGATAGCGCGGTCATGATGCGCACGATTTCCGAGGCCGAGGCATGCTCCAGGGTGACCACCTCGATATCCTCGTCGCTGGCCTGGTCGATGCGCCGGATGATCGCGACCATGCGTGCAACATTGGACGCGCGGTCCGAGATGATCAGCATGTTCGAGCCGGCGTGCGCGACCATGTGGCCGTACTGTGGGATCAGCGGCCGCAGGATCGGTACCAGTTGGGTGGCGCCCACATTGCGGACCTGAATGACCTGCGTCGCCAGGTCGTCAGGGCCTGAGACGCCGGTCATGCCGATAGGCCCGGCGAACTGCCTTGCGGTCGCGTCGGGCAGTATCTTGATCAGATCGCCGGTCGGAATTGCGACATAACCGTGCACCTGCAGGATAGACAGGAAAGCCTCGTAGAATGCATCGGGAGACATGGGCGACGCCGACAGCAGCGTGACCTTGCCGGTCACACGCGGATCGATAATGAAATTCTTGCCGGTGACTTCGCTGACGGCCTCTATGACCTTTCGAATGTCGGCATCCTTCCAGTTGAGCGTGACATCGGTCTGCTGCGCCCATGTAGCGGAAGCGACGACAAGTACGGCGGTCGCGATCAACAGGCGCAGGACATCGCGCAATGATATGGCTGGTTTTTGTTTCATTCGGTTTGCTCGCCGCCCAGGTCGAGTTGACTGGTCTTCAGAACAATGGTTTCGGGCTGCCCATTGCGTTCAACGGTAACGGTCACTTGTTCTGCAGTGCCGAGTGATTGAAAAATTTCCATGGCCTGGGTTGGATCGGTCAGAGACTGCCCATCGATGTCTTTGATGAGGTCGCCGGGGCGCAGTCCCAGGGCCGAAAACTGTTGCCGATCACGCCCCGGATAGACCCGGTAACCACTTTGCTGGCCGTTTACAAAGTAAGGCGTCGGGCGAATAACGTCCGAAAGCTTGCTGAGATTCTGTGACACGACCGCCTGGATGCTTTGCGTGTTCTCCACCGCCCGGCGATTTCGCGTCGTTGCACGGCGACTGGGTGTCCGCTCGGTTTCGGCGAATTCCCGCGGCAGCTTCAGGTTCGTCAGGACGCCGTTTTCGTTGAGCACGACCCGGTCTGCATATACGGCGTGAAGCTTCGCGCCGGAACCGATCGGGTCGTCGATGGCATACACCTTCTCTTCGTTATTACTGTCGGCAATGATGGCGACTGAGAACTCCCGGCGTTGCGAAGCTACCGTGCCTTTCAATGAGAGGTTGGTCAGCCGGGTATCAACGAGGTTCTCGTCTTCCTGCGGAGCGGCAGCGACTGCCACGGCGTCGGTCTCCGCGACGCCGAACATGTGTGCGACGACGATGGCTTCAACGTCATTGGAGGCTGACGTCGCCTGGGCCCGGCCGGTCAGGCTGGTGACGGGCACTGCGACGATGTCGCCGGCGGCCGGGCCGGGAACCAGCAGCCAGATGATATTGCCGATTTGCCAGGCGATCGCGACGACCAGCAACAGGCTTGCCCAGGGCGGAACAACCCGATTGACGGCAGACAACGCGCTGCGCCCGTCGATGCTAGCGAAGTCCGGCAAGTTGGCCTTAATGGTCATGTTCCGCCCGGCTGAATCCGTTCCCTGATCTGACTACTAACGTATTGGCCCGATGATACGGGTTGAGCGCGGGCGTCGACAAGGGCTTTTGGGCGAAAAATACTATGTTTTGCAATGGTATACCTGTATTTCTTAATGTAAGAATTAGGCTGTAAAATAAGACCCTGTTTGAAATGAAGCGCTTCAATAGTCACGCCCGAGACTGCGCTTGGCGGCAAAGGCGCGGCTATAATAACTCGCCTGCGGCTCGCGTATTGAATTTCTGATATCTGGCCGCAGTTCCCGCGATCAGTTATGTAAATTGCGTGCCAGGACTCTCATGAGTGACAAATCGACCGACAAGGAACGCTACGGCAGCCACGATCTCGCCGTCGAGGAGGCGAGACCCAAGCTCAAGCAGCCGCCATTGTACCGGGTCTTTCTGATCAACGACGACTTCACGCCGATGGAGTTCGTCGTCGATATACTGGAAACCGTGTTCGGCATGGAACGTATGCGTGCCACGCAGGTCATGTTAGAAGTGCACACAAAAGGAAAAGGTGTTTGCGGCGTGTTCAGCTTTGAAATCGCCGAAACGAAGGTCGCGCAGGTCATGGGTATCGCCAAGCAACACCAGCATCCGTTACTCTGCACGATGGAACAGGCTTAATCCGGTAATGGGGCGCAACTATGCTCAGTAGTGAGCTTGAATTTTGTTTGAATGAGGCATTTCAGCGAGCTCGTGATCGTCGTCACGAGTTCATGACCGTCGAGCATCTGCTGCTGGCACTGCTGGACATCCCGAAAGTGTATGAAATCCTGAAAGCCTGCAACGCCAACATCCCGGAGCTCCGGCGCCAGCTCGCCGAATGCGTGGACGAGCAGACGCCACTGCTACCGGAAGACGCCGAAACCGACGTTCAACCGACGCTTGGATTTCAGCGGGTACTGCAACGAGCGGTTTTTCACGTGCAGTCCAGCGGCAAGAAAGAGGTCACCGGAAGTAACGTTCTGGTCGCGATCTTCAGCGAAAAGCAGTCCCAGGCTGTCTACTTCATGAATCTCCAGGACATTACGCGCCTGGATATCGTCAACTTCATTTCTCACGGTCTCCCCCAGGTGCCCGGTGACGGCAGCGACGAAGAGGCGCAGCCCCAGCTCGAGGCCAATGCCGACGCCGAACAGTCAGCGCTGGATCAATACGCCACGAACCTGAACGAGCAGGCCATACAGGGCAAGATCGATCCGCTGATCGGACGCGAACTGGAGATCGAACGCACCATCCAGATACTGTGCCGGCGGCGCAAGAACAACCCGCTGTACGTCGGCGAAGCCGGCGTCGGCAAGACGGCCCTGGCAGAGGGACTCGCGCGCATGATCACGGAAGAACGCGTCCCGGAGGTGCTGCGCGACAGCACGATCTATGCCCTGGACATGGGGACGCTCATCGCCGGCACCAAGTATCGAGGGGATTTCGAAAAGCGACTCAAGGGTGTCATTGCCGAAATCAGCGAGGATCCCGGCGCAATTCTCTTTATCGATGAAATTCATACCGTGATTGGTGCGGGCGCGGCATCGGGTGGCGTCATGGATGCCAGTAACCTCATCAAGCCTGTACTGGCCAACGGCGAAATTCGCTGTATCGGCTCAACGACCTACTCGGAGTATCGCGGTATTTTCGAAAAGGACCACGCGCTCGCCCGCCGTTTTCAGAAAATCGACGTGCCAGAGCCTAGCGTCGAGGAAACCGTCGCTATCCTCAAAGGCCTGCGCTCGCGTTTCGAGGAACATCACGGCATCAAATATGACGATGTCGCACTGGAATCGGCCGCCGAACTGGCAGCGCGACACATTAATGACCGACACCTTCCGGACAAGGCGATCGATGTCATGGACGAGGCCGGGGCCAATTTGCGCCTGCAGCCGGTCGCGGAGCGCGGCGATCGTGTCACCGTGGAGATGATCGAGAACATCGTGGCAAAGATGGCGCGCATTCCGGCGAAAAGTGTATCCGCTTCCGATCGCGACGCACTGCGCACGATGGAGCGCGACCTGAAGCTGACTATATTTGGCCAGGATCGCGCAATCGAGGCCCTGAGTAGCGCGATCAAGATGTCGCGTTCAGGTCTGCGCGAGGAGGAGAAGCCGATCGGGGCCTTCTTGTTTGCGGGTCCTACCGGCGTTGGCAAGACCGAGGTTACGCGTCAGCTGGCGATGCTGATGGGCGTGGAACTCATCCGTTTCGACATGTCCGAATACATGGAGCGACACACGGTTTCCCGCCTGATCGGAGCGCCGCCGGGATACGTAGGTTTTGACCAGGGCGGCCTGTTGACCGAGGCGGTCAGCAAGAATCCGCACGCGGTCGTATTGCTCGACGAGATAGAAAAGGCGCATCCCGAGGTCTTCAACCTGCTTTTGCAGGTCATGGATCACGGCACATTGACGGACAACAACGGTCGCAAGGCGGATTTTCGCAATGTCGTTATCGTAATGACGACCAACGCCGGCGCCGAGGAAATGAGTCGGGCGTCCATCGGCTTTACTCAGCAAGACCACAGCAGTGACGCGATGACGATCATCAAGAAGCGCTTCTCACCGGAGTTTCGGAATCGCCTCGATGCGATCATTCAGTTCGCGTCCCTGCAAATTGACTCGATCAAGCGCGTCGTCGACAAACTTGTCGTGGAGCTGGAGGTCAAGCTGGGCCACAACGACGTGACGCTGGAACTCAGCGACGAGGCGCGCGAATGGATTGCAGAGCGCGGCTACGATGCGAAGATGGGTGCCCGGCCAATGGCGCGCATCATTCAGGAGAAGGTCAAGCGACCACTCGCGGAAGAACTGCTTTTCGGAGCCCTGGCAGACGGCGGGCACGTGAGGATCACGGTCGGGCCGGATGGCGAACTTCAGCTGAATTTCGAGCCGGTGACGAAAGAACTCGAGCACCTGCCGGAGGGGCAATAGCGGCCGATTCAGCGCCCGCGGTAGACGATACGGCCCTTGCTAAGGTCGTAGGGTGTGAGTTCCACCGTGACCTTGTCGCCGGTGAGGATACGGATGTAATTCTTGCGCATTTTTCCGGATATGTGTGCCGTGACCATGTGTCCATTCTCCAGTTCCACCCGGAATGTAGTGTTTGGCAGCGTCTCTGTAACGACGCCCTCCATCTGAAGTGCTTCTTCTTTCGCCAAGGGTCTCGTTTCTCTCTAGAGCTAAAAGGCTGGCGAATTGTGCAGAAACGTCCGTGCTATTGCAATTCGACAGGCTGCATCATGACAGCAGCTGCGGCACTGATACCGGCGAACCCGGCCAGTCCTGAAATCGCTCGACGGGGCGGCAAAGACTATCCAGCATGCCTCTGAACTCGTCCCTGGGGATAACAGAGGCGCCCAGGCTCAGCAGGTGGCCGGAGACGACCTGGCAGTCCAGAACGCCGAGTTTGTTCGAATCCATCATCCGCGAAACGGCGAAAAGCGCCATTTTCGAGGCATCTTCGACAGCACTGAACATTGATTCGCCGAAAAATGCCCGACCGATAACCAAGCCATAAACGCCGCCGAGCAGCGATTCGCCCTGCCAGACCTCGACGGAATGCGCCCAGCCTTCGCGGTGCAGCCGTTCGTAGGCCGCTACCATGTCCGGCGTAATCCAGGTGCCGGTTTGCGTCTCGCGCGGCGCGGCGCAGGCACGGATGACGGCGGCGAAGTTCGAATTGAAGCGCACTTCCGCCGTCGATCTTCGCAGCGTACGACGCAGTCTGCGAGACAGGTGGAAGTCGCCCGGCCTGAACGCACAGCGCGGGTCAGGCGACCACCAGAGCAGCGGATGACCCTCGTCGGACCAGGGGAAGATTCCGTGTCGGTAGGCGTAGAGCAGGCGCTCGGGGCTGAGGTCGCCGCCCGCCGCAATCAGGCCATCAGGCTCGGCGAGCGCTGCGTCCAGGGGCGGAAACGCATCGGGCGGGTCGTCGGCGCTCAGCCAGACTACGCGGCTATTGCTCATTCGCGCGATTTGTAGGGACTGCGTGAATCCACCGTATCCATGTAGCGATCGACATGTCGTGCTTCCTCATTGAGATATCGGCTGATGGCATCGGCAAATTCCGGGTGGGCAAGCCAATGCGCCGACCAGGTAGTCACCGGTGAGAAACCGCGGCTTATCTTGTGCTCGCCCTGCGTGCCCGGTTCGAACACCTGCTTGTGATTCGCGATGCAGTAGTCGATACCCTGGTAGTAGCAGGTTTCAAAATGCAGCGCATCGTAATGGCCGGTGCTGCCCCAGTAACGCCCGTAGAGTACCTTTTCGCTCTCGAAAAATACGGCCGCCGCGATCGGCTCGCCGTCTTTTTCGGCGAGAACCACCAGTATGTTTTCCGGCAGTTGCCGGCTGACCGATCTGAAGAACTGCTCATTGAAGTAGGGCGACGAACCTCGCTGCATGAACGTTCTGCTGATCATTGCGTAAACGACGGACCACAGCGGGCCGTCGATCTGATCGCCCTTGAGGTGACGGAAGCGAATGCCGTTCTCGATCACGCGGCGCCGGTCACGCCTCGCTTTTTTTCGTTTTGTGGCGTTAAACGTGGCGAGGAAGTCGTCGAAGCAGGTGTATTGGCGATTGCGCCAGTGAAACTGGCAATCCTTGCGAAGCAGCAGGCCCGCCGCTTCGAATCGCGGTATCTCGTCGGGCGTCGGGAACAGGAAATGAACCGAGGAGCATCCGGATCGGCTGGCGAGCTGCAGGGCTGCCGCGATCAGCGCATCGCCGCCTTCGGTATCGTCGGGGTCGGCCAGCAGCAGTCGGCGGCTCGGTGCCGGCGTGAAGGGCGCCGCGGATACCAGCTTTGGGTAGTACTGGAGACCTGCCTGTTCGTACGCATTGGCCCACGCCCAGTCAAACACGAACTCACCCCAGGAGTGGCTCTTCTCGTAGAGCGGCATGGCCGCACGAAGGCCTCCCGTGCCGGCAATGCTGAGGTGTCTTGGCGACCAGCCTTGCGCAGGCGAAACGCAGTGCGTCTCTTCTGCAAGCTGCAGGAATTCATGGCGTAGGAACGGGTAATCCTCGTCCAGGAGATCATTCCACGCGTCGGCCGGGATCTCGGCGATGCTACCGTGAACGTTGACCTCCACCAGGGCCGGCTGACCGCGGCCTCAGGCGGCGGCGTCGTCTGCCGCGGCCGACGTCTTGTCGAGGGCGTCGACGTATTTTTCGGCGTCAAGTGCCGCCATGCATCCGGCACCCGCCGACGTGATAGCCTGGCGATAGACCTGGTCGGCAACGTCTCCCGCCGCGAAAACGCCCGCAACACTGGTTGCGGTCGCGTCGCCTTCGATACCCGATTTGACGATGATGTAGCCGTTCTTCATGTCGAGCTGGCCGTCAAAAAGCCCTGTGTTGGGCTTGTGCCCAATTGCGATAAAGATACCCTCGACCGCGAGGTCCGTGGTCTGGGTCTCGTCCCTGGTGCTGCGAATTCTGAGGCCATTTGCGCCGGCCTCATCGCCGAGCACCTCGTCGACGACGTGATCCCATCGGATCTCTACATTGCCATTGCGCTCTTTCTCGAACAGGTGGTTCTGCAGGATTTTCTCGGCTCGTAGCTCGTCACGTCGATGCACGAGCGTAACCTTTGATGCGATGTTGCTCAGGTAAAGGGCCTCTTCAACCGCCGTGTTGCCGCCACCGACGACCGCAACGGGTTTGCCACGATAAAAAAAGCCGTCACAGGTCGCACAGGCCGAAACGCCGCGGCCTTTGTAGGCTTCCTCGGAGGGCAGTCCGAGGTACATGGCCGTCGCGCCCGTCGAAATGATAAGCGCATCACAGGTGTAGCTGGCGTAGTCGCCGTCGAGCCGGAAGGGTCTCTTCGACAGGTCTGCGGTGTGTATGTGATCGTTCACGACTTCCGTATCGAATCGTTGCGCGTGACGCAGCATTCGATCCATCAAGTCCGGTCCCTGCAGGCCCTCCACGTCACCGGGCCAGTTGTCGACGTCTGTCGTGGTCATCAGCTGGCCGCCCTGTTCGATGCCAGTGACCAGGACAGGGTTGAGATTCGCCCGGGCGGCATATACGGCGGCAGAATAGCCGGCCGGCCCGGACCCGAGAATCAGAACCCGGCAATGTTTCAAGTCACTCATGTATAATTTGTCCCTAAATTTTTCGATGCACTGATTTGCCCGCGCAGCGCCTTGAAATGCGGTCTGCAAGACGATTTTCAGGGGCGATGAAGCGGGCAAGCTATATGTGGAACATCGCGTCCTTGGGCTAGTGTAGGGAAAACCGTTTCTTCATGGCAAGAGTCTCCAAAGCGAAACAACCGGAATCGAGATTGTCAATGCAGGTGCATCGGGCACTGCGCGAGGGCGCCCTGTACGTTTTCGGCGCGCTGGCACTGATTCTGTGGTTCGCATTGTTCACCTACGATCCGGCTGACCCGGGATTCAGCCATGCAACAACGGATGCCGAGGTGCGCAACGGCGTTGGTCGCTTCGGGGCACTGATTGCCGACCTCTTGTTTAATTTCTTCGGCCGGCCCGCGTATCTGTTTACCGTCATGGTGTTCTATCTCGGCTGGATGCTGTATCGGGAACAAAAGACACAGATCGAGTTGACTAAACTCGACTTCGGGCTGCGCTTTGCCGGCTTTGTCGCGACGCTGGTGAGCAGCTGCGGCCTGTCGACCCTGCATTTTTCGTCCGCCGGTTTCAACGAGTCGGCCGGCGGCATCATCGGTAAGGTCGTAGGCTACGGCCTGGCGGATGTCATGAAGCTGCTGGGGGCGAGCACGCTGTTGTTCTGCGTGTGGGTCGCGGCTATCTCGCTGTTTCTGGGCATCTCCTGGATCGACGTGATGGATCGTATCGGCCAGTGGAGCCTGTCGGCCTACGAAAACCTCAAGATCCGGATCGGTGAGTTCCGTGACCGCGCGGAAGGGCGGCGCCAGGCCGCCGCAAGACAGGATATCGTCAAGATTCAGAAAATCCTCAAGGCAAAACGCGCCAAGCCGCGCATCGAGCCGGTGGTGTCGACGCTGGAGACCAGCGCGCGGGCGGAGAAAGAACGGCAGGTGCCGTTGTTCGATCCACCGGCGGCCGGCGAACTGCCGCCGTTGTCGCTACTGGACGATCCGCCGGAACAGAAGCCGGGGTACTCCGAGGATTCGCTCGAGGCCATGTCGCGACTCGTGGAACTGAAGCTGAAGGACTTCAATATCGACGTCGAGGTCCGCTCCGTATCACCGGGCCCGGTTATAACCCGCTTCGAACTGGATCCGGCGCCGGGTGTCAAGGTGAGCCAGATCGCGAATCTCTCCAAGGACCTGGCGCGTTCGCTATCGGTCGTCAGTGTGCGCATCGTCGAAGTGATTCCCGGGAAATCCTTCGTCGGCCTGGAGATTCCCAACGAGGTGCGTCAGCTGGTAACGCTCGGCGAGATACTGAAGTCTAAAGCCTACGACGAAATGGCTTCACCGCTGACGCTTGCGCTCGGCAAGGACATCGGTGGCAAATCGGTGGTCGCGGATCTCGCGCGCATGCCGCATCTCCTGATTGCCGGCACCACCGGCTCGGGCAAGTCGGTCGGCATCAATGCCATGGTCCTGAGTATTCTTTACAAGGCGCAGCCCGAGCAGGTGCGCCTGATCATGATCGACCCGAAAATGCTCGAGCTGTCGGTCTACGAAGGCATCCCGCATCTGCTCGCGCCGGTCGTCACGGACATGAAGGAAGCGTCGAATTCGCTGCGCTGGTGCGTCGCGGAAATGGACCGCCGCTATCGCCTGATGTCGGCGCTCGGCGTACGCAATATCGGCGGCTACAATCGTAAGGTCAGGGAAGCCATCGAGGCCGGTGACCCGATCAAGGATCCGATTTTCAGGCCGCCGGATCTCTTCGATGAAGACAAACCCATCGTACATCCCACGCTGACGCCATTGCCCTTCATTGTCGTCATCATCGACGAACTCGCCGACATGATGATGATCGTCGGCAAGAAGGTCGAAGAGTTGATAGCACGCCTTGCACAAAAGGCACGCGCATCCGGAATACACATGATTCTCGCGACGCAGCGTCCATCCGTGGACGTTATTACAGGCCTCATCAAGGCCAATGTACCGACGCGTATTGCCTTCCAGGTATCGGCGAAAGTCGATTCACGCACCATCCTCGATCAAATGGGAGCAGAGAACCTGCTCGGCCATGGCGATATGCTGTATCTGCCGCCCGGGACCTCGTTGCCGGTCCGTGTACATGGCGCGTTTGTCTCCGATAACGAGGTGCACGCGGTCGTCCGGCAGCTTAAAAAAGGCGGCGCACCGCGCTATGTCGATGAAATTCTGGAGGGTCCCTCGGGTCCAACACCTGGATTGGTCGGTATTGACAAGGAATCACCGGGTGGTGCGGATGCCGAGGAGGATCCCCTGTACGACCAGGCCGTGCAAGTCGTGCTGGATACGCGCAAAGCCTCGATATCGGGTGTTCAGCGGCGCCTCAAGATCGGTTATAACCGCGCGGCGCGCATGGTCGAATCGATGGAGGCGGCGGGCCTGGTAGGGCCGCTGCAGCCGAATGGTACGCGCGAGATTCTGGCTCCGAATGCCGGCGACAAGGACTGACAGGGACGATGCCCAGCAAGATGACTAGGCCAATATCGAAAACCGGACGGGCGCCCGTATTCCGACAGCGCGCGTCGATCCTGCGAGTGCTCTGCTGCATCATCGTTTCGGCTGGCGGCCAGCTTGCGTGGGCCGAGGCGAGCGTCAACGATGCCGGCGAAAAGCTCGTCAATAGTTTCCTCACGGATGTCGTTACGATGCAGGGTCGCTTCGAGCAGTCCCTGATCGATGCCGATGGCGAAGTCATCGAGGTATCCGGCGGCACGCTCGAGATCGAACGGCCGCGGCGTTTTCGCTGGACCTATTCGGATCCCTATGAGCAGTGGCTGGTTGCCGACGGCCTGAACGTCTGGTCGTATGACGTAGACCTCGCCCAGGTCACCGTCAAGCCTCAGGAAAAGGCACTGAACAATACTCCGGCCATGCTGTTGGGAGGCGCCACGAATGCGCTCGAGCAATTTCACTTTGAAGGCAGCATGCTTGAAAACAAGACGACCTGGGTAAGGATGCGGCCTGTCGATGACAGCAGTGGCTTCAATCGCGTCGAACTGGGTTTCATTGACGGTCAGCTGGCGCGTATGGTGTTTTTCGACAATCTCGAGCAAACGACGCTGGTTGCCTTCTACGATGTTGTCGTCAACGAGCCGATCGATGCCAGCCGTTTCGAGTTCGTGCTTCCGGATGATGTCGATCTCGTCGGCGTGCCGCTGGCGAGACGCGACGCAATTCCCTGATGCTGCCATTGCGGCACTTGCGTTTCTGGCGAATCGCTGGCGTGGTATTGCTTTGCCTGGTACTGATTTCCGCGCTGATGCCGGCCGTGTGGTTCTGGAACGATCGGGCGGGAGCGTTGAGCTGGTTCCGGAACGCGGATAAGTTTCTGCATGCCTCGACCTTTCTGCTGCTGGCCGTATGGTTTTCGGGTCAGTACCAGAAGCCTGCCTACCTGCGCATTGCGGCGGGTCTCATGCTGTTCGGTGTGTTGATCGAGGGGTGCCAATTCCTGGTCGGGTATCGCAAAGCGGATCTGCTCGATGTTGCGGCGAATATGGCCGGGATCGTGGCGGGATTCGCCATCGCGATTGCTGGCCTGGGAGGCTGGAGTCAGCGTCTCGAGGACTGGTATGCAGCACGGCAGGCGGGCAGCGGCCTTGGCTGATCTTTTTTCCACCGAGGCGGTCTACGACAATGAGCGCCCGCTCGCCGATCGAATGCGGCCGGCGAGCCTCGCCGAATTTTCCGGTCAACGTCACCTGCTCGCCGCGGGCAAGCCGCTGATGCGTGCGATCGAGCAGGGTCGCGCCCACTCGATGGTTTTCTGGGGCCCGCCGGGCACCGGAAAAACCACACTGGCGCGGATGATCGCGCACAGCACGGACTCCCACTTCATAGCGCTGTCTGCCGTCATGGCGGGCGTGAAAGACATTCGGGCGGCCGTCAAGGAGGCCACCGAACAGCGGCAACGCAACGACCGCGGCACGCTGTTGTTTCTCGATGAGGTGCACCGCTTCAACAAGTCGCAACAGGATGCGTTCTTGCCGTTTGTGGAGGATGGCACGCTGACGTTCGTCGGGGCCACGACAGAGAATCCGTCTTTCGAATTGAATAACGCGCTGTTATCGCGCGCCCGTGTTTACGTATTGAAGTCGTTGACGGACGACGATCTGGCAGCGATATTGCAGCGCGCATTGCTGGACGAGCCGCGCGGCCTCGGCGGAAAGTACAAAATCGACCAGGAGTCGATCCGCATGATCGCGCGGGCCGCCGACGGCGACGCCAGGCGCTCGCTGAATCTCCTGGAACTCGCTGCGGACCTCGCCGAGGACGGCAATATCTCGGCGGAGATTGTCGGGGAGGTCGCAGCCGGTGGTCGACGTCGCTTCGACAAGCAGGGAGAATACTTTTACGACCAGATTTCCGCTTTGCACAAGTCTGTCCGCGGCACGGATCCGGATGCCGCGCTGTACTGGCTCATGCGCATGCTCGACGGCGGCTGCGATCCCCTGTATATCGCCCGGCGCATGATTCGGGTCGCCTCCGAAGATATCGGCAATGCCGATCCGCGCAGCCTCACGCTCGCGCTGGATGCGTGGCAGGTGCTGGAGCGCCTGGGTAGTCCGGAAGGGGAGCTCGCGCTGGCGCAGTCCGTCGTGTACCTGGCCTGCGCGCCCAAGAGCAATGCGGTCTATATAGCGGCCCAGGCCGCCATGCAGGATGCGAGGGCACAGGGCTCCCTGGAAGTACCGATGCATTTGCGAAATGCGCCGACAAGACTGATGAAGGATCTTGGGTACGGCGAGAACTACCGCTATGCGCACGATGAAGAGGGTGCTGTCGCGAAGGGCGAGAAGTACTTTCCGGACGACATGGCTCCGGTTAAGTATTATTATCCGGTGCCGCGCGGACTGGAGATCCGGATTCGCGAAAAGCTCGACGAAATCGAGCGTTCCTGTAGCAAGACTCACCTTAAGAAAGTTTGCCATGATTGATCCGAAACTGCTGCGACAGTCTGCCGATGACGTCGCAAGAAACCTCGCCCGACGCGGCTTCACATTCGATACCGGTCAATACCTCGCGCTCGAAGAGCGCCGCAAGGCGCTGCAGATAGAAACGGAATCGCTGCGCAGCGAACGCAACAGCAACGCCAAGCGTATCGGCATGGCCAAGGCGAAGGGTGAGGATATCGCGCCGTTGCTGGCCTCGGTCCAGGATCTCGGTGACAAACTGCAGAGCAACGAAGCGGCACTCGAGAAGGTCCAGGATGCCCTGAGGGACATAGAGCTGGGCTTGCCGAACCTGCTATCTGACGACGTACCCGATGGTCACTCGGAATCGGATAACTCGGAAGTGCGACGCTGGGGCGAGCCCACTCAGCTGGACTTCGAAGTACGAGACCATATCGACCTCGGCGAGCAGCTGGGTATGCTGGACTTCGAGTCCGCCAGCCGCATTTCAGGCGCGCGCTTTACCGTCATGCGAGGGCCGCTCGCGCGTCTGCAGAGGGCGCTGGTGCAGTTCATGCTCGATACGCATACGGCCGAGCATGGCTACCAGGAGGTCTATGTGCCTTACCTGGTGCAGGCGCAGGCGCTGGTGGGGACCGGCCAGTTGCCGAAGTTCGAGGAAGACCTGTTCCAGACCCGCACCGAGACGCCGTTCTATCTCATTCCTACTGCAGAAGTACCGGTCACGAACCTGGCACGCGACAGCATCCTGGAGGCGGATGATCTGCCGGTACGCTACGTTGCGCACACGCCCTGTTTTCGCTCCGAAGCCGGCTCCTATGGACAGGATACGCGCGGAATGATTCGTCAGCACCAGTTCGAGAAAGTCGAGCTGGTGCAGTTCGTTGCGCCCGAGCGCTCGTCCGATGCCCTGGAAGAATTGACCGCTCATGCGGAAGTCGTTCTACAGCGACTGCAACTGCCGTATCGCGTTGTCACGCTTTGCGCCGGCGACATTGGCTTCGGATCGACGAAGACCTATGACATCGAGGTGTGGCTCCCCGGGCAGCAAAAATATCGCGAGATATCCTCGTGCAGTAATTACAACGACTACCAGGCGCGGCGCATGCAGGCACGCTGGCGCAATCCCGAGTCCGGCAAACCCGAGCTGATTCATACACTGAATGGATCCGGCGTGGCCGCCGGGCGTGCCTTGATCGCGGTTATGGAGAACTACCAAAATGAAGACGGCAGTATTCGCATACCCGGGGTGCTTGCGCCTTACATGGGCGGCCTGACCGAGATCCGCTAGCCGACAAGAGCTAGCAGACAAGAGAAAGGGCCCTCGAAGGGCCCTTTCTCGATTTTGCATATTGCTAACCCGGACGACGATCAGTCGCGACTGATGAAAAGCCGCAATACATACCAGAACATCATTGCAATCGACGCGAACAAGGCCATTGACGCGGCCACGTACTTGTCCTCGGGATAGTGATGCATGATGTTCGACGTGTCATAGAGCACTGCGACGCCGGCAAACCCGACCATGCCGACCGAAAACCAGGTACCAAGGTTCCAGCCAAACAGGAACGAAGCGCCGATCAGGCCGAGAACGAGAAAGAATCCCCAGACCAGGATGCCGCGCAGGAAGGAAAAGTCCTTGCGCGTGATCATCGCGGTTGCAATAAGGGCTATGCAGCCGAAGATCGTGACCGACGCGGCGCTTTCGATGATGTTGGAGCCGGACTGCTCGGACACCACCATCGCAATAGCGAGCATGGGCACAAACATGACGGACCAGAGCACGACAAAAACGGCGAAAGCGGCATACTGCGCCGGTTTCGATTCCAGGCGATGAGCAAAGTGGCTTGCACCCCAGCTCAGGGCAATGAAGGCCATCAGCACGAGCATCGGGCTCTGCATCATCGGTGCGGCGATCGCCTGTGCGACGCCCGACTGGAACAGGTAGGTCTCGATGGCCGCAAAGGCAAGAATGGCACCGACTACGTGGGCATAGCATTTCCAGATGAACTCTGAGCGGCTTTCGACCGATGCCTGCGCGACGGGGCCGAGGTAATTGACGTTCTGCTGCATGTGCTGAATCCTTGTTTGACTGACTGCCGGCAATGTTATCACTGCCGGTATTACGGTGGTTACGGAAAAATCGACCTGTAGATTCGATGCGCCTGACGATTCGGCCTACCAGGGCAGGCGGTAACCCTCGGCGTGCCAGAACCCGCCGGACGTTTCCAGCGTCAATTCATCGATACGCTGGATGAGTCCTGCGGCGGCGTCTTTCGGTGAGATGCCGTGCCCGCCCGTCATCTCCGTGGCAACCAGGCCGGGATGCAGCAAGGCGACCGCGATACCACGCGGCCTGAGCTCGTGCATCAGGTTGGTGCCAATCATGTTGACGGCGGCTTTCGAGGTCCGGTATCCCCAGTTTCCGCCAGAGCTGTTGTCATCGATCGAGCCAACGCGGCTGGTGATGATGGCAACCTTGGATCCCTCGGACAGATTATTGCGCAACGCCTCGCTCACACGCAGTGGACCGAGGGCGTTGACTCGAAATTGCAGAGTCATTTCTTCGTAGTCGAGCGAACCGAAGGCGTCGCGCCTCAGTATCCCCGCATTGTTGAGCAGGACGTCGATCGGCGTGCCCGCCAGCTCGGCGGCGAGCCTTGCGACGTCCCCGGATTCTGCGACGTCCACGCCATCGACCACACGAATACCGAGACCGGAAAGCTCGCTGCTCTGCTGACGGCAGACGCCAATTACGTCATCGCCTCTCGCCTTGAACTGACGCGCCAGCTCGAGGCCAATGCCTCGATTGCAGCCTGTGATCACTACGCTTGACATTCTTTCTCCCGTATCCGGTTTCGCCTGATGTATCGTCACAGCCTATGACCCGTCCCGCAAGCAACAAGTTCGCTTATCCGACAGTCACGGCGGTCGTGATCGCCAACATGGTGGGCACCGGAGTCTTTACCAGCCTCGGGTTCCAGCTGCTCGAGCTGCGTTCCGGCTTCGTGCTGCTTGCTCTATGGGCGGTCGGCGGCCTGATCGCGCTGTGCGGCGCCATGACTTACGCTGAGCTCGGCGCCGCCTTGCCACGCTCCGGCGGCGAGTACAATTTTCTTTCACGTATCTATCACCCCGGGGTCGGGTTCGTATCCGGCTGGATTTCCGCAACGATCGGTTTTGCCGCACCCACGGCGCTTGCCGCGATGACTTTTGCGGCATACGGCACATCGGTATTGCCGCAGCCGATCGACGACCGCATCGAGAAGACGATCGCCGTGGCGCTGGTCGTGCTCATGACGATCGTGCATTCCAGCAGCCGGCGCCGGAGCGGGGGTTTGCAGTGGGTATTTACGCTGCTGAAAGTTGGCGTAATCGTCGTATTCTGCCTGACTGCGTTGCTCATTGTTGATGAGCCCCAGGCCGTTACGTTCCTTCCCGTGAAAGGCGACGCGGACCTGCTGGCGAGCGGCGCATTTGCCGTTTCCCTGATCTATGTAAGTTACGCCTACACCGGGTGGAATGCCGCAACCTACCTGAGCAGCGAGCTCGAAAACCCGCAGCGCGATCTGCCGCGCATCCTGTTCGCGGGGACCGCCGTGGTAACGCTCCTCTACGTTGCGCTCAACTATGTCTTTCTGCGCATAACGGCAATGGACGCGATGCGAGGGGAGATCGAGATCGGTTTTATCGCGGCGCAGTCCGCGTTTGGTGCCGCGGGAGGGCGGTTTGCCGGCCTGGCACTGGCACTACTGCTGATATCGACGGTCAGCGCGATGACGCTGGCGGGGCCGCGCGTTCTGCAGGTCATTGGCGAGGACTTCCCGGTTCTGGGGGTGCTGTCACGCACGAACAGCGACGGCCTGCCGTTCGTTGCTATCCGAACCCAGTCAGCCCTTGCGATCCTGTTCATCCTGACCTCCGGTTTCGAATCGATTCTCGTCTTCGCCGGTTTTACACTCGCGCTCAACAGCTTCGCGACCGTACTCGGCGTGTTCGTACTGCGCCGACAGCGGCCGGACCTGCCGCGCCCGTACCGGACCTTTGCCTACCCGCTTACGCCGATCCTCTACCTCGTGCTGACCGGCTGGACGCTGGGCTTCGTCCTTTACAGCAGGCCGGCCGAGGGGACGTTCGGCCTCGCCTTGATTCTCTCCGGTGTTGTCGTCTATTTCCTGTCAGCTCGCCTGGCGCGGCGCGCAACGCGAGGCTGATCAGGTCCCCGGATATCTGCACGCAACAAAGCAAGAAGCCCCCAAGTGGGGCCTTTTCACCCCGCCCCAAAAGCAAAAAGCCCCGAAAGGGGCTTTTCGCATTTGTGGCGGAGAGGGTGGGATGGATTCGAATCGCCATTGGGCGATTCTCACCCCCTGGGGGGCGCACTGCGTGCGTCCAAAACGCTGTCGCGTTTTGTTGAACAGGGCTCAAACCCGCATCCACACTCCGCCAAAAAGCAAAAAGCCCCCGTAGTGGGGGCTTTTCATATTTTTGGCGGAGAGGGTGGGATTTGAACCCACGAAGGGCTACTAACCCTTGCTGGTTTTCAAGACCAGTGCATTCAACCACTCTGCCACCTCTCCGGGGGTCCGGTCGAACGACCGCGAATTGTGCTTGCAGACCCCCCGGGTTTCAAGCCGCTGGCAAGCATCGCGTTGAAATAGCCTGGACGGACCCTCATATCCCCAGCGTATTTTGTGTGCCCGTTTTCGAACCAGTCGTTCGCAACGATGTCTCACAGGGCAGCGCCGCCGGGAATTTTTATTAATGTCAATAATAGATAAAGTACATAAACTACTGATAATAATAATTATTAGTTTCGCAGGGCCCGTTTGTGCAGCGGACGACGCGGAACGGCTGTTCGAGGCCGGTAACTTCGCTGCAGCGGCCGATGCGTACGCACATCGTACCCAAATCGACCCCGACGACGTCAACGCATGGTTCCAGCTGGCCGTCAGCGCACGACAAGCCGGGCGCCATGAGATCGCCCGCGATGCGCTCGACGAGGCCGGCAAGCGGCAGTACTCGCCCGTCAGTATTGGCCTGGAACGCGCGAGGCTGGATGTGCTGGCAAGAGATGTCTCGGCTGCCGTGGCCGAACTCGATGCGATTGCCCGCGGCGGCTTCACCGGGGTCGGCATTATCAGCGGCGATCCGATTCTCGCGACGCTCGCCGGCAATGATGCCTACGACGCGCTGCTTGCCGCGATGGCGAAACAGGCATTTCCCTGCGAACACGATGCGGCGTTTTCGGCGTTCGATTTCTGGGTTGGCGACTGGGACGTTCACGCGACAAACGGCAGCTACCTGGGCAGCAACCGGATTGAGAGCGCGGAGCATGGCTGCCTTTTGACCGAGCAATGGAGCAGTGCGAGCGGCACCACCGGCACGAGCATCAATTATCTCGATCGGATTTCGGGCGACTGGGTGCAGATATGGAACGACGCGTCAGGTAACCAGATCAATATCCGCGGCGGCATGACGGGTGAGGGCATGCTGCTTACTGGTACAATCCACTACGTTGCAAGCGCTACGACGGCTCAATTTCGCGGTCTCTGGACACCATTGCCGGACGGCCGGGTACGGCAGTTTTTCGAACAGCTTTCGGCAGACGGCGAGACGTGGTCGCCGTGGTTCGAAGGCTTTTACAGCAGAAAATCCGTGGACTAGACGGATATCGAGGAACCCGATTTGAAATACTCGACAGGCAATCGTGGTTTGCCGGCCGGCAATCCCATTGCAAATATCTTCGTTGTCATTGCGGGCGCCCTGATCATTGCGGTGTCAGTGGTGCTCGGTTTCGTCGCGTTTGTCGTGCTCGGCGCGATCGTCGCGGTATTCGCCGCTGTCGTGGGATTGCGGCTCTGGTGGTTCAACCGCAAGCTGGCCCGGCAGGGAGGGCAGGCCGCCAGGCGAGGTGAGTCGGCTTCCAAAGGCTACATCGAAGGTGAATATCGCGTGGTCGAAAAGGACCGTGATGGCACGCCGCGGCCCTAGCCCGGCGTAGTCAAAGCCAGTAAAACCTCGTAAAGTCGGCCAGATGGTCAAACCGGCAACAAGAACGCAAAGCGAAACAAACCGGAAACGCCGTCGTCGTCGGCGCAGAATCCAGATTGTCGTCATCTACACGCTGATCGCCGTGGGTCTGGCCTGGTTTTTCGAATCCCAGGCGACAACGACGGTGATTTTCGTACGCCACGCCGAAAAGGCGTCGCTTCCGGAAGGCGATCCGGGTCTGAGCGAGGCGGGTAAGCAACGCGCGGCCGAACTGGCAAGACAACTCGTCGATGCCGACGTCGTCCCTGGCGTCGGCGTCGATGCAATCTACTCGACCTCGTATCGGCGCACCGTCGAGACGGCGAGGCCGGTGGCCGACGCGTTGGGCCTGCAGATAATGACTTACGATGCCGCGGATACGGAGGCTTTCCTCGAGACGGTGGTCCATGAATACAAAGGCAAAATAATCCTGGTCGTCGGACACAGCAATACGGTGCCCGAGATGATCGCGAACATGGGTGCCAGCAAGAACGTTCCGGAAATCGCCGAGGGCGAATACGACAATATCTACATCGTCAGCATTCCCTGGTTTGGCAAGACAAAGACGATCCGGCTGCGTTACGGCGAGCCTTACGTCCCGTGATCGCGCAGCATGAGCTGGAGGTCTCCACGAAAGGCCGCGGGACCTACGACATCAGTCGCGATGTGCAGCGAGCGGTTCGCGATTCCGGCATCGTGTCAGGCATGTGCCATGTCTTCATATGTCACACGAGCGCCTCGCTGATGCTCTGTGAAAACGCGGACCCGAGCGTAAGGAAGGATCTGGAGACCTTCATGTCGGGTCTGGTTGCGGATGGCGATCCCATGTTTACGCATACGGCCGAGGGACCGGACGACATGCCGGCGCACGTTCGCAGCATCCTTACACAATCGGATCTGAATCTGCCCGTTCGAGACGGTCGCTGCGCGCTCGGTACCTGGCAAGGGGTATACCTGTGGGAGCATCGGCAGTCGCCTCACAGGCGGCGCGTGATCCTCACCGTGCAGGGCGAATAAGCGGAGTTCCTGCAATACGGCGAAAGCCTGGCCAGGGCAGCCACGTGACCCGGGATGTTGGCGCGGCCCCGGCTGCTACTTGGAGCCCCGACCCGCCGTTTCCCTGAGCACCACGGCTTTTTCGATGAACTCCTGGTGACGCCCGATGCGAACATCCGCCATGACCGCGTCCTGGATAATGCGGTCCTGATTGATTAGGAACGTTGCACGTCGCACGCCGACGCCGAACGGTCCGTCGACGTCATACATCTTTATGGCAACCTTATCCGGATCGCTCAGCAGTATGAAGGGCAGGTCATATTCATCCCGGAAGCGCACGTGACTCTCGGTGTCCTGCGGGCTGATACCGGCGACCTGGAGCCCGACTGACTGAATGTCATTGTGAATGTCGCGAATAGAGCACGCTTCCTTTGTGCAACCGGGCGTGAAATCTGCGGGATAGAAGTAGAGAATAAGCGGCCCGTCCTTCAATAGATCGGACAACGTCGTTTCTCCGCCTCGATCATTCGCCAGCTCGAACTCCGGTGCCCGCGAGCCAATCTCAAGCATACCTTTTCTCCCTGTTATGGATCCTTTCCCGGCGCTGAGGCTACGAACGCCGAACCCCGCTACTCGCAACGATTCTACAGCTCTGGACAGGCCACACAATACACTGCCGTGCCGGGACCAGTGAAGCCCGTGTCTGTGGTGTCGCCGGGAGTGAGCATACCTCGGTATCTTCGTATGACAATGAATTGCCTATGCCGTATAACTCTCAGCATGATGAGATCAGAAACAATTGCATTGATACTGGTCGCGCTGGCCTTGCCCGTGATGGCGGACTCGACAGAGAAAAAGCCGCTGTTCCAGGATGACACCGTGGTCAAGGTGGTTCTTACCGCGCCAATCTGGCAGGCCTATACTCAGCGCGAGCAGGACGTTCGAATCTATTTGCCGGGGCAGTGGTCCTACACGGCACCGGACGGCGCAACCCAGCGGCTTGACGTTTCAATACGTACGCGTGGACTGTTCCGCCGGACCTATTGCCAGCTTCCGCCGCTGCAGCTGAACTTCAAGAAAGGGCAGGTCAAGGACACGCTGTTTGCGGGCCAGAACAAGCTGAAAGTCGTCTCGCCCTGCCAGGATGGTGCGAAATCGCAGCAAAACGTGGTGCTCGAGTACCTGGCCTACCGTACGTTTGAAATACTGACCGAAAAGAGTTTCGGCACGAGGCTCGTGCGCATCAGCTATGTCGATAGTGACGAAAAGCTGCGGCCATGGACCGACCTGGCCTTTGTTATCGAGGATGACAAGGACATGGCGAAGCGGCTCGGACTGGTGCGATTGACGGTAGTGTCGAACAGGTTCGACCAGATGGACCATACGAGCACGGCGCTCGTGGACCTGTTTCAGTTCCTGATCGCCAACAACGACTACTCGGTGCTGCAGTCCGCCGACGGACGGGAGTGCTGCCACAATTCCGAGATACTTGCCCTCAAAGACAATGCGGACGTGCGAATTCCGGTACCCTACGACTTCGATCTGTCGGGTCTGGTCAACACGAAGTATGCGGCACCGCCGTCGCATATTCCGATTCGATTCGTGCGGACACGCTATTACCGCGGACTATGTCAGCCGCCCGGCGTACTGGAGGATACGATCCGGTATGTGCAGTCGAAGCGCGAGGAGATCCTGGACTTGTACAGGCACTCGAGGGAGCTTGAACCGAATCTGAAGCAAAAAACGGTAGAGTACATCGAGGAGTTTTTCGAAGTTCTCGACAACCCCAGGCGGCAACAGAAGCAGCTGTACGACCGTTGTCGCGGCGCGGACCTGCTTGAAAAGATGCTGTCCGAAGATTAGGAGTCGGCGCGGGCGCGCTTGGCGGCTGCCTTTTCAGCTTTAGCCAGTTTGCGACGTATCTTGTCTTCGAGGACGAACTGCGATTCCAGGCCGTCGCCGAAGGCGCACACGGCAATAGCGGCGTAGTTGAAAAATACGGTCAGAACGATCGCAATCTCGATCGACTTGACGCCCGCGGAGATACCGACGCCTATAGAGGCGAGAATAAACAATGTATCGAAGGTGTCGCTGAGCGCTCGTCTGAAGCGAACGCCGGCGACGATGCCGGCGAGGCTGAAAGCGAGCGCCAGGCTGTGCTGAACGACCGTGACAATACCAGCGACAACGGCAGGGAGCACCAGCGTTGTGGTATCGATGGAGTGGTCGTAGATGCTATCGGTGTGGATGGCCCGGTATACCCACGACACCGGCAGCATCAGAAGCAGCGTCGCCCCCATGACGTAGACCAGCGAAATCGCTTCCTGCAACCAGACTGGCCCTCGGGCCAGGCGCGCGCGCGTGGTTGCAGTCGCTATCTCCTCAAGTTCTTCGTCGTCGGCCGAGAGCAGCGCCTCTTCCAGATCGTAAAGGCTGCCTCCACCGTACTCGGCGATATCGCCGACGCCGCCCAGCGGAAAATCCTGCACGGTATTCGGAAATACGGTGACCAGGATGGCGACCGCCCCTGCAAGCACAAGATAGTACAGGGATACCCTGACGGCCATCCGCAGCAATATATTTCGATGCCGTGCGAGCGTCGCGGCCCGTCTTTCGTGTTCGTTCATCGGGCCACTGTAGAGCCAATAACCGCGAATGGCAAAACGCTGTTCCTATTTAAGGGAGGGCACTGTCCAGTCGTCGGACAGCGCACCCTGATCCATGATGATTTCGCGATGCCCGCTCCAGGTGCCGATGATCGCTTCGGGCGTTCCGATGCCGGCGGCCCTGGGATCGCCCGAGGGACCGAACCAGTGGTTCTGCGGCGCCCCCGTGGTTCGCGCCCGCATCCCGCAATAGGTGGTGCCGTTCACGGTGGCTGACAGGACCCTGTTCTGGAAGACGGGGTCGGCACTCACAACCGCTGCCGTGAGGTGATGCGACATGCGCTCGAGGATCGCCAGCAGAGCGTCGATGTCATCGTCGCCGTAGGTGCTGATGATCTGGAACGGTCCGAAAAGCTCGGTCGTCAGCAGCTCGAAATGCTTGCCGGCAATAGCGGCGAGCGGCACGCGAATGGCCGTGGGCTCGTAGGCGCCGTAGCAGGCCGGTATACGATGGCCATCGATGGGCGTACCACCGAACAGGAGCTCCGCCCCGGGCACTTCGAGTACGGCATCAACGTGTTGTCGGATCTGCTCATTGGTCCATGAGAGAACCGGGCCGATGGACAGGTCTTTGAGACTGCGACGCGATGCCAGGGCTTTGAGTCGGGGGAGCAGCGCATCGGACCAGTTGTCGTGCACAAACAGAATGCTCTGTGCCGAACACTTCTGTCCGGAGGCGTTATAGGCATCCTCATCGGACTGCCAGGCAACATAGTCGGACCAGCGCGGGTCGTAGTCGGGCCCGATGATTTTCCAGTCAAACCCGGCGTCCTCCAGGCGAACGGCACCGTTGACCTTGCGGGCGACCGCCTCGGCAACATGACTGGAACCGGTGAACTGGATCATGCGTACGCGGTCCGTCGCGGCATCGAGCAGCTCGCCCATGCGTTCGCCGCGGCAATGGATCAGGTCGATATCGCCGGCCGACAAGCCGCTGTGGATCAACAGCCGCAGAAACTGTTCGAACACGACGCTGACCTTTGAATCCGCCTTGACCAGCGGCCGGTTGCCCATGAACAGCGCGCCCAGGGCCTGCAGTGCGGGTATTTCCAGCGGGAAGTTAAACGGGGCGATGACAACGACCGGACCAAAAGGCCAGCGATAACCGCGCGACTCCTGCCCGGTGGTATCGCCCGGATTGGAAAAACCACGTGCAAGAAAGCGTACGCCGTCGCCCGAGAAATTCTCGAGGAATACACGCGTGACAATCACCTCATTCCGGCACTGTTGCCAGCTCTTCGGCATGACTCGCTGGATAAGCTTCGTGAAATACGCCTCGACGGCGTCATCGGCCAGCAGCGCCGAGGCACGGGCGCACACGGCCCCTAGCTGGACGTAACGGTGGGTATTCTTCAGCGGGTTGTGAAGCCCGGTTTTCGGGCACTGACCGAGGCTCTTTACGAAGGGCGCAATGGCCTCGGTATCCGGAACGGCCAGAAACGCGTCGCCCGACAGGGGGTCGGGAATATCCTCGCGAATGCGTTGCGCGGCCTTCCACTGCCCGTCGATGAGATTCAGCGCGGCCGCCGGTGCGTCACCGGTCATGCCGTTGTAGGGGTCCACGGTTGCGAAACCCGGGATTTTCGTTGCTGCCATGCCTTAGGATGCCTTTATCGCGCAGGCGGCCGATTTGCGCGAACAGCAAAGGGCAGCCGTGACTCACTGGATTGTAGAACCAACGCGTCGCTGCGCGTCGGACCGCAGTATATTCGATCGCATTGCCACTTTGTGCGTTTTGCCGAAAACCTGGGGACGGTCTCGCGGATCGCGAGCAAAACTCAGGGTCTAGGCGACGCTTCCCAATGCGACCTTGATCGCCTCGCCGTTGATACCGCTGGCTTCCTCAGTAGCAAGAAATGCAATGCTTTGCGCGACTTCCTGCACGGTAGCCACACGGCCAGGGGGATAGAGCGCGGCACGTTCGTCCCAAACCTGGTCGACCGAAATTCCTCGATCGCCGGCTTCCTGCCGCGCCGAGCGTTCCGCCATCTCGGTGCGCACCCAGCCGGGCAGAACGGCGTTGGCGGTGACGCCGAAGGCGCCCGCGTCAATCGCCACCGAACGCATGAGGCCGATCAGCCCGTGCTTGGAACTGTTGTAGGCGCTGCTGGCGTGTTCGGCGACCAGGCCAGCCGTCGAGCTGGTGTAAACGATCCTTCCGTAGCCGCGTTCGACCATTCGGCCCAGCGTGCCCCTGGAAAGATAGAAAGGCCCGTCCAGATTGACACGCATCGTCTCGCGCCAGATCTCTTCCGGTTGTTCCCAGGTCACCTTCTCATGGGCGGAACCGATGCCATGATTGCAGATGAGGATCTCGATGGCGCCGAGCCGACGCTCGGTTTCGGCGATCGCAAACGCGCAGCCATCCGCGGTTCCCAGGTCCGCTACGACATACTCCAGGCCGACATCCTGCAACTCCTTTCGAGTTCGAGCCACAGTCATCACCTCGGCGCCCCGCGACGCCAGCAACTCCGCTGTCGCCCGGCCGATGCCTCGGCCTGCGCCCGTGACCAGCGCGACGCGTCCTTCAACTCCGCTCATCTTCCCGATCCTCAGGTCTGTCGTGTAAACGATTCATGGCGCCGGCGGCAGGCATCGCTCACCTGCGACGAAGCGCAATCCAGTATCATAAGGCCCGATTCGCAAAAACCGGAGCTTCGCATCGTGACCTCAGTTGAGACACTGGCAACCTTTTTCGGCTGGTGCACGATTATCAATCTTGCACTCACGATCATGGCCTGAGGGCGCGCCACGACCTATGGCTTTATGGTCTCGGGCGCGCACTTCGTGCGTCCAAAACGCTGGCGCGTTTTGTCGAACATGGCGCCCCGGAGAGGGTTGATTCGGATCGCCTAAGAGCGATCCTCACCCTGCGGGTTTCGCGGCTGGTACCGCTGCATCGACAATTGCTGCGCAATTGGTCGAACGAAGTTCTCATCACAAGGCCGTGCCTCCATTCCTGACAAACGGGCTTGCGGCCCTCCCGTCAGGAATGGCGCCCCGACCATGATTCGAACATGGGACCCCCAGATTAGGAATCTGGTGCTCTATCCTGCTGAGCTACCGGGGCGGCGCTGGGATTCTAGCAGACCAGGCCACTGCTGCAATTCATGTCTACATGTAAGCGATTGTAACAGTAGCGCTCTGGCCATTGTTGCAGCCGTGCGCCTCTGTATATTGAGCACCACTGTTTCACAGGAGGCCGACAATGAGCGGTGTCGCAGCAAAAGCAATCAACTGGACCGAGTCAGGACTGGTGCCGGACACGGTGATACGTGGCGGTATGCGCCGGCTCCTAGAGCGAAAGCTTGCCGAGATTCGCGCCGGCGATGTGGAGTTCGCCGCCAGGACGCTGAACGATTTCGCCGACATGATGCGCGCTTCACCCATTGCGCTCGTGCCCGAGCTCGCTAACGAGCAGCACTACGAAGTGCCTGCCGAGTTTTTCGTCGAAGTTCTGGGTGAAAACCGCAAGTACAGCTGCTGTCACTGGGGTGCCGGTGCAGGTTCACTCGGCGAGGCCGAGCAGTCCGCACTGCAAATTACCGTCGAAAGGGCGGCAATTCGTGATGGCATGAAGGTCCTCGATCTCGGTTGCGGTTGGGGCTCGCTTTCTCTCTGGATCGCAGAGCATTTTCCTAACGCGTCCGTTACATCGGTGTCCAATTCGCGGTCGCAGCAGGAATTCATTCAGGCGACCGCCGCAGAACGGGGCATCGAGAATATCGACGTCATCGTTTGCGACATGAACGATTTCGAGGCTGGCGATGCCTTCGATCGAATCGTATCGATCGAGATGTTCGAGCACATGCGCAACTATCGCGAGCTTTACCGGCGGATCGATTCCTGGTTGCTGCCTGAAGGCCGTTTCTTCATGCATATATTCTGTCACCGGACTACGCCCTACGAGTACATCGACAAGGGACCGGGTGACTGGATGAGCCGTCACTTTTTTTCCGGTGGCATTATGCCCAGCGCCGACCTGCCGCTATTGTTTCAGGAACATTTGAGCCTGGAACGGCGGTGGGCCTGGAATGGCTCGCACTACGCTAAGACCTGCAGGGCCTGGCTCAGCCGCATGGACCGTCGTCGCGATACGGTGATGCCAATACTCATCGACACCTATGGCCAGGAAGAGGCGGGGCGCTGGTGGATGCGCTGGCGCATGTTTTTCATGGCCTGCGAAGAGTTATTCCGCTTCAACAACGGGCAGGAGTGGTACGTCAGCCATTACCTGTTCCGCAAAGCCGGTGAATAACATGCCGGTGTTGATCAATTTCGCGGCATTTCAGATCGGCTGGTTTTCGTCCGTCGTCGGGGCTGCCAAGCAGATGCCCTGGCTTGGTCCGCTCGTGTTAACGATAGTGCTGGCGATCCATCTGCGGCAGGCGCGACGGCCACAGGCGGAGTTGATACTGGTGATGGCCTGCGGACTCGTCGGTGTTGTTTTCGATAGCCTGATGGTTGCGCTCGGATGGGTCACGTATCCGTCCGGCCAGTTCAGCGAATTCCTTGCACCATACTGGATCATTACCATGTGGATGCTTTTTGGCACCACGCTTAACATGTCGATGGGCTGGCTTAAGGGTCGTCCCCTGCTTGCTGCACTGTTCGGTGCTATTGGCGGTCCGCTTTCGTATATCGCCGGGCAGAAACTGGGCGGCATCGTGCTAGTTAACTACTCGGCCGCCCTGATCGCTCTTGCCATCGGCTGGGCCCTGTTCATGCCACTCCTGCTCGCCGTCGCAGAGCGCAATGACGGCATGTCCATGAAGCTACGGCATCGGGAGGCTACTGGATGAGCATTTACCTGGTAACCCTCGGCGCCCTTATTGCCACCGCCGTGCTGGCCTGGGCCGTCAGCCTGCTAACACGCGACGTAAGCTTCGTCGACAGCCTCTGGTCGGTTTTCTTTCTGATCGCGGCGTTGATCTTTGCGGTAAACGCAGGCGAGCTGTCCGTGAGAGGCATGATCGTGCTGGCGCTGGTCGCCATCTGGTCGATCAGGCTGTCGCTACACATCACGGTCCGAAACTGGGGCGAGGGCGAAGACTCGCGTTACCAGGCGATCCGCGCAAACAACTCGCCAGGGTTCGCGTTCAAGAGCCTGTACATCGTGTTCGGACTACAGGCCGTTCTTGCCTGGATCATATCCATACCGCTGTATGCGGCCATCGCCGTAGATGGGCCGATCCAGCTTGTCGAGGCAGCAGCACTATTACTGTGGACCACAGGATTCATCTTCGAGGCTGTCAGCGACCAGCAGCTGAGGGCCTTCAAGGCCGATCCGGCGAACGAGGGCAAGGTCCTTGATACAGGCTTGTGGCGCTATTCCCGGCATCCGAATTACTTCGGCGAATTCTGCATCTGGTGGGCGTTCTGGCTGTTTGCACTTTCTGCCGGCGCCTGGTGGACGGTATTCGCACCGTTGTTGATGTCTTTCCTGTTGCTGAAGGTGTCTGGCGTCGCATTGCTGGAAAAGACCATCGGCAACAGGCGCCCGAAGTACGCCGACTATATCCGGCGGACCAACGCATTTTTCCCGGGACCCCGGCGAGGCCCCGCAAGCACCAGAGAGGCGCATTCATGATCAGACTCTACTCGCGGGCTGCCGCAGCTCTCATCACACTGATGCTGGTATTTGCCCCGGCTGTCAGCAAGGGCAGTGGCGTAACACAAAGCTGGGATTTCTCGGTGAGGCTGGACGGCGACACTATCGGCTATCACCGATTCGAGCTTATCAAAGACGGTGAACAACGACGCCTCAGAAGCGAAGCGAAGTTCGACGTGCGTATCCTCTTCATCAATGCCTTTCGTTACCGGCACGATGCCACGGAGCTATGGGCTGATGGCTGCCTGAGGGAGATCGAAGCCCGCACGCAGGCGAATGGCAAGCAGCTCGCTGTGATCGGCACCACCGTCGAGGACCGACTCGTTGTCGATGCCGGCGCGGAGACGAAAGCCCTCGGTGACTGCGTAATGACGTTCGCCTACTGGAACCCGGATTTCTTGCGGCAACCCAGGCTCCTGGATTCACAGTCCGGCGAATACCTGGATGTCGAGGTGCAAAACATCGGCCAGGAGCTCATCAGCGTGCGTGGCCAAACAGTCGACGCGTCAGTCTACAGGCTGACCGCGAAACAGCTCGAGATCAGACTTTGGTATTCGTCCGACGACGAATGGCTTGCGCTCGAGTCGGTTGCGAAGGGCGGCCGGATAATTCGATATGAGCTTAGCTGACATGAATAGACTTGGAAAAACGCTGGCCGCCTTGCTGCTGGCCATTACTTTGGGCGCCTGCGCGGCGCGTGGACCACAAATGGAAACTGTCGATTACGTAGACCTGGAACGATTCATGGGAGACTGGTATGTCATTGCGAACATACCAACATTTCTCGAAAAGGGTGCTCACAACGCGGTCGAGACCTATGCGATGAACGAGGACGGCACTATCCAGACGACGTTCACCTTTCGCAAGGGCAGCTTCGATGGTGACAAGAAAGAATACAACCCGAAAGGCTTCGTAACCGACAAGCAGAGTAACGCGATATGGGGCATGCGCTTCGTTTGGCCGATCAAGGCCGATTATCGAATCATCTACCTTGATGACGATTATTCCATGACGGTCATCGCAAGGCAGAAAAGGGACTTCATCTGGATCATGGCGAGAACGCCGCAAATACCCGAGGCAGAGTATCAGCGCCTGGTCGAGCTCGCCGATTCTGTCGGCTACGATGTCAGCAAGATCGAGCGAGTGCCGCAACAATGGTAATGCGGGCAGGACTGAGGCAAGGGAGTGCGGCGTGCGCATTGCGGTAGTTGGCACCGGCATCGCGGGCAACATCGCCGCCTGGAAGCTTCGCGATCGTTTTGAGGTAACGGTCTTCGAGTCGGCAGGTTACGTGGGCGGGCACAGCAATACCGTCGACGTCGATGAGGGCGGGCGATCTATCGCTGTGGATACCGGTTTCATCGTTTTTAATGACCGCACCTATCCGAATTTCATCAAGGTACTGGACGACATCGGCCAGCCATCGCAAGCCAGCGAGATGTCATTCAGCGTTCATTCGGCGAACGGCGGCCTCGAGTACAATGGTTCGTCGCTGAATGGTCTCTTTGCGCAGCGACGCAATCTGTTTCGACCGTCGTTCTACTCGATGGTTCGTGACATCCTGCGCTTCAATCGCGAAGCGTTGCTGGACATCGGGAGGAGCAACAGGCCGCTTTCGCTCGCGGAGTACCTGTCGGAGAATTACTACGGCAGCGACTTTACCGACCACTACCTCGTGCCGATGGCCGCCGCGATCTGGTCGTCCGAGCCTCGCTCGGTGCTGAATATGCCCGCGGACTTCCTCGTCCGGTTTTTCAAGAACCACGGCCTGCTGCAGCTCGAGAACCGGCCGCAGTGGCGAGTCATACAGGGCGGCTCCAGGGAATACGTCAAGCGGCTGGTGCGCGGGCATAGCGCGGCAATTCGACTGAATACGGCTGTAAAGTCGATCCGCCGCTTCCCCGATCGCGTCGACGTGTGCACGGCCGAAAGCGGCACGGAGTCTTTTGATTTCGTGTTTCTGGCCTGCCACAGCGACCAGGCACTTGCGATGCTCTCGGATCCTACCGTGGTCGAGCGCAGTGTACTGGGTGCTATCGGCTATCAGGACAATGAAGCCGTGCTGCATACGGATCAGTCCGTGTTGCCACGCCGGAAACGGGCATGGGCGGCCTGGAACTACTTCGTTCCGGAAGACAGCCGCCGCCACGTCGCTGTGTCCTACAACATGAACATTCTGCAGGGGCTAAACGCGAAAGAGACCTATGTTGTGACCCTGAATGATGATACCCGAATCGATCCTGACAGGATCATTCGTCGCATCCAGTACCAGCATCCCGTCTATACCCGTGAGGCTGTTCTTGCGCAGGCGCGGCAGGCGGAGATCAATACGGACCGCACATACTATTGCGGCGCCTATTGGCGCAATGGTTTTCACGAAGACGGCGTCGTCAGCGCACTGAATGCTGTCGCTCATTTCGAGGAGAGGTTAAAACGTGCAGAGCTGCATCTACGAAGGGCAGGTTAGGCACACAAGGACGACGCCGGTCCTGCATCGTTTCAAGTACCGGCTGTTCATGATGTACCTCGATCTTGACGAGCTGCCGCAGCTGTTTGCGAAACGCTGCTTGTGGTCATCCCGCCGGTGGGCTATCGCCCGTTTCCGCCGATCGGATCATCTTGGCCCGGCGACACAGCCGCTGTCCGAATCGGTGCGGGAGCTCGTCGCGCGAGAGACCGGCAGTCGACCAGGCGGTCCGATCAGGCTGCTGACGAACCTTCGATATTTCGGCCACGGCTTCAATCCCGTCAGTTTCTATTACTGCTTCGCGGACGATGGCAGCACACTCGAGACGATTGTTGCGGAAGTCAACAACACGCCCTGGGGCGAACAGGATACCTATGTGCTGCCGGCCAGCGAGAACATCGGCACTACTAGCGCCTGGCGCGTCCGGCCTGAAAAGAAAATGCACGTGTCGCCGTTCATGCCGATGGACGTTGATTACGACTGGAGTTTCAACGTCCCGTCGCAACGCATGAACGTCTACATGGCTAGTGCAAAAGACGGCAGGCGCATTTTTGAGGCCGCGATCGCGATGCAGCGCGTCGAGATCGGCGGTCTGTCCCTGGCGCGCGTTCTTGCAGGGTATCCGATGATGACCGTCAAGGTCGTTTTTGCGATCTACTGGCAGGCGCTTCGGCTGTGGCTCAAGCGCTGCCCCCTCTACGTTCATCCCGACAAGAAGAAGACCATGGTGGTACAAAAGATATGAAAACGGCTTCCGTTGACTCGCAGGAGTTCCTGGCAAGCCAGCTCTCGCCAAACTGGCTGGACAGGCTGGCTCGTCGAATCGTCCGCAGCCGACTTGCCAGGATCGAGAAGGGCCAGATCACCTTCGTCGAGAATGGCGATTCGGAGACATTCGGGGAATACGCCGGCGAATTCCCGGTTTCGGTCGTCGTCAAAATCAACGCGCCGGCGTTCTACAGCGACATCGCATTCGGAGGATCCGTTGGCTCCGGTGAGGCCTACATGCAGGGCTATTGGGAATGCTCCGAGCTCGAGGCACTCGTTCAGATCCTGCTTCGGAATCGGGGGGTTCTCGACGAGATAGATTCGGGGGCGGCGCTGGTGAGGCGACCATTTCGGAAACTGTTTCACTGGATGAACCGGAATACCCGGCGCGGCAGCCGGCAAAATATTTCCGCTCATTATGATCTGGGTAACGATTTCTACGGGCTCTGGCTCGATACGCAAATGATGTACTCGAGCGCGTTTTTTCCGAGCCCGTCGGCGTCACTCGACGAGGCAGCGGTAGCAAAACTCGAAAAGATCTGTAAAAAGCTGGACCTGAAGCCCGGCGACAAGGTCATCGAAATCGGTACAGGCTGGGGTGGTTTTGCCATCCATGCGGCAAGTAATTACGGCTGCAACGTTACCACGACCACGATCTCCGAGCGGCAATACCAGTTCGCGAAGGCGCGAGTCGATTCGCTGGGACTGGGCGACAGGATTACCCTGCTCAGAAACGACTACCGCGATCTCGAGGGCCAGTACGACAAGCTCGTGTCGATTGAAATGATCGAGGCCGTCGGGCACGAATATCTGGACACTTTCTTTGCGAAGTGCGCGTCGCTGCTAAAACCCGACGGTGAAATGCTGCTACAGGCGATTACGATTAGCGATCAGCGATACGACAAGGCCAGGAGGACTGTCGATTTCATCAAACGCTATGTTTTTCCAGGCGGATTCCTCCCTTCATTGACCGCGATGACCAGTTCGATGACTCGCGTCACGGATCTGCGTGCAATCAGCGTCGAGGACATTGGACCGCACTACGCATTGACGCTAAGGCACTGGCGGCAGCGCTTTATTGACAAACTTTCGGAGGTCCGCAGGCAGGGCTTTTCCGAGGAATTTATTCGCATGTGGGAGTTCTACCTCTGCTATTGCGAAGCGGCTTTCGTGGAGCGGGCTATCGGCACGGTGCAGATGCACGCGATCGGCTCCGATGCCCGACCGGCGTCGATCGCCGCCCGCTGAGGCTTTTATGTTGGGTGGGATCTGGCCATAATGGGCCGATGCAGGGAATCATTCTTCGAACGATTATCGCGATGCTCGGGCTATTCATGGCGTCCCAGTTGTTACCGGGGGTCAGCATCGTCGGTACCGGCAGCTTCATCCTGGCGGCGTTACTGCTGGGAATCGTCAACGGCATCGTGCGTCCGATCGCGTTCATCCTGACGCTGCCGCTGACCATTATCACCTTGGGATTGTTTCTTCTTGTGCTGAACGCCGCGATGTTCGGCCTGGTAGCAGCGATGCTGGAGAATTTCACGGTGAGCGGATTCTGGTCGGCCGTATTTGGCTCGATCATTGTGAGCATTACGAGCACCGTGGCTTCCTGGTACATCGGCCCTGACGGGCGATACGAGGTTTTCGTAATTCGCCGACAGTAGTCGGAGACTATCCTTGGGTGACACTTGAGCATACGGACTCGTCCGGTCGACTATGACGATGGACACATAGCCTACGAGGGCACGCTGGCCTGGGACGATGTGAGCGGTGGGCCACGCCCGGGAGTCCTGGTCGTTCACACGATCCGCGGCCGCTCGGCCTTCGAGGAGGGCAAGGCGGAAGCGCTCGCCAGGCTTGGCTATGCCGCATTTGCCATCGACCTGTACGGCAGGGCCGAGATAGGAACCGGCGAGGACAACACGCGCAGCCACATGAATGCCTTGAAAGCGGATCGCGACGCGTTGCAGCGGCGCCTGTCGCTGTCGCTTCGCGTCCTCAAGGAACAGCCGGAGGTCGACGAACGACGAACAGCAGCGATCGGGTTTTGTTTTGGCGGTCTTTGTGTCCTGGACATGGCGCGCATTGGCGAAGATCTCGCTGGCGTGGTCAGTTTTCACGGACTGCTGGATGCACCGGACAACATACCGGGTAACAACATCGATGCCAGGGTACTCGTATTGCATGGTTGGGACGATCCGCTGGCAACGCCAGACAGCATACTGGCGCTGTCAGAGGAATTGACAGCGGCCGGCGCGGACTGGCAGTTGCATGCGTATGGCAACACGGTTCATGCCTTTACAAACCCGATGGCCAATGACAAGTCCCGGGGTACTGTCTATGCGGCGGCAGCCGACCGTCGGTCCTGGGTTGCCATGAAAAACTTTTTGGACGAACTATTTAGCGGGACATGAGCCCGGGAGACATTATCATCGTGAAGCAATCAAGCCTATTGACCGTGGTACTCATCGCAATGGTACTCGCGGGCTGCAGCAAGCAGGAATCGACCGATGCCGCGACCGCCACCGGCACGGCCGTGACAACAAGGGAAGCGAACGGCGACGCCGAAAAGGCGGCACAGCAAATCCGGGACGATTACATGCGTGAGATCGTCATCGAGATATCTGACGATCGATACGAGGGCCGGGGTCCTGGCACCCGCGGCGACGAGGCCGCCCGCCAATACCTTGCCAGGCAGATGGAAGTCCTCGGCCTGCGGCCCGGCGCCGCGGACGGTAGCTGGCAGCAGAGCTTCGATCTCGTGGGCATCAATGCGTCTCAGCCGAGCACCTGGACGTTTGACGGTGAAACCGATTCGATGACGCTGAAGCAGTGGGACCAGTTCATCGTCGGCAGCGGAGTACAGGCCGAGCGCGCAACGCTCAGCGATGCCGAGGTAGTGTTCGTCGGTTACGGTATCCAGGCACCCGAATACGACTGGGACGACTACAAGGGCGTAGACCTGAAGGGCAAGGTCCTGCTCATGATGAACAACGACCCTGACTGGGACCCTGATCTGTTCGCCGGTGAGACGAGGCTCTGGTACGGGCGCTGGGACTACAAGTATCTGAGTGCTGCTCGACAGGGCGCCGCGGGCGCGATAATTATTCACACCTCGCCATCGGCAGGCTACCCGTTCCAGGTCGTGCAAACGTCGTGGACGGGTGTGCAGTTCGAACTGCCGGCCGGCGACGAGCCTCGCAGCCAGATCAATGCCTGGCTGACCGAAGACGCGGCTCGCGATCTTGTCGCCATGGCGGGACTGGACCTCGACGAACTGCGCGAGGCGGCTTACAACAGGGACTTCGAGCCGGTGCCTCTTGGCGTAAGCACGTCGATAGACATGGCGGTTGACCTGCAGCGCGTCAAGTCCGCAAACGTTCTTGGCCTGATTGAAGGCAGCGACCCGGAACTCCGTGACGAAGTGGTCATCTACACCGCGCATCACGACCACCTGGGTATCGGCACACCGAACGAAGACGGCGACGCGATCTATAACGGTGCCATGGATAATGCGACCGGCGTTGCGCAGGTCCTGGCGATCGCCAGGGCGATCAAGGCGCTGCCGGTGGCGCCGCGCCGCTCGGTGCTGGTTGCGCTGGTAGGAGCGGAAGAGCAGGGACTGCTTGGCTCCGAGTATTACGCCGCGAACCCGACGTTTCCCCCGGGGAAGATTGCCGCGAACCTCAATTACGATGGCGGCAATATCTGGGGCGACACGCATGATGTCACCTATATAGGGCTTGGCAAATCATCCATCGACCAGATCATGAAGCTCATCGCCGAGGAGCAGGGCCGGGTCGTCAAGCCGGACCAGTTTGCAGACAAGGGCTATTTCTACCGCTCGGACCAATTCAGTTTTGCCAAAATCGGCGTGCCTGCCATGTACCTGGACACCGGAACGGACTTCGTCGATCGCCCGCCGGGTTGGGGCAAGGAGCAGCTCGATCACTACACCGAGGTGAACTACCACCAGCCATCGGACGAGTACGATCCCGGCTGGAACCTGGATGGCATGATCGACGATGCATTGCTGGGTTTCTGGACCGGGCTCGCGATAGCGAATGCCGACGAGATACCGACATGGAGCCCCGGTGACGAGTTCGAGGCCGCCCGCCTGGAGGCGCTGCGGGCGCTGGAGTAATAGCCGCTAGGAGCGGCGGAATCGGCTCAGGAAGCCCTTCTTCGGTTCGTCCTCGTCGGTCTCTCCTACCGCTCCCGGCAGCGGTACTTTCAGTGCTTTCAGCGTCTGCGTTATCGACGTATTGATCTGATCCTCGATCGATTCCGGAGCATCCGGGGCAGCTTCGGCCTTGGATTCGCGGAGCGACGGGTGCAGGTCGGCGTTCAGCGCGCGCACGGTCTTGAGCCGCTGCGACGCCGACAAGTCGAGCCCGGTTTTGGCGACAGGCGGGCGCGTCTCTATCGAGATCTCCTCCGAATCACGGCTATACGGTGCATCGGGGCTGGTTTCAGCCGGCGGCGCCCCGGGCTCTTCAGCGGGGGAGTCCGACACGAGCTCCAGTTCATCGTTCGCAGAGTCGTCCCGCGGCGGATTGGCGGTAATCTGTGCCGCGATCATGCTGATGCCGGTGCCGAACAAGGTCTCCGCCATGATGTCGTCGATGTCCTCGATCGATTTCGCGTTCGCAATATCGGCGGCGATCCGGTCGAGTTGCGGGTCGCTCTTCACCGGACGTGCTGGCGGAAGTATGTCTGAAGGCTGCTCCATGGAGAGGTCTTCGATGCCGGTCTCAATCGACTTGTCGAGAATAATCTCCGGAATCTCGTCGACGTCGGCAACGGCATCCGCGAGATCTTCGGGTTTCGGCGCGGCCCGGCCCTGAACCAGCGGTTCGCCGTGCGTGAACGCCAGGGCCTGCTCCAGTGCTTCCAGATCGGGCTTGAGCTGCGCCAGCGTCGGATCCCGTTCCCACTCCGGCAGCTCCTCCTGGTCAGCGTCCGAATCGGATTCGCTTCGTGCATCGTCGGCAGCTTCGGATTTCGGCTCCGCGTCGGTTGCCAGGTCAACGCTGGCGACCGGCAGGGGTTCGACCATGCCCGGTGCCTGCGGCGGTTCGGATACTTCAGCGCCCGGCTGGATGAGGGCCGGTGGCTCAACGGTGACTTGCGGTACGTCCTCGGCCACGGCTGCCGATTCCGCCTCGGCCCGAAGCTCGGGAATGTCCTCATCCGTGGCCTCGGCCCCGGCGTCGGGTTGCGGCTCTGCCTCGAGCGTCGGCAATACTTCGTCGACCAGTCTGAATTCGGGCTCCGCGGCCAGTTCCCATTTCGGATCGCCGTCAGGCTGTGGAGGCTCCGCAGCGAGGTCCGCGATGTTCCCGGATGTCGACGTGGGCTGCGCCGCCTCCGGCGAGCACGAAGGCTCGGCTTTCAGCTCGGGTATGTCGCCAGCTCTGGCGTCCGGCCGTGCCTGCGCCGCGATGTCTTGCTCTGTCGCGGCGTCGCTTTCCTGCAGCGTCGCGTAGCGCTGCGACAGGATCGCCAGATCGGGCAATGTGTCCTGGATCAGGTGCGGAATATCCGTCACATCCTGATCCGCCTCTTCGTTGTCGTCGGCAAAAACGATGAGAGGATCCGACGGCGCCGCTGCAAGCTTTTTGGCGGACGAGGGCTCAATACTGGAAACGGCTTCCGGTGCCGCATGGGCTTCGGCTGCGGCCGTCGGCTCGGCGACGGGCTGTGCCGCTGCAGAGAGTGCCTGCGGAACGTCCGGCGCCGACGAGGCTTCGGCGGCCGGTTCGGAAAAGTCGAAGTTCTCGACGCTGAGTCCGAGCTCGTCGGAAGCCACCGCCGCAATCATCGTTGCCGTTACGCGATCGACGCCCTGCGACGCCGCTGCCGTCAGCACGGTGTCGACAATCGTGTTGGCGACTCTCGGAATTCCCTGGCTCAGGCCGTGTAGCAGCTCGGCCGACCTGGCATCGAAGATCTGCTCGAAATCGCCCCCGGCCAGCCGCAGGCAGTGTTTCAGGTAGCCACGCAGCTCCGCCTCGCAAAGCGGCTGGATCCGGTGTCGCTGCCTGACTCGCTGCTGCAGTTGCGCGAGCTCGGCTTTCTTCATGAACTCGAAAAGGCGCTCGTCGCCCATCAGCACGATGCTGGCGCCGTCGGATTCGCCGGCCTCCGCAACCGTCAGCGCTTCCAGTTCCGCCAGCGTTTCGGCGCCGGTACGCAGCGCGTCCTCGACCAGGATAAAGACCCGCGTTCCGGCGTCCTGAAGATCCTTGAGTTTCCGGCGGAGTGCCGTGAATCGCTGGATCGTCCCGCTGGGACGGCCTTTCACGCCAAGCACGATCAGCAGAGATTCGAGCACGTCGCTGGGGTTCATCTGCATGCGTCCCACGCGGATTGTCTTGTACTTGCTGCCGATGGCGTCCAGTGAACGCTCGACCAGCGTCGTCTTGCCGGTACCCACCGCGCCGGAGACGGTCACGACCGCGTCCTGAGCGGCGAGGGCTTTTCGAAAGCCTGCCATCGTCTTTGCCGTTTGCGGGCCGACGAAGACCTCGTTGCCTGTCGCTTTCACGCTGAAAGGCCGTTTTTTGAGCCCGAAATGTTGTTCGTACATGGCGCTTAGGTCACCTTTTCACTGGCCTGCGTGTCTGTCTGCTCACTCCAGACAGGCAGTTTCGTTTGAAATCGGACGGAATTCATGGAGTTATGTCACAGAAATGCACCTTGGGGTGCAGACGGCGCCTGGCCTGAGAGCCCCGCCGTGACGCAATAAACCCCTGATTTTGTGATCGAAAACGGTCAGAATAGGCGGCTTCGTACCTTCCAGTAAGCAACAGGCAACAGGACGCCAAACGAATGCGCATCCTCCTGATATTCGGGATTCCTATCCTGGCCGTTCTCGCCGCGTTCGCGATGATGGGCCTCCGAGAAAAGCCGCCGGAGAAGGAGCGGGTCGAGCTGGATCCCCTGGTCGACGTGCTTGTTCTCGAGCCGATGACGACGAATTTCGAGGTCCGCAGCCAGGGCACGGTGAGGCCGCGAACCGAAACCATTCTCAGCGCGGAAGTGTCCGGCACGATAAGCAGCATATCGCCCAAGTTCATCGCGGGCGGCGTTTTTCAGGCCAACGAAGTCCTGATGCGCATCGATTCAACCAACTACAAGGTTGCGCTCGACCAGGCAGAAGCGCTGGTCGCGCAGCGACAGATTGAATTCGACGGCGCGAAAAAGCTGAAAAGCCAGGGCTATCGCGCAGAGACGGAGTACGCTTCGGCGGTCGCGGCGCTGGCAAGTGCAAGAGCGGAAGAGGTTCGTGCCCGGCGCAACCTGGAGAGAACCTACATTCGCCTGCCGTATGAAGGAATCGTCCGCAGCAAGGAGTCCGACCTCGGCCAATTCGTGAATCCCGGCACGCGGCTGGGCGTTGCTTTTGCGACGGACTATGCCGAGATTCGACTACCGCTCACCGACCTCGACCTGGCCTTCGTCGACCTGCCCGCTGCGGCCGATGTCGCCGAGACAGGCGGCGTCGAGGGCCCCGCGGTCGCGCTGTCCGCCGTTCGCAAGGGGCAACTGACCGAATGGGTGGCACGGATCGTCCGCACCGAAGGCGTTGTGGACGAGAAAAGCCGAGTGACCTACGCGGTGGCGCGTGTCGACGATCCCTACCGATTGCATTCAGAGGGAACGGTGCTGCCGATGGGGACATTCGTATCCGCGACAATCGAGGGTGCTGCCGTGTCCGGCGTATTCAGGGCACCCAATGCGTCGATCCGCGGTGCCGACCAGGTGCTGGTCGTCGAAGCCGACAATACACTGCACATTCGACGTGTCGAAATCGTGCGTGCCGATGCGGAGTTCTCCTATTTTCGCGGCGCCGTCGCCGGCGAAAGAATCGTTTCTTCCGCGCTGGAGGCGCCAATAGACGGTATGCGGGTGCGTACCACGACCGACGCGGCCAGATCGTCTTCGAGCAGCGCCGCGACGCAGGGGAGCAATAAGACGTGAAAAACCCGGAACCCGACAGGCAGAAGGGACTCATTGCGTGGTTCGCGGCAAACCACGTTGCGGCGAATTTGCTCATGCTATTTATCATCGTTGCGGGCCTGATATCGGCATTCACGATACGCAAGCAGACGACGCCGGATTTTGAATTGAACACCATCCAGGTGCGCGTTGCCTACCTGGGCGCGGCGCCGCAGGAGGTCGAAGAAGGTGTCGTCATCAAGATCGAGGAGGCCATTCAGGACGTCAAGGGCATCGTCAAGATCAACGGCCTTGCGAGTGAGGGTATGGGTACCATAACGGCCGAGGTCTCCTCGGGCGCCGACATGAACGAGGTCTTGAGCGAAATCAAGACGCGTGTAGACGCCATCTCCACGTTTCCTGCCCTGACCGAGAAACCTGTCATCTACAAACAGGAAGTGCCTATCCATGTCGTTTTCGTGGCAATCCACGGCACACTTGACGAATTTTCACGGAAGGATATCTCGCAGGAGGTACGCGAAGAACTGATGCGCCTGCCGGCCGTCAGCAATGTACAGCTGCTTGGCGATCGCGCGTATGAAATCAGTATTGAGGTCCCGGAGAACGTACTGCGCAAGTACGGACTGACAATGAGCGAAATATCACAGGCCGTTCGCAATTCATCGGTGGACCTGCCCGGCGGCACGATCAAGTCGGATAGCGGCGACATTTTGCTTCGCACCGAAGGCCAGGTATACACGGGGAGGGAATTCAGCTCGCTGGTGCTGCGCACCTTTACAGACGGTACGCGCCTGACGCTCGGCGACATAGCAACAATCAAGGACGGGTTCGTGGAAGAAGACGGATACGGCCGTTTTGACGGTGGCCGCACCGCAACATTGCGAGTCCTTGCGAGTGGCGAGCAAAACGAACTGACGACCGCGGCGGCCGTCAAGGAATATGTGCAAGAGAAGCGTGCCACGCTGCCAGATGGTGTCGAGATGGATATCTGGATCGATCGATCCCATTATCTGAAAGGGCGCCTGCAGATGATGAGCAGCAACATGTGGCAGGGTGCCCTGCTGGTCTTTATTCTGCTGTCGCTGTTCCTGCGCATCAAGGTAGCCGCGTGGGTAGTGCTGGGTATTCCTATTACCTTTCTCGGCGCGATGTGGCTGATGCCGTTTGGACCGTGGCCGGTAACCATCAATATGATGAGCCTGTTCGGTTTCATCATCGTGCTCGGTATTGTCGTCGATGACGCGATCATTATCGGCGAGAGTATCTATACGAAGATTCGTGCGGATGGTCATTCGCTCGAAAACGTGATCACGGGCGCAAAGCGCGTCGCCACGCCGGCAACGTTCGGCGTTTTAACGACGATTGCCGCATTTGCACCACTGCTGTTTATCGGCGGTATCGCCGGTCCGTTTTTCGAGGCGATTTCTGTTGTCGTCGTCTTATGCCTCATGTTCTCGCTGGTGGAGTCGAAGCTGATTCTGCCTGCGCACCTTGTACATACCCGCATCGAGCCGGTCGACGAAGAGGACCTTTTTCGTCCGCAGCGGCACATCCGCTATCGCGAACGTATTCCCCGTTTCTTTCTGAAAATCCAGCGCTACGTGCAGCATGGATTGCATCGGGTTACGCACGACTGGTATCGGCCCATGGTGGAGCGGGCGGTCGACAATCGTGGCGTGACGACCTCGCTGTTCGTTGCCATGCTGATATTGACGGTCGGCATGCTGGCCAGCGGCATAATCAAATTCGAGATGTTCCCGGATCAGGCGAGCGATTTTATCCGTGCGGAACTCGAGATGCAGGCAGGCACGCCGCCGCAGGAAAGGGACCGGGTGTTGTCCTCGCTGGAGGATACGGTGCTGGCCATGAACGCCGAGTACGTTGCGGAGCATCCGGATACCCTGCCGATGATTCAGCACGTCGGCGCCTTCACTCAGGGCGGAACCGGCGGCATCATTTTTGTCGAAATGCCCCAGTCTGAAGACCGGCCGTTTAACGGAGACGAAATCAGCGAGCGCTGGCGCGAAAGGGCGGGAGAGTTCGTTGGCGTCAAGGAACTCACGTTCACCGATGCCGATCACCTCGGCGGCGGACCCCCGCTGAGCTTTCGCCTGAGCGGCAGCAACTATGCGGCGCTGGAGAATGCCGCAGCCGAACTGGAAGCCCGGCTTTCCGAGTTCGAAGGCGTATTCGACATCACTAACACGATAAACAGTGGCGGCGACGAAATTCGCCTCAAGATTAAACCAGAGGCAGAAGCGCTTGGATTGAGCCTGTCGTCGCTGGGCCGACAGGTGCGGCAGGCGTTCTACGGAGAGGAGGTGCAGCGCGTTCAGCGCGGCAAGGACGAACTCAAAGTGATGGTTCGCTATCCCGTCGAAGAACGACGCTCAATTGCGGACCTGGAAAACATGCGCATTCGAACCCCGGATGGCGACGAGGTCCCGTTTTCCTCGGTAGCGGACATGTCATATGGAGAAGCCTATTCGAGCATCTCCCGACTGAATCGTGAGCGGACCGTGACCGTGTCGGCGGACATAGACCCGGATCTCGTTGAGTCCTCCGAGATCGTCAAGACGATCTCGGAGGACTACATCCCGGGGCTACTGTCGCGCCATCCTGGCGTCAGCTATGGACTCGAGGGTGCGAGTCAGGAGCTTGTCGATCTGCAACGTAACCTGTCGATCGCTTCGGTTGCCGCGCTGTTCCTGATCTATGCGCTCATTGCGATTCCCCTTCATTCCTACAGTCAACCCCTGCTCATCATGTCGGTCATTCCTTTCGGCATCATCGGAGCCGTTCTCGGGCATATAGCGATGGGTCGATCCGTCAGCATGTTTTCGCTGTTCGGGCTGGTTGCCCTGGCCGGCGTTGTTGTGAATGACAGCCTCATCATGGTGGACTTCATCAACAAGGCGCGCGCCGAGGGTGCCGCGCTCAAGAAGGCAGTGATCGACTCGGGGACGCAGCGATTCCGGGCCATTATTCTCACGTCGTTTACGACGGCGGCGGGCCTTATTCCCATTATGACGGAGGGCAGCGTACAGGCTCAGACCGTTATCCCGATGGCCATTTCGCTGAGTTTCGGCATCATGTTCGCAACGGTAATAACCCTGTTTCTGATACCGTGCCTGTTCATGTTGCGTGAGGATGGCCTGAGACGGATGCGACAGTTCGGAAACTGGCTGCTTTACCGACCGAATCCGGAGACGGTTTCCAAGCCGCAGTCGGCTAACTTCGACCGGTTGTAGCGGCCTTGCCGGATCAAACTTCCGATCTTCGCGACGGCGTCATCGTCGGCCTGATCGCCTACCTTATCTGGGGCTTCCTGCCGGTCTATTTCAAGACCGTTGCGGCCGTGGGGCCGCTCGAAGTGCTGTCGCATCGTATTATCTGGGCGATCCCTTTTGGCGCGGCCATTCTGTTTGCGCGAAGCCAATGGTCGGAAGTGCGACGCGCACTGACGCATCGCGCGATGCTGCCCTGGCTCGCGCTATCGGCGATCTTTATCGCCGCCAACTGGTTGATTTACATCTGGGCAATACAGGATGAGCGTATTTTCGAGACCAGCCTCGGCTACTACATCAACCCGCTCTTTTACGTGCTGGTCGGCGTTGTTTTCCTGGGAGAGCAATTGCGGCGCCTTCAGGCGGTCGCCGTGGTACTGGCCGCGATCGGTGTACTGATACTCACGGTCAGTGGCGGCAAGATTCCGCTGGTAGCTCTGTCGCTGGCGGCGACGTTTACGACCTATGGCGTGATTCGGAAAAAAGTCGTCATTGGCGGAATGCCGGGTCTGTTCGTGGAAACGCTGCTGCTGTCACCGTTCGCCCTGGGCTGGTTCTTCTGGCTGCAGACGAATGGCCAGGCGGTGTTCGCGAGCGGCGATGCCGGCCTGACGTTCTGGCTGGCCATGGCCGGCCCGATTACGGCACTGCCCCTGTTGTGCTTTGCGCTCGCCGCGCGACGACTGCCGTTGACGACGCTGGGCTTCATGCAGTTCCTGGCGCCGACGCTGCAGTTTTGCACCGGCATCTACTACGGTGAGCAGCTGACGACGGCGCACCTGATCTGTTTCGGCTGCATCTGGGGTGCAGTCGCGTTTTTCAGTGTGGACGCGATTTCAGCGGGCACGAAAAAGCCCCCGCAGGAAAAACCGGCGAGGGCCTGATTCGAACGACAAGTCGTCGCGGTCCTACTTGTTCGCCTTACGCTCGCGCGCTTCCTTGATGACTTCGTCCGCGACGTTCTGCGGGCAGGGCGCATAGTGCGAGAATTCCATCGAGAACTGGCCACGCCCGGAGGTCAGCGTGCGCAGGTGGCCAATATAGCCGAACATGTCGGCCAGCGGCGCATCCGCCTTCACGCGCACACCGGTCGGTCCGGCGTCCTGCGATTTGATCATGCCGCGACGGCGATTGAGGTCGCCGATGACATCGCCGACGTTGTCGTCGGGCGTAAACACATCGACCTTCATGATGGGTTCCAGCAGCTGCGGACCGGCTTTCGGTACCGACTGGCGGTACGCGGCCCGCGTCGCGATCTCGAATGCGAGGGCCGAGGAGTCCACGGCGTGGAACGCGCCGTCCATCAGCGTGAACTTCACATCCAGCAGCGGGTATCCCGCGAGCGTGCCTTCACCCATGCAGCCTGCAAACGCCTTCTCAATGGCACCCCAGTATTCCCGTGGAACGTTGCCGCCGGTCACCTTCGACTCGAACACGTAGCCAGCATTCTTCTCTGCGGGCTCGATCATATAGTCGATCCGGCCGTACTGACCCGAGCCGCCGGATTGCTTCTTGTGCGTGTAGGTGTCGTTGATCGCCTGCGTAATGGTCTCACGGTAGGCTACCTGCGGCTTGCCCATTTCGACGTCGACCTTGTGCGTCCGGCGCAGGATGTCGACCTTGATATCGAGATGCAGCTCGCCCATTCCCTTGATCAGCGTCTCGCCCGAATCTTCATCGGTCGCGACCTGGAACGACGGGTCTTCCTGCACCATCTTGTTCAGGGCGACGCCCATTTTTTCGGTGCCGGCTTTGTCTTTCGGCGATATCGCGATCGAGATCACGGGATCCGGGAAGACCATCGGCTCCAGCGTCGCCGGGTTATTGGCGTCAGCCAGCGTATGCCCCGTGCGCGTGTTCTTCATGCCGAGCAGCGCCACGATGTCGCCAGCCTGCGCCGAGTCGAGTTCCTGGCGTGAGTTCGCGTGCATCTCGACGATACGTCCGATTCGCTCGCTCTTGCCGGTGAAGGTATTGATGACGCTGTCGCCTTTCTTGATGCTGCCGGAGTAGATACGCGTAAAGGTTAATGCCCCGTAGCGGTCATCCATGATCTTGAACGCCAGCGCGCGCAGCGGTTTTTTCGGGTCGACCACGGCGAAACCGCCGGTCGGGTTACCTTCCAGGTCGATCTCCGGCTGCGGCCTGACCTCGGTCGGGTTGGGCAGATAGTCAACCACAGCATTAAGAACGTTCTGTACCCCTTTGTTTTTAAAGGCAGATCCACAGAAGGTCGGGAAGAAATCCAGCGCGATCGTGCCTTTACGCACGCAGCGCTTCAAGTCCTCGACCGACGGCGTCTCACCCTCGAGATAGGCCTCGAGAAGGTCGTCATCCTGCTCGACGGCGGTCTCGATGAGCTTCTCGCGCCACTCGGCAACCTTCTCCTTCATGTCCTCGGGCACATCGCCAATCGTGTAGGACGCTGGGTCGTTGGGGTCGCTCCAGGTCCACGACTTCTCGGTCAACAGGTCGACGACGCCGACGAAATCGTCCTCGATGCCGATCGGCAAGACCATGACCAGCGGCTTGGCGGCCAGCACGTCCTTGATCTGCTGGACGACACGGTAGAAATCGGCGCCGATACGATCCAGTTTGTTGACGAAGATAATGCGGGCGACTTCTGCGTCATTCGCGTAGCGCCAGTTGGTCTCGGACTGCGGCTCGACGCCACCCGATCCGCAAAATACGCCGACCCCGCCATCGAGTACCTTGAGGGATCGGTACACCTCGATGGTGAAATCGACATGCCCGGGCGTGTCGATGATGTTCAGGCGGTGTTTGTTCCACTCACAGCTGGTGGCCGCAGACTGAATCGTAATTCCGCGTTCCTGTTCCTGCTCCATGAAGTCCGTTGTCGCCTCGCCATCATGTACTTCACCGGTCTTATGAATCTTGCCGGTAAGCTTCAGGATACGTTCGGTCGTGGTTGTCTTGCCCGCATCCACGTGGGCAAAGATTCCGATATTTCGGTACGTGCTAAGGTCTTTCATTGTTTCAACTCTGTTGGTCTGTCCATGGCACCGACCTTCGCCTGCTGCAATACCGCGAGCGGTTCTCACAGCCTTGCTAAAGCGAGAACCTCACAGTCCAAACGAGGTGGGTGCGCGTAATTCCGTGGCCTTCCCAATGGTGTTTCCGGGCAGCTGGCGCGCTCTGGTACCCAGCAGGGACGGGCTTTCGGGCGCGGATAATAGCAGTGCGGGAGCGCCTAAACCAGCGAATTTCGGAGAAATGGGCCCGGGTCGCGGGCTTCGGTCGATTTTTGTCGACTTGTCATGGGCTAGCGACGCAGGATTGCCAGCCAGCGGGCAACATTCAACAGGCTCATGAGTGAGGCCGCCACGTAGGTCAGCGCGGCGGCCCTGAGCAGCTTCTTCGCGTGCGGCCGATCGACGGGCTTCAGGACGCGGTGTTTGTCGAGCATTGGCAAGGCGCGAGAGAAGCTGGCGTCGAATTCGGTCGGCAAGGTCACGAAATGAACGAGTGCCGCCGAGCCAAGCGTCAGCAGCCCCGCTGCAAACGTGATCAGGCCGATCGCGGGAACTCGCGTCAACGCGCCGAGAAACGGCGCGACGATCAGCACGCCGGCGCCGACCCGCTCGACGCCGCGCATGGCCTTGACGAGCCGCGAGCGCAGGCGCAGCGGCGTGTAGTTCTCATGGTCCTGCAGCGCGTGCCCGACTTCGTGGGCGGCCACGGTAATCGCGGTCAGCGAGCGACCATCGAATCTTTCCGGCGCGAGCCTGACGGCTTTCGCATCCGGGTCGTAGTGGTCCCCCGCTTCGGTTGATTCGACCTGCACCGCATCGAGGCCGTGGACGTCGAGAAGATGGCGCGCCAGCTCTGCGCCGGTGCCGGAATAGCGATCGGCCGGTTCGCTGTAGCGAGCGAGCACTCTCTTCACCCAGATGCCCGGTCCGAAAACCAGCACGAGTATCAGCAGGATGAAGAAGAGAATTGCCATCGTCGTAGCATAGCTTCGACCGTGGCTCGTCGATACTGTTGCACCGCGTTGCCGTTCTTTGCCGTTTGCGGGTAGAGTAGATGAACGCCGCAATCAACCGTGCCGGTTCACGAGGTTTCTCTTGACAGCCGATCAGCTGACGCTCTTTTCCCTCCTGTTTTTCGTTTTCGTGTTTCTGGTCTGGGGCCGCTGGCGTTACGATCTCATTGCGTTTGTCGCGCTCCTCGTGGCTATCCTGACCGGACTGGTGCCGGTCGAGAAAGCCTTCTCGGGTTTCGGCCATCCCGCCACGGTGATCATCGCGCTGGTACTCATCGTAAGTCGTGGGCTGTCAAACTCCGGTGCTATCGAGATTATTGCGCGCTACGTCGTCGATGCCTCGCGAAAGCTCTCCAGTCACATTACCGTGATGGCCGGTCTGGCCGCAGGACTGTCGGCGGTGATGAACAATGTTGCCGCCCTGGCGCTACTCATGCCGGTGGACATGCAGGCGGCAAGAAAGGCAGGCCGGAGTCCTTCGGCATCGCTCATGCCGCTGTCATTCGCCTCGATCCTCGGCGGCATGATCACGTTGATCGGCACGCCGCCGAATATCGTCATCGCTGAATTCCGCAGCGATGCCCTGGGCGAGCCCTATGCCATGTTCGATTTCGCGCCGGTGGGGCTCGCCTGCGCGATCGTCGGGGTTGCCTATGTCGCCCTGCTGGGCTGGCGCTTCTTGCCGGTCCACCGACGAGCCTCGGATGCGGGCGCCGATCTGTTTGACCTGGAGGACTACATCGTCGAAGTCCGGGTGCCTGAGGATTCGCCCGCCGTGGGCAAGCGCGTGCGCGACCTCGACGAGCAGGCTGCAAAAGTCGACGTCGAGATCATCGGGCTGACCCGGCGTGGGCGGCGCCTGCCCGGGCTCGCGCGAATCTCGGAGATTCGCGCCGGCGACATCCTGGTGCTCGAGGCCAGCCCGGACAGCCTTGAAGAGGCGCTGGGAGCGCTCAAGCTCGATTATGTCGGCAAAGGAAAGGGACAGCTGGGCGACCGGGACCTCGTATTGACGGAAGCCGTCGTGCAGGACTCGTCACGCCTGGCGGGGCGATCGGCGATGTCGTTACGGCTCCTGTATCGCTATCGGGTGGCGCTGGTGGGCGTTTCGCGACAGGGCAAGCGCTTCAAGGACAACATCCGCAAGCTCGATCTCAGGCCGGGTGACGTGCTGCTGCTGCTCGGCGCCGAAGAACGGCTGAGTGATGTTACGAGCCGCCTGGGCCTCCTGCCGCTTGCGGACCGGGGCCAACGGGTCACCCGTCGCGACAGGGCCTGGCCGGCGGTCGCCATTTTTGCGGTGGCAGTTCTGGGGGCGAGCATCGGCCTGGTGTACCTGCCGATCGCACTTGGCTGCGTTGTGGCGGCCTACGTCTTCATGGATATCGTTCCGATTCGGGATGTCTATTCGTCCATCGAGTGGCCGGTAATCGTCCTGCTGGGCTCGATGATTCCGATTGGCGGTGCACTTCAGACTACCGGTGGCACCGCGCTGATTGCCGGCGGCATCGTCGACTTGTCGGCGGGGCTGTCGCCGCTCGTTGTACTGACGCTGCTGATCGTTGTCACGATGACCCTGTCGGATGTGATGAACAACACGGCGACAGCGGTGATAGCGGCGCCAATCGCCATTGAGATCGCCGCCAGGCTGTCGGTGAACCCGGATGCATTTCTGATGGGCGTCGCCGTCGCCGCCTCCTGTGCGTTTCTGACGCCGATCGGTCACAAGAACAATACGCTGATCATGGGACCGGGCGGCTATCAGTTCGGAGACTACTGGCGCATGGGGCTGCCGCTGGAGGTCCTCATCGTAGCCGTGTCGGTTCCCATGATTGCTGTCGTGTGGCCGCTTTGACGGCGGGGAACGCGGTATCGCCCTGCCGGTTTATGTAAAGCGCCTGTCGCCGAAAGCCTGAACAGGGCGTCAGGAACTGACAAAGCCTGCACATCTACCATCTCAGAAAGTTTTTATGTTTTCACTCTAAGACATTGATTTTCAGAGAAATGCACATGTCTATCCTGCGAGCATTAGCTTGGCACAGGGCTTGCAGTCCAAGAGATACAGGCAGCGCTCAAGGCGCCAGCCATCGCGATGGGCAATCGGGAGAAAGACATGGACAGAGCAACCATCCAGGCGTGGACAGACAGCGTCGTGCTACTGAAGTACGGTGAGCACAAGGACGTCAAGTACCAGGTTTATCGGGACGACACGCGGCACTTCCTGGAGGTGCGGGATCCGGAAGACAAGCACATTCATACGCTGGAACTGCCCGATGGCATGAAGCTGGACAGAACCAGCTACGAAGTATTGCTGCGCTACGTGCTGCTGGACGTCGTGGCGGCCTAGCCCAAGCGCACGTTCACAGTAATGCGCGATCTGTCTGCCAGTTCGCGGCGTGCGACTCAGCCCTGTCGACCGGCGTAGCTTTCGACCGCGCGCCAGACCCGGAGCAAGTTCTCTCCGAGAATCTTCTGGATGTCTTTCTCGCTGTAGCCGCGCCTGAGGAGGCCCTCGACGAGCATCGGATACGATGACACGTCTTTTAGCCCGGTCGGCAATGAATCACCCACACCATCATAGTCGGAGCCGATGCCGACGTGATCCACGCCGACCAGTGCGACAACATGGTCGAAGTGATCGAGCACGTCGTCGAGCGTCGCGAAAGGCATCGGGCCATGTTCCTGTGCGTAGATTTCCGGATACTCGTTGTACAAGTCTGAAGCGCTGAATTGAGGATGCTCCAGCAAGTACTGCTTGCCGGCCGCCATGCGGGCATCGCCGTAGTCCCTGGCTTTTTGCGACACGAAAGTTGAACCGAAATTGATCTGAATGACGCCGCCGTTATCTGCCAGTGCCCTGATCATCTCGTCACTCATGTTGCGCTCGAATCCCGGCGTGAAATGACGCGCCGACGAATGTGACGCAATGACCGGCGTTTCGGTGACGTCGAGAACCTGCCAGAACGCCTCGTCGGAGACATGACTGATGTCGACCATGATTCCAAGGCGGTTCATTTCCCTGACGACCTCGACGCCGAATTCGCTCAGGCCGTTCCATTGGCGGTTGTCGTCATAGGAAGAGTCGGAGATATGGTTGGAGAGGCTGTGCGCGAGCGTAATGTAGCGAATGCCGCGGTCGTAGAAGTGTTTCAGGCTTGCGAGGTCTCCGTCGATGGGTGAACCGTTTTCCATGCCCATTGCCAGCGACATCAGGCCCGCTTCGAACTGCTCGCGTACGTCCGCGACGGAGCGCGCCAGGGCGAACTTGTGCGGTGCGTTTTCCACGAGTCCCTCGACCATCGTAATCAACGACTCCGCCAGTTCCGTGGAACCTCCCTCGCTCTCGAGCTCCGCCGGCGTGTAGATCGACATGAACGGTGCGTTCAGGCCGCCGGCCACCGCTCGCGGGTAGTCGAAATCGCCGTCCTCGGTCGCATTGGCGACATCCGCCGCTCGCTGGCTGAGTCGGTAGGGCACGTCGACATGCGTATCGACAATGAGGTATTCGCGGGCCAGGCGTGCTGCTCGCTGGCCGGGATCTTCGGCAGCGACGCCCGGCGTGTCTGCGCGCTCCGGGCTGCAGGCGCCAAGGCACAGTGCGATGGCGGTGAGATAAGCGGTTTTGTAAGCCATGCGTGGATATTTCGCTGGTCTGAAGGGTCGAAGATTGTAACAATAGTGGCGCTGTCCGGCGCGATTTATTGGACAGTCCCGGTGACAAGGAGCAGGCTTATGAGCAACAGCAACCCTCCGGCCGACGAGGCATTCGTTGCCGACAAAGGCACGCAAAGACCCATTGAAGAAAATCTCAAAGCGCGTGGAACCTGGATGAGGCTCCTGTTCATGGTGATCTGCGCGTTCCTGATCAGTATCGCCAGTTTCGTCGGCACTTTCGTCGTGGTGCTGGGTTTCCTGTGGGTGCTGTTCACCGGCGACATCAATCCGCAGATTCGCCAGGTAGGGCAGAGCATCGCCGCCTACGTCTACGAGAATATCCGCTACCTGACCTTCAACACCGAGGAGCGGCCGTTTCCGCTCGGCAACGACTGGCCATCCGGCAAGGTCGAATAGGACCGTCCGGCCTCTGCTAGACGGACAGCTCTCGCTGGCCCGGCTGCCAGTGCGTCAGGTTGATGTGCGCGCCGCCGATTCCGAGCGCGCGGACCCACTTGGCGGCGGCATCGAGCGTAACCCAGGTCCGCACCTTGCCTTTGGTTGTTTCGGCCGTGATCGGGCCATTGGGCGTCTTCGCCTGGATATGGAAGCGTGCGCCACAGGCAATGATGTTGATGTTCCTGATAGCGCCCGCGGCGACCATCGCCCTGATCATGCGTTCATCCATTCTGTTTCCCCGGAAATAGCTCGTCGTGTTCTGGTACGGCGATGCCAGCCTGCTGACAGTGCCGGCGTATCAACATTTCGATCATGTTTGCCACGCTGCGATGCTCGCGCGCCGCGGCCTGTCGCACGGCTTGCTTGAGGCCGGGCTCGATTCGCAGGTTCAGCGTGGAAATCTTGGTGCGCGTCATGCGTTACATTGTATATTAAATAAAACGAAAATGTAACGCACTTTGCGTAGCACGGGAGGCCGGGAGGAATTCTCCGATCGGCACGTGGCCGGCGGACTATAATGCCTAGCGCGGCGATCGCCGCAATACTGGATGCCACTCGATTATGGAGGGCCTGATCATGGAGCAGACCGTATTCATTATCTGCATGTTTTTCGGTATCACCTCGGTGGCACTCATTGCGCTGACGCTGCTGGGAATCGTTCTTGGGCGCATCAAAGTCTAGCGGCGATGGTCACGACATGCGTGAGCGCCTGACGATCACCAGCGTCAATGTGGGCAAAGCCGAGCGCGTCGGCCAGGGCGACCAGGCACTATTCACCGGCATCTGCAAACGCCCGGTTGCCGGTCCCGTGCGAATCGGCGAGTTCGGGCTGGACGGCGACGAGATCCTGAACGGTCAGCACCACGGCGGCATCGATCAGGCGGTGTACGCCTACAGCGCCGACGACTACGCCTGGTGGTCCGACTCGACGGGCCGCGACTTTTGGCCCGGGCTGTTTGGCGAAAACCTGACGATAGCGGGACTGCCGAGCAACCTGGCGATCGGCGATCGACTGCTTATCGGAGACGTCGTGCTCGAAGCGACCTCGGCTCGCATACCTTGCGCAACGCTGGCAGCCCGCATGGACGATCGCGGCTTCGGGCGGCTGTTCCGACAGGCCGAGCGGCCGGGAGTATATTTCAGGGTGCTTAATACCGGCGAGCTCAGGGCGGGGGACACGGTGACGCTGGTTGAGACAGGCGATGCAACGATTACCGTACTCGACCTGTTTCGCTTCGCCTATGCGAACAGCCATGACGCGGGGCGCTTGCAGCGAATGCTGGACGCGCCGATCGCCGAGCGAGTCAGGTCCAGGGTTGAATCGGCGCTGGCCGCGCTCTGACGACGCTGGCAGCTGATCAGGCGGTTTCAGACAAGGCGAGCAGTTCGTCCCAGGCGCCGGATTCCTCCGCGCGTTCGACGTTGCGGCGCATTTCCTCAATTTTCTCGTTCATGCGTTGCTCGAGGGCCCTGAATCTCGGGTCGCTTCTGAGCGGTTCGATGATCGGGTCCTCGTCAAAGGCCCACGGGTCGAAACCCTGCGAGCTGACAAAGCCCGCGTCGACGGTTGCCGACAGCGCTTCGATGGCCGCACTCAGCCTTCCCTGCATGGTCAGAATTTGCACGACCTTGATGCCGTGACCCGCCATGCCCATGCGGGGCAATTCCTCGACCACCGGCAGGGACTTCCGCAGCAACTCCTGGGCATGCTTGGGCCGGTTCCGTTTCTGTTCCACGAAGGCGAGGATCACGGCGGTGTCCACGTTCTTGCCATCGATGGTGGCATCACTGTCACCGCCGAGGAGCGGGTGGCTCTGCGAAATGTAGTTGTAGGCGCGCTCGTAGTCGCCATTCAGGACAGAGGCGCCTACCAGCAATGGATAGGCGAAGTCCTTGGGCAAGTCGGCCATGTCCGACACGGCCTCGATGCTACTGATCGCCCCGTCATAGTCACGCAGGATGTAGTGCCAGTAACCCTTGCCGACCGGGTAGAGCGGATGGTCCTGCGGAAAATTCTCCATGAAGTTCATGATCGCCTGGGTATTGCCGAAATCCCGGTATATGCCGATCAGCTGGCCGCCGGACATCGGGTCTTCGCTCAAGGCCATTTCCTTCAGCCCCCAGGCCAGCGCCTCATCCAGGCGGCCGAGTTTCTGCATATGGTTACTCAGGTAGCTGTAGGGCGTCGACCAGTCGGGAAACAGTGCAATTGCCTGGCGCAGCATTCGGGTCGTTTCGGCGTTCTGCCCGCGCACGGCGTAGAAGCTGGGCAGGTTGACGTAGGGGATGCGACTGAGCGGGTCGATGGATAGCGCCCGTGTCAGCAGTTCGATCGCCTCGTTGACGTCGCCTTCGCTGGTGCGCAGGGAGGCAAACCAGACGTAGGTATCCGCCAGGCTGGGACTCAATTCAATTGCTCTCTGGAACGACTCCGCGGCATCGATGTTTCCCTGGTCCGAGCGCGTTTCTTCCCAGCGCATCATCTGCAGCAGGCCACGCACGGCGTAGGCTTCGGCGAGTTCGGGATCGATACTGAGCGCCTTGTCGATGGAGTTCGCCGCCATGGCATAGGCATCGCTGACAGCGATCGACTTGTGATTGGAGAGGGTGACCAGCAGGGTCTGAGCCAGCGCGGCATGCGCCTGAGCGTAATCGGGATCCAGCTCGATCGCATTCATGAAGTTCTGTCGCGCCTGTTGCAGCGATGCAAAGCTGCGGGTCGATAGATTGGCGCGGCCTTTCACGTACTCGGCATAGGCCGAGATATTGTCTGTTGGCGCCGCCACCATGCGCCGCTCTTCCGCCGGCGTCAGTGCGGTACGCAGCGCGGCCGCGATGCGTGTGCTGATCTCGCTCTGCACGTCAAATACGTTCTCGATGTTCAGTGCCTTGTCAAACGTCGCTGCCCAGATGTGCTCATCGGTAGCGGCGTCGATCAGCTGCACGTTGATCCGCACCTGGTTGCCAAAACGCTGCACCGCGCCCTCGACGATGGCGGCAACGCCAAGTTCCTGCCCGATCTGGCGAATGTTCTTGGACGTATTCCGGTATTCACCGACGGAGGTCCTAGAGATAACACGAAGCGATTCGATCGCAGCGAGGCGTGTCAGGATGTCGTCGTGGATACCGTCGGCGAAGTATTGATTCTCTTCATCGGTGCTGCGGCTGGAGAATGGAAGAACGGCGATCGAGTTGCGCGCTATCGCAACCGGGGCAGCCTCGTCCTTCCTGATGCCCGTGAGATTGAACGTGACGGAAACGCCCAGGGCAAGAACCAGCAGCCCGATAATTACGACGTTCATCGTTTCCCGGGAGCGCGGCTTGTAGTCCGATCGGTCTATGTCGCGCTCGCGCCGCACGCCATCGGGCGTAATCTCAAAAATCCAGGCGATGATCATCGCGATGAAGAAACCGATGATTACGATCACCACGTAGGCGCGGAAGACCCATTCCGGTGCGCCGAAGGTAGGTAATAATACCGAACCCGCCTCGATCAGGATCCAGGAAACCAGCGCGTAGGCTGCGGCGACACGCAATACATTGCGCCGACGAAGTTCTGAGAGGAGACCATTCATACGTCGATTATGACGGTATTCGACACCTGCCGCAGCAACGGAGTTCCGGGCTAAAGGCGCCGTCGATTGTTTCGAGATGTTTCGATGCCGCCAAAGTGCGCACGGCAGCTTTTGTTCAGGAGTAGAATGGGTCTATGACCAAAGTACTCCTGATCGATGACGACAAGAAACACTCCGAACTCCTGCAAGCCTACTTCAAGCGGTTCGGAATCAATCTCGTCTGTGCGTATGAAGCCCAGAGTGGCTTTCGCCTGTTGAATCGCGAGGACCCGGATTTGCTCCTGCTGGATGTCATGTTGCCCGGCAAGGATGGTTTCGAGATTTGCCGCGAGATTCGCAAGACCAGCAATCTGCCCATTATCATGCTGACCGCCCGTGGCGAGGTTATCGATCGTGTATCCGGCCTGGAGCTCGGTGCAGACGACTACATTGGCAAGCCGTTTGAACCCAGGGAGCTGGTTGCTCGCGTGCAGGCGCTGCTGCGGCGCGCCGAATCGGGCGGGGCGGAGGCCGACAAATTGTCGTTCCAGGGAATCACTATCGATGCGGCTGCGCGAACCGTGGAGGTCGATGGTAAAGCCGTGGAGCTGACCTCGATGGAATTCGAACTGCTGCTTATTCTTGCAAGACGGCATGGCAAGAAGCTTTCGCGCGACGACATACTCAGCGAACTGCGTGGCATCGATGCCGCGATACTGACCCGGTCTGTCGACATCATGATCAGCCGATTGCGCGGCAAACTCGGAGACTCGGTGAAGCCGCCTCGATTCATACGGACTATCTGGGGGCGTGGTTACTCTTTCGTCGGCGCACCCGTAGCGGATGCTTAGACGCTTATCCCGATCGCTGTCGTTCAGGTTGCTCGCGATCTTCGTTGTACTGGCGGCGCTGTTTGTCTATGGCACGCTGGTGGCGCTGCGTTGGGTATACAACAGCGATGAAATCCGGGGGCTGATCAGCGGTCACCTGTCCCTGCATGTTCATTACGTCAGAGAGGACATCGGTACGCCACCCCGAATAGACCGCGCGCTGGCCATAACCCGCAGCGTGCCCGTGGATATTCGCATCCTGGGGCCGGCTATCGACTGGGCTTCCGACCCCGATTTCCCGCCGCTCGACAGCCTTGAATTCGGGCCCAGCCCGCGCTTCAGTGACGATGAGGCCGCCTGGGTAGACGAGCTGCAGGGACTCGAATTCGCCGTGCAGGGCAAGCATCGCTTCCTGCTCATCCATCAGGACGACTACCAGGTGGTCGTGGCGTCACCGCGCATCGCGGATGTCAGCAGCGGTCCCGACCTGATCACGATCATCGTCAGCCTGGGCTTGATGTACCTGATGATCGGCTACGCGGCGGTCAGCTGGTTGTTCAAGCCGATACGCGCGATTCGCGCAGGCGCGGCCCGTATCGGTCAGGGCAATTTCGACCATCGGCTGCTAAACATCCGGCACGATCAGCTTGGTGATCTGGCATCCGACATCAATCAGCTCGCCAGTGACGTGCAGCACATGCTGGACGCGAAACGGGCGCTGTTATTGGGGATCAGCCACGAGTTGCGAACACCCCTTTCACGCATGCGGTTGCAGCTCGAGTTCCTCGAGAACGACGCTGACCGGGACGCCCTGAAGGCGGAAATCGCGGAAATGGAAAAGATCGTCGTCTCCCTGCTCGAGGCCGAACAACTGAGCTCACGGCATGCAACCTTGAGTCGGTCTTGCGTCAATGTGCGTGAGCTGATCGAGAAGCTCGTTGCCGATTTCTTCGAGCGCGACCGTCAACGGCTGTCGATACGAAGCGAATCCGACGAACTTGAGGCCAATGTCGATGAGGCGAGAATCACCCTGATGCTCAAGAATCTCATCGCTAATGCATTGCGATACGTGCCCGATCCCGGTGGCAGGGTGGAGGTCACCGCGGCAGTCCAGGGCGACGAACTCGTCCTCCGGGTCGAGGACAACGGGCCAGGTATGCCGAGCGAACAGGCCGCACACATCGGCGAGCCTTTCTATCGAGGTGACCCGTCACGGACTCGCGATACCGGCGGCACCGGCCTTGGCCTTTACCTCGCCCACCTCGTTGCGGAGGCACACGGCGGCTCGCTGCGCCTCACCAATCCGGACCAGCCGGGCGCCCGCTTCGAATGTCGCATCCCGACCGGACTTGACATAAAACCCGCATAGCCTCCGGAAAGCGTCGCTAAGTCAGTCACTTGGCGCTCCGGCGGCGATTTACTTGCGCCCCCGTCCAAACGATATCATAATGATATCAAGATGAGGCGGTTAGTCGGGAGAGAACCATGATTCGTGAGCAAGTCAGAGCCGTATCCTCGGGATACCTGATGATAGCCATCCTTCTGGCCGCGCAGCTGGTGACCAGCTACGCGATCTTCGCGGCGGCGCGTGCCATGTCGGTCCCGGGGCTGGTCGTCGCCGTGCTCGCGTCCATAATCGTCCTCGTGTGCTGGGCGGGCCTTTTCCTGGTCCATCCGAACGAAGCGAAGGTCATGCAGCTGTTCGGCAAATACGTTGGCACTACGCATGATTCGGGCCTGAAATGGGCGAATCCCTTCTTTGCGAAGACAGCCGTATCGACCCGCATACGCAATTTCGAAAGCGCGAAACTGAAGGTGAATGACTCCAACGGCAGCCCGATAGAAATTGCGGCCGTGGTCGTCTGGAAAGTGTTCGATACGGCTGAAGCGCTGTTCGAAGTGGATGACTACGAGGAGTTCGTGCAGATCCAGAGCGAATCCGCCTTGCGAAATCTCTCCACGACCTATCCCTATGAACCGCATGAAGGCGAGGCAACCGCATTGCGAAGTCATCCCGCCGAGATCGCAACGGCTCTGCGCGAAGAAATACAGGATCGCCTCGAACAGGCTGGCGTGACTGTCATAGAAGCGCGCATCAGTCACCTCGCCTATGCACCGGAGATTGCCAACGCAATGCTGCGTCGTCAGCAGGCCTCGGCGATTATTTCGGCGCGCCAGCAGATCGTCCGTGGCGCGGTTGGCATGGTGGACATGGCCCTCGAACAACTGCGGGAACACAACGTGGTTGAACTCGATGAGGAACGCAAAGCGGCGATGGTCAGCAACCTGCTGGTAGTGCTTTGCAGCGAGGAGAGCGCGCAGCCGGTTCTGAATACCGGATCGCTGTATACCTGATCGCGACGCGCAACGGCACACTCTCGGGATCGACGATGGCGAAACGCAAGCCCTTCGCACTGCGAATGGACGGCAGGACTTTCGAGGCTATGCAACGCTGGGCCAGGGATGACCTGCGCAGCCTGAACGCGCAGATAGAATTCGTGCTGCGCGATGCCTTGCAAAAGTCGGGTCGACTGCCCCGGCGATCAGGCGAAAACGAGAAACCGGTCGGTGATAGCATCGACTGATGGGTACCGTCGTCGCGATTATCTCAATAGGCCTCGCACTCGTTGCGGCCGCCAGTATCGCCTACATCGCCTGGGAGCTGACATCCTCGGATGCCGCGCCCGACGAAACCGATAACGGTGGTCCGTCAGAGCGCGACTAATGGCGTCGCCGGGCGTGCTTTTCCTGGGTTTTTCGACCCTGTTTTGCGGGCGCGCTCTCACGGCTGGCCGACTGCCGGCGCTGCGGTTCGGAGCGGGCTGCGCGCGGCGCCGCCGATTCGCGCCTGGGTTCCGAGGCGACTCGGGATCGAGTCTGCTCCGGGGCCGGGGCGGCCCGTCGGACAGCGCCGGTTGGCGGCGCGGAGCGGCGCGATTGCGAGCGCGATTGTGAGACTGTCTCGCTGCGTCCGGCCTTGTGCACCGCTGCGGCGCGAGGCGTCTGAGAGACCGGCGCGGCGCGGCGGAGCTTCGGCGTTGGTTCTGCGCGCCGTTCCTTGATTACCGCTTCACGGTTGCCAGGGCGGCTGCGGTTCGCCGTAGCCTCGGATCTCTGCGGTATGGCTTGCCGCGATAGCGTCTGGCGGTCGGCCCTTGAAGCTCGCTCGCCTCGCTCGTCTCGAGTAATCGTCGTCGATTGTGGTCGCTGCCGAAAGGCGATCGGCTGCCGATCCTGCTCGCGACGCCGCGGCTCGCCGTTACGCGCAGGAACGTTCGAGCCCTCTGATGCGGCTCGCCTCTGCGGCGTCGGTCGGTCGGTCCTGGTGGCCCGTTCGCCTCGCGCGATCGTTGTCGTTTGTGACCGCTGCCGAAAGGCGATCGGCTGCTGATTCTGCTCGCGACGCCGTGCTTCGCCGCGATTTGCCGGGCGCGCGCCGGCCGCGATCGACGACACCGAGTCGCTGGACTGTCGGCGGACAGGGTAGGTCCGGTTGCGCGTGATCCGCCGGTCGGAAAGATACTCTCGCCGGTCACCGCGCGGGCGCCAGCGATCGCCCCGGTTATAGTGATTCACGGTTACGGTCGTGTTGCCGCCAACATAATGGTGGTTGTAGATATTGATCGTCGGACGGCGATACCACCACCGATCCCAATAAGAGCGACCGTAGTAGGGGTGTCCGTAGTAGCTGTGATGAAACACGTTCAGACTGTCGGTGTACCAGCCAATCGAGAACGCCGTTGTCACACCCCAGAAATAGCCGCGATCAAAGGCGTAGGACGACGGATAGGGGTAGTAGTAGACCGGGTAGGGCCGCGGATAATAATAGTAGACGGGGCGCGGCTGGTAGACCACCACCCGTTCCGGTTCGTAGTAGGGCACGTAGATTACGTCTTCCGCGACCGGCGTGATTTCGATGACACCGTCATCGCGCGATACGTTTTGATACGAGTCACTCTTGAGATTGCCGGCTGCATAGGCCCGATCACGAAACGTCTCTATCGCGGCGACGACATCGGCCTGCTGCGATACCACGGCCTCGCCCAGCCGCCAGGTCCAGTCGATGTCCTCGTTCAGTAGCTCAACCACCTCGGGGTAGTTCGTCAGAGCAACCACCGAGTCGTCCCAGTCAGGATTCGGCTCGAGCGACGGATCATCCTCGAGTGCCTCGAGGAAGCGGGCCGCATCAACGATCTGCAGCGGATATGCGGATGCCGGCAGCACGATCGCAAGCAGGTCGTCCGGATACAGGGCGATAGGGCCGACGAGTTCTTCGAGGTCGACGGATGACAGCAAGGGTATTTCCTCATTGCCTGTCGCGCCCTCGACGCCCAGCGCCTCGGCGCTACCGATCAGTTCGCCGTTTTCGTCAACCGGAACCTGGGCCCACGCCGCCGGCATCGCCAGCAGGGTGGTGAGCGTGGCAGCGCCCATTGCCGGTCCAAATTTGCCTATCAGTCGGTTCATCATGCGGCCTCCCGGTCCATTACCTGTCACGGACCTTTCCATGTTGACGCTCATGGTAGCGCTGCAAAGCTGAACCAGTGCTTAACCAGCGGGCGCCCGAAGCTCAGGGCTGTGGCCAGATTTGCTCAGTCGTCGCTGCCGCCCGACCAGGCGATGAACTTCCAGCCGTCGTCGGTACGAACGAGTATGTCGGTGTATCGACCGTTTTCCGTCTTGATCTCGCCATCCTTGCTCTTCTGCTTGCTCGCGCTCGAGTACAGGTAGTGAGCGATCGCAATATTGTCATTGACAACGATGGATAGAGGATACAACTCGTGCGCAAGCATTTGGCTGATTTCGTTATCGAATCGGGTCCACATCCTCGTAGACGCCTTGTTGCGCGGCGCGGGCGACGATTTGCCCCATCCGGAGAAGTCCTCCGTCAGCATGCTGTCGATCCATTTAACGTCGTTTTTTTCGGCCGCATTCCACTGCCGTTCGATCTGCGCCCAGACATCGGCCTGATCACTGACCTGGTCGTCCACCTGTGCAAACGCAGTGGCAATGCCCAGCAGGAAAAAGCTGGCAAGCACGAGTCGAAATACATTATGTAGATTCACTATCCGCCCCCGATGACCCATAGAAAGGTCCGGCAAGTTTAGTCTCATTGCCGGGCGGCGACAAACCTCGGCTCGACTATTTATCGCTGGCGAGAACCAGGGCCGTGAGTTCCGTGACCTGTTCAGCCGGTAGTTTGCAGGACTTGTCGGATGCGTAGAGGCGTCGCAGGTCCACTTCGGACAGGTAGGCAGGATGATGCGCTTCCATGATCGTCGCGTATTCGAATACCTGGTCGTCTCGGGCGAGCAACATCTGGTAGACATGCAGCGGAAGTTCTCGCTCATCGTCGAGCCGCATCAATTCGGCAATTTCCGTGCGCGTATTCGTCGGCAGCGACAGCCGTCCGATGTGCAGGGTCTGCTTGTGTACGTTCCAGCCATGCGATCGGAACACGGCGCCGATCGAGTTGCCGGCGAGAATTTTTGCATGTTCCTCGCGATAACGTGCCGTGGGTCGTTCCGTAAATCGGACCACGGCATAGGTGCGACAGACGCGTTTTGGTCCATGACAGCTGTACACACTGGAGCGCCGCAGGCCGTCGTCGTCGCGCAGCACCGCAATTCCACAGCTGCCGAACCGCCGTTCAATTCGTTCACTGTTGAGGATCGCAGGTTCCGCCTCAAACGCACGGCAAATGTCGTTCAGGTCGGCGTCCGGGGGTAGTGGCAAGGGTCGCATACGCGGGATTTGCAGCAAGGAGGAGCGGGAACCTTATACTGTAGAAAAGAGGGCGTAAAGGAGTAGCGAAATGCGCGCGATGGTCCTGACCGCGAGTGCCGGATTCGATGCGGCCGGCATAGCACTGCGGCCGGCGGAGTTGCCGCGGCCGGTACCGGCAGCCGGCGAGATCCTGATTCGCGTTGCCGCATGTGGTGTCTGTCACACGGAACTCGATGAAATCGAAGGTCGAACCCGACCCGCGAGATTTCCTGTCGTGCCCGGGCACGAAATAGTCGGGCGCGTGGTCGAGCTGGGCACCGATTGCAGCCGGCACGAAACTGGACAACGCGTCGGTGTGGGCTGGATACATTCCTCGAGCGGCGACGTCGACGAAAACCTCAGCGAGGCATTCGTCGCGACGGGGCGCGATGTTGATGGCGGCTATGCCGAGTTCGTCACCGTGGCCGAGCGCTACGCGTACCCGATACCCGACTGCTTCTCGGACGCCGAAGCGGCACCCTTGTTGTGCGCGGGCGCGGTGGGTTTTCGCTCGCTGCGGCTGGCAAATCTCGAGGATGGCCAGGTTCTGGGTTTGACGGGTTTTGGCGGCTCCGGGCACCTCGTGCTGCAGCTGGCGAGGTACCTGTATCCCGCCGGCAAGGTCTTCGTGTTTGCGCGCAGCGAGTCGGAGCGGGCGTTTGCGCTCGAGCTGGGGGCGGCCTGGAGCGGGGATACGTCGGACACGCCGCCCGAAGCCCCGCACGCGATCATCGACACGACGCCCGCCTGGAAGCCGGTACTTGCGGCACTGCAACAACTGCGCCCGGGAGGCCGGCTGGTCATCAATGCCATCCGCAAGGAACCGGCGGACCGTCATCTGATGGCGGATATCAGCTACGAGCGCCACCTGTGGATGGAAAAAGAAATCAAGTCGGTTGCGAATGTCACGCACGCGGATATCGAGGCCTTTCTGCCCATCGCCGGCAAGATCCCGCTGCGCGTCGAGGTAGAGACGTATTCGCTGGATGACGCTAATCGCGCGCTGCGGGAATTGCGTGCGGGACATGTTCGCGGTGCAAAAGTACTCAAAATAGATGCAAGCGGCTGAATCCTTTTCGGCCTGACGCGCATCTAAGATCTAATGAACCGGTGTTCCACCCCCTCAATGCAGAAAAAACGGAGAGTCACCCAATGCGACAGCTGATGCCATTCATCCTTGTCTTCACACTCGTCAGCACGGCCGCTGCTGCGGAGGATCCGGATTGGGTCGAAAAAAGTAATCAACATGCCCGGATCGTTCTCGATGTGCTGGCGAAATTCAGTCCGGAAGGAGCGGGCAGCCTCGGCGTCGACGGGCTTGATGAAGAGATTCTCGACCTGGGTCCAGGTATTCACGAACGGGGCATCGCCGAGTCGGAGAAGGTGCTTGCCGAGCTCAGGCGAAGACTCGATGGCGAGACCAACGCCAAGGTGCGCCAGGATATCGGTATCCTGATAAAGGCCGTCGAAGACAACATCCACTCGTCACGGCTGAACCACGAGCTGTTACTCCCCTATTTCAATGTCTCTCAAACCGTCTTCTTCGGCGTGCGCGGCCTGATCGATCCGCAGATACCGCGCGAACGCTATCCGGCGGCCGTAGCGAGAATCGAGAAGTATGCGGGCCTCGCCGATGGCGCCGCGCCGCTGACCGAGCTGGCGAAAGACCGCACGCGCGAACGCTTCGACGTGGCTGGACTCGTCGGGCCGTATCGGGGCGAGGTTGAGCAGGATCTGGAGCGCGCCGAAACCTTCGTGACGGGAATAGAGGAACTGCTTGCCGGCACCGACCTCGAGGGCTGGGAAGAGAGCTATGCGACGCTGGCGGCGCAGCTGCGCGAATACAATGACTGGCTGCGGGCCGAGATGCTGCCGCGAAGTCGCGATGACTTCCGTCTACCGGCGGCGCTTTACGAAGACGCCCTGCGCAACTGGGGTGTCGAATCATCGCCGCTGGATTTGATTGAGCAGGCTACCAAGGGATACATGGATATCCGCAACGAGATGGAGTCGCTCGCGCCGCTTATCGCTGCCGAAAAAGGCTACGAGACGAACGACTACCGCGAGGTGATCGCGCTCTTGAAGCGCGACGGTGCAATCGACGGAGACAAGCTGCTGGACCACTATCACTCGGTGCTGCGTGACATCGAAGAGATTATCGTGCGTGAGAAGATCATCACCCTGCCGCAGCGGGACGCGGGAATTCGAATTGCGTCGGCCGCGGAAACCGCCGCGCAGCCCGCCCCGCACCTGGATGTTCCCCGGCTGCTGGGCAATACGGGTGAGTACCCGTCGTTCGTCATTCCGCTGCTGACGCAGAACGAGGACGGCAGCTGGCAGCAAACGGATGATACCTACGAGGCCGGCGCATGGACGCTGACGGCACACGAGGCCCGACCCGGACATGAAATGCAGTTCTCAAGCATCATCGAATCGGGCGTATCGATCGCCCGCGCCGTGTTCGCCTTCAACAGTGCCAATGTCGAGGGCTGGGGACTCTATGCAGAGGCAATCGTACGTCCCTATCTGCCGCTCGAAGGCCAGCTGATCAGCCTGCAATATCGCCTGATGCGTGCGGCGCGCATGTTCCTCGATCCAATGCTCAACCTGGGCCTGATTACGCCGGAAGAGGCCAAGAGCCTGATCGTCAACGACGTGGCCATCGGCGAGGCCTGGGCGCAGAATGAAGTGGAACGCTACACCTACCGCATGCCGGGCCAGGCAACGGCCTATTACTACGGATACAACAAGATGCAAGCGCTGCGCACCCAGGCGGAACTCAAGCTGCGCGACCGCTTTGATCAAAAAGCGTACCACGACTACATTCTTGCGCAGGGGATGCTGCCGCCGGAGATACTGAAAGACGCTGTCATGAAAGAGTTCGTGCCAAGCCAGCTGAACTGAGACGGTATACTGCGACCTTTCTGTGCAGCCGTCCTTACCCTCGTCGCTGTTGCGGTTTCAGGCGAACGAGCGGACAGGGACACCCGGGAGGCCGTATGTCAGAGACCATTGCCTGCTTTCGTTGCGGAGCCTCGCTCAGCGCCCTGACCTTGCCGCTGTCGCGGCGCGATCAGTGTCCCGAGTGCACGGCCGACCTGCATGTCTGTAAGATGTGCCTGTATTTCGATCGCTCCGTTCCTCGTCAATGTCGCGAGGACGGTGCCGAGGACGTGACGGAAAAGGAACGCGTCAATTTCTGCGACTGGTTCAGGCCGTCACCAACCGCATTCGATCCTCACGCCAAATCGGCGGCGGATGCGGCAGCGGCGTCCCTGGCAGCCTTATTCGGCGACGCAGGCCGAAATGACGATTGACCGTCGGCAATTCCTGGGTATCGCGGGGGCCGCACTGACGGCCAGCCAGGTGACCGCCTGCAGCGACGTCGAAAAGCTTGCGACCGCCGGTGTGCCTCGCAGCGGCTTCGATGAGACATCGACGGCCGAGCAGGTGACGCAGGATGTGGATCTGAGCGGCAAGCTCGCTGTTGTCACCGGCTGCACATCCGGCATCGGCTTCGAGACCATGCGCGTACTGGCCAAGCGCGGCGCGCTGCTTATTGGCACGAGTCGATCGATCGACAAGGCACATGCCGCCTGTGCCCGAGTCACAGGTCAAAGCATGCCAATCGAGCTCGAACTCTCGGATCTTGACTCTGTCGTTCGCTGTGCCGAAGCGATTCGCGGACTGCGCACGCCGGTCGACATTCTGGTCTGCAATGCGGGCTATCGCGGCGGTGGCAACGAGCGCCAGCTCGTCAACGGCATTGAAAAGCATTTCGCTGTCAATCACCTGGGTCATTTCGTGCTCGTGAATCGTCTCCTCGATCGCCTCTATCTTGCCAGGCAGGCCAGGATCGTCGTCGTGGCCAGCCGCGCGGCCTATCGCGGCGCGCCGGCGACGGGCATCGATTTCAACGACCTCAGCATGGCCCGGAACTACAGCGACTCGCTGGCCTACGGTCAGTCCAAGCTTGCCAACGTGCTGTTCTCGCTCAGGCTGGGGGACCTGCTGCGCGGTACGCGAATTACCAGCAATTCGCTGCACCCGGGACTCATCAATACGGACATCGATCGCAACCTCAATCCACTGACGCGGTTTGGTTTTGGTTTGTTGACGAAGTTCGCCGGCAAGTCGCTGGAAGAAGGCGCCGCTACCAGCTGCTATGTTGCAACGAGCAAAGCGCTGGGCGCGACCAGCGGCCAGTACTTCGAAGACTGCAACGCCGTTACCATAAAGGGAGCCGGGCACATGCATGACACTGCCATGGCGGAGGAGCTGATGCGAGTCTCGCAGGAGCTGACAGCCGATTACCTGGTCGAGCAAAAACGGCCGGACTGGAGCGAATTCGAGAACGGCTGGCCGACGAAATCCGATCGGCGTCCGGAACGGGCCCCGGGGGGGAGGAGTAGTGCGCCGTTTCTTCGAATTGAACGATGGTCCGGTTTCCCGAAGGGCGCCGTGCAAAGTGATGGGCGCGCTGCAACCATGCGCATAGACAGGAAGGTTCGCTAGCATGGCTGTACGCCGCGATCAGGCGCTCGTCGTGCTGTCGGGTGGCCAGGACTCGACCACCTGCCTGTACTGGGCAATCGATCGGTTCGGAACGGAGAACGTTTCCTCGCTCACCTTCGACTATGGCCAGCGGCACCGGGTAGAGTTGGACTGTGCCGCGCAGGTGGCCCGGTTCGCGCGGGTCGCGAATTCCCGACTGCCTATCGATACCTTTGCCGCGCTCGGCGGCGATGCATTAACGGACAGCGCGATCGAGATCGATGCCGGCATCTCGGCGTCCACGGGTCTGCCCAATACGTTTGTGCCGGGCCGCAACCTGATCTTCCTGACCTTCGCGGCGGCGTTCGCCTATCAACGCGGCATCGACAACCTCGTCACCGGGGTTGCGCAGACGGACTATAGCGGCTATCCGGACTGTCGCGAAGAAACGATCCGCGCGCTGCAGGCATCACTTCGTCTCGGCATGGAGAGCCGCGTGGTGATTCATACGCCACTGATGCATCTCTCGAAAAAAGAAACCGTCGAACTCGCCCGCGACCTTGGCGGCCTCGAGGCCATGGCACTGACGCACACCTGCTACAAGGGCGCGCGGCCTCCCTGCCAGACTTGTGCGGCCTGTAAGCTGCGCGCCAGGGGATTTCGGGAGGCCGGGATCGAGGACCCGTTGCTCGGTTCGAAATGACGTACTCGGTCAAGGAAATCTATTACACGCTGCAAGGGGAGGGCGCGCAGACCGGGCGACCCGCCGTGTTCCTGCGCTTCTCCGGCTGCAATCTCTGGTCCGGACGGGAAATGCATCGCGCGGAGTCGGTCTGCCGATTCTGCGATACGGATTTCGTCGGCACCGATGGACCCGGCGGCGGCAAGTTCGAGACGGCAGAGGACCTTGCGCTCGCGGTAAGCCGGGCGTGGCCTGCAGGTCTCGATCAGGGGATTCCCTACGTGGTCTGCACCGGTGGTGAACCCCTGTTGCAGCTCGATCTGGCTGCGATCAGCGCCTTGCATGCCGTGGGCTTCGAAATCGGCGTCGAGAGCAACGGCACAGTTGAAGCGCCGGCCGGCATCGACTGGCTGTGCATCAGCCCGAAGGGCCGCGCCGCGGTCGTGCAAACGACGGGTAACGAACTTAAGCTCGTATACCCGCAGGCCGAGCCGGAGGCGCAGCCGCCGATGTTCGCCGGCATGCGCTTCGAGCACTTTTTTCTGCAGCCACTCGATAGTCCCGAGCGGGCCGAAAATACTCAGCGAACGATAGACTATTGCCTCTCGAATCCACGGTGGAAACTCAGCCTGCAGACGCACAAGATCATAGGAATTGACTGATGCACTTTGACCGCACTGACATCGTTGCTGAGCTTGTAGCTTGAATCACCGCGTTGCTCGCCTGGTCTTTGCGTTGGTCGTCGGCCTTGCGCTGGCTGTCTATTCCTACCAGTGGATAAGCAGCCCGAGGCCGCGAGCAGAGAGAGCGGAGGAAGAGCAGGTGGTAATGACCTCACGATCGCTGCTGAAAGCGCTGCTGTCGGCGGACTCGTTGCAACTCGTCGACCCGCTGTCACCGAATCGAACGGTCGGTAAAGCCTACGTCTACGCGGAAGGTCCCGGCTGGGCGGTGTCCGGATTCTACCGTCGCGACGACGACGACAGCTGGCACCCGTATCTGATGACGCTTAACAAAGAGCTGGATCTCGTGCGGCTCAAGGCGAAAGACGCGACGCTCGCGAGCGAGGCCGGGGGCGATGCGCGCCTGGAGATTCTGCCCTGATAACGCTGCCATCCGCTCTCAGTTAATCGCGGCGGCGTCGGCTTCCGCCTGAGCCTCGGCGAGTTCTTCCTTGCGCCACTCAAAGACGTTGAGTTCGATGAATATAAAGGCCACGAGCCACAGGAACGCATCCCAGAAGTCGATGAAATCGCCTTTCACACCCCAGTAAATGGCGGCAAGGAACAGCAGCGAATACAGCACTACCTTGGCTGCGTTGCTTAGCCGAAGGATAAGACCTTCGAGCCGGTCCCGTTCCTGCATGCGTACGTCAAACTCGAGCACAACGACGACGCCGAGCCAGACAGCCGCGTTGATGACATCGACCCAGGCGAGATAGCGAATTTCCCTCAATCCCTGTGCGTCGACGATCGCCGCCATCTCCCTGAACTGGTAGAACGCCGAGGCATCTGACAGGCTTGCACAATTGGAGGCGGAGATCGTCGCATACTCATCGAGCGTCATCGCCCAGGACCATTCAGCAGGAAGCAGGGCGCAAACGTCGGTCACGCCGGCGAGCGCGACCGTGTCATGGACGAAGTCCAGGTTCTCAAGATAGCCGTAAAAGGCGTACACGATAAACGCGTAGCACAGAAAGCGCAGCCCATGAAGGCTCCATCGAACAGGCCTGGTAAAATGGTGGTCTTCGAGCACGTACGTTTCAAGCTCGAACATCAGCAGCAGCACGACCCACGCTGCCGTATCGATCGTCGCCGAGTAGCCTTCGATGATTTCCGCCCAGGCGATGCCGTTGGAGAATTGCAGTGCCGCCGCCGCGCTTTCCTCGTCGAAGAACCAATAGATGTTCATGCCAAGCAGCACGTAAATAACGTATTTGAATAGCTGAAACAGCGCGCTGCTATTGACGTTCAAGACGTCGCTCCAAACCGGCGTTGTCCGATTCTATGTCTGTCCAATCACGATTGGCAACGGCGTAGCGGACTTCGCCACATTGGCAGGTTGTCGTGGCATTTCCGCTGAGCCGTTCTTAACGCCCACGGTGATCATTGACATACGATCTAGTCGGCATTGGCCGTCTCCGTTTCGACGCCTGCGTAGTACACCCATACGTTTTCTTCGCCGCTCAGCAATTCGATGTATTTGGGGTGCACGAAAATATTTTCCCGTCCCGACTTGACCTCTCTGAGAACGCCGAGCTCGCACAGTTGCTTCAGGTAGACGGAGGCTGTCTGACGCTTCGCGATGCCTGATTCCACGAGATTGCCAATGCGGCAGTACGGCTGCCTGAACAGCAGCTCAAGAAACTCCCACGAGTATATTTTCGGCAGCCGCGACTGCACGTATTCGGCGGTGTGTTGCATGAGCTCGCGAATGGACTTGATCTTTTCCGTCGTCCAGGTACAGGTCTCCTCAACACCGTCCAGCATGAACAGGATCCAGGGCGCCCATTCCTGCGTCTCGGTCACTTCCTGCAGCAGCCGGTAATAGGCGGCCTTGTTCTGGATGATGTAGCGACTCAGGTAAAGGATCGGCGAGTCAAGCAGGCCCTGCTGAACCAGGAAGAGGATATTGAGAATTCGCCCGGTACGCCCGTTGCCGTCGGCAAACGGGTGGATCGCCTCGAACTGGTAATGCTGGATCGCCATGCGAACCAGCGGATCGAATTCGCTGTTTTGCTGCATGAAGTCCGCCCAGTTATCGAGCTTCCGGATCAGCAGTTGCTGGCCGACGGGTGGCGTATAGATGAGCTTGCCTGACATCCGGTTTTTCAGGGTCGTGCCAGGCTCCGATCGGATATCAAGCTCCAATCCTTTGATCGTGCTGCATATCTGGATAGCCATGTCCGTCGTCAGCATGCGCCGCTGGACCATCTTGGTACCCTCGTACAGGGCGGTTCTGTAACGCAGTGCTTCCTTGGTGGCCGGGTCCGCACGGTCCTCGGCGATGTCCGCGAACTCGAAAAGCTTGTCCGTTGTAGTGACGATATTCTCGATTTCGGAGCTGGCCCTGGCCTCGAGCAACGGCAGTGCGTTCACCAGCACGGCGGAATTCGGAATCAGCTCGGCCGCCTGTTTGAGCTCGGCGAGCGCGACCCGCGCGTTGATGCAGCGCTTCAGGATTGCCGTCGTCTCGATCTTGCTGGCCGGTGGAGGCAGCTCCGGCAGCGCGTCATACGGTACAGATGGATCAAAATCAGTCACTTGGGCGGGTCCTTGTCAGCCTCAGGTCGTGTCGACGGTATCGACAATGGGCGTCAATATGTCGATAAAGTGCAAAAATTTCGACACTTTCGCCGATGATGTCGATACGATCGACGTATGCCGATGATATGTCGAAATATGATGATTTTATCGACATATCCGCGAATCCTGTCGATCGCACCGTCACGTTTGCACATCATGTCGATTTCTTAACGAAATTTCGACATATCTGCAGTATAGGCCGAACCGCCGGCCGATTTCGTGATCCACTTGGCGAATCGGGCAACCCGGACGGGCGGCCCTTGTGACGTCCGATGCCTCGGGGCGGTAAACCCCGGCGAGAGACCCAGCCAGAGCCGATGGTGTAGGCATAATCCGCAGGGCTGCAGCGGCCTGCTGCCGGACCGATTGATATAGAATTCGCGCCATCCGAAGCGTCGATCAAAGAGGAAAGAACGTGGCCGTCAAAAGTGACATCGAGATTGCTCAAGAAGCGGACGTAAAGCCGATCCAGGAAATCGCCGGGAAACTCGGTGTTCCGATCGATGCCCTGATCCCTTACGGTCACGACAAGGCCAAGATCAGCGCGGACTTCATAAAGTCGAGGCAGGACGCCGAGGACGGCAAGCTGATACTGGTCACCGCCGTGTCACCGACGCCCGCCGGCGAGGGCAAGACGACAACCACGGTTGGTCTGGGCGATGCGATGAACCGCATCGGCAGGAATGCGCTGATTTGCCTGCGTGAGCCCAGCCTTGGGCCCTGTTTCGGTATGAAAGGCGGCGCGGCCGGCGGCGGATACGCGCAAGTCGTACCAATGGCGGACATCAATCTGCATTTTACCGGCGATTTCCACGCAATCGGGGCAGCCAACAACCTGCTGGCCGCGCTGATCGACAATCACATGCACTGGGAAAACGAACTGAACATCGACCCGCGCCGGGTGACCTGGCGCCGGGTGGTGGACATGAACGATCGTGCGCTGAGGTCGATCACGTCCGGGCTCGGCGGTTACCACAACGGCGTGGTTCGCGAGGCCGGTTTCGATATCACAGTCGCCTCCGAGATCATGGCGATATTTTGTCTTGCGACGGACTTGAAGGACCTGGAAACGCGGCTTGGCAACATCGTGCTCGGTTATACGCGCCAGAACGAGCCGGTTACCGTGAGGGAACTCAAGGCCGACGGCGCGATGACGGCGTTGCTTCGAGATGCGTTCCAGCCGAATCTTGTGCAGACGATGGAGAACAATCCGGCCCTGATGCACGGAGGACCGTTCGCCAACATTGCGCACGGATGCAACTCGGTTGTCGCGACGAAGACGGGCCTCAAGCTGGCCGACTACGTCGTCACCGAGGCCGGTTTCGGCGCGGATCTCGGCGCAGAGAAGTTCTTCAACATCAAGTGCCGCAAGGCAGGTCTCAAACCCGATGCGGTGGTCCTGGTTGCAACGATCAAGGCCCTGAAGATGCAGGGCGGTGTCGACAAGGCCGACCTCGGCGCAGAAAACGTCGGGGCACTCAAAGCGGGCTGCAAGAACCTGGAGCGCCACATTCGCAACCTGGGCAGATTCGGGGTGCCGGTCACCGTTGCGATCAATCGCTACACGGCCGATAGCGATGCGGAAGTGCAAGCCGTTCGCGATTTCTGCAGCAAGTTCGGGGTTCGTGCGATCAACTGCACGCACTGGTCGGATGGTGGGGCCGGCGCAACAGAACTCGCCGAGCACATCGTCGACATCTGTGATAGCGGCTCGGCGCAGTTCCGCACGCTCTACGACGACGATCTCACGCTGTGGCAAAAAACGGCGACGATTGCCAAGGAGATATACGGCGCTGAAGACATAATCGCGGACAAGAAAGTGCGCGAGGAATTCGCCAAGCTCGAGCGTGAGGGGCGGGGCAATTACCCCATTTGCATGGCCAAGACACAATACAGCTTCTCGACCGACCCGAACCTGCTTGGCGCGCCATCCGGGCACCACGTACAGATTCGCGAGATTCGTCTGGCCGCGGGCGCCGAATTCGTTGTCGTAGTCTGCGGCGCTATTATGACCATGCCCGGGCTGCCGAGGGTGCCGGCTGCAAACGCCATTCGTGTAAACGACGTGGGCCGCATCGAAGGATTGTTCTAGCTCCGTATCCGTGCCGCCGCGCCGGCGCCTGATTTTGCTATGCCGGCATCCGTTTCCGGATATAGTCACAGCGCCATGCACAACAAAGAAGATCTCTTGAAGGGATTCAGCATCGGGGACTGGGAGGTCTATCCGGGCCGCGGCGTCCTCTGCCGTGGCGACCAGGAAGAGCGGCCGGAGCCCAAGGTCTTCGAAGTACTGCTGTCGCTGGCCTGCCGCGATGGCGAGTTGGTGACTCGCGACGATCTTGTCAATGACGTGTGGAACGGCCGTCCGACCTCGGATGAACCGATCAACCGCTGCCTTTCCCAGCTTCGGGGTCACCTGGACGATCGCGCCAAGCCGCACCGCTATATCGAGACGCTGCAACGACGCGGCTACCGATTGATGAAGCCGGTGGAACTGCAAGGGGACGCCGATCCACACGCGGCCAGGGAGGTCACGGCGCCAGCCCCTGGCTTGCGGATCTGGCAGGTCGCTGCGCTGATAATGGCGCTGGCCTTGCTGGCGACGGCGGTGCTGACCTTGCGGCCCTGGGCGACGGAAAGCGAGATACGCTCGATTGCGGTGCTGCCGATCGACAACCTGAGCGGCGACCCGGCGAATCAGTATATCGTCGACGGCATCAAGAATGTGCTTGCGCGACGACTCTCGGAAGTCCCGGGGCTTGCGATCAAGAACACCCGCGTCCGCTACGACGGCGAACCGTCGCAGATTGCCGAAATTCTCGATGTCGACGGTGTCCTGTCCGGAGCGGTACAGCTACAGGATACGACGCTGAAAGTGACCTACCTCGTGTCGAGAGGCCGCGACAATGTGACTATCGGTTCGGGTGAGGTCGACGGCAACCTCGCTGGCATATTTGCCTTGCAGGAACGCCTCGCAAACGAAGTGCGCAAGGAACTGACGAACTCGAGAACAGCGATGCCGGCCGCCGTGCATACACCCAATGCGAGTGCCTACAATCGTTATATGCGGGGAATGTACGCGCTCGACCATCGCGGTGAGGGTGATAACCTCGAGAAGGCCGTCAGTCTGTTCCAGGACTCGATCGGGCTCGATGACCGGTACGGGCCTTCCTATCTGGCACTGGCGACTGCCTATGCCTTAATGCCTTATTACCGGAACCTGCCCGTGCTGGAAACCAATCGCGCGGCGATCCAGACTGTTGAGAAAGGCATTGCGGTTGATACCAGTATCTCGGCTGCCGCGGGGGCCATTTACGGCAGTGCCTTTCACCAGCAGAAGCAGTGGTCGGCGTCCGAGGACGCGTATCGCCGTGCGACCTCGGTCGCGGTCGTCGACCCGATCGCCTTGAACTGGTACTCACGCATGCTCAACAGTGTCGGTCGCCTGGACGACGCGCTCGATCAGGCGCTGAGAGCAGAAGCCATCGACCCGGACAACGGCGTCGTAAACAGCCGCGTCGCGATTGTGTACACCTGGCTCGATAACCCGGAACGTGCGCATGACTATTTCGAGCGAGCGAGAGAACTCGGCGGGAGTGGCACCATGCACCTGCTCGCCTATGCGCTGCTGCTGATTCGGGAGGGCCGCGTGGACGAGGCCGAAGCAATAGCCGTCACGGGTGTCACAATGGCGAACGGCGATACCCGATGGATCCGCCCCGTATTTGCCGCATTTTCGGACCCATCGTTTTCGCATAGTGCGCTGGCGACGCTGGACGAAATTGCGGCCGAGGGTGCCCTCGAACCCGAAGTCGTCGTGACCGCAAGAACGATGCTGGGAGATACCGACGGCGCGATGGCCGTTGCCGGCAGGCTCGAGGAACCCGGCGAATGGTTTCAGATGGATCTGCTGTATGCGCCGGAGCTAAAGCCCTTGCGTGATCACCCCGAATTCATGCCGCTGTTGCGGCGCCTGGGCGTCGTCGACTACTGGCAGGAAGCCGGTTGCGTATTCGACGGCGACAAGGCCAGCTGTCGAGGCGACTAGCCCGGGTTAGTCCTCGCTGACCTTGCCGCGCGCTTTCTTGATCGCGCTGCGGTGACTTTTCTGCTGCAGACGTTTCTGTTTGGCTTTCTTTCCCGGCCGGGTCGGGATTCGTTTCTTCGGCTCTTGCATGGCTTTTTGTAACAGCTCGACCAGTCTCTGCAATGCAGCCTGCCGATTCCTTTCCTGGCTTCGCGACTGCTGGGCCTTGATGATGAGCACGCCATCGGCAGTAATGCGCCTGTCGCTGCTCGCTAACAGTCTCTGCTTCAGGGCGTCGTCCAGCGCGCTGCTGTTGGCGATGTCGAAGCGCAGGTGAATAGCCGTCGCGACCTTGTTGACGTTTTGTCCGCCGGCACCCTGCGAACGAACGGCCGACGTTTCTATTTCTGCCAGTGGGATACTGAGTCGATCCGATATTTTCAGGGTATCCACGCAAGCTCCCGGATTCGCGGTATTACGGTTTCGGCGCATTGGTCCGGAATGTGTGAGAATGCGCTCATACTGTCTGCCGTCGATCGCCGCCATGCAACTGCGCAATCTGGGCCTACTCGTGGCCTGCCAACTGATATCGACAACCGGTTCGATCGTCATGGTAACGCTGGGCGGCATTATCGGCTCGACCCTGGCATCGAACAAGGCCTTCGCGACGCTGCCGCTTTCGATGATGGTCGTGGCCGTAGCGGTGACAACCATTCCGGCGACCATGCTGATGCGCAGGATCGGAAGAAGGGCCGGCTTCGCATTATCGTCGTTAAGTGCCGCGTTTGCGGTTCTTGTGGCCGTGGTCGCGCTGCAGCAGGCAAGCTTCGCCCTGTTTATTCTGTCGATGATGCTGTTCGGGATAAACATGGCCTTCACGCAGCAGTATCGCTACGCGGCGGCGGAGAGCGTGGCGCCAAGATTCGTGCCACGGGCCGTTTCTTTCGTATTGCTCGGCTCGATCGGTGGTGCGTTTCTCGGTCCTCTGCTCGCAACGCAAGGACAGGGCTGGCTGAGCAGCATCCCGCATGCCGGGACGATGCTGGCGCTAGGCGTTCTGTTCGTCGTGCAGGCGATGCTGTTTCTCGGGCTCGGTGCCGTGCAGGAGCATGCGGAACACGCGCAGTTGCGCAGCGAGCGGTCGCTTGGCGAGATCGTGCGCCAGCCGGTATTCATCGTCGCGGTACTCGGCGGCACTGTCGGCTATGGGCTGATGACGCTCGTCATGACGGCGACCCCACTCAGCATGCATATTAACGATGGCTATTCGCTCGAGGAGACCGCGGCCGTCATTCGCGTGCACGTACTCGGCATGTATGTGCCGTCGCTGGCTGCCGGCTTCCTCATCGAGAAATTCGGTGTCACCAAACTCATGTTCGCCGGTGCACTCGGACTCCTGGCGACCTCGGTCATCGGCTTACAGGGCCACACTTATCTGCATTACTGGTGGGCGCTGATGCTGCTGGGTATCGGCTGGAACTTCCTGTACGTTGGCGGCACGACCTTGCTGACCTACACGTATTCGATGGCGGAGCGCTTTCGCGCACAGGCCGTCAACGAGTTCCTGGTATTCGGCACCTCGGCTACGGCGTCGCTGCTGGCGGGTACCGTCATGTATTTCTTCGGTTGGACGACGTTGATGTTGCTGCCGGTCCCGATACTGATTGCAATCTGTATTGCGCTGCTGCTGGTCAGGAAGGACCCGCTGCTGGATCGGGCCGGCGCCGAACACTAGAAGTTGTAGACGAAGCCCAGGCTGACGACAGGCCAGGCCTTGAAGTCGCTCATCTCGTTTTCGAGCTCGAGGCGCTCGTTCTCGAGCTCCGTCGCCAGCGCGGCCTGGATCGCGGGCGGCGCATTTGCAAGACCGGTCGCCTCGAGCGTAACGTCCGGCTCTCCCTGCCACAACACGCCGAAATCCAGGTTCAGGCCAACTTTGCCGAAGATCTCGAAGTCGTAACCAACACCCACATAGGGTGCGGTGCTGCCGAACGACGTGACGCTCTGCAGGGTTCCGACATCGGCCGCGCTGAACGTGGTGTTGCCGATGTCGAACGGCTGTCCGCCGGTATCCTGGCTGACCATGCTGAACTCGTTGCCGTTCGATACGACACCGGCGGTGACCCGAAACGGACTCAGCGGGAAGCGAAAATTGCCGGTGGCGTAATAGGTGTCTAGCGAGAACGTCGCATCGTAGTTGATGCCCGCCTGTGAGCCATTGTCGTCGTACTCGAAGCTGTTGACGCCCATACGTACGTCCAGCCATGGCAGCGGGCTCCAGCGGCCTTCGAGACCCAGTCCCAGTGTGCCGGCCTTGAGGCCGACGCCGATATCCGCCGAAGCGGCGTTGCATGCGATAAGTGCCAGCACTGACAGTGCTGACGTCGAAAGACGGCTTTTCATGGTTGTTCCGACCCAAACGCGAAAAGGGTCTTTCAGCCTATACGCACGTCACGGAAGCGACTGTGCGATGTGTCACAGCTAGCCCGAATATTTCACCCGTTGGCGCTTAATATCAGTCAAAGACTCAGCGAGAGCGCGTCGGCCCGCACTCCGTAGCGGTGAAATATCCGGGCTGGCATATTGCGATTCATTATCCGACTCCTTCCCGGATCTCGCCGACGCGTCGCCGCGGCGGCCGGGACTGATCGGTGAAACCCGGGTGGAGTTCGGGCCGCTTATGTCAAATCGTCAAGCCCCCCATTTCCGGACGATCGCAGCGCGGGCATCCGGATCTATGTTGATCCTGCCGAGATCGCCTTTGACATGTGGCAACTGCAGAAGGCGCCTGTCCATGACGCGAAACCAGAGCCACGGAAGGTAGGACAGCAGGTACATCCCAAAGTAGCCGTTAGGAAGTGTCGGCAGATTCTCGAAATGTCGCAGTGACTGGTAGCGCCTCAGCGGATGCGCGTGATGATCGGAATGACGCTCCAGGTGAAACAGGACAAGGTTGCTCAGGATATGATTGCTGTTCCAGGAGTGGTGGGGCTCACAGCGCTCGTAGCGGCCGCTGTCATCGCGATTTCGCAGCAGGCCGTAGTGTTCGATGTAGTTGGCACTGGTCAGTTGCCAGTAGGCAAACGCGTTGTGCAGCAACAGGAATGGTATGGTTTTCCAGCCAAACATAACGATAAGGAACAGTCCGATGGCTGCGGTGATACCGTAGGACTGCAGTATCGGATTGCTATGATGCCAGACGGGCTTCCCGCGCGTGGCGAGGCGCGCGCGTTCGACCTGCCAGGCGCGACGAAACGCGCCGGGGATTTCGCGCAACGCAAACTTGTAGATGCTCTCGCCCATGCGTGCGCTGGCCGGATCGTCAGGCGTCGACACGTCCTTGTGGTGGCCCCGATTGTGCTCAACCGTGAAATGCCCGTAACCCGCGACGGCGAGTGCCAGCTTCGCGAGCATCTTTTCGAACCTCGAATTCTTGTGCCCGAGCTCGTGCGCCGTATTGATGGCGAGTCCGGCTGTCATTCCGGCGACGACAGCGAGTAGTGCGAAAGCCCACCAGCTCAGGTCCTGGGTCAGGGCATACCACGCGCAGCCCAGCAAGGTGGCGAAATGTACTGGCACGACAATGTAGGTCAGGCGCCGGTAATAGCGATCCTGATCCAGCTGCATTACGACTTCTTCAGGCGGGTTATTTTCGTCTTCGCCGATTACGTGGTCGAGCAGCGGGGCTACGATGTAATTGCCGAACAGCGTCAACAGGAACCACAGTTCATTGCCGGTGTGGTAATGCAATGCGATCGAGACGAACGGCTGCAGCGGATAGGCGACGGAGAGTAGCCATAGCCAGCGCTTTCGATCCACGTAATGGATTGCTTCGCCGCTTGCAAGTACTCCGGTGTAGCCCTTCATGTGCACCCGCCCGATTGCCGTTGCCTGATGCGGACCGATTATTGCGCGAATCGTGCTGCGCTCCAATGCCAGGCCGCCGTTTTTCGTCGAATGGTTATACATAATGAGCGTTCAATGCCGCAATCGTCGGCGAATTTCTGTGGCGGGAAAATTGATGCGGTGTTCCGATCGCTTATGATCTATATTTCGTTGAAAGGCCTGTTGTTCAAAAAAGTAAAGGCAGCAACGATTGGAGAATGCGGGGGAAATGGAGAGCCACGCGGTATCGGCCGAAGAACGGGCCAGCGACGAGCGCCGACGCTTCGGCTGGCGAACGGTCATCTACGGCTTTGCGCTTTCTCGACGTCACAGACACCGAAGGGAAATCGACAACGACGTAATCTTCCTCGACTGGCATCACCCCTGGCTGTTCTTTCTGTCGGTGGGAACGATGCTGCTGTCCTGCGCCGACGCGTTCCTCACGCTGCAGCTGCTCGATATGGGGATGATCGAGGCGAATCCGGTCATGCAGTCTGCGCTGAATCGGGGAACCGAATTCTTCATCGCGCTGAAACTGCTGATGACGGCCCTCGGCATATTCGTGCTGGTGTTTCTCGCCAAGGCGCACTTTCTCAATCGTTTTCGAACCGGCCTGTTCCTGACGGTATTTTTCAGCGCCTATGCCTGTCTCGTGTGCTATGAGCTCGTCAGCCTTTTTCGACTGATGTAGCCGGCCGGGATTATCATTCCCTCGGCGCGGCGCTTGGGCTAAACTAGTGCCCCTTCGTACGCAGCACTAATCTTCCCCCTTAAGATCTTTGCGCCGAAATATTGCGTAACTACCGGAAATTATGAGCAATTCCATCAAGGAACAGCTAGCGTCCACGCCCCTGTTCGGCGCCAACGCGAGCGCCATCGAGCGTCTCTATGAGCTGTACCTCGATAACCCGGAATCCGTGCAGGATGGCTGGCGCCGGTATTTCGAGTCGATGGGCGATCCCGATACCGAGGTCGTTCACTCCGCCATACGCGAAGAGCTGCTTGGCGAGGCCCGGCAGGGGCGAAAGCGCGGCCGGCTGACCCGCCAGAAATCCGGCGGCCCGGTATCCGGCGAAAAGCAGGCCGCCGTTTCGCGTCTGATCCAGGTCTACAGCCTGCGTGGCCATCAGATCGCGGACATAGATCCCCTCGGATTGATGGACAGGCGTGTGCCCGGCGTGCTCAAGCTCGACTACCTGGGTCTGACCGAGGATGACATGGATACGGAGTTCTTTACCGGTGGCCTGGCGGGCCGCGGTAACGAGCGTATGACGCTACGCGACATTCTTTCGCAGCTAAAGAATATCTATTGCGGCAAGATCGGTGTGGAAGTTGCGCACATGTCGCGGGCGCGCGAACGGCTGTGGCTGCGCAAGCGTTTCGAACGGGCGATGACAGCCGATGCGCTGACCGACGAGGAGCGCGTCTGGATACTCGAGCATCTGACGGCTGCGGAGGGTATCGAGCGCTACCTTCATACGCGCTACGTCGGTCAGAAGCGATTTTCCCTGGAGGGCGGCGAGAGTCTGATTCCGCTGCTGGATGACATTATTCAGCAGGGCGGCGCGTCCGGTATTCGAGAGATCGTCATCGGCATGGCGCATCGCGGTCGCATCAACGTCCTCGTTAACATTCTCGGCAAGTCGCCGGAAGAGCTGTTCGAGGAATTCGAGGGAAAGTACGATCCCGAAGAGCTGCGGGGATCGGGCGATGTGAAATATCACAAGGGATTCTCGGCGGACATGAAAACGCCGGGAGGTAACCTGCACATTGCGCTGGCATTCAATCCGTCGCACCTGGAGATCGTCAATCCGGTCGTAGAGGGTTCGGTGCGTGCCCGGCAGCAGCGACGTGGTGACGACGAGCGGCAGGAAGTCTTGCCGATACTGATCCATGGTGATGCCGCATTCTCGGGGCAGGGTGTCGTTACCGAGACGTTCCAGATGTCGCAGACAAACGGCTTTCGCACGGGCGGGACCGTGCACATCGTCATCAACAACCAGATAGGTTTCACCACGAGCCGCCCCTCGGATGCGCGCTCGACCGACTACTGCAGCGACGTCGCGAAGATGATCGAGGCGCCCGTCTTTCACGTGAATGGCGACGATCCGGAGGCCGTCATTCTTGTGTCGCGGCTTGCCTTGCTGTATCGGCAGAGATTCAACAAGGACGTTGTTGTCGACCTTGTTTGCTATCGGCGGCACGGTCACAACGAGGCTGACGAGCCGGCGGCAACCCAGCCGATCATGTACAGCCGTATTCGCGAGCACAAGACGACGCGTGAACTGTACGCCGGCCACCTGCTGGAACGCCAGGTTATTTCGGCGACCAGGGCAACCGAGCTTCAGGACAGCTACCGTGACCGACTGGATAGGGGCGAGCCAGTGCCCAAGTCGTCGCTTGGGATGATCGGCGATGCGTTTACGGTCGACTGGAGCCCCTATCTGCACAGCGAGTGGGATGACACCGTCGATACGACGCTCAGCCCAAAGACCGTAGCGTTTCTGGGTGAGTCAATCACGACGATTCCGCCAGACGTGCGGCCGCACGGTCGTGTGCAGCGCATCATGGATGACCGCGTCAAGATGGCCCATGGCGAGATGGATATGGACTGGGGTTTTGCGGAGACCATGGCGTATGCGTCCCTGCTCGTCGATGGCCACAACGTACGCCTGGTCGGTCAGGACAGCGGCCGAGGCACTTTTTTCCATCGGCACGCGGTACTGCATAACCAGCTGAATAATCGTGAATACGTGCCATTGAGCAATATTGTGGAACGGCCGAATGCGTTTCGGGTCATCGATTCACTGTTGTCCGAGGAAGCGGTGCTGGGCTTCGAGTACGGCTACGCGAGTACAGAGCCGAAAACGCTGGTTATCTGGGAGGGGCAGTTCGGCGACTTCGTCAATGGTGCCCAGGTGGTAATCGACCAGTTTATTAGCTCGGGTGAGGCCAAGTGGGGCCGACTTTGCGGGCTCACGATGTTTCTGCCACACGGTTACGAGGGGCAGGGACCCGAGCACTCGTCGGCACGTTTGGAACGCTTCCTGCAATTGTGCGCCGAGCACAATATCCAGGTTTGTGTGCCGTCAACGCCGGCGCAAATGTTTCACATGCTCCGGCGACAGCAGGTCCGTCCGTTTCGCAAGCCGCTCATCGTCATGACACCAAAAAGCCTGCTGCGCCACAAGATGTCGGTATCGCCGCTTGCGGAGTTGTCCAGCGGCCGATTCGAATTGATTATTCCCGAGATCGAGGCGATTGCGATCAACAAGACGCGACGCATTGTTCTCTGCAGCGGCAAGGTTTATTTCGACCTCCTGGAATCGCGCGAGGCACACGGCGTCGGCGATATAGCACTCATCCGTCTCGAGCAACTCTATCCATTTCCAATCGATGAATACGCCGCACTTATCGATCAGTACGCACACGTCGACGAGATTATCTGGTGCCAGGAGGAGCCGCTCAACCAGGGCGCGTGGTACCAGATAAAGCACCGGCTTCAGGAACCGCTGAAGAAGCATCAGCAGCTTTATTACGCCGGCCGCCCGGGCGCAGCGGCGCCGGCGTCCGGGATATTCAAGATCCACCTGCAGCAGCAGCAGGCGTTGGTCGAAGCTGCACTTGATATCAAGAGCGAGGCCAGCAAGGTTGTGAAGCATCGGAAAACCAAACGGAAAACGAAATGACAATTGAGATCAAGGTGCCACCGCTGCCGGAATCGGTAAGCGACGCGACACTGGTCGGCTGGCACAAGAAAGCCGGTGAGGCCGTCAAGCGCGACGAAAACCTGGTGGACCTGGAAACCGACAAGGTTGTACTTGAAGTGCCAGCGCCCGCGTCCGGGACGATTTCACGCATTGTCGTCCAGGATGGCGCTACGGTTGTGGCCGGCGACGTGATTGCCATCCTTGAGGAAGGCGAGGCGGCCGCGGAACCTGCGCCTTCAGAAGCAGCGCCGGCGAAAGCCGAGGAGGCGTCGCCGGAACCGTCACCGCCGCAGAAGGGTGGCGCGATCAAGACAAGCCCGGCCGTCCGCCGCTTGCTCGACGAACACGATCTGGACGCGACGATGGTAACGGGAAGCGGCAAGGACGGCCGACTGACGAAAGCCGACGTGATGACCTTCCTGAAAGCCGACGACAGCAGCGACGTTGCTCCGGGTGATTCACCACCGGCGCCGCAGGATGAGGAGACGGCTGCAGGTCCGGCGCGTACCGAGCAGCGCGTCGCGATGACGCGTCTGCGGGCTCGTATCGCCGAGCGACTCGTCGAGGCCCAGCAGACGGCCGCCATGCTGACGACCTTTAACGAAGTTGATCTGACCGAAGTGATGGCGCTGCGCAGTCGCTATCGCGATGCCTTCGAGAAGCAACACGGCGTTCGCCTTGGCTTCATGTCATTCTTCACGATGGCAGCCGTGGAGGCGCTGAAGAAGTTCCCCGTCGTCAATGCGTCTGTCGAAGGAAGCGATATCGTCTATCACAACTACTACGATATTGGCATCGCGGTGTCGAGTGATCGCGGATTGATGGTGCCCGTGATTCGCGACGTTGACCAGATGAGTTTCGCTGAGTTCGAGACCGAACTCAGCGCCGTCGCGAAGAAAGCTCAGGACGGTACCATCAGCATGGACGACCTGACCGGTGGCACTTTCACGATTACCAACGGCGGTATCTTCGGATCGATGATGTCGACGCCTATTCTGAATCAGCCGCAAAGCGCGATTCTGGGCATGCACGCTATTCAGCAGCGTCCTATGGTCGTAGACGGCGAAATCGTGCCTCGACCGATGATGTATCTGGCCGTTACCTACGATCATCGAATCATCGACGGCAAGGAAGCTGTGCAGTTTCTCGTCACGATCAAAGAGCAGCTGGAGGATCCAAGCCGCCTGCTGCTGCAGGTCTAGACCGGTCCGATTAGCCGGAATCGTTTGAACACACAGGACACCCGCAATGAGCAGAAGTTTCGATGTCGTAGTGATCGGCGCAGGCCCGGCCGGCTATATCGCAGCCATTCGCGCGGCACAGCACGGTCTGACCGTCGCCTGTATTGACGAGTGGAAAAATCGCGACGGCAAGTATGCTTTTGGCGGTACCTGCCTGAACGCCGGCTGCATTCCATCCAAAGCGCTGCTGGAGTCGACAGAGCTTTATCACCGGGCGCAGCACGAGTTCAAGAAGCACGGCATTCAGACGGGCGACGTCGCGATGGATATTTCGATCATGCAGAAACGTCGTGCCAGCATCGTGCGGCAGCTGACGGGCGGTATTGCCGGCCTGTTCAAAGCGAACAAGGTCGAGGGACTGGTGGGACATGGCCGGCTGCTGGCCGGACGCAAAGTGGAATTCACGCCGGTTTCCGGTGAGGTCGAAATCATCGATGCCGGTCACGTGGTGCTTGCGTCGGGATCAGCGCCGATTGAACTGGGTATTGCGCCGTTTGACGGCGAGCAGATCATTGACTCCTGGGACGCCCTGGAACTCGGGTCGGTGCCGGAGAAGCTCGGTGTCGTAGGCGCCGGCGTGATCGGCCTCGAGTTAGGCAGCGTCTGGGCCAGGCTCGGTGCGAAGGTTACGATCCTCGAGGCAATGGATGATTTCCTGTTTATGGCCGATCGTGACGTCGCCAAGGTCGCCGCCCAGGAGTTCAAGAAACAGGGGCTCGATGTCAGGCTCGGCGCGAAGGTAACGAAAGCGGTCGCCGGAAAGAAAGGCGTGAGCGTCAACTACGATGATGCAAGCGGCTCGCAGTCCATTGAGTTCGACAAGCTTATCGTAGCGGTCGGACGCCGGCCGCATACAGATGAACTGTTTGCCGACGACGCCGGCATTCAGCTCGATGAGCGCGGTTTCATTGTCGTCGACGAGTCCTGTCGCACGCGGGTGAAGAACGTGTATGCCGTTGGTGACTGTGTGCGTGGCCCGATGCTGGCGCACAAAGGCTCCGAAGAAGGCGTGATGGCGGCTGACCTGATTGCCGGCGAGACTGCGGAAATGAACTACGACGTCATTCCGTCGGTGCTGTACACCGCGCCGGAGATTGCATGGACCGGCCAGACGGAGGCCGAAGTGAAGGCCAGCGGGAAAGCCTACAAGACCGGATCGTTTCCGTTCATGGCGAGTGGACGGGCCAAAGCGATGGAACAAACGTCGGGCATGGTAAAGATAATTTCGTCGCAGGAAGACGACGAGATACTCGGCGTTCATATCGTGGGTCCGATGGCCGGCGAGCTTATTTCCGAAGCGGTTCTCGCCCTCGAATTCGCGGCGAGCACCGAGGACTTGCAGCGAACCATCCATGCGCACCCGAGCCTGGCCGAAGCCGTGCATGAGGCCGCCCTGGCCGTCGATAATAGAGCGCTGAATTTCCCGAACAAATAATCAAAACACGCCCTTGGCGAAATCGCACCCCCGCGGGACCGGTCGCGCGGCGCTTCGCACGCCCCGTAGGAGCGCGCGCTGGCGCGCGAAGCGCAGCGGCAGCCGGCCAGGCTGCCAAGAGCCCAACTGACGCGCCATTTCGCACCACCCGTAGGAGCGGCCCCTGGCCGCGAAGCGCAGCGGCAGCCGTCAGGCTGCCATGATCACTTTCCCCGCTGCTCCCAGAATTCCGCATTCCTGATGCCGAGCTTGGCCGGCTCGAAAGTGAATTTCGTTACGCCGGCCCTGCGCTGAGCCTCGTAGTCCTTCAACGCCCGCAATGCCGGCTTTCCCATCAGGAACAGAATAAGGATGCCGATGATATTGAGCCAGGCCATGATGCCGACGCCGACATCGCCTAGCGCCCAGGCGAGATCCGCGGAGCGGACGGTACCGTAGAACACGGACGTCATGAGCGCGAGCTTCAGGACCACCAGTTCCCCGCGAAAACGAAACGTCCGCCGGATGTAAGCGACGTTGGTCTCGGCTATGTAGTAATACGCCAGCAATGTCGTGAACGCGAAGAAGAACAGCGCGACGGCGACGAAGGTCTTGCCAAAGCCGCCCAGCACAGATTCCAGTGCATACTGCGTGAACGCGGGACTGTTCGCCTGAATGTCCGTGCCCAGCACGCCGCCACTGGTGACGACTTCGACGCCGGTCACGTAATACTGGTTGGTGATCAGAATCATGAATGCGGTTGCGGAGCATACGAACAAGGTATCGACATAAACAGAGAAGGCCTGTACCAGTCCTTGCTGAGCAGGATGTTCGACTTCGGATGCGGCGGCCGCGTGGGGACCCGTTCCCTGGCCAGCCTCGTTGGAGTAGACACCCCGTTTGACGCCCCAGCCGATCGCCGCGCCAATGCCGGCCATCGGCGTGAAGGCATCCTTGACGATGAGAGCCAGAATGTCCGGCAGATCGCCAATGTGAAACGCAATAACTCCGAGTGCCATCAGGATGTAACCAAGCGCCATGAACGGCACTACGATCTGTGTGAAATGCGCGATGCGCTTGACGCCGCCGAAGATGATGAAACCGAGTACAGTGACAACAATTACGGCCGTGGTCATCTTCGTTGCGCTGATGCTGTCGCCGAAGAAACTGACAAGTCTCTCGCCACCGAAGGCAAGCTCCGCCGCATTGCCGATACTGTTTGACTGCACGCCTGGAAGCAAAAGGCCGGTGGCGATAATCGTCGTGATCGCAAAGATCCAGGCATACCATTTCTGCCCCATGGCCTTTTCGATGTAGTAGGCCGGACCGCCACGAAACTGGCCCTCGTCCTCTTCCTTGTAAATCTGCCCGAGTGCCGACTCTACGTAGGCGGTTGAGGCACCCAGGAAAGCGACGATCCACATCCAGAACACGGCGCCAGGTCCGCCGAAACCGATTGCCGCCGCAACGCCCGCAATATTACCGGTGCCGACACGACCTGAGAGCGATACGGAAAGCGCCTGAAACGAGGAAATGCCGCGCTCTGATTCCTTGCTGGCGAACAGCAGGCGAATCATCTCCTTGAACAGTCGAACTTGTACGAAGCGGGTGAGAATCGAAAAGAACAGGCCAGTGGCGAGGCACAGGAAGATCAGGGCATTGCTCCAGATGATTCCGTTCAGCCAGTCGACAATCTCTTGCATGCCGTTCCCCTTCGTTTTTTTTAGATTGCGGCGCTGTGGATAGTAACCGAATTCACGATATAGTGTGGCGTCGAATTTACAGGAGCGAATCGATGACCTGGTGGAGCTGGATGATTCTTGGCGCAGTGTTGCTGGGCGCGGAGCTGTTTGCTATCGACGCCCAGTTTTACCTCGTCTTTCTGGGCATCGCCGCCGCACTCGTTGGTTTCCTGGGGCTGTTTGGCATCGCAATGCCCGAGTGGGCTCAGTGGATGGCGTTTGCGGCACTGTCACTGGTCTCGTTCTTTACGTTTCGCAAGAGCCTCTACGAGAAGATTCGCGGCGGTGCTATTGGCTTTCACGAGACGCTGGCCGGCAATTCCGTCAATGTCGAAATCGAACTTGCGCCCGGCGCCGAAACGCGATTGGAATTCCGGGGTACGAAATGGACGGCGCGCAACGTCGGCGACGCAGCGATCCCGGCCGGCGCACGCGCGACCGTTGTTGCAGTCGACGGACTCACACTGCGAATCCAAGCAGAATAAATAACAGTCAAGGAAGCAATCATGGACTCTAGCCTTATCGTTGCCCTGGCGGTCGTATTTGTCGCGATCGTCATTCTTCTAAAAACGGCCGTCGTTGTGCCGCAGCAAAATTCGTTTGTCGTTGAACGCCTCGGCAAGTACAGCAAGACGCTGAACGCAGGTTTCCATATCCTGATCCCGTTTCTCGAACGTATCGCTTACAAGCACACGTTGAAAGAACAGGCGGTCGATATCGCCGAGCAAATCTGCATCACCAAGGACAACGTGCAGGTGGGTGTCGACGGTGTGTTGTACATGCAGGTACTCGATCCTGGCCGCGCATCCTACGGTATCGGCAATTACATGTTCGCGATTTCGCAGCTTGCGCAGACCACGCTGCGTAGCGAGATCGGAAAGATCGATCTCGATCGAACGTTTGAAGAGCGTGGCACGATAAACCAGAACGTTGTCGCCGAGCTCGACATGGCGAGCGATCCCTGGGGCGTCAAGGTGCTGCGTTACGAGATCAAGAACATCAATCCGCCGCACGATGTGCTGAGTGCGATGGAGAAGCAGATGCGTGCGGAACGTGAGAAGCGTGCCGTGATCCTGACCTCTGAGGGCGTGCGCGACGCCAAGATCAACGAGGCCGAGGGTGAAAAGCAACGCGTCATCAAAGAGTCGGAAGCCGTCAAGATGCAGCAGATCAACGAGGCGCAGGGTGAGGCAGAAGCTATCCTGGCGGTTGCAACCGCGACCGCCGAGGGCTTGCGCAAGGTTGCCAATGCGGTTATTGACCGAGGCGGTCCCGAGGCGATGCAGCTGCGCATCGCCGAGCAGTACATCGGCGAGTTTGGCAAGCTGGCGAAGACCGGCAACACCTTCGTCGTGCCGGCCAACCTGGGCGACCTGACCTCGATGATGGCGCTGGCGACAGATATCGTCAAAGGCAAACCGGCAGCAGCGCGGACTGGCCAGTAGCCCGAGCCGGGCGATCTTCCCCGAAAAATCGCGGCGCGGCGGCAGGCTGATTCCTGCCTGTCAGTTACTCCGCCTTACCGAAACGACGTTCGACAGCTGCTCGAGTCGCGACATTGCGGTGCTCAGGGTCGGCAGGTCGCTGATCTCGATGCTGATGTGCATGATGGTCTGCATGGTTTTCTTGTCCGTGTGACTCCGCAAATCCAGGACATTCGCGTGTTCGTCGGCGAGGACCGAGGTGATGTCGCGGATGAGGCCGCTGCGATCGAAGGCGTGCAGGGTGAGATCGACCGGGTAGCTGCCCGTTTCCTGGCGCCCCCAGCTTATTTCCACGGTCCGCTCGGGAAAGCGGCGGCGCAGTCCCAGGAAGTTGCCACAGTCCTGGCGGTGGATCGTCACGCCGCGACCCTGGGTGATATAGCCGACGATGGATTCCGGTGGCACCGGCCGGCAGCAACGGGCGAAATTGCACATGAGGTCGCCGATCCCGCTGACCGCGACCTTGTCGGGTTGGCTCGGTTTCTTTCTTGTCGTGCGCCTGCGACCGCGGGCGGGCAGATCGATACCGCGCAAGTTCTGAAGCGCTGTCGCGATGGCCGCCGAGTGAAGATCGCCGGCGCCGAGCCCGATGCACAGTGCCTCGGTGTCTTTCAATTTCAGTTGCTTTGCAATGCGGTCGGTCGGCACGTCCCTGGCGCCGAGTCTAGCCAGTTCCCGATCCAGGATTTCCCGGCCCTGGCGCTGGTGCTGGTCGCGATCCTGGTGGCGAAACCAGTTGCGGACCTTTGCGCGCGCCCTGGCACCGGCCAGGTAGCCCAGTTTTGGACTCAGCCAGTCCCTGCTCGGCTTCGACTGGCTGCCGGTGATGATCTCGATCTGGTCACCGTTTTCGACGTGATAGGTTAAGGGCACGATGCGACCATTGACCTTTGCGCCGCGGCAGCGATGGCCTACCTGGGTATGTACGTGGTAGGCGAAGTCGAGTGGCGTCGCATTGGCAGGCAGCTCGACCACATCGCCTTTCGGGCTCACCGCGTAGACGCGATCCTCGAAGAAATCGTCGCGAATCTGATCGAGCAGGTCGGTGCCGTCACTCGCGGGTTCCAGCAGCTGCCGCAGGAACTGTATCTTCTGATCGAAAGCGGCGGGGGAGCCGCCGCCCTCCTTGTAGCGCCAGTGGGCGGCGACACCGAGTTCGGCATAGCGGTGCATCTCATGCGTACGAATCTGCACCTCGACGGTCTTGCCCTCGGGCCCGACGACAGCCGTATGCAGGGACTGGTAGTTGTTTTCCTTCGGATGGGCAATGTAGTCGTCAAACTCGCCCGGGATGTAAGACCACAGGTTATGCACGACTCCGAGCGCCGCATAGCAGTCGCTGATGTCGTCAACCAGTATCCGCACGGCCCGAATGTCGTACAGGGATTCGATACCGCGGTCTTTCTTCTGCATTTTCCGCCAGATGCTGTAGATATGCTTCGGGCGCCCCGAGATGGTTGCGGTGATGCCCTGTTCATCGAGTTCCTCCTTCAGGGTCTGTTTGACCCGCTCGATGAACTGTTCGCGCTCGACACGCTTTTCCTTGAGTGTTCGCGCAATTTCGAGATACGCCTCGGGCTCCAGGTAACGAAATGACAGGTCTTCCAGTTCCCACTTCAGCTGCCAGACACCCAGGCGATTGGCGAGTGCCGCGTATATTTCGCGTGCTTCCAGTGCCAGCGCTTTCTGTTTTTCGCGCGACGCCGTTTTCGCGTTCCGCAGTCGGTACAGCTGTTCGGCGATGCGTACGAGAACCAGGCGTACATCCGACACCACGGCCAGCAGCATCTTGCGCAGAGCTTCGGATTGCTGCACCGCAAGTGCCTCTCCCGGCTGCCAGTGTTCTGGCAGCGAGAACTGGTCGAGCTGTTCCAGTCCAATAATGAATTGAGAAATACTCTCTAAGTTATTGGTTTTTATATAATTAATCGTCAAGAAACCGCCGCGGAACAGCGGGTAGGCGTGCACGGCCGCCAGTAACTCATCGGGCAAGCCCAGGGGCGCCACTATCTCGGCGATGTGCCTGCCCTCGTCGATCGCGCTGGAGAGTCCGTCCTTGGCCGGCAAGCCCTCGAGGCAGTCGCGCACGGCGGCGACGACGGCGTGCTGATCGCTGTCGTTGTCGGGATTCGCTGCGCCCGTGGGTGACATTATCGAAACCTGTTCCATTGTGCCTGTCGGTCTAATACCCGTTATCATACGCGCAGTTTCAGCGGGCATAAAAAGCAGGACTCGATGGCAGGCCATAGCAAGTGGGCGAACATTCAGCACCGCAAAGGCGCTCAGGACAAGAAGCGCGGCAAGTTGTTTACGAAGTTGATTCGTGAGATCACGATTGCCGCAAAGACGGGAGGCAGTGATATCGACGCCAATCCGCGCCTGCGTCTCGCGATCGACAAGGCCAAGGCGCAGAGTATGCCCAAGGACAATATAGAGCGTGCGATCAAGCGGGGTGCCGGCGAGACGGAAGGCGCCGACTACATCGAAATCAGCTACGAAGGCTACGGACCGGGCGGCACCGCCGTAATGGTGCATTGTCTGACCGACAACAGGAATCGCACAGTGGCCGACGTGCGGCACGCATTTACCAAGTTCGGCGGTAACCTCGGCGCGGACGGGTCGGTCAACTACCTGTTCAACCAGGTCGGACAGCTGTTGTACCCGGCGGGCAGCGACGAGGATGCCGTAATGGAAGCCGCGATCGATGCGGGTGCCGAGGACGTCATCGTCGATGCCGACGGCTCCATCGAGGTGCTGACCGATCCCGGCGATTTCGAGAAGGTGCGAAATGCCATGCGCAAGGCGGGCCTCAAGCCTGAAAGCGACGAGGTGACCATGCGTGCCTCGACAAATGCGTCGCTCGAATTAAAGGAGGCAGGTTCCATGGTAAAGATGCTCGAAATGCTCGAGGATCTTGACGACGTGCAGGACGTCTATAGTAATGCCGATATCAGCGACGACGTCCTGGCGCAGCTCGAAGACGTCAATTGACGGACAGGCACCGCATACTCGGCATTGATCCCGGGTCGCGCCTGACAGGGTTTGGCGTGCTCGATTTTTGCGGCGACACGCCTTCCTATGTCGCCAGCGGCACCGTCGCGAGCATGGACGGCGCTTTCGCCGATCGTCTGCGTCAGATTTTCGACTGCGTCAGCGGCATCGTGCTCGAGTACCAGCCAGATATCGTCGTCATCGAGAGCGTTTTCATGCACAAGAATGCAGGCAGTGCGCTGAAACTCGGCCATGCCCGGTCGGCGGCGATATGCGCCACCTTCCAGCATGACCTCGAGGTTTTCGAATATGCGCCCCGGGAAATCAAGCAGGCGGTCGTCGGCACCGGCGCCGCAACGAAGGAGCAGGTTCAGCACATGGTCGTGTCGATACTGAAGCTGGGCGGGACCCCGGCTCCGGACGCGGCTGACGCACTCGCGGCGGCATTGTGCCACGGCAATCAGAGGCGTATTCAGGCACAGCTCGGATCCGGCAAAGCGATTGCGGGACAGCGATGATCGGTTCGCTGCGTGGCCGACTGGTCTTGAAGCAGGCGCCGCAGGTCGTCATCGAGTGCGCGGGCGTCGGCTACGAGGTGGAAATGCCCATGTCGACGTTTCTGGATTTGCCGCCTGCGGGTGCGGATCTGTTTCTCTATACGCACCTCGTAGTGCGGGAAGATGCGCAGATACTGTATGGTTTTACGACGACGGACGAGCGCCTGTTGTTTCGAACCCTGCTCAAGGTGAACCGCGTCGGCGCGAAGATGGCACTGGGCGTGTTGTCGGCGATGACGGTCAACGATTTTCGCCGCTGCGTGGAGTATGAAGATACGACGACGCTTTCGAAGATTCCCGGTGTTGGCAAGAAGACGGCGGAACGGCTGATCGTGGAAATGCGGGATCGCATTGACAAGGCAATTCCGGGTGCGGCAGGGGCAGCACCCTCGAGCGCGATATCGAGCGCACGCGGCGAGGCATTCGACGCGCTGGTGTCACTGGGCTATAAACCCAACGAAGTCACCAAGCTGATCGGCACACTCGACACGGACAAATTGTCGGCCGAGGACATTATTCGGCAGGCGTTGAAGCAGGTGGCCCGATAACATGGCTGGTATTGAACATGATCGCCTGACGAGCGCCAAATCGGTGGCGGGGGACAGGGTCTTCGACCGCGCGATTCGGCCGAAAACGCTGGATGACTACCGCGGCCAGCCCGGGGTCAAGCAGCAGATGCAGGTGTTTATCGAGGCCGCGCGTCGGCGCTCCGAGGCGCTCGACCACGTTCTGATTTTTGGTCCGCCCGGGCTGGGCAAGACCACGCTTGCACACATCATTGCCAACGAAATGGGTGTGAATCTGCGGCAAACTTCGGGTCCGGTGCTGGAACGCCCGGGCGACCTTGCCGCCCTTCTCACGAATCTCGAGCCGAACGATGTCCTGTTTGTCGACGAGATCCATCGACTCAGCCCGATCGTGGAAGAAGTGCTATACCCCGCGATGGAGGATTTCCAGCTCGACATCATGATTGGTGAGGGCCCGGCCGCCCGATCGATCAAACTCGATGTGCCGCCTTTTACGCTGGTCGGGGCGACGACTCGCGCGGGTTTGCTGACCTCACCGCTGCGTGATCGCTTCGGTATCGTGCAGCGCCTCGAGTTTTATACGAGTGTCGACCTCGAGGCGATTGTCAATCGATCGGCCGGTATTCTGAACCTGCCGATAGAGAAAAAAGGGGCATCGGCAATCGCGACGCGCTCGCGCGGTACGCCGCGGATCGCCAACCGCCTGCTGCGGCGCGTTCGTGACTTCGCCGAGGTTGAGGGCGACGGCGTCGTAACGGCGGCGGTTGCGGAGGGCGCCATGGACGTACTGCAGGTCGATCCGCACGGTTTCGATGCGATGGACCGACGTCTCCTGCAGACCATAATCGAGAAGTTCGACGGCGGCCCGGTTGGTATCGAGAGCCTGGCGGCCGCCATCGGCGAGGAGCGTGGCACGATCGAGGACGTGGTCGAGCCCTTCCTGATCCAGCAGGGCTTCATGATGCGTACCGCCCGCGGACGGGTGGCGACGAGCAATGCCTACCTGCACCTCGGACTCAGACCACCGGCCACGTCGACCAACCAGGAGTTGCCGTTTGAGCAAAACTGAGAGGAGACCGTTCGAGTGGCCGGTCCGTGTCTACTATGAGGACACGGACGCACAGGGCGTTGTCTATTATGCCAACTATTTCCGATTCCTCGAGCGCGCACGCACGGAATGGCTGCGGTCGCTGGGTGTCGACATGGTCGGGCTGATGGAGGAGCAACGACGCATCTTCGTCGTGGCCGAAGTGCAGGCCCGTTTTCTGGCGCCGGCGCGCCTGAGTGACCAGCTGATCGTGACGGCGCGGTTGCAAATTGTCACGCGCGTGTCGTTCGATATCGAACAGAATATTTACCGCGACAGTATCGACGGCAAACTGCTGATGGCAGCGAGCGTCAAGGCGGCGTATCTGGATGCCGATACGATGCGGCCGAAACGAATCCCATCCTCCTTATTCGGGGAACAACAATCATGACTGGAGATATGTCCGTAATCGGGCTCCTGCTCGACGCGAGCATACCGGTACAGCTGGTAATGCTGCTGCTGGTTATTGCGTCGCTGGCGTCCTGGAGCATCATCTTTGCCAAGCGACGACTGATTCGCCGCACCCGCAATGCATCCGACGATTTCGAGGCGGCATTCTGGTCCGGCGGCGACCTGAATACGCTCTACAGCAGTGCGACCCGCGGCAAGAACGGCGGTCTCGGCATGTCGAGCATATTTGAAGCCGGATTTCGCGAATTCAATCGCGCCCTGCAGGCGGGCGGCAGCAGCACGGACAAGATCGTCGAAGAGTGCCGACGCGCGATGCGCGTCGCGCAGATGCGCGAGGTCGATCGCCTCGAACAGGGCCTGGCGACGCTGGCGACGATCGGCTCGACGAGCCCGTATGTGGGCCTGTTCGGCACGGTCTGGGGCATCATGAATGCCTTCATGAAACTCGGTAATGTGCAATCGGCAACACTGGCCGTGGTTGCGCCACCGATTGCGGAAGCCCTGATTGCCACCGCAATGGGCCTGTTCGCAGCCATTCCGGCCGTCATTGCCTACAACCGTTACGCCGACAAGGTCGTGCGCCTCGAATACCGCTACGACGGTTTCAGCGAGGAGTTCTCGAGCATCCTGCAGCGGCACGCGCGCAAAAAGCAGGGAGCCTGATATGGCGACGCCGCTGCAAAAACGCAAACTGATGGGCGAGATCAATGTTGTGCCCTATATCGACGTGATGCTGGTGCTGCTGGTGATTTTCATGGTGACGGCGCCGCTGCTGACGCAGGGTGTCAAGGTCGAGTTGCCGAAAGCCAACGCCGAGCCGATCCAGGACGTCCCCGATCAGAAGCCGCTCGTGCTGAGCGTCGACGCCGCAGGCAACCTGTATCTGAACGCCGGCGATGACGAGGACCAGCCAACGAGTGGCGAGGAAGTCCGGCGGCGTGTCGCCATCGTTCTGGGGCAGCAGCCACAGACTCCGGTCCTGGTGAAGGCCGACCGGGCCGTGCCCTACGGCAACGTCGTCGGGGCGATGGTTGTGTTGCAGCAAGCGGGCGCGGAGAGTATCGGCTTCGTTACCGACCCGCTGGACACATACCCGATTCCGGAGTAGCTCGCCGCGTGATTCGCGACGCTCACAATGTTATTCCGATCAGCATGGCGGTGTTGCTGCACATCGTGCTGCTCGGATCCATGCTGGTTGTCTTCGATATATCCAGGACGATGCCGATCACGCCGCTCGCGATCAGGGCAACGCTGCTTACCGAGGTTCCTGCGACAGCGCCGCCGAAGGTCGTTCAGCCGGAACCCGAACCGGAACCGGAACCGGTCGTTGAGGAACCCGAGCCGGAGCCGGAGCCCGACAACAGCGAAGAGCTGCGGCGGCAGGCCGAGGAAGAGAAACGCCGGCTTGACGCGCTGGTAGAAAAGGAGCGCCTGGAGAAGATTCGCGAGCAAGAGGAGGCCGAGCGCAAGAAGAAGGCGAGGGACGAGGCCGAACGCAAGAAACGCGAGGAAGAAGAGAAGGAAAGAAAGCGTATCGAGGCTGAAAAGAAGCGTGAGGAGGATATTCGGCGCCAGCGCGAGGAGAACGAGCGTATTCGAAGAGAATCGGAGGCCTCCGCGCGTGCCGAGGAGATCCGGGCCGAGGAAAGCCGCCTTGCCGCGGTGGATTCCGGCGCGCTGGCCGTCTACATGGAGCAGATACGCCAAAAGATCTATCGAAACTGGTCGGTACCGGCAAGCGCCAGCGCTGACCTCGAATGCGCGGTCCGGGTGCGACAGGTGCCCGGTGGCGAGGTAATTGGCGTTACCATACTCACCTGTAACGGCGACGACGCTGTGAAGCGCTCCATCGAAGCGGCTATCTATCGTTCGTCGCCGCTGCCGGAACCGTCCGATCCGAATCTGTTCGATAGGAACATCTTGCTAAACTTGGGTATTCGCCAGTGATACTGGCCAGACAAGCTATGGGGCCACCGTGCTGAAAAAAATCAGATTATCGACAATCCTGCTGGCGCTGCTGACAGCGACGGCGAATGCGGAGCTGGTGATCGACGTTCAGGGCGTTGCGCAGCCGACGCCGGTAGCAATCGTGCCGTTTGGCTGGGAGGGCAGCGCGCCTGCCATGCCGCTCGACGTCGCCGAGGTCATCACCAGTGACCTGAGGCGCAGCGGGCGTTTCGCGCCGATCGGCGAAGACAAGATGCTGCAGAAACCGACCAGCGGTGCCGATGTTGATTTTGACGACTGGGGCTTCGTAAACGTCGAAGCCGTGGTCGTTGGCAGCGTGGTGCAGACGGGTGAGAACGCCTACACCCTGCAATTTCAGCTATTCGACGTGTTTGGCCGGCGCCAGCTGGTCGGTTATCGAATGCCGGCGAGCCGGGGCACGATGCGTGCCGCAGCACACCGTGCGGCCGACATGATCTACGAAAACCTGACGGGCATTAAGGGCGTATTCGGGACCAAGGTGGCCTATGTAACCGCACAGCGGCAGGGGCAGGGCCAGAATTATTCACTGATCGTGTCGGACCAGGACGGCGAGAACGAATTCACGATCATGGAGAGCAAGGACCCGATCATGTCACCCGCATGGTCGCCTGACAGCCGTCAGCTGGCCTACGTGTCCTTCGAGGGCAACCAGTCGTCGATCTTCGTGCAGACACTCAGAACGGGCAATCGCTTCAAGGTATCCAGCAAGCCCGGTATCAACGGCGCTCCGTCGTTCTCGCCGGACGGTCGCCAGCTCGTGGTGACGCTCGGCGGTGTCGATGGCAACCTGGACATCTATGTGCTCGATATTACGTCGCGGCAGACCCGCCAGTTGACGACGCACCGGGCCATCGATACGGAGGGAACCTGGTCGCCGGACGGGCGCTACATCTATTTCACGTCGGATCGGGCAGGTGGGCCGCAGGTCTACCGGATTGAGGCAAAAGGCGGATCTCCCGAGCGCGTCACGTTCGAGGGGAGTTATAATGCGCGGCCGCGATTGTCTCCGGACGGCAAGCGACTCGCGGTTGTGCACAACGATCGCGGTAATTTCCGGATCGGCATCATGGATCTGGAGAAGAAGAACCTGTTGGTCGTATCGAAAGGCAGACAGGACGAAAGCCCGAGTTTTGCGCCGAACAGTGACAGCCTGATCTATGCCACGCGGCAGGGGCGAGACGGAGTACTGGAAACGGTGTCGGCCGATGGCCTGATTCGGCAGAAGATGGCGTCCGGCAGCGGCGATGTGAGGGAGCCGGTGTGGTCGCCGTTTCCACGTTTCTAGGCTAAGTATTTAGGTTAAGTAGTAACTTTTACTTATTGTTTTAAATGAAATTCTTCCTAAGCGAAGACTACAAGTTAAGGACTAATCGATGTCTTATATCAAAATGCTAGCGACGGTTCTCGTGATGGCCCTTCTTGCCGGTTGCCCGGGCAGCCCGTCTATCCCGGATCCGGAACCGACGGACACGACGTATGGCGACAGCGACGGCGCGTCGACCGGCGGAATGGGCGACACCGGCATGGGCGACGGCGAGTTCATCCCCGATCCGTCCGAGGGTGAACTGGGGATGGTGATCTACTTCGAATTCGATTCGTCCGAGGTGCGTCCGCAGGACCAGCAGCTCGTCACGCGTCACGCCATGCAGGTCAGCGAAAATCCGCGCCTGCGCGTGCGTCTCGAGGGCCACGCCGACGAACGCGGGTCCCGCGAATACAACATTGGACTCGGTGAGCGGCGCTCACAGGCGGTGCGACAGATGCTGATGATCCAGGGTGTATCGGCCTCGCAAATCTCCACCGTGAGCTTTGGTGAAGAGCGGCCCGCATCCTTCGGTAGTTCCGAGTCGGATTACGCGCAGAATCGCCGCGTCGAGATCAAGTACACGAATTGATCCGATGAATAGCCTTCGAATACTGCTGCTGGTTTTGCCGCCCCTGCTTCTGGGCGGTTGCCAGCTGTTGCAGCCGGCCGACGATCCGATCGTCGGCAAAATCGACGAACTCGAGCGGCGCACGCAGGCCGTGGAGCGCGTCGTACAGAACCAGAGCCTGGTAAATCTGACGCAGCAGGTCGCCGCACTGGAACGACGCAGCGATGAGCTGCAGGGCCGAATGGAATCCCAGGAGTACGGTTCCGCGACAACGGCAGACCGCCAGCGGCAGCTCTATGCTGACCTCGACGCTCGCATTCAGGCGCTCGAGACCGCGTTGCAGGCACGCAGCGCCGTCAGCGTGATGGAGGGTGGCACGCTCTCGCCGGGGCAGCTACCGATGCCTGGCGGCTCCGATCGCGACAACTACCAGGCCGCATTCGAGCTCTTGAAGGAGCAGCGTTACGAACCGGCCGCGATAGCTTTCAGGCAGTTCCTCGTCACGTATCCGAAAAGCGAACTCGCGGACAACGCACAGTACTGGCTGGCAGAGTCCTACTACGTTACGCAGAAATTCGAAGAAGCGCTGGCCGCGTTCGAACTCGTCGTCAGCAACTATCCCCGATCTCGCAAGGTGCCCGATGCGCTGCTGAAGATCGGCTACTGCAACTACGAACTGAAGCGATTTCCGGTGGCTCGTCAGGCGCTGGCTCGTGTGCAGCAGGAGTATGGCGATACCACCGCTGCACGCCTTGCCGGCAAACGCCTGTCGCGCATGGAGGAAGAGGGCGTTTAGCGTTCTGCCCGGCACGGCGGCGGCCGGCGCTTGTCATTTGAGGCGTATCCGGTATCATGCCGCCGGAATTCGGCAGGCACCCATGCCATGTTCCGAGCAAGATGGGGCGTTAGCTCAGAGGTAGAGCATTCGGCTTTTAACCGACTGGTCGTAGGTTCGATCCCTACACGCCCCACCACTTCCATTGGTTTCGTTCGAAACACGCGACGGCAGGGACAACTGCCGCTATCATGCACCGATTTGCGCCAGGGACCGTGTGTAAAGTGGTGAACAATCGCTGGAAAATCCACAAGTTCGGGGGCAGCAGCCTGGCCGACGACGATTGCTTTCGTCGCGTAGCCGGCTTGCTCATTGAGCAGCCTGACCGTCGTATCGGCGTTGTCGTGTCGGCAATGGGCGGCATGACGGACGCGTTGATCCAGCTTGCCGTACTCGCGGAGCGCGACGACGATAATTTTGTGCGTCAGTTGCATGCAATTGGCGATCGCTACTCCCGCACGGCGCGAGCCCTGCTGGAAGGCGATCGCCTGATAGCCGTGCTGGATGCCTGGGGAGAGGATGCCGATGACATCAGCGACGTTCTCAAGGCCATCGCCCTCGTCAGGTCGGCACCGCAGCGCAGCCGCGACATCGTCGCCGGCTACGGCGAGATCTGGTCGGCACGTTTGCTTGCGGCGGTACTGGCCAAAGCCTCGAATGTGCGGGGCGGCACCTGGATCGATGCACGCGAAGTTGTCACGGTGCACCAGACAGAGCTCGGGCCGACGGTGCTTTGGGACGTCTCGAAAGCCAGGTACGAGGCAGCCCTGGACCCGGATTTCGAAGGCATTGCTGTCATCACCGGCTTTATTGCAACGGACGAGGGCGGCCTGCAGACAACCCTGGGACGGAATGGCAGCGACTACTCAGCTGCTATATTCGCGGCGCTCTCGGGCGCATCCGAGCTGACCATCTGGACCGACGTCGACGGCGTAATGAGCGCGGACCCGCGCCGCGTGCCCGAAGCCCAGGTTATCGATCAGCTGACCTACAGCGAGGCGATGGAGCTGGCGTACTTCGGCGCCAACGTGCTGCACCCGCAGACGCTCGGGCCGGCCGTCGACAACGAGATACCGGTCATCATCCGCAACAGCCACAATCCTGCCCATCCCGGCAGCCGCATCAGTGCAAGGGCTGAATCGCTAAAGAGCATCAAGGGTATTACGGCGATAGGCGGTATGGCGCTGGTCAACCTGGAGGGCTCCGGGATGATCGGCGTGCCCGGAACCGCGGACCGGCTGTTCGCTGCGCTCAAGAACGCGGCAGTATCGGTCACGCTGATTTCACAGGCCAGCTCGGAGCACTCGATCTGTATTGCCGTGCCGGCGACGCTCGCAGAACGCGCCCGGCAGGTTGTGAGTAACGAATTCTCGGAGGAGCTGGAGAGCGGACAGATCCAGAGCGTCGACGTTACGGACGAACAAAGCATCGTCGCCGTCGTCGGCGACGGTATGGCAGGCACGCCGGGTATCGCAGGTCGCTTCTTCAGCAACCTCGGGCGTGCCGGGATCAACGTTCGCGCCATTGCGCAGGGCTCCTCGGAAAGAAATATTTCCGCCGTCGTCGATTCCGATCAGGCGACCCGGGCATTGCGCGCGGCCCATTCGGGCTTCTACCTTTCCGCAAAAACACTATCCATCGGCATAATCGGGCCGGGCTCCGTCGGTACCACGCTGCTGCGTCAGATACACAAACAGAGCGCGAAGCTTGCGCGGGATTTCAATCTCGATCTTCGCGTTCGGGCGATCGCCCGCTCGCAGAAAATGCTGCTGGGGGAGCGCCGCGTCGATATTTCGAAATGGCAGGAGGAATTCGATGCCTCGGCGGTCGAGACGGACCTGGCGGCATTCGAACAGCACGTCAATCCGGAGCACCTGCCGCATGCCGTCATTATTGATTGCACGGCGAGCGAGCAAATAGCCTCCCGGTATGTGGACTGGTTGTCTCGCGGCATTCATGTCATCACGCCAAACAAGAAAGCGTTCAGCGGCTCCTACAAGGACTACAAGGCACTTCAGGAGGCGGCCGACAAAGGAAGCTCGCACTATTTCTACGAAACGACGGTCGGCGCGGCGCTGCCGGTCATCGGGACTCTGTGCGACCTCATCTACACCGGCGATGAAATCCGTTCCGTCCGCGGAATTTTCTCCGGAACGCTCGCCTACCTTTTCAACGTCTACGACGGCTCCACGCCGTTTTCGGAAATCGTACGTGTGGCCAGGGAAAGCGGTTATACCGAGCCGGATCCGCGCGATGACCTGTCAGGCATGGACGTTGCCAGGAAGCTCACGATTGTTGCCCGCGAGCTCGGGCGAAATATCGAGATCGGTGATTTTCCGGTGCAGAACCTGGTGCCTGAAGCCTTGCGCGACTGCTCGATCGAGGAGTTTTTCGAGCAGCTGCCGCAATACGACGGGGAAATGGCCAGGATCTACCGGGAAGCCGAAGCAGCGCAAAAGAAGTTGCGTTACATTGCATCGCTCGACGCCGAAGGCGACGCTGCGGTCCGACTCGAAGCCGTGGACGCAACGCATTCGTTCTGCAACATCAATCTGACGGACAATGTCGTGCAGTTCGAAACAGAGCGCTATTGCGACAACCCGCTGGTAATCCAGGGGCCCGGTGCCGGTCCCGAAGTCACGGCGGCAGGCGTGTTCGCGGATCTGCTGCGGCTGGCAACCTACCTCAGCACAGGGGAAGGCTATGTCTGATGTGATAACGGCCTTTGCGCCGGCCTCCATCGGCAACCTCGCCGTGGGCTTCGATATGCTGGGGCTCGCGCTGGCCGACGTCGGCGACCGGGTCGTAGCGCGCAAGATCGAGGGCAACGAGGTCGTCGTCGAAGAGGTTCGCGGGCTCGACGGCGAGAAGCATCCGTACCTGTCCACCAACGCCGGCGAGAATACCGCATCGATAGCGGCGCGGGCACTGCTCAGCGAGCACGGCGGTGACTTGGGCGTCGGCCTCAAAGTATTAAAAGGGGTACCGCTGCAGTCCGGAATGGGCAGTTCCGCGGCCTCCGCCGTGGCTGCCGTCGTTGCAGTCAACGCGTTACTCGACACGCCGTTGCCGGTGGAGGCGCTGCTGCCTTATGCCCTGGAGGGTGAGAAGTATGCGAGCGGCGGATTGCATGCCGACAACGTAGCGCCGAGCCTGCTCGGTGGTCTCATTCTCTGTCCCCAGGTGCTCCTTCCGGAGGTCGTTCGGCTGCCGGTTCCCGATGGCGTCAGCGCGGTGCTGCTGCATCCGGACCTGCAGGTGAACACCGCGCAGGCTCGCAGGGGCCTGGCAAGGAGCATCAGCATGCAGGACTGGCTGAAGCAGCAAGGCTTGCTGGCAGGCTTCATCGCCGCCTGTGCGGCCAGCGATGTGGCCCTGATTCGAAAGACCCTGCGCGACGTGGTTATCGAGCCACAGCGTGCCGCGGCCGTACCGTGTTTCGAGGCGGTGACCCAGGCGGCGGCGCGCAGCGGCGCATTCGGCTGCAGCCTGTCGGGCAGCGGTCCGAGCCTGTTCGCCCTGTGCGCAAGCAATGATGCGCGGAATATTGCCAGCGCCATGGAACATGCCTGCAGGGCGCAGGGCATAGGCTGCCAATCCTGGGTGAGCCCGATGACAGCGCCCGGCGCCCGGGTAGAGGCCTGAGGATGCGCTATTTCAGCACGCGAGGTGCCGACCCGGTCACGCTTGACGACGCGCTGAGAAAAGGCATCGCCGATGACGGAGGCCTGTTTCTTCCCGAGCAGTTGCCGGAGTTCGCGCCGGCTGATTTCGAAACCGCTGCCTCGGCAGCCAGCGTTGCCGAAGTATTGCTGCGTCCATTTTTCGAAGGCTCCACTCTCGTTGACTCACTGCAGGATATCCTCCAGGAGACATTTCACTTCCCGATCCCGATGACACGACTCCCGGTCAAGACGCAGGACGTTTCCTTGCTGGAGCTTTATCATGGCCCGACGGCGGCATTCAAAGACGTCGGCGCGGGATTCCTCGCCGCCTGCCTGACGAGACTCGAGGGCGATCCTCGGGCGCCGCTGACGATTCTCGTTGCCACTTCCGGCGACACCGGGGGCGCGGTCGCGGCTGCATTCGATGCACGCCCTGGCATGCGCGTGGTCGTGCTGTTTCCGGACGGACGCGTTTCGGCGCGGCAGGCGCACCAGCTGAGCTGCTGGAGCGATAACGTCGTCTCGCTGAAGGTGCAAGGCTCCTTCGATGACTGCCAGGCCATGGTCAAGGCGGCGATGGCCGACCCGGAATTATCCTCGCGGCATCGCTTCAGTTCGGCGAACAGCATCAACATCGGGCGGCTGCTGCCGCAAGCCACCTACTATGCCGATGCCAGCCTTGCGCATTTGCGGCGCACCGGCAACAAGCCGGGGTTCATAATTCCGACCGGCAACCTGGGCAACGCATTCGCCTGCATCATGGCGCGTGAGATGGGATTGCCGATAGGCCCGATCATCATGGCGACCAATGCCAACCGTACGATCGCCGAATATTTCGACACGCTGCAGTGGTTGCCGCGCGCCAGTCTGCAGACCCTGGCGTCGGCCATGGATGTCGGCGACCCGAGCAACATGGAACGGCTGCGCAAGCTGATCGGCGAGGCCGAGATCTTGCGTGAGCAGCTCGGCGTGCTGTCCGTCAGCGACGCGGACATCGAGGCGGCGATGCTGAAAGACTTCAGGGAATTCGGTTTCGCGACCTGTCCGCACACGGCGACAGCAACGCACACCTGGCGTCAGCTCGACGACGCGCTTGCAGGGGCGCACGACTGGATTCTTGTTGCCACCGCGCATCCGGCGAAGTTCGAGACCATTGTCGAGCCTGTCATCGGTGAGCCGGTGCCGCTGCCGCCGGAACTTGCGGAGATTCTCGCCCGTCCGGCCCATGCGAAAACAATTGCGGCAGATCTCGAATCGCTTGCCACCGCAATTGGCGGTCAATAGGATAGCCGGAACCACTACGTTCCGGAATTCGATGCCCGACCTCACCATTATCGACAGTTCGCCCTGGCTGTTGCCTGCGCTCGCCGTGCTGATCCTGCTGCTCCTGTGGCTGGTCTACCGCTATATCCGGGACAGGAGCAACGCGCTGCAGCGGGCCTTCAATACGATCAGCTTCGAACGCATCGAAGGGCTGGTTGTGCCCAATGCCGACGAGGGTGAGATACAAATCGATCAACTGTTGCTTACGGCCAAGGGGCTCCTGATCGTGGACGTCAAGGAAGCTCGGGGAATCGTATTCGGCAGCGACAAGATGCAGGACTGGACGGTCATCAGTGACGAGCGGCGCTATACATTCTCGAATCCGCAGCCGATGCTTTTTGACCGCATCGCCGCGGTGCGTCAGATCGTTCGTGATGTGCCTGTCGCGGGCCGTATCCTGTTTCTCGATGGTGCCAGGTTCACCAAGGGCGTGCCGGGACTTGTTTGTACGCTTGAGGAGCTGGTCGACGAGTTCGGCGAATCCGACAAGAACGTTGCCAAGGTCAAGATCGAGGCCTTCCGGCCGCACTGGGACTTGATCAAGAAGGCGGCGCTGGGCGCTGAGGTCAGCGACATCATGCACCGCAAGCGCGGCTAGCCCGGATATGTCACCGCTACGGAGTGCGGGCCGACGCGCTCTCGCTGAGTCTTTGATTGCCTGAGTTGTTTCCTCGCCCGGCAACAGACACTGTTATTTAGCTCGCTCGGCCAGGCCGAAAAAGCGAATAGCGTTATTGGTAGTGACCTCGGCAACGTGCTCGACACTTTGTCCGCGCGCCTCCGCAACCGTCTGAAGCACGTAGGGAAGAAAGGCGGGCTCATTGCGGCGCGACCTGGGCTTCGGCCGAATGTTGCGTGGCAGCAGGTAAGGCGAATCGGTTTCGATGAGCAGCCGATCGTCGGGAATGACCGAAACGATATCGTGCAGGTGCTGGCCGCGGCGTTCGTCACAGATCCATCCGGTAATTCCAACGTATAGGCCCATCGCAATATATTCGTGCAGCGACTCGCCTTCACCCGTAAAGCAGTGCGCCACGGCGCGCGACAGGTCGGGCAGCGCGGACTCGAGTACCTCGACGAAATCATCGTGTGCGTCGCGCTGGTGCAAGAAGACGGGCAGGCCGCAGTCCCTGGCAATGTCGAGCTGTCGACGAAAGGCCACGAGCTGATCGTCGCGCGGCGAGAAATTCCTGAAATAGTCCAGCCCGCATTCGCCCACCGCGACCACGGCATTTTTCTTGACGAGTTGGCGGATCAAGGCGTCGCTAGCGTCCGTGTAATCGGCGGCATGGTGAGGGTGAACGCCGGCCGTGGAATACAGGACGCCGGGGTACGAGTCAGCGAGAGCGGCTGCCCGCACATTGCTGTCGTCGCTGCTGCCGGTAACGACGATTTGCGCGACGCCCGCGGCGAGGGCGCGCTGCAGCACCGCCTCGCGATCGTCGTCGAAGCTGTCGTGGGCGAGATTCGCACCGGTGTCAATCAGTGAATAATTCATGGTGACGTCTCTGTTCAGTATTGCCCCCATCGAAAGACCCTGGCACCGATGCCGACAAACAACGCGCTCAGTGCGGTCAGCGCCAGCAGGCTCGGCGCGACGTCCGTCAGCGTAGCCCCATCCAGCATCACGGCTCGCGCGGAATTCAGAATGTGCGTCAGGGGAAAAATCTTCGCAACGTTCTGCACGAACTCACCGGCGCCCTCCAGTGAGAACCAGACGCCGGAAAGCAGCATCATCGGCCAGTTGATCATATTGAGCAGTCCGCCCGCCAGTTCCTCGCTGGTAACACGAGCCGAGACAACCAGGCCCAGCGATACCATGGAGATCGCTCCGACCAGGGCCACCAGGAAGAGCGTGAAGAAACTGCCATCCATGCGGGTTTCCAGAAACAGGTGCGTGCCGGTGTACACGAAAACGGTGATTCCCATTATCAGGACCATGCGCGATGCAACCTGGGCCGTGATGAACTCCAGCGAGGTGAGCGGCGTCGCCTGTAATCGCTTCAGGAACCCGTTCTTTCGATAGCGGACCACGACATAGCCAACGCCAAACATGCAGCTGAACATCATGTTCATTCCGAGTATGCCCGGTAGCACCCAGTCGACATAGCGAATAGCGTCGCCCGTTATCTGTTCCTTTTCGATGCTCGTCGGAGCCGCTGCACCAGCCTGCAACAGTGCGAGCTCGACAAAATAGCCTTTGGCGGATTCGGGATTTACCCAGTAGTGGGGCGCGTCGCCGAACTCGATCAGCAAGTCGAGCTGGTGCCGGGAAACCTTGAGCAGCGCGTCTTCCCTGTCCTGCATCGGCACGAAATTGATGTAGCGGGTGGCAAGAAAGGGGTGTTGCCGGGTCATGATCTCGTCGCCGTCCTGCAGCACGCCGACGGTATAGGCATTGCGATCGCCGCCGAATGCGAAAGACAATCCGAACATCAATACGATCGGCAACAGCAGGTTCCAGGCAAGCGTCGAGCGATCGCGCAGGAATTCGCGGTTGCGTCCCAGGAATATGGCATAGATGCGTCCGAACACGGTCTCAGGCTCGCAGCGTGTGGCCGGTCAGATCCAGGAAGAGATCTTCGAGGTTGGCCTGCCGGATGTTGATATGGTCGAGGCTGCGAACATGCGCTGAAAGCTGCTGCAGACTTGCACTGACATCCGAAGTCACGACTTCGACAATGCCCAGATTCTCGTAAACCGTGTGCGCAATACCCGCCAGATCGCCGCTCACGTCGCCGACAGGCAGCTCGATGATCAGGCCATCGTAGTGCTCGCGAAGCAGTGCAGCAGGCGAACCCTGGGTGACGATTCTGCCGGCGTCCATTATGGCTATCTCGTCACAGAGTACCTGCGCCTCATCCATGTAATGGGTCGTTAGCACGATCGTAGACCCCTGCGAGCGCAGGCTCTGAACGAGATCCCAGAAATTGCGTCGCGCCTGAGGATCCAGCCCGGTCGTCGGCTCATCCAGAAAGATCAGGCGAGGCTGGTTGACGAGGGCAACGGCCAGCAGGAGTCGCTGCCGCTGACCGCCGGACAGCTTGCGATTGTCGCGATCGAGCAGCGCCCCGAGCGAGCATTGCTTCACCAGGTCGTCGAAGTTTGCCTTGCGTGCGTAAAGCGCTCGAAACATCTCGATGGTTTCGCGAACGGTCAGGAAGTCCTGCAGCGCCGTATTCTGGAACTGGATGCCGGCTTCCTGGTGGAATCTCGCACCGGCCGGCTCGCCGCAATAATAGACCTCGCCCGAGCTCGCCGGCGTCACGCCTTCGATGATCTCGACCGTTGTCGTCTTGCCGGCGCCGTTCGGGCCGAGCAAACCGAAGCATATCCCCTCCCGCACGGCGAAGCTGACGCCGTCAACGGCCTGCACACCGGGATAACGCTTGGTCAGGTTGCGGGCTTCGAGGACGGTGGGCATCGGTGTCAAGGGTACCGGACCTTTGCGCCTGCAACCAGCTTGCAACCAAATCTGCCGTAGCGGTATCTAATCAGTAGGGAACCGAACAGGGGATGCTGAAATGTCCAGAATCTTTACCAAGAGCGCGTTTACCATTGGCCTGCTGATCATGCTGCTCGCCGTGCCTGCGCTGGGCGCAACCGTGAACAAGAGCGTCAAGATCGAGGCGGGCGCGGAGGCCAGCGGCGCGACGTCGGTGAACGGCAGCATTTCCGTCGGTGAGAACGCCAGGGTGACGGGAAACGTCAAGACGGTCAACGGCACCATACGCGTCGATGCCGGTGCCAGCATCGAGAAAGCCTCGACGGTTAACGGCGCGGTGCGACTTGCGAAGGGTGTGCAAAGCGAGAGTCTCAACACGGTCAATGGTTCGATCAAGGTCGACGAAAGGGTGACTGTCGATGGTGGAATTACCGCCGTTAACGGTCGTATCACGATCGAGGCGGGCAGTACCGTTGCGGAAAACGTCAGCAACGTTAACGGTCAGATCGAACTGGCCGGCGCTGTCGTGGGCGGCAACCTCAAGACCGTGAACGGCGATGTGAGCCTGGAGGACCAGTCGGTCGTCAAGGGCGACCTCATCGTGGAGGAAAACAACAGCTGGGGCTGGGGCAAATCCAGCAGCCGAAAACCGCGCATCGTCATCGGTCCGGGTTCACGTGTCGAGGGCAAGATCATTCTGAAGCGCAAGGTCGAGCTGTTTATCAGCGACAGCGCCGAGGTCGGTGGTGTCGAGGGCGAAATGAGCATGGACGACGCCGAGCGCTTTGGCGGCAAGCGACCGTAGACGATTTCGCACAAGCCGGCCAAGGCAAACACACTAAAAACCAGTAGAATAGGCGTCGTGCAAGGCGCTGCGACACAATTATCCCTGTTTTCCGAAGTCGAGGAGCCCGATACCATGTCGGGCTTTTCCGTGCGCGAGAGCAGCCGGGCGCGGCGCCTGTCGATAAAGGTCTTTCCTCGAGGGCGTGTCGAGGTCGTGGTCCCCAGGCGCACGCGCCCGGCAGCGGTGCGTGACTTCGTCGAGGCGCACCGCGACTGGATCAGCCGTGCGCGGGCGTCGTTCGCAGCGGAGCATCCGCCGGAGCCGTTCGCGTTGCCGCGTATCGTCCGGCTTGATGGTATCGAGCGGCAGTACTCGGTGCGCTACGTACCCGAGCCCGGCTCCAGGGCCGTGAAGTATCGAACCCGGGGGAGTTCGGTTCAATTGTCCGGTGATACCGACAACGAGTCGCTCTGCGTCGCGGCGCTGAAGCGCTGGCTGCTGTCGCTGGCGAAGCGCGAGTACGCGCCGAGGCTGAAGGCATTGTCCGCAGTAACCGGCAATGCCTACAAGAAGATGCATGTGCGCGGGCAGCGAACCTGCTGGGGCAGCCACTCCAGTAACGGAACCATTTCCCTGAATTATTGCCTGATGTTCCTGGATCCTGCGCATCTTCGCTATGTCATGATTCATGAGCTCTGCCATGCACGGCACATGAATCACTCGCGCAGGTTCTGGGGTCTTGTCGCAAGGTTCGAGCCCGAGTATCGTCGTCTCGACAAGGACCTCAACAGCAGCTGGAAACAGATTCCGACCTGGGTCGGTATATACTAGCGCTGCCAATTTGTCGGTCCTTGCAGGGAGCCTGATAAAGAACATGTCGCCGATGCACCGCACAATCTGCACGCTCTTGCTGCTGCTGGTTTCTGCCAGCCAGGCGCTCGGAGTTGTGCATGCCGCGACGCACAACGGTTTCGATGCCAGCGATTGTGGATTGTGCGCAACTTACGCGCAGCCGGCGGCCGCGATCCCGCACGCCGGCGGCGTGTCGCTGAGTGTGTCGCAGCACCGACTGTCCATCGAGTGTCCGCCGTTGGCGCATTCCGCATCCGCTGTGCTCTGCAATCACCAGCGGGGTCCGCCAATTCGAATCTAGCTGACGTATGTCCGGTCGCCGCGAGACCAGCGCGACCGGTGTTGACCAGATTCCTTTGGAGGACGTATTAATGCGTATCCCGTCAAGAGTGGCCCTCGCGGCACTTTTTGCCATCTGTCCTGCCGCTGTACAGGCGCAGGACCCCGAAATCGATCTATTGCGCTCGGCGGTCGCCGAACTGCGATCGGACTACGAGGCTCGCATCGCAGAGCTGGAGCGACGGCTTGCCGTGGCCGAGCAGAATGCGATGCAGGCCAGCTACGCTGCGAAACAGGGCGGCAGCGAGCAGCTGAGCGCCCCCGCCGGCGGTGCTCGCTCGTCAGCATACAATCCTGCGATCGGCGTCATTTTCCAGGGGCAGGCCTGGAGTTTCAGCGAGGATCCCGCCGGCCATGCGATCCAGGGCTTTCCGTTCGGCGGCGAGGCCGGGCCGTTTGATGAAGGCCTTTCGCTGGGCGAAACCGAGCTCGTCATGAGCGCCAACGTCGATGACAAGTTCGCCGCTCGCCTGACGACTGCGCTGGCGATCGAGGATGGCGAAGGCGTCGTTGAGATCGAAGAGGCCATGGTCGAGGCGACGGCGCTTCCGGGCGGCTTCGGTGCGACATTCGGCCGATTCTACTCCGGCATTGGCTACTTGAATGCCAGGCACGCACATACCTGGGACTTCGCGGACCAGCCATTGCCTTACAAGGCCTTTCTGGCCAATCAGTACAAGGATGACGGCGTGCAGCTACGCTGGCTTGCACCGACGGACCTGTACATCGAGCTAGGCGGTGAGTGGTTTCGCGGCGGCAGCTACCCGGCGGCCGGCGGCGGCAACTCGGGTCTTGGCGCCCACAGCCTGTTTGCCAGGATGGGCGGCGATATCGGTACTGGCAGCAGCTGGCTTGCGGGTATCTCCTACCTCGACAGCAAGGCCGTCGATCGGGCATCCGGCGACGAAGACGATCCGCTGATTTTCAACGGCGATTCGACCCTGACGGCGGCGGAATTTGTCTGGAAGTGGGCGCCAGACGGCAACTGGAAGCAGAAGAACCTGGCCGTTTCGGCGGAGTATTTCTGGCGAACGGAATCAGGCGAATACGCGTTGCCGGGACTCTTGCCGTTGCCGTACGACTCGGATCAGAGCGGTTGGTACGTCCAGACCGTGTACCAGCCGATACCGCGATGGCGTTTCGGCGGGCGCATCGATGGTCTGTCCGCCGACGACCCCGGTAGCCAGTTCGACGGCACCGGGCTGGCTACGTCCGGTAGTGACCCGATGCGTTACAGCCTCATGGCGGACTGGGCGAACAGCGAATTCAGTCGCCTGCGTCTGCAGCTGACACGCGATGAGTCGGGACTGGTTGACGACACGCAAATCGGTATTCAGTACTTCCACAGTATCGGCGCTCACGGCGCTCATACGTTTTAGGATTAGCAATCATGAGCAAAGTAATATGCGTGATGCTGCTGGCGTTGCTGCCGGCGGTGGCCAGCGCCCAGCTCGAGGTATTTGCCTGCGAACCGGAGTGGGCCGCGCTCGCGAGCGAGATTGGCGGGTCGCACGTTGACGCATTCAGCGCGACAAGCGCGCTTCAGGACCCGCACTACATACAGGCCCGACCCAGCCTGATTGCCAAGGTGCGCCAGGCCGATCTCGTGATATGCAGCGGAGCCGAACTTGAAATCGGCTGGCTGCCGGCGCTGCTGCAGAAGGCAAACAATCGCAAGGTGATGCCGGGCAGCGCGGGCTACCTGGAGGCCAGCCGCTACGTAGTGCGCCTGGATGCGACGGCCAGCGTCGATCGTGCCCAGGGCGACATTCATCCGCTCGGCAATCCGCACATCCAGACCAATCCGCACAATATCGCCGCGGTCGCCAAAGTTCTGGGTGAACGACTGGCGTCGCTGGACCCCGTCAACGTGGAAGTCTATAACTCGGGATCGGCGGATTTCCTTGCCCGTTGGGAGGCGGCGACAAAGCAATGGGAGCTTCGCGCCGCGCCGCTGCGAGGCGCCCGGGCGATCACGCATCACAAGTCCTGGGTCTACCTGGAGCGCTGGCTGGGAATCGAGGAGGCCGCCAACCTGGAGGCAATTCCCGGATTGCCGCCGACGGCAACGCAGCTTTCGCGACTGACATCGCAGTTTGCGGAGGGTGGCGCCGATTTCATCATTCGAGCGCCCTACCAGGATGCACGGCCCTCGGAGTGGTTGTCGGAGCGAATCGACGTGCCGGCCATTGTTTTGCCATTGGCGGTGGGTGGAACCGACGAGGCCACGAATCTGTTTTCCTGGTTCGATGATCTGCTGAATCGGCTGCTGGAAGCTCAGCGTCGTGGCTGACCTGGTCGACTGGACGATCGTCGGGCCCGCGCTGGTCGCCGGGCTGATCGTCCTGAGCACACATGTGCCGCTCGGCCAGGAAGTGTTGAAGCGTGGCATCATTTTTATCGACCTCGCGATCGCGCAGGTGGCTGGCCTCGGCGTCATCGCCGCGCACGCCATGCACTGGGATCCCGAGGGCATGCAGGTTCAGATCGCCGCCGTCAGCGCGGCGCTGGTTGTCGCCATCGGACTGCACTGGACCGAAAAACGCTGGCCGCGGATTCAGGAGCCACTGATCGGCATAGTATTCATACTCGCGGCCACGGGCGGCATCCTGCTGCTCGCCGGAAATCCACACGGCAGTGAACACCTCAAGGAGCTGCTGGTCGGGCAGATCCTGTGGCAAACATGGTCGTCGTTGCTGCCGATCGCATGGCTTTATGCGTTCGTGCTACTCGTCTGGTTCTTGCTGCGGCCGCGTTCCGGGGCGCTGGTCTTTTACCTGGCTTTCGCAATTACCGTCACCGCGTCGGTGCAGATTGTCGGCATCTACCTGGTGTTCGCCAGCCTCATCATTCCGGCGCTGGCGACGACCGGAATCAAGCGGGGTAACCGGCTGATAGCGGGCTACGCCGTTGGCGCCGTGTCGTACTTCCTGGGCATCGCGTTGTCGATGATGTTTGACCTGCCGACCGGCGCAGTGATTGTCTGGAGTATGGCGATTGTTGCACTGATTGCAGGATTCGTCATATCGGACAAGCGCGCAGAAGGGGCGGATTCCTGAGCTAGCCTTCGTCGAGCAACTGTCGCAGGTTGATGACCGCTGCGTTGGCCCGCGCCAGGTAATTCGCCATGACCAGCGAGTGGTTTGCGAACAAGCCATAGCCACCGCCGTTCAGGACCAACGGGGAGCGTAGCGGGTCGAGGCTCGCCTCGAGTTCGCGAATAATCTGACGCACGCTGGCCTCGGCATTCTTGTCGGCTAACACCTTGGCAAAGTCGAATTCGGCCGCGCGGAAGAAGTGCACCAGGGCCCAGGCAGTACCGCGCGCCTCAAAGAATATGTCATCGACCTCGAACCACGATGTGCGCACCTCGATAGTATCCGGTTGCGATCCAGCCGCTTCCGCGGCCGGCTCGCCGGCCATGTTTTCGTTGATACGATTCGTGGCAACGCTGTCACCGAGCCGTCGCGTGAGACTGCCCAGCCGTTTCTCGACCTGCGAGAGCCATTCACGCAAATTGTCTGCACGTGCATAGAACTTCGTCTCAGGATCTCCCGCCGCGAGCCGGTCGCGGTATTTTGTGAAACCTTTTATCGCCTGACGATATTCGGATTCCGTGGTTGGCAATATCCAGGAATCATTATCGAAGAAAAAGCGCGGTTCGGCAGACGCGACATCTTCGTCTTCTTTCGATTGTGACTGACTGCGGCTGTAATCATTGCGGACCACTCTTGCGAGATCGCGTACCTGCTGCAACACACCGTATTCCCAGTTCGGAATATTGTCGAGAAAGACGTTGGGCAGCATCTTGTCATTGGTCAGATACCCGCCCGGTTTATCCAGCAGCGTATCGGCGACTCGAATCAGCGTGTCGGTCGTAGAGAAACCGATCGCGGCGGTCTCCGTATCGGCGGCCCGGTTTACCCAGAATACCTCCGGCTCTCGCGAGAACCAGAAACCAAGTATGAAGTTGACCAGCAGAAAAATTCCGAGCGCCCAGGCGCCAATTTGTGTCCACTTTCGTGTTGCGAGAATGCTCTTGGCCGATCGCTCCATTTCGAGGCTCCATCATAGTGTGCGAAGATCAGGCGGCCAGTGATTCTATCAGCTTTGGCAACGCCGCTGCGGCGTTGGCCGCGATGGAAAAATCGTAAGTCGCCGCCTGCGCGGTTGGCGACGGATTGATTTCAGCGATCACTGCGTCGTTCTCCCTTGCGATCTCCGCGAGCCCGGCCGCCGGGTACACCAGGGACGACGTGCCGATCGACAGGAATACGCTGCAGTCAGCGGCGGCGGCGAAGGATTCATTGAGCGCTTCTTCCGGTATAGCCTCACCGAACCATACGACGCCGGGGCGGAGGTTTGCGCCACAGCACGGACATACTGGCACATCCGCTTTCCGGGCCGACGGAAAGCTGCAGCCCTTAGCGGAACAACGATCCTCGAAAAGGTTGCCGTGAAACTCGATAACGTTGCGGCTCCCCGCGCGCTGATGAAGTCCGTCGACGTTCTGGGTAATGAGAGTCAGTCGCGGCACAAGCCCGGCGAGGCGTGCCAGTGCCCTATGGCCCGGGTTGGGTTCAGCATTGGCAACGAGTTCACGCCGCCAGCGATACCATTGCCAGACGAGCGTCGGGTTCTGCGCGAAAGCCCCCGGGGTCGCCAGCTGCAGCGGGTCGAACCTGGCCCAGAGGCCCTGTTGCGCGTCGCGGAAGGTCGGCACACCACTCTCCGCGGAGATACCGGCGCCCGTCAATACGCAGACATGCCGGGCATCCCGAAGCGCGCTGGCAAGCGCGCCCGGGATGTCGACCGTGTCTGTCACGCGGCGAGTTGCCGCAGAACGTAGTGCAGAATGCCGCCGTTTTCGTAGTAGTCGCGTTCTTTCGGCGTATCGATCCGAACCTGTGCCTGGAAGTTGATCGCCTTACCTGCCGGCGGCGTGGCCGTGACGGCCACGGTCCTGGCGCCGGCATCCGTCTGTCCCTTGATGTCGAACACCTCTTTGCCGGTGAGTCCGAGCGACCCGGCATCCTGGCCATCCAGAAACTGCAGTGGCAGCACGCCCATGCCAATGAGGTTGGAGCGGTGAATGCGCTCGAAGCTCTTGGCGATGACCGCCTTGACACCGAGCAGGAGCGTGCCCTTGGCGGCCCAGTCACGCGATGAGCCAGTGCCGTATTCGCTGCCGGCAAGAACAATCAGCGGCGTGCCTTCTTCCCGGTAGCGGTTGGCTGCATCGAAGATCGACATTTGCTCGCCGCTGGGCTGATGGCAGGTCCAGCCGCCCTCGGTACCCGGCGCGAGCTTGTTGCGCAGCCGAATATTGGCGAAGGTGCCGCGCATCATGACCTCGTGGTTGCCCCGCCGCGAGCCGTATGAATTGAAGTCAGTCGGTTTCACGCCTTGCGCCTTGAGATACTCCGCAGCCGGGCTGTCCGCGGCAATGCTTCCGGCCGGCGAAATGTGGTCGGTCGTAACGGAATCGCCGAGCAGTGCCAGCACGCGTGCGCCCTCGATGTTGCTGACCGGATCCGGTTTCTTGCGCATACCCTCGAAGTAAGGCGGATTCTTTACGTAAGTCGACGCCTCGTCCCAGGTATAGATCTCGCCCGTCGGCGAATCGATGGCTTTCCAGTTTGCGTCGCCCTGGAACACGCTGTCGTAGCTCTTCTTGAACATGCTGGAGTCGATGTTTTTTGCAATCGTGTCCTGTACTTCTTTCTGGCTGGGCCAGATGTCCTTCATGAAAACCGGCTTGCCGTCGCGGTCTTCGCCCAGCGGATCGTTGAACAGATCGACGTCCATATTGCCTGCCAGCGCATAGGCCACCACCAGCGGCGGAGAGGCAAGGAAGTTCATCCGCACCAGGGGGTGAATGCGTCCTTCGAAGTTACGGTTCCCGGACAACACACTGGTGCCGACGACGTTGGCTTTCTGTACCGCCTCTGCAATTTCCGGCTTCAGCGGTCCGGAGTTGCCGATACAGGTCGTGCAGCCGTAGCCGACGTTGTAGAAACCGACGGCCTCCAGGTCGTCGATGAGGCCTGCCTTTTCGAGGTAGTCCGTTACGACCCGCGAACCCGGGGCGAGGCTGGTCTTGACCCACGGCTGTGCTTTCAGCCCCCTGGCCGCCGCATTTCTCGCCAGAAGTCCGGCCGCCAGCATGACGGCGGGGTTCGACGTGTTGGTGCAGCTGGTGATGGCCGCGATCAGGATAGCGCCATCACGGATTTCGACGTCCTTGCCATCGATTTTGGCAGTGGCGCTGCCGCTTTCCTTGCGATCCGCGATCGCTGCTTTCAGGTGTTTGCCATAGGTCTTCGCGGCGGCGCTCAACGCGATCCGATCCTGTGGACGTTTCGGCCCTGCGATGCTCGGCTCAACCCTCGACATGTCCAGTTCGAGTGTGTCGCTGTAGATTGCGTCCGGCTGTCCGTCATTGCGCCACAGGCCCTGTTCTTTCGCATACGCCTCGATGAGCCTGATCTGATCGCCACCCCGCCCGGACAGCTCGAGGTATCGAATTGTCTCGCCGTCGATCGGAAAGATTGCGCAGGTCGATCCGAATTCCGGGGACATATTGCCAAGCGTCGCACGATCCGCGAGCGGCAACTGGCCGAGCCCGTCGCCAAAGAACTCGACGAATTTGCCCACCACGCCTTTCTCTCTGAGCATCTCGGTGACGGTCAGAACCAGGTCGGTGGCGGTGGTGCCTTCCTTTAGCTTGCCGACCAGCTTGAATCCGACGACGTTGGGGATCAGCATGGTGATCGGTTGTCCGAGCATTGCGGCCTCGGCTTCGATACCGCCGACGCCCCAGCCGAGAACGCCGAGGCCGTTGATCATTGTTGTGTGCGAGTCGGTACCGACGACGGTGTCCGGGTACGCGACGTGGCGGCCCTGCTTTTCGGCGTCGAAGACCACGCGACTCAGGTATTCCAGGTTTACCTGGTGGACGATGCCGGTATTCGGGGGAACCACGCGAAAATTGTCGAACGCGGACTGGCCCCAGCGCAGGAACGAATAGCGTTCCTTGTTGCGCTGAAACTCGATCTTGTTGTTGAGGTCGAGGGCATTGGCGGCGCCGTAGTTATCCACCTGCACGGAGTGATCAATGACCAGCTCGGCAGGCGACAGGGGATTGATGCTGCTGGCGGAGCCCCCCAGCTTCACGACCGCGTCACGCATGGCCGCGAGGTCGACGACCGCCGGCACGCCGGTGAAGTCCTGAAGAATGACGCGCGCCGGCGTAAAGGATATTTCGGTGCTCGGCGCAGCCTTCGCGTCCCAGTTTGCCAGCGCGAGAATGTCGTCGCGCGTGACATCACGGCCATCTTCATGCCGCAGCAGATTCTCGAGCAGGATTTTCAGGGAATAGGGCAGCCGCTTCACATGACCCTCTGTAACGGCGTCGAGGCGAAAGATTTCGAATTCGTTATCACCGACCGCAAGCGTTGAGCGAGCGCCAAAACTGTCCGTCATTGTCTGTTCTCCGGGGGGTTGCAGGTTTTCCTGGCGGCCGGGAAGCCGCCGAGTTGCGCATTATAACGAATGGTCCTGGCCTTCGCTCAGCGACTTTCGTCGATTACGGCCCCGCCCAGGCAGCGCTCGCCGTCGTAGAACACCACGAACTGGCCCGGCGCAATGGCCTTCTGTGGCTCGTCGAATCGGACCTCGAGCCCGGCGGTTCCCTGTAAGCTGACCAGGCAGGCCTGGTCCTGCTGCCGGTAGCGGATCTTCGCCCGGCAGCGCAGGCCATCCCGCAACCCGACCGGGGGCGCGCCTATCCAGCTCGCATCCGTTGCCGTCAGTCGATCGCTGAACAGCCGCTCGTGTTCACCCTGCGCCACGATCAGGGCATTGCCGGCGAGGTCTTTATCGACGACGTACCAGGGTTCGTCACCACTATCCCTGCGGCCACCGACACCGAGGCCCTGCCGCTGACCGAGCGTGTAGTACATCAGCCCATCGTGCGTGCCGACCTCGACGCCTCCCGTGTCTCGTATCGGTCCGGGATTGGCGGGCAGGTAGCGACTGAGGAACTCACGGAACGGACGCTCGCCGATAAAGCAGATCCCGGTACTGTCCTTCTTGTCATGAATCGCAAGGCCTTCGTCACGGGCCATCCTGCGCACCTCGGCTTTTTCGAGGTCGCCCAGCGGAAATACTGCCTCCGCGAGTGCATCCGCGCTGACCGCGTGCAGGAAGTAACTCTGGTCCTTGCCCGGGTCCCTGCCTTTGAGCAGCGCGCCATGATCATCGATCATTGTCGAGCGCGCGTAGTGCCCGGTTGCAAGCAGATCCCCCCCGAGGCGCCTGGCGTAATCGCGGAAGACACCGAACTTGATCTCGCGGTTGCAGAGTACGTCCGGATTCGGAGTACGACCTGCGCGGTACTCATTGAGGAAGTACTCGAAGACCTGCTCGCGATACTGCTTCGCGAAATTGGCCGCGTGTAGCGGAATGTCCAACTGCTCGCAGACCCTGCGCGCATCCTGCAGATCCTCAGCTGCCGTGCAGTAGCCGTCGTCGTCGTCCCAGTTGGTCATGTGCAAAGCGTGGACGTCAGCGCCGGCGTTTTTCAGCAGGACCGCGGCCACAGCCGAATCCACGCCGCCGGAGAGACCCAGGATTACCCGTTTGTTTGCAGCGCGTTTTGCGAGTGAAGCGGCCATAGGCCGCGCATTCTACTGCAGCGGACGTGCTCGAGCGACCACCAGGGGTAATGGCGAAATCTGTATTTCGGGCGAGTCTCGCCCAATTCCAGCCTGCCGCCAGCATAAACGTTTTCTTAGCATGCGCGCGCCAAATCGGCTCTGCAATTCGCAGATCCACTTACATAAAGCGCGTCAACGTGAGCCCATCTCTGGCGTTGAAAAGGCGCACACCCCCTGGAGGAGGATAACCATGAAAGCAATGACGACAATTACACTACTGACGGCTGCGGCATTGACGCTTGCGTCCGTATCGGCCGTCGCACAGGGCGCGCGACAAGGGCAAGGCGCCCAGGCTTCGGATCGTGCCCAGGTCGAGCGCGGCCAAAAGGACTTCGATCGGGATCGCATGAGAGATCGCGACAGAATTACGGCGCCCGAGCACGACCGGGACCGAATTCGCGATCAGGACCGCACCCATGTTCCGGACAACGCCAAGCCCGGCGAGAACGGAATCTATGGAGGCCAGCTCATGAGCGTGGAAGAACGCAATCAGTACCGTGAGCAGCTGCGCCTGACGGAATCGGACCCACAAGCCCGGGCCAAATTCATGGCGCAGCACCAGGAGACGATGCAGGCGCGCGCAAGACAGCAAGGTGTAGACCCTGCTTCTCTCAGTGCCGGCCCGAAATACGGCAATGGCATCTACGGCGGCAATCTGATGAGCGTTGAGGAGCGCAATCAATACCGCGAACAGTTGAGGCTGACCGAATCGGATCCTCAAGCCCGGACCAGATTCCAGGCGCAGCATCAGGAAAAGATGCAGGCACGCGCGAAACAGATGGGCTTGGAGATTGAACCGACGACGGAATCGGAAGAAGCGGAATAGCGCGCAAGGTGACTGGAGGGGCTGTGGCATTCAGCCCCTTTTTTCGACATGCCGGTGCCGATAGTCACCGGTATCGACAGGAGACCGAAATGAACGGCTTGGTTTTTCGCGTTGCGGGATTGTTCGCCTTTGCGCTGGCCGCATTTGGCAGCCATGCGGAGGAAGGAGGGTCATCCCTCAGTTGGGCAACGGGAGTTGAATACTCCAGCGGTACCTATGGTGGCACCGAGGACATAGAAGATCTTTACGTACCATTTATTGCACGTTATTCAACCGACCGGTTGGCGTTCGAGATTACTGTCCCTTATTTGAGCGTCACTGCGCCTCAAGGGACAACGGTAACGGAGCCCGGTAGCGAGCCGGTACCCGGTTCAGGTGCCACGACGACGGAGAGCGGTATGGGCGATATCATCGCCGGCTTTACCCTGTATGACGTGATTTACAGTGACAGGCTTGGCGTAGCGCTGGACCTGGCGGCTAAGATCAAGTTCGGCACGGCGGATGAGGCGAAGGGACTCGGAACCGGCGAGCAGGACTTCACCATCCGTGCGGATATGTACAAGTATTACGAGCAGTTCACGCTGATGGGTTCTGCCGATTACAAATTTCGTGGCGATCCGTCCGCGTTGGCGCTGCAAAACGTATTTCTCGGTTCGGTTGGTGGGGCATTTTCGGTAAACGAAAAATCGCGTGTCGGATGGATGTATGACTATCGCGAGTCCGCGCTGGCCGGTGGTGATGCCGTTTCCGAATTGTCGGCGTTCTTGTCTCGCGACTGGAACGATACCTGGTACATGCAGCTCTACGCGTTCTCCGGATTCAGCGACAGCAGCCCCGACTGGGGCGTCGGTATCCTGTTCGAGATCGGCTAGGAGAACCGAATCGATGTAGCAGCCTGAACTGCAGCAAAATGTTATTGTCTCGCCTGTATGGGGAGGCGGGCAGTATGGGGAATCTATTTACTGAGCTAAAGCGACGCAACGTCGTTCGGGTTGGTATTGCCTATATCGTGCTGGGTTGGGTCGCACTGCAGGTCGGCGACATACTTTTCGACATGTTCGAGGCGCCGGCGTGGGTCGGAAAGACGTTCGCGGCGCTATTGTTACTCGGCTTCCCGTTCGCCTGCCTGTTCGCCTGGGCGTTCGAATTGACGCCCGAGGGCGTAAAAAAGACGGCGGAGGTCGATCATTCTGCCTCGGCCACGCACTCGAAGGGCAAGAGGCTCAACATCGTCATCATCGTTGCGCTGGTCGGTGCACTGGGCTATTTCATCTGGGAGCGGCAGAGTCTTGTCGAGGTTGCAGAGGATGGCGCGGTCGCACTGGACCGTTCGATCGCCGTACTGCCGTTCGTCAACATGTCGTCCGACGAGGAGCAGGAGTGGTTCGCCGATGGCCTGACCGAGGAGATCCTGAATTCGCTGGCACGCACGCCGGACCTCCTGGTCGCATCGCGAACGTCGTCGTTTCAGTACAAGGGGCAGAACACCGATATATCGGTAATAGCGCAGGCGCTCGGTGTGGCGCATGTACTCGAGGGCTCAGTCCGCCGCGGCGGCGATCGCCTGCGCGTGACCGCGCAGCTCATTCGAGCCAGCGACGGATTCCACCTCTGGTCGGAAACCTTCGACCGCAAGCCGGAGGATGTCATCGCGATTCAGGAGGACGTCGCGTTCGAGATCGCCAATGCGCTCGAAACGGCAATGGATCCTGACGCGCTGAAAAAAATGGTATCCGCCGGTACCTCATCGGTCCCGGCCTACGAGGCCTATCTCGAGGGCCTGGCCCTCGACGATGTCGTCGGCTCTACCGGGAACCCTGCCCGGTGGGCGGAAGCCGTGGAGGCCTACGAGCGAGCGACAGCGCTGGACGAGAATTTCTCACAGGCTTACCTGTACCAGGTTTTTTTCTGGCGCTCCCAACTCCGCCTTACCAATATCGGTGGCAACGTCTCGGCGCTGCCCGAAGAGGAAAGACTTCGGCGACTTATGGTGGCCATCGAGGCGGGCCGGCGCTCGGCGCCTGATCGGGTTGCGGCGGCGCAATTCGAAGCGCTGAAAGCCGAGGCAGAGTTTCGCTTTCGAGACGCGATCCGTTTTTCCGAAATCTATCTCGAGGCTCATCCCTATGACATCGAGGGCCTCAACAGCCTGGTGCGAAACGCGTCCGTATTGCGAGACCGGCGTCCGGTTGAGAAGCACCTCGAACAGATTCGGCGGGTTGTAAGCGAAGACCCCTTGGCGTTGAACGCCTTACTCAATAGCCTGTTGTTCGTAGGCTTGGAAGAAGAGGCGCTCTCACTGGCGCGCAACTCGGTTACGCGATTTCCTGAACACGCCTATATTCTTTACCAGTCTCACCGGGTTTATCTCTGGAACGGACTTGTCGACGAGGGTCGTGCGCTGCTGGACAAGTTATTGCGCAGTGACTTCGCACGCGACAGCCTGGAGTTGGCCAGGTTGAGGCAGGCCTGTGCCGAGGGCAATGTTGCGTCGGCGAACATGATTGCGGCCAATATCCTGGCGGCGGATGGGCAGGACCTGAGCATCGCTTACATTACACTGCAAATCATGAACAGGCCTGAGGACGCGCACCAGTTGCTGATCGACGCGAGGCTCGACTTGCGGGGTATGAGCGGTTTCATGAACTATCCGTACTTCGATCCCGGCTACTTTCCGGAGGTCACGCGGGTACTCGAGGCACAATCGGCGGAGCGTCAGTACATCGGCGGCCCGCCATATCGTTGCGGGCTAGACCAGGTCAGCGGCGGCTAACACACGCTGCACGTTCTGCTGCAGCGGCAGCATGGCGCTCAGCAAGGCATCCGACTGGCGCTTCCCGGAAACGTAGTCCTGCACGCAGCGCAGCACGGCGGGGGAACGCAGCATGGTTTTTCGATGCGCGATTTCGTCGATCGTCAGCCAGCGTCGGGCGATAATACCGTCGTCGAGATGCCGCTCTTTGTTGCACTGCAGAAATTCGGCGGCGTAGACGATGCGCAGGAATTGCTGCCGCGTTTGTGGATGAATCCAGAGATAGACACCGACGAGTTCGCCGCAGCTCACATCGCAGGCGGTTTCCTCGAGGGTCTCGCGAATGACCGCCTGCTCCGGTGATTCGCCGGCCTCGATGTGGCCACCGGGCTGGCTCAGGACGCGCCGCCCGGACGCGTGCTCCTCGACAAGGAGAAACTGGCCATCGTTTTCTATGACAGCGGCGACTGTCAGGTCGGTAGGATGCATTGTTGCCTAAATGCCGAGCTGGCGAAATTCGGTTGCGACTTCGCTGGCCAACCAGATCTCGTCGAACATCTTGCTGTACAGCCTGGCAACCGCGGGTTCGTGCGTGTCGGCTATTCCTTCCCAGCGACTCGCCTGCAGTCGATACACGAGTGCCGTTTCATCGGCTATACAAAACGCTTCAGCGTGCGTTCGCAGGTCCTCACGAACGTGCCGAAATTCGATATAGGTGTTGAGTCGTCGACCGAGATGCACGAAGTTGTTGCCGTTTTTCACCGCGCGTGTCGGGTCAGAAATGAGAACACGAATACGCGCATAGGTTTGTGACAGCACCAGGCGTTTGACGATTTCCAGGAATTCCGGATCGTCGTAAATGCCGGGCTCGAGGTCGTGCGTGAAAATGGAAACCTTGCGCGATGCCTCGCGTACCACCTCCATAGCAGCCTGACGCATTTCTTCTTTCGTCGAAATGACCCAGCGCTTGCTGTTCTGCTCTGCGTGTTCCATAGGCGCACTATATTACCGGCGAGTGGTCAGCGAACTTGCCAACTGCGTCACGTTTTGATGCATATTTCCCAGTTGCAAATCATTCGCATCCCACGTCATCCGTGGGTTTCAGCCGCCCTGGTCGCTGCGTACCAAAGGGCTTTTTGTTTACATATGGTCAATCCGGTTCAGGCAGCGCAAAGGCGCCCCGGGCCAGCAGCCACCGCAGGATCGGCTCAGCCATCCCGGCCGCCGCGGTTCGATCGAGCCTTCGACGCGCGCAGAGCGTAGCGACCGACTGCCGTTCGCTCTCGGCAAGTGGTCGCGCCTCACCGTTCACGTAGACGGCACCATCGTCATAGGCAATCCGCGCCATGCCGTGAAGCCGTAGCGGCAGGGCCGCGCCCAGTATCCTGGCTATTTCACCCTTGCTCGGAACATCGGGTCGCAGCCAGGGCTTCAATTCCGTGACCTCGGTGCCGAGGCGATTGGCGCGGGTCCCCGCGCGCCACCTTGCTTCAGCGGAGATGTAGCCCGGTCGAACCTCGGACAACGCGAGGTCTGGGTCGGCGTAGAACGAGGGTGCGCGCATGCCGATTGAATACGTGATGCAGGCCCTTTGCGCCGTGCCCCAATGCGCAATGCCGGGGGGCAGGTAGAGCACGTCGCCTTTGCTCGCAAGCCTGGTCTCGCCGTGATCGAACTCTCGCAACAGTGCCAGGTCGTCGCTCGCTGACGGGTCCTCGTCGACGGGCTGGTCCGTGTAACGCCACTCGCGAATCCCGATACCCTGGCACAGAAATACATCATAGTTATCCCGGTGGGGCCCTACACCACCTCCGGGCGCGGCGAAGCTGATCATCAGATCGTCAATGCGCCAGTCCGGGACAAAGGGCACCTGTGCAAACAGGCGGCGCATCGCTGGCAGATGTTTATCCACGTCATGGACGAGCAGCGACCAGTCGCGATCCGGCAGGGCCTGCAGGAATGCGGTATCGAACGGTCCCGACTCGGCACGATAGCGCGTCTGGCCGTTGTCACGTTCGGTGAAGACGAGTCGCGATTCGACATCCTGTAGCGTTGCGAGCCAGGCGAGTTCGTTGCGGGACATGGACGGCCGCATCGGCTCGATGCCGCCGGCGATAAACAGCGGGGCCTTTTGCCAGTGGCGGCTGAGGAACGTTTTTGCCGTGAGCCCGCCGGGAAAGCTGATCATTGCCGGACGAGTCAGATGTCGCGTGCCTGTTTCGCCGCGAGCCCGAGGTAGGTTTCCGGCGTCAACACGCGCAGTCGCTGTTTCTCGGCCTGCGGAATGTCGAGTGTGTCGATAAAGCTGAGCAGGACATCCTGCGTGACAGCCTGGCCACGCGTCAGCGCCTTGAGCTTTTCGTAAGGCTCGGGGATACCATAGCGGCGCATGACCGTCTGCACCGCTTCGGCAAGCACTTCCCAGGCAGTCGACACGTCCGCATGAATTAGCGAGCGATTAATCTGCAGTTTGCCGACGCCTTTTTTCAAGGACTGCAATGCAATTATGACGTAAGCGACCGCCACGCCAAGGTTTCGCTGCACCGTCGAGTCCGTTAGGTCGCGCTGCCAACGTGAGACAGGCAGTTTTTCGGCGAAATGGCCGAGCATGGCATTGGCCATGCCGAGATTGCCCTCTGCGTTTTCGAAGTCGATCGGATTGACCTTGTGCGGCATCGTCGATGAACCGACCTCGTCTTTCGAAACCGACTGTCGGAAGTAACCGAGTGAAATGTAGCCCCAGATGTCGCGCGCAAAATCAATCAGTATGGTGTTGTAGCGCATGAGCGCGTGCGCGTATTCGGCGGTCCAGTCGTGCGGTTCGATCTGTGTCGTATAGGGATTCGGCTGCACGCCGAGGGACTCCACGAAACGATGGCTGATCGCCGGCCAGTCGGCATCCGGGTAAGCGATGACATGCGCGTTGTAATTGCCGACAGCACCGTTGAACTTGCCGAGAATCTCGACTGCCTTGAAGCGTTGTTGGGCACGCTCCAGGCGTGCCACAACGTTCGCCAGCTCTTTGCCGAGCGTTGTCGGGCTGGCGGTTTGCCCGTGCGTGCGTGACAGCATGGGCAGATCGGCGTGTTCGCGCGCCATTGACTTGAGGCGGTTCTGCAGCTCTCGCATCTGCGGCAGCACGACCTCGGATCTTGCAGAGCGCAGCATCAGCGCGTACGACAGGTTGTTGATGTCCTCGGAGGTGCATCCGAAGTGTAGAAAATCCTTGAGCGGCTGAGTCTCGGGGCCATCGCCCAGGCGCTCGCGAATAAAATATTCGACGGCCTTGACGTCATGATTGGTGGTCGATTCGATCGTCTTGATGCGCTCCGCATCGTCCAGCGAGAACTCATCGACGATGTGATTGAGTACCTCTTTCATCACCGAGGATATCGGGCCGATTTCGGTGATCTCGGCTTCGTCGGCAAGGCGTTGCAGCCAGCGCACCTCTACCAGCACCCGAAAACGCATGAGTCCGTATTCGCTAAAGATGTCGCGGAGACTGTCCACCTTGCTGGCATAACGGCCATCGGTTGGGGAGAGGGCTCTCAAGGGGGAGACTTTCATGTGGAAAACCAGTGTAGACTTGCGCGCGCAAAGCAAGAATCATACACGTTTTAAGGCAAATCAGAGCGGCGCTTTTGGCCGCAGAAACGATCAAACAGGACACTGGACTGGCCATGAATGACAAATCATTTCGCATCGAACATGACAGCATGGGTGAGCTCGAGGTGCCCACCGATGCACTTTGGGGCGCGCAAACGCAGCGCGCGGTCAACAATTTCCCGATCAGCGGGCTCACCATGCCGAGGCAGTTTATTGCCGCGCTGGGCCTGGTGAAATGGGCCGCTGCCGGGGCCAATGCCGAACTCGGTTTGATAAAGAACGACGTGGCCATCGCCATTCAGAAAGCGTCGCTCGCCGTGGCGGCCGGGGACTATGACGAGCATTTCCCGATCGATGTGTTTCAGACCGGCTCGGGCACCAGTTCCAACATGAATGCAAACGAGGTCATCTCCCACCTGGCGACGGCGAGCCTCGGCAAGGAAGTGCATCCCAACGACCACGTCAACATGAGCCAGAGCAGCAACGACGTGATCCCCACCTGCGTGCACGTCAGCGCCGCGCTGGCTATCCAGCAGCAGCTGTTACCCGCCCTGCGGCATCTGTCCGCGGCCCTCGAGAAGAAAGCCGACGAAACCCGCGACATCGTAAAGACCGGCCGCACGCATCTGATGGATGCCATGCCGGTTACGCTGGGGCAGGAACTCGACGGCTGGCGCTCGCAGATCGAGCATGCCTGCGAGCGGCTCGCCGACACGATGAAGCGCCTGACGGCGCTGGCACAGGGCGGCACGGCCGTCGGCACCGGCATTAATGCGCACCCGAAATTCGGCGCCAAGGTGGCCCTGTTGCTGAGCGAGCATACAGGCGTTGATTTCCACGCGGCCGAGAACCTCTTCGAGTCATTGAGCACGCAGGATGCGGCGGTCGAGACGTCCGGGCAGCTGCGCGTGCTGGCGGTCAGCCTGACAAAGATCGCGAACGATCTGCGCTGGATGAACTCGGGTCCGCTGGCCGGGATCGGCGAGATCGAACTGCCGGCGTTACAGCCGGGTTCGAGTATCATGCCCGGCAAGGTCAACCCCGTAATTCCCGAGGCAGTAGCGATGGTGTGTGCCCAGGTCATTGGTAACGACGTGACCATCACCATCGGCGGACAGTCCGGCAATTTCCAGCTGAACGTGATGCTGCCCGTCGTTGTCCACAACCTCATCCAGAGTATCGAGACGCTGGCCAATGCCAGCGTCTGCCTGGCCGACAAGGCGATTGCAGGATTTACAGTGAATACCGACAACATCAATCGCGCGCTGGACCGCAACCCTATCCTGGTGACTGCACTGAATCCGGTGATCGGCTACGAGAAGGGCGCGGCCGTTGCCAAGAAGGCGTACAAGGACGGGAGACCGGTCAAGGATGTGGCCCGCGAGATGACCGACCTGACGGACGAGGAACTGGATCGCTTGCTGGATCCGGCGGCCCTGACCGAGGGTGGAATAAAACATTAGGGGCCGCCGCAAACCGGACCGGCCGACCGTGGACCTGCTGCGCGAGCGTCTCGCGGGCACCGCTCTGCCCGAGGATCCCCTGGACGTGACGATGCCACCGGGGAGCGAGCGCTGGCCGGCCTCGATGAGGGACCGTTTGACCTCCACGCTCACGCCGGCCGGCGTCCTGATCCCCGTCATGCAGAAATCGGCGCGCCTGTCCTTGTTGCTCACACAGCGTTCTGCCCTTCTCAAGCACCATGCCGGACAAGTGAGTTTCCCGGGCGGACGCATGGAACACAGCGATAAGGACGTGGGCGCCGCGGCGCTTCGCGAAGCGCACGAGGAGGTGGGCATTGAACCGCGGCATATTTCGGTCATCGGTTTCCTGCGTCCGATGCCTACGATCACCGGTTATGCCGTCACGCCGGTCGTTGGGCTGGTCAGCGAAGAAGCCGAACTGGTCATCGATCGCAGCGAGGTGGAATACGCATTCGAGGTGCCACTCGAGTTCGTGCTGGACGAGGCCAACGATCGCCTTGTGGAGCGCGAAATACACGGCCGGCGTTTGCCAATGGTGGAATTCCATTACCAGGAGGAGCGAATATGGGGCGCGACTGCTCATATGCTCCTGGCCTTCAGGAAATTTATAAAAAACAATGTAATATGAGCAATATAGAGAAATTACGTGAAGTAATGCGCCGGCTTCGCGACCCGCAGGACGGCTGTCCGTGGGATGTGCAGCAGACCTTTGCAACCATTGCGCCTTATACCATCGAAGAGGCCTACGAGGTCGCTGACGCCATTGAGCGGGGGGATATCCAGGACATCAAGGGCGAGCTGGGCGATCTCTTGCTGCAGGTCGTGTTTCACGCCCAGATCGCGGCGGAGGGCGGGCATTTCGACTTCGATGACGTGGCCGCCGCCATCAGTGAAAAGATGATCCGGCGGCATCCGCACGTGTTCGGCAGCGAGGAGCAACGCGCCGATGGCAAGGTCGACGGCAGCTGGGAAGAGATCAAGGAACAGGAACGGTTTGCGAGCGCTGAGGACAGCGGCGCGCTGGCGGGCGTCGCCAGGGCGCTTCCCGCTCTGAAACGTGCCCAGAAACTTGGCAAGCGGGCCGCTCGGGTCGGCTTCGATTGGCCTGATACCAGCGGCGTGAAAGCGAAAATCCTCGAAGAACTGGAAGAACTCGAGCTTGCGGTGGGTACGCGTGACCAGAGCGATATCGAGGAGGAGTTCGGAGACCTGCTGTTCGCCGTCGTCAACCTGGCGCGGCATCTCGACATCGATCCTGAAAAAGCACTGAGCGGCGCCAACGGCAAATTCGAGCGCCGTTTCCGGGACATGGAGCTGGCCGTCGCCGGAAAAGGGAGCGCGGTCAAGGACTTCTCGCTGGAGACGCTGGACCAGGAGTGGCGCGCAGCGAAAAAGCGCGTCGGCTAGCCCGGACAAGCCACCCGTATGACGCGCTCTCGCTGAGTCTTTGATCGCCTGAGTTGTTTCCTCCCTCGGCAATAGACACCGTTATTCCGCCCGCCCGGAAAATGCCTCAGCCAATCAAATCCCTGACCGATCTTAACGTGCCAACGGGTGACATAGCCGGGCTTGCCTGCGCTCGGTTCATAAGCCGTTCAGAAAACGGGCTTTTTTTCGGTTTTTCCATTCAGCAACGGTTCATTGCGCCCGGCGTAGAGTTGCTCCCAAGCTGGCGATAGCCGGCTTACCAGGACTAAGGAGCACGACGATGAACAAACGACTCACGGTATGGACAGGCACACTGCTGCTGATGGCTGCAACAAGCAGCGCGCTCGCGGATAATGACTACCGCGGAGCCAGGAGTGACCGCGCGATGTACGACTATGCCAAAGTGATCTCCTCGCAGCCGATCGTAAACTACGTTACCGTCAAGACGCCCGTTCGGGAATGCTGGGAAGAGATGCAGTACTACACGGTTGACCGTCGTCCGCGTCATGGTGGCGGGGCGACGCTTGTTGGCGCGATCCTTGGCGGTGTTATCGGGCACCAGGTTGGCAGCGGCCGCGGCAACGATGCGGCCACCGTCGCCGGCACCTTGATCGGCGCGGCAGTCGGCAGCGAGGCCTCTCGACAGCGTCACGCCGGCTACGGCGAGGAACGCATTGCCCGGCCGATCGAGCGCTGCGAGACGCGATTCCAGTCTCGCGAGGAACAGCGTATTGACGGTTATCGGGTGACATATCGTTACCACGGCCAGAAATACAGCACCGTGATGCCCTATGATCCGGGCAACAGGATCCGCGTTCGTGTCGACGTTCGGCCCGCCGGATAAACCCCGAGGGACGATGTGACGGGATTCATTGCAATCAAGCGACGCTCGTACGAAACTTGGTATATGCGTCTGGCCCTGACAATACTGCTGGTGGCCGGGCTGGTATCGATTCCGGCCCGGTCCGATGCATCCGACCTCGAGCAGGCCCTGAAAGCATTGCACGTGCAATATCAGGGCGAGCCACCCCATAGGGTTGCCCAGCAGAACGGCATGACGCTGGCACAGGCCATCGAATCGGTGCGCAGTCGCACCGGGGGCCGGGTGGTCAGCGCCGAGACGCGCGTCGAGGGCGGCCGCGAAGTGCATTACATCAAAGTCCTGACCAAGGACGGCAAGGTCAAGACGCACAAGGTCAACGGCAGAAGCCGTTAGTGGACCGGCACACCAGAAACCCTCACTCCGAATCGGGAACCGCAACATGCGACTGCTGGTAATTGAAGATGACGCCACGTTGCGCGAGTCGCTTGCGCGCAAGCTGGGCGAATCCGGATTTGCGGTTGAGCAGGCTGGCGATGGCAAGGAGGGGCTGTATTTTGCACTCGAATACCCGGTCGATCTTGCGATCATCGATCTTGGCCTGCCCGAAGTCTCCGGTCTCGAGATCATCAAGAAGGTCCGTGAGGAGGGCAAGGCCTACCCGATCCTCATTCTGACGGCCCGTGATCGCTGGGAAGACAAGGTAGACGGTCTCAGCGCCGGCGCGGACGACTACGTCGTCAAGCCATTCCATTTCGAAGAGGTCAGCGCGCGCGTCAATGCGCTGCTGCGGCGCAGCGGTGGATGGGCGTCTTCGGTGCTCGCCGCGGGCCCCGTCAGCCTGGATACGGCCCGCCAGGAGCTCAAGGTCAACGACGCGGCGATCGAGCTAACCAGTTTCGAGTACAAGATTATCGAGTACCTGATGCTGCGCGCAGGCCAGGTCATTTCCAAGTCGGAGCTGACCGATCGGCTATACGACCAGGACTTCGAGCGGGACAGCAACGTGATCGAGGTATTCATCGGGCGGCTGCGAAAGAAACTCGATCCGGACAACGCGATCAAGCCTATCGAGACGCTACGCGGTCGCGGCTATCGCTTCGCGCTGGAGCGAAAGCAGTCAGGCTGAGCGGCTTCATGCGCTCCCTCAGCAGCCGATTACTGGTTTCAGTCAGTGTGTTGCTGCTGCTGTTCTTCGGCGCAACCATTGCCGTTCTCGACAGCGCTTTCAGCGAGGCGGGCGAACAGGCGCGCCGGGATATACTGGACGGACAGCTCGTTGCGTTGCTGGCGGCCGCCGAGCCGGACGCCAACAACCGGCTGACCTTGCCCGAAAGGCTGCGCGAGCCGCGTTTCGAGAACATCGGCTCGGGTCTTTATGCCGAGCTGCGCGAGATCGACGGCGAGGTCATCTGGCGATCGCGTTCGGCGCTGGGGCTGGAGATACCAAAGGGTATTACGCCGGAACCCGGCAATCATCTCTTCCTTCGCGAGGGTCTCGACGACGGTACGCCGCTATTGACGCTGAGTCTCACCGTGCAATGGGAGTTCGACGATGGCGAGCTCATGCCCTACGTCTTCAAAGTGGCCGAGAGCCTGGATTCGTTCAATGCGCAGATTGCGAGTTTTCGACGCCAGCTGTTCGGCTGGTTCGCGGCTGTAGCGTTGACGATGTTGCTGGCCTTTTCGATGCTGCTGCGCGGGCTATTGAAGCCGCTGCGACAGATCGAGGCTGAAATCACTGAAATCGAGGAGGGCAAGCGGGCGTCGCTCTCCGGGGAATTTCCGACCGAGCTCACCGGTGTTTCGCGCAACATGAATCTGCTGATCGACAGCGAACGCGCTCGCTCCGATCGCTATCGCTATACGCTCGATAACCTTGCACATAGCCTCAAGACGCCGCTGGCGGCGATGCGGTCGTTGCTGCACGACGGCAAGTCCGCAGGTTTTGGCAAACGTTTTAACGAGCAGATCGACCGAATGGACGAGATTGTCCGATACCAGCTCAGGAAGCCGGCCGCGTCCGTGACCGATAACCTCGTTCTGAAACCGGTTGCAGTCGAGAAAGAAGTTGCGCGGCTGGTCGACGGGCTGAAGAAAGTCTACCGCGACAAGAACCCGGCGTTCGAGGTGAGTATTGCGCCCGGCATGCAGTTTCGCGGCGATACCGGCGATTTCCTCGAACTCGCGGGAAACCTGCTGGATAACGCCTGCAAATGGTGCGACAGGCGCGTGCGTATCAGCGTGGTGCCGTCGACAGCCGCCCGCGTCGTGGCGAGCGGCATGGTGATGACGGTGTGCGATGACGGGCCCGGCATTCCGAAAGACGCTGCCGATGCCTTGCTACAACGCGGAATGCGACTGGATGAGTCGACGCCCGGCCATGGCATCGGTCTGGCCGTCGTCAAGGATATCGCGCGATCCTACGGCGGAGAGCTGGCAATCGGCCAGTCCGAGCTGGGCGGCGCAGAGATCAGAGTCTCGATACCGCCCGTGTCCAGTACCGTAGGAAACTAGTCTGCAGTGCCTGAGGGCTTGACCTTCTCGGAGATCTTCATGAGTGGTTCGATGAGATCCAGTGGCAGCGGAAATACGATGGTGTTACTTCGTTCATTCGCTATTTCTTTCAGCGTCTGCAGGTAACGAAGCTGTAGCGCCTGAGGCTCACGGGCAAGAATGGCGGCCGCTTCGGACAACATTTGCGCGGCCTGTTTTTCGCCCTCGGCGTTGATGACCTTGGCGCGCCGCGCCCGCTCGGCCTCTGCCTGCTGAGCAATCGCACGAATCATGCTCTCGTCGAGGTCAACGTGCTTGATTTCGACATTGGCGACCTTAATTCCCCAGTTGTCTGTGCGCGCATCCAGCAGATCCTGGATGTCGGCATTCAGCTTGTCTCGCTCGGCCAGCATGTCGTCCAGTTCGTGCTGGCCAAGTACCGATCGCAACGTCGTCTGTGACAGCTGGCTGGTCGCTTCGAAAACGTTCGCGACACGAATGATGGCCTTCTCCGGATCGACGATTCTGAAATAAATGACGGCGTTGACTTTCACCGATACGTTGTCACGCGAAATGACATCCTGCGTCGGCACGTCCAGTACGATAACGCGCAGGTCAACCTTGACCATTTTCTGGATGCCCGGGATCAGTATGATCAGCCCGGGACCTTTGACCGTCTGGAAACGGCCAAGCAGGAAAATGACGCCGCGCTCGTATTCCTGCAGGATTTTGATCGTGTTGTAGAGAATCACGATGACAAAGGCTGCGATAATCGCAATGGTTGCTAGTTCCATCGGAACGTACTCCTTCAGGTTTGTAATTGAGCGTCGGTGTCAGCTTTCTTGGTGATCGGTTCGACCTCGAGGACCAGGCCATCCATCGACCGTACGACAACATGCTGGTCCTTGACGATCGCGTGCATCGAGCGGGCGCGCCATGACTCACCTTCGAGCCAGACGGTGCCCTCGCCGTCGAAGTCGGCCATTGCCGTCGCGATTCCGCCCACGATCGATTCGCGGCCGGAGACGGCGCCGCGGCGGCGCAGTTTGAGCGCAAAGCCGATCAGCCAGACGATCAGTAGGGCAAAAAGGAGCGCGATGCCGATGACGAAGGCGAGCGAGATACCGAATCCGGGGATTTCGCTGTCGAACATCATGACGGTGCCGAACACGAACGCTGCAATGCCGCCGATCCCCAGGGCGCCGAAACTCGGCGCAAACGCTTCAGCGACCATCAACGCAATGCCGATGAAGATCAATGCGAGGCCTGCATAATTGACCGGTATCACCTGCAGTGCGTAGGCCGCGAGTAACAGGCAGATTACACCGACCACGCCGGGCACAATGGCGCCTGGGTTCCAGCCTTCGTACATCAGGCCGTAAATTCCGATGAGACCCAGTAACAACACGATCTCCGGATTGGAAATGATGCCGAGCAGCCGAATACGCCAGTTCGGCTCGAACGCCTCGACTACCGTATCGGCGGTTGCCATGGCCCTGGCCTCGCCGTTGATCTCGACTTCGTGGCCATCGATCTGCGCAAGCAGGTCGTCACGATCCCTTGCTATGAACTCGATGACATTCTGTTCGAGCGCATCGGTCGCTGTCAGCGTCGCCGCCTCGGTGACCGCTTTCTCCGCCCATTCGACGTTCCGTCCGTGTCGTTCGGCGAGACCGCGGATATAGGAAATGGCATCGTTCATGACCTTGCGTTCCATCGCCGTACCGGCAGGCGGGGCCGGTTCCTCGAGGGATTCTTCCGCGCCTTCCTCCTTCTTGTCGCCGGCCGGCGCCGGCGTCGCGTCTTCACCCCCGATAGAAACCGGCGTCGCGGCGCCGAGGTGCGTTGTCGGCGCCATCGCGGCGATATGACTGGCCAGCAGGATGTAGGTCCCTGCGCTATCGGCCCTCGCGCCAGCCGGGCTCACGTAGGTAACAACGGGAACCGACGACGACAGAATCTTCGTGACGATATCGCGCATCGGTTTCATGAGGCCGCCGGGGGTGTCCATCGTGATGATGACGAGTTCGGCGCCGATTTCCTCGGCATGGTCGATACCGCTGAGCAGGTACTCGGCGGTCGCTACACCGATGCCGTCCTCGATTTCGAGTTCGACGACGGTGCCGGCCGCCGCGGCGCCAACACTGCCGCCGATCGCCACCAGGAGCAGTGCGATGATTACCGGGAGCCGCGGCCCCCGACGGAATAGCGAATCTTTGCGTCTCATGCCTCAATCATACCAGCCTGGCGGCCTTTCGGTTGCCTTCCTCAACTGGCATGCTGTCGGACTCCTCCTCGGCGTTGGCGGGATTCATGTTCATTCGATTTATCACCACAGGTGGCACCATCGACAAGATCTATTTTGACGATCTGAGCCAGTTCGAGGTGGGCGAGTCCCAGGTGCAGCACATTCTCGCCGAAGGCCTGGTCGCCTTCGATTTCGACGTGGTGCCATTGATGCACAAGGACAGCCTCGAGATCACCGACGAGGATCGCCGTATGCTGCACGACTACATCGAGAAAGACGACGCCAGCCACTACGTGGTCACCCACGGCACCGATACCATGCCGAAAACGGCTGAGGTCCTGGCCGACATTGCGAATAAGACCATCGTGCTGACCGGTGCGCTGACGCCGGCCAGGTTCAAGACGACCGACGCGATCTTTAATGTCGGCATGGCGGTCGCGGCCGTGCAGGTGGCGAGCCCCGGTGTCTACATCGCGATGAGCGGACAGGTGTTCGAAGCAGGCGCGGTACGCAAGAACCGCGCCGAGAATCGCTTCGAAATGATAGGGTAGGAGCGGCGCATTCGCCGCGATTGCGCTCCCGGCAGTGCCTACAGATCGAAATTGATCCCCTGTGCCAGCGGCAGGTCCTTGCCCCAGTTGATCGTGTTGGTTTGCCGCCGCATGTAAGCCTTCCACGCGTCGCTGCCGGCCTCGCGGCCTCCGCCGGTTTCCTTCTCACCACCGAAGGCGCCGCCGATTTCGGCGCCGGACGTGCCGATATTGACATTGGCGATGCCGCAATCCGAGCCGCCGTTCGACAGGAAGTATTCGGCGTGCTGCAGATTGTCGGTGAAGATCGCGGATGACAGGCCCTGCACGACGCCATTCTGCATCGCAACCGCTTCGTCGAGCGTGTCGAACGGAATCAGGTAAAGAATCGGCCCAAAGGTTTCGTGCTGCACGATGTCCCAGTCGTTCTGCGCGATTGCAATTGCGGGCTTGATAAAGTGGCCGGGTCCGTCGATTCGCTCCCCGCCGCAGAGCACCTCGCCGCCGGCGTCGCGCACGGACTGCAGTGCGGCTTCGACACGCGCTACGGAGGCTTCGTCGATGAGCGGTCCCATGAGCGTACCGGGTTCGAGCGGATCGCCGATGCGCACCTGGCCGTAGGCTTTGACGAGTGCCTCCTTGAGCTCGTCGAAACGTGAGCGATGCACGATTACGCGGCGCGTCGACGTGCAGCGTTGCCCGGCTGTACCGACGGAGCCGAACACGATCGACGGAATGGCGATGTCGAGATTCGCGAACTCGTCGACAATAATGGCATTGTTGCCACCGAGTTCCAGCAGGCACTTGCCCATTCGATTCGCGAGTCGTTCGCCGACGCCGCGGCCGACGGCTGTCGAGCCCGTGAATGAAATGAGATTGACGCGTTTATCATCGACGAACTGCTGCGCGAGCTTGTTGCTGCCGTCATTGATCAGGAAAAACACGGGCGGCAGGTCGAGTTCCGCAAGCGCTTCGTTGAAGATTTTCTGTACGGCGACCCCGCACAGCGGCGTCTTTGGGGATGGCTTCCAGATATTCACGTTGCCGCAGACGGCGGCGATGCAGGAATTCCACGAATACACGGCAACCGGAAAATTGAATGCCGAAATCGTGCCCACGATGCCGAGCGGGTGCCACTGCTCGTACATGCGGTGCTGCGGCCGTTCCGAGTGCATCGTGCGCCCGTAGAGCATGCGCGACTGGCCCACGGCAAAGTCGGCGATGTCGATCATCTCCTGCACTTCGCCATCGCCCTCGGCCTTGATCTTGCCCATCTCCAGCGAGACGAGACTGCCCAACGCATCCTTGTGCTTGCGCAAGCCGTTGGCGATGCGACGAATCGCCTCGCCGCGGATCGGGGCAGGCACTTTTCGCCATTCCAGGTAAGAGGCCTGCGCCTTATTAACGACGTTATCGTATTCGGCTCGGGTGGTGGATCGCACGCTTGCGATGACTTTTCCGGTCGCCGGGTTGACGGATTCGATAAGCGTTGCAGACTCGTCAGCGCTCGACGTCGCACCACACCAGGTGCCGTCGTTAATTTCTTCGAGACCAAGTTTCTTGAGAATCGATTTCATGGCGTTATCCTCCCGTGCTTGCGCGCTGATGGCCGGTTTCGCCGCGCGCCACCAGTTCTGCGGACGTCTTGTTGGTGCCGCCATGCGCATAGAAACGGCCGAATCGGTTGTCAAGAATATCCCTGAGCTTGAACTGCTCCTGCGCGACAAAGCCCTTGTAGCGATTCTTGCCGGACAGGACGATGTCGAGGATGCTGCAGATTCCCGATGCCGTTGTAATCTGGATCGCCGACCACAGACGCCCCGCGACGACCTGCGGGTATACCTTGTTGACGTAGTTTTCCTCGCGAAACTCACCGTCCTGAATGCCAGTGACAGCGGCGTAAATGATGACGACGTCCTGCAGCGTCTGCGGCACCGAGTTTTCGAGGATGCGTTTCAGGGTGTCCCTGTCGTGATTGAGCCTTAGCCCGTTCATCAACAGCCGCATCTGCTCACAGTGCCCGGGATAGCGAATCGTCTTGTAATTCATGTTGGCAACGCGGTCGCCATAGGATTCACCGAGCGACCCCAGGCCACCGGAGGTGTTAAAGGCCTCATACAAGGTGCCGTCGATCTCGATCTCTTCCAGTCCTTCGAGCGGTAACACGTCAACCTCCTTGCCGTCGACGACGCTCCTGCACAGGTTGCCGTATTCGTTGATAACACCGTCAGTCGACCAGGTCAGCGAGTACTTGAGCACATTATTCGGATGCTGGGGCAGGGCGCCAACGCGCAGCTTCACCGATTGCAGCGAGTCGAAGTGCTGAATCAGCTCATTCGCGGCGATGCTGATAAATCCGGGCGCGAGGCCGCATTGCGGGGCGAATACCTCTGACGCCCCCTTGGCCAGCTGGCGCACCGATTCGGTGACGGCGACGTCTTCGGTCAAATCGAAATAGTGCAGCCCCTCACTGCGTGCGACCTCGGCGACCGGAACATTGCAGAAATACGGCAGACCGGAAACCACGGCAATGGGCTTATGCTTGCGAACGTGACTGGTCAGGTCAGTCTTGTTGGTTGCGTCGAGGTCGAACGCCTGCAGATGGTCGAGATCATGGGCGTTGACGACCGTGGCGGCAGCGCCCGGCTTTGCGTCAGCCAGTTGCACGCGGTAGTCGCCGCTTTCTGCGAGCAGGCCGGAGATCAGGGCGCCAATTTTGCCGGCACCGAGTACGAGTACGTCTTGCATGAGATGCTCCTGCGCGAATGGTCGCGCAATAAAAACCGCCTCATGAACGGCGGGAAGATGGCGCGCATTGTGCCAATCTCCCGGCTCGCTTGCCATACCCCGATCGCTGCCTGTCGGGGCCCGCGATGCGGCGACAGCGCCGTCGGCGCGACGGTGCGGCGGGGTCCTTTCATCGCAGCGAAAAAGGCCCTGCATAACGCATTGATTACATGAGAAACTTTTGAGACCACGGGTTTCGCGTGGCATAGTCCGCGGTCGACCCGGGGCCGGAGGGCGGCCCCTAGCAACCGAGAGTACGTACAAACCGTGAGCAGATCCTTACCGAAAACCGACTGGCATCCCGCGAGCTGGCAGGGCTTTGAGGCCTCCCAGCAGGCGGCTTATCCGAACAAGGCGGAACTGGATCGGGCGGTCGCGGAGCTGAGCCGGCTACCGCCGATTACGACCTCGTGGGAAGTAGACGCCCTGAAGGGACTGATCGCCCAGGCGCAGCGCGGCGAAGCCTTCGTGCTGCAGGGTGGCGATTGCGCGGAAACCTTCGACGAGTGCACGTCCGAGAACATCGTCGACAAGCTGAAGATCCTGCTGCAGATGAGCCTGGTCATGATCTACGGCCTGAAGAAGCCCGTGGTTCGCGTCGGCCGCATGGCAGGCCAGTATGCGAAGCCGCGCTCGGCCGATACGGAGACGCGCGAGGGCAAGACGCTGCCGAGTTTCCGCGGCGACCTGGTGAATCGCAGCGCTTTTACTCCCGAGGATCGCATTCCGGATCCGCAGATGATCCTGCGCGGTTACGAGCGTGCCGCCTTGACGCTCAATTTCGTTCGCTCGCTGGTTGACGGCGGCTTCGCCGATTTGCACCACCCGGAGTACTGGGACCTTGGCTGGGTGAGCCACTCATCGGCGGCGTCCGAATACCACGCCATCGTGTCGTCGATCTCCGATTCGCTGGATTTTCTGGAGACCGTGTCCGGTCACCAGTTCCATCGCACCCAGCGAGCAGACATCTACGCGGCGCATGAAGGGCTGCACCTGCATTATGAGCAGGCGCAGACGCGCTACCTCGATCGCCGCAAGCGCTGGTACAACCTTACGACGCATTTCCCGTGGATCGGGATGCGTACGGCGCAGCTCGACGGTGCGCATGTCGAGTATTTTCGTGGTATTGCGAATCCGATTGGTATCAAGGTCGGCCAGGGAATGACACGCGAGTGGATACAGGAACTGGTGCGAACCCTGAATCCCAATAACGAGCCGGGCCGACTGACACTGATTCATCGATTTGGTGCGAAATCGATCGACGATCATCTGCCGCCGCTGATCTCGGCGGTGCGGGAGGTCGGCTCGCCAGTACTGTGGGTCTGCGATCCCATGCACGGCAATACCGAGAGCACCGCGGATGGCACCAAGACACGTCGGTTTGACAATATCGTTTCCGAGCTGGAATCGGCCTTCCGCGTACACCAGTCGATGGGCAGCTACCTCGGCGGCGTGCACCTCGAACTGACCGGCGACAATGTCACCGAATGCACGGGTGGCGCGCGGGGCCTCACCGATGGCGACCTCGCCAGGGCCTACAAGTCAACCGTCGACCCCAGGCTGAACTATGAGCAGGCCATGGAAGTGGCCATGAGGATCGCTGGGCTGAAGCACGACGGCTAGTTTCGGTCGCGGCCACTGGACGCTCCTACAGGGATTTCCAGGCGTCTTCGGTCGAAATCTGGCGCCACTCGCCGGGCTCGAGACCATCGAGCGACCAGGGCCCCACCGAATAGCGAATCAGCCGCAGTGTCGGCAGGCCAACGGCCGCAGTCATGCGGCGAACCTGGCGATTGCGTCCTTCCGTCAGGGTGAGCTCGATCCAGCTGTCCGGGACGCTGAGGCGGCGACGTATCGGCGGATGGCGTTCCCAGAGATTCGCGGGCGGCTCGATGAGCCGCGCCGACACGGCCCTGGCTGGCCCGTCCTTGAGTGCTACTCCGCCAACGAGATCCGCGAGCTGCGTGTCGCTCGGGATGCCCTCGACCTGGGCACGGTAAGTCTTGACAATTTTCGAGCGTGGCTGGCTGATGCGTGCCTGCAGGCTTCCGGCGTCACTCAGCAGCAGCAGGCCCTCGCTGTCGTAGTCGAGACGACCAGCCGGATATACGCCGGCGACCTCGACGTAGTCGCCGAGGGTGTTGCGGCCGTCACGGTCACTGAACTGGCTCAGCACCTGGTAGGGCTTGTTGAGAAGGATGAGCACTATTGGTCGTCCCGGGTGACCTGTACAATGCACGCCCACTGAAGCCTGGCCGAGAACCGCATGAAATACGACCACATCGAAATTCCTGCAGAGGGCGACCCCATTGTAGCCAATCCCGACCACTCGCTGACGGTGCCGGACAATCCGATCATACCGTTCGTGGAAGGCGACGGTATCGGCATCGACGTCACACCGGTCATGCTGAACGTCGCGGAAGCGGCCGTAGAGCAGGCCTACGGCGACAAGCGGCACCTGCGCTGGATGCAGATCTACGCCGGTCACCGCGCCACCGAGGTCTACGGTGACGACATCTACCTGCCCGACGAGACGCTCGACGCCATGAGACGTTTCGTCGTCTCGATCAAGGGACCCCTTTCGACGCCGACCGGCGGAGGCATTCGCTCTCTGAACGTGGCGATTCGTCAGACGCTCGATCTGTATGCCTGTGTCCGACCGATACGTTATTTTCCCGGCGTCGAAACACCGATGAAGGACTCAGACCTGGTCGACATGACCGTATTCCGTGAGAACACGGAGGATATCTACGCGGGCATCGAGTACCCGACCGGCTCCCAGGAAGTGCAGAAGCTGATCCACTTCCTGCAAAAAGACCTGGGCGTGACCGAGATCCGGTTCCCGGCGAGTTCGGGTATCGGCATCAAGCCCGTGTCGCGCGAAGGCTCGGAGCGCCTCGTGAGGAAGGCCATTCAGTATTGCGTCGACCGCGACTACGGTTCGGTGACGCTGGTTCACAAAGGCAACATCATGAAATACACCGAGGGTGCTTTCATGCGCTGGGGCTACGAGGTTGCGCGCGCCGAGTTCGGTGCGACGGAGAAGGATGGCGGCCCGTGGCTTGCCTTCAAGAATCCTGTCACCGGCCGCGAGATCGTTATCAAGGACGTCATTGCCGATAACTTCCTGCAGCAGATATTGCTGCGCCCGGAAGAGTACGACGTCATCGCAACCCTCAACCTGAATGGCGACTACATTTCGGATGCCCTCGCTGCGCAGGTCGGCGGTATCGGCATAGCGCCCGGCGGCAACATCGGCGACGGCGTTGGAGTTTTTGAAGCGACGCACGGGACGGCGCCGGGATTTGCCGGCAAGAACCGCGTCAATCCAGGTTCATTGATCCTGTCGGCGGAGATGATGCTGCGCTACATGGGCTGGACCGAGGCGGCTGACCTCATCATCAAAGGCGTCGCCGGCGCGATCGCCAACGGCGAGCTGACTTTCGATCTTGCACGCCTGCGTGCGGCGATTCGTGCGCCCAAGCGCAAAGTCAGGACGCACGACAAGAAAGAGGTCGAGCAGGAGCTGGAAAAGCTGGTACCGGGTGCGCGCCTGGTCGGCACGCGCGGTTTCGGGCGGGCCGTCATACGGCACATGCAAGACTGACGGGTGGATTCGAGCGTTTTTGACAGGGATTGCCGCGAGTGTCCGAGGCTGGCCGGCTTCCTGGATGATGTCAATGAGCGGCATCCCGACTACTACTGTCGACCCGTGCCTCCGTTCGGCGCGCCAAACGCACGCTTTCTGATCGTCGGCCTCGCACCCGGCATGCACGGGGCGAACCGGACCGGCCGGCCTTTTACGGGCGATCACGCGGGCATCCTGCTGTACCGCATGCTGCACAAGTACGGTTTCAGTTCACGAGACCATTCCGAGTCCGCGGATGATGGCCTGATGCTGGCAAACTGCCGCATTACCAATGCCGTCAAGTGCCTGCCGCCGGATAACAAGCCGGTCGGCGCCGAGATCAATACCTGCAACGCGTATCTCGCCAATGAACTGTCGTCACTCCCGCAGGGGGCTGTCGTCATGGCGCTGGGCGGTATCGCGCACCGTGCCGTTGTCAAGGCGCGCGCCTTGCGCCAGGCAGACTACAAATTCGGCCACGCCGCGCTGCATCAGCTGGGCGACTTTCAGCTTCTCGATTCCTACCATTGCAGTCGCTACAACACCAACACGGGGCGCCTGACGGAGGCCATGTTCGAGCAAATCTTCGCGGTGGCAAGGGCCCTGCTGGACGAGTAGTGCGTGAGTGAAGCCGCGGCATTTGAGGTGAAACCCTTCCTGCGCAGCCTGACGCATCGTCCCGGCGTCTACCTGATGCTGGACAAGAAGCACAAGGTCATCTACGTGGGCAAGGCACGCGACCTGAAGAAACGCGTCTCGAGCTATTTCAATCGTACGCAGGACGCTGTAAAGACGGCGGCGATGATGCAGCACGTGGCGCGTGTGGAAGTGACCGTCGCGAACACCGAGGCCGAGGCGCTCATTCTCGAGTACAGCCTGATCAAGCGCCACAAACCGCGTTACAACGTGCTGCTGCGGGATGACAAGAGCTACCCCTACATCTACGCCTCAACCGATACCCGCTTCCCGAGGCTCAAGTTTCATCGCGGTGCCAGGCGCGGAAAAGGCCGTTACTTCGGTCCATACCCGAGCACACGGGCCGTGCGCACGACACTAAAGGAACTCGAGAAACTTTTTCTTATCCGTAACTGCACGGACAGTTTCTTCAGCAACCGCACGAGGCCCTGCCTGCAGTACCAGATCAAGCGATGCACGGCGCCGTGCGTCGGGCTGATTTCGGAGCAGCAGTATGGGGAAGATATCAATGCCGCCGTGCAGTTTCTCGAGGGCAAGAACAAGACGGTCGTCGACGCCTTCGTTGCACGCATGGAGCGGGCCGCACATTCCCGCGACTACGAGCAGGCGGCCCGTTTGCGTGACCAGATCGCGCGTCTAAAGGAGATCGAGGCACGTCAGCACGTCAAGCGCGGCGACAACAGGGACCTCGACATCCTGGGGTTCGCCTCGAACGGTGCGATTCATTGCGTCACGATACTGTTCATACGCAACGGCACGCTGGTGGGCAGCCGCGATCACTTTCCGCGCCTGGCGGGCGAGACGGATCGACAGGAAATCCTGAACGCGTTTGTCGCTCAGTATTACCTCGGCCGGGAAGCACCCGCAGAAATTATCATCGAGCTGGCCATCGAAGACGCCGATCTGCTGCAGAAGACTCTGAGCGAACGCGCGGGCCGCAGGGTCCTGATTCGTTCGCGCGTTCGCGGCGATCGCGCCCGCTGGCTGCAAATGGCACGCACGAACGCGGAACAGGGTCTCGGCCTGAAATCGGCGAGCAACGCGACCCTGCGCCGGCAATTCGCGGCGCTGACGGAGGCGTTCGGGCTGGACGAGACGCCGCAGCGACTCGAGTGTTTCGACGTGAGCCACACGTCCGGTGAGGCGACGGTAGCCTCCTGCGTGGTCTTTAACACGTCAGGGCCAGTGAAGAGCGATTATCGACGTTTCAACCTGAGCCCGTCGGCGGCCGGCGATGACTACGGCGCGATGGCCGAGGCGCTGCGGCGTCGTTACGAACGGGTCAAGAGAGGCGAGGTGCCGATGCCGGACGTGCTGTTTGTGGACGGCGGAAAAGGACAGCTCGCGCAGGCCATGACTGTTCTCGACGAGCTGGAAGTGGATTGCGTGACGCTGGTGGCCGTTGCCAAAGGCAGGGCGCGGCGGGCGGGCGCGGAGCGCCTGTTTCTGCCGGGGGACGACAAACCGCTGGATTTGCCCCCCGACTCGCCGGCGTTGCTGCTTATCCAGCAGATTCGCGATGAGGCGCATCGTTTCGCCATTACCGGGCATCGGCAGCGGCGCGCGAAGGCCCGAAATACGTCGCGCCTCGAACAGATTGCGGGTCTCGGTCCGAAAAAACGGCGCGAGTTGCTGCGGCAGTTTGGCGGCTTACAGGGTGTCGTCAGCGCAGGGGTGGACGATCTGGTAAAGGTGCGCGGGATAAGTCGCGCACTGGCCGAAACCATATACAATGACTTGCACATGGACAAGCAACAATAACAAGAGCATCCCGCTTGAAACTGAATCTCGCCATTATCCTGACCCTGTTTCGTATCGCCGCCATCCCCGCGGTAGTCATCTGTTTTTATAGCCCGATCCCGAATGCGCGACCCATCGCGGCGATCCTTTTCGGCATAGCCGCTGTCACCGATTTTATCGACGGCTGGGTGGCCCGCCGATTCAATCAGACCTCGCGATTCGGTGAATTCCTGGATCCCGTCGCCGACAAGCTGATGGTTGCCATCGTGCTGGTCATGCTGGTCCAGGCCGAATCCAGCTGGTTCGAAGATATCATCGCGATGATCATAATCGGCCGCGAGATCACCATTTCGGCCCTGCGCGAATGGATGGCGACGATCGGCGAGCGGGCTCACGTGAAAGTGGGTCTTGCCGGCAAGGTGAAGACGACGCTGCAGATGTTCGGAATTGCCTTCATGGTCTACAAGAACCCGCTGCTGGGGGTCGACATGTATAAAATCGGCTTCGGCTTGTTGCTGCTGGCCGCCATCATGACGATTTTCTCCATGATTACCTACCTGAGGGCCGCCTGGCCCTTTATCAGCAGCGATCAGGGCTGATCGGAAATGCGACGGGGACGCAGTTTCACCTTGACAGCGCACGGCAAGTGACTAAAATCTCGACCCTCTGCGGGAATAGCTCAGTTGGTAGAGCGCAACCTTGCCAAGGTTGAGGTCGCCAGTTCGAACCTGGTTTCCCGCTCCAGATACACGAAAAGGCCCCTCGATGAGGGGCCTTTTTTGTATCCGAAGCGCGCCAGGTTAACGCCTTGGCACTTGGACTGGCCCTGTGGTGGTTCATCGCGCAACCGAACCCCCGCATATTTCTCGGGTACGACCAGCGCGCTGGGTTTCCCGCTCCAGATACACGAAAAGGCCCCTCGATGAGGGGCCTTTTTTGTATCCGAAGCGCGCCAGGTTAACGCCTTGGCACTTGGACTGGCCCTGTGGTGGTTCATCGCGCTACCGGCCCGCGACACCACATTAAATATTTCCCCGCATCGGCCGCTAAACAAGGTAGGAAGTGGCCTTTATGCAGGGAACATGCAAGCAAAGATCGGTCGATACGAGATAATTCGGCGCATAGGGCGCGGCTCCCAGGGGACGGTGTACCTGGGCCGGGACCCTACGCTGGACCGCCTCGTTGCGATCAAGGTGCTGACCGCATCTGACGCCGCGCTCAACACGGTGGCCGAGGACGGGACGCCGCTCGAAGCACGAATATCGAGCAAGCTGAAGCACCCGAATATCGTGCCGATCTACGATGCCGGCGAATACCTGGCCGGGCCTTACCTGATCTTTGAGTATGTCGAGGGCGTGCCGCTCGCGCAGACGCTGAAGAGCAGGGGGGCGATGTCGATCGAAGACGCGATGCCGATGATCACGGCGATCCTGAAAGCGCTGGGCACGGCGCATGCCGCCGATATCCTGCACCTGGATCTCAGCCCGAGGAATATCCTCATCGATGCCGACAACGCGCCGCGTGTCATGGATTTCGGGCTGGCACAGTACGTCAGCATGGCGCGTGAACCGAAGGAGTTCGCCTCTGGCACGCTTCGCTACATGGCGCCGGAACACTTCACCGGCCAGGCACTCGGCCCATGGACGGACGTCTTTGCCCTGGGCAGCACCTTTTACGAAATGGTGACCGGCAAGCGCGCGATGCGCGGCAACAATCTTCAGGATATTCGCTACCAGATAGTCGACGGAGCGGTTGATTTCGAGCCGCTGAAAACGATGAAGCACGGCGAGGCTTATTCACGCTTTCTCGCCGGCGCGCTGGAGAAGGGTCGGGAGGGCCGCTACGCCGACTGTTCGAGCATGAGCGAGGCGTTTCAGCTCTTTCTCGACGAGGCCGGCCTCTCCGAAAAAGCGAATAGCGAGGGATCGAGTCACAGCACCATCGATTTCCTGCTGCGTCGCATGCAGCGCACGGGCGATTTTCCGGCGATCTCCAAGACCCTGTCCGATATCAACCGCCTCACCGGGGACGATCGCCAGGCCAACGCCGACAAACTCGCCAATGTCATTCTGCGCGACTTCGCCCTGACCAGTAAGTTGCTCAAGCTCGTGAATTCCTCGTTCTACGGTGCACGGGCGACCGAGATCTCCAGCGTCTCGCAGGCTGTCGTCTTCCTCGGCGTCGAACAGGTCCGAATGACTGCCAACAGCCTCGCGTTCTTCGGCCACATGAAGAACGATTCTGCCGCCCTCAAGGATTCAATGACGAAGTCGTTCATGAGCGGTCTGATTGCCCGACACCTTGGCTTGCGCGCAAAGCTGCCAGGCGCCGAGGAGGCATTTATCGGCGGCATGTGCCAGAACCTCGGCGAGAATCTCGTCATCTTTTATTTTCCCGATGAGTACGAGGATATCGTCAAGCTGCAGGCTCATCAGAACCTGGACAAGGCGGCCGCGGCGCGCGGTGTCCTGGGTGTCGCCTATGCCGACGTCGGCGCTGCGGTTGCGCGAAACTGGAATTTGCCCTATTCGATCATCGAAGCCATTCGCGGTGTACCGCCCGGCGCTGTCTCTCCGCCAGCGTCGGACGAAGAAAAATTGCGCGACCTGGCCGTCTTCGCAAACGAACTGTGCGATTTGTTTCAGCATTTGGCGTTGGGGGAGATCGACATCGCGCTGCAAGCACTGCAGGAACGATTTGCTCCCAGTGTTGCTCTGGATCCTGCCTACTGTCGGAAGCTGATTGCTGCGGTATTCGAGAAGCTCAAGCAGTTTGCTCCGATCTTCGAGATCAATGTCGCAACGAATCGCTTTTGCCGTTCCGTGCAGGCCTGGGTCGATGTGCAGCCGGACGCGGGTTTGGAGGATGCGCCCGCCACCCGACAGGTCGCGACCTAAGTTTACTTGAGACGCCTGCCAGCTGGCCTGGTCGTAATTGAAAATAAGCCTAATAATCAATTATAAATAGCATATTTCTCATAATTGACTTTAATTCGTGGGCCGGGTTCTTTTCTGCGCGACCGGGCCGTAATTCCCCGCTGTCGACCAAGTTATTGCGGTATTGATGCAGCCACTCGTGATGCGCTTTTCACCATATGGAACCTGTGGTCCCCGCGGCACACGGCGCCTATTGTATTTATACGTTCGGTTCATTAACGTCCGTGTGGCATGCATCGGGCGACCGTAGATCAACCGATGCAACCGCTTAAGCTCAGTCCTGCCAGGGGGATAGCACAGTGACAGAAAATGTAGCGCGGCCGCAACAGGCAACAGATCACTTCCATTCGCACATGACTTTTCGGAGAACCGCTCTTGCGCAATCCGTGTCGGCCGTGGTGCTGGCGTCGGTCGCCGGAACCGGTGCCGCCCAGGAGATTGACGAGGTTATCGTAACGGCGACAAAGCGCGCCGAGTCGATCCAGGACGTACCTCTGGCCATCACGGCGTTTACGGGTGATTTCGTTAAGGATGTGAACCTCGACGACGTCAAGGACCTTGTGACGTTCACGCCAGGCGTGACCGGAAACAGCAAGGACTCCTTCATCGACGCGATCAGTATCCGCGGCATCCGCACCCAGGACTTCGGCGTCGGCGGCGATCCATCGGCGGCGTTCTTCAAGAACAACCTCTACGAAGGCCGCAATGGTGCGGTCATATCCAGCCTTTTCGACATAGAGCGTGCCGAGGTGCTGCGTGGCCCTCAAGGGTTCCTGTTCGGGCGCAACGCGGTTGGCGGTGCCTTCAGCGTTATCACGAAGCGGCCCAACCTGGACGGCGAGCGTGACGGCTACGTAGAAGTTGACGCTGGCGAGCGTGGGCACTTCACCCTCGAAGGCGGATTTACATCGAGGCTTTCGGACTCGTTTGCCGTTCGGCTCGCGGGCTACCACTCCGAGGAAGACGGATACGTTTCTAACGCTTTCGACCCGAGCCGGGACCTGATCGGTCACCGGAAAACGGCAGGGCGCATCTCTGCGCTGTATGCGACCGACCGTATGGAGGCCCTGTTCACAGCGGACTACGAGGATCAGAAGCGCGATGGCTCGGTCTATCGAGCCTCGGAGCAATCGCCGGTATGGGAAGTCTGGCAATCACTGCTCGGCTCGGTGAGCTACCCGGCGGATCGTCGTGACGCGAGCCTGGATCTCGCAAGAGGCAGCAACGACGATGCGACCAGCAGCAACATCGGTCTGCATGTCGACTATGACTTCGACACGATGTCGCTGAGCTGGTCAACCGGCTTCAAGGATCACGACTACCTCTACACGGAAGACTACGACGGCACTCCGATCAATGCAGAGACCTACAAGCAGGACCAGAGCGGCGATTACCTGCAGACCGAGCTGCGGCTGACGTCGAATACGGACAACCCGCTCAGCTGGTACGCCGGTGTTTCCTTCTACAAGGAAAACATCGATGTCAATTTCGAGAGTACGACCGACGAAGAGGTGATCTGTGCTTACTACGGCTACTACTACGGCGTAGACAATTGCACCGACTACTTTGCCTATTGGGACTACTACTACGGCGGTGCGACTGGTGCATTCGTTCCCTCATCCACGGGGCGGATGGACGAGCGAAATATCGTCAATGGCCGATATAACGGCTATGCGGCCTATGTCGATCTGTCGTATCGCATCAACGATCTCTGGGACGTTTCTCTGGGCGTTCGCTACTCCTACGACGAGAAGAAGTTCTCGACCCGGGCGCCGCGTCCGGAGAGCTTGCTGCAGAACTACTTCCTGCTGGGCTACATGACCGAGCAACTCAGCGACAAGAATGACTGGAGCCAGCTCACGCCGCGACTGATCGTGCGTTACATGCCGAATGCGGACACCACCCTGTTCGCAAGCTACACAGAAGGCTACAAGTCCGGCGGCTTCGGCACGTTCTCCCTGAATCCGCCGATATTCCAGTGGTTCGGCGACGGTCCGGATCCACTGCTGACACAGGCCGATGGTTTCCGGCCCGCGCAGTTCCGGCCGGAAGACGTGCAGTCCTACGAGGTTGGCTACAAGGGCTTGCTCGCAGAGGGCACGGTGCAGCTGGACGTAACGGCATTCGTCTATGAATACACCGATCTTCAGGTCAACTTCTTCGACCAGGGTGCGCGTGTCGGCAATGCCGGCAACGTCGACGGCCGCGGCCTCGAGGCGACCCTGCAGTGGGCGATCAACGACAACTTCGACTTGATCGCTTCCGCCGGCTACCTCGATACAGAAGCGAGGGGTATCCAGTTTCTCTGTGGTGGAGCGCCGGACGCCGATGGATTCCTCGATGGCGATGCGGATGCCTGCGAGGGAACCAAGCTGTTCTGGGCGCCGGACGTCTCCGGTTCAGCATTGCTAAAGGGGAACTTCCCGGCGGGCGATGGAGCGATCGTCGGCAACATCGAGATGTTCTTTGAGTCCGACCGCGGTCGTGGCTATGAGAATATCGACGACTCCGATATTCCGGCCTACCAGGAATGGGCGCTGCGACTCGGCTACGAATCCAACAACAACTGGAATCTGACCGGCTATGTCGAGAACCTGACCGACGAACTTACCTGGGATGGCGCCGCCAACAATGGCGGCATCGTGCCACCGTTCTACTTTGGACCCAGTCGACCGCGCACCGTTGGCTTGCGTTTCGGTTACTACTTCGAATAAGACCAACGGCAAACCGAAAGGCGAGATTCAGCAGTTCGTCGAGCAGGGCTTCCGGGCGTTGCAGTCCGGGGACCGCCGGCGGGCTGCCGCGATCTGCAGGCAGGCGCTGCAACAGCGGCCGGATATGGCGCGAGCGCATTATCTGGCCGCGCTGCTGGCTATCGACAGCGGGCAACAGGAGGTTGCACGAAAAGCCCTGCGCAGGACCGTTGAGCTCAATGAGCGGCACGCGCCGGCCTGGGCGCAGCTGGCGCGGTCTTACGTAAATACCGGCGAGTTCGTCAAAGCTGAGGCCTGCCTGGAAAACGCCGTGAAAACGGAAAAAGGCAACCCGGTTGTGCACGACCTGATCGGCACCGCCTTTCGCCTGGCCGGAAATCTCGATGCGGCGCGCCAATGGCATCAAAAAGCGGTCGCCGGGGCCCCGGCCCATGTGCCGTTCCTCATTAATCTCGCAAACGTTCACCTGTATTTCGGTGAGAACGATGAGGCCGACCATCTCCTCGGCCGCTGCGTCGACACCGAGCCCGGCAACGCGCAGCTGCACTGGCTGCTGTCGCGCAGCTCGAAGGCGATGAATGTCTGGCACATTGAAGCGATGCAGGACCTGCTCGCATCGCAGCGTGAGCCTCGCGCGATCGCCTATCTTAACTATGCCATTGGCAAAGAGGCCGAGGATCTCGAGGACTGGACGCTGGCATTCGATGCGTTCGAGGCCGGTGCGGTGGCGCGCCGCGCAACGGTCGCCTTCGACGAGCGGCATGACGCCGCGGTCTTTGAAGCAGCAGAGTCGCTTTTTACCGAAGCATGGCTGGCGGGCCAGCAGCCGGGACTCAGCGATGCCGCACCGATATTTATTGTCGGCGAGCCGCGCTCCGGCACGACCCTGCTGGATCGCATGCTGGACGCGCACTCGCGGGTAAATTCCGCCGGTGAGTTGCGTCACCTGGGCATTGCGATTCGGCGAATAAGCGGCCTTGACGAGCCCCGGCAATTCTCGCCGGAACTGCTCCGGGCCGCTGCGACGGCGGATCCGTTTCAGCTCGGCACGGCGTATTTCGAGAGCACGGCAAGCCTCAGGGGCGCGGCGGCACACCTGGTCGACAAGCTGCCCGTCAATTATCTTTATTTGCCGCTAATCCTGGCAGCGCTGCCGAAAGCGAAGATCCTGCACATGCAGAGAGAACCGATGGATGCCTGTTTCTCGATATACAAGCAGCTGTTCGCCGACGCCTACCTGTATTCCTACGACCAAAAAGAACTGGCGCGCCATTACCTGCGTTACTGGAAACTCATGGATGTCTGGCGCGAGCGTTTTCCTGGACGCTTTGTCGATGTCGCCTATGAACGACTGGTGCAGTCGACCGAGACCACTTTGCGCGGCGTATTCGAGCAAGTCGGCTTGTCGTGGCAGGAGCAATGCCTGGATTTCGCCACAGCGAAAAAGGCGGTCACCACGGCAAGCGCGGCACAGGTCCGGGAGAAACCCCATACGCGATCTATCGGGCGATGGCGTCGATACGAGAAGCGCTTGCAGCCTATGTACAAGATCCTGACGGAGGCGAAGATCATCCAGAAAATTGCGCCACCGTGAAAGTGCGACGCGGCCCATGAACAATGGCTTGCCGCGTTCCTCGCAGCGCGAGCGGGAATCATGATGTAATCCGGCAGCAGCAAGGGGCTTTCGCTCACCAGGCAGCCCTGCAGGAGACCGAACCGTGGACTTATTGAACAACGCCGTCGCCAGCACCAAGACCTTCCTGCCTTTGCTTGGCACGGTGGTACTGGTCGCGGTCATCCTGAAACTCGTCGACTGGGCGCTTAAACGCCGCTGGAAAGATAATCCGGACGCGCAGTTCCGCTTTCAACTGATCATGCTCGCGTTGACGTTTGCGGGATTCCTCTCCGTCATCCTCGTGCTGCCGGTCAATGACGAGACGCGCGGCCAGCTGCTCAGCCTGATCGGCATCCTGCTGAGCGCGGCGATTGCTCTTTCCTCGACAACCTTTATCGGCAACATCATGGCGGGCATCATGATGAAAGCGGTCAAGGGCGCCCGGCCCGGTGATTTCATTACCGTGGCCGAGCTGACCGGACGCATTACCGAGATGGGTCTGTTGCACACCGAGGTCCAGACAGAGTTCCGTGACCTCGTGACGGTTCCGAACCTGTACATGGTGACGCAGCCGATGCAGGTGGTGCGTGCGACCGGCACGATCATCACGGCCGAGGTCTCGCTGGGCTACGACGTGCCACATGCCGAAGTCTCCAGGATACTGTGCGACGCTGCGACGCAGGCGGACCTGAAAGACGCCTTCGTGCACGTTCGGGAGCTGGGCGACTTCGCTGTAACCTACCGCGTTGGTGGTTTGCTGGAAGATGTACGGAGCCTGATCTCGGCGAGGTCCCGTCTGCGGGAAGCGATGCTGGATACACTGCATTCAGCCAACATCGAGATCGTCTCCCCCAATTTCATGAATACCCGGGCGCTGTCAGGGACAGAAGCCGTCATACCCGAACCGGCCCGGAAGATCGTCGAGCCCGATGCGCCGAAAGCCGAAGACCTGGCGTTCGACAAGGCGGCGGAAGCCGCCTCGGTTGAGGAAATTCGAAAGTCCATAGAACTCGTTGACGCCGAGCTCACGGCGCTGGGCAAGGATAAAGAGACCAGTTCTTCCCGACAGCAGCTCGAAGACAGGATGACAGCACTCGTCGAGCAGCTGAAACAGGCTGAAGAAGCGCGAAAGGCGGCCGATCTGGCGGAGCACAGAGGCACCTCAGGTTGACGATTGCGGCGCCCGACTGCGCGGCAAGACCCTTCGTGGCTCGGCGGTACTTATCGAATCGGCGGGAAACACGAGCGCGGTCCCGCCTGAACAAGGTTCAGTTCAGGCACTGTCCATAAGTTTCTGGATAAACGCCGTGTCCTTGCCGACGACTTCTTTCGAGATGGACTGGTAAGGTTCTTTTTTCGATGTCACCGACACGGCATCCCGCAGAAGTCCGAGGAAGCGGGGCGGCGCAATCAGCGCATAACCGCGACAGCTGCCCGCGTGGCTAGCTTTGCCGATTCGTTCCGCGATCTGTTTGGCAAAGGCCTCGGCAAGATGCCTCTTGGGGCCGGACTTTTCCTTGGCCATCGTATGGCGGCCTTTGCCGGCGCTGTCAAAGCTGCGCCCGCCACGATCTGACAACAGTTCCCCGGTCTTCACTCGTGCCAGCTCGTTCTCTATCGAGAACAGTTCCTGCATCGGCGCTCGTCTGGTCTTGCGCGAGTAGAAGATGGCCCTGGATTCGTCGGCAACGACTACCCAGAATGTCTTTTCTGTGGATACAGCGGCTTGCGTCATAGTGGCATCCTCGCTAGAGGTTAATACATGGGGTTTAAAGCTCCGATTTGCAATGCGCATGGCGTCAACGCTCATAGAAGCCAGGGATAGGAACCTCGACAGACACGATTTCACTGGCGTCCGTTATTTCATCGGTCCATACCAGGATCAATTTGTCGTCATGGCGTGTCATCTGTGGGTAGATTCGTAGCAAGGTCGAACGACCAATGGTCGAGGTTCGTCCTAGCTTTCCCTGTCGCGTCAGGCTTCGAATATTGATCGCGTTGCTGCCGCGATTATCCGCCTCGACCCAGCTGACGACGACCGATGCGCGATCGATGATGTCGATGCCCACGTGACCCGAGGCACGCGAGGAGGCAATCTCGACGGGCGGCCCGAAAGACCTGCCTGCATTTGTCGAAATCGCCGTGCGAACCAGCGACTGATTGTTCGCCGCCGTGAACCAGGCAATGGCGACGAGATCGTCGTGCGCGGCAATTGCCGGACCGTTCACCGGGCAACCTTCGATGCGCCAGCCGTCGTCGGCGACAGGCACGCCGGCTTGCCATTCGCCATCGGAGAACCGCGTTACGTAGATGTCCCGGATCTCGTCGACGGTTCGATCCCGGTAAACGGCGATCGGCCCGTCGCTCGACACCGCGACGTCCGTCTGGCAGCAGTCGCAGACGATGTCGTCGACCAGCTGTTTTCGGGCGATGGCGCCGTTCGTGTCGATGGCAGCGGACCGCAGCGTCATGCTGCTGGCGGCAGGACCGCCTGGCGCCGCCGCAGCGGTCTTGCGTCCATCGAGCCACAGGAGACCGGTAGCGTCGCCTTCCGGATAGATCGACACGAAGCCATGTTCCGTCGGTGTGCCATCTGCATGCGGGCGCACCGGCGCGCTCCAGCTCGAGCCGCCGTCGGACGACTGCGCAAGGAGCACGTCGTAGGCGTAGGTCGCCTCGCCGCGCTTGCTCAGCCAGTGGGCGACCCAGTGACCGTCGCCGATCGGCGTGACGGACGGCAGATCGGCCCAGTTGACGAACATTTCGGGGTCGCTGACGACATCGATCGGTTGCTGCCACTCGCCGATGCCGAGTTCCGAATAGCGCAGCGTAGCGCCGCTTTCATCGCGTTGCATCCAGCTCAGGACGATAGTGCCGTCGCTGCCGGTCGCCAATCTCGGACCCATGCTGTTGGTGCCGGCGGGGAGGTGCATCGGTCGTGGCTCGCCGAATGTGGGCGGCTCTCCGCCGGAGCATGAGATGAGGCCGGAGATGATGGAAAAAAGGACGATCGACCGCGCAATTTGCATAGGCAACATTATGCGCCTCGGTGCGGGATTTTGCTGCAATTGTGGAGGGCCAAAATTGATTCCTCGTCTGGGGGATGTATACTCCGTCGCCTGCTCAACGGAGCGGCGCTTCTCGCCATTTCGATTGACTGCGGGGCTAGGTGGCAGAGTGGTTATGCAGCGGACTGCAACTCCGTGTACGCCGGTTCGATTCCGACCCTAGCCTCCATTTTCTTCACGGCCATGCCCGGGTGGCGGAATTGGTAGACGCTGCGGACTTAAAATCCGCTGACCGAAAGGTCGTGCCGGTTCGAGTCCGGCTCTGGGCACCAGGACCGGCAATGCCTGGCAGGATCGGGTCTCCGCGACCCTGGTCAACACATCACCGCTTCATCAGCTATCTCTCACGGTTTGCTCAGGATTGCCCCCGCGCCCTGTCCTAGAGTTTAAACTCAGGATCAGGGGACCGTGTTATGAAGCAATCGAATCAGCGCTCCACACGCCTCGCGGTGACGATGTTTCTTTGCGGCTTGCTGGTCGGCGCCTGCGCGACCGGCCCCGCCAGCTCGCCGGCGGATGACCTCAAAACGCTACCCGGACGCTTCGCCGAGGAACCCGTCGCCAAGCCCTTGACGGCTATCGAAGCCTTTGTCGGTACAAATCGGTTCTTTATCAGCTACAAGAGCGAGGACGGGCTGATTTATTCCGGTGGCGACTGGTCGGGTGAGATCGACCTGGGCGCTCCAGAACAGGGCCGGGACGGCGCTTATCGAGGCCCATACATTCTGCCACTTCGATACCACCAGCGGGCACGTTGGCCGGAATTGCCGGAGGGCCCGATTCAGCCACGCATACTTGGCAGCAAGCACTGGAATCGGTTTATCGATACGGTTTTCGACACGGTATTGCCGAAGAAGGCGATGACCGGAATCGTGATGAAGTTCGGTGAGGAAGACTACTTTCTTTTCTACAACGACATCAATAACTTCGAGGCCCGGTTGTTTACTGACAAGCCGGAAAATTATGTCGTTGCCGAAACCATAGATTTTGCCGAGTTCAATCGGCGCGCTCAGCCGGTAATGGCAGATTTCCTCGGGGACGAGGGCATCCAAGACCGCCGTCTTCTTTTCAGTACCGGCGATGCCGGTGCCTACTCGCTGCCGTTCGTGTATGTCGATCTTGATCGGGAGCTGGGCGTCTTTATTCGGTATTCGCCAGCGCCGCGCGAGGGTCGCGCGGCGAGCAAGGGGTCGCAGGTGGCGCAATCCGCCGCGCATCTTGCGCAGAGTCACCTCGGCGGATTGGCCACACGACCGGTGTCGTCGCTTTTCCGGCTGCTGTTCGTCGCAAAGGACGCGGCGGTGGAAACCGTCAGGCCTACCTGGCTGGTGACCCTGGAGTCGCAGCCAATTCCCGAACTCAACGACGGGCCTGGCATGGATCTCGACGCCTGGGAAACAAGGCTAGACGAGCTTACGGGCCACGGGGCGACGCGCGGGACACTCGAATACCTTGTCGATGGCGAGGACTTCTTCGTGCGCTTCATCGACGCTATTTCGACGGCCACGACGTCCGTCGACCTGCGGACCTATATCTTCGACAACGACGACTACGCGGAAAAGATTGGCAATTTGCTGCGGCGTCGCGCGGGGGAGGGCATCGCTACCCGGGTATTGCTCGATGGTCTCGGCACCATCGTTGCTACGGGCGCCGACGACGCGAGCCTGCCGAAGCGATACGTCGCACCTGAGTCCGTGCGCCTGTTCCTCGAGGCAGACTCAGAGGTCGATGTGCGGCAGTCGAGGAACCCCTGGCTGGTTGCCGGCGATCACGTCAAGACCACTATCGTCGATGGCAGGGTGGCTTTCGCGGGCGGCATGAACATCGGCCGGGAATACCGTTTTGTCTGGCACGACCTGATGATGGAGTTGCGGGGTCCGGTGGTCGATGAGCTCAGCAACGAATTCAACAAGGCCTGGGCGCACGCCGGTCCCCTGGGAGACGCCGGCTACGTGCTGCAGCGACTGAAACCGAATCCGATCGTTGCCGAGGACGTCGGGTTCCCGCTGCGCCTGTTGCACACGCGTCCGGGCGTCGCCGAGATCTTCCTGGCACAGCGCGAAGCGATACGCAGCGCCAGGCGGTACATTTACGTTGAGAACGCCTACATGACCGATGACGCGATGCTCTACGAACTCGCCAGGGCCCGACGGCGTGGCGTCGACGTTCGCGTAATTCTGCCGCTGGTAGGAAACCACGGGCCGGTCAACAAGAGCAACGCCCTTGCCGCTAATGCAATGCTCGAACACGGCATACGGGTGTTCCTGTATCCGGGCATGTCGCACGTCAAGGCGGCGATCTTCGATGGCTGGGCCTGCCTGGGTTCGGCGAACTGGGACAAGCTGAGTTTTCGCACCAACAAGGAACTTAATATCGCAACGTCGCATCCTGACTATGTGCAGGAACTTACCCGCCGTGTTTTCGATCCGGATTTCGAGGCGTCGATCGAGCTGACCGAACCGTTTCCCGAGCGCTGGTCCGATCACCTGGCCGAGATCGTCGCCGATTATGTCCTGTAGCGCGCAGTCGGCAATCGCAACGCAGTTCACACCGGAAACGCCGACTGGTTAACAGTTCTGCACATTTTCGCGGCGTTTGCTGGCGAAAACGCGGCCCGGGTGCCAAAAATGGCTGCTCGTAGACGGAGAGCGGCCATGGCCTCGACAGCAAACGACAACATTAGCTATCGCTTGTTGAACAAGCTGAGCAATCTCGTGATTTGCAGCAGCTGCCTCAGAAAGGGTACTGTCACGCCGGTTCCGCAGGTGATTTCCGGTCGGCATTCGCTGACCAACGAGTGCGCCGAGTGCCGGGCGACAGGCACAGCTCAGAACGGTCGTCGCCGCAAGCTCGCGAAGCTGCTGACACTGCACGACTGATCTCGCCGGATACCGGCAGCACAGCCATCGTGCATCGCCAGCGCGGTGGTGCCACAATACGGCGCCATGGCAAAACTCTATTTCTACTACTCCTCGATGAACGCAGGGAAGTCGACGTCGCTGCTGCAGTCGAGCTACAACTACAAAGAGCGCGGCATGAACACGCTCGTCCTCGCGCCGCAGCTCGACAATCGCTTCGGCGCTGGCAAGGTCGCCTCACGTATCGGCATCGAGGCCGAGGCGACAACGTTTACGAACGACACCGACTTGTTCGACCTGGTCGAAGAAGCGGCGAGCCAGCAAGCGGTGCACTGCATCCTGATCGACGAGGCGCAGTTCCTGACGCGTGAGCAGGTCTTTCAGTTAACCGAAGTCACCGACAGGCTGAGCATCCCGGTGCTGGCCTATGGTCTTCGCACGGACTTTCAGGGCGAACCCTTCGATGGCAGCAAGTACCTGCTGGCCTGGGCAGACACCCTGAACGAGCTCAAGGCAATCTGCCACTGTGGCGCCAAGGCCACGATGGTCCTGCGCCTGGATGCCGAAGGCAATGCTGTCACCGAGGGATCCCAGGTGGAGATCGGTGGCAACGACCGTTACATCTCGATGTGCCGCAAGCACTTCAAGGAAGAGTTTTTCGGCGGTTCGGCCGCGGAGTCCGGCTAGCCGCCTGTCGGAGCTACGACCAATTAGCGCGGCGAGAAATGAAGCACCTGTAGGAGCGGCCCCAGGCCGCGACCAGACCCAAGGGTCTGCGCGGTGTCGCACTGTATCGCTGCATGGTCCTACGTCTGAATGGTAGGAAGGTCTTCCGTTACGGCCGGCAGCAGCGCGGTGTTCTCCTGCGCGAGCAGGGCACGCATGTCTTGCAGGGTCTTCATAATGGCCGTATCCGCAAAATCGGGTCCATCGAGGCGTTCGCCCGCTCGGGCGAACGGGTCAGAGAACTTGATCTTGTGGTGACCGACCGTGATGACGTCGTCGTGAATCAGGACCTGGTTGGAAACTCGTTTCGAATTCACGAAGGTGCCGTTGGTGCTGTTTAAGTCCATCAGAAAGGTGGAGTTGCCGTGTCGCACGAGCAACGCATGGTGCCGGCTGATAAAGCGGCTGCCAATGGCAATGTCATTGTGGTCAGATCGGCCAATGAGCAGGCGAGGCTTCAGCATCTTCAGCTCGCCGATCACGCTGCCGTTGTTCGTGACGATCAGTCGCGGCGCTTCCGGGGGTGCCATGGGCTTCTGTTCCGCCATGGTGACACCCGCATCGTCCCAGGTGCCCTTGGGCAGGGCCGGGTGCTCGACTTGGGCAACGCTGACCGGCAGATTATCGGCCCGGGCCAGCGCCAGCAGTGCGAGACGATCGACAACGCCCGGCCATCCGCCGGAGGCCTTCCAGAGCTCGTCGCAGACGTCGTTCGGGAAGATGAAGTTGGGGTAGTTACTGCCCGCCGCCTGCAGCTTCTCACGGACGTAAACCTTGGTTTCGGCCTGCGTCATTGGGCGCAGATGGAAATCGTGCAAGAGGCGCGCGGCTATGGACTGCAAGGCCGGCGCCTTGAGCAGGCCGCCCAGTGCGCGATCACTGACGAGAACAATCTTTACAGCGCTGCCGGTTCGAACCCTGAGTTCAGCCAGCTCACAGAGCGCCCGCAGGGCATTGGGATTCATCTCGTGGGCGTTCTCGATGATCAGGAGTGGCGACTCGTGCAAAGCCGCCTGCTGCAGGGCGAATACCCGGATCAGCCCGAGGAGTTCGTTCGCGGAACTGGCCTCGAGCTCGTAACCGAACTGGCGCAGCATCCCCGCCAGCAGCCGGGTCGTGTTGAGGCCATGGCCGTCGATCACGGCTACCGCACAGTCTTCGTGCAGGGTGTTGATGTAGCGGTGGATGATGGTCGATTTCCCGGACAACGTCGGGCCCTGGAACAGGCACAATCCGGTGGCATGCGAGTAAGTGTCGTTCAGGACCTCCAGCGCCGCCCGCTCGGCCCGATACGATACAATCGCGGTCGGTCTCCCGTGACTCGGGAAAGGTTGCCGATTCAGCCCTGCTGCACTCAGGTCCATTAGTAGCCTCTCGCAATCGTCTTGTTGCGCTATTGTTGGTATCGTTGGCCTGCGGTTTCTTCTTATAGGAATTGATCACCGCAAACATCAGTCTACGATCGTGCCCCGGCCCTTGCAAACGAGAATTACCGTGTTGCCTTGAACATCAGAGGTGCAGGTAACTTAACTCGGATTGATATTAGAAAAGCGTAGTAAGAAACTGTAAAACAAGGATGTTTAAACATGTATTTCAAACCGTCGGCGTTTGGCGACAGAGTGTAAGCTATTGACTGCTAAGTTATCCGCCGACAACCTCACCCTGATTCGTGGCGAAAGGTGCCTGTTCGAGGGCCTGGAATTTGCGCTGGAGAGTGGCGCCATGCTGTTGCTAGAGGGCAGAAACGGCTGTGGCAAGACCAGCCTGATGCGCGCTATCGCCGGCATGCTGTCCCTCGAAACGGGCGAAGTGCTGTGGAACGACGTGCCGGTTCTGAAGCAACGTCAGGTATTTCACGGTGCCCTTGTCTGGCTCGCGCATCGTACCGGCCTCAAGGGCGACCTCAACATGATCGAGAACCTTCACTTCGAGCAGTCGTTGCGCCCGCAGGCGCGGCGCGATCCTGAAGAGGTCTATCTGCGCCTGAACATCGAGCGTCTGAAACGGCTGCCGCTGCGCTCCCTGTCGGCCGGGCAGCAGCGTCGCGTCGCACTTGCTCGCATGCTGCTGGCAGACGTGCCGCTGTGGTTGATGGACGAACCCTTCACCAACCTGGACCGCGAAGGCCGCAAGCTGGTGATGGAGCTCGTCGAAGAGCACCTGGGACGCGGCGGTCTGTGCGTCATGGCGGCTCACCAGGACGTCGACATAGACGCGCCCGTCACCAAGATAAGACTGCAATGAGCGACGAGACGACTGTGCAACCGGGCATGATGTCCGGGCTCTGGGCAACGGCGATGCGTGACCTGCTGTTGGCCTGGAAACGGCCGGGCGATGTGCTCAACCCGCTGTTCTTCTTCGCCATGGTCTGCACGTTGTTCCCGCTCGCGGTAGGCCCGAGCGCCGAGCAGCTTGAGTTCAGCGGCCCGGGCGTGCTGTGGGTCGCCGCCCTGCTGGCAACGCTGCTGTCGCTGAATTCGTTGTTCCTGGGCGATTTCGAAGATGGCAGCCTCGATCAGCTGCTGGTCAGCGCGCAGCCTCTGCCGCTGCTGGCGCTTGGCAAGACGCTGGCGCACTGGCTAACCAGCGGCCTGCCGCTGGTACTGGTATCACCGTTGCTGGCGATCACCTACCAAATGCCCTGGTCCGTCGTGCCGGTGATGATGTTGACGCTGCTACTGGGCACCGTGAGCCTGAGTTTGCTGGGATCCATCGGCGCGGCGCTCACAGTAGGCTTGCACCGGGGCACGGCACTGCTTAGCCTTCTCATCCTGCCGCTGGCCATGCCTGTTTTGCTGCTGGGCGCGAATACGGTATCGCTGGCCGCGGGCAATGACATTTATTCAACCGGCATCTGGGCCTTGGGCGCCTATGCCATTGCTTCACTCAGCCTGGCGCCTTTCGCGACGGCTGCGGCCTTGAGAATCAGTAACGAGTAGAATCGAGAATATGTGGAAATGGTTTCATAAGCTGGCATCCCCGCCGCATTTTTATCGCCTCGCGGCTGTCTTTTCGCCGTGGTTTGCCGTCCCGGGCATCGCACTGGTCGCGTACGGGGTCTATGCCGGGCTGTTCCTCGCTCCCATGGACTATCAGCAGGGCGACGCCTTTCGCATTATCTACGTGCATGTGCCCTCGGCCTACCTGTCGATGATGGCCTACATGATCATGGCAGTCAGCGGCGGAATCGGCCTCATCTGGCGCATGAAGCTCGCCCATGCCGTCGCGGCGGCCGCAGCACCGCTGGGGGCGGCATTCACCTTCCTGGCGCTGGTCACCGGCTCGATATGGGGCCGGCCCATGTGGGGAACTTGGTGGGAGTGGGGCGATCCAAGGCTCACGTCGGAACTGATCCTGTTGTTCCTGTACTTCGGCTACATGGCGCTACGTGGAGCAATTGATGATACCGCAAAGGCTGACAAGGCCAGCGCCGTACTGGCATTGGTCGGAGTTGTGAACGTCGTCATTGTGCATTACTCGGTGGAATGGTGGAGTTCACTGCATCAGGGACAAACCCTGATGAAGGAAGGCGGGCCGGCGATGGATCCGGGCATGCTGTATCCGCTGCTCGCCATGATCCTCGGATTCACGTTCCTTTTCGGTTCTCTCTTATTGCGCCGCGTGCGAACCGAAGTATTGTTTCGCGAACGTCGCACCCGCTGGGTGCGGGAGATGATCTTGTCGCCGGAGGGACGCTAGGCATGGACAAGCTGGCAATGGGAAACTACGGCATTTACGTGTGGAGCTGTTTCGCGCTGACGCTCATTGTCGTGGTTTTTTCCGACTGGCGTGCACGGCTTCGCCACAAGCGCGTCTACCGAGATATTGAAGTACGCATCAAGGCGCTGGAGGAAAGGCAATGAAACCAAGGCAACAACGGATGTTGGCCGTCGGGCTTGCTGTTGCGGGCATCGCTATCGCGGCGACGTTCACGCTGCGCGCATTCCAGGACAACATGATGTTTTTCGTTGACATCTCGGATGTCATCGCGGGCGACTATCCCAAGCAGCGCAATTTTCGCATCGGCGGACTGGTCGTCGATGGCAGTGTCGAACGAGCTGAAGGCTCCATGGATCTGCGTTTTCGCGTGACCGACATGAACTGCGAGCTGCCGGTCAGTTACGTCGGCGTATTACCGGATCTGTTTCGCGAAGGGCAGGGCGTCGTCGCCCACGGCCGTCTAGGCGACGAGGGCGTGTTCGTGGCGGACAAGATTCTTGCCAAGCACGACGAGAATTACATGGCGCCGGAGGTTGCAGACTCGCTGGCAAAACACGTCGATAAAAAAACACAGCCACTGCGCGATAGCACCACGGAGTGCGTGACGAAATGATTCCCGAAATCGGTCAGTTCGCGCTGATACTCGCCCTGTCACTCGCCCTGTGCCAGGGCATTCTTCCGTTGATCGGGGCACATCGCAACGATTCGGCCATGATGCGCGTCGGCAATACGGCGGCACTCGGCCAGTTTTTCTTCGTCGCCGTCGCCTTCGGCTGCCTGACCTGGTCGTTTCTGCAAAGCGATTTTTCGGTCCTGTACGTCGCCAACCATTCGCAGCTGTCGTTGCCGACCATGTACAAGGTCTCCGCGGTATGGTCGGCGCACGAAGGCTCGCTGCTGATGTGGATCCTGATCCTGTGCGCCTGGACAGTCGCCGTATCGCGTTACAGCAGCGAGCTGCCCGCCGCCTTCTCCGCACGGGTCCTGGGCGTCCTGGGCCTGCTGTCGGTTGGCTTCTTGCTGTTCGCCATTCTTACTTCCAACCCGTTTGATCGACTGTCGCCGGCCCCGGCCGACGGCGCCGATCTGAATCCGCTATTGCAGGATCCCGGCCTCGCGATTCACCCGCCACTCTTATACATCGGCTATGTCGGTTTTTCGGTGGCCTTCGCGTTTGCCATTGCAGCTATGCTGAGCGGCAACCTCGATCAGAGATGGGCCAAGTGGACACGCCCCTGGACGACGATGGCGTGGCTGTTCCTGACACTCGGCATCATGCTGGGCAGCTGGTGGGCCTACTACGAACTCGGCTGGGGCGGCTGGTGGTTCTGGGACCCGGTCGAGAACGCGTCATTCATGCCCTGGTTGGTCGGCACGGCACTCATACACTCGCTGGCCGTGACGGAAAAGCGCGGCCTGTTCAAGAGCTGGACGCTGCTGCTGGCCATTACCGCGTTTTCGCTGAGCCTGCTTGGTACGTTCCTGGTTCGTTCCGGCATCATCGTGTCGGTGCACGCGTTCGCGACGGATCCGACGCGAGGCTTCTTCATTCTTGCCTTCCTCGGTATTGTCATTATCAGCGCGCTGATCCTGTACGCCTGGCGCGCGCCATCGCTGGATTCGGATGTCGGTTTCAGCCTGTTGTCGCGTGAGACGTTCCTGTTGCTGAACAACGTGTTGCTGGTCGTTGCTGCAACCCTGGTATTGATGGGCACGCTGGCGCCGCTGGTCATCGAGTTGCTCAACGGGGGCAAGATATCCATCGGTCCACCCTGGTTCGAAGTGGCGTTTCTCGTGCCGATGCTGCCACTACTGGTATTGCTCGGGCTGGGGATGCATACGGCCTGGCGCACGCAGGACCCGCGCCCCTGGGTTTCGCTGCTTCGCATTCCGGCGATCGCGGCCGTTCTGCTTGGTATCATCCTGCCGTTCATATTTTACGAGCGCAGCGGTGTGATGCTCGCTATCGGTTGCGGCCTGGCGATCTGGATCATTGCCTCGTCGCTGATCCAGCCAGTACGCTCGATGTTTCGCAAGAAGGGCAGCGCGGGTATCACGCGCTCGGCACTGGGGATGTCGGTGGCGCACCTGGGTATGGGCCTGTTCGTGCTGGGTGTAACGATCGTGTCCGCATTCAATATCGAGGCCGATCGCGCGTTGACGCCGGGAGACTCCATTGAGGTCGGACACTATGAGTTCGAGATGCAGGAAATACGCGATGTCAAGGGACCTAACTACTCCGCGATAGAAGCTGTCGTCGAGATCCGTCGGGACGGTGAGTACGTCGCGACGGTCAGACCGCAAAAACGACAATATCAGGTGCAGAAGAGCTGGATGACGGAGGCGGGGATCTACGCGACATGGAACCGTGATCTGTTTGTCGCGCTGGGCGATCAGCTGGGTAACGGCGCCTGGAGCGTTCGCGTGCAGTACAAGCCGATGATTCGCTTCATCTGGTTCGGCGCGATTATCATGGCGCTCGGCGGACTGATCGCCGTAAGCGATAGGCGCTACCGTCTGAGGGCGACCAAGACGAGCAAGGCCAGCGATGCGGCGGCGGAGCCAGCCTGATGTCACGTTACGTATTGCCGCTCGTTGCCGTAATTGCCCTGATAGCCTTTCTCGTCGTTGGCCTGACGCGCGGCGATCCGCGGGCGCTGCCGTCTCCGTTCATCGGCAAGCCGGCGCCACAATTCGAGTTACCGACGCTCGAGGATCCGCAGAAGACCGTCGGAAACAATGACTTTGCGGGCCAATTCGCGCTCGTCAATGTGTGGGCCACCTGGTGCGTTGGCTGTCGCCAGGAGCATCCGTTCTTGCTCGAGCTCGAGAGGACCGATGCCATTCCGATCTACGGAATCAACTGGCGTGACACACGAGCCGAAGCATTGCGGTGGATCCAGCAGCTCGGTGATCCCTACGTGGCCTCCGGCTTCGACGGCAGCGGGCGCGTCGGCATCGACTGGGGGGTCTATGGTGCGCCGGAGACATTCCTGGTGGGTGCGGACGGTGTCGTGCTGCACAAACATCTAGGACCATTGGACAGGGCGGCATGGGAACGGGATTTCCTGCCGTTGATCAATAGCGGAGCGAAGACACCTTGAGGCGACTACTGACACTGCTTGCCACGCTGCTCGTGTTATCGCCGGCTGCCGCCATCGATACGGGCAAGGCCTTTGACGACCCCGAGCTTCAGGCTCGCTACGACAAGCTCATTTCGGAAGTTCGATGCCTGAAGTGCCAGAACCAGAGTATCAAGGACTCGAACGTGTTTCTTGCGTCGGATCTGCGCCGGGAAATTCGACGACTGATCGACGAAGGCAAGACCGATGCGGAGATCGTCGATTTCCTGGTTACCCGTTACGGGGAATTCGCGCTGTATCGTCCGCGCACGACGGGAAAGACGCTGATCCTTTGGCTTGCCCCGTTTCTTCTTGTGCTGTTCGGTGGCTTCGCCATGTACCGGGTCGTAAAACACCGGATGTCCATACCACTCGATGATGATGCCGCTCAGGAAGGAGCCGTGAAGTGACGTTTTGGGTCGTTGTTGTAATTCTGTGCCTCGCGGCGCTGTGGTTCGGTGTCGGGCCGCTGTATCGCGAATCGCGCCGCCTCACGCCCTTGCTCGCCGTACTCGTCGTGTTCACCGTCGCGTTCTCGGTGGGCCTCTACAATGTCGTCGGTAGTCCGGAGGTTTCGTCGGCTACAGTGCAATCCGGCGACTTGCCGGACATGGACGTCGTCATGGAGTCCCTGCGAGAGAGGCTTGCCGACAATCCCGAAGACCTTAACGGCTGGACAATGATGGCGCGTTCCCAGATGACGCTGCAGCAATATGCGGATGCTGTGACGTCTTACGAACGTGTCATGAAACTCGAAGACGGGCGAAACGCGCAGACACTCGTTGATCTTGCCGTGGCGATACTCAATCGCGATCAGGCGCCGATCGAGGGTCGCACGGCGGCGCTGATCGAAAGTGCGCTGGCGCTTGAGCCGAACAATCCCGCCGCCCTGTTCTATTCGGGCGTGGCATCCGCCAATCGCGGTGACACCGAGCTCGCGGCCAGTCGCTGGGAAATCCTGCTGGGCCTGAATCCACCGCCGGAGATCCGCTCCATTCTCGAGCAACGGGTTGCTGAATGGCGTGGCGTACCGATCGAGTCGATGCAGTCGTCCGTGGCCGAAGCCGCTCCGGCGGCGCCGGCCGCAGGCCAGCAGGTGCCCGAGGCCGATCCCGATGCCATCATTACCGCGCGAATCGCCTTATCCGACATTGCAATGTCGGCGATTACGTCGGATGCCAACGTCTTTATTATCGCGCGCGATCCGGCGCAACCGTCGCCGCCGATCGCGGTGAACCGCGTGCGGCTGTCGGAACTGCCAAAGGTGATTTCTCTCGGCGATGCGCAGTCGATGGTGGCGGGTCGTGCGCTTTCCGGTTTCGACGAGTTCGAGCTGCTGGCCCGCGTATCGCTGAGCGGTGGTCCCGCTGCCGCGCCCGGCGACTGGTTTGGAACAATGATTGTAAGGCCGGCGGACACCCGCTCGGTTTTCCTGGCGATTGATCAGCAGGTACCCTAGCCCGGATATCTCACCAGTTGGCGCGTAAGATCGGTCAGGGATTTGATTGGCTGAGGAATTATCCGAGCGAGCGGAATAACGGTGTCTATTGCCGAGAGAGGAAAATTTCTCAGGCAATCAAAGACTCAGCGAGAGCGCGTCATAGTGGTGATATATCCGGGCTGGCTCCCCTTTCCGCGTTTGTCCTGGCCGACCTTCGTGTTGGCAGGCTGGAGTTGTGAATGGCATTACCAAGGTCTCTTGCGGACAAACTGCGAATTCCCCTGATCGGCGCGCCGATGTTTATCGTGTCGGGGCCCGAACTGGTGATTGCGCAATGCAAGGCCGGTATCGTCGGATCCTTTCCTGCCCTGAATGCGCGGCCGCAGTCGGCGCTCGATGACTGGATCGTACAGATCGAGGATGAGCTCGGTGAGTTCAGGGAAGCCAACCCGGACACGAATGTCGCGCCGTACGCGGTGAACCAGATTGCGCACGCCAGTAACCCGCGTCTCTACGACGATGTCGAGACCTGCGTCAAACACGAGGTCCCGATCATCATTACCAGCCTGAGTCCGCCGGAGGACATCGTTACCGCCGTGCATTCCTACGGTGGGCTCGTGTTTCACGATGTGATCAGCCTCCGGCATGCACGCAAGGCGATTGCGCAGGGTGTGGATGGCATCATTGCGGTGTGCGCCGGCGCCGGCGGACACGCCGGCCCGATGAGTCCGTTCGTACTCGTCAAGGAGATCCGACGCGAGTTCGATGGTGTCATTATCCTGTCCGGCTGCATTACGACCGGCAGTGATGTCGTTGCAGCGCTGGCCATGGGCGCCGATCTTGCGTACAGCGGCACGCGTTTCATCGCCACCGAGGAGGCTCGTGCGGTGCCGGCATACAAGGAAATGGTCGTTGACAGCAAAGCCGAGGACATCGTGTATTCGTCGCTCTTCACCGGCGTGCATGGCAATTACCTGAGGGGCAGCATCCTTAGTGTCGGCCTGGATCCGGATAAGCTACCCGAGGGCGACAAGAACCGCATGGATTTCAGCAGCAGCGATATCGACGCAAAAGCCTGGCGCGATGTCTGGGGTGCCGGACAGGGTGTGGGAACCATCGATGACATACTGCCCGCCGCCGACGTCGTAAAGCGTATGGAGCGCGAATACCGTGACACGCTGTCGAAGTTGAGTACGCGCTGATCATGCACATGGTTCTCTATTCGTATCTGTTCGTGGCGCTTGGCGGCGCGCTGGGCGCCATGGCGAGATTCGGATTGAATGTTTTTCTGCAGCGCGATGTCGAGTTTCCCTGGGGGACACTGAGCGCCAACCTGATTGGCTGTTTCGTCATGGGACTGGTGGCGCAGCTAATCGCGAGCACCACCTGGTTCAACGACGCGGGCATTATTCCTGACCAATATCGCCTGTTATTTGCCGTAGGATTTTGCGGCAGCTTCACGACCTTGTCGTCGATGGTGCTCGAGCTCAATACCATGATTCAGAAGGACGAATTTTTCTATTCATTCTCTTACCTGGTCGGCACCCTGGTCGGCGGGTTCGTGTGCTTCTACATCGGTATTGTCCTAATGCGTGCGGTGTTGCCGACACCGGCTTAGACGTTGCGAAGACACGGATCCGCAGGGTCCCTCCGATGGTTGCCATGGGCTAACACCTCGACGTCCGGCCGTTTGACGTCAGCTAATTTCGGCGGCGCTGGCCTCGAGAATATCGACAATGCGGTCGAGCCAGCCGAGATGTTCGGGTTTCATCAGGACGGATCGCAGGCAGCGCGTGGTCTCGGAATTCTGTTGCAGCAGGGGTGCATAGCGGCGCAGCAGGTCAGTCGGCAAATCGATAAGCGCGAGGTGAAGGTCATGGTCCGCGGCGCGTTCGAACAGACGCCGGGCTTTGTCGCTCGCGGCACGGCTGTTCGGCGCATCGACGGCATAAACCACGATATCGAGTTCGGGCTCCATCAAGGGCAGGAACCGTTCGCTCTCCTGCAATCGCGTGTGGAGCCGCCTGGCGGCGACAAGGCACTGGTCGAGCATGCCGGCGAATTCTCCGCCTGCTGCGAGAGGCAGCAATCGCTGCGTGGCCCACAGGGCTACCGCGGAGGCGCCCGGTCGCGAGCACTCGAGGCTTATTTCACCCAGATGCAGCTCGGCAGAGCTGAAATACGTAAACGGCGATGCGTGTTTGTAGTAGCGCACGACGGATGCGTCTTTGAAGAGCACGCAACCGCAGCCGTAGGGTTGTAAGCCGTGCTTGTGCGGGTCAATCACAATGGAATCAACCTGTGCCAGTGCGTCGTAGCTGGCGCGGGTGTCGTCGCGCAGCTCGCCTGCGAGGGTGAAATACCCGCCGTAGGCCGCGTCGGCATGAATACGGAAACTGTGTTCCTTCTGAAGTTCGATAATCTCGGGCAACGGATCGACGGCACCGAGACCCGTGTTGCCCATGGTGACGACAACGGTACCGACATCGCCGGTTTCCAGTAGTGTCCTCAGTTCGGCGACGTCGATGCGCCCGTCGTTTCCGACGGCGACCGGCGAAAACGGCAGGCCCAGCACCTCGCTGATGCGGCTGTGCGTGTAGTGCGCCTGCGCGGATGCAACGATGCTTTTCCCCGGGTGAATGCGTCCCGCAACCCACAGCGCCTCGAGATTCGCCATGGTGCCTCCGCCCGTGAGGTGCCCGAGCGGGTCGTCCCAGCCGAACATGTGGCCAAGCTCGATGACACACTCCTTTTCCATAGCGGAGCTGGCTCTGCCGCCGTCCAGGGCGTGGTTGTTCGGGTTGACCCAGAGCGACATGGCGTACGCGATCCGCGCGACAGGGTGCGGCGGCTTTAGCATCTGCCCCGCGTACTGCGGATGGTAGTAGGGGTAATTGTCCTGCATGCGCTTCGCAACATCCTGCAGCACGGCCTGAACTGCGTCGACGTCAAAGTCCGTGCGGAAATCGGGCAGATGCGCGTACCCCTCACCCAGCTTGCCCAGGGCTTCTTTCAGCAGCGTCAGTTCAGTCGGGTCGATCATGTCCGCCTTCCGGTTACCTTCGCCGCGCAGCTTACCGTAAACTTCACGCATGGACCTTATTGCGGTTGCCGCTCCATTTTTCCTGCTTGCCCTGATCGCGGAGCTGGTCGTGGACTGGCGCAAAGGCAGTGGCTTTTATCGCAGCAATGACGCAATCAACAGCCTGAGCGCCGGAATCCTCAGTACCTCCATCGGCTACTTCACGAAAATCCTGCCGCTGATAGCCTGGGGCTTCGTGCTGCGCAATTTCTCGGTAATCGACATGCCGCTGTCGTGGTTCGACCTGTCGTTACGCGGCCTCGCGCTGTGGCTGGTCGCGGGCCTGGCCTGGGACTTCTGCTACTACTGGTTCCATCGCTTCAGCCACGAGATTTCCGTGCTCTGGGCGGCGCATGCGGTGCATCATCAGAGCGAGGACTACAATCTGTCGACAGCGCTCAGGCAGACCAGTACCGGCTTCCTTTTCGGCTGGATCTTCTACCTGCCGCTGTTCGTCATCGGGTTTCCGCTCGAGGTGCTGGTCACCGTCAACGCCGCCAGCCTGGTGTATCAGTTCTGGGTGCATACGCAGCTGCTTCGTCGGCTGGGCCTGCTCGACAGGATACTGGTGACGCCGTCGAATCATCGCGTTCATCACGCGCAGAACGAGCGTTATATCGACAAGAACTACGGCGGTATTCTTATCCTGTGGGATCGCCTGTTTGGCACCTTCGAGGACGAAGCTGACGACGAGCCCGTCGTCTTTGGCGTTCGCAAGCCGCTGGCGAACCTGAATCCCTTCTGGGCAAATCTGCAGGTCTACGATTACCTGCTTTTCGATGCCCGGAAAGCCCGGCGCTGGGGCGACAAACTGGGTATCTGGTTTCGCCGCACAGGCTGGCGACCCGCCGACGTCGAGGCGCGTTACCCGAAACAGCGAGCCGATCTTTCCCGGTTTCAGAAATTCGATCCCGAAACGCCACTCGCGCAGCGGCACTACGTGATGGTGCAGTTCGTCGTCGCGATTGTCGGCGCGCTGCTGATCTCCGAGCTGTACTTGCGTCGTGGAGCGACGGCGGTGCTCATTCCCTGCGTAGCGCTGTGGCTGCAGCTGTATACGATCGGGCTGTTGAACGAGGGCAGACCCTATGCGCGCCGCATCGAACTGCTGCGGCTCTTATTCGCGGTTCCGTTGCTGTTCCTGTTGATCGGGCAGGGCGCTGGAGAGCCGCAGACCCCGGCCGTCAGCTGGCTCATGGTCGGGGCTTATTCGATCGCATCGGCGGCCTGGCTGCTATTGCTGCCTGCTCAGGAAGAGAATAGAAAGTTAGTATAAAGAACAATATATTAGGTTATAAACCTACAGTCATTTATCATATAAAGGCGGGTGCTAATGTCATCCAGGACCAACATCCACTCAGGTGCACCCTGGGAGCAAATCGTCGGATACAGCCGGGCGGTACGGTTCGGTTCACACATTGCGATCTCGGGCACGGCGCCGGTCGACGCCAGCGGCGAGGTCGTGGGCGTCGGCGACGCCTACCGGCAGACGCGGCGCTGCATCGAAATCATCGCGGAGGCACTGGAGCGCGCAGGCGCCAGCCTGGCAGACGTCGTGCGTACGCGTATTTACGTGACGGATATCGAGCGCTGGCAGGACGTGGGCAGGGCGCACCAGGAGGCATTCGGTGAGGTGTTCCCCGCAACGACGATGGTTCAGGTCGCGAGGCTCATCGATCCGGCGATGCTCGTCGAAATCGAGGCGGACGCGCTGCTGGCCGACGGCTGAAGCGCGTTCCAGGTATCAGCAATCAGGTCGGGTCTGTCAGGCGTATGAGTTTCCGTGTGTCCGCCATAGCGCTGATCCTGGCGAACCTGGTGCCGCTGGCAGGCGTGTTGCTGTTCGGCTGGCGCGTTTTCGATGTATTGATGCTCTATTGGGTCGAGAACGTCATTATTGGCGTGGTCAACCTGATGCGCATGGCCGTTTGCAGTGACGGCAAAAAGTGGTTTCTCATGCTGTTTTTTGCCGCTCACTACGGATTGTTCTGTTTCGGGCACCTGATGGCAGTCACCGGCCTGTTCGGGGATTCGGTCGATGGCTTATCGTATTTCTCTGGCGAAGCAAGCGGGGAATGGCGCCGCGCACCGCTGTGGATAGCCGTCCTGTCGATCGCGGCCAGCCATCTGTTTTCCTTCTTCAGTAATTTTATCGGCGGTGGGGAATTCCGGCGCACTGCCGCGAACGAGCTCATGCAACGGCCTTACGGCAGGATCGTCGTTCTGCATGTGGCGATCATCATGGGGGCAGCGCTTGTTCAATGGCTGGGGAGCCCAGTCGGCATGCTCATTGCCCTGGTGATGGCAAAGATTGCGCTGGACCTCCGCTTGCACCTGTCCGAGCGTGACCGGTTTGCGCGCGGAACAGCCATGCATCGATAGCGCCAGGCGAAAAACCGGCATCTGCTATTCTCCGTAACACTACTGCCTCTCCCGCCGTAATCGGCTATCTCCGTTTCGGCGGCCGTCCGCCAATCAGGGTCTTATGAACACGACAACAACGAACAGGAGCCGGGTTGTCTCGTTGCTTGCAGGCCTGCTGCTCGCCGCCTGCGCCGACAGCCCGCAGCTGGTCCCCAAGAGCGCCGCCATTCCTGCCGGGACAGATCTCAGCGGTCACTGGCAGCTGCGCGTAGAGCCAGGTTCGCGGCCGCCGGCGGACGATGAGCCGCGCATCTGGATTCCTCCGGCGACGTCGTCCAGAAACCCGCAGCAGCGCGTCTCTTCCGGCGCGAAACGCTCAGGCAGGACGTCGGTTAGCGTGTTCCTGGAGTCCGGCGAGTCGTTGAAAATCACGCAAACCGCATCCGGTTTGTTTATCAGCTTCGATCGTGCGGTCGTCGAGGAGTATCGATTCGGCGAAAACCGGATCGTTGCCGTTGGTCCGATAGAGGCGCAGCGGGTATCGGGATGGCAGGACGGGCGTTTCGTCACTCAGACCGCCGATGACGCCGGCGCAATTCTTTCGGAGTCCTGGGAGCTGGGCGCAGACGGCAAGGTGCTGCTCAGGAAGATAACGGTGACCAAGCGTGACAAAGAGGAGTTTTCGGCAGAGCAGCGCTTCGATAGAACTGACGGACCAAAGAATTAATTCGTCGGCGTGTAGTTTCTCAGGGTGGCTTTGACCCGCAACTTGCCCTTGCGGTGCTGCTCGATAATCACCGGCAGGTAGCCGAGTTCCTTGACGCACCACAGCGTTGTGACGCGAGACGAATTCGCCGCCTGATGCTGGATACCGATGGCGCTGAACGTTCCCGCCGGAACCTTCACTGTCTTGCTACCGACGTTGCGTATGTTCAGCACTTTTTGCTTGTCGACTTCGAACATCCGGTATTGCTCAGCAGGCGTGTCATTCAGCAGGTCCAGCATGAGTTGGTACTGAATCGAAACGCGGTCGTGCGAAAATCCCGCCAGTTCCGCTTCGAAGGCCGCGCCATTGACCGTGCCACTGGCGCGGTTCGAGGCCCAGTCGAATCGAATGTCCGCATGGACCTTGTCACGCGAGAGCGTGTCGTCGGAGCGGTAGGCGATCGGCCTGAGCCCGTCGGGTCCAACAGCGAATTCGGACGACTCGGCGATTTCACCATGCGCAACGATGCGCGACATGCCGGTCGGCTCGATGACGTGTTCCGCTTTGTAGCCATTGTCCGTTTGCGTCAACGCTGTTTTCAGACGACCGCCAACGACGCTGATCCTGACGTTGTACTCCGCGATGTGCGGCGCCAGCACACCGCTGGCCTGCGCCGGGATCGCCGACAGGCCGATAGCGAGCAGCAGCGCGAAACGTACGCGGTATCGATGCGAGCCGTGGACAGCCTGATTTCTCATTTCGGGGGTCCCGTGAGTAGCTGTTCCGATTCTCTCATCAGGGACATGACTGCTTCCTGAACGAGCGCCCGCTGTGGTTCGAGCTGGTCCAGGGGTATGTCGGATGGAATCTCACACGGCGCTCCGATCGCGAGGACCACGCGCGAGAAGGGCTTCGGCACCATGAATTTGTCCCAGCGATCCAGGTACCAGGCTTTCTCGGCGGCGCAGGCGATGGGAATGACCGGAACCCCGGCGATTCTCGCCATCAGTATCGCTCCCATCTTGAATTCGTGCTGCGGTCCACGCGGCCCGTCGGCGGTCGTGACGATCGAGTAGCCGCTCTTCATCTTGCGCTGCATGTCCCTGAGGGCGAGGGCGCCACTCTGATTCGCCGAGCCCCGTATGACCTCGGCACCCCACGCTCGGGCGATACGCTCCGGCACCTCGCCATCAACCGAGGCGGATACCAGGAAGCATGCCTTGAAACCCCGCTTGATCCACGTTCGGACCAGCGTCGAACCGAGAACATGATGCTGGTGCCAGTAGCAGGGCGCGCACACCATTCCCGTGGCGATGAACGGCTCGATATGCTCTGCCCCGACGATTCGTTCGACCCGGTAGGTCGAGACCAGGAGTCGCATGATGCCGCGAAGAAGCGGCACGCCGAGGAAATAGTACATCCGGCGCCAGATCGTCATGCGCCGAAGAGATGACGTGCTTCGTCGCGACTCCACCGAGTCGAAATCTTTGGGGGACGGCTTGTTCAAGTCGGGGCCTGCAACAGGAGTGCCCGAGTTTGCAGTATCGGTTCTGCGCCGGTCAATGTAATATTGCGCCTGCACTGACACGGCCCAGCCAACCCACCTCAGATGACAGAACCCCAGCTCGCATACCGGCGACCGCCTGGTCCGGACCAACCCGTTACGCTGGGAATCGACCCGGAAACGCTCGCTACCCTCACGGGCCTGCAGCGCGATTACGGCGATATGGTAAGCATGACCAAGCCCAACGGCCGACTCGCCTACTTCGTCAACGACCCCCGCGAAGTGCGGCGGATCCTTGTGCGCCGGCATGGCAAGTACCACAAGGGCCCGGGATTCGAACGCGTCAAGATGCTCCTCGGCAATGGCCTGATCGTCAGTGACGGCGACGTATGGAGACGTTCGCGAACGATGATACAGCCGGCGTTCAGCCGGCAGAACGTGCATCGCCTGATGGCCGTGATGGTACGCTGCTGCGACCGGCGAGCGCTTTGCTGGGCCGAGATTGCGTCTCGCAAGGAATCACTGAACATCACCGCCGAGACCTCGGATTTCGCGCTGGAGCTGATCCTGATCAGCATCTTCGGTGACGACTACGATAACTACATCCTCACGCAGGGCGAAAATCCCTTCGCGTTTCTGAGTCGCGACTCGACGCGCGATCTGGGCGTCGTGCTGAAGGTCCGCCGGCTGCGTGAGCTCCTGCTGACGATTATCGAGGCACGACGCAGTCGGTCCGACAAGGATTGCTTCGACTTCCTGTCAATGTACCTGCAGGCGGTCGACAAGCAAGGCAATGCCTTCACCGACGCGGAGCTCCTCGACGAACTCATGACCCTGATCGTTGCCGGATTCGAGACGTCGGCCAATACCCTGAACTGGGTCTGGTACCTGATCGCAAAACACCCCGATGTTGAATCCGCGCTCATCGACGAGGCGCGCCGCCTGTTGCCGGGCGTATCCTCGGTCAGCGCGGAATCACTGGCATCAATGCAGTTCACGCAGCAGACGCTGGAGGAAGCGCTGCGGCTGTATCCGCCGGTGTGGCTGTTTACCCGTCGTTCGCATGACGAGGACGAACTCGACGACTACGACGTGCCTCCGGGGACGGACATTTACCTGTCACCGTACATTCTGCACCGCAGCGAACACTACTGGCCGGACCCCGACACTTTCGATCCGGGTCGATTCAAGCCGACCGACAAAGCGGACAAGGATCGACCATACTTCCCGTTTTCCCTGGGACCACGACGCTGCCTGGGCGAGTATTTCTCGTTTCTGGAGATGAAGGTGCACCTGGGACTGTTGTTGCCACGCTTTCGTCTTCGCCTGCTGGATGCCGGCGAGCCCGGGCTCGAACTGGGCATCAACCTTCGCTCGGCGACCGATATTCTCATGCAACCCGAGGAGCGCTGACACCGGCATGGACCTCTACGACACACTGACCGAGCTGTTGCGCGAAGCCCGCGGCAAGGATCGTGAGATTCGGTTCATCGATGGCGAAAACGATGAGGCGATCTTGAGTTTTGCCGAACTGTGGGAACGGGCGACGGCATTGCTCGGCTCGCTGCAGGCGCGCGGCATGCGTCCCGGCGACGAACTGATTATCTTCAGCACGTCGAACGAGAACTTTGTGGTCGCGTTCTGGGCTGCCGTAATAGGCGGTATCGTACCGGTTCCCGTCGCCGTCGGTATCAGCGACGAGCATCGATTGAAGCTGTTTCGCATTGTCTCGCAGCTGCAACGTGCCACCTTGTTCACGGAAATGGGGCTGCTCGAGCGGCTCCTCGAATTCTCGAAGCAGCGGCAACTGCATGACATCACCAAGCTGCTGGAAACCCGTACCGTTCTGATGAGCGACATTGAGCCGGCTGCGCACGGCGAGGTGTTCGAGTCGGCGCCGGAGGACATCGCCTTCATCCAGTATTCCTCGGGTTCGACGAGTGATCCGAAAGGTGTCGTGCTGACGCACCGCAATCTTTGCATCAATATCCGGGCGATCGTCGAGGCGACGACGTGGAATGAGAACGATCGGAGTCTGAGCTGGATGCCGCTGACGCACGACATGGGGCTCATCGGCTATCACCTAAGTGTGCTCGGTGTCGGCATGAATCATGCCGTCATGGATACCAGCGTATTCGTCAGGCGACCGCTGCTCTGGATGAGCAAGGCGAGCGAGCTGCGAGCGACACAGCTGTGCTCGCCAAATTTCGGCTACAAGCATTTCCTGAAACTGTTTCAGCGCAAGGGTCTGACCGACATCGATCTGGCGCCTGTCAGGTTGATACTCAATGGCGCCGAACCCATTTCCTGGGAACTGTGCGAGGAGTTCCTCGCGGCGCTCGCGCCCTACGGCCTGAAGCGAACCGCAATGTACCCCGTGTACGGACTCGCCGAAGCGACGGTGGGCGTGTCGTTACCAACCCCGGGGCGCGAGTACTCGCGCATTACCGTGGACAGGCACAGTCTGCGCGTCGGCGACGCCTATCGCGCCGTGGAGCCCGGCGATCCCGATGCGATCAGTTTTGTCAAAGTCGGTACGGCGATTCGCGATGTCGAAATTCGTATCACGGATGACAATGACAAGACGCTGGACGACGGCGTAATCGGCAATATCCAGCTGTCCGGCGGCAGCGTCACCGAACGCATTTATGGCGATCCGCAGGCCACCGCGGAGCTGTTTACGGCGGACGGTTGGCTGCGAACAGGTGACTGCGGCTTGTTTGTCGACGGCGAGCTGGTCATCACCGGCCGTCAGAAAGACATCATCATCGTCAACGGGCAGAATTATTATCCGCACGATATCGAGGAAATCGTCGCGCGCCTCGATGGCCTCGACCTGAATAAGGTGGTCGTCGCGGGCGCAACACCGAAAGGGGGTCAGACCGAAGAGCTGATCGCCTTTATCCTCTACCGCCAGGATCCCGGTAATTTCGTGCCGATGATTCGCCGGGTGCGGGACCTCATCGGGGAACAGACAGGCCTCGAGGTGCACAAGGTGATTCCTGTCAGTCGAATCCCGAAAACAACCAGTGGCAAGGTGCAGCGCGCGAAACTGCTGGAGTCCTATTTCGACGGCGAGTTCGATGATGTGCTGCGGCAGCTGGCTCCGGCGGATACCGCGGAAGCGTCAGGCGAGTCTGATCCGCTGATCGCCGAACTCGGGAAGATCTGCCGGGAATTTTCCAAGGACCGCAGCATCGGGCCTGACGACAACCTCTTCGAAGTCGGCGTCAGCTCGCTGACGCTGACCGAGATTGTCCTGGCGATTGACGAAAAATACCCGGGCAAGCTCGACATCAGCGACTTGTTCGACTACCCGACGTTACGAGAGATCGCGGCGTTCCTGAAAAGGAAGACCTCATGAGCTATGCACGCATTGCCGGGACCGGAAGTTGCCTGCCCGAAAAGATCGTAAGCAATCAGGATCTCGAAAAAACCATGGATACCTCGGACGCGTGGATTCGTGAGCGCACCGGCATCAAGCGCCGGCACATTGCGGCGCCGCATGAAACCAGCTCTTCGATGGGGCTGGTGGCGGCCAGGCGGGCGATGGAAATGGCGGGGCTGGCTGCGGAGGATGTAGACCTTATCGTCGTCGGAACCGCCACGCCCGACAAGATCTTTCCGGCAACCGCCTGCATCATTCAGCGACAGCTCGGCGTACATGGATGTCCCGCATTCGATGTGAGTGCTGCATGCAGCGGCTTCATCTACGGTCTGGATATCGCCAATCGCTTTATTCGAAGCGGCGGGGCGAAGACGGCCATCGTCATCGGGACCGAAACCCTGTCGCGCATCGTCAACTGGCAGGATCGGGGTACGGCAATCCTGTTCGGCGACGGCGCGGGTGCCGTCGTGCTTGAAGCCAGCGACGAACCGGGTGTGCTCTCGACGCACTTGCACGCCGATGGCGAGTACGAAGAACTGCTGCACGTGGAGCAGGGTGTCTCTGTTGGCTTTGACATTACCCGTGCGGGCGGCGCCTATATCAAGATGGAGGGCAACGCCGTGTTTCGGCGGGCCGTTGCCACGTTCGACAACATTGCCCGGGAGACGATTGCCGACCTGGACGGTCACCTCGACGACATCGACTGGTTCATACCCCACCAGGCCAACATGCGAATCATCAAGGCGGCCGCCAAAAAGCTGAAGATGCCGATGGAGCGCGTCATCGCAACGGTCGATGAGCACGCGAATACCTCGGGGGCCTCGATTCCGCTGGCGCTGGACCTCGCGATTCGTGACGGGCGCATCCAGCGAGGACAGACGCTGCTGCTGGCCGCTTTCGGCGCGGGATTTACCTGGGGTTCTGCAATGCTCAAGTACTGAGTTCGCCGCGGAATACGGGCGTTCAGCGCGTCAGGGGCGGGGCCAACCTACCTGAATTCGACATAATCCGGAAAAGACCGTCTTTGTGGCGGTTCTGGTGTGATTTGCTTCACACTTTTGAGCGCCCGCTGTCTCTATAGTGCGACAGAACGGGACTGTCTCCAAACAGAGACAGGTGAAAATATGCCAAGAAAATCCATAGACATAGCCATCGAGGAAGCGCCGCTTTCCGAATCCAACGTTTCGCTGCGGCTCGCTGAAATCCAGATGCGGTGCCGGGAACTCCTGGATGACGACAGCTCGCTTCAGTTGAGCCTGGAAGAGCCTGGTCGACCGACAGACGGCTTCAACCCCTACGATCGAGGCTAGTCCTACGATCGGGGCCTAGCCCGACGTGTCGCTGCCGGCCACGGCCTCCTGATGCAGTTGGCGCAGCAAGCGCAGTCTCCAGATCCAGATCGCAATGATCAGCATCGCGGCGAATGGCAGCGCGGCGACCGGCCGTAACAGCACGAGAAAATCATAGAATCCGTGCAGGACAGCGGCGAGCAGGAAACCGGTCGCTGCGGCGGCCCCCACGGGCTTCTGCGCCAGTCGGGCTCGTGAGATCCAGTATGCCCAGATCGATGCGAACAAGATGTGGACGACAGGCCCTGCGAATCCCCGAGCGGCGGCCTCGAGCGGTGTCAGGAAATCGAGATAGTTGAGGTTTTCGGCCGAGGCATAACCAAGCCCGATAAATGACGCGTAGATGATCCCATCCATCGGTTCGTCGAATGCCCGAAACCGAAGTACGACAATCAGGAACGGCAGCATCTTCGCGAACTCTTCTATGGGACCGATGGCCAGCAACGCATAGGCGAGAAGAGCCAGCGTGTCTTCGTCGGCCAGCGCGACCGCGTCGTAGCGCAGGCCGAGTGGCTCGAGCGCAACATAGAGTCCTTTCGACAATAGCGCTGCCAGCAGGCCCAGTCCGAAACACAGCAGAAGGCTCCCCGGTGGTTCCGGCAGGTGCCGGTCCTTGTGATAGTGGTAGCTCGCCCAGAAAACGACAGGAAAAACGATGGGCAGCAGCAGGGGGAGGCTCTCCATGTTTCGGATTGTCCGTGATCTCCGGCACCCTCGCCGACACGGCCGTCACAGTTTCAGGCCGCCAGCTTATTGAGCAAGTGACTGGGCCGCAGGGCACGACGTTTGCTAGTATCTATGGCTCGTCACCGCAGGACGCCAACGCATAAGGAGAGATACCCTGGCCATCGAACTGAGAATTAACGGGCAGCCGCTGTCGCTCGATGCGGAGCCGGACATGCCCTTGCTATGGGCGATCCGGGATCTGGCGGGCCTCACGGGCACAAAGTACGGCTGTGGAAAAGCCCTGTGCGGTGCCTGCAATGTGCACCTGGACGGACAGGTTGTCCGTTCCTGCGTGATTCCGCTGTCCGCCGCGGCCGGACGCGACGTGACGACCATCGAGGGCCTCGACAGCGAAGGCAATCATCCGGTACAGCTTGCGTGGCGGGAACTGAACGTGGCGCAGTGCGGATACTGTCAGCCGGGGCAGATCATGAGTGCCGTCGCGCTGCTCGAACGGGTTCCGGAACCCAGCGACGCAGACATCGATGCGGCGATGAGTGGCAACCTGTGTCGCTGCGGTACCTACACCCGAATACGCGCGGCGATTCACAAAGTGGCGGAGCGCCGGAAATGAGCGCGCTCCGGCGCGTCAGCCGACGCGAGTTCCTGAAACGGACCGGACAGGCCGGCGGTGGATTGATTTTTGCCCTGACGTTTACGGCTGCCTGTGGCCGCCAGGGGCCTGTCCCGGGCGTTGCGGAGGTGGCATCGGTCGCGCCAAACGTCTACGTGAACATCCGCAACGACGGAATCGTCGAAATCATCTGCCATCGCTCGGAGATGGGGCAGGGCATTCGAACCAGCCTGCCCCAGGTGATCGCGGACGAGATGGAGGCCGACTGGGATCGCATAGAGTTGATCCAGGCCCTGGGCGATGAGAAATACGGCGATCAGAACACCGATGGCTCGACGAGCATCCGCAACCAGTTCGACCTGCTGCGGAATGCCGGCGCGACCGCGCGCGAGATGTTGATCGCAGCGGCCGCAACCCGGTGGGGCGTTGCGCCACAAGAGTGCCAGGCGAGGCAGCATGCCGTGCATCATGCGGCCAGTGGTCGCAGCGCGGGATTCGGCGAACTCGTGGACGTGGCCGCCACGCTCGAGGCACCGCCGGACGCACCCTTCAAGTCACGCGCCGACTATCGCTACATCGGCAAAGCCATGGACACGATCGACGGTCGCGCATTTACAACCGGAACCGCGATCTATGGCATCGACACGGTTCGTCCCGGGATGCTGTACGCGTCGATCGAACGCTGTCCGGCCTTCGGCGGTACCGTTGTCTCGCTCGATGACCAGGCGGCGAGGGCGGTGACCGGGGTCGTGGATGTCGTGCGGCTCCCCGATCCGACGTCCCCGCTGGCCTATAACCTGCTCGGCGGTGTCGCCGTCCTGGCAAGCAATACCTGGGCCGCGCAAAAGGGCCGCGAGGCACTGAAGATCCAGTGGGATCTCGGCGCAAACGCCGGGCACGACTCTGCGGCTTACCGGGAGGAACTGGTGAAGGCGGTCGGATTACCCGGCCGGACGGTGCTTGCGCGAGGCGATGCGGATGCAGCGATGAAGGCGGCCAGCCGCACGCACGAGGCTGTCTACTACGCGCCCTATTTGTCGCAGGCCCCGATGGAGCCGCCGGCGGCTGTCGCCGAGATCACCGACGGTGGCGGCTGTGAGGCCTGGGCCTGCACGCAGAATCCGCAGTCGGCCCAGGACACGGTCGCCGCTACTCTGGGTATCGACAAGAACAAGGTACGCGTGCACGTGACTCTGCTCGGCGGCGGTTTCGGCCGCAAGTCGAAGCCGGATTTCATCGCCGAAGCGGCCTGGCTGGCACGAGCATCCGGCAGGCCGGTCAAGGTTACATGGACGCGTGAAGACGACATACGGCATGGCTATTTTCACTCGGTTAGTGCGCAGTACCTGAAGGCCGGGCTCGACAAGGACGGCAACGCGACCAGCCTTCTGCATCGCAGCTGTTTTCCATCGATCAGTTCGACCTTCAGTCCGGACGTGAAGGGGCCCAGCGACGGCGAACTCGACCTGGGCTTTCTCGACCGCCCGTGGTCCATTCCCAATATCCGGCTCGAGGCCTGCGATGCCACAGCGCATCTGCGGATCGGCTGGCTGCGCTCGGTCTGCAACGTGTTTCACGCCTTTGCTGACTGTGGCTTCATTGATGAACTGGCCTACCTGGCGGGCATGGACCCGCGGGATCACTTGCTGAAGTTGCTCGGGGCACCGCGCAGGCTGGATCCGGCCGACGACAATGCCATGTATGGCAACTACGGGCATCCGCTCGAGAAGCACCCCATCGACACCGCACGATACGCGGCGATCGTCGACAGGGTCTCGGAAATGGCCGGATGGGGCCGGAAATTGCCCGAAGGACGCGGGCTGGGTATTGCCGTTCATCGCTCCTTCCTAAGCATCGTCGGGACCGTCGCGGAAGTCAGCGTCAACGACCGAGGCCGACTGGTCGTGCACGATATCTGGATGGCGATTGATGCCGGCACGATCGTCAACCCGGACCGCGTGATTTCTCAAATGGAGGGTGCCGCGCTCTTCGGCATGAGCCTCGCGCTGCACGGGGAAATAACCGCCAGCGGCGGCGCAGTCGTCGAGGGCAACTTCGACAGCTATCCCGTCGTGCGCATGAGCGAGGCGCCGAAGGCCATCCACGTCCACATCATGGAATCCAGCGCCGCTCCCGGCGGAGTCGGGGAACCCGGCGTCCCGCCGGTCGCGCCGGCCATCGTGAATGCCTACTTTGCGGCGACCGGCAAGCGGCTGCGAGAACTGCCGTTACGAAAAGCCGGGCTGACCTGAAGCGTGCGGCCGGTTGCGGCGTGGCTCGTGCTGCTGGCCGCGATGGCGGGCGCCGGGCAAAGCCTTGCGGCCCCGTTGTTCGACGATGCCTCGACACTCGAGGTCACGCTCGAGGGCCCGCTGTCGCGCGTGATCGCCGATTCCGGGGATCGTCGTGAGCAGACTCTCTCACTTTCGCTGAATGGCGAATCGATAGCGGTGGCCGTGCGAATGCGCGGCAAGAGCCGTGCCGTGCACTGCGGATTCCCGCCACTGCGCCTGAATTTTGCACCGGACCCTGTCAAAGGCACTGTATTCGCAGGGCAGGACAAGTTGAAACTGGTGACACACTGCAGGGGCAATGCGGAGGCCGAGCAGAACGTCCTCGAGGAGTATGCGGCATACCGGATCCTGAATAGCCTCACGGAGCTGAGCTTCCGGATACGGCTGCTGCGCGTGCGTTACGTCGATACGGAAACGCCCGCCGCCCCGTCGCTGGCCCGTTTCGCCTTCCTGGTGGAGTCCGACGAGGAATTTGCAGCCAGGGTCGGGGGCGAGACGCTCAAGCGTCGCAATGTTTCGCGGACCATGCTGGATCCCGGGCACGCGGCCCTGGTCTATGTCTTTCAGTACCTGATCGGCAATACCGACTGGTCCCTCGTGCGGGCCTTTGCCGACGAACATTGCTGTCACAACGGCAAACTGTTCAGCGTCGGTGAGAGCAACTATTACGTGCCTTACGACTTTGATATGTCGGGACTCGTCAACGCGCGCTATGCAAAGCCGCAGGCGGAGCTCAGGTTGCGCAGTGTCCGAATACGGCGCTACCGCGGTTACTGTACGGACAGCGACATCCTGAGGGAGGCGCTGCGGTACGTGGCGGGGCGCCGCGATGAAGTCCTCGCCGTTATCCAAGACCTTCCCGGCCTCCGGGTGAAAAACCGGCTCAAGCAGACACGCTATATCGAGCAATTCTTTGAGGCCGCCGGGAAGGAGGCCCGCTTGCTCCGGGAGTTCGAGCGACGGTGCCTGTAGCGTGTCCGCTCGCGTGATGAGCAATCGACTCCTGTACCTCGTCACGGTCCTGATCTGGGGCTCGACCTGGCTGGCTATCGAGTTTCAGCTTGGCGTCGTGGCGCCCGAAGTGTCCATCGTTTACCGCTACGCGATCGCATCACTTGTCCTTTTTATCTATTGTTTTTACAATAGGTTACCTCTTTTATTTAATGTGAATTGTCACATATGGTTCGCGCTGCTTGGCGCTTTCCTGTTCTGCCTGAACTATGTATTTGCCTATCGCGCGCAGGTGCACATCACCTCGGCACTGGCGGCGATCGTCTTCTCGTCGATGCTGTGGATCAACATCATATTGTCGCGGCTCGTTTTCGGAACCAGGGCGGGCAAGAAGGTCTTGTTCGGCGCCGCGCTGGGGATTGCGGGCATCGTGACGCTGTTTTCGCCGCAGATCGGCGAGCTCTCATGGTCGGACAGCGTGTTGCACGGCTCGGTGCTGGCGCTCTTTGGGGCGCTCGCGGCGTCTATCGGCAATATGCTCTCGCAGGGCGCCCAGCAGCGCGCCCTTCCGGTGATGCAGGCAAACGCCTGGGGCATGCTTTATGGGGCTGTTCTGACCGCTGTCCTGTGCGCCTTGCGCGGTTTCGAGTTCTCCTTCGACGCGACTTTTACGTACATCGCTTCACTGCTGTATTTGGCAGTATTTGGATCAGTAATCGCATTCGGCGCCTACCTGACTCTGCTTGGCAGAATTGGCGCTTACAGGGCTGGCTACGCGACGGTCATGTTCCCGGTTGTGGCGCTGCTGCTGTCGATTCTGTTCGAAGGACTGCGTCTCGATGCGGGCATCGTGCTGGGCACGTTGCTGGTGCTGCTTGGTAATGTCCTGGTGTTGAGAGAACGGTAATCATCATGAGAAATCCGATCGAAGATCTGGCCCATCTGCGGCATGAATTCGGAGAACACGGCGGCGTAAACATGTCCATCGAGGCAAGTACGACGTTTACCGTGATGGATCCCGAGACGATGCCGGAGATGTTTGCGGGTCGCAAGGGACCTGACAAGGGCTGCTACCTGTACGGCCGGCATTTCAATCCGACGGTCTACAACCTGGGTCGGCAGCTCGCAGCCATGGAAGGCACGGATGCCGCCTACTGCACCGCAAGCGGCATGGCCGCGATCTCAGGCGCCGTGCTTGGTGTATGCAAGGCGGGCGATGAAATCGTTGCGTCCAGCGCGATCTATGGCGGCTCCTATGCGCTGCTTCACGATTTTCTTCCCGCCAAATGCGGCATACGCACCCGCTTTGTCGATATCACTGACCTGGATGCAGTTGCCGGGGCAATCACGGAGAAGACCCGCCTGGTCTTCACGGAGAGCGTATCGAATCCGACCTTGCGGCTTGCCAACCTGCCGGAGCTCGCAGCGATCGCGCACCGGGGAAATGCGCGGCTCCTGGTCGACAATACCTTCAGTCCACTCATCCTGAGACCGGCAGCCCTGGGTGCCGACATCGTCGTGCACAGCATTACCAAGTTTATCAGCGGCGCGTCCGACGTTATCGCCGGCGCCGTGTGCGGCACGCGTGAGTTCGTCGGCGAACTCATGGATCTGCACATGGGCCCACTGATGCTGCTCGGGCCGACCATGGATCCGCGTATCGCCTCGGAGGTCAGCCTGCGTATTCCCCACCTGCCGCTGCGAATGGCGGAGCATGGCAGGCGTGCTCTGGAAATTGCCGGACGACTGGACGCGCTGGGATTACCGGTGAACTATCCTGGCCTCAAGCGGCATCCGGATCACAAGCTGTTCAACGCACTGCGTGCCAGCGAATACGGTTATGGCGGCGTGTTGACGATCGATGTCGGTGACGCCGAGACGGCGAATGAGCTGATGTCACGCCTGCAAAACGAGCAACGATTCGGCTACCTTGCGGTGAGCCTCGGGTATTTCGATACGCTGATGTCCTGTTCCGGCTCCAGCACCTCCAGCGAGATCAGCGACGAGGACCAGCGCGCGGCCGGCATTTCGCCAGGGCTCGTGCGCGTATCCATCGGCTACACCGGTACATTGGAACAACGCTGGTCCCAGCTTTTTGCGGCGCTGAGGGACACCGGTATCCTGGCCGCTTCCTGCGAGGATGAACATGAATACTGCAGCGCCTAGCCGGCGATTGGTCAGGGCCGCGAGTGTCGCGTCGATCCTGCTGCTGCTCGTCCCGGTCGGCGGCTGTTCGTTTGTTGAGGCCGATGATCCCGGGCTCGAGCAGAGCCGGTCGCTGGCTGCTTCTTTCGGCCTGCGCCTCAAGTCCGAACTCGGCAACGGCCTGAAGGCAGGTGGACCGTTACAGGCGATCGGCGTGTGCAAGGATATCGCGCCGCAAATCGCCTCCGAGCTGTCGCGGCAAAGCGGCGCGAAGGTCGCACGCACCAGCCTCAGGTATCGTAACCCTGCAAATGCACCGGAGCCCTGGCAGGCTGCAGTGCTGCGCGACTTCGAGGCACGGGCGGATGATGGCTCGTCGCTCGAATACTTTGCCCGGGAGGCCGACGGCACGGTGCGCTACATGACGGTCATACGGACCGATGGCGTGTGCCTGGCTTGCCACGGCGCGTCGATACCCCCGGAGATCAGGGAAAGCATCGCGACCGGGTATCCCTATGACAGGGCCATGGGCTACTCTTTGGGTGACGTTCGTGGCGCCTTCAGCATCACCTGGCCGCCGCCCTAGCCGCAGCCGCGGAGGCAGCCGCAACGAACACGCGAGGACAGGTTATGAAGATCGGGCTCGCGCTGGGCAGCGGATCGGCGCGCGGCTGGTCCCATATAGGCGTGCTGCGTGCGCTGCTCGAACGCGGCATCGAGCCCGTCGTCATCACCGGTTCGTCGTCCGGGTCGCTGGTCGCGGCAGCCCATGCCAGCCGGCAGCTGGATGCGCTCGAAGTATGGGTGCGCTCGCTGACGAAGATCGATGTCTGGCGGCTGCTGGACGCCAGCTTTGGCGGCGGCGGCGTCATGCGTGGCAATCGCCTGATGCGGGCCGTCGGCGAGCAACTGCAGGACCGTGAAATCGAATCGCTGGAGCGAGGATTCGCTGCGGTTGCGGTCGACCTCTATTCCGGCGAGGAATTCTGGATTCGCAAGGGTTCGATGCTTAACGCCGTTCGGGCATCCAGTGGACTGCCGGGGCTGTTTACGCCGGTTCTGCACGAGGATCGCTGGCTGATCGACGGCGGCGTGGTCAATCCGGTACCCGTGTCGCTTTGCCGCGCCCTGGGCGCCGATTACGTAATTGCCGTGAACCTGAATCAGCCGCTGGTGAAGAACGAAACACGCGGAGCGGGATCGCGAGGCCGGCAAGAATCAGAGCAAAGCCTGTCGGCCGCCGACGGCACCGAGTTGTTCGCGCGATGGTCGGGTTTGCTCGAGAATCTCATGAGTTCCCTGCACTCGGAGCGGCAGGCGAGCGAGCCGGGGATGATAGAGGTCATGTACACGACGATCAACATCATGCAGAACCAGATTTCTCGCGCCCGGATGAGTGGAGATCCGCCCGATCTTCTGGTAACGCCGCGATTGGTCGACTTTCACCTGATGGACTGGCATCGCGGCGCGGAGGCGATCGAGGCAGGCTACCAGGCGATTCAGGATATCGTATCGGAACTGCCCGATGCGTCCTGAGTCCTCGCCGGAGGTATGTCACCAGAACACGCTGGTCGAATCCCTGCGCCGGCGCGACGTGTATCCACATTCGACGTCCTCCGTCGAGGTCATCGAGACGCACATTTCCTGGGTCATTCTCACCGGGACATTGGCCTACAAGATCAAAAAGGCGGTCGACCTGGGCTTCCTCGATTTCACCACGCTTGAGCGGCGTCGCCATTTCTGCGAAGAAGAGCTGCGACTCAATGCGCCGTGGGCACCGCAGCTCTATCTTGCGGTCGTGCCGATAACCGGAAGCCCCGACCAGCCGGCGGTCGATGGCGAGGGCGAGGCGTTCGAGTATGCGGTAAAGATGCGGCAGTTCCCGCAGGAATCGCAGCTGGACAGGCAAGTCGATAACGGGCTGTTGCGCAGCGAAGATGTCATGAAGCTGGCGGAAACGATCGCCGCCAAACACCAACAGGCCAGGGTTATCGGCTACGACAACGACACCGAATCGGTGGGAAAAGTCAGCGCGCCGATGCTGGAGAATTTCGCGCCGCTGGAACGCGCCATCGACATGCAGCTGCTCGGGACCGTGAAGCGCTGGACCGAAAACGCACTTGAAGCACTGAAACCGAGCCTGATTCAAAGGCGCAAGGACGGCTTCGTTCGTGAATGCCACGGCGATCTGCATCTCGCAAACCTGGTGCGGCTCGACAGCGGTATCGTTGCGTTCGACTGCGTCGAATTCAGCGCAGATCTCCGCAACATCGACGTCGTCAGTGACGTCGCGTTTCTCGTCATGGATCTTGCCGCCCGGGCCAGGCAGGATCTCGCGTTTACCTTCCTGAACCGTTACCTGGAGCGCAGCGGTGACTACGACGGAATGAGGGTATTCGGTCTCTACTATGTGTACCACGCCATGATCCGCGCCAAGGTTGCCGCGATCAGAAGCACGGAGCGGGACGCCGCGGGCGAACGCGAAAACGACATCGACACGGTGAAACACAATCTCGCAGTAGCTGTCCGCTGGCTCCGCAGACCGGCTCCGCGGTTGATCGCCATGCACGGCTTTTCGGGCTCGGGCAAGACCTGGCTTTCCTCACAACTGCTGTCAAACCTGCCCGCGATCCGGCTGCGATCGGATATCGAACGCAAGCGATTGTCCGGTCTCGAGGAAACGGCTTCGAGTGATTCGAGGCCAGGGGCTGGCAATTATACGGATAGCTCGATTCTGGCGGTGTATTGCCATCTGTTTGCAGCGGCGCGCGGCCTGCTCGAGGCTGGATTCAACGTGATCATCGACGCGAGCTTTCTTAAACGTCGGGATCGCGAGGCGCTCGTCTCATTCGCGGCAAGTCACAAGGTCAGGCACGTGTTCGTATCGACCTCTGCCAATTCAGCCGAATTGACGCGGCGGCTGCAGAGACGCAGCGCGAGTGGCGGCGACGCGTCCGAGGCCGATGTGGCCGTGCTGGACTATCAGCGGCAAACATCCGATCCGCTGGGCGACGAAACGGGGGCGGTGATCCGGGTCGAAACGGACGTCGACGTTGATACCGACGACCTTATCAAGGCCGTCAATGAAATCAGCTAATACTTCTCTATTTCATATACTTAAGGGCGTAACCTGACAGAGAACTTTACACGTCGCTGCAAGTGGCCTAGACTCAAAACATAATAAATCCCTAGTAAAGAGTCTCGTTTAGAAAGAGGCCGTAGGAGCAGATGCAATGCACTACCCGCTGCACGCAACGACGTTGCCCGACCTCGAGGTCGAGCCGACCGGCTCATCGGCATTTCTGACGCAATGTCACCGCAACGCCCTTGACCAGCTCGCCATCGCTTTCCGCAACAGACGGCCGCTAACGATCGTTACCGGGAAGGGCAAATCGACCGCACGATTCGTCATTCGCAAGTTCCTCTCGCGGCTGGACCCCGATGTCGCGGCCGTCAGCATCGCCGGCCCCTGCGTCAATGCGACTGACTTCATGGGCAAGATTATTGCGGCCGTGGGATTTGAGCCAAAGGACATGAGTCTCTCGGACCTCGAGAGCATATTCTCGATGTTTCTGTCATTCCAGAAAGGGCACAAGCGGCGCACCCTGATCTGCATCGAGGAAGTTCAGAGGTGTGACTGGTGGGTGCTGGACAAGGTTCGAAGCCTCGTTGAGGCGGAGCAAAAGAACAACTTCGGTTTGACGATCGTCCTGTCGGGGCGGGACAATTTTGAAGCGCTGTTGGCCCGGCGTCCGTTGAAGACCATCGTCGAAGCTGCCGGCAAACGCATTTCGCTGGCGCCTTTCACGCTGCCCGAAACCCGGGAGTTCCTCAGGCATCGCCTCGAGTCCAGGGGTCTGCCCGGTATCGACCAGGTTCTGGAGTATCACGCGATTGGCCTGATTCACGAACTTTGCGCCGGTGTACCGGATGCTGTCAGCGAACTTCTTACGCAGTGTCTGTCGCAGGCGAATGAAGAAGGTCTGGCGCTCGTCACGAAAGAACTCGTGAAGCGCGCCTATGAGACACAGCGTGCGCTCACCACTGAGCAATTTGGCTCTGATGAGGCGGAGACCATCAGCACGACGGGACTCTATCCGCAGCCGGGACGCCTTGTCGTGCAGATTGAGGGTAAGGACCTGAGAGAGGTCAGGCTGCGCCGGGGGAATATACTGATTGGTCGAAGCAAGCTTTGCGACCTGCGCCTCGACAGCACGATAGTGAGCCGGCACCACGCGCTGATTCGCTATACCGCGGAAGGAGCGATCCTCATCGATCTCGGAAGTACGAATGGCACCAAGGTCGATGGCTATCCGATAAAAGAACATCAACTATCGGCCGGCGAGACGATCAGTGTCGGTGACTGCGAGATTGAATATCTTCTTGACGACACGCTTCAGCGCCAATTCGAGGATGCCGAAACGTCGGTGAAATACGAACTGACCTCGTAGGGTCATTGTCGCCAGTGTCCTGACCCACTTATTCGCGGGCAATTCCAATTTCGAGCGAAGCTACAAGCTGATGCGGCTGACTGTCGCGCACCGTCGATTGCTCAGGCATATTGTCATTGTCGGCATCGTAGTCATTGCGCTCGGTGTAATCGCGGCGTCCCAATCGCTGCACGACTATGCCGATGCCGTCATCGTCTGGTGTGAGGGATTGATCGCGATGCGGCCATACCTCGGAATGGCCGTGTTCATAATCCTTTCGATGTTTTCTGCGATGGTCGCGTTCTTTTCGAGCGCCGTTCTCGTTCCGGTTGCCATCTATGCCTGGGGCCACGTGACCGCCTTCTTGTTGCTCTGGACAGGCTGGCTGCTCGGCGGTATTGCATCGTTTTGTATCGGCCGATTCCTCGGCCGAAAGGTCGCGGCCGCATTGATCGGCGAGGAGAAAATCGCAGCATGGCAAAGCCAGCTAAGCCGACGCAGCCGATTCGCCCACGTGCTCCTGTTTCAGGCTGTCGTGCCCTCCGAGATCCCCGGCTACGTGCTGGGCCTTCTGCATTATCGTTTCTCTCTCTACCTCCTGGCTCTTGCTGTCACAGAATTACCATACGTGACAGTTGTCGTATTCATGGGTGACAAGTTCCTGCAAGGCGAAAGCCTGGCTATTCTCCTGTTCGGCGCTGCCGCCGTCCTGTTCGGCCTGTTGCTGCTGCGAATCCGGGTCACACGGGGCTAGCCCGGATAATTCTTCAGCCCATCAAATTCTTGACCGATCTTACGCGCCTACGGGTGAAATAGCGGGGTTAGTCGGACTGACCGCTGAGGAGGGCTGCCTTCTTTGCGGCAACGTCGGGTTGCCCCAATTCCTCCAACGGTGCCAGGTAGATAAGCTCGAACATCCGCAGCATGCGAGTTTCTATTTCGCTGAGAAAGTGATCGATGTCGGGAATTTGCCGGAACGTCGTAAATCCTTTTTCCAGAAACGTCTGCAGTGCGCCAAAGCCTGCGGCATGGGCAGGCGCACGCATGGCGCGCAGCGTACCGCCGAGGATCGGTATCTTCACCAGCGACTTGAGGGTCTGTCCCAGCGCCGTTACCGAGTGCACCAGTTCCGAGCACTCATCCAGGGTGCTCGCTTTCCGGCATGCCAGACAATAGTCGACTTCCGATATTTCTTCGGGCAACTTGCCATCGACGAGCAGGCACCGACAAATCGCGATGTTGATTTTCAGCACGCGCGCATTCATCTCCGCAGCTGCCGCTATCGTGATGAGCGCTCGCAGCGGCAGCATGGTGGTAATCGCGGGGGCCGCGCGTTCAAGGTCACGGTCCCGATCGCTGATGCCTACGCCGGCAAGGTCGGTCATGGTGAAGTCGATCGCCTCTGCATAGCCTTGTTTCTGATGCAAATCGCTGAAGAAGGGCAGCAGGTATTGAAGTTGCCAGTGGGTAAAGCGATCGTAGCTGCTAAAGAAGCCCGGATCGTCGATGTAATCAATGTGCAATTCGTTGCTGCGCCGCATCTCCCGGCGAAACTTTTCTGCTGCTGCTTTACGTCCGGAAATCTTCATCTCACTGTATTGGTGTCGATTCCATGAAAGTCTCATCCGAGAAGCGTGGAGACGCTAGGTAGTAGTCCCGATTGACCCGCTGCCTGTGTCCGCCAACAATCAATTGCCGTTGGACGTCGTCTCAAAGACAGGGCCAATGCGAAAACCGCCGAGTAGTGTAACCGATCGTTTCTGCAATCTGCACAAGCGCTACGTATTGGGCCACCCGGTCATCGTTCTTGCGATCAGTGCCATGCTGGTCGCGCTGTCCGGATGGTATGCGCGGGATTTCGGCCTGGATGCAACGGCGGACTCGCTGATCCTCGAAAGGGATGCCGACCTGCGGTATTACCGCATGGTCAGAGCCAGGTACGGCTCCGACGATTTCCTGATCGTTACCTTTACTCCGCGGAAGCCGCTCTTTAGCGAGGCGGTGCTGCATGAGCTTGGCCAGCTGCGCTCCGACCTGCGCGCACTCGACGGCGTTGAATCCGTGGTGAGTATTCTGGACGTGCCGCTGATCAAGAGCCCGCTTGTCGACCTCCGGCGCATTGCGAGCGAAATCCGATACCTGGACGATCCCGGGACCGATCGCACGCTCGCTCGCCAGGAACTCGTTGGGAGCGCCCTGTATCGTGACCTGATAATCAGTGCCGATGCCAGCACCACCGCTTTGCAGATCAACCTGCGCCAGGATCGGCGCTATCTCGAACTTCGGCAATTGCGCGACGAACTCCGTGAGAGAGGGTTTGACGGCACGCTGAGCAGCGATGACGAAAAACGCCTTGTCGAGGTGAGCGCGGAGTTCGCCGCGGCAAGTCAGCGCATACTCGGCGAAGAGCAGGCGACCATCGGCGCGATTCGCGGCGTACTCGAGGGCTACAGGGACGTAGCGAGCCTGCATATTGGCGGCGTGCCGATGATCGTCGCCGATTCGATCGACTTCATTCGTCACGATCTTGTCGTCTTTGGCATCGCCGTAATTTCGTTCCTGATCGTGATCCTGGTGATCGCCTTCCGACGGCCGCGTTGGGCCGTTCTGACGCTGCTGAACTGCCTCGCTACATGCATTGTCATGCTCGGTATTCTCGGCGCCACGAACTGGCGCGTGACGGTCGTGTCGTCGAACTTCGTATCGCTGCTGCTTATCCTGTGTCTTGCGCTGACGCTGCACATTATCGTCCGCTATCGAGAGGCGCACACGAAGCGTCCCCGGGCGTCCCAGCTCGAACTGGTTGCCGAGTCCATCCGGCGAATTATCGTGCCCTGCCTCTACACCACCCTTACGACGATGGTCGCCTTTGGTTCATTGATAGTCAGTGGTATTCGGCCCGTAATCGATTTTGGCTGGATGATGGTGATCGGCGTTGCGATCGGGTTTGTTTTCTCGTTTACGCTGTTCCCGGCCGGCTTGATGCTGTTTCGCCCCGGCGAGCCGCGTGAGCTGCGAGACGTAACGGCGGCAATTACGGCGGCCTTCGCCCGCATGATCGATGGCCGTGCGAGGCAGACGATCGTGATTTCGGGGCTGCTGGTTCTGGTCGGCACCCTGGGAATCACGCGACTGACCGTCGAAAACCGTTTCATCGACTACTACAAGAAGACGACGGAGATCTACCAGGGCATGGCGCTGATCGACAAGGCTCTTGGAGGCACGACTCCGCTCGACGTCATAATCGACGCGCCAATCGCCGACGCGGAGAATTCCGTTGCGGACGTCGACCTGGCCGACGAGGCTGGAGAGTTGCAGGGAGAAGCCTTCGAAGGGCTGTTCGATGACGACCCGGGGGATGAGGGCGGAATAACCGCGACCAGCTACTGGTTCAACCACCCGAGGCTTGGACAGGTCGCGGCCATTCACGATTATCTCGACTCGCTCGATGAAACCGGCAAGGTCATTTCGGTGGCGACAACGGCCAGGTTATTGAGTGAGATAGACGAGGACATCCTCACCGACAATGTCCTTCTCTCCATCGTATACAAGCGACTGCCGGACGACGTTCGCGCGTCATTGATCAAGCCCTATCTGTCGCCCGATGGCGATCAGATCCGCTTCAGCGTACGCGTCTTCGAGTCCGACAAGTCGCTCAGGCGGAACGAACTCATCGAGCGCATTCGGACGGGCCTTGGTGACAGGTTCGACCTGCAAGCCGGCCAGGTCCATCTCAGCGGAATGCTGCTGCTGTACAACAACATGCTGCAGAGCCTGTTTCGCTCACAGGTGCTGACGCTCGGCGCCGTCTTCGTCGCGATCTTTGCGATGTTCATCGCGCTGTTTCGTAGCGTTCGCCTGGCGGCAACGGCGATCGTGCCAAACCTCGCTTCCGCTGTCGTCGTGCTGGGCCTGATTGGCTGGCTGGCTGTCCCGCTGGACCTGATGACGATCACCATCGCGGCGATCACGGTTGGTATTGCCGTCGACGATACGATTCATTACGTGCATCGCTTCTCCACGGAATTTGCGAGCGACCACGACTATTGGGGCGCCATCCATCGGTGCCACCGCACAATCGGCCGCGCCATGTACTACACGAGTGTCACGATCATGCTCGGATTCTCCATCCTCGCGCTTTCGCAGTTTACGCCAACGATTTACTTCGGACTCCTGACCGGAATTGCCATGCTTGTCGCGCTGGTGGCAAACATGACGCTGTTGCCGGTTCTGCTGGTGACCTTCGACGCGTGCAAGGCCAATCGAGCGGCAGACTGACGACGCCATCAGAGCTGTGTGTACTTCGCGATCAGCTCGGGACCCGTCAGATCCTGGGTCTTGTTGGAGAACGCGTAGAAGGACGGCTTCTCGTCGATAAACACCTGGTGTGCAAAAACGAGCTTGTCGTCATCCTCGAAAAGCCCGATGGGCACCCCATGATGGCCATTTTCCTTGAAGCGGTAGAAAAGATGCGTGCCGCAGCGCTTGCAAAATCCGCGCTCGGCCCAGTCCGACGAGTCGTAAATAGCGATATTGTCTTCGCCCTGAAACGAAACGCGAGTGCCGCATTCAATTTCCATGAACGGACCGCCGCCCCAGCGTCGGCACATCTTGCAATGGCAGGCACCAACCTCGTTACCCGTTGCTGCGGCTGTGATGTGTACGCCCCCACACAGGCAATGCCCCTGTCTCTCCGTCATATCGCCCTCCCGTTTGTGTTGATTGAACGTGTCCCGGAATACCGCTTGGTCGAACCGCGGAATTGCGCAATCCCGGGCTAGTCGCCGCGGCCGCGCACCGAGCGGAAGAACCAGGCAATGAAAACGGCAAAGGCCGCCGCGCCTACCAGCATCGCCGTGATGTCGCTACCGAGCCACTCGGTACCGATGCCATCCGGACGACGGCTCTTGGCGACAGCAACCAGGGCGATACCGACGCCCAGCAGGCCCTCGCCGCCGACAAAGCCGCTGCCGAGCAACACGCCGCGTTCGCGGCGGTCGGCAGCCGTGCTTTCGTCCTTCGCGCTACGCTCCATCCAGCGGCGAATCAGGCCGCCAACGAATATCGGCGTCATCGTCGAAACCGGAAGATAGACGCCGACCGCAAAGGGCAGGGACGGGATACGCAGCAATTCGCAGGCAAGAGCAATGCCGGCACCGATGGCCACCAGCGCCCAGGGCAGATTCTGATCGAGCACGCCATCGATGACGAGCTTCATCAGGGTCGCCTGGGGCGCCGGCAGCTCAGTGCTGCCGAAGCCAAAGCCCTTGCCGAGGGCCAGCACGGTAAGGCAGACAAACGTTGCCGACGTCAGTACCCCGATGAGCTCCGCGGTCTGCTGCCGGCGCGGCGTTGCGCCGAGCAGGAATCCGGTCTTGAGATCCTGCGAGGTATCGCCCGAGATCGAAGCGGCAATTGCGACGACGCAGCCGACGGTCAGCGCCGCGGCTTTACCCATCGCGTCGGTCCAGTCGAAAACAAGGAAAATCGAAGCCGTGCCGAGGAGTGCCGCAATCGTCATGCCGCTGGTCGGGTTGCTGGTTACGCCGACCAGGCCAACGATGCGCGATGCCACCGTCACGAAAAAGAACGCGAAAACGATCACGCAGAGCGCAGCGACCGCGCGGATGCCGATGCCGCCTACGGCGCCGAAAACCTGGGGCACGAGGATCAACACCAACGCGATCGCGGCTATACCGATGCCAACGACGCGCAGCGGAAGATCGCTGTCGGTCCGCAATCCCGCTGCGTCGCCGCCGCCAACGCGCCGGGTCAGCTGTGACGCGCCAATACGGAAACTGCTCACCATCACCGGAACGCTGCGTATCAGCGTCACGATGCCGGCGGTCGCGACCGCACCGGCGCCTATGTAGCGAACGTAGCGGGTCCAGATCTGTCCCGGCGACATGTCACGAATGAGATTCATCGTCTCGGGGAAGATGGGTGACGCCTGAGACTCGCCCCAGTAAGCGATCGCCGGGATAATGACGAGCCACGAGAGCAGGCCGCCGCCGACCATGACCGCGGCAATACGCGGCCCGAGGATGTAGCCGACGCCAAACAGTGCGGCCGACAGATCCATGCCGACTTCGGCTTTCTTGATGAAAGGTATCTTCAGGTGCACGTCGCCGGGAATGACGCGCGCCCAGGAGGTCAGGAACTTGAAAATTGCGCCACCGGCAAGGCCGTAGAACACGAACCGGGCGCGCCCGCCGCCGATTTCGTTGGCAACCAGGACCTCGGCGCAGGCGGTACCCTCGGGGTACGGCAGCTTGCCGTGTTCCCGTTCAATCAGAAAGCGCCGCAGCGGAATCATGAACAGGATACCAAGGAGGCCGCCGCACATCGCCAGCAAGGTCATTTGCAGCAGTTCCGGTGGCATGCCCCACATGAACAATGCCGGCAAGGTGAAGATGACGCCGCTGGCAAGAGAACTCGACGCCGACCCGGTGGTTTGGGAGATATTGGTTTCGAGTATCGTGCCGCGCACGCCAACACGGGACAACGCACGGAAAACAGCGACGGTCATTACCGCAACAGGGATCGACGTGCTGATCGTGAGCCCGGCGCGCAACCCCAGGTACGCGTTCGCGGCACCGAAGACGATACCGAAAAAGATACCCAGACCAACCGACTTCAGCGTGAACTCGGCGGGCGATTCGGAAGGCTCGACGAAAGGATCGTAGCTGTCACCCTCGGCGAGCGGAACATAGGCTTTCTGGCTGAGACCTTCTTTACGCATTCTCTCGATTCGGCGGCTGGCCAGCGCCTGAGTCTACAAGAAAACCAGCGGCAGATGAGCCGATCGAGATGAAGGGTATTCGACCTGGAGGGTCGACGGCACCATCCCGGAGTACGTCGTTCAGTAAATCACAGATCGGCGGAGTACGGAATTCGGGTTACCCCTAGTGACGTAACGCTGTCTTGCCATGTTTCCATGGCATAACCCGGTTCGCCACTGGAGATCAGCTGTGCCCGCTACCCCGGAACGGAACCACACTCTGGCAGTGCCCGTGACAGAGCTCCACAGGGATTGCCAGCCGCTATCCATCGATATTGGTCAGGCGTCCGAGGCTACCGCCGCGGACGCCTATCTTGGCCAGCAGCGCGCAATTGATGCGATTCGCTTCGGTTTGCAGCTGGACAGCGATGGCTACAACATTTTCGTTCTCGGACCGCCGGGCAGTCATCGGCACGGCCTGGTCGAGAAACTGGCCAGGGAAAGGGCGGATGAGAAAGGCGCGCCGGATGACTGGTGCTACATAAACAATTTTTCGGATCCGGAAAGACCTCGTGCATTGCGACTACCGGCGGGCAAAGGCACCGAGTTTCGCGACAACATGCAGGCATTGATTGCGGAGATACAGCTCGCAATTCCTGCGGCATTCGAAAACGAGGACTACGGCAATCAACTCAAGGCGCTGGAAGGGCAGACGCAGAAGGAACTCGAGGAGCTGTGGCGCAGCCTTCACGAACAGGCCGCTCGCGAGAGCATTGGGGTGCTGCAGACACCGACCGGCTACGTGCTGGCGCCGATGCGCGACGACAAGGTCATTGACGACAAGGAATTCGACAAACTACCGGAAGAGGAACGCGAGGCGATCAAGGAGTCGATCCAGCGCTTGAGTGAAGAATTGCAGGCGCGCATCGAAGCCATCCCGAAGATTCGCAAGCGCCACCGCGAACAAGTCCGTGCGCTGGACCAGGAGGTGACGGCACACGCGGTCGGCGTGTTGCTGAACGATCTCAAGAAAAAGAACGAGGAGCTTCCGACCGTCCTCGCCTACCTGGATGAGGTGCAGCAAGACATCATCGAGAACTCACAGGAGTTTCGTCAGCCAGAGTCGCCTGCACTGCCGTTCCTTGCTGCCGATCACTCTGCGATTTTCGCGTCGTACGAGGTCAACCTGGTCGTGAGTAACCAGGCTGATGCGGCGGCACCGATCATTTATGAGCCTAACCCGAGTTACCCGAATCTGATCGGAAAAGTCGAGCACCGCGCGGAGATGGGTGCGCTATTGACCGATTTCCGATTGGTCCGCTCCGGTGCGCTTCTGCAAGCCAACGGTGGCTACCTGGTGCTCGACATTCACCGCGTTCTCGGGCGGCCGTTTGTATGGGATGCCCTGAAACAGTCGCTGTTCACAAGGCAGGTGCGGATAGAGTCGCCGGCGGATACGCTGGGTTTCGCCACGACGACGATGCTGCAGCCCGAGCCCATCCCGCTCGATATCAAGATCGCCCTGATCGGGGAGCGCTGGCTTTACTACCTGTTGAGCGCGTACGACAGGGAGTTCGGCGACCTGTTCAAGGTAGCCGCGGATCTCGATGATGATATCGAGCGCTCAGCGGATAGCGAAACGGCATATGCCGGGCTCGTCGTTGACCGCATCCGGCAAAGAGCGCTGTTGCCGTTCGACGTCGCGGCCATCGGGCGCGTCATCGAGCAGCGCGCCAGGCACGCGGAGGACAGCGAGCGCTTATCGATGCACATGCGCTCGCTCGACGACCTGTTGCTTCAGGCGGATTACTGGGCCAGGCGGCGCAAGGCGGACAGAGTTTCGGTTGAGGATGTGGCCGAAGCCCTGCGGCAGCACCAGAACCGGCAAAACCGTGTGCAGAACAAGGTGGTCGATGCCATCACGCGGGAAACCTTGCTGATCGATACCTCGGGCGAATGCGTGGGCCAGGTCAACGGCCTGTCCGTGACGGACCTTGGAGAATATCGTTTCGGACACCCGGTGAGAATCACGGCGACGACGCGCATCGGCAAAGGCGACGTCGTCGACATCGAGCGAGAAGTAAAACTCGGGGGCGCAATTCACTCGAAGGGCGTGCTGATACTTTCCGCCGCGCTTTCGGCACGCTACGCGGCCGAGGTACCGCTTTCCCTGCACGGCAGCATCGTATTCGAACAGTCCTATGGTGGTGTCGATGGCGACAGCGCGTCTGTCGCTGAACTGTGTGCACTGCTGTCTTCACTATCGGAGGTGCCGATCCGGCAGAATTTTGCGGTGACGGGCTCGGTCAATCAGCTCGGCCGGGTGCAGGCGATTGGTGGCGTCAATGAGAAGATCGAGGGCTTCTACCGGGTCTGCAAGGAAAGGGGCCTGGACGGTTCGCAGGGCGTCGTGATTCCCCGGGACAATGTCAAGCACCTGATGCTGGCAGAGGAGGTTGTCGAGGCGGTTCAGAATCAGCAATTCAGCGTCTACGCCGCAAGGCATGTCGATGAGGTCGTCGAACTGCTAACCGGCCGCAAGGCCGGAGAACGAGAAAGTGACCGGCAGTTTGGCCCCGGAACTATAAATCGGCTTGTCGAAGACAAGCTCATCCACTACGCGACACGGCGCCAGCATTTCGCCGAAGGGAGCGGACATGAACGAAAACGGGACTGAGGTTCGCCGTATCCTGCTGGCCGTGACCGAGGCGAGTTTGCTACCCGATCTCTGGCGCGCGGTGACCGAGCACCTGGCTGACCAGGAAACGGAGCTCGTGACGATCTTCTTCAGCGACGACCGGTGGCGCAGGGCAGCGAGTCTGCCATTCACCCGGGAGATCCACCGACTCGGCGGCGGCAGTGCCGAGTTCACGCCGACGAGAGCAGAACAACTGGACCAGGACGACATTGCGGGGATCCAGAGCCGGCTGAAGCAATTCGCGGCCGGGTCCAAGGTCCGCTTCGCCTTCCGGGTTGCCAAGTTGCAGGAAACAATCGGGTTTGATGAGTTACTGACTTCCGAATTTGACGTGCTGATCGCGCCGTCGTCGTTGAAGGGGCGGCCTATCTACAAGGAGATGGCCAGGCTGAAATGCCGAATACGCTTCGTCGAGCCTGGCGGCAGCTGAGGCCTCAACCGGCACACACAGGCGGAATCGAAACGTGAAAGAGTCGTCGTTCAATCTGAAAGTGGCACGCATCTTCCGCCAGTGCGCCGACGTGCTGAGACAGCAGGCAGCAAACCCGTTTCGCATCAATGCCTATGTGAAGGCAGCCCGGACGCTCGAGGACCTGGATAGAGACGCTCGCGATATTCTGCGCGACGAGGGCGTTGCCGGGCTGATCGCCCTCCCGGCGATCGGCAGGGGCCTGGCCTCGGCGATCGACGAGATAGACAGAACCGGTAAGCTCGCCCAGCTCGATCGATTGCGCGGTGATGCAACACCGGAGACCCTGTTCCAGGCAGTCCCCGGTGTCGGGCCGAAACTCGCGCACGTCATTCACGAATCAATGCATATCGATACACTGGAGGCGCTCGAAGTTGCGGCGCACGACGGGCGCCTCGAGGCGGTTCCCGGCATTGGCCCGCGACGCGCGGCGGCGATTCGCGCGGGGCTCGCGGCGCTGCTCGGTCGCGGTCGATCCGCTCCGCGGGTATCGAGGGACCTGCCGCCGGTGGAGCTGCTGCTCGACGTCGACAGCCAGTACCGACAGAGCGCCACCGCCGGAAAGCTGCCAAGGATCGCACCGAAACGTTTCAATCCTGAGGGCGAGTCGTGGCTGCCGATTCTTCATACAGATCGCGACAAGTGGCACTTTACCGCCCTGTTTTCGAATACCGCTCGCGCCCATGAACTCGGGCGTACAGGCGATTGGGTCGTCGTTTACTACTACGACGACGATCACCAGGAAGGGCAGAACACGGTCGTCACCGAGACGAAGGGGGCCATGAAAGGCGAGCGCGTCGTCCGGGGTCGGGAAGACGAGTGTCGCCAGCGACCGACGCGAAAAGGACACTAGCCCGGCTAGCCCCGTTCGTAGGTTCCCATCAGCGTTGCCGTTGCCAGGACGTGCCCCTCGATTGCTCGCTCCAGGGCCGGCCCTGTCGGTTCCCCCAGATCAGGCAGTTCGGTATCCAGTGCGAAGAGCTTGAAGAAATAACGGTGGCGACCGATTGGCGGGCAGGGGCCACCATAGTCCGGACGTTTCCAGTCATTGAGACCGCGTCGCGCGACGGACGTCAGGTCTTCGCTGTCCGCGGCCCGCGCCAATTCCCTGGTGTTCGGTGGCAGGTTGTAAAGCACCCAGTGTACCCACACCATCTTTGGAGCCGCGGGGTCGGGCGCGTCCGGGTCGTCGACCAGTAGCGCGAGACTCCGGGTGCCTTCCGGAATTCCGGACCAGGACAGGGGTGGCGACACGTCATCCCCGTCGCAGGTGTAGACCGGGGGAATCGCAGCACCGTGTTCGAATGCCGATGAGATCAGTTTGAGGCTCATAAGAATTCCTCCTTCGGCGCGCCGCGCCCGTTTACTCGGCGTCAGCCGTATCGAATTGCTCCAGGCCCTCTTCGAGGTAATCGGCCAGCAGGGATGTGCCTATCAGGTAGTCGGCCGTATGATTATTCCAGCTGTCTTCGGCATTGCCCAGGGCCTCGCCCCATTCGTCGAGGGTGAAGTCGCCGCGTCCCAGCCACGTCAGCGCAACCAGTGATACCTGCTGGTCAGGTTCGAGGTCCTCGATCGCGGCCTTGAGTTCCTGGTAGTAGGTATCGCCCGCGAATTCGGCATTCATCTGGCCGGACCAGAACTCATCCGCGATTTCGGGTTCTTCGTCGAAAGAGACGTCATCCCTGGCGTGAAACTCGCGTGCCATGTCAACGATCTGTCGTACAGTATCCCGGTTAAGGTCAAGTTCCGTCATCGCTTTCACCCGTTCAAATTTTCAGAGCCATGCAGCTTCTAAATTGCCGCAACCGTGCTTCACGACAATGCGGAATAATACCTAGCCCGGACGTCAGTCGCTAACGCCCAGCCTCTCGTGCATGAGCGGGCTGGTTGTCGTGTATTGCAGGCGAACCTTCTTGTCCGGCTCGATCTGTTGCTTGATTGCGAATGCCGCCATCGCAGCCTCGTGAAAACCGCACAGGATCAGTTTCTTCTTGCCCGGATAAAAGTTGATGTCACCGATGGCGTAGATGCCGGGAACGGAGGTTTCGAATTTCTCGACGTCGACATTGATTGTCTTGCGATTGATATCGAGGCCCCATTCGGCGATAGGCCCGAGCTTCGGTGCCAGGCCGTAAAAAACCAGCACGTCGTCGACGGCGATTTCGATCGCGTCGCCATCCTTCGGCTGTACCGATATTGCACGGACACGTTCATCCGCCATGTCGACCGCGACTACCTTGGCGTTTTCGACGACGTCCATCCTGCCGTCGGCTACCAGTTTGCGCATTTTTTCAACCGAGGCGGGAACCGCGCGATATTCGTCGCGCCGATGTACGAGGCTGATGTGCGCCGCCGTATCGACCAGTTCCAGGACCCAGTCAAGCGCAGAATCGCCACCGCCCAGAATTGCAAGCCGCTTTCCGGCAAAACGTTGGGGATCCTGCACCCGGTAGTGCACGTTCTCGGCCTGGAAGTCGTCCACGCCCGGCACGCGCATCTGCCGCGGCTGAAAAGAACCCACGCCGCCGGCGATTACGACTGCCTTCGCATTGAATTGGGTTCCGGCACTGGTCTCGACGTGGAACGCGTTGTCACCGTCTTTTCGAACGACGGTGACCTCCTCATTGAGATGCATGCCCGCTTCGAAGGGTTCGATCTGCTTGAGCAGCCCCTGCGTCAGTTCTTCGCCGGTACAGACCGGGATACCGGGAATATCGTAAATCGGCTTGTCCGGATAAAGCTCGGTGCATTGTCCCCCCGGCTGACGGATCGAATCGACGACATGAGCTTTCAAACCCAGCAGACCAAGTTCGAAGACCTGAAACAGGCCGCAGGGTCCGGCGCCAACTATAACGACATCAGTGGTGATCAATGGCTCTCTCCTCCCAGGTGGTCGTCGCGAAGATTAGCATGATGGCGGCGCGCGCATATGCGCTGGCTCCGACTATCGGCGCGATCGGGGGCGCGGACAAGACAACGGTCAAACGCTGTCATGGGGCGCCGCGTGGGCCTTGCTATCGGCGGTAGCTGCAGTATGTCGTTCGGCACCGATGTTGTGGCGCATTTCCTCGCGAAAATGGTTAACGCCGGTGAAGAACTCGCGCATGAGAATTACCCATAGGTAATAGCCCCGCTCAGTCAGCTGCAGGCGAACCCCATCGCGCCTGACCGCAGCGATCAGTCGAAGACCGGCGAGCTCAGGTCTCAGCGTCCTGGCGAACTGGCCGGCGAATCGGAGTTCAGCCTGATCGAGATCCAGCGACCCGGAGAAGAGACGCGTCAACAGGTAGTAGCGCATCTGATCCCGTGCACTCATTGCTCGTCCCCGGACTATGCCGGTTCCGCCATTTTGCGCCCGTTCGATGTAGTGGTTCAGCGAGAACGTACTGGCATAGAGGTGGCCGCCGAAATAGCTGAAGGCGCCGCTACCGAGGCCGACGTACTCGTCCTGGGTAATGATGTACTCGTCCATCATCGTCGGGCGACGCGAAAAGCACCAGGCCGAGGAACGCTGATAGCCGGCCGCGATCATGTGCTTGCTAATCAACCGGTACAGTTTTCTCTCACGCTGATGATCGACCTTGCCAATTTGCCGCAGCATGTTCTTCTGCGTGCTTTTCGAGGTCATCAACGGGTAGAAGGAAACCTGGTCCGCTTTGACGTCATCGGTGAGGATGCGCAGATCGGCCCTCAGTGAATGCTCGGACTGATCCGGGAAGTTGAAGATCATGTCGACGTTAAGGGTATCGAACTCGCCGGCAACGCGATTGAGGCGCTCCCGGATCTGCTCGCCTGAACCATACTTCTCGAATCGTCCCATCTCACGCAGAAGGGAATCGTCAAAGCTCTGCACGCCGACGGACAGCCGGTCGACGCCGACTGCGCGGAGTGCGGGCAGCCGGTCAGCGTCGATGTCGTCCGGGTTGGTTTCCGTCGAGACACTGGTGACCGGATGCAGGGCGCGCACCATGGCGATCGTTTCTGCCAGCAACTCCGGGATGACGGTTGGCGTGCCGCCTCCGACATAGAGTTCGCTGAACCGAAAGCCCGCATCCGTTACCGTGCGAATCTCCCGCTGCAGAGCACTGAAATACGCACGCGCCCGATCCTCCCTGAATTCGACCCGGTGAAAGGAGCAGAAGGGGCACAGCACCACGCAGAACGGGATGTGCAGGTAGAGCAGGTAGGTCTTGTCCGGATCCGGCAATGGCAGCCGGGAATCGTCGCGCGACTCATCGAGGTGCAGGTATCGCGAACTTTGGTAGCGCGCGAAACGGGCAAGGAGCCAATCAGAAATCATGGTCGGTAGAAGTCACTTCCGGCGCAATGCCTTCAATAGCTTCGCCAATGGCAGGGTGTTGACGACGTCTTCGCGCTCGAGCCAGCCGCGTCGGCCCTGGTCGATGCCGAAGCGCATGTAGTCCAGATCCGAGGCGTTGTGCGCATCGGTCGAAATAGCGATCCTGACGCCTTTTTCGCTGGCGAGCTGACAAGCCTCGCTGCCGAGGTCCAGTCGATCCGGATGAGCGTTGAGTTCAAGTACGCAGCCGCGATCCTTGGCGGCGTCCATTATTCGCTCGAGGTCGATTGCGTAGGGTGCACGTTCGTTAATGAGCCGCCCGGTCGGGTGCGCCAGAATGTTGAAGTACGGATTGTCCATAGCGCGTAATATCCTGTCGGTTTGCCGTCTGGCTGTCAGATTAAAACCGTAGTGTATCGCGCCTACGGTAAGGTCCAGTTCTTTGAGCACGGTATCCGGCAGATCCAGTCGCCCATCGTCGAGAATGTCCACCTCGATCGATTTCAGCACTCGAAAGCCCTGCAGGCGGTCGTTTAGTTTGTCGATGGACCGGATCTGCCGGAGCAGCCGCCTGGCGTCGAGGCCGTTGGCGACGGTGACGTGTCTCGAATGATCGTTGACCGACATATATGCGTATCCGCGTGCGATGGCGGCATCGGCCATTTGCCTGAGGCTGTGGCGTCCGTCACTTGCGCTCGTGTGGCAATGCAGGTCACCGCGTATATCGTCGATCACGATGAGTTCCGGGAGTCTGCGTTTTCGGGCGGCCGCCAGTTCGCCGCGGTTTTCACGCAGTTCCGGGGGGATAAGAGGCAGGCCGACTGCGGCGTAGACGGATTTCTCGGTCTTACCGCCGATCCGTTCTTCGCCCTTGAACACCCCGTACTCATTGAGCTTGTATCCTCGTTTGATGGCCAGCTTTCGGAGCGCGATGTTGTGCGGCTTGGAGCCCGTCAGGTAGACAAGTGCGGCACCGTAGCTCGCTTGCGCAACGACCCGAAGATCCACGGATAGACCGGAGCGCAAACGCACGGTTGAGCGGGTCTTGCCCTGGGAGACAATCTCGACGACCTCGTCGTAGTCGACGAAACGGGCCATTACCGGCGAGCCTTTTGTCGCCGTCACGAGGATGTCCAGATCACCGACAGTCTCTTTGCGACGGCGGAAACTGCCCGCGACGACGGCGTCTCTTACGCCGTCGACGTTTTTCAGATAGCGCAGGAGTGACTCGGCAAAGTCCTCGGCCGTGATCAGCTTGAGGCGCTGTTCCGCGCCGGTGAACTGCTCAAGGCGCTCCTTGATGCGTTGCTCGGTCTTCTCCCCGAAGCCCGGTAACTGTCGGATCTTGCCGCAGCGAGCGGCGCGTTTGACATCTTCAGCGCTGCGAATGTGGAGATGCTCGTAAAGTGCCTTTACCCGTTTTGGTCCGAGACCCGGTATCTGCAGCAGCTCACCAAGTGCGGCAGGGGTGCGCGCTTCGACCTCACTGAGCAACGGCAGCTGACCTGTTTGTACGATCGTCTTAATCTTTTCGGCGAGGTCGTCGCCGATGTCAGGCAGCAAGCTCAGGTCGGCCCCCTTGTCGAGCAGGGTCGTCATGCTTCGCTTGTGACTTCGAATCGTACGAGCGGCGTTCCGGTAGGCACGAACTCGAAAGGGATTCGCGCCTTCGATCTCGAGCAGGTTCGCGAGCTTCTCGAAAATATCGGCAATTTCACTATTGTGAACTGGCATCGCTCAGGTCTCGCAGATCTGTTGCCAGTCTGGGCGCAGCCGGGACTTTCGGATATACGCGGAAGCACGGATTAGCGGGTGGTTTTGCACCCGCTAGGCTAAGTTCGAGCCTATCCCGGAGCGCGATATGGTCGACTACGCAGAACTGCGCGAACGTATGGTGACGGAACAGATCGCCGCACGCGGCGTACGGGATGCCAATGTCCTGCAGGCTATGCGCAGCATAGCTCGCGAGGCATTTGTGCCTGACGAAGTGCGGGATCTCGCCTACGATGATATGCCCCTGCCAATTCCCGCCGGGCAGACGATCTCCCAACCCTACATCGTCGCCTACATGGTCGAGTCGCTGCTGCTTCGCGGCGGCGAAAGGGTTCTGGAGATTGGCGCCGGCTCCGGCTATGCCGCCGCGGTCCTCGCCGAGATTGCCGGTGAAGTATTCGCCATCGAGCGGATCCGGGAGCTGGCCGAAGGGGCGGCGCGCCATCTTCAGGATGCCGGCTATACGAACGTCCATATCCTGCATGCAGATGGGACGCGCGGCTGGGTCGACAAGGCGCCGTTCGACGCCATTCTCGTCTCCGCGGGAGCCCCGGTCATTCCGGAAAACCTGAAAAGCCAGCTTGCGGTGGGCGGTCGCATGATCGTGCCGGTAGGTAGTAGCAAGCGTGCGCAGGAACTCGTTCGCATCACGAACCGCGGCGACGGTCGTTTTGAGCGTGAGGACCTTGCGGACGTACGCTTCGTTCCGCTGATTGGCGAGCAGGGCTGGGAGTTGGAGGTATCGGAGGCTACACGTCCGCGCGTGGCCCAAACCCTGCCCGTGCTGAACAGAACGCTGCCGAGCCTGATTCGCCGAAACGGTGAATCGTTCGAGTGGCCCAGCGATATCAATCTGCATTCACTCGTCGAGCGTGTTGCCGATGCACGAGTCATTCTGATCGGTGAAGCCAGCCACGGTACGTCCGAGTTCTACGCACTCCGGGCCGCAATAACGAAGCGGCTTATCGAAGACAAGGGTTTCAATATTGTCGCTGCAGAAGCCGACTGGCCCGACGCGGCTCAGATCGATCATTACGTCCGGCATCTGGATGCCACGCCGTCGGACTGGACCGCGTTTTCGCGTTTCCCGACCTGGATGTGGCGCAACGCCGAAGTGCGCGAATTTGTCGACTGGCTGCACGAGCACAACAAGGCACTGCAGATGGCGGCGCGCACCGGCTTCTACGGGCTCGACCTGTACAGTCTTTACAATTCGGTGCGAGCGGTCATCGGCTATCTCGACGACGTCGATCCGGAGCTGGCGGACGTGGCGCGCTGGCGATATGGCTGCCTCAGTCCCTGGGAAGCCGACCCTGCCGCTTATGGTCACGCCACGCTGACCGGTCAGTACCGGGATTGTGAGCAGGAAGTGGCGCGTATGCTGACCGACCTGTTCCAGAAGCGTCAGGTCTACGCCCACAAGGACGGCGCGCGATTCCTCGATGCGGCACAAAACGCGGCCCTGGTCGCCAACGCAGAGCGCTACTACCGAATCATGTACTACGGTTCCCGCGCGTCATGGAACCTGCGCGATACTCACATGTTCGAGACGCTGAAGCGCGTCATGGAGGCACGCGGCGGGGATGCCAGGGCGGTCGTTTGGGCGCATAATTCGCATATCGGCGATGCCGCCGCGACCGAGATGTCCGCGCGCGGGGAATTCAACATCGGACAGCTGTGTCGCGAGGCGTTTGGAAGCGACTCCCGTCGAATCGGGTTTGGCACGGACCATGGCACCGTCGCAGCCGCCTCGAAATGGGATGGCCCCATGGAGATCAAGGACGTCCGTCCAGCCCATGCGCAGAGTTACGAGCGCCTGTTCCACATGACCGAGCAGCCGGGACTGATCCTGCCGCTGAGTAGCAACACCAACCTGCAAGTTATCGCTGAACTTTCCAAGCCCCGGCTCGAGCGTGCGATCGGCGTCATCTATCGACCGGAGACGGAGATTGCGAGCCACTATTTCGAAGCACAACTCTCGCGCCAGTTCGACGAATACATCTGGGTCGATCGTAGCTCGGCGGTTACGCCGCTGACCACGGCGGAAATGCGGGGCATGCCCGATACCTACCCGTTCGGCGTGTAAGTCCTCGACTGCCCCGGGATGAACGCATCCGACAATATCAGCTACGTCCGGCGCGTGATGCTGGAATTTTCCGATGACAGCGGCCTCAGCAATCCGGCCAGGCCGCCCCGGCGCTATCTCTGGACGGATGCGCACGCGGTGTGCAATTTCCTGAGCCTGTTTACCGCGACCGGGCAGGACGAATACCGGGACCTTGCCGCCAGGCTCATCGACCAGGTGCACGTCGTGCTCGGCAGGCATCGCGACGACGACACCCGGCACGGATGGATTAGCGGTCTCGACGATAACGAGGGCCGGCGGCACCCGACGGCCGGAGGGCTTCGCATCGGCAAGCGACTCCCCGAGCGACCGCCAGGTGAGGCGTACGACGAACGCCTGGAGTGGGAGCGAGATGGCCAGTATTTCCACTATCTCACCAAGTGGATGCATGCCTTGTACCGGGCGAGCCGGGTGACGGGTGATGTGCGCTATTGCCGTTGGGCTGTCGAGCTGGCGAAAGCGGCGCATGCCGGGTTCGCGCGGGCGCTCGAACCGGGTCGCCCGAAACAGCTGGTCTGGAAGATGAGCATCGACCTCTCTCGAGCGCTGCTCGCTTCAAAAGGCCAGCACGATCCGCTGGACGGTCTCGTGACCTACAGCGAACTCGCCTTGTGCGCCGACACCGGGGCGCGCGGTGAAACAGGGCCCGTTCTGGCGACAGAAATCCGCGAGACGGAAGCGATGATCGGCGATCCGCACTGGGCGAGCAGCGACCCGCTTGGCATTGGTGGCCTCTTGTTCGATACCTGTCGGGTGTTTGAGCTGTATGATGCCGGGCGCTACGAAACCGCCACGCTCGTGCCCATACTTGTTCGAGACATCCTTGGCAGCCTTCACGCGTTTTCCGGTTACGGGTCTGCGAACGATCCTGCCGAAAACCGCCTGGCCTTTCGTGAGCTGGGCTTTTGCATCGGCCTGAAGGGCGTCGAGCGCTTGCGATCGATTGCCGCTGCTCATCCGGAGATACTGCATGGGGTGCCGGTAGAAGCCCTGGAAATCCTGCAGGCGTTCGTATCGCAAGGCAAGGCCATCGAGAGCTTCTGGCGTGAACCCGGAAACCAGCGGGTCCGGAGTTGGCGAGACCACTCCGATATCAACACGGTGATGCTGGCAACCAGCCTGCTGCCCGATGAGTTTCTTGCGCTCTGACGACCAGCGGCGATCCGGCTCCCTCTCTGCTCCCGGTCGTGTCGCCCCGAGGCGGGTCCGCCGGGATTTTTCTGCTAGTCTTTGGGTCCTATCCTAAAGCCTTGTATACGAATAGGGAGCAGTGCCATGGATACCGGATGGATACAGGTGTTTGTGCTGACGCTGGCGGAATGTGTCGCACCGTCGGGAAAAACGGTGTGCCAGCAACAGGAACTCGAGATGACCTTTCTGACCCAGGCCGATTGCCAGGCGGCACTGGAGCAACTGGTGACGCTGAAGGATGCGGCGGAAACCATCATCGTCGATAAATCGAAAACGCGTTGTGAGGCGACCGCACGCCGACAGCGCGTGTTCGCGGACCTGGCTGACATTCGCAATTCGGTGGAGCCGGGAATCGTCTGGCGGGCCCCGGACCGGCAGGAGCAGGTCGCGGCAACGGTGGATACGAGTTATCAGGGGCGCCTGCAGGCGCTCAAGCCCTGTGACGAGACCGGCGGCGTCGCGCCCTGCAAGATCGGCGAGATCATTGTGGAAGAAGCGGTAAAAGGTGAACCGGTCGAGGTATGGCGCGTGGACAAGAAATAGAGGCCGTGTGGCTGCGGAGCTTGATCGCCAACTAGTCATAGACCTCGCTATAGCCGGCTGGTCTTGCGCCGCCAGTTCGGATTGACCGGCAATCAGCCGACGCCGGACTCCGCATGACCCGCCGTCTCCTCGGCCAGCCATTGCTCTACCCAGGCGACGTGCTGCTCTTCTTCAGCTGCAAATTCCGCGGCCAGTTCACGAACGCTCTCGTCGCTGCTGTCATCCACGACGTCGGCGAAGAACTCGTAGGCGCGCTTTTCGTTGTCGAGCGCGAGCGCCATCGCCTGGCTCGGCGTCATCAGGTGGAACAGGCGGTTGCTGTCGGTGTTTTCCGGGGCCTCGGGTCCACGCCAGTGATACTGGCTGGGCGTCAGTATCGGCAGGTGCCGGCCCTTGATTTGTTCGTCGATGGTCTCTGCATGCGCGGCTTCGATCCTGGACATTTTCGCGAATATCTTCGCGACCTTGCGGTTGCCGGTTTGCGCCATCATGTTGGCGAGCTGTGAGTAACGCTGCGTCGCCTCGAGTTCGATGACCAGTGCGTGCAGGAGCAGTTCGGAGAGTGACATTTCGCACACGGGAAGGTCGGGTGTCGGCGTCAGGGTCGGTGTTCTGTGCATCGGTGTTCTCCCTGTCAGTTGAAGGGTATGGTGCCAATACAGCTGTAATCCTAGTAACTGCGGTATCGAACGGGGCGCTGGGACGCCGATTCTGTGAGGGAAGTCCGTATTCTTGCCGAAATTATGTGAAATACCGCACTTAATAAGCTATTTCATAAAGTGACTGTAAGTCGTTGTACACTATGCAGAAAATTGACCAGTCGGTCAGGCAAGGGGGAGAAGATTTGAACAGAAATACGCGTATTCCCGTCAAGACGGTTCGGAATGTCTCGCCATGCGGCGATACACCGCGCCAGGTCGGCGCGTACTTCCGTGGTCTTCTGGATGCCGGATCCAGACTCCGGGCAGACGGTCAGGCGAAGGAAAACCCGCGCGGGCTTTTGCAGGCAGGCTACACGCCGAAGTACAGCGTCACGTTGTTCGACACGCGCTATTTTCTCTGCAACCAGCGTGATGCCGAAGGGCTCAAGGTCATGCCTGCCTACGTGCAGCCGGCGGCCTCGGGGCCCGCGAAGGCCGCTACTATTCATGCCCGGGTGTTCTACAAAGACTCCTCACTGGTCTGGCGGTGCGCGTCTCACTACATCAACACGAAGGACGCGCACTGGATAGGGAAGGGTTCCTTGCGATGGATGGAGAAACGCGGCGAGCGCGCATGGTGCACGGCCGAGGAAACCACCAACCTGCCACTGGAGATCCAGGCGGCACTCGACGAGGTCAGTCAGCGCGGACCGCGCAGGCACAACGACAGACGTCTCCTGTCCCTGGTTCTGCGCAATGCGCCTACCAACCGGGCGGCGCCCTATCGGGATTTCGAGGCGCCGCGGGAGCGGGCAATGAGGCTGAAAGCCAACCGCATCAACAACAATCGGCGCATTGCCTGGTTTACGGACGAGGACGATCCGCGATCGCTGAAGTTCGAGCCCGGTTTCGAGCCGGACTTCAGCGCACTCGTTGGCGTTTCGGCATCCCGCAGCTCGATGTATGGCGGCAAGATCCAGAAATATCGCATCGCGTCGAGAAATCGGCAGGTCCAGTACCTGTTCGTTGCCGGTCCGTCGCACGTCTGGATCGTGAATCCGCAGCCCTTTACCGTCGAAATTTCGAGTTACGGCTTGCGCACGGTCGACGCGATTGTCGACGACGACTTGTTGATTCCCGGTTACGAGTTCTTCGATAACGCCGGTACGGGTGAACTGGACGATCAGATCCCGCCCGGATTCGCCGGGGACGTTTGCCCGGTCGACCCGGATCGGGCCGACGCATCGCCGTGGAATGAGAAGTTGCCGGTTATTCAAGCCTTTCGCCGCAAGCTTGGAATGCCGCGTCGCTAGCAGTATTCGTCGTCTCGAAAACACGGCTCGTCTAGCCCGGATATTGCACCAGTTGGCGCGTAAGATCGGTCAAAGACTCAGCGAGAGCGCGCCATACTGGCGAGGTATCCGGGCCAGGGCTGCGCAGCTGCAGTCCAAACTCGCGCTCCAAGCAACGGCGCTAATCGTGGCGCGGCTGTCCGGGCTTTATGTCAGGTTGGCTTTTTGCGTGATCGTGGCAGGCTCTTCTCCAGCTCATCAATCGTCCTGGGCCAGTCCTTACGATGGCCCGGCACGAGTCGAAGCCGGGACCGGAGTCAATCGCGGTTCGATCCCGAATCTTTCGATTTCTCTACGCCGGTAGTCTGCCAGAAATCCCGGACTTCGGCTGGCAACGCTTGCCGGACGTGGTCCGCCTGTCCGCCGCCGATTTCCTGGTTCAGGACAGAGAACACCGCTGCAGCGGCACGCTCGCGCTGTGCCGGGTCGAGATCTGGCACAGCGCGTCCAATATGGGCCAGAAACTCGTCCTTGTGGCGGTAGTGTTCCGGCTTGTCGGCCGGGTGCCAGCCTTCGTAGTAGAAGCCACGCACCAACATCGGCATCTGGGCTCCCAGGTGAACGGCATCATTTGGTGGCAAACGGTCGCGCACGGCATGCAACACCGAGCGCAGCACGCGATACGAACGTTCCATGTCTGAAGAGCCCATGTTATGAGCTACCTGTTCAATCCAGTGCGCCGTCTTTTGCTGTGTGTTTTCAAATACGCCCAGGGTCTTCAAGATAATCACCTCCGGCAAAACAGCTGTGGCTCGAATCGCTTGTTTTTAGCTTGCGGTCTCGATGCTGCCGGCACAATTCGAGATAACACTTACTTCTTTTGCCAGCGGCCGTTTGAATCTTTCTCGTAGACGCGCGCAACGGCTGACCAGGCTACCCGATGCGCGGTCTCTTCCCGGGTTCCCTTCGTCCGTCGTTTTGACGGGTCGGCATACTGGTCCCAGGCATTGTTGAATGCCTGCATGTAGATATCCTGCGCATGCGGCGGCAAATGGTCGCGCACCGCGCGGGGTAGCTCCGAAACACTCCGGTAAGGCATGTCGTCTTCCTCTACCGCGGGTCAACAATCTGTTGGTACCCGCAAACCGTTGACCGGGATTCAGGGTTTTGATTGCAGCCCGGCAGGCCGCACTGAAAGGACAGGCGGGTGGCGTGGAAAAAAGGGGCCAGGATTCGCAAATCCCGGCCCCCACATCACTCTGCCCGGAAGTTTTGGGCGATCAGGCGGCGCTGGATACCTCGATCTTCCTCGCCGCTTTCGATTTGCCTTTCATCTTCGGCGCTTCGATTTCGAGCATGCCGTCCTCGAATTCCGCCTTTATCTTCGCCACGTCGACGTCCGACGGCAGCGCGATTTGCCGATAGACCTCATTGCTCCTGAATTCGCTCCAGTGCACTTTTTCGTCGTCTTCCTTGCGCTCATCCTTATGGGAGGCTTTGACAATCACTTCACGTGGCGTTGCCGTTACCGTAATTTCGTCGGATTCGAAGCCGGCGAGGGCGACTTTGATCTCGAACTCGTCTTCTTCTTCCACGAGCTCGGCGGTGGGCCAGCAGATCTCGCGCTGCGCGGTCAGCCAGTCGTCAATATCGTTACCCATACTGAAGCCGCGGTTCGCGAACAAATTGAAGGCACGGACCCGAATCTTGTCGGCAATCTCTTCGAACTCCTTGAAGACCGGCAGTGTGCGGTCTTCGGGGGAGGCTACTTTCTGAACATTTAGTTTGGACATGGGGCACTCCTGGTTTTTCTACGGCGGTCACAAGCTCTATGGCCTGGATCCGCCAGCGGTGTGGCACCGGCCCAGCTTTTTGTCTGTGTTCTCCGATGGCTGAACAATCGAAACTGGTGGCATTATGTCAACTACCACCCTTGAAATGATGCGGCTTGCCGGTGCTGAGTGGAATACGTAGAAATCGCTTTCAGAACCGGGCGTTGAGCCCGACAAACACGCGAAACTGTGATGCCAGCCCGGCGTCCGTCTGTATGAGGCAGGTGAGCCCCCCCGCAGACAGGCAAAACACGTCCGTGTCTTCGTCAATGAACGCGCCGGCCCACCTGGCATCGATCGTGATGCCGATTGGCCTGTCCGTAAAGAACTTCACGCCGCCGCCCAGCGAGAACGAGAAATAGGTATCGTCATTGAACGCGCTGTCCTCGGGCCGGAACCGCGTGGCACCCAGCGTTGCGGCGACGAAGGGTCGGGTCAGCCCTGCACTCGTTTCGTAGCTGCCACCGATCTCGAGTTTCTCGATGGTCACGCCGAGCGATGGCAGAGTGGAGCCACTGGTTCGAGTCGCCTGCCTCGCGTACTGGATTTCGTAACTCGATTGGCCGTCGGCGCGAATATTGAGCTGCAGCCCGGCCGCGTTACTGTCGTCGAGGTCGAGTTGCTGCCCGGTGACTTCTTCGTCGAACGTCCCTCCGGTGACGTAGCCGAGCAAAGGGGACAGTTCGAATCGTGGTTCTGTCCCTTGGGCACTCATCGGCGCGACGCTCAGACAAAGTGCCGTGCCCAAGGCAACGATTCCGGACAGCGTGTGCATCAGCGGATAGTAGCGCCAGCTCGAGCAGGGCGCACGTTTGGCTCGCTCTTTGCTTATACAGAGGCGCCGCTTATATGGAGTGGCTCGTCAGGACGCCGGTTCGTTTCGGGCAAATTGGGTACAATCCGGGGCTCACCGACTCAAATCGCAGGTGACAATCATGAGAGAACTAACGCTTATTGCTCTGCTGGCCGCGCTTTTCCCGGTAGTCGCGGCGGCGCAGGATTCGGGCAAGTACGAATGCACCTACGGCGAGATGCTGCGTCGTGTGGAAATAGCCCACGAGCCGGGTGTCGAGGTGCCATGCAGTGTGCATTACTACAAGGACACGGAGATGCCGGGCGAGCAACAGGTCTTGTGGTCAGCGGATAGCGATGCGAGCTACTGTGCACAAAAAGCGGCGGAATTCATCGCCAAACTCGAAGGATGGGGTTGGGACTGTGGAAGGGATGCAGAGACGACCGCAGACGACGGCGTCGCTGACGAGGAGGACGTCGACGAGAGCGAAGGCGAGCAACTGGGGGAACCCGAGGTTCCGAGTCCACCCGATCAAATGGACATTGACTAGCATAATGTCGACCCACGAGGTCTTCAATCAGTCGTCTCCCCTCGTGGACTACAACGCTTACGAAGGGGACACCGCGCTGCGCGAAGCCGTGCACCGGCATGGCGGCGGCCGCGCCGAGGATGCCCTCAATGCGCATGGTGCGCGCACAGGCAGTGCCGACGTCATCGAATGGGGCTTTCTCGCGAACGAATTCAAGCCCCGCTTCGACTCTCACGATCGACAGGGTCACCGCATAGACCGGGTCAGGTACCACGACGCCTATCACAAGCTCATGAAACTGGGTCTCGAAGCCGGTTTGCATGCCACTCCCTGGATCAATCCGGGCCCCGGGGCTCATGTGGCTCGGGCGGGCCTCTACTATCTGCAGGCGCAGGTCGAATCCGGCCACGGATGTCCGCTGACCATGACCTTCGCATCCGTACCGACGTTGAAGCTCACGTCCGCGGTCGCGGATGAATGGCTGCCGAAAGTGCTGGCTCGTAGCTATGACCCTCGCAATGTGCCGCACACCGAAAAACAGGCCGTAACGATCGGCATGGGCATGACCGAAAAGCAGGGCGGTTCGGATGTTCGCAGCAACACGACGCGCGCCGTCGCGATGAACGCCAGGGGTCCTGGCGAACGCTACCTGCTCAGCGGACACAAGTGGTTCACCTCGGCACCGATGTGCGACGCCTTCCTGGTTCTGGCGCAGGCCGACGGCGGTCTCAGCTGTTTCCTGGTGCCACGCTGGCGCCCGGACGGGAGCAAGAACCCGATTCAGGTCCAGCGACTCAAAGACAAGATGGGCAACGTTTCGAACGCATCCGCGGAAATCGAACTGCACGACGCCATGGGCTGGATGGTTGGTGAAGAAGGGCGGGGCGTTCGTTCGATCATCGAGATGGTCGCGATGACCCGCTTCGACTGCATGATTGGCTCCAGTGCCGGTCAACGACAGGCCGTGGCCCAGGCTGTCAACCATGCGCGCGAAAGGGTTGCCTTTGGCCGGACGTTGATCGATCAAGCACTGATGCGAAACGTGCTCGCCGATCTTCAACTCGAAGCGGAGGGCTCCATCGCGATGACTATGCGCATGGCCGAAGCGCTCGACAACAGCCACGACAGTGCCGGTGGGGAACATGATTCGCTCTTGCTGCGGCTCGGCCTGCCGGCTGGCAAATACTGGATCTGTAAACGCACGCCGTGCCATGCGTACGAAGCCATGGAATGCCTTGGCGGGAACGGCGTAAGCGAGGAGTTCATCATGGCGCGCCTGTATCGCGACGCTCCCGTCAATGCCATCTGGGAGGGATCGGGCAATGTCCAGGCACTGGACATACTGCGTGCCTTGCAGAAAAGTTCCTATGCGCTGGACGCCTGGTTTGCCGAGCTTGCCTTGGCCGAGGGCGCGAGCCCGGAACTGGATCGGGCCGTGGTCGCACTCAAGAATGCCATCACGGATCGCGAGGATCCGGAGTACGGAGCACGCCGCCTGATCGAGCAACTGGCGTTGACCTTGCAGGCCAGCCTGTTACTGCGTGCCGGTTGTTCAGCCGTGTCCGACGCGTTCATGGCGTCGCGCCTGAGCGGCCAGGGAGATCGCAACTATGGTACTCTGCCGAAAGGAATCGATATCGCTACGATTCTGGAACGCGCGGACCCGCTGCTCGCCTAGCAAAGGCACGGTCATACTTCGGTACGGCCTCAGGGCAATATCGGAGTGAACGGCTCGCAGGAAATATTGCCGCTGGTAATCGTCAGAAAGCTCGCCTCCGGGACAGGAATCCAGTCCGCCTCGAGGTCGTTCAAGGGTTCGGAAACGATTGCGCGTGCGTCCCTGGAAAACCGCCCGGCCTCGGGAGCGATTTCCATCGTTACTTCGCGATTCGCACTGTGAAACAGCGACCGCGAATCGCCGGCCGTTGAATAGCGGACCGCATACAGCGACTCGCCGTCGCTGATGCCGAGGGTCATTTGCAGGGCATTTTCCACCTCGTGTCGTTCCGCCACGTGTTCGACCAATCCCGCCATCCGTGAGATACCGGTTTGCACGTCGCCCTCCATACCGAAACTCAGCGCGAGCAGGAACATGAGTTCCGAATCCGTTGTGCCGAGAATCAGCGGAAACAGTTCGGGGGAGATCGCAAACGCAAGATCGCGACGCAACTTGTCGTATTCGTTAACAAGACCGTTATGCACGAACAACCACTTCCGGTGACTGAAGGGATGACAGTTGGTCCTTTGCACCGGGGAGCCGGTCGTCGCGCGCACATGCGCCAGAAACATCGGAGACTCGATCTGAGCGGCCAGCGCCTGCAGGTTGGTGTCATTCCAGGCGGGTCGGATATCCCGATAGACACCCGGCCGCTCGCGCTCGCCATACCAGCCGATACCGAAACCGTCGCCGTTGGTCGTCGTGGTAGCGACCGACGCATGCAGGCTCTGGTCAATCAGGGAATGCTGTGTCTTGAACAGGACCTCGTCGAGGAGAATGGGTGAGCCTGAGTACGCCAGCCATCGACACATGCGGTCTTCCTCCGGGTTTTCGCCCTATTCAGAACCTTGAGTTTGAAGATTCAAACGGGGGTTGGCAAATGCACCGGGCTGTTGCCCGGGAACCGTCAATCATCAGCAGCAGGACCGTGGCTGATGCTTGTGATGCCGCTCTGAGCCGCTATTTCAATTCCCCTGCTATTTCAATATAGTGCATTCGCGCTCGTCGTATTGGTACGGTTCAACAACGCCGCAAACCAAGTCCGGTACCACCACGTGACCTGCATGAGGCGCTTTGGAATGCATTCAAGAATTCAAGCCGAGCAAATTGGTGACACAAGCCTGGCTAGCCGCAGCCGGTAAGCGGAGAGCGCTGTGGTCGACGTCTTCATCTCCTATCCACGCTCGGCGCGCGCCAAGGCCGAGGTGATCAAGGGCAAGCTCGATGCGCTCGGCCTCGACTGCTTCTTCGATATGGAGCGCATTGACGGCGGCGCGAATTTTCCCGACGCCATCGATCGTGCCTTGCGCGGTTCGAAAGCGGTGCTGTGCTGCTGGTCGCCGACCTATTTCGAGCGGCCATGGTGCATGATCGAGTGCCGCGATGCGCTTGCGCGCGAAATACTGGTTCCCGTCGCCGTAGAGCCATTCGAACAGTTCGCGCCGCCGGCGGACTTACGCCAGATCAACTGGTTCGACCTTGTCGAATGGCGTGGCGAAGACGCACATGAGGCCTGGAGCCAGACGCTTCAGCGCCTCGGCAAACTCGTCGGGCGCGACATTTCCGCGCCGCTGAAGAAAACCGTGCAGGGCGAACTCAGTGTCGCGGGCGAGGCACCCGCGGCGCCATCGGCTGTCCAATCCCGCGCCGATCTGTTGGCCGACTTGCGCGCCACGTGGGCCGGCTTTCCGGCGAAATCAGATGCGGGCGCGGTACAGCGTTTTCTCGAGCGGGTGCGTGCGGTGGCCGCCAGCTCCGGTCTCGAATTCGAAATCGAGCATCATCTCGAGGAGCTGCGCCGGAGCGCCGAACGCCGGGCGCAGGAAGCCGCGCGCGCCGACGCCGAGCGCCGAGCGCGTCAGGCGGCAGAGACCGAGGCGCTGCGCAAGGCCGAAGAGGCTCGTGCTCGCCCGGGGGCGATCTGGCGCGACGCCATCCCGGGACTGCCGGCAAGCGCGAGTCCGGAGATGGTCACGCTGCCGCCGGGCAGGTTCCGGATGGGTTCCCCGGAGTCCGAGGAGCGCTCGGTCGGGTACGACGGTCGCGAGGAGCCGCAGCACGACGTGAACATCGATTACCGCTTCGCGATCGGCAATTACGCGGTGACGTTCGCCGACTGGGATGCCGCAATCGCCGTCGGTGCGCGGCTGGAAAGACCCGTCGATGAGGGCTGGGGCCGTGATCGCCGCCCGGTGATCGGTGTCAATTGGGAAGACGCCAGGGCCTACATCGCCTGGTTGAACGGCCGACTGGGGCTGGCCGGCCGTGCGGATGCCTACCGCCTGCCCAGTGAGGCGGAATGGGAATATGCCTGCCGGTCGGGGACGACGACACCGTTCAGCTTCGGCAAGACGGTCTCGACGGCGCAGGCGAACTACAACGGTGTTCATGCGGGTGGCGTTGCGAAAACGGGCGAGTATCGCCGCAAGACAATGCCGGTCGGTGCGTTTCCGGCCAATGCGTTCGGACTGCATGACATGCATGGCAACGTCTGGGAATGGTGCGAGGATGCCTGGAATTCCGGCTATGACGCGCCCGGACGGCCCGACGATGGCTCGGCATGGGTGACCGGCGGTGTGTCGCGACGCGTTCTTCGCGGCGGTTCCTGGAAGAGCGATGCTTCTGAAGTCCGCTCGTCGTCCCGCATCAACCACAGCCCCCTCGACCGCGGCAACGATATCGGTTTCCGCCTGGCCAGGACCCTCTCACCGCCGATTCGGTGAGGGATCTCGGCGTCCGTGCCGCTCGGGACGGCGAGCGAAACCGATCGCATCGTTGCCGATTCCGGGCGCCCGCAGAGCCCGGCTATGCACCTGCCGCTGCATACGATAGAGTCCCTGTTGCGCATCCGAACAGCGCTCCGACGGCCCGCCTTGCGACTCGCAGTGGGAACCGGGGTGATCAAGAAAACAATAAATGACCGGCATCGATCGGAAAAGGGGACGAATGACTAAGGGACAGCACCCCGGTATACGGCACATCGTCTATGTGATGCTGGAGAACAGGTCGCTCGATAACGTGCTCGGCTGGTTGTACGGGGACAAGACGCCGACGCACGTTCACCCGGAAGATTCCTGCCCCAACTTCGACGGTCTCAGCAAGGAGCTGTTTAACAGCGATGCCAAGGGCAGAAAGCATTACGTCATCCGCGGCACGAAGGGCCGCCACACGGTGCCGCGCTTCGACCCCCACGAGCGGTACGAGCACGTCAACTACCAGCTCTTCGAGGAGCGCGAGACCCCGCAGAGGGGCGGCGGCGGAACGTCGGGCACGTCCGAGCCGCCCGAGCCCGGCATGGGCGGCTTCTACCAGGACTACGCCAGGTGGTACCGCAACAACGACGAGATCATGATGGGCTACACGCCGGACGATCTTCCGGTTCTGAACAAGCTCGCGCGAAGTTTCGCCGTCTCCGACCGATACTTCTCGTCCGTTCCCACGCAGACGAACTGCAACCGCGCCTTCGCCTTTGCCGGGAATTCGCTCGGCAGGACGGCTCACGGAGACCTGTGTGCCTGGGTAAACAACCGAAACTCGAACCTGTTCGCCCGGCCGGTCGGCAGGCAGTTCAGCGAACGCACGCTATGGAATGTGCTGGACGAACAGGACCAGAACCTCCCGAGTCACTGGATGATCTTCAACAGCGACGGCAACTGGCTCGAGGATCTCTTCCGGGCCGAGGGCTACCGCTACACACGGCAGATCATGGAACAGCTGCAGGATTGTTGCTTCGACAAGCATTTTGCCAAGGTCGGCTCGGCCGACGTGGCGGCGGACAACACGCTGTTCGGCATGATCGCCAGCGGCAAGCTGCCGCGATTCAGCTTCATCGAGCCGTCTTGGACGCTGCCACTGGGCCCTGGCCTCGGTCCGAATGGCACCGACTACCACCCGCCAGGCGACATTCGCAAGGGCGAGCGGTTCCTGAAAGAACTGTACGACGCGCTATCCGGCAATCCGGATATCTGGGACTCGTTGTTGCTCATCATCAATTTTGACGAACATGGCGGCACCTACGATCACGTGCCGCCGCCCTGGACCGCGAAGCCGCCGTGGCAGGATAACGCCGACACACCGGCGCCGATGGCGTGCGAAGAGGGTTTTCAGTTCGACCGCTTCGGTGTCCGCGTACCGCTCATACTGGTGTCGCCCTTTATCCAGGAGGAGACCGTGTTTCGCGCGGCGGGTGATATTCCCTACGACCACACCTCGGTGCTGGCCACCGTACTTCGCCTGATGGGCGTCGATCGACGGCACTGGCGCCTGGGTGCCCGCGTGGCAAATGCGCCGACCTTCGATGACATCCTCACGGACGTTCCGCGTGACGACGTACCCAGGCTGACGGATTCCCCCGGCGAACGGCCCATCGCCAGGGAAGGAAACATGAGCGAGCGCCTTTACAAGGCGCTGCTTTCCGATTACCCCGACCATCGCAAGGGAATGCGCCCGGTGCACGCGGTGGGTATCGGCGCAACCGGCTGTTTCGTCGCCTCCGAGGACGCACGACGTTATAGCTACGCGGAGCAATTCCAGGGTAAGCACATACCCGTTACGGTGCGTTTTTCCAACGGTTCGGGTTCGCCTGTCGAGCACGACAGCGCACTCGACGTGCGCGGCATGGCGGTCAAGTTTCAGATGGACGGCGGCGATTCCGATCTCATCGCCATTACGCTGCCGATCTTCTTCGCGCAGACGCCGGAGATGTTCCTGCAGTTCGCGGCGGCCGGCGTCCCGAAACCCGACAAGCCCGAATCGTGGTTTCAGCGCGTCCTGGACATGCTGCAACTGCGCGCCCCGGCGCGGCCGCCGGACCTTCCCGAAGACGGCACGGTGGGGGTCACCCGCTACGCGAACACGCACCTGGCCGCACGCCCGGGAACCATTGCCGCAACGATGTTGGTGACGCCCGTCAGTTACGCGCGCGCCGCCTACCACGCGCTGCATACGTTCAAGCTGATCGCTGCCGATGGCGCAGTGACCTACTGCCGCTTCGACTGGCAGCCGGTGGCGGGCGTGCAGCCAATAGAAGAACACGTGCGCGATCCGTACTGGCCGGACCCGGACGAGTTCAACAAAGACAAATTCCTTCACCAGGAACTTCGCAATCGCCTCGCGGCGGCACCCGTTCGCTTCGTACTGCGAATGAGCATCGCCGGGCAGGGCGACGATGTTAACGATCCGACCAAGGTGTGGGACACGACGCGCCAGCGGATAGTGCTCGGCGAACTGTGGATCAGGGATATCGCGGCCGACAATGGCACCGGCTGCGAGCACCTCAGCTTCAACCCGACACGGCTGGCCCCGGGCATCGAGTGTTCCGACGACCCGGTGCTCGCGGCACGTCGCGACGCTTATGAATACTCATGCAAAATCCGGGGTGGCAGCGGTTGCCCGGTGGGAGGGGATCGCAAATGAAATTTCTTGCCGGGGTCTGGGGATTCCTGAAGCGAATGTTGCAGCGCGTGCTGGTCGTATTCTGGCGCATCGTAGCGCCGGTGAAAACGCCCGAGCCTGAATACAAAACGTCGCTGCCGGATAACCTGCAGATGCACATGAACCTCGTCATGCCGCTTGCGGACCAGACCGCTGTCGGCCGCGCCCGGGCGGTCCAGGCCGTTGCCGCCAACATCGACGAGCTGTTCACGGGACTCAGCAATGTCGGTACCGTGCATTTCGCCCGCTTCGACCTGGTCGGCGGAAATCTCTGCATGTTCTCGGTGTTCGATGGCGATTTTCGCGCCTACATTCGGGACTTCATCACCGTGTTCGGTTCGGTCTTCGATTCACTGCTCGGCCTCGTCGCCGACCCGCCGCCTTCGCCGTGCACGAAGAACCCGGAGGCATTCATCGACTGGATCCATCGACACGACTCGTTCCAGATTCCACGCGATATCTCCGCCTTGTTTCCACACGAGAAGAACATCAAGAACCTGTCGCGCGACCTGGTGCTGCTGCTCGACCAGAATCCGCATGTCCAGATCGGCCGCTACAGCGGGTATCCGGGGATTTCCGCAGCGCAGATCCGTCACAAGACCGGCATGGGGTGGTGAGTATGCGCCACGACATCGACTTCGCCGACATCCAGGGCAATATCCTGCGCGGCTATGGCAAGGACTATGTACGCCACCTGGTCCTTTCAGTCGACAAGCCTGCCGCGGCGCGTCGCTGGCTGTCCGACGCAATCAGCGGCGACGCAAGCCTGACGCCGCAGATCACCACGGGCAAACCGTGGAAAAAAGGCAACAAGCCAGAGAGCTGCGTCAATGTCGGGATCACCCATGCCGGCCTCGCCGCACTGGGTGTGCCAGCGGCCTCTCTGGAGAGCTTCCCGCACGAATTCGTGGCCGGCATGGCGGCGCGCAAAACGCTGATTGGCGACACGGGCCCCAGCGATCCCTCGAAGTGGAAACCGGAGTGGCGGCACGTCGAGCGGGTGCACCTGGTGATCTCGGTGCACGCTGACGACCCGGCGGAGTGTGCCAGCGTCGCCGGGCGCATACTCGGCGCCCGCGGCGCGTTCCGCGTGCTTGCCGAGCTCAATGGCGCCGGGTTCAAGGGCGGTAAGGTGCACTTTGGCTACAGGGACAGCATCTCCCAGCCGCAGTTCCACGGCGTGCACGGTCCCGATACCCGCCGCGATGATCAGCCCTACGCCGAACTCGGTGCGATGTTGCTCGGCCACCGCACGCCGGTCGAGAACCTGTACTGGGAGGTACCGGTTCCGGAGGTACTCGGTCACAACGGCAGCTTCAACGCGTTCCGGGTACTCGAACAACAGGTCGAAGAATTCGAGGCGTTCCTGACGGCCTGCGCCGACGAGCTGCTGTCCAAACCCGTGGGCGAGCAGCTGTTGCCGGCGGGCGTCGAGAGCGAGTGGGACCCGCCGATGACGCGGCGAGAGGCCATGCGCGAGATCGTTGCCGCCAAGATGCTCGGCCGATGGCGCAACGGTGTGCCGTTGGAATTGTCGCCGACCTCGCCGTCGCCCAAGGAGCCGATCCCGGACAAATGTCTCAACAACTTCGGCTACTCGACCGACCCTGACGGACAACGCTGCCCCATCGGCAGCCACCTGCGCCGCAGTAATCCGCGCGACGCGAAGACGGTGCAGCGCAGCACCAATCATGCGCGGCGCATCATACGACGCGGCATACCCTATGGGCCGCAGTACAATCCGAAGAAGCCGGTCAAGGCCGAGCGCGGGCTGCTCGGCTCCTTCATGTGCGCCAGCCTCACGGGCCAGTTCGAGGCGCTGCTCTACGACTGGACCAACCTGGGGCTGCAGGATCCACGCATCACCGGCTCGAACGACCCGATCCTGGGCAACAACGATCCGCTGTTCAGCCGCATGTCGTTTCCCGTTGGCAAAGAGGTCGTCACCTTTCGAGGTTTTCCGCAGTTCGTGCACACGCGCGGCGGCGCCTACCTGTTCCAGCCCAGCATCAACGCCATCCGACATCTTGCCTCTTTGTCGGGCGGCGACTAGCGAGCAGGGACCGCGCATGTCGACAGAGCAAGCCGCGGAGACCGCATCGAGGATTCCTCTACCCAGGCGTCTCGAACTCGTGCCGCCGAACTTCGTCGGCCGCGGCGATGAGCTGCAGCTGATCGACGAGACGTGGTCGCGGGTGTCCGCCGCTCCGGCGCGCGAGATCGTCCTTGTGGGGGGGGAGGCCGGTCTCGGCAAGTCCACCCTGGTCGCCCACGCTGCACGTGAAGCGTTCGAGCGTGGTGCGAATGTACTGTTCGGTCACTGCGAGGAAGACCTGATCACACCGTATCAGCTGTTCGCCGAGACCCTCAGTCACTACGTCACCCATGCGCCGGAAGAAAAGCTGCGCGCGCACGTCGCCGGGCACGGCTCGGAACTGGTGCGAATAGTGCCGTCACTGGCGAGCCGTATTGCTGATCTGCCGAGCACCAGGGCGACTGGCGCCGACTCCGAGCGTTCGCTGCTGTTCGCCTCTGTCGTGGACATGATAGCTACGGCCTCAGCCGATCGACCGCTGGTGCTGGTGCTTGACGATATCCAGTGGGCTGACAAGGGCAGTCTGCTGTTGCTGCGGCACCTCGCTGCTGCCGACCGCCCGATGCGGTTGCTGATACTCGCCACCTACCGCGACAACGAGGCCAGCGCCTTGCTCGATACGCTCGCCGCGTTGCATCGGCAGACGGGTGTTCGGCGACTGGACCTGCAGGGGCTCGACGACCGCGAAGTGCTGCAGTGCGTTGAAGCCATCGTCGGGCAAACCGTGAAAGGCGACGCCGCCAAAATCGCCCGCGCCGTGCACAATGAAACCGACGGCAATCCTTTCTTCGTCGCGGAACTTCTGCGACACCTCAGCGCAACCGGCTTCATCTCCAGCGACGGCCAATGGGTCGCCTCTGAAGCAATCGACACGTTTGACCTGCCCGACAGTGTGCGCGAGGTCATTGGCGCGCGCATCGGGCGACTCGGCACTGATTGCGGTCGCGTTCTTCGCCTGGCCGCCGTCATCGGGCGCGACTTCGACTTCGAGCTGCTCGCGCGAGCGGCTTCCATGCAGGAAGGCGCGCTGCTCGATTTGCTCGACCAGGCCGAAGAGGCCGCCCTCATCCAGGAGCTGTCCGATGGCAGCGGTCGCTACCATTTCGCGCACGCCCTCATTCAGCACGCGCTTTATCAGGATCTCAGCGGCGCGCGGCGCATCGTCGCACATCGCGACGTGGCCAGAGCGCTAGAGGACCTCTGCGCGCATCGACCCGGGATGCGCACGGGGGAACTCGCGCGCCACTGGTGTTATGCGCCGCAGAGCGGAGACGTGTCGAAGGCGATCGCCTACGCCTGCCAGGCAGGCAACTCGGCACTCAGCGCACTCGCGCCTGCCGATGCAATCGACTATTTCGCTTCCGCGATGGCATTGATCAACGAGCACGGCGTGTCCGATGCCGCGCTGGAACTCGACACGGCGATCGGCCTCGGCACTGCGCAACGCCAGAACGGCGACCCCGCCTTTCGTGCCACCTTGCTCGCCGCTGGCAACCGGGCCGCGGAGCTCGGCGACACACGGCAGCTGGTGCGCGCCGTGCTCGCCAACGATCGCGGCTGGCACAGCACGTCCGGTGCCAGCGATCCGGACAAGGTCGCTCAGCTGGAACTAGCTCTGCAGCAACTTCCGCCGGACGTGCCGGAGCGCGCACTGGTGCTCGCGGCGCTGTGCGCAGAGCTTGCTTTCGGCAGCACGCTCGAACGCCGGCAGGCACTCGCCGACGAAGCGCTTGCCATTGGCAGAGCCGTCGGAGACGACGCGATCATGGTACGCATTCTGAATCAGATGGCATTCTCGTTGACCGTGCCCTCGCGCCTCGAGGCGTCGTTGCAATGGACCGGCGACGCGCTCGTTCGCGCCGAACGCCTTGGCGATCCCCTGCAGCTGTACTTTTCCGCCATGTATCGCGCCACTGCCGCCATACGCGCAAACGACGTCCAGGAAGCGGACCGCTGTTTTGCCATCGCCGGCGAACTCGTCAAGCAGCTGCAGCTGCCGCCTTTGCGCTGGGAATACACGTTTCACATGTCGAAGAGAGCGCAACTGGCCGGCGATATTGCCGAGGCCGAGCGGCTCGCTGGCGAAGCGGTCGCGATCGGCACCGAATGCGGGCAACCGGATGCGGAAATGTGTTACGGCGTACAGCTCGCCGCCGTCAACTGGATGCGCGGTACCCTGGGCGAACTGGCTCCGCTCCTCGAATCAATGATCGAGACCCACCCCGGGCTGCCAACGATCCGTGCGTCGCTCGCGATGGCCTACGCCCAGGCGCAGCGACTCGACGATGCGACCCGGCTACTCGACGAGTTCGCTGCCACGAACTACTTCCTGCCCCAGGATACTGCCTGGCTCAACGGCATGACCGAGTATGCCGACGCGGCCATCCAATGCGGTGAGCGTCGTTTTGCGCAGGCTCTCTACGATGTGCTGGAACCGTGGGCCGATCAGTTCGCGTCTGCAGGCGGCCTTACTGCCGAGGGCCCGGTCTCACTGTACCTGGGAGGCCTTGCCACCGTGCTTGGACGTTACGAGGAGGCCGACCGACACCTCTTGCTGGCTGCCGAGCTCTGCGAACGGAACGGGATGCGATTCTATGCCGCTCTCACCGAACTGCGTCGCGGTCAGTTACTGCTGGAGCGCGGGCTCGACGGCGACGCGGAAGCGGCGCGAACGCTGCTTGCATCGGCTCAGAGCGCGGCGGCCGCCGACGGTTACGCGGCGGTGGCGCGCGACGCTGAAAGCGCTCTTGCGCGCCTGGCCTGACTCCGTGCGCAGGGGACCGCGCGGCGGACCGATGGATTAGCGAGGAACGTCGCATGAATCTGCGCAATCAATCGTGGAAAACAGGGCTGGCCGATGCCCTGAATCGTGACTGTCACTGCATCGCACTCGACAAGACTGTCCTGCGACACAGCCTGGAAGCTCATTTGACAGATTCAGGCCTGCCGCAACAGCTTCTGGATGTGAAGAGCCATCTGTTCTCCGAATCGCCCGTCTTCCTGTGGCAGGGACACGTCGATGCGATGGCTGAATTGATTATGGCCGTCGAGATGGTTGCCCGCAACGCCGCGTATCGAGACACCGTATTGGCCATGGTGCCCGCAAGCGCCCGGCACGACTTCGGGCCCCGCGGTGTCTTCTTCGGATTCGATTTCCACCTGGGTCAGGACGGTCCACAGCTGATCGAGATCAATACTAACGCCGGCGGTGTGTTGCTGAACTGTTACTTGTCAGCCGCTCAACAAGCCTGCTGTGCTGAAGTGACCGCGTTTTTCGGAGGGAGGTCAACACTGAGGCAAGCCGAAGACGAATTGATCGCCATGTTCCGGGAAGAATGGCACTTGCAGCGATCAGAGCAGCCGTTACGCACTGTCGCCATCGTCGACGTCGAGCCGGAAAATCAGTTCCTCTACCCGGAATTTCGTTTGTTTCAATCCCTGTTCGAACGACACGGTATTCGCGCCATCATCGCCGGTCCGGCGGCGTTCACGATACACGGTAACGCACTGAGCGTCGGCGGCGAAACCATCGACCTCGTATACAACCGCCTCACGGATTTCTACCTTCAGACACCGGAATCTGCGTGCCTGCTCCAGGCTTATGAGAAACAGCTGGCCGTGTTCACACCGTCCCCGTACAACTACGCGCTGTACGCCGACAAGCGCAATCTTCCGATTCTCTCGGACGCCAACAGGCTCTCGACATTCGGTATTGACGATCAGACGACAGAGACCATTGCGCGATCCCTGCCAAAGACCGTTGTTGTCACGAAAGGCAACGCCGACCAACTCTGGAAGACGCGCAAGCAACTCTTCTTCAAGCCGGCCACCGGCTTCGGCAGTCGCGGCGCCTACCGCGGTGCAAAGCTCACACGCAAGGTCTGGCAGAACATCGTCAATTCAGACTACGTTGCCCAGGCGATGGTGCCACCCAGCGAAAGGCAGCTCATCATCAACGGCGAAAAGCAGTCACTCAAGCTCGACGTTCGCTGCGTGACCTACGACGGCAGGATCCAGCAATTGTCGGCGCGGCTCTACAGTGGGCAGACGACCAACCTGCGAACTGAAGGCGGAGGTCTCGCCACCGTCTTCTCTACGCCGAAAGACTTTTGAGGCCATCGGTGAACGGCCGTCCCGCGTGCGACGACAATTGAGTGCAACTCACTAGCCAGTATGCCGGTCAGCCAAGCCTGAACAGGAACTCCTGCATGCCGTTGCCAAGCAGCCGTGCGCGGTCGATCATGAAGCGGCCCATGTTCTTTCCCAGGTCTTCGGGCGAATAGCGCGGGGCCGCGATTCTTTCGTTGGTGGGATTGTGATCAACGAGGTCATCGTCCGCGGTCGGAATGTAGCGGCCGGGACGTTCCGGCATGTCGCGATCGGCATAGCAAATCAGCGCGTGGGCGAGGGCACCCCGGCGGGCGCGATGCCCGATCGCCTGCATGAGCCCTGCCAGGGACGTGAGTGCCAGGTAGTTCGGCAGATCCCAGCAAAACACGATATCGACGCGATCATCCTGACGTGTCTGTGGCAACAGGGATTCGGCGACCTCCGCGAGCGCAGGGCCGGGCTCCGTCGCGTTCAGTCGATCAACGCCGCCGAAATGCGCCATGTCCGCGATTTCCACGCGACAACGGGACCGGCCCAGCAGATCCAGCATCGCGGTATTCGCGCCACCGAGATCGAGAACCACATGCCGCTCGGTCGCATCCAGCCTGGCTACCAGTTCTTGAAAAAGAGGCGCGTGAATGGCCGGCGGCGAGTCACGTGGCGTCCGGCCGCTCGTCCGGCGCAGGGACGCTGTCACGTTCCTTACGCGCTCGCGGCTGGCGCGTTCGTGCTTGCGTCACTCGCCGGTTTCTTGGTCCCGGTCTTGATGTCGGTGGCGTTGCCGGGCTTGTTTTTGACAACCGGCTTCTCGGCGCTCGCCGAGGTCGCCTTGCCCAGCGCCTTTTCAACAGCGCCCGGATCCATCTCGATCGAGCCCTTGAAATGCGCGCCATCCTCGATGCTGACCCTGGGCGCAATGATGTTGCCCTGGACCCGTGCATTGACGTGAATGCTGACGCGCTCGGTCGCGTACAGGTCACCCTTGGTCTCGCCGTCCACGGCGATCGACTTGGCGTACACGCCGGCTTTGACCTTGCCTTCCTTGCCGATGGTGAGGGCGCTGTTCCTGAGTTCGACGGTGCCGCTCACGTCGCCTTCGATGCGCAGGTCCTCGTCGCCACTCAGGTCGCCGTTGATGCGTATGGAACGGCCGATAACGGCGGAATCGCCGCTGCGGCCAGCGCTTTTGGTGGATCGCAGGGATCCAAAGCTTTTGTCGGATTCGTTCCGGTTTGAATCCTGCGATTCAATGCTGTCTCCGTCTTTTTTCGTACGCTCAAACATCTTGCTCTCCAACAGTATTCTGGGTAGCAGTAACTATCACGGGGTCAAAATTCGAACAAGTGTCTCCGATTTGCGACGACCGGGGTTGGCAGGGGCAGGGCAGAGGCCCGTCTCGGTTCGACCCGCGTGGAGCCGAGTGAAGTACGCGTCAGTCGTAGCCGTTCGCTAGTTTTCGTCTTCCGGCATTCTGACTGACTGCCAGGCGACGAGCTGCCAGGAGTCGCCAGCTCGTCGGGATACATCGAGAAATCGGATGGTGAATTCCACCGGTCTGTCGCCGAGCGCACCCCGCATTCTTGCCAGGCCCGTCATGACCGCTACGTCGCCGTACATCCGGACGCGTACATCCCGTGGCGTCACCGAAATGTAGTCAAGTCTTCCGGAACCGACGGTGGCCAGGAATTCAGTCTTGGATTCTGTCCAGCCCGTTGTGTGTGCATAGGTTAGTTCGTCGGCCAGGAATTCTTCCAGGCTAGCCACGTCCGCGTCCACCATGGCCTGAAAGCGCGCTGATTGAAATTCCAGCGCGCTCTGTTCGTTGGCGGCGCCGTCAGCATGGACTCCCTGCAGGAATATGAGCTGAGCCAATAGCACGCTCGTGCAGCTAACAATCAATTTCATCACGATGCCCTCCGACCTGTAGCGCATATTAGCATCGCAACGCCAGGTTTCGATCCCAGTTACAGTGAACTTGCTCCCGCTTTGGCGAGCTCGTTTTTCCGCTCCTTCATAGGTGTCCGTTCACGTTTGTCCGAATCGGGCCGGCGTGTATTCAGGACTGGTTTCTCAATATCGGAACGACTGTTGCGTTGCGTGCATCTTCGAGCGCGCTGTGCTGTTGCTTTTCAATATCGGCGAAGTTCTTCTCGAGGTCCTCAAGCCTAAGACGCAACGTATCGGATTCTTTTTCGGATTGGCCCGCCTGCTCGCGAAATCGTTCGGCGTCAGCTTCATATTCCTGGCGACTGCTCTCGAGTGCTTCGACGCACCTCACCAGTTGCTTGTTGTGCAATTTGAGTTCCTCCAGGTCCCTGAGATCCCGTTCCCGTGCGTCAAGTTCAGTCCTTGTCTGCATGATGTCATTCTTAAGCTGTGCATTCTCGGCCTCCAGCTTGTTGACGTTTCGCTCCAGCACCTCAAGCTGCCCCAGTCTGAGTTGGGCGGCCATAACCATGTTTTCGGCAGAGCCGTGTTCCAGGACCGATGATTCCACACGTCTGGTAAACGCCTCTTGCTCCGCCATCGCTGCCTTCACGTCTTCCTGCAGCAGCTTGCGCTTCTCAAGCGACTTCACTAGCTCGCGCTTGTAGAATTCGCGTGTCTTCTGGAATTCCGTTTGCAACGCCGTGGATTTCCTTCGTAGCGAAACGAGCGCGTTTTGGATGGTGCTGACCTTGATCTTGGTGTTCTCGCGTTCCGTACGGAGCGTGCGCACATTCCTGGCCAATTGCTTTGATCTATTGAGTTCGGACTCGAGTTCCGAACTGCGCCTGGCGTAGGCCGATTGAAGCTGCTCGATCTTTGCTTGCGATCTCGCATGTCTGTTGGCCAATTGGTCTCTTTGACTCGCGGTCTCCACCAGTTTGGCCCTGGCTTCGTCGCCCAGTCGAGCGATGCGACGCCTGGTGATCAAGGCGTGAATTGACCAGGCAATAGCGGCGCCGACGAGGGAGCTGCCGAGTATGTAAAACGCGATCTGAAAAGACGAGCCGCCCATAGTTTTCCCTGATGCCGAATTTGGACACAGCTTTGGGTCCCGCCAGTATGACGGCGGCAACCAGCATGAAATACGACGGATCGCACAGATTGAGATTTGTCTCGATGGAGAGTGCCGCTATTGGGCCAGATCTCTGCAATTGGAGGGCGAATCTTGAACGTTTGGGAAATATTGAGGAGATTTAGACGACGTAAGGCGTCTTGCGATCCAGGAGAGCAAGCTTTTGGCGAAGCAGGTACAACGGCAGATTTGTGGCGTCTGTAATGTGCCGGCGAGCGTCTTTGAATCACCTGGCGCTTGCCGATGGGCTAAATACCGATACGCATACCAATGTATTAAGCTAAGCCGATCATGTCAGCAACCAGACACATCGCCAGCCAGCATCAGCGTGCCATCGACCGGCTCGCGGAGGCTTATGAAGACGACCGCCGATTCGTCGCGCTGATCATTGGCGGTTCGGTCGCGAAGGGTTATGCTCGCGCCGATTCCGATGTGGATTTCATGATCGTCGCGACCGACCATGAGTTTGCGCGTCGCGACGCCGCGGACGATTTGTTCATCAACCGCCGCGACCTCTGTGACTACGAAGGAGGCTTCGTCGACGGCAAGGTGATCGACCTCGCGTACCTGCGGGACGTCGCCGGGTTCGGTAACGAACCCTCGCGCGCGGCTTTCCAGGGCGCCTTCACCGCGTTTTGCCACGAGCAGGAGATCGAGGACATCCTGCCTGTGATCCCAGTCTATCCAGAGCAGGATCACGACCGGCGGATCAAGGCGTTCTACGCGATGGCGTTCATGCAGAACTGGCTGATGGGTGAGGCCACACGGCATGACAATCCTTACACCATCCTGCGTGCCGCGTCGCAGCTGGCGCTCTATGCCGGCCGCCTGATTCTCGCTCACAACCGTGCGCTATACCCGTACCACAAGTGGTTGCTCCGCGCCCTCGAGGATGCGCCGCAAAAGCCGGACGACTTCATGGCATCGCTGGCCGCGCTTAACGCCGCGCCCTCTGCGGAGACCGCCAATCGCTTGTTCGACGGGCTGCGCCGTTTCCAGGACTGGGGTGTGCAGGACATCGAGGCCTACACCTGGTTCATGCGCGAGGTGGAGTGGAACTGGCGCGGCGGCACGCCGCCGCTAGAGGATCTCTAGCCGATCAGCCGGGCGTCACCCAAAGAAGAGGCCATGGTCTCCGTGGTTCTTACCGCTCATCGAGCGGATGCTCGAATTCAGCTGGGGTGCCCAGGCCACCGAAACCGCCGCGAAGAATATAGAGTGCGAGCGCCCAGTAGAGAAAAGCCACTCCCAGATAGGGTCCCATCAGGCCATCCGGTAACCACGTCATGGTGATCAAAACCGGCGAGATCGGAATGACATTTTCACTGGGCAAGAATGCTGCATAGCTGAGCGTAGCACCGCTGGTCGCATGGAAAAATACGCTGACCAGGATGCTGCCCTTCGATTTGTTATAGGCCCAGGTAAACAATACGCTCCAGGGAAGCAAGAAGAAGACGGCCCAAATCGCTGGCACATTGTGCATGCCCTGGCCCAACCAATAGGTGGGCGCATGCCACAGCAGGTGGAAAGAAGCGACAAGCAGCGTCGCCTTCGCCGGCGTCGTTAGCTGTTGCAGGCGTTGAAGTGCGAATCCGCGCCAGCCAAACTCTTCGCCCAGTCCGGCAATCAGCAATTGCATGATCAGGACTTGCGCGACCCACGCCCAACCCCAGAATTCAGGATCGAATTCGATACCTGCGGCGGTAGCGCCGAAGAAATTTCCGGCAAGTCCGATCACCAGGAAAAATGCGAGTAACGGCAAGAACCATCGCAGTCCCGCCTTCGCATTGACCCGGCCAAAGAACCGTTTCAGGCCATCTTTTCCATAGAATATGGCCGTGACCACGATTGCTGACAGTGTGGGTCCCCAGACACCCAGTATCACAATCGGGGACTGGACAACATCAAAGACCATAGCGCCTGCAAATATGCCCCACGAAACAGCGAATGTTGTCAGGAAATAGGCGGTCAGCTGACGGTGCAGTTGAGCCTGCGCTTTCCGAGATAATGCCTCCGGCACAAGATCCTCGCGTGAATACTTGACGGGCGTGTTGCCTATCTGATGCCTGTGGTACGAGATTGGATGCAAAAAAAAGGAGGCCAATGCCTCCTTTAATTTAAATCACCGCCGGGCAGCCAGATCTAACGAAAGTACCACCGGGCGCCGATACTGAAACTGTCCGTATCGCCGGCGAAGTCCAGGCTTACTCCGGCCGATATTTGCTCCGTAAAGTAAAAATCGCCTGCGAGTTGCAGATACGTGTCGCTGTTATCGAGGTTGATATGGTTCACCGATCCACGGATCTCGAATTGCGGTGCCAGCAAGCCGCGAGCGCCCGCCGAAAACGCGAAACCCGAATCGTCGGCGTCACCGAATGGCGTATCCACTTCGGCCCGAACCAGCCGCAGTGTGCTGACCAGGTCGAAGTCGTCCGAGTATTTCCACACGTAACCGCCGCCAATCTCCAGCAGTGTCGAATCGACGTTGCCGTTGAAATCCAGGGCGGTCAGGGCGCCAACGAGAATCCACTCATCATTGAGCTCGTAGGATCCGGCCAGGAGGAAGCCGTCGCCGCCGTTCGAGTCGACATCGACAAAACGAAGCTCGGCAAAGGAATAGCTGAGATCCGTTGGCGCCTTTTGCTGGCTGGATTGCGCTGCTGCAGTCGTCTGAATAGTCAGTGCCGCAAGCAGTAGTAGTATCTTTTTCATGAATTTTTCCTGTGTCCGTTGCCCAAAACCGATTGCCAGAGGTGGTCCACGCCCCGGCACGGCGCGAATCCTAGCGCCGCGCTTTGTCCGATGTCTAATCGCAGTCGCACATACCGTTGCGGTTTCCCCACAACGCTTTCAAGTGCGTACTGTTACAAGATTTTTTCTCAAGTACAGGGTGCCACCGTTTGGCGCCAGGGCCCATCGTCGAACTGAAATCTGCGCATTCTCGACGGGCGAGGCATCAGGGTTTCGATTTCAACCCTTCGGCGGACGACTCCAGAGTCCGCCTGGCCAGCCTTCGGTTGAGAACGATTAACAGGATCAAAACGACAGCCCATTGCGTCAGGCAGGTCATGACGCTGAACGGATCGAAGGGATCGAACCAGCGATCCGGCGCGTAGACGCTGGCTGCCTGGTAGAGCCACCAGCCCAGCAGCACAACGGCGAGTGTCGGGATTACGAAGCGTATCAGCGTGTCCCATACCGGACCCGCGTTCCAGTCATGCGGCTGATTGTCGATATTCTTGGTTCGAAAACGGGTGGCGCCGTGTCGGATGACGGCGAAAGCGATAAACGCGCCCGAAATCATCAACGCGACGCCCCAGACGAAATCCTGGTTGGCAAAAAAATCGAGGTTGATTGCCGACGGCACTCCCAGCGTGAAACCCACAATACAAACACCGAGGATCGCCTGACGTCGTGCGACGCCGAGGTCGACGAGGATCCGCGTGCTCAATTCGATCATGGCGATAAGGGAGCTGAAGGCAGCAAACGACAGGCCGAGAAAAAACAGGATGGCGAACAGGTTGCCAGCGGGCATCTTCGCGAACAGCTGTGGCATCCAGATGAATGTCAGCCCGGTGGCTGCAGGACCGCTGGTTTGCATGATGGCCAGCACCTCGGCTTTGCTCATCTGAGCGCCGAGTATCGCGAATACGGTGCCAAATATGACGACCGCTGCCAGCAGTGACACGGTATTGTTGCCGACCCCGGTAATGAATGCGTTCTTTACCACGCCGTGCCGGCTTTTCATGTAGGCACCGTAGGTCAGGATGAGACCCCAGCCGGCGCCGGTATCCCAGGCGTTCTGCGTCAGCGCCTCGAGCCAGATGCGCGGTTTCGACAATGTCGACCAGTCCGGCGTGAACAGGAAGGCGATGCCCTCGGACGAACCCTCCAGCGTCAGCGCGCGTACGACCGAGATGAGGACGATCAGCAACAGCGCCGGGATGAGGATGAGGTTGGCGCGCTCGATCGATTTGATGCCGTTCCAGACAACGACCGCGCCGAGTCCCATGGCCAATGCATGAAAGGCGACCGGCATACCGCCGCCCTGGAATCCGTCCCATATGTCTTGTGCAGCCGCCGCACCGAGGGGAAGTGGCTCGGATGCCATTTTGACCAGGTAATAGACGCACCAGCCAGCGACGACCGAGTAGTAGAACATGATGGCCGTCGCAACGAAGCCGATGAAGGCACCCATCCAGGCGAACTTTTCGCCGGCGATTTTCGCGAACGTGCCGATGACGCCCATGCGACCTTTGCGGCCGAGAGCATACTCCGCAATGATCAGCGGTACGCTCCAGACAAACAGGAAGATTATCCATGCGACAAGAAATGCGCCGGCACCGTCTTCCCCCGCATTCTGGGCGGCAATGCGTGGAAATCGCCAGATATTGCCGGTGCCGACGGCGATGCCGAGGACACACAGAAGCAATCCCAGCCGGGAAGAAAAACGTTGATCCGCGTGATTCGTCAAGTAGTGCGCCTTTGATGGTGGCCGTAATGGTAGCAAAGGACGCTACGAGGCGCGCCCCGAGGTGATCTCGGAGTTGGTTATTGGCTTCTGACCCCAAGTCGGGGTGACGCACTATCGTTCAGCAGTCGCGAGCCTTGACTGCGTGCCGCCTTGAGCATTCGCTCGCCGAATCGTTTATCGGTCGACGTGCGGCCGATCAGCATGGCACCGACGCACATCGCCGTGAGCGCATATGCCGTGTCATCATCGACGCCGTCGGCATCGGCGAAGACGCCTATCATTCTTTCGAGCAGCCGGCGATAGGCCTCGCGGACAGCCGGTCCTGCGCGGGAGACGTCAGCGGGCAGCGCAACCAGCGGGCAGTGGCCCGCGACGTCCTCGAGATGCTCGTTCGACAAATAGGCGTTGACCATCTGTCGCGCCAGCAGGTCTGCTTCGGCGTCGTAGTCGAGTTCGACGCTGCTCCACGCGTCGGTCGGATTACACTGCTCGTACGCCTCGATCGACGCAAGTAGCAGATCCTCCTTGTTGCCAAAGTGATTGTAGAATCCGCCGCGTGTCAGCCCTGCCTCGGCCATGACGTCGTCGATCGAAACCGTGAGGAAGCCACGCTGATTGAAAAGTTGCCTTGCCGCCGCGACGATTTTTTCACGCGTACGCTGCTTGTGTTCCGCTGTATATGGCATGTGTGCTTGTCGCCAGGGTCAATTGGGCAGTTCAGAATAGTGCAGAATTACAATATGTTCTTGAACATATTATGTATCTGGATAGCCTCGATGTCATCTGCTGACGACTCGAGGAAGAAACCATGCAAAGAATGACTTTATTGTTGCTGCTGCTTGCGGCTGCCCCGGGCGATGCGCGCGACTTCAGTGGCTACATGATGCAGAAGGCCGAAGAACTGCGGATGGCTGCGACCGCGGCGCCAGCGGCTGTTACCAAGGGTGCCAGCTACTACGTACTCACTCAGGCCGGGTTCCAGCTCGAAGTCCAGGGCGGAAACGGCTGGCACTGCTTTGTCGAGCGTGCGTTTTTCGTCCGCGCGGCCGACAGAGACGACTACGACGATCGCGTCCGGGCGCCGCACTGTATCAATGAAGAGGGAGCCGCGACCCGAATGCAGGAGGTGTTCATGCGCACCCGGCTGTCGCTCGAGGGACTCGAGCAGGATGCGGTCGACGCCGCAGTGAACGCAGACTATCAATCCGGCGCGCTGAAACCGCCGGTCGGCCTCGCGATGACCTACATGATGTCGCCGGAGCAATGGCTGGGGGAGGGCGCAGGGCACTGGCACCCCCACTTGATGTTCTGGGTACCGTACCTCGAGAACGCCGACGTTGGCGGCAATCCGGCCATGGGCGTGCTGCCGTTTATCGGCAGCGATTCAGGCAGCCGCTCAGCAGTGCTGATCGTGGCGGTACCGCCGCTATAGCTCACCGCGATTGAGTCCACCTTTCAGCACGGCCGTCTCGAAGCCCCGTTGTTTCAATATGAAGGCCGCCGCTGAACTGCGCCGTCCGGTATCACAATAAACGACGTAGGGAGTCTTGCGATCCAGCACATCGAGCTTATGGCGAAGCAGGTACAACGGCAGATTCATGGCGTCCGCCTTGCTGGATGCCTTGAATTCGCTCGGAACCCGCACGTCGAGCCACTTGCCGCCATGGCTGACGGCCTCGTCGGCTTCGTCATGACTCAAGGACACGATCATTGGCTCATTGAGAAGAGACTGAAAGTCGTCCCGGCCCAATTGCATCAAGGTACCGTCAGTCAGCATGGTTATCGTCGCATTGCGAGCTTCATTTGAAATCAATGCCTCTTCTCCGAACGTGGCGCCCACGCCCAGTTCGGCCAGATCGATGTTTTCCTTGTTCGCCGGCGTCTCGCGAGTGACCTTGCAACGACCGCTTCTGATGACATAGAAATGATCGCCTTTGCTACCTTGTCGTATGACGACGTGTCCTGCTCTGTAATCCAGCCTTTTCAGGCGCATGAAGATCATCTGGAGGTTGTGAGGCGGTATCAGTTGAAAGGTCTTGGTTCGCAACAGGTCACTCATCCAGTCGCCTTCCGCGCCATTCAGCTCGGAGCCGAGGTTGCCGACTTCGTAGATTCCCGTCTGGTCCAGGGTCAGCGTCACGTCGAGGAGTTCACTGTCGATACTGAAGTAGCGAACGGTGTCCATTGCGACGGCCGACAGTCGGCGCGGTAGTAGCGAGGCGATCGGGTTACGCGCCTCATCGCTGCCGCCCACGACAGTTCTCATGACCTGATCGTCGTCTCGCAGCGAAATCGTACCGGAGAGCAGGTATAGAGCGCGCTTGTCAGTGTCGCCCTTGTTGCAGAGGACCTGGCCCGGTCTTGCCTGCAGGACTTCAATATTGGCTAACAGATCGGCCAGATTGGTTGATTTCAGCGCGTTGAACGGCGAGAAATTACCAAGTTGCGCGGCATCCATGCCCTTGGTCGTTGGCATCGTAATCTCCATACTCAGGCGAAGTCATTTCGCGAGATATGTAAGATTAGCAGCCGACGTGGCGGGATTTAGGGACGTATTTCTCAGAATTTCGAACCCGAAAGCCGGGTGTGTGGCTGCACGGCTCAATTTGGGTCCGCGATACCTGAAACGGTGTGAGAAACTGATTTCCCGGATTTCCAGGCAAACTTCCAAATGACTTTCGACGACCATGAGCCTATGACATCATCTGCCGAGACACCTGAAAACACGCTGGTTGAAAAAGCGGGCGCCTGGGCCATGCTTGGGCTCGCTGCAGGCCTGGGAGGAACGTCACTCATTGCCTTCGGCCTGTTTCTCTATACAGGGCCGTTGGGCCTCGTGGAGTTCGACCTGGGCTTTAGAGGCGACCTGGCCATCGACGCCGGTCTGTCGATGTTGTTTTTCATTCAACACAGCTGGATGGTGCGCCGGTCCTTCAAGCAGTGGCTGGCGCGCCTCATGCCGAAGCACTATCTCGATTCGGTCTATGCGATAACCTCCGGGATTGCGCTGCTGGCAGTCGTGCTATTGTGGCAGGATTCCAGGCAGATCATATGGCAGGCACCCGACGGCTTGTGGTGGGTGGCGCGCCTGATCTTCCTGTTGGCGCTGGCCCTCGGCATCTGGGGTGGATCGTCGCTGAGAGGGTTTGACGGTCTTGGCGTGCGGGCCATACGGCACCGGTTCCGAACTGAGCCGTCGCGGCCGTCAGTGCTGGTGGTGCAGGGCGCCTACCGATGGGTACGACATCCCCTGTATCTCGTAGTGCTGCTGATGATCTGGTCTTACCCGGTGCTAACCGTTGATCGTCTATTGTTCAACATGCTCTGGACGATCTGGATTGTCGTCGGCACGGTGCTCGAGGAGCGCGATCTGGTCGCTGACTTCGGCGACGACTATCGCGACTATCAACGCAAGGTACCCATGCTACTGCCCACCAGGATACCGAGTGGATAGGCTCGCCGCGGCGAAGCTGACTATTGGAGACGAATGTCGTTGTGTTCCACACGCTAGTCGACGAACCAGGTTCGCCACCACAGACCGAATTGTGTGCTGTAGCCAAGATCGCGACGATGGATACGTCGATCGCTGTCCAGCACGTAGTAGGTCGGGAATGCATACACGCGCCAGTCTTGCGCGATTTGTGTGTCGCCTAGCACAACCGGCAGGTCAAGCTCGTAACGATCGACATAGTTGCGTACCTCGTCGAGGTCTTGCCAGTCGAGTGCCACGGTCAGGATCAGCAGCGAATCGTCATCGCGGAGTCGACGCAGGCGCGTCAGGTTGTCGGAGCTGACGGCGCAGAACTTGCACCATGGCGCGAAAAAGTAGACGAGCACTGGCCGCTTGCCCGCATCGGCAATATCGTAGCTGCCACCCCGCAACAGCGGACCGCTGAGCGCGGGCGACTCCACGTCGGAGTTCGGTAGCATGTTGCGCGCCTGGAAAGTGCTGACCCCGAGAAACACGACGACGAAGAACAGGGCGTTGAGGAAAAGGCCCATACGCTGCTTCAGGAAGTGTCGAATTTTCTGATTGTTCGGCATCGCGGCAGTCTACCCGAATTACGTGACTGTATTGACCGCTGCGATAGGCTGATTCGTTCTTCTGCCAGGACTGATAACGCTCGATGCACGCGATCGCACAAAGGCGGTGCTCAAGGCAATCACTAATCACATCCTGTGAAGGAAAATCAGTCGAAAAACTACGGCCTGTTCTCGCTGACCAAGCCCTGGAACGCGGCTTGCAGGAAGGACGGCGAGAACGGTCGTTTGCACAAGGCGCTGCCGTCGGGATCGTCTTTGGAATCGGTGAGAAACAGCGGTACTGCCGATGGGTGCCGCTTCTTGTAGTTTTTCCACCACGACGTGGCGAGTTGGCTGTCCTTGTTAACCACCACAATGCCGCACGTACCCGCCAGGTTCGGCTCGCGCAGTTCGTAGTCGGCGGCCAGGTCCGGGGCACGTGCCATCATGCTCTTGAGCAAAGCGACTTCATGACCCAGCAGACCGAAATAGGTGATACCGAGTTTGCTGCGGCGCTTTTTCCCAATCCTTAGCATTTAGCACACACCTATTTGGAATCCATATCGGTAAGATGATGTTTTGGAACGTAGCGTCATTTCACCACTAACCGGGCGTTCAGGGAGGTGCGTTGTTGGCTTGCGCGCCCGGGAATCGTGTGACGCAGATCACATAAGCAGGCGGTTAAGTCGAAGGGCGCCTGTTTCCCGGAAAAGGGCGTACATGAAAGGAAGGATTTGGAGCCGTTTCTGGGATCTCGCGCAGGTATCGACTTCATGCAGCGGTGGCGGGGACTGTCACTAGCCATAACCCGCTCGTTGCACGAAACCTCGGCGTTCTGCGTTTCGCGCTGATTGGATAATTGATTCGGCAAAAGATAGGAATCGCCAGGCGGGGCAGGCGGCAAGCCATGGTCAGGAGAAATCTCATGACCCCACATGGCAATGACTACTTTCGGATGCAAGCGCCCGTCACCGTGGCTGCGAGTGAACAATTGGTAAGCGCCGCATAGCGGCCGGTCGATCAAACTGAGGTAAAATGTCGGCTAGTGGCCCATATCGGTCAGTCGAGAATTACCGGGGGTGCCGCGGCACGCGCACAAACTAATTGTTTTTGCTTTTGAGTTGACTGGGCTATCAGGCGAAATTACGGCGAAACACATATGCCCATATCCGGTGGACAGGATGACTAACACGGTGCCGCGTACGCTCGAAGGGCGATTCGGGCGATTGTCCCTAACGCTGGTTCTTTCAGTTTTTCTTGCCCACGCGGTACTTCGATTCGCTGGCCTCTGGAATCCGATCTACATACCCGTCTCTATGGTATTACTCTGGCCTTTGCCGTGGTTGTTGTTGCCAAGAGTGTCGCGGCGTCACATGCGCTTGACTTCGCCAGTATCCAGGATCTGGTATGCAAAGGCTCCGGCTGTTGCTGTATGCGTCGTTGCAGCCTGTGCCGCTCTTTCGTGGCTGATTTTCGGTGGAGGTGAGGCAAACTGGTTTGTGCAGCACGCGCTTGCAACGAAGAACTATCTGCAGCCTGTGCCGATAGACGCGTCGTTCGCTAGCCACTTCCTGATTGTCACCATACCGGCGATGTTATTCAGTCCGGTTGGGGAGGAATTTCTGTATCGCGGCTTCATGCTGGTTGCCTTCGAGTTACGCTGGAGCCACCGTATTGCGATGTTGATTCAGGCATCCGCCTTTGCGCTCGTGCATTTGGCGCACTACGGCCTCGACCCTTTTCAACCAGCGTTAATTGCCGTGTGGCTGCCATCCATGTTCGCCGTGGCTTTGGTGCTCGGCTGGGTTGCGCATGAGAGTGGCTCTTTGTGGTGTGCTGTCATAGCTCATAGTGTCTTCAACCTCGGAATGAACATTATCGTCTTCATGCAATTGCCGGATCTGGTCGGAGTCTGAGTCGAGCTTGCAGGCGGAATTTGATGTAAGAAGCACGCAACTCACTGAGGCGCCGAACGGCCGCAGTTGGCCGATCTCGGATGGTTTCGATAGCAGCGTCTTGTCCTGACCCGTTCTTGCCGGTGGGCGGGAGGGACGCCAAGATCTGTGCAATAGTTGGGGAGAATGATTCGTTGCCGCGAGAACACAGGACGAAACCAGGCCGCCCGCGCGATTACAATGCAGACCAGTATCCACCCGGAGAATATGATGATTCCACGAATTCTTATGCCCGTACTGGTAACTCTCATGTCGTTGAGCACAGGGTGCGCGAATCCTGACGACGCACATCATGATCAGGAGGCGGTGCACCAGGGCCCGGCAATGAACTTTCATCGTATCAATCCGCGGCTGGCGACAGGCGGACATTTCGTGGACGCCGGCGCTACCGATCTGGCGAAACAAGGCGTAACGCTCGTCATCGATCTGCGTGACGAGCCGCCGGCGGACGAGCAGCAACAGCTCGAGGCTGCCGGGATCCGATGGATCAACGTACCGGTGGAATGGGCGGATCCAAAGAGCAGCGATTTCGAGGACTTCAGCCGACTGATGGCAGCAAATGAGGACGAGAGTATCTTCGTGCAGTGCCAGGCCAACTATCGCGCATCCGCGATGACGTACCTGTATCGGGTAACTAAACAACGCGTGGCGGAACCGGAGGCACGCAAGGATCTCAACGCAATCTGGACGCCTGAGGGAACCTGGGAGGTGTACATCGACGAGATACTGAGTGCTGAGGCGCAGGAATCGCCTCTGAAATGAGATCTTATGGTCCGGGTGGATCCTGCCGTAGGTGCGTATAATGTACAAGAACGCAAGTGAGTCGCGCCGCCTACCATTTTCCGATCCCGCAAATCTTCGGTGTCGGGCCATACTTTATACAGGAGAGTCGCCCCTTGGCAGGATCCAGCCTTTTCACACTGCTTGATGACATCGCAACATTGCTTGACGATGTTTCTGTCCTGACCAAAGTCGCGGCAAAGAAAACGGCCGGTGTACTCGGCGACGATCTCGCGCTGAACGCCGAACAGGTTGCCGGTATCCGGGCAGAGCGCGAACTTCCCGTTGTCTGGGCCGTTTTCAAGGGTTCGGCGATCAACAAGGCGATTATGGTACCCATCGCATTGCTACTTAGCGCCTTCGTCCCCTGGATTATTATGCCCTTGCTCATGCTGGGCGGCGCGTTTCTCTGTTTTGAGGGATTCGAAAAAGTCACACATCGTTTCTTGCACGCATCAGCCGAGGAAGAAGAACACAAAAAGCGTCTGGAGGCGGTCGCTGACAAAAGTGTCGACATGGTTGCGTTTGAGAAAAGTCGGATTCGCGGCGCGATTCGCACTGACGCCATCCTGTCTGCAGAGATCATTGTCATTGTCCTCGGCACGGTGCAAGACGCAGACCTGATTACAAGGATTACGGTTCTAACTTTCCTCGCTGCTGCGATTACTGTCGGCGTCTACGGCCTAGTCGCGGGCATCGTCAAGATGGATGATGTCGGCATGCACCTGATAGAGAGACGAGATAGAACGCGCCTGGCGAGTTTTCAGCGCTGGCTCGGCGCGTGGATACTGCGCATGGCGCCGAAGTTAATGCGCACGCTGTCAATCGTCGGCACCGCCGCTATGTTCCTGGTCGGCGGCGGCATCCTCGTGCATGGCCTGCCGATAGCAGCAGAAGGCTTACATACCGTTGAAGTTTGGGCACACAGCTTGCCGGCGGCCGGCGGGATTGTTGGCGTTATCGCATCGATACTCTACAACGGCCTTTTCGGCTTGATCGCGGGTTTCGTAATCGTGGGCATCTACCTTGGCTTCAAGCGCTTGTTGCCGAATCGCGCAGCGATCCATTAGTGGTTTGGCCCCCGAGAAATTTCTTTGAGGTCGCTCTCATGGCCTTCAACCCGACCAAGTGCCGATAGTTGGGGAAGATGGCGATCTCTCCAACTATTTGGCAAAAGTTAAGAATCGAGAAGAGCAGGGCGAGTGGCAAGTCCTGACCCTTTTTTTCCGCCCAGGTTGAGGGGCTGCTTTTTCCAAGACTTGCCGTTCAAACGTCTGTTTTAGGGAAATTGCTAACTACCGCAATTGGCCTATTCTGTTGAAAAACTCTGTATCGCGAGCGGCACGGAAATGCGCGAAGAATTTTACTTTATCCTGTGCGCATCGGTTTACGCTGGTTAGCGCCACTGAGCTGCGCCAGGAGATATTTTCATAGGCTTTACACTACCTCCACGTATATACAATACGAAATAGGCGGCAGATCGCAAATTAGAAGCCGGCAATATTGAAAACGGAGTTTTTCAACAGAATCGGCCAACAGCGGTCGTTCCATGGCCTATCAGTCAAGTGGCTTCTTCAACGGTAGCGCCTACAGATGCGTATCCCGGCAAGTTAGGACGCGCGATATCTCAGCCATAGCTAAACACGTCGAGTTTGTTGCCATCCAAGTCACGGAAGTAGGCCGCGTAGAATCCGTCGCCACCTTCTGAGCGCAAGCCAGGAGGGCCTTCGTCGGAGCCGCCAAGTTCAATTGCCTTCTTATAGATGCGATCGACTTGGTCGTGCGAATCGGCCGCAATGCCGGCCATCACCCCGTTGCCCACCGTTGCCGGTTGACCGTCATAGGGCGTCATTATGCAGAGCATCGGCTTGTCCATTGCTGCGGCCCATGCATAACCTCGGTCGCCAAATTCCATCATGCGACTGACGCCCATCTCCGCAAGTAGTTCGTCGTAGAACGACGCGGCGCGAGCGAGGTCATTGGTACCAAGAACAACATATCCAATCATCGGGATCTCCTTCGGACGTAGTAACTGTGTTTGACTATCAACTTGGCGACTTGCTGCTAGCGCCGTTTCAACGTTGGCGGGTTGATATTTTGGGTCCACCTGATGGCTGCTCTGGGTCATTTGCGGAAACCAATGATACACCCAAAGCAGCCGTTCGAGCGGCTCCTATTGACGGTGAAGCAGACCTCGCCATTCAGCATAAGCGGCCGTTCGCGAGCGGCAAGTTTTAGGAAATCGCTTGGGGAGCTCAAGCGGCAAGTTTTGCCTATTCTGTTGAAAAACTCCGTATTCAAAATTGCCGGCTTCTTATTTGCGATCTGCCGCCAATTTCGTATTGTAGATACGAGGAGGTAGTGTAAACCCCATGAAAATATCTCCTGGCGCAGCTCAGTGGCGTTAACCAGCGTAAACCGATGCGCACAGGATAAAGCAAAATTCTTCGCGAATTTCCGTGCCGCTCGCAATACAGAGTTTTTCAACAGAATAGGCCGGTTCTTTCCCCTTAGGTGGGACAGTGACGTGCCCCAGGTTCTGCGTTCACCGACCTAAGCTAATTTAGCTCGCTTTTCATACTCAACTGGGCTGAGTCCACCCAGCGTAGAGTGCCTTCTTTTCGGATTGTAGAACCTCTCGATGTAATCAAAGATATCAGCTCGTGCTTCATCGCGCGTTCGGTAGTGGCGTCGACTGACGCGGTCGTCCTTCATTCTCGAGAAGAAGCTCTCCATGACCGCGTTGTCGTGGCACTCGCCGGTGCGACTCATGCTGCACTCGATGCCGTGGTCGGCCAGCAGCTTCTGGAACTGCTCACACGTGTATTGGCTCCCCTGGTCGCTATGATGCAGGAGCTCAGGATCAGGTCGCCGGCGCCAGATCGCCATGATTAGCGCGTCGGTCACGAGGTCCGCTGTCATGCGCGACTTCATCGACCAGCCGACGATGCGGCGTGAGAACAGATCGAGTACTGCGGCAACGTACAACCAACCTTCCGACGTCCAGACGTAGGTGAAGTCGGCCACCCATTTCTGGTTCGGCGCGGTCGCCGTAAACTCCCGGTCCAGGCTGTTGGGCGCAATCGCGCTGTCCAGACGTTGCCCTTTATCCACCGGTGCCTTGCGTCGTTTCGGCTGAGCTTGGAGCTTCAGGAACCGTACCAGCCGTGCTACGCGTTCTCTGCCGACATCGTGGCTCCAGTCCAGCAGGTCCAACCAGATGCGGCGCACGCCGTAGGTGTCGCCGCTGTCGGAGAAGCTCCTGCGAATATCCCGGATCAGTTTCTCGTCGTACAGCGCACGATCACTGGGCGGTCTTGAGCGCCAGCTGTAGAACCCGCTTGGCGAGACATCGAGCACCCCGCACATCCATGTCACCGGCCAGATCCCTCGATGCTTCGCAATAAACTCGAACTTCACTACGAGTCCTTTGCGAAGTAGGCCGCGGCTTTTTTTTAGAATATCCCGCTCGGCTTTCAGCTTGCGGATTTCTTTCTTGAGCTGCGCAATCTCAGACTGCTCGGGCTTCATTTGCCCGGCACCTGGAAATGCATGTGCCGGATCTTCTCGGTATTGCCGTACCCAGCGCCGCAAAACGTTGTCGTGAATATCCAGATCCCGGGCAGCCTGGGCGACCGAAACGCCACGCTCTTCAACCAACCGCACCGCCTCTAACTTGAACTCCCGGCTAAAACTTCTTCTTGCCATTGTCGTACCTCCAGTTTCATCATCTCACCTTATCTTGGTGAACGTGAAAACTGGGGCACGTCAAGACGATGACAACCACCCAAAGCACAACGACCAAAAATTTCACTTTGCGTCTCGTCGAAGAACCGATGCTTAAATTGGAACAAGAGAAGAGCCGCTGATGCAATTTGTTCCGAACATTCGGGAATCCCGACAGGGGCTCTGAATGACCCCTCCTCGCACATCCCAACATATGCGCATAATGTATATTATGTTAAATTACGAATTAATGGCTCCTGTGACCGTGAACTCCGGCTCGCACCTTGTCAGGCGTTAAGGCGACCAAGTCCCCGGCTCTTCTGCATGATGAAAGACCCAATCCTGGGTCGCACCGCCATTGTGATGCTCTAGCAAACGGTCACTGAGTGAGGCCCGGCAATCAGGTCATGCGAAAACATTGTGCGGCTCCATGGTCGGAAACCTGGGTAGAACCGCTGGCAAGCTCTTTGCGGGAATCTCGCGAATTGCTCTCGTGTCAGGCTGGTCCTGTGAAAATCAACCGTCGAAAAGGAACATCCCTTCACACGGCAGTATTTCAGATCAATTACTTGCACCCATTTCTTGGGAGCGTTTCTAACTTAGCCGCTGTTCTCCTTGAAACGCAGCCCCTGCCAGTCTTAAGCTGTTACCATAATCAAAACCAACAAGAAACGGGAGTGGCCGTACCGTGCCACGCTACAGCTCAAGCAGACACCAACAACTGATGAACGCGTCCGAGTACGCGTTGCATGATGCTACGCATTCGGAAATACCGCGTGAGTCGCGTATTGCAACCACCATTATCGGTGATTCGCAGCGTTACCGGGAATGGGAACTTCGCCACGCGGACTTACTGGTGCCGGTTGCCGAACAAAAAGCCGAGAAATACCAGATCCTTGCATTGCGCAAGGCCAATGTGCAGCTGGTCCATCGCCGCGCCTTGTTTAACTACCTGCAAACGCACCCCGTCACCGGGGCTCGCCGCGAGCAACTGTTTCGACTGTTTCATTCCACGCTGGACATGAACGAGGCCATTCTCGCGGAACACCGCCAATACATGGTCGCCTTCTCGAGCGGCATTTCGACGGGGCACATTACTGACGTCATGCACGACGACACCAGCACGTGGCTCACCGACCTTTATGAGAAGACCTTCTGTCGCTATTTCGAGATGAAATGCTTCATTGCCAGCACCGGCAAAAACAGCAGTACTCGCGAGATGGTCGCGGCGTCGCTGCATGACGTTCGGCGCCAGCTCCTGCGGCTTCTGCGTCGTATGGAGACGGACCTGCCGCAGGAACGGCGTGGCAACTTCGAGGAACAGGAGTTGCTGGCGCGCAGCGGCCGTTACGAAGCGTTGAACTACCTCAACGCCTACTAGCCCGGCGGCACATGCGGAGGCCCGCCTGGTTCAACGCCGCCAGCTCAGGCAAGCCAGCCGAAGACGCCCCCTGTCAGCACCGCATAGATGAGCGCGTCGAGAAAGGTCTTTACCGTCGACGACCACTGCCGGCCGAACCAGACGCTCTCCTGAACGTAAGCCATGCCGTAAGCGATAAACGCGACCGTGCCGCTGACCCTGAATATTGTGAGGTAGTCTGCATCCGCCGGCAGCGTACGGCTGACCATGTACGCGCTGACGATGGCAACAAGCAGGTTGTAGCCGAACATCATCGCGAGCTTGCCACCCATTTTCGGCAAGCCGGAGGGCACCACCGTTACATAAGCCTGGGGTCCCTCGATGAGTTTTTGCTGCACCTCGGGCTTCTTGAAATCGGCCTGATCAACAACGTTCGGCACCGTATACATGCCTGGCAGGCAGCCCTTGAGGGCAACTCGAACGGATTCCTCGTCGGGCGTCCGTTTCCATTCGTTCTTGTGCCAGGGCATCACCATCCAGATAACGGCACCGGCCACGAAAGCGATTGCAGCCGAGACGATAATCGGCAGCCACAGAGTCATGATAGTCATAGCAATCCCCTCTTCTTTTTTCTGTATGTATAGCAGATTAGGGTCGGTTATGCTGCCTGTATGCTGATCCGAGTCCTGCCGCTAGTCGCCGGAATTGTGCCCGTCGCCGGGATCTTCCTGTCCTACTGGCTTGCCGTCCGCAATGGTGTTCTGCCCGCCTGCTCGCCGTTTATGGATGGCTGCGTTTCGATCAGCGCGACGGGTCGCTATATGCCGGGCAGCCTGCTGTTTCGAGCCGCGATGCTGCCGCAGTCCGTGCTGCTGCTGATGGTCTGGTACCTTGCCTCGCTGTGGCTACGAAAGCTGGCGCCGGCGAGCCGGGCGCCGGCAACGATTATGGTCGCTGGCGTCGTCGGTGCCCTCGCGCTCGTTCTCTACGTGACTTTTCTCGGAACCAAAGCCCCTTTTTACGAGTTCATGCGTCGCTTCGGTATCTACTTCTATTTTCTCGGCACCGCAATCGCGCAAGTCACGCTCGCCGTCGCACTGCTGAATCACGCCAGGCAGGAGGCTGCGAGGGAATTGGCGCGCTTGTCCGTCGGCATGCTGTTGTTGTGCGGGCTGCCGTTTCTGCTGGGCATCCTGAACCTGGTGCTCAAGTCGATTCTCGATAATGCGGACCCCTATGAGAATCGCATCGAGTGGATCTCCGCACTACTAATGCAGGCGTATTTTGTCGTTCTGTATCTGGCCTGGCGTATCACGGGATTCTCGATCGCCGTCAACACCCGCTAGTTCAGGTGTGGATTGGAGAAACGTGCGTCTGTTAGCACGTTGGCATCCGTCAGCGCCTCGAGAAATGCGACGAGCTCTTCCCGTTGCTCGTCACTCAGATCGAACCCTCGTACGAATTCCGACTTGTAAGGGCTGAGGCGGCCGTCGCCCGCGTACTCACCCTGCTCGATCAGGCGCCCTCCTCTTTCGTAATGTTCAATCGCCTTCGCAAGGCTGGCAACGCTGCCATCGTGCATGTACGGCGCCGTAACGGCGACATTGCGCAGCGACGGCGCTTTGAACCGACCCATGTCGCGACGCTCGCCCGTCATGTCGAACAAACCGGTATTGTCGCCGGGATAAGCCCCCAGGTTGCCTACGTTGTAAAGACCGGTATTGTGATAGCCGACCGGATCAACGCGCGCACTCGCATGCGTCGTGCTATCCGAAAAGTTGAATCCGCCGTGACAATGGAAACACTCGAGTTCCTCGGAGAAGAACAAGTCCATGCCGCGCCGCGCCGCCTGGCTCAGGGCCGACTCGTCCCCGGCCAGGTAGCGATCGTAGGGTGAGTCAAAGCTCACTATCGTGCGAACAAAAGCAGAAATAGCGCGAACGCCGTTCAGCAGTGAATAGGGGCTCTCGTCGTTGGGAAATGCGGCTCGCGCAAGCGCTTTGTATGTCGCTTCGGTTTTCAGCAGTTCCGCGAGTTCGCCGGCGCGGTTTCCGAGGCCCATCTCTACCGGGGCGTCCCCGAGCAGCGGAGTCAGTGCCTGGTCCTCAAGGCGATCGAGCAGCGGGTTGGCCCAGGTGAGCCGGCTGGCATAGGCTACATTGACGAGGCTCATCGAGCTGCGCGGATGTATTTCGCCCGTAGAACCGATGGCGCGCGCCTTGCCGTCGGTAAACGCCAGCGCCTGAATATGGCAGCTCGCACAGGACATGGTCTTGTTTCCGGACAGCCGGGTGTCATAGAAGAGCCAGCGGCCAAGCTCCACCTTTGCGGCTGACATTGGATTATCGTCCGGAACCGCCGGTTCCGGGATCTCTTCCGGAAGCTGCCAGTCGTAAGCCGGGTCAGCGTAGCGCCAGTAAAATGTGGCCGCGACGGCGCCAGCGACGACGAATGCGATGATCGCGCGTCTCATCGATGGATGGAGAATACGCGCTGAAGTCCACTGCGCTTCCCGGACCCGAAATCGATTCCGAGCGCCGCAAACGGTGCAACGCAGGCTGCCTCGGCCGGTCCCGAGGAGCAGTCGCCGGGCTCGCCGTCGGAAAAGTCGACGCCCGCGAAGAGCGCCTGCAGGTCGATTGCGACGGTATCCCGATTCGGCACGAATCCATTCAGTTCTGCATCGACGCGATTCGGGAAGCGACAGCCGTTTATGTGTCGCACCGTGCCCTCGCAGCCGGCGCTGCCCACGTGCAGCCAGAAGCTGTCACCGACCGTTCTCACGCCCGCGCGCATGAACTTGTAGCCGGACCGCCAGTGCCAGTGCATTGCCGGATCGTCCAGCGGCGCTTCCGCGGTCAGCGGGTTCGCATGGTTGCGATCAAACGGCACGCCAACGGTGAAGCGAAGTGCCTGGTAGTCAGCGGGCGGAACGTCGCCCTCCAGGTAGGCGATTACGTCGGCCGTACCATTCGCACAGGGTCCCTGCCCGTCTTCCAGATCGATCAGCGCCAGGTCCGATTGCTGCCAGGGTAAGTCTGAATGAAGCTCGAGGTCGACGGCCTTGCCACTCCTGTCCAGCAGCTGCACCGAGGACAGGTAAAAGCGCATGTCGCTGATAGAGACATCGCCGTGCTTGCAGGTGATCGGATCGCCGCCCCAGGTTGCTGTAAACGGTATCTTGACGACAAGCTGGGGATCGGTGCAGCCGGAGGTGATCAGCAGCGTTAGTCCGGCTAACAGCCGCGTTATGCATGCCCCGACGGTCTTGAAGTCAGTCAGTTCTTGGCCCCACTCGCTTCGGCTGGTTTGTCGTCGGGGTCATCTTCGTCGGGCACGAACTTGTAGTCAAGAACGCCGGTAGCGAGCAGGTCCTGCGACGCCTGCGCGACCGAGAGTTCGGTTTCAACCTCGCGAATCTTTGCCTCGGCATGCACGTTTTCAGTGGCCCGGTCGGCGAGTTCGGCGCGCAACTCGCGGGTCTTTATGACGGATTCTTTCAGGTCCCGCGAGACACGCTCGAGCTTCGCCTGTTGTTCGCTGATGACATTGTCGCGACGCTCCAGGCCCACGGTTGTTTCTTTCAGTTCTTCGTCGAGCTTCTCCAGTTCATCCTGTGCCTTGGTTGCCGCGCTCTGCGCCACGCGAAGTTCCGCCTCCAGCGACCGAATACGGTCGTCACGCGGATCGCGTTGACTGGAACGCCGGCCGGAGCGCAGTCCCGAAACGAGGGTCGCGAGCAGCAGGCCGAGCAGGAATGCGGCGGCAATGACGATCAGGTGCTGGGGAAGCTCGGCAAACATAACGGTATGATTATTGGGTTTCCGTCTTCATAACAGGACCGAGTTCTCAATACTCAAACCGGCGCAGGTACGGACTACCGGCCGATCGGGCATCGCTTTGGTCCTGGATCTTCGATAAACAGCTTAATTAACAATAGGTTAGTTGGATAATTGTTGTTTTTCTTCTGCCCGGCGAGCGAACTCGGGGCTAACGCCGACACCAGCCAACAACGCCTTGGGCCTTTAGAAATCGTTCGGCTTCGCGACCCTTCAGCATGGCCAGCGTGCTGATCATTCCGGCTTCCACGCAGGTGTCAGCCACAATCGTAATCGATCGAGGTGCATCAGGTACAGGCCAACCGGTGCCGGGATTCAGTATGTGGCTGTAACGCACGCCGTCTTTGAGCAGGAAACGCCGTGCGTCGCCGCTGGTGGCCAGGGCGCCCTGCTTCAGGTCAATGATCCGCTCGGGCTGCGCGTCGCTTTCGCCCTCGATCGCGACTTTCCAGCGCCGACGGCGAGTCGGGGCCTCCGTAGCGACGAGATCGCCCCCGAAATTGACCAGGCAGGGGCCGCCGCGCGCTTCCCTCACGATGTTGGCGCAGCGGTCAACCGCGTATTCCTTGCCAATTCCGCCAAGGTCGATTTCCATTCCGGCGGGCAGCTGCAGCAAGGGACGCTGCCAGCTAACCCGGTGCCAGCCGACCAGCGGCAGGAGCGCCGCCACGTCATCGGCGCCGGGTAGCCTGTCGCTGCCGTCAAATCGCCACACGCGCCGTAGCACGCCCGACGTGATGTCGAATCGATGCTCGCTCAGGCGGTAGAGCGTTACCGAGAAATCCAGCAGATCGGCGGTCTCGTCATCGACTTCAATCGTGGCGCCCGCCGATGCGTTGATCCGGGCAACGACGTTACCGGCGAGGTAGCGGCTGAATTTATCTTCGATTCGCCAGGCTTCGGCGGCGACTCGCTCCGTCAGCTCGAGGGCGTTGGCGCGTTTCGGTGTCTCACAGACCAGTTCGCAGGGACTTCCCATCGCCTGAAACCGGCCGTGCCAGGCATCCTCGGCCAGTTCCAGGCGAATCTCTCGCGGCGGCTTGGGATTGCTAGAATCGATAGCCGACCTGCACGATGATGGCGTTCAGATCCGGGTAATTATCACGCGAAGCCTGGTTTCCGATAATCTGGCTGGACGGCACCGTACCCGTCTGTCGGTACGCTTCCACGCGAATGCTCCATTCGTCGTCACCACGCGTTCGCCAGCCGTACTTCAGACCCACCGTGATTGCATCGAAGTCGCCAAGCCGGTAATCCGCCGATGCAAAAGCCGGCAGCGGCTCGGTATCCGGCAGGCTCAACCGGTAGAACTCCGCCTCCGTCTGCGTATAGAAGCGCAGGTGAGGCTCTACGTAGCGATCCTCGCCAAACGGAATTCGGTAACGAATGTCGACGGTGTGCGAGTCGATCTCCCAATCGTCGGTCATGTAGCGATAGGACGCGTCAAGCACCTTGCCGTTCATGAAGTACTTGGCCTGCCCGTAAATACTGTGCTTGGTTCGCTCGTCGGGCCGACTCTCAAACAGGAACTGGTGCGAGGGACCTTCCACGCTGGGCGTCGGTGTACGCAACAGCGTATCGCCGGTCGTGCCATCGACGAGGCTCAATACCTTGTAGGGGTCGGTCAGGTAACCATCCGACATACTGTACGAGTAGTTGGCCTGCACGACGAGGTTTCGGGACAACACCTGTGTCACACCGAAGACGACGTCGAACACATCCTTGTCCTGGTCACCGAGTCGATTGCTCGTATTGCCAACATCGAGCATCGGCGTCATTGGTGTCGGTGCGCCACCAACCGGATCCAGCGAATCCAAGGAGAGTGCAATGCCAGCTGACAACGTCGTATTGCGCCGATTGAAGTCCCGGGCATACCTGGCGTTAACGCCCAGGTGCATATAGTCGTATTCCCTGGAAGCGCTGGCACCCAGGTTGATCAGGCCGGTCTCGCCCAGCGGCTGTTGCCAGCTGGCATTGATGGCTACGCGGGTGTCCTTGAAGGTATCGTCGAGCGGAAGAACGCCTGCCGGCACCGTGTAGGCGGCATTGCCGGACGGCCGCGTAAACGTCTGCGGAACGTCCTGGCGTATAGCCCCGCTCGGCGTTGCGCCGGTCAGTCCGTCGACGGTAAGACCCAGAGTCAGGTATCTGTCGTCGACGAACATGCGTTTGGCTATGGCGCTGACGCTGAAGTCCTTCACCCGATCGCCGTCTTCGCCGTAGTACAGCAACGAGGTGTTAAAGTCCCAGGCGGACGCTTCCTCCGCGACCGCCTTCGTCGGCGCAGCGGCCCCCAACAGCGTGCAGCTTGCCCCCGCCAGGATTAGTGAAATTGAACGATGGTTCTTGGCACTCATTCGCAAATCCTCAATTGCAGCCGCAGCCGCCGCCGCCGAAGCCGCGCCCACCGCTGGACGCTTCCTTGCTGAAATAGATGTGGTCATCCGTCGCTGCTTCCAGTTCATCGGTCGTCAGCTGCATTTCCGCTTTCGCAAGTACATCGCGTTCCCAGGGCTCGACGCCCATCGAGGCGCAACCGCTACCCAGGCACAGCATTGCCACGGCCGCGAGCATTGTCCTGTTCATTGCATAGTCTCCTGTTTCAAAGCAGCCACGATTGCGGCTTCGTATTCGTCCTGTCGCTTGACCTTGAAGCCCAGGTGCCGATCTGTGAGCTGACCGTTACGCCCAAGGATGAAGGAACTGGGCATTCCCTGCACGTCAAAAGCCTCGGCCAGCGTGCCACCCGGGTCGTAGTGAATATTGAATTGAGCAGGATAATCCGCGAGAAACGCCTCGGCATCCCGCCTGTCCTGGTCGACATTGACGCCGATGATGACCAGCCCCTCCTTCGCGTAGCGGTCGTGCATCTCGTTCAGCCACGGGAAAGAGCGTCGGCATGGCACGCACCACGATGCCCAGAAGTCGAGGACGACGACCTTGCCGCGATACCCGGCCAGGTCCAGCTCGTCGACATGCGGGTCCGCCGCGAGTGCGGCCGCTGAGGGCGCAAGCAGCCACAGCAGTGACAGTGCCGCGCCAATCAAGGTTTTTTTCATCCAATCGCCTCCCTGCATGGGTCGGAATCCCTGCATTTCTGTGGTTAGAGACAGCTCAAACAGAAATCCTTCGCAGAAATTGTACGGCCCGGTCCGGGAAGTCGGTAAACAGGCCGTCGATTGCCAATTTGTCGATGAAATAGCGCAACAGATCGTCGAATGACGCGAAGCCCTCCGGGAGCTCGTCGGCACGGAAGGTATAGGGGTGCACAGCCAGCCCGGCCCTGTGCGCCCGCTCCACCAATCCACTCGTCGTTAGCGTCCCGTCGCGTTTCCGATAGCGATACGCCCGTTTCAGCCACGGACCGATGCCGTCAACGGTTTTCGCAAGACGGTCGAGGCCTTTCTGGGTGCGCAGCATGGCGTAACGCGTCGCCGCCGATTCCCCCCAGCTGTCCTCCGCAATGAGCTGCACCAGTTTTATGCGACAGCCAAGTTCATGGCGTATTCGACGCAATTCGGCGGCGTCGAAACACTGCACGTAAACCGGATCGGAATGCTCCTCATAGCCGTAGTCGACCAGCGTGCGCAGAAATTCAGGCGTGATGTCGAAGCCCTCCTGTCGATGCCATTCCGGCCGCTTGATCTCCGGGTAAATGCCGACCGGCCGGCCGTTAGCTTCAATCATCGCCTGCACGAATTCGAGCTCCTCGGCGAACGTCTGGACCCGGAACACCTCGCCTGTGCTGGTGAATCGAGTCGGGTACACGGGCGAACCGTCTGCTTTGACGCGCTCGCATACCTCCAGGGTCCTGATTTCCGCGAGATCGAAGTCCCGCACGTAGTAGCGGCCATCGGCACGTTGCCGCCCGGCGTAACGGCGGGCCACGTCGGTAACCCGATCGAGATGAATATCGTGCAATACCACCAGGGCGTCGTCGCGTGTCGCTACCACGTCCTGCTCCAGGTAGTCGGCGCCCATGGCATAGGCAAGGGTCTTGGCCGGAAACGTGTGCTCCGGCAGATAGCCGGAGGCGCCCCGGTGCGCGATGACGACGGGCCTCACAGGAGATGTAACATTAACAAAAATCCATAAATATTTGTTTTATATGCTATTCAATAGGCCCATCTGCGTCAAAACCGGGGAAGTCCAACACCTCCCATCGCGAAGTATCTTCGCCACGCGCCTGTCGCCGCAGCGCATCGGCCATCTCCCGGTCATTCCAGTCAATGACCTCCCTGGCGCGTTCGACAATCTCTTTCGGTGTTTCCACCATGCCGCCGAACGGCTTGATTGCAATCATGTTCTTCTTGTTGGCATCGGCCACGTCCATCATGAACCGTACCAGGTCACGCTTTTCCTCATACAGGCTCGGCAGCACAAACAGCGCCTCGCATTCCTTGATCTGGGCGATGAGCTCGTCCTTGATGGCCTGCAGCCCGCCGGACATCGGGATGTTCTCCGGCTTGCTCACATTCAGGTAATAAAAACGATCCAGGCTCTCGAGGAACTCGAAAATGCGCAGGTAGTCATCGCTTTCCTCAAAGGTGTGGGTTGCAAATACGCGAATCGGGTTGTTTTCTGACACGATGTACTCCGTCCAGGGCACTCTTTTCCCTAGTTTAGCCAATTCGTCGCGGTCCCGCGAAATCCTTGTCGCGGTAGTGATTTCAGTTGTTTCCATGCCAGGAGCCTTTCGGTATCGTAGCGCCGCATGAGGCTTCTTTTGTACAACATCCGATACGCCGTTGGCGGTGGTGCCAGTATGCACATGCCGCTGCCCGGCGCCGGCTATGTACTGGGCAATCAGAGCGTGCTCCCTGAAATCACCAAGTTCATCAAATCGGTGGATCCGGATATCGTCGGCCTGATCGAAGTCGACACCGGTTCGATCCGAAGCCGCAATGTGAATCAGGCCGAAAAGCTGGCCGCCGACCTTGGAATGAACACCTCGTACGAAACCAAGTACGGTCAGAAATCCTTCAACCAGCTGCTGCCGATCGTCCGCATGCAGGGAAATGCCTTCATGGCCGCCCGGCGTGTCCACGGCGAGACATTTCATTATTTCGATACCGGTATCAAGCGCCTCATTATCGAGCTCGAAATGGAAGAGTACGCGGTATTCCTGGTTCATCTGTCGCTGAAATACCGTCACCGCCACCTGCAGTTGCGTCGTCTTTACGACCTCATCCAGGAAACCAGCAAGCCGGTGCTGGTAGCGGGCGACTTCAATACATTTTGGGGTGAGAACGAGATTTACCTGTTCATGAAAGCGGCTGGCCTGAGATCGGCCAACGCGGAAAGTCGTCCCACCTACCCCAGCCGTTCGCCGCGCAAGGAGCTGGATTTCATCTTGTACCAGGATGGTATCCAGGTGACATCGTTTGATATTCCCGATGTCAGGCTTTCCGACCACATGCCGCTGGTCTGTGATTTCGAACTCGCCTGACGAGAGCAGAAGAAGAATGAGCCAACACTGGAAAACCAATACCGACGACGATGGGATCTTCTGGCTGTGCATCGACAAGGCGGACGCCGGCGCGAATGTACTCTCATCCGAGGTCATGCTCGAGCTGAATGACATCCTGGAGACGCTCGAGACGAGCCCGCCGCGCGGCCTTATCGTTTACTCGGGAAAGCCCGGGAGCTTCATCATGGGCGCGGATATCAAGGAATTCGTTGGCATCGAATCCGAGGAGCTGGCTTTCGAACTCGTCTCCAAGGGTCAGCAGTTATTCAATCGCCTGGAAAACCTGGAATGCCCGAGCGTCGCCGTCATCAACGGCGTGTGCCTGGGCGGCGGCCTGGAACTCGCCATGGCCTGCGATTACCGGATTGCACTTGCAACAGACGAGCGGATTCTGGGGCTTCCCGAGGTCAAGCTCGGCCTGCACCCCGGTTTCGGCGGCACCGTGCGGACCGTACAAATTTGCGGCGTGCGGGCGGGCATGCCGCTGATGCTGACCGGAAACCCGATCGCGCCGTCCAAGGGGCGCAGAATCGGCTTGATCGACAACATCGTCGACGAGGACGACTGGCGCCGCGCCGCCCTGGAGCAGGTCCACGCGGCGAAATCAAAGCAGCGTGCGCCGCTCATGGATCGGCTGCTGAACGTCAAGCCCGTGAGGTCCCTGGTTCGCAACATGCTGCTGAAACAGGTTCGAAGCAAGGCGCGCAAGGATCACTACCCCGCGCCCTACGCCATGATCGATATCTGGACGTCGGATGGCGCGTCACCGAAGACCGGCTATGAGGCCGAGGCAAGAAGTTTCGCGAGACTGATGTGCACGCCGACCTCGCGCAACCTGGTTCGCGTATTCTTCCTGCAAAGCCGCCTCAAGGCTCAGGGCAACAAGACGGACAGGATGATCGAGCACGTTCACGTTGTTGGCGCAGGGGTCATGGGCGGCGATATTGCCGCCTGGTGTGCCCTTCGTGGCCATACCGTGACGCTGCAGGATCGCGAGCAAAAATATATCGACCCGGCACTGGCGAGGGCAAAGAAGCTGTTCGAGAAACGCATTCGCGACGATGGCAAGCGTGCCGAGGCCGAGCAACGCCTGCGCGCGGATGTGCGCGGAGACGGCGCGGCAGATGCCGATCTTGTGATCGAGGCGATCTACGAAAATCTCGAGGCGAAGCAGGAGCTGTACAAGGCGTTGCAGGAGAAGATGAAAGCCGGCGCATTGCTCGCCAGCAATACCTCGAGTATTCGACTGGAGGAACTGCGCACCGTACTCGACGAACCGCGGCGATTCATCGGGCTGCACTTTTTCAACCCGGTCGCGATGCTGCCTCTCGTGGAGGTGATTCGCTGCAAGGATACTGAACAGGAGGCGCTCGATATCGGTTTCGCCTTCACCAAGGGCATCGGCAAGTTGCCGCTCGAATGCGCCAGCTCCCCTGGTTTCGTGGTGAATCGAATACTCGCACCCTACATGGCGGAGGCCATGTACCTTCACGAGGACGGTGTACCACTGGCTGCAATCGATGGCGCCGCAGAGGATTTCGGCATGCCCATGGGGCCTGTCGAGTTGGTAGACAGCGTTGGCCTCGACGTCGCGCTGCATGTATCCAAGGTACTGGGTGCCGCGATGAATCGTCCCGTGCCGGCCCATCTCGCCAGGATGGTCGACGAGGGCCTGCTGGGCAGGAAGTCCGGCCAGGGCTTCTATCGCTGGGAAAACGGCAAGGCAATCAAGCCGAATGCGCAAGAAACCGGGGTTCCGGCCAACATCCAGGACCGGTTGATCCTGCCGATGGTGAACGAGGCCGTCGCCTGCCTGCACGAAGGCGTCGTCAATGAGGCCGACCTGCTCGACGCAGGCGTCATTTTCGGTACGGGATTTGCGCCATTTCGCGGCGGACCCTTGAATTACGCGCTGCAACGGGGCAAAGCCGAGGTGTTGGCGTCGCTTCAGGCGCTGGCGGAGCAGCACGGCGAGCGTTTTCAGCCCCATCCGGGCTGGTCCGAGCTGTGACGGTTGTGAACCATGGCCGGATATGCGATGACAAACTGTGCGGTGATTCACGCTGCATTGCTCAACAGGTACCGGAAGTCGTTGAATTAAAGGTAGAATGCGCGCTGAACCGCAAGAACCACGACAAAGAGCGAATGGCGATCAATTTCTGGACAAAAAATGGCAGTTGAGCAGGTAAGCACGGATCTGCTCAGGCGGTTTTCTCCGCTGGACGGTCTCAAGCGGGACAATCTCGCGGCGCTCGCGCGCAAGGTGCAGATTCGAGAGCTGTCACCCGGCCAGATGCTGTTCAAAGAGGGCGATACCGAAAAACGCACCATCTATGTTGTTTCCGGCACGCTCGAACTGGTGGACCAGGCAAAAGTCGTCGGCAAGATCGACGGCGGGACCGAGTTCGCGCGCAATCCGGTCGCACCTGTGTTCCCGCGGCGCATATCGGCTCGTGCACGTGATCGCGTTCAGTTCCTGTCGATCGACAGCGATTTGCTCGATGTCATGCTTACCTGGGACCAGACGGGAACCTACGAGGTTTCGGAACTGGCCGGCCGAACGGACGAAGGCAACGAAGACTGGATGACGATGTTGTTGCAGACGAAAGCCTTCCACAAGATTCCGCCGGCCAATATCCAGGCAATCTTCATGCGGATGCAGCAGATCAACTACCGATCCGGCGATGTCGTCCTCAAACAGGGTGCCGAGGGCGACTACTTTTACGTGCTAATCCGCGGCAAGGCGCTGGTCACCCGGGAAACACCGCTTAGCAAGGAGGGCATAAAGCTCGCCGAGCTCCATGTCGGCGACACCTTTGGCGAAGAGGCGTTGATTTCCGAGGCCAAGCGCAATGCCACGGTGACCATGCAGACGGAAGGCTCCGTCATGCGTCTTGGCAAGGAGGACTTCAAGACCCTGTTGAACGAGCCGATGCTCGAATGGGTCAGCCTGGAGCAGGCGCAGGAGATCGTGGAGTCGGGTGGGCAGTGGCTGGACGTGAGACTGCCCAGCGAGTTCGAGAATCAGCACCTCGACAATGCCATCAATATCCCCTTGTATTTCATTCGCCTGAAGATCTCGACACTGGACCCGGAGAGAAAATACGTTGTCTGCTGCGATACCGGCCGTCGCAGCTCTGCGGGCGCCTATATTCTCAGCGAGCGTGGCTACAAGGCCTATGTCTTGCGCGGTGGTATCAACAGCGAGCAGGGCTAGGCCTCACCCGCCTGGTTACATCGCCCGCCTGACTACATCGTATGGGTCGGCTTGTCGCCGCCCAGCGCCCCGGCGAGGTAGGTTTCTATCTTCTTCTGTGTGTTGCCCTGGTCCTGGTCGCTGAATTGCACGCCGATACCCGCCGTGCGTTTGCCTTGAGCACCTTTCGGTGTCATCCAGATTACTTTGCCGGCGACCGGTATCTTTTCCTCCTCACCCATCAGGTTGAGCAGCATGAACACCTCGTCGCCCAGCTTGTAGGAGCTACTCGTCGGGATAAACAATCCGCCATTGATTACGTAGGGCATGTACGCAAGGTACAACGCGCTCTTGTCCTTGATGGTAAGTGTCAGCAGTCCTGGTTTGCTCATGTCTTGCCCTTTTCTGCCCTTTCGGACGCGGAATACTAGCGAGTGGCCAGCATCAGATTCATGCCATCGTTCGGCGGCTCGAGCCCGCAGTCCTTCAGCCCGTCTGCCCAGTCAATCAACAGACCTTCGAAAGTTAGTTGCACGTTGTAAGACCCGCCCGGCTGGCCACGCAGCCGGTTTATTATGTCTAAATAGCAGAACAGATTTCGCCTGTCCATGCGGCGCAGCACAGAATCGTCGATTGCCAGGCCCGTCGCCCTTTCGCGGCCTGTCGAATGGGCAACGGCTGCCAGTCTGAGCTGCCGAGCCAGCCAGTTGAGGACAAGTCCAGGGTCGAGCCGGGCCCATCGTGCCGCCACCTGGATCGGCGAGCCGTCTCCGCGCCCCACCTCGTTGAAGTCGCGTGCCAGCCCGCTTACGGCATCCAGGTTATCCAGGGCCGAAATGGCAGCGATGGGCGCCCCGCCCGCAGATTGCAGCGCCTCCACCCACGCCGCGCCGGGTTGCAGGCGATTCAGCCAGGCGAGCGCGTCCGCCTCGCCCGGCGGCGCAAATTCGATGCGCTGGCAGCGGCTGAATATGGTGGCAGGCAGCCGGCCCACCCGATCGGCAATCAGGATCAGCAGTGCGTCACCCGGCGGCTCCTCGAGCGTTTTCAGCAGACTGTTCGCTGCGTTGTCGGTCATGGCGTTGGCGGGTTCGATCACCGCCACTTTGCCCGCGCCGGCGTAGCTGGTCAGTGCCAGCTCGCTGACGAGACCCCTGACCTGGTCAACGCCAATGGTCCGCTTGTCCTCAGGGACGGCTATCCAGCGAAAATCCGGGTGCTCGGGCCGCTTCAGGGGATAATCCGGCAACGCCGTGCGGTCGCCGATATCGAGGCTCAGACGGGCAATCCAGGTCGCGGCGGCACGCTTCCCCACCCCCGGCGGGCCGAGCAGCAGGACGGCATGAGGCTGGCGTCCCTGGCGCACCCGGGCGTGCCAACTGTCTGCGAAAGTTTCTAGCCAGTTAATTTCCATAAAACAAAGAGATAAATAGCTTAGTTAATGTCAGTTATTAGCCAAAATTTGATCGGCTACCTGGCGAATTTCGCACCCGACCTCCGCCAGGCTCCGGGTCGTGTCCACGATCACGAAGCGCTCAGGCTCGTTGATTGCCAGCTGCAGATAGCACTCGCGAACGCGCTGAAAGAAGTCGTGGCGTTCCTGCTCGAAGCGATCCGGCGTGCCTCGCCTGTCGGCACGCTGCATGCCGATCTCGACCGGCGCATCGAGCAATATCGTCAAGTCCGGCCACGTGTCTCCGTGTACCCAGTCGGCCAGGCGGTCGATCGTCTCCATCGGAATGCCCCGGCCGCCACCCTGATAGGCCCGACTGGAGTCGGTGAACCGGTCGCTGACCACCCAGGTACCTGCTTCGAGTGCCGGCAAAATCACGTTATTGACGTTGAGCGAGCGTGCCGCAAACATCAGGAGAAGCTCGGCGATTTCCGGAATGGGCTCATCACTCCGATCTTTCAGCAGGTCGCGAATGTCCTCCGCCAGCGGCGTGCCGCCCGGCTCGCGGGTCGTCAGAACCCGCCGCCCGGCCGCTTCGAGATGTCCAACCAGCGTTGCCATGTTGCTGGATTTGCCCACACCTTCGATACCCTCGATAGTGATGAATCTGCCGCGCTTCACCTCACTCCCCCTGCCGCCGCGTACTGCGCAGGCGCTTCAGAAACTCGGCAACTGCCGCATCGTGCTCGGCCTTGGTGGTTGAAAATCGATGGCTGCCATCACCGAGTCCGGTCGCGACGAAGAAGAGTTCTTCGCCCGGTGCGGGATTCAGCGCCGCTCGGATGGCGGCGCGGCCAGGCATGGCGATCGGCGTTGGTGGCAATCCGCTACGCGTGTAGGTGTTATAGGGCGTATCCGTGCGCAAGTCCCTGCGCGTCAGGTTGCCGTTGAAGCCGGCCCCGATACCATAGATGACCGTCGGGTCGGTTTGCAGGCGCATGCGTTTCTGCAGGCGACGCGTGAATACACCGGCAATACGCGGTCTTTCTGCCGCCAGTCCGGTCTCTTTTTCGATGATGGACGCCAGTATCAGTGCCTCGTAAGGCGATTTCAGGGGCGTCGCCTCGTCCCGCGCGCTCCATTCCTCGGCGAGAACCGCCTGCATGAGCGTATAGGCCTGCGACAGCAATTCGCGATCGCTGGTGTCGCGGGGGAACCGATAGGTCTCCGGCAGGAACAAGCCCTCCGGGTGCGCGGTCGCCGCAGCGAGTTCGGCGAGCAGTCCCGGCCAGTCCTCGTCGCTCATGGTTGCCCGGATGGCTTCGTCGCCATGCAGCGCATTCAGGAGATCGCGGTAATTCCATCCCTCGATAATCGTGAAGGAATAAAGCCGTACCGCGCCGCTGGTGAATTGCTGCAGCATCGATGCCGGTGTCGTTCCGGGGAGCAGCAGGTAATGACCGGCCTGGACGGCACTGGCGTCACCGCTCCAGCGCGCGTAGAGACGAAACCAGCGGTCATTCTCGATGATGCCCTGCTGTACGAGTTGCCGCGTGATGGCTGAAAAGGAGCTGCCGCTGGCGATTTCAAAGTCCACGCCATCGGCGGGTACCGACACCTCGGCCGACATGAAGCGATTCACCTGCCAGATGGTTGCCCCTAGGGCCGCCGAAAAAAGCAGCAGCCCGATCAGGAGCGCGGCGGTCACGCGGTTCACTGCATACATTCCACGACACCGCTGTCGGCCAGCATGCCCATGGTCGAACGCGTTACAGAATGCGTATCCCAGCTCGCCTCTTCGCAGCGGCTGACCGGCAGGATGCCGAACTGACTGTTGCACAGGAACACTTCATCACTGCGCAGGAGGTCGGCACGGCTGATGTCCCGAATCGATACCGCGGTGCCGTTGCGGTGCAGCGTTTCAATGACGTGACGGCGCATGACGCCGGCGACGCCGCAGCGATCAAGCAAAGGAGTCGCAATCGAATTGTTGGAGACCATGAACACGTTGCTCATGGTACCGCAGATGACGCGCCCCACGGCATCGAGTGTCAGGCCCTCGAATACCTCATCATTGACGAATTCCAATCGTGCCAGCACTTGCTCCAGCCTGTTCAATGTCTTGCAGCCGGCGGTCGGCGAATTTGTTGCCAGCCGCGTGGCGCACAGCATCGTCCGGACCCCGTCACGGTAATGCGCGGACGGCACCGGCAGCGACGGAAACAGTCCCACATAGGCGATGGTCTCCGCAGGCACGTTGCGCCGGTAGCCGCGATCCGACATGCCTGCGCTCAGGATCAGTTTCGCCGTACAATGCGAAGTGTCTGCCTCACCATGACGCATTGCATCGTCCAGCCAGTCCCGCAGTTGCCGCCGATCCGGCTTGGTCAGCTGCAGTTTTTCGCAACCGTTCTCGAGGCGTTCGAGATGGTATTCCCAGAGTCTTGGCTCGCCATTTCGGACAGCAACGGTTTCAAAGAGTCCATCGCCATACTGAAATGCCCGATCGCCGATCGCAAGCCCGGAGACACGTTCGCCATTGCAGAACCAGCTGTTCATCGCAGGAGCGCCCGCAACATACCCTTTGCCTTCGCCCGGGTTTCCTCGAGTTCGGCCCTCGCATCGGAGTCAGCGACAATTCCGGAACCGGCGCGCAGCGTCAATCTGTTTCCTTTCTTGACCATCGTACGAATCAGGATATTGAGATCCATGCTGCCGTCGCGGTTCAGGTAGCCGAACGATCCGGTGTAGGCACCGCGGGGTCCGGTCTCCAGCCCGGCGATGATGTCCATGCAGCGAACCTTCGGGCAACCGGTTATCGTGCCACCCGGGAACACGGCCGCAATGGCCTGGCCCGGCTTGACCTCATCGCGCAGCCGCCCCTTGACGTTAGAGACGATGTGGTGAACATGCGCATAGCTTTCCAACACCATCATTTCGTCTACCTCTACGGAACCCGCCTTGCACACTCTACCAAGATCGTTACGCTCAAGATCGATCAGCATGACATGTTCTGCGAGTTCCTTGGGGTGAGAAAACAGCTCGGCAGACAAGGAAACGTCGTAATCGTCGTTGGCAGAGCGCGGCCGCGTGCCGGCAATCGGCCTGCTCGACGCGATTCTGTTCCTGACGCTTAATAGTCGCTCCGGCGAAGACGAAATAATTTCTGCGCCTCGCCAACAGACAAGTCCTGCAAACGGTCCCGGATTTACCTCGCAAAGCGACGAGTAGATATCGTCGCCGCTTACGCCCGCTGCGATGTCAGCCGACCATTCGCGGGAAAGGTTTGCCTGATATATATCGCCGGCAGCAATGTGCCCAAGCGCTGCGTTGACGGCTCGAATGAATTGATCGGGGTCCTCCTCGCTGACGGACTCGATGATGCGGGGCGGCGGCGACTGGCATCCCTGCAAACGCGACACGTCTTTCTCGAGCAACTCCACATTCGCCGACGCCTGCGATTCCCGAACGAGGTAGCAGGCGGATCTGCAATGGTCATAAACCAGCGCCGCCGGGCAGCGCACGGCAAACGCGATCGGGAGTATCGTGTCTCGCTGCAGACGCAGCGACGGCTCTATCTCAGCGGCGAGTTCGTATCCCAGGTACAGGAACCAGCCGCCAAGAAAAGGCAGTGTTCCGTCATTTGCGGTCACGCGCTCGGCCGACCACCATTCATCGAGCGTATCGAGGAATCCGTTCGCTTTCGCGGCCGGCCCGCTGAGCCTGCCGGAGCCGTGCAGCACCAGTTCCTCGCCGGGGAAAGCGAACAGGATGTCGTATCGGCCCAGCACTCCGGACTGCGTTGTGCTTTGCAGCAGGAACGGGTAGCGATTCGGGTTCGCGCGATGCAGCGCTCGCAAGTCACCGGGGCCGGTAACTGCGTCAAAAAGCTCAATCAAGTGCGCGAAATACCAGGCTTCCGTTCGTGCCGCCGAATCCGAACGAATTCGACACGGCAATTCGGACCTTCGCGTCCCGCGCCACATTCGGCACGTAGTCGAGATCGCATTCGGGGTCCTGATCTTCCAGGTTAGTGGTCGGCGGTATCACCTGATCCCTGATGGCCAACGAGCAGAAAATGGCTTCGACGACTCCAGCGGCGCCCAACAGGTGACCGGTCGTCGACTTCGTTGAACTGACGGCGAGTTTGCGTGCGGCGTCGCCAAATGCGCGCTTGATCCCCACCGTTTCACCGATGTCACCGGCGGGCGTCGAGGTGCCATGTGCGTTCAGATAATCGACATCGCCGGGATCGATTCCTGCGTCGCGAAGCGCGGCCGCCATGCATTTGCGGGCACCCTCACCGTCCGCCGGCGGCAGCGTGATGTGGTACGCATCACCGCTCATGCCGAAGCCGATGAGTTCCGCATAGATCGTCGCGCCTCGCGCTTTCGCGTGCTCGAACTCCTCGAGCACCACGCAACCGGCGCCGTTGCTCAGGACGAAGCCGTCGCGCCCCGTGTCAAAGGGTCGACTGGCGTGCGTCGGGTCGTCGTTGCGTGTCGACATCGCGCGTGCGGAGCAGAAACCACCCATCGCCAAGGGCGTCGTCGCGAATTCCGAGCCGCCCGCCAGCATGACCTCCGCGTCACCGTGCTCGATACTGCGTCCGGCAAGCCCGATGCAGTGCGTCGATGTCGCGCAGGCGGTGACAATCGAGATATTCGGGCCGGTTATGTGCCGCAGGATACTGACCTGGCCTGAGGTCATATTGATGATGCTGCCGGGAATAAAAAACGGCGACACCTTGCGCGGACCTCCTTCGAGCATCTTGTTGTGATTGTCTTCGATAAACTTGATGCCGCCGATACCGGAGCCCATGGCGATGCCGATGTTATGCCCGTTCTGTTCCGATATCTCCAGACCCGAATCGGCGATCGCATCCATCGCCGCGGCAACACCGTAGTGTATGAACGGATCGTTCTTGCGCTGGTCTTTCTTGCTCAGATAGTCATCGACGTTGAAGTCTTTCACGAGCCCTGCAATTCGGGTCGGAAACGCGCCCGTATCGAAGTCATCGACCACGGAGATCCCGGACACACCCTCGCGGACGGCTTGCCAGGCGTCGTCCAGGCGACTGCCGACCGGCGAGACGATGCCCATACCGGTAATAACGACACGTCGTTTAGTCAAGATTCTGTCCGTGGAAGAATGGCAGAACTGCCTTTCGGAGCTGTAGAGATGAGGCGCGGATACGGCATCCGCGCCTGCTTGCTTTAAGCCTCGCTCTGGCGCGCGGTTACGAAGTCGATCGCCTGCTGGACCGTGGTGATCTTCTCAGCTTCTTCATCCGGAATTTCGGTCTCGAATTCTTCTTCCAGGGCCATCACCAACTCGACCGTGTCGAGTGAATCGGCACCCAGATCATCGACGAAAGAGGCATCGTTCGTCACCTCGTCTTCTTTTACCCCGAGTTGCTCGGCAACGATGGCCTTAACTTGTTCTTCGATACTGCTCATAACGATTGCTTCTCCTGAGAAGACACATAATCACTGCGGCGGACCTGATACCGCGGTTGTTCCCGGCCTGAGCGGTCCTGCTGCACTGCTCAGGCGGCGCCAAAGTGGGCCCAAATCTCACGCCGAATCCACTGTAAGTAATTGATATTACAAGGTGAACGCCGGTCGTGCGGGGCTATTGTATGTGAATCATCCATGTCAATCTACACGCCGGGACCGATAATTTCCGCGCAGCATTGTGGCCGGAGGCGCCGCTATCCCCGACCCCTGGCCCGAACACTTCACGCAGTTGCCGCGTAAGATCGGTCAAGGACTCAGCGAAGCGCGTCGGCCCGCACTCCGCAGCGGTGGACTATTCGGGCTAGTCCATCACCATACCGCCGTTGACGTGCAGGGTCTCACCGGTGATGTAAGCGCCGCTTTCCGAGGCGAGAAAAAGCACCGCGTTGGCAATGTCCTCTGAGGCCCCGAGGCGACCGAGCGGGATCTGCTCGAGCATGCTCGCGCGCTGCTCGGCGCTCAGAATTCGGGTCATATCCGTATCGATGAAACCTGGCGCCACGACATTCACCGTGATGCCGCGCGAACCGATTTCGCGCGCCAGCGACTTCGAAAACCCGATCATGCCCGACTTGGTTGCGGCGTAGTTCGCCTGCCCGGCGTTGCCCATAACCGCTATCACTGAAGCGATACTGATGATGCGGCCTTTCTTCGCTTTCATCATGCCCCGAAGGCAGGCCTTACTCATTCGATACAGACCCGTCAGGTTGGTCGCAATGACGTCGTCCCATTCTTCCTGCTTCATGCGCATCAATAGATTGTCACGCGTGATACCGGCATTGTTGACCAGGATAGTCGGGCTGCCCTCGCTGGCCTGCACGTCTTTTAGCGCGGCCTGCACGGACGCGTCATCCGCGACGTTGAGAACGAGGCCGCGGCCTTTGTCGCCAAGCGCTTCAGAGACGCCCTCGGCACCCGACTGACTCGTGGCGGTACCGATGACGGTCGCCCCGGCTGCCGCAAGCGACGCGGCGATAGCGGCGCCAATGCCGCGGGACGCACCCGTGACGAGTGCCACCTCGCCTTTCAGGGCATCTGGGGTATACAGCGTGTTCATAGATTATCCTTTCGCCTGCCGACGTATTCGGGCTAGCCCTGCAAAGCCTTTTGCAGGCTGTCGTTATTGTCGATAAACCCGACCGTCGTGCCTTTGGCGATGCGGCGGACGAGGCCCGCCAGCACCTTACCGGGACCGCATTCGATAATCGAGTCCGCGCCTGCCGCGATCATGGCCTCGACGGTCCGAACCCAGAGTACCGGGCTGTAAACCTGTGCCGACAGCTTGCGACGAATGTCGTCGGCATCCTGGTAGGGCTCGGCCGTCGCCGCACAAACGACGGTAATGGCGGGTTTCGAGAAATCCGTTGCGTCCAGCGTCTCCGCCAACGACATGCCGGCCTCCCGCATCAGCGACGAATGCGAGGGAACGCTTACGGGCAGCACGATTGCGCGGCGTGCGCCATGCTCCTTCGCATACTCAACGGCCTGTGCAACAGCCGTGGCGTGTCCGGCGATGACGACCTGGCCCGGCGAATTGAAATTGACGGGCTCGGCGATGCCGATGGTCGAGGCCTCGTCGCACAGCGAGACGATGGTCTCGTCGTCCAGTCCCAGTACGGCGGCCATGGCACCGATGCCGACCGGCACGGCCGCCTGCATGAGCTCCGAGCGACGTTTGACGATGCGCAGTGCGTCGCCGAAGTCGACACTGCCGGCGCACACCAGCGCCGTGTACTCGCCCAGGCTGTGCCCCGCCATGTGTGCGGCGCCACCACCACCTGCCTGCTGCCAGACGCGATACGCCGCCACACCGGCAGTGAGCATGGCTGGCTGGGTCACCGTGGTTTCAGCCAGCCGCTCCGCGGGCCCCGATTGCACCAGCGCCCAGAGATCGTAACCCAGCACCTCGCTGGCCTCGGCATACGTCTCCTCCACGACGGGATACACAGACGCCAGGTCCGCCTGCATGCCCTGCGACTGAGAACCTTGTCCCGGAAAAACCATTGCGATCGTCAATTCTGTCTCCATCCGCTGCAGCCTGGCGTGGGCGCGAATTATATAGGGGCGGCGGGCCGGACTCTAATACCGGGCAATGTCGCCATCAAGGCCCCGCCGAAGGCACCAAACAGGTGAGCATCGACGACCACCGGCCCGCCGGCTGCTAATTCGGAGCCCGGCAGGGGGCCGCCGAGCTGCTCCCACGCCAGTTTTCCGAGCAGCAATACCGCGAGCACCAGTGTCTCGGGCTCTCGCCGCCACAGCCTCTGTGTAAGGCCAGCGGCGAGAATCCCGTGGAGAAGCCCCGACAGGCCCACATACCAGCTGAGCCGGGGACTCAGGAACCAGAAACCCAGGTCCATCGTCAATACGCAGCCGGCGCTGACAAGCAGCCATCGGCGCGTGTCGAACGCATCGCCCACGAGGTACCAGACCAGCGCCAGGCCCGCGGCATTCAGCAAAAAGTGCGCTGTGCCGAGATGCACCAGGTGTCCGCTGACGAGGCGCCAGACCTCGCCGGACTGAACAGCGAGCGGATCAAAGCGAAATGCCACCCTCGCCGCCTCTCCGCCCAGCAGCAGCACCGCAGCCAGCAACAGGATCGTTGCGGGCAGCCACCAGCCTCGGGAATTTCCCGTCTTTTCGGCGGTTGCATCAGCTTTGTCTAACCCCATGTTTGATATACTGACGTTTACCTTAATTAAGAGTCAATTCAGGCGCGTCACCCACACGAGTGTCGTCGCCCAGGAGCAACATCAGTGAGTGAGAAAACGCGTATACGTCGGCTCCTAAAGAGACAGCAGGGTTTTACCCTGATCGAGATCATGGTCGTCGTTATTATTATCGGCATACTCGCCGCCATCGTCGCGCCGAATGTGATCGGGCGAGTCGACGACGCGCAGCTGACAAAAGCCAAGGCGGAAATTTCGAACATCGAGAATGCTCTGAAGTTCTACCGTCTCGACAACTTCGCCTACCCGACCACCGAGCAAGGGATCGAGGCGCTCGTTACCAAGCCAACGGACCCCAACATTCGTAACTGGAAGCCCGGCGGCTACCTCGATCGATTACCGAAAGACCCCTGGGGAAATCCCTATCAATACCTGAACCCGGGCAACAACGGCGAAGTCGACGTGTATACGCTGGGTCGTGACGGCAGACCGGGCGGAGAAGGTCTGGACGCGGATATCGGGAACTGGGATCCGGAATAAGTTGGCCCGACTTTTCAAGTTCGGCTGAGCTCATCGCCATGACTCGGAAACAGTCCGGTTTCACGCTGATAGAGATCCTGGTCGTTGTGATTATCGTCGCAACCGTTTCCGGTATCGCATTGATGTCGATCGGGCTGATCAGCGACGATCGTGAGCTGGCTACCGAGCGACAGCGTCTCGCCGCCCTGATCGAGACAGCGCAGGATGAAGCGACATTGCAGGGACGCGAGTTTGGCGTGGAGCTAATGACGTCGACTTACCGATTCGTGGAATTCGATCCGCTCTCCGCGCAGTGGAGCGAGATACCCGGTGACGACCTGTTTCGCCTGAGGAAACTACCCGAGGGCATGGAATTCGAACTGTACGTCGAAGACAAGCGCATTGTGCTTGGCGATGATCCGAAGCAGTTCGATGATCCCGACAAGAAGAACATGTCGCTGGTTGCCGAACGTTATGCACCGCATATCTTTGTCTTTTCCAGCGGTGAATTGACGGCCTACGAGATTCGCCTCAAGCGCCCACGAAACGACCAGCAGCTGGTCATGCGGGGCGACATTCTCGGCGAAATCGAGTTCGTCGGTGAAGAAGATTAGGGTCTGCCGGGCGATGCGTCGTAATCAGGAAACTGGCTTCACGCTGGTCGAGGTGATGGTTGCACTGACTATCGTAGCGTTTTCGCTCACCGCGATTGCCGCCACAATGAATCAGATGATCGACGCCGCGAATTCGATGCGCGAACGAACCTACGCGAGCTGGATCGCACAAAACAAGATTGCCGAGCTGCGACTTGCCAACGTCACGCCGGAAGTCAGTTCCACCAGTGGCGAAGTCGACTTCGCCAACGCCCAGTGGGCCTGGCGCGCAGTGGTGTCCGAGACCGGCATCGAGTCGTTCTATCGAGTCGATGTTTCCGTGTCGCTCGCGGGCAGTGAATACAACATACGCACGGTGACCGGATTCATCGGCGAACCGATGCCCGTCGGACAGGGCAATAGCATCTGGGCTCGCGGGCTGCCGACGGCGCCGCGTGGACCAACGACATGAGGCGTTCGCGAACAGCGGGCTTCACGCTCATCGAAGTCATGGTCGCACTGGCGGTCTTCGGCGTGATGTCGCTACTCGCCTATATGTCGCTCGGGCAGACACTCGCAAATGCCGATATGCTGACCGAGCGTATGGATCGCCTGCGAGCCATTCAGCGAACCATCAGCTACCTGAGCACGGAGCTGTTGCAGGCGGCGCCGAGATCGGTGCGCGTGGAGCTGGGCGTAGATCCGATTCCCGCGCTGCAATCGAGCCCGGGCTCCGAGTTTTCGCTGCAGCTGACGCACGGCGGCTGGCCCAATCCCGCCGGTGTGCCGCGGAGCACCTTGCAGCGTACCGCATACAGAATCGAGGATGGCGAGCTGATTCGTTACCACTGGAACGTGCTGGACCGGACCGTGAACAACACGCCAATTGCAACCGTGATGCTCGATCAGGTCGATAGCCTGGCGTTTCGTTTTCTGACCGCGAGCGATGAGTGGATCGGCGAATGGCCGCCACTGTCGGCCCAGGCTGGCCCGGTAACCAGCCTGCCGCGCGCTGTGGAGATAGTGCTTGTGCTCCCCGATGAAGGGGAACTCACCCGCCTCGTCGAGGTGTCGCCGTGAAGCTCGCCGGCAGGAAACGTGGCGTCGCGCTGATCACCGCCATGCTGATTACCGCGCTGGCCGGTTCGGTTGCAGCCGCTCTGTCCTGGGATAACGCCCTGGACGTGCGCCGCACCATGGTCATGCTGTACCGTGACCAGGCAATTCAGGTTGCCATCGGTTCCGAGGGTTGGGTCCGCAGTATCCTGCAGGATGATCAGGCGAACAGCACCTCTGATCATCTCGACGAAATATGGGCAACGCAGATCCCGGCGCTCCCCATCGACGCGGAGGCTGTGCAGGGCGAGATTTTCGGCGAGATTCAGGATCTGCAGGGCCGCTTCAACATCAACAATCTGCTCGATACCAATGGCGAAATTCATCAACCCTCGCTGCGCCAGTTCGAGCGTCTGCTCGAAGCGCTGGGCCTGGAGACTCGCCTGGCCAGCATTACCGCTGACTGGCTCGATGCCGACCAGACCGAAAGCATCCCCTATGGCGCGGAAGACCCCCTGTACACAGGCCTTACGCCGGCTTACCGAACCGCGAACCAGCCGATTTCCAATATCACCGAACTGGCCGCCCTGGACGGCATGGACCGCAGCAGCTTCGAAATCCTGCTGCCGCATGTTGCCGCCCTGCCGGGGCGGACGCCGGTCAATGTCAATACGGCAACCATCCCGGTGCTGCAATCCCTTGGCGATAATATTACCCTTGGCGACGCCGAGGGTTTGATCGCACTGCGCGAGGACGGTGGCTTTCCGGACTACGGCGGCGTGTTTACGCCGCTGGTGGATACCGATCTGCAGCAGGACGGGTATTCCGAGACCACCAGTTATTTTCAATTGAAGGCCGTCGTGCAGATTGATACGGTTCGGATTAGTTTGTTCACCGTGTTGTACCGTAGCCCCAATGGCTCCGATGTAATACCAATACTGCGCAGCCTGGGAACCATTTAGCATGGCCGAGTTTCTCGTTATTCGCCTGAGTCGTTCCTCCGACGATGCCGCAGAGTGGATGGCTGTCGACAACAACGGTACTCGTCGCAGTGCACTGACTGCGGGGTCCCTTGCCGAGGCTGCCGCCGACATTCGCGGTCGATCCGTGATCGTACTGGTGCCCGCTATCGACGCCGTCACAACGACAGTCCGCATTCCGGTTCGCGGTGGCGCCCGATTGCGAGCGGCACTGCCTTTTGCCCTCGAGGAAAACCTGGCCGAGGACATCGAAAAATTGCATTTCGCATCGGGTACTCGTCGCGATAATGGCCAGCTGCCGGTAGCAGTCGTATCTCGAGAGAAGATGGATGCCTGGACAGCGGCACTCAGTGCGGCCGGTATCAAGCCGGACCAGATGGTCCCCGATAACTACGGTCTTGCGCGCATCCCCGGTACCCTGAGCATCCTGGTGGATGGCGATTGCATCTATTTCAACGACGGCGCGGATACCGAGTTCACCATGCAGGGTGTCCGGCCCAGCGACACGCTGGTGGCCGCCGGCGCACTTTCCGATCGCAGCGCGGATGAGGATGCCGACGAGCCATCCGGTCATCTTGTCGCCTACTGCGAGGCCGCGGACGAAGAACGCTATTCTCATGACTGGATCGCATTGCGCCAGGAGCTGCACAGCGTCGACATTCGTCTGTTGTCGGATGGTGTATTACCGAAACTGGCGGTTACCGTTGCCAGCGGTGCAGGTGTCAATCTATTGCAGGGCCGCTACGGCGCCAAGGTCGACTATCGTTCGCAGCTGCGTCCGTGGCGCAATGCCGCCATGTTGCTGATCGGACTAATGGTTGTCGGGCTGATCAGCAAGGGGGTCGACTACTATCGCCTCGCCGAGGAAGAGGCCACGCTGCGGGCGCGCTTTGTCGAGGAGTACCGGCAGATCCGCCCCGGCGACACACGTGAGATTCTGGATCCGATCAACGCCGTGCGCTCCATCAAACAGGGCCTCGGCGCGACGAGCGGCCCGCAGGTATTCCTGCCATCTCTCAGGCAACTCGGTGATGCGATGGCACAGAATGCCGCGGCGCGTATTGAAACAATCAGCTACAGGGCGGGTGTCATCGATGTACGCATTACCTCGCCGGACGTTCCCACGCTGGATAATATTCAGAAATCCGTCAGTGCCTCCGGGCGCTTCAGGGCTTCGATTCAGTCCAGCGACCAGGTGGGCAGTGAAATCAGCAGCCGACTGCAAATTCGCGAGGCGGGCTCATGAAGGACTGGTTTGCAGGGCTGGAAGCTCGCGAGCAGCTGTTCGTCCTGCTGGGTGCCGTGGTCGTCATTGCCGCCCTGTTCTATGGTCTTGTCTGGGCGCCCCTCGACAGGAACCACGAGTCGATGGCAGCCAGTGTCGACGACTGGCAGCGCTCGCTTGCCGAACTGGCGCCGCTGAAGGGCATGGCGCAGTCCGCTGCGAAGTCGGGCGGCACTGCCGGCGGTGGCAATCAACAGGCGCCTATCATCGTCGTCGACCAGACGCTTCGCAGTCGCCAACTCGAACAGTTCCGTCGTCGTAGCCAACCCACCTCGAGCAATGGCATTCGTGTGGAATTCGAGAACGTCGCCTTTGACGACCTGGTCCTTTGGCTGGGCGATCTCGGTGACCAGTATTCGATGCACGTGCAGGCCGGAAGTTTGTCCAAAGGTTCGCAGACAGGTCCCGGGCGCATCAATGCTACGCTGACACTGGAGCGTGGTCTTTGATCAGGACCGGGAGAGGACTGCTTCTGCTCGCAGTGCTGACGCTCACCATCGCCCTTGTCGCTAACGTTCCGGCGCGTGTTGCTTACCGCTGGGCCGCGCCGGCGGGATTCGTAGCCGGCGGCATACAGGGAACCGTGTGGCGCGGCCATGCAGACGCCGTTTCGGTGAACGACGTCTATCTCAGCGATCTGAGCTGGACAATGCGCCCGCTGCGCCTGCTGACGGGCCAGGCCAGTTACCGCGTGACGGCGTCGCCCGTATCCGGTTTCGTCGAAGGCAATGTCGGCATCGGAGTCGGCGGAACGCTGGTTGTTTCCAGTCTGGCGGCATCGTTGCCGCTGAGCCTGTTCGCTAACAGCCTCAACATCGGCGGGCTGCAAGGCGATGCCAGCCTGCAGTTCGATCGCATCGAGGTTCGTGACGGACTGCCGGTTGCGGCCGACGGCACGGTCAGGGTCAGCCGGGTTGTTGCTCCGCGCCTCGCCCGCGAGTCGATCGGCGGGTACCAGGCCGAGTTTTTCACGCAGAACAATGGCGTTGCTGCAACGGTTGAAGACACGGACGGCGTCGTTGACCTGGCCGGAAGTCTGCAGCTAAAGGATGACCGCAGTTACCAGTTCCTCGGCAAGGTTGTCGCCAAGCCGGAAGCGCCGGAGAGTGTGCGGCGGCAGCTGGAATTCCTCGGATCGGCGGACGCGCGCGGACAACGGGAGCTGCGTCTCGAGGGACGCCTGTAGATCGAAAGCCACCAGGGCATGCCCCGTCCGGTTCAGACGTGCACCTCGAGAAGGGTCTGTAGCAGCGGAAAGTAAAGCGCACAGCGAACCTCTGCGCCGGGGGCGTAGGCACAGTATATCGCCTTGTACTTTCGCAGCTGCGGTGTATAGCGCTCGGTCTCCGCTTGCAGGAAGCCTGCGAGATTGCCGCCTTCATGCGAGCTCGTCTTGTAATCGATAATCCAGTGCGTGCCGCCCTCATCAAAGCGCACGCGATCCAGAATCACGGATTCGATATTGCCCTCGAAGACACCGGTCAAGGCAAGCTCGGCACGCCCTTCCCCATCGATGACCCAGCGACCCTTTTGATCGTGCAGGATCGCCCTCAAAGCGGTCTCGGCGCGTTCGCTTACCCCGTTAAGCATGCTTTCTCCAACACCCATCTCCTTAAGCCAGCGACGCGTGATCGGGCGATAGTGCCCAAGCATGCTGGCGTCCGCCGTCGCGCGCCGCTCGCTGAATGCATGCAGCCACCGGTGCACGACCGTCCCGGCGAGCCGCGCGTCCGTGCCGACCCAATAGAATTCGACTGTCTCGTCTTTGCCTTCCAGGTCGTCGGACGGCGCCGGGCCCGGCAGGCCTTTCGCCGCAGGCAACGCCCAGCCTGACTGGAATCGTCGCAGAACGGGCGTCAGCCAGGTTTCGCTGATTGCAGGCTCCTGCCGTACTCCATCCGCCGGAAAAGCTTGCGCAAAATGGCCTTCGACGGCTGGCCAGAGCAGGGCCAGGAGGCTGCGCTTCGCCGGCGGTTTGAAATCGTCGCCATCGGGGTTTGCCGTTGTGTGCCCGATGAGGTGCAGCGACTTTCGGGCCCGCGTGCAGGCAACATAGAGGAGCCGCGCCTGCTCATGCCGATCCTTTTCCGCTTCGCTGAGCTCGATGAACCGGTGCACCGGGTCGCGGGTCGTTTCGGCGCGCGGCCCTACCGGGCTGATTATCTTTCTCTGGCCACCGTGTTCGTCGGGCACATCGAACCAGCTCAAGACACGCGGATCGCCGCTGCCCGGCAGCCGCCCGAGGCCGTAGAGCACGACGTGTTCGAACTCCAGGCCCTTCGCCCGGTGCATTGTCATGATCTGCAGGCGCGCCTTCATGTCGCTGGAGACGCGCTCCTGGTCCAGCATCACTTCGAGTTCGGCCACGTCATCGAGTGATCCGCGTCTCTGCAGGCTGTCGAGTACGTCCAGGTAGCGGTAGACGTTAGCGACCGCGTACTCGTCATTAAGAATCGCAGGGCCGCCGAGCCGGATCCAGCTGCCTTCGACGAGCGACCTCAGCGTCTGCACTCGCCTGGGCGCAACCAGGCCCGCCAACACCTCTCTTGCCGATTCAATCGACTCACGCCCGCTGCAGGAGAGCGTAGCCAGGCGGTCCGAGTCATGCAGCAATTCCCAGACCGTGCTTTTCGTGTCATTCAGAACCAGCGCATGCAGATCGCTCCAGTCGAGGCCAATCCACGGCGCGCGCAGCAGGGACAGCCAGGCAAGGCGATCGCCCTGGTGAACCGCCGCGCGGGTCAGCGCGAGCGCTTCGATAATTTCGGGCAGATCGGTCAGGCGATCGATCTCCACGGCGCGATAGGCGATGCCGGCCCGACGCAAGGCGTACAACAGGTCCGGCAACTGCGTGCGGCCACGCACCAGCACGGCCACATCCTCCTGTGGATGCGCCCCGAGCAGGCTGGAGATCACGCGGCAGCCGGCCTCCGCCTCGTGTTCCGGCCGACTGTCAAAGACCGGGTGCACACGGCATTCGCCGATTGCCGCGAGCTGCGGAATGCTGACCGAATCCGAATACGCGACGGCGCCGCTCAAGGGATCGTCCTCGGGTGCGAGGATTTCAGGAAAAACCGTGTTGAACCAGTCAACCAGAAACCGGCCGGATCGGAAGTTGCGCCGCAGCACGAGCGGCTCAAGCGTGACGCTGCCGATGCCGTGATTCCTTGCCAGCAGGAACTGGCCCACTTCGGCATTCCGAAATCGGTAAATGGACTGCATCGGGTCACCGACGCAATAGAGCGTGCGCCCATCGCCTCGCACCCAGCCACCCGTCAGCGCCTCGAGCATGCGGTATTGTGCGCTGGAGGTATCCTGCATTTCGTCGACCAGAAGATGCCGGATCTGGTAGTCGAGCAGCAGCACGACGTCGCCAGGATTATCCGCCGTGCCCAGCGAATCGGCGGCCGTGAGCGCAACCTCGATATAGTCGGCAACACCCTGCTCGGAAAACAGGCGCTTTAATTCGGTCACGGCCAGCGGCAACAAGCGAAACAGCGCCAGTAATACTCGCCACTGCGCGTTGCTGTAACCGACCGGGGGCAGGCAACGAACGCCGTGCAGCAACTCGCCGAGCCGTCGCTGCTCGGCAAGTCGCGAAAGCAGATCGTGCATTGCCGCTTTCTGCCCGGAATCACCGGGCGGGAAGCCCTGGCGTTTGTCGACCCGTTTTCGAAACTCACCGGCCTTTGTCAATAACAGCTCGCCGAGGCCCAGCCACTGCTCTAATCCTTCGGCTTCCGTGAGAGGCAGGCCGGAGAGTGCGTGCAGGGCTGCGATCGGATGCCTGTGTTCGCCGCCATCGCGAAGCTCGCCCGCCGCATAACGTTGCAGAGGTCCGAGTTCGACGACGGTTTGGGCAACAAATGCGCCAGCCGTTTTCTGCAAATGATCCATTACGGCGCGGCGCAGGTTCTCCTCGAACACGGCACGAACGGCCGACGCCTCGTCTTCCGACAGCAGGCCGCTGCCGACAAATGGTAACCACTGGTCCCGGGTCGCCAGCATCTGCTTCAGGTAGGCCACGTAGATCGTGGTGTTGTTATCCAGGTGCACCAGCACTTCGCGCGTCGCCTCGCAAATTTCTCCGCGCTCGGGAAGCCAGTCCAGGGTTGCGAGCGCCGATGCCCGATACAGGGACTGAAGTTCGGCATCCATGACAATGCGCACGCCGCTGGCACCGTGCGGCGAGCTGATCGGTCGCAGTCGGGCGAGCATCGCGTTCAATGAGTCCAGCGTCTGAATGCGCAGGCGGCGCGGATTCTGAATCAGCCGCCAGTCGTGTTTCGCATCTTGATGCAGCGCTGCCTGCGCCAGTGCCAGCGTCAGCTGTTGATGCGGCTCGGCAGGCCGATCGCCCCGATGCGCCATTTGCAGCGCATTCAATACGCGAAACTGCATCTCGGCGGCCGCTTTTCGGGTGAACGTTATCGCAATAACTTCCTCCGGATTGTCGACGACCGACAGTAGCTTCAGGTAGCGCTGAATCAGGAGCTCTGTCTTTCCCGAACCCGCAGGTGCCTGCACGATGAAAGACCGCGATACGTCCAGCGAATCTTCCCTGGCCTTCTCGTCGAAGCCAGTCAGGTCGCCGTTACTCGCCACGCAGCAGCTCCGTGTAGCGGCTCAACAGGTTGAATTCGCGAGCGTCCCTGGTGCCCTGCAGGGCGTTAATGCGGACATCGCCAGCGCTCAGGTCCCGGCAGGCGGCATGTACCAGTTGCTTCCACTCGGCAAGTGAGGCACGCCAGTCATCGACTTTGCCGTATCCGGCGCCCGCGCCGTCAAATCCCATTTCGCGGGCATCGATGTTGACGAGCGCGACCGCGGAAACCTCTGCGTCGAGCGCCATCGCGTATGCAACAAGTTGAATCTCTTTCGGTCGCCCATCGCCGCCCAGGAATGTCTTCCTGGCACCCGTCTTGTAGTCGAGAATGGCCAGCGTGCGGTCGTTGCGTCGATCGATGCGGTCGACACGGAGCTTCATGTGAACGTCGGCATCAGCAAACGGTACCTCGTGCTCGACGGCCGATACGGCGAACTCCTCGCGACCGATGTCCAGCGCAATAAATTGTCGCAGAAGTCCGGCAACGCGATCACGTTCAAGTTTGAACAACTGCCTGAGCACAGAATCGGTGTTGCGTTCGTGCCGGACGAACGCGAATTCCACGGCCTTGCCGATTCGCAGCCGGCGTTCCTCGTCCGTCCATGCTGCGACCTGCCGCTGGGTCGGTGTGTCGATATAGAGCTGACGGAGCGCATCATGAATTATGTTGCCGCGCAGCGAAGCCGGTAGGCCGATCGCCTGCGGACGCAGTTGCGCTACACCCAGTCGCGCGACGATGAACGCGGACAGCGGGTCCTGCAGTTGTCGCTGCAGTGCCCCGGCCCCTCCCGACAATCGCTCTCGCTTTTCTATTGCGGGCACCCTGTCCGGTGCCGGCGATGCCTCGAAGCTCATCGCCAGCTGCGCGGCATGCCAGCCCGGGTCTGCCTGGGACGCATGGGCGCGCGCATGAAGCAGTCCGAGCAGGCCGGTGGGCGACTGCTCGGCGTCGTCGACCTGTCTTGCATAACTGCAGACCACCGCCGTTGCAGAGCGCCCGAGTCTCAGCAGCAGGCGCTCGGCGTACTCTACGGTGTCTGCCGGATCGGCATCCGGCATGCCAAGGCTTCGTTGGAGTTGCCGCGATAGCAGCGGTGACGGATTGCCCGCTGGCGGCCAGTTGCTCGCCGTCAGGCCACTGATCCAGACGGCGTCGAATTCCGCGCCCGCCGCCTCCAGGGGTCCCATCAGTTGTATTCGTCCGCCGCCCGATTCCGGCTGGAAGATGATATCGGATGCCATCATCTCCAGGCGCCGGAGCGCGGTCTTGAGCGTCATGGACGGGCTGACGAGTTCGAGCCGTGCCAGGTCATTCAACGAGTCGCGCCAGCGATTGACGAGCTGAAAATCGAAGCTCGAGAGCGTATCTTCGCCCGGCCAGCCGCACGCAGCGAGGACATCGTCGATAGTGACGGCCCATTCGGCGGGTGACGCGCTGCCCCTCAGCTCTCGCCTCGCCCGGGTCAGGCGTGCGACCACAGCGAGCCACTCGCTGGTGCCATCTCCCGAGTCTTTGCCTCTGAATGCCGACGACACCATGGCGGGCGACCAGCGCCGGTCGGGCATCTGCCGGAGCATCTGCTCGATCCGGCTGCGTCCGCCGAGCTGATGCGTTGCCAGCAGCGGCGTACGCAACAGATGTCCGATCTCCGTGGCCGTGAGGTCTCGCACCAGCCAGGCAAGTACCAGCAGGGCGATCGATACCGCCGGAAATTCGATGAGTCGTCGTCCGTAGGAGACATTGACAGCCTCAGCGACGTTGCCTTGCGCGTACTGCCAGCCGGGAACGAGACCCTCCCGTACGAGATGCGCCATCCTTTCTGCATCCTGCTCGAGGTTGCCGGCAATAATCGCAATAGACGCGCCCGGCGATTCAACGAGATGCGCGCGAGCCCAGGCGCCTGCGGCCCGCATTTCCGCATCCGCGGTTTCGAAGCACTGCAGCGTGACAGGGTCCGCAAGATTCCGCGCCGGCGCCGAGCGCACATCACATCCCTTGTCGGCAAGCGCCGAACGAATGGAGCCAAGGAGCGGGTTGACGCGATCGAAACCGACCAAGGTAATCTGCGCGTTGCAAGGCGAGCGACCCGCCGTGATCAGGTCCCCGACAAGCGCTCCGAGGCCTGCTTCATCCACCCAGCTCTCGCGCTCGAGAATACCGAGATAGCTACCCGCCGCCGCCGCAAACAGGCGATGGTCGTCGCTGCGGGCGGCTTTCGCGACGTCGCGAATACCCACCTGCCAGTCGGCCATGCGCGTCCACGCGTCGCGCGCAAGCCGCACAAGGGCTGCAATGCCGGACACGGATTCGCCGATTTCCTTGGCGAGGCAGCGCTCCCAGAGTAGCTGGCTCTGATGCGGATTAAGTCGCGTCGGCAGACTTGCCTGCGAGTCGGCGTTCTGTAGCTGATTAGAAAGCCAATCCTGCCACGAATAAATCGCCGGGCTTTCCCACGCGACGCGATTCAGCAACAGTTGCTGCCGGGCAAACTCCGCCTGCAACACGCGTGCGAGTCGACGATTCGCAGTGATTACGGTTGAGGAGCCTTGCAACGCATCCGGCAGCCACTGGTACATCGCTCAGGCGTGTTGTTCCAGGCAGGATTCAATTCGGTCAAAAACCGTATTGATCGTTTCGGTATCCGGCAGCGTCGTTATTCTGAAATGATCCGAGTATGGCGTGTTGAAACTGCTGCCCGGGGCGACAAGCACATGATGGTTCTCGAGAAGATCCAGCGCAAACGCCTGATCGCTGACACGACCGTCGAAACGAGGGTCGAGTCGGACGAAAGCATACATGGCTCCCATCGGCGCCTGCACGCTTAGGTATTCACTATCGGAAACCCTGTCGATGATTGCCTGCCTCGACTGGTACAGGCGTCCGCCGGGCTGCACCAGTTCGACGATACTCTGGAAACCGCCCAATGCGGTCTGAACCGCCCACTGACCCGGTACGTTGCTGCACAGGCGCAGCGCGGACAATAACTCCATACCGTGCACGTACTCTTTAGCTCGATCAAGGTCGCCGCTGAATACACACCAGCCAACCCGGTAACCACAGGCACGATAAACTTTTGACAGTCCCGAGAACGTCAGGCAGACCGCGCTGCTGACCAAGGTCGCCATTGGCACGAATCGCGCCTCGTCGTAGACCATCTGATCGTAAATCTCGTCGGCCAGGATCACCAGCTGGTGCCGTTCGGCCAGTTCGACGAGAGCCTTGAGCGTCGGCAGGTCATAGACCGCACCACTGGGATTGTTCGGATTTATGACGACGATTGCCCTGGTCTTGTCGTTGACCTGTCTTTCGATGTCGCCAACGTCCGGGATGAAGCGATCGTCTGGCCGGCAGGCATAGTGTCGTGTAATACCGCCGTTCAGGGCTACCGCGGCACTCCATAACGGATAGTCCGGGCTGGGAACGAGAACCTCGTCGCCCGGATTCAGCAGCGCACGCAACGACAGGTCGATCAGCTCACTGACGCCGTTGCCGATGAATACCTCGTCGACGCTGACGTTCATGACGCCACGACTCTGTTGCTGCATGACGACCGCTTCGCGAGCCGGAAATATCCCTTTCTGGTGGCAATACGGCTCAGCCTGAGCGAGGTTTTCGATCATCGCGAGACGCATAGTCTCCGGCGTCCGAAAACCGAAGAGCCCGGGATTGCCGATATTCAGCGAGATAATTTCGTAGCCCCGTTTTTCGAGTTCGAGCGCGCGATTTGCCAGCTGGCCGCGTATCTCGTAACGCACGTCTTTGAGCGTTTCACTTGTCCGAATTTGTCGTTCCATAGTAGCGGTCGTTAAGGTGGCCATGCGTCAAACGGCTGAACTTGCGTGAAGCTCGGCTATTAATTCGTCAGAGTACCCCAACCACTCGCGCAAAACCTCATCCGTGTGCTCGCCTAACAGGGGCGGTGCATTTGCGTAACGGACCGGTGTCAGCGCGAAGTCAACGGGATTGGCAACGACGGGGACACTCTGGCCAAGCGAATTGGAAAGTTGTCGCACCAGGCGGCGCTCTTCGGCATAGCTGCCGGCCAATACCTGCTCCAGGTTATTGATCGGCCCCGCCGGCACACCGCAATCTGCAAGCACCTTGAGCCAGTGAGTCGATGTGTTCGTGATGAATGTCTGCGCGAGGAGATTGACCAGCGCCACCCGATTGGCGACGCGATCGCTGTTGCGACGAAATCGACTGTCGGCGGCCAGAGCGGGCCGCCCGATGCCGTCGACGCAGGCAGAGAACTGCCGGTCGTTGCCGACGGCCAGCATGATATTGCCGTCGCGCGTGGCAAATGCCTGGTATGGCACGAGATTGGGATGTGCCGTCCCCATTCGCGTTGGCACGGTACCGCCGACCAGGAAGTTCATCGCCTGGTTTGCCAGCCATGCGACCTGGCTGTCGTATAGCGGAACGTCGATGTGCTGCCCCAGGCCCGATTCCCTGCGGGCGTTAAGGGCCGCGAGCACCGCCGTCGTGGCGTACATGCCGGCCATGATATCGGCAATCGCAACGCCCACTTTTTGCGGGCCGCCGGGCTCCTGTTCGACGGGTCCGGTAATGCTCATCAGACCCGCGGAGGCCTGGATCATCGCGTCATAACCCGGCTCGCCGGCCCTGGAGCCGCGTTGCCCGAAGGCCGAAATAGAGCAGTAAATGAGCCGCGGATTCAAAGCGAGCATCTCCCCTGCTCCCAGCCCATAGCGTTCCAGTGTGCCTACCTTGAAGTTTTCGAGCAGCACATCCGCCTGCGTGACCATATCCCGAATGATCCGCTGACCCTCCGGTGCCGCGAGATTGACGGTAACGGATCGCTTGTTGCGATTCGCGGAAAGGAAATAGGCAGACTCGCCTTCGCTGTCGCCGTCCAGCCAGGGCGGACCCCACTGGCGTGTGTCGTCGCCTTTTTCCGGTCTCTCTATCTTGACCACGTCCGCGCCGTAGTCACCAAGCAACTGGCCGGCCCAGGGTCCCGCAAGGACGCGGCTCATGTCGAGCACCCGAATATTCGTCAGCGGTGCGGTCATGCTACGGCAAAACTCCCGGTACCTGAGGCCTCAAAAAAACCCGGCCAACCTTGCGGTTGGCCGGGCGGGTCCGCACGGAGATTGCGGATTGCGTGACTCAGTCGCGTGACGTTTTGTCGTCAGCGCCCGGGTCCAGCTCTTCTACATCGGCACCCTTGACGTCCTGGGGTTCCGGTGTTTGTTCATATTCCGGCTTCTTCCTGCCGTACCGAATAAGAAGATCCTCTTTTTCTTCGGCACTGATTTCCCTGATCGAGGCTATCCTTATGGACTCCCCGTCAAAATGGCCGTCAAAGACGACCTCGCTGAATCCCGAGCATATCCGGCCAGTCGGTGATTTGAAGCCAATTGCCCAGTTGGACCGGAGTCCGAAAGCCCTGCTTTGGAGAGCTACGTGGTACTGGCGGCGCCCCGAGGCGGACACAATGAGATTCGACTCATCAAGGACGCTGTATCCTCGGATACTTGGCTGATAGATGCAATCCGAGCGGAGCGACTCGGTCCTTTCCTCGCCACTGCGCGTGCCCGCACATGCTACTAAAGCACTTAAACTAAGTAAGATAAGTATCTGTTTTACAATACTAAATAATGCCTTAAATTCCATCATCACCGCGGTACCATTCGCAACGAGCCCTGCTCGCCCACGCAATAATTAGACAGCCATCCAGCATTAAGTTTACGCCAAATCCGCAGCCCGGCAGGGCCGATCCGGGCCTTCGCCGATGGCAACGGGGCGCTTCGGATCCCGGATCCACTCACTCCAGGATCCGATATAAAGACGTGGCTCCCGGTAGCCTGCCTGCAGCGCGGATATCGCCAGATGACAGGCCGTTACGCCCGAGCCACACATCGCGATCCATGATGCTTCGGTGTCGTCGCCCAACACGGATGACCATAGCGACTCGAGTTCCTCGCGGGACCGCCAGCGTCCCTCCTCGTCGAGACTCCGCGTGTAGGGCAGGTTAATTGAGCCGGGTATGTGACCCGCGACGGCGTCGATGGGCTCGACCTCCCCCAGGAAACGGGCGGCATCGCGCGCGTCGATCAACTTCAGTTCCGAAATCGCCGCACTGTGTCCCACGAGTTCGTCCGTGCTTACGATCCTGTCGGTCCGGGGGTTCGCCGCGAATTCGCGCTTTTTCGCGCGCTCGTCACCAGCGACAACCGGCCGTGCCTCGGCCAGCCACTGCTGGAAACCGCCATCCAGCAATCGAACCCGGTCATGGCCCATCCAGCGCAACAGCCACCAGGCTCGAGCCGCCAGCGCACCGGCGCCCCCGTCATAAACGATGACATCGGTATTGCCGCCGATTCCAAATTTTCCTAGGGTCGCAGCCAATTCGCTGACCTCTGGAAGGGGATGACGCCCACTGTCGGGACGAATGGGCGCCGACAGGTCATTATCGAGATCAGCAAAAACCGCGCCACCGATATGGCCTGCTTCGTAGGCTCGCCTGCCCGCCGCCGGATCACCGAGATCGAAGCGGCAGTCGATTACGCGTATGTCCGGGTTGTCGAGACACGACGCCAGATTCTCAGTGCTAATCAAGTAGCTGTTTTGTGGCATTGGCAGCATTCGCTAATGCGGGATTTGATCTTGTACACGGTGGAACCGTCGTAGACAATAGCGGGCCGTGGGGCAAGTCCGCGGCAGCGACAGTTTCAAACAGGGAGCCGAATACGTGGAAAAGATTATTGTTGGCCTGAAACGTGTAGTGGACTACAACGTTCGGGTACAGGTCAGGAGTGACGGCAGCGGTGTCGAAACGGCTGGTGTCAAGATGAGCATCAATCCGTTTGATGAAATTGCCCTCGAAGAGGCGCTGCGCATCAAGGAGCGTGGCGAAGCCAACGAGGTGGTGGTCGTTTCGATCGGCACGGCTGACGCACAGCAACAGTTGCGCACGGGATTGGCAATGGGCGCCGACCGCGCAATCCTCGTCGAGACGGACTCCCCGCCTGACGCGCTGACGGTCGCACGCGTCTTCAAGGCCATCGTGGATCGCGAAAGTGCCGACCTGGTTATTCTCGGCAAACAGGCTATCGACGATGACAATAGCCAGACAGGTCAGATGCTGGCAGCGATCTGGGACCGTCCGCAGGCAACATTCGCATCGGAAGTGAGATTGGACGGTAGAGTAGCGACGGTGACTCGCGAAGTCGACAGTGGACTGGAGACCCTGGAGATCGACCTGCCCGCCGTGATTACGGTCGACCTGCGACTGAATGAGCCTCGCTACGTCAAGCTGCCGGACATCATGAAAGCGAAGAAGAAACCGCTTGATAGCATTCCGCTCGCCGAACTGGGCATCGTTGCGGCTCCGCCGCTGGGCGAATCCGAATTTAAGCCGCCTGAAGGCCGGCAGCGAGGCGTCATGGTGGAAGACGTCGCTGCCCTGGTTGCGGCGCTGAAAGACAAAGGACTTGTGTAATGGCCAAGATACTCATCATCGCCGAGCATAATGGCGCAGCCCTCAATTCAAGTACAGCCAAGTGTGTTGCCTGCGCAGCACAATTGGACGGCGCCGAGATCGACATCGCCGTATTTGGCGCGTCCGTCGCGGAGGTCGCCTCAGACGCCGCCAGTATCAGCGGTGTCAGCCGGGTACTCACCGTCGAACGGGCAGAGAATCATCCGGCAATTGCCGCGATCCTGGCGCCCCAGATCGTGGCCCTGGCGACGAATTACAGCCATGTATTTGGTCCTTCGACGACTTTTGGCAAGGACCTGATGCCGCGTGTTGCCGCGCTCCTGGGCGTTAACCAGGTAAGCGACATTATGAGCATCGAGGGCGATTACCGCTTCAAGCGACCTATCTATGCCGGCAATGCAATAGTGTCCGTCGAGGCGCCCGCAGACAGCATCGTTGTCGCTACCGTCAGAACGGCGTCCTACCAGGCTGCCGAGGCCGGCAACAGCGCCCCTGTCGAAAGCACCACAGTGGAATTCGACATTCCCACTCACACACGATTCGTCGAGCTGAAGGCGGCCGCGTCGGACAGGCCGGATCTGCAGAGCGCCACCAAAGTCGTTTCAGGTGGCCGAGCGCTCGGCAGCGAGGAGAATTTCGAGCTCATCTTCAAACTTGCAGACAAGCTCGGTGCGGCGGTCGGGTCATCTCGTGCCGCCGTGGACGCCGGCTATGTGCCGCCCGAAACCCAGGTCGGCCAGACCGGACAAATCATCGCGCCGGATCTGTACATTGCGATCGGCATCTCGGGGGCGATTCAGCACATCACGGGTATCAAGGACGCCGGCACGATCGTGGCGATTAACAAGGACGAGGAAGCGCCCATTTTTGAAGTGGCCGACATCGGGCTCGTTGGGGATCTGTTCGCACTGGTCCCCGAGCTGACCGACGCACTCTGACTCACGAGCAGACGGCACGCAGGAGCCAGAGAGACGGAGTGACCCGATCCACCGGGGGCCCTTCCGTCTCTGGTGTTCAGGCGAAAACGCGGGCTACAGGGCGCCGAGGATTGCCTCGGCCTTGCTGACATCGAGCTTTCCAGGCGCCTCGACAGCAACGTGAGTCGCAACGCCGTCATCCACGATGATTGCGAATCGCTGGCCACGCATGCCCATGCCGAATCCCGTAGCGTCCATCTCGAGACCCAGGGCCCTGGCGTATTCCCCGTTACCGTCGGCAAGCATCATGACGTCGTCACCCGCACCTCGGTCCTTTCCCCAGGCGTCCATCACAAACACATCGTTGACCGCCATACAGGCGATAGTGTCGACGCCTTTGGCTTTTAGTGCTGCCGCGTGGTCGACGAAGCCGGGAAGATGATTCATCGAGCAGGTCGGCGTGAATGCGCCCGGAACCGATACAAGTACCACCTTTTTTCCAGAGAACAAGTCGTCGCTAGAGATCGCGCCGGGGCCCGCATCGGTCATCACGCCAAACACTCCCGACGGCATTTTCTGGCCAGCTGAAATCGTCATCAAAATTACTCCTGTTGAGGTATTGAGATGCGGGGCGCAATCGGCAATGATTTCACTCCGCATTGGACCGATTCTAGCAGGAAGATAAACGCTATGGACTTCGCATTGACTGAAGAGCAGGAACTTATCCGGGATGCTGCTCGTGATTTTGCTCAGAAAGCGATCGCCCCGATCGCCGCGGAATTTGATGCCAGCGGGAAATTTCCGCTCGAGACGATTCGACAGGCCGGCGAACTGGGTTTCATGGGGATCGAGATACCCACTGAATACGGCGGCTCCGGTCTGGATTCGATTTGCTATGTGCTGGTGATGGAGGAGATCTCTGCTGCGGATGCCTCGCACGGCACGATCGTATCGGTTAACAACTCCCTGTTCGGCGTACCGCTGCTTGAGTTCGGGAGCGAGGCACAGAAGAAGGCCTACCTGACGCCCGTCGCCTCGGGGGAAGTAAACGGTGCATACGCGCTAACCGAGCCCCAATCGGGCTCGGACGCGGCGACGATGCGCAGCAAGGCAGAACGTTCTGCCGATGGAGCTACCTACAAGATCAATGGCAAGAAAGCCTGGATCTCGTCCGGGCCGGTGGCTCGCTACATGATTGTTTTCACGCAGACGGTAACGAGCGATGGTGAGTCCGTCGGCATCAGCGCCTTTGTCATCGACACCGAGAAGCCGGGCTTTCGGGTCGGCAAGACGGAGCCCAAGCTCGGGATTCGTGCCTCGGCCACCTGCGAGATCGAGTTTGAAGACTACGTATGCCCGGCCGAAAACCGCATCGGTGACGAGGGCCAGGGATTCAAGATCGCACTGACTGTTCTGGATGCGGGCCGGGTTGGCGTTGCGGCGCAGGCCGTTGGCATCGCACGCGCCGCCTACGATGCGGCCGTCGAGTATTCGCGAGAGCGCAAGGCATTCGGGTCGTCCATCGGCAGTTTCCAGGCGATACAGCACAAGATCGCCGACATGAAAATGAGAATCGATGCGTCGAGATTGCTGGTGCTCAGAGCCGCATGGTCCAAGGAACAGGCCAAGAAGACGGGCGCGCGTAACACGCTGAACTCCAGTATCGCGAAACTCCATGCGTCGGAAACCGCCATGTTCGTCACGCACCAGGCGCTGCAAATTCATGGCGGTATGGGTTATAGCAAGGAGTTGCCACTGGAACGCTATTTCAGGGACGCCAAGATCACCGAGATCTACGAAGGGACCAGCGAGATCCAGCGAATGGTGATCGGGCGCGCCGAGACCGGCCTGCGCTAGGGCTAGTAGTCGTTTTCCCCGACGCGCACCACCAGACCGTCGAGTTCGTCTGATACCTCGATCTGGCAGGTCAGGCGGCTGTTGGATTTTCGTTCAAATGCCGCATCGAGCATGCTGTCTTCCATGTCATCCATTTCCGGCAACTTGTCCAGCCACTGCTCGTCGATGTAGCCGTGGCAGGTCGCACAGGCGCAGGCACCACCACACTCCGCGACGATTCCATCGATGTCGTTATTAATGGCACCTTCCATGACAGAGTAGCCGTTCTCGACCTCGACTTCGTGTCGCTCTCCGTCGGTTGTGACATAGGTAATTTTGGGCATTGATTCAGTCCACGCTCGAATGACGCGCAATTTTAGGGGCGTTGATCGTTACCGGTCAACGCCCCATGGTATCTGAGAATTTTTTTCCCCTTCGGGGGTGACTGCGTCAGACGCGCTGGGCTTGTTCCTTCTTGGCATCAAGTTCCTGGCGTTTTTTCCGAGCAGCCTCCTCGGCCAGGCGGATTTGCCGATTTCGCTCGACATCCGCGTCGATGACCTGAATCCACTGGTTCGCCGTGCGTTTGGAGCGCGGTGTTTTCGACGCTGCCGCAAAGGCCTCCTTGGCGTCCGAATATCGTCGCTGGTTGTAGAGGCACATGCCCAACGAGAGTTGCATGTTATCGGGATTCTTCATTCCGCCCTTGCGAATCGCGTCGTTCGCCGATTTTACGCACTCGCTGTAGTTACCGACGTTCAGGTACGCGTTGGCGAGGCGCTGGTCCAGTTCGCCGTGGGTTGCCAGCTTGGCCGCCGCTTGCAGGGCCGGGATGGATTTCTCGTCTTCCATGGCGAGCATCCAGGCCTGCGACAAGAGTCGGTAGTTCTTCTCGGTCTTCGGCACGATGCCGGCTGCCATCTTCTCCTCGAGCAGCTTTCCCGCCTTGTACGGTACTTCCGCCTGCAGATACAGCTGCGCCATGGTTACGAACTCGGTGTCCTTTTCGAGCATGCCCTGGGTATGGGCGGCATCGTAGGCATAAATCAGCTTCTCATCCTCGCCGAGTTCGGTAAACGCCCCCGCGAGTGACTTCCAATAACGTGCCTTTGGCCAGTTCTGCAGCAAGATCTTCTGAATGTCGCGAACCTTCGCGTAGTTTTCCTGCTGGAAGTACGCAAAGTTGAGCAGCCCGTACCAATCCTCCTTCAACGGCAAGTCGCGTTCTCTTGCCACGCGCATGGCGTTCTCGATGGGTTCCACCATCTCTTTGTAGCGTGACAGGTTATAGAGTATTTGCGCCCGGAGGATAAAGGGCTCCGGCGCTGGATTGGTTTCCAGAACGAACCACTTGTCAATCGTCTGCAGCGCTTTTGCGTATTGCTCCTCCATCGTTAGCAGCTGCGCCATCGTAAAGGTCGTCTGCTTCGCCATCTGGGGCTCGAGGGTCGGGATCGCCAGCATTTTTTCGTAGGTACGGATCGCGCTCTTGGTGTCGTCCATGTTGTAGTAGACGAAACCCAGGTAGTTCAGGACGTTCGCCTGCTCATACTCAGTGAGTTTGTCCGGGTTATACAAGGCATCGAGGGACCTCAACGCCGCTTTGTAATCTTTTGCATCGACCAGCTCCTGCGCCTTCTGGATCTTTTCGTAGACCTCTTTGCTGACGGCCTGTGCCTGCTTGGTCTTTTGCTTGTCGCGATCTTCCTCGGTTGCCCTTTGCGCTGCCGCATTTCCGAACGCCAAAACACCAACTATCAACGTCAGGCAGAGCTTCGAAGCGATTTCACGATTGATTTTCATGTCAAAAAGTCCTCTTGGATGGCTCTTTCCCGCCCTCACGTTCAAATGACCCTATTCTTCAAGCTGGAATGATATTCGTGTCTTGACGCCGGGAACATCAACGGGAACGCCGTCGACAACCCTGGGCTTGTACTTGAACTTCAGTACCGCACGTATGGCGGCGCGTTCAAACAGGCTGCTGGTGGACTGCAGGACGATCGGGTCTCTCACCGTTCCTGCCGTCGTTACCGTGAACGACAGATCGACAAATCCCTCAAGTCCGCGCGACAAAGCCCTCGCCGGGTATACCGGTGCAACACGGACAATCGGCAGGTAGTCACCCTCCGCGATGTTCATCCCACCGGGCCCGCCAATGTCTGTGTTGGCCGATACGCTCGGCGGCGCGACATTGATCGACGGCGCATCCGGGTTGATGTTGTCCATTTCCTGTGGCGGTGTTTCCGGTGGCGTCTCCGGCGGCTTGGGCGGCTTCTCCGGCGTAAGGTCGGCGACGTTCAGGTTCTCATTGCGTTTAACCCGCACAAATTCTAGCTTGTGACGTTCGCGCGGATCTGTCAGCGCCGTCTTGCCGGTGACGATGAGCAGCTGCATCACGAACAACAGGCTCAGGGTAATGATGGTTCCAATTACAATCGAAAAAACATACCGACCTATCATGGTCCTGATCTCCTTGGAAGACACTGCAGTTTGATGTTCATAACGCGCATCTCCATGGTTAAGACAAATACCGTGCCCACAGGTTCCTAGCCGTCATCGGAAGCAATAGCTACATTCCTGACGCCGGCACCCTTTGCAGCTTCCATGACGATTACCAGCGTTTCGTGCGTCGATTTCTCGTCGGCCTGGATAACGATGGACCCTTTCGGATTTTCGGCGTGCAACTGGGCGATGACACCGCGTACGGCGCGTGGGTCGCGCTTCTTGCGATCAATCCATATTTCGTCAGTCGCGCTGATGGCGATGAGAATCGACGCGTCGTCCTGCGTATCCGCGGTCACCGTGTTCGGCCGTTCAACCTGAATGCCGGCTTCCTTGATGAAGGTGGCCGTCACGATGAAGAAGATGAGCATGATGAAAACGACATCCAGCATTGGTGTCAGGTTGATTTCGTTCTCTTCTTCCTCGACGTTCACCCCGTGTTTTTTTCGCATGGCTGTAGTCCTGTTCAGATCGCGATCAGTTTCGGTCCGCGATGGATATGTTGTAAACGCCAGCGCTTCGCGACGAGTCCATAACTTCGACGAGAACCTTGTTCGACGACTTCAGGTCCGCCTGGATGACCACTGATCCTTTCGGGTTTTCCGCGTGCATTCTTTCGATGTTTGCGCGCACGGCCCGCGGATCAATCAGGCGCCGGTCGATAAAGATTTCGTCGTTGGCGCTGATCATGACGAGAATGTTGGCATCTTCAGGTTTGGATTCCGTAACCGGCGCGTCCGGACGATTTACGTCGATGCCGGCTTCCTTGATAAAGGACGCAGTTACGATAAAGAAAATGAGCATGATGAAAACGACGTCCAGCATGGGCGTCAGATTGATCTCATTCTCGTCTTCGTCAAAATGAATGTCATCCAGATGATGGCGACTCATGTTAGTTATCCCCTAGTGGTCCATCGTGAGCGAGTCTTCGAGGAACCCGACTTCGCGCGCGGCACGGCGGCTTAGCAAGGTTACCAGCAGTACCCCGGACAGCGCCCCGACCATGCCGGCCATCGTTGGAACCGTCGCCTGCGAGACACCGGCCGCCATTGCCCGGACGTTGCCGGAACCAGAGACAGCCATGACCTGAAAAACGCTGATCATGCCCGTCACTGTGCCGAGAAGGCCCAGCAACGGACACAAAGCAACCAGGGTTTGAATCAGGTTGATGCCCTTGTTCGTCGCTTCGCTGAATCTCGAGATCATCAGCTCACGAATCTGCAGCGCATTCCAGGAACGCCGTTCAGCACGGGATTCCCAGTTGTCATGAATCTCCCGCGACATCTTGCCCATTGAGGTGCGGAAATACATGATCCGTTCGATGATCACGACCCACATCAGGAAGATGGTGATCGCAATAACCTTGAGCACCGGACCACCGAGACTCATGAAGTCCCGGATTGCTTCGATAGCATCAGCAAGCCAAAGCATGGCGACTCCTTTTCGGCTTTAGCCTTTGCGTTCGGAGTGCTGTGCAACCAGACCAGCGCTCTGAGACTGAAGTATATTGACGATCTTGCGGCTCTGGCCACTGACGACCGTGTGCAGCAGGACCATCGGAATGGCGACGACGAGGCCAAGTACCGTTGTCATCAACGCCTGCGAGATACCACCGGCCATCATCTTCGGGTCACCGGCGCCATACAGCGTAATGACCTGGAAGGTCTTGATCATACCGGTAACGGTACCTAAGAGACCCATCAGCGGCGCCACGGCCGAGACGACCTTGATAAACAGCAGGCCCTTGGTTAGACCCGGCATCTCCTTGAGCGCCGCTTCACTGAGTTTCAGTTCGATCGTATCGGTATCGGCACCCTTGTTGCTCTCGTACGCGGCAAGCACGCGGCCGAGCGGGTTATCGGTGCTGGCGGTGTCGCGCTTCAGCTGCGCGGTGACCTTGCGGCTGTCGTTTGTCAGCGATACCCAACGCAGCAACGCAATGATCAGCCCGATGATACCGAGGGCGATGATGCAGTAGCCGACGATGCCACCCTGCTCGATGCGGTCCCTGATGGTTGGCGACTCGACCAGCAGACCAAGGATGCCGCCCTTGGTAACGTCGAGACCGAAATCGACCGTACCGCTGTCCGCCGCCATGAGCTTGCCAGTCGTGGACGTATAGCGACCCTCCGGCTGGCGCAGCAACTCGGCGATCGTCTGTTCGTCCGCGTCATACTCGAGATAGCCGTTTTCCGACACGATGTTGAACGCACCGATACGAACGACTTCCATCTCTTCCTGCTCGCCATCCGCACGCGTTACGAGGTGATTGAAACGGGTGACCTTGCCTGTCTCAACAACCTCTTGCTGCAGCATGCTCCAGAGCCTCTCGATGTCTTCGATAGACGCAAGACTGCTGGCGCCGGCCATCTTGCTGCCGAGTTCAACCAGGAATTTGGAGCGCTCCGGGTACTCGATATTGGTCAGTGACGCGCTGAAGCGACCCTGGGCATCACCGGAAACCGTCTGCAGAACACCGAAAAGTTCTTTCAGTGCGCCGAGCCGCTCGTCCAGCGCCTGGCGCGCCGTAATAATGGACTGCTGGTTTTCCTCGAACTGCTGCTCGAGCTGCTGGCTGGCGTTTTCCTCACGCGTACGTTCGGCGCGGGCCTGGTTAAGCAGCGACTGCTGCTTGTTCTTGTCCTGTGCGAATTCGGCCTCGCGCTTACGATTCTCCTGAGAGTCCCGCGCCTGCCCTTGCTCGATAAGCTTGAGCAGCTCGCCCATGCTGCGAGCTTCCCCCTGGGCGTTCGCGGTGGCGGCCATGCCCAGACTCAGAAGTCCGGCAACTATAATGACTGTGATACGTTTCATTTAATTAGCCTCCGCTGCTGGAACGGGAACAATGATCAATTCCGGCGCAATCAACTGTTTCGCAACCCGCAATCCCTTGCGAACCTCGTTTCGGGCCGAATCATCGCGAACCCATTCCCGCGCGTCGTTGTCCCAGCGCCCGGTAATCTTCGTGTCATCCGACTGAAAATAGAGACCGATTCGACCTACTCGCAACATATTGTAGGAGCGCGTCGCGTTCTCGAAATTGTCAATCGTTTGCGTGTAATTCTCGATAGTGGTGCCATAGTCGTTCTCGATCTGGTATGCCTCCATCACCTTCCGGAACTTCTCGGCAACACTGACATCGGAGCGCTCCATGATGTCCTTGAGGTTTTCGACACGCTCGGTACGTTCCTTCATAAGAAAAGGAATATCGAGTTTGATCGACTGCTCGAGGCCATCGATCATTCGTTGCATAAGGGGGAAGATCTGCCGGTTGATTACATCGACCTGATCCATCGACAGCGAAATGTCCTCCAGCACTGCCGACTGCCCTTCAACCTGGGCCCGCATCAGGCGGTTATAGACCTTAAGTCCGTCAATTTCCTTGTTTATCGCCCTGTACTGGTCTTCTAGGGAGCGAGTTCCTTCGACAATCTTGTTAATTCGCTCCTGCGACTGTTGTGCCAGGTTCAGCCGACGTTGATCAGCCTGCAAAACCTGATCGACGGTCTGGGCGAAAACGCTGCCGGAGAGCGCGATTACCGTTGTAGCGAAAAACGCCGCGGTAATGCGCCGACTGCTGCTTATGCACCGATTCATGAACGCTCCTTAAAGGTCGTAATGTTGTTGTTAATAGTTACGGAGAGGGATGCAACGTATCCGTTGAATACATGCACAAAACGAAATGAGAACGTTCATAACGCCCCCTATTGCGCACGCGGCCCTCTCCAGTTTCGCCGCGCGGCGATGTTGTTCGTATGGAATTTGACTTTCTCTCTCTAGCCTTTGGCAATCCTGGCAAATACTGCCCGGTTTTCCCGCCATTTATTCCTGTAATTTTAGAAGGTCCCCCGACCTTCGAGGGCAAGAATAACACATGCTTCTCAGATGACCAGCCCATCAACAACATAACGTAACAGGTCGCCGCGGCTGTGATTTTTTTGACTCGCAAAGTGAGTACTTTCGTGGCTGATCTGTCGTGTCGGTCGGAGATGCTCTGAGCACGGCACGCCCTTACGCCTGCTATAGCAGCATGCCGTCGCATTTCCCTGAGCATCGTGCGCTGCTACCCTTTCAGATTATGCACTTACAACCGATTATTAATTCCCATTGTTTGGTAACAGTCGTAACCGATTATTCAGCGGTTGACATCATTGTCACCTTCCAACATGATTCGGCGATATGACCGGATACTCAAAGACCGCGCATCACGGGTTTTGGCTCGTGCTTCGTCTTGACCTGCTCCTCCTCGGGAGGCCTGGCGGGTAGCGCGTATCTGGCTAACGGACACGAAGACCCCGCATCCGAATGGATCGTGGGGTTTTTTTTATGAAAATTGCATCAGGCTGAGGTAGCAACATGCAAATGTACTCGGAAGCAGACGTCGATCAGACGTGTCTCGCAGATCGTCAAATCACCATCCTTGGCTATGGCAGCCAGGGGCGCGCGCACGCTTTAAACCTGAAGGACAGCGGTCTGACGGTCGTGGTCGGGCTCCGAAGCAGCGGCGCCAGCTGGGCCAAGGCCAAGGCCGACGGCTTGACGGTGATGGAGCCCAGGGAATCGGTCAAGGGTGCCAAGATCGTCATGTTCCTGACCCCTGACATGGTGCAAAAGACCCTGTACGAATCACTGCTGGATGACATCGAACACGGGGCGACCCTGATGTTTGCGCACGGCTTCGCAGTCCACTACAAGCAGGTTGATCCCCGAGCTGACCTGGACGTCGCGCTGATAGCCCCGAAAGGACCAGGCGGTCTTGTGCGCCGGCAGTACGAGGAAGGTCATGGCGTCCCGTGCCTGGTTGCCGTTCATCAGGATGCCACCGGCGATGCGCTGAAGATCGCCCTGGCGTATGCGGCGGGTATCGGCGGTGCGCGTGCCGGCGTCATCGAAACGACGTTTGCCGAGGAGACCGAGACCGATCTGTTTGGCGAGCAGGCCGTTCTTTGCGGCGGCGCGACCGAACTGATCGTTGCCGGATTCGAAACGCTCGTCGAGGCCGGTTACCAGCCGGAGGTCGCCTACTACGAGGTGATGCACGAACTGAAGCTGATCGTCGACCTCCTGCACGAGGGCGGCCTGAAGAAGATGCACAAGTTCATTAGCGATACGGCTGCCTGGGGCGACATGATCAGCGGCCCACGGGTAGTAGACAGCAACTCCCGTGCAGCCATGAAGGACATACTCAGTGATATTCAGGACGGTACCTTTGCCAGGAACTGGATCGCCGAGAACCAGAACGGCATGCCCGAATTTAAACGCCTGATGCAGGCAGACCTTGACCACCCTATCGAAAAGGTCGGCGCCGATCTGCGCGGCCGCATGGACTGGTTGCAGGACTAGTATCCACGCCAATTCGTCGAACGAAGAGAAACAGCCGAGGATAGATCCGATGTCAGACTCACAGATACGCATCTTTGACACAACCCTGCGGGACGGGGAACAGGCCCCGGGCTGCAGCATGACGCTGAGTGAAAAACTGCGTGTCGCAAAGGCGCTATCCGAACTCAAGGTTGACGTCATTGAAGCCGGATTTCCGGCCGCCTCGCCCGGCGACTTCGAATCGGTCAAGGCGATCGCTGACCGTAACTTCGGACCCGTTATCTGCGGGCTGGCGCGTTGCAATGCGGCCGATATCGAAAAGGTCTACGAGGCGGTAAAAGGCGCAGAGCGACATCGCATCCACGTATTTGTCGCAACCAGCGCGATTCACCGTGAGCACAAATTGAAAATGGCGAAGGAAGAAATCATCAAGAGCGCCGTCGGTGCCATTACGATGGCCCGCGAACTTGTTGACGATGTTGAATTCTCGCCGGAAGACGCATCCCGTACCGAGCTTTCCTACCTTGCCGAGGTTGTCTCCGCGGCAATCGAAGCCGGCGCGACCACCGTGAATATCCCCGACACCGTCGGCTATACCGTACCGGCGGAATTCGACAGGCTGTTCCGCTACCTGAAAGAGCACGTTGCCGGCATTGACGACATCGTTCTTAGTGTCCACTGCCACGACGATCTCGGCATGGCCGTGGCAAACAGCCTGGCGGCCGTCAAGGCAGGTGCACGGCAGATCGAATGCACGATTAACGGCATTGGTGAGCGGGCGGGAAACTGCAGTCTCGAAGAAGCGGTGATGGCGATCAAGACCCGCGCCGAATTTTTCGGCGTTTCGACCGGGATCGATACGACCCGCCTGTATCCGACTTCCCGCCTGGTCTCTAACATTACCGGCATGCATACGCCCCGCAACAAGGCAATCGTTGGCGAAAATGCCTTTGCCCACGAGGCCGGCATTCATCAGCACGGCATGCTTCAACACGCGTCGACTTACGAGATCATGCGTCCTGAAGATGTCGGCCTGAGTCGGTCGAACCTCGTGCTGGGCAAGCACAGCGGCCGCCACGCGTTCCGGGACCGCGTTACCGAGCTCGGTTTCGCACTCGACGAGCTCGAGACAAATCGGGCATTCAAGGCGTTCAAGAAGCTCGCTGATCAGAAGAAGGACGTCTATGATGGTGACATCGAGGCCATCATCATGAATGCGGATGGTATGTCCTCCGGTCCCTGGTCACTGGTGTCTCTCGAGGTGCAGACCCATACGGATCAGCCCGCGACCGCGGCAATCATGCTCGCCAACGAGGACGGCAGCGATGCCAAAGCCAGCGCGCATGGCGATGGCCCGGTCGCGGCGGCATTTCTGGCACTTGAAAATGCCACGGGCGTCGAGCTGACGCTCAGGAATTTCGAACTGCACAGCGCATCGATTGGCGAGGATGCCCTGGGCGAGGTCACGGTCACCGTGGAACACGAGGGCGAGAGTTATCGGGGTCGCGGCGCAAGCGTGGACATCGTAGAGGCGGGCTGCCGGGCCTGCCTGGAGGTCATGAATCGAATCCTGCGACGCAGGCAGCACGGCGGCTCAGGGCGCGGCAAACGCAATCCCGAACAAGCCACTATCTAGGTTGGAAATCAAGCAACAGCAGGCAGAAGGCTCGTGAGCGCAACAACTCTGTTTGACAAGGTCTGGTCGGAGCATGTCGTGGTGCCCGAGACGGAGGCCACGCCGGCGATCCTCTATATCGACCTGCACATCATTCACGAGGTGACGACGCCGCAGGCATTCACCGTGCTGCGCGAACAGGGGCTGGCGGTCAGGCGACCCGACCTGACCCTGCCGACAATGGATCACTCGACACCAACGACTCCGGTAACCAGCTTCAGGGATCTCGACGTGATTGGCGAGAGTGCCGCCAGGCAGATCCGTCAAATGGAGACCAACTGCCAGGAGTTCGGCCTCGATCTGATCGGCTTCGGAAACGAGCACCGCGGTATAGTGCATGTTATCGGCCCCGAGCTGGGTGCGACACAGCCAGGCAAGACGATCGTTTGCGGTGACAGCCACACAAGCACGCACGGTGCCTTCGGCGCACTTGCCTTCGGCATAGGCACGACGGAAGTTGGGCATGTTCTTGCGACACAGTGCCTGCTGCAGCGCAAGGCGAGGACACTGGCCATCAATATCGACGGCCAAATACCCGCGGGCGTTTCCGCCAAAGATGTGATTCTGGCTGTCATCGGCAAGATCGGTGTCGACGGGGGTACCGGACACGTTATCGAATATCGCGGAGAGGCGATCTCAGGACTGGACATGGAAAGCCGGATGACCATCTGCAACATGTCGATCGAAGGCGGTGCCCGTGCCGGGATGATCGCCCCGGACGATACGACGTTCGAGTATCTGCATGGGCGACCACGGTCCCCAAAAGGCGCTGACTGGGATGCGGCCGTTGCGCGTTGGCGATCTCTGCAGAGCGACGAAGGCGCGCGCTTTGACCGATTGGTCACGCTCGATGGCAGTTCACTGCAGCCGATGGTCACGTTCGGCACCAACCCGGGGATGGTGATTCCGATTAACGAGCCCGTGCCCGACGGCGCTGATGATCCGAGTTTCCGCAAGGCGCTGGATTACATGCGTATCGAATCGGGCAAGCCGATGACCGGGAACGCAGTCGACGTCGTGTTTGTCGGCAGCTGTACGAACGGCAGGCTTTCCGATATTCGGGAAACCGCGCGCGTATTGCGCGGACGGAAAATTGCCGACGGTGTGCGCATGCTGGTGGTACCCGGGTCGCAGCAGGTGAAGAAGGAAGCGGAGGCCGAGGGTCTCGACCGGATTATAATCGCGGCCGGCGCGGAATGGCGTGAGGCCGGCTGTTCCATGTGCATCGGCATGAATGGCGATACGGTGCCCAGCGGCAAGCTCAGCGTCAGTACCAGCAACCGAAATTTCGAGGGTCGCCAGGGCATTGGCGCACGTACCGTGCTGGCCAGCCCGGCGACGGCCGCAGCCTCCGCCGTCAGTGGTGTGATCGCGGACCCGAGGACACTCTCATGAACGGCATCAAACGCATTGTCTCCCGCACCGTTGTGCTGCCCACCAGAGACATCGACACGGACCAGATAATCGCTGCACGGTTCCTCACGACCACCTCCCGCGAGGGGCTGGGCGAGAGCCTGTTTTTCGACCTGCGTTTCGACGGTGCCGGCAACGAGAAGCCCGATTTCCCGCTCAATTCGGCCGCCGCGAAAGGCTGCGAAATCCTTGTGGCGGGTAATAACTTCGGCTGCGGCTCGTCGCGCGAACATGCGCCATGGGCGCTGCTCGATTATGGCATCAGAGCCATCATCTCAACGGAAATCGCCGACATCTTTCGCAACAACGCGCTAAAGAACGGCCTCGTTCCCGTCATGGTGGACAAGGCCACGCATCGCTGGTTGCTGGACAACCCCGGCGCAGACGTCGAGATTGACGTCGAAAACGCCTTGCTCAGCCTGCCGGACGGGACCACGACGCCCTTCCCTATCGACGCATTTGCCAGGCACTGCCTTGTGGAGGGAATCGATCAACTTGGCTTTCTCCGGCAACACCAGGATGCAATCGGCCGTTTCGAGGAGCATCGACCATGGAAGCCCTGATCACGCTGTTGCCCGGTGACGGTATCGGGCCTGACGTGACGTCGAGTGCCCGGCGCGTCCTGGCCGCCGTCGCCGAGGCTCACGGCCATCGCTTCGAATTCAGAGAAGAGCTGATGGGAGGTGCGGCGATCGATGCGCGGGGCGATCCGTTGCCCGACGACACCCGAGCCGCCTGTGAGACGAGCGACGCCGTTCTGCTGGGCGCCGTTGGCGGTCCCAGGTGGTCCGATCCGAATGCGGCGGTCCGGCCGGAACAGGGCCTGCTCAGGCTGCGATCCGCCATGGGCGTGTATGCAAATCTCCGCCCGGTAAAGATCTACCCGGAACTGGTTTCCGCGTCGCCGCTAAAAGCGGAGATCCTCGAGAACGTCGACCTGCTGGTGGTACGCGAACTGACGGGCGGCATCTATTTCGGTGACAAGACACGCGATGCCGACTCGGCAAGCGATCTGTGTATCTATCATCGTCACGAAATCGAGCGCATCGTGCGCGTCGCAGCACGACTCGCCGCCGGTCGTCGCAATCGGCTGTGCTCCGTCGACAAGGCCAATATTCTTGAGACATCGCGCCTCTGGCGGGAAGTGACCGATCGAATTATCGCCACGGAATTTCCCGGTATTGCCCTGGAGACATTGCTGGTCGATGCCGCCGCCATGCACCTGTTAAGCCGTCCGAGTTCGTTTGACGTCATCGTGACCGAGAACATGTTCGGCGATATCCTGACAGACGAAGCTTCTATGCTGGCCGGCTCCATGGGGATGTTGCCGTCGGCGTCAATTGGCGATTCGCGGCGCGGCCTGTACGAACCGATTCACGGTTCGGCACCCGATATCGCCGGTCTCGGCATTGCCAATCCCTGCGCGGCAATTGCGAGCGCCGCGCTGCTGCTGCGCCACAGCCTGGAACTGGAAAACGAGGCTGCGGCGGTCGAGCGCGCGATCGCGGCGGCGATAGCAAATGGCGCGCGTACGGCGGACATCGTTTCCCGGGGCCAGGCGCATCTCTCTACCGACGAGATGACCGACGAAATCATTCGCTGCCTGAGCTGACCGCTTTCAGATTCCCGCGCGCCCGGTTGGCGCGCCGAAAGCGAATAATCTTTTCGCCAAGCGCCTCGGTCTCGATCAGGAAGCCGTCGTGGCCGTGCGCTGACTCCAGGATTTCGTAACTTGCAGCCGGCAGACGCTGCGCCAGAAGGCGTTGCTCCGCAGGCGGATACAGCGCGTCGGTACTGACCGATACCACCAGTGCTGGTTGCGCAATCGTCGACAAAATGTCCGGGTAGTCGCCCCTGCCACGCGCAAGGTCATGCGTATGCATCGCATGCGTCAGGGTCACGTAGGTATTCGCATCAAAGCGCTCGTTGATTTTCTCGCCCTGGTGACGCAGGTAGGACTGAACCTGGTACTGATCGTCCGCTTTCTGGTCGCGCCCGAAGCGGCTGTCGAAGCTCTCCCAGCTGCGATAGGTGCAAACGGCCATCATGCGTGCGGCCGCCAGCCCGGCCGCAGGCGGTGCGTCATCGCTGTAGTAGCCGTCATTCCAGTTGGGATCTGCCGCAATCGCGGCCCGCTGCGCCTCGCTGATGCCAATACACCAGGCGGAGTGGCGTCCACCGACGCCGATCGGTACGAGGCTGCGCACGCGCTCCGGGTAGCTGGCAGCCCACTCGAGTGCCTGCATGCCTCCGAGGGACGGACCCGTCACGAGTTCCAGGCGCGCAACCCCGAGTTCATCGAGGAGCACACGCTGCAGTTCGACCATGTCCCGCACCGATACTCGCGGAAAGTCTGCGCGGTACCGTTCATCGGACCCCGGCCTGATACTGGCCGGTCCCGTGGTGCCATAGCAGCTGCCGAGAATATTGGCGCAAATAACAAAGTCCTGCGCCGGGTCGAACGCCTTGCCACGACCGATGATACCCGGCCACCAGGCCTCGACATCCGCCGATCCCGTCAGCGCGTGACAAATCAGAATCGCGTTGTCGGCGGCATTGGCGGGATCACCCCATGTCCGGTACGCGACTTCGACATCCCGCATTCGCTCCCCGTTCTCGAGCACGAATTCATCCGCCAGCCGCAGAATGCGCGTCTCGGCTCCAATGTGGGCGCTGAGGTGTTGCGGCAGCTTCATGACAGTCAGGCGGAGGCCGCAGCCACGGCTAGCAGGGCGGGCTTTGCAGCAGCGACCTCCAGCGCCGCCAGCAGATCCTCTTCCAGGTCTTCCGCTGCTTCGAGCCCGATCGACAGCCTGATCAGATTCGGCCGGATACCAGCCTCGGCAAGTGCCTCATCATTGACCGGCGCATGCGTCATGGAACGTGGATGGCATACGAGGCTCTCAACGCCGCCCAATGATTCCGCCAGCGAGAAATACGTCAGATGCTCCACGAAGGTTCGCACCGCGCCTGCGCCGCCGCCAAGTTCGAAACTGACCATTCCGCCGAAGCCGCGCTGCTGACGCTTCGCGACATCGTGGCCAGGATGCGTTTCGAGCCCGGGGTAGTACACTCGCTCGACCCCATCATGACTATCCAGGAGACGGGCGATCCGGCTTGCGCTCTCCTCATGCTGCCGGATGCGCGGATGCAGGGTGCGAATTCCCCGCAATGTCATGAAACTGTCAAACGGCGCTCCGGTAATGCCGATACAGTTCGCCCAGTAGGCGATTTCTTCCGCCAGCTCATCGCTTGCGGCCACCACGCAGCCTCCAACAACATCGCTGTGCCCGTTGATGTATTTCGTGGTGGAATGAATGACGAGATCCGCGCCAAACTCGATCGGATTCTGCAACGCCGGCGAGAGGAAAGTATTGTCGACGGCCAGCAATGCGCCGCATTCTGACGCGATGCCAGCGATTGCCTCGATGTCGACGATGCGCAGCAAGGGATTCGACGGCGTTTCAGCCAGGATTATTCGGGGCCCGCAGGCGCAGGCGGCGCGTAGCGCGTCGAGGTTCGTCTGGTCAACGAAGCGGACCTCGAAAAGGCCCTTGGACGACTGCTGCTCGAACAGCCTGAAGGTACCGCCGTAGCAGTCGTGCGGTGCGACGATGACATCGCCGGGCTTCAGCAATTGCGTTAACAGCGTCAATGCGGCCATGCCCGAGGACGTCACCACGGCGCCGGCACCGCCTTCAAGATCGGCGAGCGCCTCCGCGAGTGCGTCACGCGTCGGGTTGCCGGAGCGCGTGTAGTCGTACTCGCGCTTCTCGCCGAACCCCGCGAAAGCGAAATTGGATGAGAGATGCAATGGCGGCACGACGGCGCCGTGCTGCGTGTCCGATTCGATAGACGCACGAACGGCGCGAGTAATTTTGCTGGCTGTGGATGTCATTGTCGGTCTCCGCTATTCGATTCCAATACCGTCTCATCGGAACCCTGCGAAGCCCGCAAGGGAGGGTTGTTCTGCCCTTCTTCCGGAATACCCGGTGTGTTGCAGAAGCCCTCATCTACCGATGCGCAAGCTTTGTGCCTGGCATCGCAGGAGTTGGCACCTTTTCAGAATGGTTAGTTCTGAAGGTTGCCCCGGCGTCGTTGGGCCTATCCCTCGACCGGTCTCGATGAGTGTCGGTGAGTGTATGTTCAAATTTGCCGCGTGGTCAAGGCATTGATTGGCGAAATATTGGTCTCACAAGTAACTGTTTTCCCGGCAGTTCGGCGGTTCACGACAAGACAACGCCTTCCCCGCCGCCAGGCTTGCTATTGCCGCCGTGATGTATTAGCGTGCTAATACGTTAATACATTGATGCATCATGAAGCCAAACCGAAACGAATCCGAGCGGCAGCAGCAGCGTGCCGAAAACGCCTTGTTCGATGCGATCATCAGCCTGCGTACGGCCGGGGAGTGCCGCAATTTCTTCAAGGATCTCTGCACCCCGGCTGAGCTGCAGGCGCTTGTCGATCGTTGGCTGGTGGTCGAATACCTCGAACAAGACCTCCCCTATCGCAAGATTCACGAGCTGACCGGCGTGAGCGTCACGACCATCGGCCGGGTTGCCCGTTTTTTGGCTGACGGTTTCGGCGGCTACCGCAAGGCTGTTGAAAGAACTCGCCGGTCCGGCACCCACCACTGAGGAACACCCTATGGATACCCCTGAGCAGCGCATCAAGATTGCGGTGCAAAAGACCGGCCGGCTGACCGAGCACTCCATTGATCTCCTGGAGCGCTGCGGTCTCAAGCTGACCAAGAGCAAGGACCAGCTCATCTGTTTTGGTGAAAACATGCCGATCGATTTGTTGCTGGTTCGTGATGACGACATTCCCGGGCTTGTCAGCGAGGATGTCTGCGACCTGGGCATCGTCGGCCTCAATATTGTCGAAGAAAAACGCGAAAACCTGAAGGCCGAAGGCCGCGACGGCCTGTTCAAGCAGATCTACGAACTCGACTTCGGTCATTGTCGGCTGGCGCTGGCGGCGCCCGACGGCACTCCGTACGAAGGCCCCTCTTCTTTACAAAATACAAGAATAGCAACCAGTTACGTCGGTCTTTTGAATCAGTTTCTGAAGACCAACGGTATCGTTGCGGAGACGGTCTATTTCTCGGGTGCCGTCGAGATCGCGCCGAAACTCGGGCGCGCGGACTTTATCTGCGACCTGGTGTCGACGGGCTCCACGCTGAAAGCCAACGGCCTGTCTGAAGTCGACACGCTGCTCGAGAGCGAGGCCGTTGTCATTCAAACACTGGCGCCGCTGGGCGAAACCAAGCAGGCCCTGGTCGACAAGATCCTGCAACGACTGGACGGCGTACTGCAGGTGCGCGAGAGCAAGTACATCATGCTGCATGCGCCGAGAAACGCCCTGCCCGAGATTCGAAATCTTCTGCCGGGCTCCGAGGCCCCGACGGTCATCCCCCTCGAGGGCACGGACGATAAGGTCGCAGTGCACGCCGTGTGCCGGGAGACGGTATTCTGGGAGACGCTCGAAAACCTCAAGGCCGCCGGGGCCAGCTCGCTGCTGGTCCTGCCCGTAGAGAAGATGCTGGCCTGAGTGATGAGTATCGAACTGAAAGACTGGAGCCTTCTGTCCGATGCCGAGCGCACACGCCTGCTGCAGCGCCCGGCGGTCTCGCAGGACAGTTCAATCCAAGAGGCGGCGTCCACCATCATCGCCGACGTTCGCAGGCGTGGCGATGCTGCGCTTGTCGACTTGACCAGGCGGTTCGACGGCGCCGACCTCAGCGACTTCCGCGTCTCGGGCGATGAAATGGAGTCTGCGGGCTTCGAGCTGAACGAATCGCAGCTCGATGCCATTGACCTGGCCATCAGGAACGTACGCCGTTTCCACGAGGCCCAGCGCCCGGTGCCGATCCGGGTCGAGACCATGCCGGGAGTCGTCTGCGAGCGAAGCAGCCACGCCCTGGACGCGGTCGGGCTGTATGTGCCGGCAGGCACCGCGCCGTTGCCCTCCACCGCCATCATGCTGGCCGTCCCGGCCAGTATTGCCGGCTGTCCGACAAGAATACTATGCACACCGCCAAGGCCGGACGGCACGGCGGATCCCGCCGTACTCGTCGCGGCGAGCCGCGTCGGCGTGACGGACATTTTCAAGATTGGCGGCGCGCAGGCAATTGCTGCAATGGCGTACGGAACCGAAAGCGTTCCGAAGGTCTGCAAGGTTTTCGGGCCGGGCAACGCCTATGTTACCAGTGCGAAGTTGCAGGTAAGCGCCGATCCTGCCGGCGCCGCCATGGACATGCCCGCGGGTCCGTCTGAGGTTCTGGTTATTGCCGATGCACAGGCATCGGCCGAATTCGTGGCATCGGATCTGCTGTCACAGGCGGAACATGGCGCGGACTCGCAGGTGGTGCTCGTGACGACATCCGAAGAGCTGGGTACCGCGGTGGTCGGAGAGTTGACGGCGCAGCTGAGCAAATTGTCGCGATCGGCGATCGCCGCAAGAGCCCTGGAAAATGCCCGCATCGTTGTCGTGCCGGATCTTGATACAGCGGCTTTGGTCAGCAACCGCTATGCGCCGGAGCACCTGATCCTGCAGCTCGAAGATCCGCGCGCCCTGCTGCCGGTTTTGCGCAATGCCGGGTCGATTTTCCTGGGGCGGTGGACCCCGGAATCGGTCGGCGACTACTGCAGCGGCACAAACCATGTTTTGCCGACGTATGGCCATGCACAGACGTACAGTGGCCTGGGGCTCGATCAGTTCATGCGACACATGACGGTGCAGGAACTCAGCCGAGAGGGGCTTGAAAAAATTGGCGCGGCGGTCATTTGCCTTGCCGGACTGGAAGGCCTGGATGCGCATGCGGCCGCGGTTACTCGCAGACTGGGTCCGAAAACATGGGCATAGCGAAACTCGCAAGAGCGGAAATTCGATCCCTGCAGCCGTACGAAGCCGCAGAACAGATCGACGATACGATCAGGCTGAATGCCAACGAGTCGCCGATGGTCAGCCCGAACAACCGGTTTCGACGCCCGCTCAACCGCTACCCGGAAGTGCGTCCGCAGAAGCTGCAGGATTCCTTGGCCCGGCGCTTTGGCTGTCGCAGCGAACAACTGCTGGTGACGCGGGGCTCGAGCGAGGCCATAGACCTGCTGGTTCGGACGTTCTGTCGCGCTGGCAGGGACAGCGTATTGACCACGGCGCCGTCATTCTCGATGTATCGGCATTACGCCGAGGTACAGGGTGCCAACATCATCGAGGTTTCGCTGCTGGCCGAAAACGGGTTCGCGATTGACATCGACGGCGTCCTGGCCGCATGCGACGAATCAACCCGGCTGATTTTCATCTGCTCGCCGAACAATCCCACGGGCACCACGCTGGCGCGTTCCGATCTGCAGAAGCTGCTGCGAGAGCGGGGCGAAAAGTCCGCGATCGTTGTCGACGAGGCCTATGTCGAATACGGCCACTCGCCGAGTGTCATGGATCTGCTTGACCGGTTCCCGAATCTGCTGGTACTCCGCACCCTGTCCAAGGCGCTCGCCTTTGCCGGCGCGCGATGCGGCGCCGTCGCCGGACCCGCGGATGTCATTCGCATGCTCAGCGCGGTGCAATCACCCTACGCACTCGCCACACCGGTTGTCGAATGTGTCGAAGATGCCCTGCAGGACGAGCAGCTCGCGCTCGCGGAAGAAACGGTCGTCGAGACCATTGCCGAAAGGCAAAGACTGATTCAGGCCATCGGCCGCTTCGAGTTCGTGCGCAAGGTCTGGCCGAGTGACGCCAATTTCTTTCTCATCGAGGTCGACGATGCCAGCAAGGTTCTGCAGTGCTGCGAGGAGCACCGCATCCTGCTGCGTCATTTCGGCGGTGCACTCGCCTCGTGCATACGCGTTTCCGTCGGCAGCGCGCCTGAGAACACCGCGCTGCTCGACGCACTCGAAACGCTCAGGGGGTCCTGAGGTGGCCGAGAAGGTTCTGTTCATCGACCGTGACGGCACCCTGATCGAGGAGCCCGACGACTTCCAGGTCGACGCGCTGCATAAAATCCGGCTGGTCGCAGGCGTCATTCCATCGCTGCTGGAACTGGGCCGGCACGGCTACCGCTTTGTCATGGTCAGCAACCAGGACGGGCTCGGCAGTGATGCCTTTCCCCAAGACGCTTTCGAGCGGTGTCACACGCATGTGCTGCAATTGTTCGGCAGCCAGGGCGTTCACTTCGACGAGATATTTGTCTGCCCGCACATGCCGGATGACGGCTGTGAATGCCGAAAGCCACGCACGGGACTCCTGACCAGGTACCTGGCAGCAACGGATATCGACCTCGACGCGTCGTCGGTCATTGGCGATCGCGCAACGGATATGCAGCTGGCCGAACGCCTGGGCGTGCGGGGACTCCTGGTCAATACCCAAGGCGACGATGTGCTGACATGGCCCGAGATTGTCAGGCTTCTTTGTCACTCGAATCGCGTAGCCACGGTTAAGCGAAACACCAACGAGACGCAGATTGTTGCAAGGGTCAATCTCGATTCGGGTGATGTCATCGAGGTAAGCACCGGCATCGGCTTCTACGATCACATGCTCGAGCAAATCGCCAAGCATGGTGGCTTTGGTCTCGAGCTGTCCTGTGACGGAGACCTGGAAATCGACGAACACCACACGGTCGAAGATACGGCGATCTGTCTCGGTAGCGCCTTGCGGCAGGCGCTTGGCAACAAGCTCGGTATCGGTCGCTATGGTTTTCTGCTGCCCATGGACGAGAGTGACGCGAGGGTGGCTCTGGATCTGTCGGGCCGGGCGGCCTTCCGGTTTAGAGGCGGCTTTCCCAGGGATCGCGTTGGCGAACTATCCACCGAGATGGTGGAACATTTCTTTCGTTCGCTGAGCGATGCCCTCGGCGCCTCCCTGCACCTCGAGGTACAGGGCGAGAATACGCACCACATGATAGAGGCGTGCTTTAAATCCGTTGGCCGCGCACTGCGTCAGGCCGTCAGGCGCGACGGTGACGAACTTCCCTCCACCAAAGGTACCTTGAGCTAATGCCCGGAATCGCCATCATCGACAGCGGCGGAGCCAATATCTCATCGTTGCTGTTCGCCTTCGAACGCCTGGGCAAACAGGCTCAACTCACGACCGACGCGGCCTTGATTCAATCGGCAGAACGGGTATTGCTGCCCGGCGTAGGCGCTGCCCGGGATGCGATGGAGCGTCTCCGCGATGCGGGCCTGGTCGACGTCATTCGCCGGCTCAGGCAGCCGGTTCTCGGCATTTGCCTCGGTATGCAACTCATGCTGGACGGTTCCGAAGAAGAAGACGTTGAGTGCCTCGGCATCATTCCGGGTACGGCCGCGCTGCTGCCCTCGGCGCCTCTATGCCCGGTCCCCAATATGGGCTGGTGCGCAACAACGAAGACGTCTGAGCACCCGCTGCTGCGCGGCATTCGGGACGGCAGCTACTTCTACTACCTGCACAGCTATGCCCTGCCCGTTTGCGCCTTTACCGTGGCGACGGCCAGGCACGCGAATCCTTTCTCGGCGGTCATCGCTCACGAGAATTTTGTCGCCGCTCAATTTCACCCAGAGCGCTCGTCGAGAGCCGGTGCAGAGCTTCTTCGCAATTTCCTGGGTAGCAGCGAGTGAAGATCATCCCTGCCATCGACCTGAAGGACGGCAAGTGCGTGCGGCTTTTCAAGGGTCAGTTCGACAAGACGACGGAATACAGCAACGATCCGTTGGCGATGGCGCGACGTTTTTCCGCGCTCGACGTGAGCGACCTGCACATCGTCGATCTCGACGGCGCACGTTCCGGTCGGCAGCAGAATCGCGTGATCGTGGCCGCGATTGCTGCCGAAACGGGCCTCGACGTGCAGCTGGGCGGTGGCATTCGCAGCCGCGAGGCTGTCCTGGACTGGCTGGCCAATGGCGTTGCTCGCTGCGTGATCGGCAGCATGGCGATCACCGACACGGCGACGGTGGCCGAATGGTTCAGTGAGGTCGGTCCGGACCGCCTGGTCCTCGCGCTCGACGTGCGAATGCACAAAGACGGCAATCCCCGGTTGATGACGCACGGATGGACGCGCGAGACCGAGATGTCGCTGTGGGATTGTATTGACCAGTACGCCGACACCGGTCTGAAACACGTACTCTGCACGGACGTCAGTCGCGATGGCACCATGGCCGGCCCCAACGTTTGGCTCTACGAGGAGCTGCTGCGCCGTTATCCTCAGCTCGCGTTGCAGGCGTCCGGTGGGGTGCGCAATCTTGCCGATCTGGAAGACCTCAGGTCTCGGGGCATACCCGCGGCCGTCTCAGGAAAGGCGTTGCTGGACGGTGAAATAACGCCCGTGGAGGTCGCGTCATTCCGGCAAAGCGCATAATCCCCTGTCTCGATGTGCGCGACGGCGTCGTCGTGAAAGGCGTGCAGTTTCGCAATCATCGCGTGGTCGGTGACATCCTAGCACTTGCCGCACGCTACTGCAGCGAGGGCGCGGATGAGCTGGTGTTCTATGACATCACCGCGAGTCCCGACGAACGCAGCGTGGACCGCAGCTGGGTAGCCCGGGTCGCTGCGATTCTCGACATACCGTTTTGCGTCGCCGGCGGTATCCGCAGCGTCGCCGACGCGGAAGACGTTCTCAACAAGGGCGCGGACAAGATCTCGATCAACTCGCCCGCTCTCGCCAATCCCGACCTGATCACCGAGCTTGCAAAACGCTTTGGCTCGCAGTGCGTTGTGATCGGTATCGACAGTCGCCAGGAGCACGATGACTATTTCGTCTATCAGAACACCGGCGATCCGGACAAGACGAGCCCCGCGCAACGTCTGACCGTCGACTGGGTGCGAGAAATACAGCGTCGCGGCGCCGGCGAGATTGTCCTCAACTGCATGAACAGGGACGGTGTGCGAACAGGCTATGACACGACGCAACTTGCGACCGTGCGTGCCATAAGCCGTGTGCCGCTTATCGCCTCCGGCGGCGCCGGCGCCATGGAACATTTCAAGGCGGTGTTTCTGGAGGCCAGCGTTGACGGGGCATTGGCTGCGAGCGTCTTTCACAGCGGCGAAATATCCATTCCGGACCTGAAAGCCTACCTGTCCCGGAACCAGGTCGATATCAGACACTAGGGAATCATAGTGAGCACTTCAGACATCACCTTTATCAGCGAGCTTGAAGCGATCGTCCAGGAACGCCTCAGGAATCCCGGCAACAACAGCTATACCGCGCACCTGGCGCTCGCCGGAACGAAACGAATCGCGCAAAAGGTCGGAGAGGAAGGGATTGAGCTCGCACTTGCCGCCGTGACGGGTGATCGTGACGAAACCATCGACGAAGCGGCCGACCTGCTCTATCACGTTATCGTCTTGCTGGCCGATCAACACTTGAGTCTGGCCGACGTCTCCAATCGACTGCACTCACGACATTCGGACCGCTAGCGCGTTTCTGATTTGCCGTCGCCGGGTTCTTCGAGGAATCGCTGCCGAAGGTCTTCATCGGGTATCCAGCATTCCGTCTTGACGCCGAACCAGCGGTAGCGACGATTGCCGATGAAGTCGTAGACCGGATCCGCGATAAAAGAGGGTATCCAAAAAAGCGCGTAGTACATGAGTGGCCATGCTCCATCCAGTTGCCTGGCGATCCGCAGCGCGGCGCGCGATTTTCGATACAACTTGCCGTCCGCAAGCAGCAACACCGAACTCAGTTCGTCGAAGGCATAATCGTATGGCGCGAGAATCTCCCGCGCAGCCGCCGACTGAAGCGCTGCAAAGCGGAACTTCCTGGATTTGTCGCGGCGAATAACGAAATGCACGCTGCTCTCGCACAGATTGCAGACGCCGTCGAACAGAATCAGGAACGATTGATTTTCGCTTGCCATCAGTTTATTCGATCCGCTCCGTGAGAAGCATGTCAGTGCCGGCAGGTTCTTGGCTGTGGATCGTCCACAAGCCGGAACGACATGTATTTTCGTTCCAGCCAGGTCTGTTGCGTAAAGTGTTCTTCCACAAATGACTCGAAGTCGCTCACATTCCTGATCTCGTAGTGGCGCCCGGCGACGCTGAGCGAAAGGGGCAGGACGAGCCTGTCCCGGTAAGTGATGTGCCGTTGGAAGTCGAACATCACTATACCCTGCCGGGTCTCTGCAGTTTCCTGGAGATTCGGGTTCAGAGACTCCTCGATGTAGACGACCTTTTCCTGGTAGGAAAATAGCGGAATCGGTTCACGAATCAGGTAGTGATTGCTGATTCCACCCTCGGTTCTCAGCCCGCTGAACATCGCCAGGGTCCCACCCGTCCCGAGACCGACATAGGGGCTGGCGCAATGCAGGAAGAACCACACCGGTATCAAATTCAGGACGCCGAGCGGCGATCGCAGCCTGTATCGGACATCTCCGGGTCGAATTTGACCGTACTTGACCACCAGGAACATCAGTGAAATCGCGAATATCGCGAACAGGCTGTTAACCATGTAGCCCTCGGCCGTCTTTACCATGTGCAACGCGAACACGACCTGAAGGGCGACCAGGAGTATCGTCATCGCCTGGAAATTCAGCGCCCTCTTGAGGAATGCTGGAAGCAGCGGTTCGTCGACGATTCGCTGTCCGAATCCCGAGGGCAGGAATAGCGCATGCAGCGCCAATGCAAATGCGGAAAAGTGCGCCAGCGTTCCGTGGCCCGAGATTCCGATGACGAAATGGAAAGACATGCCTATCAACATCCCGAAATACTTCGTTCGGGCGGAGAGCAATAGCAGCATGGCAATCGACTCAAGAATCAGCGTCCCATAGATAGCGCTGTATTCGAGCCAGCCATAGCCGATGAGATCGCGCAGCAGCGGAAAGCCGCTGATAAAGGGCACGGCACAGCTGGACTCCATGCTCATGAAACCGGGATTCAGCTTATGGAAGGTGCCATAGAAATACATGATGATGAGCAGCCATCTTCCGATCGGGCTAAACAGCTCGAATATCTCGTCGACGGACACACTCAAGCGCCGTTGTTTCACCACCAGGTAAAGGAAAGACAGGAGAATGGCCAGGTTCAGAAAGAATTCCATGACCAGATGATCGGCGACAAACGGAAATCTCAATGTTATGGATACCAGCTGGCCGATACACATCAGCATCAGCGCCGCTGTTTTGGTCGGGTAGCAGGCCGCGACAAACGCGGTGGCTATCGACAGAAAGACCAGCGGCGTTACCAGCGGGTCGAATCTGACCCAGTAGTCCAGAATCTCGGTGGCCGACGATGTGTAGTGCCAGATAGCGGATACGGCGAACAGCCAGATGAAAACCGTAGCGTGAGTCGGCCCCCGGGCGCTTTTTCGCTGCTCCTGTTGCTGTATCATTTGCGCAGCCTACACGCCCCGGTGATCGCAGGCTGTGGACCGATTCTCATAATGCCGGGTTTGCTGCCGGGTCCGATCTTCCGTGGCTCGCCGGACACAAGACCATCCGCGACAGCGACACGCCTGAAACGATCCGTCTAACCAGCGGCGGCGGCCGCATTCCGAAATGCGGTTCGCGCCAAGCAGCGATCGGCATAGTCCGAGATGTTCCTGGTCTCCGGGAGCATCTCGAACATGCGCATGAAGACGGCACTCGAGCCGAGCATCACGTCCGCGGCGGTGAATTGCTCGCCGAGAATCCACTCCCTGCCATCAAGCGCCGTATCGAAGACCCGAATCATTTGTTCGAAGTCCCCCCAGCCGTTGCGACCGCGATTCGGCTCGACCTTGCTGAACTTCTCGGCCATGGCCGGTTCAACCACGGCCGGCGTGTACAGTGTCCAGTAGAGGTACTTGCCGCGCCGGGAGTCGTTCACCGCAGGCGCCAGCGTCCCGGCAGCGTACTTGTCAGCAACGTACAGGCAAATGGCTGCTGACTCGGCCATGGCAACGTCGCCATCAACGATCGCAGGCACTTTGCCCATCGGGCTGGCCGCCAGAAACTCGTCGCTGTCCTTCCGTTCTGCACTGCGGATGTCGACCAGTTCCGTATCGTAGTCGATTCCGGCTTCTTCCAACAGCCAGAACGCGCGTGTGGAGCGCGTCTGCGGCGCCCAGAATAATTTCATATGACAATCTCCGCTGCGACTTCTCGCCGATTGTAATACGAACTCATCACGTAGCCATAGGCTCCTGCATTTGCGACGAGAATAACATCGCCCTCGACGGTCGGGGGGAGCAGCCGGTCGCTCCCCAATCGATCGCCCGTCTCGCAGATCGGCCCGACAACGGTAAACGTTTCGCTTGACGTTTCATCGGCGCGTGTAAGATTTACGATCTCATGATACGCCCCGTAGAGTGCGGGTCGAATCAGCGAGTTCATCCCCGTTCCAACGCCAATGTATTTCATGTCACCTTTGCCCTTGGTCTGGGTAACGCGCGAAAGCAGCACGCCCGCCCGGGCAACGAGGAAACGTCCCGGCTCCAGCCAAAGCTGATATTGCGGATAGGCATTCCGGATCTCAGCCAGCGTTTCGTCGAGTCGCGCGAGATCGAATGACCTGTCACCGGGCTTCTCGGGGACGCCCAGTCCGCCACCGAGATCGATAGTCGTTACCGCCGGGAAGCGCTCAGCGACCCGCACGAGTTCTGAAGCCACGCTGCGCCAGTTGTCAGGGTCGAGGATGCCGCTGCCACTGTGCGCGTGGATGCCGATCACCTCCGCGCCGGCAGCGTCGACAAGGCGCGCCAGCTCATCGACTTCGAATCGCGGTATGCCGAATTTGGAATGAACGCCGGCCGTCCTGACGTGTTCGTGATGACCACGCCCCTGGCCGGGATCGACACGAATGAATATTTTGCGTCCGCGGAATAATTCGGGCCAGGCCTGTAAGGGGTAGAGATTATCCAGGGTTACCTGCAGGCCTTTCTTCAGGCCCCAGTCGTACTCATCGCGCGGCGCAAAATTCGGCGTAAACAGCACCCGCGACAAGTCGAATTTCGGAATTATTTCCTCCAGCCAGTCGACCTCGCCCGGTGAGACACACTCGAAATCAACGCCCGCAGCGGCCATAGTGCGCAGCAGCTCCGCATTGAAGTTGGCTTTTACGGCGTACAGTATCCGATCGACGTTCTTCAGATTCAGCAGACTGCCGGCCGCCTCGGCGACGCTTTCCCGGTCATAGACGTAGGCATTTGTTTCGCGGCTTGCGACATCCAGCAGCAGCTTGCGCTTGCGCATCCACCAGGCGTCGGCCGAAGTCACAGCAGGCACGTCACCCGCAAACAGGCGCTCCCAGCTCGGGCCGAAGACTGAAGCTGAGCCGTTCTTTCGGATAATGGACGCATGCAATTTGCTGACCAGCCTCGGCCCCTGCTGGCGGTCGACGACGAAGCTCAGGTTCAGGTCGTTGGCCGCCTGTGACATCAGGTGTATTCGCTCCTCTTCGAACACACCGAGCGCGGGCGCCAGGCGGGGAATAATCGTTCGGATCTTCCGGCCAACGAGGCTTACAGCAGAACAGTCCGGAATCACCCGGACCCGGCACAGTTTTTCGAGATCGTTGACCAGCGATGACTCGATGTCTTCGGGCAGCATGCCGTCACTGGTATCAATCGACACGGTGACGTTGGTTTCCGACGTTGAAATCAGGTCTACCGACACGCCATGATCAGCGAAAGCCGCGAACGCGCTTGCCAGGAAGCCGGCCTCCTGCCACATCCCGACCGTGCTCATGGAAATCAGGGTCAGGCCGTCGCGGCTACAGATACCCTTGACCTGGGGTTCCACCTCTTCGGTGACGGCAGCGACGACCGTACCAGCCACCTCCGGCGCAGGTGTACTGCGAATGAACAGGGGAATACCGTATTCCCTCAGTGGCGAAAGGCAGCGCGGATGCAGCACCGAACTGCCTGCCGACGCCAGCTCCTGCGCCTCGTCATAGTGCAGCGCAACCAGCAGGCGTGCCGAGGGCACTGCGCGCGGATCGGCCGAGAACATGCCCGGGACGTCGGTCCAGATCTCGAGGCGGCGCGCCGCCAGTATCGCAGCGATGTACGCGGCCGACGTATCGGAACCACCGCGACCAAGCAGTACGGTCTCGCCGGCAGCATTGCGCGCTATAAATCCCTGGGTCAGCGTAACTTTGCCATCGCCAGCCAGCCTCGACTGAATCTGCGGGTCGGGGCCGAACTCGCAGGTCGCTGCGAGATAGGCATTGGTCGTATTTCGCGCGTTGCCTGGCCGACTGAGCAAAACTTCACGCGCGTCCAGCCACTGCACGGGTACGCCGGCTCGTTCAAGATACGCGGCGCCAAGACGCGTCGACATCAGCTCACCAAGGGCCATGACGCGCACACGGACACGTACGCTGACTTCACGGACCAGCCGTACACCGGCAACGAGTTGTTCCAACTGATGCAGGGTATCGCCAAGCAGCGTGGCACCGTCCAGGCCCAGATCTTCCGCCAGCTGGTAATGCTGCGCTATTATTTTTTCGAGCCCGGCCGACGGCTCGCCGCTTGCCGCAACCGTGAGAACTTGCTCAAGTGCATTGGACACGCCCGCGAGGGCCGAATGCACGACCACCGGCCTCAGACCATCATCCAGTCGGCGCTTTACGAGTTGCGCGATGGTGTCCCAGTTAGCCGCCGTGGATACGCTGCTGCCACCGAATTTCATGACGACCCAGGGCGATTCGGCTATAGCTTTTGGAGCGCCCAGTGTTTCACTGCCATCAAATGGGGCTTCTGTAATCGGTCTCATGCATGCACTCTTTTCAGGCCCCAAAAAAAAACCCGCTAGGATGCTCCTGGCGGGTTTGCTGACAATGTCCGAACTTTATTGACTAGTCGGTACAGTTGCCACTCGCACCCACGCACCTCTGGCGCGCCATGTATTTTATGTGTTTTTCCGTATCGAGCGTGTCGCTACGTTGGCACTCTACGTGGGTGTCGTAAACGTTCATCAATGAAGTAGAGCGAACCTGGTGGCAAACGTCAAGCCCGCCGCCATTATTCATCCCACGCCGGCGGAATCGTGACCGCACCCTCTGACGCTGAAGACACTTCATTGCGGTATTTCGCGAGCACACCGCGTTGTACCGGTGACGGCGGCCGCCTCCAGGCGGCGCGCCGCCTTCCCAGTTCCTCATCGCTGACAGCCACGTTGATTTCCCTGGTTTCGGCATCGATGGTAAGCCGGTCACCGTCCTCGATCAGGGCAATCGGACCGCCGGCGGCGGCCTCCGGCGAGACATGCCCCACGACGAAGCCATGACTGCCTCCAGAGAATCGGCCGTCTGTAATCAGCGCCACGTCCGCACCAAGACCCTTGCCCATAATCGCCCCGGTCGGACTGAGCATCTCGCGCATTCCGGGCGCCCCTTTGGGCCCCTCGTAACGGATGACCACTACATCTCCGGCCTTGACCGTGTCATCGAGGATTGCCTGAAGAGCCTCTTCTTCCGACTGGAACACCCGGGCAGTGCCTTCGAAACGAAGGCCTTCCTTGCCCGTGATTTTCGCAACCGCACCTTGCGGCGCTACGTTGCCATACAGAATCGACAGGTGACTGTCGGGTTTGATAGGACGTTCGAAGTCGCGAATAATTGCCTGACCGTCAGGGTAATCTCCGACGTCCGCCAGATTCTCTTTCAGCGTCTTTCCGGTCACCGTCATGCAGTTGCCGTGCAGCAGACCCGCGTCGAGCATGCGTTTCATCAGCGGCTGAATGCCGCCAATCTCGATCAGCTCCGACATCAGGTACTTGCCGCTGGGCCTGAGGTCCGCCAGGACCGGGACCCTGGCGCCGATGCGCGTGAAGTCGTCCAGGGTCAGGGGCACTTCCGCCTCGCGCGCCATTGCCAGCAGATGCAACACCGCGTTCGTCGACCCGGCCAGCGCAATCACAAGCGATATCGCATTCTCGAACGCTTCACGCGTCATGATGTCGCGCGGCTTGATGTCGTTCCGTATCAGGCTCATCACGGCCTGTCCGGCGCGACGGCAATCGTCCAGTTTGTTCGGCGATACCGCTTCCTGGGCCGAACTGTTCGCAAGACTCATGCCCATCGCTTCGATCGCCGATGCCATGGTATTCGCGGTGTACATGCCGCCACAGGCCCCGGGACCGGGAATCGCCGTCCTTTCAACCTCGAGGAGTTCTTCGTCCGATATCAGTCCGCCGGACCGGGCGCCTACCGCCTCGAAGACGGAAACGATATCGCGGCGCTTTGCGCCGGGCTTGATGGTACCGCCGTACACGAAAACGGCAGGCCGGTTGAGGCGCGCCATGGCCATCAGGCAACCCGGCATATTCTTGTCGCAGCCACCGATAGCGATGAATCCGTCAAACCCTTCCGCGGCAACGACCGCCTCAATCGAATCGGCGATTATCTCGCGAGATACCAGCGAGTACCGCATCCCCGGAGTGCCCATGGAGATGCCGTCAGAAACGCTGATCGTATTGAACACGACGCCTTTTCCGCCAGCTTCGCTGGCTGCCCTGGCCGCTTCGTCCGCCAGCCCGCCAATGTGCATATTGCATGGCGTGACCATGCTCCAGGTCGATGCGATTCCGATCTGTGGGCGCTTGAAGTCGTCCTCGGAAAAACCAACAGCGCGCAGCATCGCGCGGCTGGGGGCCTGTTCCACACCGTCGACTACGATTCGTGAGTAGCGACGCAGATCCTTATCCTTCATTCGATCGTCTGACTCCGCATTGACTGGACAATAGGCCCGACAGGCCGAGCGGAAGTCTAGCAGCAAATCAGGGGATTTGCGGCTCGTCGTCGCGGATGAGGATGACGATGCGTTGATACACATCGTCGACCGCGAGTTGTTCCAACTGCTCCAGCTCGATCACGAACGCTTCATCGCCCTCAACGAGCGAATCCTGCACGAGGGGAATAAGCAATCTCGCGGAACGCTGTCCGGGCCCGAAGGTGACGGATTTGTTGCCGGGCGCGAAATAGTCCTCACCCTCCGTCGCCGTGACGTCGCTGACGGTATAAGTGATTAGGGCCTGGGACTCATCCGGATTGAAGCGCACGAGGTCGATCTGTACGGCCGGATCCGTCTCACGGATGGATGCCTGACTGGTCGCAAATGCTATCGTATTGATCGGCAGCTGCGCCTCGAAAGCGCGCTGGTCGTCGTCTTCGAGCGTCACGTTGATCACGGCAAGTTCAGACTCGACGGAATCGAGTTCGCGAAGACGCAAGGTCGACAGCTGATCCGCCTCTCGCAAGGGATCCGATGCCATCGTCAGTACGATGCGGCTGCGATCCTGACCAATCGGAAAGCGCACGATGCCGTCATTTGAAAAGGCGTATTGCTTTGCGGCCCAGGGCGAACGATTGCCGCTGAAACCGACCTCGTCCAGCTTGAGGGTTAACGGCAGGTCCACACCGTCGCTGCGCAAGAAGTCGACATAGACCGGCCCGCTGTCCTCGCGAAGACGGACCCTGAAGTCTGTCGACGAGACGCCGCCCATGCTGAACGGTACCTCGAGATCAGCGGGCGGCAACAGCGAGAAATCGATCAGCGGTTCCGGTATCGGCTCCGCCTCGCCGGTTTCGGTCAAGACCTCTGGCAATGACTCCGTAGCAACGCTCTCAACTGCCGTTCCCGAATCCGCAGGCGCCGGTTCTTCCTGTGCCGGCAGCGTTACGGGCAGATCCTCGATGACCGGATGTTCGCCGGGTCGCTGCAGCAATTTCAGCCAAGGTTCCAGCATGCCCAGCTGATACGCGGAAACGCCCGCTACCCCGAGCAACAGGACGACTGCTAGCAGCCACTTCCCCGACCGGCCACGGCTTTCCTCTGCAACCAGCCGATCTGACGGGTCCAGGGAGATCGTGTCGTCCTCCTGTTCGCTCAGCGCGGCCATGAATTCCTCGACCGTCGCGAATCGTGTAACGCGGGCATAGGAGAGCGCTTTCTTCAGTGCTCGCCATTGCCCGTCGCTCACGCCGTGCGGGCGCTGTGGCGTCATCCCTTCCTGCGATGCCTCCGCGGCGTTGCGCGGCCCGAACACGCGGTGGCCGGCGAGCAGCCGGTACAGCAGGCAGGCAAGGGAAAAGACATCATCGGATGCCACCGGTTGTTCGCCGGTCAGCACCTGCATACTTGAATAGGCCGGCGTGAGCGCACCGAGTACGCCAGGATCAAAGTCACTGTCGGATTGTTCCTGCCGTACCCGCGCGACGCCGAAATCAAAAAGCTTTGCGTTGCCATCAGGCGTGATCATGATATTGCCGGGCTTCACGTCAGCATGAATGATGCCGCAACGATGCGCGTACGCCAGCGCGTCGCCAATCTGCCGGACTATGCGAAATGCGGCGTCATGGTCGATAATCCTGGCGTCTGCGGAATCGAGAATACTGGCCAGCGTACGGCCGTGCATCCATTCCATCACCATGAAATACAGATCATCGTCCCGGTCGAAATCGATGAAACGAACGATGTTGGGGTGCAACAGGCAGCGGCCTTTTGTTGCCTCCTGTTGCAACGCACGCAGTGCCTGAGCGTTTTGTGCGAACTGCGGCGAGAGTACTTTGATCGCAACCCACGGCTCGCTTGCCTCTGCTTCGGCGAGACGACGATCGAGCGCTTTGTACACAACACCCATACTTCCGCCAGATAGCCTCTCCTGAAGCAGGAAACGATCTCGCAATAGCGAGCCAACCTGGACGCGTGATTCTGCAGTAACGGCACTCGCTACTTCGTTGGGTATGACGGTCGTCGAGCCGAAAGCGTCGTCACTGTCGACGGCATCGGCGTCGCTCCCGATTCCGGGATCCGGCCGCGGCACGGCCGGGTTTCGACCGGCGAAACGCGTCGGACTCGTGGGCATGTCGTCCATAACGAAACGATCGAGCATTGACTTGACGAGCTGGAATGTTTCTTTTCGCAATGCGCCGGCCTCGTATCGCTCCTGCAACACGCGCCGTATCTCGGCTTCGTTACCTCCGTTGGACTCCAGCAGCCTGCCGATACCGCTCTGGACGTCGGTCAGCATTTCGACATCGTCGATCGAAGCCGTGAGCTGATCTTCGAGGTCGGCAAGCTGATCACCGAGTGTGTCAGGATTCTTGTCGGATTCTGCTGTCATAATTAACTAGCGAGTTTACGTGCTCGGCCCTATTCGGAACCGGAACTGGTCGTCAAATTACCTTTCCGGGGTTGAGGATATTGCCGGGGTCCAGCGTCTTTTTCAGGGAGCGCATCAGGGTGATTTCGGTACCGCCCCGGTATCGAGCCAGGTACGGCTTCTTGACGCGACCGACGCCGTGCTCAGCGCTGAAGCTGCCTCCAAGTTCGTCCACCAGGTCGTAGATCGCCGAGGTAATGCGCTGGGCAGACTGCGCCCACGCATCCGCTGCCAGTTCCGGCGGCAGCACAACGTTGTAGTGCAGGTTGCCGTCGCCGACATGCCCGAATACCAGGAGCCTGGCACCCGGCATCAGCTCGACGACCATGGCTTCACCGCGTGCAAGGAACTCCCGCATACGCCCTATCGGCACCGAGATATCGTGTTTCAGGCCCCTGCCTTCGTGCCGTTCAGCCTCGGCGATGGAATGACGCAGCCGCCACAGGCGATGCGATTCGTCCGTGTTCTTGGCAACGACGGCATCGAGATACAAGGAATCACCCGCAACACTCGTCAGGGCTTTCTCAAGCGCAGCCGCGCTTCCCTGCGTCGCAGCCTCTACGAGCACATACCAGGGGTAGGCCTGGTCGAAAGGCAGCTTTGCACCGGGAATATGCCGCTCGACCAGTTCGAAGACGGGCTTCGATATCAGCTCGAACGCCTCGATCCGATCGAATAATGCGCGACGCAACGCGGCGAGCAATTGAACCGCGTCACCGCTGTCAGCAACTGCTACCAGCGCCGTCGTCATTTCGCCAGGGTCCGGGAACAGTCGTAGGGTGGCGGCTGTAATGATGCCCAGCGTGCCCTCGCTGCCGATAAACAGCTGCTTCAGGTCGTAACCGGCAGTGTCCTTGCGGAGCGATCGCAGGCCGCCCAGGACGGAGCCATCCGCGAGTACGACTTCCAGACCGAGCGTCAGCGCCCGCGCGGTACCGTAGCGAATAACATTGACGCCGCCGGCGTCCGTGGCAAGGTTGCCGCCAATCTGACAGCTGCCCTCGGCGCCAAGACTTAGCGGAAAGATGCGATCAGCGGCCCTGGCCGCTTCCTGGATACTGGCGAGTATGCAGCCGGCCTCCACCTCCATGGAGAAATTGGCGGGATCGATGTTGCGGATGCGGTTCATACGTGACATCGATAGCAACACCTGCTCACCTGACTCATCCGGCAGCGCGCCTGCACAAAGCCCGGTGTTGCCGCCCTGCGGTACGATCCCGACCTCGGCGGCTGCACAGGCGCGCACAAGTTGTGACACTTCTTCGGTGCATTTCGGCGCAACGAGAATGAGGGTCTTGCCCGTGAACATTCCGCGCCACTCGGTTAGGTGAGGCTCGAGTTCGCTGGCTTCTGTTTTCCAGCCGGCGGGGCCGACGATTTGCTTCAGCCTGTCAAGCAGCGTCATCGATTATCGCCTGTTGTTCGAAAGTGTCCCAGTCAATGTTGCTGCCACACATCACCAGAACGATGCGCTTGCCCGCCATTTCCTCGCACAGCGGCCCGAGCAGAGCGGCAGTGCTCGCGGCGCATGCCGGCTCCACGGCTATTTTCATCTCGCGAAACAGGAAACCCATGGCCTTGCGCAACTGCTGATCGTCGATCATCGTCAGGCGATCGACGTGCATCTGGCATAGCCCGAACGAGTAAGGCAATGCGAAGGGAGCACCAAGGCTGTCCGCAATCGTACGCACGGCGTCGATCGTCACGGGCGCGCCGCTCGCCAGGCTGCGGTGCATGGAGTCCGCCCCCTCGGGCTCGACGCCAATGACCTCGCAGGCGGGCCGCAATCGCTTAATCACATTCGCAATGCCCCCGATCAGCCCGCCGCCGCCGACTGGGACTATAATCGCGTCGAAGTCTTCGCACTGCTCACAAATCTCCAGCCCGAGCGTGCCAGTGCCGATTGCAATAGCCGGCCCCTCGAACGGGTGCACGAAGTAACGGCCTTCCTCCTTCTTAATGCGCTCCGCCAACCCGAAAGCCTGGTGGACATCATCCGCGAAGATGACCTCCGCGCCGAAGGACCTGCATGCGTCCACACGGGCAGCGCTCGCGCTACGCAACATGACCACCCTGGCCGTCGTACCTAGCGTCTGCGCCGCAAAGGCGGTCGCTATGGCATGGTTCCCGGCGCTGCATGCCGTGACGCCGGCAGCCAGCTGTTCGGGATCCAGGCCGTAAAGCGTCGCAAGCGCTCCGCGCGCCTTGAATGTCCCTGTACGCTGCAGGAACTCGAGTTTGGCGAATACCTGCGTACCGGACCCCATCGCGTCCTCGATAGCCGCGCAGCGCACGACGGGCGTGAGGATCGTCTCTCCACGAAGCCGGTCGCGCATGGCACCGACATCGGCAATATCTGGTCCGGCTGGAGTCATTTTTATGTCAAATCAGCGAAAACGTCTTGAAGGCTAATGCCTGCAATATAAAATAGATACGGCAACTTCCTGATAATACTTGCGCTGTATACCAGAGTTGATTACGTTGGTCAGGGCGAACTGTGTCAGAGAATACCGGTTCGAGAAAGTCGCCGCGGGCAATAACATGGAATTAGACAATCTGTCGCAATCGGGGATTCGACGAATAGCCGACTATTCGCCGTATCTCGATCAATTGGCAGGTCTTGCCCAGCAAATGGACCTTCGGCAGCGCAGCAACCTGGTGCATCTCGAAAAATGTCTGCACAGCCACTGGGCGCTGGGTCAAAATAACATCCTGAGTTGGTCGCCGGTCGATAACGGCGTCTCTATTCTCGTCGTACCGCACTACGCCGTGGCCGAGTACACATCGCCACAACCAAATGGCTTGCCGCCGCGCCTCTCGCCCCGTTTCATAACCGAGCTCATCTCCGGGGAGCGCCGGCTCTCGATATCTCAAATGCACAAGGTGGCGCGCCTGCTGGAAGTCGAACCCATTCATCTCCATCTTCGGCAGCCACTCGCAGGTGGAAAAATAGAGACGCGCATTATCGAGAAGATGATTCAGCGTTATGGCATTAACTATGTTGCCAGTCGCGCCGTGACCCTGTTCGACATCGTCGGTTTCAGCCTGTTGACGCCGTTCGAGCAGATGACACAACTGAACAGTCTGTCCTACTCGCTCAACTCGGCACACGCCAAAATGCTGGAGCGGGACGTAAATCTCAATTTTGCCCGATCATCCAGCGGCGATGGTTTCTACATCTGGAATCGAGATGACGGCCTCGAGGCGAGCGTCAACCTTTACCACCTGATGCACATCGTCCTCGCTGACAACGCGATTGCACGCAGCAAGTCCCGATCAAAAGCGGTGCCGCGACTCAGGGCCTGCTTCCATGTCGGCAGTTGCTATGAGTTCCATCAGGCTGAAGGCCTCAATCCCACGATGCACGACTTTATTGTCGGCGACGTGACAATTGAGCTTGCGCGCATGATTGAGGGCGCCCTTCCCGGCCAGATCCTGGTCGGCGATTTCATGGCAGATATCGAGAAAGGCGCCGAAAACGAAGAGAATTTCATCGACCCGAACATTGATGCCGTCAGATTCCTGAAGCGAGCACAGGGAAACCTCGCGCAGCTCAGCGGAATGGAGCTGTCCGGGGAGCGTGTAACAGCAATAAAATGCTATCTGACCGGTGAGAACCTTGGCGGCGGCCAGTTCAATATACGCCGTTTGACGATAAAGGATAAACACGGCCTGTCACGTGTTGCGTTCAATGCGAAAGTCAACATCTACCGCGAGACTGCAGCACCGATCCTGCTGGGCATACAAGACAAAAAGCTTCCCACGATATCGCCGGTGTAGGCACGCAGCGAGGCCATTAGATGCAAAGACAGTTTTCAGACTGGGGCGGCAATATTCTGGGATTCCTGCTTGTAATTGCCGTCAATTTCTTATCCAACGCGCTGCCGATCAATGGCCAGTCCATGCCCGAAATTTCTGCGAAGTACCCTTCGCCGTTTACGCCCGCCGGATTTACGTTTTCGATATGGGGCGTTATTTACCTCGCCCTGCTGATTTTCGTCGTCTACCAGGCGCTTCCCGCGCAACGCGATAACCGGGCGATTGCAGGTATCAGCCGCCTGTTTCAGGTGAATTGCGTAGCCAACGCGGCCTGGTTATTTGCCTGGCACTACGATCTGCTGACAATCTCATTGCTCATAATGCTGGTCCTGCTCGGAACACTGGTGCTGATTTATCGCTCGCTGCTGGCCGAGCGATCAGGTACTGCGGTCGGCCAATATCTCGCGGTACATCTGCCATTCAGTCTTTATACGGGATGGATCACCCTCGCAACCATCGCGAATATCAGCGCCCTGCAGACAGCAAATGGCTGGGATAATGTCGGTCTGACTGCCGTCAGCTGGACCTTGTTGAAGATTGCCGCCGCCGGCGCCATCGGTGCCACCGCCGTGCTCCGTTTTCGTGACCCGGTATTCGTGCTGGTTGTGGCCTGGGCGGCCTTCGGCATTTCCGCAATGCAATCCGACACTCCCGCAGTGTCCGGCGCCGCGACCAGTCTGGCACTATTGTCCTTGATACTGGCGGCAAGTGAGGGCGCGGCCCGACTTGCCGCTCTCAGGAAGCCGTAAGGAGTAGTTGATGGCAAACGAGGGTTACCACGAACCGATTGATGAACTGAGTGCCGAGACGCGCGATATGCATCGCGCTATCACCTCGCTGATGGAAGAGCTGGAAGCCGTGGACTGGTACAACCAGCGTGTCGACGCCTGTCAGGACGAAGCGTTGAGGGGCATCCTTGCGCACAACCGCGACGAAGAGAAGGAACACGCGGCAATGCTGCTGGAGTGGATTCGCCGCAGGGACGCAACGTTCGAGAAAGAGCTCAAGGACTACCTTTTCACGAGCAAGCCGCTCGCTCACGACTAGCGAGTGTCGTTTCTGGCAGGCCGGCCCTGCCGTCCTGCCTCCGATGCATTACCATCGAGCGCTGATGGTTAATTCGAAACCGTCCACCTCGTGCACCGGACGACTGGGCGGATTGCCCCGTTGTTGTTCGGGCCAGGAAATCGAGCGAACCGGCCGAAACCCGATAGCCACCTGGGATCCGCTCGATTCTCGAATACCGAAAAGCCGATTCACACTTCGGTTCAGCGCCCCCAGCGGATCCGTGAGCGCCAGTTTCGTCCTGTCGGCAAACGAAAGCGGCCCGCTACGGCTGCGGATTCGCTCCCTTACCTTTTCGAAATAGAGTCCGAGCGCGGCGCCCGCCACCGGCGTCACGACGATATCCTGGATTGAGGGTTCCTCCAGGAAGGACTCGATGCCGAATTCATAGACAGTCGAGTACAGCGCCGCGACCCAGAACGACTCCTTGCGACTAAAGCCGCGCTCGCGCCCCCGTATGTAATAGGCCGCGCCCCAGTAAGGATGAAGCACGTAGTTGACAGCCCAGTGGTCTTCATCCCACACCGGATGCGTGACATTATCGGCCCACTGTTCGAATCCCAGCGCATCCTTTTCTGCTTCATTCCAGTTCGAAAACTCGAACGGCGCATGGTAGATGATGCCCGTCGCCACAACTTGCCAACCAATTAGGTAGTAAAGGTCGCGACGCATGCCGCTCCAATCGCGATGGTCGTCAGACTGGCTCGGCTGTGCGTGCCCACCGGTCGTGGCGAGCAGCGAAACAATAGCGATGACATTCAGGGCGAGAGACTTGTGGTGCATGGTCCGGGAAGTCCGTCAGCTGCGCCAGCAACCATACCATGCAACTTTTCAACGCTACAGTATCCGCGTCATGCGCCTGTCGGGGCGAGACGATGGCCTTCGGTCTGTCGGGCAAGGGAGCCGATTCCTGTTACCAAATGGTCGGGGCGAGAGTATGGACCGCCCGCCGGTCGGCGGACTGCGTCGGCCTCGTTGCGGAGCTTTTCGGGGCCTTGCGGTTTCGGCTCGCATTGACAAAGAATCGCCTCCCCCTGTCGGGTGGGGGAGGCGATTTTCTTTGTTAAATGGTCGGGGCGAGAGGATTCGAACCTCCGACCCCCACAACCCCATTGTGGTGCGCTACCAGGCTGCGCTACGCCCCGACCGGGCTGCAAACGCGACGCTCAGGACGCATGTCTGCAGGGCGGCAATGATACGTGCCGTCGTCGTTTGAGGGAAGGCAAGATTTCAGCGGCGCAGTAACTTCAGAACTTGTTCAAGTTCCGTTCGTATCTGCTTGATAATTTGCTGACTTTGCGAGACATCAACCTTGGCATCGTCGCCGGTCAGGCGCTGGCGCGCGCCTCCGATCGTGAAGCCTTCGTCGTACAGCAGCCCCCGGATCTGGCGAATGATGAGCACGTCCTGGCGCTGATAATAGCGGCGATTGCCACGTCGCTTGACGGGCTTGAGTTGTGGAAACTCCTGCTCCCAATACCTCAGAACGTGCGGCTTTACCGCACAAAGATCGCTTACTTCACCGATAGTGAAGTAGCGCTTGCCTGGTATTGGAGGGAGTTCGTCGTTATTCCCCGGTTCCAGCATATGCCTCTACTCGGGCCTTTAGTTTTTGTCCTGGCCGGAAAGTTACCACGCGACGTGCGCTGATTGGAATCTCCTCTCCGGTTTTCGGGTTTCTGCCTGGACGTTCTTTTTTATCCCGAAGATCAAAGTTCCCGAAACCGGAAAGCTTGACCTGCTCCCCAACTGCGAGTGATGCGCGCAGTTCTTCAAAATACATATCGACAAGTTCGCGAGCTTCGCGCTTGTTGAGACCCAGCTCGTTAAACAGCGACTCGGCCATTTCCGCTTTTGTCAGTGCCATCGCGATTAGTCTCTCAGTTCAGCAGCGAATTTGTCTTTTAATTTCTTAATTGTCGCAGCCATCACGACGTCCGCATCCTCGTCAGTAAGGGTGCGCGATGTTTCCTGTAAAATCAAGCTTATTGCGACGCTTTTTCGCCCAGCTTCTATGCCGGTGCCTTTGTAAATGTCAAATATCCTGACACCTTTGATCAGGTCCGGGTGAGTCGACGCTACCGCGCTTACAAGATCATCGGCAGAAACCTCATCGTCCACGATGACCGCGAGGTCGCGGCGTATCGCAGGAAACTTCGAAATAGCACGAGCAATCGGCGCCGCCGTTGCAAGTGTTTTCTCGGCATCCAGCTCGAAAACGTAAACCGGTCGTTTAAGGTCGTAGCGTTTGGCAAGTATTGGGTGCAGTTTCCCAACTACACCGATCACATCGCCATTGCGACGTATTTCGGCGGCCTGCCCCGACTGCAATGCCGCATGGTTTGACGGCGCGAAACGGATTTCATCGACCTTCGCCGCCAGCAGCAGCAGGGCCTCAACGTCAGCCTTTATGTCAAAGAAATCGGCATTTTCACTCCCGCAGCCCCATTGCTCCGGCGCGACAGGTCCGGTAATCAGGCCCGCAATTCGAACGATCTCGGTATGCGCACCGACGCTGCCATGAAACGACTTGCTCGCCTCGAAAATTCGAACCCTGTCCTGCTGTCGAGCGACATTGGCGGCTGCCGCGGCAACCATGCCGGGCCAAAGTGACGCGCGCATGACTGACATCTCTGACGAGATCGGGTTACTCAGAACCAGTTCAGAATCGCTGCCGGTGAACGCCTTGTTGGCCTCGGCATCGATGAAGCTGTACGTCACGATTTCCTGGTAGTCACGGGCGATGAGAATTTCCGCGGCGCGTTCGAGTTCAACGCGCGTCTCCGTAACTGGCTCCAGTGGCGCCTGCGCAAGTGCCGTCGTCTCCGGAATCGCATCGTAACCGTGTATGCGTGCGACCTCCTCGATCAGGTCGGCCTCGATAGCAAGGTCAAAGCGATGACTTGGTGGCGTAACCTTCCAGTCGTCACCGGCCGCTTCGACCTCGAGATCAAGGCGTCGAAGTATCCTCTTGACGACCTCGCTATCGACCTCGAGACCGAGCAATCGCGTCAGCTGCGCCGAGCGCAGCAGAATTGATTCTCGTTTCGGCAGGCAATCGGCTGCCGTCTCTACGACCAGCGGTCCGGCTTTGCCTCCGCAAATATCGAGCAATAACCCGGTCGCGCGTTCCACCGCTCGCGCCTGACCATGAGGATCCACCCCACGCTCGAAGCGCAGCGATGCATCGGTATGCATTCCGTAGGCGCGGGCGCGTCCGGCGATCACATCCGGCGGCCAGAAAGCGGCCTCGAAAAACACGTCTGTCGTCTCATCCGACACCGCTGTGCTTGCTCCACCCATGATTCCGGCCATGCCTATGGGCCCGGAATCGTCCGCGATAATCAGCGTGTCGGTGTTCAGTGCGATCTCTTTGCCGTCGAGCAGCGTGACCTTTTCGTTCTCTCTGGCTAGCCGTGGCCGAATCGGACCACTAAGCTGTTTCGCGTCATACGCGTGCAGCGGCTGGCCCAACTCGAGCATCACGTAGTTGGTGATGTCGACAACCGGCGAGATTGCGCGCAACCCGGCTCTGCGCAGACGCTCCGTCATCCATAACGGAGACTGGGCGTCGATTCGGACGCCGCGAATCACGCGGCCGGCGAAACGCGGACAGGCTGCCGGCTCAACGAGTTCGACCGGATGCACGTCCGCCACGGACGCCGCGACCGCTTGCACCTCGGCCGACTTCAATGGCGCGCCGGTCAGCGCCGCCACATCACGCGCGATTCCGAGCACACAGAAGCAGTCTCCCCGGTTGGGGGTGAGGTCCAGGTCAAAGACCGCATCCGGCAAGGCCAGGAAATCGATGAGGCTTGCCCCAGTTGGGGCGTCAATCGGCAACTCGACAATGCCATCGGATTCATCGCCGAGACCCAGCTCCGTCGCCGAACACAACATGCCGTTTGAGACGATACCGCGAATCCGCGACCTCCTGAGTTTCAACCCGTTCGGCAGCGTGACACCGGCCCTCGCCAACGGGCTCTTCATGCCTTTTCTGGCGTTGGGGGCGCCGCAAACGATGTCGACGATTTCGCCGCTGCCGTCAGAGACCTTGCAGACGCTGAGCCGGTCCGCATCCGGGTGTGGCTGGCAGTCGATGACCTCGGCAATGACGATGTCGGAAATACCCTGCCCTTGGAATTCGATGCCGTCGACCTCGTGACCCAGCATCGTCAGCTGATGTCCGAGCGCCTCGGTACCGAGATCGGGGTCGACCCACTCACGCAACCATGATTCCGCGATCTTCACCGGCCTTACCTGAATTGCCGCAGGAACCTGAGATCGTTCTCAAAGAACGTTCGCAGATCCGTGACGCCATAACGCAGCATCGCAAGCCTCTCGATGCCGATACCGAACGCGTACCCCGTATACTTCTCGGAATCTACGCCGGCACTCTCCAGCACATTCGGATGTACCATGCCGCATCCCAGTATCTCGAGCCATTTGCCCTCGCCCCACGTCACGTCGACTTCGGCCGACGGCTCTGTAAACGGGAAATAGGAGGGACGGAAGCGCAGCTCCGCCTTGCGCTCAAAAAATGCCTCGACGAACTGGTGCAAGACTGCTTTCAGGTTGGCGAAACTGACGTTCTCATCAATGACCAGGCCTTCAACCTGGTGAAACATCGGCGTATGCGTCTGATCCGAGTCGCAGCGATAGACCCTGCCCGGTGCGATGATACGTATCGGCACGCCTTCTTTGACGATGGAGCGAATCTGCACCGGCGAGGTATGGGTTCTCAGCAGGTCACCGCCCGGGAAGTAGAAAGTGTCGTGCATGGCACGTGCCGGGTGGTTCTCCGGGATATTCAGTGCCGTGAAGTTGTGGAAATCGTCTTCGATTTCAGGGCCAGAGCGAACGCCGAATCCCGCATTTCGGAATATTTTCTCGATGCGCACCATCGCCCGGGTCACCGGGTGGTGGCCACCAATCGACTGGCCCCGGCCCGGCAACGAGACGTCGACGGCGTCGGCCGCCAGCTTTGCGTCCAGTGCCTTTGCCTCGAGCAATTCACGACGCGCCGTCAGCAGGGCCTGAAGGGCCTGCTTGGCACTGTTGATCGCCTGGCCCGCGGCGGGACGTTCGTCCGCCGCTACCTTTCCCAGTGACTTCAGGCGAGCCGTCAGCTCGCCCTTCTTGCCAAGATAGGAGACCCGCACCGCGTCGAGGGCGGCGAGATCGCTCGCGGCATCGATTTCAGCCGCCGCCTGGTCAATAAGCTCGCTGAGTGACTGCATCGTCGATGATCCGAGAGCGGCGCAGCTGCCGCGCACTGCTCTCAGCGCCGATTAGCCAGCGGCTTGTTGCAGACCGGCTTTGGCAGCCTCCGCAATTGCACCAAAGGCCTCGGGATCGCGCACCGCAATATCGGCGAGCACCTTGCGGTCCACTTCGATTTCGGCGCGATTCAGGCCGTTGATGAGACGACTGTAGGACAGTCCATGCAGGCGAGCCGCCGCATTGATGCGCGCGATCCACAGCGCACGAAACTGACGTTTGCGCTGGCGACGATCGCGGTAAGCGTACTGACCGGCCTTGATGACAGCCTGCTTGGCCGTCTTGAATAACTTGCTGCGCGCGCCGTAATAGCCCTTCGCCTTGCCGAGGACCTTCTTATGGCGCGCCTTGGCGGTAACGCCATTCTTAACTCTGGCCATTTCTCAATCTCCTCTTAGCTGTAGGGAAGCATGCGCTTCACGGCCTTAACATCGGCTTCTGCGACCTGTTGGGTCATGCCGAGCTGGCGCTTACGCTTGGACTTCTTCTTGGTAAGAATGTGATTGAGGTGGGACTGAGAGCGCTTGAAGCCACCCTTGCCCGTCTTGCTGAAGCGCTTCGCGGCGCCTCGATTGGTTTTCATCTTTGACATGATTTACTCACTTTTTTGGCCATGCCATGTACCGTTCATTCCGGCCGCGGCAGGCGGGTAGAGCCCTCTTGGTTGTCACACCGCCGGGCTGTTACTCACTTTTTCTGAAGGTCGGTGCCGTGCCTACTTCTTCTTCGGCGCAATCACCATGACCATCTGGCGTCCTTCCAATTGCGGCATCTGTTCGACAGAGCCGTAGTCTTCCAGGTCATCCCTTACCCTTTCCAGAAGCTTCGCACCCAGTTCCTTGTGCGCCATCTCCCGGCCCCGAAATCTCAAGGTGACTTTGGTCTTGTCACCATCCTCAAGAAATTCCACGAGCTTCCTGAGCTTGATCTTGTAATCGCCTTCCTCCGTTCCAGGACGGAATTTGATCTCTTTAACGTGCACCTGTTTTTGCTTGCGCTTCGCCGACTGGTTTTTCTTGTTTTGCTCAAACAAGTACTTACCGAAATCCATAATACGGCAAACGGGTGGATCGGCCATTGGCGACACTTCGACGAGATCCAGGCCTTCGTCCTTGGCCAGTGCAATCGCCGCGGCGATTCCCATGACCCCTGCCTGCTCACCGTCGGATTGAATGACTCGCACCTCGGTGGCCTCGATTTCTTCGTTGCGTCTTACTCGCTTAGTGACTGCGATACCAAAATCCTCCTGAAACTCATCGATTCCCGCCTGTTGCCAACCACGGCAGCACGCCGCATCCCAGCGGGACCGCGATTCTATATAGCCGTCCGCAAAGAAACAACTGGGGAAACAGCGTTTTCTTCAAAAAAATCAGGTGTTTTGTCGCCACAACCCAGGAATTCGGGCCAGCACGTTGGCCGGGGCCGGAATTGGTGGGCGATGGTGGTCTCGAACCACCGACCTCCACGATGTCAACGTGGCGCTCTACCCCTGAGCTAATCGCCCAATTCCCTTGTCTTGTGCCTTCGTTCGAATGCCCCTGAGCTAATCGCCCAATTCCCTTGTCTTGTGCCTTCGTTCGAATGCCCCTGAGCTTATCGCCCGGTCCGATCGCAATACCGTGCCCGGGTCGAGGGGAGCCGTAAGATACTGAAGCCCCTGCCCTTGTGCAAGGCCTATCAGCCCGCTTTCTGGTCCGACAGGCCAAGGCCGAAATCGCGAACGATCTGTATTTCATCGCGCAGCCTGGCCGCCTCTTCGAATTCAAGATCCCGGGCGTGCTTGAGCATCTGTTTCTCGAGCTTTGCCGCCCGTTTCATCAACTGCGCCGGCGACATCAATTCGTAGCGCGCCGTGTCGTCGGCCACCTTGCGGCGGCCCTTCTGGGGTGCCGGATAGGCCGATTCCATGATGTCTGACACCTGCTTGACAATGGTGGCCGGTGTGATGTCATGCTCGAGGTTGAACGCAAGCTGGGTTTCCCGCCGACGCCCGGTCTCCTCAAGGGCCCTTTGCATGGAACCCGTGATGTTGTCGGCATACAGGATTGCCTTGCCGTTGACGTTTCGTGCAGCCCGGCCGATTGTCTGGATGAGGGACCGGTCGGAGCGGAGGAATCCTTCCTTGTCGGCATCGAGGATCGCCACCAGGGATACTTCCGGCATATCCAGCCCTTCGCGAAGGAGGTTGATGCCCACCAGCACGTCAAACGCGCCCAGACGCAAATCGCGGATAATTTCGGTGCGCTCGACGGTACCAATGTCGGAATGCAGGTAGCGCACCCGAACGCCATGCTCCTTCAGGTAATCGGTCAGATCCTCAGCCATACGCTTGGTCAGAGTCGTGATCAGAACACGTTCGTTCTCGGCCACGCGCAGCCCGATTTCGGACAGGACGTCGTCGACCTGCGTTTTCGCCGGCCGAATTTCGACCACGGGGTCCACCAGCCCTGTCGGCCTTACCAGCTGTTCGACAAGCTTATCTGAGTGTTCTTTCTCGTAGTTGCCGGGCGTCGCCGATACGTAAATCGTCTGCGGCGACTGGCGCTCGAATTCATCGAAGCGCAGCGGTCGATTGTCCAGCGCCGAGGGCAGGCGAAAACCGTACTCGACGAGCGTTTCCTTGCGCGAGCGGTCACCCTTGTACATGCCGCCAAGCTGGGGCACCGTGACATGGCTTTCATCGATGATGAGCACCGCATTGGCGGGCACATAGTCGAACAGGCACGGCGGCGGCTCTCCGACGTTTCGGCCGGAAAGATAGCGGGAGTAGTTCTCGATGCCGGAGCAATAGCCGAGTTCCCGAATCATCTCTAAATCAAATAAGGTTCGTTGTTCAAGTCTCTGAGCTTCAAGCAATTTATTATGATTTCGAAGGTACTCGAGACGATCTTTCAACTCCACTTTGATCAATTCGCAGGCTTCGAGCAGACGTTCCCTCGGAGTGACGTAGTGCGTCTTCGGGAACACCGTCAGGCGAGCCACCCGACGCACAACTTCCCCGGTCAGCGGATCGAAATACGACAACGACTCGATCTCGTCATCGAAGAGCTCGATGCGCACCGCGTCGCGATCCGACTCCGCCGGGAAGATATCAATGACGTCACCGCGCACCCGATAAGTACCGTGCGAGAAATCGAGTTCATTGCGCTGATACTGGAGTTCCGCGAGGCGCCGCAAGATGGATCGTTGATCGATACGGTCACCCCGCACCAGGTGCAAAACCATGCTGAAGTAGGCTTCCGGGTCGCCAAGGCCGTAGATCGCGGATACCGTGGCGACAATAATGACGTCCGGTCGTTCGATCAACGCCTTGGTCGCTGACAGGCGCATTTGTTCGATGTGCTCGTTGATCGACGCGTCTTTCTCGATAAACGTATCGGAGCTTGGGACGTAGGCCTCCGGCTGGTAATAATCGTAGTACGAGACGAAATATTCCACGGCGTTTCGCGGGAAAAACTCCCGCATTTCGCCGTAAAGCTGAGCCGCAAGCGTCTTGTTGGGAGCGAGGATGATTGCCGGGCGCTGCAGCCGTTCGAGCACGCTGGCCACGGTGAACGTTTTTCCGGAGCCGGTGACACCCAGCAGCGTCTGGCGGGCGAGCCCGTCGTTCAGGCCCTCACAGAGCCCCTGTATCGCTTCACGCTGGTCACCGGCCGGCTCGAACCCGGACACCAGCGTGAGGCGATCACGTTCGTCAGCCAGCTTGTTGGGAAGGTCCCTGGATTCACGTACCATGAGCGTCGATTTCTTGGAGTCAATCGAGTGAGTTTATCAGTTTCGAAACGGATGGCAGCGGTGCGGCCGTCTCCCACCGGAGCCGTCCTGGCACTGGCCACCGAATTACGCGCCGCCGGTCGCGACATCCTCAGCCTCGGCGCGGGCGAGCCCGACTTCGATACGCCGGAACACATCAAGGCCGCCGCAATCGCCGCCATCAAGGCGGGCAAGACCAAATACACGCCGATCGACGGCGCCGCATCGCTGAAGGCCGCCATTAGGCGCAAACTCGCGCGTGACAATCAGCTCGACTACCAGCCCGCCGAAATACTGGTCACCAGCGGCGCAAAGCAGGCCTTGTTCAACCTCTGTATCGCACTGTTGGGACCCGGAGACGAGGCGATAATTCCAGCGCCCTACTGGGTCTCGTACCCTGACATGGTCCGCCTGGCCGGCGCCGAGCCCGTCGTCGTTCCAGCCGGCATCGAGCACGACTTCAAGATGACTGCCGAACAACTGGACGCGGCGATCTCGGAGAACACGAAACTCCTCTTTCTCAACAGCCCTTCCAATCCGACTGGCGCCAGCTACAGCCGCACAGAGCTGCAGGAACTTGGGCAGGTGCTGGAGAGGCACCCCGCCGTAGTTACCGTGTCGGATGACATTTACGAACATATTCATTGGGCCGATGAGCCATTTTGCAGTTTTGCTACGGCCTGCCCGAAGCTCCGTGATCGCATCGTAACGACCAACGGTGTCTCCAAGGCCTACGCGATGACCGGCTGGCGTATCGGTTATGCCGCCGGCCCTAAATGGATTGTCGACGGCATGAAGACCGTACAGAGCCAGAGCACGTCCAATGCCTGCAGCATCTCGCAGGCCGCCGCGGAGGCCGCGCTCGACGGCGATCAGTCCGCGGTCGCCGAGATGTGCGCGGCCTACAAGACGCGGCACGACTTCCTGGTGGCGGCGCTCAACGGCATGGACGGCATCGAGTGCCGTCCCGGCGAAGGGACCTTCTACGCCTTTCCGCGGGTCGCCGGAGTCCTGGAGCGACTGCGACTCGACACGGATATTCAACTGGTCGAGCGGCTGTTGAGCAAGGCAGACCTCGCCTGTGTGCCGGGCTCGGCCTTTGGAGCCCCCAACTACATTCGCCTGTCCTTCGCCTGCTCCATGGATTCCCTGGCGGAGGCGGTAAATCGAATAAAACGCGGCCTGGCGGCTTGACTTCAGCCGGGTGCTGGCCGAAAATTCCGGCCCGCATCGAAAGCTGCGGGACAATTCCCCGATAGCTCAGTTGGTAGAGCGATTGACTGTTAATCAATTGGTCCCTGGTTCGAGTCCGGGTCGGGGAGCCAAATTAGAGAAAAGGCCGTCGAACGACGGCCTTTTTTTTCGTTAGGGAGCTACGGTCCTGGCACGCCGGGCGCCCATGCACCTTAGCCCGCCATCCCGGGCGAGACCCCGAGCTCCGCCCAGGTCGTCTGCAGCGTTTCATCGACGGTACCGTCGCCATTCGTGTCGACTTCGATGGTTACGTTGACATTGTCGACTGCAATCAAACGCAGACTGCTGTTGGCACCCGATACAAGAAACTCTCCCGAACTCGGGTATTCGGCATCGAATCCCGTAAATATAACGGGCGTCGAATAGCTGATGATGCCGGGAAGCCGGGTGCTGTCGAGCGTTCCGGAGGCACTCATGGTATAGGGAGCCGGCACGAGCCCAAGTTCAGCGGTGATTGCCGATGCGTACGCTGTCAGCAACTCCGATGCAGCGTTTGCGTCAATCCGCATCGAATTTCCGCGAAGACTCGTGGACACTGTCGGAGCGTTCAAGGTATTCAGCGAAACCGTCGCGTCGCCATCGCTGCTGCTTACGTCCTGTCCGTTTGCTACCTGGAACGATCGCAGTGTCAGCGTCACCGTCATTTCGAACAGCTCGTTCAAAAAGTCGCCGCTGAAGCTCTCGATATCCAGGCGCATGACGCCGTCGATGACCTCGCCCAGACCCTCGTCGCAGGCATCGTAGTCAATTTCGAAAAAATCGCCCGGGCTCAGCGTCGGCGTCAGCGGATCCGCGATGTCACCGGATATCGTTACGGTGCCGGAAGACGCGCATGGCGTCGTTTCGGCCGGTATCGGAACCTGGGCCTGTCCGGTGCTGAACTTCGCCGCGAGTGCCACTCCACCGCGGGCTTTTGCCACACCATCCGGCGCGCTGCCGACCAGCAGCGGGCCGCCTGAAAGCGAACCCAGCCCGCCGCTGGCTTGCGCCGATTCGTAGGACACTTTCGCGACCTCCATCGCGTTGTCGGAGCCTATCGTAAGCGTCAGGTCTGGCGGTGGGGCCGCAGTGATTCCCTCCCCGCCCCCGCCGCAGGCCGCGAGCAGCGAGAGTGCAGTCACTGGCAATAATTGGATACGTCGCATGGCATTGCTCCGACAGACGAAACTCGAGACTGATCGAGTCTACCCGGCCACCGTCGGCGCTCCGTGACCACTCTCACAGTTCCGGCAATCGCCCACAAAAATCCGGATTGCCGCGATTGTGGCGTACGAACAAGGGGTGAGACCGGAGCGCTACCGAGCGTGCGCCCGGTTGCTGGCGGCCGTTCGCCAGGGCCACCCGGACAACAGCTTCTGCGCCAAGTGGACATAATGCCGCGCCACCCAGTCCTCTCGATTACCCGCCGAAGCCGGGATCGCTCGTATATTAGGACGCCCCGCCGGTACATTGCCGATGCATAGACAACCAGCGCAATCGCAACGACAAAGATCAGCGCCGAGAAAGCCAGCGAGAACGGATCGCCGATCACTTCGAGCCCATTCGACAAAACGAAGTTCTGAAACGACGTGATAAGCATCCCGACCAGCGATGCGACAAACACAGCCAGCGCATGGCGCCGCCGGAGCAATAGCAGTATGGCACCCAGGACCCCGCCCCACACCGCGACGGCCCAGGCGGCAACGGTCCACGAAGGCAGCCCGTAGAAGAATTCCAGTTGCTCAGGCGTAAACGCGCTCATGTACGCCTCGTTGCGCGTCTGTGTCATCACGTAGTCCAGCGCACCCATGGCGCTCCAAAGCAGACCGACGACCCCGACAACCCACAGATGCCAGGGTGTCGCCTGCTTCACGATTTCATCTGAATCCTGCATGCCTTCCTCCCTTGTTGTCGGACAACACGAGCCCCTCGTTGCCTGCGATATTTCTATATATTGTTATTATTTAATAGTCTCTTATTGCGTTTTCTTAAAGTTATTTATTAGATCTTTTGGCGCCAATAATTTGCGCTACAATCAGTATTCACCGGCCGGACCCATAATACAAACGAAGCACCGGCCATCGGGGGTATCGATGAACACGAACTTCCTCTTTTGCTGGGCCGTGGTGTTCGTTGTCTGGATGGCCGCAAGCTTCCTGGTACACGGCGTCTGGCTCGCCGGGACCTACGCGGAAATGACCAACATCTTCCGTCCGGACGACGAACAGATGGGCCTTTTTCACTACATGCTTATTGCTCATGTGTTGATGGCCGGCGCATTTGTCTGGATTTACCAGCGCGGGCAGGAGGAGAAACCCTGGCTGCAACAGGGCATTCGCTTTGGGATCGCAATTGCGCTACTCGCACCCATTCCCACTTATATGATCTATTACACCGTTCAACAGATGCCGGGCGCGCTCGCCCACAATCAGATTGTCGGTGATTCGGTCACAGTAATCGTGGTGGGCGTAGTGGCAGCGTTTCTTAGCCGAAACAGGCTTGCCGCCGGACAAGGCTGACTATCGGGCCAGGAGTCCTTCCAGGTGCTTCCTGAATTGTGCGCCCGTATCCGGATGCTCGAGACCGTAGGCTACGGTCGCCTGCAGGTACCCCAGCTTGCTGCCGCAGTCGTAGCGGATGCCGTCGAATGCGTAGGCATAGACAGGAGATTCTTCCAGCAGGGCCGCAATGCCGTCCGTGAGCTGAATCTCGCCCCCGGCCCCTGCGCCAATGCGTTCGAGCTTATCGAAAATCTCGGGACGCAGCAGGTAGCGGCCGACGACCGCTGAATCCGATGGTGCATTCGCCGGATCGGGCTTCTCGACGATTTCGGTAATGCGCCCCCCTGCGTCGTCATCCACAGCGACGATGCCGTAACTCGAAGTGCTTTCATGCGGCACGGTCTCAACGGCGATGACGCTCCCGCCATGGCGGGCATGTTCGCCAGCCATCTGCGCCAGGCAGCCCGGACTACCGGCGATAAGATCGTCTGCCAGGTGAACGAAGAACGGCTCGTTGCCGACCGCAGGCCGGGCACACAATACCGCGTGACCCAGGCCAAGTGGCTTGCCCTGACGTATATATATGCAGGAGATACCCGGCGGCACGATGCCCTGGACGGATGCCAGCAACTCGTCTTTCCCCGAATCGATAAGCGCCTGCTCGAGTTCCACGTCACTATCGAAGTGATCCTCGATTGCGCGCTTCGAGCTGCCTGTCACGAAAACCAGCTTGCTTGCGCCAGCCTCGATCGCCTCTTCGACCGCGTACTGGATAAGTGGCTTGTCGACGACAGGCAGCATTTCCTTCGGGCTCGCCTTGGTTGCCGGCAGGAACCGGGTACCCCGCCCGGCCACAGGAAAAACGGCTGCTTTGACTCGTAGGGCCACTCGATGCTCCGAATACAATTGATCAGTGTCGGATCATAGCCAAAAGCGTCACGCTGCGTCATGACAGAAGTCACCTAACGGCCAAACGGCCCGTCGCGCCGGCCGGCGGCCGACGCGACTTGGATGAAGCAGGTCAGGAACCGGCTACTTCTTCTTCGTGCTCGATACCTGGATATCGTCCTTGTTGATCTCTACCGTTCGCTCGCCGATTCCTTTAACCAGGGAAAGGTCGCCGGGATTCCGGAACGGGCCGTGCTTCTTCCGGTACTCAACAATCGCTTTTGCCTTGGACAGCCCAACGCCTTTGAGCTCGGCCGCAATCGTCTCCGCATCGGCGGTATTGATGTTGACCGGGCCTGCCACAGCCAGCCATGGCAATAGCAGCCACAGCAATGCGAGTGTCACTCTGCGTGTTTTCATAAAAAGCTCCTCATCGTGATGACGGTGCCGCAAGAATTGCGACATGCAGAAGCATACGGCCGGCAGGCTGAACCGGCCGCCCTCGAATCTGCGCTGTTTGGGTGGAAATGTCGTCTAACGATTGGTGATGCTGTGTTGCAGCAATGTGTCGAACTGTACGCGGGATGCCGGTCGTTGCGTTTCCCAATTGCGGCAACTGGGACACTGCCATAGTAAGCGCTGGCTCGAGAAGCCACATTCCTGACACTGGTATCGCGGCGTTGCGCGTGCCAGTTTGCAGAGCGCCCCGCGAACTTTGGCCAAGGCGGAGTCGTGCGAACCGTTGTTTGCCTCGGACAATTGCTGCAGGTCCACGAATTCGCCAAGCGTCGGTTCGTTCAGCATGTAGTTCTCGACGCACTTGTCGATGACCGGGATACCGCCCAGGTCATTAACGATCGCCGTATAGGCTATTAGCGAACTCGACTCCGGGTCCCTTGCCAGCAGCGCGGTAAGAGCCTTCTCCAGGTCATCCGTCGCCTTTTCACGCGTGTAGATCGCGACGATCTCGGGGAGCGCCTCGGCGATGAGATACGTGTTCTCATCGATGATGCGGTGGTACAGCTTCAGGGCCGTCTTGCTGTCACCCGTATCTCGCGCAATGTGTGCACGGGTCAAGGCACCACGCATCGTACGAGGACGGCCCGACTGCGCCTTCTTGACGTAGTCGCGGGCGGCCGAATAGTTTTTTTCCGCAGCGGCCGCCTCGGCCAGTTCGCAGTAGTAATGGGCGATCTGCAGCGCCACGGAGCGACCGCTCAGGACCTCGAGGCGCTGCCCCGCATCAACCGCCTTCTCCCAGTCCCGCTCCTGCTCGTAGATCCGCCCAAGGCTTTCGAGAGCCTGCACCTGGTAGCGCGAGCCCTCTGCCAGACGCGCAAAAATCTTCTCCGCACGATCGAGCAGGCCGGCTGCCAGGTAGTCTTTCGCCAACGAAAACAGAGCCTGATCGCGCTGTTCGGCAGCAAGATCGGGCCGCGCAATAATGTTCTGGTGTATTCGGATGGCGCGATCCATTTCGCCGCGACGCCGAAACAGGCTGCCTAATGCGAAGTGCGTCTCGATCGTTTTGTCGTCGACGCGAACCATGCGCAGAAAGTGCTCGAGGGCCTGATCAGTCTGCTCGTTCAGCAGAAAATTGAGACCCTTGAGATAGTCGATATTGATCGGCGGGGGCGTATCTTCGTCATCGCGCTCGCCGAAGCGCCCCATCGCCCAGCCTGCGGCGGCGAGCAATAGGAACAGGCCCGCCAGCAGGAAGGTAGATTCAGTCGGCATCGTTCAACGGCAAACCGCGCAGACTCGTGACTTCGCTCTCGGATAATCGCAGCGAGCGACGCAGGACACGGCGCTCGTTGACGAGCTTGATCGCGAAGAAGCCCATGCAGAGGATGCCGAACAACCAGCCGAACGCAAAGGTGACTGTCAGTACCAGTGGCAGAGGCTTGGTGAATTCTGCGAATGCCAGATCGATATCGACGGTGCCGGTATTGATCGCCGTAAAAGTCGCCATCAGGACAGCGATGACGAGTATAAGGATCAGCAGACCGACGCGCTTGATCATGCGCTTACTCCAGAGCTGTCAGGGAGGAAAGAAGAACCGTTTGTCGCAAGCTAGTGTGCGCAGTCAGTTCTTGATCGGAAAGTGGCGACTCTCATCCACCCGTTCGCGAAGATCTTTGCCCGGTTTGAAGTGCGGAACGTATTTGCCCGACAAAGCGACCGCTTCGCCGGTCTTCGGATTACGCCCGATCCGCGGCGGACGATAGTGCAATGAGAAGCTGCCGAAGCCGCGTATCTCGATACGCTGCCCCTTTGCAAGCGAGTCGCTCATCAGGTCGAGCAAATGCTTGACGGCGAGTTCAACATCTTTCGCCGGCAGATGCTTTTGCTTGCGGGCGATTGATTCTATGAGTTCAGATTTTGTCATTTTACTTGTCGCCGTCTCGCCTTGTCAGCGTAACCCACGGATAGTAAAGACAATAATAGCCCGGACCGGGCGGTCCGGGCTACCTTTTTTACTTATTATTTGCTTCCGCCGGACATCTTTTCCTTCAGAAGCTCGCCAAGTGTGGTTCCCACAGGCGCCGCCGACGAATCAGCCTTGTAGCTGCTGACCGCTTCGGCTTCGTCGTGGACCTCTTTGGCCTTGATTGACAGCGCAATTGCGCGGTTCTTGCGATCGACATTGGTGAACTTGGCCTCGATCTCCTCGCCGACCTTGATCATCGTGCGGGCGTCCTCGACCCGGCCGCGTGCCAGCTCAGAGGCACGCAAGGTACCGAATACGCCGTCCCCCAGGTCAACCGTAGCACCGCGTGCATCGACCTCGGTAACGGTGCCTTTGACGATGGTGTTCTTCGGATGCGCCGCAAGCCAGTTCGAGAACGGATCCTTTTCGAGCTGCTTGATGCCCAGAGAGATGCGTTCGCGCTCGGAGTCGATTGCCAGCACGGCAGCCTCGATCTCCTGGCCCTTCTTGTAATTTCGCACAGCCTCTTCGCCGGGATAATCCCACGAGATATCGGACAAGTGAACCAGTCCGTCGATACCGCCATCCAAACCGATAAAGATACCGAAATCGGTGATTGACTTGATCTGGCCCGACACCTTATCACCGCGATTGAATGTCGCTGAAAACTCGGCCCAGGGATTCGACTTGCACTGCTTGATACCGAGCGAGATACGGCGGCGTTCTTCATCGATTTCGATGACCATTACCTCGACCTCTTCGCCGATCGATACAACACGAGCAGGATTGACGTTCTTGTTGGTCCAATCCATTTCTGATACATGGACCAGGCCTTCAACGCCATCCTCGATCTCCACGAAGCAACCATAGTCGGCAATGTTCGTCACCTTGCCGAAGATGCGCGTATTGGGCGGGTAACGTCGCGCCAGATCCTGCCAGGGATCATCGCCCAGCTGCTTCATGCCCAGGGAAACCCGTTGACGCTCGCGGTCAAACTTCAGGATCTTGACGTCAATCTCCTGGCCAACTTCGACCACTTCGGACGGGTGCTTCACACGCTTCCACGCCATGTCCGTGATATGAAGGAGTCCGTCAATACCGCCCAGGTCGACGAATGCGCCGTAATCCGTGAGGTTCTTGACAATGCCCTTCGCCATGCTGCCTTCCTGCAGCTCTTTGAGGAGCGCTTCGCGCTCTGCAGAGAATTCTTTCTCGACTACCGCGCGTCGGGATACGACAACGTTGTTGCGTTTCTGGTCGAGCTTGATCACCTTGAACTCGAGGCTCTTGCCCTCCAGGTAGGCAGGATCGCGGACCGGGCGAACGTCAACCAGCGATCCCGGCAGGAATGCGCGAACGCTGTCAATCTCGACCGTAAATCCACCCTTGACACGACCATTGATGACGCCTTCCACGACCTCACCAGCCTCGAATGCCTTCTCGAGATCGATCCAGGTACGCGCACGAATTGCCTTTTCCCGCGACAGCTTGGTTTCGCCGAAGCCGTCTTCAACGGCATCCAGCGCAACCTCGACCTTATCGCCGACGGAGATTCCGCCGTCGAACTTATCGTTCTTGAACTGCTCAAGGGGAATGACGGCCTCAGACTTGAGACCTGCGCTGACGAGTACGACATCGTCATTGACTGCCACAACCACGCCGGTAATTATTGAACCCGGCTTTATTTGTTGGCTGGCAAAACTTTCTTCAAATAATTCAGCAAAACTTTCAGACATGTTAATTAGATCCAGGGGAACCTCAGGTTCCCACCCAAACGCCCGGTTGCATCCTGCTACCGACGGTCATTAAAAAAAGGAACGAACATCCTGTCCGATCCCGTCCTCAAATCCTTAAGGAGAAGTTAGAGGTCTGCTACCCAGTCGAGAATGGTACGGGTGACCGCCTCGATGGATTGACCGGAGGAATCCAGTATTCTGGCGTCCTCGGCTGGCCTGAGCGGTGCGACCGATCGCTCGGTATCCCGCCGGTCACGGTCCTCTATGTCCCGTGAAAGGGCGGCAAGGCTAACATCCATCCCTTTGTCTTTCAACTGCTTATGGCGCCTTCTGGCGCGTTCCTCGGCGCTCGCTGTCAGGTAGATCTTGAGCGGCGCATCGGCGAACACGTGAGTCCCCATGTCGCGACCATCCGCTACGAGGCCGGGCGGCTGTCGGAAGGCCCGCTGACGCTCGAGAAGCGCCGCCCTGACGGCTGGAATTACGGCGACCGCCGAGGCGCCGGCGCCGGATTCCTCCGTTCTGACCTCATTCGTCACGTCCTCACCATCGAGCCAGATGCCTTCGGATCCGTCTTGATTACTGTCAAATCGGACCTCCAGTGCGCTGGCCAGCGCCGCAAGCCGGTCCGCATCGTCCAGTGGCACACCGGCTTTCCGCGCCGCCAGGGCGACCAGGCGATACAGCGCTCCGCTGTCCAGCAGATGCCAGCCCAGGGCGCTCGCGACGCGATGAGCGATCGTCCCCTTACCGGATCCACTGGGGCCATCGATAGCAATGACCGGGACAGGTTTTTTTCTCACGAGACGTCCCCCTCACCGCGAATCGATGCGCCAATTCCGTCCAGGCACTCGGCAAAACCCGGAAACGAGGTTTCGACGGCATCGACATCACGGACAATCACCGCCGCCTCCGCGATCGTGCCCGCAATTGCCAATGACATTGCGACGCGATGATCACCGAAACTGTCGACCGTTCCGCCCGTGAAGCGGCCCCCCTGCACCACCGCGCCATCGGGCGATTCGTCGACCCTGATGCCCAGTTTACGCATACCATCGGCCATCGCCGCAATCCGGTCACTCTCTTTCACGCGCAGCTCACCGATGCCGGAGAATACCGTCTGACCCTCTGCAGCTGCCGCGGCGACAAACAGCACGGGAAACTCGTCGATCGCGAGTGACACCAGCGCCGGGTCGATCGCCCGGCCCTTGAGCCGCGACGAACGCACACGAAGATCGGCGACAGGCTCCTCTCCGAGCATCCTCGAATTCGCGAGCGCGATATCCGCGCCCATGTCGCGCAGGATGTCTATGACGCCAGTGCGCGTCGGGTTGATGCCCACACCGGATATCAGGACATCCGCTTTTTTCGCCAGCAACGCCGCGAGAATAACGAACGCAGCCGATGACAGGTCGGCCGGCACCTCGACGCGGCATGCGTCAAGGCGCTGACCGCCCTCGACTGAGATCCGGTGGCCCTCGATCCGAACGGTAGCCCCCATGGCCTTCAGCATGCGCTCCGTGTGATCGCGCGTAACGGCCGGTTCGGTCACCCGCGTAACTCCGTCCGCGTAGAGGCCGGCCAGCAGCAGCGCCGACTTCACCTGCGCACTGGCCACCGGCATTTCATAGTCGATGCCGCCAAGCCTGTTTCCGCCGGTGATCTGCAGCGGCGGCTTGCCGTCGCTGCTATCGATTCGCGCGCCCATCTGCGTCAGCGGTTTGATGATGCGTCCCATCGGCCGGGCGCTGAGCGATGCATCGCCGATCAGCACGCTGTCGAAGGCCTGCCCGCTGAGGAGGCCCGCCATCAAGCGCATCGCCGTGCCCGAATTGCCCAGGTCGAGTGGCGCTGCGGACGCTTCGAGACCTCGCAGGCCAACGCCGTGTATCGACATACTGCTGGCGTCGGGCTGGTCTATCTCCACCCCCATGGCCCGCATGGCGGCCAGCGTGTGCAGGCAATCTTCCCCCGCAAGGAAACCGCTGATGTCGCTGCGGCCCTGCGCGATGCTGCCGAGCATCAGCGCACGATGGGAAATAGACTTGTCGCCCGGCACAGTCAGCGTGCCATCACCGACTTTCGATGGAGTTGAAATGAAGTGCACGGAGCGTGAGCCCTACCCTATGGCTTTCGGGTAGGCCCCGAGCACCTTGAACAAGGAGCTGCGCTCTTCGAGCTGGGCCAGCGCATCAGAGACCGGTGCCTCCTCGGCGTGGCCCTCGATGTCGATAAAGAACACGTAATCCCATTTGCGTCGCCGCGACGGCCGCGACTCGATCCGGGTCATGCTGACGCCGAAGTCCGACAGTGGCTGCAACAGCTGATGCAACACGCCTGCACCCCCCGCTGTATCGCTGGTGGATACGAGCAGCGTGGTCTTGTCGTCGCCGCTGGGCGTCAATAACTTGCGGCCAACGACAAGGAATCGCGTCGCATTGTCCGGTCTGTCCTCGACGTTGTTTACCATGATGCCGAGTTCGTAAACGTCGGCAGCGACATCCGGGCCTATCGCCGCCGTTCCCTCCTCATCCCGGGCGCGCCTTGCGCCCGCGGCGTTGCTCGACATGCCGATCAACTCGACGTGGGGCAGGTGCTCGCGGATCCAGCCGCGGCACTGCGCCAGCGACTGCTCATGGGCACATATGCGCTCTATGTTTTCGAGTCCCTTGAACTTGCTCATCAGGTGCTGCTCGATCTTGAGCTCGATCTCTCCTGATATCTTGAGCGGCGATGTGAGAAACATGTCCAGCGTATTGTTTACCGAGCCTTCGGTGGAGTTCTCAATGGGAACAACACCGAAATCGGCGGCGCCGCATTCGACTTCCTGAAACACCTCATCGATCGTGTGAAAAGGCAGGGCACGTACAGAATGCCCGAAGTGCTTGAAAACGGCCGTTTGCGTAAACGTCCCTTCGGGCCCGAGAAATCCGATCTTCAGCGGCTCCTGCTGCGCGAGGCAGGCCGACATGATTTCGCGAAACAGTCGCAGCATCTCCTCGTCGCGCATCGGTCCTTCATTCCGGTCCAGCACCGCGCGCAGCACCTCGGCCTCACGCTCCGGACGGTAATAATCGACCGCCGATGCCAGCTCGCCCTTTGCAATACCAACCTGCTGGGCAATCCTTGCGCGATCATTGATCAGCGATTGAAGTTGCTCGTCAATCGTATTGATGCGGCGACGGATCTCGGCCAGATCCGGCGCCTGCGACTTTTTATCCGACCCTGGCATATGTCCCCCGACTGGTGCGCCGGCCCATTGAGGTGCTGAAGCTGCGCGTCCGGCCGCAGCCGCGAGAAACGCCTGGCATAGCCTGCCGGAATCCCGGCACTGGCTGCGGAACTCGTTTCTCTGCTGCAAATGTCGCTGTTTCTGATTGCATCCAAGTTGAGGGATCAAGAGACCCGAAAATCGTAAGGCAATCCTCAGGTTACAGGCTTGCCGAGATTTCGCAACGTCAAAACGCCGTCGATCGACCTGATTTGCGCCAGGAGTTCCTCGCTCGGCTCGCCGCTGATATCGACGATCGTGTAGGCGAGCCCGCCAATCGACTTGTTCAGGAGATCCTCGATATTGTGGCCGGCGTTTGCAATGCAGGTGGAAATTTGTCCGACCATGTTCGGCACGTTCGCATTCGCCACCGTGATACGCCAGGCATCCAGCCTGGGGAGGCGCGCCTCCGGGAAGTTTACCGAGTGACGAATATTGCCATTCTCGAGATAGTCCTTGATGTTCTCGGCGACCATGATCGCGCAATTCTCCTCCGCCTCTCCCGTTGACGCGCCGAGGTGCGGCAGCGCAATGACCTTCGGATGCAGGATTAGCTCGGCCGTCGGGAAGTCGGTCACATAGGCGTGCAACTTGCCGCTGTCCAATGCCGCGATTGCCGCGTCGTCGTCGACAATGCCACCGCGCGCGAAATTGATAAGCACTCCACCGTTATTCATCAGCGCCAGCCGGCTGGCATTCACGATTTTTCGGGTAGCATCGATAAGCGGCACGTGGGCGGTAACAAAATCCGCGTGTTGAAACATTTGGTCCAGGGTTTCCGCCTTCTCCACGCCGGAGGAGAGCTGCCACGCACTCCTCACCGTAATTGCAGGATCGAATCCCACTACCTTCATGCCAAGCCCAAGCGCGGCATTTGCAACCTCGACACCGATGGCGCCGAGCCCGATAACGCCGAGCGTCTTGCCAGGCAGTTCGAAGCCGACGAACTGTTTCTTGCCCGCCTCCACCGCCTTGTTCAGCGCGGCCCCGGTTTCCCTCAGCGATTTGACGTACTCACGTCCGTCACACAGGTTTCTTGCGCCCAGCAGCATGCCGGCGATGGCAAGCTCCTTGACCGCATTTGCGTTTGCGCCCGGCGCATTGAACACGGGTACGCCGCGCTCGCTCATCGCCGAAACCGGTATGTTATTGGTGCCCGCTCCCGCCCGACCGACGGCGGCGACCGTGTCAGGAATCTCCATGTCGTGCATATTGTGTGAGCGCAGCAGAATGGCGTCCGGATGCGCGATTTCGGAGGCGACCTCGTAGCGTTGACGCGGAAGTCGGCGCAGCCCCTCGACGGCGATGTTATTGAGTGTCAGAACCTTGAACATGGTATTACCCGTTTGTTTTTTCGAAGTCGGCCATGAAGTCAATCAATGCATCGACCGCCTCTTCGCTTACCGCATTGTAGATTGAAGCCCGCATGCCGCCCACAGAGCGATGCCCTTTCAGGTTGCTAAGGCCGACCTTGCTCGATTCCTCGAGGAATTTTGTGTCCAGCGAGCTGTCAGCCAGGATGAACGGCACGTTCATCCAGGAACGACAGTCTTTACTGACCGGATTGGAGTAGAAGTCCGACGCGTCGACAGCCGCGTAAAGCTTGCTGGCCTTTCGGCGGTTGATCTCGCCCATGGCGGCCAGGCCACCCCGGTCCTTCAGGTACTGGAATACCAGGTCAGCGACGTACCACGCGAATGTCGGCGGCGTGTTGGTCATCGAGTCCGAGTCTGCGTACGCTTTCCACGTCATCAGGTGCGCGTTGTTCGGGCGAACCCTGTCGAGAAGGTCCTTGCGCACAATGACGAGCGTGATGCCCGCGGGCCCGATATTCTTTTGCGCGCCTGCGTAGATGACACCGAAGCGGCTGACGTCAATCGGGCGGGACAATATTGTGCTGGACATGTCGGCGACCAGCGGCACATCGCCGCCAGGCACGAAATGAAACTCAACGCCGGCAATGGTTTCGTTCGGCGTATAGTGCAGGTACGCCGCGTTGTCACTGCGGCGCCAGGTCGACTCGTCGGGGATATAGGTGAAATTTCTGTCAGAGGCGTCGGCAATAACCGCGGCGTTGCAGAACTTGGCCGCTTCGCCGGCGGCTTTCTTGCCCCAGCTTCCTGTAACAACGTAGTCGGCTGTGTCACCGGGAGCTGTCAGGTTCAGTGGTGCCATTGCCATCTGCAGCGTCGCGCCACCTTGCGGAAACAGCACGCTATAGTCATCGGAAATCCCCAGCAACTCTCGAATATTGGCTTCCGCACGCGCCGCCAGCTCCACGAATTGCTTGCCGCGGTGGCTAACCTCCATGACCGACATGCCAGTGCCTTGCCAGTCAGGTATGTCGTGTCGGATTGTTTCCAGAACTTCCAGGGGCAGCGCTGCCGGGCCAGCACTAAAATTGAAAACGCGCGACATGTCGCTCAGGTCCTATTCGATTGGGGAGGGAATTTTCAGGGCGGCTATTGTTGCGGTTTGAGCCGTCAAATGCACTAAGAATATACCGTAAGAAAATAGCCTAACGACGACGGAAGCGCTGATGCGAAACGCACCAGATCAGTGCGTCAGTCCTCGTCTTCTTCGATGCCCTCGATGCGCGCGAGCCCGACCAGCCGCTGACCGCTCTCTACCCGAATCAGGCGCACTCCCTGGGTATTCCGTCCCATGATCGAGATATCGTCCACTCCGGTTCGAACCAGCGTGCCATTCGAACTGATGAGCATGATCTCGTCCTCGTCCTGCACCTGTTCGGCGCCGACCGTGTTTCCGTTTCGATCCGTCGTCTGGATCGCAATCACGCCCTGACCGCCGCGACCCTGTTCCGGGAAGTCTTCGACGGGCGTACGCTTGCCGTAGCCATTTTCGGTCGCTGTCAGGATCAGACCCTCGCGAATGATGGTTAGCGCGATCACCTCGTGACCGCTCGGCAGCTTGATACCGCGGACGCCGGCGGCACCGCGCCCCATTGGTCTCACGTCGCCCTCGTCGAAGCGGATCGCCTTGCCATGGCTGGCAACCAGCAATATCTGTGCCTTGCCATCAGTGAGGGCGACGTCGACGAGCTTGTCGTCGCCTCGAAGATCGATGGCGATAATGCCGCTGGCACGCGGACGCGAGAACTGCTTGAGCGGGGTTTTCTTGACCGTTCCGCCCGACGTCGCCATGAATACGAAGTGCCCCTCGTCGTATTCGCGGATCGGCAGCACCGCATTGATTCTTTCGTCCTTTTCCAGCGGCAGCAGGTTCACGATGGGTTTGCCGCGCGAACCCCGACTTGCCTGCGGGACCTGGTACACCTTCAGCCAATACATCTTGCCGCGGCTCGAGAAACACAGGATCGTGTCGTGCGTATTGGCGACAAACAGCTTGTCAATGAAATCCTCGTCCTTGACCTTGGTTGCAGAGCGCCCGCGGCCGCCGCGCTTCTGCGCCTGGTAGACATCTATGGGTTGCGCCTTCGCATAGCCGCCGTGCGAGAGCGTCACGACGACCTCCTCCTCGGGAATCAGGTCCTCGACACTCAGGTCCGAGTGATCCTGCACGATCTCGGTGCGCCGCTCATCGCCGTAGTTCTCGCGCATTTCGAGGAGCTCATCGCGAATTACCTGGATAAGACGATCCGGGTTCGACAGAATATCAGAGAGATCTTTAATTTTAAGTAATATCTCCTTGTATTCTTTAACTATCTTGTCTTGTTCAAGTCCGGTGAGACGGTGCAGTTGGAGATCGAGAATCGCCTGCGCCTGCACGGCCGAAAGGCGGTACTCGCCGTCGATCAGGCCGCTGCCGGGACCCAGGTCATCCGGTCGCGTATCCGTGTCGCCGGCCCGCTGCAGCATGCCGGTAACATCGCCCGGCGCCCAGGCACGGGCCATCAGGCCTGCCTTGGCTTCGGCCGGCGACGCGGAGCCCTTGATAAGCGCGATAATGTCGTCAATGTTCGCGAGGGCAACGGTCTGCCCTTCCAGCACGTGGGCGCGATCTCGCGCCTTGCGCAGATCGAATATCGTGCGCCTGGTTACCACTTCCCGGCGATGCGCCAGGAACGCTTCAAGCACCTGCTTCAGGTTCAAGAGCCTGGGCTGGCCATCGCGAAGGGCGACCATGTTGATCCCAAACACGGTCTGCATTGGCGTGTGCTTGTAGAGATTGTTCAGTACGACATCGCTGATCTCGCCCGTGCGCAGCTCGATAACGATGCGCATGCCATCCTTGTCGGACTCGTCTCGCAGTTCGCTGATACCCTCAATGCGCTTGTCACGCACCAGATCGGCGATCTTCTCGATAAGGCGAGCCTTATTGACCTGATACGGCAGCTCGGTAACGATGATGGCCTCTTTGCCGCGGGCATTGATCGTTTCGATGCGTGTACGCGCGCGAATGTGAACACGCCCCCTGCCCGTCCGGTAGGCGGAATAGATCCCCTGGGCACCATTGATGATGCCGGCCGTCGGGAAATCGGGACCGGGCATATGCTCCATCAGGGCGGGCGTGTCGATTGCCGGATTTTCGATCATGGCAAGGCACGCGTTGATTACCTCGGTAAGGTTGTGCGGCGGTATATTGGTTGCCATGCCGACCGCAATGCCCGACGAGCCGTTGACGAGCAGATTCGGTATGCGCGTCGGCATAACCGACGGCTCACTCTCGGAGCCGTCGTAGTTCTCCACGAAATCGACCGTCTCTTTTTCGATGTCGGCGAGCAGCTCGTGGGCGATCCTGGACATGCGGACCTCGGTGTATCGCATGGCCGCGGGTGAATCTCCGTCGACGGAACCGAAGTTACCCTGACCATCCACCAGCATGTAGCGCATCGAGAAAGGCTGGGCCATGCGCACGATGGTGTCGTACACCGCGGAATCGCCGTGCGGATGGTACTTACCGATGACGTCACCGACGACGCGGGCAGATTTCTTGTAAGGCTTGTTGTAGACGTTGCCCAGTTCCCGCATCGCATGAAGGACCCGGCGGTGAACCGGCTTGAGGCCATCGCGAACATCCGGCAATGCCCTTCCAACGATCACGCTCATTGCGTAGTCCAGGTAGGACTGCTGCATCTCCTGTTCGAGACTTACAGAGAGCAATTCCTGTGCAACTTCGGCCATAGTTTCCTACTTTCCTGGCTCACAATCCGGGCGCATTTCCGAACCCCGGGGAGCGAAATGTGAGCGGCAATTTGTGGTGGGTTTGTGCGGGATCAGAATCTCGATCGTAGCGGCCCGAATGGGGCCTTTTTCAAGCTTCGGATCAGGGTGCCAATGCTACCACAACGAGGGCGGAAACAGCAGTGTTTCAGCGACATAATTGACCCTGAGATGCAGCGCTGGCGCTGCCCGCAGCGACGCGTATACTGCCCCGACTATGCGGCATTGTGACACCCTGATTGCGCCCCGTTGGTGCGTACCTGTAGAACCCGCCGGGGTCGTCCTCGACGAGCATGCGGTCATCGTGACAGACGGTCGGATCACGGATCTGCTACCCCTCCCGGAAGCCCTCGAAAACTACCAGCCGAGCGTGCAGATCCGACGCCCGGACCATGTTCTGATTCCGGGCCTGGTGAACACCCACACACATGCCGCGATGACCCTGCTCAGGGGCTTCGGGGACGACCTTCCCCTGGAGACCTGGCTACGCGAGAAGATCTGGCCCGCGGAGAGGCGCTGGGTCAGCGCCGAAATGGTCAGGGACGGCACTGAGCTGGCCATAGCGGAGATGATTCGGGCCGGCATAAGCTGCTTCAGTGACCAGTACTTCTTCCCTGAGATCGTTGCTGAAACGGCCGTAGACCTGCAAATGCGGGCCATGATCGGTACGCCGGTACTCGATGTCGCGACGAGCTGGGCTGCCAGCAACGAGGAGTATTTGCAGAAAGGCTCCGACCTCGTCCACGACCCGTACGTCGAACACCCGCTAATCTCCAGCTGCTACGCGCCCCACTCGCTCGGCTCGCTGTGCGACGATTCGTTTACCCAGCTTCGGGTCATGGCCGACCAGCTGGATGTACCCGTGCAGATTCATCTGCACGAATCAGCGGCGGAAATCGCGGCATCGCTGCAGCAGACCGGCAAGCGACCGTTCGAGCGCCTCGACGAACTCGGCTTGGTGAACGCCTCTTTGCTGGCCGTCCATGCCGTGCACATGACAGATGCCGAAATCGATCGATTCGCCGAGGCCGGCGTCAACATCGCGCATTGCCCGCGATCGAATCTCAAACTCGCCAGCGGCATTGCACCGATCAGCCGATTCCGCGCGGCGGGCATCAACGTTGGCGTCGGCACTGACGGGGCTGCCAGTAACAATGTGCTCGATGTGCTCGCCGAAATCCGGCTGGCGGCACTGCTGGCCAAGGCCGGCTCGGACGATGCCAGGGCATTCTCAGCCGCTGACGCGCTGCGAATGGGGACCCTCGAGGGTGCACGGGCACTTGGTCTCGCGGATTGCATTGGCTCCATCGAGACCGGCAAGTGGGCAGACCTGGCCTGCGTCGATCTCGCGAGCCTTAACAGTCAGCCCGTCTTTGACGTTGTTTCCCAAGTCGTGTTCACGGCCAATGCCAGCCAGGTCTCGGATGTCTGGGTAGCCGGGAAACACCAGCTGGACAGTGGCAGACTCGTCGGCATCAATACGGATGAATTGCTCGCACGCAGCAACGAGTGGCGTGATCGAATCGCTGCCACAGATATTTGAACTCAGGACCGGATACACATGACAGGAGCCAATCAAAACGTCGACCCCGCGGAACTTGCGAAATTCGATTCACTGGCATCACGCTGGTGGGATACGGATGGAGACTTCAAGTCACTGCATGACATCAATCCACTGCGCCTCGGCTGGATTCGCAAGCATGTGACTCTCGACGGCTGTCGCGCGCTGGACATCGGCTGCGGCGGTGGAATCCTGGCCGAGGCAATGGCAGCGGCAAAAGCCACCGTGACCGGCATCGACATGGCCGAAGGGCCCCTGTCGGTCGCGCGTCTGCATCAGCTCGAATCCGGCGCTGCGGTCGATTATCGAAAAACGACGGCTGAACAGCTCGCTGCCGCTGAGGCCGGTGAGTATGACGTTGTCACGTGCCTGGAAATGCTCGAGCACGTGCCGCAGCCATCGAAGGTTATTCGCTCGTGTGCACAATTGGTGAAACCGGGTGGCCATGTATTTTTCTCGACCATCAACCGCAATCCGAAGTCCTTCCTTTTTGCGATCGTCGGAGCCGAGTACGTGCTGAAACTGCTGCCGAGCGGAACGCACGAATATGCGAAGTTCATCCGTCCATCGGAACTCGAGGCATGGGCCCGTCACGCAGGACTGAGGCTCGTTGAGAGCATTGGCATGCACTACAACCCGCTGACCAAAGCGTACTCGCTGGGCGAGAACCTGGACGTAAACTACCTGATGTATTTCCAGCGGCCTGCCGACTGATGCAGATCCAGGACGGTTCATTCGATCTCGTGCTGTTCGATCTCGACGGTACGCTCGCCGATACGGCACCGGACATGGTCGCGACGCTACAGGAAATGCAGGCCGACCATGACTATGAACCGATCGACTACGACTTTGCACGCCGTCACGTATCGAACGGAGCGATGGGTCTCCTGCGCATCGGTTTTTCGGACCTCGATGAGGACCGGCGCGCGGCCCTGGTTGACGAATACGTCGAGCGTTATGCCGAGCGGCTTTGCCACCTGACGCGCGTATTCGCCGGTGTGGATACACTCCTCGACCAACTGGACATAGCGGGCTGCCCCTGGGGCGTAGTAACCAACAAGCCCGAGCACCTGACGAACCCACTGCTCGAGGCCCTCGGACTCGCGGATCGCAGCGTTTGCGCCGTCAGCGGCGACACGCTGTCGGTACGCAAACCGGAGCCCGGCCCGATACTGCTCGGTTGTGATATTGCCGGCGTGGACGCCCAGCGATCAATCTACATCGGTGATGCATCTCGGGATATTCAAGCTGGCATGCGCGCCGGCGCGGCAACCATTGCCGCGGCTTATGGCTATATCACGGAGGACGATGATCCGCGCGAATGGGGTGCCGATATCATCGCTATCGACCCGGAAGAATTGACGCAAATCGTCCTCAAAGCGGTTAACCTTGAGTCCTGATGATCTCCATAAGCATAGAACCCGTTTACCTCGAAATCGGGGCGCCTGCACTCGCAATCGGCGTGCTGCTCGGGGTGCTGGTGACGTGGTTAATCGGCCGGCAACGGCGCAAAAGACTCCTGGAGCAGATCCGGCAGACGGAAAACGAACTCAAGAACCAGGAGACCCTGCAGAGCGAGCGTGAGGCTGCGTTCGAGCTCGCGAACGCAAAGCTGACCGCCGCGTTTTCCAACCTTGCCAACCAGTCCCTGCAATCCAACAGCGAGAATTTCCTCAGACTCGCCGAGCAGAATCTCGGAACACAACAGGAAAAGGCCAAGCGCGAACTCGGGGAGCGCGAGAAGGCTGTGGAGTCGCTCGTGAAACCCATCCGTGACGCCCTCGAGGCGTCACAAAAGCAGATCGCGGAACTCGAGAAGGCTCGCAGCCAGGCCTACGGCGGCATCAAGAACCAGTTGGAAACGATGCAGCTCAATCAGCAGGCGCTTGCAAAGGAAACGCACAACCTCGTGAATGCGCTGCGACGGCCGGAGGTGCGGGGTCGCTGGGGCGAGATTACGCTGCGCCGCCTGGTCGAGTTGGCCGGCATGGTCGAGCACTGCGACTTCATGGAGCAGGTTCACACCTCGGGAGAGACACAGGCCATCCGGCCCGACATGATCGTCAGGATGCCGGACCAGCGCATGCTGGTGGTCGACGTAAAAACGCCCCTGGACGCCTATCTTGCCGCCGCCGAGGCGGCCGACGACGCGCAGCGCAAGCTGGGCCTTGAGCGGCACGCGAAAAACGTTCGTGCACACATTCGTATGCTGTCGTCGAAATCGTACTGGGAGCAATTCGACGAAAGCCCGGAGTTCGTGATCCTGTTCATCCCGGGCGACCAGTTTCTCAGTGCCGCACTCAACGAAGAACCCGATCTCATCGAGTATGCGCTGTCCAAGCAGATTATCCTCGCCACGCCGACCAGTCTCGTCGCGCTACTGAAGGCTGTTGCCTACGGCTGGCGCCAGCTGGCGCTGGCTGACAATGCCAAGGAGATTCGCATTCTTGCCGAGGATCTATACGGGCGCCTCGCGACCTTCGTCACCCACATGAACCGCGTCGGTCGCCAGCTGGCCAGCAGCGTCGACAATTACAACAAAGCGGTCGGATCCCTGGAACGTAACGTCCTTCCGGGTGCCAGGAAGTTCGTCGAACTCGGCGCGCATGCGAAAAAGGAGGTCGAGCCACTCGAACGGCTGGAATCGGTACCTCGTACGATGACCGAGGGGATCGAGCCCTGATGACCGATCCGCGGACCTACGAATACGCAGACGATATCCTCAAGGATCGCATTATCCTGGTAACCGGGGCGACGGACGGCATTGGCAGGGCACTGTCCATGCACGCGGCAAGTCTGGGAGCGCAGGTGATTCTTCACGGGCGCAACGTCAGCAAACTCGAGCAGGTGTATGACGCCGTCGAGGCAATCGAGGGAGCACCGCGACCGTCTATCGCGGTCCTCGACCTCGCGTCCGCCAACAGCGAGTCGTATATCTCGCTGGCAACCAGCGTCCAACAGGAATTCGGGCGACTCGACGGCCTGGTTCTAAACGCCGGTATTCTTGGTGAGCGGTACTCCATTGCACAGTACGACGCCGTCTTGTGGCAGCGCGTCATGCACGTCAATGTGACATCGGCTTTCGCGATAACCCAGGTGCTGATGCCCATGCTGCAGCAGTCAGAGGATCCGTCCGTGATTTTTACGAGCAGCGGCGTGGGCCGGACCGGAAAAGCCTTCTGGGGTGCCTACGCCGTCTCGAAGTTCGCGACCGAAGGATTGTCTCAGGTCCTTGCGGACGAGCATCGCCAGGGGAAGCTGCGCTCCAATTGCATCAATCCGGGTGCCACGCGCACCGGTATGCGACTGGCGGCATACCCGGCTGAAAACCCCGACACGCTAAAACGCCCTGAGGACATTCTTGCGCCCTACGTCTACCTTCTGGGCCCGGACAGCAAGGGCGTCACGGGAAAGAGCCTGGACGCGCAGTAATAATGGACATTAGGTATTCCAGCTAACTATCTATTTTTTATATTTTTTCCTGGCTTTCTTGGTAGTTGGTGTCGTCTCGGGAGGCGACAAACCGGCGGCCTGATACAGCGCCCGTACCTGCGCTGGCGTCAGCGCCGCGTACCGGCCACGCCGTACCGAACGCGGCAGTTCGATCGGGCCATAAGCGGTACGAATCAGTCGGCTGACCTCGTAACCGATCGCCTCCCATAGCCTTCGCACTTCGCGATTCCTGCCCTCTTTGAGCGTCACGTTGAACCAGCGATTTGCGCCCTCACCCCCGGCAGCTTCGATGGAATCGAAGCGCGCCGGGCCATCCGACAATTCGACGCCATCCTGGAGCCGCTCCAGCTCCGCACTCGAGGGGCTACCGTGGACTCTTGCCGCGTATTTGCGAACGATTTCGGATGAGGGATGCATCAGCGCATTCGCCAGTTCGCCGTCGGTGGTAAACAGGAGCAGACCGGTCGTCTTCAGATCCAGCCGGCCGACGGCGATCCACCGCGCGCCTTTGAGCCTGGGCAGCGCATCGAAGACCAGCTTGCGCCCCTCCGGGTCCTCGCGACTGGTAACCTCGCCTGCGGGCTTGTTGTAGACGATATGCCGATGCGCCTGAGCGCCGCCCTTCAACGAAAGTGGACGCCCATCAAGAGTGATCGTCTCGGTGCCTTCGAGCGGCTCGCCTAGCTGCGCCTCCCGGCCGTCCACTTTCAGTCGCCCCTCCCGGATCCAGGTCTCGACTTTTCGACGGGAACCATGGCCGGCGGCCGCCAGGACCTTCTGAATGCGCTCAGCCAACCGGGTCGGGCCACTCTGAGACGATCAGCTCCTCGATATCCTCTTCGCGTTCGGCGTGACCTTCCGGAAAAAGCGTCGGAAGCTCGTTGGCGGGCGCCTGGTCGACCAGCTCCGGGATGGCATCGTTGCCGGCATCCGCGGCTGCCGAATCCGCGACATCTTCATGATCATCCTGAGGCCGATCCAGCATCGGGCCGTCAGCCGTCTCGGACTGATCCTCGACTTCCGGAAGATTCAGTTGCACGCGCAGGCTCTCCCAGTCGGACAGGTCGGCAAGCGGAGGAAGATCGTCCAGTTTCTTCAGACTGAAATAGTCGAGAAACGCCTTGGTTGTGCCGAACATGGCAGGACGGCCGGGAACGTCGCGATGCCCGACGACGCGGACCCAGTCCCGTTCCAACAGCTGCCGAACAATATTCGAGCTCACCGCAACACCGCGGATCTCCTCGATTTCACCGCGTGTAATCGGCTGGCGATACGCGATCAAAGCAAGCGTCTCGAAGAGCGCCCGGGAATAACGTGGCGGTCTTTCTTCCCAGAGTTTTTGCAGCCTGTCCGACATTGAGGACTTGATTTGCATGCGGAATCCGGACGCAACCTCAGACACTACGATACCGCGGTCCTGGTAGTCCTCGTTGAGCGCCGCAATTGCCTCGCGTATCTCGGACTTCTCGGGCGCACCGCGCCCGTCAAAAAGTCCTTTCAGATGGTCGATGTTCAGTGGCCGCCCTGCTGCCAGCAGCGCGGCCTCGACAAAGTACTTAATCTCGGTTGCGTCCATTCAGAAATATCTTCTCAAACAAAATCGTCATTCTGCGCATTCGTGTCCTGCACGTCGTTCGTCACCAGCCGGACAGCGGATGCGGCGCGAACATGCAAGGGGGCAAACTCGCCCGACTGCACGACCTCGATCACCGATTCGCGCAGCAGCTCCAGAATAGCGATAAACGTCACGGCAACACCCATGCGGCCCTCTTGTGGATCGAACAGGTCAGAAAAACCCGTGAAGCTGTTCGCCTTGATGCGCGAGAGGATCTCGCTCATGCGTTGACGCACCGATAGCGGTTCCCGCTGCATGTGCAAGTTCGAGAACATCTCGGCGCGTTTCAGCACGTCGTGAAACGCGAGCAGCAGCTCCTTCAAGGTGACGTCCGGTAGTTTTGTGACGACCTTGCGCTCAGGTGCATCGGCGGTGGCGATAAACACGTCGCGTTCGAGCCTGGGCAAATCCCCGATGTCCTCGGCTGCTTTCTTGTAGCGTTCGTATTCCTGCAATCGGCGCACGAGTTCGGCGCGCGGATCATCTTCTTCTTCCGCCTCTACCTCAGGCCTGGGCAGAAGCATCCGCGATTTGATCTCGGCAAGCATAGCCGCCATCAACAGATATTCGCCGGCCAGCTCGAGCTGCATCTCGTGCATGAGTTCGATGTACTGGACATACTGCTTCGTGATCTCGGCGATCGGAATATCAAGGATGTCGATATTCTGGCGCCGGATCAGATACAGCAACAAGTCGAGTGGCCCCTCAAACGCCTCGAGGAAAACCTGCAACGCATAGGGAGGAATGTAAAGGTCCTGCGGCAGAGTCGTTACCGGCTCGCCATCGACAACCGCGAACGGCATCTCGGCCTGGGCCGGCGACTGTTTTTCGTCCTGAGCAGGCTTTGGCGCATCCTCAGGGGTCAGGACTCTAAGTTCGGGCTTCATACGATTTCCAGCAGCGATTTTTACATTCTATCGCATATCCCGAGGCTCAGGCGAACTGACTGACGTCACCCCTGCCCACCCTGAGAATCTCGACCTTGTCGTTGGAAAGATCGAGAACCGTGGTCGGTTCAATGCCGGTTGGCCCGGAATCGATGATGGCCTCTATTTCATGTCCTATTCGATCCTCGATCTCTTGCGGATCAGTCAACGGCATGTCATCACCCGGCAACAGCAAGGTGGAGCTCATGATCGGCTCACCCAGTTCCTCGAGGATGGCATGGACCAGCACGTGATCCGGCACTCGCATCCCGATCGTGCGACGCTTGGGATTCTGCAGCCTTTTCGGCACTTCGCGTGTCGCGGGCAGGATGAAGGTATAGGGCCCCGGTGTCATCGACTTGATCATCCGGTAGGCCCAGTTGTCGACTCGCGCGTAGACGCTGATCTCGGTGAGATCGGCGCAGACCAGCGTGAAATTGTGCTTCTTGTCGGTGCTGCGAATGCGATGAATCCGGTCGATCGCCTTCTTGTCGCCAATATGGCAACCGAAGGCATAGCTCGAATCCGTCGGATACGCGATCAGGCCGCCACTGCGTATGATTTCCACGACTTCCTTCACACGCCGCCGCTGCGGGTCTTTCGGGTGAATTTCTATGAGTTTCGCCACGCGCGGATTGTAGGCGAGGCGTGACGGCGCGCATAGCCAATTTTTGCATTGGAACCGCTGGACGGATTTACGCTACTATTCGCAGCCAATTCAGGCCGAGAACCGGGCCCGCGATGAATCTCCTGTTCGAATTTCTACCACTTATCCTGTTCCTGGGAGCCTTCTTTTACAAAGGCATCTACTTCGCCTTGGTCGTGCTGATGATCGCCATGCCCATCGGCCTGCTGGTCAAATACATTCGGACGCAGAAATTCGACAAGATGTATTTCTGGTCGACGGTTTTCCTGCTGGTTGCGGGAGCCCTGACTCTTTATTTCAGGAATCCGCTATTCCTTTACTGGAAACCCACGGTTTTCTACTGGGTCGTTGCCGGCGCATTTCTGGGCAGTTTCTGGTTCGGCGAAAAAACCCTGGTGCAGCGGTTTTTCGGGCTGGTCGAAGCCATGCCTGCCGAGAAAATCACGCAGTCGCAATGGAGAAAACTGAACCTTGTCTGGGTGCTGTTCTTCGTTGCCGCCGGGCTGCTCAATATCTACGTCGCCTACAATTTTTCGCAGGAGACGTGGGTTCAGTTCAAGGTTTTCGGACTGATGGCGCTGACGTTCGTCTTTATGCTGGCCCAAACATTCTGGATTGCCAGCCTGATTGGCGATGAGACCAGCAACGAGGATGTGGAGCGCTGAGCATGTGGTACGCGGTACTGAGCGAAGATCACGAGGGCTCCCTAGACAAGCGCATCGGTGCCCGGGCGGAACACCTGGAACGACTGACAGTGCTTCGCGACGAGGGTCGCTTGCTGCTTGCCGGACCCCATCCTGCCGTTGACTCGCCGGACCCCGGCCCCGCCGGCTATACCGGTAGCCTGGTCATCGTTGACTTCGCCACCCTGGAAGACGCAGAAGAATGGGCCGCCAGGGATCCTTACGTCGTCGCCGGCGTCTGCAAGACAGTGACCGTGAAACCATTCAAGCGGGTGCTGCCATGACAGCCGAGCGCGTCAAATCGATCGAGACGAAGTTGAGGGAGGCCTTTTCGCCCGACACCCTGCTGGTAAAGGACCAGAGCCATCTTCATGCCGGGCATGAAGGCGCGCGTTCCGGGGCTGGCCATTTTGAGGTGAAAATCGTCTCAGCCGCCTTTGCCGGCACGAACCCGCTGCAGCGCCACCGGATGATCTTCGAAGCACTCGGCTCCCTGATGGAGTCCGATATTCATGCATTACGCATAACGGCCAGGACGCCTGAAGAATTATAGGTTTAGCTGATCGCAGGAATCCCGGGACCTTTCTCGCGCCCGGGACGTCATATCGTTTATCATGCGCCAACTTCGCAAAAAGGACCTCACCATGACTCTGAATAAACGTTCCCGGCTGACCGGGACTCGTCTTACGGCTGCCCTTTCCGCATGCGCGGCGATGCTGACCGTCGGAACCCTTTCGGCACAGACGATCGATACCGTAAATGGCGCCGAAATTACGGCCGACGTCTTCAATATGTACCTCGAATCCCGCATTCAAAAACCGGCGGCGCAAGCCACGCCGACCGAACGAACCCGTTTCATGGAGGAATTGAAGGACATCTATCTGCTCACGACACAGCCTCGCGCCAAGACGCTGTCCGAGATGCCGCGCAATAAAGCGATGATGGAACTGCAGACCCGGGGCATCCTGGCGCAAGCAGTAGCGGCTGACTTTATAGAGAACAATACCGCGAGTGATGAAGAAATCCAGGCTGCCTATAAGGAACAGATCGCGCTCGCGCCGCCGCAGGAATTCAAGGCCAGCCACATTCTCGTTGAATCGCAGAGCGAAGCAAACAGCATCGTCGCCGAGCTCGAAGGCGGGGCGAACTTCGCCGATCTCGCAAAGGCAAAATCGACGGGACCCTCAGGACCTAATGGCGGAGACCTGGGCTGGTTCTCGCCGAACCAGATGGTCGCACCCTTCTCCGAAGCGGTAGCTGGTTTGGAAGACGGCGCATTCAGCAAGACGCCGGTGCAGACGCAATTCGGCTGGCACGTTATTTTTCGCGAGGACTCTCGCGACGCAACACCGCCAACTCTCGAAAGTGTTCGCGATGTAATCAAGCAACGCGTGGAACAACAGAAATTGCAGGACTACCTCGAGGGATTGCGCGCCACCCTCAAAAAGGGATAGCCACTTAACTTAATACCGCTATTTTTAAAGACTGAGGGCGCCTATTGGCGCCCTTTTTCTATTTACGAGACTATTTGTGAAACTCGTCACACCTCGCCGCGCCCAAGCCACCTAGTATTCTCTCCGAGTCATTCCTAATCGCTCGGGGATGGCTCCTCCAACCCTCGCATCTCCCTAACAGGTTGATACGAGATCTAAGTCGGCAGGGACGCCGACTTTTTTATGCCCTTACATATCGCAGACAAAGAAAAAGGCCACCTAAGTGACCTCCTTCTTCGTTCGTCATGAGGACATGCTGTCCCTCGCGTTCAGCTACCGATGAGCGATATCAGAGCGATCCTCCCGAACAGAACAACTACTGTCTTGCGCCAGCGCCAGATCGATCCGACAGCATCACACCACGCTGTGCCGGCCTGATACCTCTGAAGCTCCAGATTGCACCGGACGGAGCGCTCGAACTACCGAGACTCGCCGTGAAGTCAATCGTAAGGCCACCGACTTGTGCTATTCCGGTCTTTCGATCGACCGATGTCAGCAGACCCGTAACGACAACTTCAGTTGCACCTGGTACGTAACGCTCTGTCGAAACCGACACCTCGTCTGCGTAAAGCCAGCCCTGAGAAACCACGGATCCCGATACGGAAACGAAGTCACCGACGCGCATGCTCGCGAGCATTGCTTGCGAGGCCATCACGATCTGACCCATCGATTCGAAAACGCCGTTAGTTTTGTCAATGGAATCGACTGGGCCGGCGAGGAGCGCGCTGTCGCCACCTGTAATCGAGGAAACATCGCCACCAGTAATAGAGGTCAGATCACCGCCCGTAATCGACGTCAGATCCCCGCCCGTTATCGACGTCAGATCCCCGCCTGTAATGGAGGTCAGATCACCGCCCGTTATCGACGTCAGGTCCCCGCCTGTAATGGAGGTCAGGTCCCCGCCCGTAATCGACGTCAGATCCCCGCCTGTAATGGAGGTCAGATCACCGCCCGTTATCGACATCAGATCCCCGCCTGTAATGGAGGTCAGATCACCGCCCGTTATCGACGTCAGATCCCCGCCTGTAATGGAGGTCAGATCACCGCCCGTTATCGACGTCAGGTCCCCGCCTGTAATGGAGGTCAGATCACCGCCTATCCGTTATCGCCGTATGCGTCAGGTCCCCGCCTGTAATTGAGGTCAGATCACCGCCCGTAATCGACGTCAGATCCCCGCCCGTTATCGACGTCAGATCGCCGCCTGTAATGGAGGTCAGATCACCGCCCGTTATCGACGTCAGGTCCCCGCCTGTAATGGGTCGTAGACGTCAGGTCCCCGCCTGTAATTGAGGTCAGATCACCGCCCGTTATCGACGTCAGATCCCCGCCCGTTATCGACGTCAGATCCCCGCCTGTAATGGAGGTCAGATCACCGCCCGTTATCGACGTTAAATCGCCACCGGTTATTGAAACAACATCGCCACCTGTAATGGACGCTACCGCCGCCGAGTTAGTCTCGGCCGTCGCCATGTGCGGCGTTGCGGCTGCAATCAGCGTCGCTCCCAAGACGTATAGCGTCCTGGCGCTTCTTGCCATTTTGCATTTTCGCTCCTCGCTTTAGTAGTTCTCTCCAACTCTTGCCAAACCAGCCGTAAGTCGACTAGTGGGGATTCATCCGTAATCCGTTGCAAACTATTCGCTCTTCGACTGGCTTCCCTAAATTCGTACCTTTATTTCGCGTTATCTATCTCCGCCCCGCGTTCGATCAGCATTTCCCGAAGGTTTTTTTTGTCTTCAAGATCGTCAACGTAATGAACCATATACAGACCAGTTTCGCTAGGTTTCTTCGCCGGTTTGTTCTTTTCTCTTCGGGACGTAAACCAAACGTCTAGCTCCTCCAGAAATTCTTGACCTCTCGGCTTATATAGGAATTCGAATCCATGAGTTACTTCTCCTGAACAGCCCGTCGTCCGCAAGAACCATCCTGTCAAAGTGGCCACGCGACTCCGACCTCCTTATCTATATTCTTCGCCGCTGATGAAAAAACTCTGTAGCCAACCTCTCCGAGCGTTTGAATGATGGATGCCGAGAGGGACATCTCCTTAGAAATATTCGACTTACAGCCTTATATCGACCATCTGACCTCGATCACCGATCCCGATTCGATCAGTTCATTTAAGCATCTGCCTCGGAGCCATATCGCCACTGTAGCGCCTCACTAGTTCTACGAAACTTGGTGTATCATTATCTTGACTCTCGTACGGCAGTTCTAGTGGTATGCCGTACGGACCCTGAAAGATCGGATCGGAGTACCAACCAGTCAGCACTCTCGCCGGCCTAGAGTGTGTCTTCTCACTTTGCCTGAACTCAGTGCCCGGTCAATTACATTCTTGACCTCTTTTCGAGTTAGTCCGGTAAGTATCGCAACCCGCGACTTATTTACTTTTTCACCAGTTTCAAAGTGTCTCAGCGCTGTCTCTACATAGACCTTCTTTGCCGTCTCCGAAAACTCCGCATGCGTAACGCCCTGCGCAATCAAAAGACGGACCAGTGGCTTCAACATCAGCGAAAGGGCGTCTTTCAGGTGGTCTTTTACTTCTTGCCCCATCTCAGGCCAGGTCAATTGCGTAATATGTAAAGTATCTCGGTGCGCATTCCTATGCAAGCAACTGATTGGCCTAGAAATTAGCTGTTGACTCGATCACGAACTATCAAGCGATAATATGTCAAATCAGGTCGCAGAAGCCCGGCACGGAAACAAAAACTACCTTAAGTAAATTATTGATTACGTTAATTTTTTACCAATTGGCAAGGAATTGTCTGTTTACGGCGAGCCCTAGGGTTCGAAAGGCGCCCCGCCATATTCTTGACAGCAGCCACCCGCCTGGGTTAGGCCGGCGACTCGTTGTCTCCGAATTGCGCAAATGTGGACCAGTGAAATGAATGCGGACGCTAACCCGAGCAACCATCCCGGAAGTAGATAGCCCGGAACACGCGGCAATCTTGTTCGACAAGAAGACCGTGCTTTGTGATGGTTCTAAGACGTCTTTCTAGGCAGTCGACTTTCTCTGCGAAACCGCTAACTACCACTTGTAATCAGCCCGACTGTCTTCTTCCTCAAAATAGAATATACCGACCGCAATGGCATTGTCGGATTCGGATTCGTTGTCACTTCTGCAGCGTCGTAAGCAATAAAAATGTCATCAATCGACTCGCAAGATCAGCGATTCGATCTATTGTTATACGACGAAGTTGTCGCGTATCGGAGCTTCTTAAGATGTCGTATGTGCAACTCTATGCGCAGGTCGAGTTCCGTTGGAGCTACCAATCGTAATCGGCTTTGTCGTCTTGTTCCTCGAAATAGTAGACGCCGACCGCGACCACATTATTGGTTGACTCCGTGTCGACCTCATCCTGCAAAGACTCATATGCGATGAATATGTCATCGATTGATTCTACGAAATCGATGATTCTGTCCTTCGTTATTCGTCGCAACTGTTTAGCATCGGACATACGCAAAGATGATGTATGCGCAATTCTATTAGCCCAGGTGGTGCCGACGCGTTCTGGATCAGTGTTGTGCGCAACATTTGAGATCAGTGGATAGACGCTGCGAACCAATACGGTAACGAGAGTCTCATGATCACTCTCCGACTTGTAGGTTCTGCTGACTAGAGTCAGTCGACCCGCATCATCTTCGCGAACAACTCCTACTCTCTTCATTTCGGTTCGCATCGCCCCAGCAGGGATATCACCACCAAATCTCTTGACGAGACTTGTGAAAGAGTTTTCCTCACCGGAAAATTTAAGAGGCCTAGGGTTTCCCGCCTCGTCTGTATATTCGGGCTGGGCATGCCATTGATGCAAAACGTCTTCAAAGGGCGTGGTCTTCACTGAGACCAATGCATCGCCTCTGGCAATCTTGTCTCGAAGTCGCTTTACCTCTTTACGCGTCAATCCCGTCATCACGGCGACCCGTGATATGTTTGTCGGCCGGCCGCGAATTCCGAAGTCTGCCGACGCAATGTCCACGAACGCAGTCTTGGTTACCTCGGCAAATTCCCGATAACCGATCCCATATCGCAACAGAATTCGTACAATCGGTCGCATTACCAACAAGAACGCATCCAGAACACGCTTTTTTATGTCGTCTGTCATAGTTGCGGAATATATTGATCAAATGGACAAATTTCCACAAGAAGCAATTGCGTGGGATTTATCGCCCAATTGTCTGCCGGCTCAAACGTGAGCGGCCAGCAGCGAAAATAAATAAAGAGCACAGAAATACTGCTTCTAAAGGGCGCCGCTCGCGTAGAGACAAGCAACTCAGTCTGCGAGGAGTTCGAGCAATCCAGTTTCGTCGAGGACTCGTATGCCCAGTTTCTGCGCTTTTGAGAGCTTCGAACCCGCTTTTTCGCCGGCGACCAGGAAATCCGTTTTGCTCGAAACGCTACCGGTGACCCTGCCGCCGTTGCGAATAATCCGACGCTTGGCCTCGTCACGGGTCATCGTTGGTAGAGTCCCTGTTATTACGAATATGTTACCAGAAAGCGGGCCATCGGCTGCCACCGGCGTCGGTTCGGAGTCTTTCCAGTGCACACCGCATTGCATGAGCTGCTGGATGACGTCGAGGTTGTGTTGTTCATCGAAAAAACTGCGCACGCGTCGGGCAACGACCGGTCCGACGTCGGGAACTTTAGTGAGATCCTCGACACTCGCTGCCTGAATCGCGGGAAGCGAGCCGAAATACGAGGCCAGACTCTCCGCGGTCGCCTCGCCTACTTCCCGTATCCCCAGCGCAAACAGGAACCGCGCCAGCGTCGTAGATTTGCTTGCTTCAATCGCATTTACCAGATTGTCCGCCGACTTATCGCCCATGCGCTCTCGCGCGCTGAGCTCCTCCCTACCCAAGTGAAAAAGATCCGACGGATCGGCAAGCCTGTCCTCGGCGACGAGTTGTTCAATCAGTTTCGCTCCAAGGCCATCAATATCCATTGCCTTTCGCGAAACAAAGTGCTTCAGGGCCTCCGCGCGTTGTGCTTTGCAGAACAGGCCGCCCGTACATCTCGCAACCGCTTCTCCTTCTTCGCGCCTGACATGCGACTTACAAACAGGACAAAGTTTTGGCAATTGGATGCGCCTGGTTTTCCCGGGCCGTTTGGTCAGGACAACGCTCACGACTTCTGGAATTACGTCCCCTGCCCTTCGGACGATTACGGTGTCACCGACGCGTACGTCTTTCCTGTGCAGCTCATCGATGTTGTGAAGTGTTGCGTTGCTAACCGTGACGCCGCCTACGAATACTGGAGCCAATCTCGCGACCGGTGTCAGAGCGCCGGTTCGTCCGACCTGAAACTCGACTCCTTCTACCAGGGTCAGCTCTTCCTGAGCGGGAAACTTGTGTGCAATCGCCCAGCGCGGCGCCCGAGATACAAAGCCCAGTTCTCTTTGCATCGCGAGGCTATCGACCTTGTAAACCACGCCGTCAATGTCATATGCGAGAGAATCGCGCTTCGCCTCGATACGCCTGTAGTAGTCGAGGCACCCCTCCACTCCTTTGACAACCCGGTTTTCGGGACAAGTCTTGAGCCCCCACTTCCTGAGGGTCTTCATGGTCTCGCTGTGGCAGTCGGGCAAGTCCCCGCCCTCCACCAGACCCACCGAATACACGTACATGTCGAGCGGCCGCTGCGCCGTTAGCTTTGGATCCAGTTGGCGCAGACTGCCGGCGGCTGCGTTCCGCGGATTGACAAAGGTCTTGTCGCCCGTTTTCCTCGCCCTCTCGTTGTAGGCCTCGAACCCCGCGCGCGGCATGAAGACCTCACCTCGAATCTCCAGCGTGTCCGGAAACCCTTTGCCCATAAGTCGCAACGGCACCGACTCGATCGTACGGACATTGTGAGTGATGTCCTCGCCTGTCGTGCCATCGCCGCGAGTGGCCGCACGCACGAAAATACCGTCTTCAAACAGAAGGCTGACAGCGGCGCCGTCCAATTTCGGTTCGGCTGCGTACCGAAGGTCTGGCGCGTCATCCTCAAACTCGAGTTTGTCCGCCACGCGCGCATGAAACTCGCGCAACTCTTCTTCGGAAAATACGTTGTCCAGCGACAACATCGGCAAACGATGCCGAACCGTCGTCAATGAACCACTCGGCTCGGCGCCCACACGTTGCGTCGGCGAGTCCATGCTAATCAGTTCAGGGTATTCCTGTTCGAGCGTTTGCAGCTCACGAAACAGGCGATCGTATTCCGCGTCGGGAATCTCAATGTCATCCAGCGTGTGATAGCGAAAGTTGTGATAACGAATCTCTTCGCGCAGAGATTCGATCTTCTTTTTGATTTCAGGGGACGCGGTCATGACCCGATGCCAGGCGAGATCAGGCAACCATAATACTGTGGGTGTACTTTATGATCTCTTCGCGCAGATAACGCTCACGCTGAATGCTAAGCGTACTCCCGGTCTCGTCAAGTAATTCGCCCCCGAGTGTTTGCGACAGTGCACGGGCGGCGGCCATCATGAGATCGAAAGCCTCAACGCTATCGATCGGCCCGGGCAATACCAGAAACAAACTGATGCCGGGTATCTGCTGTTCCTTGATATTCGCAAGGTCGAAACTGCCGGGTTCGACCAGGCTGGCAGCGCTGAATATTGTTCGCGCCTCGTCGTTGCCATCGTAACGATGAAAAATACCGAATTTGCCGTGGCGCAAGCCAATGCCACGAAGACTCAGGATCAGGTCGTCCCCCTTGAACGCGCTCTTCTCGCGCGCAACAAGGCGCAAGGTGACGATTTTCTGGGGCGCGCTCTCCGCGGCCGGAATAACGGCGTCGACCGCCTGTTCGTCGGAAGCATCATCACCGACAGGCTCCCCGACCGCGACGCGTTCGCCGATCTGCAAGGTCGGCTCGACGCGTTGGGCGTCAGCGCTATCCTTGTCGACGGGCGGCTTGTCACGACGGCTATAGAGGTACACACCGGCGATTACCAGCATTCCAAAGAACAACAGCAACCAACGCAGTCCGTCCATTTCTCAAACTCGCCTGGTCGGCTAGCTCGCCGCCATCTGCACCGCTGCGTCGAGGTCTACCGACACCAGTCTTGAAACACCTGGCTCTTGCATGGTGACACCGGAGAGCTGTCGAGCAAGCTCCATTGTGACCTTGTTATGTGTGATGAAGATAAACTGCACAGTGTCCGACATCGCCTTAACGATCTCGCAAAAACGTCCGACGTTGGCATCGTCGAGCGGCGCGTCGACCTCGTCAAGCATACAAAATGGCGCAGGATTCAGCTCGAAAATTGCGAAGACCATGGCCACAGCGGTCAGCGCCTTCTCGCCACCGGACAACAGGTGAATCGTGCTGTTGCGCTTCCCGGGCGGACGAGCCATGACGGTAACGCCGGCCGACAATAAATCGTCGCCCGTCATTTCAAGATACGCATGCCCGCCACCGAAGAGTTTTGGAAATAGCCGCTTGAAACCATCGTTCACGTTATTGAAGGTCTCACGGAAGCGCGTGCGTGTCTCGCGGTCAATCTTGCGAATTGCGCCCTCGAGCGTCTGCAGCGCGTCGTTCAGGTCCGTAAGCTGTGAATCCAGGTACTCCTTGCGCTCTGTTTGTTCCTTGAACTCGTCAATAGCCGCCAGGTTGATCGGGCCGAGCCGGTCTATTCGCAGGCGCAATTTCGCCAGCTTTTCCTCCCAGGCATCGACCGTCGCTGATTCATCCATCTCCTGCAACAGGGTTTCGAGCTCGAAATCCGTCTTCGACAGCTGGTCGGCAAATCCTTCGCGTCGAACGCGCAGCTCCTGAACCGCCATCTCCGCTTCACTGACTTTTGTGCGAGCGGCATCGACTGACTGTTCTACCTGGAGGCGCGATTGATCCAATTCCCGAAGCTCGGCTTCAATCTTCTCAACGACCTGGCGAGCTGCCGCAAGCTCCTCCTCAACCAACAGGCGTGCTGCGAGCTGCTCCTCGAGCAGCGTTTTGTTGTCGGCGAGCGGCGCCACGCTCTGCTGCAACTGCTCGCGTATTTCGCGTTCCCGACCCTGAAACTGATTGAATTGCGCCTGCATTCGAGACAGGTTTTGCGCGGCGGAATCCTTGCTGTTTCTGCGGCTCTCAAACTGAATCGTAATGTCCTGAACGGTCTGCCGGTCTTCATCGGCCTGGGTGCGAACCCGCTGCAACTCGGAGCGCAATTCATCGCGCTGCGCCTCGAGGCCCCGCTTTTCAGCCTCCAGCTGATCCAGGGACTCGATTGCCTGGGTGTGAATTCGGCGCGATTCCCGCAGCTGCTCTTCAGCCGAGATCTTCTCGCTATCAAGCTCACCGGCTTCCTCGGCGAGGGCGATAGCCCGGGCTGCCGCCTGATCCATCTTGAATCGGGCGGATTCCAGAGCCGCTTTCAGTTCCGAGTATTCATTGAGCAGCAGCGAAGCATCCTGCTGCAGCGTCTCGCGGCGTTCCTCGAGTTGTGTCAGTCGGACGCGTCCGTCGCGCTGAAGCTTGCGCGCACTTTCATAGCGCGCCTGCATCTCGCGAATGTCCGATTTCATGCGACGCATTTCGTGCTCGCGAGCCAATACCCCGGCTTTGCCGTCTTTGGTTCTCGCGACCCGTAGCCAGTCCTGGCCCAGCCAGATGCCATCCTCCGTAATGACAGAGCCATTAGCGTCGAGCGACTCCCGGGTCGCCAGCGCATCGCTCAGAGACGACGCAATGCGCACCCCGGCAAGAATTTGCATGACTGCCGCCGGTGCACCTGTGACCTTGCTGGCCAGCGTATTCGAGGGGGCCTCGGACAACCCGCCGCCCCTCGATTGTTCACGGAAAACGGTCAGGCTGCCGCTACGCAAATCCATGATGGACTCCGCGACCGGCGTGATATCGGCAACGCAGACCGCCTGCAGATAATCGCCAAGCACGGTTTCCACGGCCCTGTCCCAACCGCTCTCCACATCCAGCGTCTGCGCGACCCTCCGGTTGCTATCGAGCCCTGCGCCCGCAAGCCAGCGCTTGGTGCCGTCATCGCCGGACCCCAGCGCGGCATCCTGCAGTGCTTCAAGCGACGCGAACTTGCCCTGTGATTCATGCAATGTCATGCGCCGCTCTTCGACCAGGCGCGTCAATGTCTCATCCTGCTCGCGGAGTTTGCGAATCTTCTCCGCGATGTCGACCAGGTGTCGTTCAAACTCCTCCCGAGCCTGCCGCTTCCTGAGTTCCTGTGCCGCGAGATCTTCATATTGAGCTTTCAGATCTTCCAGGCTCGCCACGGACTGCGCATCGACGAGCTTCTTTTGCCGTTCAGAAAAACTCTGCAACCGCGACTCAATCTGTTCTGCGCGTGTATTCTCGACGTTCTGCTGTTGCAGCGCCGCGTTGTAGCGCAGCGCGTGCGCGTCCCATTGCGTCTGCCATTCAGCCAGGGCGGCTTCCGCGCGCTGCAGCGATGCCGACGATGCGCGCTCGCTTTGTCGCGCCTGCTCCAGACCCGGAATCAGCTCGCTCAATGAAAGTTCGAGTTGCTCGATCTCGTCCTGATCCTGGTCGATGTGAGCCGCTATTTCCCTGGCTCCGACAACGGCTTGCTCCAGGTCTGCCTCCTGACGCTCGCGCAACTCGCGCGCATGCTCTATTGACTGTTCCAGTCGGGCTATGTCCGAACCGACCTTGTAATAGCGACCCTGCACGGCGTTGAATTCATCCATGCGCTCACTCTGCAGGACTCGCGTGTCCTCGAGTGCAGCCTCAATGCTTCGTTGCTTCGCGATGACTTCTTCGCGGCGCGTCTTCTGCTCGGACAAGTGTGCGTTAGCCGCGGCAGCACGCTGGTCGATGTCCTGCGTGCGCAATGCAAGAACCTCGGCCGCCGTCCTGCGCTCCCCACTCTTGTAACGGCTGTATCGCTCCGCGGTCTTCGCCTGGCGATCCAGGTGCTTGATCTGTTTTTCGACTTCGTCAAGAACGTCCAGCAGCCGATCCACGTTCTCCTTTGTGTGCTTGATGCGATTGGATGTCTCGCGACGACGTTCCTTGTATTTGGAAATTCCCGCCGCCTCTTCCAGAAAGACGCGCATCTCTTCGGGTTTCGCCTCGATGAGGCGGGAGATCATGCCCTGCTCGATAATGGAGTAGCTGCGGGGACCGAGTCCGGTGCCAAGGAAAACGCCTGTAATGTCTTTGCGACGACAGCGCGTTCCATTCAGGAAGTAATTCGAGATTCCGTCGCGACTGACTTCGCGACGAATGGAGATTTCGGCGTATTTTGCGTACTGGCCCTCGAGGGTGGTCTCGCTGTTGTCGAATAGCAGCTCAACCGAGGCGGATCCGATCGGCTTACGTGAACTCGAGCCATTGAAGATCACGTCGGTAATCGAGTCGCCACGAAGACGGCTGGCTGAGCTCTCGCCCATTACCCAGCGCACGGCGTCAATGACGTTTGATTTGCCACAGCCGTTCGGTCCCACGACACCGACCAGGCTGCTCGGGAACGTGATCGTAGTGGGATCGACGAAGGATTTGAAGCCGGCAAGCTTGATCTTGCTTAATCGCATTGGTGGTGTAGGCCGCTATCCCGTAAAAGTCGGTAAGTGTAATGCAAATCCGAGAATAAAACGATTGTCGCTCAAAAAAGACAAATCCCCGAAATTCGTGGAAAAATGCGGCTTCGCCGCCGTTCTGGAGATCTGCAAAACGAGGCAAAAAATAACACTTCCATGAGGCGACCAGCCATGTATAATCCCGCCCTTTTCTTTCCTAGGCAGGAGCCAGCAATGCCCGTAAAGAAAGCAGCGAGCAAGAAGCGCAAGGCAACATCGGCACGCAAGAAAGCAACCACCAAGAAGTCCTCGGCGAAGAAGACCGTCGCCAAGCGGAAAACTGCGGGCAAGAAGAAGGCACCCGCTCGAAAAAGTGCGAGCAAGAAAAAGGCACCTGTAAGGAAATCCAAGCCTGCTGCCATGAAGAAGTCGACCAAGAAAGCCGGCAAGAAGAAGGCGGCAAAGAAAGTCAGCAAGAAAAAGCCGGCCGCCAGGAAGAAGGTCGCGAAAAAGGTCAGCAATAAGAAGCCGGCCGCCAGGAAAAAGGTCGCGAAAAAGGTCAGCAAGAAGAGGCCGGCCGCCAGGAAAAAGGCGGCAAAGAAAATCAGCAACAAGAGGCCAGTCGCCCGGAAGAAGTCGGCACCGAGCAAGAAAGCACCTTCCAAGAAGAAATCAGTCAGCAGGAAACGGCCGCCCAGTGTGAAGAAAGCGGCCGTTAAGAAGCGGGTGCCAGCACGTGAACCTGCCGTTCGAAAAACAAATGCAGCCAGCACGCGGCCACGTGGTGACGTCATGTCCGGACCGATCCACGGCATCGCGCCATACAAGCCGAAACGCGGCGAAGAGTATATGAGCGATGCCCAGATCGAGCACTTCCGAAAGATACTGAGCGCCTGGAAACGCGAACTCATTTTCGAGGTCGACCGCACCGTTCATCACATGCAGGACGAGGCGGCAAACTTCCCGGATCCGAATGATCGTGCGACACAGGAATCCGAGTTCGGTCTCGAGCTGCGGACACGGGACCGCGAGCGCAAACTGCTTCGCAAGATCGATGCGGCGCTCGCCCGACTTGACGAAGGAACCTATGGTTTCTGCGATGAGACCGGCGAAGAAATCGGCCTGAAGCGGCTTGAGGCTCGCCCGGTCGCGACGCTTTGCCTGGAAGCGCAGGAGCGCCGTGAGCTTGCCGAACGGCAATACCGCGATCGGGACGACAGGTACCGCTAGGCCGGATCGCTGACAGTGACGCGCGAGCCTGATCCGTACGTCGGCCGGTTCGCGCCCTCACCCACTGGTCCGTTGCATTTTGGTTCGCTGGTGGCCGCAACGGCCAGCTACCTTCAGGCGAGGGTAAAAAACGGCCGCTGGCTGCTTCGGATCGAAGATATTGACCCGCCGCGTTCGCAACAGGGCGCCACGGACAGCATCCTCCGGGCGCTGGAGAAGTATGGCTTCGAGTGGCACGCCGAGGTCATTTTTCAGAGCCAAAGCCACGCAGCCCATGAGGCGGCGCTGCAGTCGCTGCTCGACCGCGATCTTGCTTACCCTTGCGGCTGCTCCCGAAGCGACCTTGCAGGGGAGCCGAGAGGAGCGCTGGGCGTTATCTATCCGGGCACCTGCCGGGACGGCTGCCATGCCGCGGATACAGCTATTCGTCTGCAGACCTCGGACGCGCCAATCTCCTTCCTCGACGGTTTGCAGGGTCTGCAGACACAGCGGCTGGAAAGCGAATCAGGCGACTTCGTCATTCGGCGTCGGGACGGGCTCATCGCCTACCACCTGGCCGTTGTCGTCAGCGACGCACTGGAGGGGATCACCGAAATCGTGCGCGGTATTGACCTGATGGACTCCACCCCGCGACAGATCTGGCTGCAGCGCCTGCTCGGCTACCCCACGCCGAACTACCTGCATATCCCCGTCATCACCCACCCCAACGGTGACAAGCTCAGCAAGCTGACCGGGGCAAAGCCAATTCCGCCCCACGATGCCGTACCCGCACTGTTCGCCGCACTGGTCGCGCTCCGGCAGGAACCGCCGGAAACGCTGCTGCATGAGCGATTGCCGATCGTCTGGCAATGGAGCGTCGAGAACTGGCGAATCGACGTGCTGCAGGGCATTTCGGCGATTCGAACAGACTCCGGGGCGCTGGCCGTGGCCGGATCGGGACTTTGGTAGCCAACGCGTCTTGACATCAACCCCATAGATGCCATAGCTTCTCCTGTGCAACGGGGATACGCTCCCCCGCCCCCTGTTGCAAAATGCCTGAAGGTGAAATCACTTTACGGCGGGCCCCCTGCGCAAGCGGGGGGCCATTTTTTTTGCCGAATTCCTGCGGCAAGTCGCAATACTGGCTGATTTCCGTCGATGACCTCAGACGATACCGAAGACCGCATCATTCCAAGTGCTTTCAAGCCTCCCCGCTGGCTCCGCAACAGGCACTCGCAAACGATCTACCCCAGCCTGCCCTGGGCCTGGCGCACGAGGCCCGCGCTGCGCCGTGCCAGCCTGGAACTGCCTGATGGCGATGTCACAGCCGTCGACTGGCTGGTGGATGCCGACGACACGCCGGACGCGGCGCCGTTACTCGTCATTCTCCATGGTCTGGAGGGATCCGCGGAGTCATCCTATGCCCGAATGTTGATGGAGGCGGCTGGGGACCGGGGCTGGCGTTGCTGCGTACTGCATTTTCGAGACTGCGGGGATTACACGAATCGGCTGCCCCGTCGCTATCATGCCGGGGAAACCAACGACTTGCGCTTTTTCCTCAACCGGCTGCAGGCCGAACGGGACATGTCCCGAAATCCCGGCCCTTTGCTCGCGGTCGGGTACTCGCTGGGCGGCAATGTGCTCCTCAAATACCTCGGCGAATCCGCTGGCGACACGCCGCTCAACGCAGCGTGTGCCATCTCGGTGCCACTCGATCTGCACGAATGCGCTGATGCATTAGACACTGGTTTTTCAAAGATATACAGACGATATCTTCTAAAACGCATGAAGTCTGCCGTGACTCGGAAATTCGACCCCCATACAGCCGCATTCGACTGGGACCGGGCCATGAACGCACGCACCTTCGCCGAATTCGACGATGCGGTCACGGCGCCCCTGCACGGGTTCCACGGCAAGCAGGACTATTATGACCGCTGCAGTTCCGTGCACTATCTGAAGAGTATCCAGACGCGCACGCTTATCATCAACGCGGTGGACGACCCGTTCATGACGCCGCATGTTATCCCGACCGCAGATCGGCTCTCCGACTGTGTGACGCTCGAGGTCGCTGAGAATGGCGGCCATGTCGGATTCATCGATGGTGGCCTGCCGTGGCGGCCGACCTACTACCTGCCCGCTCGCATACTCCAGTTTCTCGAACCGTCCGCGGCCATCCCCGGTCTCTAGCCCGCTCAAAAAAAAAGGCCGGATCGCGCATAGCGACCCGGCCCTATTTTTTCTTCCGACGACAGTCTAGGCGGCGTCAACTTCCTTCATTGACAAACGGACTCGACCCTGGCGGTCGACTTCCAGTACCTTGACTCGTACAGAGTCGCCCTCAGCGAGCTTGTCGCTGACCTTTTCCACGCGCTCGTTTGAGATCTGCGAGATGTGCACCAGGCCATCCTTGCCGGGCAGAATGGTCACAAACGCACCGAAGTCCATCAGGCGAGCGACCTTGCCATCGTAAATGCGACCCACCTCGACATCGGCGGTGATCAGCTCGATCCTGCGCCGCGCTTCCTTGCCGGAGGCCCCGTCAACGGAGGCGATGCGAATCGTTCCGTCGTTGTCGATATCGACCGACGCGCCGGTTTCCTCGGTAATGGCCCGAATAACGGCGCCGCCCTTACCGATCACGTCGCGAATCTTGTCCGGGTCGATCTTCATGGTCATGATCGTCGGTGCCCACTCGGACATCTTCTCGCGCGGCTTGCTGATCACCTTGGCCATCTCGCCGAGGATGTGCAGCCTTGCATCGCGTGCCTGATCGAGCGCCTTGCTCATGATCTCGCGGGTAATGCCCTGGATCTTGATATCCATTTGCAGCGCCGTGATGCCGCTGTCGGTGCCGGCGACCTTGAAGTCCATGTCGCCGAGATGATCTTCGTCACCGAGGATGTCGGTCAGAACCGCGAAGTCATCGCCTTCCTTGACCAGCCCCATTGCGACGCCGGCCACCGGCGCCTTGATGGGAACGCCCGCGTCCATCAGGGCGAGGCTGGTTCCGCAGACGGATGCCATCGAACTCGAGCCGTTGGACTCGGTGATTTCGGATACGACCCGGATGACGTAGCCAAAGTCGTCCATGTTCGGCATAACCGCCTGGATGCCGCGTCGGGCAAGTTTGCCGTGACCGATTTCACGTCGCTTCGGCGAGCCGACGAAACCGGTCTCGCCGACGCAATATGGCGGGAAATTGTAGTGCAGCATGAACGGCTCTTTGCGCTCGCCCTCAATGGCATCGATGATCTGCGCGTCGCGACCCGTGCCCAGCGTCGTCACAACGATGGCTTGAGTTTCACCGCGCGTAAACAGTGCAGAGCCGTGCGCACGCGGCAGTACGCCTACGTTGACATCGATCGGACGGACCGTCGATCGGTCTCGACCGTCAATGCGCGGCTCGCCCTTGATGACGCGCTGGCGGACGATGGTCTTTTCCAGCTTGGACAAAGCGCCTTTCACGTCGTCGGCTGACCAGCGTGACTCTTCGCCGCCCGATAACGCCTCGATCGTCGCGGCCTTGGCGGCAGCAACGGCTGCCTGGCGATCCTGCTTGTCGGTAATGCGATAGGCATCGGCGAGTCCGGACTCGGCTTCGGCAGCGACGGCAGCCGCAAGATCGTTATCCGCTTCCGGCGCCTGCCAGTCCCAGGCAGGTTTGCCGACTTCGGCAGCGAGTTCATTGATGGCATCGATCGCGATCTGCATCTGCTCGTGACCAAACATGACCGCGCCCAGCATGACCTCTTCGGAAAGCCCGGTGGCCTCGGATTCGACCATCAGGACCGCATCCCTGGTGCCGGCGACGACCAGTTCGAGATCCGAATCGGCAACAGCGGCAACGCCCGGATTGAGAATGTACTTACCGTCCGCGTAGCCAACCTTGGCCGCCGCGATCGGTCCGGCGAACGGCATGCCCGAAATTGCCAGCGCAGCGGACGCGCCGATCAGCGCGGGAATGTCAGGATCGACATCGGGGTTCAAAGACATCACCGTGGCGATGATCTGAACTTCGTTCGTGAAGCCTTTCGGAAACAGCGGACGGACCGGCCGGTCGATCAGGCGGCACGTCAGCACCTCTTTCTCACTGGGGCGCCCTTCGCGCTTGAAAAAACCACCCGGAATCTTGCCGGCTGCGTAGGTTTTCTCCTGGTAGTTCACGGTCAGCGGGAAAAAGTCCCTGCCGGGATCCGCCGTCTTTCGGCCTACGGCCGTCACGAGAACCGTCGTTTCCGCCATATCGACGAGAACGGCGCCGTCGGCCTGACGAGCGATAGCGCCCGTGTCAATTGTTACCTTGTGTTCGCCATACTGGAACGTCTTAGTAGTCGATTTCACGATGATTTCTCAGATAGATAAAATGTGTAGGCAATACCGACAGACCGCGAACCCTTCAGAGGTACGACGGACCGGATAATTGCATTGCCAAGTTCGCTCGCTGTATTAGCGGCGCAGACCGAGCCGGGAAATCAGCTCGCGATAGCGATCCTGGTCCCTGGACTTGAGGTAATCAAGCAGCTTGCGACGCTTGTTGACCATCTTCAGAAGACCCTGACGACTGTGGTGATCCTTCTTGTGCTCGCCGAAGTGTTCGGTAAGCTCGGAAATTCGTTTCGAAAGCAGTGCTACCTGAACCTCCGGGGAACCGGTATCGCCCTCACCGCGTGCGTATTCGGCGACGATGCCCTGCTTTGCTTCACTGGAAAGTGACATCTTTTCAATTACTCCAAATTAACTCTGTGTATAGCCCTTTTTCGCAGCGCGGTATTCTAGCGCCTGTTTGGGCCCATTGACACCCCAAAATCAAATAACTTAAGGGGTTTTTTCCTGCATAAGAAAGACGCGACGTGGCGCCAGCTGGCCGTCGCCCACGAGTTCACCCACTCCCAGGAATTGCTCACTCACGCCGTACACCCGTGCCAGGCCGGACGGGTTTTCGGGAGCCACTGCAACCGCCTGTCCGCCGCTGAAACGCTCCTCGGCACCTGTCCCGAGGGTCACTGCCGGAAACGCCTCAAGAGCCACGTCGGGCGGCATCAGCCGCGCCTCGAGGGCGTAGCGGTCGCAATTCGCCAGCCCCTCGATCGTGGCCAGATCGAGCATGTCTTCGCTGCGAAAATGCGCGACCGACTCCCGGTGAAGTCTCGCCGTATGGGCAACTGTTCCGGCACGAATTGCGATGTCCTCGACGAGCGTCCGAACGTAGGTGCCTTTGGAGCATGAAACCCGGAACACGAGTCTCGATCCGGCGAGCTCGAGCAGCTCGATATCGTGGATCGTCAGCGGCCGCGGTGCTCGCTCGACCGTTTGCCCCTGCCGGGCCAGCTCGTAGAGCCGTTTTCCGTCTTTCTTCAGCGCCGAGTACATCGGCGGAATCTGCGTGGACTGCCCACGAAACCCGTCGAGGATCACGGTCCAGTCGGCCTGCGACAGATCAGGGAGCGGCGCTGTGGCCGTCACCTGGCCGTCCGCATCACCGGTATCGGTCGCCGCCCCGAGCTTCATGGTCACGCGGTAGGTCTTATCGGCGTCCAGCAAATACGCGCAAACCTTGGTCGCCTCACCAAAACACAATGGCAACATCCCGGTAGCCGCCGGATCCAGGCTGCCGGTGTGGCCCGCTTTCCTGGCATTCAGCAGCCGTTTCACAATCTGCAATGCCCGATTCGACGTCACGCCGCCTGGCTTGTTCAGCAGCAGGAGTCCGTCGACCGGCATTTTTTGGCGCTGCACCGACTTCACGTCAGGTCTCATCGCGGCGCATCGGACTTCAGCGCACCTTCGATCAGGTCGGCTATGCGCTGCCCCTCTTCCGCGCTGTCGTCGTGTTCGAAACGCAGTTCCGGGACATGCCTGACCTTGATTGCCTGGCCCAGCTTGGCGCGCAGAAAACCGGAGGCTTTCTCTAGACCCTGTTGCACCGGGGCCGGATCGGCGGCGGGATCGAGCAGGCTGAAATAGACTCTCGCAACGCTCAGGTCCCGGGACAGCTCGACCGCCGACAGCGATACGCCCTCGAGCCGTGGATCCTTGGTCTCGAATCGCAGCAGCTCGTTCAGCGTGCGCAGGACCTGGTTGCCGAGTCGTTGATTTCGCGTGAATTCACGAGCCATAAGAATGCGCCGCCGACAATCAGTCGAGCGTTCTTGCGACCTCGATGCGCTCGAAACATTCAATCTGATCGCCTACCTTGACGTCGGCGTAGTTCTTGACGCCGATGCCGCATTCGGTACCCGATCGAACCTCGTTCACATCATCCTTGAAGCGCCGCAGAGACTCGAGTTCGCCCTCGTAAATAACGACGTTGTCACGCAGCACGCGAATCGGATTCGAGCGCTTGACATAGCCCTCGCTGACAATACAACCGGCGACGTCGCCGAACTTCGGAGAACGAAACACTTCCTTGACCTCGGCCAGCCCGACGATCTGCTCGCGAATCTCCGGCTCGAGCAGTCCGGTCAGTGCCTTGCGAACGTCGTCAATAGCTTCATAGATGATGCTGTAGTAACGCACGTCGATACCCGATTCCTTGATGGCGTTGCGCGCAGCCGCATCGGCGCGAACATTGAAGCCAATGATCACCGCTTTGGAAGCCGCGGCAAGGTTGGCATCGGTTTCGGTGATGCCACCGACCCCGGAACTGAGGACGTTCACCTTGACCTCGTCGTTTGACAGGTTGGTCAGCGCGTCGCGTAACGCTTCGGCACTGCCGTGCACATCGGACTTGATGATGACCGGCACCGTCGACGCCTCACCGTCCTGCATCTTGCTGAACATGTCTTCGAGCTTCGAGGCCTGTTGTTGTGCCAGCTTGGCTTCGCGTGTCTTCGCCTGGCGGAACTCGGCAACCTCGCGCGCTTTACGTTCGTTCTTCACGACGAGGAAATCGTCGCCCGCACTCGGAGTCTTCGAGAGACCCAGCACAACTGCCGGCTGCGAGGGACCAGCCTCGTTGATCGAGGCGCCCGTCTCGTCAAACATGTTTCGAATTCGCCCGTACTCTTCGCCCGCGATGATCATGTCGCCCTGACACAACATGCCCGACTGCACCAGCAGCGTGGCAACCGCACCACGGCCTTTCTCGAGACTGGCCTCGATAACCAGGCCGTGTGCAGGTCCTTCGGCGACCGCCTTGAGGTCCATTACTTCGGCCTGTAGCAGGATCGCGTCGAGCAGCGCATCAACGCCTTCGCCGGTCAGCGCTGACACGTTTGCGAACATCTGCTCGCCACCCCAGTCTTCCGGAATCACCTCATGCTGCGTCAGTTCGTTCTTGACGCGTTCCGGATCGGCGTTCTCACGGTCAATCTTGTTCACGGCGACGACCAGCGGCACACCTGCCGCCTTCGAATGCTTGATCGCTTCGATTGTCTGTGGCATCACGCCATCATCTGCCGCCACCACCAGCACTACTATGTCCGTGGCTTGCGCGCCCCGCGCTCGCATCGCGGTAAACGCGGCGTGGCCCGGTGTATCCAGGAACGTTATCTTGCCCTTGTCGGTTTCGACGGAATACGCACCGATGTGCTGCGTAATACCGCCCGCCTCGTGATCGGCGACCTTGGTGCGACGAATGTAATCCAGCAATGAGGTCTTGCCATGATCGACATGACCCATGATCGTCACGACTGGCGGCCTCGGAACCTGCTCGCCGGTTTGCGGCTCTTCGTCCGCCAGCAAGACCTCGTCCATCTCGGCAGAATCGACCTGCTTTGCGACGTGACCCAGCTCCTCGACCACCAGGGTCGCCGTATCCTGGTCGATGACCTGGTTGATGGTGACCATGGCACCCATGTTGAACAGGACTTTGACGACCTCGTTGCCCTTGATGGCCATGCGTTGCGCGAGTTCGGAAACGGAAATACTCTCCGGTATCTCGACTTCATGGATCACCGGCGCTGTTGGACGTTCGAAGCCATGCTTCGAGTCGCCACCGATCGACACCGGGCGTCGCCGCGTTGGCGTCTTGCGTTTGCGGCGCCCGCTCTTGTCTCCGGCGACGTGCAATTCCTTGCGGCCGTAGCGCGTTTCCACGCGACCCGGCTTGGGCCTCGCTTTTTCCTTCGTGCGCCGGGCGCGCGCATCCGCCTCGACTTTTTCGAGACGGGCTTTTTCCTGAGCGGCATCCAGGGCGGCTTTCTCTGCCAGTCGGCGCGCCTCTTCCTCGGCGCTCACCTGTGCCTGCTTTTCCTTTTCGAGCTCGGCCTCCTTGCGCTTGGCGGCCTCTTCGCGTTCCGTCCTCAGCCGCTCTTCCTCGCGAGCCACTTTCGCAACACGCTCTTCTTCCTCGCGGCGAACGCGATCGAGTTCCGCCTGTTCTTCCTGTGCCTGCTTCTCAAGAACATCACGCTTGATGTAGGTGCGCTTGCGACGAACCTCGACGTTGACCGTGCGAGATCGCCCCTGGTTACCAGAAAGCCTGAGCTCTGATTGCGACTTCCGCTTGAGCGTTATGCGCCGGGGCGCTGCCGCCGTCGCCGGCGTATCGTCCTGCCCGTGTGCGCGGCGCAGGTGAGACAGCAGTTCCAGCTTGGCGTCTTCGCTGATCGTGTCATCAGACCCACTGACCTTGATGCCAGCTTCATCCAGCTGGGACATCAGCTTCTCGACCGGCACTTTCAGTACCTCAGCAAATTGTGTAACTGTCACATCAGCCATACGTTAGCTCCGTACCTAATTCCCAAGGCGATTACGCCTGCTGCTCTTCTTCGAACCAGTGAGCGCGCGCTTTCATGATCAGCGCGGCAGCGTCTTCCTCGTCCATTTCATTGATCTCGAGCAGATCATCGGTCGCCAACTCCGCGAGATCCTCACGCGTGACGACACCTTTGCTTGCCAGCAAGAAGGCAAGTCCCTTGTCCATACCTTCAAGACTCAAAAGGTCTTCGGCGGGTTCAACCTCATCAATCTTTTCTTCCTGCACGATCGCCTGGGTCAGCAGAACGTCACGTGCACGACTCCGCAACTCCTCGACGATGTCCTCATCAAACTCTTCGATCGCCACGAGCTCCGATGCCGGCACATAGGCGACCTCCTCAATCGTCGAAAAGCCCTCCTGCACAAGGATCAGCGACACTTCTTCGTCGACGTCGAGCTGTTTCGAGAACAACTCGATCAACTCGCGCATCTCGGATTCACTTTTCTCTTCGGCATCCGCCGCCGTCATTACGTTGAGTTCCCAGCCGGTAAGTTCGCTTGCCAGCCGAATGTTCTGACCGCCGCGACCAATCGCCTGCGACAGTTTGTCTTCCTCGACGGCGATGTCCATGCTGTGCTTGTCTTCATCCACGACGATCGAAACGACTTCCGCCGGCGACATCGAGTTCACGACAAACTGCGCCGGGTTGTCATTCCAGAGGATGATGTCCACGCGCTCGCCGGCGAGTTCGTTCGATACCGCCTGTACCCGTGAGCCGCGCATACCGACGCAAGCACCGACAGCATCGATACGACTGTCATTGCTGCGCACCGCAATCTTCGCGCGCAGGCCTGGATCGCGGGCGGCTCCGAGAATATCGATCAGGCCCTGGCCCACTTCGGGTACCTCGATCTTGAAAAGCTCGATGAGGAACTGTGGCGACGTGCGGGTCATGAACAGCTGCGGGCCGCGCGGCTCGGAGCGGACCTCGATCAGCAGCGCCTTGATGCGGTCCTGCGGACGCACGGGCTCGCGAGGAACCATGTGTTCTCGCGGCACAAAGCCTTCGGCATTTCCACCGAGATCGATGTAAACACCGTTACGGTCGACGCGCTTGACCAGTCCGGACAGCATCTCGCCCTCACGTTCCTTGTACTCTTCCACGACCTGCTCGCGCTCGGCTTCGCGGACCTTCTGAACGATGACCTGCTTCGCGGTTTGTGCGGCAATGCGGCCAAACTCGACCGACTCCATGGGCACCTCGACGTAGCCGCCGGGTTCCGCATTTTCGTCGACGTCGACAGCATCAATCATCCTCAGCTCGCGATCGGGCACTTCGAGTTCCGTCGAATCGTCCTCGAACACCAACCAGCGCCGAAAGGTCTCGTAATCGCCGGTCTCCCGGTCGATCGCGACGCGCACCTCGATATCCTCGCCATGTTTCCTTCGCGTTGCAGACGCCAGCGCGGCTTCGATTGCCTCGAATATGATGTCTTTCTCAACGCCCTTCTCGTTCGAGACGGCGTCAACAACCATCAGAATCTCTTTGCTCATTACCAAAAACTCCAAATATCCCGGGCGAACTACGCCGCCTCGGGCACCAGCCGTGCGGTGTCGATCGTTGCCAGCGCCAGGCTGTGCAACTGACCATCCACCTCGACTACAATTCCATCCTCATTCGCCGACATCAGTTTGCCGCGAAATCGGCGCCGCCCCTCCACCGGGAAGCGCGTTCTCACCTTGACGACTTCGCCCGTAAATCGTTGAAAATGCTCAACTTTCGTCAATTTTCTGTCCAGGCCCGGCGACGACACCTCCAGGTTGTAGTTGCCCGGCACCGGGTCCTCCACATCCAGGAGCGCGCTGACCGCCTCGCTGACTCTTTCACAATCGGCAAGCCCGATACCCGCCGGCTTGTCGATAAAAACCCGAATCAGGCCACCTTTGCCACCGATCCGCACCTCGAGGTCGGCCAACTCGTAGCCCAGCCGTTGGACGGTCGGTTCCAGCAAAACCGCTAACTCGTCTGCCGTCATGTTCCTGCCTGCTTCTAATACTAACTACTTGTTTCAAAAACAAAAAAAGGGCCAACGGCCCGTTCAGTCCCAGCGCAGTATCGTGTCCTCTGGACAACAAAAAACCCCTGAGCGGGGCCTGTTCCTACCAAGAGCCTGGTAGCGAGGGTCCTGAGTTGCCTCTGTGCAGGCCTAACCACGGCCCAATGATGCGCTGGCGCGGGATTATACGGCAATCCCGCCCGCCCGCGCAATGGCCAAGTTCAGCCCGAATCGGAAGCGAAAAAAGCCCTGCTCTCGGTGCCCCGAGATGGCAAAATGCGCCTCCCGACAACGCCACTATTGCGACTCGAGGCACCAACATGCTCAAGCTGAAAGACATGACCCTGCTCAGATCCCGGAACTTCATCGATGGCGCATGGGTCGACGGCGGCGCGGGCACGCTCGAGGTCACCAATCCCGCCAACGGCGAAGTGGTCATCACGACGGCCAACGGCGATGCCGCGGACGCCGAGCGCGCCGTGGAAGCGGCCGCGGACGCTTTCAAGACCTGGAGCCGGGTGCCCGCGAAGCAGCGAGCGGTCCTGCTGCGCCGGTGGTTCAACCTGCTGATGGAAAACGCGGACGATCTCGGTGCCATCATGACCGCCGAGCAAGGCAAACCGCTGTTCGAATCCGTCGGCGAGGTCGCCTACGGCGCTTCGTTTATCGAGTACTACGCGGAGGAATGCAAACGGGTCATGGGGGATACCATCCCGACGATCTCCAACGACCGACGTCTGCAGACCTACAAGCAGCCGGTGGGCGTCGTTGGCTGTATTACACCGTGGAATTTCCCCAACGCGATGATCGGCCGAAAAGCCGGTCCTGCCCTTGCCGCCGGCTGTACGATCGTTATCAAGCCCGCGACCGAAACGCCGCTCTCGGCGCTTGCCATGTGCGATCTCGCCGATCGCGCGGGCATCCCCAAGGGCGTCATCAATGTCGTCGCCGGCAGCAACTCCCGGGAAATCGGCAAGGTGCTGACGGAGCACGAGAAGATCGGCAAGTTCACGTTCACCGGCTCGACTGCGGTTGGCAAGATGCTCATGGAGCAATGCGCCAGGGGGGTGAAAAAAATCTCGCTCGAGCTCGGCGGGAATGCGCCGTTTATCGTCTTCGACGATGCCGATATCGATGCCGCCGTAACGGACTGCATGGGAACCAAGTTCCGCAACTGCGGGCAAACCTGTGTCTGCACCAATCGCATCTACGTACAAAATGGCATCGCCGAGGAATTCATAAGGAAACTGAAGGCAGCTATCGAAGCGCTTCGGGTTGGCGACGGCTTCGACAGGGATACCACGACAGGGCCACTCGTGAACCAGGCGGCAGTCAAAGAGATGCGGGCGTTCGTAAAGGATGCGAGTTCCAAAGGCGCCAAGGTATTGACCGGCGGCGGCACACACGAACTCGGCAACTGTTTTTTCGAGCCGACGTTGCTGACCGACATTTCCGCTGACATGCGTGTCGCGCACGAGGAGATCTTCGGCCCGATTGCGGCCGTGCAGACCTTCGACACCGAGGACGAAGTCATCGCACGCGCGAACGATACCGAATACGGACTGGCCGCCTATTATTTCACGCGCGATATTGGTCGCGTCATTCGTGTTGCCGAACGCCTCGAGTACGGCATTGTCTGCTCCAATTCCGGCGTATTTTCAACGGAAGTCGCGCCGTTCGGCGGCTGGAAACAGTCCGGCCTCGGCTCCGAGGGCGGCAAGGAAGGCATGGCGGAGTACTTCGAGACCAAGTTTCATTCGATGGGCGGCATCGAGTAGTCGAAAGCACCGCACGAAGGCCTCTCTATGTATGACTACGTCATTATCGGCGGCGGCATTGTCGGGCTATCGACGGCATGGCAGCTCAAACAACGGCAACCGGACAGCCGCATCCTGCTCCTGGAAAAGGAAGCGCAGGTGGCGAGCCACCAGACAGGACACAACAGCGGCGTGATCCATGCCGGCGTTTACTATGCGCCGGGCTCGCTGAAGGCAAGGTTCTGCAAAGCGGGCATGGCGGCAACGATTAATTTTTGCGAAGCCAACGGCATTCCCTATGAGCAGTGCGGCAAGCTGCTGGTTGCGACCGATGCCGTCGAACTCGAGCGCATGCACGCGCTATACGAACGATCGATCGAAAATGGACTGGATGTCGAGCTGCTCGACCAGAAGGAATTGCGACGACGTGAGCCCAACGTCGAGGGACTCGGTGCTTTTCTCGTACGGTCGACCGGTATCGTTGACTATCGCGCAATTTGTCGTCGAATGGCCGCACTGTTCGAGGAACTGGGCGGCGAGCTCCTGCTTCGAACCCGCGTCACCGCGCTCCGCGAAGATGAAGATGCCGTCACCGTGTCGACGGCGAACGGAAAGACTATCCAGGCACGTTTCCTGGTCGCCTGCGCTGGCCTGATGGCGGATCGCGTTACGCGCATGCTCGACATCGATACGGATTTCCACATCATTCCCTACCGCGGCGAATACTTCCAATTGCCAGCGTCCCTGAACACTATCGTGACGCATCTGATCTACCCGATACCCGACCCCGACTTGCCATTCCTTGGCGTGCACCTTACGCGCATGATCGACGGCAGCGTGACCGTCGGCCCCAATGCCGTTCAAGGCTGGAAGCGTGAGGGCTATGGGGGCATCAATTTCAGCGTACGCGATACGTCAGAGATGCTCGCGTTCCCGGGATTCTGGAAAGTCGCCTTGAAAAATTTCAGCACTGGCATGGCCGAGACCTGGGATTCGCTCTGGAAACCGGGCTATCTCAAACGAGTGCAGAAGTACTGCCCGTCTATTCGTCTGCAGGACCTGAATCCCTACCCGGCCGGTATTCGCGCGCAAGCCGTGTTGCGCGATGGTTCCCTCGTGCACGACTTCCTGTTTGCCGACACGCCGCGCAGCCTGCATGTCTGCAACGCTCCCTCACCCGCCGCCACGTCAGCGATACCGATCGGCGAGTACATTTGCGACAAGCTTGCGCAATCCCGGAGTCGATAGCTGAGCGGCCCGCGCGGGCGCCCGATCAAAGCAACGTGGGGTCAAAGTCCTGTCGCTGCCTCTGCAGATCCGCCTCTATGTCGGCGACGATCGCCTGAAACTCGGTGTTGTCACGAATGGCGTCCATGTGATGCGTTAGCTGCGTGTAGAAACGCCAGCTCATACGCCATCCGTCTTCAAACAGCCTGCGCAGCTCCGACAACGCCTCGTCCGGTCGACCGAGTAATGCGAGCGACTCGACCTTGGATACACCTAGCGGGTAATTTGCGGCTCCGAGCGTGTACTCGGCGTCAAAAGCATCGACAACTGTCTCCAGCAAATACCGCGCCTTTGCCTCACGACCGGCCGCGAGCAGCAGGTGCCCCAGGTCCACCGCTTTTATCATGTTGGTCGAATCGACCTGCGGGAGCTCGCCAAGGAGTTCCGGGACCTTCTGCTCGAACCAGGCCAATGCCTCCTGGTAACGCCCGGAAACCAGCGCGTCATCGGCGACAAGTCGGAGAAACACGCCATCCGAGCCCCAGCGATCGTCGAGTCCCTTCGCCAACGACGCCCTGGCGATATCGATGGCCCTTTCCCTCTCGCCGTTATGGAACAGAAAGTAGGCCTGCGCCGACAGTGGATAAGGCTCCTCCGGGCCCAACTCGAGCGCCTCAATCATCCGACGTTCAGCCATTTCCATGTCCCCGGCGCTAACGTAAATAAAGACCGAGGTAGCAGGATTTTCGTAATCCAAGGGGTCAATCCGGGCAGCGTCGCCCGACCAGTAGCCTGCCTCAATCAATTTGCCACTGAGGATTGTCGCCATGCCTGCACCGTGGGCCGCATAGGGGTTTCCCGGGTTGATCTGCGATATGCGCCGAAAAGCACGAAGTGCAGGCTCGAATCTGCCCAACCAGAGATTTACGCGACCAAGATCGTGGTACAGCTGCACGGACAATGGATCGAGATCGAGCGCGCGCTCCAGGATGGGCAGCGCTTCTTCGCTGCGACGCGCCGTCCTGAGATAGGTCGCGTAGATACTGAGTACGTCGACGTCATTGGGTGCGAGCGTCATGGCGTGCTGGAATAGCGCGTCTGCTGCCGGGTCATTAGCTGAGGCCGCATAGCGGGCCGACACCGCCTGAACGAAGCCGTTATCGGGGTCGAGCTCCACGGCCATGTCGATGTGCGTGCGACCCTTCGCAATCATTTCCGCAATCGCAATCGCGCCTGTGCTGGCCATCGACGCGTAGGAGTTCGCGAGAGCCGCATGTGCAAGGACATACTCCGGATCGAGATGGATGGCCGCTTCGAAATGGGCCACCGCCTGGTTCAACGCCTCGAAAGAGGCAAGCGCCATATCCTGCCTGCCACGCGTGAATTCGCGGAAAGCCTCCAGGTTGTCGGTGCGGTCTCGATTGATCCGCCGGCGCTCCTGCGGCGACAGTGTTGTCGCAAGCTGTGCCGCAATGGTCTCAACGATCTCGCTTTGTATTGCGAACAGATTCTCAATCGACAGCGCGCGATCGTAGGTATGCGCCCACAAGTGCTTGTCCGTTTCCGCGTCGATCAACTGCACGTTGATCCGCACATTTTCGCCGGCCTGCTGCACCGCACCTTCAAGAATGTTGGCGGCGCCCAGTTCACGCCCGATCTCCCGCACCTTCTTGGTCGTCTCTCGGTACTCCAGGACCGAGGTGCGCGAGATCACTTTCAATGCGGCAACTTTCGACAAGGTGGTGAGCAGATCATCGTGAATACCGTCGGCAAAATGGGCCGTGTCCACAACGCTGCTGCGTGTGACAAACGGTAACACGGCTATCGAGAACGGGTCGACTTCACGGGGAACGACGGTAACGGCCGACGGCTCAGGATGCTCCTCGGATATTCGCCCGGCCAATAGCCAGACGCTGGCCACAAGCACACTGAGAAATGCGACCAGGATGACGAAATCGCTGGTCTGAAGAGACAGATCTTCGCTGCCGGAAGCCGCCTGGGTTCGTACGATTCCGTGCGACGTCAGGTCGTAGCGCCAGCCAAAAACCAGCGCCAGTGGAAACAGCAAGAAGGCCGCGATCCAGACGAAACGCAATGCCGTATCGGGCAGGCCCCAGGAGGCGAACGCGAGGTCGAAGACCTGCAGAACCACCCAGGCCCCAACGATATAGAGGCCGGCGACCCTGAATACGCGACGCCGCCGAAGTTCACTGAAAATACCGTTTGCCGCTGCCATAAGGCATCCGTTACTTGTCCGGGGCTTTTATTCTAGGCCATTTCCTCGCGAAATTTCGCCCGAAAGCAGCCCGCGCCACTGCTGCCTGTAAACGCGGGAACTCGCGGCCGCAAGCAACACGGGCGATTCCAAAAATAATACCCTTGCGCGCGCCACTTACCGAGTAGTATTGACTGGCTTGGACCCACCGCGTCGTCGGGTTCCCCTAGCGACGGCGTGTCGTCTCAACCATAAGAGGTAGCGAGCCATGTCACACAAATACTCCGGAGGATGCGAACATATACATACGCATTCCGACAAGAACCCCATCGATAACCACACCTGCCATTGCTCGGTGTGCAAACGCGTCACCGGACAGCCAACCACACATGTCGTTTTCTTCAACTACAAGGACCTCGCCGTAGACAACGAAAAGGGACTGAAGCGACAGCCCTTCAATGACCAGAACAAAGATGGGCCGCTGGAGCTCTGCACCTGCGCTAGCTGCGGCACGCCAATCATGCTGGATGACAAGCAGCACCGTATTCGCGTCATCGTTCCGAATCTGATGGGCTATGACGAGAAGAAATTGCCGGCTACGTACCACGCATTTTTTGACCCGGAGACCGGCGTTGCACGACCGAGCGACGGCCGTCCAGTTTACGACGGCCTGCGGCCGGAATTTGTCTGGCCGGCTTCCGCATAACGGGTAAGGCTTTGCCCGGCTAATCAGGGTCGAACCGCGGTTTTGTAAGGAAATCGCGGTTCGACCCCCCTATATTCCGCAGTTCGATTAGCGCGTGCCCGGCATCATCTCGAACATCGGGTCGAACTCGACCAGTGTAGAGCCAAGCTGCGCGAGGACCGATGGGTCGCCCCATAGCTCTGCCTTGCCTCTGATCAACTGTTCGGCAAACGTGCTTCGCTGCATCATCACGGGCAGCAGGTCTGCCCGATTGATCGTGAGCGTCGCGTCGGCATCATCCGCTACGAAACCGGCGATATTGGTAAGCGTGCCGTTGCTCATCTCGATGATGAGCTTTTCGCCATTGTCGGGTGTTACGAAATTCAGTTTGAAATGCATGCCGTCTGCTTTCCTGCTATCGACCCTTATTGCGACGGCGTCCCACCATTGCGATGTGGTCAACGCTCGCACGGCGTCTGGCCCACCCGTCTCGATTCCTGCCTCGGACGTAACGCCGGAGCGCAGCTCCTGGGCTGCCGACAGGAAGGCGTTGCGCATACTCGCACTTTCGTACTGGTAGCCGAGCTGTTCGAAAATATCGGCAAGCAGATGCCGGGCTGCTTCGTTATCGGGCTCGGCGTACACAAGCTTGTTGACAATCTCCATTGCATGGCGGTATCGACCCTGTTCATACAGGTTCCTGCCCTTCTTCAGAATACGGTCGCCGCCACCCATCATTTCCACGTACAGCGGCGCCGATTCTCCGGGTGACAACGGTGCCAGTGTTGCCGGGTTGCCATCCCAATAGCCCAGGTATCGATTGATCACGGCTCTGGAATTGTGAAATTCCGAGCCGTGGTATTGGCGCACCGACCACTGCTCTTTGAGACTCTCGGGCACCTCGTACACATTATGGATCTCATTGATCGTCACGCCCTGGTTCGCCAGGTGCAGAACCTGGTTGTTGAGGTTGGCGTAGGCGTCGCGTTGCGCGCGCATGACTTCCTGGATACGCGTGTTGCCCCAGCGTGGCCAGTTGTGCGAAGCGAGCATCACCTCGGCGTGGACGCCGAATCGATACAGCGCTTCGTTGATTCCCTTCGACCAGGCCAGCGCGTCTCGCACCAGTGCACCGCGCAGCGTATAGATGTTGTGGATCGTGGCGGTAATGTTTTCTGCGGCCCAGAAGGTTTTCCATTGCGGGAACCAGGTGTTCATCTCAGCCGGTGCTTCGGTGCCCGGCGTATTCTGAAACACCATGCGCACACCGTCGATCGTGCGTTCCTCAAAGTCGCGTTCAATAACGACTGTTGGCGCGATCAGGCCAAGATTTCCGTTTGCGGTGGCCTTGCCAATCGCCGAGTCCACCTGGCCGAACGGACTCACGGGAAGTACCCGTCCATATTGATAGGACGCCCTTCTCGCCATTGCCGTGCCGGCGTAAACATTCTCGGCAATCGCGTTTTCCATGAAGCCGCGGGGAGCGAAGATCTCAACTTTTCCGTCGCGCACGTCATCTTCGTTGACGACACCGCGGATGCCGCCGAAATGATCCGCGTGCGAGTGGGAATAGATCACGGCGACGACCGGACGCTCACCCAGCTCGGCATTGGCCAGCGCCAGTGCGGCGGCGGCGGTTTCCCGGACCAGCAAGACATCGAGGACAATCCAGCCCGTGTCGCCCTTGATGAGCGTCATGTTGGCGAGATCGAAGCCGCGTACCTGGTAGATCTTGTCGGGAACGACCTCGAACAGGCCATAGTTCATGTTCAGCTGTGCCTGCCTCTGCAGGGACGGGTGAATACTGTCGAAATCGTTGCCTGATAACAGGAAATCATAGGCACCCATGTTCCAGACGACGCTCCCCGTCGCATCGACGATACGACGCTCGGCCGGCGCCGCGATAAAACCTCGCTTTTGCTCCTCGAAATCGCGTCGATCCGACAACGGCAGGCTGTTTCTCAGCGCATGCTGCAGTGCGCGCGTGGACTCGGTTGGTGGCTTGCCCGCATCGTTGAAATGCGGAGGGGAATCGGCCGGCGCCGGATGCGCCAACCCGAGCAGTAAGAGCACTGCGACCGCTTTGATGAAATGGCCTGCTGACATGTTCAACCTCGCTGCTTCGATCGAGTCAATACTAGTAGCCCGCTACCGCAAAAGGAACATTTTCGGAAACCAGCGAGGCCGTACTCCTGATGGGCGGCGCCCTATTCGGCGAAGGCCGGCTCGCCTTCCACTCGTTCGATGGTGAAACCGGTGAAGCCGTAGATGATCGATACTATCGGATTGATCAGATTGAAGAACACGAACGGCAGATACGCCAGGGTTGCGACGCCAAGCGTGGCCGCCATGTAGGCCCCGCAGGTATTCCATGGGACCAGCGGCGAGGTCAGCGTGCCGGAATCCTCGATAACACGTGACAGGTTCTTGGGCTGTAACCCGCGGCGCTGGAACTCGGCCTTGTACATCTTCCCGGGCAGGACTATCGCGATGTACTGGTCCGCCGCAACGATGTTGATGCCGATACAGGACAATACGACGGTCATGATCAATGCGCCGGTGGAATGGGCTGCGGCCAGCGCTGCCCGGATGAGGCGCATCAGCATGCCGCTGTGCTCCAGCACGGCGCCAAAAGCCATTGCCGACAGGATCAGCCAGATGGTCACCAGCATGCTGCTCATGCCTCCGCGAGACAGCAAATCATCGACCTCAGGTACGCCGGTGGCGGATGAATAGCCGTTGGCGAGTGCCAGCCAGACGCCCTTGGTCATTGCAAGCGCCGGTGTCAGCTCGGGCGAATTAGCGAATGCGAGCACCGCCTCCGGCTGCAACACCAGCGCCATGAAGCCGCCGAACAGCGCCCCGAACAGGATGGTGGGCAACGGTGGAACTTTGCGAAACGCCATGAAGAACACAACGACAAGCGGAATCAAAGCCAGCGGCGTAATATTAAATGCCTCGCCCAGCGTGAGTCTCAGGGACTGCAGCGCATCGCTGTCCGACGACACGTCGGCGCCCAGCCCGATCGCCGTAAACAGGATCAATGCCAGCGTAAAAGACGGTGCCGTCGTCCAGACCATGTGCCGGATATGGGTGAAGAGGTCTGTTCCGGCGACTGCCGGCGCAAGGTTGGTCGTATCGGACAGTGGCGACATCTTGTCGCCGAAATAGGCACCGGAAATAATCGCACCAGCGGCGATCGCCGGTGACAAGCCAAGTCCCAGGGCCACGCCAATCAATGCCACGCCCAGGGTACCGGCTACAGTCCATGAACTACCCGTGGCCAATGCCGCGATTGCACAGATGAGACAGGCGGCGACATAAAACCAGTGCGGGCTGAGCAGCTCGAGGCCGTAGTAGATCAGTGACGGTACCGTACCGGCCATCAGCCACGTGCCGATCAGCCCGCCGACCGAAAGCAGGATCAGCACGGCTCCCATCGAAGTGCCGATGCCGTCGATGATAGCCGCGAGAACGTCATCCCAGGCATGCCCTTTCTGGATTGCCACGATGGCTGCAATCGCGGCGCCCAGTGTCAACACGATCTGGTTCGGCCCGGACGAGGAATCGGAGCCGAACAATTTCACGGATAGAAAGAGCATCAGGATCAGCGAAACGACTGGAATCAGGGCATCGATCAGGGTCGGTTCTTTCGGCTGATTCATGCGGTCGGGCACCTTATTGTTATTCTGGCTGGTTTTTCCGGCAGGCACCTGGCGAACAGGATTCGCCGATGACGATGATCCGTGACATCGTCGACGATACCGGGAAAGCGCCCGCAACTCCACCGCGCTGCGCTTTTGAGGCGGCACGCCCAGGCCGATGTCCTGCAGCCACAAATGGCAGCATGCGGCCGCAGTCGATTTGATCCTGGACGGCCGCCCTCCAGACTACGCCGATCATTTCTCAACGGCCGTTTTCGGGTTTGCATCGGTCTCCTGAAGCGACCAGACTAGCGCCTTATTTCCGGGCACGGCTTACTCCCAGTGGAACTCATTGTTTTCGATCTTGACGGTACGCTGCTGAATCGCGCGTCGGCGATCTCTGAGTACACCAGCGAGACGCTGAAGCTGCTCTCGGAACGCGAGATTGCCTACACCGTCGCGACAGGCCGTACGCTGCATGGCGCCCGGGCCATACTCGAGGGTCACCGCTTCGAACTGCCACAGGCCTACAAGAACGGGGTAATGATTTGGCACCCCGAGCAGCGGCGGTTGTCGAGCGGCGCCATGCTCACGGCAGACGAACTCGACCACGTTGTCGAGGCCTGCATTACCCACGGCGTTACACCCTTTGTGTTTACGCTGGACGCAGACAACGAGACCACCGTGTATCACCCGCCGCTGCAGAAGGCAGTCGAACGCCAGCTCATCCGCAGCCTGAGCATCGAGGACCATGCCAGGTCCCGCCCGATTGACGAACTCCCCACTGCTGCCACAATCACACACGTCAATTCCATCGGTGATGGGGAGGCCATCAAGGCGGTGCTCCGCAAAGTCAATGATGCGCCCAACCTGGTCGCCTACTCCGGCGTCGCCTTTGAGGGGCAGCAATGGCGCTGGCTCGACATCCACCACAGCGACGCCAGCAAGGGCGGCGCCATCAAGATCCTGAAAGAGTTGCTCGGCCTGGAACGCGTTGTCTGTTTCGGAGACAGCGACAACGACCTCAGTATGTTTGCGGCTGCGGACGAGAGCTATGCGCCCGCCAATGCCAACGAGTCCATCAAGTCCGCCGCTACGGCCGTCATCGGACACCACGACGACGAGGGCATCGCTCGCTTTCTGCGCGAACGCTTCGCGCTCGGTAAGCCCTGAGATCACTTTGATGCCCGGCACTTCTTCTCACGCGCCGCATGCAGGTACGTTCGCTGCCTGATAGAGTCTGCCCGTGCCGGCGACCCGTCGCGCGCCGGATCGCCATGTTTGCAACGATCGCCGATTTTGGTTACTTATGACGCGGTGGGCCGCCGGCCAACTAAAACGGCCCAGCACTGTCACGAGGCCAGGGAAACAACTATCAACGTTCTGTTCATCTCTCCCGGCTATCCTGCCGAGATGGCCGATTTCAGCCGCGGACTGGCGCAATGCGGTGCGCGCGTCATCGGGCTCGGCGAGCACCGCGTGGACGCGATGCCGGCCGTCGTGCAACAAAGCCTGTCGGACTACCTGCGCGTGCCGTCGCTGGTCGACAGCGACTCGGTGATTGCGGCGGTCAGGGAGAAAGCGGCACAGGTGCGAATCGACCGCGTCGAGTGCCTGTGGGAACCGTTCATGACCCTCGCCGCGCAACTGCGCGAAACCCTCGGAATCGGCGGCATGCACACGGCCCAGACAGAGCTGTTTCGCGACAAGAAGAAAATGAAAGACGCCCTCAATGCCGCGGGCATTCGCACACCTCGCCACACTACAGCGACCGGGTCCGAAGCTATTCGTGTCGCGGCCGATACGATCGGCCTGCCGCTCGTGATCAAGCCCATTGCGGGCGCCGGCTCGGCGCACACGCACGAGGTGCGAAACCACGCGACGCTCGTCGCCGCTATCGCCGACGTCGGCGAACACCGTGAGGTCAGCGTGGAGGAATACGTCGAGGGCGAGGAGTACACCTTCGACACAGTCTGCGCAAACGGCCATATCCTCTACGAGAACATCGCCTGGTACCGACCCAAGCCGATCATTGGCCGCAACGTCGAGTGGATATCCATGCAGACGGTGAATCTGCGTAACATCGACCGGCCCGAGCTCGCTGCGGGGCGCGAACTCGGCCGGCGCGTCATCGACGTGTTGGGGTTTCGCGATGGCTTCACGCACATGGAATGGTTCCTGACGCCGTCTGGCGAGGCCGTTTTTGGTGAGATTGGCGGCCGGCCGCCGGGCGGGCGCTCCGTAGACCTGATGAATTTCAGCAACGATTTCGATATCTACGTTGGCTGGGCGCAGGCTGTCACCCGCGGCGATTTCAATCAGACGGCTCACCGCCGCTACAACGCTGCGGCGATTTTCAAGCGCGCCCGCGGCCAGGGACGCATCTCGGCAATCCACGGCCTCGACAGCCTGCGGCAGCGTTTCGGCGACCACATCGTCGTCGAGGATCTGCTGCCCATAGGCTCACCCCGTCGCAATTGGCGCCAGACGCTGTTGTCCGACGGTTATTTGATCATTCGTCATCCACAGCTTGAACGGACGCTCGAGATAGCGGATGCCGTTGGTACCGACCTGCAGATCGACGCACGCTGACATTGACCTGGCTTGACCCGGGTTGGCGCCCGTGTCTGTGCGCGGACTATACTGCGGGAAACCCAACAATAAACAGCGCCGTCGATCGCCAGGCCGACGTAAAATCTGCCGATCCGTTCAGCCGCTGAGGCCCTTTATGTTCCGGAAGCACGAAATGATCCCCAGCAAGCACATGGGCCGCCACGTACACCTGTGGCGCTACGGACACTTCGGTCCGCCCGTGATTGCATTCCCGAGCGCCTCCGGCATGGCCCACGAATGGGAAAGCAACGACATGGTCGATGGCTTGTCCGACTGGCTGGAGCAAGGACGCCTCAAGCTTTATACGGTTGAGAGCAACGTCTCAGCGGTCTGGACACGCAAGGAAGAGCACCCGCAAACGCGAATCAAGCAGCATCTTCCCTATGAGCGCTGGGTCATGGACGAGCTGGTACCCTTCATACGCAACGACTGCCAGAAAGATGACATCCCGATCGCGGTAACGGGTACCAGTCTCGGCGCACTGTATGCGGCGAACTTCGCGCTCAAGCATCCCAATATCTTTCGATATGCCCTGTGCATGAGCGGCCGCTACGATGCGACCTGGATGACCAACGGCTTCGTCAATGACGACATCTACTTCAACAGCCCGATCTCCTACGTGCCGGGCATCCAGGGCGAGTATCTCGAACAAATCCGCAGGAACACGCATCTCGCGATCGTCTGCGGCCAGGGCAAGTGGGAGGACGGCAACATCGAAGACGCGCAGCGCTTCGCAAGCCTGCTCCGAGCCAAGGGAATCAGCCATCAGCTTGATCTCTGGGGACACGATGTGTCGCATCAGTGGCCCTGGTGGGCACGCCAGGCGCGACATCACCTGGGCGCCTACGTGCACGCCACCAACTGAGCGGCCGTTCAGACGCAGCAAATTCTGCATTAGAATGAGCCTGCCTTTTCGCCAGGATACACACTCGGGAGATACCTTGATGCGGATACGAAGTTTGCGCCTGAGCCCCCTCATGCTGCTGGTGGCAATGGGTGGCTGCGGTCTCTCCTCGGACTCCAATTCCAGACTGGCCTCGTCAAATGTGGACCCATGGGCCGATCCGCTCAATGTCTTCCGATATCTCAAATCTCCATCGGGTGACTGCCTGTACCAGAATGAGGATTGCAACAGCCTGCAAGATTCCAGCGTGACCCAGTTCAAGACGCTGAAAGGATTCAACGGCATACCGTTTGGCGTCGGCCAGACAACAAGTCTGGACATCGATGCAGACGGCGTTCTGGACGATGTTGTCAAGTACTCCGGCAACCTGGCGACGTACACGGCCAAGCATTCACCAAGCGCCGTCAAGAGCGGCGTATTCACCTATTTCACCTATTCGGGTGAAGTCGCTCTGGATGGGTTCGAATCGGACAGCTCGCAGATCGGTACCACCGGGGCCGTAGGGTGCGAGTTCGAGGGTACGCAGCAGTTCAAGGATACACAGGGGAAGGCACCCGCTCTCGGCATATTTGTATCCCGCTATAACCATCTCACCGGGCGCGTTGCCAAACCTGTGCTCGTGCATATGAAGTGCACCAACGACCCTCATGACAACGGCGTGATCAATGTGGATGCTGATGGTTACGTGTACGTACTCGTGTCAGGACGGGCCGAAGGCCGCGGCCACTTCATCTTTCGCAGCCTGGGCGCCGACACTATTGATGGTTTCGTCGATTTCACGCCGGCAATGGACAACTACGCCGATCATTTCAATGATCTTGCCGAGGCAGCAGGACGGGGCCGGCCTTTCAGCGGCGAAGCCTATCGCGGCATCAATTACCCCAAGATGTATTGGGTCGATGATCCCGGCGATCCGAGCCGCGGTTATTTCAGATTGGTTTACACCATTTATTGCGGCATGAGTGAAAGTGAAACCTGTCGGCGAAGCCGTCAGCTCTATACCGCAAGGATGCATGTGGACGGCAGCGAGGCCAGTATTCGGGGAATCACACCGCTGGCCGCGTACAAGGGACACTACGCCGTCGCAACGGGCAGAGGCCAGGACATCGTTGTCGCCTTCAATGTACATCCGAACAACGAACTCGACGATAGAACGAATATCTACTACATGCACTCGATCGATGGCGGTGAGACGTGGCTCAACGCACGTAACGACGAACTGGCTTTACCGCTGGTGCGACCATCAGACCTCGATCGCGTTGTCGTGCGTGAGTACTACGACCCCCAACATCCGACACGGGTCATGCACCGCATCTACATGAAAGACGTAAACTTCGTCGACACAGGGCTGAACAAGAGACCGACAATTCTATATGTCGGTAGCCTGTCTGCCGATCATTTGCCGTCGAAGACAGCGGACCACTACCTGGGCAAGGAGCGCTGGACTGGCAGCGCCTGGGTACAAAAACGGCTAAGCAGTGCGGTAGATCATAATTACTCGTCCGGCATGCTGTTTCCCTACGACGACGCCTATCGGGTGTTCTACCCTCACACCGATGAACCGAACAACAATGCCCTGGCCGGCGGCGCCATAGCTTACATTGACGCAAGTGCGAGAGATGACACAACGGGACTGCCAACGTTGATCACCGAGGATGTGGTGAATCCAATGAACGGGTCCAGCACGTATCTGACAGACCTGTGTGAGTTCAACTACATCAAGCCTGTGTTACATGGCAGCGATGATTTTGCAGGAATCGTGTCTGGTGGAAACATGTATCAGTTTCGCAAGACCGCACCTTTGTTTATCGTCGATTTGTACGGCAGCGTGCGGCGCCTGCCAACGACGTTTACGGACGACGACGTCATCGACGGTGAGGTGGCGCTGAACCCTGTCGTCAATTGCGTCCACGACGAACTCTGAGCGACGTCATCAGACTAGCCGTCGTGGCAAAAGCGGAGTCCGCCGTCCGAAAGCGTTCTCCTGTCGAGCGCTTGCAATCCTTAGGGACCCACTGCATTTTCTTGCCGCAGAAGGTTGAGGCTTCGCACCGGTCAACAAAAAAGGGCGAAACCCATAGGTTCGCCCCTTCTGGCCTCAACTCCAAAGGAGTGTGAGGCTGGCCCGCAAAGATTGCATTGCAGGCCAAACCACGCAGTTTAGATCGCTACGATGTTCTCTGCCTGCGGACCTTTCTGGCCCTGAGTAAGAGTGAACTCGACTCTTTGACCCTCGGCCAACGATTTGTGTCCCTCGCCTGTAATGGCGCTGAAATGGGCAAACACGTCGGGGCCAGATTCTTGTTCGATAAAGCCAAAGCCTTTGGCATCATTGAACCATTTAACAGTTCCGGTTGTAGACATAGTCATAATCCTATTTATTCAAGAGTAATCGGAGCCTTCTCGTGAAGGCCAATTCGCTGGAATCGTTGCTATTACTCATGAAAAACAGGACGAGGTACTGGAAACGGAACTTCGAAATGGTGTACACAAATATCAGACGCGCATTCAAGCTGTGCGGACTATAACAGCTTGAGCCCATGGTAAAAGCTATTTCGTCGCCTTTGTACGTTGGCAGCGTATCCAAAGGATCTGCGCCTAATGGACGCGCCGCTGATATCGGGGCTGCCCCCCCTACTCCGCACCGTTCTGCCGGATTCGATTGTGCATCACATGGGCACGACGTTCGTATGTTCGATTTCGAACAATTCCCCGACAACATCGCGACGATCGCCGAAAAGGGGGCATCGATGCGGATGGCGCACTCTCGGGTCTTGGATCCATCGCTTTTTCGGGCCATGATATTGACGATGCCTGGCACGATGCTGAGTTGATCTACGTTGTTGGCCCGGCCTAGAGCACCGAGCCATTTGGCACGTCCAAGGCCGGCAAACTGAGCGCCGGACAAACGGTAATCGTCAGTCCGAGTTCTTGTGGTGGCGCATTGGCTGTAAAACGTTCCGCAGGGCTGGCGCTGGATGATGAGTCCATCCGTGTCGCAGAGACCTCGACGCTTCACTATGCTGTGCGTCTTACCCGGCCGGGCAAGATCCTATTCCTGAAACTCAAGGCGGGTAACTTGTTGGCGGCATTGCCGGGCGCGCATCTGAGCGACATCCTGGAACTCATCGACGACGTCTATCCGAGCATGGAGCCGGCACAGCAGGTGGTGACTTCCTGTCTTGCGAAGAAAGTGTAAGCGATTCGGTCGGCCGCCTGATCGAAGCTCTCGACACTGAACGAATTGCCATTGGCAAGGAGCTAGGCATTGCCATTCTGCCCGACCACGAGATAGGCGTCCGTCAGGGCTACATGCTGAAAGCCAACTATGGCTCTGGCTGCCGGGAGGCACCGGGCTTTCTGGGGCCCTGTATTCAATGTGGTAGCGAGGGTTCGCAGCCAACGCTATCAAGCCTTGATTACAGCCCTGGGTATTCTCTCGAGCGGGCCACGCTCGAAGACGGTCAGAGCGCGGCCGTCCGCGCCCTGACGACCTTCGGGGCGGGTTTCTGCATCGCTAGCCAAAGATCGTAGTCCGCCTGCATTCTTAGCCAGCTCTCGGCACTCGGACCGCGCTTCGGGCCTCCGAGCCAGGCCTCCAGGCGCCTGGCCATATCAGCAGAGATACCGGACTGTCCGTGGATCAGGCGCGACAAGGTCACTCGCGCAACACCGAGCTGCTTTGCCGCTTGCGTCACTGACAGACCCAAAGCCGGCAAAATGTCCTCGCGGATCGACTCACCCGGGTGCGGCGGATTGTGCATTCGTCCCATGATTCCTGGCCTCTCAATGGTAGTCCTGATAGTCAACGAGGACGGCATCCTCGCCCTCGAACGCAAACGTCAATCTCCAGTTCCCGCTCACCCATACCGACCATTGACCTTTTTGGTCGCCCGTCAATGGATGGAGCCTCCAGCCCGGCACATTCATGTCCTGGGGCCGCCGAGCGACATGCAATCGCTGTAATTGACGCGCCAGCCTCGCGGCGTGTGCCGCCTGAATGCCCGACTTGGTCCCTTTCAGGAAGAAGCGTTCAACGCCTTTGTGGCGGAAACTCTTGATCACCGCAGCACTGTATCGTGTCACGATACACGAGTCAACCCGCTCTGCAGGAATTAACGGTATTGCCGCATCCTAGCTCGCCGGCTGAAACGTTGTTGCGCGAATTGGATCACACAAGGCCGTCGAAGACGCCCCTACTCCCAACGGCGGCAAATTGCCAGAGCCGTCGTCGCAAGGTCTGCAGCACTTCCCGTGACACAGTCGCCAGTCGGCCAGTCGGCCAGTAGCGGACATTATTCAGACATCTCTGAGCTGTGTTTGCATCTCGGTCTAAGCTGGCTGGGCAGCGCTATAGAGACCGTATAGAGTGTCGATGTATGTGACTTTCGAATATAGGGAGGTGCAAAGTGAGATCAACGTTCATCATGGTAATCAGCGTCCTGTGTCTACTCGCTTTCATGTTCTCCGCCTCGTCTACTTGGGCGGACGACCCAGAATCTTCGAAAACAACCGAGAGCCAATGTGCAATGTCAGCTCGCGAGGTCGTCGAAGAATTTAGTGATCTGTTTTACCGGCAGAAAAAAGTTCGCCAGGCTTTCGAACGATGGGTCCATCCCAACTATATACAGCACAAGCCCACTCTTCCGGACGGACGAGAAGCTGTAGTTGAGTTCCTGGAGAACCTGCTTGAACGGTTTCCGGCGCGGACATTCACCATTCATCGGGTGATCGCTTCAGACGATCTGGTTGCCGTCCATTACCATAGCCAAGCAACGCCGGACGACCTTGGGTTTGCCGTCGTTGATATCTTCAGAGTTGAAGATTGCCGGATGGTCGAACACTGGGATGTCGTTCAACGCGTTCCGGAGAACTCGGTTAACGACAACACTATGTTCTGATTTTCGCCAGTGGCCGCTGCGGGTCACAAGCCGTCATTTTACCTTAGTTTTCCCGACCGGCTGCTAAGCGATGTGAAGCAGCCCCACAGTCAGTTTCCTGGCGACCGTCTCAGTTCGGCCAATAACGGTCATCGAGCATGTGGCGCCACGGCAGACGTCGGGCACCATGATGCAGAAGTTCTTCTGCGTAACATTCCCTCAGTCCGGTAAGATTGCCTGCGCAGAAGACAAATAATCTTGAACAAGCGGCAAGTAGGTGAAGCATAGGCGCCGCAATCATTCCGTAGAGCTGGCCCCATTGATGCTACCGTGTTCGTCGCTTGCCTGTTATTGAATACTGGGAGAACTCCGTGAACCGTTCGCAACAAAAGAATCCCGCCGAGACGTATGAGGACTATTTTGTCCCGGCCATGTTTCTTCCATGGGCCACCATCCTTCTCCGCCATGCCGCCCCGCAACCACGGGAGCGGGTACTCGACGTGGCATGTGGGACGGGCATTGTTGCTCGCCGGGCAGCACCATTAGTTGGGACGGACGGGCAAGTGGTTGCACTCGATATGAACCCAGCAATGCTTGCTGTGGCTCGCATCCTTCCTGCGCCATCGGGCGCGACGATTAATTGGCATGAAGGAAATGCCATGGCCTTGCCCTTCCCGGATGGTGCCTTTGACGTCGTGCTCTGCCAGCATGGGTTACAGTTTGTTCCGGACCGTGCAGGTGCCGTGCGCGAGATGCGCCGCGTCGTGGCGCCCGGTGGACGGGTTTTGGTAATCGTCTTGCAAGCGCTCTCGCGACACCCCGTGTTTGAGGCGCTTATGCAATCGGTGGCGCGGCACCTCTCTCTACCGGTATCCGCCGTCATGACGCCTTTTGCCTTGTCCGATACCGACGAGCTTCGGACCGTGTTTACGGCGGCGGGATTTAAGAAGGTGGACATTCTCCCTGAATCGACCACGGTCAGGTTCCACGAACCGGAGCGCTTTGTGCCGCTTGCCGTGATCAGCTCAGCGGCGGCGGTGCCGGCCTTCGCGCAACTGCAAGCGCCGGAGAGGGCGGCGCTTCTCGATGCGGTACGAGTAGAAGTTGAGCCAGTCGTCCGCAGGTACCGAGATGCTGAGGCCGTTACCTTTCCGATGTTTGCGTACATCGTGGTGGCCGCCGCATAACTGTTGCTTCGGATAGGTTGCCCCACCATGGCTTGCAGAGCGAAGCGCCGCACGCGCCATGAAGCCGAACGTTAAACGGGCGCTTCGAGGAATCCAACAGGCCGGTTTGGGTCAGTAGCGGAAATTACAGCCTGAACTCGGCGACTGTCGCCTTCCGGCCAGTCGGTCGAAACTCTTGAGTTATGATGGCTGCAGATGACCCATAAGCGGCCATTTTGATTTCCCTATCGACTCACGAATAGGCGCAGTCCCAATGCGCCAAGGACGATGGATGCGGTGCGGTCGATGTAGACTTTGGCTCGCAAATATCGCTTGCTAACAGCACTTGAACTCATCCCGAATGCAAGTGCTGTGTAAAAAAGAAGTTCCGCCACCAAGTGATTCAGAACAACCAGCGCATTGTCAGCGGCACTCATTTCGGCCGGGAATACGACAATCAGGACAGCAGCAGCGAAGAGTACCGACTTGGGGTTGAGAAGATTCATTAGGAAGCCCTGCCGAAAGGCGTGACTGGCGGGTAGCATCTGCGTATCGACTTTGTTCCGAGCGTTTGTCCAAATCTTGTACGCAATGAATAGTAGATATGCAGCACCCACTGTTTTCGCTGCCACGTACGCCCAAGGGAAAATGTCGAATACCACGTCCATTCCGAGCAGAGCCATGAGCGTCCATGTCGCTGCCATCGAACCGAGCCCGCACCCAACCGCAATACCGGCAACCCGTCCGGTACTCAAGGTCGTCCGCACGGCAACCATCAGTGCTGGGCCAGGGCTCGCGATCGCCGCGAATAGAGCGATATTGAACACAATGAGATGCTGAATAGCCATCGAAGTTCCGGCAAACGATTACACTCGTCACAGTGTATATCGCGAGCAAAAAGACTTAAATGCCAAGGACCGCTAAAGGCCGTTCTGAGACGCTCGCCAGCAAGCTAACTGAGGGGACTGGTTCACATCGCATAGCCGCCGGTCGAGAATTCTGAGGTAAAATGACGGCTTGTGACGCAAAGCAGCCCACGCCTTTTATCGGTACCGTTGTTCCAACGACTTGACTGGCTGAGTGGGGCGATTCCGTCTTTCGATTACGTCGATGGAACTCAGAATTAACAACAATTGGACAGGAGGACAACAATGAGAACATTCAACTCGGTCTTGTCTATCGCTATCGTCATTACATTGGGTTGCGCCGTCGTCGACAGGGTTGCATCGGCAGAGGAAGAGGAGAGAGAAGGCATGGCTAGAGTAACGGGAATCGGCGGCGTATTCTTCTTGTCGCGAAGCGACGGAAAGGCCCTCCGTTCGTGGTACGAGAAGCACCTGGGTATGCGGATGGAGGATTATGGCTTCGCCATACTCGAGTGGAAAAACGATACGGCTGAGGACAAGGGGGCTACCGTATGGCGTGTCGCGGATCGGGACAGCGATTGGTTTAGTCCCAGTAAGTCGACGTTCATGATCAATTATCGCGTCGACGACCTGGAGGCGATGGTCGAGCAACTGACTGCCGCGGGCATCGACATACTACAAGGCCCGGAGTATCACGAAAATGGCGTGTTCGCTTGGATCATGGACCCCGAGGGCAACAAAATCGAACTTTGGGAACCAAAGATCTGGGACGATAAGAACAAGAAATAGTGAAAGATGCTGGCAAGCTGTACCGGACCAGTAACTGCCGATATTTTTGCGCGAAACAGCACTCTGCCTAACGGCTGCAACCCAAAGCAGTCATCCATTCTGGACCGGATTTCGAAAGCTTATGAAGGTTCGCTCAGTTCTTACTCGTTCGATCATGATCGTGTTCGCCTTAGCCCTGGTGGTCGTGGTGGGTGCCTTGATTCATGGCTCTCGTACCCAGAGTGATGCAACCTCTGCGGTGCGTGTCGCAATGGACACGTATTTGGCTGGTCAGGAAAGAACCAACCTTAGTTTCCTGAACGAAGATATCAGCCATAGCGAAACGTTTGATTTCGCCCAGTTTTCTATCGACATCAGGACAGGGTATGAACTCAAGCCCGGCAAGAGGTGGATGAACGCCTATGACGTCGAGATTCATACTGGAAACGGCAGGCGCTTCGTGGCATCCCCGATTGGGAACACTACTCATTGGCCCGACGGCGAAGAATCATTTCAATGGTCGATCATCTGCTGTGAGCCGAGGAACTGATTAGCCAATCACTCGCTTATTGAACGGCTGCTTGTGGCCGAGACTGTGTAAGAACGTGAAATCCGATTAGTCGGTGGGAAATTGAAACTCTCAACAATTGTTGTATGCAAGCTGCTGGAACGCAGCAGTTAGTCTGTTGAGCGTTCCTGATAACTTGTGTAGCGCCGTCCCATGAGGGCGAATTTCGCCCGAGCTTTTACACGGGGGGCAGGATTTACCTTCGCCCCTGCGGGGCTCAGTTGGTCTCGCCGGCTATTAACCGATGCTGCGCATCGGGCCGGGTCGGCTGAACCTGCTTCCTCGCAGGTTCAAACATCTTCCCAATAGCCAAAAATAAAAAGGCCGACCCTCTTCGAGGGCCGGCCCTTTTTATTTTGGTAGTGGGGGCGTGATTTGCTCTGTTCCGACAGTTCCCATAAGGATTCGGCTAAAGTAGCTTAATAGGTGCTGATCACGCCCCGTTTTTCCCCGTTCGCCCTTATTCAGTCGCTTCAAACGGGATCCTTCGAACCTGCGAGAGATTTGAGGATTTTCTGGCCCGCCATAGATCATAGTTATCCTGCATAGCCAGCCAACTCTCAGGAGATCGGCCAAGCGCCTTGGACAGGCGCAACGCCATCTCGGGACTTACCGCGCTACGCTCGGAGACAACACGCGCCAGGGTGGAAGCGGCAACGCCCAAATTTTCAGCCAACGACCTGATGCTAATATCGAAAGGCTCGATATATGTCTCCCGGATAAACTCGCCCGGGTGCGGGGGGTTATGCATAGCCATCAGTGATAATCCTCGTAATCCAAAATGAACGCATTTCCGTCTCTGAATTCAAACGTCAGCCGCCAATTACCGCTGACCCAAATTGACCATCGATTCTTGGCCCGCCCCGTGAGGGGATGGAGCCGATATCCTGGCACGTCCATGTCCTCGACTGCGCGGGCGGTATCAAGAGCCGCTAACTGCAACCGAAGTCGACCGGCATGTTTGGCCTGGATACCTGCCTTGCTTCCAGTTTCGTAGTATCTGCGCAGGCCTTTATGCTTGAACGACTTGATCACTTCGAAATTATAGTGTGTTGCGCAACACGCAACAAGTGGCATTGCTTGATGCATTGCCCAAATATGCAAAAAGCCTCGTCGAAACGAGGCTTCTTGGGGATTGGTAGCGGGGGCAGGATTTGAACCTGCGACCTTCGGGTTATGAGCCCGACGAGCTGCCAGACTGCTCCACCCCGCATCGGCAGGAACGGGATACTACGCAACCCCTCCGGGGTTTACAACCCTATCCGAGAATCTCTATGCAGAGCGCCATCAGCCAGCCAGGGGCGATGCCCAGAGCCAGTACCGCCAGGGCATTCAGGCTGAGCACGAAGCGGGTGTCGGCTGTCGCCTGCAGCACGGCCTGATCCTCCGCCGGCTCGAAATACATGTACCAGATGACCTTCAGGTAATAGTAGGCCCCCACGACGGATGCCAGCACCATCAGCACCGCGAGCCCGGGGAACCCGGCTGCCAGCACGGCGCTGATAACGTTCAATTTAGCGAAGAATCCGACGAATGGCGGCACACCGGCCATACTAAACATCAGGAACATCATCATCAGCGCGAACCAGGGGCTGCGCGCGTTGAGTCCCTTGAAGTCCGCCAGGTTTTCGGCCTCGTACCCCCGGCGGCTCATCACGATGATGACGCCGAAAGCGCCTGCGGCGGCCACCACGTAGGTCAGGGTGTAGAACAGGGCCGAGGCATAACCATCGCCGCTGCCGCAGAAAACGCCGAGAAGAATGAATCCGACATGGCCGATCGTCGAATAACCGAGCATACGCTTGATGTTGGATTGCGCGATCGCAACGATATTGCCCAGCAATAGCGACAGCACGGCAACGACCATGATCATCGATGCCCAGGTCTCATGCAAAGGGCCCAAGCCCTGCACGAGCACCCGGAAAATCAAAGCCAGCGCCGCGAGTTTGGGCGCCGAGGCCAGATACAGCGTTACCGGTGTACGTGCCCCCTGGTAGACATCCGGCAACCACATATGGAACGGCACGGCGCCAAATTTGAACGCGATACCCACGATCAGGAAGGCAAGTCCGAACCAGAGCGGCAGGTTGTTCAAATCTGGATCGGTCGTCACCGCCATGGCGATCTCGTTCAGGTTCAACGAGCCGGTGACGCCATAAACCCAGGAGATACCGTAGAGCAGGCAGCCAGAAGCGATCGCACCGAGCACGAAGTACTTCATGGCGGACTCCGCCGCCGTGACATTATTGCGATCGATCGCGACCAGCGCATACATCGACAGTGCCAGCATCTCAAGCCCGAGGTACATGGTCAGGAGGCTGTTCGCGGACATCATGATCATCATGCCGAGCAGGCCGAACAGGCCGAGCAGGTAGAATTCTCCCCGGTTCAGGTCGTTGCCGCGCAGATAGTCGCGCGCATAAAACAGCGACAGCGCGACGAAAATCACGGCGCCCAGTTTCAGAATCTGGGAGAACGGATCGCTGACATAGCTGCCGGAGAAAAGCTCCACCCGGCTCTCTGGCGCGGTGGCGAGCAAGACGGCGCCTGTTATCAGCAGCGACAACATCGTCAGCCAAAACGTCACGGCACGATTTTCGTCGTCAACGGATACGTCGGCAATCAGCACCACGCAAATCAACCCGAGCAGGGCTATTTCCGGTGCGGCTGAAATCATTTCCATCACGTTCATAAGTAGGCCTGTCAGAGCTTCGTTTGCCCGACCTGTTCAATGAGTAACTCGACCGACGTGTTCATCATGTCGACCAGCGGAGCCGGCCAGAGACCCACCAGCAGTACGCTGATCGCGAGCACTGTGAGTACGATAAACTCGCGACGATTCAAGTCCGTCAGTTCCGCCACGTGGCTGTTCGCCACCTCACCGTACAGCACCCTCTTGACCATCCAGAGCGTGTAGGCGGCACCAAGCACCAGTGTCGTCGCTGCGAGGAATGCATACCAGAAATTGGCTTTGAAACTGGCAATGATCACCATGAACTCGCCGACGAAGCCCGATGTGCCGGGCAGTCCCGCGTTTGCCATTGAAAACAGCACCATGAATGCGGCAAACACGGGCATGGTATTTGCGACGCCGCCGTAGTCTGCGATCTGCCGGCTATGCATACGGTCGTAAAGCACGCCGACGCAGAGGAACATAGCACCGGAGATGAGGCCGTGCGAGATCATCTGCACCATGGCACCGGTCATGCCCAGACCGGCCCCGGTGCCCATCGTGATTTGCCACATCAGGAACATGCCGAGCGTAACGAATCCCATGTGCGCTATCGAGGAATACGCAATCAGCTTCTTCATGTCTTTTTGCATCAGCGCGACGAAACCGATGTAGACCACCGCGATGAGTGACAGCGCGATCATCAGGCCCGAGAAGTACTCGCTGCCATCGGGGACGATCGGCAAAGACAGCCGCACGAAACCGTAACCGCCCATCTTCAGCATGATGGCCGCCAGGATGACCGAGCCACCGGTCGGCGCCTCCACGTGTGCGTCCGGCAACCAGGTATGTACTGGCCACATCGGCACCTTCACGGCAAATGCCAGCAGGAAGGCGATGAAAATATACTGTTGAGCCTGCAGACCCAGCGGCGCATTCATGAACCCGAGCAGGTCGAAGCTGCCGGTCTGCAAGTACAGGTAGATAAACGCAACCAGCATCAGCACTGAGCCGAGGAAGGTATAGAGGAAGAACTTCAGGGTTGCGTAAACGCGCCGCTCACCGCCCCAGACGCCGATGATCAGGAACATCGGGATCAGCATTGCCTCCCAGAACACGTAGAACAGCAGTCCGTCCAGCGCCGAGAACACGCCGATCATCAGACCCTCGAGAATCAGGAATGCCGCGAAATATTGCGCCGGCCGGTTCTCGATCGAATCCCATCCGGCAATCACGACCAGCGGCGTAATGAACGTCGTCAGCAGAATCAATGGTGCCGACAGGCCGTCTACGCCGAGGTAGTAGTACACGCTCAGCGACTCGATCCACGGCATCCGCTCGACGAATTGCATACCGGTCTCCGCGTTGTCAAAGCCCGCATAGAGACCGACGCTGAGCAGCAGAGTAATCAAGCTTATACCGAGCGCCACCATGCGCATGAGTCCCGCCTGGGACGAGCGCGCGTCACCGCTGTCGCCAATTGCGAGCAAGGCGGCTCCGCCGACAATCGGCAGCCAGACCAGGTAACTCAGAAGATAGTTCGCGAGCACTCGTCCTTACCTCAACCAGATGAGCCAGCCGAGCAATAACGTCAGGCCGATGATCATTGCAAAGGCATAGGTATAGAGATAGCCCGTCTGAATCTGGCGCATGACGCCGGCCAGGCGGCCGACGCTTCTCGCGGTGCCGTTGACCATCATCCCGTCGATGATCAGCTGGTCGCCCTTGTGCCACAGGAAAGAACCGATCGAGCGTCCGCCGGCGGCAAAACCCTTGATGTAAAGATCATCGAAGTAGTACTTGCGATCCAGGAGCGTGTAAAGACCCGACAGCTTGTTCTTGATCGACTCCGGGATGTCGGGCCGCTTCAGGTACAGGAACCACGCGGTGAATACACCCGCAGCCGCAAGCCAGAACACCGGCGTCACGACGGAATGCTGCAGCAGCGCCAGGCTGCCGTGCCAGATCGTCTCGCCCAGATGCGCCAGGACGTCACGGGATTTCTCAACATAAATGGCATCGCCAAAATAGCCGCCGAACAGTATCGGACCGGCCGTGAACCAGCCGATAACAGCGGAAGGTATGGCCAGCAGTATCAACGGCACCGTGACAACGGCTGGCGTCTCATGCAGGTGCGACTTCTCTTGTGCACTCATGCGCTCCTCGCCGTGAAAGACCAGGAAGAACATGCGGAAGGAGTACAGCGCCGTCACGAACACCCCGAGCAACACGCTGAGATAGGCAATCCAGTAGGTCACCTGGTCGCCCATCGACGTGCCGCTGTGCCAGTGTGAATCCTTGACCGCCTCGATAAGCAGGTCCTTGGAGAAAAAGCCGCTGCTGCCCGGGAAACCGATCAACGCGAGCGAACCGATCAGTGCCGTCCAGTAGGTAATTGGCATGTACTTCCTGATACCGCCCATCTTGCGGATATCCTGCTCATGGTGCATCGCGATGATGACCGAGCCAGCCGCAAGGAACAGCAGTGCCTTGAAGAAGGCATGCGTCATCAGGTGAAAGATTGCGGCGCTGTAGGCCGAGGCCCCGAGGGCAACGGTCATGTAACCCAGCTGGGACAGTGTCGAGTAAGCCACTACTCGCTTGATGTCGTTCTGCACGATACCGAGCAGCCCCATGAAGAACGCGGTGACTGCGCCAATGATGATCACGAATCCGAGTGCCGTCGTTGAGAGCTCGAACAGCGGCGACATACGCGCCACCATGAAGATGCCGGCCGTGACCATCGTCGCCGCATGGATCAACGCAGAGATCGGCGTGGGACCTTCCATCGAATCGGGCAGCCAGACATGCAACGGCGCCTGCGCCGATTTACCCATCGCACCGATAAACAACAGGATGCAAATAACGGTCATCGCATTCCACGGTGTGCCGGGCAGCACATTGATACTGTGCGCAGCAACAACCTCCGCGCTACCGAATACCGTCGCGTAGTCGAGAGATCCCGTGAACATGGCGACGCCAGCAATGCCAAGAATAAAGCCGAAATCGCCAACGCGATTCACAAGGAATGCCTTCAGATTGGCGAATATCGCGGATTCTCGTTTGAACCAGAAACCGATCAGCAGGTAAGACACCAGGCCGACCGCCTCCCAGCCGAAAAACAGCTGCAGGAAGTTGTTCGACATCACCAGCATCAGCATCGAAAAAGTAAACAACGAGATGTAGCTGAAAAAGCGCTGGTAGCCCGGATCTTCGTGCATGTAGCCAATCGTGTAGATGTGCACCATCAGTGATACGAAGGTAACCACGCACATCATCAGCGCCGTGAGCCGGTCCACGAGAAAGCCGACCTCCATGCGCAGGCCATCCGTAACGGCCCAGGTGTAGACGTTGATGTTCTCTGCCCCTGCCCCGCCCCAGAACATGTTCTTCAGTACCAGGAGCGACAGCGCGCAGGAGATGCCGACGCCCGCGATCGTTACCCAATGTGCGCCTGCCCTGCCGATCTTCTTGCCAAACAGGCCGGCAACTATTGCTGCGAGCAGCGGCGCCAGTACTATGATCAGGTAGTAGTCGTACATGTCAGCCCTTGAGGGTGTTCAGTTCCTGCACGGCGATGGAACGCCGGTTGCGGAACAGCACGACAAGAATCGCAAGACCGATGGCTGCTTCCGCTGCCGCGACCGTGAGAATAAAGAATACGAAGATCTGTCCGGCCTCATCGCCGAGATAACGCGAAAATGCGATGAAATTGAAATTCACGGCCAGCAGCATTAGCTCGATGCACATCAGCAGCAGGATCAGGTTGCGGCGATTCACGATAATGCCCGCGACGCTGAGCACGAACAGCATTGCGGAAACGACCAGGTAATGCTGCAGGCCGATCATGACGGTTTCTCCGAATCCATCTTGACGATGCGAACGCGGTCTTTGGCGCGTACGGCCACCTGTGCTGCGATATCCTGTACCTTCAGGCCCGGGCGCTTGCGCATCGTCAGCGTGATTGCGGCGACGATCGCGAGCAGCAGGATGACCGCAGCAATTTCGAAGGCGTAGACGTACTCGGTGTAAAGCACGGCGCCCAAAGCCTTGGTATTGCTGTAGCCCTCCGGGGTTGCCACGAAGCCGGAATCGCTGTCGCTGATCCTGCTGCGCAGCCAGATGACCTGTATCAGCTCGACCACCATCAGAAACGCGATGCCGATGGCCAGCGGGGCGAATCGGGTCAGTCCCCGCTTCGCGGCCTCCACGTCGACTTCCAGCATCATGACGACGAACAGGAACAGGACCATGACCGCGCCGACGTAAACGAGCACGAGCACGATAGCGAGAAACTCGGCCTCGGCCATCAGCCAAAGTACCGCCGCGTTGAAGAACGTCAGGACCAGGAACATGACGGCGTGCACCGGGTTACGCGAGAACACCACGCCCAGTGCCGCCCCGAACATGATCGCGGCGAAAACATAAAAAAGTATGGAGTGAAACAGCATGGCTTGCCCTATCGGTACTTGGCGTCCGCAGCCTTGTCGGCTGAAATCATCGCGTCATACTTGTCGCCGACGGCCAGCAACTTGTCTTTGGTCATTATGTTCTCGCCCGGTTTTTCCATGTGATATTCGTGAATGCGGGTCTCGACAATTGCATCGACCGGACACGCTTCCTCGCAGAAGCCGCAATATATGCATTTGAACAGATCAATATCGTAGCGAGACGTCCGTCGTGTGCCATCGTCGCCGACTTCAGACTCGATCGTAATTGCCAGGGCCGGGCACACTGCCTCGCACAGCTTGCAGGCGATGCAGCGTTCCTCGCCATTCGGATAGCGCCTGAGTGCATGCAGCCCCCGAAAACGATGCGATTGTGGCGTCTTCTCTTCCGGGTACTCGAGCGTTACGCTCGGCCGGAAGAAATTTCGCAAGGTGACCGACAGCCCCTGCAGCAACTCCCAGAGAACGAAGGTCTTGATGTAGCTGATTGCTCGACTCATTTTCCTGATGCCCCGGTTCTCATGTCCCTGCCATT
>CAVOZR010000005.1:0-336707 GCA_963701335.1 uncultured Gammaproteobacteria bacterium
AGCCATTTGACCGCAGTCTTGGGGCCGCACTTGGTGACGCCGGGCACGTTGTCGACGGTATCGCCGATCAACGTCAAATAGTCGATGATGCGCTCCGGCGGCACGCCGAATTTGGTTTTGACGCCGGCTTCGTCGAGCGTTTCCTCGCTCATGGTGTTGACCAGCGTGACGTGGTCGTTGACCAGTTGCGCCATGTCCTTGTCGCCAGTGGAGACGATGCTGCGGATATTCTGCTTGGCAGCTTCCACAACCAGGGTGCCGATCACATCGTCGGCTTCGACACCATCTATGACGATCAGCGGCCAGCCCTCGGCCCGGATGGCTTCATGCAGGGGCTCGATCTGGCTGCGCAGGTCGTCGGGCATCGGCGGGCGGTGTCGCCTTGTATTCGGGGTAGAGATCGTCGCGGAAGGTTTTGCCCTTTGCGTCGAACACACAGGCGATATAATCGGCCGCATAGTCGCGGCGCAGTTTGTGCAGCATGGACAGCACGCCCTTGATGGCATTGGTCGGTTCGCCCGCCGGGTTGCGCAAATCGGGCAGCGCATGAAACGCGCGATACAGGTAGGACGAACCGTCCACCGAAGCAGCGTACGGGCTTACACTGGGCTGGCTTCAATTAGACGCACTCACGAGGCGCACAAAATGCACTTGGATAAATTACCGATCAGCCGCCGACCCGCGCGTACCGCCGAGATCGATTATTCGGCGCGCGAGTCGTGGCGGATGCTGGGGATTATGGCAGAGTTCGTCGAGGCGACCGAACGGCTGGCGTCCATCCGGCCGGCCGTGTCGATCTTCGGCAGTGCACGCACGCCCGCCGACCATGCCTATTACATGCTGACCGAGGATATCGCGCGCAAGCTGTCCGATTCCGGCTTTTCGGTGATTTCCGGCGGCGGCCCCGGCATCATGGAAGCCGCCAACAAGGGCGCGTATTTCGGCAAGTCGCCCAGCATTGGCCTGAATATCCAGCTGCCGCACGAACAAAGCGGCAATGCCTATCAGGACATCAGCCAGACCTTCCGGCACTTTTTTGCGCGCAAGGTCATGTTCGTCAAGTTCGCGGCGGCCTATGTGGTCATGCCGGGCGGCTTTGGCACGCTGGATGAATTGTCCGAAGCGCTGACCCTGGTGCAGACCGGGAAAATCGCGCGTATCCCCATCATCCTGGTCGGCCCAAATTCTGGAGCGGGACTGGCGAATGGTTCAAGACCACCCTAGTGGCGAAGGCATGATCGCCGCCGAGGACATCGACCTGATACAGATCATCGATAAGCCCCAGGAGGTGGTCGATGCGATTTTCAGCCATTATGAGAAGCGCGGCTTCATGCCATCCATGGCCGAGCGCGAAATCCAGTTCAGCCTGTAACAAGGCGACGCTTTCCAGCTTATTTACTGGAGCCTGTTATGCGTTACCCCGTTCTGTTGCTGACCCTGATGCTGAGCAGCGTGGCCGTGGCGGCCACACCTTCGGATCGTCCGCCCGACCTCAAGCCGGTACCCGATGGCGCCCCAGGTCCAGATGACGTGCCGTCGGTGACTATCACGCCGAGCAGCACAGGGGCGCGTCGTCGAATACCGCGCGCAACGGCAAGCTCTACATGCTGAAAGTCATTCCCAAGGTGCGGCAAGCCGTATTACCTCATCGACCAGAAAGGCGACGGCCAGTTTGCCCGTCAGGACAGCCTCGATTCCGGCATGCGGCCGCCGATGTGGGTGGTGAAGGAGTTCTAAGCGGTCTGTTTAACCGCCAGTTTATTCAGACTTGGTTTGGCGCGGCACCCCAGGTGCAGTGCGCACGGGAATACCGCACGCGTCGGTTAAAATCCGCCGCATGAATACCGCCTCCAATCAAGATATTCCGCGCAAGGTCGCGGCCAACCAGGGGTTTCAGTGGGTCGTCGAAGGCTTTCGCCTGTACCGCAAGAATCCCCTGCTGTTGTCGGCCGCATTTGCCATGCTGTTCGGCGTGGTCATGGCGCTCGGTCTGATTCCCGTGGTCGGGAGGCTCGCTATCGGAACTCGCTTCGCCCTTGATGGTGGCGGGATTCATGGCGGCTATCGTGCGCTGGATAACGATCAGGAACTGGAAATGCCGCAGTTCATCGCGGTGCTGAAAGGGCCGGCGATCCCGCTGATGACGGTCGGTGCGGTGCAGTTGCTCGGCGCATTGGTCATCGGCCAGATCATGGTCAGCATGGGGTTCGATCCGCAGGCCGTCATGGAAATCGCCAAGGACCCCAAGGCTTCGCCTGCTGAAATGCAGGCCGTGCTGAATCAGGCCATGCCCGCGGTGCTCACCGGCCTGGCTTTGTTTACGCCGCTGATCATGGCCACCTGGTTTGCGCCTGCGCTGATTTTGTTCGGCGGCGCTCGCCCGGCCATCGCGTTGGGCGTAAGTCTGCGTGCCGTCGCCAAGAACTGGCCGGCGATGATGGTGAATGGCCTGACGCTCGGCCTGCTGCTGTTTCTGGCGGCATTGGTGCCGATGCTGCTGGGGCTGCTGGTGGCGATGCCGGTGTTGTTTGGCTCGCTGTATGCCTCGTATCAGGCGATTTTCGCGGTGTGGGCAGACGACAGCCCGACTGCCGACAACGTGGTTCCGCTGAACGCAGACGATCTTAAGCCGCAGACAAATTGGCGTAAGCCAGCGCCAGCCACTTGGTGCCGGCTTCGCGAAACTTCACCTGCACGCGGGCATCGCTGCCGCGGCCTTCAAAATCGATGATGATGCCCGTGCCAAACTTGGCATGGGCCACGCTCTGCCCCACCTTGTAGCCGGTGTCGTTCCCGATGGCCGGGGCTGCGCGGCGCGCTGTAACTGGCGGTAGTTTGCTGCGCGCTGGGGGCGTAGCTGGATTCGCTGCGGCGGTTGAGGTTGAGCAACACCTGCTCGGGCAGTTCGTCCAGAAAGCGCGACGGCAGGTTGTAGCGCACCTGGCCGTGCAGCATGCGCGACTGCGTGTGCGACAGATACAGGCGGCGGCGCGCGCGGGTGATCGCCACGTACATCAGGCGCCGCTCTTCTTCCAGCCCGTTTTCCTCGTTCGGCGCTTTGCTCGTGCGGGAAACAGACCTTCTTCCAGCCCGGTGATGAACACGGCGTGAAACTCCAGGCCCTTGGCGGCGTGCACGGTCATCAGTTGCAGCGCATCCTGACCGGCGATGGCCTGGTGTTCGCCGGCCTCCAGCGCGGCGTGCGCGAGAAAGAGGTTGAGTGCCCGGAACGGGGCGGATTCATCCCGCGGCGTTTCGCTGCGTCTATCTGGCCTGCGACCAGCCTGGTCTTCCGTCTTCGTCTGAAAACAGCGTCGCGGCGTTGACCAGTTCGTTGAGGTTTTCCAGCCGGTCGGCGCCATCCTTGTCGGCGCGGTAATAGTCGCGCCAGCCCGCTGGCTTCGATCACATGGTCGATCACCTCGGGCAAGGGCAGGTCGCGCGTGACCTGCTTGATGTCCTCGATCAGTTTGGCGAATCCGGCCACCTTGCCGCCGCCGGTGCACGCGGCCTGCCACAGGCTCGCGCCCGAGCGCGCGGCATTGTCGGCCAGTTGCTCCAGCGTGCGCGCACCGATGCCGCGGGTCGGGAAGTTCACCACCCGCAAAAACGCGCCGTCGTCTTCCGGATTGGTCAGCAGGCGCAGGTAGGCCAGTGCGTGCTTGATTTCCTGACGCTCGAAAAAGCGCAGCCCGCCGTACACGCGATACGGCACGTTGGCCGAAAACAGCGCGTGTTCCAGCACCCGCGACTGCGCGTTGGAGCGGTACAGCAGCGCCATGTCGGACAGGTTGATGCCTTCGCGGTTGAGCGCGCGCACTTCCTCCACCACAAAGCGGGCTTCTTCCTGGTCGGAATAGGCATCGAACACGCGGATCGGTTCGCCTTCGCCTTCGGCCGTCCACAGGTTCTTGCCGAGGCGGTGCGCGTTCTGCGAAATCAGCGTGTTGGCGGCGGTGAGGATGTGGCCGTGGCTGCGGTAGTTCTGCTCCAGCTTGATCACGTTGCCGTGCGCGAACTCGCGCTCGAACTCGGCCATGTTGGCGGTGTTGGCGCCGCGAAAGGCGTAGATCGACTGGTCGTCGTCGCCGACCGCAAACAGGGCGGTGTGCGGGCCGGCAAACAGCTTCAGCCAGCGGTATTGCAGCGTGTTGGTGTCCTGAAACTCGTCGATCAGGATGTGCTTGAAGCGGTCCTGATAATGCTGCGCGCAGCGGCTCGTTGCGATACAGCAACTCGTAGGAGCGCAGCAGCAATTCGGGAAAATCCGACCACGCCTTCGCGCTGGCATTGCGCGTCGTAGGCTTCGTACAGTTCGGCCATGCGCATCGAGTATTCGTCGAAGGCCTCGGCATCGCGCGCGCGCCGTCCGGCCTCCTTGTGGCCGTTGATGAACCCCTGCACTTTCTTCGGTTCGAATTTCTCGGTGTCGACGTTCATCGATTTCATCAGCCGCTTGATCGCCGACAGCTGGTCCGAACTGTCGAGAATCTGGAACGACTGCGGCAGGCCCGCTTCGCGGTAGTGCGTGCGCAGCAGGCGATTGGCCAGGCCGTGGAAGGTGCCGACCCACATGCCGCGCGTGTTGATCGGCAGCATCGCCGAGATGCGCGTGAGCATTTCCTTCGCGGCCTTGTTGGTGAAGGTCACCGCCAGCACGCCCAGCGGCGACACCTGGCTGTTCTGGATCAGCCACACCATGCGCGTGGTCAGCACCCGCGTCTTGCCCGAGCCGGCGCCCGCCAGAATCAGCGCAGACTCGTGCGGCAGCGTCACGGCGGCGCGTTGTTCGGGGTTGAGGCTTTCCAGCAGATGGGCAGACATACGGGGGTAAAATCGGGCGGTCAATCGTGAATTATAAAGGGCTCACCCATGGTGAAAATTCTGTTCTTTGGCGATCTGGTCGATTCCCTTGGCATGGCCGCCGATGAAATCGAGCTGCCGCCCGATGTAACCGACGTGGCGCGGCTGCTGTTCATGCTGTCGCAGCGCGGGGAAATGTGGAAAAAAATGCTGCTCGGCAATCCCAAGCTCAACATCACCATCAACAAGCAGTTCGTTGAAAAAACCTCGCCGGTGAAGGACGGCGACGAAATTGCCCTGGTCGGCTTTTCCATGGCCTGACGGCTCCCTGCCCGCGCCAGGCGGGCAGGGATGACAAAACCCGTGGGGTAAGATGAACACCATGGAAAACTACACCAACGCGCTGAATCAGGCCGCAACGGCCACATTCAACCATTTCATCGTTCATCTTCCCAATCTGCTGGGCGCACTGGCCCTGTTGCTGCTGGGCTGGCTGCTGGCTCGCGTGCTGCGGGCGCTGACGCGGCGCGGCGCGGCGCTGCTGGATTCGCTGATTGCACGCACGATCGGTGCGGCGCGCTGGCAGATCGGTCATTCTGCCGCGGTGCTGGGCACCATTGTCTACTGGGTGGTGCTGCTGTTCTTTGTGACAGCCGCGACCCAGACGCTGGGCTTGCAAACCTTTACCGACTGGCTGAGCCGGTTGCTGGAATATCTGCCGACGCTGGCAGCGGGCCTGCTGATCGTCGCGGCAGGTTATGTGCTTTCGGGATTTGTGGCCGAACTGGTGCGAGCCACGGCCACCGGGCTGGCGAGCTCCGCAGCGCGATGCGCTGGCGCGGGTGGCGCAAGGCGCGATGCTGGTCATGGCCTTGCTGGTGGGCGCGGACCAGATCGGCCTCAAGGTTACCTGGATTGCCGTGCTGGCAGCGGTGCTCGTGGCGTCGCTGATTGGTGGCGTCACCCTGGCCATTAGCCTGGGCGCACGAGGCTATGTCTCCAACCTGATCGGCGCCCATTACCTGCGCCAATCCCTGCAACTGGGACAGCATGTTCGCGTGGCCGGGCATGAGGGGCATATTGTCGACGTGACCGCAACGTCGCTGGTGCTGGAAACGGAGTCTGGTCGGGTGATGCTGCCGGGGCGGATTTACCATGAAGAGGCGATCGTGCTGGTCACGCGTCGCGAGGCGGCTTGAGCCGGCAGAATCCCATGCGAGTCGCGATCACACCCTGAGTCTGGCGTTTATGCGCAGTCACCCCGCGCAGGCTGCCCAAGTGCTGGAAACATTGCCGGTAACGGAAGCAGCAGCCTTGTTTGAACACACACCGGCGCGCCTGGGCGCCAATGTGCTGTCCGCGATGCTGCCGCATCGGGCGGCCTTGTGCGTGGCGGCCGTGAGCGAAGCGCGCGCCCTGGAATTGCTGGCGCCCATGGGGACGCAACCCACAGTGGCCGTGCTGCGGCAATTGCCCGAAACGCGCCGCAAGCAATTGATCAGCGGCCTGCCGACCGCCGCCGCGCTCGCGTCGACCCTGCTGCTGGGGTATGCCGACGACACCCTGGGTGCCTGGGCCGACCCCGATGTGGTTGTGTTGCCGGCCGATACCCGTGCAGCACAAGCCCTGGAACGGGTGCGTCAGGTGGCGTCGACTTACTCCATGGTGTTCGTGGTGGATGGCGGACGCCGGCTAGTGGGGATCGTCAGTCTGGGGGGGCTGCTGCATGCGGCCGAGAGCGCCACCCTGGCGAGTCTGATGCATGCGCCGGTTCATGTATTGACGGCCCATGCGCCATTGTCGGGCTCGCCGGCGCATCCAGGGTGGGAGAGCAGTTCCATCCTGCCGGTGGTGGAGCCCGGCAAGCAACTGGTGGGGGTGATGACACGGGATGCCCTGACGCGCGCGCTGCGGCGCACGACACCGCACATGGTAACGAACACGGGTGAAACCAGCTTGCCTGTCCTGTTTGCGCATGGCTATTGGCAGGCCCTGTCCGGGTTGCTCGAAAGCGGGCTGGCCTTGCTGCCCAAAGTGCCTACGCTCGCAAATCAGGTTAAGCCTCCGGGAGCCCCTGATGAGTGCTGAATCGATACCCGCCCCGCTGGCGCCGGCCGAAGCGGCGTTGACGAACCGCTTCCTGCTCGACTATCCGCACGAGGCGGCCCGCCTGTTTGAAGCCATGCCAGCTGCCGAGGCCGCCGCAGTACTTGCCACGCAACCTGCGCATGCCAGTTTGAGTGCCTGGCAATCGCTGGCGCCTGACGTAGCGCTGGCGGTGCTGGAACAATTGCCCGAAGCGCAGGCGAGTCATTTGTTGGCCGAGGCCGAGCCGCAAACCAGCGTGGCAGTGCTGACGCAGCTTGATCCGGAGGAACGTGAACCCTGGCTGAAACGGCTGACGGCTGACGTGGAGCTGGAGCTGCGCGGCTTGCTGGCCTATCCGGCAGACAGCGCCGGTCGCATGATGGATTCACGCGTCAGCCCGCTGCGCAGCGGCATGAATGTGGCCGAAGCCATTGAGCGGCTGCGCCAGATTCGGCGCAAGGGCCTGCGCGAACTGTTCGTTGTCGATGAAGAGGGACGCCTGGCGGGCTATGTGGAGGTCCATGATCTGGCCCTGGCCGAACCCGATCTGCCGTTGGCCGACATTACCCACCAGGTCGTCGCGGTGGTGCGCGACCTGGACCCGCGCGAAGAGGTGGTCGAGACGCTGATGACCCAACCGATCAATACCCTGCCTGTGCTTAATATCAGCGGGCGATTGATTGGCGTGATCCGGCAGGCTGAACTGATGTCTGCGGTGGAAGAGGAAACCAGCCTGGATATCCAGACCATGGTCGGCGCGAGCCCGGACGAAAGGGCCTTGTCGTCGCCTGCGTTTGCCGTGCGTAAACGACTGCCATGGCTGCAGATCAACCTGCTGACCGCGTTTCTGGCAGCCGCCGTGGTAGGCATGTTTGAAAGCACGATCGCGCAATTCACCGCGCTGGCGGTGTTGTTGCCGGTGGTGGCGGGGCAGTCTGGCAACGCCGGCGCCCAGGCGTTGGCGGTGACGATGCGCGGGCTGGTGCTGCGTGAAATCAGCCTGCGTCACTGGCCTGCCGTCGTCGGCAAGGAGGCGCTCACCGGTCTGATCAATGGTGTGGCCATTGCAGCGACCACGGGCTTGGCCGTGTACCTCTGGAGCCGGTCCCTGCCACTGGTGGGGGTCATCATGCTGGCGATGGTGATTTCCATGCTGATTGCCGGGCTGGCCGGGGCGCTGGTGCCGATTCTGCTGCGTCGCATCGGACAGGACCCGGCCACGGCTTCGTCGATCATCCTGACGACCGTGACCGACATTGTGGGGTTCTTCTCGTTCCTGGGGATTGCGGCCCTGTTTGCGCCGCTGCTTGCGCAAGCCGGCGGGTAAACCAGCCTACATACGGGTCAGGCAGGTTTGTCTGCCGTCAACATGGCTGCGATTTCGCGATGCAATGCGTCTTCATCCCCCAGATTCAGTTCCAGCAGGCGGCGCAATACCGTAATGCTTTCAAGATCGATGTCCGCACAACGGATCCCCAGCCGATTCTGCTCGACGTGGGCGACGTCCCCCACCATCTGGATCGAGGTGCCGTCGCCGGCCAGTTTGATCAACAGGCTGCAAGGACTGTCGGCTTGAATTGCCTTCATCACCTTATGCCGACCACGGGCCGACCTGGAACCACGCCATGGCTCCTTCGACAGCAATCCAGACGATGGTAACCGGGATGAACACCTTCCATCCGAGGCGCATGATCTGGTCGTATCGATAGCGCGGAAAGGTCGCACGCAGCCAGAAGAAGGTGTACATGAAAAAACACATCTTCAGGAACAGCCAGTGGAGTCCTCCTGCGGCGAGCCACGCGAGCCAGGGCGTTGAATTGAGGAAGGTCCAGCCTTCGAAGGGCGACGCCCAGCCGCCGAAAAAGAAGATTGCCGTAAGGGTAGAGATCAGCACCATGTTGGCGTATTCCGCGAGGAAGAACACGGCAAATGCGACGCCCGAATATTCGACGTGGAATCCGGCGACGATCTCGGACTCACCCTCGGCGACGTCAAACGGGGCGCGATTGGTCTCGGCGACGCCGGACACCCAGTAAACGACAAACAGTGGGAATAGCGGCAGCAGGAACCACTGGCTGAAGCCCCCGGACTGTGCCTCCACGATGTCACCGAGATTCAGGCTGCCGCCGGCCATCAACACGCCGACCAGCGCAAAACCCATGGCGATCTCGTAAGCCACGATCTGCGCTGCCGAGCGCATGGCGCCGAGCAAGGCATATTTCGAGTTGGTCGCCCAGCCCGCCAGGATGACGCCGTAAACGCCCACCGACGTCAGCGCCAGCACATACAGCAGCCCGGCATTGATGTCGGCAATGACGAAAGTGTCGTTCAGCGGAATGACAGCCCACGTCGCCAGCGCCGGGGTGAGCGAGAGCAACGGCGCTATCACGAACAGGAAGCGGCTCGACTTCGACGGGACAATGACTTCCTTGATGAGCAGCTTGATAACGTCGGCGAACGGCTGCAGCAAGCCCATCGGGCCAACCCGGTTGGGACCCACACGCGCCTGCATGCTGCCGATGACCTTGCGCTCGAAGTAGGTCGAGAATGCGACGATCAGGATGATGCAGATCGTGACAACCAGGATTTTGAACACCGTCGCCGTGAGGTACTGCACCAGCGGCGGCAGCGCTGCCCAGGCGTCCGTGGCAAACCCCGGGACGAGGCCGATGAAAAAGTCAGCCATTTCCCGCTACCTTTGCGGCGGCGCGACGCGCTTCGTCGGTCTGCTGCAGCGCAAAGGCCCGGCGCACCATGGCATCGACGGAATAAAGCGGTACATCGATTTCACCGGCCGACAAATGCGCGCTGGACGGCTTCGCTATGTTGACCGTGCCCTCGTAGGCGTTACTCGTTGACACCTCGCCCAGTTGCTCGACGAATTCCGCGCGCACGTCTTCACTGGTGACGTACTCGAAGCCCGGCGCATCCACCAGGTTGCCGAGCACACGCAGGACCTTCCAGCCAGGCCTGGACTCGCCGACCGGGCTGGCCACGCCGGCAAAACTCTGCCAGGTGCCCTCGACGTTCACGAAGGTACCTGAGGTCTCAGCGAAGGTACCCGTTGGCAGCAGCAGGTCGGCACATTCCAGCAGGCCCTCCGACACGAACGGCGTCAGCGCCACCACGTACTGCTGAGCCGAGAGTTTCGCGACCGCATCCGTGGTTGCGTGAATATCGGCATCGGGCTCCACGTTGACGAGCACAACCACGTCCATGCTGTCCGCCAGCATCGCCGCGACGGCAAGGCCTGTCGACTCGCGGTTCTCGCCGCCCTGCGTGCGATGTGGCAGGACGCCGGCCAGGTGTGCACCGGCCGAGTTCGGCCCCTCCGAGAGGCCGCCGAAAATGGCCCCCGTCAGATCGGCGATGCACGAGGCGAGCGCCCGAATCGCGGTGTACGCGGCATCGCGGCCTGCGATATTGCCGAGTAACACCAGGCCGTTGTTGGCGGCGCGCAAGGAATCGGCAATCGCTCGGTGCCTGTCATCAGGCTTCACGCCATCGCAGATTGCGGCGACGGTATCCGGCAGGGACTTGCGGCCCGCCGCGGCCACGGCAATGCCTGCCAGCGCCGGTACCAGGCCCTCACCGGAGACGTAGTTCGCCACATCAAAGAGGTACTCATACTCCGCATTATTGACAAAACTGATCTCTGCCCCCGCAAGCGCCGCCTTGCGAAGACGATGCGCAATAATCGGGGCTTCGGCACGAACGTTCGACCCTGCAACGAGAATGGCGTCACGCGTCTCAAGGTCCGCGATCGCGCAGCCCAGCGAGGGATAGATCGGGTCGTCGTCCTGGTCCGAGATATCCCGTCGATTCACACGGTGGTCGATGTTGGCCGTGCCCAAATGATCGGCAAGCTGCGCGAGAAGATGAGCTTCTTCGACGGTTATGGCGGGCGTCGCAATCAGCCCGATTTTTTCCGCGTCGGCCTGCTTCAGTACGTCGGCGGCGGCGGCCAGGGCTTCGTCCCAGTCGATGTCGCGCCATTCACCGTGCTCCCTGATTCGCGGCACGGTCAATCGCTGTTCGCTGTAGATCGCCTCATAGCTGAAGCGATCACGGTCGGACAGCCAGGTTTCATTGATCGCCTCGTTGACGCGCGGCACGACGCGCTTCACCGTGCCGCGAAGCACGTGCGCGTAAAGATTGGACCCTACACAGTCGTGGGGTGAAATCGTTGCCCGCTGCACCATCTCCCAGGAGCGCGCGCTGTAACGATAGGGCTTGTTGTTCAGCGCACCAACCGGGCAAAGGTCGATGATATTGGCCGACAGTTCGTGATCGACACTTTGCTCGACGTAGGTGCTGATCTCGACGTTCTCGCCGCGCCCGATCGTTCCCAACTGGGCCTTACCGGTGATTTCTTCACCGAATCGAACGCAACGCGTGCAATGAATACAGCGCGTCATGTCCGTCGACACCAACGGCCCGATGTCCTTGTCCTTGACGACACGTTTGCGATCGTTGTAGCGCGACACGTCGCGGCCGTAGCCGATAGCCAGGTCCTGCAGTTCGCATTCGCCGCCCTGATCGCAGATCGGACAGTCCAGCGGATGATTGATCAGCAAAAACTCCATGGTTGCTTTTTGCGCCGCGATGGCCTTCGGCGATTTCGTGAACACTTTCATGCCGTCGGCGACCGGCGTCGCACAGGCTGGAATCGGTTTGGGTGCTTTCTCGACCTCGATCAGGCACATCCGGCAGTTAGCAGCAATGCTGAGTTTCTCGTGGTAACAAAAACGCGGCACGTAGGCGCCGATCGCATCCGTGACCTCGATGATCATCTGCCCCTTGCGCGCTTCGACCGGCTTGCCGTCGACCTCGATGTTAAGAATGTCGTCGCTCATCGCAATTACGCAGCCGCCTCGGTTTCGGTATCGACGATACTGCGCCCGTGATTGCGCACCATGTACTCGAACTCGTGGTGGAAATGCTTCAGGAAACTCTGTACCGGCCACGCTGCCGCGTCGCCCAGCGCGCAGATCGTGTGCCCTTCAATCTTGTTCGCGACGTCGACCAGCTTCGCGAGGTCGGCCTCCTCGCCCCTGCCCTCGAGTATCCGCGTCAACATGCGGTAGAGCCAGCCGGTTCCTTCACGGCAAGGCGTGCACTGGCCGCAGGACTCGGCCATGTAAAATCGGGAAATCCGGCGCAGCACCTTGACCATGCAGGTCGTCTCGTCCATGACCATGACCGCCCCGGTGCCGAAAGACGAGCCCGCCTGCTGCAGGGCGTTGTAGTCCATCGTGCAGTCGATGATGACGTCGGCAGGCAATACCTTGCAGGACGAGCCTCCCGGAATCACCGCCTTGAGCTTTCTGCCGCCCAGAACACCGCCGCATATGTCGTTCAGCAGTACTTTGAAAGGTATGCCCATTGGGAGTTCGTAGTTGCCAGGCTTCTCGACGTGACCGGATACAGAAAAGAGGGCCGTACCGCCGGAACCTTCCGGGCCCAGGCCCGCAAACCAGGCGGCGCCGTTGCGGATGATCGCCGGTACGCTGGCGAGGCTCTGCGTGTTGTTGATCGTGGTTGGCTTGCCGTACAGCCCGAAGTTGGCGGGAAACGGTGGTTTGAATCTCGGTCTTCCCTGTTTGCCTTCAAGCGACTCGAGCAGGGCCGTTTCCTCACCGCAGATGTAGGCACCGGCTCCAACAAAGGTATAGAGGTCGAAGTCGATACCCGAGCCCTGGATGTTCCTGCCCAGGAGACCTGCGTCGTAGGCCTCCTTTAGCGCCGCCTCGAAGCGCGGCACCGGCTCGTCGAGGAATTCACCGCGTATATAGTTGTACGCGACGGTGGCACCCATCGCATACGCGGCGATCGCCATACCTTCGACCAGTGCATGCGGGTTATAGCGCAGCACATCACGGTCGTGACAGGTTCCCGGCTCGCTCTCGTCCGAATTACAGACCAGGTATTTCTGGATGTCGGCGTTACGCGGCATGAAGCTCCACTTCAGACCCGTGGGGAAGCCCGCGCCGCCACGGCCGCGCAGTCCCGATGCCTTGACCTCATCAATGATCTGCTCCGGGCTGAGCTCACCTGCGAGCACACGGCGCCAGGCCTTGTAGCCGTCGTGTTTTTCATAGGTCGCGATCGTCCATGACTCCTCAGAGCCGAGGGTGTTGAAGCACACGAGATTCTGTTCGTACGCCATCAGTCCAGTCCGTCCAGGATTTCATCTACCTGTTCTTTGCTCAGGTTTTCGTAGTACTTGTGATTGACCATCATTACCGGTGCCCCGCAGCACGCGGCGACGCATTCCTCTTCTTTCTTCAGGAAGATTCGACCATCACTCGTGCTTTCACCCAATTTGATACCGAGCCTGCCTTCCACGTGTTCGACAATGCCTTCGGCACCTCGCAGCATGCAGGACACGTTCGTGCAGATAGCGACCTCGTTGCGGCCGACCTCCCTGGTCTGAAACATCGAGTAAAACGTTGCAACTTCGTAAACCTGGATGGTCGGCAGCTCGAGATAGTCGGCGACCGCGTTCATTTGCTCGGCCGTAACATAACCATGATTCTCGTGCTGCACGGCGTGCAGCGCACTGAGCACAGCCGAGCGTTGCCGGTCCTCGGGAAACCGTGATTTCCAGTGATCGATCTCTTTCTTGACGTGATCGGAAAGAACGTAGCTCATCGATCCACCTCGCCAAAGACGATATCCTGCGTACCAATAACGGCAACGACATCCGCCAGCATATGGCCTTCCACCATTTCCGACATGGCGGAAAGGTGCGCAAACCCGGCGGCCCGGATTTTGACGCGGTATGGTTTGTTGGCGCCGTCCGAAATGATGTACACACCAAACTCGCCCTTGGGATGTTCAACCGCGGCATACGCTTCGCCCAGCGGCACGCAGTAGCCTTCCGTGAACAGCTTGAAGTGATGGATCAACGACTCCATATCGTCTTTCATCTCGACGCGCGTGGGCGGCGCGATCTTGCTGTCGTCGACGATGACCGGCCCCGGATTGTCGCGTAGCCACTCGATGCACTGCCGAATGATGCGGTTCGACTGCCGCATCTCCTCGACACGGACCAGGTAACGATCGTAACAGTCGCCGTTTACACCGACCGGTATATCGAAATCCATCTTGTCGTAGACTTCGTAGGGCTGTTTCTTGCGAAGGTCCCATTCCACGCCCGAGCCTCGCAGCATCGGCCCGGTGAAACCAAGCTGCATCGCACGTTCGGGCGACACGACCGCGATATTCACCGTGCGCTGCTTCCAGATTCGATTGTCGGTCAGAAGGGTTTCGTATTCGTCGACGCAGGCCGGAAAGCGATCCGTGAATGACTCGATGAAATCGAGCAGCGATCCCTCACGATTCGCATTCATGCGATCGAGTTCTTTCTGGTTGCGGAATTTTGATTCCAGGTATTTTGGCATCGATTCCGGCAAATCGCGGTAGACGCCGCCCGGTCGATAGTAGGTCGCATGCATTCGCGTACCAGACACTGCCTCGTAGCAGTCCATGAGATCCTCGCGCTCGCGGAAGCAATAAAGGAACATCGTCATGGCGCCAATATCGAGGCCATGCGCACCCAGCCACATCAGGTGATTCAGAATACGGGTGATCTCGTCGAACATCACGCGAATGTATTGAGCGCGCAGCGGTACCTGGACGCCGAGCAGCTTCTCGATCGCCATCACATAGGCGTGTTCGTTGCTCATCATCGACACGTAGTCAAGGCGATCCATGTAACCAATGCTCTGGTTATAAGGCTTGCTCTCGACCAGCTTCTCGGTGCCGCGATGCAGCAGGCCCACGTGTGGATCCGCTTTCTGAATAACTTCGCCCTCGATCTCCAGCACCAAACGCAATACGCCGTGCGCCGCCGGATGCTGCGGACCGAAGTTCATTGTGTAACTCTGAATCTCAGCCATCGCCCGCATCCTTGAGTTCGGCGGAGTATCGATTGTCGTCACGAATGACGCGAGGTACCAGCGTGCGCGGCTCGATGCTGACAGGCTTGTAGACGACGCGTCCTTCGTCGGCGTCGTAGCTCACCTCCACGTTTCCGCTAAGCGGAAAGTCCTTGCGAAACGGATGACCGATAAAACCGTAGTCCGTGAGTATGCGCCGAAGATCCGGATGCCCCTCGAACAGCACGCCGAAAAGATCGAATACCTCGCGTTCGAACCAGTTTGCCCCGTTCCAGATATCGACCACCGACTTCACGATCGGTGGGTTGCTGGTGCCGGTGAAGACTCGCAGTCTGAGTCGGAAGTTATGCTGCAATGACAGCAGGTGGTAGACGACCGCGAAGCGTCGCGGATCGAATTCGTCAGCCTCATCCAGTATGACCGGTTCGCGCTCCACGCCCCGGCTGTAACCGGAGTCCGTGGCGTCGTTGGTCTTCCACTCGTCGCTGCCATAGTTGAGGTAATCGACGCCGCAGACGTCTATCAGCATTTCGAAGCCAAACTCCGCTTCGTTACGTAACGCCGTCGCAATCTCGATCAGATCGTCTTTGCCGACTTCATACGTCAGCTCGCCACAAATTGACGGCACCCGCTTAATCTGCGCGCCAAAACGCTCCTCCAAGCTGCCCGCTAATGTATTTAAACGCTCGCTCATTGTCTTGTTGTTATGCGGATTACCTGGCTATGGTGCTGGTGCGGCGTATCTTGTTCTGTAACTGGATCAGCCCGTAGATCAAGGCTTCTGCGGTTGGGGGGCAACCTGGAACATAGACATCGACCGGGACTATTCGGTCACAGCCCCGCACGACGGAATACGAATAATGATAGTAGCCACCACCATTCGCACAAGAGCCCATGGACACCACCCACCGTGGTTCGGGCATCTGGTCATAGACCTTTCGAAGAGGCGGCGCCATCTTGTTGGTCAGGGTGCCTGCGACGATCATGCAGTCCGACTGGCGGGGGCTGGGCCGAAAAATAATGCCGAAGCGATCCAGGTCGTAGCGCGCGGCACCCGCCTGCATCATCTCGACGGCACAGCAGGCCAGGCCAAAGGTCATTGGCCACAGCGAACCGGTTCGCGCCCAGTTCATGACGGCATCGACGCTGGTGACGACGAAGCCCTTCTCCTGCAGGCTGCCGCCGGCCGCCTCGGCGTCCTCTGTGACCGTTGCGTTGACTGCTGTATCGGCTAATCCCACTCTAGCGCCCCTTTCTTCCATTCGTATATGAACCCCACGACCAGGATGGCGAGGAATAATGCCATCGACAGCAGTCCGAATTTTCCGACCGTATCCAGCGATACGGCCCAAGGGAAGAGAAAAGCAATCTCCAGGTCAAAGATAATGAAGAGAATGGCGACCAGGTAATAGCGCACATCGAACTTCATGCGCGAGTCGTCGAAAGCCTCGAATCCGCATTCGTAGGGCGAGAGCTTTTCTGCATCCTTGGTGCCCTGTCCGATAAGAAATCCGAGAGCCAGCAATACGAGGCCGATCCCGGTCGAAATGCCGAGAAAGATCAGGATAGGAAGGTATTCTTGAAGCATTTTTTTCCGCTGGTCCGGCGGCTGGCATCGCGACTGAATCAGCGCGCGATTGTATCAGTGTCACGATGCAGGAATACAGCCCATATCGGTATTGTTACGTTTTTGAGCCGACCTGCCGATCTGGCCCCTGAAGAACATCGGCCCGCTGCTGCAAATGCAACAACAGGCCGCTTCGAATTTGGTGCTCTGGGCGAGACTCGAACTCGCACGGCTCGCGCCACTGCCCCCTCAAGACAGCGTGTCTACCAATTCCACCACCAGAGCGTAGTCGATTGTCTAATCCTGATCCGGTTCCGCCGGCGATTCATCCAGGGTCGGCAGCTCGACGCTGTCGCCCGTTGGCTCGAGTGCAGGCATATCCGATACGGGCATCTCGTCACTGAGTCCGGGCACCTCGTCGGCCTCTGCCTCAACCGCAGGCGCGTCCTCCAGCAGGCTCTCCGGCGCCGCCGATCCCTGGCTGCTGAGGTAAGCGAGGGTCAGGCTGCTGACGAAAAAAGCCGTCGCGCAAACCGCGGTGGCTCTGGAAAAGAAACTGCTGGAACCGCGCGCACCGAAAACCGTGCCGGACGCCCCGGCACCAAATGCTGCCCCGGCATCAGCGCCTTTCCCGCGCTGCAATAGCACCAGAACGATAATCAGGAGCGCAATCAGCGTATGTGCGATCAAAACTGCTTTTTGTAGAGTATCCATTTAATCCTCAGTCATCTTGCGCACACCGGGCCGCCGCTTTGGCGATCGCCAGGAAGTCGTGTGCTTTCAAGGATGCGCCACCTATCAGGCCGCCATCGATATCCGGCATGGACAAGAGCCCCGCCGCATTTTCCCCTTTCATGCTGCCGCCGTACAGTATTTGCAGCCGCTCCGCCACGCTCTTGTCGTCCGCCGCGAGCGTCCCGCGAATATAGCGATGTACATCCTGGGCCTGCTCCGGCGTAGCCGTCTTGCCCGTCCCGATCGCCCAGACCGGCTCGTAGGCGACCACAGCACGACGGAATGCGCCGATGCCAGCGGCATTGACCACAGCCGCGAGTTGCTCACCGACGACGCTTTCGGTCGCACCCGATTCGCGCTCCTCGAGCGTCTCACCAATGCACAAAATCGGTGTCAATCCAGCCACCTGCGCCGCCATGAACTTCGCCGCGACCTGTTCGCTCGTTTCACCGTAAAGCGCACGCCGCTCAGAGTGTCCGACTATGACGTAGTCGCAGCCAACGTCCCTGAGCATCGCGGGCGCAACCTCGCCTGTGAAAGCACCCGACTCGTTTTCCGAGACATTTTGCGCGCCGACGCTGACCGGCGAACCGGCCAGTTGCGCGCCAACCCCGGCCAGGTACGGGAATGGCGGACATACGAGCAGCCGAAATCCCCGCCCCTCGGGGATTCCCTCGACGATGCCCGCCAGCAACGATTTGTTGGCCTCGTTGCTGCCGTTCATTTTCCAGTTGCCTGCAACCAGGAACTCGCGCATGTCAGTTAATCCGAAGGCTCAAAAGGCGCGCAAGGATACCGGGGCAGAGACAGCAAATCAACGCACAAAACGGCCCGATCAGGCCGCTACTGCGGCGACAACCGAGGCCAGGCGGTTAGCCAGGGCCAGCACCTGCGTCTCGTCCTCGCCTTCCACCATCACCCGAATGACCGGCTCCGTGCCGGAAGCGCGCAACACGACGCGACCCTTGTCAGCCAGCTCGCTTTCCGCCATCTCGATGGCTTGCCGTACCTCGGATGACTTGCCAGGATCCATGCGCCTTGCGGTACGCACGTTTACCATGGTTTGGGGATATTTTGGCATCGCGGCGGCCAGCTCTGAGAGCGGTTTTCCTGTCTCCTGCATGATGGCGAGTATCTGCAACGCACAGATAAGACCGTCGCCGGTGGTGGTCTTGTCCAGCACCAGCATGTGTCCGGAGGTCTCGCCGCCCAGCACGCCACCGGACTTCCTGAGCGTCTCGAGCACGTAGCGATCGCCGACGCTGGCTCGCAAAAATTCGATGCCCTTGGCTTTCAGGGCATGCTCGAGCCCCAGGTTACTCATTACCGTTCCGACCACGGGGCCCTGCAGCGTGCCCTTGCTCTGGCGCGCCGTGGCCAGCACGTACAGCAGCTGATCGCCATCGATCAGCTGGCCGTTCTCATCGACCATCACCAGGCGATCACCATCTCCGTCCAGAGCCACGCCTACATTGGCACGCACGGCCGGTACGGTAAGCCTCAGGAGGTCGGGCACCATCGAGCCGCAGCCGTCATTGATGTTTCGACCGTTCGGAGAACATCCGATCGGAATGACTTCCGCGCCGAGCGCGGCCAGCGCCCTCGGACCCACCTTGTAGCCCGCGCCGTTTGCGCCGTCGAAAACCACCTTGAGTCCATCGAGATTGACATTGGCCGGCATGCTGGCCATGCAGAACTCCTGGTAGCGAACGCGGGCGGTGTCGATGCGCTTCGCCTTGCCGAGCGCCTGCGATTCAAGCGTTATCGCACGGTTCTTCAGCTGCTCCTCGATCTGGCGCTCAACCGCATCGCTCAGTTTCGATCCCGTGCTGTCGAAAAACTTGATGCCATTGTCGAAAAACGGATTGTGCGAGGCGCTGATAACGACACCGAGATTTGCGTCGAACTGCTGCGTGAGGTGTGCGATGCCCGGCGTCGGCAGCGGCCCGAGCAGCAGTACATCCGCGCCCGCCGCAACGAAGCCAGCCTCGAGCGCCGATTCGAACATGTAGCCGGACAGGCGGGTGTCCTTGCCGATGACCACCGTACCGCCGGTCGGGACCAGCACCTGTGCCGCGGCGCTGGCAAGGCGCATGGCGAAATCCGCGGTCATCGGGTCGTTGCCCACGGTGCCACGAACCCCGTCGGTGCCAAAATATTTCTTACTCATCTTTGTCCGCCTGTTTCAAGTACTGCTTGTGTCACTTTTATCGCATCCGCCGTCGCCCTGACGTCATGTGCCCGGATGATATCGGCTCCGTTCATCACCGCGATTACCGCCGCGGCCACACTCGCCGGCATGCGTTCGTCCGCGTCACGTCCGGTCAGCCTGCCGAGCGTCGATTTTCTCGAAATGCCCACAAGCAGCGGGCGGTCGCGAACGTGCAATTGTCTCAGATTCGCAAGCAACTCGACATTATGCGCGTCCGACTTGCCGAAGCCAAAGCCCGGATCCACGATAATGAGACCCAGATCCAGGCCAGCGGCAACGCAGGCATCGACGCGTTCGCCGAGAAACGCCGCGACTTCCGCAACTACATTCACATAACGGGGAGCCGCCTGCATGGTGCGGGGCTCGCCGCGCATGTGCATCAGGCAAACCGGCACCTTGAGATCGGCCGCGGCGGTCAGCGCGCCCTCGACCTGGAGCGCACAGACGTCATTGATCATGGAAGCGCCGGCGGCAACCGCCTCGCGCATGACACGGGGCTTGCTCGTATCGACCGAAATCGGGACATCCGTCGCCGACCTGACAGACTCGACTATGGGCAGGACGCGATCCAGTTCTTCCTGCTCGCCGACGTTCGCTGCTCCCGGCCGCGTCGATTCTCCACCGATATCGATAATGGCAGCGCCCTCCTGCACCATCTTCAGCGCCTGGCGCAGCGCAGTTTCGGGGCTGACGAAACGCCCGCCGTCGGAAAAGGAGTCAGGCGTTACATTGAGGATGCCCATGACCGAGGGCGCCGGAATGTCGATTGAACCTAGCCGCAACGTCTTCTGTCCGTCAAAACAGAACGAGCGCCTGGCGGCGCTCGATCGAAACCCGGTCGCTCACCGGGCTAGTGCTCGCTTGCCGGACCTCCGATCGCCCCTTTTGTATCGGATTCCGCGGTCGCGGTTCCGTCGTCGTCCGGCTTTCGCGGCTCGATGGAATCATCCCAGTCTTCCGGGGGTCGGGGTTCGCGCCCTTCCATGATGTCCTTGATCTGGATTTCGCCGAGGGTCTCGTACTTGACCAGCGCCTTGGCCATCATATGCAGCTTGTCAATATTCTCTGTGAGCATTCGCCTGGCCCGTTCGTAGTTGCTGTCGATGATGCGGCGAACCTCTTCATCGATTGCGTGCGCCGTGTCGTCGGACACCTGCTTGTGCTGCGTTACCGAGCGGCCGAGGAATACCTCGCCATCGTCTTCACTGTAGGTCAGCGGCCCCAGGCGCTCGGAAAGCCCCCACTTGGTAACCATGTTTCGAGCGATTTCCGTCGCTCGTTCGATATCGTTGGAAGCACCCGTCGTGACGCCTTCGATGCCGTTAATCATTTCCTCGGCGATGCGGCCACCAAACAGGCTGGAGATGCTGCTCTCGAGCTGCTGGCGTGACATGCTGTAGCGGTCTTCTTCAGGCAGGTACATCGTGACGCCCAATGCCCGACCACGCGGAATGATCGTCACTTTGTAAACAGGGTCGTGTTGCGGCACGAGATAACCCACGATCGCATGACCCGCCTCGTGGTAGGCCGTGTTGAGCTTTTCTTTCTCGCTCATCACCATGGACCGGCGTTCGGCACCCATCATGATCTTGTCTTTCGCCTTCTCGAACTCATCCATGCTAACGACACGCTTGTTCGAGCGTGCGGCGAACAACGCCGCCTCGTTGACAAGGTTCGCCAGGTCGGCACCTGAAAAGCCCGGCGTTCCGCGCGCAATGATTCCGGGCCGAACATCCTCGGAGAGAGGAACTTTGCGCATATGGACCTTCAGGATCAGCTCACGGCCGCGGACGTCCGGCAGCGGAACGACGACCTGACGATCGAAGCGGCCCGGGCGCAACAGCGCGGGATCGAGTACATCGGGGCGGTTGGTTGCGGCGATAACGATGACGCCCTCTGTGCCCTCGAATCCGTCCATTTCCACAAGCATCTGGTTTAGTGTCTGCTCGCGCTCATCGTGCCCACCACCGAGGCCGGCTCCCCGATGACGACCGACAGCATCAAGCTCGTCGATGAAGATAATGCAGGGCGCCTGCTTCTTCGCCTGATCAAACATGTCACGCACCCGTGAGGCGCCGACACCGACAAACATCTCGACGAAGTCAGAGCCCGAGATCGTGAAGAACGGCACCTTCGCCTCGCCGGCAATCGCTTTTGCCAACAGGGTCTTGCCGGTACCCGGCGAACCTACCATCAATACGCCTTTGGGTATTTTTCCACCCAGGCGCTGGAACTTGCTCGGATCTTTCAGAAAGTCGACGATTTCGGATACTTCGGCCTTTGCCTCTTCGACACCAGCCACGTCGGCAAAGGTCACGCCCACCTGGTCCTCACCCAGTAATCGCGCCTTGCTCTTGCCAAATGACATGGCACCGCGGCCTCCGCCGCCGCCCTGCATCTGGCGCATGAAGTAGATCCAGACGCCGATCAGCAGCAAAATCGGGAACGAACTGATCAACAGGCTGCTGATCAGGCTCTGCTGCTTCTTCTTCGCACCCGTGAAATCGACACCGTTCTTGTCCAGCAAGCCGATCAGCGTATTGTTGTCCGTCTCCGGGCTTACGGTGTAGAACTGCAGCGGCTCACTTTTGCCGAATCGAATCTGATCCTCATCGATCACGGCGATCGACACCTGTCCCGAGCGAACCTGCGTCAGGAACTCGGAGTAGCTCTTCTCCTGAGGCTGACCGCCGCTAACGCCGGAAAGGCCCTGCACCACCGACAGTAGCACCACGATGATGACAATAAAGACCAGTATGTTTTTTGTTAAATCATTCACTATGAATTTCCGTACGGTTGGGGCGCCAGGGCCGAGCTTTCCTCGGCGAATCAGTACTTTTTGACACTACTACAATCGGTAGTTCCTCGCTACCAAGTAGACCTCACGACTTCCGGCCCTCGATGCCCTGGGCTTCATGATCCGGACCCGTTCAAAGGATCGTCTTGCATCGAGCACCAGCGCGTCAAAGCCCTCACCTTGAAACACCTTGCAGATGAAGCTGCCGCCGGGCTTCAGGACCCGGCGCGCCATATCGAGGGCCAGCTCGACGAGATACATCGATTTGGGTTGGTCGACTGCTCTTGTTCCGCTGATATTGGGGGCCATATCGCTCATTACAAGGTCGACACCGCCATCGCCTATGGTCTCCAGCAGCTCGGCAAAAACGGCCTCATCCTGGAAATCCCCCTGCAGGAATTCGACGTCCGGCAGCGAATCCATTGCCAGCAGGTCAATGGCCACGACGCGTGCTCGGCCCTTCAGAACCTTCGTAACGTACTGACTCCAGCTACCCGGCGCCGAGCCAAGGTCGACACAGACCATATCCGGCCGCAACAGACGCTCTTTCTGGTCGATCTGCTCGAGCTTGTAGACGGCGCGAGATCGCCAGCCCTCCTTGCGCGCCTGCTGCACATAGGGGTCACGCTGCTGGCGCTCATACCAGCTACCGCTGCTGCGACGAGGACCACTCATTGGCCGCCACCGAAAGCCTCGGGACTCGCGATCGACACGCTGTTACACTGCGCGCCCATGAAATTGAGCGAATACCAGAAGAAACATCTGCGTGGTCTCGGCCACCCGCTCAAGCCCGTCGTTACGGTCGGCGATTCGGGCCTCAGCGACACGGTGCGTGCCGAGTTCGAGTCGACACTGGAGCACCACGAACTCATCAAGGTTCGGGTGCGTGTCGGCGATCGGACGGCGCGGGACAAAATCATTGAAAAATTGTGCTCCGACGCGGACGTCAACCTGATCCAGCGTATCGGCAATGTAGCGTTGATTTACCGGCCCAATCTTAACAAGAAGCTGGAAAAGAGAATCCGTCTGCCCTCGCGCTGAGGCACATTTGCGCGCCTACTCGTAGCGTACCTCGACGACTTCGTAGGTCTTCAGGCCGTCCGGCGCCTGGAATTCGATGACATCGCCTTCGTTCTTGCTGATCAACGCACGAGCGATCGGCGAAGTAAATGACAACATACCCTGCTTGATATCGGCTTCGTCCTCACCAACGATCTTGTAGGTAATTTCCTTGCCGCTGCCCTCATCGATGAGTTCCACGGTCGATCCGAAAACGATCTTGCCTCGCGCATCGATTGCGGTCACGTCGATAACGTGTACATGTGAGAGCTTGCCTTCGATCTCCTTGATGCGACCCTCGATAAACCCTTGCTGTTCTTTCGCGGCATGATATTCGGCATTCTCCTTGAGATCGCCGTGCGCCCGCGCTTCAGCGATCGCCTTGATCACCGCTGGTCGATTGATGCTCTTGAGACGTTTGAGTTCTTCGAGCAGCAATTCGTGACCCCGAACGGTCATTGGCACTTTGCTCATGCGAGCACCTCGTTGTGCAAATCCTGAAGTCGATTGACGTCGCCGTCATCGAGATGCTCTATCGCGCGGCAGGTCGCAATTGCGGCTCCCAGCGTCGTGTAGTAGGTAACGCCCTTGCGCACCGCCTCCGCGCGAATTGAAAGGGACTCGGTAATCGCCTGCTTGCCTTCCGTCGTGTTGACTATCAAATCAATCTCACCGTTCTTGATCATGTCTACAATATGCGGACGCCCTTCGCGAACCTTGTTCGCGCGCCGGCAAGGAACACCGGCTTCCGTGAGGCACTTCGCTGTGCCATGGGTCGCGACAATATCGAAACCCATCTCATGCAACAGCTTGCCAAGCTCGATCGAGGATGTCTTGTCGCGTTCACGAACGCTAAGCAGCGCGGTTCCCTGCCGCGGCAGAATTACGCCGGATGCGAGTTGCGCCTTGGCGTAGGCTTCGCCAAACGTCCTGCCGACACCCATCACTTCGCCGGTCGATTTCATCTCTGGCCCAAGGATCGGGTCACTGCCGGGGAACTTGATGAACGGGAAAACCGATTCCTTGACGGAAAAATACGCCGGCACGCGCTGGTCGACGAATCCCTGCTTGGCCAGCGATTCCCCGACCATGACCTTGGCGGCAATCTTCGCGAGCGGCAGTCCGGTGGCCTTGGAGACGAATGGGGCAGTACGCGAGGCCCTCGGATTAACCTCCAGAAGGTAGACGACGTTTCCCTGAATCGCGAATTGCGTGTTCATCAGTCCGAGGACCTTGAGGCCCATTGCAAGCTTGACGACCTGTTCCACCAGCTCCTTCTGGACTTCCTCCGACAGCGAAAAGGGAGGAAGCGAGCACCCGGAATCGCCCGAATGAACGCCCGCCTGCTCGATGTGTTCCATGATACCGCCGATCAGGACGCGTTCGCCGTCACTGATGCAATCGACATCGACTTCGGTCGCGAGATCCAGGAAGCGGTCGAGCAACACCGGGCTGTCATTGGAAACGTTGATAGCCGCTTCCATGTAGGCCGCCAGATCGTCATCGTTGTGGACGACCTCCATAGCGCGCCCGCCGAGCACGTACGAAGGCCTCACGATAAGCGGGTAGCCGACCGCAGGCGCCATATGCAGCGCCTCAGCCTTGCTGCGCGCGGTGCTGTTCGGCGGCTGCCGCAACCCCAAGTCTTCAACCAGTTTCTGGAAATGTTCCCTGTCTTCCGCCAGGTCGATCGAGTTCGGCGACGTGCCGATAATCGGCGCTCCGGCGGCTTCGAGCGCACGCGCCAGTTTCAGCGGCGTCTGTCCACCGTACTGAACAATGACGCCCTTCGGCTTCTCCTTGTCGATTATTTCCATGACGTCCTCGAACGTCAGGGACTCGAAATACAGGCGGTCCGACGTGTCGTAGTCGGTCGAGACGGTTTCGGGATTGCAGTTGACCATGATGGTTTCGTACCCCGACTCCCTGAGCGCAATCGCGGCGTGCACACAGCAATAGTCGAATTCGATACCCTGGCCGATGCGGTTTGGGCCACCACCCAGAATCATGATCTTGGGTCTGTCTGTCGGATTCGACTCGCACTCCTCCTCGTAGCTCGAGTACAGATAGGCCGTGGTCGTCGCGAATTCCGCGGCGCAGGTGTCCACTCGCTTGTAGACCGGTCGAACGCCCAGCTTCAGGCGATGCTGGCGCACGGTGTCTTCGCGCTTCTCAAGGATCTCCGCCAGCCGGGCGTCCGAGAAACCCTTGCGCTTCACATGGCGCATGCGCGCTGCGTCGAACGCTTCGAGTCCGCCGGCACGAATCTCGGCTTCGGTATTGACGAGATCCGCAAGCTGGACGACAAACCACGGATCAACGCCGGTCACTTCCGACACATCGCTATACGAGTAGCCATGGCGCATTGCATCCGCCATATACAACAGCCGGTTGGCTCCGGGCATGCGCAGTTCATGCCGCAGATTATCGCGATCGACGTCGGTCACAATCGGCCCGCAGACTTCGTTGAGGCCGGTTATGCCTGTCTCCAGGCCACGCAGCGCTTTCTGCAGTGACTCCTGGAAATTCCGGCCAATCGCCATGACCTCGCCGACCGATTTCATTTGTGTCGTCAGTCGGTCATTCGCACCGGGGAACTTCTCGAAGGTGAAGCGCGGGATCTTGGTAACGACGTAGTCGATGGTCGGCTCGAACGAGGCCGGCGTTGACCCGCCGGTGATTTCATTCTTGAGCTCGTCCAGCGTATAGCCGACAGCCAGTTTCGCCGCGATCTTCGCTATCGGGAATCCGGTGGCTTTCGAGGCCAGCGCCGAAGATCGCGATACGCGCGGATTCATTTCGATGATCAGGACGCGGCCCGTATCCGGGCAAATCGCGAACTGCACGTTCGACCCACCGGTCTCGACACCGATTTTTCGCAGCACCTCGATCGAAGCGTCGCGCAGGCGCTGGTATTCCTTGTCGGTCAGTGTTTGTGCCGGTGCCACCGTAATCGAGTCGCCGGTATGCACGCCCATGGGATCCAGATTCTCAATCGAGCAGACGATGATGCAGTTGTCGTTGCGGTCACGGACCACCTCCATCTCGAATTCCTTCCAGCCGATGACAGACTCTTCGAGCAGCACCTCGCTGGTCGGCGACATTTCCAGGCCATGGCCGACGATCTTCTCGAATTCCTCCAGGTTGTAGGCGATGCCACCACCGCTCCCGCCCATCGTGAACGACGGTCGTATGATTGTCGGAAAACCGATGTTGGACTGCTTCTTGAAGGCCTCCTCGAGCGAATGCGCGATCTCCGCCCTGGGCACTTCGAGACCGATCTCGGCCATGGCAATGCGGAACAGATCACGATCCTCCGCCATATCGATCGCCTCTCGCGAGGCCGCTATCATCTCGACTTTGTACTTTTCGAGCACGCCTTCGCGAACCAGGTCCAGTGCGCAGTTGAGGGCCGTCTGACCTCCCATTGTCGGTAGCAGCGCATCAGGCCTTTCCTTCGCGATGATGCGCTCGACCGCGGACCAATGGACCGGCTCTATGTAGATGGCGTCGGCCATGTCCGGATCCGTCATGATCGTTGCCGGATTGGAGTTGACCAGAATCACACGGTAGCCCTCCTCCCGCAGCGCTTTGCAAGCCTGGGCCCCCGAGTAATCGAACTCGCAGGCCTGACCGATAACAATCGGGCCTGCACCGATAATCAGGACGCTTTCTATGTCCGTGCGTTTGGGCATGGTTTCAGGGCTTCAGTCCAGAGGTAATAATTTGAATTAACTTTAGTCTATAAATTATTGTTTTAAATGATTTTCTCATTTCGACATCAAGGCCTTCAGTCCCTTCCGCTTCTGCGCCTCCATGCTCTGAATGAACTGCTCGAATAAGGGCAGCAGGTCGTGAGGTCCGGGGCTTGCTTCCGGATGTCCCTGAAAACTGAAAGCCGGCCTGTCCTTGAAGGCGATGCCCTGCAACGTGCCGTCGAACAGCGAACGATGGGTTGTTTCGACGTTGTCCGGCAGGGTCGATTCATCAACCGCAAAGCCATGATTCTGACTGGTGATCATTACCTGGCCGCTGCGCAGGTCTTGCACCGGGTGGTTGGCGCCGTGGTGACCGAATTTCATTTTCTCGGTCTTCGCACCGGCCGCGAGTCCCAGCAGTTGATGGCCAAGGCAAATGCCGAAGATCGGAATGCCTTCGTCCAGGAAAGACCGTATCGCGGCAATCGCATAGTCGCAGGGCTCCGGATCGCCGGGTCCGTTGGACAGGAAGATACCGTCCGGCGCCAGCGCCATCGCCTCCTCGGCCGGGGTCCGGGCCGGAACGACCGTCATGCGACAGTCCAGATCGGACAGCAACCTGAGGATATTGCGCTTGATACCGAAGTCGTAGGCAATCACGTGATACGGTGCGATTCGCCGACTCATGATGCGCGGCTTGCGGCCAAACGTGGATCCGAGGCACCACTGGTATGCGCGATCCGTGCTCACGAACTTGGCAAGGTCCATGCCCGCGATGCCAGGGAACTTCCGTGCGTGCTCGATCGCCGTTCTGGCCTTCTGTTTGCCCGTCATGATGCAGCCGGACTGCGCGCCCTTCTCACGAATGATCCGCGTCAGCTTGCGCGTGTCGATATCGGCGATCGCAACCGTGTTGCCCTGCTTCAGAAAGTCGCTGAACGAGCGTTCCGAGCGCCAGCTGCTGGTCAGCATCGTACTGTCGCGAATAACCAGGCCTGATGCGTGGATCTTCGCGGATTCCATGTCGGTGCTGTTGGTACCCGTATTGCCGATATGCGGATAGGTCAGCGTGACGATCTGGCGGCAGTAGGACGGGTCGGTCAGGATTTCCTGGTAGCCGGTCATCGCCGTATTGAATACGACCTCGCCGATCGTTCGGCCGTCGGCGCCGATGGAGGTACCGTGGAAAACGCTACCGTCCTGGAGTGCAAGTATCGCAGGCGTGCTCAAAAACGACCCTCAAAAGGAGTACGAAAACCAGACCACCCGAGGTGCAGCGTGTCTGTTGTGACTTCCATCCGGCGTGTGACGACATGCGTCAGTTTCAGATGCACAAAAGCGGAAGGACGTGGCCTTCCGCTCGCGACTTCGCTGACCGCCCAGCGATCCGGCGTAGTTTACTGAAGGCGACCAGCCCACGCCAGAGCCAGAGCACAGTTTTTTGCCCCTTGCGCCCTTTCAGTTTCCGAAAAGAACGTCACGCATCCGATAGCGGCCGGGCGGCTGGTCAATCACCCAGCGGGCGGCCCGCAGGGCACCGTCGGCAAACACCTGCCGCGTCGTGACGCTGTGCGCAAATGTCAGTCTTTCGGTTGCCGAGCGCATCGTGACTTCGTGATCGCCGGGCACCTCTCCGCGTCGCTCCGACGTGAATCCGATTGAATCTGTTGAGTCCTCGCCGCGCGCATCCGCAATCGCCTCACCCAGCTTCAGCGCCGTGCCTGACGGCGCATCCTTCTTGTGAACGTGGTGCGTCTCCGAGATTTCAACGGAAAACCCGGGCCCCAGTGCCGCGGCGGCCTGCCGCACGGCAGCCTCCAGCACGGCGATACCGAGACTCATGTTGCGGTCATACACGACAGGGATGTCTCTTGCTGCCCGGTCCAGTCGCTCCAGCTGTGCCGCGCCCAGGCCGCTGACGCCGCACACGAGCGGCGTGCGAAGCCGCGTCACCGTGGCGCAAACGTCCATCGTCGCCTCCGGCAGACTGAAATCGATCAACACATCGGCCGCCCGGGTTATCGATTCGAGATCGGCGCCGCGCGTCCAGACGCCCGCGAGAGCGAACGCCGTCGACGCCTCGATGGCGTCCGCGATCGCCTGGCCCATACGCCCCGCGCCGGCAATGCCTATGCTGAGCCGGCGAACCGGAGCGCCGTCTCTGCTGTCCCGTTTCATCAGGATGAAAGCGGCATCAGCCAATGCGCTCGAAGAAACGCTTGACGGTATCCAGCCACCCGCCGGCACGCGGACTGTGTTTCTCCCCGCCAGAGCGCAAAGAGGCGTCGAATTTCTCCAGCAAGTCGCGCTGCTCGGCGGTCAGGTGCACCGGGGTTTCCACCGCCACCTGCGCGAACAGGTCACCTACCCGGGCATCGCGCACGGTCCGCACACCTTTGCCGCGCAGCCGGAACACCTTGCCAGATTGTGTCCCCGCGGGGATTTTCAGCGCCACGTTGCCGTCCAGCGTGGGCAGCTCGACTTCCCCACCCAGTGTCGCCGTGGCGATGCTCACCGGCACTTCGCAGGACAGATTGGAGCCGTCGCGTTCGAAAATCTTGTGTGGCCTGACGCGAATTTCGACATACAGGTCGCCGGCCGGCCCGCCATTGCGGCCCGCCTCGCCTTCTCCCGACAAACGAATGCGATCGCCGTCGTCGACGCCAGCGGGCACTTTTACGGCCAGCGTGCGCGTCTTGCGGACGCGGCCGCGACCGTGACAATCGTGACAGGGGTCTGCAATCGTGGTTCCGACACCTTTGCAGGCAGGACAGGTTTGCTGGATCGAGAAGAAGCCCTGTTGCATGCGAACCTGGCCGACACCGCCGCAGGTGGAACATTGAATGGGCTCGCTGCCCTTCTTCGCACCGCTGCCGCTGCACGTTTCGCAGCTCACCTGGGTCGGCACATCGATAGTGACGCTGTCGCCGGCAACGGCCTTTTCCAGGTCGAGTTTGAGTTCGTATCCGAGGTCGGCACCCCTGAAGACCTGTGGCCCGCCGCCGCGGCGGCCACCGCCGAAGATGTCCCCGAACACATCGCCGAAGATATCGCCGAATCCTTCGGCGCCGAAACCTCCGCCCCGGCCGGCGGCGCCACGAACACCATCGTGACCGAAACGGTCGTAAGCGGCACGCTTTTCCGCATCTTTCAGGACTTCGTAGGCTTCTTTCGCCTCCTTGAAGCGTGCTTCGGAACCGTCACCGTCCTTGTTGCGATCCGGGTGATGTTTCATGGCCAGGCGCCGATAGGCTTTCTTGATCTCATCGGCGGAGGCCGATTTCGAGATCCCTAGTACATCGTAATAGTCGCGTTTAGCCATGTTTCCCTATAACGCGGGCGCCCCTTGGGGCGCCCGAGACTTTTCCTTGCTTGTTCAGACCGCGCAGGACATCGGCCGATCAGGACTTGGACGTGCCGTCCTTGTCCACCTCTTCGAACTCGGCATCGACAACGTCCTCTTCCGACGCAGAAGCGGCCGTATCGTCGCCCCCGGCGCCCTCCGCCGCCGCCTGTTGGGTATACAGTTTCTGCGCGAGGCTGCCCGACGCTTCGCCCAGCGCCGCGGTCTTTTTCTCGATGATATCCTTATCGTCACCCTCCAGCGCCTTCTTGAGGTCGGAAACCGCATTCTCTACGGCCTGGCGTTCCTCTGCGGTCGCTTTCTCGCCGAGATCGCTAAGCGTTTTCTCGGCGGCGTGGATCAGGCCATCCGCCTGGTTGCGCACATTGACCAGCTCGCGGAATTTGCGATCTTCCTCTGCGTGGCTCTCCGCGTCAGAAACCATCTTCTTGATCTCTTCATCCGTCAGGCCGCTGGATGCCTTGATCACAATAGCCTGGCTCTTGCCTGTCGCCTTGTCCTTGGCCGATACGTTCAGAATACCGTTCGCATCGATATCGAAAGTCACCGCGATCTGCGGCAACCCTCGTGGCGCCGGCGGGATGTCCGCCAGGTCGAATCGTCCGAGCGACTTGTTATCCTGCGCTCGCTCGCGCTCGCCCTGCAGCACATGAATGGTTACTGCGGTCTGATTGTCATCGGCCGTCGAGAAGACCTGCTCCGCGTTAGCCGGAATCGTGGTGTTCTTTTCGATCAGCTTGGTCATAACGCCACCGAGCGTCTCGATACCGAGCGACAGCGGCGTAACGTCCAGGAGCAACACGTCCTTGACGTCACCGGCCAGAACGCCACCCTGGATGGCCGCACCGAGCGCGACCGCCTCGTCCGGATTAACGTCGCGGCGCGGTTCCTTGCCGAAGAAGTTCTGCACCTCTTCCTGCACCTTGGGCATGCGTGTCTGTCCACCAACCAGGATAACATCGTCTACTTCGTTAACCTTGAGTCCCGCGTCCTTCAGCGCGATCTTGCAGGGTCCGATGGTACGCTCGATCAGCTTGTCGACCAGCGACTCCAGCTTCGCCCGCGTCAGCTTGATGTTGAGGTGCTTTGGACCACTCGCGTCTGCGGTGATGTAGGGCAGATTGACCTCGGTCTGCTGCTGCGAACTCAGCTCTATCTTGGCTTTTTCCGCCGCTTCCTTGAGACGCTGCATTGCCCGGGCATCTCCACTGATATTGACGCCGGTCTCGCGCTCGAACTCGGAGGTCAGGTATTCGATGACCCGCATGTCGAAGTCTTCACCGCCCAGGAACGTGTCACCGTTGGTTGCCAGCACTTCGAACTGGTGCTCGCCATCAACTTCGGCAATTTCAATGATCGATACGTCGAAGGTACCGCCACCCAGATCGAATACGGCAATCTTCTTGTCGCCACGCTTCTTGTCCATACCGTAGGCAAGCGCCGCGGCCGTTGGCTCGTTGATAATGCGCTTGACGTCCAGGCCCGCGATCTTTCCCGCATCCTTCGTTGCCTGGCGCTGTGAGTCATTGAAATAGGCGGGCACCGTGATTACCGCTTCGGTCACTTGCTCGCCAAGGTAATCCTCGGCGGTCTTCTTCATCTTCATCAGCACGCGCGCGGAGATCTCAGGCGGCGCCATTTTCTTGCCATGCGCGTCTACCCAGGCGTCGCCATTGTCCGCCTTGATGATGGAGTACGGCACCATCTTGATGTCGCGCTGCACCACCTCGTCTTCGAAGCGGCGCCCGATCAGTCGCTTCACCGCGAACAGCGTATTCTCCGGGTTGGTGACAGCCTGGCGCTTGGCCGACTGCCCGACGAGTACCTGGTCGTCTTTGGTGAATGCGACAATCGACGGGGTCGTGCGATCGCCCTCGCTGTTTTCGATGACCTTGGGTGTACCACCCTCCATGACTGCAACGCAGGAGTTAGTGGTACCCAGATCGATACCGATGACTTTACCCATTTCTATAGCTCCAAATTCGGTAAGAATTGCCTAAACTGGCTGTTAAGTGGGGCCTGCAGGCGCCGTTTCAAGCGCTTTCCGGCATTTTTTCGGCCCGACACAGGCCCTAGACTTCCGCTACGACGACCATGGCCGGCCTGAGCAGTCGGCCGTTGAGCAGATAGCCCTTTTGCATGACGGCAACGACACTTCCTGGCTCCGCGGTTTCGGAAGGCTGCATGCTGATCGCCTCGTGCATCTCCGGGTCGAAAGGCTCGCCGAGGGGGTCGATTGGCGTAATCCCGAAGCGTTCCATCGTAGTGCCCAGCAACTTCAGGGTCGCACGACTGCCCTCCAGCAAGCTCTCAACGGTCGCGTTTTCGGATGCCGACAGCGCCATCTCGAGCCCGTCGGTCACGGCGAGCAGCTCCTTGCCAAAACGCTCCAGCGCGAACTTATGCGCGTTCTCCACGTCGCGCGCCGCACGTTTTCGCACATTGTCGGTTTCTGCGACAGCGCGGACGTAGCGTTCCCAGTTCTCGTTTGCCCTTGCCTCTGCTTCAGCCAGCGCATCCGGCGCGTCCTGCGTCGCACCCTGCTCGGTACCGGACTCGGCCGTCTCCTCCTCGATTGCCTCATCCGGGCGTTCAACACTCATTGGTGCACTCCATGGTCATCTCTCAACGCCAAACTGTCGTACCGGCGCTACAGCAACGGCAGCAGTCTGGGGGCCGCGGGCAGAATATCAAGTGCCTGGCGTGTTTTCATGGCAAACGGATCGGACCACGGGAAGCGGCCTCGAACGACGCAGGACCGCGAGGCGGGTCTGGCGGGTACCCTCCTAGCTGTTGTGGCTCAGGGCGGACTCGAGCAGGCGAGCGGTGACGTCGACAATGGGCACGACCCGGTCATAAGCCATGCGCGTCGGGCCGATGACGCCAAGCACGCCAATCGTATCATCGTCGACATGGTAAGGCGCCGTGATAACGCTGCAATCATCGAAGATGCTCAGACCTGACTCCTCGCCGATAAAAATCTGCACGCCATCGGCATTGATGCTCCGATCCAGCAAATCCAGGATCAGGCGCTTGCGGGAGAAAGCATCGAACAGCCGCCGCAGCGTATCGATGTCGGAAAGCTCGGCGAAGTCCATCAGGTTTGTTTCGCCCGCAAGAGCGTACTTGTCGTCCGGATGTGCGGCACTACCCATTGCCGAATGCGCAACGGCGATGATGTCCTGCATCGCCTGGTTCATCGAGTCCCGGGTGGTTTCGAGATCGGCCAGAAGACGTTCGCGAACTGCTTGCAGGTCCGTGCCCGCATAGTGCTCGTTGATGTAGTTTTGGGCCTGCTGTAGTTCGGACGCCGTGTAGTTGTGGTCGGTATGGAGAATGCGATTCTGGACTTCCCGATCGTTGGTGACGATGATGACCAGGATCCTGTTTTCCGATAGCGGAAGAAACTCGATCTGACGAAGCTTCATCTTCGCGGACCGCGGCACGGATACGATACCGGCCATCTGCGTGAATTCAGACAACAGCCCCGATACCGCCGTAACCAGGGCGTCCGGATTGTCGGAATCCCCAAGGATCTTCCGCTGTATTTTCCTGATCTCGCTGTCGACTGGCTGGCGATAACGCACCAGGGTATCGACGAACAGTCGATAGCCGCGGGGCGTCGGTACGCGGCCGGCCGAGGTGTGCGGCGCCGACACCAGTCCCATCTCTTCGAGATCGGACATTACGTTACGGATGGTGGCCGGGCTGAGGTCGAGACCAGAGTCCCTGGAGAGGGTTCGTGAGCCGACAGGCTGCCCGTCGCTGATGTAGCGCTGGATGAGGACGCGAAGCAGATGCTGTCCGCGATCGCTCGGTACCTGTTTAGTCGCTTCTACTGACATTCGCTAGAAACAATGCAAATCCTGTTTCCGAGAGCTGTGATAGTGTACCCGGCAACACGCTAGCAACGGCTTGGCGGCCGGTCAAGGGTTTGCAACAATCGCAGAATGAACATCGGGTTTTCAAAAATCGCGCTTCTTGGCCGCCACGAAGATATTCGGGTTTCAGGCCCCATGCAGGCCGTCACACGACACCTCAACGAAGCCGGCGTCAACGTGCTTGCTTCGGACAGGATAAAACTCGACCTTGATGTCACGCGCATGCCTGAATCCGCCCTCTGCGAGCATGCCGATCTCGTCATCGCGATCGGTGGCGACGGCACCATGCTGCATGCCAGTCGCCTGGCTCGAGACACGGGCACCCCGATTCTCGGAATCAACCGCGGGCGCCTGGGCTTTCTTGCCGACGTAACGCCGGACGAGATGATTACAAGCGTGGATCAGGTACTGCGGGGGGAATATACGAGAGATACGCGCATGCTTCTCGAAGCGCGCCTCATCAAGGCGAACGGTGAGGAGTCCGTCGCTTTCGCTCTCAATGACGTCGTCTTGAAACGACGCGAGACAGGACGCATGGTGGATTTTTCGACGAAAGTCGACGGCAATTTCGTGAACACGCACTCGGGCGACGGACTCATCGTTTCCACCCCAACGGGCTCGACGGCCTACTCTCTTAGCTGTGGCGGACCAATCATCTCGCCGCAACTTGACGCTGTGGTGATCGTGCCGGTCTGCCCACACACGTTGACGGATCGACCGCTGGTAATACCGGCGGACAGTTCCATCGAAGTGTCACTGCTCGATCGCGGCTCGACGACCGCCTCGATCACAATCGACGGCCGCTCCATGGGCCGCATAAGACCGGTCGACCAACTACTGATCTCTTGCGCCGATCGGCGCGTGACGCTCTTGCACCCGCCCGGCTATGACTATTACGGCATTCTGCGCTCCAAACTGTTTTGGGGACGCGACAATCGTAAACGCGGCTAGGCGGACACCGGAGCGCGCCACATGTTGATGAATCTGCAGGTCCGTGATTTCGCGATCGTTGACCGAATCGATATTGAATTCGACAACGGCATGACGGTACTGACCGGCGAGACCGGTGCGGGCAAGTCCATTCTGGTCGATGCCCTGGGGTTGGTACTCGGTGAGCGCGGCAGCGCGCAGTTGGTGCGGGATGGCGCCAGGCGCGCGGAGTTTGCGGCCGAGTTCGATGTCGCCAATCTCGAGTCCGCCAGGTCGTGGCTCGCCGAACACGCACTGGAGCAAGACGACGAGTGCCTGCTGCGACGTGTCATCAGTTCCGAAGGCCGTTCGCGTGCGTTTATCAATGGCAACCCGGTCCCTCTTGCGCAATTAAAGACGCTCGGCGAGAAGCTGCTCGATATTCATGGCCAGCATTTCCACCAGTCGCTTGGCCACCGTTCGGTACAGCGCAACCTGCTCGATCACTTTGCCGGCCTGCAGAAAGAACGATCGGATACGGAGAAGAGTTACGCCGAGTGGCAATCGCTCGCGGGTCAATTGCAGGAACTCAAGGAAGCGGAATCCGACCGCGCATCGCGGCTGGATCTCCTGGACTTTCAGATTCGGGAACTCGATGCGCTCGGGCTGACACCCGGCGAAACCGACGAGCTTCTCGCTGAACGACAGCGACTGCAGAATAGCGGTCGCCTCGCCGAGGGCGTCAGTTCCGCCCTGCATCGTCTGTTTGATGACGACGGTGGCAACGCCAACAGCCTCGTCGCCGATTCTGTTCGCTCGATCGAGGCGCTGGTGGACTACGATCCTGAACTCGGCAAGGTGCTCGAACTGCTGCACAGTGCCAGCATCCAGGTTGCGGAGGCGGCCGACTCGTTGCGGCGTTACGGCGACACGATCGACATGGATCCGGCGCGCCGCGACTGGGTTGAAGAACGGCTTGACGCCATACAAGGCGCCGCACGCAAACACCGCGTGACACAGCACGAGCTGCTCGCCCTGCTGGGCAAGTTGCAGCAGGAATTCGAGGAACTCAGCAACGCCGAAGAACGCGGACGTGAACTCGAGGAGCGGGTGCAGGCCTGCAATGACGACTTCATGCTGCGGGCGCGGTTACTGTCCAAGGCTCGCAAGAAAGCCACCAGGTCTTTCGCAGCCGAAGTCAGCGACGCGATGAAGAGTCTCGGCATGCCGGGCGGCGTCTTTGAAATAGCACTGACGACGATGGACGCCCCCAGGCCATGGGGCATTGACGCGATCGAATTCCTGATTAGCGCGAATCCCGGGCAGCCCCCGCAGCCACTGTCCAGGATCGCATCCGGCGGCGAGCTGTCGCGCATGAGCCTCGCCATCCAGGTCATCGCCAGCGATGGCAGCCCGATTCCAACGATGGTTTTCGACGAGGTCGACAGCGGCGTCGGTGGCGGCGTCGCAGAAATGGTTGGCAGACGACTGCAGGAACTCGGCGCCAGCCGGCAGGTTCTGTGCGTAACGCATTTGCCCCAGGTCGCCAGCCTGGCGAATCAGCATTTGCGCGTCAGCAAGGTATCCGACGGCAAGTCAACCCGCACGAATGTGCAGACGCTGGGCAAGGATGAGCGTATCGAAGAGCTGGCACGCATGCTTGGTGGTGTGGAGATTACGAGGAAGACCCTGGCACATGCGGCGGAAATGCTCGCCGCGGCGCCGAAAAAGCGTGCCTGAATCGGCGCCCGCCTACTCCGGGTCGCTGCCAGTGCGCTTTACGTAAAGAACCAGGCTGTGGTCCAGCAACTCATAGCCATATTCTTCGGCGATCGCGTGCTGTAGCCGCTCGATCTCTTCACTGACGAATTCAATGACGTCGCCGGTCTCGACGCAGACCATGTGATCGTGATGCTCACCGTCGTCGAGCTCAAAAACGGAGTGACCACCTTCGAAATTGTGCCGCGTGACGAGGCCAGCCGCTTCGAACTGCGTCAGGACGCGATAGACCGTCGCGAGGCCAATGTCTTCGCCTGCCTGCAGCAAATCCTTGTAGATATCCTCCGCGCTGAGATGGCGCTGCTGTGCGGCCTCGAGAATCTCGAGGATCTTCAGACGCGGCAAAGTGACCTTCAGGCCGGCTTTGCGAAGTTCCTGCCGTTGCTGCATGGACAAACTCTTTCAAGGTATCATTCGCGGCTATTATGACCCAGTTGGCAGTCAGGCTCTATGGCAAACCGTAAATCGTTATTTCTCTTGCTTGTGTGGATCGCGCTCTCACTATCCGGCGGCTGCGTTTACCGCGCGAATATTGCCCAGGGCAACCTTATTGAGCAGGAGGACCTCGACCAGGCCGAAGTGGGCATGACGCGCAACCAGATTCGCTTCCTGCTGGGCACGCCGATGATCGACGATCCCTTTCACAAGAACCGCTGGGACTACGTTTACTACCTCAAACTCGGGCGCAACGACGCCTCTTACAAGCGCTGGGTATCGGTTTTCTTCACAGACGATCGGGTCAGCGAGATTCGTAAAGACCAGGAACTCGATCCAGGTCTTTAGAACCTGCCTCCCTGGCTAACGGGACTGTACAACTCGGGAGCAACGTCCGGTGCGCAAAACGGCTCTGATCGTCGACGACTCGAAGACTGCGCGTGTCGTGCTGCAAAAGATGCTGGAGACGCACGAGCTCGAGGTGCACAACGCGGAATCGGCCGAAAGCGCCCTTTCGTACCTCAGCGAAAACCGGCCGGACATCATCTTTATGGACCATGAGATGCCCGGCATGGATGGCTTCGAGGCTGTCTCGGCTATCAAGAAGAACCCGGACACCGCAACTATTCCGATCATGATGTACACCGCGCAAGAGGGCGAACTCTATGTCGGCCAGGCGCGTGCGCTGGGCGCCGTCGGCGTCTTGCCGAAGGCAGTCGAACCGGTCGAACTCTCCAAAGTGCTCGAATCGTTGCGGGTAATTGGCGAGGACGCGGCCCGGCGTGAGCACTATCGGAAATATCAGGATGAAGCGGATGACAGGCTCGAGGCCGAGCCGCCCCCTGCTCTCGAGACATTCGACCACGACCTTGCCGTGCTGATTCAGGAACTGTTCGATCAGCAACGCAGCATATTGCGCCGTGATTTGCGCGACAGCCACGCAGAGATCGCTGCGCGCGTTCTGGATGAAATCAAAACGCCTGAACGTCAGCACAGCCGCGCGCAGGCCGGCTGGCTCGCGACAAATTTTCCGTTCATGTCACAAGTGACGCTCGCGATCGTCGCGGTAATTGCTGTCGGATTCGCCTGGCTGTACTGGAAGGCTGATCAGCGTGGCGAACAACTGGTACAGCGCAACATCAGCCTGGAGCGCGCGCTCGGCGACAGGGAGGCGTCGGCGGCCCCAGGCGCTCTGCATGCCCAGCGTCAACTGGCAGAATTTCGACGGGCACTCGAAACTGCGCAGACCGTTGCCCTTCGTGGCCTCGAGTGGGCGGCCAATCAGTCATCCCAGTATGCCTTCGATGAATTACCGCTCGGCGACTTTCGACTTTCGGTCATTGCGGATCTGGCGAACCGCCTGGCAGAGCTTGACTACTCTGGATTCGTTCGCCTCGAATCGCATGTCGGAAACTTCTGCATGGCTATCAGTGCGGCTGGCCGGTATTCGCTTCCTGCCCAGGACATTCCGGCAAATCAATGCGACCAGATTGGATTCGAATCCAGCGTCGCCAGCGAGCTGGGAACGCGGCAATCCGTCGCTTTCGCCAACTTTATCGACCTGGCCGAGGAGCGCAATGGCGGAAGGATTCGTTTCGAAATCGTCTCGCTGGGTAACTCAAGCCCCCTGCTGGCCTACCCCGCCACGGCCGAGGGCGTGTCTTCGTCGGACTGGAATCGAATCGCGGCGATCAACAACCGCGTCGTGATATCCCTGTATCCGGACTAACAGCGAACCGCGCGCACGCGACTCGGGGTTCAGTCCTCTGAGCCGCCACTCATGGTCCGGCCCAGGAGCGCAAGCTGGCGGCGAGCCTCCTTGGGGTCGAGTTTCAAGGGGCGGTAGATTTCCACCCGATCGGCATCGGAAAGCACGTGATCGGGCGATACCGGATGACCCCAGACGCCGGCTTGCAAGTTATCGAGATTTCGCCCCGGAAAACGCTGCGAGATCTTGCTCCGGGAAATCGCATCGGCAACCGTGCTTCCGGCGGGTAAGGCGACGGACAGCAGCTGCTGCTCGTCCGGCGTGGCAAAAACCACTTCGACCGTTATTTGCTCACCCACAGCCGCTATTGACCTGCATAAATCTGCGCGGCGCGCTTGGTAAACGAATCGATGAGCGCGTTGCACGTCGTTTCGAAAAAACGCCCGAACACCAGGTCGGTCGCCCGATTCTCGAACTCGAACTCCAGCTCCAACGCGACTTTGCTGCCGGCATCGCCGAGCTGCTGAAACTGCCAGCCGCCGGAAAGGTGTCGAAAAGGGCCGCCGACCAGTTCGATGCCGAGTGCTGCGTTTTTCTGCAGGACGTTGCGCGTTCTGAATCGCTTGCTGATCCCGTGCCGATGCAACTCCAGCGAGGCCTCGATGAATTCCGGGCTCTCGATGTGAAGCGTTGCATCGTTGCACCACGGCAGAAATGCCGGATAGGCCTCGACGTCTTTTACGAGTTCGTACATGTCGGCGGCCGAATACGGCACCAGCGCACTGCGACTGACTCTACGCATGAAGGATGATCCGACCATTGACAGACAGCCGTGGCGCGGCACCTGGCACGCCTATAACACGGCGTTAACGAGAACCAACAATATGCCAATCGGCGCGACGAAGCGTGCGAGGATGCGCCAGGCCTTGTACAAACCGCCCGAACCGCCGAGCTCATCAGCCGTCGAGTTGCGACACATGACCCAGCCCGCGAACAACACGATCAACAGGCCTCCCAATGGAAGCATCACGTTGCTCGTCAGGTAGTCGACATTGTCAAAGATCGTGCCTGCAAGGAACGTCAGATCCGCCAGTACATTGAACGACAGCACGGAGCCCATGCCGATAAACCATATCGTAAGACCGGTCATGACTGTCGCCTGGGCGCGGCTGAAGCTGTAATTCTCGACGATCCAGGCAACGGCAGGCTCCATGAGACCGATCGCCGAGGTCCAGGCCGCGAAGGCCAGCAACACGAAGAAAATGGTTGAGAAGAAGACTCCGCCAGCCATCTGCCCGAAGGCCAGCGGCAGGGTTTGGAAGACGAGTCCCGGCCCGTCCGCCGGGTCCAGGTTGTTCGCAAACACCAACGGAAATATCGCCAGTCCCGCGAGGATCGCGATTGCCGTGTCCGCCGTAACGACCGCTGCGGAAGACCCGGTAATGGAGGTCTCTTCGGGCAAATAGGCGCCATAGGCCATGATCGCCCCCATGCCGATGCTGAGCGTGAAGAAGGCCTGGCCCAGTGCGGCGAGCACGCTGTTCCAGGTCAGCTTGTCGAAGTCCGGCGTAAACATGAATGCAACGCCCTCACCGAAGAAGCCGGAGTTAATCGAATACCCCAGCAGCACCAGAATCAACACGAGCAGAGCAGGAACCATGAAACGTACGGCCTGTTCCAGGCCGCGCTCAACGCCACGTGCCACTACGAACACCGCGAGACCCATGAATACCGTGTGACAGAGCCCTATCAGCCGCCAGTCTCCGACGAAGCTGGCGAACTCAGTGTTGACCGCGTCCGAACTTGCCCCGACGAAAACGCCGGAGGCGCTCTTGACGATATAGGCCAGCGTCCAGCCGGCAATCACGCTGTAGTAGGAGAGGATGAGGATGCCCGCAAGCACGCCCATGCCGCCGACAAGGCGCCATCGCCCTGAACTGCCTTCTTCCTTGCCCAGCAGTTCCATGGTTGCCACGGGGTTGCGGCGCCCCCGCCGGCCGATCAGGATTTCCGCCATCATGACCGGCATGCCGATGAAGATCACGCAGGCAAGGTATACGAGGACAAAGGCGCCGCCGCCATTCTGTCCCGCAATATACGGAAACTTCCAGATATTGCCGAGACCGACCGCCGACCCTGTGACGGCGAGGATGAAAGCCATTCGGGACGACCAGTGGCCATGCAGGGAGTTTCGCTTCCCGTCACCTGCCTGATTACTTAGCATTATTGTTCTCAAATCAGCGTCGAATGCGGCGATTCTTATACAAATCCGGCAGAGTGACAACGCTTTGCCCGTATAATCCGCCAGCTGTCGCCGCGTCCACACTCGAGATCCATGAGCCCGAAAAAGTCCAAGAAACCCTCAGGAAACGTCATCGCCGTCAACCGTCGCGCGCGCCACGATTACTTTATCGAGGACACATTCGAGGCCGGCCTCGCGCTGGAAGGTTGGGAAGTCAAAAGCCTGCGCGAAGGCCGCGCTCAGCTGACCGAGGCCTACGTGCATCTGCGCAACAGCGAAGGCTGGCTGGTGGGCGCGCATTTCTCGCCACTGAAAACGACCGCGACGCATGTCAAGGCCGACCCGACTCGCACGCGTAAGCTGCTGCTGCATCGCCAGGAACTGGATCGCCTGACGGGCGCGGTCGAGCGCAAGGGTTATACGCTGGTTCCCCTCGACCTGCACTGGCACAAAGGCCGCGCGAAGCTCAATGTCGGTCTCGCCAAAGGCAAGAAGCAGCATGACAAACGGGCCGCGGACAAGGATCGCGACTGGCAGCGCCAGAAAGAAAGAATACTGAAAAATTAACTATTTATCAGATATATATAACGTTTTTTTAAACAATTTCTAGAAAACGGATCCGGCGAGCGACCGGGAAATTGCGTGGCGGCGCATTGTAATTCCGGATTCTGCCCCTACACTTGATGACACACGGGGGTGACATGGCTTCGACGTGGGTCGCGAAACTCCGGGTGCATGCCGAGGGACAGAGTACCTCGTAAATCCAACTGTAAAACTTATAGTTGCCAACGACGACAACTACGCACTAGCTGCTTAAAAACCAGTAAATGCCTTCTGCCCGGATCGTGCCTGTGCGTCCGGATCGCAGGAGTCACCGACACAGGACCGCGGCGCGAGCATGCTCAGGGCTCAAACCGCTAAATCCTTACTGAGCTGGCTGTGAGTTTTCCCTGCCCGTCGGGTAGCCCGCAGTAAGATTAAAGACGGAATAAGCATGTAGATCTCGTAGCGTAGGGCTTGCGGACGCGAGTTCGATTCTCGCCACCTCCACCAACAACGGATAGAGCCGCCTTTCAGGCGGCTTTATCATATGCGGATCAATGTCGCATCGAACCGCGCAGCGAGTTCACAAATCGGCAGGACAGCCGATTTGGACGCACACGGTGCGCCCGGCACTTCAATCCTTGCTGAGGACCTCGCGAACCTGCTCTTCCAGACTCGTCAGACCGCCCTCCCTGCCCGCCGCCATGGCTGCCTCATCGTCGGCGCCCTTCAGGCTAGCGCGTAATGCCAGCAGCGCCCCGACACGATTCCCGCTGCCGCAATGCACGAGCACCGGACCGTCATAGCGGCTGATCAGTTCATCCAGCGACCTCGCGTTTTCGAAACTGATACCGTCGCGACCGACCGGCAGGGAAACGTAGTCCATTCCCATTTCCTCGACGAGACGCGCCTCGTCGATGCCGCGGGATTCGCCCGGCGTCCTCAGATCGATGACGGCGGCATAACCGTTGTCAGCAAAGACCTTCAGCGCTTTCTCGTCCGGCTGGCCCGCCGTCGATATTCCGTCGACCGAATGCACCACGCCGCTCTCGACCACCTGGTCGAGGTCCACTTTCATTACCGATGCCGGCGCGCTCCCGATGTCGCTGGCACAGGCCGATAGCGCTAATATGTGAGCCAATAAGACAAGAATTACTCTGTTCATAACTTCTCCGACGTTGGGCTGATGATGCGCGGCGCACCGACAGCAGGATTGGTGGCTCGCGGCGCAAGCCTAGCATCTCGAAGCGACGGCCCGGAGTTCAAACCGGTTGTACTCTGTGCGCGCCGCGTCGCTGCTGCAGGTACACTGGTGACCATGCAGATCTCAGACGTATGCCTGGACGATATCGAAGACGTCTGGCGCCTCAACGATGAATCCGTTCCGCATGTCAGCCGTATAGATCGGGCAGAGATGCAATGGTTCGCGCAACATGCCCACTATTTCCGCGTCGTGCGACAGGGAGACAAGCTTGCCGGATTCCTGATCGGCCTTCGACCCGGTCTGCCCTATGCCAGCCCAAACTACCAGTGGTTCGCCGAGCGCTATCGCGACTTCGGTTATATTGACAGGGTCGCCGTTGCGGAGTCGGCCCGTCGCCAGGGCATTGCCAGGTGCCTGTACCAGGATTTTGCCGCGACGCTCGGTGACTCTGTTCAAGTCATGACTTGCGAAGTCAATATTCGGCCCGCCAATGAATCGTCCATGCAATTTCACACACGATACGGTTTTGTGCAGGTTGGCACACAACAGACGGAGGGTGGACAGAAAGAGGTCGCCCTGATGGAGATGAAACTTTGAAACAAGCACCGCCATCGAGGGAATTCGACGTCGTCGTTTACGGGGCAACTGGCTTTACCGGTACCCTCGTCGCCCGCTACCTGCTGCGACGATATGGCGTTGCGGGCGACCTGCGCTGGGCAATTGCAGGGCGAAGCAGGGAAAAGCTCGAGGCACTTCGCGAGGCACTCGGCGTAGAGGAAGAGACGCTCGAAATGATCGTGGCCGACAGTTTCGATGCGGACGCGCTCACGGCCCTGGCGCGCCGCACGCGGGTGGTACTAACGACGGTAGGTCCGTATGCGCTATACGGATCCGGGCTTGTAGCGGCCTGCGTGGACTCAGGCACGCATTACTGCGACCTGGCCGGTGAGGTGCAGTGGGTCCGCAAGATGATCGACCAGCATCAGGCGCGCGCCATGCAAACGGGCGCGCGGATTGTGCACTGCTGCGGCTTCGACTCCGTACCCATGGATATCGGTGTGTGGTTTCTCCAGGAGGAGGCGAAGAAGCGATTCGGTCACTACTGCAAGTCAGTGACGATGCTGGTGAAAGCGACCAAAGGCACCGCAAGCGGCGGCACTGTTGCGAGCCTCATGAACCTGATCGAGGAAAGCCGCAGGGACCGCGCGGTCGCGCGAGTTCTGACGGATCCCTACTCGCTCAATCCCGAGGGTGAACGCCAGGGGCCGGATAAACGCGACCAGCAGAGCGTCATTTACAACAGCGATGCGCGCTCCTGGACGGCGCCCTTCGTCATGGCCGCCGTCAACACCAAGGTAGTACGGCGCAGTCATGCGCTGCTCGGCTACCCCTATGGCAAGGACTTTCGTTACCGGGAAGCCGTGATGACCGGCGCCGGTGCGGCGGGTTGGGCGAAAGGCGCGGCAATGACGGCGGCGCTCGGTGGTCTCGTCGCGGGGGCGTCATTTTCGCCAACCCGAAAACTACTGCAGAAATTCGTTCTTCCCGAACCCGGAGAGGGTCCGGATCAGGAACTGCAGGAGAAGGGGTTCTTCAATCTCATACAGATAGGCGTACTTGCTGACGGGCGCAAAATTCGCTCTCGTATCACCGGCGACCAGGACCCGGGCTATGGCTCCACAAGCAAGATGCTCGGTGAGTGCGCCGTCTGCCTCGCAAAAGACGACATAGGGGCCGGCGGCGGCATCTGGACGCCCGCCGCGTGTATGGCGAAGCCGCTGCTGACGCGGTTGCAGGAAAACGCAGGCCTGAGCTTCGAAATCAGGGACTAGCCGGCTTCCGGACGTCGGCGATCGATCTTGTGGACGGCCGGCTGCTAGTTCTTCGAGTAGTGCAAAGCCGCATCATATTTCTCGCCGGCCTCGATTCGAATCGGCAGACGGTTGCGTGGCGAGGCTACCGGGCAGGTCGAGAAATCGTTGAAGGCGCATGGCGGGCTGTAGGCCAGATTGAAGTCCATGGTCGTTTCGCCATCGTCTCCGGGCAGGTCGGCATAGAGGAATCGACCGGCACCATAGGTGACATCACGGTTGGTGGCATCGCCAAACACGAAGAACAGCTGGTCGCCCGATGCATACGCCTCCAGCTCATAAGACTGGCCATCAATGGCGAACTCGACGACACCAGGCGATTCAGGGTGATAGCCGAGGCCCTCGATGACGGTGCCGACGTTGGCAATCCGGGGTTCCTCGTATCGCCGTAAAATCGCCGGCACACGCAACGATGCGTCGATAGGGAAGTAAGTCAGTGGCCCGAACGTATCCACGAAGGGGTGCTGGAAGTCCCGGATACGCACGGCAAAGCGTCCATCACGCTTGATGACGCTCCAGGCGATGGAGCCATGAGAAAGCTGCACTGGCTCTGCGCTCGTGTCATCCGAGATCAGGGTATGCGAGACCGGCTGACCTGCATCGAGAACCTCCACACCCTCGCTGACCCGCATATGAACGCCGTCCTCGCCAACTTCGAGCAGGCCCACGACATCAGCCGCACTGGCAGGAAGCCGGATGCGGTTTTCGGGGCCCGATCCGATGGAGTAGATGCCCGGCTCAAGCCAGACGAGGCCAATCTGATTCAGGTAGCCGTTGGGGGCTTTGAGCCGTTCGAGGCGCCCTGCCCGCCAGTCCAGCACCTGTTGCTGGTAGGCCGCCGGTGCGCCGTTGCGGGCGCCAGGCGCGTCTCCCGAGTGTCCCGCCTGGCTGCAGGCGACCAGCACCAGCGCCACTCCTGTCATCACAATCAGTCTCGTCATGCCTCTTGTCACCTCTGCCATATCAATTCACGAGCCGTGTCACTATAATCCGCCGCCTTGTTCCAGAGCCCGCCCCCCCAATGTCTGATATTTCCAAGCTCCGCAATATCGCGATTATCGCGCATGTCGATCATGGCAAGACGACCCTTGTGGACCAGATGCTACAGCAATCCGGTACGCTCGGTCCGCGCGCCGCCGTGCCCGACCGCGTGATGGATTCGAATGACCTGGAGCGCGAACGCGGCATCACTATTCTCGCCAAGAATACCTCCGTCAAATGGAATGACTACCGCATCAATATCGTCGATACGCCTGGCCACGCGGATTTCGGTGGCGAGGTCGAGCGCGTGCTGTCCATGGTCGACAGCGTGCTGCTGCTGGTGGATGCCGTTGACGGGCCGATGCCGCAAACACGATTCGTCACCCAGAAGGCCTTCGCGAAGGGTCTCGTACCGATTGTCGTCGTCAACAAGATCGACCGCGACGGTGCTCGCCCCGACTGGGTACTCGACCAGACTTTTGACCTGTTCGACCGACTTGGCGCAACGGACCAGCAGCTCGATTTCCCGATCATCTTTGCATCGGCGCTGAACGGATATGCCGGCAAGAATGCCGATATACGTGATGGCGACATGACACCATTATTCGAAACCATCGTGGAACACGTTTCGCCTCCGGCCGTGGATGCGGAGGGCCCGCTGCAGTTACAGGTATCGAGCCTGGACTACGATACCTACGTTGGCGTACTCGGCATCGGCCGAATCAGCCGTGGCACGCTTTTCGCGAATTCATCGCTGAGTGTCGTTTCTCCTAACGGCGAATCGCGTCGTGCCCGGGTGCTCGAAGTCTTCGGCTTTCACGGGCTGACCCGGCAGAAAACCGAATCGGCGTCGGCTGGTGACATCGTAGTTTTCAGCGGCATCGACAAGCTCGGGATCTCCGATACCCTGTGCACGCCTGGCGCCGAAGAAGCGCTGCCGCCGTTGTCCGTGGACGAGCCCACCGTCAGCATGACGTTCCAGGTCAACAAGTCGCCTTTTGCCGGACAGGACGGAAAATTCCTGACCAGTCGCCAGATACGTGAGCGACTCCAGCAGGAGCTTAAGCACAACGTGGCGCTCCGGGTCGACGAAACCGATGACCCGGACAAGTTCAGAGTGTCGGGTCGCGGCGAGCTGCACCTGTCCGTTCTCGTCGAAACAATGCGTCGCGAAGGATTCGAACTCGCCGTCTCCCGGCCCGAAGTGATCATGCACGAGGTCGATGGCGTCGAACATGAACCGTGGGAACAGCTTACGGTCGATTTTGAGGAGGCTTACCAGGGCGCCGTCATGACGCGGCTGGCGGCTCGCAAAGGCGAACTGGTCAACATGCTGCCGGACGGCAGGGGCCGGATGCGCCTCGACTACCGCATTCCAACGCGAGGCCTCATCGGCTTTCGCACCGACTACCTGACCGCCACGTCCGGTACCGGCCTCATTTACAGTGTCTTCGACGATTACGCACCGCGCGTACCCGGGCCGATTGCTCAGCGCAGCAATGGTGCGCTCGTTTCGATGGCACAGGGAAAAGCGCTCGCATATGCCCTGTTCAATCTGCAGGAACGCGGGCGCCTGTTCATTGGCCATGGCGCACCGGTTTACGAGGGCATGATCATCGGCATACACCAGCGCGCAAACGATCTTGTCGTGAATCCGACCAAAGCCAAACAACTGACCAACATCCGCGCCGCCGGCACTGATGAGAACCTGGTGCTCACGCCGCTGACACGCTTCTCGCTGGAACAGTCGCTCGAGTTTCTGGATGACGACGAGCTCCTCGAGGTGACACCCAGGAACCTGCGGCTGCGAATGAAGTTTCTGACGGAATCGGATCGGAAAAGGGACTCGCGCAGGAAGGTTTCGTGACACGAGATGCGGCGGCCCTTGCTTTCGCCGATTTGCAGCCCGATGACATCCTGACAGCGCTCGGCGAGATGGGCTTCGACTGCGACGGTCGGTTTCTTGCGCTCAACAGTTACGAAAATCGGGTCTACCAGGTGGGCATCGAAAACGCTCGGCCGATCGTTGCGAAATTCTATCGCCCGCGGCGCTGGAGCAACGAGGCAATCCTGGAAGAACACGAGTTCGCCATCGACCTCGCGGCACAGGAGATCCCCGTCATCCCGCCGATGATCCGGGCTGAGGAAACGCTGCACCACATTGGCCACCACAGAGTCGCCGTTTATGAATGCCGCGGCGGGCGCGCGCCCGATCTCGACAACTATGCGCTGCAAACGCAGCTGGGAAGACTGGTTGCCCGTATCCACCTCGAGGGGGAAACACGGCGCTTCCGGCATCGCCCAAGTATTGATATCGAGACCTACGGCGTCGCATCGGTCGAATACCTGCTCGACAACAACTTTATTCCTGACGACAACCTCGAGGCCTACGAGAGCGTCGCCGAACTGGTACTCGACGGGGTCGAAGCCTGCATCGATCGCGCCGGGGGTTTCCGGGAGATACGGCTACATGGCGATTTTCACCCCGGCAATGTCCTCGTCAACGGCGATCAGCTGCACATCGTCGATCTCGACGACACCCGCCACGGCCCGGCCGTGCAGGATCTCTGGATGTTTCTCTCCGGGGATCGTGAAGAACAGACTCCGCAGCTGACCGCGCTACTGGAGGGCTACCAGTCCTTTCGCCCTTTCGATGCACGTGAGCTGCACCTGGTCGAAGCGCTTCGGAGTCTGCGAATCATGCACTACGCAGCCTGGCTGGCTCGCCGCTGGGACGACCCGGCATTCAAGATCGCGTTCCCCTGGTTTGACGGGCGCCGCTACTGGGACGAACACGTACTGGCATTGCGTGAGCAAATCGCGCTGATGCAGGAAGCACCGCTCGAGTGGCGGGATTTCTGAGGGGGGCCGGGTTTCCCCTAGCGCGATGGCAAACGACGCAGACGCGGCCGGATTTCGAACTGGTTGATCCACCGCGAAAACGTGCGTCGACTTATTTCCTCCAGGGCGCCGATCGACTCGACGGTCTGCCGGCGTATAGCCTCCGAGCTGATTCGCCCCTGCTCCTCACGAAGTATCGCCTGGTGATCCGGAACCGACAGCCAGCGGTCGATCAGGGGACGACTGGCCTCAAGGTGAAATTGAAAACCGTAAGCCTGCCTGCCAGCGCGAAAAGCCTGCACCCGGCTTGCCGGTGAGCTCGCCAGGTGAACCGCATCCGGCGGCAGCGTGATGCCATCTTCGTGCCACTGAAAGACCTGTTGCCTTGCAGCGAAAGCTGACAGTACCGGGTCATCGAGGCCGGATTCGGTCAGTTCGACGTCGTACCAACCGATCTCGCGCACCGGGTTTCGCGCAACAGACCCGCCGATCGCCTTCGCCAGCAGCTGGGCTCCCAGGCAGATACCAAGAATCGACATATCCTGTTGCAGCGCCTCCCGAATTATCTCTACCTCCGTAATCAGGTTCGGGTAACTGTCAATCTGATCCGAGTTCATCGGCCCACCCAAAACGATCAGTGCCTCGTATTTCTCGAGCGCGGGTTTCGAGTCCGGCTCACGCCCGAAATTGACATAGCGTATTCGGAAACCGGCGTCCTTCAGCAGCGGGTCGAGCGTCCCCAGCGGTTCGAAGGGAACGTGCTGAAATACAAGTATTTTCGGCCTGGGCATTTCTTCAGTGCCTGCATTTCTCGACAATCAACGGCCCGGACTTTATACCGAATTGCCGGCGGCGGCGTAAGGCAGTTTTTGTTTGCACTGCCGAGGCGCTGCTACTACAGTTCAGGATCAATGGAATCCTGCCGATTGCGCGGAACTCTGTGGCGCGGATAGGCTCTGATATATCTATTACCTGACAACAACTGTGCGGACCTGAGCCACTTGATCGCGTCGAATCGTGCCCTACCCCTTGTCGCCCTGGTGCTGACTGCACTCGGCGGCTGTGGCTCGACCATCACGATGGAAGAGCCGACTATCCCGGCACCGCTCACCGAAAAGATTCCTGTCAAAGTCGCCCTGCGCATACCCGAAGAATTCAACAATTTCGTACACGAAGAGGCCATACTGGGCCGGGAATCCTGGACCATCAACCTGGGACGCTCGAATGCCGTGTTCTTCGAGCAATTGTTCGGCTATCTTTTCGACTCGGTGACGGTAATAGGTCCCGACGATGATGCGCGAGACATCCAGTTCGACGCGCTGATCGAGCCCAGCATTGATGGTTTTGAGTTTTCCGTGCCGACGCAAAGCAAGACCGAAGCCTTTGCCGTCTGGATTCGATACCGGCTTCGTGTTTTCGATCGCGCTGGCAACAATGCGTCGAACTGGACGGTAAGCGCGTACGGGAAAAGCCAGAAGCAGGGTTTGAGCAACTCGACCGCGCTGCAGCACGCCGCCGTACTCGCAATGCGCGACGCCGCGGCACTGATGATCATGCAGATGGACAAGGCGACGCAGATAAGCATGCTCGCCGGTGGCGCGCTGGCACCGGGAGCACGTGATACCTTACAAGCGTCAGCCGAGACCGACGGTAACGATGAACCGGTCGAAGCAGAGGACAACTTTGGCGTTTTCGTCATCGGAGGTATTGATGAGGACTCTCAATAAGACATCACCCGCGGCGGCACTGCCCGCGATGCTCCTGCTCTCGCTGATTGCGGCGGGCTGCGTAACCTCGCGTGTCGAGGACGCACGCGAGAACGTTACCGGACTAAAGGAAGGCGAGTCGGTCGTGATCATGGCCAAGAGCTACCATCAGGGCAACGAAACCGAATCCGGCTACATCAGCTGCATCGAAAACGCGCTCGGGCGCGGCAACAAGGGACTGCGCGTCGTTCCGCGGCAGGAGTTCGTCGATTCGCTGTTTCCATGGTTCGAGCCCAGGACGGCGCCGGCCGAGACGAAAGGCCTCACCAAACTCATGGAGCGGCCCGGTATTGCCGACATCGTCAAGGACCTTGGCGTCCGTTACATCGTCTGGCTTGACGGCGATACAGAGACGGTGGCCCAGGGGGGCAGCCTGTCCTGCGCGGCGGGACCGGGCGGCGGCGGCTGTTTCGGCTTCGCCTGGTGGCAGAAGGACGCCGACTACGAGGCATCGATCTGGGATCTCGACGGCTACGAGAATGCGGGCACGGTTACCGCCGACGTCAGCGGAACGTCTTTCTTGCCCGCCCTGGTCGTACCGATACCGCTCATCGCACGAACCCAGGCCGCCGCCTGCAAGGGACTCGCACAGCAGCTGAAAGCCTTCATCGTGCAGTAATGCGGTGCCAGGAGTCCGCTAGCGCAGACGACCTCCACGAAGGAACGCATCCTGGTAGAAAGGCGCATCGAGCGACGCGACCGAGACCGTTCGCCCGGACGAAGGCGCGTGTACGAATTGCCGTTTTCCGACATACAGGCCAACGTGAGACATCTTCCCCTCGATGCTGAAGAACAACAGATCACCAACGAGTAGCTCGTTTCGGCGGACCGCCTGCGTGCTGGACCAGAGTTGCCTGGTCGTTCGCGGAATGCGCTTGCCGGCCAGCCAATAGGAATACTGGACAAGGCCGCTGCAATCGAAGCCGCCAGGGCCGCTGCCGCCATACCGATAGGGAACCCCAACCTGGTCGAGCGCGACGGCTGCGGCGGCATGCCCCACGGAGACAGTCGCCGGAACCGGTCCGCCGGACTTGCCCGGCGCCACCGCCACCGGCGTCGACGAGCATGCACCGAGGAAACCCAACATTGTGATAGTTAAGGCAAAAATGCCGATATGGCGAGCTGGCTGCGCTATCATCGATGTCTCTCTGACCCGCGTAATGACCAAACCATACGGCACGGAGCCTTAATTCAACATGAACTGTATCTCAGGTTTGGCCGGCCGATTGCTTGGCATCGTCCGGCTGCAGAAGCGGCGCTGTGCGCTGATTCTCGGCCTTTCGTTCCTTGCCGCCTGTGGCATCGAGATCTCGGAGTCGGCCGACGTCCCTGTCAAGCGGGAATACGACGCTCACTACACGCTCGGGGTGGAGCCGCGGAATGCCACGGTAACGGTCACGCTGCAGATTCATCAGCCACGAGACCTTCTTCGTGAACTGCGATTCTCGGCTCCGACGGCACGTTTCAGCGATTTTGACGCGGACGGCGAGTTGCTCAATGAAGGCAACTCGCTTGTCTGGCGCCCGCCGGCCCGGGGCGGGAGCCTTCGGTGGCACGCCCTTGTCAACCACCGACGCAGTCAGGAGGGATACGATGCATGGCTCGGTCCGGACTGGGGCATATTCCGGGCCGAGGACGTCATTCCAAGAGCGAGCACCCGCGCCCTGAAGGGCTCGCGGGCCAATACGACATTTACCTTCGATCTGCCGACCGGCTGGTCGGCGGTCAGCGAATTCTCGGGGTCCAGTGATCCCGTTCGGGTCAATCGGCCTGATCGGCGTTTTGCCCAACCAACCGGTTGGATGGTCGTCGGCGACATCGGGGTTCGGCGCGAGACGATTGCCGGAATTCGCGTCGCCGTCGCGGGACCCCAGGGACAATCGATTCGGCGGCTTGACATGCTCGCGTTCCTCAACTGGACGCTCCCGGAACTGACCGAACTTCTTTCCGATCCACCCGCCCGCCTGACGATTGTCAGCGCGCATGATCCCATGTGGCGTGGCGGTCTGTCGGCACCTGCATCGCTGTTCATCCACGCCGATCGACCAATGATCAGTGAAAACGGCACCAGCACGCTGATGCACGAGGTAGTGCATACGGCACTGTCCCTTCGTGCCGGTGCAAACTCCGACTGGATCGTGGAGGGCCTGGCCGAATACTACAGTCTGGAACTATTGCGACGTGGCAATGCAATCTCAGCAAGACGATATCGAATCGCTGTTGCCGATCAGGCCGACTGGGCCACGAAGGCCGCTGGTCTCTGTGGCAGGACATCGACCGGTGCGACCACAGCGCTGGCTGTAACAACGCTGCATGCGTTAAATCGGGAGATACTGGACAAGACCTCGGGAAAGCGAAACCTGGATGACCTGTTGCGAGAGCTGCTGGCGTTGCACGCGCCCGTTGATCTTGAGCGCCTGTCAGCGGCTGCCGCCGGAATTATCGGCGAGCCCTCCGACGTACTTCACATCGACAGGCTCCCCGGCTGCCCTACAATGGCGGCAGTGAAAACAGGCAACTGACAAGCACGATGGACCGACGGCAAGACCTGGAGCTGGTACTGAGATCACGGACTCCGATACTCGTGATCGAGTCCCAGGACGAAGCGCGCATGCTGGAGCTGTTGCAGGCGATTGCGATAGCGCGGCCCGGCGACAACTACCTGCCCCTGTTTCGCTGGACCATTACCGACGGCCTGCAGCGCGTCGATATCTCGCTCGAGCCGCAGGCAATGAATTCCCAGCCGACGGACGTACTCAAGCACATCCGCGCCGTGTCGAAACCGGGCATCTACGTGCTTCTGGATTTTCATCCGTTTCTCGATGACCCGGTTCACGTTCGGCTTATAAAGGACATCTGCATTCAGTATCGGACGGTACCGAGACAGATCGTACTTATCAGCCACAAGATCACGCTGCCCACCGAACTCGAGTCGTTCAGCGCGCGCTTCGACATGGAACTACCTTCCGAAGACGAGCGCGCCCGCATCGTCAAACGCGCGGTTAACGACTACGGCAATGACAATCCTGGCAGAAGCGTCCAGGTGGATCGGAAAGCGCACAAACTACTGGTGCAGAATCTCGCCGGCCTGAGCTACAACGAGACGGAGAGGCTGGCGCGAAACGCGATTTACGTCGACGGCGCGATCACGAAAAGCGACCTGCCACAGGTCATGCAGGCCAAATACGAACTGCTCAATCGCGGCGGCGCGCTGCAGTTCGAATACGATACCGCCCGCTTCAGCGATGTTGGCGGCCTGACGCGATTGAAGAAATGGCTCTCGCAGCGTCGGCCCGCATTCGAAGGTGACATCACAGCGTCCCACCTCGATGCGCCGAAAGGTATTCTGCTTCTGGGTATTCAGGGTTGCGGCAAGAGCCTGGCCGCCAAAGCCACTGCCGGTATCTTCGGTGTGCCGCTATTGCGCCTCGATTTCGGCGCTATCTACGACAAGTATCATGGCGAGACCGAACGCAAGCTGCGTGAGTCGCTGAAGACGGCCGACGTCATGGCGCCCTGCGTCCTGTGGATTGACGAAATCGAAAAAGGCATCGCCGGTCGCGGCGGAGAAACCGGTACCTCGCAACGTGTGCTTGGAACGTTCCTGACCTGGATGGCAGAACGCAAGAGCCAGGTGTTTGTTGTCGCTACTGCGAACGACATAAGTACGCTGCCACCGGAACTCGTTCGCAAGGGGCGATTCGATGAAATATTTTTTGTCGACCTGCCTGGCGCGAACGTCCGCGCATCCATCCTGGCGATCCATCTGACCAATCGAAAACAGACGCTCGGCAATTTTGATATCGAAACGCTCGCCAAGGCGATGCGCGGTTTTTCCGGCGCCGAGATCGAACAGGCCGTCGTCTCGGCGTTGTATGCGGCGCACGCCAAGGGTCAGCCTTTGGCTACTGCGCACATACTGGAAGAAATCAGCCATACGCGACCGCTGTCGGTCGTCATGCAGGAAAAAATTGCCGCCATGCGTGACTGGGCTGCAGGGCGGACCGTGCCCTGCGACTAGGCGCGATTTGACGTAATATCGCCTGCCGATCGCGCCACCATATGGTTGAGGGAGGCGGCCGTCGTGGTAGACTTCGTCCATGGCTAATGAAAACAAGAATATTAAAGAATTAGTCTCCGACGATGATGACCCCACCGCAGAGCTGGAGATTCCGGGGTTTCGTCAGCTAGACGAAATCGAGGTCTTTGAGGCTGAAAGTGAATCCGATGCCCACACCTATGGACTAGGCGACCCCGATGTTGCCCCGACATCACGCGGGCAAACGATCCCCGAACTACAGTCTGACCTGCAGTCCCGCACAAAAACGATTGGACAGCTTCAGTACGATATCCAGCAGCTGCGCGCCAAATGGCTGGGCCTCGAGACGGAGATCAGCGCCCGTGAAGAAATCGTCGGCAACCTCCTGGGCGATGTGGAAAAGCTGAACAAGAGGATCGCTCGCAAAGACAAGCTGTTACAGAAACGCACGGCGACCATCAGGTCGCTCAAGTCGGATATCCGCAAACAGAAGGGTGAACAGCAAGCGCTTGAAGCCAGGCTGACGGAACAAGAACAGGCGAGTGTGAATGACGCCAAAGCGCGAGACCATGCGCTGGCCGAATTGCAGGGCGTCCGGACGGAACTGGAAGCCGCTTACACGACCCTGAAAGACGCGGATGACGCACGCAGGGAACGCGATGATGCATACGCTGATCTGGAGCAGCGATTCGGTGACCTGCAGCAGCACGGCGTTGAGCAGTCGGCGCTACTCGAGGACGCGGAGCGCGAGATTCAGAGGCTCCAGCGTCAGCTTGAATCGGCAGAGCAGGAAGAACGATCGCTGAATTCGGAAATGAACCGGCGTGATGAACTCGAGAGCGAACTCGAACTGACGAATGCCGATCTTCGACAGCAGCTCGAATCGCTGCACTCAAGGGAAACCGACCTGGCCGAGCAGCTGGAAGCCGCAACGCGGCAAGCGGCACAGCTGAGAGGCGAACTTGATGCCGCACGGCATCAATCGACCGAAAAGATTGTCCAGACCCAGAAGACCACGTCGAGTGTGGTCAGGGAACTGAACGCACAGCTGGCGAGAACAGAACAATACGCCGATACGCTTCGGTTCAAATTGAAAGACAGTGATGAGGCACTGGCCGCGACTTCGAAACAGGGCGAGAAACTGAGCAGAGAACTTGCCGGACAGACGCAACAAAATAGTGATCTTTCCGGTGAACTGGAATCCGCCAGACTCGCCAATGAGGAATTGCGTGCCTCGCTCGAGCAGATGCAAGCCGAGCATGAGCAGGAAATTCGCACGCTGCGATTCGAACTTACGGAGGCCCAGGACAGCGTAGCGCAGACGGGTGACATCAATAACCAGCTTGCCTCGGATCTGATGAGCACGCGCGGCTTCAAGGAAGAGCTCGAACGAATGCTGCTTAGCAACGAGGAGGATGCGCAGCAGCGCATCGCTGAACTCGAAAAGAAGGTCGAGCAACTATCGGACACGGCCGAGGAATTCGAACAAAAACTCGAGACGAAAGATTCGGCAATTAACGTACTGCTGGCCGAGCTGGCAAAGAAGACAGAGCAGATCGAGTCAATCAGTGAGATCGAGGATGTTATCCACGAAATCGACAGCCGAATGTCCGAAAAATTCGACGAGTCTGGCAAGGAAATCGAGCAGAAATCCACGCCCGGCGGGGAGCGGGATCGCATAACGCGTGTACTGGTCGGCAGTATCGGTGAACAGGAGCTCCGCTTTCCACTGTTCAAGAACCGCCTGACGATAGGCCGAACGGCCGACAACGACATTCAGTTGAAAACTTCCTACATCAGTCGCCGACATGCCGTAGTGTTGACGGAAGGCGATGCTACTCGCGTGATTGACTGGGGCAGCAAGAACGGTGTCTATGTCAATGGCGAGAGAGTCAAAGAAAAATTTCTTTCAAACGGCGACATTGTTGCCGTGGGAAATGCCAAGTTCCGATATGAGGAACGTCCGAAGCGATAGTGTTACGCACGACTTAATGTGTGAGCGCAATCACGGTCTTTTTTCTCTGCCTGCTGTAGTCTCATCGGACTGACACGGAATCTGAGTCACCACGATGCTGAGCAGCGCGGCAGGGAAAGCGACAACTCAAGCGACGAAGACAGGTCGTAGCCGTGAAAAAGACCGGTTTGCAGCTCGCAAGATCTGGCTACCGAAACTCATTTACGATGCCCTGCCTTATTTCTACCTGGCCTCAGGCCTTGCCGCTTTCTTCGCTACGCTATATGTCACGGACTGGTTCTGGATCCTGCCGCATTACTTGCTGTTCTCTTTCGTCTGTTTTCATCTCGGCGTGATCGTGTATCGGCGGCGGCATTCGAATTCATACGATCGGGAAGACGGCGCCGACGAATAAGCGACGCCATCACGCTTGACCTGCAATTGCTGCTGCGCAACGATACCCCCCCTTGGTAAGAATCAGGCACCGCAAGTGAGCCCGAAATCGTCCGGAATCCGGCAGGTCATCCGCAAAGAGGTCGCATTGCTGGCCGGTTTGCTTTTTCTCGGGCTCGTGATCATGCCAATCGGGATATTCTGGATCGGCCAGACCATGTTCGGGACTTACGGCGGACATGGCTACGGCGAGTTTTTTGGCACGATCAGTGAAAAAATTCGTGCCGGTGACGCCGTTGCATGGTTTCTGGCACTTGCCCCCTATCTCGCATGGCAGTGCCTTCGACTGATGCTCAAGGCCTGGCGGCTGCTAAGCTCGCCGGCCGACTGATGCCCAGGGACTGGACTCAAGAATGTGACTTGTGTCACATTTTTGAAAAGGCGCAAGGGCACCCCGGTACCAATTCCTTGTTTTGCAGACGCGGACTTGGACATTTTGCTATAAGGTTGGCGTGTAGACCGACTCCAAATTACACGAAGACAGCGTAACTAGCGGCAAATCATGAAATGATGGAGAAAATTGCACACTGGCTCAGGACGCGTTTCTATCCCAAGAAGCCGCAGCCCTTGCGCAAGACCGGCAATGCGCAGCTGAATCGTACACGCACCAAACCCCCTGCCCCGCGCGAGGCCAAAGCGGATCTCGTCGAAATCGATCCCGAGATCCACGGCAGTATCGAGGACGCCGGCCCCGGCAAGAACGTGCTGATTCGGAACCGATTCGTTCGAGAAGAAACCGGGACACACGAAACGCTGAAAATCGTCGACGACTCGATGATCGAAACCGGCGAGGAACCCGGTATCGACCCCTACAACACGGGTGGATTTGACCGATCGAAAAAATGGGACCAGCGCTTCCGCAAGTAACGCTGTGCCGGGACCAAATCGTCGTGATAGTGTTCGAACTTGATTCCTGGCTGCGACGAGAAGACTTGTGACGCTGCGTATTTCCTTCGAACTCGACGACGACGACCTCAAGCACTTTCGCCTGATCATGGACGAAGCGCGAAAAGCGACCGGGCGTAGGGCTCCGGAAGACATTGTTGCGGGAGCCGAACAGCTGCTGAGCAGCGTCGGCGCAGCCGATCAGGCCCCCGGCTTTATTGTCGATCGCATACGCAAGCTCAAGCTGATGATCGATATGCTGTCCGATATCGAATGGCGATTGCCGCACCAGGATTCAACTCGCGTTCTCAATGCGCTGGCCTATTTTTCCGAGCCCGAGGACCTTATTCCGGATCATATTCCGGGCCTCGGGTTTCTCGACGATGCGATCATGATCGAACTCGTCGTGCGTGAACTCAAGCACGAAATAGAGGCATACCAGGACTTCTGCGACTATCGCAACCGCACCAAGGTCGAGCATGGCGATAACGCCACCGTAAATCGGCAGGGCTGGCTCAGCGAACGCCGCAAGGCATTGCAGTCGCGCATGCGCAGGCGCCGCAAAGGGGTCCCCGGAATTCTGCGCTAGCCCCCCTGGTCGGCTCGCACGATCGTGGCGGCGACGCCCGGCACCCGGAGCATCAGGGCCAGTAGTACCAACCCGTTGCTGCGAGCCCCAGCCACATCGCTCCCTGGGCCCAGTACCGTAGGTGGTGTACCCGCACGAGACTGTAGAAACTTGTCGCCGAAACAGCGGTCATAGCGAGAAACAGGACCAGACTCCTGAGCAAGGGCCGAAATTCCGCCTGCAGGCGCGGGTAGTCGTCGCCGAGCACCAGGACGACGATCAGGACAGCGGCCAGACTGAATGCGATGGCAAAGCAGGACCCGAGGATAATCAGATTTACGGCGGTCAATGGTCGCATGAGAAATAATTTCCACAACGGTATAATAAACGTGCAATGCAGACAGGGATTATGACGAGTATGCCCTTGATCAAAGGCCTCAAGCCAACTAGCCTAGCTCAAATGCGTGCGCCGCAAAACTGCCTTTGGCACGGATGGAGAGAACTTTGACAAAGACCTTGAAACGCCGGATTTTCGGGCTCGGCACTGCCGCAGTCGCTTTGCTGATCGTGCAGGCGGCTACCGCGACGACGGCGGTAGAAGAAAACACGTTCCTCTACCCGGAACAACGTCACGAGAAGATCGGTGAGGTCGTTACGCAGTTCATACAAAACTCTCATTACATGCACATCTCCGTTGACGATGAATTGTCGTCGCAGGTCATGGACGTCTACATCGAATCGCTGGACCGCAACCGGATGTACCTTCTCGAAAGCGACGTCAAATACTTCGACGCCTACCGCTATCAGCTCGATGATATCGTCAAGAGCAAACCGCTGGATCCCGTGTTCGAGATGTTCGAGGTCTACCAGACGCGCGTCCGCGAGCGCCTAACCTTTGCGCTGGCGCAGCTCGAAACGGAGCCTGACTATACCAGCGACGAGGAGTATGTATTCGACCGCTCAGAGCTGCCCTGGGCGGCCAGCAGCGCAGAGCTGGATGAAATCTGGCGAAAACGTGTTGTCAACGACGCCCTGAACCTCGCGCTCGAGAATGAGCCCTGGGAGAAGATTCGGGAAGTCCTTACCAAACGCTACAAAGGATTCATCAAGCGCCTCGATCAGGTCAACAACGACGATGTCTTCGAACGATTCATGAACGCGTTTGCGCACGCGCTGGATCCGCACTCGAGCTACCTGTCGCCACGGAACTCCGAGGAATATCGCATTCAGATGAGCCTCTCCTATTACGGCATCGGGGCATCACTGCAAACCGAGGACGATTTCGTAAAAATCGTCGGCATCATTCCCGGCGGGCCTGCTGCTATCGATGGAAAACTGCAGCCGAATGACCGCATTACCGGGGTTGCGCAGGGTCTCGAAGGCGAGATAGAAGACGTGATCGGCTGGCGCCTCGACGATGTTGTGGATCTGATTCGAGGGCCGGCCGAGTCGGTAGTTCGCCTCGAGATCATTCCGGCGAATGCCCCACCGGGGAGCCCGAAGACGTTTATCAATCTCACCCGGGACCAGGTGCGGCTCGAAGAGCAAGCAGCGAAGAGTGACGTCGTCAAGATTCAGCGCGACGGACGGGAGTGGTCGATCGGTATTATTGTCGTTCCGAGTTTCTACCGCGACTATCGGGCACTCAGCAATGGCGACAAGAATTACACCAGCACCACCAAGGATGTGAAGCGGCTCATCGACGGGCTGGAAGAGCAAGGCATCGATGGGCTTGTCATCGACCTGCGCGGTAACGGTGGCGGCCACCTGACCGAGGCGACGGCTTTGTCGGGCCTGTTCATCGACAACGGTCCGGTCGTGCAGCTCCGCAATGCCAACGGCCGCATCAGCCGGCTGGATGATCCGGACCCCGTGGCCCGGGTTGCCTACAATGGGCCCCTGGCGGTGCTCGTGGATCGCTTCAGCGCATCCGCCTCGGAAATCTTCGCCGCCGCGATACAGGACTACGAACGTGGCGTTATTGTGGGCCAGCAGACGTTTGGCAAGGGTACAGTGCAAAACCTGTACTCGCTGGACCAGTACCTCAGACCCGATGGTGACAAGGGCTTTGGCCAGCTGACGCTGACGATCGGCAAGTACTACCGGGTCACGGGTGAAAGCACCCAGCATCGAGGCGTGGACCCGGACATTCCGCTGCCATCGAGTATCGATGCCGAGCTCGTCGGCGAGAGCGTAAGGGACAGCGCCCTGCCCTGGGATACCGTGCAGACGACACGGTTCAGGGCGGGTCGACCGCTGGACAGTACCATCCAGTCGCTGACGGCGAACCACGCGGAACGGGCCAAGGAAGATCCGAATTTCCAGTACCAGGTGGACATGATTCGCGAGGCCGAGGTCGTGCGTTCCCAGAAGACGATCTCCCTGAACATCGACGCACGGCGCGCGGAGCGCCAGCAGAACCACGAGCGGCGCCTGCAGCGCGAAAACGAGCGCCGGCGGGCACTGAACCTCGAACCCATCGAGAATCTCGATGACATTGACGTCGATGATATGCCGGACATATTGCTTGATCAGGCCGCCGGGATTGTCGCGGACATGGCAACGATTCGCCAGATTCCGGCGACGCCGCCGGAGCGAACGGCACAGGTCAAGCCCTGACCCGGACGGCTTGCAGGCTCAGGCCGCGGTGTTATACTCGGCCATAACACCCAGGTGCTTTCGGATGCCGTCGGCCTGGTTCTGCACAACACTGCCAGCACGCGCCGACGACGGGAGAGGTAATGTCAGGAACTTGCTGCACGACCGTTCTCGGCAAGACTGTCGCGCTACTCGGCGCGGCAGCGCTGCTGTCCTGGTTTCCGGCTACCCTGGCGCTCGCCTCAGCAACGCCAACGGCGCCCTGTGACGAGTCGAATGACGCGCTCAAAATTCCCGACAGCCAATTGCATGCATTGAATGTCAGTCATGAAGTGGATACGAAAAGCGCTGTCACAGAGCGCACAGACGAATCCGGGAAAACCCGCTCGTCCGAGCGATATCTGACGTCGGAAGTGGACGCCGCGCTGCGCGAGTTCGTTGAGAGCAGCTCTGACGATGCCGAAGTCCCCGCTGCTTCCGAGAGCGATAAGCAACCCGCCATGAAGGCACGCGTACCCGGTGTGTCTGACGGCGATCTGGCCCGCTACAAGCGCCATATGTATCGCAGGGACATCTGACTGAATCGTCAGCGACTGAGGACTTTCGCGATCCCGAAGAAGTTGTGGCCGAGCAGATTGGCGTCCGTGCGCTGAACAGTGTCGTTGGCATCAATCGCAAATACCGTTGACACCGACGCAGGTACGGGCACCGCATCCTCATCGTGTCGAAATAGCGCTGCATCGCTGATCAGCTTGACGCGCTTGCGCAGCACATCCGCGATATCGCCCTCCATGGAATCGTCCATTTTTCTTTTTTGCAAGCGCTCGAGAAGCTCGTCGCATTCACGTTTTCCACCGTAGTTAATCGCGCCAACGCTCTTCTCACTGGCCTCTTTCGCCAGGTGGACCAGCCCGTCCTCCTCAAAGTGCAGGTACAATTGCTGCGCGAAGGACAGGATCATGAAATTAATGGAGCGCTTGGCCGCGATATCGAGCCCCTGATGCTCCGGCGGATCTCGCTTCTCAATGGCATCCAGCTCCTGCAGGAGCGCCTCCTCCTGCTGCTGCGCCGCCGCTATGCCTGACTCGATTTCTTCGATCTCCGCCGCTACTGACCGCCCGCGAAAAAGTTTCTTGAAACCGTTCATCGACATCTGCGCGTGCCGCTCCGACTGCAGCCTATCCTCCAGTAAGTTGAGGGTCACGCGTTGCTCGCCAACCCGTTCCTTTACTTGCCGGGATTCCTGCCTGCGTTCTTCGTTCCAGGAATTGATGGCCCGACCATGCAAACGTTGCTCCCGTTGCAGCTTCAGTTGCTCGGCGAATCGGGCCAGCTGGCTATGACAGTGCGCGGCCAGCGCACGCAACTGATAGAACGCAACCACGTTGTGTACCCACTCCGGATCCAGCAGCAGATTCTCAAGGTGTTGCAACTGCTGCTGCACCCTGGCGGTTGCGCCTTGATGATGCTTGATACGATCCTGCAGCTGATATTTCTCGTTGCGGAGCGCGGCAAACTCCTTCTTCAGCTCGGCACGGTTGCGAAAGAGATCGACGAGCTTGTCGGCCTCTTGCAAATCCGTCGAATCGTGCTTGAAAATTGTCGTCAATCCCGCCAACGCAGCTTCTCTTAACATAATGAAGCTCGGGCGCATTCGTCCCGAAGCTGATCAGGTGTTCATGATGACAATTGATCGGCCGGTAAACTCTGACTGAATCGACACTTTCGGAATTCCGCGAATCGGGCACTACTGCCGGTCGAGAATAAGATGACCGCAATCGGAAAGGTATTCGAGCCACTTGTTGAGGATGCTGTTGCGCTGCCAGCGCAGATTCAGCTCGCTGCTATGCTGGCGAACCAGTTGCCGTAAGGCTTCATGACGCTGCTTCTTGCCAATCGACATGGCTTCCGCGAGCTGCCCGTCGAGATAGACGCGAAGCGTCATATCGGGATCGATCAGCAGACCGTCATCTGTCTCGAAGTGATAGGTCAAAGACAGGGTCACGGTATAGCGGCAGCGTTCCAGAACCTCGACGTATAGATCGCACTCGCCAGCGACCCGCGAGCGAAAACAGCCATCGATTCTTGATAGTTCCGGAATCAGCCGGAGCAGCCTCAGGTAATTGCTCTCATAAAGCGCCATAAGACCGACGAAGCTGCCTCGCTTAAGAATCGTCTGAGGAATAATGTGTGAATCGAGAAACATGAGCTCAATATAGCACGCAGTTACGCTCCAATATCAGGGTCGAACTCGGCGTTCAACACCTGTAGACTCCAGGATTCGGCTCGAAATCTCTTCGATAGAAAACTCGGTCGTATCGACGTGGGGTATCCCATACCGGCGAAATATTTTCGCCGCTTCCCGAAGCTCGAATCTCACCTGCTGGGCCGAGGCATACTTTCCCATTGGTCTGCGCTCTTTGCGTATCTGCTGCAGTCTCACCGGCGAAATCGTCAGGCCAAACAACTTCTTTTTCTGCTCGATCAGGAACTTCGGTAGCTCACCCGTTTCCAGTTCTTCGTCGGTAAGCGGGTAGTTGGCCGCGAACACCCCGTACTGCAGAGCCAGATAAAGACAGGTCGGCGTCTTCCCTGAGCGAGATACACCGACAAGAATGACATCCGCCATGTCATAGTTCCGGCTGACTCCGCCATCATCATTTGCGAGCGCGAAATTGGTCGCCTCGATGCGTCTCATATAGGTGTTGATGTCACTCATGCCATGTGCGCCGCCCAGCGCAAATGTCGGCGACTCCTTCAGCTCAGTGGCCAAAGGCTGAAGAAAGGCGTCGAAAATATCGAGGTGCAGGCCATTGGCTGCTTTGACAATCGCGCGCAGATTCGGCAACACCAGTGTCGAGAAAACGACTGGCTTAAGGACGCTCTTCTGGCTCGCGGCGTTAATTGTCCGAACGGCTTCCCTTGCCTTGTCTTCGGAATCTATAAATGGCAAAGTCACCTGCCGAAATTTCTGTCCGGCGAACTGCGTGATGAGACTATGTCCAAGCGCTTCCGCCGTGACACCGGTCTGATCCGAAAGAAAGAATACGGCGCGTTCAACCATGGGTAGGATTCTCCACGTCCTGCCACATAACACAAGGGAGTCTGTCTTGGATCCATATGTCATCAAGCTCCACGAGCTTGGCATGCAGGACATTGAAATCGTCGGTGGGAAGAACGCGTCACTCGGTGAAATGATCGGCAAGCTCAGCGAACTCGGCGTCACGGTGCCCGGTGGTTTCGCAACCACATCGGCTGCCTACCGGGACTTTCTCGCCGACAGCGGCCTCGACAGAAAGATCGAATCGCTACTCAGCAATCTTGATGTTGACAATATTGCGGCGCTCACCAACGCCGGTGAGACGATTCGTAGCTGGATTCTCGAGACACCGCTACCCGAACGCCTGATGATCGCCGTGCGAACGGCCTGGGACGAGATGAGCGGCGGCAAGGATATTGCTGTCGCCGTGCGATCCTCAGCCACCGCGGAGGACTTGCCAGACGCGTCGTTCGCCGGGCAGCAAGAGACGTTCCTGAATGTCAAGGGCCTCGACAACCTCGTGGTGGCAATGCACCAGGTATTCGCATCTCTATTTAACGATCGCGCGATCGCCTATCGCGTACACCAGGGATTTGACCACAGCCAGGTTGCCCTCTCGGCAGGTGTGCAAACGATGGTTCGGAGTGACGTTGGCGCCTCCGGCGTGCTATTCACGCTGGACACCGAAACAGGCTTCCGGGACGCGGTCTTCATCACCTCGTCCTATGGCCTTGGCGAGACCGTCGTCCAGGGCGCTGTGAACCCCGATGAGTTCTACGTTTACAAACCGGCCCTGAAGAGCGGCAAGCACCCGATACTGCGCAAGAACCTGGGCAGCAAAGCCATCAAGATGATCTACAGCGACAATCCGACGCCAGGCAAAACGGTGGATACGGTGGACGTTGATGAGTGCGAGCGGCATGCATTTTCGATTGACGATAACGACATCATCGAGCTCGCGAAAATGGCCGTTACCATTGAAGAACATTACGGCAGACCCATGGATATCGAGTGGGGCAAGGATGGCACCGATGGCAAGCTCTATATCCTGCAGGCGCGCCCCGAGACGGTGCAGAGCCGTAGCGGCAGAACGATCCAGCGCTACACGCTGAAGGGTCACTCGGACACCGTCATAGTCGGACGCAGCATCGGCCACAAGATCGGCGCCGGCAAAGCCAGGGTCATTCGGTCGGTGGCGGAAATGGATCGTGTACAGCCCGGCGACGTGCTCGTGTCCGATATGACGGATCCCGACTGGGAGCCTGTCATGAAACGGGCATCCGCGATCGTGACGAATCGCGGCGGACGCACATGCCATGCCGCTATCATAGCGCGGGAACTGGGTATTCCGGCCGTCGTCGGTTGTGGCAATGCGACAGACGTCATCCGCGATGGCATGGACGTCACCGTCAGCTGCGCCGAAGGCGATGAGGGCATAGTCTATCGCGGCAACCTCGAATTTGAGCAGACGCTGATCGAACTGGACTCACTTCCCGAGATTCCGGTGAAGATCATGATGAACGTGGGCAATCCCGATCGAGCCTTTGATTTCGCCAGTATTCCGAATCGGGGAGTTGGCCTCGCGCGGCTGGAATTCATCATCAATCGTATGATCGGCGTTCACCCCCAGGCATTGCTCGAGTACGATCAACTCGATGAGGAGACGCGCCAGGCCGTGGACGAGCAGATGTCGGGCTATTCGGATCCCGTGCAGTTCTTCGTCGAGAAACTGGCAGAAGGCGTCGCTACGATTGCCGCCGCGTTTGCGCCGGAACCTGTCATCGTTCGCTTGTCAGACTTCAAATCCAATGAGTACGCTAATCTGATCGGCGGCGACAAATACGAGCCGGACGAGGAAAACCCCATGCTCGGATTTCGTGGCGCTGCACGTTACCTTTCCGAGAGCTTTCGTCCCTGCTTCGAACTCGAGTGTCGCGCGCTGCGGCGCGTTCGAAATGACATGGGCCTGACGAACGTGCAGGTCATGATTCCGTTTGTTCGCACTGTCAAGCAGGCCAAAGACGTTATCGACCTGATGGCTTTGAACGGTTTGCAGCGCGGCAAGGACGATCTCAAGATCATCATGATGTCAGAGCTGCCCACCAATGCGCTGCTTGCCGATCAGTACCTGGATTACTTCGATGGCATGTCAATCGGCTCTAACGACATGACGCAGTTGACGTTGGGCCTGGATCGCGATTCGGCGCTGGTTGCCGATACCTTCGATGAGCGTGACGACGCCGTCAAGGCGCTACTCGCGATGACGATTTCGGCATGCAAGAAACGTGGCAAGTATGTCGGTATTTGCGGCCAGGGCCCGTCCGATCACGCCGACCTTGCTCGCTGGCTGCTCGATCAGGGAATCGAGAGCATGTCGCTCAACCCCGATACCGTCATCGAAACCTGGATGTTCCTCGCGGGCGAAGCCGTATGATCAGAATCGATCGTATCGCGAACGACGCTGCCAGCGAACCCGTGGCAACCAGATGCCTAGCAGGATACCGATGAGCAGCACCAGCGCGCCGGCCATGAACCAGTAACGCGTCGTCTGCCCGGACAACTGGCGGTTTTCCTGCTCCAGCGTATCCGCTTTGATCTGCGCGGCCGCAAGCTGGTCCATCAGTGACTGATTCTGCGAATTGATCGCGAGTACATTGGCGGCTGTACGCCTGATTTCGGCAAGCTCTTTCTCAACAGCGGCTTTTTCCCGCTCCAGTTTGGAGATCTGCTTGTTGGCTGAATCGTATTCGGCCCTGACCGCCTTCATTTGTGCATCAAGGGAACTGCCCCGGGAAGTCGCATTGGTTAGCTGACTGGTCAGCGTTTCGAGCTGCTCGCGCGCGCTCGGCTCGCTCATCAGATAGCGACTGAGCACCCAGCCCTCGGTGCCGCCTGGCGTCCGCACCCTCGAGTAGCCGGATTCGGCGTCCCGCTCGAGAACCTCGAGCCGCTGGCCGCTGTTCAGCATGAGCTGGATCGCATTACCGGTGCTCGGACCCGATCGCAGCGTGATTTCGAATTGATCGCTCACCCACGCGGGTGCCGCATTGCCTGCCGAAGTGACAAGCAGTCCGCCAATCAATGCAATCCACGCAATTGTTTTCATTTCATTCCCGTTGAGGGGCCTTGCCCGAAAAACGCAACTATAAGCGAAGGCTGTAGTGCTCGCCAGCCGGATTTCAGCACGCGGAGTCGGCTATCAGCGACAGTGACGAGATGTTCTGATCCCAGTTTCGACCATCGAACGGGCTGATCTCGATTGACATGATGTTGTCCCGATCCAGGCAATTTACGTTGACACTGATACCGTTCGGATGAGACCGGGGCACGTAAAAAGACTTGACGCCGCAATGGCCGCAAAAACGGTGTTTTGCGACTCCGGTATTAAACGTATAGGTACGAAGCGCGTCCTCACCCCGGAGGAGTCGAAACGCATCGGCGGCGACCAGAAGGTGCAGGTAGCCGGACTTCGTGCAGATACTGCAATTGCAGTCGTACGCCGCGATGGTCGACGGCGCGTCAACTTCGAATCGTACCCGGCCACAGTGGCACCCGCCCTTGTGTGTCGTCATCGACTCTGCTATTTCACCTTTTTCCATATGATCATCCGATTGTTGGCGGGCACCCGATAGAGGCTCTCGCGCCACAAACCCTGCTCTGCGCCGAGGCTGTCGAGAGCTTCCAGATCGCGAATACCCATCGTCGCGTCGCGGGATCGCAGGCTGGCATCGAATTGTTCGTTGCTGGGGGTGTCGAAACGCGCGAAACGCCGAAATGGTCCGTACAGAACGAACACGCCCCCCGGCTCCAGCACCCTCGCGGCCAGCTCAAACATCTTGCAGACGGCCTCGAAACTCATGATGTGCGCGGTGTTGGATGAATACACAACGTCGAACGCCGTATCGACGTCGGCGTGCATGACGTCGAGCGACAGTGGCGCATGGACATTTGACAGGCCGGCTTCGGAGAGCCAGCCTCGAATGCCCGCGTGATTCTCGTCCAGATCACTGGTCTGCCAGTCCAGGTGCCTGAGCTCCGATGCAAACCGGATCGCATGCTGACCCGTTCCGGACCCAATCTCCAGCACCTTGCTGCGACGCCGTAGTTCGAGCCGCAAGACTTCAAGGATCGCCTGCGCGTTGCGTTCAGCGGACTCGGCGCGAGGCTTGTCAGCTATCGTCGGCATGAACCTGAAGTACCGCGGAATCGAGCAGCTTCTCCCGATACCAGGCGAGCTCTTCGATAGAATCGCGAATATCCGAAAGCGCCAGGTGCGCCGACTCCTTGACGAAGCCGTTTGCAACCGACGGTGCCCACTGTTGGGCCAGAATTTTCAGGGTGCTGACATCGAGGTTGCGATAGTGAAAGAATCGCTCCAGGTCCGGCATTTCGCGGGCCAGAAATCGCCGGTCCTGGCAGATACTGTTGCCGCACATCGGCGATGCGCCCTGCTCCACCCACTCGCCCAAGAATGCGAGCGTCTTCGCTTCGGCGCTGGCCGTGGTGATATCGCTGGCGAGCACTCTCGCGGTCAGCCCCGAGCCGCCGTGCTGGCGCGTGTTCCAGTCGTCCATGGCCTGCATACGCTCCGCCGGTTGGCGGATTGCCATTACGGGCCCCTCCGCAAGTTCGTTCAAGTGCTTGTCCGTAACGATCGTCGCGATTTCGATTATCGCATCGTTACCAGGATCGAGACCCGTCATTTCGAGATCAATCCAGACCAGGTTGCTTGCACGATCGGCGAGTGGCGTCGACATAGTCGTCTTCTTCCATGCTAGTAATCCGGCGTAGTTTACATGCCTTGGGTGTGCAAGGCTGCCCACTTGCCTGCATACTCTCGATCATGGCCGTTCAGACCGCAACCGTGGTAGCAACCTACAGCCGGCGCATGCGGCTCCTGCTCGCGAACGGCCGTCAGGTCGATGCGAGGATAAAAGGCAAACGGATAAAGCCGGTGTGCGGCGATCGGGTTTCGGCTGAGCCCATCAGCGGCGAGTCCGACTGGCTGATCACGGCCATCGCGGAACGCGACAATGAATTGACCCGCCCCAACATGCGCGGGCAGATCGAGGTCCTGGCAGCGAATCTCGACTACCTGATTGTCGTGGCCGCCGCGGAACCCGAGGCCGACTGGTTCATCGTTGATCGCTATCTCTGTGCGGCCGAGGTGATGGGCATTGCTGCCGCTGTCGTATTCAACAAGACTGACCTGATGAGCAATGACGCCGGGTCGCGGCGGGAACTCGCCAGTTACGCCGCAATCGGCTACGAGGTGGTCCAATGCAGCGCCCTCGACGGATCCGGCATCGACGAACTGGCGGGCATACTCGCCAATGGCTGTGCGATTATCGTGGGGCAGTCCGGCGTTGGCAAATCCAGTCTTATCAACCGGTTGATCGGCGACGACAAGCAGCGGACGTCAACGATATCCGACAAGACCGGCGAAGGCCGCCATACGACCGTCAACTCGGAGATGATCGCACTGCCCTCGGGCGGCTCGGTGATCGATTCCCCCGGGGTACGCGATTATGCCCCGGCATTGGAGTCGTCCACCGCCGCTGCGCTCGGCTTCCGGGAAATCACCCGGGCCGCACAGCACTGCCGGTTTTCGAATTGCAGGCATCTCCGTGAACCGGGATGTGCCGTCAAAGCCGCTGTTGACGAGGGCACCATCAGCGAGCGTCGCTACGACAGCTACAAACGTATGGTCAATCTGACCGAGCAACTCGCAGAGGGTCGCTACTGACAAGCAAGCAGCCCCGGTATTGCATCAGTGCCGCCGCAAGATCCATCTAGCCCGGTGGCCACCCCAGCGCTCTGCCGCCGAGCAGATGCAGATGGATGTGGAAGACGGTCTGCCCCGCGGCCTCATTGCAATTCATGACCGCACGATAGCCCTCTTCGGAAAAGCCCTCCTGCGCGGCGATCTGTCTGGCAGCCGAATAGAGGCTGCCGACCAACGGCTCATCCGCTTCGGCAATGTCATTGATCGTGGCGATGTGCTTGCGGGGAATAATGAGGACGTGCGTAGGCGCTTTCGGATTGATATCCCGAAAAGCGATCGCCGTATCCGATTCGTAGATGACGTCGGCCGGGATCTCGCGGCTTAGTATTCTGCAAAACAGGCAATCTTCGTCAGCCACTACCCTCTCCTTCCCCGTGTCCTGCAATGATACGCCGCAGCGGAAGGGACACTAGTCAACCGCCCTGCGACCAAAAAATGCGTGCGATAAGGTACCGCCATCGACGTATTCGAGTTCGCCGCCCAGCGGCACACCGTGTGCGATTCTACTGGCCTGAACCGACTGCCTGGCAGCGAGCTCCGCCAGGTAGTGCGACGTAGCATCGCCCTCGACCGTCGGGTTGGTAGCAATGATCAACTCTGTTACCTCACCCCGCGCCAGCCATTCTTCGAGCTGCTGCAGACCAAGTTCTTCAGGGCCAATTCCGTCCAGTGGCGACAAGTGCCCCATGAGCACGAAATAGTGACCACGAAAACCGGTGGCATCCTCGATGGCCATGACGTCGGCGGGCGACTCGACCACGCAGAGTTGCGTTGCATCACGTCCGCTGGCAGAGCAGATCGCACACAGTTCGTGCTCGGTGAACATCCGGCATCGACTACAGTGGCCAATGCCGTCGACCGCGTCGGCAAGTGCGCTGGAAAGGCTGCTTGCACCGTCCCGATCCCTCTCAAGGAGGTGGAATGCAATGCGCTGCGCCGACTTCTGGCCGACACCCGGCATGCAGCGCAAGCCATCGATCAGGCGTACCAGCAAGGGTGAATAAGCCATCGTCAGGAGAACGCTAGAACGGCAGCTTCAACCCGGGCGGCAGGCCCAGGCCCGCCGTCATTCCCGAGTACTTGTCCTTCACGGTCTGCTCGACTTTGCGAATCGCGTCATTGAAGGCCGCGGTAACCAGATCCTCGAGCATCTCCTTGTCGTCGCCGAGCAGCGAGTCGTCTATCTCAACGGCCTGCACCTGATGTTGACAGGTCATCGTGATTCGCACCATGCCGGCGCCCGATTCGCCGGTCACCGTAAGCGACGCCATCTCTTCCTGCGCCTTTTTCATGTCGGCCTGCATCTGCTGTGCCTGTTTCATCAACTGACCGATACCACCTTTCATTCAAACTCTCCTGCAATCCTGTTCAGTCGGAACGCGACGGATTGATCAGCTCGATCGTCTCCGTCTTCAATTCTGCACCAAATATATTCTTCATCGCCTGCACGTTAGGATCCGATTCAAGCTCCTGACGTGCCGCCTCCATTCGCTCGTCTTCAAGCCGCGATTCCTGTTGCACCGGAGTCTCGGGCGCCTCGGCCCCGATCGCCACGTCGATGTTGAGTTTTTCGCCGAAGTGCTGCGTCAGGCATTCTGCCAGCGCGTTCTTTCGTGACTTCGTCAGCAGGGACTCGGATCTCGGATCCAGGCTCAGGAATACCGTATTCCCCTCGCGGCGCAGGAACGCACAATTACCGGCAAGCAGCCGCAGCGTGCCAGCAATATCGAGCTTGGCGACCAACTGAGTCCAGTCAGGATCCTGCCATGCTCTGCCAGGTGCCGGCCGTCCGACGGCAACCGTTTCAGTTTTTTCGGCTACGGCCCTGGCGGGCTTTTGCTTCGGCCGTGCCGGAACTTCCCCGCCGCCGGCCGACGTCGACGTCGAATCTGCGGCTGCGGGGCGAAAGGCGAGCATTCGAAGCAGCGTCATCTCGGTGCCGCTACGTGGGTCCGGCGCGAGGTGCAGATCGCGCCGCCCGGTCACCGCTATCTGGTAGAAAAGCTGCACGTCCGACGGCGGCAGGGTTTCGGCGAACGACGCGATCTCCTGCTCGCTGATATCGTCCTCACTGTCACAGGTACCGACGAACTGGTAGACCGCGACACGCTGCAGGTCCCGGGCAAGGTCTTCCAGCAGCCGGGAATAATCCGGGAACTGCTCGTCGATCTCCCGAATCGCGTCGATCAGGCCTCTGGCGTCATTATCAGCAAGCAGTTGCATCAGCCGCGAGACATGATCGCGATCGATCGTTCCTAGCATGAGCGCGACCTGGCCTTCCACGATCTTGCCGCCGCAATAGGCGATCGCCTGGTCCAGCAGGCTTAGCGCATCGCGCATGCTGCCATCCGCGGCCCTTGCCAACAGCGCCAGTGCGGCAGGCTCGACCTCGACAGACTCGGCGTCGCAAATATAGTCGAGGCGATCCGAAATGAGTCTCGGCGACATTCGCTTCAGGTTGAACTGCAGGCAGCGGGAAAGAACCGTCGCCGGCAGTTTTTGAGGGTCGGTCGTTGCCAGCAGGAACTTTACATGCGGTGGCGGCTCCTCGAGCGTCTTTAACAAGGCGTTGAAGGAGCTTTTGGATAGCATGTGTACCTCGTCGATGAGGTATACCTTGTAGCGGCCACGAGCCGGCGCGTATTGCACATTATCAAGCAGGTCACGCGTGTCGTCGACCTTGGTTTTGGACGCGGCGTCGACTTCTATCAGGTCGACGAAGCGGCCTTCGTCAATTTCGAGACAGGCGCTGCAGGCACCACAAGGCTGCGACGTCACTCCCTTCTCGCAATTAAGTGCCTTCGCGAGGATTCTCGCGATGGTGGTCTTGCCGACGCCACGGGTGCCGGTGAACAGATACGCATGATGCAGCCGGCCGGAATCCAGTGCATTGATCAGGGCCTGGAGGACGTGTTCCTGCCCGACCGTGTCCGCGAAATCTTTTGGCCGCCATTTCCGGGCCAGGACGAGATAGCTCATAAACCTTCAGCCGCACCAGGGGCGTTTGCGAGGATAGGACAGTGTAACGTAAGTGGCCCGCGCCAGCCGGTTCCCGGCACCCGGCGTCACCGCTACCGTTGCTCCCTTCCGGGCCTGGCGGGATTCACGGCTGACCGTCGCGAGAAAGCCGACGCGGACCGGGCGCGATTATCGCCGCTAGTCCGCCGCAACACAAACCGGTTCTCAGCCCCAGAGGTGACGGTCTTTTTCGATGACCTGGGAGGAGGAACCGACGATCAGGGGGTCGGGACCGTGCAGAATCCTCGCATCCTTGCCGGGATAGTCCAGGTGCGAGAGAAAATGCTGCATGCAGTTCAGCCTGGCACGCTTCTTGTCATCCGATTTGATGATCGTCCAGGGCGCGTCGGCCGTGTCCGTATAAAAAAACATCGCTTCTTTGGCATCGGTGTATTCGGACCACTTGTTCTGCGACTCCTTGTCAACCGGGCTGAGCTTCCAGTGCTTGAGAGGATCGGCCTCGCGCTGGATAAAGCGGCGTTGCTGTTCTTGGTGCGTCACCGAAAACCAGTACTTGAACAGCCGTATACCCGAGCGCACCAGCATGCGTTCCAGGTCCGGAACCATGCGCATGAATTCGAGATACTCCTGCGAATCGCAAAACCCCATGACCCGCTCGACGCCCGCGCGGTTGTACCAGGATCGATCGAAGAACACCATCTCACCCTCGGTCGGCAGGTGCGAAACATAACGCTGGAAATACCATTGGCCACGTTCCCGATCGGTCGGTTTTTCAAGCGCTACGACCCTGGCCGCACGAGGATTCAGGTGCTCCATGAATCGCTTGATAGTGCCGCCCTTCCCCGCCGCATCGCGGCCTTCAAAAATCACGACGATCTTCTGCCCAGATTCTTTTACCCAGTTCTGTACTTTCAGCAGCTCGACCTGAAGCTCTTCCTTGTGCTTCTCGTACACAGGCCTGCGTATGCGCGTCTTGTAGGGATAGGTGCCGTTACGAAACAGGTCCTTGATCTTCTCGGGATCATGCCGCATCGTGCTGAAGAGACGAGCCGGAGAATCCGTCTCTGGCGCCGACACCTCCTTGCCCGGTGATATTTCGACGACAGCCTGCGGCTTTTCTTTCGTTCTCTCTGTCATGAACTTCTTCACCTGAGGTCAATATTATTCGGCAGTTTACGCGTTGTTTCCACACCCAGACATACGGAAAACTGCGTATCGACCGCAGGATCCGTAAACCGGCCCCTAATGTTCAATGCTGTAGTCGGTCAAAACAGCACGGGATTTGATCTTGCCGTCATCCCGGAAGACGATCATTACTGGTAGATAGTTGAGCTGAGGGGCGCAGTGCAGCGACCAGCTCTTGCTGTCGTCGGCACGACCATATCGGACTTCTACCGTATCGAAGTCACCGGCAGGAGTCTTTACGCGTTGCTCCGGAATGACCTCGAAGTGAAAGGCCCGCCAGCGCGCTCGATCGAATATCCAGTATTCCGACAACGCGGTCTTCGACTGCAGTGCAAGCATGATTCCAACCTGCGCCGAAATACGGTTGTGACCCCCGCTGCGCATGGGCTCGTTTACCGCTCGCTGCTTGTACTCGCCGGTTACACGCCCATGGGCGTAATCGAACTCGTAGCGAGCCCAGCGCGCCGGATTCGCGATGGTGTCGTTACTCTCGTAGTTCAGCGGCCGAAACTGCCCGTCCATCATCGCCAGCTCCGTGGTCTCGCGAATCTCGCCGCGCCGCAGCCAGGACGCGACACCACGCGGGCGCAGCGAGGTTCGGTAGACATGGCCGGAATCACCCCGTTCGAGTTCGAGCGTCATCGAGCCTCTCAGAAGTCCGTAACGAACCGAATAGGTCGCGCTGAAGGTTGGCATTGCGTCTGGCGCTGCCAGAATCGTGATCGGGAGCAGACCGATGATCGCCGGGACGATCATCAGCATTACCCCCCGAGTTCCTGCGTATCGGAGCATAGGCTTAGGTATTTCCGTCTATTTTATTCCAGACCGAATTCGCCAGAATAAGTTCTGAGCCCCGGCCGGGAGGGTGAGGATTGATGATTCCCCGAGGACGACGAGATGGCACAACGTATCAGCGCGCATTGCTCGCTTTCGGTCTTCTGTTGCTCCCGTCCGTCGGCCTGGCCCAGGACGAGAGCCAGCCGGGCTTTCCGCTTCGCAATCAGAATCCGTTTTTGCAGATATTCGGGCTGCCACCTTTTCAGTCGGCAAGGCTCGCTCATCAGGGCGCACCGCAATACGCCCTGAACCTCGACCTTGCCAACCATGCCGATGACGGCGATACGCCGGACGAGCGCGTCGAGATCGATGGCGAGACCTATTTTCTCAACTTTTCGCTGCGGCGGCGCGTTAGCGACCGGCTGGAACTGGGCATTGACCTGCCGCTGGTTGCGCATGCGGACGGCTTTCTCGACAACCCGATCGAGAACTGGCACGACGTATTCGGCATGTCGAACAGCAAGCGGCGCGGTCCGAGCAACCAGCTGAATTTCGCCTATGCGGGTACCGGAGGCATCGGCTACAACCTCGCCTCCCCGAGTTTCGGCATTGGCGATATCCAGCTGACAGCAGCGTTTCCTATAAAGGAAGCAGGTAGTTCCGGCCGCAACAGCGATATCGATATCGATATCGCCCTGCGGGCAAGCATCAAGCTGCCAACCGGCGATGCGGGCACGCTGCTGGGCAGCGGCGCCACCGATCTGTCCATTGGCGCTTACGTTGCGGGACACGGTACGCTCTGGAATCGCGATCTGGATATCTCCGGATTTGTCGGCGCGCTGATACTGGGTAACGGAGACGTGCTTACGGTAATTCAGCGCGACGCCCTGCCGTTCGGCGGAATCTCGGCAGCCTGGCACGCGACCGAAAACCTTGCTATTGCCGCCCAATTATCTGCTCAGGGTGCCTATTTCGACAGCGCGCTCGAAGCCCTTGGCGGCCACTCCCTGCAGCTGGCGGTCGGCGGATACTACCGCCTGCCCGACGCATCCTCGTCGCTCGGATTTGCGGTGGTAGAGGACATATCGGCGAACGCGACGACGGACTTCGCGCTGCACTTTTCCCTGCACCTCAATGGTGGGTCCTAGGCATGGCGCGCCACGAGACCAAAAGCCGGCTTCTGGGCGGGATCGTCTGGCTCTTGCTGGCGGCAGCGAACGGACTATGCGAGGAAATCCGGGAGCTTGACCTGGACCTGCCGGACACCGCTGACGCCAATGCGCGAGAGCGCAGCGGACTCCATCGGGACACCTGGTATTTCCTGGGCTACCAATGGGTAACCATCGGCATTCTCTACGTCGCACCGGAAAGCGTAAGCAGCTGGACCGACGAGCAGAAAGAGGGCTATGACATGTCCTACTGGTGGGACAATGTGACGCACCCGGAGATTGACTCAGACGACTTCTACCTCAATTACATCCTGCATCCGTACTGGGGCGCCGCCTATTTCGTTCGTGCGCGCGAACGCGGATACAATGACAGGGAAGCGTTCTGGTATTCGGTGCTGCTGTCGTCCGCGTACGAATTCGGCGCGGAGGCGCTCTTCGAGGAACCTTCCATTCAGGACCTCATCGTCACACCGGTGTTCGGCTCACTGCTGGGCCAATATTTCATGCGTATCAGGCACGACATTCGTGAACGGGAATTCGAAACGGGTCATCGCCCACGCAAGGACAGATGGCTATGGGTTGCAACGGACCCGCTTGGGTCGATCAATCAACTCGTCGACCGAATGCTGGGACGAGAGACGCGTCTGGAAATCCAGCCGTATCGATATGCACGGCACGCAAGATCTGCAGGGCCCATCGATCCCACCGTCACGGATTCGGTTTACGGCCTCCAGGTCACGATTCGATGGTAGCTTGCCGCTGCACGGCTGCCTGAGTCGAACAGGGATCGAAGGTCCCTGCCTTCTCCCGGAAGGAAAAAAGCCCCTTAAGAGGGGCTTCCTGGTCCTGGCGGAGAGGGGGGGATTCGAACCCCCGGTACGGTATTAGCGTACACTCGCTTTCCAAGCGAGCGCCTTAAGCCACTCAGCCACCTCTCCGAATTTCATCGTCTTTCCCCTAAAGCAACTCCCGCTCCTGCCACGGCGCTCGCCGCGAGCGCGTTAACGGCGGACGTACTGTTCACGCCCTGCGGCACCCAATTCTCTATTTGCCGGTACCGACCGCCGGCGGCAATTCTATACACGCCGACCCGGGGGCGCGAACCGGCGCCTCCTGGGGTTTCGGTATCGGCATCTCCGCCAGCGGGTCCAGCGGGTCCAGGCCCTCGGGCGCAACGATTTTCTTGCCGGCGACAGCGCGCTGATAACGCTGCGGCTCGTCACAGGTGTTGTCTACAAGCTTGTCACCCCCGCAGCTCGCCAGGCCGCCGAGCACCAGCAGCGCCGGAATAAACGACCGGATTGTTTTGCGAGCCACGCTCACGCAAGTACCTCCTGTGCAACGGCAGCCTTGCGCATCGCCGCCCGCATCGCGTCATGATACTGCTTCGAGAAAGGCGTCAGGGGCAGCCGGATATTCGGCGACATAAGGCCCATCTCGCTAACGGCCCACTTGACGGGTATCGGGTTGGACTCGACAAAGAGCACCTTGTTGAGCGGCTGCAACGTCGCATCCAGCGCCGCCGCTTCATCGCGCCTGCCGCTCTGGGCCAACTCGCAAAGCCGCGCAAGCTGCGCGGGCGCAACGTTTCCGCTGACCGTAACAACGCCCTGTCCGCCCTGCTCGATGAACGGCAGCAACGTGAAATCATCGCCGCTGTAGAGCATGAAACCGTCGTCGACCAGTGCCTGTATGTCCTTCAGGCGCTGGATGTCGCCGGTCGCTTCCTTGATCCCGAAGATATTGTCGTGCTCCGCCAGCCGCGCAACGGTCTCGGGCAGCATGTCCGCGACGGTACGGCCCGGCACGTTGTACATCATGACCGGTCGATCGACAACGTCTGCCACGGCCGAAAAGTGGCGATACAGGCCTTCCTGCGTGGGCTTGTTGTAATACGGCACGACCACGAGATAGGCGGCGAGGCCCGGATCCGCGACCGCGAGCGACAGATCGATCGTCTGTGCCGTCGAATTCGACCCGGTTCCGGCGATGACAGGCAAACGCCCTGCGGCGATCTGAATAGCACGCCCGATAAGTTCGATATGCTCGGCTCGTGTCAGCGTCGCGGACTCGCCGGTGGTACCGGCGATCACCAGGCCATTGCTACCCTGCTCGACATGAAAGTCGATCAAACGCTTGAGACTGACGTAATCGACCCGATTGTTATCGTCGAAAGGCGTTACGAGCGCGACCAGGCTGCCCTTGAACACAAGTTGTCCTCGCCAGAAATGAGGCGGCGATGTTACTGTTGAACCCCTGCGCTGGCAAGGACCGCCGAGATCTGGCGCCTGGGCGGCCTCGTATGGCGCCCCAGCGGGCGAATACCCCCCTACACATTTAAAAGTTGATTATAGAAAAATGTCGCAACTTATTGTTATTTCAGCAGTTGGAGCGGACCGAAAAGGCGTCGTTCAGGACCTGACCAAGGTCATCCTTGCGTGCGGCGGCAATATCGAGGAAAGCCGCATGACCACCTTGGGATCCGAATTTGCCATGCTGCTGCTGGTATCCGGAAACTGGCACACACTGAATCGCCTCGAGCAGGGACTGGACAAGCTCTGCGAGGACGATCGGCTGTCGGTTTCGATTCGCAAGACCAATATGAAGGCCGCCGAGGAAAATCGCATGCCCTATGCGATCGACGTCGTCGCGCTCGACCAGCAGGGCATCGTCTATAACCTCGCTGATTTTTTCTCGACGCGGGACATCGAGATCGCCGACGTAGCCACGCGGAGTTACGCCGCTGCGCATACGGGCGCACCCATGTTCGCGGTCCAAATGGCCGTCAATGTCCCCTCCTCGCTGAATATCGCCCAGCTGCGCGAGGAGTTCCTCGAGTTCTGTGAGCGTCTGAATCTCGACGCAATAATCGAACCGGTCAAGGCCTGAGCAGGCAGGCTCAACCCAGAAACAGGAGATTCCCTTGAGCGCAGCAAAGATGAACCGCGTTGTGGCCGATTTCACGGCCGACGCCACCCGCAACAAGCGCATTCGGCTCAAGGACCTGCAGGGCCAGAATGTAGTCCTGTATTTCTACCCCAAGGACAGTACCCCTGGCTGCACGACCGAGGGGCGCGATTTCGCGAACCTGCACGCCCGGTTTCGCCGACAGAAAACCGTCATCCTGGGGGTCTCAAGAGACAGTATCGCCTCGCATGAGAAATTTCGCGACAAGCAGGCGTTCCCGTTTGACCTTGTTTCGGACCCCGACGAGAAGTTATGTAAAGCCTTTGATGTTATTCGGGAAAAGACCCTCTACGGGCGCAAGTACATGGGGATCGTGCGGAGCACGTTCCTCATCGACAAGGCCGGCAAACTGCGCAGGGAATGGCGTAACGTCAAGGTCGCGGGCCACGCTGATGAGGTTCTCGAGGCCGTGAAGGCACTATAATCGGGGGAACACCGGGGCCGGTGCCAAGTCCGAATCTGCTGGTCCACCTTTTTTCGAGCCATTCTCCTATGATCAAGAGTTCCGCCAAACGCGCCTCGCTGGCGCTACTGTCCACATTGCTGGTTTTCGTCAGCGGTGCCGGCGCGGACGACATAAATCTTCCCGATATGGGCAGCCCCGCCGACGCGGTGCTTTCCACGAACGACGAAACGCGGCTCGGGCGCATGATCATGCGGGATATCCGAAACAGCGGGCAGGTTGTCGAAGACCCCCTGGTCATCGAGTACATCAACGACATCGGCAGTCGCATCGTCGCACAAACCAACGACGGCGGACGCGATTTCGAGTTCTTCGTCATCGACGACCCGCGCATCAACGCATTCGCACTCCCCGGCGGCTATATCGGCGTGCATACCGGACTCCTCGAGGCGACACGCAACGAGGATGAGCTGGCCGGCGTAATCGCACACGAGGTAGCGCACGTCACACAGCGGCATATTGCGCGGGCAATCCACGCCAACTCCCGGCAGAGCATTCTGAGTACTGCCATGATGCTGGGCGCGATTATCGTCGCGGCGGCCGGCGGCAGCTCGGATGCCGTCCAGGGCGCCGTGGCGGTTGCGCAGGGCTCCGCCGTTCAGCAGCAGATAAACTTCACGCGCAACAACGAGTACGAGGCCGACCGCGTCGGAATCACCGCGCTGGCGGATGCCGGATTCGATCCCTACGGTATGGCGTCGTTTTTCGAGGTCTTGTCACGACAGACGACAACCAGCCCCGAGATGCGTGCACCAGAGTTCCTGAGAACGCACCCGGTGACCAGCGCACGCGTCGCTGAGGCGCGCACCAGGGCGCGCGAGTATCCGGCCATCCGCAGCGAGGATTCCGTCAACTACGGGATTGCCAGGATGCGCATGATCGTCGCCCGGTTCGACACCGCTGAAGAAGCGCTTGCCTATGTCGAGAAGCGCCCTTACGCCAATCAAACGAACGTGGAACGCTATGGGCGGGCCGTCGCCTACCAGCGAGCGGGCCGCCACTGGGAGGCCCTCGACATCTTCAAGGAGTTGCTGGAAAAGGACAAGACTGTCATCGCCTATCACATCGGTCTGGGGCAGGCACTGGTCGCGCTGGACCAGCCGCGAGACGCGCTGTTGACCTACGAGCGGGCGCTTGCGCTGTTTCCCCGCAATGTGCCGCTGGTACTCGATTACGGCGAGCAGCTCTTGCAGCTGGGGGAAGCGCCCAAGGCGCACGCGATGCTGCTCGACCTGATGAACAACGTGCCGCCGACGCCTGAGCAGGTGCGCCTCATCGCGAGGGCTGCCAGCGAGGCCGGCGAGGAAGCCGAGGCATACTACTACCTGTCCGAATACCGACTGATGATCGGCGACCTGAGTGGCGGCATCGGTTACCTGCAGCAGGCGTTGCGCCTGCCCGAGCTGCAGGAAATCCAGCGAATCCGGTTTGAGGCGCGGATCGACTTCATTCGAGAATTCATGACCGAAGAACAACTCAAGATGATGCGACGCGACAAGCCGGTAGGGACGTCCGCGCGCAACGCGAATTGACGATGCCGACGTTGCCGAAAAGACGAATTGGCGCTGTTTGCATTGCACCCTGCCTGCTTGCGTTGCTTGGTGGATGCGCCAGTATTCCTGCCGACCAGCGAGTGGAATCGGATCCCTGGGAATCGATGAACCGCACGATATTCAGCTTTAATGAGGGCGTTGACAGAGTCACCCTGAAGCCACTGGCAAAGGGTTATCAGGCGGTGCTCCCCGGACCTTTTCGCACAGGCATCAGCAATTTCATGAAGAACCTGGTGACGCCGGGATCCTCCGCCAATAATTTTCTTCAGGGCAAACCCGCCCGCGGATTCAGCGAGCTTGGTCGGTTCGTGCTGAACAGTACGCTGGGCATTGGCGGACTGTTTGACTTCGCGGCCGCGAATGGCATAGAGGCGCACAGCGAGGATATCGGGCAGACGGCGGCGGTCTGGGGTGTGCCTGCCGGACCCTATGTGATGCTGCCATTCCTGGGGCCGCACACCCTGAGGGACGCGGCTTTGCGGCCGATCGATATGGCCTCCAACCCGCTCTATCACTACGACAATTCGTCGGTGCGTGACAAGCTGCAGGTATTACGCCTCCTCGACTTGCGTGCCCGTATTCTTACCGCGGAGAAATTCCTCGAGGACTCGAAGGATCGCTACATCACGCTGCGCGAATCCTATCTGCAGAATCGTGAGTTTGAGGTGTATGACGGCGAGCCGCCGGAAGACGATGAGTTCTTTGACGAGTTCTATGACGACGAGGATTTGTAGCTGCGGCCGGTAGCTTCGATACTGATTGATTCTTGCCGCTAGGAGGTTTCAGGCGCCTCGATGAAGCCGGCCCAGCGCTCGCCGCGCGACAGCAGTTTTTCGACTTCGGTGGTCTTGGCGATGTCCAGTACGCGCTCCGGCAAGGCGACGAAACGAATCTCTCGAACAGTATGATTCGCCCAGGTCACCCATTCCAGCAGGAGCGCCAGCCCGGCCGAGTCGCTCTGCGTGACGCCGGACAAATCGATCTCCAGCTGCGTGTGCTCCTCGAAAGGCTCCTCACTCTCTCGCAGTATCTGCTCCGCCGTATCGAAGGTCATCTCGCCGCTGAGTGCGAAACGACCCTCTCCAAGGTCATCCAGCGTATAGTCACTCATCCTGCGAAACAGTCTCCGTGCCGCGCTCGGCCTCGCGCTCCAGCCTTTCTATCACGGCCTCAAGACTGCTGTCGCGAATCTCCGCATCGAGCTCGGCACGAAAGTTTCGCACATAGGACACGCCTTCGATTACGACGTTGAAGACGAGCCAGTCCCTGTCACGCTTGACCAGTTCATAGTCGACAGCTGCCTTGCTACCGTCATCGAGCGCGACAGTCGTTCTGACGCGAGCACGGGGCTTTGATAGGTCACCCCTAAACGGCAGGACCTCGATCTTGTCCGGGTCAAACTCCAGTACACCGTCTGCGTACTTGCGCACGAGGGCCTGGTAGTACGCCTCGATGAAACGCTTTCTTTGCTCCGCGGTGGCCGTGCGCCAGTTCTTTGCGAGCACCACCTGGGCGGCAAATTTTCGGTCAAACCGGGGCAGCAAGATCTCATCAATGATTTTGTAGAGCGCCTGACGATCGGCCGAAAGTTCCTCCTTACGCCCCTCGAGCTTCTGTGTGAGCTGCAGGACCGCACTGTCGATGACGGCATTCGGTGAATCGGCGGCGGCCACTGCGGCGCCCGACAGTACCATGACCGCCCAGCCGGCCAATACAACCCTAAGGCGCGATTGTCTCGGGGCCGCGATCTCAGAACGATTAGTCATCTTTCGAACCCGCGTTAACCAGGAATTTTCCGATCAGATTCTCCAGGACGATCGCCGACTGCGTGAACAGAACCTCGCTGCCGTCCTCAAAGTAAGTATCGGAACCCCCTGCCTGAAGGCCAATGTACTGGCTGCCCAGGATACCCGACGTCAGTATGCTCGCATCCGAGTCATCGGGTATCTGGTCGAACTGACTGTCAATCACGAAGTCTACGACAGCCTCAAGCGTCACAGGATCGAATCGGATATTCGTTACCCGTCCTATCGTGACTCCCGACATCGCCACCGGCGCGCGATTGCGAAGACTGCCGATGTTCTCGAATCGCGCCTCGACGGTGAAGGTCTCTTCGGCCGTAAAATCGTCGCCGCCGGTCGTCTGCGTCGTCAGGAAAAACAGCGCGCCCATGCCCAGCAAGACAAAAAGGCCGGTGCCGACCTCAACTGATCGTGTTTGTTGCATTCTTGTTACCTCAAAGCATGAGTGCCGTGATCATGAAATCGAACACCAGCACTGCAATGGCCGTTATTACCACGGTCCGGGTCGTTGCCCTGCCGACGCCCTCGGCCGTTGGAATCGAATTATACCCTTCCCAGACGGCGATCAGGCTGGCGGCGACGCCAAACACAAGGCTTTTGAAAATGCCTTCATTGATGTCCTTGATATCAACCGTTATCTGCATCTGCTGCCAGAATGCACCAACGTCCACGCCCAGCAGTTCGACGGCCACCAGGTGCGTACCGAGCAAGCCGACCATGCTGAATATTGCCGCGAGCAACGGCATGGCGATAACGCCACCGAGAAATCTCGGTACCAGTACACGCGGCACGGGATTGACGGCCATCATCTCCATCGCCGACAGCTGATCCGTGGCCTTCATCAGGCCAATCTCGGACGCCAGGGCCGTCCCTGCCCGCCCTGCAAACAGCAACGCCGTAATCACCGGGCCCAGCTCTTTCACCAGCCCGAATGCAGCAAATACGCCAACCGCGTCCTCGGCATTGAAGCGGGCCAGATTCGAATAGCCCTGCAGCCCAAGAACGCCGCCGACGAACAGACCGCTGATCATGATAATGACGAGCGACAGGGCACCGGATTCGAACACCTGCTTCACCACGAGACCGAAACGCCCGAGCAGAATCGCCGGTGAGTGGCGCAAGATCCGGAGAAAGAAAAGCTGGAATGCGCCGAACGTGCGTACGAACTCGACGCTGTTGTCATAAATGTCGCGAAAAATCCCCGTCATTCGGCATCCCGCCCCAGCAGTTGTTCCTCGTAGCCAGGCGCCTCGAAGTGAAACGCAACCGGCCCATCGGCCATGCCGTGCATGAACTGCCGAACCAGATCGGATCGCGCGACGCGGAGTTCCTCGGGACTACCCGACGCCGCGACCTTGCCGTCAGAGATCAGGAAGCTGCGGTCCGCTACGGTGGAAACCTCGGCGACGTCGTGACTCACGATGATACTCGTGATGCCGAGCGCGTCGTTCATCCGTCGGACAAGCCGTACGATCACACCCATCGAAATCGGGTCGAGTCCCACGAACGGCTCATCATAGATGAGGATTTCGGGGTCCATTACCATGGCGCGGGCGAGCGCAACCCGGCGTGCCATGCCGCCGGACAGCTGCGCAGGCATCATGTCCGCCGCGCCGCGCAGACCGACCGCGTGCAGCTTGGTCAGCACCACATGACGAATAAGCCGATTGCTGAGCTTTGTGTGTTCGCGCAAGGGAAACGCGACGTTCTCGAAGACACTGAGATCCGTCAGCAGCGCGCCGTTTTGAAAAAGCATGCCAAAGCGCTGTCGCATCTGGTAAAGCTCGGAGAGGTTCAGCGTCGCGATATCCACGCCGTCGACGAGAATCGTGCCGTGCTGCGGAATCAGCTGCCTCGTAATGAGACGCAGCAACGTTGTCTTGCCGGTGCCGCTGGGGCCCATCAACGCCGTGATCTCACCCCGCTTGATGACGAGGTTCAGCCCCTCGAAGATCACGCGTGGGCCGCGCGAATATTTCAGGTCGTGGATCTCGATCAGATTTTCGGGTAACTCAGCCAAAATACTCTTTCGTGGATTGTTCTTGGGAGTGGCGCCCGGGACTTGCGGGCCCCGGCGAGGCCGTAGCATAACAAGAATCGGCGATATCGATGCCCACAAAATCCGCCTCGGCTATGGCCCGGGAACTCAAATAGGACTAAAATGGTCCATTATCAGGAACGCCACAGAGTAACTAATGCTCAGAATCAGCAAACTGACCGATTACGGTACCGTTTTACTGGCCCACCTGGCATCGAACGAGCCTCACGTGTGCAGCGCTGCCGATGTTGCGTCCGCGACCGGTGTCGCGCTGCCGACGGTCAGCAAGCTCCTGAAGTCGATGGGCAAGGCCGGGCTGGTCACATCCACCCGGGGCGCGGCTGGCGGCTACACGCTCGCGCGCAGCCCGAACGACATCAGTGCCGCGGACGTCATCGATGCACTCGAAGGCCCCGTCTCGATCACCGAATGCAGTTCGTCGGACAGTCTCTGCGAGCACGAGGGTGTCTGCAGCGTGGGCGGCGCCTGGCAGCGTATTAATATCGCGATTCGGCGCGCACTCGACGACGTGAGCCTGAGCGACCTGCTGCGCGGCAACAGCCCGCTACCGAACTTCCGCTTCGCCGGAATGCCCATTCACGTCGAAAACAAGAACTAGGACCATGGCAACAGACCCGGACAATATCGAACAACTCGTCAATCGGCGCTACGAGCATGGCTTCGTCACAGACATCGAGTCGGACAGCCTGCCGCCGGGGCTCGACGAGAGCGTCGTGCGAGCCATTTCGGCGCGCAAGAACGAACCGGCTTTCATGCTCGAATGGCGCCTGCAGGCCTACCGGCAGTGGCTCGGGATGCGCGAACCGGAATGGGCCCACGTGCATTACCCGAAGATCCACTACGATGAGATCTCTTACTATTCGGCGCCAAAGTCGGATGACGATCGTCCGAAGAGCCTCGACGAAGTCGACCCGAAACTGCTCGAGACTTACGACAAGCTCGGGATACCGTTACATGAGCGCGCGCGGCTAGCCGGCGTCGCCGTGGACGCGGTCTTCGACAGCGTCTCGGTCGCGACGACATTCAAGAAGAAGCTGTCCGAGGCCGGCGTCATCTTCTGCTCGTTCTCGGAAGCCGTGCAGAAACACCCCGATCTCGTCAAGAAATACCTCGGCAGCGTCGTGCCGCGACGCGACAATTTCTTCGCCGCACTGAACTCCGCGGTCTTCAGCGACGGCTCCTTCGTCTACATTCCGAAAGGTGTGCGCTGCCCCATGGAATTGTCGACCTATTTCCGGATAAACGCCGCCAACACCGGCCAGTTCGAACGGACGCTGATCGTTGCGGACGAGGGCAGCCACGTGAGTTACCTGGAAGGCTGCACGGCGCCGATGCGCGACGAGAACCAGCTGCACGCGGCCGTCGTGGAACTCGTTGCCTTGAAGGATGCCGAAATCAAGTACTCGACCGTGCAAAACTGGTACCCGGGCGACGAGAATGGTGTAGGCGGTATCTATAATTTCGTGACCAAGCGAGGCGACTGCCGCGGCGCTAATTCCAAGATTTCATGGACCCAGGTTGAGACCGGCTCGGCCATAACCTGGAAGTACCCGAGCTGCCTGCTGCGGGGCGACAACTCGGTCGGTGAGTTCTACTCCGTCGCCGTTGCCAACAATTGGCAACAGGCGGATACCGGTACGAAAATGATTCACATCGGCCGCAATACCAGCAGCACTATTGTCTCCAAAGGCATCTCCGCCGGTCACGCTGAGAACGCCTACCGTGGCCTGGTGCGGGTACTGCCGCAAGCGCATGGCGCCAGGAACCACACGCAATGCGACTCGCTGCTCATCGGCAAACAGTGCGGCGCGCACACCTTTCCCTATATGGAAATCAAGAACCCGTCGGCGCGTGTCGAACACGAGGCGACGACATCCAAAATTTCCGCGGACCAATTGTTTTATTGCCGACAACGCGGAATTTCCGAAGAAGATGCGGTCAATATGATTGTCAACGGCTTTTGCAAGGAAGTCTTCAAGGAACTCCCGATGGAATTTGCCGTTGAAGCCCAGGCGCTGCTGAATGTCAGCCTCGAAGGCGCGGTCGGCTAAGGAAAAGACATGCTCGAAATCAAAAATCTCAAGAGTCGCATCGGCGACAGCGAAATCCTCCGCGGACTATCGTTGTCCGTTAATCAGGGCGAAGTTCACGCCATTATGGGGCCGAACGGCTCCGGAAAAAGCACCCTGGCGCAGGTGATCGCGGGTCACGAGGACTACGTGGTGACCGACGGTACTGTTACCTATGACGGCCGGGATCTGCTGGAACTCGCACCGGAAGATCGCGCCCGCGAAGGCATCTTCCTCGGCTTTCAATACCCGGTCGAGATCCCGGGCGTCAACAATGCTTACCTCCTGAAAGCGGCCGTTAACGCAAAGCGCAAGCACCAGGGGCTGCAGGAAGTCGACGCGTTCGAGTTCCTGAAGCTCGCCAGAGAGAAAATGGCCATGCTCGGGATGGACCCGAAGTTCCTGAACAGAGGCGTCAACGAGGGCTTCTCCGGCGGCGAGAAAAAGCGCAACGAAATTCTGCAAATGGCCATGCTGGAGCCGCGCCTTGCCATTCTTGACGAGACCGATTCCGGCCTGGATATCGACGCGTTGAAGGCGGTTGCAAAAGGCGTCAATGCGCTGCGCAGCCCTGAGCGCGCGATCATCCTCGTGACGCATTATCAGCGCCTGCTAGACTACGTGCAGCCCGACTTCGTACATGTACTCTCAGAGGGTCGGATCGTGCGCTCGGGTGACAAGTCGCTGGCACTCGAACTCGAGGAACGCGGTTACGACTGGGTTAAACAGGCTGCAAGCGCATGAAACCGACGTTACTTAATTATGACGGATTAAGGAACGTTGCCCGCCAGTTGCCCGATAACGGGCTGACGGCGGCGCGCGAGGCCGCCTTGACGCATCTCGCCGAGCACGGACTGCCGACGCTGCGCGATGAAGACTGGAAGTACACGGATCTCGGGGCATTGGTCGATATCAGCAACCGCTGGCTTAGCGCTGGCGGAGGTCGAGCACTTGCGACTTCCGATCGCGACAAGGTCGACGCGATCTGCCGATCGGTCGACGCGACGTGGCTGGTGATCGTCAACGGCTATATTGATGAGCTGTCATTCGAAAACGCCGCAGCTGGCGGCATCGAAGTTTCTCGAGTAAGCGACGCACCAGCGCCATTCGCATTGAAGCAGCCGCTGGCTGATCTGAATGCCGCGTTGCTTCCCGACGGCCTGCGCATTCGGGTCACGGCTCAGCCCGACAGGCCGATCGGAATTCTGTTGGCGGACAGCCCGCATGCGGACGTCGGCGTCGCGCAGTCCTACGTAGAGATCAATGTCGCGGAAGGCGTCGTTGCCGAGTTCATCGAGTATCACGCCTCGGATGGGGACGGCGATCACTACGCCAACTCCGTCTTGAATATGACAATTGGCGATAACGCCACCGTGAACCATGTGCGCGTGCAAAATCGCGCTTTGCAGCATGTGCAAACGGGCCGGACTTCGATTAGGCCGGGCACAAATTCCGTTCTGCACATGTCAAGTTATGATCTCGGCGGCGGCCTGATTCGCAACGACCTGGATATCGACCTCAGTAAGCCCGGCGCCGATGTCTCCTTCGACGGCTTATACCTCGCCGGCGATGGACAGCACATCGACAATCACACGCGAGTCGATCATCGCGTCGGACCGGCCCGTTCATCGCAGGAGTATCGCGGCATACTCAACGGCAACTGCCGCTGCGTCTGGAACGGTAAAGCCATCGTGCACAAGGGCGCAGATGGCAGCGACGCGCGACAGGCGAACCACAACCTGCTGATGTCGGAAAAAGCGGAAATAGACGCGAAGCCGGAGCTGGAAATCTACGCGGACGACGTGAAGTGCAGCCATGGCACGACTGTGGGACAACTTGACGAGACAGCACTCTTCTACCTGCGTTCACGCGGCCTCGACAAGCAGCACGCCACGCGCGTGCTGACTCACGCCTTCGCGTCGGAAATCGTGCGCAGGGCGCCGGTCGCCCCGGCGATCGATGCCATTTCGGCGGTCGTGGAAGCGCGCCTCGCTGAGTTGATCAAGGACGAGGCGGTCGGGAAGTTGTTGTCATGACACGGCCGCAGCTGAAGAACGCGACAGTATCGTCGGAATGGCGCAGCGACTTCCCGATCCTGCAGCAGTCGGTTAACGGACAGGCGCTGGTCTACCTGGACAGCGCTGCGTCGGCACAACAGCCGTCCAGCGTTATCGACACGGTCGCTCGATACCATCGGGAAAGCCACGCAAATGTCCACCGGGGCGTGCATACGCTGAGCCACAGAGCGACGGACGCTTACGAAGGCGCGCGCGACAAGATCTGCAACTTTATCAACGCGTCAAGTCGCACGGAGGTAGTACTGACCGACGGTACGACCGAATCCATCAACCTGGTCGCCCAGAGCTTTTGCCGGCCGCGCGTCGGACCGGGTGACAAGATCCTGATCACTCACCTCGAACATCACGCGAACATCGTTCCCTGGCAGATGGTCTGCGAGCAGACGGGAGCAGAACTGGTCGTCGCGCCCATCGACGATCGCGGTCAGCTCGAGCTCGAAGCCTTGTGGGCGCTGATGACCGACGACGTTGCCATGCTCGCCGTCGGACACGTGTCGAATGCGCTGGGCACCATCAATCCCGTCAAGGAAATCGTCGCGAGGGCTAAAGATCGCGACATTCCGGTGCTGGTCGACGGCGCTCAGGGCGTGCCGCACATGCGCGTCGACGTTCAGGATCTCGATTGTGACTTCTATGCGTTCTCCGGCCACAAGATGTTCGGCCCGACCGGCACCGGGGTGCTATACGGCAGGGAATCCTTGCTCGACGCAATGCCACCCTACCAGGGGGGCGGCGACATGATTCTCGAGGTCAGCTTCGAATCGACCATTTACAACGAGCTTCCCTACAAGTTCGAGGCCGGGACGCCGAACATTGCCGGCATCATTGGTCTCGGCGCCGCGATCGATTATCTGCAGACGATCGGTATGTCGCGTATCGCCGCTTACGAAGCCGACCTGTACGACTACCTGGTGACACGGCTCGGCAACGTAGACGGCATTCGCCTGGTCGGAACCGCCGTGAACAGGGCCAGCGCGCAGTCTTTCCTGCTGGACGACATCCACTCGCACGATCTGGGCACGATCCTCGATCACCAGGGCATTGCCATCCGTACCGGGCATCACTGCGCGATGCCGGTCATGACCCGGTTCGGGATTTCCGGCACGTCGCGAGCTTCAATCGCATTTTATAACGACAGGGATGACATCGACCGCCTGATCACGGCCCTCGCCAAGGCGAAGCAGGTATTCGCATGAGCGTCCACGCGATCGAGAAGGACGATATCCGCGAACTGTATCGTGAATTGATCCTGGACCACGCCCGTTCGCCCCGGCATTTTGGCCGGCTGCAAGACCCGACGCATAGCGCACAGGGGATCAACCCGCTGTGCGGCGACAAACTGACCCTCTACCTGGACGTGGATGGCGAAAACATTATCCGCGCCGCAGGATTCGAAGGGTCTGGCTGCGCCATTTCGGTGGCCTCCGCCTCGCTGCTGACGGAGACGGTCAAGGGTGTACCGGTAGACAGGGCAGAAGCCATTGTCAGCGCGGTCACCAGCCGATTGACGGGCGCAGGCACAGACCGCGACGTCACAGCGGATGTCGACCTCGAGGAGCCTCTCGCGAAGCTGCACGCACTCGACGGCGTGCGCGAGTACCCGTCGCGGGTAAAATGCGCGACGCTCGCCTGGCGCGCGCTGCGTTCGGCCCTGGCTAACGAGACAACACCGGCAACAACGGAGTAATCGCAGGATGTTTGGTCACACCAACGAACCGATTTCGCTGACACGGGACGTCAAAGCCATCATTATCCCGGCAGGCGAGCAGCTCACGCTGCGCGAGGGCACCAGTGGCTTCATTACGCAGGCCCTGGGGGGCAGTTTTACCGTCTACGTCGAGGGAAACCTGTTTCGTATCTCGGGCGCCGATGCCGATGCGCTCGGCAAGGAACCCGTGCCGGCGCCGAAAATTCCTGACAATGCAACCGATGCGGATATCGAAGCGGTTATCTGGGATCAGCTGAAGACTTGCTACGATCCCGAAATACCGGTTGATATCGTCAATCTTGGCCTGGTGTATCGTTGCGAGGTCACACCTCTTGGCAACGGCGAGCGCTCGGTGAGCATCGACATGACGCTGACGGCCCCGGGCTGCGGGATGGGAGAAGTCCTCGTCGAGGATGCGCGCGAAAAAATCGCGATGATTCCGACCATTTCCGATGTCGCCGTCGAACTCGTATTCGATCCACCCTGGAATGTCGGCATGATGACGGAAGAAGCCCGATTACAGACAGGCATGATGTAAGCGACCGGCGGATCAATGACCATGAAGACACTGACGCTCGTCCGTCATGCAAAATCGAGCTGGAGCGATGCGACGCTCGGCGACAGGAAACGACCGCTGAACCAGCGCGGCAAACGCGATGCCCCCATGATGGGTCAGCGACTGGCAGAACACGGCGTACGACCTTCCCTGATCATCAGCAGCCCCGCCAAGCGGGCGTGGAGCACGGCAAAAATCGTTGCCGAGGCGCTGTCCTACCCGCGTGAGTTTCTGCAGCGCGAGGACAGCCTGTACCTGGCGTCGCTCGACGACTTCCTGGACGTGCTCGTTGCGCAGGACCAGGACTTCAATTCCATCATGGTCGTTGGCCACAATCCGGGCATGACCGACTTCGCCAATTTTCTGTCACCCGGCCTGACGAACAACTTGCCGACAGCTGGTGTCGTCTCGGTAGAGATCGACCAGGATCACTGGAATCTGTACGAGCGCCCGAAGACGCGACTGCTGCTTTACGACTATCCGAAGAAAAAAACCTGAGGCAACGGCCTCAGCATTCCGGCACGTTGACCGCCAGACCGCCCTTCGACGTTTCCTTGTATTGCGACCCCATGTCCATGCCCGTCTGCCGCATGGTTTCGATGACCTGATCCAGCGTAACCTTGTGGGTGCCGTCACCGTGCATGGCGAGCTTCGCCGCGTTGATTGCCTTGACGGCGCCCATCGCGTTGCGCTCGATGCAGGGAATCTGCACGAGGCCGCCGATGGGGTCGCAGGTCAGGCCGAGGTTATGCTCCATACCGATTTCGGCCGCTTCTTCGACGTGATCATTGCTGCCTCCGAGCACGGCGGCAAGACCACCTGCCGCCATTGAGCAGGCAACACCCACCTCGCCCTGGCAACCCATCTCGGCGCCGGAGATCGACGCATTGATCTTGTAGAGTATGCCGATCGCACCCGCTGTCAGAAGGAACGTGCGAATACCCTCCTCGTTCGAACCTGGCACGAATCGATCGTAGAACATCAGCACCGCGGGAATGATGCCCGCCGCCCCGTTCGTAGGCGACGTAACGATGCGACCACCCGCGGCGTTCTCTTCGTTCACGGCGATCGCAAACGTGTTTACCCACTCCAGGGCATCGAAGCCGGACGGTTCACCGCGTTTCGACAGGCTCCGATGCAGCTTCGCCGCGCGTCGCAGCACGGCCATCCTGCCAGGTAGCACCCCATCAGTCCGGAGGCCTCTTTCCACGCAATCACGCATCGTGCGCCAGATTTCGTCGAGACGGTGAAACACGTCTTCCTGGCTTCGCCAGCGCAATTCGTTCCGCAACACGAGTTCCGCAATCGTGAGATTCTCCGCCGCTGCGACCGACAACAGCGCCTGGCTCGTCGAAAACGGATACGGCGGTTCGCCGTCCTGGGCCAGCGGCTCCGGCTCGTCGTTGCGCGCAATAAAACCACCCCCCAGCGAGTAGTAGTTATCGTCCAGTATTTCGGAGCCATCCGCTGCCGATGCGATGAAATGCATGCCGTTCGTATGCCTGGGCAGCTCCGCTTCATAATCAAAGCGGAGATCGACCTTCGGATCGAAGGAAATGCGGCCAATTCCAGGAACCGCGATCTCGCGTTTCGCGTGAATATCCGACAACAGTCCGTTGACGGCGTCCGGATCGATAGTCTCCGGCATCAATCCGGACAGGCCCAGCAGTATCGCCGAGTCGGTGCCGTGCCCCTTGCCCGTCCATGCCAGCGAGCCGTGCAGCGTAACCTGAACTTTCGAGACGTTCGCGCCAAACGGTTGAAGGTCGCCGACGAAGGCGAACGCGGACTTCATCGGTCCGACCGTATGCGAGCTCGACGGGCCGATTCCGACCTTGAAAATATCGAATACGCTGATCGCGGCCATCAATCGGAGCCAAGCGTCAGCAGGCTCGCATTTCCGCCGACCGCCGAGATATTGTTGCTGACCGTGAACTCGCTGCCGAAGCGCTGCAGGTAGTGCGGACCACCGGCCTTCGGGCCCGTACCGGACAGGCCACGCCCACCAAATGGCTGTACGCCAACGACCGCACCGATCATGTTGCGATTGATGTAGATATTGCCGGCGCCGGACGCCTGCGACAGGCGTGCGGCACGCGAGTCGATGCGCGTATGCAAACCCATCGTCAGCCCGAATCCGGTTCCGTTAACTGCTTCAACGGTTTTATCCAGATCCCTGCCCTTGAATTTCATCACGTGCAGCACAGGACCGAATACTTCATCCGTCAGCACGCTGATATCGTCAATCTCAACGAGCGTAGGCGCGAAGAAGGTTCCCGAGTCGCTTGCCGCCGGCAGCGTGCAGCGATGAATGATCCTCGCCTCTTTCTCCATGCGCTCGACGTGCGCGGCGAGTACAGCGCGTGCCGGCTCGTCGATTACCGGGCCGACGTCCGTGGACAAGTGCCTCGGATCACCGATATCCAGTTGCTCCATGTAACCTTTCAGCAAATTGAGCGTCCGTGGCTCGATTTCCTCCTGAACGCACAAAAGGCGCAGTGCCGAACAGCGCTGGCCAGCACTGTTGAACGCGGAGTAGATGCTGTCGTGCACGACCTGCTCGGGCAGCGCTGAGCTATCGACAAACATGGCGTTCTGCCCACCGGTCTCGGCGATGAGGGTGCCGATCGGCCCATCCTTGTGCGCCAGCGACTGGTTGATGGTTCGTGCCACGCCGGTCGATCCGGTAAATACCACACCGGCAACACGCGGATCGGCCACCGCGCGGCCGCCGATAAGTCTTCCGTCACCCGGTACGAAATGTAGTACGTCGGCCGGCACACCGGCTTCCAGCATCAGCTGTATGGCGCGGTAGCCGATCAGGGGCGTCGGTGCCGCCGGCTTCGCCAGAACCGCGTTACCGGCCGCCAGCGCGGCCGCCACCTGGCCGGTAAATATTGCAAGCGGAAAGTTCCACGGACTGATACATACGAAGACACCGCGACCGCGCATGCCGTAGGTGTTGCGTTCGCCTGTCGGGCCGGGCATCAGCAGCGGTGCACCGAAGTGTCGCCGTGCCTGTGCCGAATAGTAGCGCAGGAAATCCACCGCCTCGCGCAGCTCGGAAATCGCGTCCGGAATCGTCCTGCCGCCTTCCCTGACGCACAGGGCCAGTAACTCGGCACGGTGCGCCTCGAACAGATCCGCCGCTCGATTGAGAATTACGGAGCGCGCGTCCGCGCCAGACCGGTCCCAGGCAACCTGGCCTTTCGCGGCCAGTGACAGCGCTTTGTCGACATGCTCCTCTGCAGCCTGGTGGCACAAGCCAACCACCTCACTCGTGTCCGCCGGATTGACGGAAGGCTCGGGCGACCCCGACACTTCTTTACCGCCGATTATCGGTTTGCCCGTAATCTCCTTGCCAACTGCGTCCTGCAGTTCTTTCAGGAGGTCGCCGCGCACCTTGCTGTCGGCCAGGTTGACGCCCTGCGAGTTGTGTCGCTCTGGCTGAAATAATTCAAGTGGCGCGGGTATCCGCGGGTGCGGCTGGTAATCGTGACTGCCGGCAACCTTCAGCGGGTCGGCAATGATGTCGTCGACGTCGATCGACTCGTCCACGATCTTGTTCACGAAGGAGGTATTGGAGCCGTTCTCCAGCAGGCGTCTGACCAGGTATGGCAACAGGTCTTCATGGTTGCCGACGGGCGCGTAGACGCGGCACGGCCTGTCATGTTTGTCCGGGTCAACAACCTCGGCGTAAAGCTCCTCGCCCATGCCGTGCAGCCGCTGGAACTCGTAGTCACGACGCGCCCCGGCATAGTGCAGGATGCTCGCCAGGGTATGCGCATTGTGCGTCGCGAATTGCGCATATATCTTGTCACCGGCCGCCAGGGCACGTCGCGCGCAGGCCAGGTAGGACACGTCGGAATGTGATTTTCGCGTGAACACCGGGTAGCTCGAGAGTCCCTGCTCCTGCGCCCATTTGATCTCGCTGTCCCAGTACGCGCCTTTCACGAGGCGTACCGGAATTCGCCGACCGACGTCGCCTGCCAGCTCTTCGATGAAACGCATGGTGTCCTGGCCACGTCGCAGGTAGGTCTGCACCGCGAGACCGAAGCCGTCCCAGCCGCTGAGCGCCGTGTCCCGATAAACGCGCTCGAAGATACCGAGCCACATCTCCAGTCGATTGGCCTCCTCCGAATCGATCGTCAGGCCAATGCCGACATCCCTGGCGTGTTTCGCGAGCTCCGTAACGGCAGGCACCAGTTCGGCCAGCACACGTTCCTCGTGTGTGTACTCGTAGCGCGGATGTAGCGCCGATAACTTGACGGAGATGCCCGGGGCGGAGAAGACATCCGGCGCGTCGATCTGCGGGCCTTTGCCAATGCTGTCGATACCCTCGTGATAGTTGTCGAGGTAGCGCTTCGCGTCGGCGGCGGTGAGTGCCGACTCGCCGAGCATGTCGAAGGAATAACGATACGGCAGCGTCTCCTGTTTGAGCGAACGCTTCAGGGCTTCACCGATGGTTCGTCCCATGACGAACTGATGTCCCATGATCTTCATCGCCTGGCGCATGGCGGTCCGCACCAAAGGCTCGCCAATGCGGCTCACGAGGCGCCCCAGGGCCTGCCCCGGATTGCTGCCTGCAACATCGTCCGCGGAGAGGATGCGTCCGGTAAGCATCAGCCCCCAGGTCGAGGCATTGACGAACAGCGAATCGCTGACACCGAGATGGTCCTTCCAGTGGGCCGAGGTGATTTTGTCCGCGATCAGTCGATCCGCTGTGTCGGCGTCGGGAATGCGAAGCAGCGCCTCGGCAATGCACATCAACAGCACGCCCTCGTCGGAGGACAGGTCGTACTGCTGTAAAAAGGCCTCGATACCGCCATCCTTGGAGGTACTCTTGCGCACCGCGCGAACCAGCTGCGCGGCCGTTTCCTGGATCTTGCCACGCACCGCGTCACCAGGATCGGCTGCCGCGGCCAGTGCTCGAACGAGTTGCTGCTCGTCGGCGAGATAATGATCGTTGATATAAGGAATGCGGCTGTCACGTGCCGCCGGCTGATCGACAAAACTCATGTAACGACTCCAAGCATCCGCCCTTGCGGCGGACTGAAAAAGGAAAGCGCGGGCGGCGATTATAGGGCATTCGTCGCCCGCCCGGCATCGGTATTCGCCGTGACGAGGCGCCTGGTGTCCTGTTTGCCTGGTTCGTTAACGTTCAGCGCGACCAGCCGCCCGTCGTGCGAGGCGCGCGAGTGCAGGATTAGCGAGCTACTTCAAGCGAGGGCAACGCGGCAGGACGCGCTGCTGGCCGCGCCCGGAGGGAAAGCCTGCAAAGCGCTACCGCGGCGTTGCAGCCCTTGGCAAGGGCCGGCCATTACGGCGGACTGCGCCTTGCAGTAGCGCTTTGCAGGCTTTCTGAAAGTCAACGAACCAGGCAAACACGACACTAATCGGAGCCTCGATTACGTTGCCGAAGGCGGCGACGGGTATGCTTGTCCGGTTTGCCACGCGTCATTGGCATTTGCAGCCGGTCCCGTCGAAGCTCCAGTATGCGCTGCTCTCGCCGCGTGACGCTCTCCTCGGTCTCCTCGTAGCAAGCTCTTGCCTCGCTGGCCGTTCCGCGGCGCGGCGGCATACCCAGCACCGTCATTACGTATTCCAGTTGTTGTCGCTGCAATTTGATCTCGTCGCCCGTCCGCACCCGCGTCGCCGCGCGTGCGCGTTCACCGTTGACCCGCACATGCCCGCCCTGCACGGCGGCGGTCGCTGCCGTACGGGTTTTGTAAAATCGGGTGAACCAAAGCCACCGATCCAGTCTTAGCGAGTCGTTCGGCACGACCTATCCTCGTTTCGCTCCTGATATACTTTGCGTCCTTCCAAGCTCGAGGGCAACACCGTGCCAACAAACTTCCTGGAGTCGCTTGCCTCCAAAACCGAGGGTCTGCGATCCGAGGGACTGTTCAAGACCGAGCGACTCATCACGGGACCCCAGCAGGCCGCGATCGACGTTCGCAGTAACGGCGCCACCAGGCACGTACTCAACCTCTGCGCCAATAACTACCTGGGCCTGGCCAATCACCCCGAGGTCATTGCGGCGGCCCACAAGGCACTGGACACATTCGGCTACGGCATGGCGTCGGTGCGATTTATTTGCGGCACACAGACCATTCACAAGGAACTCGAAGCACGCATCAGCGCCTATCTCGGCACCGAGGATACAATACTGTACCCCTCCTGCTTCGACGCCAATGGCGGCCTGTTCGAGACCCTGCTGGGCCCCGAGGACGCCGTCATCAGCGACGCACTCAATCACGCCAGCATCATCGACGGCATTCGCCTGTGCAAGGCGCGTCGTTTCCGCTACGCCAACAACGACATGACCGACCTCAGGAAACAGCTCAAGGACGCGGCGGAGGCCAACGTCAGCCTGATCGTTACTGACGGCGTGTTCTCAATGGACGGAACCATCGCCGATCTGGTCGGCATCTGCGAACTGGCCCGCGAATTCGATGCGCTGACCATGATCGACGACTGCCATGCCACCGGATTTCTCGGCGAGAACGGCCGAGGCTCTCACGAGTACCGCGATGTCATGGGGCGCATCGACATTATTACCGGAACGCTCGGCAAGGCACTCGGCGGTGCCTCCGGCGGGTATACATCCGGCCGCAAGGAAATTGTGGGCTGGCTACGGCAGCGCTCGCGCCCATACCTGTTTTCGAACTCCGTTTCGCCGGTAATTGCGGCCTCGTCAATCGCGGTCCTCGACCTGCTCGAGCGCGACTCCACGCTCAAGGAACAGCTGCACGAAAACGCGGCCTATTTCCGCCGCCAGATGGCCGATCGGGGCTTCGACCTCAAGCCCGGCGAACACCCGATCATTCCGGTCATGCTTGGCGACGCCCGACTGGCAACTAACATGGCGGACCGGCTGCTAAGCAAGGGGATTTATGTCGTCGGATTCGCCTACCCGGTCGTCCCCGAGGGTCAGGCACGAATTCGCACACAAATGTCGGCAGGCCTGTCACGTGACCAGCTGGACAAGGCGATCGATGCCTTTACCGAAGTTGGCCGGGAACTGGGTGTAATCCACTAATCGAACTCTGCACGAGTAACAGCAATGAAAGCACTGGTAAAGGCAAAAGCCGAACGTGGCATCTGGATGCAGGACATCACGGCGCCAGAGGTAGGCCACAACGACGTACTGATTCAGGTCAATCGCAGTGCAATCTGCGGAACGGACATTCACATCTTCAAATGGGACGACTGGGCGAGGAAGACAATTCCCGTTCCCATGGCGATTGGACATGAATTCAGCGGACGAATCGTGGACATGGGCGTTGAAGTCCGCGGATTCAGCGTTGGCGACCGGGTCTCCGCAGAAGGGCACATCACCTGTGGGGTCTGTCGCAACTGCCGCGCCGGTCGCCGGCATCTCTGCATGAATGCCATCGGCGTTGGCGTCAACCGTCCCGGTGCATTCGCCGAATACATCGCGGTGCCCGCATTCAACGTTTTCAAGCTCCCGGACGCTATCAGTGACGACATGGCATCGATCCTGGACCCGCTGGGCAACGCAACGCACACCGCGCTGTCGTTCGACCTGGTCGGCGAGGATGTGTTGATTACCGGCGCCGGACCGATAGGCGTGATGGCGGTATCAATCGCGCGTTTTGCCGGCGCCCGGCATATCGTGGTAACCGACGTCAACGACTACCGGCTCGGGCTTGCACGGAAGATGGGTGCATCACGCGCACTCAACGTGACACGTGAGACGATCGACGAGTGCATGCGTGATCTGGCAATGGAAGAAGGATTCGATGTTGGCATGGAAATGTCAGGCAACCCGGACGCGTTTCGTGACATGGTGAGAACCATGCATCATGGCGGAAAGATTGCGATGCTTGGCATACCGCCCGGCGATATGGCGATTAACTGGAACGAGCTTATCTTCAAGGGACTCGTGATAAAGGGCATCTACGGCCGCGAAATGTTCGAAACCTGGTACAAGATGTCGAGCATGCTGCAAAGCGGACTCAATATGGAGCCAGTCATCACTCATCATTTCGACATCGATGAGTTTCAGCCCGCGTTCGAGCTCATGGAATCCGGGCAGACAGGCAAGGTTATCCTGCACTGGAACTAGCGCAGCGCCCGAACCTGGTCACCCTCGCCGCCGTCGTGACTCGCCTGGCGAACGCGATGGTTTCCGGGGCACCGCTAGCCCGGATCTTTCACCAGTACGACGCGCTGTCGCTGAGCGATCTTACGCGCCAACTGGTGAAAGATCCGGGCTAGTTGATATCGCAGAAGCAATGCGAATAGACGCCTCGCGGATCGTTGAATTTCATGACACCGGCGAGAATTTTTTGCAGCTGATTCGCGAATGTGGCGATAGGCGTCGGCGCCCTGGCCAGTGCGGCGGGATCGATTCCGCCATGCTTGGCGACGGTGAGCATGTCGACGATCATCTGCTGTGTCGGCGATAGTTTTTGCTCGATGGTCTTGCGCCCGAACTGGGTATCCGCAATGCCCGCGAGCTCGGCCGCAAGGCTCACCGCATCATCCAGGCCACCGAGTTGGTCGATCAGTCCGTTTTCAAGCGCATCGATACCGGTCCAGACCTGCCCCTGCGCTATGGCATCCACTGCCTGCTTGTCCATTCCACGTCGTTCCGCCACATTGGAGATGAAATCGTCGTAGACATTCTCAATGACCATCTGTACGAGCTGCCGAGCCTGCTCCGGAAGCTCCAGATCCGGCCTTATGCCGGCCCAGGGTGTTGTCGCAACACCGTCAGCCGCGATGCCCACAACGCCGAGCGTGCGTTGAAACGTGGGTATCATTCCAAAGACGCCAATCGACCCGGTTATCGTCGCCGGACTGGCCAACACCCTGTCGGCAACCACGGAAATCCAGTAACCGCCCGAGGCGGCGACGCCACCCATCGACGCAACGACCGGTTTGCCCGCACGCTGCAGCGCCTGAATCTGCTGAGCAATGACCTCGGAGGCAAAGACGCTGCCGCCGGGACTGTCGACCCGGAGCACTACCGCTTTGACCGACTCGTCCGTCAAGGCTTCACGCAGGAGTGCCGCCGTCGAATCACCGCCCACGGTTCCCGGAGGCTGCGTGCCGTCGAGAATCTCGCCGGCGGCAACAACAATCGCGATATTCTGCTTTCCGGGTTTCTGCCCGTGCAAGAGCCGCATCTGAGCGAGGTATTCCCGCATATCAACCGATGCGTACATCGACTCGTCGTCGGTGTCTTCCCCGGCATATTCCTTAAGCCTGTCACTGAGTTCGGTTCGACCGAGCAATTCGTCCACCAGGCCATTATCCCGTGCCGCTACCGCCAGGTCGCCGTTGACGCTGCCGGCTTTAGCGACCATGTTTTGCGCGTAGTCGTCAATGGCGCCGTCGGCCAATCCACGCGCGGCAACGACATCATCCTGGTACATAGACCAGAACTGCGTAATCAGGTTGCTGCGCGATTGCCGATCTTCAGGTGACATATCCATACGCGTGTAAGGCTCTACGAATGACTTGTGCGTGCCGACGCGAAAGACATTCCAGTCAATTCGCAAGTGCTCGATCGCATCCCTGTAGTAGTTGCGGTAACCGCCATAGCCCTGCAGGAACACCACCCCTTCCGGGTGCATATAGAGTTCATTGGCATGTGCTGCCAGGTAGTAGCCTGCCTGTGCAAAGATATCGGCGCTGGCCACGACCGGTTTGCCGGACTCCCGAAATGCGTCGATGGCGTCGCCGACCCGTTGAAGTTTGTTGAGACTCGCCCCGGCGAGCGCGCTGAGTTCGAGATGCACGACCGTAATGCGTTCGTCGTCGCGCGCATACTGCAGCGCTTCGACGACATCCTGAACGAGGGTCTGCGCCTGTATCTCGCCTAACAACTCGGCTAATGCACGATCGAAGGGATTGCCCGCAAGCTGCTCGACCAGAGTACCAGACGGCTGGATGACGAGCGCCGCCTTCTGCGGAAGCAGCGGCGGAGTACCACCCGAGATTGCGCCGAAGAATACGGCGAAGACGAACAGTAACAGCAACAGGTGCAGCACTTTTCGCACCCCGTTTACGCCGCGCCAGAGCGAGCTGAACAGGCGCACGAAAAAATTTGCTTGACTCATAATAAACTAGCCTCAGTTTTGCGCGGCGAGACAAACCTAATGGAAATCCCGACGGCGTGCTCTATTTCGACAGGAACGCCAGGGACAGTTCCGGAAAAAACGTGATTATCACGACGGACAACATCAGGATAATCAGGAAAGGAAATGTTGCGGAATAGACGTGCATGATCGGTTTCTCAAATCGATAGCTTGCAATGAAAAGATTCAGTCCCACTGGTGGCGTCAGGTAGCCGAGCTGCATGGCAGCGAGAAACACGATACCCAGGTGCACCTCGTTTATACCGTAGCCGGCAGCAATCGGCAGTATCAGCGGCACCACGAGGACGATGGCTGAAAAAATATCCAGAATCGCGCCGAGCACGAGAAGAAACAGCAGCAGCAGGATGAGAAACGATGTCGGGCTGCTGACCATGGCCGATACCATCTCGAAAAGCCGTTGCGGAATATCCGCATCGATCATGTAGCTGGTTGACGCGACCGACACGCCGAGGATTATCAGGATCGCCCCAACCAATATCATCGAAGCCCGCATGATTCGGGGCAATTCCCGAAGCGGTATCTCTCGAAGAATGACAACCTCGACCAACAGCACGTACAAGGCCGTAACCGCCGCGGCCTCGGACACGGCAAAGAATCCCGAGTAGATGCCGCCTAGGACGACGAAAGGCAGTGGCAGTTCCCATAGCGATTCCCGTAAGGCGGAAGCAACTTCACGGAAAGAAAAAGAACTCAAGGGCTTGCGTATTGCGCGGTTCACCCAGAGACTCCAGCCTGAAAGCATCGCCAGCATCAGCAAGCCCGGCAGAATACCGGCGAGAAACAGGTTATCGATCGGAACCTCGGCGATGACGCCGTACAGGATCAGTGGCAGCGACGGGGCGAAAAGCAGACCGAGGCTGCCAGCCGAAGTGACCAGCCCAAGATTGAACTTGTCGCCATAGCCGTCCTGCTGCAGCGCCGGATAGAGAATGGCACCGAGCGCAATAATCGTGACACCGGACGCGCCGGTAAACGCCGTAAAAAAGGCGCAGGCCGCCAGGCAAACCAGCGCCAGGCCACCCGGCATCCAGCCGAGCATGGCGCCGGTCAGCTTGACGAGCCGTCGGGGCGCGTTGCTTTCACTGAGGAGATAGCCGGCGAACGTGAACATCGGTATCGCAGCAAGGAAGGGCATGCTGGCGATGCTTTGCACCTCCAGCGCCATGATCATCAGGTCCGTTTCCTCCTGGTAGAACCCCAACATGGCACTCGCAGCAATAATTGCGAAGAGCGGCGCGCCGAATATGGCCAGGACAATCAGCAGGACGCTGAAAGCAATCACGCGCTTTTCTCCCTGTAGCTGCCCGTGACAATTCTGCCGACTTGCATGATGACCAGAATCACGAAACGATAGCTGATCAGCAGAAATGCGACCGGCAGGACGCTGTGGGCAATCCACGCAGGAATGTTGATCAGAACCGTGTCCTGGTACTCGATTTCGACCTGCAGGTATCGCCAGGTGTGCCAGGCTATGACGCCACAAACGGCGGCGGCAAACACATCAACGATGGCACGGGTAATTTCTACGGCCAGCCCCGGAAGAAGATGCGACAGGGCATCGATGCGAATGTGACGGTTATCGCGGCAGGCGGCGATCGAGCCGACCATGGCGAGCCACAGGACCATCAGCTTAATCAGTTCGTCGGCCCAGACGAAGCCTGTGCTGAAAATCTCGCGCAGAACGATCTGGCCGACCGCGAGCAACATTAAGGAACTGAGCAGCGTAACGAGTAACACAGTCTCGAAGAAACTGCCGGCCCTTTCGAGCCGCTGTAGCAACGTCATGATCCTGTAAAGCACTGCTACTCGCTGAGAGCAGCACTCTGTCCACTGCGGTACTCATCCACGTAACGCATCATTTCGTCGTAAAGCTCGAGCGTGAACTTGCCCTGCCGCCCAAGCTGCCGGTTCGACGACAACAACAGCGCGCGTGTCTCACGGTAGGCCAGCTCATCGAATTCGACGGGTTCGACTCCGCTGTTAACCAGCGCATCGAAGGCTCCCTCATTATCTTCGAGGTTCACCTTGTTAAAATTTTCGTAGGTCCGTTCCATGACCTCGCGAACAATCGCCTGATCGGCCGGCGCGATTTTCTCGAATGCTTTCTTGTCAACAGCCATGAAGCCAAGCGTATAGACGAGCGGCACCCGCGTTACGTACTTCACCTTCGTATGCCACTGCATGATCAGTGCGACCATAGGTGGAATAGCCACAATGTCGATCAGTCCCGTCTGAAGTCCGGTGAGTACGTCCGTCAACGGCAGCGTAACCGGTGACAGGGAAAGTGCCTCCATGGAGGCGTAGCTGATCTCATCGCCCTCAGGTACCCAGACCCGCTTGCCCTTGAAATCGGCCAGCGATCGGACCGGCGTATTTGACAGAATATTGGCGAAACCGGATGTCGCGAAACCGAAGTTGACGAAGCCGGCATCCTCCAGCCCCTGCCGCAAACGGCCATCGAGGCGATCTCGCACATAGGCCGCTTCCTCTTCGGAATCGAAAACCAGCGGCATGCCGTACAGATTTATGTCGGCGTACTGTGCCGACAGCGCGGACGGTGTGAAGGCGCCGCCCTGCAACTGACGGATTCGAATTTGTCCGAGCACTTTCTTGTCGTCGCCCTTGATGCCGCCACCGTAGTATTTGATTTCGACCCGGCCGCCGGTGCGTTCTTTAATTTCGGCGGCGCTGGCTCGCATGTCTTTCATCCATTGCGAGCCTTCCGGCGTCACGGTCGCAATTTTCACAGTCGCCGCGTGCGCCGACGAACCGAACAGCAGCGCGATCAGAATCAAGGAATACTTATTCATAGAGAATCCATTAAAAATAGTCATCTGCCTCAGCCAACAGCAACAAGGCATCTCGTTGCGCCAGTACGTTACTCAGCGTGAAGCCATCCTGGTAGGGATCTGCAGATACGACTTCAGTAAGCAGTTGATCGTGGAGCTCGCGCTCATACATCAGCTTCGCATAACCGCGGGCGAACTCGACCTTGGCGCCCAGGTCGCTGCCATTCGTTGTCGCAATCGCCTTTTCGAAGAATTCTCGCGCCCTCTCCGGCTCTCCTCCGAGCGCCGGTGGCCGCAGGGTCAGCAATATTCCCATGTATGTGTAGACACTACCGTTAACTTCGTCACCGCTTATGTTCAGATAGTGCTCAAACAGCGCCTCTATCTGCGGCAATTCGGCGAGCGAATTCCAGTCTGAGCTGTGCGCCCTGAGATAGGCGAGCGAGGCGAAGCCATAGGTATACAGGAACTTCGCCTTTTTCGGGCCAATCCCGTGCAGCGTAGCGACGAACTCCTCGTAGTTGTCATCGGGCCAGCCACAGGCCGGTCGATAGGTCTCGCACATGGCGCTCTGCGCGTAGCGGCGTCCCCGCGTTGTCAATCGTGACGCCCGCAGCGGTTCTTCGGCAAAGACGGCGCCATAGGTTGCATACAGGGTCGCGCCTGCCGCCAGGATATCCGGATCGTCCGGATCGCCCTCGACGAAGCTATCGAGCAACAACAGGTACGAGGGTGCGCCGGCTCTGACAAGCTCGGGATCGTCCTGGTTGAGAATCGCATGTGACAGATTGTCGGCCAGGCCGGTCGCGGCCGAAGACATCAGCGAAGCGCACGCGCCGAGCGTAGCGCTGACTGACAGCAGCAGAATAACCTTGAAGAGGCGGTTCAAGCCAACGATTCTCATGTCACGAGGGACCCCGTTACAGGGGATTGGTTCAAGATGTGGGGCCGGAAAGGTCACATTATGTGGACAAGAGCCGGAATTTGGAACCTGGGCCGGCGCTCGTGGCAGCGGACATCGCCGTCGGCCCATGCCGTCGGCGTGTTTGCGAACGCGACGAACGCTGACCCGAATAATTCACCAGTTGGCGCGTAAGATCGGTCAAGGCTTTGATTGGCCGAGGAATTTTCCGAGCGCGCGGAATAACGGTGTCTATTGCCGAGGGAGGAAAATTTCTCAGACAATCAAGGACTCAGCGAAAGCGCGTCATACTCGGAAAATTTCGGGCTAGATCTTTTCCTTGATGCGGGCCGCCTTGCCGGTGCGACCGCGAAGATAGTAAAGCTTGGCGCGGCGAACGTCGCCACGCCGCTTGACCTCGAGCGAATCTACGACCGGGCTGTACGTCTGGAAAACGCGCTCCACACCCTCGCCGTGCGAGACCTTGCGCACGGTAAACGAGGAATTCAGGCCGCGGTTGCGCTTGGCGATGACGACGCCCTCGAAGGCCTGCAGGCGCTCGCGATCACCTTCCTTCACCTTGACCTGCACAACAATGGTATCGCCTGGCGCAAAAGTGGGAATTTCCTTGCCCATTTGCTCGTTTTCAATCGCTTCGATTATTTTGCTCATGTTCTCTGCTCTTTCAAAAATTCGTCGAGCAGCTCTCGCTGCCGATCATCCAAGTTCAGTTTCTCCAGCAGCTCCGGGCGCCGCAGGTAACTGCGACCCAGCGCCTGTTTCTGTCTCCACCGCGCAATCCTGGCGTGATCACCGGACACCAGTGCCTCCGGTACCTTGCGCCCCTCGACCACTTCGGGCCGAGTATAGTGGGGACAGTCCAGAATCCCCCCTTCAAAGGAGTCCTGCTCTGCGGACTCCTCATCGCCCAACACCCCGGGCAGCAAACGCACAACCGCGTCGATAACCGCCATCGCCGCAATCTCGCCACCGGAAAGCACGAAGTCTCCCAGCGACAGTTCTTCATCCACCTCGGCCTCGACCAGTCGTTCGTCAACGCCTTCATATCGGCCGGCAAGCAGCAAGATACCCGGCAGTTCGGCGTAACGCCTTGCCACCGCCTGGTCGAAAACCCCGCCCTGCGGCGACAGGTAGACCACCGGGCTACCCGGCGGCAACCGCTCCCGAGACACCCGCAATGCCTCCGCGAGTGGTTCAAACTTCATCACCATCCCGGGGCCGCCGCCGTAGGGCCGATCATCGACCGTCCTGTGCGCATCACTGGTGTGATCCCGCGGATTCTCGATATCCAGCGAGATCAGGCCACGATCCAGCGCGCGCCCCACAATGCCGAAGTCGGCAATCGTTCTGACCATGTCCGGAAACAGGCTGACCACACTCAGTTGCACGTTGTCAGTCCCAATCCCAATCGACGCGAATCACTCCCTTGCCGAGATCCACATCCCTTACCACCTCATCTCTGACGAATGGAATCAGGCGCTCCATGTCGCCCTTGACCACCATCACATCGTGCGCGCCGGTCTCGAGCAGGTACGCAACGGTACCGAGTTCCAAGCCATCATTTCGCACAACACGCAAGCCCTCCAGGTCCTGCCAGTAGTAGTGGCCCGCATCGGCCTCTGGCAACTGGTCCCTCGGAACCGCGATTTCGTCACCGATCAGGGCTGCCGCCGTATCCCGGTCGTCGAATCCGTCGATTCGCGCGACGACCGTTTTTCCGTGTCTTTGTCCTTCCGCGAGTTTCGCGGCTTGCCAGCCACCCTCGTGACCGATTAACCAGCTTTCGTAATTCAATACTGCTTCCCGGGGATCCGTGTAGGAATACACTTTAACCCACCCCCGGACACCGAAAAGGCCGGAAATACGTCCCAGCACTACCGGTTGGCCCGCCAAGAGATCAGTGGCTCGCGGCGGCCTTGCGATGAATCTTTAGCAGCGACGCGACGCGATCGGAAGGCTGTGCCCCCTGACCAATCCAGTAATCGGCGCGCTCCAGGTCGACTCGAAGATTCTCCTCGTGGTCCTGGCCCACTGGGTTGAAAAAACCGATTCGTTCGATGTACCGGCCGTCCCGACGGTTGCGACTGTCGGTAACCACCAGGTGATAGAAAGGGCGCTTTTTCGCGCCAGCGCGCGAAAGTCGAATACTAACCATTGCATTTCCGTGTTTGCGTTAAATTCAGGAGGCAGACATGCCTTGTCTCGGGCAGACCCGAGTAGACGGCGCATTGTACGGGATTCGCGCCAAATGTGAAGCGTTTTGCGGGCGAAAATTCCTAAGTATTTCGGTACCTTAGCACTGCAGAAAACGTCAGCCGGCGCGGCCGGCTGTTTTTGCGCCGAATTCGGCCCCGAAATCACCGCATTCCCGGCGGCAGACCGCCGCCGGGCATCCCGCGCATGAACTTCGTAATGCCGCCCTTCGACACCTTTTTCATCATCTTTTCCATCTGCAGATGCTGTTTCAGCAGGCGGTTTACGTCCTGGATCTGCTGCCCGGCCCCGGCGGCGATACGCTTCTTACGGGATCCGTTGATTGTCTTCGGAAAGCGACGCTCCGAGGGTGTCATCGAATTGATAATCGCAATCTGCCGGCGAATTATTTTTTCGTTGGCGCCGTCCTTGAGCGCCGCCGTATTGACATTCCCCGGCAAGGGCAGTTTTTCCAGCATTGACGCCAGCCCGCCCATATTCATCATCTGCTCGAGCTGCTCCCTGAGATCCGAGAGATCGAAACCGCGCCCCTTCTTGAGCTTCCTGGCGAGCTTTTCCGAGCGTTCCTTGTCGACCTTTTGCTCGATCTCCTCGACCAGCGTGAGCACGTCCCCCATGCCGAGAATCCGGGACGCCATTCGATCCGGATGAAACGCCTCCAGGGCATCCACTTTCTCGCCCACGCCGATGAATCGAATCGGCTTGCCTGTGATCTCGCGAATGGAGAGCGCGACACCGCCCTTGGCGTCGCCATCCGTCTTCGTCAGGACGACACCCGTCAGCGGCAGGCTCGCGTCGAACGCCGTCGCCGAGTTGACCGCATCCTGGCCCGCCATGCTGTCGACGACGAACAGCGTCTCTTGCGGCTGTGCGGCTTCATGTACCCGGATGACTTCCTGCATCATCTCGCCGTCGACGTGCAGCCGCCCCGCCGTATCCACGATCAGGACGTCGGCGAAACTGCGGCGCGCCTTGTCGATCGCCCGAGCAACGATGTCTGTCGGCGCTTCGCTGGCATCGCTCGCGCAGTGCAATGCCTTCACCTCAGCGGCAAGCGTTTGCAGCTGGAGTATGGCCGCCGGTCGATGCACGTCGACGCTGACGAGCATCACCTTCTTCTTCTCCGTCTCGATCAGGCGCCTGGCGAGTTTGGCCGCGGTTGTCGTCTTTCCGGCACCCTGCAGGCCCGCGAGCAGGATGACCACCGGCGGCTGCGCTTTCAGATTGAGCGGTGCCGATGCGCTGCCGAGGACGCGAACCAGTTCCGCATGAATGATTTTGACCAGCGCCTGGCCTGGCGTGAGACTCTTGCCCACCTCCTCGCCCAAGGCGCGCTCGCGAATCCTGTCCACAAAGGTCTTGACGACAGGCAAGGCGACGTCGGCCTCCAGCAAAGCGAGGCGAACCTGGCGCAAGGTATCCTTGATATTGGCTTCTGTCAGACGCCCTTTGCCGGACAGCTGTCGGGCGGCCTCGGAAAGTCGGCCGGTCAAATTCTCGAACATGCGCGCATTCTAGCCGAGAATTCCGAACAAATGGCAGCGCCCGGTCGCTATGAACGAGACTCGCAGGTGTTCGCGGCCCGTGGCCGCTCCTACACGTTCAGGACCGTCCCGCGCGACAGCATCCTGATATTCTTGTCCGGTGCAGCTTGCCGCACCTGCGCGTAGATCCTGTCCTCCTCACCCGGCTTCATCCCGGTGAGCCAGATCTCCGGATCGTGACGCAGCCGCTGCAGATCCTCGGTCAGCGTTCGCGGCGTGTAGTGGCCGGAGTCCGCGGCGAGACGCTGCATTTCATCGGGAAACGAGACCTCGATGACCAGGACCCGAAGGTCGTCGCAGGCATTCAGGACCGGCCACAGTGTCTCGTTCGTCTTGGTATCGCCACTCACTGCAAAGGCGCCGCCCGAATTCTGCACGGTGAACCCCAGCGAAGGTACCGAATGCATGACGTCAACCGCGTAGAAATCGCGGTGGTCGATCGTGATCGTGTCGCCCGGGCTGCAGACGTGGTAGCGAAGCATCGGCTTGTCCGCTGAAGGCAACCTGGCGAAGTCCGGCCAGATCACGTCGTTGAATAAATGCATCTGAATCGCGCGCAGCGTTTCTTCTCGGGCATGAACAGTTAGCGGCACTTCGAAGTTCTCGTCGAAGACACGATCGGCCAGCATCGGCAGGCCGGCAATGTGATCGAGGTGCGCATGCGTCAGAAATACGTGACGAATTGAATCGAGGTCCACGAGATCGAGGTCACCGATACCGGTTCCCGCGTCGATCAGGACATCATTGTCGATCAACATCGCGGAGGTACGTGCGCCGGCGCCGATACCTCCGCTGCAACCAAGCACGCGAATTCGCATAACCAGGGTTCTCTTGGACTACGCCATATGGGATGATCTGACGTTAGGTGAATGCCTATAGGGTTTCTGTGTCTCAAATCACAATTTCTTTGCTCTATCTGCTGGCGGCAGCAGCCTTCACGCTCAGCCGCCTGCCGCGCTTCGAACAACAGTCCCGCCCCTATCTCCTGCTTGCCTATGCCTTCGGTTTGATTGCTGTCGTGTTGCACGCGCAGCATCTGTTCGCGTTGATCCTGCCCGGCGACGGGTTTCATCTGTCGATTGGCAGTGCCGCCTCTATGATTGGCCTGGAACTGGCCGTTATCGCGATGATTGCGTCCATCGAACCGACGCTGCGCGGCATGAGCGCCGGTATGCTGTTGATTGCGGCGATGACAGCAATGCTGATGAGCGCTTCGGTCGATCCGCTTGCCAACGTTGCCTTGATATGGCAAATCCGCGCGCACATCCTGATCGCAATGCTCTCCTACGGCTTGCTGACGGTCGGGGCCATCGTCGCGGTCTTCGCGCTGGTGCAGGAACGTCGCCTGCACTCCGCACGCATCACCGCGGCGAACAGACTCTTCGCGCCACTCGAAACGACAGAGAAATTGCTGATCGCGGTAGCCGCGGCCGGCTTTGCCGGACTGACCCTGGCCATCGCGTCCGGTCTGTCGTTCGTCAATGATTTGCTGGAACAGAATCTGGCGCACAAATTCGCGTTTTCCCTGATTGCCTGGGTCATATTCGGCATCCTGCTGGCGGGTCGCTTTTATGCGGGCTGGCGCGGAAAACGGGCGGTGAAGCTCTACCTTTGGGGATTTGCCACTTTGTGCATTGCCTACTTCGGCAGCCGCGTCATTCTGCAGGAGATATTCGAGAAAAGCTGGGGCTGAGACCTCTGTTCTTGACAGCTTGCGGACGTCCTGTTGAACTGCTTTTGTGGCTGACTTGGAGGTGCCCTTCTTTTGGGCGACGACGTTCCCCTGGCGGGCCTGACCGGCTTGCTCATTGTTCTGCTGATGCTTTCCGCGTTCTTCTCGGGCTCGGAAACGGCTCTCATGAGCCTAAATCGCTACCAGCTTCGTCACAAAGCCCGCGAAGGGCATCGCGGTGCACGACTTGCCGAGCGTCTGCTGAAACGGCCCGACAGGTTGATAGGCCTGATCCTCCTCGGCAACAATCTCGTTAATTTCTTCGCGGCTTCCCTGGTCGGCGTCACTGCATTCAAAATGGGCGGAGAGCCGGCTGCCGCACTGGGCGCCGTGGGGCTAACGCTGGTTGTACTGATTTTCTCCGAAGCGGCGCCAAAAACACTTGCGGCATTGCATCCGGAAAGGCTGGCCTACCCGGCGGCGATGGTCTATTACCCGTTGTTGAAAATCACCTACCCGGTCGTCTGGCTAACCAATGCGGCGTCCAACGGCGTGCTGTACCTGCTCGGCGTGCGTGACAATGACACCGATCTGCAGTCATTGACGCGCGAAGAGCTGCGCACAGTTGTGTTCGAGGCAGGTGCTCGAATCTCAACCCGCTATCGCAAGATGCTGCTGAGCATTCTCGATCTCGAACAGGTCACGGTCGACGATGTCATGGTGCCTCACAACGAGATTGTCGGCATCAATATCGAACACAGCGGCGAGGAAATTGAGGCCTTGATCGGCAACAGCCAGCACACACGGCTGCCTGTCTACCGGGACACGATCGATCACGTTGTCGGCATTCTGCATTTGCGCAAGCTTGCGAATCTGGCGAAGCAGGACCTGACCACGGACAACCTCCTGCGATTGCTGGATGAACCGTACTTCGTGCCGGAAGGCACACCGCTGAGCACACAGCTCGTGCAATTTCAGCGTCGGTGCGAGCGCACTGCGCTGGTCGTCGACGAGTATGGCGACATCCAGGGCATCGTGACGCTCGAAGACATACTCGAGGAAATCGTTGGCGAATTCACCACGGACCCGGCCGATGACGAAGTTGACGTCATCGACGAGGGTTCGAACACCTTTCTCGTCGACGCTGCGGCCAATATTCGCGAGTTGAATCGAACCCAGAATTGGGACCTGCCCACCGATGGCCCGAAGACAATCAATGGCTTGATTATCGAGATGCTGGAAACGATTCCCGCGCCGGGGACATGCCTGAAAGTAAACGGCTACCCGATTGAAATCGTCGAGACCGATGACAATCGAATTCGCTCTGTTCGAGTTGGCGAACAGATCCTGATGCCCTCGCAGCCAGCGTAGTCGGCACTACCACGCGGCATCCAGCGCCTCACTCAGTCGGCGCACAGCGACTATTTCGATGCCCCTGGGCGGCCGCCTGGGCAGGTTGCCGGCGGGAACAATAGCCTGCGTGAAGCCCTGCTTCGCGGCGGCGGCGATGCGCTCGGTACCGAATCGAACCGGCCTTACTTCGCCGGCCAGCCCGAGCTCACCGAAACAGATGAGGCGCTCGGCGCAGGCCCTGTCCCTGAGGCTGGAAACAATCGCCAGCACGGTCGGCAAATCGACGGCGGTTTCGCCAATTCTCAGTCCGCCGACAACGTTGACGAAAACATCGTCATCCAGCGTCGCAATTCCGCCATGTCGTTGCAGTACTGCCAGCAGTAACGCCAGTCGATTCTGATCGATACCCTGGGCAAGCCGCTTCGCGTAATTGCTGTTGCCGTCTGCGACGAGCGCCTGAATCTCGACCAGCAGCGGGCGGCTACCCTCCCAGGCGACCGAAACGACGCTCCCCGGCTCATTGACCGAATCGCGAGACAGGAAAATGGCCGATGGATTGCTGACCTCGCGAAAACCGGTTTCCGTCATGGCGAACACACCCATCTCACCACTTGCACCGAAGCGGTTTTTTACGGAGCGGATGATTGTGTAGCGGCTGGCCGGATCGTTTTCGAAATACAGCACCGTATCGACCATGTGCTCTACAACGCGCGGACCTGCGATGGCGCCTTCTTTGGTGACGTGACCGATAACGAACACCGACACTTCATTCTGCTTTGCATATCGCACCAGCCGACCAACGCTTTCCCGAAGTTGCACGACCGAGCCTGGCGCGGACGGCAGATGTTCGGAAATCATCGTCTGTATCGAATCGATCACCAGTACCTTGGCCGCGCAACGCGTTGCCTGCTCGAGCACGTTCTCGATCGAGGTATCGGCCAGCAGATTCATCGCCGATGCGTCGAGTCCGAGACGAATCGAGCGCTGCCCGATTTGTCGCAACGATTCCTCACCGGTGGCATAGCAAACGGGCAGATCCTTCATGAGTCGGGCGGAAACCTGCTGCAGCAAGGTCGACTTGCCGACCCCGGGGTCACCGCCAAGCAGCACCACAGCGCCGGGAACAAGCCCTCCGCCGAGGACGCGATCGAACTCGTTGAAGCCGGTCTCGAAGCGCTGTTCGATATCACCCGATAACTCATCGAGCCGCAGGGCCAACGCCGCCTTGGGCGAGGTCGATCCGCTCGCGGAAAACGACTCTTCGGCAAGCGTGTTCCACATCAGGCATTCAGGGCATTGTCCGGCCCATTTAACGCTGTGTGCCCCGCATTCGGCACAGACATAGGCTTTTCTTGCCTTCGCCAAAAGTCGTCTTCCCCTGAAAATTCCGTCGTTAGCGCGGATCGCGGGCGGGTGGCCAGAGCCACCGCTGCGCCCCTTGCGCTAAGTTATTGTAAAAGAAAGGTTTAGTGGCTCCAAAGCGCCCGCCTGCGCGACCCTGGACCCGGATTATTGTTAAATTCGCGGCATGAGCCGCAAGCCAATGATAGCACCGCATTCGTGCCGCTTATTACATAAAAAGTGCCAACCCTATCTCATTACGCCCTGCGCCATTTCCTTATACTTTTCCCCTTAAAACAGGGACATGAAGCACTTTGAAGACGGCAACCCCCTCCAAACGCAATCGACTGATCGCTCTCTGCTTCGTTAGTGTTCTGATGCTGCTGGTTTATGGACCGCTGGCTCAGTGGTTTGTGGGAGCCGACCGGGTTCTGTACGACCAGTTCGCCGGCAGTCTGCCGACGAAGCCCCTCGCGAACGCCTATATCGTCAGCATCGATCCGCAACGTGCGGCACCAGGCGACGTACTGAATCAATATGGCAAGGTCATCGAGAAACTCCAGGCAAGCAAGGCGAAGCGCATCATTCTTGCGAATCCGCCGGATATCCCGATGACGGAAGAGCTGCCGAGCTGGTCCAAGTTGCTCAGTTCCGGCGCGCCGGTTTTCGTCCCTTCCCGTCACAGGCTGGCAGAAGTCTCGCGGAATGCCGGATTTGCCGACACCAGGCCCGACAGCGACGGCGTGGTCCGCCGGTCAGAACTGTGGCACTTCAATGGCGACGTGATGTCGCCGTCTCTACCGCTCGCTGTTGCCCTGGCCGAATCGGCGACGGCGACGACACCGCGCCTGTCACGATCCGATGACGCCATTTACCTCTCACGCTACGCCGAACTGCCGAGGCTCAGCGTCGCAGAGGTACTCAAAGGAGAAACACAGTTTGGCGGCAGCACGGTGCTGGTAGACGCCGACCCCGCCGTTGTCGGCGCCGAGGCGTTGTTACCATCCGGTCAGTTCGTCACGTACTCGGAGCTGACCGCGGCGTTGCTCGCAGACATCGAGAATGACCGCATGATCATTTCGCCAAACTGGGCGAAGGCAATGGAGTGGCTTGCGCCCGTACTGATCGCGATCATTTCCGTCCTGTTCCTGCCCGATCGCAATCGACGCGAAATCGCAATATTTACCGCAATTACCGGTTTCTCGCTGTTGCTGCTGGAAGGGCTGCTGCTCATCGGGCTAAACGTCCGCATCGATCTCGGACGCCCTATCCTCATCTTCCTTGGCGTGGCGATACTCAGCGCCTACCTGGTCAAGCATGTAAAGAAGGCCTCGGTCGATGCGCTCAAGCGAGGTTCCGACTTCCTGTCGGCCGGTCGGCTGGAACCCGCATTCGCCGAATTCCGTCGTTGCAACCCCTCGGAAACCGTCGCCGCGTTGATGTACAAACTGTCGCTGGCGTTCGAGGAACAGGCCAAACCCGAGCGCGCCGAGGCAGTGCTCGAGTGGATGAAACGCACGCACACCGGGCAAACGCAAACGGATCTTTCGCCGAAGAAACTCAGCGGCGTGCCACAGCGGCTGGGCCGCTACGTCGTGCAGCGACGCATAGGGCGCGGCGCGATGGGTGCCGTTTATCTGGGCAAGGATCCCCGTATCAATCGCGCTGTAGCGATCAAGGTCATTCCCATCGAGAAAGAGTTCGAGGACGAGGAACTCAAGGAGGCACGCCTGCGCTTCTATCGCGAGGCCGAATCCGCAGGTCGCCTGACCCATCCGAATATCATCACCGTGTACGATGCCGGCGAGGACAAGGGCCTCGCCTACATCGCCATGGAATATGTGCCAGGCATACCACTAAGAGACTTCACTGACGCAAAGCGACTACTGGCACCGAAGCGCGCGCTGGAGCTGTGTGCCGCGACGGCGGAAGCGCTCGACTATGCCCACAACCAGGGCGTCATTCACAGAGATATCAAGCCGGCCAACCTGCTGTATAACCCGAAAGATGGGTCTCTGAAGATCAGCGATTTCGGTGTGGCGCGAATAACGGACAATAATCGCACTAAGACCGGTATCGTGCTGGGCACGCCGATGTACATGTCGCCGGAGCAACTGGGCGCGGAAGATCTGACAGGACTATCGGACTTATTTTCACTTGGTGTTACTCTTTACGAGCTTATGGTTGGGGAAGTACCGTTCAAGGCGACCAACATTGCTGTTTTGATGACCAAGATTACGACTGAAGACCCTGCTCCGGTGTCCTCGCGGCGGACCGGTATACCGCCCAGCGTCGATGCGGTTCTTGCAAAGGCGCTGGCAAAACGGCCCGAAAACCGCTTTTCCTGCGGGGCTGAAATGGCAATTGCGCTAAGAAATTGCGCCAGATTCTCATGACAACAACGAAAAGAGCGATGAACGAGAAAATGTCCTGCCTATGAATCTTCGCGGAAAAATCGACTTTGCCGAGATTACTGACACCGGTCGCGTCCGCGAGCACAACGAAGATGCGATCGGCTCTGTCCCGGAAATAGGCCTTATGGTGCTTGCCGATGGCATGGGCGGCTATAACGCTGGCGAGGTTGCCAGTGGCATTGCGGTCCAGATCGTCACCGACCTGGCCAAAGTCGGCGCCGACCGCGAAGAACGCGACGGCATCGACCCGCACAGCGGCATGATGCGCCAGTCGATCGTACTTCGTGACGCCGTCTATCGAGCCAACAAGATTATCTATCAGACAGCCCAGAGTCAGACACACTGCGAGGGTATGGGCACGACGATTGTCGCGTGCATGTACTACGACAACCGCGTGTCGATCGCTCATGTCGGTGATTCTCGTGCCTATCGCCTGCGTGATGGCAGGCTAGAGCAGATAACGCTGGACCATTCTCTGCTGCAGGAACTGGTTGACCGCGGCTTCTACTCCGAGGAGGAGGCACAGCGTTCGACCAACCGCAACTACGTGACCCGGGCACTCGGAGTCGAGCCGGTTGTCGAGGTCGAGGTTCACGAGCATGACGTCCTCCCGGGGGATGTCTATCTACTGTGCTCCGACGGCTTGCCGGACATGGTCGAAGATGACGATATTCACTTAACTATCAGTACTTTTAATGCTAGTCTTGAGGTAGTTGGTCAACAGCTCGTTGACTTGGCCAACGACCACGGCGGACGAGACAACATCTCGGTAATGCTTGCGCAGATCAAAGAACCCTTCCCTGCGAAGAAGGGACTGATCGCAAAAATTGCCAGCTGGTTTCGTTCATAAGGGATGCAGCGGTCTAAGAGCGAGTAAACATGGCACGGTTATTTCTAAGTCTGGACAATCAGGTTCTGGCGGAATACAACATGACGAAGGAGCGCTACACGGTTGGGCGGCTCCCGGATAATGATGTCCGAATTGATAATCCTGCGGTCAGTGGCCATCACTCCCTGATTATCAATATCCTCAATGACTCTTTCCTTGAGGACCTGAACAGCACCAACGGCACCTACGTCAACGGCAAGCTGATCAAGAAGCATGCCCTGCAGCACGGTGACGTGATTACGATTGGCCATCACCAGCTGCGTTTTTCCGACCAGCAAACCAACGACAGCGAGCAGGACGAATTCGAGAAGACCATGGTCATACCGGCCGGCCAGCAGAATGCCGACCAGCTGGCCAAAGCTGAACGCGCCGCCGAGGCCGCGGCGGAGGCGGCACGCCAGGAATCCAGCCGCGATGCAGAGTCCGAAGCGGCTGCCGCGGTGCGCCTCGACCCCGAAGAAGCTGCCGCGCTGAACGACGAACCGCCGCCAAGACCGAAACAACCAGCGCCTCCCCCGCCGAGCGCGACGCAGACGGGCATTGACCCGGCAAGCGCACCCAGTGCCCTGCCGCTGGCGAAGCTGCAGGTGCTGAGCGGCGCATTCGCGGGACGTGAACTCGAATTGACCAAGGCCCTGACCACGCTCGGCCGGCCCGGTGTGCAGGTGGCGGCAATCACCCGCCGGGCGGAGGGCTACTACATCGTGCACGTCGAGTCCGGCAAGGAAAACGACTATCCGCTGGTGAACGGCGAAAAAATCGGACCGCAAGCCCGCAAGCTTTCCGACAACGACGTCGTGCAACTCGCCGGCGTCAAGATGGGGTTCTTCCTCTCCTAGCGCGTCTGGTACATGATGAAGTCACCCAATGTTTTCGCCGGCGCGAACATGAGGTTTGTCGTCTGCTGGCGCATTTAACGTTACGCAATGCTCTGGAGCGGGGTCTCTAAATCCATCGCGTTAAATGCGATAGGTGACCCTAACAGGCGTGACCTCTTGTTCCTACACAGCCACCGATTGGGTCCGTCCATCTGTGTCAGGCAGAAAAGCATTCAGATTCCAGAGTAGCATCCGTCGAGTGCGACGCTCGACTACAGGCGCCTTGCGAATCGAGTACGCATCTCTCCATGTGAGCCGTTTCGATTAGAGAAGCCAGCAACCGGTACTGGTTCACTCTTCTTGCTTCAGAAAACTTGTTCGAACGCCTCAATCACCGACTACACGAGATCGCCCGGCACGCGGCCCGGACTCGGTGCACGTTCGGCCGCTGACGATGAGCTTGTTACCCTTTTTACTAACAACGAAGTACTCGCTGTCAAAGACATCGTCCGAATTACGCCCCCTGGGTGCAAGCAACACGTAGACACATTTTTCATTGCCAAGATACTCCCGTAAATTCTTCTCTGTTCGTAAGTTGACTGCGTTGCGCGCCGTGTAGAACATGGCTGAGTCCGGCATACGGCCGATGTAACGAATTTCTTCGGATGCTGGCAAGAGTCGATCGAGTTCCAGCCCGATTTCCTTCGCACCCTTAAAGGCATCGGTGGCGGGCGCCAGGACCATCAGGAAATAGAACATGGCGAATGGCGAGACCGACGCCAGAGTGACGAACGTGGCTCGCTGCATGCCGAGCGAAGCAAAGATCAGGGCAACACTGAACAGGCTACTGAATGCGACAATAAAACATTCGGCGTCGGACCATCGAATACCTAACTGGGTTTCCCAGTCTATCCAAGGCTCTGCGAGTATTGCGTAGATCGCCAGTGTACCGAGCACAACCGCGGCAATTCCAAGGACAACAACAAGATCCGGCTTGCGTCGGCTCGCATACATCGACAACAGACGCGCCCAATAGCGTCCAAGAATCAGTGCTGCAGCTGGCAGTATCGGCAGCACGTAATTGCTCAGTTTGGAAGCGGCGACTGACAACAAAAGAAGCGTGCCCAGCACCCAGATCACGAAAAACAGCGACATGTTGTTTCCTTCGCTTTCCCTGTTTTTGAGCGCACCATAGATGGATTGCGGCAACGTCAGGCTCCAGGGCAGCAACGCCAGAACCATTGCGGCAAGATAGAAGTAGAAGGGTTCAGGGTGGCGGGCGACGGCCGTACTTGCTGAGCCGAGTAGATTCGCGACGTGTTGCTGCAGGATGAAGTAATGCAAATATCCCGGGTTGGCGCGTTCCATCAACACATACCACGGCGCAGCAATGAGGACAAAAACCAGGATGGCGACTGGATTCAGCAATCGCGGAATCATCGACAACCCTCGTGTTAGGAGAAGATGTCCCGCAATGGCCAGCCCAGGTATAACGACACCGAGAGGCCCCTTGATGAGGACGGCAAAGGCAGCGGCAGCACAAATCCCGATACTTGGCAGACGAATCCTGTCGGCCGACGACGCCGCTACATAGAAGTACATGACCAGCGTCGTGAAGAACGTAAACGGAACGTCGTACTGCACTACGCGTGCCAGGGCAAGAAAGTACAGCGAAGTTGCCAGAATTATCGAGGCAAGCGCGGCGCTCGTTGCAGAGTAGACTTTTCGACCGATCAAAAAGGTTAGCAAGACTGTGCCAAGCCCACATAGTGCAGACGGTAATCGGGCGGCAAATTCGGATAGACCGAATACGCTAAATGATGCTGCAGTCATCCAGTTGAATAATGGCGGCTTATCCAGGAATGCCTGCCCGTTGAACGTCGGCGTAATCCACTCCCCGGTCGACAACATTGTCCGCGCGATCGCCGCGTTCATTCCTTCGTCTATGTCCCACAGGTCGCGCCCGCCAAGATCCGCAAGGAACAGGCAAAGGCACACACTCGTAAAAAGGTAAACGTAGTAACCGCGTTTCTTAACCATTTTCGTCAGCCCGACTGTCGGACGATGAGAACACCGATTTGTTACGGTCGGCAATACGCAACTACCACCCTCGTTGGCGTCAAGGCAAGTGGACAAATAAATGCTCGGCAACCACCGGTTCGCGGACTATTGGTGACCAGCAGGTGGCCGGCGGGCAAAGCCCAGACGAGAGCGCAGCATGCAGGGGCTAGTCAACGACCTCGCTGTCTTCGCGGTTCATGACGCCGCAAACGAGTTCGTAGGGAATTGCGGCGGCAAACGGAGCGACCTCCTCGACCGGCAGCCCGTCTCCCCAAAGCGTTGCGATATCGCCGACCTTGTCTGTCGAATCCGCGCCCAGATCGACGGCGATCATGTCCATCGACACGTTACCGATCAGCGGAACTCTCCGACCATTGATGAGCACCGGCGTGCCTGTCCGGAAGTGCCGCGTGTATCCGTCACCGTAGCCCGCCGAAATAATCCCGAGCCGCGTAGTCGTGTCGCTGATATAGCTGCCCCTGTAGCCCACGCGCGCACCGCTCGGCAATGGCTTGCTCGCGATAAGTCTCGCCTCGAACTGCATCACCGGCTTGAGACCGAGCTCGACGCCGGTTCTGTCCACGAAGGGTGAAATACCGAACAAGGCGATGCCTGGCCGAATCCAGCTGTCACCCCGGAAACCGAATGCTTGTCGTGCCTCGGAGACCACGGGCCAACCGAACAGACCCGGCGTGTTACCGATGCTGACGGCACCCTCGAAACCCTCGGCAATCGGCCGGAATCGCTCCAGCTGGTCAGGCGTCGTATCGGCCTCGAGCTCATCGGCACTTGCGAGATGCGTCATCAATCTCAGCTCGCTGACGGCGCGCATGTTTCTCAGCCGGTCAATAACGTCCTCTGCGCACTCGGGCGAAAACCCGAGGCGATTCATGCCCGTATCGATCTTGAGCCAGACCGTGACGGCACCCGAGCTAACGGCTTCCAGCAACTCGAGTTGTTCGACGCAGTGAACGACCGGTTCGAATCGATGTTCGATCGCGGATGCCAGTTCGACTTCGTTCATAACGCCGGCCAGCAAAACTACGGGAACCTCGATGCCGTGGTGTCGTAGCAGCAGGGCTTCCGGGACGCGCGCGACGGCAAAAGCATCGACATCGCTGAGGTGCTGTGCGACGGTAACCATACCGTGGCCGTAGGCATTCGCCTTGATGACGGCCATGACCCGGGAACCAGGCGCGGCCTGTCGAATAATGTCGAGGTTATGTGCGAGTGCGCCGAGCCGGATTAGCGCTCGAGCTCCGAAGCTCACGGATAGGCCTCTTCCGCGTAGGCATCCGGGACCCAGTTTTCGAACTTCGTATAGCGGCCAACGAAGGTCAACGGGAAATCGCCGATTGGGCCATTGCGTTGCTTCGCGATCACGATGTCGGCGATGCCCTTGCGCGGCGTGTCCTGGTTGTACACTTCTTCGCGGTAGATAAAGATTATCAGGTCCGCGTCTTGCTCGATGGCACCGGACTCACGCAAGTCCGACATGACAGGACGCTTGTCGGTGCGCTGCTCGACGCTGCGATTGAGCTGAGATAGCGCGATGACGGGTACCTCCAGCTCTTTCGCCAGGGCCTTGAGGCCACGCGAAATCTCTGAAATCTCCGTGGCCCGGTTTTCCTTGCTGCCTTCGACCTGCATGAGCTGCAGATAGTCGATGACGATCAGGCCGAGACCATGTTCCCGATGCAGGCGTCGCGCTCGTGCACGGATTTCGGTTGGCGAAAGGCTCGGCGTGTCGTCGATATAGATGGGCGCATCTGACATCAGCTGCACGGCAGTATTGATTCGCGACCAGTCTTCGTCCGGAAAATTACCGGTTCTAAGGTGCGTCTGATCGACGCGGCCCAGCGAGGAAATCATGCGAAACGCCAGCTGTTGTGCCGGCATTTCCATCGAGAAAACGGCGGTTGGCACTTTCGAGCCAATCGCCGCGTTCTCGGCAATGTTCAGCGCCAGCGTTGTCTTACCCATGGATGGACGCCCGGCGATAATCACGAGATCGCCCGCCTGCAGTCCCGCCGTCATTTTATCGAATTCGTGGTAACCACTGGAGACACCGGTGATGCTGCCATCGGACTGGTGCAGCAAGTCGATTCGATCAACGGCCTCGGGCAGAATCTGCTTTAATGAGCGGAAACCCTTGCGACCACGACTGCCTTTCTCGGCAATCTCGAAGACCATTCGCTCGGCCTCGTCGAGCACCTCGGAAGCGGTACGCCCGTCAGTGGCGAACGCGTTGCCGCTAATCTCATTACCGGCGTTGATCAGCGCACGAAGTGTGGACCTCTCCCGAATGATCTTGGCGTAGGCCCGGGCATTGGCAGCGCCGGCCGTCTCGTTGGCAAGGGTCGCAAGGTATTCGAGTCCGCCAATTTGTTCCAGCTCGCCGCGGCCATCGAGGTGTTCTGACAAGGTCACGACGTCGCAAGGGCTGCCACTTTCGATCAGCTTGCCGATCGCCGAGTAAATCAGGCGATGATCCTTGCGATAGAAATCGTCGGGGAGCACCACGTCCGCGACTTTGTCCCAGGCCTGGGCGTTGAGCATCAGCCCGCCGATGAGTGCTTGCTCGGCTTCGACGGAATTGGGCGGAATTTTAAGGCGCTGGTCCGCGCCTCCACCCGCATAGCCATCGTCCAAAGCGCGCACCATCTTTCAGTTCCCTCGGGGTCTTGTTTCTCGTCTGGAAAAGTAACACATTGCCGGCCCGCTGCGTAGGAGCGCCACGGGCGACGACCGCGCGGACTCGAAGCGGTATGAATACCCGCCTGCAGTTGCGCAAACGAACGCTGTTGCCGGGCTCCTGCGGCACCGGCGATCCCGCTCGTAATCAGTCGGCGGCGACAACCTTGACGGTAATTTCGGCGTCGACATCGGTATGCAAATGCACGCCAACCGTAAAATCTCCCAGGTCGTGAATCGGACCATCGGGCATGCGAATCTCGGCGCGTTCCACCTCGATCTGGATCGCCTCGAGTGCCTCGGCGATGTCGATGGGTCCGACGGAACCAAAAAGCTTGCCCTCGCTGCCGGCATTCGCCGAGATGACAAGCTCGACGCCATTGATCGTCTTCGCCCTTGCCTTGGCTTTCGCCAGATCCCCGGCCGCTGCTTTTTCGAGCTCGGCGCGACGTGCTTCGATCGCCTTCATGTTGTCGGGCGTCGCCAGAGCGGCCTTGCCCTGAGGCAACAGGAAGTTGCGACCGAAACCGGGCTTGACCTTCACCAGGTCGCCGATGCCGCCGAGGTTTTCAACGTTTTCCAACAAAATCACGTTCATTATTCGAACCTTCTATGCTTTTTTCATTCGAGCCCGGAAACCAAACCAGGCGTCCATGTAACCCAACACTGCCAGCACCGTCATCAGCAATATCTGCAGAAACGGCAGTAGCGCATAGACGGCGATCAGCGCCGCCAGCGGCAACGTGCCTTGTGCATGCATCCAGTGCACGATTGACAAGCCCTGGATCCAGAAAACCACGAACAGCATGAACGCGAGGTTCTGCAGCCAGGTTGCGGTAACGACAAACGCCAACAGCGACGTCAGCGCCATAATTACCGCAATGACACGTCCCAAATTCAAATCCCGAAACCGGCCGAATTCTCCGGTTTCCCCGGGTAAACGCTTATACAACGTGTACCCCAGTAACAGCCCGACCGTGTACAGCATCCAGAATGCCAGCACGGCTGAAACGGTCATGACCTCGGCAGTCAGCAACTCCAGGTTCAGCTGCAGATTGTTCTGCCTTACGATCTCCGCCATCGTATCCATATACGGCTGCCAGAAAGCTGCCGGATCGGCGACGGCGATATAAAACGCCAGCATTGCCAGTGCCGCTACAATGACGGCAACCTGCAAGGTCAGGGTCAGAGACCTCGAGCCCAGCAGTAAGACCGCCAGCATGATGACCGGCACCCAGGTCCCGGTCATCAAGGTGACAATCGACGGCACCGAGACGCCGAAAAGCAGGGATACCGTCAGCAATGCCGCTGCCGCGATACAAGCCTCGATCAGCGCCAGCTTCGTTCCCTGCGCCAGTACCAGCAGCACCATGATAACGCCACTGGTAAGCTGCGGTGCCGGCAACAGCAAGGTAACTGCCAGCCCGATCACAGCGTTCTGCGGCCGTGCGACAAGCCACGAGGCAACCGCCTGCACTAGCCGGGCCCGCGGCGTTTAATGCCGATCGGTATACGGCAACAACGCAAGATACCTGGCCCGCTTAACCGCGGTAGCCAGCTGGCGCTGGTAGTGAGCCTTGGTACCCGTAATGCGACTCGGAACGATCTTGCCCGTCTCCGTTACATAGGCCTTGAGCAAGTTGAGATCTTTATAGTCAATCTCTTTGATACCCTCGGCGGTGAAACGGCAATACTTGCGCCTGCGTGAATAACGACTCATTGCAATACTCCTTAAGCGCTCTTCGCGGCTGCGTCTTCGCCACTGTCATCATCGGCCTCGGCGCTGACCTCGGAAGCCTCTTTCGCCTCCGGCTTGTCGCCAGCTTCATCGGCTTTTTCGGCATCGGCGGCATCCGCCGCTTCCTTTTCAGCTGCTTCCTTTTCAGCCGCGTCGGCGCGCATCGCGGCTTCGGCTACGGCCTTGGCGTCACGGCGCTGCTGCGCTTCCTTTTCCTTGGCTTTTTCTTCGGCCACGGCAACGGCCATTGGTGATGCCTCGGTCACGGCTTCGTCGCGGGAAATCACGAGGTGGCGCAGCACCGCGTCATTGAATTTGAAGGCCGTCTTGATTTCCGCGAGCACCGGGTAATCGCACTCGATGTTCATCAGCGCGTAGTGAGCCTTGTGGATCTTGTTGATCGGGTGCGCCATCTGGCGCCGGCCCCAGTCTTCGCTGCGGTGCACAGTACCGCCGGCTTCGGTAACCATGCCCTGGTAGCGTTCCACCATGGCAGGGACCTGTTCGCTCTGGTCCGGATGAACCAGAAACACAATTTCGTAATGTCTCATTGTCTTCCCTTCTGGATGAAATCCAAGCGGCTACGCTCGCAAACTGCAAAGACTGGCCGTTCGGATTAAAGCTACCCGGCGTATCCGGTGCAGCAAGAGGTCAAGCTGCCGTCTTCTTGACGGGGACGCGCATCCTACCCAACGATCCGGGCAGACGCAAGCCACAAATACCTGAAATCCAGGGATCTCCGCTAGCGGTTCTGACGCAGGATCTCGTACAGGCAGATGCCGGTCGCCACGGAAACATTGAGGCTCGATACTGCGCCCAGCATGGGCAGGCTGACGAGCAGGTCGCAGCGGCTGGCGATGCCCTTGCTCAGACCCGTATGCTCCCGGCCCATCACCAGCGCGACGGGGCCGGTGAAATCGGCATCGAACAGGCTGGTATCCGCCCTGTCGCTGGTGCCGATACAGCGCACGCCGTAACCGCGGAGCCACTGCAGGACTTTCCCAAGGTTGGCGACGGGCACGAACGGCAGCTGCTCGGCTGCGCCGGCAGCCACCTTGCTCACCGTAGCGCCCAGGCCTGCGGCGCCGTGTCGCGGCACGACGACGGCATCCACGCCGGCCGCATCGGCCGTGCGCAGGCACGCCCCGAGGTTGTGCGGATCCTGAATGCCATCCAGCAGCAGCAGGACAACCCGGCCTCCATCATCGCGCTGTAGCCGCTCCTCGACCAACGTTCGCAAGCCGGCCTCGTCCAGTACCGTGCTGCGCCGTACCTCGGCGACGATGCCCTGGTGCCGGGACTCGCCGCTGATCTGCGTCAGTCGGGCCCGATTCGCGGCCTGTATTTCGATGCCGGATTCGAGTGCCTGGGCGATGACCGCCTGGACCCGAGGGTTTTCCGTCTGGTACTCCGCGAATATCTGGCGTATGTCTTCGACGCCGCCACTCAGCAGCTGCTCGACCGCCCGCAGGCCCGTCACGTAACGGGACTTGCTCAAGCGCGCCGTCTCCTGCGGGCCGGTGCCCGGCTCCCGCCCGAACTTGCCGGTTCTTCGTCCACGGGCCGGAAGTCGATCTTGCGCGATTCCATATCCACGCGTTGAACTCGCACCCGCATCGGTTCGCCGAGGCTGAAGACCCTGCCGCTGCGCTCGCCGATCAATCGCTGCGAGCCCGAATCGTACTTGTAATAGTCGTTTGCAAGACTCGTCACATGCACGAGGCCGTCGGTGAGCAGGTCGGTAATCTGCACGAACAGGCCGAAGTTGGTGACGCCGGTAATGACGCCATCGAATTCGTCACCCAGGTGCCCTTCCATGTACTGACACTTGAGCCATGCCTCGACGTCTCGCGTTGCCTCTTCAGCACGTTTCTCATGCGCCGACGTGATCGCGCCGAGCCGTTCCATGTCTTTCGGCGAATAGTCGTAAAGACCGGGTTTGCCACCGCGCACGATGTGGCGTATCGCGCGATGCACGAGCAGATCCGGGTATCGCCGGATCGGCGAGGTGAAGTGTGCGTAGGATTGCAGCGAAAGGCCGAAGTGCCCGACATTCTTTGGCGAATATTCTGCGTGTGTGAGCGATCGCAGCATCGCCATGGTGATCGCCGTGGCATCGGGGCGATCCTCGATCTGCCGTGTCAACTGCGTGAAATGCCGTGGCTCGACGTGATCCGGGTGTGCGACCTTGAGGCCGAGGGACGTAAGGTACAGCCGCAGCTCGGCGAATCGATCGGGGTCGGGCTTCGGATGCACGCGATACAGCCCGGGTATGCGATGTTTCTTCAGGAATTTCGCCGCCTCGACGTTGGCCGCAATCATGCACTCCTCTATGAGACGGTGTGCGTCGTTGCGAGGCACCACCTCGATGCGCTCGATCTCGCCGTCCTCGTTCAGCTTGAACTGGGTCTGTGGCAAATCGATTTCAATGGCACCGCGCCGACGGCGGGCCTTCGCGAACGCCTGGTACAGCTCGTGCAGTTCGGATATCGAGGCCTGCAGGTCCCGGGGCACGGCATTCTTCTTCCGGCCGCCGAGGAAATCGGCCACCTGGCCATAGGTCATGCGCGCCTTGGAACGCATGACGGCCTCATAGAACGACGAGCGCGTCACCTTGCCCTCGGCGCTCACGCGCATCTCGCAAACCATGCAGAGACGATCCACGGCCGGGTTTAGCGAGCACAGACCGTTGCTCAGCACTTCCGGCAGCATCGGCACGACACGGTCCGGGAAATAGACGGATGTGCCGCGCCGAGTCGCCTCCTTGTCCAATTCAGTGGCGACGCCAACGTAGTGTGAGACGTCGGCGATGGCAACCAGTAGCCGCCAGCCGCTGCCGGACTTTTCGCAGAACACCGCATCGTCGAAATCCCTTGCGTCGGCGCCATCGATGGTAACCAGGCTGACACCGCGAAGGTCCTCGCGCCCGGCCTTCGCGTTTCGCGGCACCTCGGCTCCGTAAGCCTTGATTTCGCCGAGCACCGATTTGGGCCACTCGAACGGGATGCCGTGGGAATGGATGGCGATGTCGGTAGCGATGCCTTTCTCCCCTGGCTTGCCGATCACGGTGACAATGCGGCCGGTCGCCTGCTCGACGCGGGTCGGGAAATCGAGTATTTCGACCACCACCATGTCACCCGGCCTCGCTTTTCCTGCCTCTGCATTCGGGATCAGGATGCGGTGCGAGATTCTCGGATTATCGGGTATCACGATGCCGATGCCGCGCTCCCGGATATACTGTCCCGCTATCTCCTGCGTGCCACGTTCAAGCACATCGACAAGGTCACCCTCGGCACGCCCGCGGCGATCGAGCCCGGTGATGCGAATGGCGACACGATCGCCATCGAACAGGGAACGCATCTCGCGCGCGGAAAGGTAGACGTCGTCTGACGCACCGTCGTCGCGGATCACGAAACCGAAGCCGTCGCGGTGGCCGCTGACGGTGCCGGTCACGAGGTCGAGCTTTGCCGTCAGGCAATACTCACCGCGGCGATTTTCGAGAATCTGGCCTGCTCGAACCATGCCGGCGAGTCGCTCCACGAGGAGGGTGCGCATGCGCTGACCCTTTAGAGAAAAACGAGAAAGTATCTCGTCTATTTTCAATGGCTTACCAGACTCATTTAGAAAGTCTATAAGGACGTTCTGGCTGGGTATCGGGTGTTTGTAGGGTCTGCTCTTGCGAGCGTCTCTGGTCTTCTTGGGTTTACCGGGCAAGTGATTCGGCTCCGAAATGGTTGCTGGGTTGAGTCGGCGATTGACAGATTGCGACCGCTTTGAGTACAGTGCGCCACCCGTCGGAACTGCGATTGTACGCGGTTCCGCACCTGCCGAGGTGGCGGAATTGGTAGACGCGCTAGCTTCAGGTGCTAGTAGGGGTAACCCTGTGGAGGTTCAAGTCCTCTTCTCGGCACCAAACACTCAAAGACCCCCGTTGGGGGGTCTTTGCGTTTGCGGGACAGGACAGGACCACCCCCCGGTTTGATCAGCGTGAGCTGCCGGACATGCTGACGGCCAGTGCCCGAACCAGCAGCCCACCGAGCAGCAGGGCGAACAACAGGATGCCGATGTACTTGTAGACTTCGAAGCGCCGGCGCGCTTCCTGCGCGCCCACCGTGATCTGCCTGAGGCCCGCGGACTCGAAGTCCCCCAGCGGAACGCCGGCGAAGGAGAATCGATACACCCGATCGTTGTTCCAGTCGCTGACGAGCACCTGGTCGCCGAAAACGACGAGTGAAATCGGGTCGGCCTGCTCAGGCAGCTGGACCTTGCGCCGGTACTGCCAGTTCTCATCAAAAACGTAGATTCCGCCTTCGTTCATGCCGCTTCGCATGTTGTTGACCCACCATTCGTCGCCGACGCGCGCGAAACGGCTTGGCCAGGTCCGGCCGGCGGCGCGTGCCTGTACCGGAACGACGTCCTTGCGGCCGAGAAGGCGACCGAAAGATGCCGTACGGGGATCGATGACACGAATGACGTGGTGATTCGTGTCCGCGATCATCAGCTTGTTGCCGGACATGACCAACTGGTTCGGAAACCTGAATCCGGTTGCGGGCCGGGCCAGCTCCTCGCCTTCCGACGAGTACTTGCGCAACACGTGCCGCGTCGTATCGGAGATGTAGACCTCATCCGCCTGCCAGTCGATGAAGATGCCGTACGCCGCCTTGAGATCGATGGCCGTGTTGCCAAAGAGCCTGCAACTTGCTGCCTCCAGACTGCAGCGATACAGCCCAGTGTCGGGCGTGACGGGTTCGATCGATTGTTGATTCGTCTTGCGCTGGAAGGCCCGCAGATTGTCCGTGAACGAGCGCGGGTCGGGACCGCGACGCAGAAGGACGTCACCATCCGGGAAGAAGGCGTAGCCGCCAAGAAACAGATCCACGCCCAGCTCGCCGAGGTCGTGGGTTCTCAGAAACGCGCCATCTGCATCGTGTTCGACGAGTTGATTCTGAATCTGAATGTAGAGGTGGCCCGCGGGATCGACACGCAGCTCCGCGGGTCCACCGATATTCGCGGCCTTGCCGGAACCCCACATCCAGGCGCCAACAGCGACCAATGTCAGAAGAATGACCAGCCCGGCCACGACCGGATGGACGTTCGAGTTCATGTTGCGCTCTTCATCAAGCCACTCTCTGTGCTGTCATGCTGCGGCATGGCGAGTAGAATATCGCATCATGGACAATCCCGATGAGACACGCGTACCGATACTGTTATGGCCATTCCTTGCGATCTGGCGCCTGCTGACGTTTATCCTCAACGTCGTAGGCCGCCTGCTATGCGCCGTCCTGGGTCTCGGCATCATGATCGGTGGCGCCGTCATCACGATGAGTGTTGTCGGCGCACCGCTGGGCATACCACTCGCCGCGCTGGGCTTCCTGCTCCTGGTTCGCGCGATCTTCTGAACAACCCCCCTTTCACCTTGTATTTGCTCGCACAAGGTGCCAGGCATCAGCTCGAAAAGGACCGCCCATGAACCTTCGATTTCGTTTCCACCGTACTGCCCTGACCGCCGCAGTTGGCGCTTGCTGGCTGGCGGCCTGCGCGGCGCCGCCAGCATACGATCTTGTCCTGCGCGGCGGCACTATCTACGACGGCAGTGGTGCGGCGCCCTACATCGGCGACCTGGCTATCGTTGACGACAGGATCGTTGCGCTGGGAAAGGTCGGCAAGGGAACGGCGGACGTCGAAATTGATGCAGCGGGCCTCGCGGTGGCACCAGGGTTTGTGAACATGATGTCATGGGCAAATGAATCGCTGATCCAGGATGGCCGCTCGCAAAGTGATATTCGCCAGGGCGTGACACTCGAAGTCATGGGCGAGGGCGAATCCATGGGTCCCCTGAACGATTCCATGAAGACGGAACTGGCGAGCCTGCAGTCCGATATTCGCTACGACATCGAGTGGACGACGCTCGATGAATACCTCGAGTTCCTGGTGCATCGAGGCATATCCCCGAACGTTGCTTCGTTCATCGGATCGGCAACGCCGCGCCGCTACGTGATCGGCCACGAAGACCGTCCTCCCACAGCCGACGAACTCGATGAAATGCGTGGACTGGTACGCGCTGCCATGGAGGATGGCGCCCTCGGAGTTGCCTCGTCGTTGATGTACCCGCCCGGATTATTCGCCGACACGGCTGAGTTAATCGAACTAGCCAGGGTCGCTGCTGATTACAATGGCATGTACATCTCGCACATGCGCGATGAAGGTGCCCACATGATCGAGGCAATCGAAGAACTGCTAACGATTGCCAGGGAAGCGAGAATTCCTGCGGAGATTTACCATCTGAAGTCCTCCGGACGACCGAACTGGCCCTTGTTCGACACGGCGGTCGAAATGATCGAGGCGGCGCGCGCAGAAGGCCTCGAGATTACAGCCGACGTCTATACCTACCCGGCCGGTGCGACCGGCCTGAACGTCACCGTTCCACCATGGGTCCAGGAGGGCGGCTTCGAGGCCTCGCTGAAGCGTATGCGTGACCCTGCGCTTCGCGAGCAAATCATTCGCGAGATGAACACGCCGTCTGACGACTGGGAAAACATGTTCCTGATGGCGGGTTCACCGGACAACATCATGATGGTGGGTTTCAAAAACGAGGCGCTAAAACCCTTGACCGGCAAGACCGTTGCCGAAGTCGCCAGCATGCGCGGCACGACGCCTGAAGAAACTATTCTCGACCTGATTGTCGAAGACGGCAGCCGCATTAGTACGGTTTACTTCACTCAGTCCGAGGACATCGTGCGCCGGGCCGTCGCCCTGCCCTGGGTCAGTTTCAATTCGGACGAAGCATCGCTGGCACCCGAGGGCGTATTCCTCAAGAGCAACCCGCACCCGCGCGCTTACGGAAGTTTCGCCCGGGTGCTCGGCAAATACGTTCGTGATGAAAAGGTGCTGACGCTCGAAGAAGCCATTCGCAAGCTGGCGGCACTGCCGGCGAGAACTATGAAGATCGACCGACGCGGAGAACTGAAACAGGGATACTATGCCGACGTCGTCGTCTTCGATCCGGACACGATTCAGGACCATGCGACGTTCATGGAACCGCAGCAGTACGCCACTGGCATGGTGCACGTATTTGTAAACGGCGTGCAGGTGCTGAAAGACGGTGAGCACACCGGTGCTACGCCGGGACGCGTTGTTCGCGGCCCCGGCTGGACAGGCCGCCGGAACTAGCCCGGAAATTTCACCAGTATGACGCGCTTACGCTGAGTCGACCGGCCGCGCGCCTGTATTTTCAGGCGGTTTCCTGCCTGCGGCGCCGCTGAATCTGATTCTGGACCTCTCGAAAGAGCTCATCTCGCAGGCCGATGATCTTGAACAATTCAACGACGGTAAAGAATGGTGCGGCGAGATTCGCCTGGACAGGGTGCTTGATCAGCACCGGCATGGATTTCTCGACGGCGTGCCCGATGAATTGCGCCGCGTAGCCACCGAAAAAAGCAGCGCCGGCAATGATCCAGCCGGTGTTGCCGGGATAGCTGCCGAGCCTGGCCGCCAGTATCTCGAGTAGCAGGGCGGCTAGCAGAAATACCACGGCAAAGACAAAATCGAGCGTCACGTAAAAGAGGAAGAACGCAACGATTAGAACGTGCGCCAGGTTGAACGCGAAGTTATTGATCTCGATACTTACCCAGGTCAGCGGAATGAGCGCGCCGAGCATGATCGTGGGTATACCAATCATGTGCACGAAGACGTTGAACGGGTGCTGATGCGACGCCGCGTAGCCCGTGAGCATTTCCATCAGCTTGCCGCTGGGTTTTCTCGCTGTGGTCACTTGTAACTCCGCCTTTACGCCGCCCCGCAGGATTCGAAATCGTACGAACTTTCCAGCGAGGACACCAGCACAAATCGATATACTGCAAGTCATCTCGCAGTTTTTCGGGGTATCTACCATGTTAATGCTGATCGCAGGCGTCATCCTCTGGAGTTCTGCTCACCTGCTCAAGGCAGCGGCGCCGGCCTTGCGCAGCACGATCGAACAAAGACTCGGGCCCGGCCCCTACCGGGGATTGTTCTCGCTGGTCATCGTCGGTTCGCTGCTGCTGATCGTTCTTGGTTGGAAAGCGGCGATGCCAAGGCCGTTGTATACCGCGCCGATGTCGGGCGGTCCGATTATCGCTGTGCTGGTGCTCGCCGGGCTGGTGCTGTTCTTCTCCTCCCAGTTCAAGGGCAACGTCAAGCGCTACATCCGCCACCCGCAGATGGTCGGTACCTTGCTCTGGGGTATCGCCCACCTGCTGGTCAACGGCGACAGCCGCTCCGTCACGCTGTTCGGCGGATTTGCCGCGTGGGCCCTTCTGGAGATCTTTCTGATCAATCGCCGCGACGGCGCGTGGGTAAAGCCCGGCCCGGCCGCGTTCAGGAATGATGCCCTGCCGATCGTCGTCGGGTCTGCTGCCTTCGCGGCGTTGATCTACTTTCACCAGGCCCTGTTCGGCGTTGCCGTACTGTGAGTGAGGCGGATCATTCGGTAATCCACGACCAAATACGTGCTTGATCCGTGCTATAAAGAATGAAGAGGCGCGTTGACCAGGTTCTGCGCCGCATGTACACAGGGGAGCGCGATGAAGGAACTGCTGCTGGTACTGGCACTGCTGCTATCCGTGACCTGGTTGGTCTTGCGGCTTCGCCGCAACAACAAAGAACGCGACGCTGCAAACAAGCCCAAACCCGGACCGGCGGAAGCCAACTCGCCCTATCACGCCGTCTCGCTCAGATACTCCAGTAACGCCTGCGACGCTGCCAAGGCAATGACCGGACGTCGTTTTCTTGCGAGCGCCGCACCCCGACTGCCTTTACCCGGCTGCGACGCGCTGGAGTGCCGCTGCAGTTTTTCCCATCACAGCGACCGACGTTCCGGTCAGGATCGCCGCAACCCTTTCAATCCGGCAGCCCTCGCCGGCGGAACCGGCTCGTTTCAGGTCGAACGGCGGGACAGGCGCGACCGGCGTCGTAAAACCGATATCGCCAACTTCTGAAGCGAAAAGTACCTCTAGGGAGCCTCTGCACGAGACTCGTGCAGAGGCTCCCTAGTAGCCGGCATCCAGCAACGCCACCTGGTAGTTATCGAGTTCAGCCTGGGAATGCGCACGCTGCTCGTACAGGTCCTGGATTTCCGCATCGAGCTGGCCGATTCTTTCTGAAAGATCTTTCAGATCGACAAGCAGCAGTACGCGTTCCTCCACCGTGGTTTCATCGCTTATCAATGCCGCTTCCTTGAGCCGCATGTCTTCCTTGATCCGATCGATTTCGCGGTCTTTGGAATTGATCGCTGATGTCGCGCGGTTGACGTTGCTGCGAAGCGTGTAAAGATGATAACCGGCGTTGTACCCTTCGAGAAAATCCGGCTCCAGCTGAACGCTGCATACGCCGCTGTAGCGGCCGCCGTTCGACCCGACGCTGAAGCCTCGACCCGGCTGGCAGTATTCAACCAGGCCTTGCTCACGACCGCTTTGATAGGCCGCAAAGTCCAGCGTGACGCCGTGCTTGGCGCAGGCTTTGCGCCGGTCAGTGATGCGCTCCGTTGTATAACCGCGCGCGCCGTCCTCGTAGCCTATCGCGGCCCAGTCGCCCGTTGCGCACTCCTCGTTGCTCATCGACGCACAGCCGTTCAGGCCGAGCAGCAACAAAGCCACGCAGATCGTATTCCAGACACGGTTCATGACGTACTCCATCTGTTCTGTAAGAAACCTCGAGGCCGTCGACGCTACCGTCAGCATGCGTCGCCTGCCGTGATGACATTCACAGATACACCTCCGTCCCTGAATGGATACTGAAAACTGCGCATCGGCTTGCCGGGATTGGCGGTGCAGTGTGACGCATGTCACAGTGCAGCGCCCGATGGAGGGCTACGCTCAGACCGTGCGGGCGATGAGAGACCAAGCTGATGAACATCGAGGCGATTAGCGGCGCAGCAACCGTTGCGCTGACCAGTACTATCCTGTTTCTGCTGGTCGCCAAATTCTGGAGTGCGTTGTCACGTACGGTCGGTTCTGGACCCCTGTTTGCAGACAGCATCATGCATGAGGCGGCCCAGCGCTTTCGGGACGAGCTCGATCGTATCTCTGCTTCGCAATCCATCTACCTCGGCAGTGCGCTGGTGTTCGTCGTGCTGTTCACCGCAGCCTACGCGCTACAGGCGCAGCAGCTGTTCGCCGGCTATCCTGACTGGCAGCTCTACATGCAGCTCGCTTTCCTTTTCCTGGCAGTTTCGTTCGCGGTGATGAAACTCGGCCGGACCATCATCACGCGTCGCCAGGTAAAGTTCCTGCGGGATGCAAATATCGCCATAGGCCACCAGCTTCGGCAGATTTCGAACGGAATCACGCAGGTTTTTCACGACGCCGACACCAGTTCGGGCGTTGTCGATCACGTGCTGATCGGGCAGGCGGGCCTGTATGCGATCCACGTTGTCGCAAGGCGCGCGCCAAGCAGCGGCAGCGTGCGACTGGTTGGCAATGCGCTGCAGTTTTCGGGCACCGACGATGATCTGTCGATCGTCGACATTGCCGCCAGGGCGCGGCGGCTGGAAAAGGAATTTACCGAGTTGCTCGGCCACAAGGTGCGCGTCCGATCAGTGATCGCGGCGCCCGGCTGGGAAATCGTCGAGCAAACCAACGAGGATCACCTGCTCGTCAACGAGCGGAACATCGGTATGCTGCGAGGCTGGAAGGACAACACCGACCACATGATGAATGAAGACGTCGATGTCCTTAAGAAAGCAATGACCGCGCGCTGCCGCCGCGCCACAGGCGGCGCCGCTCACTGAGATTCCCCAGTTTCAGCTTATGCCGTGGCTTCTGTAGCCTTCGTCAGCAGAGCCTCGGCTTCTGAAAACTGCACTGCCGCTTTCTTCAGGTAGGTAATCGCCTCTTCGTCGTAGCCGTCGGCCGAGGCTGACCAGACGCGATTGATGTAACGTTCGCCGGCCGCGAAATTGCTCATGATATCCGCGTAGGTCTGCAGGCCGAATAAATGCACCATGCTCTCACGGGCATCCGCGAAGCGGCGCAGGTCGTCTCTGAGTTCGAGATCGATCTTCTCGCGCAGGCGGGCCCCTTGTTTTGCCGCTGTCGTGTTCAGGTCACCGAGGTCGCGAACGATGTTTCGGATCGACGCCTTGAGTTCACTCCTGTTCACCTCGAGCACGGTGTCGGATCGCGCGATCGCCGATGCCGCACGCTTCACCACGGTCAAGCCGATTGCCGCGGCGAAGGCCGCAACCGCAAAGATCGTCCAGTTGACTTCCTGTACATCCAGGGCGGTTGCAAACGCGCCTCCCAGGAAACCCGTCGCGAGCAAAAAATAGCCAAACTGTTTCATTGCCTGCCTCCTTTCTCGCTAAGCGAACACGATGATCAGGGCGTTGCCGACACCGACCAGCGCTTCGCCGATAATGAGCCCCGCTGCGATCGGTATCCCAACTTCCTCACTCCAGCCGTTGCCCTTCATACGATTGGAAACCTCGCGGGCGAGCGTGCCGAGCGAATACGTCAAAACGATATTAAAGGGCAGATAGAAACCCAGCCCGACCGTAATGCCAAGGCCGCCCATCACCGCCGACAACAGGCCGCCGAGTACCGCGCCTGCCATGTATTTCTCGGTCGGTACGTCGCCGCCGAGAATACCGTCGATGGTACTTGCGAGCGCCTGTGCCTGCGGCGCCGGCAGCTGTTCGCTGCCAAGACCGTAGGACTCGTTCAATACGAAAATGACGCCAATGACAACGATCGGGCCGAGCCACGCGCCGGCGAACTGACCAATCTGCTGCATGCGCGGCGTTGCACCGACCAGGTAACCTGTCTTGAGATCGAGCATCAGGTCCGTCGCCTGCGACATTGCGACGCAGGTCGCGGCACCGACCATCAGCGCCGCAATGATCGAGTCGCTGCGTTCCATGCCGTGGGTGACAACAATAAGCAACGTGATCCCGACCAGGGTCATTCCTGACAACGGCGACCAGTTGGTGCGCCCGATGGCCTCCGAGAGAATGATACCCGCCATCCATATCCAGAGCGTCCCAAGCAGGGCCATCGCAATGCCACGCCCGAGGCCCATCGTCTCGACCGACGTGATAGCCATGACGGCCAGCAGTATCACCGCGCCGACAATTGCGAAGTACAGCATCTTGATCGGCATTTCGTCATTTGACACATCGGATGAGACGCCCGCCGCCTTCTGCATCGAACGGATCGCGCTGACAATGAGCGGGAACGCGAGTATTACGCCCATTATCGCGCCGCCTATCAGCATGCCGATGCCGAGCGGACGATACAGCATGAGGCGCAATGGCCCCGGAGCGCTGATCGTTTCCCCCGCCGCATCGACCGGAAAGCTGCCGGTTACGGCCAGCATCGGCGAAAGGAACCAGTAGGCGACGAAGCCGCCAATAATGAACGCGATACCGCCGCGGCCGGCGATAAAGCCAACGCCCACCGTCATTAAGGACAGGTACCAGATACCGTTCATGTAATCGGGCAGGCCGATAATCGCGCCGAGGTTCCAGTTGTCGACACCGGTGCTAATGGTGACGAACTGCACGAACGCGCTGATCAGTGCCGCGATCAGCAGGAAGATCGCCTTCCTGACGCCGGCACCCGGAGACTTCAGAATTGTCGCAACCGCGACACCGCCCGGGTAGGTCAGCCGCTCGTAGTCGATCATGTGCTTTCTGAGCGGGATGATGAAGGCGATACCGAGGAAAGCGCCGGCGATACAACCGAAGGTCAAGACAACCGGGTCAAAACGATCGCCGAAGCCGAGCAGGAAAAGCGCCGGTACCGAAAACATCATTCCCGACGACGCTCCGTTCACGCCGCTCGCGATGGTCTGCACGATATTGTTCTCGACGATGCTCTTGCGCCGGAACATGCCGCGCAGAATTCCAAAGCCAAGTATCGCCGCCAGTTCCGATCCCTCGATGGAAAAGCCGAGAATCAATGCCGCGTAACCGATGGCGACGGCGATGATAACGCCGATGAACCAGCCGGTGACCAGTGCGATCCAGGTGAGTTCCGGGTAAGGCCGGGCGCCGGTCCGGGCAAGTGTCGATGGTGTTCTTGCCACCGCCTGTCCCCCTCTTGATTGTTATTTGCGAGCGAAATTTTCGCGTCAGACTACCACAGCGGCTGCAGACGTGCCGCCAGCTGATCCGTCGCCATAATCTCGTTGAACTCGTCGGCGAGCTGCTGACAGGACGCCACACAGGCTCGCCACGCGCGAACGCGCTCTTCTGGCGAATAGTTCACGAAATCGCTCCGATCCGGGATTTTGGCGTTTGGCAGGGTCGCGACGAACTCAGCCGACGGGCTGATCAGAATAGTCCGGTCGACGTTGCCCGGATGCGGACGACGCCACTTTAGTTTCTTGTCGAACCAACCGGGAACAATTCGTTCGTAAAAATGCGGAAACAGGGTAATGCGTTCGCGCGCGCTGTGTGGCAGATCCAGGTGATAATCGATGACGCCCCCATCGCGATACACACCCCGCGCTGCGCCCGCTATATCGCGTACCCCGGACAGAACCAGTGGTATCGAACCGGTGGCGACCACCGCGTCGGCGAGGTTGGCCGACGAAAGCTCAATGCGCTGAATCGGAAAACCGGCCATGTCAAAAAACGGCGGCACGTCCCGCTTGTCGAAAAACAGGGCGCGCTCAAAGAACAGCCCGAGACTTTTTCGACTCAGCGCATTGAGTACAGCGGCGGTAAGAAGGCTGGCCGCCAACAGCCCGCGATTCTCGGTTGCGGTGATGTAACGACTGCGGACCGCCATGACGTGCATGCGAAACAAGGGATTGGAGAGAATCTCGGCAATACCGGTATCGCCAAGCACGTGCTCGAGAATTTCGCGACTCTTGGCCGTGATTTCGTGGATGTCCGGTTTCTCGGTATAGGTCTGCTCCAGGTAGGCGTATTCGAGGCGCTCGATCGCGGCAACGGGGTCGCGCTGCGCGTAGCAGGCGAAGCGCCATGAGCCGATCGACGAGCCGATCAGGTGCACCGGGCTGCTCATACCTGGCACGAGATTTTCGAGAATTGCCCGATCGAGCTGGCTCAGCACCAGCCATTTTGCGCCGCCGGAAGCACCGGCGATCGTTCCGACCGACGATATGTCAAAGCCGTTCTCGCGAATGGAGCGCAGCGCACCGGCGCCTGCTCTGAATGTCAAGGAGTGCCATTTCACAGATTTGGGATTTCGGGGAGAAGCTGAGCGCGAATAGTCGTTATTATAGTGGCAATATCAAGACACCGGCTCGACAAATGATCCGCTACCTGCTGGCGCCCTTATTCGCGATGGCGGCCTTCGCGTTCCACGTTTCCGCTGTCGCGGACGGCGACGAGCCGCCGCTGTTCGTGGCGCCCGGTGGCATCGATGAGGGAAGCTGCCAGGATGCCGCCGCGCCTTGCCGGTCAATCGACTACGCACTGAAGCGCGTTGGCAAGAATGGCCAGATTCGTGTAGCCGAGGGCTCTTTCGAGCTGGGCAATGCAGAGGACGTTGTCTACCTGTTAAGCGGCGCCATCGACGTACGCGGTGGATTTCGGACAAGGGATCGGTTTGCGAAGCGTGGCGCGCTGGAGACGACGCTGATCGGTGTCCCTGACGAATACGCCGACGCGCTCCTGGAGCGTGGTTTCCGCGTCATTGCGGACAGCAAGGGCCTGGACCGGGAACTTGCGGCCCGGATGAAAGCCCTGGTCGCCTCGCAGGCAAGCCTCGCGCAGAACGCCGCGGAGGCAAGCTGCGCCGGCGGCTTTGCCGGCGCGTTTCCCTGCAGCAATGTCGATCTGCTCGCCCATATCGCGGACCGAACGACAACTGCCCGCGGCGCGGATATCTGGGGCTTCGTGGATCTGAACAGCGATCGCGAGTACGCCATCGTCGGCTATAGCATCGGTACGGCGGTCTACGATGTCAGCGACCCGCGCAATCCTCGCGAGGTCGGCTTTCTCGATGGCCAGACGACGACCTGGCGCGACATCAAGGTTTACCAGCACTGGAATACCGCCGACCAGCGCTTTGACGCCTACGCCTACGTTACGGCGGACAACGCCTCCGACGGCTTGCTGATTATCGATCTGCGGGAGCTTCCGCAGCGAATTTCGCGCGTCAATTACTCGAGTGACTTCGCGGCCGCCCACAATGTCTATTTGAGCGGCACCGAATTCGCGACCGGCCTGGCGCTCGACGACCAGGAACCCGTCCTGATACTCGCCGGTCCCAACAGGAGCGATGGGCGATTCCGAAGCTACGACCTGGGCAATCCCCGCTCGCCGGCGTTTATTGCGGCGCCGGCGACGCCGGCCGGGCAGCCGGGTGGCGACCGCCTCTACATGCATGACGCTGCATCGATGCGCGTCAGCGATGCCCGCAAGGATACACAGTGCGTGAACGCCGGCAGTTCACCTCACTGTGAAATTCTGTTTGACTTCAACGAATCCACCGTGGATATCTGGGACGTGACACTGCCGGCGAACCCGGTACGCCTGAGTCGAACGCCCTACAGCAACGCCGGCTACGTGCACTCCGGCTGGTGGTCCGAGAACAAGCAGTACCTGTTCGTGCAAGACGAGACCGATGAGCGGGACCGCGGCTTGCCGACGACACTCAGGACGTTTTCGATCTCCGATCTCAGGGCGCCTGTTCTCGCCGGAACCTGGACCGGACCGACCACGGCGATCGATCACAACGGCTTCGTGCGCGGCAATCGCTACTACATGTCCAACTACGCGCGCGGTTTGACCATTCTCGACATCACGAATCCTGCGGCCCCCACGTCGGTTGGCCGCTTCGATACCTATCCGGCGACCGACACCGTCGGTTTTCCGGGCGCCTGGGGCACCTACCCGTTTCTGCCAAGCGGCAATATCCTTATCAGCGATATCGACAGCGGCTTTTATGTTGTCGCCGATAACACGCTGAGCGTTTCCGCGGGAACGCTTGCGTTTGCGGCCCGTTCCTTTGCCGCCGGGGAAACGCAGCCTGGCGGCGTAATCGTGCAACGCAGCGGTGGAACACAGGGTAGTGTCAGCGTCGACTGGGAATTGATCGGCGCATCGGCTTCCGCCGACGACGTCGCAGTGACCCGGGGCACGCTGAGCTGGGGCGCGGGCGACAGCGGCGACCGGGTCATCGACGTCAATGCGCTCAATGACGCCGAAGCGGAAGGCATAGAGCGATTCATGATTCGCCTGGTGGCGCCCTCGGGCGGAGCAACCTTGTCGGCACCGAGTATAGCGAGTGTCTACCTTGGTGACGCCGGCGCCACGACCGAGCTGCAGTTTTTCACCGGCACCCTGGCGGTAGCGGAGCGCGGCTTCGCAAAGGCCGTCGCCGTGGTCAGTCGCGTTGGCAGCGCGTCCGGCGCAAGTTCGGTCGACTACATCATCAGCGGCGGCAGCGCATCCCCAACGACGGATTTCTCCGGTCCCGAGAGCGGCACCCTGAACTGGGCGGATGGCGACGGCGGTGCCAGGTGGATCGAGTACGCCATCGTCGACGACGGCACGGGTGAGCCCGACGAATTCATCGAGCTGTCTCTGAACAACCCCCTGGGCGCGGCGCTCGGATCAAGGACGCAGCTGCGCATCGATATCCTCGACGGCTCCGGTTTTAACGAAGCACCGAATTCGATCGCAGGAAGCGGTCGAACAGTGACGTCGGGAGCAACGGTGACGCTCGATGGGAGCCAGTCGAATGACCCGAACGGCGACAGCCTGAGCTACGCGTGGACCCAGACACTGGGACCCGGTGTCGATCTGGCGAATGCCGATTCCGACAGCGCGACGTTTGTCGCGCCCCTTGTCACCTCGGATACCCTGCTGCGTTTTTCACTGCAGGTGACGGATTCGGGCGGACTGTCGGACACGGCCACCGCATCCGTGACCGTGCGTTCCGCCACGGCAAGCTCGGGTGGCGGCGGGGGTGGTGGCACCGGCCCCTGGCCGCTGGCGCTGCTCGCTCTCGCGGCGGGCCGAAAGCGCCTTATTCGAAGGGATGCGTCTTGACAATCGTCTGCGCGCGGTCCGGTCCCGTTGAAATAATGTCGATCGGCACACCGGCCAGTTCCTCGATTCGCGCCAGGTAGTCGCGAGCCTTCTGCGGCAGTTCGTCGAATGCCGTAATGCCAACGGTCGACTCCTGCCAGCCCGTCCACTCCTCGTATATCGGTTTGCATTCTGCGAAGCGATCGACCACGACAGGGACCCCCTGGATCGGCTTGCCATCGATGGTATAGCCGGTGCAAATCTGAATGGTTTCCAGCTCGTCAAGGACGTCCAGTTTGGTTACGCACAGGCCCGACACGCTGCTGTTGACGATCGAGCGTCGCAATGCGACGGCGTCAAACCAGCCGCAGCGGCGCGGCCTGCCCGTGGTGGCGCCGAATTCTGCGCCGACGCGCGCAAGATGCGCTCCCTGGGCATCGAAAAGCTCGGTAGGAAAAGGCCCGGCACCAACGCGCGTCGTGTAGGCCTTCACGATGCCGAGTATGTAGTCGAGATTGCGCGGGCCAATGCCGGTACCGGTACTCGCCGCGGCAGCCACGGTATTCGACGAGGTAACGAACGGATAGGTGCCATGGTCTATATCGAGGAAGCTGCCCTGCGCGCCCTCGAACAGGATGCTCTTGTCGGAGTCGGCGAGATCCTGGAGGATCTGCGTAATATCCGTCGTAATCGGCGCGATGATCTCCGCGTATGCGAGTGCCTCATCCAGCACCCTGGAAAAATCAACGGTGTCCGTCCTGAAATAATTTTTCAGCAGGAAATTATGGTAGTCGAGCACTTCGCCGAGTCGGGCGGCAAATTTTTCACGCACGAAAAGATCCGACACGCGCAACGCGCGTCGCGCCACTTTGTCCTCGTAGGCAGGGCCGATACCGCGGCCGGTGGTGCCGATAGCGCCGGCTCCGCGCGCCCGCTCCCTGGCCACATCGAGCGCGACGTGTGACGGCAGGATCAAGGGGCAGCCCGGACTGATAGCCAGGCGTTCGTAAACGGGGACACCGTTCTCGATCAGCGCGTTCGCCTCGTTCACGAGTGCGTCAAGCGCCAGCACGACGCCGTTACCGATCAGGCAACGTACGCCGTCGCGGAGTATCCCGGAGGGAATCAGGTGCAAAACGGTCTTCTCGCCACCGATCACCAGCGTGTGACCGGCGTTGTGGCCGCCCTGAAAGCGCGCTACCGCTGCCGCACGATCCGTCAGCAGGTCGACAATCTTGCCCTTGCCCTCGTCGCCCCACTGGGTACCGATGACAACTACGTTCTTGCCCATGATTCTCCCGCTTTCTCGTCTGTATTCAGGTATCGCGTCAGCCGCGCACGAAGAACAGCAACAGCAAGCCGGCAATCATCACGATAAGACCGACATTGCGAATACTGCTGTCGCTCAGACGTGTGATTTCCGCCACCATCTGACGGTACTTACCCGGCGATACGAATGGCAGCATGCCCTCGATTACAAAGACGAGTGCCAGCGCCGTCAGAATTTCCGTCCAGAACATTCGTCGTTGCTCAGCCGATACCTGAACGCCTCTTTACTTTTTGCCATCCGATTGGTTCAGGTATCGAAAGAACTCATTATTCGGATCCAGTATCAGCACGTCACCGGCTTTTCCAACGGACTTGCGGTAGGCATCGATGCTTCGATAGAAGGCGTAGAACTCCGGATCCTTGTTGTAGGCCGTCGCGTAGATTTCCGCGGCCTTCGCGTCCCCCTCACCCTTGATTTTCTGACTGTCCCTGTAGGCATCGGCGAGTATCACGGTTCGCGCCCTGTCGGCGGCCGCGCGTTTTTCTTCGGCGCCCGCCTGACCCTCGGCGCGGCGTTCCGCCGCGATCCGCTTGCGCTCGGCTGCCATCTGGCGGTACACCGAGTCACGAACCTCATCCATAAATTCGACCTGCTTGACGCGAAAGTCAATCAGCGAAACGCCGAGATCCTCGGCCGCCGCTGCAGCCGTGAGTCGCATATCGCGCATGAGTTCCGCGCGTTCGACAGAAATCGCCTCACGCACCGAGCGCTTGCCGAACTCAGTCACGATTGCATTTTTGATGATCTCTGAAAGTCGTCCGTTCGCAACATTCAACACACCACCGGTCGAGGTGTAATAGCGGACCGGATCGACGATGCGCCATTTGACGAAGAAGTCGACCTGCACTGCCTCGTTTTCAGCGGTGAAAATTCGATCGGGACGATCGCTGATCGTCAGGATGCGACGGGGAAACTTGCGAACGTTCTGCACGATCGGCCATTTGAAATGCAGGCCGGGACTGTAGCCGGCCTGGACGACCTGGCCGAGCTGCAGCTTGATCGCGAGTTCGCGCTCGTCAACCGTAAATGCGGAAAGACCGAGAATGACGAAGGCCAGGCCCACAACGACCAGGCTCGCAAATTTTGCACTGTTCATTGGCGAATCCTCCTTTCGCGAGCATCGTCTTCAGCCTGCGCCGCCTCCAGCTGCGACTGCGGCATCTGCGGCGACTGCGAATCGGCCGCGCGATTCGATTCTCCGCCCGACCCTGTTCGTCCCGGCCGATTCATCAGCTGGTCGATCGGCAGATACATCAGGTTGCCGCTGCCCTCGGCGTCGACAATGACCTTGGAAGAATTAGCGTAGACTTCCTCAATGGCCTCGATGTACAGGCGATCCCGCGTCACGCGCGGGGCTTTCTTGTATTCGGTAAGCAGCGCTTCGAATCGTGCTGCCTCACCCTGGGCGTCGGCGATCACACGATCGCGATAACCTCGCGCATCCTCCAGAACTCGAACCGCGTCACCGCGTGCACGCGGCACGACATCGTTGGCGTAGGCATCCGCTTCCAGGCCAAAACGCTCGCTGTCGTTACGCGCTTTCTGCGCGTCATCGACAGCCGCCTGCACGGCCTGGGGGTAGTTCACGGTCTCCAGCGAGATCGAGGTGACGGTAATGCCGGCGCCATAAATATCGATCGTTGCCTGGAGCACCTCGCGCGTTCGCGACGCAATTTCGTCGCGGCGGCCGGTGACCAGGACATCGAGCATCGTCGTACCGACGACCTCACGCAGCGCACTTTCGGTGACATCCTGCAGCGTCTGGTCCGGCTCAACCACTTCAAAGCTGTACTTGACCGGATCGGTGCGCCGGTACTGCACCACCATGTCGACGAATACGTACTGCTCATCGGCGGTCAGCATCTCGGTGCGGTACGCATAGTTCGAGATCGCGATCGTGTTGACCAGCTCCGCGGTCTCGATCGGATAGGGCCAATGCCAGTGCAGACCCGGTAAGGTCGTTTCCTTGTAGGCGCCGAATTGCTGCACGATGCCTCGCTCCGCTTCGTCGACCCGGTAGAAACCGGTCAATCCCCACGCCACCAGCAGCACGACGACCAGTATAAAGCCGCCGGTGCCACTGGATCCGCCTGAACCGCCGCCGCTCCCGCCACCAAACAAACGGCTGAAGCGTCGCTGCCATTCCTGCACAATTTTGTCGAGCTCGATGGGTTCCTCACCGTCGCGCTTCCAGGGATCCTTGCCGTTTCCTGATTCGTTCCATGCCATAGGTTGTTTACTTCTCACTCGTTTGCCGCCGACGCCGATGTCTCCACCGGCAACGGTTCTAAATTTCGATCGGCGAGATTTTCACGCTTTAGAAATCGCCGCAAGTCCTTTTCAGTCATTTTCAGTGCCAGTTCCCAGCCACCCTCTTCCAATACACGCTCAGAACAGACGGCGCCCAGCTCAAAAAGCCTGGCCCGCTGACGACCCTGTCCTGGCAGAAGATGGATAACGCGCCGCACCGTCTTCTGGCGCAGTCGACGCGCTATCGCGTCTTTCAGCATCGGGATACCTTCACCGGTAATCGCGGAGAGCCATACGGCGCGACCCTCTCCGTCGCGATTATTGGTAATCCTGGGCTTTCGATCCAGCTTGTCGATCTTATTGTACACGCGGATCTGTGGCACCTGATCGGCCTCCAGCTCTTTTAGCACGGAGTTCACTTGCCGAACGCGCTGCCAGCGATTCGGATCACTGGCGTCAATCAGATGCAGGATAAGATCGGCCTCTCGCGCCTCCTGCAGTGTCGAGCGGAAGGCCGCGATCAACTCGTGCGGCAGGTCGCGCACGAATCCTACCGTATCCGCAAGAACCACATGCTCGCCCTCCGGCAGATCGAGGCGCCGCACCGTCGGATCGAGCGTCGCAAACAGCTGATCCTTGACATAGACATCGGCATCCGTCAGCGCATTGAACAGGGTCGACTTGCCCGCGTTCGTGTAGCCAACCAGCGCCACGGTCGGAATCTCGGCTCGCACCCGGTTGCGCCGGTTCATTGTTCGCCTCGCGTCCACATTCTCGAGCCGCTCTTTGAGCTGCCGGATACGATCGCCGACGAGGCGACGGTCCGTTTCCAGCTGCGTTTCGCCCGGACCGCGGAGGCCAATACCGCCCTTCTGGCGCTCCAGGTGAGTCCAGCCTCGCACCAGTCGCGTCGACAGGTGCCGAAGCTGTGCCAGCTCGACCTGCAATTTGCCCTCGAAGCTCCGCGCCCGCTGCGCGAAGATGTCCAGGATGAGGCCGGCACGGTCGAGTACGCGACAGCGCAACTCGCGCTCCAGGTTGCGCTCCTGGCTCGGACTCAGCGCGGCCGACGAAATAACGAGTTCCGCGTCCGTGTCTTCGATGAGTGCCCGAAGCTCACCGAGCTTGCCCTTGCCAATGAAAGTGCGCGCGTCAGGATGCCGCCGCGAACTCAGGAGTTCTGCAACGACTTCGGCGCCCGCGGAGCGGGCCAGTTCGGCAAACTCCTCGCGCTCTGATACGTCGGGCAGGCCCTCGGAACTCGCGTGGATGAGCACGGCACGCTCGCCACTTTGCGGTCGTTCAAACAATCACGTCCTCCTGACGGAGTAACGTCGTCGCTGACTACTCGTCATCGTCTCCCGAATCATCGTCGGGAAGCGGCAAACGAACATTTCGCGACGGTACGACCGTCGATATTGCATGCTTGTAAACCATCTGATTTACGCTGTTCTTGAGCAAGACCACGAACTGATCGAAGGAATCCACCTGTCCCTGCAGTTTGATGCCATTGACGAGGTATATAGATACCGGAACCTTCTCCTTTCTCAGGATATTCAGGAACGGGTCTTGCAATGTCTGCCCTTTAGCCATATTGGGTCTCCTTATTGTGATTTTTCTTCGAAACCCGCGGTCCGGTGGCGCCGGTTTGCCCTGATGCGAATCTCTGCCTAAGCGTCCAAAAAGTCTAACACAGCCCAATTGCAGTACATACGTCCAAATCCCTGTCTGCTACCCGAGCTGCTGCTTCAGATATGCTGATATGGCGTCAATTGCGCTGGCTTCAAGAGGATTTATTGTAAAGATCGATTTTTCCGAGCGAAGCCAGGTAAATTGCCGTTTGGCCAGCTGGCGTGTCGCGAACAGCGCCTTGTCGCTGGCCTCATCGAAGGTGCAGCGATTTTCGAGATAGTGCCAGAACTGCCGGTAGCCGACGGATCGCATCGACGGGCTTTGCTCGGCCAGTCCCGGCCGCTCGCGAAGTCCGCGTAGCTCTTCGATGAATCCGTTCTCGAGCATCTGCTCCAGCCTGCGCGCGATTCGCGCGTGCAGCAATTCGCGCGGCTCGATCTGTAACCCGATCTTCAGGTAGCGAACATCATCGACCGGCAAACGCGCGTCTGACTGCCAGTCGGTCAGCGACTTGCCGCTGGCCCGGTAGACCTCCAGCGCACGCTGTATGCGCTGGCTGTCGTTCGGGTTAATGCGTTTCGCCGCCACCGGGTCGACGGCCTCGAGGTCCCGATGCACACTCGGCCAGCCGGATCTTGCCGCCGTCGCGTCGATATCTTCGCGTATGGCGGCATCGGCTCCCGGCAGCTCGGCGATGCCCTCGGTCAGGGCGCGAAAGTACATCATGGTGCCACCGACCAACAGCGGAATACGGCCGCGCGCGACGATCTCCTCTATCTCCGCGCGGGCGTCTCGAACGAACTCGCCGGCAGAGTAGCTTTCTTCGGGATCGCGGATATCGATGAGCCGATGTGGCACGCGCTCGAGCGTTTCGGCATCGGGCTTTGCAGTACCGATATCCATGCCACGATACACAAGGGCAGAGTCGACACTGATAAGGTCGCAGGGAAAACGCTTGCAGAGGCTGACTGCAAATTCGGTCTTGCACGATGCGGTCGGCCCCATCAGCAGAACTGCACAGGCGCTCATGGCTGTGTGCTAGCGCCCACGCAGGAACAGCCGGTCAAGCTCCGTCAGCGTGATTGCCGTCCAGGTCGGACGGCCATGGTTGCACTGATCGGCGCGCTCGGTATTTTCCATCTCCCGCAGCAGGGCATTCATCTCATCCAGGGTCAGCTGACGATTCGCACGCACCGAGTTGTGACAGGCCATCGTCGCCAGGTAATCGTCACTGACGTCATCGATGCGATTGCTCTGCCCGGATTCGGCAAGATCGGACAGCACGTCGCGAAGCAGCGATTCCACATCGGCGCCCTTGAGCAACGCGGGAACTTCGCGGACAGTCAGGCTCGTCGGCCCCGACCGATCGACGACCAGCCCGAGCTGCTCGAGCAGTTGTCCGCAATGCTCAACGAGGCTGGCCTCGCTCTCGGCAACGTTTATGACTTCAGGGACCAGCAGCGGCTGCCGCACAAGACTGCGGCCCTCGTAACCACGCTTCAGTTTCTCGTAGACAATGCGCTCATGCGCGGCGTGCATATCGACGACGACGAGACCGTCGCGGTTCTCGGCGAGGATGTAGATGCCCGCCAGCTGCGCAACCGCAAATCCCAGCGGCGGCACCTCGCCTGCCCTTTCGGCCACCTCGTCAAACGCCGTCGCCGTCGCCATGGCGTGATACGCCGCCAGGCTCTCCCTCACAGCTGACGACGACGGCGCCAATCCCATGGACCCCTGCCTGAACACGGCGTCCCGGTTCATCGGAATGGGCGTCACGTTGTGGCCGCCGGGCCGGGTTTCCTTCAGCGCCACCTCGACCGTCTGCGCCACCACGCCGTGTACGCGGCGGCCGTCGCGAAAGCGCACTTCGTGTTTCGCGGGATGCGCGTTGGCATCGACGCCGGCGGGATCCATTGTCAGATCCAGGACGTAGGCCGGGTAGCGCCCGTGGAACAACACATCCCGGTACGCGTGTCGGACGGCATGTGACAGTGTCCTGTCCGTAATGCTGCGACCGTTAACGAACCAGTATTGCAGGTCGGGTTGGCTGCGATTGAACGTTGGCAGACCGATCCAGCCCGACAGCGCAATGCCCTCTGCGTCTTTTTCGACGTAAACGCATTGATCGGCAAAAGCGTCGCCGCACAGTTGCGCAATACGCTGCCGGCGTGATTCAGCGTCGGACGCCGCGGAAAGATTCAGCGCCGTGCGACGATTGTGGGTCAGCGTAAACGCGATCTCCGGCCTGGATAGCGCCAGTCGGCGCACCCATTTCTCGATATGCCCGTACTCGGTTCGCTCCGTTCGAAGAAAACGGCGACGCGCCGGCGTGTTGTAGAACAGATCGTGCACTTCGACCGTCGTTCCCTGCGGATGTGCGGCCGGTGCCGGCGCACTGACGTTGCCATTATCCGCTTCGACCTGCCAGGCCGAATCGGCTTCGAGGGATCGCGAGGTCAGGCTGAGCCGCGCGACCGATGCGATACTCGGCAATGCCTCGCCGCGAAATCCCAGAGAGGCGACCGCTTCGAGATCCTCGAGGCTCGCGATCTTGCTCGTCGCATGGCGCGCCAGCGCGAGCATGAGCTCTGACTGCGCAATTCCCTTGCCGTCGTCGCGAATGCGTATCAGCTTCTGACCGCCCGCGACAATGTCGATCTGCACGGATCTTGCACCGGCGTCGAGGCTGTTCTCGAGCAGCTCTTTCACAACGGACGCCGGTCTTTCGACGACTTCGCCGGCGGCGATCTGGTTGATCAGGTGACTCGGAAGTTGCTGAATTGGCATGAAAACGGGTCGGTGACGGTGGGGGCCGTCATTTTTTCAAAACGCGCAGCAAAAGTCTCGCCGGATTGCCGGGCGCGACGCGTCAGCCTGTCCGACAGGCGGCTAGCCGCCGGCGAATACCGGAATCTGCAGGGTCTGGCCGATCCGGATTCTGTCGTTCGACAATTTGTTGGCCCTGCGTATGGCGGCCGTGCTGACGTTGTAGCGCTCGGCTATCTCCGAGAGCGTGTCGCCCGGCGTTATCACATAGCGGACCTGACGCGTCGGCTCGCGACGCAGATTCGCGGCAATCAGCGTGTCCGGCGGTGGATTGGTATAGAAATAGTTACGGATGCCCGCGAGTATCGCGTTCGCCAGGCGACCCTGATGCCGCTTGTCGCGCAACTTTTTCTCTTCATCCGGATTCGAGATAAACGCCGTCTCGACCAGTATCGACGGCATATCGGGTGACTTGAGGACGAGGAAGCCTGCCTGCTGCACGGTCTTGCGATGCATCTTCGCAATTTGGCTCATCTCGCGGATAACGTGGCTGCCAACGTCGAGACTCGCGCTGAGCGACGCGTTTTGTGACAGATCGATCAGCACTGACGCCAATACGTCGTCTTTATCTTGCAGCGAGACGCCTCCAACAGACGTATTCTCGCGCTCCGCGAGTTGTTTGGCCGCCTCGTCACTCGCGCCTTTCAGCGACAGGGCGTAGACGGACGCACCACTCGCACGACGATCTGAAACCGCGTCCGCGTGCACAGAGACAAACAGGTCCGCCTTGTGGCGGCGCGCAAAGCTGGTGCGAGCACGATGATCCACATAGATGTCGCTGTCGCGAACGAGTACCGCTTTCATGCCCTCTTCTGCGTTGATGCGGCGTGCCAGTTCACGACTGATGATCAGTGCCACGTCTTTTTCCCGCGTGCGCTGCTTGCCGATAGACCCCGGATCATGCCCGCCATGACCGGGATCGATCGCAATAACGATATCGCGACCCGGCCGATACGCCTCGGAGGCGCGCTTGACCGGCACCAGGTTGCCGGAGCGTTGCAGATCGACCACCAGCCGATCCCCGTACTTCGCGTTGGGCCCTGTCGTAAAGCTCCTCGAGCGCACACCCTCATTGAGATCCAGCACCACCCGCAGCTGTCCGTTGGCACGGATTGCATGGCGGATCGACCTGACCGCCCCCGTACCCGCAGGCAATCGGGTCAGTGACTTGGCGAGTCGGCCATCCTTGAGGTCGATGACGAGTCGATCAGGGCCTCGCAGCGTGAAGATGTTGTGCGCGACCGATTCGCTAAGATCGAGGACGACACGCGTCTTTTCGTTCTCCGCCCAGATGCGCACATTTTCCAGCGTCGTTTCCGCACGGGCGGCCGCAGCAAGCAGCAGGCACAGAGAAACGAGGGCGACTGGACGTAGGGACATATCAGGGAGCCAGATTCCGGGATTATGTCCGGTGAGTATACGAAACTGGCGGCAAAAACCAAGAACTTTTACTGCAATATTAGACAGATACCTGTCTTAGTTAACTCAGTAAGTCAAGACGCGCAAATGGCACGCACCACCGCCGCACCCCGGTCACTCAGGCCTTTAAGGTCGATGTTGCGCCCCTCGCCCGCGTAGCTCAGCGTCACGGCGACATCGGCGTGCGCCGAAAGACCGGGGGCTCGATCAGGCCACTCGACCAGCCGAAAACCGTCGTCGAGATCGTTCCAGCCCAGGTAGAGCAGCTCATCTTCCGAAGCAATTCTATATAAATCAACGTGATAGATGGTTGCTCGCGGCAGGACATAGGGTTCTACCAGCGTGTATGTCGGGCTTGGCACCGGCCCCTCGTGGCCGGCGGCGCGGATCAGGGCACGCGCGAAGGTGGATTTGCCGGCACCCAGTTCGCCCTCCAGCAATATCGTCCAGCCTGACAGATCCAGGGGCAGGTGTTCCAGAAACCGTCTTCCGAATTCACTCGTGGCCGCCTCGTCGGGGAGGTATTCGCTCACCGCCGTGCACTCATGGATTGACAATGACGCGCAGCGCGTTGATCAGGTCGGAAGCGATCATGCCGCGCTCGCCGCCCCGTGCAGCAACATCGCCAGCCTGTGCGTGCGTCTGGACGCCGAGGATTGCCGCCTGCTCCGCGGTGAAGCCCTGGCCCAGCAGCGCAGCAATGATACCGGTAAGGACGTCGCCCATGCCCGCGGACGCCATGCCCGGATTGCCGGCTGTACAGATAGAGGGAACCCCGCTGCCGGCTGAAACCAGCGATCCGGCCCCTTTAAGCACGGCCACCCCGCCAAAGCGAGCGCGTAGCGCACTGACCGCCGCAATCCTGTCGGCCTGGATGTCCGCGGTGCGCACTCCCAGCAACGCAGCCGCCTCCCCGGGATGCGGTGTGATAATTCTCAGCGCCGCCTGCGCGGGACGCTGCGCCAGCCAGTTGAGGCCGTCGGCGTCCCAGACCGCGGGGCGCGAATCGGCGGCGACAAGTTCGTAAACGGATTCGGCCCAGTCGGATCGCCCGAGCCCCGGGCCGAAGGCAATCACATCCGCTTTTTCCATCAGCGGTCTCAGATCCGAAGCCCTGTCGATGGCATGCGACATCAGTTCGGGCCGCGTCACGGTCAGCATCGCGGCGTGCGCCGGATCCGTTGCCAGGCTGACCCTGCCTGCGCCGGCACGGAGCGCGGCCTCGCCGCACAGCCGGGCAGCCCCCGGCATGCCCTTGCCGCCGCCGATCACCAGCACGTGGCCGAAATCGCCCTTGTGCGCTGCACGTGGCCTGGGCGCCAGGAACTCGGCCGGCAGCGATTCCTCGATACGGCGCATGACCGGAGCCTCGCCCGCCCGGCATGCCGCGGGAATATCCAGATCCTCGAAGATCAGCTCGCCGCAGTAACTCGCGGCATCGTCAAGAAACAGACCGGATTTCAGGCCCACGAAGGTCACGGTCAGATCGGCCCGGACCGCGCAGCCCAGCACCTTGCCGGAATCGCCGTGGATTCCGGTTGGCATGTCAAGCGCAACTACGGCAGCGGGGTGCGCGTTTATCGCCGCCACCGCCTCGGCGAAGGGTCCTCCCACGGCCCTCTCGAGTCCGCTGCCGAGTATCCCGTCGACCAGCACCTGCGCGTCCTCGTCGAGCTGGCCGGACCAGCGCTTTACGACACCGCCTTCGGCCTCGTAGTCCTGGCAGGCCCTCGCCGCATCACCGCTCAGGGTTGCCGGATCGACCAGTGACAGGACCGAAACGTCGATGCCTTCACTGGCCGCCAGACGCGCCACCACGTAGCCGTCACCGGCATTGTTGCCGGCGCCGCAGATAACCTGCCAGCGTTGCGCATCGGGAAACCGCTGTCGCGCCGCCCGCAGCGCCGCCGCACCCGCACGAGTCATCAGCGTATAGCCTGGAATGCCATGGTCCTCGATCGCGGCGCGGTCGATCGCGCGAACGGACGCAACGGAATAGACGTTTACGGGCAAGGTCTGCATCGGGCGATTATACTGTCCGGCGGCCCGGATCTGGCATTGACGATGTCCACGACACAATACGGCAATACCGCTATGGCGGCACTCAAGGCCGAGATCGTCGACTGGGCCATTGAACTCGGCTTTCAGCAGCTGGGCGTCAGCGATATCGATCTCGACACGGCCGGGCAGCGCCTCGAAACCTGGCTGGCGAACGGCTATCACGGCAGCATGGGCTACATGCATCGTCACGGCAAGAAACGCAGCCGTCCTGACGAACTGGTTCCCGGTACCCTGCGCGTAATCTCGGCGCGCATGGATTACCTGCCGGAACATCAGGACACGGCGCGCGGGCTGCTGGATGACGAGTCCAGGGCCTACATCTCGCGTTACGCACTGGGTCGCGACTACCACAAAATGATGCGCAATCGCCTGCAAAAACTCGCACACCGAATTGAAGAGCGAATCGGTGATTTCGGCTACCGGGCATTCGTCGACAGTGCGCCGGTTCTGGAAAAGGCCATCGCGGAAAAAGCCGGTCTCGGGTGGATCGGCAAGCACAGCAACCTCATCAACCGCGAGCATGGCTCGTGGTTCTTTCTCGGCGAGCTGTACACGGACTTGCCGCTTCCCCTGGACGTGCCGGAAGTCTCGCATTGCGGCAGCTGCAGCGCCTGCATCGAGGTCTGTCCGACACGGGCGATCGTCGCACCCTACCTGCTCGACGCGCGGCGCTGCATTTCCTATTTGACGATCGAGCTGGAGGATGCGATCCCGCCGGAATTCAGGAAGGCCATCGGCAACCGGATCTATGGCTGCGATGACTGTCAGCTTTTTTGTCCATGGAACAAGTTCGCAAAGCCAACGGCCGAGGCGGACTTCGCCCCTCGTCATGGCCTTGACTCGGCCGAACTCGCCGAGCTGTTCGCCTGGAGCGAGGAAACCTGGCTTGAGAAAACCGAGGGCAGTGCAATCCGACGCATCGGCTACGAACGGTGGTTAAGAAATATCGCCGTGGCGCTCGGCAACGCCAAAACCACGCGCGAGGTTGTCGACGCGCTACAGACACGGCAGCATGACTCCTCTGCGCTGCTTGCCGAGCATGTGCAGTGGGCCCTTTCGCAACACCAAAGTAACGATAAACCGGAGACTTACGATGTTTGAGGCACCGTCTTCCCCCTATCTCGTGCCATTCGATGGCAGTTTCAAGCTTGCCGAGTCCAGTACCTCGCCGCAAACCGATGGGCATCGCCATAAGGGCAAACATCGTGCGCGCCGGACAGAAAATCTGAATCAGCTGCAACGAGTCCTCGCCGCCGGCGACCGCCATGCTGTGCTGCTGGTGTTCCAGGCGATGGATGCTGCCGGCAAGGACAGCACCATTCGATCGGTCATGCAGGGCGTCGATCCGTCCGGCTGCCAGGTCTTCAGTTTCAAGAAGCCCTCGGGCCTCGAACTCGATCACGATTTCCTGTGGCGCACGACATGCCGACTACCCGAGCGCGGACGAATCGGTATATTCAATCGCAGCCAATACGAAGAGGTCCTGGTTGTGCGTGTGCATCCGGAGATACTCGGCTACCAGAAGTTGCCGGGCGACGTTGACCTCGAGACGATCTGGGATGAACGACTGACGTCGATTCGACAGCAGGAAGAACACCTGGCGCGCAACGGCACCGTGATTCTTAAATTCTGGCTGAACGTATCACGCGACGAGCAAAAGCGGCGCTTCCTCGCAAGGCTGGATAACGCGAAAAAGAACTGGAAGTTCGAACCGCGTGACCTGGTCGAGCGGCGCTACTGGGACGACTACATGAACGCCTACGAGTCGGCCCTCAACGCAACGTCGCGACCCTGGGCTCCCTGGTATGCGATACCGGCCGACAACAAGTCCTACATGCGAGCGCGGGTCGCCGATATCATTATCGACACGCTGCAGAGCATCGGCCTCAGATACCCTGTCCCTTCTGACAAGGACCTCGAGGAATTCGCTGCGTCCAGGGCGGAACTCCTGTCCGAGGACAACTAGTGTCCTGTCCCACGAGTTTTTAGCCTATCAGCGCGCTGTAGCTTGCGTGTGGCCGAGTTGCGTCCTTTGACAAGGTCTCGACATTGGCGGCGGCATGCGCCTTGTCCCGGCAGCCGTCAGTCGTTCTGATAGGCTAAAAACTCGTGGGACAGGACACTAGCCCGGAATCGGAACGAGTTCACAGTTTTTCGCCTGCAATAGTGTGGCACAGTCGATAGTCAGGTCCGACCGGCAAACGCGACAATGAGGTCTTTTCAGGACGGAACGGCGTTTTGCAGGAATCACTGGCAACGAATTCGGATTACCGACGCTCGCTGCTCGAGGGACTCGAGCTGTTCAGGGGCGTGTATCCCGATGATATCCATGAACTTCTGCGGCGGTGTGACCGACGCGATGCCGCCACCGGCGAATTGCTGTTGTCGCCAGGCGAGAAAAACGAGCATGTCTTTATCGTGCTGTCGGGAAGCCTGAACGTACACGTGGGTTCGCCCGAAACGCCGATACTGGCAACCATGGAATCGGGTGCCTGTGTTGGAGAAATGTCGATTATTGAAGATCGTGATCCCTCTGCCTACGTTATCGCCGCAGAGGACACCCACATGCTGGTCATTCATCAGTCCGTACTGTGGGACATGGTGGACGCATCGCACGCGTTCGCCAAGAACCTGCTGGTGGTACTCTCCGAGCGCGTGCGTAGTCACAACCGCGTCATCGCCGACAACTACGGCGAAATGCAGAAGTTCGAACGCCATGCGACCACCGATGCGCTCACGGGACTTGCCAACCGGCATGCAATGGAAGATACATTTCCCGACGAGATCGAAGCTTGCGTGCAAGACGGCGATCCGGTGGCATTTATCATGATCGATGTCGACAACTTCAAACGGTTTAACGACATGTTTGGTCACATTGCAGGAGACCGCGTACTGTCCTCCGTCGCAAACATCCTGAGAGCGCAATTCCGGCCGAACGACCTGCTGGTTCGATACGGCGGCGACGAGTTTGCCGTGTTGCTGCCCGGCGTCAGTCTGAAACGCGCACTTTCCATCGCGGAGCGTGTACGCGTATCCGTCTGCGGCACGACAGGGGACGGTTCGGACTCGCTCATCCAGATACCCATCCAGATATCCATGGGCGTTGCCGAGCTGAAAAGCGGCAGCACCTTTGACAAACTCATTCGCGATGCGGACGCCGCCCTGTATCGCGCAAAGAACGCGGGACGCAACGCCGTTTCAGAGTAAGCGGTTGGCGAGGTTCCCGATGGACTCCAGCCAGGCAGCCTGCACCGATCGCCCAAGCACTAGACGGTAACAACCACGTTGTCAATGAGGCGTGCTTCGCCGAGCCTGGCAGCGGCGAGGACGACCAGGTCATCACAATCGCGGTCGGGAATCTCAAGATTCAAGGCTCGCCGAATCGCAAAATACTCAACTTCGAATCCGGCTTCCTGCAGACTGTCCTTGGCACGCGCCTCGAGTTCATCAAAATTTCGCCGACCGTTTTGCAGCTCCTGTCCCACGGAATTGAGTTGCTGGTACAGCAAGGGTGCGACGGCGCGCTCATCGTCGTTCAGGTAGGTATTCCTCGAGCTTAATGCCAGGCCGTCGTCCTCACGAATCGTCTCACTGGTAATAATCGACACTGGCAGATTCAGGTCCTCCACCATGCGACGAATGACGAGCTGCTGCTGATAGTCTTTCTGCCCGAAGATCGCGACGTCCGGCTGCACCAGAGCGAACAACCTCGCAACCACGCTGGTGACACCGTCGAAATGTCCGGGCCGCGACGCACCGCAGAAATTCTCGGTCAAACCCGGTACGGAAACCGTCGTCGCATTCTCGATGCCAAACGGGTAGACGGTGTCGACATCCGGGGCGAAAATCATGTCGGCTCCGGTGGACTTCAAGCGCAGTTTGTCTCGCTCCAGCGTACGCGGGTAGCTGTCGTAGTCCTCGCCGTCACCGAACTGCGTGGGATTGACGAAGATACTCACGATGACACGCTCTGCGTGTTCGCGAGCGAGTTCCACCAGCGCGAGATGACCGGCATGCAGGCTGCCCATCGTGGGTACCAGCGCTATGTGCTCATCATTCTGGCGCCATTCCAGGACGTGTTCGGCAAGCTCCTGCTTGCTGTTTACTACTAGCATCGACTCTGACTACCTGTTAGGAGAAGCAATGTTCCGGAGCCGGATAGCTCCGGTCTTTGACCGCGCGCACATAGAGCGATACGGCCTCGAGGGGCGACGAGCAATCTGCCTGAAAATTCCTGACGAACTTCGGCGTGCGACCCTGAGTGATATCGAGTATGTCGTACAAGACGAGGATTTGCCCGTCAACGTCCGGTCCCGCGCCAATACCGATGACCGGAACGGCCAGCGTGCCCGATATCAGCTTGCCGACTTCGTTCGGGACACATTCCAGCAAGACAATGTCGGCGCCGGCGTTTTGCAGGCGTTCCGCCGACGCCCGCATTTCGGCAACCTGGTCGGGCTCCCGGCCCTGCACCTTGAAGCCGCCGATCTTGTGTACGGATTGGGGCTTGAGCCCGAGATGTGCGCACACCGGAATATCGTGTCGTGCGAGATGCTCGACGATTTCGATCTGCCCGTCGCCGCCCTCGAGCTTGACCATCATCGCGCCGCCCTCCTGCATCAGGCGCACGGCGTTATCAAGCGCCTGGCCCGGCTTCGAGTAGCTCATGAACGGCATATCGGCCATCAGGAATGCGCGCCGCAATCCGCGCCTGACGATGCGAGAGTGGTAGACGATATCGTCTACCGTCACCGGCACGGTCGTGTCGTGCCCCTGAATGACCATGCCCAGTGAGTCGCCCACCAGCACCAGATCGGTTCCTGCAGCATCAACGAGCGATGCAAAACTCGCGTCGTAGGCCGTCAGACAGGCGATCGGCTCGCCCTCCTTTTTCATTTTCCTCAGCGTGGAAATATTGACGGGCGGTTCCGGCATGCTGCGTTGTTCGAGTTGTGTATACATTTCGAGTGCCTGTTACGCGATTGCGGCAGCGACGGGATTGAAGAAATGCCGGCCACCTGTCGTTCGCTCAATTTGCTGGAATAGCTGCTCGTAGTCGGCCTCGTTGTTGACGGGATCGATGTCCGAGGCATTCACAATCAGCAGCGGACCTTCGTCGTAGGCATGGAAGAATCGCGCGTACGCCTCGGTGAGCCCCTCGACGTAGTTCCGATCCACAAACCTGTCGTAGCGCGAGTTTCGCCGTGCCAGCCGACTCATTATCGCATCGACGGACGCCTGCAGATAAATGACGAGATCGGGCACGGGTGCATCGACAGCCAAATTTTGGACGATCTGGTCGTAGAGTTTGAGCTCCTCCGGATCGAGGTTCAGCTCCGCAAAGAGTCGGTCCCTCGTGAACAGATAATCGGATATCTGAACACTGGCAAACAGGTCGGATTGCCTCAGATCTTCGATCTGCCGCGCCCTCGCGAACAGGAAGAACATCTGCGCGGGTAGTGCCGCCGCGCGGCCATCGCGGTAGAAACGCTCGAGGAACGGGTTTTCCTCCACTTCCTCGAGGACCAGATGTGCCGACAGGCTGTCGGCGAGTCTGCGTGCCAGCGCGGTCTTGCCAACGCCGATCGGTCCTTCGATCGCGATATAACGCGATGAACTTCCGGATTGTTGCAACTGGCTCAGGGGCACGGTATTCCTTCAGGCGATGCGCGATATTTTTGGTTCATCCAGGTTTACCGGTATCTTATCGATCCGGCCCAGCCCGACTATCACCAATCCGGGCGCTATCTCCCTGAGCGGCAACAATACAAAATTTCGCTCTGCAATGCCCGGGTGGGGGACGACCAGGTCCGGTTGCTCGATCGTCTGACTACTGTATACCAGCAGGTCCAGATCCAGCACTCTCGGTCCGTAGCGCACGTTTCCGCGTTCGCGGCCTCGCCGCGTTTCAATTTCAAGCAGGGCGGCGAGCAATTCCATTGCCGGAAGCCGAGTCAATAATGCGGCGGCGGCGTTGACAAAGTCGGGCTGTTCTATGCCGCCAAACGGCGCCGACCGGTACAGGCCAGAACGCGCAATGAGCCGCGTTTCCGGTATCGCGGCAAGCAGATCGAAAGCGCAGTCGAGCTGCGCGGCTGGCCCCCGCAAATTGCTGCCGAGACCGACGTATGCCGGCAGCCAGTGGGTGTTCTCCACGGTAGACATGCGCGGGCGCTCCTGCTCAGGAGTCCTGGGAGGACTTCTTGCGCCGCCGCCGACTTCTCGGGCGACGCTTCTTTTCAGGCTGCGCGTCGAGCTGGAATACCTCGGCTCGCTTTTCGGCCGATTGTGTCTGCGCCTCCGTCCAGAACTGCGCCACCTCGGCATCGATCTCGCCTGTTTCGGCCCGCAGCAGCATGAAGTCATAGGCCGCACGAAAACGACGATGCTCGAGCAGCTTCATCGCCCGTCGGCCGCGCATCTGCAGAAAACGTGGCTGCAGCGCGAGCATCTCTCGCATTGGCGCGGTAAAGCGGCGAGGTATCGAGATACGCCGCTGTTGCCGGGCAACGATGTCATAGGAGGCAAGGCTGAGCGACTGTGTTTCTGGCACCTTTTCCTCGACACGGCGAATCGCCGCGAGCTTCTGCACTGGCAACCAGAAGAAGACACCGAGCAGGAACATCGGTGTAACCGATTTTCCTTCCTGCACGCGACGATCCGTATTCTTTAGTGCGGCACGGACGAACTTCATGAAGGCGTCGTCCGCCAACAGCTCCTGTTCTGTCGCGGGGAACATCTCCGCAAAAAGATTATGCTCGCGCAGCAGATCGAAGGTCCGCTCGGCATGCCCGGACTGGAAAAGCTTGAGGAACTCGTCGAACAGCCGCGCGGCCGGCACATTGGACAGCAGCTGCGCATGGTGGTGCATTGCCCGGATGACCGCCGGATCGATCGTAAAATCCAGCTTCGCCGCAAAGCGCACGGCTCGCAACATTCGCACCGGGTCTTCGCGCAGTCGCTGCTCGGGATCGCCGATCAGTACCAGCTGACGGCGCTCGACATCCTCGACGCCGCCGGCATAATCCCAGATCGTGAAGTCGGCGATGTTGTAGTACAACGCATTGCAGCTGAAATCGCGACGCCACACGTCTTCGTCGATGGTGCCATAGACGTTGTCGCGGAGAATACGGCCTTCGTGATCGTGCTCCACATCGTCGTCAGCGTGATTGGCGGCGGCGCGAAACGTCGCCACCTCGATAATCTCCCGACCGAACCGGACGTGTGCCAGCCGAAACCGGCGACCGATCAGGCGGCAATTACCGAAAAGTGCGCGCACTTCATCCGGCGTCGCATTCGTCGCAACGTCGAAATCTTTCGGGTGCAGCCCGAGCATCGCGTCGCGCACGCAGCCACCCACCAGAAACGCCTGGTATCCGGCCTTGTCCAGCCGGTACAAGACCTTCAGGGCGCTCTTGGAGAACTCTTTTCGAGAAACGTTGTGCGCGGCCCGGGGGATGATCTTCGGCGCTCTGGATTCCGGGTTCCCGGTGTTCTTCAAATGGTTTTCTGCCTGCGGACGTTAAAATTCGCCGTATCATAGCAGCCCGCTAACGCGACGTACCGGCTGGCTGGCAATATTCGCCCAAATGCCGCTTGAGCATTTGGCATCGGGCCGTATAATAGCGCCCCCGGTCGGCAGCACCGGCGACAACTCCGCTCCCTTCGTCTAGTGGTTTAGGACGCCGCCCTCTCACGGCGGTAACAGGGGTTCGAATCCCCTAGGGAGTACCAAATAAATGAAAAGGGCCCTTGCGGCCCTTTTTGTTTATTTCGAACTGCCTGTGGAGGAATCGGACAGCTGGTTCGACAAACTTGCAAAGCAAGTTTGGACGCCGAAGGCGCCGCGACGCGGTGAGGATCGCCCCAAGGCGATCCGAATCAATCCCCTAGGGAGTACCAAATAAATGAAAAGGGCCCTTGCGGCCCTTTTTGTTTATTTCGAACTGCCTGTGGAGGAATCGGACAGCTGGTTCGACAAACTTGCGAAGCAAGTTTGGACGCCGAAGGCGCCGCGACGCGGTGAGGATCGCCCCAAGGCGATCCGAATCAATCCCCTAGGGAGTACCAAATAAATGAAAAGGGCCCTTGCGGCCCTTTTTGTTTATTTCGAACTGCCTGTGGAGGAATCGGACAGCTGGTTCGACAAACTTGCGAAGCAAGTTTGGACGCCGAAGGCGCCCAAAGGGTCAAAACAGCCCTGAGGCTGTTTTGATCAATCCCCCGCACACATCCACAGCAGTGGCCAGAAGACCAATAGACGTGCATGGCGTGGCCCTTTCTTATGTCCCGATCTTGCACTAGAAATACGTCAGCGATGCATCGATGAGCACCCACACGAGCATCACGACCGTTGGCACAAATGTAATCGTAAACCCGTTGCTGCGGCTGGCCGGATCTGTCAGGTAGGCCGATCGGTAGATGAACCGCCCGATAATGAACACGACACCCAGCCCGGCACCCCACAGCGGATTGACGAGCCAGCCGAACATCCACAGCGCCGGAATGAATGCGACCAGCTGCTCCATCGTGTTCTGCTGGATGCGGAACATACGCTCGAACTCAGGGTGTCCCGATATTGCGGGCGCCTTGACGCCGTGCTTGACACGCATCGAGCCGACCTGGATCGAGAAGTATGTGAACTGCGCCAAAGCCAGTACGGTAACGATCGCTATTGCTGCCACTATTTTCTCCCCTGTAAGACTTTTGTAGGTTTTTCTGTGAGTATTGGCGCCTTGTCCACCGCCTGAAGGCATATATGTTCGCCGGCCCACTCGACAAGCTTCGCACATTTCTGCTCGGCAGGGTGCTCGGTCTCGAGCGCCATGAGTACGTGGCCGTCGCCTGGTCGTTTGCCTACTTCTTTTGCGTTCTATCCTCCTATTACATCCTGCGCCCGGTGCGTGAGGAAATGGCCGTCGGCGGCGGCCCCGACACCATACCGTATTTGTTCATCGGTACCTTCCTGGCGATGCTCATTGCATCACCTTTTTTCGGCTGGGTCGCGTCGCGCTACCCGAGGCGCGTCTTCCTGCCCTGGGTTTACCTGTTTTTCATATCGAACATCCTGATCTTCTGGATCGTATTCTCGCGCGCTATCGACGGCGCCGGCGAATACGTTTGGCTCGGCCGCGTATTTTTCGTCTGGCTCAGTGTTTTCAACCTGTTCGTCGTCTCGGTGTTCTGGAGCTTCATGGCGGACATCTATACACGCGAGCAGGGCCGCCGCCTGTTCGGCGTGATCACGGCCGGCGGCAGCATCGGCGCCATCCTCGGCGGCGCGGTGACCAGCGCGCTGGTCACCGACATCGGCTTCCAGAATTTATTGCCAATTTCCGCCGCGTTGCTGTTCGTCGGCGTGCTCTGCATCGGCCGGCTCAAGGAATGGGTACACCAGGAACACGAAGACGAGATCACCGGGACCGTCGAAAGCGAGGCGCCGCTGGGCGGTAACCCGCTAGCCGGCATCACTCACCTGCTCTCATCGAAGTATTTCCTGGGCATTGCGCTGATGTCGGTAGTTGCCAGCTTGCTCGGCACGGCGCTGTACATGTTTCGTGCAGAACTCATCGAAACTGCAATCCTAAACCCGGACGCACGGACCCGGTTCTTCTCGAACATGAACATTGCTCAGAACACCATCGCACTCGTCGCGCAAATGCTGCTGGTCAAGCAGGTCGTGACGCGCTTTGGCATCGGGCGCTCGCTGGTGCTGTTCCCGGCCGCGTCAATCATCGGCTTCGCCATACTCGCGATGGAGCCGACACTGATCGCCGTCGCTGTGCTTGACGTCATTCGCCGGGGCCTTGGATTCGGTTTCGCCAAACCATCGACCGATATGCTTTATTCGGTAGTGACACCGGAGGAGAAGTACAAAACGAAGAATTTTATCGACACGGCCATCTACCGAGGCGGCGACGTTGTCGGAACCTGGACGATCCGATTGCTGTCTATTCTTGGATTGAGCATCGCAGGCATATCGCTGTTAATGGTACCTTTCGCTGCGATCTCGGCAGTCGTCGCTCTGTGGCTCGGGCGCGACTACAAGCGACAGGCGAAGGTGCTCAAGATGAGTGGGGTGAAGTGACATGAATAACACCTGGAGCAGACGCGACGTCATCGCGGCAGGCGCGGCAATTGGCACATTTCCCGGACTGGCCTGGAGTTCGAAACCGGCCCGTATGTTGGCCAGGAAGATACCGTCGACTGGCGAGGCACTGCCGATCATTGGACTTGGCACCTACAGCGTGTTCGATGTCGAGAGCACCGCATCCGAGATTGCCGCAAAGTCTGACATCCTGCGTCTTCTGACCTCTCACGGCGCAAGCGTCGTCGATACCTCGCCGATGTACAACCGGTCGGAGAAAGTGATCGGCGATGTCCTGCGCTCAGGGACGGAACGAGAGCCTCTTTTTCTCGCGACCAAGGTGTGGACCGACGGCCGTGAGGCTGGCATCGAGCAGATGACCCGCTCGGCGCAATTGATGAATACGAAGATGATCGATCTCATGCAAGTCCACAACCTGCGCGATACCGCGGCCCATATGCAGACTATTCGCGAGTGGCAGCAGGATGGTCGCGTTCGTTATTCCGGCATTACGCACTACACCGCCAGTTCGCACCCGGCGCTGGAACAGGCGATGCGCCAGTTCAAGCCCGACTTCATCCAGATCAACTATTCGCTCGGCGAGCGTGAAGCGGAGGAGCGAATTCTGCCGCTCGCAGAGGATCACGGCATCGCCGTCTTGATCAACCGCCCGTTCCAGGCCGGGCAGCTGTTTCGTCGCGTCGGCGGACACCCCCTTCCGGATTTCGCGAAGCCCTATGCGGACAGCTGGGGACAGTTTTTCCTCAAATTCATCGTCAGCCACCCGGCCGTCACTTGCGCGATCCCGGCGACCAGCAAACCCAGGCACATGATCGACAACCTCGGTGCCGGGTTCGGGAATCTTCCCGATAGCCGCGAGCGCAAGCGCATGATCGACGCTTTCGCGGCCTTGTCATGAAGCAGCCGACCGGTCTTCTGCGGCGCTTCGCTGCGATCCTCTACGACTCCCTGCTGGTCGCCGCCCTGCTGTTTCTGGCAACCGTTCCGTTTATCGCCATCCGTGGCGGCGAACCCGTCGAAACCGGCGACAACCTCCTCTATCGACTGGTACTGAGCGGTGTTGTCTACGCGTTTTTTGTTGGCTTCTGGAGCCGTTCCGGACGCACGCTGGGCATGCAGTCCTGGGGGCTGCAGCTCGAGACGGTCACGGGGGAGGTGCCGTCGGTCGCGATGGCCAGCCTGAGATTGCTTGCAGCGAGCCTGTCGTGGGCCGCACTCGGCCTCGGTTTCCTATGGCAACTCTGGGATCCGGAAAAACTCACCTGGCACGATCGCCTCAGCAATACCCGACTCATCTACTACCCGAAGAAAAGTCGTGATTTGTCCTGAGGACCACTAACGGATTCGTAACAGCGCCACGCCCGTAATCAGGGCCAGCGCCAGCGTCGGCAGCCAGTTGATAAACACGGGGTTCAGGTTGAATACCTGGCCTGAATTCGCGAGCGTCTCACTGCCGAGATAATAGGCCAGACCGATGACGACCCCCAGCATCAGTCGACCGCCGGCGCCGCCGGTTCTGAGCGAGCCAAACACGAATGCAAGCGCCAGGATGGGCATTATCAGCACGGTCAGCGTTCGCGACGCCCGGTACCACAGTTCGGACTCGTAGCGCGAGGCATCGAGGCTGTTGCGCTTCAGGTAGTCGATGTACACGAGCAGTCCGCGGGCCGAAAGGCTCAAGGGCTTCGCGAGCGAGCTGCCGAGAAGCTCGGCATTGACTTCGAAGGTCTCGATCGCTACCGAGGATTCGCTGATCTGCACACCACCGTCGCGAAACCGGGTTTCCCGCAGGTTCTCGAGAATCCAGTTGTCGTTATCGTCAATGCCGGAGTTCTCGGCCTTCGCGATGGCCGCCAGTTCATTGGCCTCATTAAAGCGAAACAGGTAAATACTGCCAAATTCGAACTCCGAATTGACTCGCTCGAGATGCAAATATACAGACCCGTCCTTGACCCAGGTTTCGTTACCGAGTCGGGCATCGTCCTTCTCATAACGAGCACCGAGGCGCATGTCGCGGGCATACAGGTCGAGGGGAGGTCCGATGAACTCGCCGATCAAACCGGTCAAGACCAGCAAGACCAGTCCCGACACCGCCACCATGCCCGAGAGTTTTGTGACCGAGAGCCCGGCCGAACGCATGACGATAATCTCGCTGTTTGCGGCGAGCGCGCCGAGTCCGAGCAAGGAACCGATTAACGCGGCGACCGGCAGCATGGCAAATGCGAGATTGGGCAGGCGCAATGCCGAGTACAGGATGACCTGTGGCGTCTGATAGCCGCCCTGGGTGTCGTCTAGTTCAGCGATGAACTCGAACAGGCCGGCGAGAGCCAGCAGCACCAGCAAGACCAGCGCGGTGCTCATCAGGATAGTGCGCATCAGGTACTGGCTCAGCAGGCTGGTCATCGCCACAGCCTTCGGTGCCATCCATTCTGGACGGCCAGCAAAACGAGCGTGAACAGCAGTACCGCCGCATGCACCCACCATAGCCCCAGCGCCGGAGAAATCGTGCCCTGCACGACCCATGCCTGGGCGGCACTGAGCATATTGAGATAGATGATGAATACCAGCAGTCCGATGCCGATACGGCCATAGCGACCGGCACGAGGGCGGCTCTTGCTCAGTGGCACGGCAAGCAAAGCAAGGATGATCGTCGAAATCGGTATGCCGAGGCGCCACTGCAATTCGGCGATATGTTCGAGGTCGGTCGACGACATCAGCAACGTGAAGGGCATCGCGCGCGGACGCGGGTCGGGTGCGTCGAGTCTGGGAAGCCGATAGGGAATTCCGTGCTCCGCAAATTGCACGACGCGAAACTCGGTTGTGCCGGGAACGCCCTCGTATCGGCGCCCATTATGCAAGACAAGAAGTCGCGTGTTCGCATCATCGGACGCGATCTGCTCGCCGCGATCCGCAATGACGACCTCGACACGCCCGCCGGAATCCTGGCGCTGCATGAAGACTTTCTCCATGACGCCATCCGCGCTGACACGCTCACCGTAAACGACGGCCTGGTCCGGGCCGAACATCGTGAAGCGTCCGGGTTCGATACTGGCCAGATCGGCTTCGCGGCGGGCCTCGGCGCCGATGCGATCGATGGCCGTCAGGGCTCGTGGCGCACCCTCGATCGACAGCCAGGCGACGGCGATGGCCAGCGGCGCGAGCAGCCAGACCAGGGGCCGGTAGATTCCGGAAGGGCCGACACGACAGGCCAGCATCGCTGGCATTTCACTGTCACGGTAGAGCCGGCCGAGGGCCAGCATGATTGCCAGAAACAATCCAATTGGTACAAGAACTGTCAAGTACTGGGCTGCCGACAAGCCGATAACTTCAAATGCGGCGTCTTTCGGCAGTTTGCCTTTGGCAACGTCCCCCAGCACCCTCGCGAACTGATTGGTAAGCAGAATAAGCAACAAAACCATGGTCACGGCAAGCCAGGTCGTGGCGATTTCACGAAAAATGTAGCGATCTAGAATGCGGGTCATCGCCGTCCGGGATAGGCGTAGCTGGGGGCAGCCGAAACGGTTAGACTACCGCTTTTGTTTTGCGCGCAACAGCCCCGGCCTTGAAAGGAGCGCCAGCCAAATCCTATGGAATACTTCACAACAACAACAAGTCCTTCAAAGCGTGCTGTCGATTGCGTCATCGTGGGTGTTTACGATCGTGGCAAACTGAGCGCCGGCGCCAGCGATATCGACAAGGCCAGCAAGGGCGAGATCCGGGCGCTGTTGAAACGCGGCGATATCTCGACGAAAACCAAACATTGTGCGCTGCTCACGGACCTGCCGGGCGTGAAAGCGCCCCGCGTCGTCGTGGTGGGCCTCGGCAAGGCCGGCGAATTTGATGCCAAGCGGTTTCGCAAAGCGGTGCTCGTGGCAATGGGCACGATTTCGCGGACCAAGTCCAGGCAGGTCCTGAATACGCTCACGCTCGAAAAGGTGAAGAAGACTTCCCCCTACTACCTTGCGCGACACACGGCGGAGGCCATCGGAGAGGCGCTCTACCAGTTCAACCAAATGAAAAGCGGCCGCAAACCGGCGCCGAGCCCACTCAAGAAAGTCGGCTTCGCAATTGCCGGTCGCGAAGACGCCGCGCTGGTGATCCGCGGCGCGGAGCACGGCGACGGCATATCGGTGGGTGCCGCCCTGGCTAAAGACCTGGGCAACCTGCCCGCCAACGTCTGCACGCCGAGCTATCTGGCGCGCACGGCAAAGAAACTCGCCACGGGCAATGGACGATTAACGACGAAAATTCTGAACGAGACGGAAATGAAGCGGCTCGGCATGGGGTCCCTGCTATCAGTCACAGCGGGTACTATCGAGCCAGGCAAGCTGATCATCATGCAGTACAAGGGTGCAGGCAGCGACAAGCCGATTGTGCTGGTCGGCAAGGGAGTGACGTTCGATACCGGCGGAATTTCGCTCAAGCCGGGCCCCGCCATGGATGAAATGAAATATGACATGTGCGGCGCGGCAGGCGTTATCGGCGTGATGGCGACCGTGGCAAAGCTCAAGCTGCCAATCAACCTGACTGTCGTCGTGCCGACTGTCGAGAACATGCCGAGCGGAAAGGCCACCAAACCCGGTGATATCGTCACAAGCATGTCAGGCAAGACGATCGAAGTTCTCAACACGGATGCGGAAGGACGCCTTATCCTGTGTGACGCACTGACTTACTCCAGGCGCTTCAAACCAGCTGCGATAATAGACGTCGCAACACTGACCGGCGCCTGTGTCGTGGCGCTTGGCGCACACCGCTCGGCTGTCATGAGCAACACCGACGCGTTACGGGACGAACTGGTTGCCGCCGGCGAAAATGCCGAAGATCGCGCGTGGCCCATGCCGCTCGGCGAGGAATACGCAGAGCAGCTCAAGAGCAACTTCGCCGACATGTCGAACATCGGTGGGCCCGGGGGCGGTGCTGTCACCGCTGCCTGTTTTCTCGAGAAGTTTACCGACGGTATGACGTGGGCGCACATGGATATAGCCGGAACGGCATGGATCAGCGGCGCGAAGAAAGGCGCAACCGGACGGCCGGTTCCGTTGTTGTCGGAGATGCTGCTCGCGCGCTGCCACGCACTGCCCTGAGCGAATTCAACGATGGCCAGAGTCGATTTCTACGTGCTGCAGCGCGCTGACGAGCGCTCGCGAAAGACGCTCGCCTGCAAATTGGCCGAGAAAGCCTATCGGCTCGAAAACACGGTCTATATCCACGCCAGGGACCGTGACGATGCCAGGCAGCTTGACGAACTGCTGTGGACATTTCGCGATGGCAGCTTCGTGCCACACGCGCTCAGCGAAGTCGACGATGCTACCGCGACGTCGCCGGTGATCATTGGCTGCTCGGCCGACGGGGTCGAGTCGCGTGACCTTCTCATCAATCTCTGCGATGAAATCCCGGCATTTGCCGAGTCGTTCCCGCGCGTTGCCGAACTGGTCACGACGGATGAGACTTGTCGGCAACTGAGTCGCAAACGATTCGCCGAATACCGGGACAACGGTCACTCGATCCAGACGCACAAACTCTGATGAACAAGTCCTACGACCCCAGGGAAATTGAACAGCGTATCTACGAGCGCTGGGAAGAGAACGGCTACTTCGAGCCTCAGGGTGACGGAGAACGCTATTGCATCATGATTCCACCGCCGAATGTGACGGGTACGCTGCATATGGGCCATGCGTTTCAGGACACGATCATGGATGCGCTGACCCGCTATCACCGCATGAAAGGGCATCGCACGCTTTGGCAACCCGGTATGGACCACGCCGGGATCGCGACCCAGATGGTGGTAGAACGACTGCTGAACAGGGAAGGCGTGTCACGACGTGACATCGGTCGGGAGAAGTTCGTCGAGCGCGTGTGGCAATGGAAAGAGGAATCCGGCGGGCAGATCGCGAATCAGACGCGCCGCCTCGGCGCCTCCGTCGACTGGGCTCACGATCGCTTCACAATGGACGACGGCCTGTCCGCCGCCGTCAAGGAAGTGTTTGTCAAGCTGTATGACGAGGGCCTGATCTATCGCGGCAAGCGGCTGGTCAACTGGGATCCGGTGCTGCACACCGCGTTGTCGGATCTCGAAGTCCTGTCCGACGATGAAGACGGACACCTGTGGCACTTCCGCTACCCCCTGGCGTCGGGGAAAGGCAATCTCGTCGTCGCGACAACGCGTCCCGAAACCATGCTCGGCGACAGCGCCGTCGCTGTACATCCTGACGATGAGCGCTACAAGTCCCTGGTCGGCGAGGACATTATCCTGCCACTCGTTGGCCGCTCTATTCCGATCATTGCCGACGACTATGTCGATCCCGACTTCGGCACAGGCTGCGTGAAAATAACGCCCGCGCACGACTTCAACGATTATGAGATAGGCAAGCGGCATCGCCTGCCAATGTACAATGTGCTGACCGACGATGCGGCGCTCAATGACGAGGTCCCCGAACCCTACCGAGGCCTGGATCGTTTCGATGGCCGCAAGAAAATAGTCGCCGAGTTCAAACGGCTGGGATTGCTCGAGAAGGTCGAAGACTACGTCGTCAAGATTCCGCGCGGGGATCGCTCTCACTCGGTGGTGGAGCCTTACCTCACCGATCAGTGGTACGTGAAGATCGAACCACTCGCCAAACCGGCGATCGAGGCTGTCGAGACCGGCAGAATCCGGTTCGTGCCGGAAAACTGGTCGAAGACCTATTTCGACTGGATGTACAACATTCAGGACTGGTGCATCAGCCGGCAACTCTGGTGGGGCCACCGCATACCTGCCTGGTATGACGACGATGGCAACATTTATGTTGGCTACTCGGAAGACGACGTGCGTGCCAAGCACGGGCTCGCCGCGGAGCTTGCACTGCGCCAGGATGACGACGTTCTCGATACCTGGTTCTCATCGGCACTTTGGCCCTTCAGCACGCTGGGGTGGCCCGAGAAAACCGAGCGCCTCGATGACTTCTATCCAGGCAACGTGCTGGTTACCGGATTCGATATCATTTTCTTCTGGGTCGCGCGCATGATCATGATGGGACTGAAGTTCATGGACGACGTACCGTTCCGTGAAGTCTACATCCACGGACTGATTCGCGCAGATGACGGCCAGAAGATGTCGAAGTCGAAGGGCAATATCCTGGACCCGCTGGACCTGATCGACGGCGTCGATCTCGATACGCTGGTCGAAAAACGCACGCGCGGCATGATGCAGGATCATCTTGCGCCGAAGATTGAACGCGCAACGCGCAAACAGTTTCCTGATGGCATCAATCAGTACGGTGCCGACGCATTGCGTTTTACGTTCGCAGCTCTGGCGACGACAGGCCGTGACATTCGTTTCGACCTCGGACGCATCGACGGTTACAGGAATTTCTGCAACAAGCTCTGGAATGCGGCTCGATACGTCTTGATGAATACCGAGTCGCTGGACGAAGGAGATCTTGAGCGTAGTATTGCCGATCGCTGGATCGTTGCCCGGTTGGACGAGACGGTGACAGTCGTCCACGAACACTATTCCAACTACCGGCTCGATCTTGCGGCGCAGGCCATGTACGAATTTACCTGGCACGAATTCTGCGACTGGTACCTTGAGCTGTCAAAGCCGGTTCTGCAATCGGAAGAGGCCTCTGCGGCCTTGCAGCGCGGTACGCGCAAGACGCTGATCGAAGTGCTCGAAGCGATCTTGCGCCTGCTGCATCCGATCATGCCATTCATTACCGAGGAGATCTGGCAGCAGGTTGCGCCGCGCGCCGGGATAACGGGCGATACGATTATGCTGCGGCCGTATCCGGAGACGGCCGCTACCGGAAGTGACCAGGACGCGCTCGATGACATGCAGTGGGTAAAGCAATTTATACTCGGAGTGCGACAGATCCGCGGCGAGATGGATATCTCGCCGGGCAAGTTCCTGCCGGTGATCCTGCAGAATGCGGACCAGCAGGATCGGGAGCGCGTGCAGCGCAACCTGTTATTGCTGCAGCGTGTCGGACGTGTCGAGTCGATCACCGAACTTGCCAGCGGCGAAGAACCCCCGGTATCGGCCGCTGCCCTGTTGGAAGAAATGCGCCTGCTGGTGCCAATGAAAGGACTCATCGACGTTGACGCTGAGCGTTCGCGGCTCGGCAAACAGCGGGAAAAGCTCGGGGTGGAACTGGCACGCGCCGTTGGCAAACTGGCCAACGAAAAATTTGTGAACAACGCCCCGGCCGACGTGGTCACACAGGAACGCGCACGGGCGGCGGAATTCGAGAAGACGATCGGCCAGCTCGACGAGCAGATCGCCAGGCTCGACGAGTTCGCCTAGGCCAAACCGTTTTTGAGGACTGCATCACACTCTGTCCGGCGAGCCAGTGCAATACGCCGCTGTCTGGGTGAGTATCGTTAGCTCAGCCCCGGATTCGGCACTCTCGGGCGACATACAAGGTTCAGTCGATGCAGCAGGGAAACGCGGTGGAAACATTACACGCGAGCATAGAAATGCAGCGTGATGCTATCGAGCGGTCGCGCGCAGCGCTGTCGGGAATTATTCTCGGCAAGCGCAGCCAGATTACCCTGGCGCTGGCGTGCCTGCTGGCGCGCGGCCACCTCCTCATCGAGGATCTGCCGGGTCTCGGCAAGACGACCCTGGCACAGGCCTTGTCGCGCGTACTGGGTCTGAGCTTCCAGCGCATCCAGTTCACCAGCGACCTGTTGCCGGCCGATATCATCGGCGTTTCCGTGTTCCGGCAGGATCGCGGCGAATTCGAGTTCCAGGCGGGACCCGTATTCTCGCAGTTGATACTTGCCGACGAGGTCAACCGGGCGACGCCGAAAGCGCAGAGTGCGCTTCTCGAGGCCATGGAAGAGCAGCAAGTGTCCGTCGACGGGACCACGCGCCAGTTGCCGGAGCCTTTTTTTGTCGTTGCTACGCAGAATCCCGGAGACCAGATCGGTACATTTCCCCTGCCCGAGTCGCAGCTCGATCGTTTCCTGATGCGCGTGCAGCTCGGTTACCCGGATGAAGAAAGCGAACGCGAATTGCTTGCCGGTGATGACCGCCGCAGGATGCTGAAAGACATAGAGCCCGTCACCGGGCCCGAGATGCTGCTCGCGTTGCAGCGGTCCGTCAAAGACGTGCATGTCAGCGACGCCCTGATGGACTATGTGCAGTCGCTGGTGCGTCATACGCGTGAATCGGCCGACATCGAGATCGGCTTGTCACCGCGCGGTGCCCAGGCACTGCTCGCCGCGGCGAGAGCCGTTGCGTTTGTCGAGGGTCATTCCGGTGCCTATCCGGATGACGTCCAGGCAGTGTTCGCGGCGATCGCAGGACACCGCCTCAAACCGGCGGGCGGGACCCGATTCCGCAGCCCGGCCGAACTTTGCCAGCATGTCCTCGATTCCGTCGCCATTCCCTAGTTTCCTGGTCCGATCGCTGAGGACCAACGCGCTCGACCGAGTCGGGCGCTGGGCGCGCAAACGGCAGGGAATGGACCCCAACACGACAAGGCTCAGGCCGGGTCGTGTTTATATCCTGCCAACCGGAGTTGGCATCGTCTTTGGCATCATGGTATTCGCAATGCTGCTGGGTTCGATGAATTACACCAACAATCTCTCATTTGTCCTCACGTTCATGCTCGTCGGAATCGGCCTTGTTTCGATGCACCAGTGTCAAAGAAACCTGGTCGGCCTCGAACTCAGCTTTGCCGGTGCCGCGGCGGTGCACGCCGGCCAGATACTGCGGGTCAGCATCGCCGTTACCAATCGTTCGAAGAACACACGGTACGGAATTCGCCTTTATCGCGAGGGCATGCGAACCGACGCCCAGGATCTGCAGGCTGGCGAGAGCAGGGTATTTACGCTGCACGTGCCAACAAGCCGACGCGGCTGGATAACCCTGGACCGCTTCGGCGTACGCACCGTGTTTCCATTCGAGTTGTTTCGTTCATGGGCATGGTTGCACATGGATATCCGCGGACTGGTTTATCCGCGGCCCGCTGAGAACGCGCCCGAGCCGCCTCCCACGATGGTGGCACATGGCCATCGGCAACACGACGCACGCGGTGAAGAGGATTTCGCCGGTTTGCGCAAATACCAGGTGGGCGATTCGCCAAAGCACGTGGCCTGGAAAGCCTACGCGCGCAGCGGTCAGCTGCTGTCCAAGCAGTTCGCCGGCGCGGACACGAGCAGCCAGTGGTTCAGTTTCTCTGACCTCACCGTCGCGGACCTCGAGCAACGCCTGTCCATATTGACTCGATGGATAGTCGACGCGGATCGTTCGCTCGCGGACTATGGCCTGCGACTTCCCGGCACCGAGTTTGCCCCCGCTCACGGCGAAACACACAAGCGACAGTGTCTGGAAGCGCTGGCCCTGTTTGATTCGAGCGCGAACTGATGGTCAAGCCGCGCGGTACTGACGGATCACTGCTTTCTAGCTTGCCATGGACGCTGGCAGCACTGGCCCTGTCGATCGCTCCCCACCTGCCGTACCTCCCCTTTTGGGTCATCGCTGCCTTTTTTGGCTGCGCTGCCTGGCGCTACCTGATCGAGAAGCGGCGTCGTGCCCTGCCCTCCGTGTGGCTGCGTGCCGGGCTTGCGCTCGCCTGCTTCCTCGGCGTATTTGCAACCTACGCGACAATCAGCGGTGTCGGGCCCGGCTCTGCGCTGCTCGCCGTAATGGCGTCACTCAAACTGCTCGAGACCCGTCAGCGGCGCGACCAGTTTGTGTTGTTGTTCATCTCCATCTTCCTCGTGATGTCTTCGCTGCTGCGCGAACAGTACCTTTGGTCGCTGCCGTACCTGCTGGTCAGTATCCTGGTCATCATGACAGCATGGTTACGCATGTCGGCCACGGCGGGCGAAACGGCGCGACAGAGCTTCTCTACGGGCGGTCGCCTTTTGCTGTATGCCGCACCGGTGGCGGTCGCAATGTGGGTGTTCTTTCCCCGTATCGCGACACCATTCTGGGCCGTGCCCATGGACACGGGCACGGCAAGAACCGGCATCAGCGACTCCATGAGCCCGGGCGACATCAGTTCACTTTCGACGTCCGCTGCCGTTGCTTTTCGCGTCAGGTTCGACGACACGGTGCCCGCGCCTCGCGATCTGTATTGGCGCGGCCTGGTACTCGCTGTCTTCAATGGCCGCAGCTGGACGCAGAACGATCCTTTCGAGGGTCCGCGATCCTTTGAAGAAATCGAAGTGCGCGGCGAGCCTGTGAGCTATGAAATTACGCTCGAACCCACGCGGCAGCCGTGGGTATTCGCACTGGACATTCCCGATTCGTGGACACTCGAGCGAACCGTCATGGGTCCGCAACACCAGTTGGCGCGTGCCACGCCGGTCGATCAGCGCATCGCCTACAGGGCCATCTCCTACGTCGACTACAGCACCAATGTCGACCTTAGCGAGTACGCACGATCCTGGTACCTTCGCCTGCCCGCAGACGGCAATCCGCGCTCCCGGACACTGGCGCAGGAAATGCGCGAGTCGGCCGGTTCCGACACCGCCTATATCGAGTCGGTAATCAGGATGTTCAACGAGGAAGAGTACTTCTATACGCTGCAGCCGCCGGCCCTTGGCAGCAATGCGACCGACGAGTTCCTGTTCGATACGCGGCAGGGCTTCTGTGAGCACTACGCGTCGGCATTCGCCGTCCTGATGCGCGCGGCAGGCATTCCCGCCCGTATCGTGCTTGGCTACCAGGGCGGCGAGTTGAATCCGATCTCCGGTCACATGACGGTGCGTCAATCGGACGCGCATGCGTGGAACGAAGTCTGGATCGACGGCCGGGGCTGGTATCGGCTGGATCCGACCGCCGCGGTCGCACCGGATCGAATCGACTACGGCGTCAGCGATGCCGCATTCGAGGGCTTCGGCGCTGCCTGGGGGTTCGCGGCACCGTCGCGAATCATGCACAGACTCACACTGGCCTGGGATGCCATGAACGCGAAATGGAACGACTGGGTCCTCGGCTATGGGCCCGAGAATCAGGGCAAATTCATGGAATGGATGGGCATGGAAGACCCGAGCTGGCGCAAACTCATGCTGACCATGATCGCTGTCGTATTCATTATTGTCGCCATCGTCAGCCTATTGCTGGCACTGCGATACCGCTCACCGGCGAAGGATCCCGCTGCGCAGCTGTTCCAGCGTTTTACCAGGAAAGCGGGGCTCGAGCCGCAGATCGGCGAAACGGCAGCGCATTATGCGATGCGGCTCGGACAGCTGCACGTGTTGCCAGAGACTACGATCGAATCGGTAACGATGGCCTACCACGATGCACGCTACGGTCCGGACGATGACACCGCGCTGAAGCGACTGAAAATCGCTGTCGCCGCTAGCTCCCGGCAGCGTCTGCCGAGCCTGCCTGCACGATAGTCAACAACAAACCGCCCGCCAGGAACAGCGGCATCAGCGCCAGTAACACCCACTTCGGATCGTCCGAAAGCATCGCGGCTACAGCGACCATTGCAGGTCCCAGTACATGGGCGAACTTTGTCACCATGTTGTAAAAGCCGAAAAACTCTCCGGGTTGCTCAGCCGGAATCAGCGACGCGTACAAAGACCGACTCAATCCCTGCACGCCGCCCTGCACCAGTCCGATGACGATGGCCATGACAAAGAATTGTTTGACGTCTTTCATGAAGATTGCCCAAACGGACATGGCGATATAGACCAGCAACGCAAAGTAGATCCCGGATTTCGGGCCGAATCGATGTGCGACGAGTCCGTACAGCAATGTCGCCGGAAATCCAATGAAGTTCGTGACCAGCAGTGCCAGTACGAGGTCTTTGTCCTCGAAGCCCAGCCGCTGCCCGTAGTTCACCGCCATGAAGATCACCGTGAATACGCCGCCGATATACAACCAGTAGCCGGTCAGGAATATGACGACATTGCGGTACTGCCCGACTTTGAGCATGGTTTCCCGGAGCTCGGCGTAAGCAGCGCGAATCGCACCGCTGCTCACCTGCAACGGGCTGCGCCGTTCGCTTACGAAATACAAGAGTGGCAGGAGAAACACGACCCACCATACGCCGACCGAGACGAACGCAAAGCTGAATACCTCGGCCGTATTTTCGAAACCAAAGGTCGATGGTGCCGACAACATCCAGAGATGCAAGGCCAACAACACGGCGCCGCCAAGGTAGCCCAGGGAAAAGCCGAGCGAAGAGACGAAACTGAAGTAGCGTGGCGCGCAGACATCGATAAGCAGCGAATCGTAGAACACGGTCGAGCTGTAGTAGCCAAACGAGGCGAGCATGTAGACGCCCAGCGCGAGTGGCCAGTTGCCCTCGCCGACAAGACTTAAGCCCGCGGTCATGCTTGCACCAATGAGTGCGAGAATCAGCAGGAAGCGCTTTCGGTAGCCGCCAGCATCGGCAATCGTGCCGAACAGCGGTGCGGTAACACAGACCAGCGCGCTCGCGGCAAAGGTGACCCATCCGAGGCGGGCTGTCACCTGAGCCCCGTTGTCGCCGATGCTCCAGTAATTGCCGAGTACGAGTGGAAACAGGACCGCCAGCACGCTGAGGGCAAAGGCCGAGTTCGCCCAGTCGTAGAGCGCCCAGCCGATAACCCGGCGATTGATAATTGGCGACAGGGACATGATCGGGTTTCAGCCCCGGGATTTGCGACTAGTGTTCCCGCGTCTTGCGGAATGCGATATCAGGCCAGCGCTCCTCGGTCAGGCTCAGATTAACCCGTGTAGGGGCAATGTAGACCAGGCTTCCACCGTGATCCACCGCGAGGTTATCGTACGCCTTGACCTGGAAATCCGACAGTATTTTTTCATCGTCACACTCGACCCAGCGGGCCGTTGCCACGCTGATTGTTTCGAACTGACACTCGACGTTATATTCGTCTTTAAGGCGATGGGCAACAACTTCGAACTGAAGAGGGCCAACCGCGCCGAGGATGAGGTCGTTGTTGCGCATTGGTTTGAACAACTGCGTAGCTCCCTCTTCGCATAACTGGGCCAGCCCTTTCTGAAGCGCCTTTAGCCGTAGCGGGTCCTTGAGCACAGCACGTCGAAAAATTTCCGGTGCAAAATTCGGTACGCCGGTGAAGCGAATCGCCTCGCCTTCGGAAAAACTGTCGCCAATGTTGATGGTGCCATGATTGTGGATGCCGATGATGTCGCCCGCATAGGCGGTTTCCGCATGCTGCCGATCCGCCGCCATGAACGTGATGGCCTCCGGGATCTTCATTTCCTTGCCGGAGCGAACATGCAGTGTCCGGATACCTCTACGGTATTCGCCGGAGCAAATTCTCATGAAAGCAATGCGATCCCGATGCCCGGGGTCCATATTCGCCTGAATCTTGAATACGAAACCGGTCAGCGCGTCTTCGGTCGGCTCGACGAGACGCTGCTCGCTTTCGCGCGGCAACGGTGCCGGCGCATACCGGACGAACTCATCGAGCAACTCCCGGACGCCGAAATTGCTGATGGCGGAGCCGAAAAACACGGGAGTTTGCCGGGCAGCCAGGTACTCGTCGAGCGAGAACGGCGGGCAGGCGCCCTTGACGAGTTCAATTTCGTCACGGAACTCCTGCGCACGATCGCCCAGGATGTCCGTTGCCTGTGACGATGCCAGGCCATCGATGCGGCGGATATCGGCCGCCTTCTGCCGGCCGACACGCTCATACAGGTAGATTCTGTCCTGCAGCAGGTGATAAACGCCTTTCAGTAAGCGGCCCATGCCGATTGGCCAGGTAATCGGCGCGCACTGGATCTTCAGCACCGCCTCGATTTCATCGAGGAGTTCGATCGGTTCCCGCCCGTCCCGGTCGAGCTTGTTGATGAACGTCATGATGGGCGTATCGCGCAGGCGACAGACGTCCATGAGCTTGATGGTACGTTGCTCGACGCCCTTGGCGCAGTCAATCACCATGAGCGCAGAGTCGACCGCCGTCAGCGTTCGATAGGTGTCTTCCGAGAAGTCCTCGTGGCCCGGCGTATCGAGCAGGTTCACGACACAGTCGTTGTAGGGAAACTGCATGACGGACGAGGTGACGGATATACCGCGCTGTTGTTCAAGCGCCATCCAGTCCGAGGTCGCATGGCGGCTGGCTTTTCGCCCCTTGACCGTGCCTGCAAGCTGGATAGCGCCACCGTAGAGCAGAAGCTTTTCGGTGAGCGTCGTCTTGCCGGCGTCCGGGTGCGAGATGATCGCGAAGGTGCGCCGTCTGCTGACCTGCTTTTCGATGTTGGACATTGCTCGCTTAAACCGTGAACGGTCGAGACTCAAAGGCCGCGGAGTCTAGCAGCCTGTCGCACCGGGGACCAAGGGCCAATCGACTGCGACGGCGGGAAACCGCCCGCTCAGGGATTGAGGACGAACTTCTTCGAGAGAACCGCGGCATCCTCACGGCCCTCATGCGACTGGTAGTAGGCGGGACGATTGGCCACCTGGAAGAAGCCTTTCTTGCGGTACAGTGCCAGCGCGGTCTTGTTGGATGGGCGAACCTCCAGCAGAACCTCGCGAACGGTGGCCCCACGCGCGTGTGACAGCATCGTGTCAAGCAGCCGCTCGCCGTATCCCATGGAGCGGAATTCCGGATCGATGCAGAGGTTGAGGATGTGCGCCTCGCCCGCAGCGATCGAAAGAATGCCATACCCGACAACGCGTTTATCCCGAATGAGGACGCTGCTCCGGTACCCGGCCAGCAGGCAGTCACGGAATACGCCGTGGCTCCACGGAAACTCGTAGCTGCGGCGTTCGATATCGGAAACCATGGCAAGATCGTCGTGCTTCATGTCACGAATCGAGACGGGTGCTTCTGCGATTGCCCGGATCATGCTTCGCGCTCGGACGACAGTTTCCGGGCAAGGCACAGGTCCTGCCAGGCTTTTTGCTTTTGCGACGGACTGCGCAGCAGGTAGGCCGGATGGTAGGTCACCACCAGGGGAATGCCGTTGAGTTCATACGCCCGGCCACGCATGCGCCCGACGGGCTCGTCGCTCGTGAGTAGATTCTGTGCGGCGATCTTGCCGACGGCCAGAATGATCTTCGGCTGAACCAGCTCGATCTGGCGCTCGAGATACGGCCTGCAGCAGGCGGACTCTTCTGCCTTCGGGTCGCGGTTATTGGGTGGGCGACACTTCAGGATGTTGGCGATAAAGACGTCGTTGCGGCGCTGGCCTATGGCCCGGAGCATTTCGTCCAGCAGCTTGCCCGCCCTGCCCACGAACGGCTCGCCTCGCCTGTCCTCTTCGGCACCCGGGGCCTCGCCGATGATCATCCAGTCCGCGTCCGGATTACCAATACCGAACACGGTATTACTCCGGCTTTCCGACAGGGCGCAAAGCGTGCAGCCCCTTACGGACTCACGCAGGGCATCCCAGTCAAGGCTATTTACCGACACCTCGCCGGGAAGCACGTCTTGTGCCGCCGCCGATTCCGCCTCAACGTCGCCCGCCCGGTCCTCCGTCTCGCGTGGCAGCCAGACATCGATACCCATGGCGCGCAGGTAGGCACGTCTTTGTTGTTCAGGCTGCGTCATGGACAAAAACCGGCTGCTGGCGCTCTCGAAAGTCTTGCCGCGCGATAATCACGGCCGGCCTGCATTATACGGCAAGAGCCGGCTACGGGCGCGGCACCGTTCCAATCAGGTCAATGCCCGCCACAACCCGTTGTCCGGGCTCGACCAGGACTTTGCCGTCTACGGGCATGTAGACGTCGGCGAATTTCGCCAGCCGCAGGTAGGCGCAGCGATACCCCTGTCCGACCCGCTCGCCGATCCTTATGAACGATCGCGGTGCAAGTCCCAGGCGATATCCATCGAATTGCAGGACGATATTGTCCCCTTCGTCGTTGCGAACCCAGAGGGCGTTGGCCGGGCAGTCAGGTCCCACGCCTTCGGCGCTGGAGTGCAGGTTCATGACCCTGCCTTCCATCGGGCTGCGCGCCGTGTACGTACCCAGGCTGTTGATGCGGATTCGAATCCGGTAGGCCTCGCCCTGCACGACGCACTGATTTGTCGTTTCGACCAGCGTCACCTCACCGTCCACCGGGCTGACCAGCCCGAGCGCAACCGACGGCCCGTCCCGCCTCGGGTCCCGGAACAGCAGGAACATGAACACGAACAGCAGCGCCGGCAGCAGGGCAAACCAGGGCTCCGAATAACGGATCAGCAAGACGGCGATCACGATCATCAGCAGCAACGGCAGCACTCCTTCGGAGGCAACAAACGGATTTCGGCGGCCGTGCACGATCAGGACATCCTTACAACGAGGAAACCGGACCATCGCCTGCTTTCGCAAGTGAGTCAACACGAACGGGACACCGCGATCACACGCGTGGCCAGAAACGGTTAGAATGCGCCGCTGATAGTCACAGGGTTTTCAAACGATGCGTTTTTCCGAATTCGGCCTGACCACACTCAAGGAAGTTCCTGCCGAGGCGGAGATCGTCAGTCACCAGCTGATGCTTCGCGCCGGCCTGATTCGACGCCTGGCCTCGGGCCTGTTTACCTGGATGCCCATTGGTCTGCGCGTCCTGCGCAAGGTCGAGAATGTCGTCCGGGAGGAAATGGATCGTGCGGGCGCGCTGGAGTTGCTCATGCCGGCCGTGCAGCCCGCCGAGCTCTGGCAGGAGTCAGGCCGTTGGGACAAGTACGGTCCGCTGTTGCTGCGTATGCGGGACCGCGCCCAACGCGAATACTGCTTTGGTCCGACCCACGAAGAGGTCATTACGGACATCGCCAGGCGGGAATTGCGAAGCTACAAACAGCTGCCGGTCAATTACTACCAGATTCAGACGAAGTTTCGTGACGAGATACGGCCTCGATTCGGCGTGATGCGCTCACGCGAGTTCATTATGAAGGACGCCTATTCCTTCGATCTCGACCAGGCCGGCCTCGAAGCCTCGTATCGAAAAATGCACGCCGCGTACACCGCGATATTTGAGCGGCTCGGGCTCGGGTTTCGTGTCGTCGATGCCGACAGCGGCGAAATCGGCGGCAGCCGCTCACAGGAATTCCATGTACTTGCCGATTCCGGCGAGGATGCCATCGCATACTGCGACTCTGACAACTACGCCTCGAATATCGAGACCGCCGCAAGCTGCGTGCCGGAGGGTGATCGGCCGGCGGCGTCGGCCAGCCTCGAAAAGGTGTCAACGCCCGGTATCCGCTCGATCGAAGCGCTCTGCCAGTTCCTCGACGTGGCGCCGGAACAGACCCTGAAAACACTGATCGTCGAGGGTGACGACGGGCCAATTGCCCTGGTGCTGCGCGGCGATCACGAGTTGAACGCGGTCAAGGCACAGAAGCTGCCGGGTGTCGCATCACCGTTGACGATGGCGGGACCGGACGATATCCACAAGGCCACCGGCAGCCCTGCGGGCTTTGCCGGCCCGGTCGGTCTCGCCATCCCGGTCTTTTTCGATCATGCAACCGCTGTTATGAGCGACGTCGTTTGCGGAGCCAATGAGGTCGACGTGCACTACCTGGGCGCCAACTTCGGCCGTGATATCGAGTGCGCGGCAACCGTCGACCTTCGGAATGTCGTCGCCGGTGATCCGACGCCCGGCGGCAAGGGCAGCTTGAGTATCGCCAGGGGTATCGAGGTCGGCCACATCTTCCAGCTCGGCGATCAGTACAGCGAAGCGATGGGTGCAACCGTGCAGGATCCCGACGGCAAGAATCGCGTGATGGCCATGGGCTGCTACGGCATTGGAATCACGCGCATCGTCGGCGCCGCCATCGAGCAGAATCATGACGACAACGGCATCATCTGGCCCGGACCACTGGCGCCGTTCGATGTCGTTCTGGTGCCCATCAACCTGCAGCGATCCGAGACGGTGCGTGAAGCGGCCGAGGCGCTGTACAAGGAACTGACCGGAATGGGCCTTGACGTGTTGTTCGACGACCGCGACGCCCGACCCGGGGTCAAGTTCGCCGACGCGGAGCTCATCGGCATTCCGCATCGACTGGTGGTGAGCGAGCGCAGCCTTGCGGGAGGCGAGCTGGAATACCGCCATCGGCGCGACAGCGAGTCCCGTAACCTGAAACGTGAAGATGCTCTCAAACTGCTGCAGAAATGAGCGGTAAGCTGCTAATTTATAGAATTATATAGACTGAGATATACTTCAAGCATGAGTATCCTTCGTCGCTTCAGCGTCCCTGCCCTGCTGGCCGCACTGCTCTGCGCCGGCGCCGCCCTGGCCCAGCCGGCGCCGGACCCGGAGCTTCGCGAAGCGCTCCGCAAGGCCGCCAGTGAGGCGGCGAGTTTCACCGACCGATTCCACGCGGAGGTCTGGCTGACCGACATGTCGGGGCGGCTCGCGCGCCAGATCAAGGACCCGGAGGAGCGCATTGAGCTGTTGACCCTGGTTCATATGGAAGCCGGCCGCGTCGAGCTGCCGCCCGAGTTGATTCTCGCCGTCATCGAGGTGGAGAGTAACTTCGACCGCTATGCCGTGTCCGTGGCGGGTGCCCTGGGCCTGATGCAGATCATGCCATTCTGGCTCGATGAAATCGGCCGTCCGAACGACAACCTGCTGCACACGGACACTAACCTGCGCTACGGCTGCACGATCCTGCGATTTTACCTGGACAAGGAAAATGGCGACCTGCGGCGCGCGCTCGGCCGCTACAACGGCAGCCTGGGAAAGCGAAAGTACCCGAACAAGGTCATCGACAAGCTCAGCAGGAAGTGGTTCAAGGCCTGAGGCTGCTGTTGTTATGTGGGCTAGCCCGTCGTGAATCCCGGCAGCGGCCTGTATTCCGCCTCGTGAACGTCCACGCCGGTCACGCGCGCAAGTGGCGGACCCTTCCGTAGCCAGCGACAGAGCGTCTCGATCGCGTCGGCCGGGCCGCAGGCAAAGACCTCCACGTCACCGTTGTCCAGGTTTATGGCATGGCCGGTAATTCCAAGCCGTTGCGCTTCCTGGCGCGTGCTCTCACGAAACCACACGCCCTGAACGCGCCCCCGCACACGGATCCGTCGCGCCTGAACGTCCACTCCGGTGACCTGTTCTCAGACGTCGTCTTCTGACGCAGCGGGCGGGGTTTCCGCGGCCTTCAGCGCGTCCAGCGCTTTCATTTTCGCCTGTTTGGCATCGCGCCTCGCCTGGGAATACTGCCTGTCCGTGAGCTTTTTCTCGGCGCTCTGCAGATAGACTTCCGCAGCCTTGAGATGAATCGCGGCCTTTTCAGCCGCCCCGGCTTCTTTCGCCACCGCAATGGCCTGGCGCGCGTCGCTCATTTCCTGAACGGGCGGCGCCGTTTCGCAGCCGATCATGACAGCCACCGCCACAATTGACAGGGTCATCATCAGCGATTTTTGTCCGGAACGTTTCACATCTTATTCTTATTATTGAAAACGAATCAAAGCTAGCAACCAGTGGCACATCGCGTCAAGCAGCAGACTTATCCTGACGGGCTGCCGCAAGCCTGCTAGAGTGCCGCCACTGGATTCCGCTTGGCGGCGAGGAGACGCTATGGAACTGACAATCTACCACAATCCGCGCTGCTCCAAGTCGCGGAAAACCCTGCAATTAATCAAGGATTCGGGCTTCGAGCCGTCGATCGTGCTGTATCTCGACACGCCACCAGCGGCCGACGACATCCTGGAAGTCGCCGATCGCCTCGGCACCCCCGTCGCGGGGCTGCTGCGCCGCAACGAGAACGAGTTCAGCGAGGCCCGCGACCTTCCCGATCTGGACGACGATGCGTTGCTCGCCAGCTGGCTGTCGGCACATCCGATCGTGCTCGAACGCCCCATCGTGGTTGACCGGCACTCCCGCCGTGCTGTCATTGGCCGACCGCCTGAAAACGTTCTCGAGCTGTTGCCCTGATGCCGGACATTCTTGTTCTCTACTATTCACGCAATGGCATGACCGAGGCACTGGCTCGCGAAGTGTGCCAGGGCGTCGATGCTGTCGCCGGAATGGCGGCACGTTTACGTACGGTGCCGCGGGTATCGGCTGTTTCCGAGGGCCTGGCGGACGACGTGCCCGAGTCCGGCCCGCCCTACGCCAAGACAGCCGATCTCGCCGAGTGCGCCGGACTTGTCATGGGCAGCCCCGGCCACTTCGGCAACATGTCGGCATCGCTGAAGCACTTCCTCGACGACACGGTTGGCGTCTGGCTGAAGGGCGCGGGCGTTGGCAAACCGGCGGGCGTTTTCGCATCCACTTCGTCACTGCACGGCGGACAGGAATCCACGCTGCTTGCGATGGCGTTGCCATTGCTGCACCACGGCATGCTGTTGGTCGGACTCCCCTACACCGAAGAGCGACTATCGACGACGACAACCGGCGGTACCCCCTATGGCGCCACCCATGTCAGCTGGAATCGCAAACCTGACGCGCTGTCGGACGAGGAGAAGATACTGGCGCGCGCGCTCGGCCGCCGTGTGGCCGAGATCGCAAGAAAGCTGGCCGACTAGTCCGGCCCGGAACTGCCGTCAGCAAGCTGCAGCACGTCGCGCACGAACGGAATCGTCAGGCGCCGCTGCGCGCGCAGCGAGGCCAGATCCAGCCTGTCGAGCAGCTCGTAGAGGCTTGCCATATCCCGACGACTGCGCTTTAGCAGGTAATTCGCGGTTTCGGCGGGGAGCTCGAGTCCGCGATGCCTGGCGCGCAGTTTGAGCGCCTCGACCCGCTCCGCCTCGGCAAGGGTATGAACCCGAAACACCGGCAGACGCGACAAACGGCTCGCCAGATCGGCAAGCTTTATCGGGCATTCACGCGGTGCCGTCTTCGAGGCGACGACAAGCTGACCCCCCGCGTCGAATACCTGGTTGCAAAGCCCGAAGAGTGCAGCTTCCCAGTCCGCATCGCCGGCCGCCAGTTCGATGTCATCGATGCATACCAGCTCGCGTTGCCCGAGACCCTCGAGTATCAGCGGTCCGGCAGAAACCAACATCGACAGGGGGATGTAGACCGAGCGATCCCCGGCGGCATCGCAAACCGCCTGCAGCAGATGCGTCTTGCCCGTGGACCCGGCACCCCAGAGCCAGCATCCGTGACCCGCGGCGGTACCGCGCGCTACATCGTGCAATGTCGCCAGCAGCGATTCATTGCCACGCTCAAAGAAACTCGCGAACACGGCATGGTCGGCAAGCCGCAATGGCAGAGCAAGCTGAGTCATTCTTTCTCGAGTACCACCAGGGCCTCGGGGTGTTCCTTCAGGTAGCGTTCGTAGGCAAATCGCACCAGCACCGAGAGCACGGCGGCAGCCGGCAGCGCCAGCAATATACCGAAGAAACCAAACAGCTGGCCGCCCGCCGCAACCGCAAAAATGATGATGACCGGGTGCAAGCCAATGCGGTCGCCGACCAGTTTCGGCGTCAGAATCGAACCCTCGATAAACTGCGCAATCGAGAAGGTCGCTACCACGCCTAGCAGCTGCCAAAAAGGATTTGGCTCCAGCGCAACCGTGAGACTCGCGAGCGCAATACCGAAGACCAGGCCCAGATAGGGCACAAAACTCACAAGGCCGGAAACGACGCCAATCGCAATCGCAAATTTCAGACCGACCAGGGCGAGCCCAGTTGAATAGATTAACGCCAGAGCGCCCATGACCAGTATCTGTCCGCGCAGGAATGCGCTGAGCACACTGTCGGTTTCGCGTGCCAGCTGGAAAACAGTCTCGCGCTGGCTTTGTGGCACCAGGGCGCCGATGTGGACAAGAATCGAATCCCAGTCACGCAGCAGGTAAAACGTGAGAATAGGGATCAGAAAAAGGCTCAGTACCGCAGCGGCAAGCGCACCGCCGGATTTACCGACAGAGAGCAGGATCTTGCCGCTCCAGCTGCCCACCATATCGCTGTAGCGCGCCAGAAAAGCGCGGATACCGACATCGTCACCCGCACTCATGTCCAGCCAGCTGCTGATTTTCGGCAGCCACACCTGCTCGACCTTTCCCGCGATGTCCGGCAGCGCCTTGAACAACGCACCCACCTGCGTCTTGATCAACGGACCGACCAGCAACACCAGCAATGCAAGCACAACGAAAGTCACGAGGAATACGGCGACGACGGCAAGCGTACGGGGCATCTTCAGCTTCTGCAGTCTGTCGGCCAGCGGGTCGCCCACATAGGCCAGCAGGGCAGCCGCCACGAACGGCGTCAACACAGGTGCCAGAAGATAAATAAGCCAGCCCGCCAGCGCGATAGCGATTAGCCAGTTGAGGCGTCGGTCAGTTTGCATATCTATTCACCTGTACGTGCTCGATGTGACCAGGACAGGACATAGTCTACGCCACTAATTACGACGGTAACGAAGACCGCTGCGCCGAGTATCGTGATCGATATCCTGTCGGGCCAGCCGAAACCGGCACGGCTGAGGACAAATAGCAGATACAGCAATGTCAGCGCGGTATTCAGCTTGCTGATTCTCGTCGGTTCGCCCTGTACCGGTCTTACAAGAAAATTGTAAACGGTGGCGCCGCCGATGATAACGATGTCGCGGAGTATTACGACAGCCGCAAGCCAGAAAGGAATGTGCTGCGTGTACGCAAGTGTAATAAACGCGCCTGCGACCAGCAGTTTGTCGGCGATCGGATCGAGCAGAGCGCCCAGCCGCGTATGCCAGTCGAAACGCTTGGCCAGATACCCGTCAATCCCGTCCGAAAAGCCTGCGATGAAAAACAGCGCCAGCGCCCAGCCGAAGCGAGCCTCGATGATGAACAACAGTATCGGTGCGACGAGAGCGATTCGCAGCAAGGAAACGGCGTTGGGCAACCAGCTGAAAGACATGCAGAGGAGTCTCAGGGATTGAAGAAGTACTCGAGCTCGGCCCTTTCCTGCGGCTGGCTGTCGTCCATACCATCCCACCGGTCCTGCTCAACGAGTCCGTTGAAGCGAAGCGCGCGGCCGAGTCGCTGCGCACCGCCGCGAGCGTTTATCCGGTAGCTCACGCGATCACCGGCAACCTCGACGATGTTGAAACTCTCGATGACGCTGACGCCGGCAAGCATTTTTTGCAGGGTCCCATAGGCATCCACGGTCTGCACCCCTGACACGTTGAGGTACACGGTATCGACCGGCACATTGCCGCCGACAGAGAACTCCGCGGCGAGGAGATCGGCTATCCGGGCGACGACCACCTCGGGCGGACCGTTCCAGCTGTGCTCGGTGCCACCGAAATAGTAGCTCCAGTTTTCCCGGCCCGGGGTCGGCCGAATGCGGCCGATCAGGATCGAATTCGCGTCATATCGGTCCGACGCATCGATGATGCGCTCGTCGAAGCCGCCCCAGATATCGCTAAACGAAACGCTTTGCAGATCCGTCGTGTCGAGCAGAGGGAAAACCAGCGGCAAGCCACGCTTCTCGGCAATGGCAAGGACACGCTCGCGCAGGCGCCTGTTGAGATCGATGGAACGACCCTGCAGCGAGCTGCGCTCGGGGTCATCGGCACCGATAATCTCGCGGCTCCCCTGCCCCCAGTCGACGGCAAGCCAGACCAGTGTCAGCGGCCGATCCGCGCCCCAGACCGTTTGTCCCGCATTGCGCAGGATTTGCTCGACAGCCTGGCCATCAAATGACACCAGGAGCGTATTGTCCGTCCCCGGTCGGAACTGTATGACGTAGGAAGCGGGGTCCGGAAACAGCTCCTCCACCGCGACGTCGTTGTCGGCAAGTTCAGCCCCTGAAACGCGCGTGAGGACTTCTTTGAGCGCCAGCAGGTAGGCGTCAGCCCGCGGGTTTTCGGCCTGCGGATCGAGCGGCACATCCGCGGTATAGAGGGTGGGGACCTCTGCAGCTGTCGCAACGGCGGACAGGCCCAGGCCGAGAAAGACGGCCGTCAGCGTGAAGAAAAGCAAATCGGCAGGACGTCCGACAGCCCGGAAATATCGAGTTTTTGGCAAGGGTGGTATCCCCATCAGGATCTAGGCTCTATTATATCGCCCAAGGCGTCTGCGCGGCGGAAAGTATTCCTGCTGCACCGACTCCCAGCGGAGTATGCCACCTCGAAATGACCAATAAACCTCTGACTTACAAAGATGCCGGCGTTGACATAGACGCCGGCAACGAACTCGTCGAGCGCATCAAACCGCTCGTCAGGCGCACGCATCGGCCGGAAGTGATGGCCGGACTCGGCGGGTTCGGCGGCCTGTTCGCATTACCTCCGGATCGCTTTCGCGAACCTGTGCTGGTGTCCGGCACGGACGGCGTGGGTACCAAACTCATGCTTGCACAGCGCCTCGACCGGCATGACACGATCGGCATCGACCTGGTCGCCATGTGCGTTAACGATGTCCTCGTGCAGGGAGCAGAGCCGCTGTTCTTTCTCGATTATTTCGCCTGCGGCAAACTTGATACCGAGGTAGCCGCCGCCGTAATCGGCGGAATAGCCGAAGGCTGCCGGCAGGCCGGCGCGGCGTTAATCGGCGGCGAAACCGCGGAGATGCCGGACATGTATGCGGAGAACGAGTACGACCTTGCCGGCTTCACGGTGGGCGCCGTAGAACGGGCCGATATTATCGACGGCAGCGCGATTCGCGCGGGTGATGCACTGATCGGAATCGCGTCCAGTGGTCCGCATTCGAACGGCTACTCGCTGATTCGAAAAGTACTGGAACGCGCAAGCAACCGGACTATCGACGGCGTGCCGGCCGAGTTGCTGCTAATGCAACCAACGCGCATTTACGTCAAGTCGATTCTCGCGCTGTTGCGCGCGATCCCGGTAAAAGGCCTCGCGCATATCACCGGCGGCGGACTCACGGAGAATATTCCTCGTATTCTGCATGGCGATCTCGACGCCGAGATCGATGCCACCAGCTGGCAGCAAGGCGCGGTGTTCGACTGGCTTGCTGACGAGGGCCACATCGAAATCGCGGAGATGCGCCGCACGTTTAATTGCGGTGTAGGCATGGTCGCGGTTGTCGATGAAAGCGACGTCGACGAAGCCATCGCGATGTTGACCCGCGAGGGCGAGCGTGCGTGGCTTCTGGGCCGCATCGTGCCTGGCCGCCGGACGACGCGATACGTCGGGTGACGGCACGCTGCAAGACCGCTATCCTGATCTCGGGATCGGGCACCAACCTGCAGGCCTTTATCGATGCAGTCGGCCAGGGCAGTCTGGAGCTGGAACTCGCGGTCGTCATGTCGAACAAGGCGAATGCCTTCGGACTCGTGCGCGCCCGTGAAGCCGGCATTCCAACCGTCTGCATCGAACACGGACAGTACGCCGATCGCGACAGTTTCGACCGGGCCGTCGCCGCGAAGCTGGATGAATGGAAACCGGAATTGCTGGTGCTTGCCGGCTTCATGCGAATCCTGAGCGCGGGGTTCGTCGGGCACTACGCCGGGAAGATCCTCAACATCCACCCCGCCCTGCTGCCGGCTTACCCGGGACTGGACACGCATCAGCGCGTCCTGGACGCCGGTGACGAATGGCATGGCAGCACGGTCCATTTCGTTACCGAGGAACTCGACGGTGGCCCACGTATCCTGCAGGGCCGACTGCCGGTGATTGCCGGCGAGTCCGCCGCGCAGCTGGCGGCACGTGTACAGCGCGTCGAACACCAGATCTATCCGGAAGCGGCGGCATGGGTCGGGGCTGGCCGTGTCGAATTCCGGGACGGCAATGCCTGGATCGACGGCGCCATCGCGAGAGAGCCGATTGTGCAAACCTTCGACCGGACCGGGAAGCGGCTGTAAAAGGCGGCAATCCGGCGCGATCACCGGCACGCCCCGGACCGTTGCAACAGGCTGGCCGCCTGTCGGTCCCGGGCGAGCGCAGCCTATGCTCTTGGCAACGTCACGCCTGTCTGGCCCTGGTACTTGCCGCCCCTGTCCTTGTAGGAGGTCGTGCAGGCCTCGTCCGATTCGAGAAACAGCATCTGCGCTACGCCTTCGTTGGCATAGATCTTCGCCGGCAGTGGTGTCGTGTTGGAAAACTCGAGCGTCACGTGCCCTTCCCATTCAGGCTCCAGCGGCGTGACGTTGACGATGATTCCGCAACGCGCGTAAGTGGACTTGCCGAGGCATATCGTCAGCACCGTTCGCGGAATGCGAAAGAACTCGACGGTGCGCGCCAGCGCAAACGAATTCGGCGGAATGACGCAGACGTCATTCTGGATGTCGACGAAACTCGTGGAGTCGAAGCCTTTGGGATCGACGACGGCGGAGTTGATGTTGGTAAAGATCTTGAATTCGTCGGAACAGCGGACGTCGTAGCCGTAGCTCGATGTTCCGTAACTGACGATCCTGTTGCCGTCTCTCTCACGAACCTGCTGCGGCTCGAACGGCTCGATCATGCCCTGCTCCTCGGCCATGCGCCGTATCCAGTGATCGGCCTTGATACTCACGCGCTTCCCTCGACGACAATGTTGCCGAACTTCGAGCTGTGGTCGGGACGTTCGCCAGCCTGCGCCGCGCCGATTTTCCAGGCGGCCTCGCGATACGCCCTTGCCGCGGACGAGTCCGGTTCGGCGATCATCGTCGGCTTGCCGGAGTCCGTCTGTTCGCGCACCCGCCGGCTCAGCGGCAGCTGTCCCAGCATCCGTACGCCGAAATCCTCGCTGATCTTCTGTGCGCCACCGGCGCCGAAGATAGCCTCTTCGTGGCCGCAATTCGAACAAATGTGCGTGCTCATGTTCTCTATGACGCCCAGGACGGATATCGAAACTTTGCGGAACATGGCGAGGCCCTTGCGCGCATCGATGGTCGCAATATTCTGCGGCGTCGTGACAATAACGACGCCCGAAACGGGCACCTGCTGCGCCAGCGTGAGCTGAATGTCGCCGGTGCCCGGCGGCATGTCCACGATGAGGTAGTCGAGGTCCTGCCACTGTGTCTGGTGGGTCAGCTGACTCAACGCCGATGTTACCATCGGGCCTCTCCAGACCATGGGCTGGTCGGGGTCCACCAGCGCCCCGATCGACATGATCTGCAATCCATGGGCTCGAATCGGCAGCATGGTCTTGCCGTCCTCACTGACGGGCTGCTCGCCGACAATGCCCATCATGTGCGGCTGACTCGGGCCGTAAATATCCGCATCGAGAACGCCAACCGAGGCGCCCTCCGCCGCCAGTGCAAGCGCAATATTGGCGGATACCGTGGATTTGCCGACGCCGCCCTTGCCCGATGCGATCGCGATGATGTTCTTCACGGCCTTCAACGGCTTCAGGTTGCCCTGCACCGCGTGCCGCAGGATTCGCGTTTCCAGCTCGATTTCCACCTGCGTCGCCCCGGTCTCTGCCTTCAGGGCATCGACCAGCTGTGCGCGAATCGCCCCGTGGGCAGTCTTGCACGGAAACCCAAGCTCGACGCGGGCCCTGATCCGGCCATCGGCGATACCGACGTCACGAATTCGGGCAACCTCGCCCAGTTTCCGTCCAATTCCCGATAACTCGATGGAATTTAGGCACTTGCTCACATCTGAATCTGTTGACACCGTCACACTTCGCTCACTCGCATTAGGTAAAATTTGGGGCTGAAACGCCGGCTCGGTGCCGGCGTTGGTGGCACATTGTAGCGGAGGCGCGCGTGCAACGAAGCGCGATTTTGCGGCGCGCCGGAAAAATGGCGCCGAATCGCCGAAAGGCAGTGGCGGCGGGCAATGTGCGGAGCCCGATGTGGCATAATGCCGCGTCGGAAAAACAGGGCAAGCGGCCGCGGATGCGGCGCCGGCGACCCTTTACGGCTTGGGCAAGAGCGACACACGAATTGGCGTTAGCGAAAGAATCAATGAGGATTATGTCGAACGCGGTAACGGCGTCTGCCGGCAACATCGGCGTGCGGCTGTCTTTGAAAGCGGGCGGTAGCACCCGATGAGCCTGCTCGCGTCGTTTCGCTCCGAAAACCTGATCAACCAGCTGATCACGCTCGAAGACCCCTCGTCGCCACCGGCGCAGAAAATTGTCGCGAAGCTGAAAAAAGCCGGCAATCGCGCCGTTCCGAAGATCATTGATGCCCTTGCCATGTCCGACAAAACGCACACGATGGTGCTGGTCGACATTCTCGGCGACCTCGTCAGTGACAAGAATCTCGACAGCTACCGCGAAGGACTCGCTGACGGCAACGAACGGGTGGTTTCCGGCACCGCCTGGGCGCTGTCCAGCAGCACGGTCTACAACCCCAACAGCCTGCTCGATTTTTTCGACGACGACGAAGTGTCCAAGGGCGCGCTGATCGAAGTGCTGCGGGTGCACAAGCAGGATCTGAGCGTGCACGAATTGCTGCGCAGAGCGTACGAGTGCGAAACCAAGGAAAAGGCCGCGATCTTCAAGATCATCGAGGAGATCATCAAGCCGGACATGGTCCCTGACCTGATCGCACGAATGGGCGGCAAGGATCCGTTCATCAAGATGCACCTGATGCAACTGCTGACAAAGTTCAACAAGCCGGAAATCACCAACGCCATCGAGATGCAGCTCAGGGATCCAAACAAGATGGTACGCAGCGCTGCCCTTTCCGCGCTGTCGACGCGCGGCAGCAACATCAATATCGACAAGGTCGCCGCTGTCCTTACGGATCCGGATCTCGATGTGCAGAACAAGGCCGTCGACGTGCTGATAAAGGCGAACCATCCGGATACCATCAAGTACCTGGTCAACGCCCTGAAAGACGAATCAGAATATTCGCGACGCGCGGCCGTAGAGGTGCTCAACGAGATCGGCGACGCCAACTCGATCAAGGATCTCCTGGAGGCAATCAAGGACGACGACTGGTGGGTTCGCTCACGCGCCGGTGACGCGCTCGCCGAAATAGGCGGCCCCAGGGTCGTGGACTCCGTCGTCACCCTGATCAATGACGAAGATGAGGACATCCGCCGAACGGCGATCGAAATCCTCAACGCGACCAAAGACTCGCGCGCCGTCGACCACCTGCTCAAGGCCACGGATGACGCGGACTGGTGGGTTCGGGAGCGCGCGGTCGACGCGCTGTCGAAGATCGGCGACAGCAAAGCCGTACCAAAACTCGAGGCCATGCTCGGCAAGGACAGCAAGACCGATACCGTGGTGATTCGCGCACTGAGCAAACTGGGCAACGCGACCCACCTCAGCAAGATCATGCCGCTTCTGCAGCGGCCCGAACGCGAAATACAGGTCGAAGCCATCAAGGCGCTGGCGCACCTGGCCGATGGCGCCAACGCCGATTCTATCCGCGGCCTGTTGAAAAAAATCCAGCAGTCGCAGGACGCCACCATTATCAACGTCGCCAGCAAGGCGCTAAAGGACCTGGACGCACGCTACTCCGAGACGGTACTCGAAGAAAACGTGCGCGCAGAAAAGATCGCCGCGCACACCAAGACGCTGCTGCTTGAAAACGACGAACTCGACGACCTGCTGGCCGCGCAGGCGGCGCAAATCGCCGAGGCCGCGAAGCCGGAGCAGGCACCGGATGCACCGGAAGCGCTGGTCGCGGTTGGCGAGCCGATGCTCGACATATCCAAGCTCAACCCCGGAGATGTCATCGATGGTCGCTACAAGTACATCGAAAAGATCGGCAAGGGCGCCTTCGGTACCGTGCTGCTGATGGAAGACGAGGTCGTCGATGAGCAATTGATCCTGAAATTCCTCAATCCGAACGTCTCTTCCGACGAAGAAATGATGAAACGTTTCGTGCACGAGTTGCGTTACTCGCGCAAGATCACGCATCGAAACATTATTCGAATTTATGACTTCCTCAAGCTGCAGGGCTGCTACGCAATTTCGATGGAGTACTTCCCCTCGCATACGCTCTCCGGCGAGATCCCCGACAGCAAACCCATGGACCTCGACAAAGTCCTGCGTTTTTCACGCGATATAGCCGCCGGCATGGCGGTTGCCCACCAGGCTGGCGTCATCCACCGCGATTTGAAACCGGCCAACATTCTCGTCAATGACGAGGGCCTGCTGAAAATCGTGGACTTCGGCGTTGCCGCGGCGGCAAGCAGCGGCGACACACAGCTGACGAAAACCGGCTACGTCATCGGTTCGCCGAAGTACATGGCTCCCGAGCAGATTCTCGGCAAGAAGGTCGACGTAACCGCCGACGTCTACAGCGTAGGCGTAATAATCTACGAGATGGCGACCGGAATACCGCCATACAGTCGTGGTGACCACATGTCGGTGATGTACCAGCACGTGCAGGGCAAGGCAAAACACTGTCAGGAGATTAATCCGGAAATCAACGACGATTTTGCAGCGCTGATAATCAAGGCAATGTCCGTCGACAAATCGAAGCGCTTCCAGTCCATGGATGAACTCACTGAAGCGCTCGACGCAATTCCGGTGTAGGCTGAGATATGGCACGTATTGACGCATTCTTGAAGCTCGGGCTGGCGCAAGGCTGCTCGGATGTGCACCTCGCGGTCGGAGTGCCGCCAATGCTGCGCATGAACGGCGACCTGATGCCTATCAAGTTCCGGCAGCTATCAGACACGGAACTCGAAACCTACATTACCGAAGTGCTCACCAACAAGCAGAAAGAACGCTTGCAGGAAGGCCACGATCTTGACTTCTCTTACGTGGGTGAGGAGAGCGGGCGTTTCCGTGTCAACGTCTTTCGCAAGGAAACCGGCATCGGCGCCGTGTTCCGTTATATCCCGGGTGCGGTGCCGAAACTCGACGAGCTTGGCGTGCCACCGATCCTGAAGAAATTCTGTGACTACCACCAGGGAATGGTGCTGGTAACGGGATCCACCGGGACCGGTAAATCAACGACGCTGGCCGCAATGATCGACCACCTCAACGAAACGCGTAACCTCAACATCATCAGTCTCGAGGACCCCATCGAATTTGTGCATCAGAGCAAGAACTGCCAGGTCATCCAGCGCGAAGTAGGCACGCATGTGAGAAGCTTCGCCGACGGCGTACGCTCCGCAATGCGCGAGGACCCGGACGTGATACTCGTTGGCGAGTTGCGCGATGCGGAGACGATCTCAATGGCGATGACGGCGGCGGAGACCGGGCACCTGGTTCTCGGCACCCTGCATACCACGGGTGCCGTAAAGACGATCGATCGCATCATCGATGCGCTCCCGGGTGAACTGCGCGAACAGACCAAGGGTTTCCTGTCGATGAGCCTGAAAGCGGTCGTCACGCAGGTACTCGTCAAGACGCCCGACGGGCGCGGTCGGCGGGCCGTGCTCGAGATACTCGTCAACAATCGCGCTATCGCCAAGTTGATCACAACGGACCAGACCCACCAGATACCGTCGCAGATTCAGACAGGTAGGGACCAGGGTATGCAGGCCATGGATCACGCCCTGCTCGATGCGGTGCAAGCCAAGGAAATCGATCCGGACGACGCCATTCGCTTCGCGAACGACAAGAGGAAGTTCCAGCGATTCGTGACCAACACCGACATGGTGCAGGTGCTGGACATGGGCGAGGGATAGCGATGGCGCAGATCGACAGGTACCTGGAGCATGCACTGAAGAAGAGCGCGTCTGATCTGCATTTCGTTTCCGGTGACCCCGTCCGTGCCCGCGTGCACGGCAATCTCGCCGTTATCGTCGAAGAAACGCTGAAAACAGACGTCGCGGAGCAGGTCATCTTTGAGATCATGGATGGCATCACGAGGCGCACCTTCGACAGCGAAGACGCGGCCGATTTCGCCTACGAGATTCCCGATGTCTCGCGTTTCCGGGTGAATGCGTTTCGCCACCTGAACGGCATCGGTGCGATCTTTCGCGCAATTCCGTCGACGGCACTGACGCTCGTCGATCTGGGCATGCCCAAGGCCATCCACGATCTGTGCAAATACACGCAGGGCATGATCCTTGTGACAGGCAAGACCGGCTCCGGAAAATCGACAACCCTCGCGGCCATGATCGACTCGATGAACAAGCGTCTGAAGGGTCATATCCTGACCATCGAAGATCCGATCGAGTTCGTCCACAAGGCGCAGGGCTGCCTGATCAGCCAGCGGGAGGTTGGCGTACATAGCCCGAGCTTTGCCGAGGCTCTGCATTCCGCCATGCGAGAGGACCCGGACGTCGTCCTGGTCGGCGAAATGCGCGACCTCGAGACCATCAGCATTGCCGTCACGGCTGCAGAGATGGGCATCCTGGTTATGGGCACGCTGCACACGAACGGCGCCGCACAGACTGTCGATCGCATCATCAATTCCTTCCCGGCCGACAAACAGAGTCACATACGCACGATGATCTCTACCTCGCTGCGCGGCGTCGTGTCGCAACAACTGCTGCCAACCTGCCACAAGCCGGGTCGGGCTGCGGCACTGGAGATCATGATCAACACCCCGGCGATTTCCAACCTGATTCGCCAGGGTAAACTCGACCAGCTCGAAACGGCGATACAAAGTGGCGGCAGCGTCGGCATGAAGTCCATGGACAGCGCCCTGATGGACCTGGTCAACAAAGGCTGGGTTACAGGCCTCGAGGCCTACCAGCAGGCCAACAACAAGTCGAAATTCGAAAGCCTCAGGGATATCGAGTAGCAAGCCGCTATTGCCGCTACAGAGCGGTCCGACCCGTGGCATAATCTCGGCCACTGGCCAGCCGAAAAGCACCTACGATGTCCCGAAGAAGAAAGATGCTCGTGACGAGCGCCCTGCCGTATGCGAATGGCGCTATCCACATGGGCCATCTCGTCGAGTACCTGCAAACCGACATCTGGGTTCGATTCCAGAAAATGCGCGGCCACGACTGTACCTACGTTTGCGCATCGGACGCCCACGGTACGCCGATCATGCTCAAAGCGCGTGAGCTTGGGATCTCCCCCGAGCAGCTGACCGAACAGGTCTCAGAGGACTTCGTGCGCGATTTCGCCGCATTCGGTGTCGACTTCGACAACTACTACACGACACATTCCGAGGAAAACGAGGCGCTGGTCAGCGAGATGTTCGAAGTTCTGCGCGACCGGGGCGACATCGTGAGCCGAACGATCGAGCAGGCCTACGACGAGAAGGAAGGCATGTTCCTGCCCGACCGTTTTGTTCGCGGCACCTGCCCGTTTTGCAAAGCCGATGATCAATACGGCGATGCCTGCGAGAACTGCAGCAAGACGTATACGCCTGCGGATTTGATCAACCCGGTCTCCGTCATCTCCGGGACGACACCGGTGCGCCGCAAATCGGAACACTACTTCTTCAGACTCGGCGAGTACGATCGTCGCCTGCGCGACTGGATGCGCGATGCGAAGCTCGACAAGAGCATCGTCGCAAAGCTCGACGAGTGGTTCGAGGCCGGCCTGCAGGACTGGGATATTTCCCGTGATGCGCCCTATTTCGGTTTTCGCATTCCGGGCACCGAAAACAAGTATTTTTACGTCTGGCTGGATGCGCCAGTTGGCTATATGGCGAGTTTCAGGAACTTGTGCGCGCGTCGCGACGATCTTGACTTCGATGACTACTGGCGACCTGGCAGCGATGCCGAGATCTACCATTTCATCGGCAAGGACATCATGTATTTCCATACGCTGTTCTGGCCCGCTGTGCTCGATGGCTCGGGATTTCGCATGCCGACTGGCGTATTCGTTCACGGGTTTCTGACCGTAAACGGACAGAAGATGTCCAAGTCTCGCGGCACCTTCATCAAGGCCCGCACGTATCTGGATAATCTGGATCCGAGCTTCCTGCGTTATTACTATGCGGCGAAGCTCGGGCCGACAATCGAGGACATCGATCTCAATCTCGATGACTTTATCGCACGCGTCAACTCCGATCTGGTCGGCAAACTCATCAACATCGCCAGCCGTTGCGCCGGATTTGTCAGCAAGCGATTCGAAGGTCGATTGGCGGAGCGCTTGCCCGATACGGCGCTGTTTGCGGAGTTCGGCGACGCTGCAGAGGACATTGCGGGTCACTATGAGCGCCGCGAATATTCCAAGGCGATGCGCCGGATCATGGCCCTCGCGGACAAGGCGAACCGCTATATCGATGAGCACAAGCCCTGGGTGATGATCAAGGACAGCGACCGGCTCTCCGACGTTCACGGGGTTTGTACGCAGGGCCTGAACATGTTCCGCAGCCTCATGATCTACCTGACACCCGTCATTCCGGCTGTCGCAGCGGGCGCGAGGCAATACCTGAACGAAGATGACTGGCGGTGGAGTGATGCAGGCAGCCCCTTGCTCGCGGCGAAACTGCGACGGTTTCAGCCACTCCTTACCCGTGTCGAGGCGACCCAGGTGCAAAACATCATCGAGCAATCACTGGAGAACACGGCGGTGCCTGAAGAAGAGAAGCACGACGACATCATCAGTATCGACGACTTCATGAAGGTCGACCTGCGAATCGCGCGTATCGAGAGGGCCGAGCCTGTCGAGGGTGCCGACAAGCTGCTGGCGCTTACGCTCGACGTGGGCGATGAGCAACGCCAGGTCTTTGCCGGCATCAAGGCGGCTTACGAAGCCGAGAGCCTGGTCGGACGTCACGTCATCGTGGTAGCCAACCTGGCTCCGCGAAAAATGCGCTTTGGGGTCTCCGAGGGCATGGTTCTGGCAGCCGGTCCGGGCGGCAAGGACATTTTCCTGCTGTCACCGGATGCCGGTGCGAAAGCGGGGATGCGCGTTAAATAGACCCGGCTACCCACGGTGACATCGTTTCCGGTGAGCTCTGTGTCTTGCGGGTCCAGGAAAAATTGCCGGGAGTTTCCCTTACAATACCCGTATGACCGAACTCATTTTCATCCTGATCAGCACCGTACTGGTTAACAACTTTGTGCTGGTTCGATTCCTCGGCCTGTGTCCATTCCTCGGAGTATCGCGCAATCTCGAGGCCGCGGCCGGCATGTCGCTCGCCACGGCGTTTGTTCTGACGCTGTCATCGGCGACATCCTATCTGCTGCACCAGTACGTACTGGTGCCACTCGGCCTCGACTACCTGCGAACCATCAGTTTCATCCTTGTCATTGCCGCGAGCGTACAGTTCACGGAGATCATGGTACGCCGCATGAGTCCGCTGCTTGAGCAGGTTCTCGGCATTTACATTCCGTTGATCGCAACGAATTGCGCCGTCCTTGGCGTTGCCCTCCTCAACGTGCAGCAGTCCAAGGGTTTCGTGCAGTCGGTGTTTTACGGTTTCGGTGCTGCCGCAGGATTTGCCCTGGTTCTCGTGATGTTCGCCGCCATTCGCGAACGTCTCGAGGCGGCCGATGTACCCGTTGCTTTTCGCGGCGCCGCGATCGCTCTGATGACGGCAGGAATGATGTCCCTGGCCTTCATGGGTTTCTCCGGTATGGCTCGTCCTTGAACGATGGTCCATGCTGATTGCTGTCGCGACAATTGCACTGATGGCGCTGGTCGCCGGTCTGCTGCTCAGCCTGGCCTCACGCCGGCTGCCGCGCAAGGAAAGCGACCTGGTGGAGCGAGTCAATGAATTGTTGCCTCAGACGCAGTGTGCTCAGTGCGGATATCCGGGGTGCCGCCCCTATGCCGCCGCTGTCGTCAGTGGCGCAGCAGCGATCAATCTGTGCCCGCCGGGCGGCGACTCGACGGTACAGCGGCTTGCCGAATTGCTGGGCCGCGAGGCTCTGCCGCTGGCGAAGGCAGTCGAACCCGCAGTCGCCGTCATCGATGAGGCGCTCTGTATCGGTTGCCTGCATTGCCGCGACGTCTGTCCTGTCGATGCTATCGTCGGCGCTCGGCACTTCATGCACACGGTCATCGAGAGTGAGTGCACCGGCTGCGAGCTTTGCGTTGCACCGTGTCCGGTGGACTGCATCAGCATGAGACCCATGCGGTGAGCGCGCCAACCTACGATCTGGGCAAACTGCACGGCGGCCTGCGCCTGCCGGGCCACAAGGCCGCGTCGACCGCCGAAGCTATCCGCGATGTACCGATTCCCGCGCAGTTGATATTGCCGATTACGCAGCACGTGGGCGACCCGGCTCAACCCGTGGTCGCGGCCGGCGAACGGGTGCTGAAGGGGCAGCTGTTGGCCAGGCCGGAGGGCGCGCTGGGCGCTCCGGTGCATGCCTCCTCGTCGGGCAGCGTCGTTGCCATAGAACCCCGGCCCGTGTCGCGGCGTTACGGTGACCAGGCGCCCTGCATCATTATCGAATGCGACGGCGAAGATCGGCCGCTCCACACAACGGCGGCCGAGAATTACCTGGAGCTCGAGCCAGAGGTGCTGCTGGCGAAGATCCTGGATGGCGGCATCGTCGGGCTGGGTGGCGCCGTGTTTCCTACCGCGCAGAAGCTGATGCAGGCGCGTAGCTGCAAGATCGAGCACCTCATACTCAATGGCGTCGAATGCGAGCCTTACATCAGTTGCGATGACATGCTCATGCGCGAGCGCGCAATGCAAGTCCTCAGTGGCGCACAGGTCCTGATGCACGCCATGCAGATCGAGTCCTGCTTCGTCGTCGTCGAGAGTGACAAACCGGCGGCGCTGGCAAGCCTCGCCGAGGCGATGGCGGCACTGGACGATGCGCGCCTGGTACTGAAACAGGTCCCGACGATCTACCCGTCCGGCGGCGAGGATCAGCTTGTCCAGCTGGTCACCAATCGCGAAGTACCGAGTGAGGGCCTGCCCAGCGACGTCGGTTGCCTCGTGCAGAACGTTGGCACCGCTGCCGCGATCCACGACTGGATCCTCGGACATGAGCCCCTGATCTCCCGTGTCACGACAGTCGCGGGCGAAGGCATTGCAAGGCCGATGAATGTTCGCGCGCGTATTGGCACCACGATTGCGGACATCGTCGCTTTCACCGGCGGTTACGCGGAGCATGCGGACCATCTGTTCATTGGTGGACCGATGACGGGGAAATCCGTCAGCACCGATCGGGTACCTTTGGTCAAGGCGACCAACTCGATCCTAGTTGTCCGCAAGACCTCCTTTACCGGCCGCGAGCTGGCGTGTATTCGCTGTGGCGACTGTGCCGCGGTCTGCCCGGTGCAGCTGTTGCCGCAACAGCTCTATTGGCACGCGCGTGCCGACAACGAAAACAGGCTTCGTGATTTCAATCTGATCGACTGTATAGAGTGTGGCTGCTGCGATCTCGTGTGTCCGAGCCACATTCCGCTCACCGCAAATTTCCGGGTAGCGAAAGGCCGCATCCAGGAACTGGCCGATGAAAAAGCGCGCGCGGCCCGGGCGCGGACGCGATTCGAGGCACGCAACTCACGCATGGAGAGCGAACAGCAGCAACGCGAGGAAGCACTGGCACGCCAGATAGCGACCGCAAAGCGGGCGGGTCCCGCGGACATCACGGAGATTCTGGAGCGCCGCAAACACAAGAGCGAGGGCGACTGAGCATGGAGTTCGCGCGCAGGTCGTCACCTTACTGGTCTGCCCGAGTGGCGGTGCCGTCGATAATGCTGCAGGTCCTCGCCGCACTCGTTCCAGCCGCGATCGCCCACGTGTGGTTCTTCGGTCCCGGTTTTATTTTCAACGTGCTGGTCGCCGCGATTTTTGCCGTCGGCGGCGAGTACCTGGTGATGCGCGTGCGTAAGCGGCCGCCGGAAGCGGCACTGGGCGACTACAGCGCCCTGGTCGCCGCCGTGCTGCTCGTGTTTGCACTGCCATCCCTGACACCCTGGTGGGTCACGGCAAGCGGAACGCTGTTCGCCATCGTCGTCGCAAAGCATCTATACGGCGGTCTCGGCTTTAACATTTTCAACCCTGCCATGGCGGGCTATGTCGTCATTCTCATCGCATTCCCGATGCATTTGAATCTCTGGACGGCGCCTCGAATGGGCGATATCGACTACCAGTACCTGACAGTCCTGCAGACACTCACGTTTACACTAACCGGTTCGCTGCCGGATGCGCTGGGTTTCGACGCGATCAGCCGCGCAACGCCGCTGGACGTCATGAAATCGGGGCTGAACGGTATGCAAACCGTCACCGAGATCCGCGCAAATCCGATCATGGGCGACTTCGGCGGCCGCGGCTGGGAATGGATCGGCAATTTCCTTGCAATCGGTGGCTTCTGGCTGCTGATCAAGAAGATCATCCGCTGGCACATTCCGGTAGCCGTCGGTGTCGGTTTGCTCGCGCCGGCGACGATAATGTACCTGGTCGATCCCGGCAGTCAGCCGAGTCCCGGGTTTCATCTTTTCAGCGGCGCTACCATTCTTTGCGCGTTCTTTATTGCCACCGACCCGGTGTCCGGCGCGACAAGTCCAAGGGGTCGTCTGGTGTTTGGCTTCGGCATCGGACTGCTGATCTACTGCATTCGTACCTGGGGCAGTTATGCGGACGGCGTGGCGTTCGCCGTCCTGATCATGAATATGGCGGTACCGGCGATCGACCTCGTGACGCGACCGCCTGTCGTCGGCCACAGCAAATCAGGTGGCGAGACGTGAGCGAAACCACGGTCATCAAGAGCAGCATGACGCTTGCCGTCGTCGCCGCAATCTGTACAGCACTGGTCGCCCTGACCTATCAGGCGACCGGGAAACGCATCGAGGCAAATGAGAAGGCCTGGATTGAACGCAGCCTGCAACCTGCCCTGTCCGGACTTTTCTACGACAGCGGCGTCAGCGAATCCAGGATCATCCTGCCACCGCCGCACGAATTGCCGGGCTCGGACGCGGCCATCATCTATCGGGTCTATGCCGCAGGCGAGCCGGTTGCCGCGCTGTTTGTCGTCAGTGCCCGTGACGGCTACTCCGGCCCGATCCGGATACTGGTCGGCATCGAGACGAGCGGCATGGTTACCGGGGTTCACGTGCTCGAACATCGGGAGACGCCTGGTCTCGGCGATCGCATTGAGTCGGGCAGGTCGGACTGGTTGAAGCAGTTCAACGGGCGCTCGCTGGTCGATCCCGCCCCGACGGGCTGGCGCATCAAGCGCGACGGCGGTCAGTTCGATCAGCTGACCGGCGCATCGGTGACGCCGCGCGCGATCATCAAGGCGATCAAGGAGACATTGATATACTTCGACACGCATCGCGTCGATATTTTCTCCGACCCAACGAACGAGCCAGGGACCGACGAACCGGAGACCGACGAACCGACGACCGTGAGCGCCGCTGACGAGGACCAGGAATGAAGCCTGCGGGAATTCTGGAACAGCTCAAGACCGGTTTGTGGGACGAAAACCCCGGTCTCGTACAACTGCTGGGACTCTGTCCCTTGCTCGCTGTCACCTCGACCTTTGTCAACGGTCTCGGCCTCGGCCTCGCGACACTGGCGGTGCTGGTCGCCTCGAACGGCCTGGTGTCTGCCACGAGGCGCTGGATCATCGCCGAAATTCGCATACCCATGTACGTGCTCATCATCGCAAGCCTCGTCACCTGCATCGAGCTGATCTTCAAAGCCTGGTTCCCGTACCTGGATCGTTCGCTCGGCATATTCATCCCGCTGATTGTGACAAACTGCGCGATCGTCGCCCGGGCGGAGATTTTTGCATCACGAAACAGCCTGGGCGCGAGCCTCATGGACGGTTTCTCGATGGGATTGGGGTTCGCGTTCCTGCTGATGGCTATCGGCGCTTTCCGGGAGCTGATCGGACAGGGCTCGCTGTTTGCGAGAATGGACATGCTGTTCGGTGGCGAAGCGATGCAAGGCCTGGTTTTCGTTGACGGCGGCTTTCTGCTCGCCGTGTTGCCTCCCGGCGCATTTTTCAGCCTTGCGATCGCCATCGCGGTCAAGAACGTCGTCGATCGACGGCGGCGTGACAAACAGCTCGGCGCCATGCCGGGACGGACGCGGCTCGACAGCCAATAGAGGTACCTCTGTGAACCGGGAAAAACGCACGGCGATCTTCAACACCTTGCGCGAGCGCATGCCGGCGCCAAAGACCGAACTGAACTACCAGACGCCCTTCGAACTACTGGTCGCGGTAATCCTGTCGGCACAGGCCACCGACGTCAGTGTCAACAAGGCAACGGCCAGACTTTTTCCGATGGCCAATTCACCGCAGTCGATTCTGGCGCTGGGTGTCGGCGGCCTGAAGCGCTACATCCGCACGATCGGTCTTTTCAACAGCAAGGCCGAGAACATCATCAAGACCTGCCGAATACTTATCGAGCGGCATAACGGCGAGGTGCCGCACACGCGTGCGCAACTCGAGGCACTGCCCGGCGTCGGACGAAAAACAGCGAACGTGGTTCTCAACACCGCGTTCGGCGAAGCCACCATCGCGGTGGACACACATATCTTCAGGGTCGCCAACCGCACCGGGATCGCCAGGGGCAAGACGCCGCTGGAAGTCGAGAAACGGCTGCTGCGACTGACACCGGAAGAGTTCAGACGAGACGCCCATCACTGGCTGATCCTGCACGGTCGCTACGTCTGCAAAGCGAGAAAACCCCTGTGCGGCGACTGCCCCATCGCGACGTGGTGTGAATACACGCGCAAGGAACTGACTTGATTTTTGGTGACGATCGCCGCGCACTTCGGGAGATGTACCGCGAAGCCTGGCGAAAACAGCGCGAAGGTCATCCGCTGTCGCCGCTCGAAGCGCAAATCGCGGCGGTCATCGAATGGCACCCGGAATACCATTCCGACATAGGGACGGAAGATCTCGAGCGCGACTACGCGCCCGAAGGCGGACGCAGCAATCCGTTCCTGCACATGGGTTTGCACCTGGGCCTGCGGGAACAGATCGCAACCGACCGGCCGGCCGGTATTGCGAGTATTCATCGACAGATCTCGTCGAAGAGCGGCGATCCGCACGAGGCCGAACATCGTATGATCGAATGCCTCGCGGAGGCACTGTGGGAAGCCCAGAGCCAGGGCACGGCGCCGGATGAGCGAAGGTACCTGGAACAATTGCGGCGCCTCATCGCCTGATTACCTGAAAACGCCTGCCGTTCGTAATAAATTCGAACGGCAACAGGTCTGATAGCGTAGAACCGAAACAGGACAGTTATGAGCCAGAAAAGCACACAATATCCGGTTCAGGGCGCCGGCCTCGGCCTGCGTCGCCCTATCGCCGACAAATTGATGGCGGATCCGCCCGCCGACGTCGACTTCATGGAGGTGGCGCCGGAGAACTGGATACACGTCGGCGGCGCGCTGGCAAAGAAATTGCGGTTCTTCACCGAACGCTATCCCTTTCTGATTCACGGTCTGTCCCTGTCCATCGGCGCGCCGTCGCCGCTTAACGAACAGTTGGTAAGGGACATCAAGGATTTCATGGCGCAACACGATATCCGCCAGTACTCCGAACACCTGAGCTACTGCGGCGACGACGGTCAGCTCTATGACCTGATGCCGATTCCCTTTACCGAGGAGGCCATCACCTATGTGGCGAAACGCGTTCGCCGCGTTCAGGACATTCTGGGGCAGCGCATCGCGCTCGAAAACGTCTCTTTCTATGCGCCTGTCGACACGTCGTTGAGCGAAAAGGAGTTTCTGCTTGGCGTACTCGAAGAATCCGACTGTGACCTGATGCTCGACATCAACAACATTGTCGTCAACAGTATCAACCACCGCTATGACGCCGGCAATTTTCTCAAGGACATGCCGGCGGAACGCATTCGGTATTTCCACCTTGCCGGACACTATGTCGAAGCGCCTGACCTGCGTATCGATACGCATGCTTCGGCGGTCGACGAGCAGGCATGGGCGCTTCTCGAACAGGCCTATGCGCAGTTCGGGCCTGTGCCCACCTTGCTCGAACGCGACTTCAATTTCCCGCCGATGCAGGAACTGCTGGACGAAGTTCGGCGAATCAAAGCGCTTCAGGCTGAAGTCACGGAGCGGAAAGCGGCCAATGGCTGATCGGCCCGATTTTCAGGAGAAGCAATACGCGTTTGCGGCACACATCCGTGACCCGGACAACGTCGCGGCGCCGGAGGGTATCGAAGATCGCCGCATGGCGATCTACCGCAGGCTGTTTCTAAATAACCTGCTCAACCTGCTCGCGACGATGTTCCCGGTGATGCGCAAGATCCACAGCGAGGACGCGTGGCGCAGCATGATTCGGAAATTCATGCAGCGACACAAGGCCGAGACGCCCTATTTCCTGCAGCTGCCCGAAGAGTTCCTGAGCTTTCTCGAGCGGGAATACGAATCGACTCCGGCAGACCATCCGTTTCTGCACGAGCTCGCGCACTACGAATACGTAGAACTCGCACTGTCCGTGTCGACCGATGAGAATGACATGGCCGGCGTGGAGCCGGATGGCGATCTGCTCGCGAACGCTCCGGTGAAATCGGTCCTGGCCTGGGCGTTCGCCTATCACTATCCGGTGCAGCGTATTTCGCCGGATTTCCTGCCCTCCGAGCCCGCAGAGCAGCCAGTCTACCTGGCCATTTACAGGGACAGCGGCGACAAGGTTCATTTCCTCGAGCTCAATGCCGTAACGGCGGGCCTCATCGATGCGATCGAGAGCAACACCACGAACAGCTCCGGCGAAACCCTGATTCGCGAACTCGCCAGGAAAATCAACTACCCGGATGTCGCCGCTTTCCTGAAGCACGGACATGATGCGCTTGTCGAATTACGGCGACTGGGGATCATCACCGGCACGCGACGAATTCACTAAAGGACCTCGGCAATGAAATCTCTCATGACCCTGAAAGAGCAGGTTTTTGGTGTTCTCGACTCGACCGGTGACTGGATCGCACTATTGCCATTGCGCCTGCTGCTGGCGTACGAATTCGGCAGCGCCGGCATCATGAAGCTTAACGGCAGCAACTGGTTCGGACGAGTTCAGGACAACTTTCCTGCTCCCTTCGATGTCATCCCCGTCGAAATCAGCTGGTTCATGGCAACCTGGACCGAAATCCTCGGCGCGGCGTGCCTGGTGTTTGGCCTGTTCACGCGTTTCTGGGCCTTCAGCCTGATCATCGTCACGATTGTCGCCATCTTCGGCGTGCATCTGCCGGATAAGTGGGACAGTCTTGCCGAACTCTGGCAGGGATATGCGATCACCAACAAGGGATCTGGAAACTTCCGCATTCCGCTGCTGTTCATCGTCATGCTGCTGCCATTTGTCTTCAAGGGTGCCGGAAAGCTGAGCCTCGACCACGTACTGGAGCAGAAGCTGCGCCGCTAACGCAGGTTGCTGCCGTCTACTGGCCGGCCAGGGGTATCTGCTAGTATCGTTTGATGCCAGCCAGTCCAGCAAGCACTCTCCGGCGCGATATCGGGTTTCTCGGCGCTTCGTTCCTGGTGCTGAATTCGATGATCGGCGCAGGCATCTTTGCACTCCCGGGTAAAGTTGCGCTAAACGCAGGCCTGCTGAGTCCCTGGCTGTTTCTGCTCGTTGGCTTTCTGTTCCTTTCTGTCGTGCTGACTTTCGCCGAACTCGCCAGCTACTACGACAACACGGGCGGCCCCGTTATCTATGCGACGGAGGCCTTTGGGCCGCTGGCCGGTTTCAGCACCGGCTGGGCGATCTATCTTGCGCGCACCACGGCCTTCGCCGCCAACGCCAATGTCATGGCGACCTATCTCGGCTCACTGTTCGATTTTTTTGCGGGAGACATGGCGCGCGCCGCGATTATCACGATCGTTACCGCAGGCCTCACCTGGGCGAATGTCATCGGCGTTCGCGACGGCGTTCGAACGATGGGCGTCCTGACGATTCTCAAGATTGCACCGCTGTTGCTGCTGATTCTGCTCGGACTGCAGCACGTAACCGGCAGCACCCTGATTCCCGCAGGACCGTTTTTTGTCGAAGAGCTGGGCGGCACGGCATTGTTGCTGATCTATGCCTACGTCGGTTTCGAGACAGTCGCCGTTACGGCAGGTGAAACCTCGCATCCGCGAAGCACCATCCCCAGGGCCCTGGTAGCAACCGTTGTCGCAACCGGCCTGCTCTACTTCGTGATCGTGCTGGTGTTCGTGTCAACCATCGCGCCTTCGCAATACGGCACGGCGACACTCGTCGACATCGGGCGCACACTGGCCGGCCCGGCCGGCGCAATTGCAATCACCTTTGCCGCCGTTTTTTCGATCGGCGGAAATCTCGCCAGTTCCATGATCGCGGCACCGCGACTGATTTTCTCGCTGGCGGAAAATCAACTTCTGCCGCGATGGTTCGGCCATGTGCACTTGAAGTACGCAACGCCCGACCGCTGCATCATGATAATGGGCGCGATGGCGCTGGTCCTTGCGCTGACCGGCTCATTCGTCAAGCTGGCAATCGCAAGTTCGCTCGTGCGGCTGCTTGGCTACATGATTTGCATCGCTTCGTTGCCGTCCATCCGGCGAAACGCCAGTGAGCAGGCAAGGAAGAAGGCCTGGCGTCTCAAAGGCGGTTACACGATACCGCTGCTGGGCCTGGCCATCTGCATCTGGCTGCTCATGCAGTCGCAGCTCGAGTCCTGGATCGCCGTGTCGATCCTGGTCTCGATCGGGCTGTTTTTCTACTGGCTGGAGAAACGGACCGGGTTAGCCGGTTCAGAGCGAGGATAGGGCGAACGCATCAGCGCCGCGAAGACGCGCCGTCGCAGTAGATTAGCCCTAGGTCCGACAGACTGCTATCGCCGCTTCGGCATGTAGAGATCGGTCAGCGTGCCTTCGAAAGCCTCAGCTGCAAACGCCACCGTCTCGGACAGCGTGGGATGAGGGTGAATGGTCAGGCTGACATCCGCCGCGTCCGCACCCATTTCAATGGCGAGCCCGATTTCGGCAATCAGGTCACCCGCATTGGGACCGACCACGGCGCCACCCAGCACTCGCCTGCTCGTCTTGTCGAACAACAGCTTGGTAAATCCTTCGGCTCGGCCCAGCGCCAATGCACGGCCGCTGGCCGCCCAGGGAAACTGCCCCTTTTCGTAGTCGATGCCCTCTGCTTTTGCCTCGAGTTCCGTCAGGCCCACCCAGGCGATTTCAGGGTCCGTATACGCGACCGATGGAATCGTGCGAGCGTCGAAGTAGCTCTTCTCTCCAGCCGCCACTTCCGCCGCCACCTTGGCTTCGTGCGTCGCCTTGTGGGCCAGCATCGGGCCGCCGGCAAGGTCGCCGATGGCGAAGATATGCGGAACATTGGTGCGCATCTGCTTGTCGACAGCGATGATGCCGCGCTGATCTACATTGACGCCCGCTTTCTCCGCAGCGAGCGTAGCGCCATTCGACTTGCGGCCGATCGCGACAAGAACCCTGTCATAGACGCCGACAGACGGCGCCTTGTCGCCCTCGAAGCTCACTTCGATGCCAGGGACGGTGGCACGCATGCCGGTCACCTTGGTCGACACGTGAATGGCATCATAACGCGGCCTGACGACCTTCAGGAAAGGCCGCAGCAAGTCGGGATCGGTGCCGGGCATCAGCGAGTCGGTCAGTTCCACGACGCTGACATCGGTGCCCAGCGCGCTGTACACACACGCCATTTCGAGACCGATGATGCCGCCGCCGACGACCAGCAGGCGTCGCGGCAACGGTGCGAGCTCCAGTGCGCCGGTCGAGTCGACGATGCGGGGGTCGTCCGGCAGTCCCGGCAGTATGGCCGGTTCTGAACCGGCGGCTATGATGCATTGCCTGAAATCGACCGTCTCCTCGTTGTCGAGCGCCAGTCGATTCGCCGAAACGAATTGAGCGCTCGCCTGGATGACACGGACCTTGCGCTGCTTCGCCATCGTCGAGAGGCCGCCGGTCAGCTTGCCGACGACCTCGTTTTTCCAGTCACGTAGTCTTGCCGCATCGATCTTCGGCTTGCCGAAGGTGACGCCATGTGCGGCCATCGCTTGCGCATCATCGATGACCTTGGCGGCGTGCAAGAGGGCTTTCGAAGGTATGCAGCCGACATTCAGGCAGACGCCTCCCAGCGTCGGGGAACGCTCGATCAGGATGACGTCCAGACCGAGATCGGCCGCACGAAACGCGGCGGTGTAGCCGCCGGGTCCGGCGCCGATCACGACCAGCTCTGCGGCGTGCGTGGCGGCGGCTTCCCGGGTTCGGGTGGCGACGATCTCCGGTGCCGACATCTTGCGCGTTGTTTCGACATCATCGCTGGGAACACCCGCGTCATCGGGGAGCGATGCGTCCCTCGTCGATGCGGCCTCGCCGGTTTCTATCGTCACAATCCCCGCGCCGCTGGAAACCCTGGCGCCAACGCCGACATCGACCGACACGACAGTTCCCGCATGACTCGCCGGAACGTCCATCGACGCTTTATCGGATTCCAGCGTCAGGAGCGGATCCTCGACGGCGATCCGGTCGCCCGGCGATACGAGTATGTCGATAACCTCGACATCCTCGAAGTCGCCGAGGTCGGGAACTGTCAATTGAATCGTCACTAGGGAATCGCCTGCAGCAGCGCGTCGACGTCGCCGAGCTTTTCGCCAAGGAAGGTTGTAAAGCGGACAGCCTGGGCGCCGTCGATTACCCGGTGATCGTACGAAAATGACAGCGGCAGCATCAGGCGTGGCTCAAACTTGGAGCCATTCCATACAGGCTGTACCGACGAACGGGAAACGCCGAGGATCGCAACTTCCGGAGCATTCACGATGGGCGTGAACGCAGTGCCACCGATCCCGCCGAGGCTGGAAATCGTAAACGTCGCCCCTTGCAGGTTTTCGGCCTTCAGTTTTCCTTCGCGCGCGCGCGCAGACAGCTCGCCGAGCTCCTTGGCGATTTCGTAAATGTCCTTCTTGTCGGCGTCGCGGATAACCGGAACCATCAGCCCCTGATCGGTATCCGCGGCGAAGCCCAGATGACAGTACTTCTTGAAGACAAGACTCGCACCGTCTTCCGACAGCGACGAATTGACTCTGGGAAACTCCTCGAGTGCCGCGACGCAGGCTTTCATTACGAAAGCGAGTGGCGTCAGGCCGATGCCGCGTTCTTTGGCCGGCCCCTTGAGCAGCTGTCGCTTCGACTCGAGGTCGGTGATATCGGCGAGATCGTGTTGCGTGACGTGCGGCAGGTTAATCCAGCTCGCCTGCAGTCGCGGACCGGATATCTTTTGCACGCGCGTGAGCGGCTGCACGTCGATTTCGCCGAACTTCGCGAAGTCGACAGTCGGCGTCTTTGGCAACGCCCCGCCAGCAGGCGCCGCGGCCTGTCCGCCCAGTACGGCTTTGACAAAAGCCTTCACATCGCTGTGCAGGATACGGTTCTTTTGCCCGCTGCCCTTCACCTGTGCGAGATCGACACCCAGCTCTCGAGCCAGTTTTCTGACGGACGGGCTGGCGTGCGCTTTGGAAAAACCGGCTTCGTTAATGCGCCGCGGGCTTGCCGTCGCCGCCGGGGCTTTCGTCGGCTGAGCCGGCGCAGGGCTGGCCGGCTCGGCTACCTCGGCGGATTCTTCCGGTATCGGCGCGACCTTCGGACGTTCGGCTTGCGACGTACCGGCAGCCGCATCGATAGTGGCGATGGTCGCCCCGGCGGAAACCTTTTCGCCGACCTTGATGACGACCGATTCGATCGTACCGGCGACGACAGCCGGCACGTCCATGGCCGCCTTATCGGTCTCGAGCGTGACCAGAGGATCATCGATCGAGACGGTGTCGCCTGCATTGATGTGGACCTCGATGACATCAACGTCGTCGAAGTCACCGAGATCGGGCACGACCAGGGTCTGCTTGCCGCCCGATTTCGGGCTGCTGCCCGCGGGCGTCGCCATCACTGTCGTATCGCCGCTCGGCGTCGCCGCAATGCCTGGCGCAATTACGACCGTGTCGGTGACCCGAGGTGTCAGCGTGCCAATAACATCGCCGGTTGAGACGGTGTCCCCCACCACGACGGTCAGCGACTCGACAACGCCATTATCGGGAGCCGGCACATCGAAAGACGCCTTGTCGGTTTCAAGCGTAATGAGCCCGTCTTCTCGCGCCACCGTGTCGCCGGGGGCAACGAGCACTTCGATGATCTCAACGTTTTCGAAATCACCCAGGTCGGGGACAACGATGTCGATGGAATTCGCCATTCTTGCGCTCCGTACCGACTACAAGGTCACCGGATCAGGGCGATCCGGATCAATACCATATTTTTCAATCGCTTGAGAGACTGTCTTCAAGTCAAGTACACCATCGTCAGCGAGCGCTTTCAGGGCCGTTATCGCGATAAATCGCCGATCAACCTCGAAGTGCTCACGCAATTCCCGGCGCGCGTCGCTGCGTCCGTACCCGTCCGTACCCAGCGAGATAAAGCGGCCGGGCATCCAGCGCTGCACCTGGTCGGCGACGATCTTCATGTAGTCGGTTGCCGCGATAAAGGGCCCCGGCTTGTCGGCCAGTTTTTCTTCCAGGTAGCTCTTCCGTGGCGTCTGTCCGGGGTGCAGAATATTCCAGCGTTCGACTTCCAGCGCATTGCGTCGCAATTCGTTGAAACTCGTAACCGACCAGACGTCGGTGGGAATGCCGAAGTCCTCCTTCAGCAATTCGGCGGCGGCGAGTACTTCTCGCAAAATCGTCCCGGAGCCCATCAGCTGGGCGCGAATCCTGCCCTGTCCGCCCACCTGCAGCAGGTACATGCCACGCAGTATGCCGTCCTCGACACCCGCCGGCATCGGCGGTTGCACGTAGTTCTCATTCATGCAGGTGATGTAGTAGAAGATGTTTTCCTGCTCTTTGATCATGCGTCGCAGGCCATCCTGGATAATGACCGCCAGCTCATAGGCATAGGTGGGATCGTAAGCGACACAGTTTGGCACCGTCGATGCGCTGACCAGGCTATGGCCATCCTGGTGCTGCAGGCCCTCGCCCGCCAGCGTCGTGCGCCCGGCGGTGCCGCCGATCAGGAATCCGCGGGACTGCTGGTCGCCACCGGCCCAAACGAAGTCACCGATGCGCTGGAAACCGAACATCGAGTAAAAGATGTAGAAAGGCACCATCGGGACGTCGTGATTCGAGTAGGAGGTGCCTGCGGCCAGCCATGAGCAGAACGCCCCGGCTTCATTGATGCCCTCCTCCAGGATCTGGCCTTTCTTGTCCTCGCGGTAGTACATAAGGGCGCCGGAGTCCTGGGGCTCATAAAGCTGCCCCTTCGAGGCGTAGATGCCCACCTGGCGGAACAGTCCTTCCATGCCGAAGGTACGCGCCTCGTCGGGCACGATAGGCACAATGTGCTTGCCGATCTGTTTGTCCCGAAGCAGCGCGGTGAGAATGCGCACGAAAGCCATCGTCGTGGACGCCTCGCGTTCCCCGGTGCCCTCCAGCTGGGTACGAAAAGCCTCGATGCCCGGCGCGGGAAGCGCCTTTGACCTTGCCCGCCGTTTGGGCAGCGATCCGCCGAGCGCCTCGCGTCGTTCCATCAGGTATTCCAGCTCGGCACTGTCCGGGGCGGGCTTGCAATAAGGCACGTTGTCAATGTCCTTGTCCGAGACCGGTATGTTGAAACGATCGCGGAATTTCTTCAGTTCCTCGAGGCCGAGTTTCTTCTGCTGGTGCGCAATATTCTGACCTTCGCCGGCCGAGCCCATGCCGAAGCCCTTGACGGTTTTCGCAAGGACGATAGTCGGGCCACCCTTGTGCCTCGTTGCGGCGTCATAGGCCGCGTAAACCTTGAGCGGATCGTGCCCGCCGCGATTGAGGCGCCAGATCTCCTCATCCGACATGTTGGCCACCATCTCCGCCGTCTCCGGGTGCTTGCCGAAAAACGTGTCGCGTACGTATTTGCCGTCCATGGACTTGATCTTCTGGTACTCGCCGTCGACGGTCTCTTCCATTATCTGGCGAAGCTTGCCGGACTGGTCCCTGGCCAGCAGGGGATCCCATTTCGAACCCCAGATTACCTTGACCACGTTCCAGCCGGCTCCGCCGAAGGCGGCCTCGAGTTCCTGGATAATCTTGCCGTTGCCTCGAACCGGTCCGTCCAACCGCTGCAAATTGCAGTTAACGACGAACACGAGATTGTCGAGCCCCTCGCGGACCGGCATTGTAATTGCGCCCATCGACTCCGGCTCATCCATTTCCCCGTCGCCAAGGAAACACCAGACCTTGCGATCGCTCGGCTCGATGAGGCCGCGATTCTCCATGTAGCGCATGAATCGCGCCTGGTAGATGGCCATCATCGGACCGAGACCCATCGACACGGTCGGAAACTGCCAGAAATCCGGCATCAGCCAGGGATGTGGATACGACGACAGCCCGCCGCCGCCAACCTCCTGCCGAAAGCGGTTCAATTTCTCATCAGTAAGGCGCCCTTCGAGATAAGCACGCGCATACATCCCTGGCGCGGAGTGACCCTGCATGAATACCAGGTCGCCGCCATGCTTTTCGCCCGCCGCTCGCCAGAAGTGGTTGAAACCGACCTCGTAAAGGGTCGCCGACGATGCGTAGCTGGAGATGTGGCCACCGTACTCGGTGCTCTTGCGATTCGCCTGTACCACCATCGCCATCGCGTTCCAGCGAATATAGGCTTCGATGCGTCGCTCCAGAGACCGGTCACCCGGGTACTCCGGCTGTCGCGCCGTCGATATGGTATTCAGGTAGGCGGTATTCGGCGTATAGGGAAGATAGGCGCCGGACCGTCTTGCGAAATCGATCATCTGGTTCAACAGGAAGTGCGCCCGCTCCGGACCCTGGTGCGAGAGCACCGAATCGATCGACTCCAGCCACTCGGTGGTCTCGATCGGGTCTATATCATCGAAAGGATTGAAACTGCTCATACAATTGTCCATCGGGCGATTGGCGGAACACGGCCCGACCTGTCGCGTGAATTACACGAAGCGTCCTGCTAGGATCACCGCTTCATTGCACCGGACCATGCGGATCGCTACTGCGGCCGTCATCTTCAAGGTTTGTGCCATGAGCGTCAAGCTCATCGCGGAGAATCCAAACGTATGACAAGCATCACACCCGAGGTCCAGAATTTGCGTATCCACCAGAAGGTGGGTCGCGTCGATGCGAAGAGCCTCGATTCTGTCGATCAGTTACTTTTGATACTACCGGCGAAACCAAAGAGCGCCGATTTTGCGCGCATTCCGCAGGGCGCCAAACTGGAGGCACTGTTTCGCAAACAGCGGCCAGGATCTACGCCCGCATTGCTCTCGCGACTCAGCAACAAGAAACAGACACTCGTCGTCGCAGGCACGGCCGGTCCCGATTCAAGCACATTTGAGCAACTGACGCTGGGGCGAAAACTGGTTGCTTCCGCAACCATCGAAAAAGCCGGCAGCCTCGGTATATGTGCCGTTGGCTTCGATGCCGACGATCAGGCCGGGCTTGTCAATAACGTGCTCGCAGCGGCGCTGGCGGCAGCCTCCACGATGCCGACCTTCAAGACCAAGGCGGTACCGCCAAAGATCAAATCAATCCGGCTACTCGGTCTGCTCGAGACGCTCGACACGAGCCGAGTCTCCGCCGAAGCCAGGGGCAATAACCTCGCCCGATGGCTGACCGCATTGCCGCCCAACATGCTCGATGCCCTTCGATATGCGGATCTCGTCAAGGTCCTCGCGAAACAACATGGCTGGCTTTACAAGCGCCTGGCGACCAAGGATCTCGAGTTGCTTGGCGCCGGTGCATTCCTGGCCGTGGCGCAAGGCAATGACGATGACAGCGCAGGTATCGTTCATCTTCGTTATCGCCCGGGGTCGAAGAAAGCGGCAGCCGATCTCAGTCTGGTCGGAAAAGGCATTATCTACGATACGGGCGGCACGAATCTGAAACCGTTTCAGTCCATGCTGGACATGCATGGCGACATGCAGGGCAGTGCCGTCGCACTCGGCACTTTCCTTGCGATTTCGGAATTGAAACTCCCGATCGCCGTCGACTGCTGGCTGGCACTGACCGAAAACCGCACCGGACCGAATGCCTACAAGTCGCAGGATGTGGTAACCGCCGCCAATGGCAAGACCATTCAGACGATACACACGGATGCCGAAGGCCGCATGGTACTCGCGGATGCGCTGGTACTCGCGAGCCGCGAGCGTCCCGGGATGATCCTTGATTTCGCGACACTCACAGGCACCTGCGTCAGCGCCATCACGACACGCTATTCGGGCGTCTTCACAAACCGCGCCGAACTGCATCCGCGACTGAAACGTATCGGCCAGCACTGTGGCGAGCGTGTCTGGCCGTTCCCGATCGGCAAGGAATTTCTTGAGGACCTGGAGAGTCCAACGGCCGACCTGAAGCAGTGTTCGCCGAAGGGTGTGGGGGATCATATCCTGGCCGCCAGTTTTCTTGCGGAGTTCGTCGAGAACGATGTTCCCTGGGTGCACATGGACCTGAGTGCCAGCGACAACGAGGGCGGCCTTGCACATATCGCGACCAAGTTTACGGGCTTCGGCGTTCGCTACACGATGAGTGCGATTCTCGATGAGAAATTGCTCGAGGCGAACCTGTAGGTGACGGAAACGGTCAGAATTGCAAACCGCTTCCGCGGATTTCTGCCAGTCGTCGTCGATGTCGAAACCGGCGGCTTCAATTCGCAGACAGACGCGCTCCTCGAGATTGCAACCGTACTGCTGGATTACAATTCCGAGGGTTTATTGACGCGCGGCGAAACCATCCGATACCACGTGAAGCCTTTCGAGGGCGCCAATCTCGAAGCGGCATCCCTCGCGGTAAACGGCATCGACCCGAACCACCCGTTGCGCCCGGCGATTGACGAGCGTGACGCCTTGCAGCGAACGTTTCGCGAGGTCCGCCGCGCCGTGCGCGAAAATCGATGCAGTCGCGCCGTGCTGGTGGGCCACAACGCGCATTTCGACCTCGGCTTCATGAACAAGGCCATCGAGCGATCTGCCATCAAGCGCAGCCCGTTTCATCCGTTCAGCTGTTTCGATACCGCCACGCTGTGTGGCGTCGCATTCGGCCAGACCGTGCTCGCGCGCGCCGCTATTGCAGCCGGACTGGGCTGGGACGAGACGCAGGCGCACTCGGCGTCATACGATGCCGAAGTTACCGCAGACCTGTTTTGCGAGGCGGTCAATCGCTATCGCGATATCTTCGAGGCAACGCTGAAAAGCGCACCACCTCAACCCTGAGTCGGCTGCGCCTCGGTCTGTTGAAGCAGCTTCTGCAATTCGCCCGATTGATACATTTCGATAACGATGTCACAACCGCCGATGAGTTCGCCCTTCACGTACAGCTGAGGAAACGTCGGCCAATTCGAATATTCCTTGAGTCCCTCACGAACTTCCGGGTCCTCGAAAATGTTGACGTACGAATATGGCCTGCCGACCGCGTTCAATGCGGCAACGGTCTGGCCGGAGAAACCGCATTGCGGGAAGTCGGGCGTTCCCTTCATGAAAAGTAGAACGTCATGCGCTGCGAGCTGTTGTTCGATTCTTTCTTTTACATCCACGTCTGATACCTGCTCTTTGTTGGCGACAGCCAGTCAAGATTTGGCCGCTATCGCGGGTTTCAATAGTAAGCGACGATTATTTCGCGCTCTGGTCCTCAACGACGATCAGGTTGTTCACCGCTTTCACGCCGCCGGTACTCCTGGCGATGGACTCCGCCTTATCCCGCGCCACGTAGCTGCCGACGATTCCGGACAGGGTCACGGTACCCTCCCAGGTCCGTACGCCGATATTGAACACGCTGACATCGGAATCCGCCACGTATTTGCCCTTGATCTTTGTGGTAATCGCAGAATCAGAGGCAACAATCGCAGCCGGGCGCTCATCCTTGCCCACCTGGTAGCCGCCCACTGCGGCACCACCGACCATCATGGCGGTACAGCCGCCCAGCAGGCAGCCGGCCAGCAGAAAACTCAATATGCGCATCGCCGTTCTCCAGTCCTGGCCGCGATTGTACCTTCAATCCGCCGCTTGCCGTTGTGCCAATTGATCCACGACCGCCCACTGTTCTTCCCGGCTCATTAACGCCCAACGGGAAATCTCTTCCATGCTTCGACCACAGCCCAGGCAGGTCTTTTTCTCGTCCAGCGTACAGACGAGCACGCAGGGCGACAGTGGACGACAGCTTCTATCGCCAGTTCTTTCTGTGCTTTTATCACTCATTATTTATATAAATCATATACTTAAAGACACGTTTCTCCGTGTCGATCCTCCGGCAACAGCGGCCGGAACGACGCAAATAGTTCTCTTTTCGCAACCGCAGTCACTATAATACGGGCACCGCGAAGCTGCGATCGTCCGAACAAGAACTCAAAATAAATCAATCAGCAAAGACCCGGAGACACAAATAATGAATCCTTTGAAGAGCATTGGCGGCACAATCATCGCCGGTATCGTACTGGCAGCCCTTATCGTCTTTTTACTGCCCGGCGAACATATTGTCGCCGGCGTGCCGGCCAAGTCTCTCGTAATCTGGCTGCACGTGCTCTCCGGCGTTACCTGGATCGGCCTGCTCTACTATTTCAATTTTGTGCAGGTTCCCGCGCTCGGTGAAGCGGCTGCGGATGAAGGCGGCCCGGGCGGCGCCGGCATTGCAAAGTACGTTGCTCCGCGAGCCCTGTGGTGGTTTCGCTGGGGCGCGCTCGCGACCTGGCTGACGGGCGCCACGTTCCTGTATCTGAATGGCATGCTGCATCACGCGTTCACGCTCGGACTGATGGGCGACGCCCCGAACCCCTACGCAACGACCATTGGTGTTGGTGCCTGGCTGGGCACCATCATGCTGTTCAACGTCTGGGTCCTCATCTGGCCGAACCAGAAGAAGGTGCTCGGCATGGTAGAGGCCAGCGCCGAACAGGTTGCCAAAGCGAAGAACACCGCATTCCTTGCATCGCGGTCCAATACACTGATGTCGATTCCGATGTTGATGAGCATGATCGGTCCGGGACACGGCTGGATCATGTAGCCCCAGCTGGCCGCAAGATATGGAGCCCGGCTATTGTGGCCGGGCTTCTCTTTTTGAGTAACGAACGGTGAAATTGTCCGACAGCGTCAAGCAGTCCATAGGACCTGTGGTTTCGACAGCACTTCTCGAGGATGTCGGCGACGGTGACCTGACGGCGTCACTCATAGACGCCGATGCTGTCGTCGGTGCAACGATAGTCGCTCGCGAGTCCCTGATCCTCGCGGGCCAGCCGTGGGTCGACGAGGTCTTTTCGCAGCTCGACGAGCATGTCATCGTCGATTGGTATATCGGCGACGGGCAAACGGCCGACTCCGGCGACGTAATCTGCAAGCTGGTCGGTCCTGCGCGCGCCCTGCTGACCGGCGAGCGCACCGCACTCAATTTCCTGCAGACGCTGTCCGCCGTTGCGACGACCACGTCACGCTATGTGCAGGCCATAGAGGGCACTGCGGCGAGAATACTGGACACGCGCAAGACCCTCCCTGGCCTGCGGCAGGCGCAGAAGTATGCCGTTCTCTGCGGCGGCGGAGACAACCATCGTTGTGGCCTGTTCGATGCCATCTTGATCAAGGAGAATCACATCAAGAGCGCCGGGGGTATTACGGCGGCACTGCAACGAGCCCAGGCCCTCGACACCGAGGCCTTGATCGAGGTCGAGGTCGAGAACAGGGAAGAACTGCTCGAAGCCCTGAAGGCCGGCGCCACACGCATACTGCTTGATAATTTCTCGCTGCAAGCGCTTCGCGATGCGGTCGAAACGAATCGGAGCTTCGGTTACGTGGCGGCGGAACTCGAGGCGTCCGGCAACGTCACGCTCGCCTCGGTCAGGGATATCGCCGAGACCGGCGTTGACTATATCTCCGTCGGCGCCTTGACCAAGAATATCGACGCGATCGACCTGTCGATGCTATTCAGGATCGACTAGCCGGGATCAGGCGCGGTTTTGAACGCCTAGGCAACCGCGCGGGTGACACGCTTCGGCTCCGACACACCGTAACCCTGTGCGTAGTCGACGCCCATGCCACGCAACATCGTTATGATTTCTTCGTTTTCGGCAAACTCCGCGATGGTTCGCTTGCCGGTCAGGTGCCCGATTTCGTTAATGGAGCGCACCATTTCGCGATCGATAGGATCGTGCAGTATCTCTTTGACAAAACTGCCGTCGATCTTGAGGAAATCGACCGGGAAGTGCTTCAGATAGCCGAAAGACGAGAGTCCGGTACCGAAATCATCAAGGGCGAACATGCAACCAAGCTCTTTCAGCGCATTGATGAATCGGTTGGCCTGCGAATAGCTCGCGATAGCCGCGGTTTCCGTGATCTCAAAGCAGATTTTGGTCGCATCGATTCCGCTCATCTGGAACTGGTCGACGACGAACGGCAGGAACTTCTCGTCGCCCAGGCTTTGCCCGGAGAGATTGATGGAACACAATGACAGTCGCTCGCGCTCGTCAGCCTCCGATACCAGCCAGCGAAACGCGCTGCGAATCACCCATCGATCGATACTGGGCGTAATGCCATAGCGCTCCGCCGCTTCGATGAACAGGCCCGGGGATATTATTCCGCCATTCTCGTCGCGCATGCGTAACAGGATCTCGTAGTGAGCGCCCTCTTCTTCGACCTGCAGCGGCTGAATAGTCTGTCGAAACAGCTCGAAGCGGTTTTCTTCGAGTGCATTGTTGATGCGCGCGGCCCACTGCATCTCGCGGCGTCGCCGCATCAGGTCGATATCGTTTTCCTGGAAACTGTGAATTCGATTTCGCCCGGCTTCCTTTGCGGCGGAACAGGCACTATCGGCCGCCGTCAACAGTGCGGCGACGTCCTCGTTATCGGCGGTGATCGGCACCACGCCGATGCTGACGCCGAGACGGAAGTTTCGTTCCTCCCAGGTAAACTTGTACTCGCCAATCGCCATTCGCAGCGTTTCGGCGGTATTCATCGCCTCCTCGAGGCTACAGCTTTCCAGCAAGACACCGAATTCATCGCCACCCAGTCTCGCCAGGGTGTCGCGCCAGCGAATCTTCGACTTCAGCAGCGCACCAAGCTGTCCGAGGAGCGCATCTCCGGCGCTGTGGCCACAGGAGTCGTTGACGATCTTGAACTGATCGAGATCGAGATAAAGAAGGGCATAGGACGTTTCACGCGCCTTGGCGCTTTTCAGCGCACGCTCAACCCGGTTCTCGAATTCCCGCCGATTGACCAGGCCCGTGAGTATGTCGTGGCTGGCATGATAGCTGAGCCGCCGGTTGAGGTCCCGTGATTCACTGACGTCGTGAAATACCAGCACGCCGCCGGTCACTTCGCCTTTGCCATCCCGAATGGGAGACGCTGTGCTCTCTATGTAGAGTTCGTTACCATCGCGACGAATCAGCAAGGTCGGACGCACCGACTTGATCGCCCGATCCCGGCGGATCGCCACGGCAAGCGGATTCTCGAGCGGCTCGCAGGTCTCTTCATGGAAGCCGCGAAAAATCTCATCGATCGGTCGTCCGCTCGCATCATCCACTTTCCAGCCCGTAAGCTCCTCTGCGACGGGATTGATGTACTCCACGTTGCTTTTCGAATCCGTAGTGATCACGCCGTCGCCGATCGACTGCAAAGTAATCTGTGCACTCTCTTTCTCGCGAAACAGTGCATCTTCATAGAGCTTGCGTTCGGTTATATCGACCTCGACACCCAGCAGGCGAAGAAGACGGCCATTGCTGTCGACGATCGCTTTGGCCCGACTTTTCATCCAGCGCCAATCGCCGCTCTGGTGTTGCATGCGGTGCACCGATTCGAAGAACGGCGTCTTGCCCTCGAGATGCTCACGCATTCGAGTCTGCACCCTTGCCATGTCATCCGCATGAACGAGGCGATACCAGTCCAGTTTCACGTCGTCGTCGTCGGGATCGTAACCGAGCATCGTCTTCCAGCGCCGCGACAGATTGATGTGCTTGGATTCGCCATCGAAGTCCCAGATGCCATCGTTGGCCGTCATCGCCACGAGCCGGTTGCGCTCCTGCAGTTCGACGAGCAGTTCCTTGTCGCTGACGCGTTCCAGCCCGTTGGCCAGCGAGGAGCCGAAGAGCTTCATGAGCAAGTGCAGATTTGCGTCCCAGCCGGCAACGGGTAGCTCGTCGACGATAGCCAGGAAACCGGCGATCTCATCGTGAACGGAAAAGCCAATCACGAGCACAGCACCAATATGCAGTTCGTTGAGGCGCCGCAGTTCTTCCCGGGCAACACCCGGACCTTTCATGGTGTCTGCTACTTCAACGACCCGGAGATGTCCGAGCCGCTGGCACAGCCACGGCCAGTCGGCGAGCGCCTCCCCGGCGAGAACCCCCGGGCTGCAGCGGGCGAATCCATTGCAGGACGCCAGTACCGTCTCGATGCTCTCGCCCTCGTCGCTGATAAGTGCAACAAAGGCGGCGTCGGTGCCGGTCGCCTCGGGCAACTCGTCAACCATCGCCTGCAGCTGCTCGAGATAGCGGGAGGGATCGAGGTTCTGCACGCCGACCGCGATCTTGGTCTGCAGCGCGTCGACGGCGCCGCGAGTACGTTCGCCGGCCCGCGGTTTGCGGTGCCGGACTCCCTGGGTACTCGTGATATCGGACGGATTCGTCATTTCGGAGAAACATTTTGACATGTTAAGGAAGGAATACAAGCTAAGTCGCTGTATTTTTTGCTTTATTACAGCAGAGGAGCTTTTCACATAAGGCGTATCGGCTGGCCCGGGTCAACCAAACAGTCTCCGTTCCGTTAAAGCCCTGAACAACGAAGCATGGGCTAACAGGAGACCCCTCATGAATTACATGGTTCAGGACCTGCCAGATACCGCAGGCACAAGGAAGTTCGCGAACTGGATAACAATACTGCTGGCGGCCGTCATTCTGGCTGCTTGCGGTGGCGGCGCCGGTAGCAGCGAAAACCCGGACAGCGTTGCAGCCGGCTCATGCGATCCGGCCGATGCCAGCACCATCGCCGAATGCGGCACCGTCATGGTTGCGCTGACCGATGCCGACGGCGATTTCCTCAACTACACCGTCGACGTGACATCGCTGAAGCTCGAGACAGCCAATGGCCGTGTCGTAGAGACCCTGCCACGCAGCACCCGCATCAACTTCAGCGAATACGTCGACCTGACCGAACTTGTCACCGTAGCAACGATTCCGCCGGGCACCTACACTGCCGGCACAATCAGCCTCGATTACACGGATTCGGAAGTGTTTGTCGAGGCCGGGGGTGAATCGAAATCGGCCCTGGTCCTGAACACGGACGGCGACATCATCACCGAAAGCACATTGAGAATCGAGCTTTCGAATCGCGATCGCCTGATCGTGACCAAAGGACGTCCGGCCTTCCTGCAGCTCGACTTCGACCTCGCTGCCTCGCATGCCGTCGATATCGACGCAACGCCGGCAGAGGCCGTCTCGGAGCAATTCATTCTGGCTGAAGTGGCGCCTGTCGACGAAAAAGACATTCGCGTCAGAGGGCCACTGGTCGCCGTGGATACTGACGAGATGAGCTACACGGTAGCGATTCGACCCTTTTACGACCGCGACGGCGACTTTGGCCGGGTCGAAGTGACCGTCAGCGACGACACCGAGTTCGAAGTCAACGAGCTCATGCTGGTCGGTGCGGACGGCCTGCGTGCCCTCGCCGATGCGGGACAGGGAACGCCGACCGTGGCCAAGGGCACCTTGAACGTGCTGGAACGCCGCTTCACGGCCGACCTTGTGCTTGCCGGCTCCAGCGTACCCGGAAGCGACAGGGACGCCGTCATCGGTAACGTCATCAAGCGGGACAGCAACTTTCTCACGATTCGCGGCGCGACCATCGTTCCGTCCGATCGCCGCGTGCATTTCCATGATGACGTTGTCGTCGAGATTGGTCCTGACACGAAGGTTGTCAAAGACGGTGATCGGACGACGGACCTCGGCATTGACGCCATTTCCGTTGGCCAGCGCGTCACCATTCGTGGCAATCAGCCTGCCACGAGCACTGACGCACTGGCGCCGCAGATCCTGTTCGACGCGACCCAGGGCGCCGTTCGCATGCACGTGACTCACCTCTCCGGCATTGTCAACTCGATAGTGCCGGGAGAGACGGACATCACGCTGCACTCCATCGATCGCCGGCGCGCGCAGATCTTCGATTTCACCGGCACCGGCATGTCCGAAGCCCAGGACGCAGACCCGGACAACTACACGGTGGCAACGGGCGACCTTACGTTGGCTGACTTTGCAGCCGGTAAACCCATCGTCGCTCGTGGCTTCCCTGCCGCATTTGGTATGGCGCCGCCGGACTTCATTGGAAGAACCGTCGTCGACTACACGGATGTCCGAAGCGTGCTCGGCGTTGGCTGGGGCGTCGATGGCAGCGCAATGCCGTTTAGCAGTATCGAGCCGGAGCGCCTGGTCCTTAACAACCAGAACGACGACATCGATCAGCGCCACTACATCAAGCAGGGTCCGGTCCTCATCGACCTCACCGAGCTGGATTCGGACACGACGATCGTGCCGCGGCAATCCGGCAGGCTGGCGTTCTATATCAAGTCCGACGACAGCGTCAGGATGTATTCCCAGTTCGCCGATTTCGCCAACGATCTGGGTACCAGCCTCACCGGCGGCGACAGGGCACGCTCGATGCACGCCCGCGGCAAGTACGATGCCGCCGAGAACGTGTTCACCGCCTACAGGATTGGCATCCATTTGCTCGAGCCTTAGTAGGGCCGCAACAGACGACAAGGCTCACTCCCCCGCCGAGCCTTGTGCGTCGGCTCAGGCCCGCCACCGAAAGGTGGCGGGCCTATTTTTTCGTAGCCGGCGGGCGTCGGAATCGGTGCTTGAAACCTGTCGTAATCAATGCGCCGCTGTCATCCCTCGAACCATCGAAGTATCGTCGGGGAACAGATGCTGTGCGGCGCTTCATTCCGTGCTCCAGCTCAAGGGCGTGATCTCGCCATCGGTGCGCCAGCCATCTCGGTAAGCAATCTCGCTGAGTTTCAGGGCGCGGTCGCGCGGGTGCGGATGCGTCGACAGATAGGTCATCAATTGTGACGAACCCGTTCCTTGCTCGTCCCAGCGTTCGAACAGGCGCGATGCCTGGTTAACGTGCCCGTAGCGGGCGTTTACCAACGCGAGCGCGAACTCATCCGCCGTCGATTCCTGCTTGCGGCTGAAACCTCGCAGGGTCAGATCGGTGGCCCTGATGCCGAGGCCCGCCACGTCGTTGCCGGTAATCACGGCGAAAAACAGCGAAATCACAACGCCTCGTCCCAACGCCCGAAGATGGTCACGATTCCTGAAATGACCCAACTCGTGCCCCAGCACGAAGGCAAGCTCGTTCTCCGACTCGACCTGATCCAGCAGGCCCTGCGTGACGACGATGAGACCGCCAGGCAATGCCATCGCATTTGCCGTTGCCGACTCATCGATCTCGACGTGGAATTTGTAAGGCGCGTCTGCCCAGTGGCCTGCGAGCCGATCGAGGAGTAACTGCGCCGCCTGCCGTTGTTCGCTGGCGGAATCTGCCACTAGGACGTCCTCGGGCATCCAGCCTTTGAATAGCCTCGCTTCCGCGTCGGCCGGCACGAAATAGAGCACGATCTCGATGAGAAATATCAGCAGCAGCGCGATGGCCAGGAAGAGCGCTGTCAGCCCTGCTACAAGCGTGGCGGCCTCCGCCAGCGGATGCACGTCGCTGACGTTAATTCCTTCGCGTACCTTCCTCGCGACGTACTTCACAAGCGATCTATTGCCCTGTTCGACGAGACATCAGCCAGGCCTGTTCCTGAGCTTGACGGCGGTACCAAAAGCCAGCATTTCCACACCCGCGGTCCCCTTGCCATCACGGCTCGCGTTCGCCAGCCGGGATGTTTCGAGACGTACATTGAAGATCGCATCGAAACCCTGTTCCCTGGCCGACTCGGTCATTCGCAACAACGCTTCCCGACGCGCACGTTCGAGCAGTGGCTCGTAGGTCTTTATGCGCCCTCCCACGAGGCCGCGCAACCCGGCGATGACGCGCTTGAAGTAATCGAGGGAAATGACGATGCTGCCGGTAACCAGGTCCGAGCTCGATGCGTTCCAGTCGTCCGGCATCGTATCGAAGGACACGACCGGGAATCCCTGAACGTTATCCTCGCGTTCATGGATACTCGCGAAATGCCTTTTCTCGATGACGCTACCGATGAAATACGCGGTCATCAGGACGAGCAGCGGCAATGCGTAATTGAGGAACAGCCCCAGATTCTGAGCGATGTCTTCCATGTCAGCTGATCCTGACGGCGGTACCATAGGCAAACAGTTCCGCGGCACCCTGTGAAATCGAGCTGGTGGCAAAACGAACGTTGACGACCGCGTTCGCACCCATGGACGCCGCCTGCTCGATCATCCGTTCGGTCGCTTCCTTGCGCGAGTCCTGCAACAGCTCGGTGTAGCCCTTCAACTCGCCGCCGACGATGTTCTTGAGGCCTGCCATGATGTCGCGACCGAGGTGCTTGGCGCGCACCGTGTTGCCGGTCACCACGCCATAAAACTCGACGATAGTGCGGCCGGGAATGCTTTCCGTGTTACTGATGACGATTGCCCGAGAACCAACTGTATTCATGGAGACTCCTGAGAAAGGCGTTGCCTGCTATCAATGGCGGCAATACTACCATCGCCAGACACGGCGCTGCGTTTGCTTTAGGATGGGTAACGATCAGGCATCTCGATTGCAGGCTGGCGGGTGTTGGAATTCAGTTCCCTGAGTACAGTACTGGTCGTCGTCGCATTGACGGCGATTTCTGCTGGCGCCCTGATAAAGGGCATGACAGGTCTCGGGCTGCCGCTGATCGCCGTGCCAGCCATCGCAACGTTCACGTCCGTCGAAGAGGCAGTCGTGCTCATGATTATTCCGACCTTCGGCTCCAACCTCTGGTTGGTTGTCAGCCACCGTCGGTTCCTCGCAATGTTGCGGGGTCATTTGCCATTCCTGGTCGCCGGATTCCTGGGCGGCATCTTCGGGACCTTCGCGCTCGTGGCGATCGACGACCGATGGCTGAAACTCACGCTTGCCGCCTGGTTGGCCGTGTATCTCCTTCAATTCGCCTTTGGCAATATCCTGAAGGCGCTGTTCCAGGCGAAAGGCGCCGCGGCCGCGGCCGTCGGCTTTACGGGGGGTGCGATCCAGGGGGCAACCGGCGTTTCCGCGCACATTGTCGCGCCCTACTTCCACGGACGGAGGATGCCGGCAGAAGCCTACGCGTTTCTTATCGCCTGCGCTTTCCTGACCTTTTCTTCGGCCCAGTTGACGACGGCGATCGGTACAGAACTCTTCAGCACACAGAGGCTGATTCTCGGATCGATCGCGCTGCTGCCGACGCTCGCCTTTACCCGCCTGGGAATCAGGTTTGCCGGCAAGATCTCCGAGCACACGTTTCAAAAAGCGTTGATCGCCATATTCATCTTGATGGAGATCAAGCTGATCACCGACGTCATTTGAAGTGTGCGGGCGTCAGGCAAAGCTCTGAACCAGGCTCTTCATGCGGACCCGCGTCTTCTGATCCGGCAGGCGCCCCATTCCGCCGCCCAGGTTATCGAGAAGGTGCTGCGGATTCGCGGTTTCGGTAAGCACGCACGAAACTGCAGGGTGGGACAGGATGTATTTGATCGAGAATTGTGCCCAGCTGGTGCAATCGAACTCGACGGCCCAGGCAGGCAGCTGCCGGCCCTTGACGATCGAGAAATATCGGCCATTGATAAAAGGCCGGTTGATCGTGACGGCAATTCCCTGGTCCTGCGCCATCGGCAGTATGCGCTCCTCGGCCTCGGTCTCGAGCGGCGACAGGTTTACCTGCAGAAAGTCCATGGTACCGGTGGCCATGACTTTCATCATGGCCTCGTAGTAGCGAACGTTGTGGCGCGCGAGACCGATGTAGCGTGTCATACCCGCGTCCTTCCACCCCCGGAAGACATCCCAGTGGGGCACGCCGTCTTCCGGATAGCTGTGCATCAGGTCCAGCGGCCTGCCGCCTCTGATGGCCCGAAGGCGTTTTGCGCCGGCTAGCGATTGCTCCGAGAGTTCCCCGCTGAAGTAACTGCCGAGGAATGCCGTTTCGCCGTAATGCAGCGCGCCTGCCAGGCTCGCCAACAGGTTGGCACCCTCTCCGCTGCAATCGACATAGCGGCCACCGTGGTCGAAAAACGTCCCGAGCAATTGCTTTGACGCGTCGGAATCCGAATTCCGAAAGGCCTGCGAGTTGCCGAGGCCGACGACGGCAAGGCTCTCGTCCGTACCCGGAATCCGGCGCGTCGGAAGCCTGCGCGTCGCCGCCAGCCCAACCGTCGGCAGGATTGCGGTCACCGTTGCGGCGCCCGCGCCTTGCAGGAATTTCCTGCGACCGTTCGTGCAATCGTACATGCGACTTCCTGCCACGCATCGTGGAGAGTGAGATCGGCATTGTATTACAGAGATGTGCCACTGAGTGTCGATCCGCTGTGATATTTCCGTGAGGTTTCCGGTCTATTGTGAGGCAACGGAGAATCGAATGACTGGCCGTCGGGTCCTAATCGTCGAAGATGAACGCGATATCGCTGAACTCGTCGCTTTGCACATCGGCGAATTATGCGACGAGACCGTAATTGCCGAGGACGGTCACGATGGTATGCGGCTCGCAACGCAGGACCTCTGGGCGCTCATCATTCTGGACTTACGCCTGCCGGGCCCTGACGGCCTGGAGATCTGCAGGGCCGTCCGAAGGAGTCGCCCGTACCAGCCCATTCTGATGCTGACCTCAAAATCCTCGGAACTCGATCGGGTACTCGGTCTCGAGACCGGCGCAGACGACTACCTGATCAAGCCCTTCAGCGTGCTTGAGCTCGCCGCGCGCGTGCGTGCCATGTTCCGTCGAATTGAAAGCCTGCAGCGCATGGCTACCGCGACCGAAGATTCGCCCGCTGTCGTTAGCCGAGGCGATCTCAGCATCGATGCCTCGCGGCGGGAAGTCATTGTCGCGGGCCGGCGGATTGATCTGACAGCGCGTGAATTCGACCTGCTCCATCACTTTGCACGTCATCCCGGGAGAGTCTTCCGGCGCGCCGACCTGCTCGACACCGTGTGGGGCTATGGGCATGAGGGCTACGAACATACGGTCAATTCCCATATCAATCGTCTGCGCGCGAAAATTGAAGATGATCCGTCGAATCCGAAAATGATCGTCACTGTATGGGGTGTGGGCTACAAGTTCTCGGCAATCGCCGAGTCATCGGCAGCCTGAATAGGATGCGCTCTTTACTCGGCCGGCTGTCGGTCGCCCTCGTCGTAATTGTCATCCTGATGGGCTCGGCTTTCTTCGTTCTGGATCGCGTCAATACACGGGTTTATTACGAAGAACTCACGCAGCGACTCAACGCGCCAATCGCCATGTACGTCACCGGGCAGCGCGACCTGATTGTCAATGGCGAGCCTGATCTCGCGAGCCTTGCCGATCTCGCAAGTCACGCAATGGTCATCAATCCAACGGCCGAGATCTATCTCCTCGATGTGTCCGGGAAGATTCTCGGCCACGCGCTGCCGGCCGATTCGATCTTGCAGCCGCGCGTCGACCTTGGGCCAATTCGGAGTCTCATCGAGCAGACTTCCCAGCCGCCTGTTCGCGGCGACGACCCGCGAAGTTCGGTGAAGAAAGTTTTCTCAGCCGCCGAAGTGCGCAGCAACGATCGCCTGCAAGGTTATCTGTACGTCGTACTCGGTGGCCAGAACTATGAGGCCCTCGCAAACCGTATCGGCGGATCCTATGTCGGCACAACCAGCTTTTATGTCGCCATCGCGATCACCTTGCTCAGCGTGTTCGTGGGTCTGCTGATATTCGGTGTACTCACGGATCGCCTGAAGCGCCTTAGCTCGGACATGCGGCGCGTCAGCGCTTCCGGATTCGAACTCGATCCGGAAATCACACCGCCGACACACGGTGGCGACGAAATCGACCAGCTCAGTCGCTCTTTTGTCACCATGTCAGGACAGATTCGCACCCAGATCGAACAACTGAAAGAAAACGACCGCCTGCGCCGCGAACTGGTGTCGAACATCTCGCATGATTTGCGCACACCGCTGTCTGCGATGCAGGGTTATCTTGAGACACTGATACTCCGCGGAGACACCTTGTCGGACGAGGACAGACAGCGTTACCTGAATATCGCGCGCAAGCATGTCACGCGCCTGGGTGTCCTGATCGGAGACCTGTTCGAACTGTCCAAACTGGACTCGGCAAGCGTTACTCCGCAGCTCGAGGCGTTTTCCCTGCCGGAGCTCCTCCAGGATGTGGCACAGGAGTTCCATCTCGACGCCGAGGACAAAGGCATCGAAATGGTCGTCGAGCTGAATGCGACGTCGTCACTTACGATCGGCGACATCGGCCTGATTCAGCGCGTTCTCGAGAACCTGGTGCGCAACGCAATTCGTTTTACGCCGGTTGGCGGTACGGTCACGCTTTCGATCTCGGACCGGCAATCCGCCCTCGCTGTGTCAGTCTCGGACACCGGCTCGGGCATCCACGACCGTGACATTCCACGTATCTTCGATCGCTTCTATCGCACGGTTCAGGGTGAGGAAGCCCGCTCAGAATCATCGGGACTCGGACTGGCGATCGTCAAGCGCATCCTGGATCTGCACGACAGTCGCATAACGGTGCAAAGCGAGCTGAATACAGGTACTCGCTTCGAGTTCGAATTGCCGGTATACCGGCGCGCCGCCTGAGCGCTGCAGCGCTGGCCGCCAGGAGGCCGGCTTGCTTGACACCGTAGAGGGCGCCAGTCGCGGCTGGCTCCCGGCCGGAGGGGGCGCCGTGGACCGGTTAGGCGGAGATTGGCGTGAATCTGGCCTCTAGGGCCCGTTTTTCGGGCTGATATGTGGCTGATGTCACTGAAATATCGACGAAAATGCATTGACTTGCGCCTCCGCAGGGATATACTGCGGCGAGCTAGATTGATCGGCTGTAATTGTGTATTCCATTACGATGTTGCTTTAGTAGTACCTCGTCCTGTTTTTCATAAGTACAAGCATCACTTCTTGCGACCCGGCCTCTCGGGGCCAACAAACTTTTGTTTAAATAGGATTTAGAAAATGGCTACTACTACCGGAACCGTTAAATGGTTTAACGAAGCGAAAGGCTTCGGCTTCATCGAGCAGGAATCAGGTCCTGATGTGTTTGCGCATTTCAGCAACATTCAGGGCGATGGATTCAAGACGCTGGCCGAAGGCCAGAAAGTCGAGTTCACAGTGACACAAGGCCAGAAAGGCCCGCAGGCTGAGAACATCGTACCGATCTAAGCTCTAAACGGTTTGGATGAGAAGGGCGAGACCGAAAAGGTCTCGCCTTTTTTTTGTGCCACAATCCTGCCCCTGGTGGGAGAACTAGCGATGACGAAGCGTCGCCTAGATCAGCTCTGGATTCTTGTTTTGCCGGCTTTCTCGGTAGGCGGCTGCTCGTCATGGCCGACATCCGCGTCCGCAGCGCGAAACGACCCGGCCGCCGTGGTCAACGAAGTCGCGGATCAGTACTACGACTTTACGCTTCGCCGACATCCCGAGATCGCCTATTATTCGGGCATCAATCTGGCGCGCCACGACGGTTTGACCGACAACAGTCCGCAGGCCCGGCGCGCCGACGAGGCCGTTATCGATGAGCTGCTGCGACGAATCGAGGCCGTCGATGTCGACGCGCTCGTCGGAAAAGCCGAATGGATTACCGCCGCCTACCTGTTACAGGCGCTGAGCGATTCGGTGTCACAGAGAGTTTGTCGATCCGACCTCTGGGACGTCAACCAGATGAGTGGCTGGCACCTCGGCGCGACGCAGATTGCAGAGCTGCAACCCGTCGGATCGCCGGAATTCAGGGAGCAGTCGCTGACACGATGGTCTGCTTTCGTCAGCTACATCGACCAGGAAATCGATAACCTGGAGCGCGGCCTCGACGCCGGGTACTCCGCGCCAAAGTCGGTAGCCAGGAGGGTCGTCGAGCAGCTGGACGGACTGCTGGCCCTCGACATCGAGCAATCGCCTTTCTACTCGCCCGCCCTGCGCGACGGGGACGCGGACTTCACCCGGGCCACCCGCGAGCTGATAGCCGGCAAGATTCACCCGGCGCTGCAACGCTATCGCGACTTCCTGGCGGGCCCTTATGTTCAGCGGGCTCGGGCAGAGCTGTCGATTACGGCCAATCCGGACGGCCTGGCGTGTTACGAGGCTTCGCTGCGCGCCTACACGACGCTCGATCGTACAGGGAAGGACGTCTATACGCTGGGACAGCAGACCGTTTCCGCCAACAAGGCCAGAGTGATCGAGCTTGGCGCCGCCGCCTACGGATTGGATCAATTCACCGAGATCCTGGACCGGGTCAAGTCAGACCCTGGCGACCGCTTCAGGGACAAGGCGGAACTGTTGGCGTTCTCGCGCAACGCGGTCCGTCGCGCGGAAGCAGCAATGCCGAAATGGATTGGCAACGTGCCGCTTACGCCCGTTGCAGTGGTGCCATTTGCCGAACACGAGGAAGGTACCGGCCGCTCTGCGCATTACAATCCCGGCAACGACGAGCGCCCCGCCGAGTACCGCATCCCGTTGCTTGAACCGGAAGAGCAGTCCCGAGGCAACGCCGAGGCGACTGCGTTTCACGAGACATGGCCGGGTCATCACCTGCAGGTTGCGGTTGCTCAGGGTATCGCAGGCCTGCACCCGATAACCCGGATACTCTGGTTCTCGGGGCCTGGCGAAGGTTGGGCGCGATATGCGGAGGCTCTCGCCGAGGAAATGGGCCTGTACGAATCAAGTTCGGGCCCGATACTGCGACGTGCATGGCCGGCACGCGGCATGGTCGTTGACCCGGGCATTCATCTGTTTGGCTGGAGTCGCGAAGAGGCCATCGAATTCATGAACGAATCGGGCCGTTTCCCCGCGGCACGCAGTGACGAAATGGTTGACCGAATTGCGATCCTTCCGGGCCAGCTGACGGCCTACGATTCCGGTGGCCTGGAAATCCTCGCACTGCGCAATCAGGCCGAGCAGGCGCTGGGCGACGACTTCGACATTCGCGAGTTCCATGACCGGGTGCTGGAGAACGGCACGATTCCGCTCACACAGCTGCGCACGCACATCGAGGCATGGATAGAAGGCAAGACCGGTCGCTAGCCGGCGTTAGCCGGCATGCTCGAACTGTGTAGGCTCCTGCTTGGACAGATGCTCGTAGGTCTGCCAGCGCCGATTCACCGTTTCCTGGGCCATCTGCATCAGTCGCTCGGCCTCTTCCGGATTGGTTTTCGTCAGCACCTTGTAGCGATTCTCGTTATACGCGTATTCCCGCAGCGGGATAGTCGGGCGCGGCGAGTCCAGCACGAAGGGTTTCTTGCCGGCGGCTCTCAGTTCCGGATTGTAGCGAATGAGCGGCCAGTAACCGCTTGCCGTTGCGAGCGCCTGCTGCCTCAAGCCATCCTTGAGGTCATAGCCGTGCGCGATGCAATGACTGTAGGCCAATATCAGAGAGGGCCCGTCGTATTCCTCGGCCTCGCGCATTGCCAGCAGCGTCTGCTGCGGATTCGCACCCATCGCAACCTGCGCGACATAGACGTTACCGCTGGATATGGCCTGCAGCGCAAGGTCTTTCTTGCCGATGCGTTTGCCGGCTGACGCAAACTTCGCCGATGCGCCCAATGGCGTCGCCTTCGACATCTGGCCACCCGTATTCGAGTACACCTCCGTATCCATCACCAGCACGTTCACATTGCGTCCGCTCGCCAGGACATGGTCGAGTCCGCCGGAGCCAATGTCGTAGGCCCAGCCGTCGCCGCCGACCAGCCAGATACTGCGGCGAATCAGGTGATCGACAATCGACAAGAGCGCCTCTGCCTTTGGGCTTTTTCGGGCCGCCGTAACGGCCTGCAGGCGTTCCTTGAGCTGCTTCACACGACGTCTTTGCGCGCGAATCTCGCTGCCTACTGTCTGTCCCCCGTTGACCAGCAGGTCCGCCAGCTCCTCGCCGATATCAGCCGAGAGTTCGGTCACCATTTGTTTCGCGATTGCCATGTGGTGGTCGGCAGCAATGCGCATGCCCAGCCCGAATTCCGCATTATCCTCGAACAGCGAATTCGACCAGGCCGGTCCGCTGCCCTCGGCGTTCTTTGCCCACGGTGTCGTTGGCAGGTTGCCACCGTAGATTGACGAACAGCCCGTCGCATTCGCGACCAGCAGGCGCGGTCCGAACAACTGAGACAACAACTTCACATAGGGTGTTTCGCCACAGCCGGCGCATGCACCGGCAAACTCGAACAGCGGCTGCAGGAACTGGGCACCCCGCACCGATGAAAATTCGACGGCCGCGCGATCGTTGAAGGCCAGCGTCTCGAAAAACGCGATATCGGTCTTGCCCTTGTCCAGAATTGGCGCCTTGTCGGTCATGTTGATGGCGCGTATCTCCGGGTTGTCCGGACTCTTCACCGGGCATGCGTCCACGCACAACGTGCAGCCCGTGCAGTCCTCGAGATACACCTGCAGGGAGTAACGAGTCTCCGGGAAGCCACGCGCGCTGATTGGCGCCGACGGGAAACCCTCGGGCGCGGCCTCGAGCGAGCTCTCGTGAAAGAACTTCGCGCGTATCACACTGTGCGGACAGACGAACGAGCAGTTGCCGCATTGAATACAGAGGTCGGGCTCCCACAGCGGTACGCGATCCGAAACGTTGCCCTTCTCAAACTGCGACGTTGCACTCGGATACGTGCCGTCAACCGGCAACGCGCTCACCGGCAAATCGTCGCCATGCCCGCGCATCATTTGCGCCGTGACTTCGCGAACAAACGTTGGTGCATGGGACGGCACGACATCGTTCAGCGGACGTTCGTTGCTTGCCCGCGTTGGCACCTCGACCTCATACAGATGGCCCAGTGCCGCGTCAACGGCCGCGAAATTCTGATCGACAACCTGTTTGCCCTTTGACTTGTAGGTCTTCTCGATCGCTTTCTTGATTTGTTGTATCGCCTCATCGCGCGGCAGCACGCCGGACAGTGCGAAGAAGCAGGCCTGCATGATCGTATTGATACGCTTGCCCATGCCGGCATCGCGCGCAACCCGCCGCGCATCGATCACGTAAAAACTGATTCGCCGGTCGATTATCGTTTGTTGCACCGGTCGGGGTAGCTGCTCCCATACCGCATCGGCGCCGTATGGGCTGTCAAGCAGGAATACCGCTCCCTCGGCAGCGTCTTTCAGGATTTCAATACGGTTGACCTGATCGAACTGGTGGCAGGCGATGAAGTTCGCCGACTGAATCAAATACGGCGAGTGAATGGGCTCGGGACCGAATCGCAGGTGCGAAACCGTCCGCGACCCGGACTTTTTCGAGTCGTAGACGAAATAGCCCTGGCAGAACAACTCGGTGTTCTCGCCGATGATCTTGATGCTGTTCTTGTTCGCTCCCACCGTACCGTCGGCACCCAGGCCGAAGAACAAGGCGCGGGTCGCTTTCTCGTCTTCGATCTGCCAGGAAGCATCATAGTCGAGGCTGGTATGCGTGACGTCGTCGTTGATTCCTATCGTAAAGTGGTTCTTCGGCGCCTCCTTGTTGAGTTCGTCGAAAACGGCCCTGACCATCGCCGGGGTAAACTCCTTGGATGACAGGCCGTAGCGTCCGCCGATGATTCTCGGCATCGCGGTCATGCTGCCGTCCGCGACCGCCTCGGCGAGCACGGTGACAACATCCTGATACAGCGGTTCGCCGCTGGCACCGATCTCTTTTGTACGATCAAGAACGGCAATTTTCTTGCAGCTCCCGGGCAGTGCGGCCAGCAGGTGCTGGTTCGAGAATGGTCGAAAAAGCCGTACATTCACCATGCCGACGCCCTTCTCCGGCAATGCGTCTATGGTCTGCATGACGGTCTCGGCACCGGAGCCCATCAGGACAATCACGCGCTCGGCTTCCGGATCACCGTGATAATCAAAAAGATTGTAGCGGCGCCCGCTGATCCCGGCGAAACGATCCATGGTCCTCTGCACGATGTCGGGCGTCTGCGCATAAAAGCGGTTGACGCTCTCGCGGCCCTGGAAATAGACGTCCGGATTCTGCGCGGTACCCCGAATAAAGGGATTATCCGGATTCAGGGCACGCGAACGATGTGCGTAGACGAGATCATCATTCATCATCGCGCGGATTTCTTCTTCGCTCACTAGATCGATCTTGCTAACCTCGTGTGACGTCCGAAAACCGTCGAAGAAATGGATGAACGGGACCCGCGCCTCGAGCGTGGCGACGTGACTGACCAACGCCAGATCCTGTGCCGCCTGCACCGAGGACGAGGCCAGCAGGGCGAAACCGGTGGTGCGCGCCGCCATGACATCCTGGTGATCACCGAAGATGGAGAGCGCCTGTGCCGCCAGTGAACGCGACGCAACGTGAAACACGGCGGACGTCAGCTCACCGGCGATCTTGTACATATTCGGCAGCATCAGCATAAGGCCCTGTGACGCCGTAAACGTCGTCGTCAGTGCCCCGGTCTGCAGCGCGCCATGTGCCGTTCCGGCGGCACCGCCCTCGCTCTGCATCTCGATGATGTCAGGCACCTGCCCCCAGATGTTCTGCTTGCGCGCGGCCGACCAGACATCAGCCTGCTCGGCCATCGGCGACGAGGGCGTGATCGGATAGATGGAACAGATCTCGCTGACCGAATAGGCAATGCGCGCTACCGCTTCGTTGCCTTCGAGCGCCCTTTTCTCGCTCACGCGCCTTCTCCCTCGATACCCGGCTCGTCGATCATTTCGATGGCGTGGCACGGACACTGCTCAAAGCAGACGGCGCAGCCGGTGCACTTGTCAAAGTCGAACCGATAACGCTTGCCGGGACCGAGCTTGATAATAGCGTCCTGCGGACAGGCGCCGTAGCAGCCATCACACTCGAAACAGTTGCCGCAGGACAGGCATCTCTTCGCCTCGAACAAGGCTTCGGCCTCGGACAGATTCTTCAGGATTTCCTCGAATCCTTTGCCGCGGCGCTCGACCGGCAGGCGATCCTGCTCGACCTTCGGCGCCGACGTCCGGTACCACAAATGCAGGCGCTCGTGGCCTATTATCGGGTTGCGCTGTCCGCGCAGGTAGGTCGAACCCTTCAGAAAGGCATCAATGTGTCGTGCGGCATGCTTGCCATGTCCGACCGCGATCGTGACCGACCGCTCGCTGGGAACCATGTCGCCGCCGGCGAAAATGCCAGGGTGACCCGTCATCATGTTGTCGTCAACGACAACCGTATGGTCCCACTCAAACTTGATACCGGGAACAGATTCCAGGAACGCCGTGTCCGTGTCCTGGCCGACCGCGAGAATCAGCGAGTCCGCCTCGAGATTCTCGAACTTGCCGGTCGGTTGCGGCCGGCCATTTTCATCGAGCTCCATCACCTCGACCTTGAACGTCGACTTGTCAATTTCCTTGATGGTCCGAAGCCAGTTGATCTTGACGCCCTCCTCGATCGCCTCGTCGGCCTCGAAGTCGTGCGCGGGCATACTGCTGCGATCGCGTCGATAGATAATCATCGTCTCGGTTGCGCCCAGGCGCTTCGCCGTACGAGCAGCGTCCATCGCCGTATTACCGCCACCGTAGATGGCGACCCGGCGACCGAGCTTCGGCGGCGCCCCCTCATTCGCCTGGCTGAGGAAACTCACTGCGTCGAGAATCTTGCCCGCGTCGCGGTTCGGGATTTCGATCTTTTTCGAAATGTGCGCACCAACGGCGACGAACACGGCGTCAAAACCACCCGATTCTTTTTCGGCGAGCACGTCTTCGACACGGTGATTCAGCGTTATTTTCACGCCAAGGTTTTCGATACGCCCGATCTCGGCCTTCAGCTCGTCTCGTGGCATGCGATACGCCGGAATCCCGAAATGAATCATGCCACCAGCCAGCGGGCCCGCTTCGCGGATCTCCACCTCGTGCCCCATCCGGACCAGGTGATAAGCAGCCGACAAACCACTTGGACCTGCGCCGACGATTAGTATCTTCCTGCCCGTGTTTAGCTCGGGTTTGGCAAACTGCCAGCCTTTCTCCAGCGCCAGGTCACCCAGGTACCGTTCCACCGCGTGAATACTGACCGAGCTGTCGGTGAAGGCGCGATTACAGACATCCTCGCAGGGGTGATAGCAGACACGGCCGTGAATCGACGGCATCGGATTGTTGTCGACGAGTTCATGCCATGCCGCTTCGAACTCGCCCGCCTGCGCCAGCGCCAGCCAGGCCTGGATGTTCTCGCCTGCCGGGCAGGCATCGTTGCAGGGCGGCAGGAAATCGACGTAGTCGGGACGACGCGTGCGAAGCGCTCCCGTACCTCGGGCGTGGCGCGTCAGGTCAGCGCGCTGTGTAAGATCGTTGCTAGCCATAATTATCGATCATGATAGACACGGTCTACGGGGGGCACATCAGGGGTATTACGGATGTTGCTTTGGCGTCGGGTCCGGACACGCAGTGCGGCGACCCGGCTTCATCCAGGAGAGCCTCTGGTCCGAGCTGCGCTGGCTTACCCGGCGGCAGGTGGCAGGCGGGGAATCGACGTTGCCTGCCAGGCTACGACTTGCCAGCCACCCCCACGCTTCAGGAAGGTGCCTGTATTGAAGTACTCCTTGGCATCCGTACCATCGGCCGGCGTGCCGACCAGCCTGAATGCAACGACGGCGGCGCGGCCGTAGACGCGAACATCCAGATCCTTGGCAGAGTAAACGACAGCGGGCGCCGCGTCCGCAGAATCCGCCTCGGAAAACCCGCTCAGGATCTCGGCCTTGCCGAAGCGCGTGCCGTTTGACGAGGTGTAGACGAGATCGTCCGCCCAGAAGCTTTCGTGGGCGGCCGCCTTGTGCGAGGCGGCGAGAAAATCGTGCAGCATTGAGGTCAGGCTATCCGCCTCTGACGCCAGCGCAGGCGGCAGCATCATGAGTCCTGCAAGCAGACAAGCGATCTTTAAGCCGCATCTGGAAATCGCAATCGTCATAGACAAGCTCCCTGTTTCCAGTATTTTAGTGTCCTGTCCCACAGGTTTCTAGCCTATCAGCGCGCTGTAGCTTGCGTGTGGCAAGGCGCGTTCTGCCGGCAATGGCCGCGTCCTTGCCAAAGGACGCAACGCGGCCACACGCAAGCTACGGCGCGCCCCTCGGGAACGACTGATGGCTGCCGGGCCGGCGTTGCATGCCATGCCAAGGTCACGACATTGGCGGCGGCATGCGCCTTGTCCCGGCAGCCGTCATTCGTTCTGATAGTCTAGAAACCTGTGGGACAGGACACTAGACCCTCGCCAAACCAGTGTGAACCGGCCCTGGTGCAGCAGGCGCAATCCAGTATAGAACCTGTCTCAGAATTCCGCGTGGCCGCACAGCGGTGTTGCCGGATGGAATGCAAAAGACGAGGAGAGAATTGTGCTTACTCCACCGGAACGACGAGTACCGCAGCAAACCGACCGCAAGGATTCCCTGCCGCCACGCGATGCCTGAATCCGCCAACACTCCTGTCGGCCTGCTGCGCCGCAGCCTGGGCGTCTTCGGCTACAGCAGCCGTGCTATCGAACTGGTCTGGACGACAAGCAGAGCGCTGACCATCACACTGGCGGTGCTGACGCTGTGCGCCGGTATTCTGCCCGCCGCCATTGCCTATATCGGTCAGCTCATCGTCGATGGCGTCGTTGCGGCGATGCAGTCTGACAGGCCTGACACCGTCGGCGTGCTGAAACTGGTCGCCCTTGAAGCCCTGGTTGTAACAGCCGTCGCCGGCGCGCAGCGCGGTATTTCCGCGAGCCAGTCACTGCTGCGCGCGCTGCTTGGCCAGCGCGTCAACGTCATGATTCTCGAGAAAGCCATGACACTGGAACTCAGCCACTTCGAGGACTCCGAATTCTATGACAAACTGACCCAGGCTCGGCGCGAGGCATCCAGCCGACCGCTGAGTCTCGTCACACGAACCTTCGGTCTCGTACAGAACGCTATCTCGCTGACGAGCTATGCGGTGCTGCTGTTCGCCTTTTCACCCTGGGCCGTCGTGATACTCATCGGCGCCGGATTGCCCTCGTTTTTTGCCGAAGCCAAATTTTCGGGCGACGCTTTCAGGCTGTTCCGCTGGCGCTCGCCGGATACGCGCATGCAGATGTATCTCGAGACGGTGATCGCGCGGGAGGATGGCGTCAAAGAGGTCAAGCTTTTTCAACTTGGTCCCCGACTACTGCAACGCTACAGGGACATCTTCAAGAAACTCTTTGTGGAAGACCGCCGCCTGACGCTGCGGCGCGACACCTGGGGCTTTGCGCTCGGTCTGATCTCCACCGCCGCGCTATACGCCGCGTACGGCTGGATCGTTGTGACAACCATCGCCGGCACCATCACGCTGGGCGCGATGACCATGTACCTGGTGCTGTTTCGTCAGGGTCAGTCGGCCGTTGCGGCCATACTGACCTCTGTGAGCGGCATGTACGAGGACAATCTTTACTTGTCGAACCTTTACGAGTACCTGGAGCAGCCCGTTCCCCTTAGGCTCGGCAAAGCCGTACACGGCCCCCACCCGCAGCAAGGCCTGGAGTTTCGACATGTGTCCTTTCGATACCCGGGCGCCGCGCAGGACGCGCTCAGCGATATCAGCCTGCAGTTACGTCCGGGCGAGAGCCTCGCGCTGGTCGGTGAGAACGGATCTGGCAAGACGACGCTGATCAAGCTGCTGACGCGACTCTACGAACCTACCGAGGGCCAGATACTACTGGACGGGCTGGACCTCAAGGAGTGGGACGTCGAAGCCCTGCGACGGCGAATTGGCGTCATCTTCCAGGACTTCGGGCGTTACCAGTTTTCGGTCGGTGAAAATATCGGCGCCGGCGACGTCCGACACTTCGGCGACGAAGAGCGCTGGAAGACGGCCGCAACGACCGGTCTGGCCGCTCCTTTTATTGACGAGATGCCGGAAGGCTACCGAACGCAGCTAGGGCGCTGGTTCAAGGATGGGCGTGAATTGTCGGGAGGCCAGTGGCAAAAGATCGCGCTGTCGAGAGCTTTCATGAGATCCGAGGCTGATATCCTGGTGCTCGACGAACCGACCGCGGCGATGGACGCCTCGTCGGAAGCCGCGGTGTTCGAGCACTTTCGCACGGCCAGCAGCAGCAAGATGACGATCCTGATCTCGCACCGCTTTTCGACGGTGCGCGCGGCCGCGCAGATTGTCGTCATACACAATGGTCGTATCCAGGAACGAGGCGATCACGAAAGTCTGCTGGCAGAAGATGGCCAGTACGCCCATCTATTTCGACTTCAGGCACGCGGCTACCAATAGATACGCTGGCGTTCCCTGCTATCTCGATGACTCGAAGAGAAAAGGCAGGCTCGCCCTGCTGAGGAAATTTTTGTGGAACTCGGCTGCCGGAATCGGCTTGCTGATCAGGAAGCCCTGAATCTCGTCACAACCGTGCGAGCGCAGGAATTCAACCTGCTTTGCCCTTTCCACGCCCTCGGCGATTACCGTCAGGCCCAGCTGGCGCGACATTGCAATGATGGCTGCACAGATAGCGGCACCATGATCGCTTTGCTCGATATCGACGACGAACGATCGATCGATTTTGAGCACGTCGATCGGAAAACGTCGCAAGTAACTGAGCGACGAATAGCCCGTACCGAAGTCATCCATCGCCAGCGTGATACCTGTACTTTTCAGGTATTCCAACGTCGCTATCGTACGGTCAACATCTCGCATCAGGATGCTCTCTGTCAGCTCGAGTTGCAGCAGGCTTGGTTTCGCGCCGGCCTCAAAAAGCGCCTTCATTACGGTGTCCTGAAGGTTGCTCTGGTAGAACTGCTGGCTCGAGATATTAACCGCAATACGCGTCGCAATGCCTGTCTCCTGTTGCCAGTCTCGTGCCTGCCTGCACGCCGTTCTGAGTACCCAGTCACCGAGCGGCACGATTTGTCCCGACTTTTCCGCCATCGGGATGAACACCGACGGTGGAACATACTCTCCGTCATCGTTGCGCCACCTTGCCAGCGCTTCGGCGCCGACGAGACAGCCGGTCTTCAGATCGATCTTCGGCTGATAGTGCAGCTCGAGTTCGTTGTTCTCCAGGGCTCTGCGAAGATCGTTTTCGAGCGCCAGTCCATGCAGCGAACGGATGGCCAGCGTGCCCGAATAGAAACGCACACTGTCTCTGCCGGCATCCTTTGCCTGGTACATGGCGACATCGGCATTTTTCAACAGGTCCTCGACGTTGTCCGCATCGTCCGGATAAACCGATATGCCGATGCTGGAGGTGATCACGAATTCATGACCTTTGTAGACGACCGCTCGCCGCAGCTGATCGCCAATCCTCTCTGCGATCGCAGAGAGCACATCATCGTCGTCGAAACCGCCGATGGCGCAGGCAAATTCGTCCCCGCCCAAACGCGCCACGCCAATAGGTCGCTCGTCACGGCTGTTAGTTGCATTCCCGGCCCGCACCGATCCTGTCAGACGCTCGGCGATGGCATTGATTACGCCGTCGCCGACGGTGTGACCGAGCGTGTCGTTGATCCGTTTGAAATTGTCGAGGTCGATATACAGTACGGCCACCCTGGATCGACGCTCATCGGCCGCATCGATCATCCCCTCCAGCTGCAAACGAAACGACTGCCGGTTTGGCAAGCCTGTCAAGGTGTCGAAGAACGCAAGTCGGCGAATGCGTTTCTCCGAAAGCTTGCGATTCGTGATTTCTGAGACGAGGACGAGTGTACGCCGGTCCTCATACGGTACAAATCGCGCCTCATAGTAGCTCGCACTCTCATCACCGTGATCAACAGAGAACTCGATGCGCGTCGGGTGCTTGTTGGACGCTACGTAGTTGCGCGCGTCGCGCCAGGCCGCTGCCACGTTCTTCGCCAGGAAGTCCCCGAGGCGGGTGACCTGAGTATCTGCCCGGACGAGCGAGTGCTCGAACTTGCCGGGTATATAGTCGTAGACCTGGTCGTCATCCGCGAGAACAAAAAATGCGTCCGGTATGGCGTTTAACAAGACGCTATTCCTGGCTTCAATGGCGACCATGTTGCGATAGTTTCTGCTGGCAACCAGGATGCCGCGTACGCGATGCGTAAAGATGGGCCAGTTTATGGGCTTGGTAATGAAATCAGAAGCCCCCGCGCGGTAGGCCAGCCTGACCGTCTCCGGGTCATCGCGTTCCGACATCAGTAGCACCGAGGTATCGGAACCGCCCGGCAACCGTCGAATTTGGGCGCAGGTTTGCATTCCGTCCAGACCCGCCAACTCGGTATTCAGGATCACTAGCTCCGGGCCATGCTCAATAAATGCCGCCAGGGCTCTTGTTCCGTCCTTAACCACATTGACCCTGAATCCACGCTCTTCGAGCCCGTTTCTGACTAAGCAGCGAGACTCGGGGTCGTCGTCGGCGACCAGGATCAGAAGTGACTTGTCGTCGGTTTCAGTCACGATTCATTGTCCGCGCAGGATTCAAGGAGTGCTTCATGCCCTGCCCTCAATGCGTGAGGCGCCCCGCCAGCGACTGCACCCGGTCTTTCTGACGCTCGCCAACAACCGCCATGCTCTGGATGACGTCTGCCGGGATTCCCAGCACCTCGGCCAAGGGCCGCAGACTGAGGCGGTGCTCTACCGGAAGCTCCTCATTCTGAACTGCCGTAACGCCGGCACTGACGACCAGGCCCAGGCGATGCTCGCACGGCGTTTTCGGCAGAGACCTGTAGCGGTACGCCTCGATCATCGGCGCCGGGAGCGACCATAGCCGTGCGAGTTCTGCCGTCATGACCTTGTGATCTGTCTGAAACTCCTCCTGAAGCCAGCGCGTGAGGCTGCCGGACTCAACTTTCTCGTCGTTATGCATGAGAACCTGGCAACTGCGGTCAGCCTCGATATGCGTCAGGGCCATCAACCCGAGGTTGTGGCAAAGTCCGGCCGAGTATGCGAGGTCGCGCTCTGCGGCCTCACAGCTTTCGTCCGCCGCCGCGACCTTCTTGCAGCACTCCGCCGTCATCAGAGACATCAGCCAGAAACGCTCGGCATCGAAGGCAGGGCATTTCTTGCTGTTGAAGGAGTGCTGTATGGCCATGGCAAGGACCAGCGAGCGCACCGTATCGACGCCCAGGACCCGCGAGATCGCCTGCTCGATATCATTGACGGGCTCCGACAGACCGAAATACGCGGAATTGGCCAGGCCGAGCAGCTTGGCGCAGATACCCGCATCTCCCTCAACAACGGAAGCGACCCGCCCGGCATCGATGAACTCATCGCCAAAACAGGTCAGTATCTCCTGTGCCGTTGCCGGCAGCGGCGGTAACGCCATAATTGACTTTGCCAAATCGGCGGCGGTATCTGAAATTCCTGTTGCGGCGGTCATTGGTTACCCTCAACCTGCTTTGATATTGATGGCGGTCTGATCAACGTCTGCTACTGCGACTTCCGGGAATCGCGGTGCGAAAATGAAAGGCCTTCCGGTCATGAAACCCTGGAAGTAGTCGGCGCCGAGTTCGCGAACGACTCGCAGCGTCTCCTCGGTCTCGACAAATTCGGCGACCACCTTGATATTCAAGGTGTGCGCGATATCGATTATCGACTTGACGAAAATCCGGTCGGTCTCATCTTCCATCAAATCGCGAATAAAACTGCCGTCGATTTTTACGATATCCACTGGCAGGTTTTTGAGATACGTAAACGATGACAGACCGCTCCCGAAGTCGTCCAGTGCGAATTGACAACCCATCTCGCGCAAAGACGAAATCAGCTCGTTGGCTTCGGCAATGTTTCTGATAACCGAGGTCTCGGTTATCTCGAAATTGATCGTGCCCGGTGGCAACGGCGACCTCTCGACAGCCGCTTTCAGGAACTCCGCAAACCGACGGTCTCCGACGCTGCTGCCCGACAGGTTGATCCAGTATTTTCGGTGCACGACCTCGAAAGCATGGTGTACAAACAGCATGTTGAAAAGGCTGGTAATAACCCACTTGTCCAGCTCCACACTCATGCCATAACGCTCGGCAGCAGGCAGAAATGCGCCGGGCGGAATCAGTTTGCGGGTTTCCGGATCTCGAAGCCTGAGAAGTATCTCGAGACTCTCGCGTTCGTCAATTTGCTCACCAGTCGGTATTATTGGCTGCGCGTAAATTGCAAACCGGTTGTTGTCCATCGCCTCTCGAAGCCGCTGTACCCAACGCACCTGGCCGCGATGTACGCGTGCCGAGTCTTTTTCACCGGATACCATGTGTACCCGATTGCGGCCTGCTTCCTTGGCCGCGTAGCAGGCGGCATCGGCGAGCTGCTGCAGTTCACTGATGTCGCCGACTTCCGGGTCAATGGGGAGACCACCAATACTTACGCCGATGCGATACGTCTCGACGTCCCAATGAAAGCGAAAGTTCTCTATGCTCTGGCGAATCGACTCGGCGATTCGCCGTGCGACTTCCGTCGGGCATTCCCAGAGAATGATGGCGAACTCGTCGCCGCCGAGTCGACCAACAATGTCGTCATTGCGCACGCTGTCCTTCAGTATTTCGCTGACAGCGCGCAGCAGTTGATCGCCGGCGGTGTGCCCCGAGGTATCGTTAACCACCTTGAACTGGTCGAGATCCATGAACATTAGGTAGCTCTTCTTCTCGTGTTCCGTGCTGTTTTCCCACGCGCGTTCGAGCTGCGTCTCGAAAGCGCGCCTGTTCAACAGCCCTGTCAACTCGTCGTAGCTTGCCTGGTACTCCAGTTGCACCGTCAGCTTCATGGACTCGGTAACATCCTGTACCTGCAGTACGCTGTATAGGAACTCCCCGGATTCGGAGGCTACGACAGAGAGATTGATGACTGCGCGAATCTCCTCGCCCGCCGGTCCTATGCAGGTCAATTCCTCGTGCAGGCTGGCGAGTTCCGTTTTGACGACGATCTCGTAGCGTTCTTCGAAATGCTCGCGGTCGGACTCGGAAATCGTATCGGAAAATTTTCGATTCAGCAGGGCCGGCCAGAACATGTTCTTTAGCGCCGGGTTGGCGTCGAAAAGAACGCCGTCGGCATCCAGCAGTCCCATACCGATCGGCGCGTTCTCGAAGGCATTCAGAAACCGCGTTTCGACGTCGGCCCTCGCGACGATTTCCTCCGATAGGCGCTGGTTGCTCAGCTCGAGCTCCTGGCGGGCCTTATCGATTGACCGGGTGCGTTCCTCAACCTGCGCCTGGAGAGTTTCGTTCAGCCACTGAATATTTCTCGTTCGATAGTGCATGAACGCGCGCATCAGCAGAACCGCTGCGAGGAACAACACAAGAATGAACCAGGGTTGCTGCCAGAAAAACGGCAATACCGTAAATCGATGACGCGCAACTTCAGCCCCCCATTCGCCGCCCGGATAACGCGCACGCACAACGAATTCGTAGGAACCGGGCGGGATCCTCGGATAGCTCACAGACCGACTGCTGGTCGGCGAGCCCCAATCTGTATCCACACCATCGAGTTTGAAGCTGTACTGCATTCCGCGGGGACTGAGCAGCGAAATTGCTGCAAATTCGATGCGCGCCCCAAGCTCGCTCGGCTCGATTTCCTCGGCGTCCAGGATTTGCCGGCCGCTGAGCTGGGCCTCTACACGCACTATCGTTGGAGTCGGATCGAATGGCCGCGGTATTGGCTGGGAAACATCCATGCGCGTGGCGCCGTCGACCGTGCCAATCCAGAGAGCGCCGTCGGAATCCATGAAGCTGGCATGAACGTTTGTCTCCATGCCGATGAAGCCTGTTTGCGGATTGTAATGCGCAACACCTGGAGCGCCAGGCACAAACTGATACAGGCCCTGTTCGCCGCCGACAACGATACTGCCGTTCTCCAGGGGCTGCACCAGGTATACCGTCTGGTCGCTCAGCGGCGTCACTTCTCCATAATCCGTGAATCGACTGCCGTCGAAGTAATACAGCCCGCCCTCCTCGGTCGCAATCCAGGCGGAGTTGGGACCGGTCAACGCAATATGATTAAACAGTCGTTTGGGCAGGCCCGCCTCGGGGTCGAGCACGACTTCTTCGTAGCCGCCCTCCATGCCCGGTTTCAACCGAACGAATTCGTAGACGCCGTCATTGGCGGTAGACTGGCCGCCGATGGTCCTCTGCTCGTAGCTACCGTCCGACCGTGGCACAAGTTGCACCAGGCCGACTTCGTCCGCGCCGTACCAGACGCTGCCGTCGCTCGAGGTGGCCAGCGTATAGACTGAAGTGCCTTCAGGCGCCTCGAATTTGCTGAGTGAATCCTGCATCGGATCGTAGCGAAAAACGCCGCTGCCAATGGTCGAGTACCAGACTGAGCCGTCTGTCGCGATATCGACGTCGAGGATACTGGCTTTTTCGGATTGCGGTATGTGGCTCGCCAACATCGCGTCCACGTCGAGTCGGTACAGCCCGTGCTCGGTAATGCCAATCCACAGGTTTCCCGCTTCGTCGGAGACGATGTCCCGAACCGTGCCTTTCGGAATGCCCGCTTCTGTGCCGATGACAGAAATTGTCTCGTCGGGATTGCGCAGCAGCAACTTGGATTCTGTGGCGAACCAGAAGCGGCCCTGACTGTCTTCACTGACGGCCCAGACGGTCTCCGAGTCGAACTGCGTTCGAAGTCGAAAATGCTGGAAACGATCGCCGAGAAAGCGAATCAGACGAGAGCCACTGGAAAGCCAGAGCGAATTCTCGCGGTCGATGAACATCGACGTAATATCGTCGATGCCGGAGTATTTCCGAACCTCGGAACCGATGTACTCCGACGCTTCGGCGCGGCTGTCAAAATTGAAAAGCTCGTCGTGTGTTGCAACCCAGACCAGCCCGTTCCGGTCAGTCACCAGGGCTACAATCGGATCTTCGGTATCGATGGTAACTTTCGGCAGGAACGAGCCATCCTGCCAGCTACCGACTCGACCGGCCTTGTCGGCCAACCATAGCAATCCGCTTCGATCCATGTGCATGCGCCGAACCGACTCGTTCATTGGTTCCAGGACAGGTTCGGAGTCGAATCGGAATCTGTAAAGTCCGCTCGCTGACTGCGCCCAGACATCATTGCCATGTACCGCCAGATCGCTAATGGCCGTCGATTTGTCGCCGACGAGGTGATGCGCGATGAATTCCCCCGTGTCGGTCGTGATCTCAACGATGCCGTGATCTTCGATCACGGCGAACTTTCGGTCGCCGACCACTTCGATATCCAGAACCGGCCTGGTCATACCGGCGGGCGGTTTGATGCTGTGCACGACTCGCGCGCCATGAATGACCGTTATGCCACCTCTCGCGTCACCAACCCAGACCGAATTCGTATGGCTGACGTGCAGCGCCGTCAGCGAATTGCTGGGCAGCCCGTCGGCGATCGTATACTGATCGAATTCCCTGCCGTCATAGCGATTCAGACCCCGCGCCGTTGTGAACCAGAGGTAGCCCGCCTGATCCTGCTCGATATCGACCACGTTGGACTGCGTCAGGCCATCAAGCACCGTATAGAAGCGAAACGGGGCCTCCGCCGTGCCGCTGCCAGCAAACGCAGGCGCCCACGCGCACAGGCTCAGTGTGGCGAGGGCGAACGTACGACGGACGATCTGCGATTTCACTCGGGGCTCTCACTGGAATCAATAGCTTACTAGGCTCTTCATCGGCCGTTTCGTGGATATCTTGAGGACCGGCCCGACCGGATTCGCAACGGCCCGCTCTAAAGTTGCCTGGCCAGTGGCCGACAACCTTGGCTGTCCTCGCTTTGAGATCACGCCCTGTGCAAGAACCAGTACTACCGCTGGACGAGACGACTCGGTTAATGAGCCTGCATTCCCTTCGCATCATGGATACGCCGGCGGAGGAACGTTACGACCGCCTGACCCGCATGGCGAGACGCCTGTTCGGCGTGCAGATTGCCCTCGTCAGCCTGGTGGATTCGAATCGACAATGGTTCAAGTCGAAACAGGGCCTGGAAGCCTGCGAAACCTCCCGCGCCATCTCGTTTTGTGGGCACGCGATCCTTAAGCCGGGTGCATTCGTCGTTCCGGACGCGACCGAGGATTCTCGCTTCGCGGATAACCCCCTCGTCAGCGGCCCTCCGCATATCCGCTTCTACGCCGGGTGTCCGATCAAGGATCCCGACGGTTTTGCTATCAGAACGCTGTGCATTATCGACCCAGAGCCGCGCGAATTTTCCGCCGATGACATCGATGCGCTGACGGACCTGGCGAAGATGGTGGAAGACGAAATCCGATTGTCTTCCCAGATCACTATCGACGACCTGACCCAGATCGCCAATCGCCGTGGATTTCACCTTGTCGCAGATCGCCTGCTGTCGCTGTGCCGCCGCACCGGTACGGTCGCGGAGATAGCATTCTTCGATCTCGACGGGTTCAAGGCGGTTAACGACACCTTTGGGCATGCGGCTGGTGACGAACTGCTGCGGCACTTCGCCAAATTGCTCGTCAAGTGCTTCAGGACCGCGGACGCCATCGGCCGCCTGGGCGGCGACGAGTTTGCCGTGCTCCTGAGCAATTCCCGCGGGGGCGCGGAGTCCGCTCTGGATCGCTTGCAGAAACTGGCGTCGGAAACCGACTGCGAGATCCGCAACAAGCTCGCCTGGAGTGTCGGCGTAATCGCATTCGATCCTGATCGCCACAGCAACGCCGAGAGCCTGCTGGCCGAAGCGGATTCCAGCATGTACGACGACAAGGTAAAACGACGCCGAGCCGGCGGCTGACAATTCGCAGGATTGCTGCCGATCCCGCCACTCCTGTAAATCCGCACCGCACTGTCGCCGCTCTTTCCATTCGGCCGCGACGCCGGGATGCCGTGCATTTCCTAGTCGAGCAGCAGCAGCTTGTCGGCAAGTATCTCACCGCCAGGAGTGAGCTTGTAATGATCGCACTCGAGATCAATATAAAAACTGCCGGTCTCGTCCGGATTCTCGGTAACACTGATATCCTCAGGACGAATCCTGCGGCGTACGTGATCGGCCAGTAGCTGGGCGATCGTCGATTTCTCGGCGGCAATAACGATATCCATGACCTACTCCTGATTAACAATCCATTGTTTTCGCCTGTAGACTATCGCTGCAGCCCTTAATGGCAGGTGAAAATTGTCTGAACCGAGACTGAATACGACAATTTCGAGTGAAACCTTCGAGGCGCCGGGCGCATCTAATGCATGTGTCCGGCCAATGCCCGCAAACACCGCTGAGCCCTGAGATGTCGCTTGTTGCTGAACTTCGCCGTCGCAACGTGTTTCGCGTTGCCGCCGCGTACCTGGTTGTCGGCTGGCTGCTAACCGAGGTACTGACGACGGTCTTCCCTGCCCTAGGAGCACCGGACTGGATGACCCGGGCGGTGATCCTGATCTTCGCTCTTGGATTCGTACCGACTGTGGTCCTCTCATGGTTCTATGAGCTTACGCCGGAAGGCATCAAGCGTGATCGTGGTCCAGACCCCGACGACCGGGCGCTCGCCATGCGCCGGCGAGCGATCGACCATGCGATCGCTGGCGCGATCTTCGTACTCATCGTCCTGATTGGCCTTTTCGGGGCGCAGCACATGTCTGACGATTCCGGACTTCCGGCTATTGCCGTCAGTTACGCCTCTGTCGCCGTCTTGCCCTTCACGAACATGTCCAGTGATGCCGATAACGAATATTTTTCTGATGGACTCACCGAGACGCTGCTGCACATGCTGGCTCAGATTCCCAGCCTGAAAGTGGCGGCCCGCACGTCGAGTTTTTCGTTCAAGGGCCGCAACCTGACCATACGGGAGATCGCGGCGGCGCTGGACGTTGCGCATGTTCTCGAAGGCAGCGTTCAACGCGACGGCGACAATGTGCGCATCACGGCACAGCTAATTCGGGCGAGCGACGGCTTTCACGTCTGGTCGGAACATTACGATCGGAAGCTGGATGACATCTTCGCGATCCAGGACGAGATCGCCGAGAAGGTGGGTTATGCCCTGTCCCAGTCGCTGCTCGGCAACCGCAGCAAGAAACGGCTGAGCCGTCTCGCGACAGCGAATCCCGATGCCTATGACCTGTACATGCAGGCGCGCCGTGAGCGCGCTACGTACTCCTATGGAGGGCTGACAGCGGCTGAGGAATTGCTCAAAGGTGCCCTTCTGATCGACCCGGATTTCGTCGATGCGAAGACCGAGCTTGCGATGGGATACTTCAACCAGGTTGAAACGGGATTGATGAGAGATCAGGATGCCTACGCGGAGATTGTCGCGATGACTGGCCAGGTCCTCGAAGCGCGACCCGACGACGCCGTTGCCCGCGGAGCATTATTGTTCGCGAGAGCCGCTCTTCGCGCCGCCGACGGCGACAGCCGCGCCCTCGTCGCCCTGGTAGCCGATCTGGAAGACCTCGTCAGGCAGGTGCCTGGTGAATTGCAGACGCGCATTCTTCTAGTACGCGCATACCAGGCGCTGCAGCAATTCGACAAAGTGGTGCTGGTGCTGGAGGATGCCCTGCGGCAGGACCCCTACAACCCGTCGATTCACTACGAACTCGGAACTGCCTACATGCGGCTCGAAAGATTTGCTGCCGCGCGGACCTCGTTGCAGAAGTCCCTGGATATCGAACCCTCACAGCCCAATGCCTACACCAACCTTGGTCTTCTCAGTCTGCAGTCCGGAGACGGCGTGGCATTTGCAAAACAGTTCCTCAGCGCCATCGCCGTCGATCCGAAAGATCACGAGTTACCGGGCGTGCTCGCAGGCTTTCTCTACCAGCTGAAGCTCATCGATGAGGGCGACGACTTCCGGTCTCGCGTCCTGGCGCTCTCACCGACGAGCGAAATGGCCTACCGCATCGAGCTGCTTCGTGCCATTGGCGTCGGAGACCGGGTCGCCAGCGAAGCCAGTGCACGAAGCGCCGTGGAAGACGATATTGAAAATCGACGGTTTGGCTACGCCGGCGCCGTTGAGTACCTGATGAGACATGCCGCGAGCGAGGGCTCTGTGCAGGCCATGAGTAGCTGGCTCGATGCTCACGCGCCCGGCATACTTAATGTGTATGCAGATCGGGTACCGCAGAAGTTTCGCGCCGCGCAGGGCGTCGCGTTCGACGCATGGTATGTCGCGCTGCCACGCGACGAGATGCTGAGACGCCTGGATGCATTGCTCAAATCCGGTGCCTCAATCGGATTCGAACTCGGCAAGGACCCGATGACGCATCTCAAGGTATTGGCATTGCGCGGCGACACCTCGAAAGCGATTGACGTTGCCCTGGACGGCGTCCTGAGCCAGCCCGTGTCGATCAACCTCGGCTGGCACCAGAACTTCGCGCAAGCGCAATACGCCCACGTCGTCGCCGATCCGCGAGTTCAGGCGGCATTCGGACGCTGGGAGCTTGAGGAAGCCGGGCTTCGCGAATCGGTTCGCGCCTTTCTTTCCGATCTCCGCACGCCGGGCGCAGCCGATCGAGGGTAGTCCCGTTAATCCCGCCCTTGCGCTTCAGCAAACGACGCGTTCGACGGCTTGTGTCAACTCACCGCTACCCGCCGACAGGCTGTAGCCAATACGCATGCTGGGTTTCTCGATGTCGATGAGTCGAGTGAGATCGATCGGCGTTGCCACCAGCACCAGGTCGCAGTCGACGGCGTTTACCGTCGCTTGGAGGTCACGAATCTGTGCATCACCATAACCCATCGCCGGCAACAGATCGCCGATATCCGGGTATTTCCTGAAAGTCTCGGCGATTTCCCCGACGGCATACGGCCGCGGGTCGACGAGTTCCGCGGCATGGTGTTGCGTCGCGGCCAGCACGCCTGCTCCGAACGGCATGCCGCCGTGCGTCGTCGTCGGCCCGTCCTCAATGACCAGCACGCGCTTGCCGGAAATCAATTCGGGGTCGGGAACATGCAGCGGCGAGCTGCGTCGCAGGACGGTGGCATCGGGGTTCAGACGCCTGGCATTCGCCTCTATGGCCCTGATATTCGCCTCGGCGGCAGAGTCTACCTTGCCGATGATGATGATGTCCGCTCGTTCAAAATTCACGGTGCCCGGGAAAAACTCGAGTTCGTGGCCGGCTCGATGCGGGTCCGCGATCGTAATCCACAAGTCCGGCCGGTAAAACGGTGTGTCGTTGTTGCCGCCGTCCCATACGATGACATCGGCCTCTTTTTCCGCCTCGGCGAGAATTGCAGCGTAGTCGGCGCCAGCGTAGACGATGACGCCGTTGTTAAGATGCGGCTCGTATTCCTCCCTTTCTTCGATAGTACAATCGTGCCTGTCGAGATCCTCGTAGCTCGCAAAACGTTGCACTGACTGCTTCGCCAGGTCGCCATAGGGCATCGGGTGGCGAATTGCGACTGTTTTCTTGCCGAGCTGCCTGAGGATATCGGTAATGCGACGGGACACCTGGCTTTTGCCGCAGCCCGTCCGTACGGCCGTTACGGCAACCACCGGCTTTCTGGACGGCAGCATCGAAGCATCGACATCGAACGTGGAGAACACAATGCCTTTCGACTCTACGAGCTTGCGTCGCTGATCGATATAATCGAGGTTCACATCCGAGTAAGCGAAGACGACTTCGTCTACCGCTTCTCCGTCGAGTAAGCCGGCGAGATCCTCCTCGGGGACGATTCGGATACCGTCCGGATACTTTTTTCCCGCCAGTTCCGCGGGGTAGCGTCGATCCTCGATGTGCGGGATCTGGGTTGCCGTAAAGGCCACGACATCGATGTCGGCGTTGTCCCGATAGCTGCAATTGAAGACATGGAAGTCGCGACCTGCTGCTCCCATGATGACCACCCGATGGCTCATGCCGGTCTCCCAGGCTCACGTGACACGCGAAAAAATCTTACGCCCTGCCCTGCCGATGGCCGATAAGAGCTTGTACGTAGCGCGCCCGGGCGGGAAATCCCTGATCCCTAGGTGAAATCCGGCATACCAATAGGCCGGGAAGCGAGTAATTTCCTGTATGCCAGCAATCAATCGGAGCCCTGTTCGCGGGCTCGAAAATGTAGGAAATACCGTGAATAGTCAGAACCCTCCAGAACTTCACCGTGGCGTGAAAATCCTCCACGATCCTGTGCGAAACAAAGGCACCGCATTTACCGAGGCGGAACGCGATGCGCTTAAGCTGAGGGGGCTGCTGCCGCCCCGCGTACACACGATGGCCGAACAGGAACTCAGGGTCCTGGGCAATATCCGTGCAAAGCCAACCGATCTGGAACGGTATCTCTACCTGGTCGCATTGCAGGATCGAAACGAGAATCTCTTCTATCGCGTCATCATGAATCACATCGAAGAGATGATGCCGATCATCTATACGCCGACCGTCGGCAAGGCCTGCCAGGAGTTCCAGCATATCTACAGGAAACCGCGCGGCTTTTATATTTCTCTTCAGGACAGCGGACACATCAGGGAGTTGCTGCGGAACTGGCCGCACAAGAATGCCCGGATCATCGTCGTAACCGACGGCGAACGCATCCTTGGGCTGGGTGACCTCGGTGCCCAGGGCATGGGCATCCCCATCGGCAAGCTGTCACTTTACACGGCATGCGCCGGTATTCATCCGACGCAGTGTCTGCCCGTCATGCTCGATGTCGGCACCAACAACGAGAAGCTGCTCAACGACCCCCTCTACAACGGGCTCGAGCGACGCCGTGTGCGCGGCGAAGCCTACGACGCGCTTTTCGCAGAATTTGTCGAGGCGGCAAAGGAAGTATTTCCCGGCATATTGATTCAGATAGAGGATTTCGGAAACAGCAACGCGTTTCGTCTGCTGGAACAGTATCGTTCCAATACCTGCCTGTTCGATGATGACATCCAGGGAACCGGCGCCGTCGCCGTTGCCGGCGTCATCGCCGCGATGCGCATCACGGGCGGCAAACTCTCGGAGCAGAAATTACTGTTCCTCGGTGCCGGAGAAGCGGGTATCGGCATCGCCGATGTCTTCGTCGCCGCACTGAAGGAGGAAGGCGTCCCTGAGGCGGAGGCCCGCAAGCGCTGCTGGTTCGTCGACAGTAAAGGGCTGCTGGTCGCAGGCAGGGACAACATGGCTCCTCACAAGAAACCCTACGCGCACGAGCACGACTTCATTCCCGACCTGGCGGCCGCTGTGAAATCGCTGCAACCCACCGCCATACTCGGACTTTCCGGACAGCCGAGTACGTTCACTCAGGAGGTGGTCGAAACCATGGCGAAGATCAATACTCGCCCGATTATTTTTGCGCTCTCGAATCCGACCTCGAAAGCCGAATGCACCGCGGAACAAGCCTATACGTGGAGCGACGGACGGGCGATCTTCGCCAGCGGCAGTCCTTTCGATCCGGTCAAGCTGGGCAACCAGACCTTCGTACCCGGGCAGGGCAACAATGCGTATATATTCCCGGGTGTCGGACTGGGCGTTATCGTCAGTCGCTCTCGCGTCGTTACCGATGAGATGTTCCTGGCGGCCGCTTATTCGCTGGCCAATCAGGTGACGGACTCCGACCTGGAGCGCGGACGCGTATACCCGGCGCTGTCGCAAATACGCCAGGTGTCTGCGCTAATCGCTTGTGATGTGGCCAAAATGGCGTACGACAATGGCTTCACGGATCGTGCAAGACCCGAAGACATATTGGCGGACATTCACGAGAATATGTACCAACCCGTATACCCGCACTACGCGTAGGCTACGGCCTAGTGTCCTGTCCGGTTAGTTCGCATGATTTCAGAGCCCCCAAAACGCGCAGGGACGAGGCGCATTGCGCCGCCAATGTCGAGACCTTGGCAAGCGATGCAACGATGGCATTGCGCGTTTTGGGGGCTCCCGAAGGGCGCCGTACAAGGCCTGTGGCCGTGTTGCGTTCCTTGACAAGGGCCGGGCCATTGCTGGCCGAAGGCGCCTTGCCACACGCCTTGTACAGCGCGCTGAAACTATGCGAACTAACCGGACAGGACACTAGCGAACGACCTCCCGGATGATATATCCGCCTGAGCGTTCGTCGAGTTCGAGATCGAGCTGGCCGCGGGCCTGCGCTTCTTCCAGGAGCTTGCTGAAGGATTCGAAGCCGTAGTAACCCTCGTTGAAGCTGGGGTTGACCCGTTTCAGGGCCTGCTTGACCATCGAGCCCCAGAGCTTGTCCTGATCCCGCCGCTCGGAATCCAGCGCCGCCGCGACCTCGAGTGCCTGGTCGATGCCCTCTTGCTTCTTGTCCTTTACTTTGGGCTTGGTCGTCCTGCGTCTTTTCGACGCACTTCGCGACGTCTTTGGTGGTGCCTGCTTCTTGGCCTGCTGGCGAACGATATCGTCATAGAAGATGAAGTCATCGCAATTTTTTACGAGCAGATCGGAGGTCGAATTCTTTACGCCGACACCGATAACGGTCTTCGCGTTTTCGCGCAATTTGCTCACCAGCGGCGAAAAATCCGAATCGCCACTGATGATAACAAAGGTGTTCACATGCGCCTTCGTGTAGCAGAGATCGAGCGCGTCGACAACCATACGGATATCCGCCGAGTTCTTCCCCGACTGGCGCACATGCGGGATATCGATTAGCTCAAAAGCCGCCTCGTGCATGGTCGCCTTGAAATCCTTGTAACGACCCCAGTCGCAGTAGGCCTTCTTGACGACGATACTGCCCTTCACTAGCAGACGCTCGAGCACCCAGTTAATGTCGAATACGGTGTTTTTTTCGTCACGAACGCCAAGCGCGATATTCTCGAAATCGCAAAACAGCGCGAGCTGGTTGTCGGAGGAGCTGGACATGGGCTTCGTTGCGTCCGTCAGGTCTTTTTCGACTTCGCGATCACGAGCTGCGCGCGGGCACGCTTGCCCATCCGCCGTTCATTCAGCTGCGTGACGATCACCTCGGCCGCACTGGTTACAGTCTTCAGGCTTCCTTCGCGAAATCCGCGAATCGTATTGCTGCCCTGAACAATCACGTAGCTGTGCCACTCGGCCGAATCGGATCCGGCGGGCGGCTCCATGGGCTGTACGGACGAGATATGAAAGTCGTTTTCGATCATGAAATCCGGGGGGCCAAATTGAGGCAGGTTCCGCGTGCGGACAGAGAAATCGCACAACCGTTAATTATACAGTGATTGCAGGAAATAACCACTGCCGGGCGGTACGGGGTCTCGCAGGAAACCTCGGCGCCACGCCGGGTTGTCGGCTACAAACACCCGATCAGGTCTCACCGATATCTTCGTGCCAAAGCATCGAATTCGCGCAAATGAATTCGCGCATCATCTGTCGACAGGTTTCATCGTCCCGAATTTCGAGCTGCACGCCACGCGAGCGCAGGTGTGTTTCCGGACCCTGGAAACTACGGTTTTCGCCGACAACAACACGCGGAATGCCGTAAAGAAGGATTGCGCCACTGCACATGTCACACGGCGACAACGTGGAGTAAAGCACTGCTTTGCGGTAGTCGGCGGCTTGCAGTCGACCTGCGCTCTCCAGGCAATCCATTTCCGCGTGCAGGATGGCGCTGCCCTGCTGAACGCGCTTGTTGTGTCCACGACCGACGATCCGGTCGTTGACAACCAGTACCGAGCCAATCGGAATGCCTCCCGCGCGCGCGCTCTTGCGAGCCTCTTCGATCGCCGCTGCCAGGTATTGATCCATGCTATCGATTGTCGAAAATTCGATCGACGGCCTGCATGACGTCGGGCGTAAAAGCATCCACAAATTCCAGCGCCTTCATATTCTCGTGGACTTGCGATACGCGGCTGGCACCCGTGAGGACCGAACTGACATGCGGATTTTGCAGGCACCAGGCGATGGAAAACTGCGCCAGAGTCGCGCCCATCGCATCCGCCAGAGGCTTCAGGGCAGAGACAATCGCCAGCCGGCCGGAATCGGTCAACTCCTTGCGCAGCCATTCGTAACCTTGCAGCGCCCCGCGGCTGTCGGCAGGCACGCCATCGATGTATTTCCCGGTCAACAGGCCGGAGGCCAGCGGGCTCCAGGTCGTCGAGCCGTAGCCGTGTTCCTTGTAGACACGATCATACTCGGCAGCGAAACGATGTCGCTGAAACAGGTTGTATACCGGTTGCTCGACGACCGGCTTATGCAGGTGGTGGCGCTCCGCGATGGCGATCGCGCTCAGGATGTCATCGGCTTCCCATTCCGATGTGCCCCAGTACAGGGCCTTGCCGCGCTCGATAATGTTGTGCATCGCCCAGACCGTTTCCTCGATCGGCGTTGTCGGGTCCGCACGGTGGCAATACAGGAGGTCGACGTAGTCCATGCCAAGTCGGCGCAGCGACCCGTCGATGCCCTCCAGGAGGTACTTCCGATTGAGCGTATTCTGCTCGTTGGGTGTTTCGTGCAGGCCCCAGTACAGCTTCGTCGAAACCAGGTAACTGCCGCGACGCCAACCCAGCTGCTTTAGCGCGGCCCCCATAATCTCTTCCGACTTTCCTGCGGCGTAGTTCTCGGCGTTGTCAAAGAAGTTGACGCCGGCTTCGTAAGCCGCCGTCATCAATTCCCTGGTCGACTCGATACCCGCCTGAGTGTGGAACGTTACCCACGAACCCAACGATAATTCGCTGACCTGCAGGCCGGCCTTGCCGAGATGGCGATACTTCATGCGTCCTCCTTAATCAGTGCCTCGAGCCGCGGAAACAAAGAGCGGCCGGCACTGGTCACGAGTCGGGCCGGTCCAGGGGCGAACGCCCGCCGGACGCTGCGCAACGCAGCGGCCAAGGCGCAGTGTCGCGGTGTCCCTCATGCTCTTTATTGATATTTTTCAACTAGTTACAGTCTTTCCCTAAATTAATCGTCAATAAACCTTTCAATCGGTCCAGATTATGTATAAAAATAGGCGGGCATCCTCGAGAGGCAGGGTGGCCGGAAGACCGCCGCCACCCCGGACACTACAGATTCCGACGCCTCCCGGACAACTATAAGTATAAAAAGGTGGAGGTTGCGTGGCGCGAGCGCTGGAAAATGTGGAAGCGATACCAGGCTATCTCGAGTTTTTCGGGATGACTCGGGCGCCATTCGCGCGTCTGTCAGCGCCGACCCAGGTATTTCATGCGGAGCAGTATTCCCGACTTTACGCACATCTTTCCGACGCCACCGAGAACGCCGATCATCTGCTCGTCCTGTGTGGCGCCGACGGCTCGGGAAAGACGACGCTCCTGAATCGATACACTGCCAGCCTTGGCCACGAAACCTCGTTCGCGACCTTCGATGACAGTTGCGTCGATGGAACGCAGTTCTACTGCCAATTCTTGAGGCAACTCGGATTTAACGACATAAGCGGTACCTTGAACGAACTCCGGCATATCTGCCGCGAATTCCTGGTTCACCGCGGCCTGGCGGGAGACCCGGTGCTTCTGATCGTCGATAACGCACACCTGGTGAGCCCCTCGGTACTGGAGCAGGTCCGCTGGCTTGCCGAAATAAAACTCGAGAATCGTAGTGTCATCAGCCTCGTCTTATCAGGTAATCCCGACCTGGCGCGCATCATGGCCTCACCCGCGATGAGCCTCATGCAATTCGGGCGAAAAATCGAGTTCGGAATCCGCGTCTTCACGGAGCAGGAAAGCGATGACTACGTCCGCCACCGGCTCAGGCTGGCCGGCGGAACCGAGTCGGCCAAGCTCTCGACAGAGGCGCGGCCCCTGATTCATCGTTTCTCGGGCGGCAACCCGACACTCATTAACAGGCTCTGCGACGCTGTCCTGAACGAGGCGCTGGCCCAGAACACCCGAGTCATCTCCGAGGGATTGGTTCGCAAAGTGGCGGACGAGCAGAAATTCGTACCGCATGTGCTGCCATTGCAGGGCCAGGGCCGGCGGAAATCGGATCTCGCCCGGTTGCCGCCTGCTACATTTCCGATCGTTGAAGAGCGCATTAGTCCTCGGGAAGAACCGACGCATCCGGCGGTTGCCGATTTTTCCGACGATCGTGAAAAATCCGAGAAGCAAATCAACAAGCTGCTCGCCAAGGTCTCCAGGTTGTCTGCCGAAATTGACGCCGCCAGGTCCAGTGCTGAAAAAGCACGGCTGGATGTCGATGCACGCGACGGTGACATCAGTGCGCTGCTTGAAAAGATTGCGCAACAAAGCAAGGATCTGGAGCGGGCGGAATGCGGCGCGCGAAGCAGCGCACAAGAGATTGAGCAACTCGGCACCGCTCTGAAAGAAAGCGAGCTTTTTTGCAGCACGCTGAATGACGATTTGAAGGCGCAAAGGCACGCATCGAAAAAATCGACAAGCGAGCTCCGCCGGGTTTCACGACGACTGAAGAAACTGGAACAACAGAAAGCGGACATGCAGGCGTCCGTTCGCGAGCTCAAGGCCGAGAAGAGAACCGACGCGACCAAGGCCCGCCGCGACCTTAAAGCGCGGGACAAAACGATTGTCGGGCTGGAAAAGACGCTTGAGCGCCTGACAAAGGAACAGGAGTCACTGCAAACCCGGGCCGAAACTGTTGACCAGCTCGAGAAATTCCTTGCGTGCAAGGAGGCGTTGATCGAAGAATTGCGGGACGAACTGAGCTCGTACATGGATGAGCTTACAGCAACCCAGCGTCAACTGGCCGCGAACGCGTCGGGCACGCATGCCTCGATTGCACAACCAGGCGCGGATGCGTATGTCGGCGATATCTCCGCTATCGAGGTTTTCAGGAACGGAGAGTCCGTTCAGACACTCGAGCTGGGGCCGGGCTTCACTCGGCTAATGATCGGACGGAGTGACGATAGTGAACTGTGCCTGAAGAGCAAGTTCGTCAGTCGTCATCACGCCCTGGTATTCCTCCGAAAAGAGCGCGCTCATATCGAAGATCTGCGCAGCTATAACGGCACGATTGTTAACGGCAGAAAGGTGGCGCGCTGTGACCTCAACCCGGGCGACACGATTACGATCGGGGATTTCGAGCTACGAACGACGTGCCAATAGCCGCAGCGAATGCCAGCCGCTGGCTGCGCAGCGGGGTCCGCCGCTAACGCAAATCTCTACCTCGCGGCACGTTGCCGCAGCGCAGACCCGAATCCCGCCAGCACACCGCCGAACAGGACGAGCGCCAACGAAAAAGGCAACAGGGCCGCGGCATCTCTGATGATTGCATTGAGGCCAAACCACGATTGCGGACTGTCAAGCCACGGCAGATGCGGAGCGGCGACGCTGAGCACGGAAACGGATCGCCAAGAGCCGGTCTTCAGATACCCGTAGACCTGCAGGCCGACCAGCGCAAAGCCCCCGACTGCAATGAGCAAGCCGACAGCAACCACAACGCCGGTCAGGAATCGCCTGACATTATAGGACAAGCGGCTAATCCAGCCACGCCCCTCGCGTTCGTCCGCAATTCGGCGCCGCACTGAACGGTAGCCTTCTTTGCTGTGCGCATGATCGTGCTTCTTGAACCCGAAATACAAAGCGAGAAGCAGGCCAAGCGCCGAAATCGCTGCCATTAACAACAGAAAGCGCGCCTCAATCGCGGCCGAGGCACCGGCAGAATACCAGACGGCCGCGACTGCAATTGCGGTCAGCAGCAGCACCGAAAGCGACTTCTGCAGCCGTTCTTTCACGTGGATGACTCGACGAGCTAGCAAGGGGCTGGTTTTCATCGTCCAATTCCGAACAGAAACAGGGAGTTAGTAGAAACCGAATTGAGATAGCAAGGCAATACGCTTAGTATAAGCGCACAGGCATGAGGAGATGGCAATGCGACAGCAGCTGATAGAAGCGCTTACTTTTCCGAAGTTACTGGTGCAGGAACTCATTGAAGAAGGCAATTTCCCGCACAAAAACCTTTTCGCGGCGACAGGCGAACGCTGCAACCATTGCGATCTCAGCGGCGATTGCACCTGGGAGCACTGTTTGCAGGACTTCAGAAGTGTCGAGAATGAATCCACGGAATCACTGAGCGCTGCGCTGCGCGAAGGGATAAAGCTGGTCGAGGCCTTGCACAGCGAACTGCGGCACGACGAAACGACCTGCACTTGCGAAACCTGCATCTGGATACGCAATGCGGAGCACCTGACCGAAGAATGCGAACATCACTTGCCGCACGTCGAGCCGGCCATAACCGCCCAGGAGCAGGAAGAACACCAGCCCGACTAGCGGCGGAAGAATCGTTCGATTTCGGCCATCGCGTCCGTATCGTCTTTCCGATCATTCGCGTCGCTGTTGACGAGATCACACAGCAGTACACGAGCCCGGATTGACGATGCTATCATCGGCCGTCCCCCGTCTTCTTGGAGCACACTCGTGAGAGCACTTCTTGGATTGTTTGTCCTGGTCATCGCTGGCAACGCGCTTGCCGCCAATGAAATCGATACCAAAGTCGAGACCGCGCTGGCCGCCGAGTCGCGTCCGGCTGCTGACCGGGAACGCGACCAGAACAGACGACCCCTCGAGACCCTTAATTTCTTCGGCATGAAGGACAACATGCGGGTTCTTGAGCTGCTTCCAGGTGGCGGTTGGTATACACGAGTGCTGGCACCGGTACTCGCCGACAACGGCAAGCTGTATGTCGCGATCGGCGCCGGGCGCATCAAGTCTGGCGTACTGACCGAGCCCGGCTTCGAGAAGGTCGAAGTACTTGAAACCAACGAAAACCTCCGTCGGCCGGAGGGCAGTCGCTTCTACGCAATGGACGACTTCGCCCTCAACGTTTCGGATCTCGACATGGTTCTAACGTTTCGCAACCTGCACAATTTCGATGGCGAATCCAGGGCCCGAATGAATCGACAGGTTTTCAAGGCACTGAAGAGCGGCGGACTCTACGGGGTTGTCGATCACACGATGCGACACATGGAACCGCCAAACCACGAGAATCGCCGTCGAATCGACCCGGTACTGGTCGTCAAGGAGATGCTGGACACGGGATTCGAATTCGTCGGCTACTCGGACCTGCACTACCGTGCGGACGACGAACTGGAGTACGAAGTCGGCCGGCGATCGGTCAGCGGCAACACCGATCGCTTCACGATGCTGTTTCGCAAGCCCTGAGGCCCTGTCGCTCGGCTGCTTTCGATTGTAACAAGTTGTCACGACACCGATTTTTTCCGGCGGCATCTGCACGCGTTCCACCCTATAATGGGGCATGCGTATAATTCTCGAGTCTTTCCTGGTGGGCGTTTTCGTGCTACTCGTGGCCGCCTGCTCGGAGCCTGCCGAGCCGCCGCAGGGCGGTCAGCGGGCGTCGGGCGAAGAAGTCCGCGTTATTGCGGAAGTGCTCAAGTTCGAGCGCGAGCGCAATCGGGTCGAGGCGGTGGGAACCTCACGCGCGCGCTTGTCCGCCGAACTGTATGCGCCCACCTCCGGCGAGGTCGTCGCCGTCAATTTTGAACCCGGCCAGGCCGTGAAGGCCGGTGATGTGCTGGTGGAGCTGGACAGCCGAGAAGAAAAACTCGCTGTGCGAGTCGCGGAGCTGCGACTCGAAGACGCGGCGCGACTCTATGATCGTTACAAGCGCTCGGCCACCAGCGGCGCCGTGTTGCCGACCGCACTGGATGCCGCTCGTACCGCCGCGGAAACCGCCCGCGTCGAGCTCGAACGGGCGCGTCTCGCGCTCGACGAGCGCACCATCGAAGCGGTGTTCGACGGGTATGTCGGCAGCACCGACGTCGACCCCGGCGATCGCGTCAACACGAATACCCTGATTACCACGCTCGACGATCGAAGCACCCTGTTCGTCAGCTTCGATATCCCCGAAGCCTTTATTGGCGAACTCTCGGTCGGAGACGAGGTGCAGCTGGAGACCTGGAACGGAAAGGCACCCGTCGTTGCCGGCGAGATTGTCGATATTGGCAGCCGCATCGATCCGCAAAACCGCACTTTTGTCGCCAGGGCCCGAGTCGTCAACGCGGATGACTCGCTGCGGCCCGGAATGAGTTTTCGAGTCAGGATTGATGTGCAGGGCCAGTTGTTCGCGGTCATCTCGGAAACCGGTGTTCATTGGGGAGCCGACGGCGCTTACGTCTGGTCGATCATTGACGACACGGCCTCGAAAGTGCCTGTGCAGATCGTGCAACGCCGTGAAGGCCGCGTGCTGGTTGACGGTGCACTTAAGAACGGGGACGTGATTGTCATTGAAGGTACACAACGCATGCGCGAAGGAATTGCGGTGAATTACGATATTCAGCGCCTGGCTGGCAAGCCGGCGTTAGAGCCGGTGACTGATACGGCAACCAGCGCAAGCAACCCTCTCGTCGTCCTCGACTAAGTCCTCAACGATGAACGTCTCACTGCGCAACGATCTGCCCAGCGTAAGCGTGCGCCGACCGGTGCTGGTGCTGGTCGCAAACCTGCTCATCGTTCTCGCAGGCATTGCGGCATTGCTGGCGGTAGAGATTCGCGAACTACCTGACGTCGATCGGCCCGTCGTCACTGTTCGCGCCAGTTTCCCGGGCGCCTCCCCGGAGACGATGGACACGGAAGTGGTAAGCCTGCTGGAAGGTGCCGTTGCGCGTGTGTCCGGCATTCAGAATCTTCGCTCCGCCTCGGAGGAAAACAGCGGTCGCATTTATATCGAATTCCGACCCGGCGTTGATCTGGACAGCGCAGCATCGGACGTTCGCGAAGCTGTCAGTCGCGTGTCCCGGCGACTGCCCGAACGCGTCGAGCAGGTGGTCGTAGTGAAAGCGGATGACAACGCCGATGCGGTCGTCAATGTAGCCATCTACAGCGATACGCTGCCAATGGAAACACTCACACGTGTCGTCGAGCAAGAGCTGGTTCCGATGTTCATTTCGATCGACGGCGTCGCCGATGTGCAGGTGTCGGGCGCCCGCAAGCGCATGCTGCGCGTGGCAATCGACCCGTTGCGCCTGACGAGTTATGGACTCTCCATCACGGAGGTAGCGGCGGCACTCCGACAAGCACCTTTCGACGTTCCGGCGGGCAGCTTTCGGTCCGTCGACCAACAGCTGATCGTGCGTGCCGATGCGACCGTCGTCGACGCGGCAGAGATCGCCGATATCGTGATTCGCGGATCGGTGCGCGTCCGCGACGTTGCGAACGTCTTCTTCGGCCCCGAAGACACGGAATCGATAACCCGGCTGGATGGCAGGCCAGTCCTGGGTCTGGGTATCATCCGGCAGGCGCGATCCAATACCATTGAAATATCGGCCGATGTGAATGCCGCGGTTAAACGCATCAACGATCGTTTCGATGATCTCGAACTCGTTATCACCGACGACCAGGCAACCTTCATCAGCAATTCCGTGACGCAGGTCTTAATAACACTCGCCCTGTCAGTCACTATTGTTGTCGCGACGATCTGGCTGTTCCTGGGCAGTTTCCGCGCGACGCTCGTTCCGACAATCGCCATACCCGTCGCGCTTATCGGCACCGTTGCCGCCATCTGGCTGTTCGGTTTCTCGATCAACATCCTGACGCTACTTGCGCTTGTGCTGGCAACCGGCCTCGTTGTCGACGATGCAATCGTGGTGCTCGAAAACATACAACGGCAGCGAGCCGACGGCATGGGTGCCCGGGCGGCGGCCGTCATCGGCACCCGCCAGGTGTTCTTCGCCGTCGTCGCGACCACGGCCGTACTCATTTCCGTCTTTATCCCCATCGCATTCCTGCCAAGTACGGCGGGACGACTATTTCGTGAATTCGGCCTGGTGCTGGCGTCTGCCGTGATTATCTCCAGTTTCGTTGCTCTGTCCCTGGTCCCGGCCGCCGCAGCCCGCCTCGTCAAGAGCGCCGGCGCATCCGATGCGCCGAATCTTTTCTCTCGGTTCGGCCACGCCTTTGCGAACGGCTATAAACGCTCGCTTTCCGCGCTGCTGGATAAACCCTGGCTGCCGATTGCACTGGCGCTGCTCTTCGCGGCGGGCGCCGGCGTCGCCTACCAGGCGCTGGACCGGGAGCTGATCCCTCCCGAAGACCGCGGCCTGGTGCGCGTTTTCGCCAGCGGTCCGGACGGAGTCGGCCTGAATTTCATGGACCGCCAGACGACCACAATAGAGGATATTCTGCAGCCATACGTAGACCGCGGGGAGGCAAGCTCAATTTACAGCATGATTGGCATGTGGGATCCGAACCGAACGTTCGTCTCCCTGCCACTCGTCGACTGGAGTCAACGCGAGCGTAGCCAGCAGGAAATTATGGACGAACTCCGCCAACCGCTTGCGGCGATTCCCGGGGTGCGCGCCAGTGTCTGGAGCAGCAACAGTCTCAATCTGCGCGGTCAGGGCGGCGGCATCCGCATCGCGCTGCTCGGCAACGACTACGACGAGATCTTCGAGGCGACGAAGACTTTTGCGGCAGCGATCGAGGATCGCCTGACGAATCTGACACGCCCGAACATCTCCTTTGACCCGACGCAACCTCAGCTGTCGGTCGAAATCGACCGGCGACGTGCCGCGGACCTGGGCGTCGACCTGCCCGCGCTCGCGGCCACGCTGCGCGCCATGATCGACGGCGATGAATTGATCGACCTCAACATAGACGACGAAGCCGTACCTATCCTGCTGGAGTCCGCCAGCGGTGAGATCAATGATCCATCCGATCTTGTGAATCTCTATGTCAGCGCCAACAATGGCAAACTGATCCCGCTGTCCAGCATTGTTACGCTGAAAGAGGAAGGGGTTGCCACGGAGCTTAACCGCCAAAAGCAACGCCGCAGTATCGAGGTCAACATCGAAATGGCGGAGTCGTATGCGCTGCAAAGAGCCGTCGACGACCTCCGGAGCCTGGGCGCAGAGGTACTGCCGGACAACGTATCGCTCGTCTTTCTCGGCGAAGCAGCAACACTGGAAGAAACCTCGCGCGAAGTCGCGCTCACCTACGTCCTGGCGATTCTGGTGATTTTCCTGGTGCTCGCGGCACAGTTTGAAGGGTTCACGAGTGCACTGGTCGTTACCCTGATCGTGCCGTTCGGCGTGGCCGCCGCGGTATTCGCACTGTTGCTTACGGGCACATCGCTCAATATCTACTCGCAGATCGGCCTGGTACTGCTGATCGGGCTGATGGCCAAGAACAGCGTACTCGTGGTCGAGTTCGCGGACCAGCTTGCGCGACAGGGGCCTCAATGTGCGCGACGCAATTGAGCAAGGCGCAGCGCGTCGTCTGCGCCCCGTCATGATGACCCTGGTCTCGACCGTGCTGGGCGGCCTGCCGTTGATTCTCGGTACGGGCGCCGGCGCGGAGGCGCGACATTCAATCGGCTGGGTAGTATTCGGCGGTCTCGGCATTTCCGCGTTGTTCACGCTGTACCTGACGCCGACACTGTACCTCTTGATCGCGCGCTTCTCGCAGGCCCGCGTCGCGGAAACCACGCGTCTATCCGAAGAGCTCGAACACGCGGAACTTCATAGCCCCGGCTCCCACAGCCCCTGATCACCGCTTCAGGCGCTAGTCATTTCTCAGGTACGCCTGCCGAACTTCGTCGGCGCCGTGCTGCCTCTCCAGCCTCCGAATGGCAAAGTGTGCGCGCGCCATGTCCTGAAAATGCGATATGAATATCGTATTAACCAGGCCACCTCCGATCGCGCCGATAACGGGAATGGTCTGCGCCATTGCTTTTTGCGTCACTACGACACCGAAGCGAGCGGCGAGCGCTGAAACCAGGCGCAGCAGCGCTGGCGCGCTCGCGCTTCCCATACCGTGCGATGCAACGTATTGCAGTGCATCCGTGACAGCCTTGCTCAATGCAATGCGAACACCGTAGTACGACGTCTCTGCTGCGTCGTCTTTGTCCGACGTGCGGCTGCCCAGCGCAAACACCTGCATGCAGTTCAACAGCGTCTCGGGATCCTTGGGCGACTCACCCTCGGCGCGCGCAATATCCGCAATCGAACGGAACATGATCCCGGTTGTCACCGGCAACTCCACGATCAGCGTTTCGATGCCGAAGAAGCCGGCGACGGCGCCTGTCGTCATGGCTGCCGCGGTGTGAAGGCGGGGACGCGCCTTTGCCTGCTGCCCATCCTTGAGGCTGCGCATCGAACTTTGCAGTACGATCTCCAGCGCCCTGTGACTCGATTTGCTGACCACCTCGACGACGGCCGCTGGCGCCCGCTTTCCAATTTCGCGGCTTACGGCCTCCACGGGCATGCCCAGCGCCGAACTGATGCGTATGGCGAGCGACGGGTTTTCCAGCTGTTTGTAGGCGGCTTTCAGCGTTGCCAGGTCGGCGGGATCCATGGAGGAGCAGCTCCTGATTTTCCTTGAATCAGGCAGTGTATCCGCTGGGCGGCCGGATCGCCCGTCCAAGCCGCTATTCTCGCGACATTCTGCGCATGGTGGCTCGTGCGGCCGCTGCCATACCCGAAGTACGCCTGTCGCGGGCGGAAGACCCTGCATCTTTCTGACCGCCTCAGGACTTCATCAGATAATCATCGGCGATTCCGTATTGCCAGCGCGAGCCCGCGGGCGTAAGATCAGTAATGCCGCGACGATGCGGCACGGAGGGTTAATACGATGAAAACCGCAGGAAATCTGGCGCTGTCTGCACTGACCGCCTTGCTCGCAGCCGGCTGCAGCGCGACGCACCATGCCGCCGACGTACGCGAGGCCGACAACATCGACCGGGTCACTGTCGGCACCGTTCAGAAAGAGATTCGTCTCGGCATGTCGGCAGCCGATGTGGCAACGGTACTGGGCTCGCCAAACATCGTTACCACCGATGACCAGCGGCAGGAAACATGGATCTACGACAAGATCTCCAGCGATGTCACCTATTCGCGAAGCAGCGGCACTATAGTCGGATTGCTTTTCGGGAATTCGGGTGGCGGCGCGGGCATTGGCTCTACCAGTGCCGGTTCCACGTCGAGTTCGCAGCGGACACTGACAGTCGTCATCAAGTTTGACGGCAACAACATGGTGCGTGACTTCTCTTACCATACGTCGAGGTTCTAGTGAGCCGCGTACACTGGGCACTCCTGCCGATCACCTTGCTCGGCGGCTGCGCGGCGTCGATTCCCGAAGCGGCGCTGCGGTTGCCGGAAAGCACGCTCGAAGTACGATCGATTCAAACGCGTACCCTGGCCGCACCATCTGAAATCGATATTCTGTCGGCTACGATCGCTGTATTGCAGGATATGGAGTTCAACATCGATCGGATCGAAAAACCGCTCGGCGTTATTACCGCTTCGAAGGTTACCGACGCCGATTCGGCCAGTGAAAAAACCGGACTGTTCTTCCTCGACTTGCTGTGCGCAATGGGCGGAGGCGGCGGCTGCGACGCTATGTCGACCGCTCAGGATGACCAGCACATCACGCTTACGATGGTGGTGCTCCCGAGCCTCGCGCGTAGCGGGGAATTCACGGCACGAATCACGATTCAGCGAGTCATCTATGACAAGATGGATCGCATCAAGGTTCTCGAGCGTGTGGAAAATGCCGAGGCTTACCAGCAGATCTTTGACAATCTGCGCAAGTCGCTCTTCTTACAGGTAGGTGACGTATGAGTCGATCACCAGCGCTGCTGCCAGTGCTCGGTCTGTTGCTGCTCACCGGCTGCGCTACAACACCGGCGGACGTGGCCGGACCCGGCACGCAGCTCGAGACTCGCCAGATACAGACGCGTGAGTACGACACGCTCGACAAGGCGATGACAATGCGCTCCGTGATCGCGACCTTGCAGGATCTCGGCTTCACAATCGATCAGGCCGACGCGGAACTCGGCACGGTCACGGCAACGCGCCTGCATGACTACACCATGCGAATGACCGTGACGGTCGTCGAGAAAGAGGGCCGACGGGTGTCTGTCCGCGCCAACGCGCGCATTGGCGAGAATAGCGTGACGGACGCCAATACCTACCAGGACTTTTTCGTCGTGCTCGACAAGGCAATGTTCCTGACACTGCACAAGGTCGATTAGCAAACGCCTCAAGGGGCCGCAGCGGTGCGATCCCCCCCGTATCGTTGGGAGCGGCTAGCGACGGGCGGGGGCTGTCAGCCGGAACTGGCCGCCGGGAAAACCGCCAGTCACCGCCAAAGTCGCCTGTTTTCAGGGCCTTAGACAATTGTCAGCTTGCTCGCAATAGCACTGAGAGGGCTGCAAATGCGTATTGAAGTCGAAGAGGATCTGCTGGTTTCTGTCCGCGCCCACGCGCATTGGCGGGAACCGCATGACGCACGCCAATACCTGCCAGGACCATTCGTCGTGCTCGACAAGGCAATGTTCCTGACACTTCATGTCGTCACAATTGCCATGATGAAGATCCCCGGCAAGAGTTCGCCGACCAGGGCTCTCAGCAGATCGGCGCGGAGCTGCAGGGGCTGTGACAACTTCCGTTTCAACAAAAAAAAGCCCCGCAGCTGGCGGGGCTTTTCTCGATAACGCTTCAACGAAGCCTAGAACGTCACCTTAGCTCGCACGTACCAAGTACCACCATTAAATCCAAATGGGCTGGCCTCCGAATAGAGTTGGCCCAAATCAGTGGCAAACGGATTTTTGTCAGGATATTCATCGAAAAGATTGCTTACGCCGCCAATGACTTCGATATTGTCCCGGAGTTGATAGGCGAGCTCAGCGTCAACCAATACTGCCGCACCAATTCCATCGACGCCGTTACCGGTATCGTCCCATTTACCGTAGTAATTAGCGCGAACCAATGTGCGGATTTTGTCCTGGATATGCGTCCAACTCACACTGCCCTTGATGTTTGGTAGCAAGTCTTCAAGTGCGCGCACACGATCGGAACTAATTGGATTCACTGTACCAACACTGTCCACTTCTGTCTTGTTGTAGTTAGCGGCAAGCGTAATATTCGACTCACCACTACCCAGCGCGAAGCCGAATCTGCCTACAACGTCGATACCCGAGGTGGTCGTATCAAAGCTGTTGGAGAAGAACTGGAATGTCTGCAGGTCATCCAAACCGATGAAATCCTGACGATTGATGACACCATCGGCATCAAGACCGATCAACGCATCCGTAACAGTCGTGTAGTTGTTGACACCACCATCAGCGAAATTCAATGCGTCCAGGAAGTCAACCTGGGCGCCAAGCGCAACGCGATTCTCAAGCGTAATGTGGTAGAAATCGACGGTCCAGGTTGACGCGCCCGCATCGAAGGCAAAACCCATCGCGAGGTTTTGCGCATCTTCCGGCCCCAATCCTGGACGACCGTTGCCGGCACTCTCAATAAAATCTGCGCCCAGCTGGCCGGCCGGCGAAGACAAGGGCAAGGTGCCCTGGTCCCGGAGTACTCCAGCAACATTCTGCGTGGTTACATTGGTGATATTCGCCTGCCCAGCGGTCGGTGCGTGGAACCCCGTTGAGAACGCGCCGCGAATGCGTAACGTGTCACTCACATGATACATGCCGGCAATTTTCACATCAGTCGTATTGCCGAATTCACTGAAGTCTTCGAAACGAACCGCGGCTTGCATAGTGAATCTGTCGGTTATTTCGGCCTCCAGGTCGATATAAGCAGCAATACTGTCCTGGTCAGCGGACGTGCTGTTCGGGAATCCGCCAAAGCCATTTGAACTGGACGAGAAGCCTTGATCAGCGAGCACTCCAAGCGCAAACGAGTTCGGATCCCCAGCAAACAGGTCAAATTCTTCTTTTCGATACTCGGTACCGAACGCGACACTCAGGTCAGACGCAAAGCCCGCATCGACGTTGTAGACGAAGTTCGCATTGACCATCGTTTCGGTCTGCTCCTGCCCACCGGGTACGAAATCTCTCGGCGTGTTCGGGCCGAGTGACGCATTGATCGTATTGCGAATAAAGAAATCCGTCCGATTCGAGCCACGCGACGCACTGAAGTCATAGCTCAGGCCGGTACCCAAGTCAAACTCACCGCGAATACCCGCCGCAATTGACATGTCCTCGTTATCGCCACCAAAGCGAGGCACAAAGCCCGACGGAATCGTCTCAAGGAAAGAGAAACAGTTCGCATCGGCCGTGACCGCCGCCAGAATGACTGGATCCGGAATGATGCCATCGGTACCCCCCAGCGGAATGCCGTCAGGGCACGAAGTGCCTCCGTCGAGATCACCAACGAGTACCGATACTACTCCATTCGGGTCTGCCAGGCCGGTCAGAGGATCGACCAGCGGGCCGCGATAAACGCCGCTGCGTTGGCCGCTGGATGTTGCGGCGAGAGGCGTGCGATAGAAGAAGCCACCCTCGGCCGTTCGTTGCGCGTAGCTTCCGAAGAAGTAGAGTTCCGCATTTTCATTCAATTCAATTCCCGAATTGACGAAGAATTTGATGTCATCCGTAACATCAGGCTGACCCCAATAATGCGGGACTTCACTCGTATAGGAGTTGATGGTTCGAAAGTCAGCCGCGGGGGTATAGCCGGCGTCAATCATTGCCTGAACGTCGCTGCGAACAACTGATCGAACGGTACCGTCGGTCTCATTGAGTTCGGCCGTCAGATTGATGAAGCCCGAGTCGCCAAGCGGCAGGCCAATGTTGCCGGCAATCCGATAGTTGTCACCGTCACTCTCATAAGTCGAGCCGTAGTTGACCTGCACTTCACCGCCCTCGGCGGCGTCTCTCAGGACGAAGTTGATAACGCCGGCTATGGCGTCGGAACCGTACTGCGAGGACGCACCGTCGCGGAGAACCTCAACCTGCTTGAGGGCGAGAGAAGGAATGGACGAAATATCGACACCCTGGGCACCGTCGGAAATACCGCCGCCAAGGAACGAAATGATAGAACCGCGATGGCGCCGTTTGCCGTTGACCAGAACCAGTACATTGTCCGGTGACAGGCCACGTAAGTTCGCGGGCCGTGAAATGGTAGCGGCATCGCTTATGGGCTGCGTGTTCACGTCATATGATGGAACGGCGGTGCGCAATAAATCCTGGACATCCGCAGACGCGCTCTGGGAAAAGTCCGCGCCCGAGATGACATCGATCGGCACCGGTGAGTCGGCGGCCGATCGATCGGCTCGACGAGTACCCGTCGTCACGATCTCTTCGATCAATTCATCCCCGCCCTGCGCAAAACTTTGTTGCGGAACTGCAACAGTTAGCGGCAGGAAAAGGCTCAGGACCGCGGTCCTGCACGCTGCTTTCACATAACTTAGGTTCATTTTATTGAATCTCCAACGAAGTATTAGATCCGTATTTTATTTTATACCATTGAATAAAATAGATATTTTCTTATTTCCGGCACAGCGCTCTGTTCCCCCCTGGAACTGCGCTCAACGGACTCCGGGTCCCTGTTGCTCTGCGACAACAGTGATTTCACGTATTGACTATCTCCGCATCCGAGTTTCCAGTCAAGCCGATTCTATTAGGAAGCACCCTGCGGTGCCCTGTGAGACCCGCCTGCTTGCCGACTCACGACCGGTCGCCGAACCCCTGATCTGTTGACATCGTATCGCTTCGTGCGCCCACCGACGGCTTGACCAGGCGTCGGGAAAGACTGCACATATCACGTATGTTGTCAGCCGCATCCAGGTGCTAGGTTATTTCTGCAACCCAGAAAGGAGCGAATGATGGGTATGATGTACAAGGCCTGCGGCTTTCTAGCCTGCACGGCCCTGCTTCTCGCCGGCTGCGCGAGCGCGCCTGACTACGAGGCCCGACGGCAGGCGGCAGAGGCGGACATTGACGAAATTCTCAGCGTGCAGCTCGACCCCGCCGAGTTTGGCGGCACCAAACGCTGCCTGTCCGACAACGAGTACCGCAGCTTCCGACCGCTCGGCGACCGCCACATTCTCTTCGAGGGTCGCCGCGACAGACTCTGGATCAACACGCTGCGCGGGCGCTGCCAAGACCTGCGCCGCGGTGACTTCCTGGTCCTGCGCTCGTTCAGCGGCACACGCATGTGTGATATGGACAGTTTCCAGGTCGCCGACTGGTTCGACTGGCCCTGGTACCGACGCTGGCCATGGCATTGGGGCGGTTCATGGACGACCGGCATGCGCTGCTCGCTGGGGAAATTCCAGCCGGTTACAGAAGGCCAGGTGGAAGAAATCGAGGCTTTGCTGGAGTCGCTGTAATCGCGGCACGTAGTGCCCGACCCTGGGATTTAACATAGTCTTAACGTCGCGAGAATTGTGACGCACACCCCATCGTGAAGTGCTGGTACCGCTAGCATTTGCGTTCCTTGGGCTAATGAATTGGAGAGCGCCATGTTGCGTTCAGCGTTTGTACTACTCACCCTCGCGTTTTCAGTCTCGGCCGCCGCAAAAGACTTCGACTACAACTTTTTTCAGCTCGGCTACGGCAATGTCGAATACGATGACGTCAATGTCGACGGCGACGGCTTCGGGCTCTCGGGCTCTTACTCGATCAACGAGGACTTTCATGTCTTTGGCGGTTACGAAGCCGCCGGTCTCGATTTCGGCGTTGACGCGACCTCGCTAGGCGCCGGTATCGGCTGGCACACGTCGCTGTCGCCCGCCGTCGACCTCGTTGCCAGCTTGTCGTATCAATATGTGGAACTTGACGCGCCTGGCTTCGGCAGCGTTGATGACAATGGCCTGGGTCTGGGTGTTGGCCTGCGTTTTGCGGCCAGCGATCTGCTCGAGCTGAACGCAGGAATCAACTATGTCGACTTCAGCGACAGCGGCGGTGATACCGGCTTCGGCGTTGGCGGACTCTATAGCTTCACGGACGCCTTTGCGCTCGGTCTCGGCGCCAACTGGAGCGACGACGCTTCCTCTTACACGCTTTCCGGTCGATTCTACTTCGGCGAATAAAGAACACCAGCGTGTCTTTGAAAACCCTGCCTCGCGCGGGGTTTTTTTTGCCGACAATCAAAGCAAATGAAAACGCCCCCGGCAGGGGGCGTTCCATTCTTCGACTCAATAGCCGGCTTTCAATTACAGCGAGAAATTGATTCTGCCGTAGTAGAAGCTTCCCGAAATCGGGTGCAAGGTGCCGTCGAAGCTGTTCAGGTCACAGCTGAAACAGATCGGCGTACTCGTATCAAAGGCATTCTGAACGCCGCCCTGAACCGTCCAGCGACTGTCACCTCGCCCGCCCGACGGACTCCAGGATACCTGGATATCGGTATAGAGTTTCGAGCCGATTTCATTCGTCGTCGGCGTCGTGCACAGGTTCGAAAAGCCGAAATCAGAGACCAGTCCCGTGCACTGCTCCGTGATACTGTCGAGGAAGCGATTGGTCAGGGCAACCGACCAGTCGTTCTTCGTCCAATCCACGATAAGTGTGGATTTCCATTCCACGAATCCGCGCTCCGGCGAGCCGAGTTCCGTACCTGCCCGATCGGTTCTTACGGGACCGTTCGGACCATTTACGATTTCGACATAGTCGATCAGATGGGTGTTAGACCAGCGTGCCCGAAACTCGCCCCAATTGTTGGGCTCGAAATTGAGCGTGACCGTCCAGTCGAATCCGGTGGTCTCGATGCCGCCGATGTTCTGCAGCACACCGCCAATGCGCGTAATCGTCGGGCCAACGCGGGTTACCTGATCGCAGAACGCGGGGTTGAGCGTCTGCACGCACTGCAGCAGCACGTCACCGGCATCCGGGGCCTGGATCGCATTGTCGACCGTGATGTCATAGTAGTTGGCCTCGAAGGTAATGCCCTCCACCGAATTCATGCTGTTCGCGATACCTGTCGCATCCCAGGTCAGTCCAAACGTAATCGTCTCCGCTTCTTCCGGCGTCAGCGTAAGGTTGCCACCGGTGGTGACGCTGATTTGGGGATTGAGCTGCTGGTAACCAATCGGCACACCGAGCGTCGTACAGTTCGCCTGCAGAGACGGCGTCACGGCAAGCGCGTCGGCATCGCAGGGGTCCGTGATCGACGCATCGAAGCGCGATCCGGTATTGAACAGCTCACCGATATTGGGCGCGCGGAAGCCCTCCGAGAAACTGGCGCGAAGATGCAGGTCCTCGATGGGCCGCCAGTTGGCGCCGATCTTGATGACGTCGTTCGACCCGGTTCGGTCGTAGTCCGAGAAGCGTACCGCGGCGCTGAGGTCAAGGGTCTCAACGATGGGCGCAATGACTTCAGCATAGAGCTCGGTAACATCATAGGCACCCGCCGTCGGGCTTGCGGGGACGCCTGCCGTCTCTCCACTGGACACAACCGAATCCGGAACGAAGAAGCCTTCCTCGTCGCGATATTCGAAGCCGAACGCAACACCGAGGGGGCCTCCGGGCAGGTTGCCGAATTCACCCGTAATGTTCGCGGTTACGTCGAACATCTCCTGCTCGCTCTCGTCCTTCTGCGTGAAGGTCACGTAATCGAGCATTTCCTGAGTGATGGACCCTTGCCCATTCGGACCCTGGCCACCAAACCAGTTGAATTGCACACAGCCCGGATTCAGAGCGCAGACAGCCGGATCACCGACGGCGAGCGACAGTTTCCGCGCATTGAACGCACCGGCCTTGCGCTGGTTCGCCTGGTTCTGCGACCAGCTGGCGTTGACATCCCAGTACCAGGTGGACGAATTCGCTTCGAATTCTCCCGACAACCCGCCCGAAATATAGTAGGTATCGACGTTTTGATCGAAAATGCGAGGCCCCGCCTCTATCGGACGCCGCGTGATAAAGCCATCCTGGATCTCATTCGGCCCGATACTGATGCCGAACGGATTGTAGATATTATCCTCATGGAAAATGATGTTCTCCATCACGGCACCGCCGCCGCCCCCTGGCCCGGCAAACAACGGCTCGGGCGCCGCCTTGTTCTGTGATGAGCGGTTATTGAACGTCGCCATCAGCCGGAACATCAGATTCTCAGCGAGATCGTATTCACCCTTCAGGAAAAAATTGACGCGCTCGTTGGGCGTCATCAGGTGATTAAACGGCTGGTAGTTGAAACGATCCGCCAGCGCGAATCCGTGGAAATCGTTGCCGGTGGGGTTGTTGAAGTCGTAGACCGGGATATTGGCCCCGCCGTCATTCAATACGCCGTCGTTCAACGTAATGCTTACAAAGTTCGAGCCGTCGCCGAGCGGATCCGGAATCCTTGGATCGTAAAACGCGAATCGGCCCTGTGGGGTGCCGGAACTCGCGCCAATCGGAACGCCGGCAATCGGGTACGTCGATATGTCCCGATCCGCGGCCGATACGTCGCCTTGCTCGGTATAACTCGTGGCGATCAGGATGCGGGCCGTGTCGGACTGTGCGCCGAACGACAGGTTGAATTCCTGGCTCTTGCCATCGCCCTCGTCGTAAAGACCGTAGTAATACGAAACATCCAGGCCGTCGTAATTTTCTTTCGTTATGATGTTGACCACGCCGGCGATGGCATCGGAGCCATAAATCGTTGACGCTCCGTCCTGCAGCACTTCAATGCGGCCGATCGCGTTAGCCGGAATCGTATTCAGGTCAACCGCACCCGAGACGCCACTCGCCGACGATCCACGCACCCAGCGCTGGCCGTCTACGAGGACAAGCACTCGCTTCGACGACAGGTACCTGAGGTCGATTTCGGACGAGCCGGCGCCGATGCCGGAGCCATCCGGTGGAAAACCGAGGTTACCCGAGGCGTTGTTCGAGCGGTTGATCGCCGAGCCCGCAATCGGCAGGCGTTGCAGGAAGTCACCAATCGATACATCGCCCGAAGCCCGCAGATCTTCTGCGGACAGTATTTGCACAGGCGTGCGCGCATCCAGCGGATTCTGGCGAATACGCGAGCCGGTAACGACGACCTCTTCCACCGTTTCGTCTGCGTTTGACGCTTGCGCGACAGCATCGTCAGGAATAATTGTGAAGATGGACAGGGCCAGTGCCGTGCTGAGCCCCCTGTTGACAAGTACACGGTTTTTCATTGTTCGCTCCCCGGTATTTTCAAGAATGACGTCAACGCAATTCGAGCCTCGTTGTTGCGCATGGGCCACATCGGATAGGTGGCCCGTTTGACATAGTTCTCCTCTGCTCTCTCGAAGTCAATACAGCGCTGTTGCGAGAATGAGACAAATGCATCGTTACCGCCGCTAGTGACGGCTACTGCTGCAGTGGCTTCCAGACGCCGCCACGGGGAGACCGCCAGACTTGACGGCGGATGCGGCTTCTCCGGATTTTGCTAAGCGCTTCTGCGTGCTACAAAAGAATGGCAATCGATTCGAGCTTGCTCGATCAGGAGGCTTGTCATGAACGCACGATCCGCACTGACTCTAGTCGTGGTTGGCCTTGCCGCACTCGCCGGGTGCGACCCGGACGCCGCGATGTCGCAACGGGGCTTCAGGCTGCCAGACGGAGACGCGCAGGCCGGTCGTGAGGCCTTTCTTTACATGCAGTGTCACCAGTGCCACTCGATCAAGGGTGAGCAGCTGCCCGGTATTCCGGGCCAGGAGCCGCCCTACGTCGAACTCGGTGGCATGGTGACGCAGGTCAAAACCTACGGGCAGCTGGTCACGGCAATCATCAATCCGTCGCACAAACTGGCACCTGGCTACGCCAGGGAAGTCGTGTCAGATGACGGCGAGTCAAAGATGTACGTCTATAACGACCACATGACTGTCAAGGAACTGACTGACATCGTTGCCTTCCTGCAGCCCTACTACGAGGTGGTCGCACCGAACTTCAGGTATCCGGTGTACCCGTAAAGTAGAGCACAAACATCCAATGCCCTTTTCCAGGCGTCGCCTGGAAAAGGGCAGCAGCGAATCCCTGAGATCGAGCGCCGCATGAATCGCGCGGGTCATACGGGTATTTATCGACGCGGCGACGTGCCTAGTTCACCTGAAGATCGGTGACCTCTACGCCGGCTGCGGCGTGGCATCCGCGGCAGCTATCCTCGATACGCTTCGCCGCCTCGCGTGCCTCGGTGATATTCCTCGCACTGTCGACGGTATAGGCGGCGTCGCGCATTTCGTTGATATAGACCTGCCAGTCTTCCGGGATACCACTGACTTCATCGTGCCCCGCAAGCCAGTAGGCCGGTCTCTGAGCCGCCGCCAGCGAACCGACTTCCAGCGCCGCGTTGAGCTGCCCGAGCTGGCTGGCGTGATGGTGCATGTGGGAGATAAAAGCGGCCGTGCCCATCTTCTCCGCCTCGACCACCTGGGTCGTCGCGGCGGGCGCTGCTGCCGTATCGACCTGTCCTTCCCCAACCGGATCCCTGTCCGAACACGCACCTGTCAGGAGCGCGAGCCCGATCAGCGTTACTGTTTGCACTTTCATTCCGACTCCTCGGTCAATTCACCACCAAGCAGACTGTACGGTATTGATGCCATAGCTGGCTATAGCAAGGATACGCAGACAATTGCGTTGTTTACTCAGGCGAAAGCAGCTGACCACCGCGCACTTGTGCGTCCGGGAGATCGCGCCAATTGGCGCGTAACTACTTCAAAACGTAGATATTGTGTTTCTCACAAACCTCATGCAGCTGCTTCGGCCAAACGGTGGTGCTTACCTCACCCAGGTGCGCCTTCCTCAGCAGCAGCATCTGCGTCCTGGACTGGCCTATGCCACCACCGATAGACAGCGGAATTTCGTCGTTCAGAATCATCTGGTGATAGGGCTGAGACAATTCGTCTTCCCGCTCGGCAATTCTCATCTGTTCCCTGAGGGTCTCTGGCGTAACCCGTATGCCCATCGAGGACAATTCGTGGCGTCTTTTCGTCACGTGGTTATACACCAGGATGTCGCCATTCAGGCCGTGCATCAGCTTGCCGTCTTTTTCTATCGTCGGTGTCACCCAGTCGTCGTAGTCGGCCGCCCTCATTTCATGTGGGTAACCGTCGTCGAGGACCCAGCCGATGCCGTATATGAAGACCGCACCGTACTCTTCGATGATCCTGGTTTCACGTTCTTTCCTTGGAAGATCCGGGTAGCGGGCGAGGATCTCTTCGGCGTGGATGAAGTGCAGCTTTTCGGGGAGCGGCGGAAATCTCGGATCCCTGAGTTCCGGGTACTTATCCATGACCATCCTCTCGGCACCGGTCAGAACCTTCCAGATCTTCTTTACGACCAGGGTCAGGTAAGCAAGATTCCTGTTCTCGGCCGTGATGACCTGCTCCCAGTCCCATTGGTCGACGTAAGCGCTGTGATCGTGGTCGAGAAAGTAGTCTTTCCTGACCGCACGCATGTCCGTATTGATGCCCTCGCCGATGTCGCAATCGAACTGCTTCAAGGCCCAGCGTTTCCACTTGGTAGCTGCCTGCACAATGGAGGCGTGAATCGGCTCGTCGAGACCCAGGCCGCAATGAAATTCGACCGGCGTTCTTGAGCCGTCCCGATCCAGCATGTCGTTCATCCCGGAAGCGACTTCGACGATGAGCGGTACCTGCACCAGCATGAGCTTGAGTTCGCGAGCCAGACCTTTCTCGATGTATTCCTTTACGTCGTAAATCGCCTTTTGCGTCTGCTTCGTGTCCAGCAGCGACGAATAGTCGCGCGGTAGTATTTCATCCACCTTCTCATAGGTGCTGATACCCGGCCCAGCCAGGTCTGATCGCTTGTCCAACATTGCTCTGCCTCCCGTCGGCCGTCGATTCATGGCGCGAATCGAAAAACTCTATTAGAGGCTTCGCGAACCGCGAGCACTATCGTGGAAACTATCACCCTCATCGCACAGGGGGATCACGCCGCAGGGCCGGCGACGTGTGCGACGCGGCACCGGGTAGAGGCTAGCGGCGGAACGGGTCCTCGCGTCGATAGTCCTTGGGCACGGCGAACAGGGACGGATCGAGTTCCTGCTCAACGACAGAGTCCAGCGACATTTCTCTCTCTGCCCGGCCATTGACATAGTCGACGGTATGCACCGGGAAGCCATCGATTTGCTTCATCAACTCGCCCGGATTCAGGCTATCGTTTTTCATCATGGGGAGCGATTCGGTCATCTTCTTGACATACGCGGCCATACCGACAAACGCTTCCATGACCTCGTCCGCGCCGTCTACGTCATCCAGCTTCGCCGCACAGACTTCCTGCGTCTTTTCGGCCCCCTCAAAGACAGCATAATGCTTACACTTGTAGGATTGCCACTTGCTGCTGCCCATCGACTCGATTCTGGGCTCCCGCGCCTTGTCGGCCTGCTGCCCCATCATTCCCTGCATGCGCCCTTTCATCATTTGTTCAACCATGGCCCTCTGCTCCGGCGGCATGCCGGCCAACTGCGCCTCCATCTCTTTCATGGCGTCGTCGATTTGTGTCGACACCTGCTCGAGCATCGCCTCATCCATGACGATATAGCTCCGGTCCTTGTGGTTCAGATAGACGAATTTATCGCCCAGAAAAATCATACTGTTGTCGCCGGCGCCGTCTGCACGCTGATCCATGCGTACCCTTTTCGACTGCGCATAGAACTTCGAGCGATCCGTTTCCTCACCCGCCATATCCCGGGTAACCATCTCCATGACCACGCCGGCGTGGACCAGCGGCGAGAGCAGAGTGAGCGCGATGAAAGACAGGACGCAAGACCGTTGCATGATTTTTCCCCTTAAGGGCGTCGAGGTGGGGCCAGGCAGAAACCATCGTCACCTGGCATCGTCTTGTGATGGCTCGAATCATACAACGATTCCGGCCATCCAGAAATACTCACGGACAATCACTTTTTTCGCGATTCTCGCCTCTGCTCGCGTGTCAGCTGGCGCGGGTGTTTTACTTTTCGCAGGCTGTCGAATTGATGAGCGATGGCGAGTATCGGATGACGCAGCAACATCCGTGGACCCGCATAGCGCATGATGCGGCGTGCCTGCTCCCTTTGTGCCGGCTTGTAGCAATGCACGGGGCAATTCGCGCACGTCGGCTTGTCTTCACCGTACGGACACTTGTGCAGTCGGGTTTCCGCATAGCCCAGGAATTGCCGGCAATCCGTGCACAGCCCATCGTCAGCCGTCTGATGATGGGCCGAGCAATAGATCCCGACCATCTTTTTCATTGTGACCCGCTCACGAGCGAGTCGTTTTTTTAGCGACTGCATGGATGCCCTGGAATCAATTCACTTTCCGGTCATGCCCCTGCCAGAACGGTTCCCTCAATTCGCGTTTGAGAATCTTGCCCGGACCCGACTTCGGCAATTCTTCCGCCGACAAGGTTATTGCCTTGGGGAGCTTGTATCCGGCAATGTGCATGCGGCAGAACTCGATCAGTTCCTCCGGAGTGACATCCTCGCGCGGGACGACGACGGCATGCACGGCTTCGCCCCAGTCCTCGTCGGGGACGCCAAATACTGCCGCCTCGAGCACCGCCGGATGTTTGTAGAGAGCCTCTTCAACTTCCGAGCAGTAGACGTTTTCGCCGCCGCTGACAATCATGTCCTTGGCGCGATCGACGAGGTAGACATAGCCCTCATCATCCATGTATCCCATGTCGCCGGACCGATACCAGCCACCTTTCAGGACCTCCGCGGTTTGCTCCGGCTTTTGCCAATAGCCTTTCATGATATTCGGCCCCCTTGCGGCAAGTTCGCCAACTTCGCCCGTCGGCAACTCGGCGCCGTCAGCATCGATGATCCTCACCTGCACGCCGATCAGTGCCTGTCCGCAGGACCGACTGCGATCGATATCGAGCAGGTCCTGTTCGTTTCTGAGCCCTGTAACCAGCGGTGAGCCTTCGGTCATACCGTAGACGTGCACGAATTCCGCCGTGGGAAAAGCCGCAGCGGCGCGTCGGACAGTCTCTGTCGCGATGGGCGACCCTCCGTGCGCGACCATCCGGAGGGAACTCGTGTCACGAGGCTCCGTGTGCTGCAGCTCGGCAATTGCGGCGATCATCGTCGGCACGCCCAGCGTGTGCGTAACTTCGTACTTCTCGATCGTATCCAGCGCGAGCGATGCGTTGAAACTCTTCAATGGTATCTGGCAGCTCCCGGACCATATCCCCGTAAGCACACCGTTCGATCCGGCCGCATGAAACAACGGCGCCATGATGAGGAAGACGCTGTCAACCGTCGGCGGGGCCATCGTCATGAAATGAAAGGTGTTCGCTATCAGGTTCCTGTGCGTCAGCATCACCCCTTTCGACGCGCCGGTAGTGCCACCCGTGTAAAACAGTCCCGCTACGGAATCTTCCGTAATACCTTCGCCCAACTCGGCCTCGCCCGCAGCATCCAGCAGCTGATCGAATTCGTCGGGAATCCTGATCACCGTATCGACGACTTCCCGCAACAGGCCAGGATCACGATCGGCAAGCAGCATCTTCGCGCCGGCATCCTCCAGTGCATATCGAAGCTCCGGCTCAGCGTGACGGGTATTCAGCGGAACAATTACGAAACCCGCGGCCGGGATGGCGACGTAGCATTCAATATAGTGGTGCGTGTTCGCCGCGAGAATCGCGATTCGATCTCCCGGCTGCGCGCCCTTGTTCTTCAATACCGCCACAAGGCGGCGGCATCGTGATTGCAGTTGCCGGAATGTAAACGCCTGACCATCGGATATGATTGCATTACGGCTTGCCGCAATTTGCACGGCGCGCTGCAGAGGATCCGCAAATGTGTGCATAGACAGGTACCTCTCCGAAACTTATCGCCACATTCCGCGAAATCCGAATGTCTGAGACAGGTTTCCGTTGTATTGCTGAAGTATATCGGCAATTCCTGCGCCTGCAGAACTCATCGATAGAAACACCCGAGCTTCGCGTTCGCATTGAAACAATGCATTCGGGCCAGCTGGTAAAGCACCAACAGTACGGCGCCGTCAGTTACCGGGTCGCACGTCGATGATTATCTTGCCACGCGCCCTGCCCTCTTCAGAATACCGTATGGCATCCGCGGTTTCGCTCAGTGCGAAACGCCTGTCGATTACCGATGATACCTTGCCTGACTGCATGAGTTCCGCGACCAGGACAAGGTCCTGTTGCGTGAGTTCTGCAAGCATCATGCCGATCTGTTGATCCACGAAGGGTGACAAAAGCAACGCCTTTAGCGGCCCCGCGAGCGGCCTGAACCAGTTTCCGCCCGGCCCGCCTACGAGGACCAGCTTGCCGTTGGGCCGAAGCACTTTGCGGTTCGCAAGCAGGCCATGATTTCCGACCATGTCGACGATAAGGTCATAGCGTTCGGCGAGTTCGGTGTAATCCTGTTGCTTGTAATCGATGACGTGATCGGCGCCCAGCGATCGCACGAGGTCTACGTTTCTGGTGCTGCAGACCCCGGTAACGTCGGCGCCGAACGACTTGGCAATCTGCACGGCGTACGTTCCCACTCCGCCGGACGCCCCGTTGATCAGCACTTTTTGGCCGGCCTGCAGCTCTCCGGAATCACGGAGCGCCTGCAAGGCAGTGAGTGCGGCGATTGGTACCGCCGCCGCCTGCTCGAACGTCACATTGGCGGGCTTTAGTGCCAGCGCACGGTCTTCGCGGACGGTCAGGTACTCGGCGAAAGCGCCGGTCCTGCCGCCGAACACCTCGTCGCCCGGCTTGAAGCGCGTCACCGCTTCGCCGACTGTCTCGACGACGCCCGAGAAATCGACACCGAGCCGCGTATCGGTCGGCGCACCCAGGCCCGAGGCGAGACGCATGATATAGGGGGAACCTCTCATGTAGTGCCAGTCCAGCGGATTGACTGCAGCCGCCCGGACGCGCACCAGGACCTCGTCGGCCGACGGCACCGGTTTCTCGACGTCACGGTACTCCAGTACTTCAGGCGAGCCATAGCAGCGATAGGCGACGGCTTTCATGCTGTCGACATTCGGCTCCAAAGCCCTGGCGGGCTGGCAATCGGCGCTGTACCCGACCGCAATCATCAGCGCCGTAATACCGATAGTCAGCAGTACCAGGAATCCGCTCAAGATTTTGTAACGAAGTTTCATGATCGCTCCTCCAGGAACCTTGTTGTTACCCGAAATGCCGGATACTCACCTGACAGGTCCTCACGGGGCCCGGATGCGAGATCGCAAGAAATGACGAATTGGTGTTTTCTGCTTTCTGAACATAGACTCAAGCGATGTCCCGATAATGCCTCAGGCGCAGGATCTCATTCGCATAAAGACTACTCGTTTGCCACGAAAATTTTCTGTGTAGGGTATGCAAACTCGATGCCGGCATCGGCAAACCGGCGGAAGATTTCGTAGTTCACAGCCTGTTGTATGTTCATGTATAGCCGGTAATCCGACGACTCCACGAAATAAACGATTTCGAAATTCAGCGAGTAGTCACCGAAAGCCTGGAAATGCGCGCGATCGAAACGCGCCGACTCCTGCGTGACGATAATGTCCTGAATAATCGATGGAACCTGCTCCAGCTTTTCGATTGGCGTGTCATAGACGACACCGATCGAGAACAGGATACGCCGCTCGGACATGCGCCCGTAGTTGCGAATTCGGCTGCCAAGCAGGTCGTTGTTGGAAAAAACCAGCTGTTCGCCGGACAGACTGCGCACCCGCGTCGTCTTGATTCCGACCTTCTCGACGTTCCCGGCCAATTCGTCGATCACCAGGAAGTCGCCGAGCACGAAGGGTTTGTCCAGCACAATCGACAGCGAGGCGAACAGGTCGCTGATGATGTTCTGTGCCGCGAGTGCGACCGCAATACCACCCACCCCGAGGCCGGCCACGAGTGCGGTAATGTTGATTCCCAGGTTGTCGAGGGCAAGCAGGAAAACGATGGCCCAGACGGCAACACGACTGAGGAAACCGACGATGTCCATGGCCGCAACGGCGCCGGCATCCTCCTCCAGCTGTTTCTGTCGCCGCATGAGCATGAAACGCCCGAGCCCTGCCACCGCCCAGATACCCATCTGCACGAGCATGCCGATAATCAACAGGCGCCCGAAAAACGTATCGAAGCGGTCGCCGGCCTCGATACTCCGCAGCGACACGTTCAGCGCGATGAGCATCAGGAACCAGCCCTTCGTCTGCCCGACGACGTGTGCAGCGACGTTCAGGGAAACCCGGAGACTTTCTTCGGCGAGCTTGTGCAGCCGACCGCGCAGCAGGCGGCGCGCGATAAAAAGCACGATCAGCGCGCCAATCAGGATACCTGCGCTAATCGCCCATTCGCGCATTGCGTTGCCGTACAACTCGTAGTCGAGCCAATCGAGGATAGTCATGGGTGTCCGCGTCGTTACCGGCGGCTATTGTAGCGAATTCCCTGCCCGCCGTTCATCGTCTCGCACATCGCTCATACGAGCGAACTCCGACCTTTCCTGTCGGTCAGTCGCTTCGCAAGAGTTGCGCATCAACCGGTAGTGGCGAAGTCGCCAGAATCCGCAACGCACGAGTATGGGCGGCCGCAGCCTCCTCTCCACGACCCAAACCCCTGTAGCCGCGTGCAAGCCAGAAAGCCGTCACGCCCGCCCAGCGGCTTTCCGGCCCGAATTCGCGCCAGAACGCGTCGGCCCGCTGCAAGACCGCGACAGCCGCGGTCGGCTTGGACTGCAGAAGCGAAATCTGGCCACGCGCAACCATCAGATCCGCAACCGACGGCGTATCGGCCACCAGTAGCTGCTTGAAAATCTGTTCCGCCGAATCAAGTTGCGCCTCGGCGGCTGCCGCGTCTCCCTGCGCCAGGTGGGCGAGCCCGGCCTCGACCATCGCGATGGCCCGGTCGCCAGCCCTTGCCGGTACATCGTTCTTGGCAATCGACGTTTGCAGCAATGGCAGCGCCTCCGCCGGGCGGCCCTGCAGGCGGTAGGCGGTGGCGAGGTTCCTCATTGCCTGGTAGCGGCTGCGATCATCACCTTCCCCGGGCGCCTGCAAGACACTCTGGAGTAGCGCCTCGGCGCGATCGAACTCACCGGAATACGCGAGCGCCAACGCTAACGCGACGCTTCCCCGTCTTTCTCCATCGACGAACCCCCCTTTCCTTGCGATCTCAACACCCTCGTGGAGGTACCGAATCGCCGGTTGCAGTTGTCGCATGGCCAGCAGGGCCTCTCCCAGCGTGCGCAGCCGGCTTGCGTGGTCCAGCGTGCCGACTTGTTTTTGTTGCAGGAAGACCTCGAGTCCTTTCTGTGCATTTGCAACGGCGTCGCCGAGACTGCCGCGCTCGGTCTGGGCCACAGCCAGGCTGGAGAGAAAGTGACCGGCCACCATGCTATCCGCTCCGAAGCGCCGCACCGTCTGGCTGGTGGCCTCCTCGATCATCTCACCGCCCTCGGCGTAATTCCCGGCCTGCATGAGAGCGCGCCCATAGGTCATCGTCGCGTCGATTACGCGAGGATGCTTCAGGTCCGACGCGTATATTTCCATGTACAGGTTTCGCGCCCTGCGAGCGGCGATCAGCGCCTCGTCGACGCGAGCGCCGCGCCGATAGGACACGGCGAGCATTTGCTGTGCCTGTGCCATTTCGATACCGGTTCTGATGTCAGAGCGCTCGAGCTTTTCGACCAGGGCCGACAAAACGTCGACAGCCTCATCGCCCTGTCCTTTGTGCAGCAAGAGGGCCGCTCTTTGCAGTGGGATTTCATTGCGCAACACCTCGCCTGACTCACCCAGGCCGGCAACTGTCTCGGCGGCCGTATCCAGTGCCGACAGGGCCAGGTCGTCATGCCCGAGATAGCCGTGGGCCTGCGACAGCCAGAACTGGCCGTTCGCCAGAACCGCCGGATCGCCGACGCCGGACTCGTCGGCCAGTCGCAGACCCTTTTCAAGGACCCGTATGGCCGACGCATTGTCCTGCAATCCCGAATAACTTTGTCCCAGCGTGATGAACAGCTCAATGCGGGTCGACACGTCGATCGACTCGCGCGCATCCAGACGTTCCTCACTCTGCCGCAAGAGATCGATTGCTGACAGTGGCGCGGTTTCGTCGCTCGTGTAGGGATCGGCATCACTGAATATGGAGGCGATGAAGTCGCCGATGCGCTCGGCGCGATCGCGCTCCAGTGCGATCTCACGTGCCTGCCGGTCAGCCGTTATGGCGGAGCTGACGGCGAGTGCCGCAATACTAATGAGCGCAACGACGGCGAAAGCCGTGAACGACGCCGCAAGACGATGCCGCCTGAAAAACTTGCGTGCCCTGTAAAATGCCGATGGGGCTTTGGCCGTTACCGGCAGGCCGTTCAAATAATTCCGAATATCGTTTGCGAGGCTTTCGACAGACTCGTATCGCTCCTCCGGAATCTTCGCCAGGGTTTTTGCCACGATCGCATCGACGTCACCAAGCACTTTCGAATCGAAGCTGCTGACAGGCGCAGGCACGACGTTCGATGCGCGATCGTGCATTTCCGCCAGGCTGAGGCCTTCGTAGTTCAGCGGCACCCGCCCGGTGAGCAGCACGTACATCAGCGCGCCGATGGAATAGACGTCGGCCGTCACGTCGACGGGCTCGCCGCGCAGCATCTCGGGGCTTGCGAATGCCGGGGTCGCCGGTCGCTGTACCAGCTGCGTCAGATGCGCAGCTCCGGTATCCGGTTCCAGCATCTTGGCGATGCCGAAATCGAGCAGGCGCACCTTGCCGCCCTCGGCAACCAGCACATTGCTCGGTTTCAGGTCACGATGAATAATGAGATTCCGGTGCGCGAACTGCGCCGCGCGGGCGATATCGAGAATTAGCGACAAGCGCTCTTCCAGACCGAGTTCATGTTGGTCGCAGTACTCGTCAATGGGCAGCCCTTCGACGTAGTCCATGACGAAATACGGCACGCCGTCATCGGTGACACCGCCATCCAGCAAGCGTGCGATATTGTCATGCACGAGCCTGGCAAGAATCTGCCGCTCGACAAGGAAACGCGCGCGCGCCTGCTCGGAGTCGAGTCCGCTCGGCAATATCTTGAGTGCAGCACGCTGCTCGTAGTGCTCATCCGCTCGTTCGGCCAGATAGACAGCGCCCATGCCGCCGCGTCCAATACGCTTCAGAAGCCGCCACTGACCGATTACCTTGTTTGCCGGCAGTGCTTCGTCGTCTTGCGAAAGCGCTTCCAGGCCCACTCTTCCCGCCAGCTTCTCGAAATAGGCCTCGGATTCGTTCGCTGCCGCGAGCAATGTCCGGACCTCGCGGAGAAGTCTCTCGTCTCCCGCACACGATCGGTCGACAAACCGGGCGCGCGTATCGGGCGCAAGCGTATTGGCCTCGTGAAAAATTTCGGCGGCACGCTCGGAAATCATGGATACATTGCCGCTCCCGGCTGCCCTTTGCTCTCCTTCATCTCGCTGAACAGCCACGCGCTGACCAGCGTCCAGTCACGCTTCACGGTCGCCGCAGATACGTCGAGAGCGGCCGCTGTCTCGTCGATCGTCATGCCGCCGAAGACCCGGCACTCAAAAAGCTGGCAGTGCCGCGGATTGCTCTGCTCGAGTTTCTTCAGAAGCATGTCGATGTGCAGGAGATCCTCAATCGTATTCTCCTCATGCAGCGAGAGTCCGGAGAGCGTTACGCGAATCGGGTTGTCGCCCCGTTTCGCCGCGGAGACTCGTTCTGCGTAGTTCATCAGCACCTGCCGCATCGCTTTTGATGCGGTTGCGAAGAAATGCGATCGGCCCCGGTAGTCGGCGAGCCGCCCGCCAGCGAGTTTCAGGTACGCCTCGTGAATCAGGGACGTCGTATTCATGGTTTCGTTGCCACGCCAGTGGCGGCGATGCGAACGCGCAATCGTGCGGAGCTCCTGGTAGACGGAGTCGAACAGCGCATCACTGGCTGCCCGATCGCCCCCAGACGCGAGCTGTAACAATTGCGTGATGTCCCTCGGCTCCATCAAAAACGACTCCAGGGCGCTGCCGGCCTCAATGTTACCGGTTCAAGTATAGCGGCAATAGCGGTGGCGATTCCGGGCTGCCATCGCATCATGCAGTAAACGGTATACCCCATTAAGACATACCGGATAGCCGCACAAAACAGCTCACCCTCCTGGACGAATTAGTGACCTCTTTTCCTTGCTTTTCCGGTTTGTCATTGCAGAGAGGACTCGACAAGCGGGGTTTGGGGCATGAGCGACAATTTGCGTGGGCCGGATAAATCGTGTGGCGTACTTGCCTTGATGGCGCTCCTCTTCCTGTCCGCACCAGCCGCCGCGGGGGCCGCGGATCGCTCCTGGTCGGCGAGCCTGGGTATCGGCTCCGACTACACGTTTCGTGGCGTCTCTCAGACGATGGGCAGCCACGCCGTCCATGCTTCCATCGATCTTAGCCTGGCGTCCGGGTTGTATGCCTATGCCTGGGGATCCAATGTGGACTTCACGCCCGAAGGAGAGCCGGATGACGGTGCAAGCCATGAAATTGACCTGGCCATCGGTTACAGCCGGGACATCGATGACAACTGGAGCGTCGACGTAGGCTTTGTTCGCTACCTTTTTCCCGGCATGCCTGATTACATGAGTTATGACTTTGACGAGCTAATGGCGTCGGCCTGGTACGCCGACAGATACGGCGCCACGATTGCCTACAGCGACAGCGTGGATGGCACCGGCGCTGCAAGCATGCTCTACAAACTGGCCGCACGATTCGAGCTTCCCGCCGAAACAACGCTGCACGTCGCCTACGGTCATTACGATGTCAGCGGTGCCTACGGTTCCGCGTATGCGTACTCGGAGGCCACGCTGGCGCGCTCCATGGGCAAGACGGAAGTATCGCTCGCGTACGTCGACACATCTGACTCGGCGGAATCGATCTACGGCAATCAGGCGACGGGCCCGCGCGTCGTACTGACGCTGCGAGTCGACTGGTAAGTTCCTCGGATACGTTACAGGTCCGACAGCCGTCAGATTCGTACCAGCCCGATGGCCACAACAATCAGGACCATCGACAGGACCTTCGCCGGGTAAGCATCCATTTGCGAGACCAGTGCAGAGCGCACGCCGCTCCTGTTGGAGGCCGGCCAATGATTGGAAGCTTTGAGCAGCATCCAGCTAAAGGTCATGACGAAAAGCGGTAGCGAACATTCCAGCAGCGCCACGAGCGATACGGACGGACCGATGTCGGTCGCGCGCTGCGATCCAAGCACGGCAACCAGCTCGAGGATTTGCACGCCGACGAACAGCACGCCGAAGCGCTTGCAGAGTCGGAGAATCCGCCGCCGCAGGCGCGCTGCGGCGCCGAGCACGCAAAGTACGCTGACAAACGCTGCAGACGAGAACAGGAATACCGCAGCCTCGTAGCTGACAACCCGCAGCACCCAGGCCTGCATGACCATCGCCAGGGAAATGAACAGGACAGAAACTCCTAGCAGACCCGACACCATCCATGTCAGCGTGGACAACTGAAATCGTATGAGCACGATGACGCCCGCGAGTGAAAGCCCGATCGCGAAATAATGCACCGGATTCAGCACTTCCCCGAGAAAGACGAACGCAAGCAGCGGCACGAAAAGCACGCTCAGGTTGTTGAATATCTCGGCATTGGAAGCGTCGTTCAAGACAAAGAGCGCTTTGAAATAAAAGTAGACGTGTAACAGGTAGCAGACGCCGGCCAGCGACGCGACGGCGGCTACGCCCGGATCGACGTCGAGCGCGACGTCAGCTCCGCCAGACAGAAAGACTGGCAGGATACAGAAGATACCGGCGATCAATGGGCCGTCGAGCGGCTCGCGATAGACGCCTTCGCCCACGAAACAGACATCGATGACGCAGGACAGGCCCCAAGCGGCCGCCGAGATCAGGCCCATCGCTATCCAGCTGTCCCATAGCACCACGCATCCGCCTCGATCTCGAAGTTGCTACGATTACAAACCGGATCGCGATCGAAAACGGCTCAGATGAACCGGGGGGACAGGCGCGTGAAGCAAGTACCGGCGCGGACAAGCCTTTTTGTCACGCGGATAAGCCTTTTCGTAAACAAAGGTTTTTCGTATTGGTACGAACAGCTCAATGCGACCACGCCACACACTTTTGTAAAACAATCCGACACGAGAATATCAGGCGTGCCAACTGACGAACGAACTTCATCTCGCTGGTCCAAGCAGACTTCGCTGTTATCATACGGGGATGTTCCCGGAGTGGAGAAAAGCGTGACACCGACCTGCAATTCGCCGCTATTGGTCATCGCGCTTGTCGCATTGCTCGCGGGCTGCGCCGGGGATAGTCCGCAGGCGCGCAGAGGCGCGGATTTGACCGCGGACGAAACAGGCTTCAATTCGGAGCAATCCATGACTCCAGAGAACGACAGTCGAAATAGCAAAGCGAACAGAGTTGGGACCATCGAATTGTCGAAGCGCATGATAGCCTCGGCGGTCACCGATCTCGCCGCGGAAATTGGGGTCGATCAGGCCGAAATCCGGGTGCTGCGCGCGATCCCGGTGACCTGGAATGACGGCTCTCTTGGTTGTCCGAAGCCCGGCCAGTCCTACACGCAGGCGCTGGCGCCCGGTTATTGGGTCGTACTTGAGCATGCCAAGCGGCGATACAGTTACCACGCAGGAAGCACCGGGAAATTCCGTCTCTGCAAGGACGTTGATCCGCAACCATTGGGAGACCCACCGGGCGGCCGCCGCGATACCAGCGTCTAGGCAAGCATCAGTAATGAGAATCGAAGAAATCTTGTGTCTGAAGAATCCATGGTTGCAACGGGCCACTGAAATGTAAAGCGCATCAAGATGACATAATCCGGCCGTTACAACTTATATTTGACGAAACCTGCGTCAAGGACTATTTTCAATCCAAGTGAATGGAGCATCACCAATTAAGACCGCCGATCAAGAGCAGTCACGTTGGCGTGCCCAAACAAAAAAACAGTCAAGCATCTTTCGGGGAAACAAATCATGCCAAAGTCAGTAGACCGATCCCATCTTATTTCACGCATCACGCTCGCTGCGATTGCTATCTTAGCGGTCACGGCGGCTCAGGCAGGAAAAGCGCCAGTACTTGACCGCTCGGCAACGGGCACGGTCGGAGTCGAACAGGGTGTTGCAAAGAGTGCGGGAAAACGCACCTACGTTATCCAGCTGTCGGAGCCGGCGGTCGCCAACTACATGGGCGGGGCCAGGAGTCTGAGCGCGACCAGTGCCCGCGCAACCGGCGCCAAGAAACTGGACGCACGATCGGCTGCGTCGCAGGCTTACGTAGCACATCTTCGCTCGCGTCAGGATGAGGTCCTCTCTGCCATCGGTGGCGCCACCCGAAGTCGCGCCAAAGCGATGCATCGCTATTTCTACGCAATGAACGGCATGGCTATGCGGCTAAGCGCCGCAGAAGCTGAGGCCGTCGCGAAATTGCCGGGTGTCGCCAGCGTGCAGCCGGACATCGCCTATCCACTGACGACGGATCGGGGCCCGACGCTGATCGGCGCGCCAGCCGTCTGGGACGGCTCGGCAACCGGAGTTAACGCTCTGGGCGAAGGCATGGTCGTGGGCATCCTTGATTCCGGTATCAACCAGGGACACCCGTCGTTTGCCGAAGTCGGCGGCGATGGCTACGGCGCGGGCGGCGAATATGCGGCGACAAATCCCTTTGGAGCCGGCAACTTCGCAGGCGGTCCCCGCGACGACTGCACGAACTTTACAGGGCTGTGTAACAACAAGCTGATCGGTTCGCACGCCTTCATCGACCAGTGGGGCGGTGTCGATCAGTACGCACCACCCACCGACCCGGTCTCCAAGGATACAGACGGTCACGGCTCGCACGTCGCCAGCACAGCGGCCGGTAACGTTATCGTCGACCCGCCGCTGCTTGACGCCGACGGCAACCCGTCGGGCCTCACACTGGGCACCGTTTCCGGTGTTGCACCGCACGCCCATATCATTGCGTACAAGGTGTGTGCACCTTCCTGTTTCGGCAGCGATATTGCGCTGGCAATTGACCAGGCGATCCTCGACGGCGCCGATGCGCTCAACCACTCGATCGGCGCGGCCTCAGGCAGCCCGTGGAACGATCTGAAATCGCTGGCGTTCAAGGGCGCCCGTGAAGCCGGTATCATGGTACAAAACTCGGCCGGCAACAGTGGCCCGGGTGCCGGTACGGCTGCAAGCATCAACGCGTCGCCGTGGGTGACGTCGACCGCGGCGAGCACGCACGATCGTGCATTTCCGATCAAATTCCTCGAAGACCTGACCGGCGGCGACACAGCGCCGCCTGCCGATATCAGTGGCCGCGGCGTTACCCCTGGCTTTACGGGTGACATGGTTTATGCCGGCGACTTTCCTGTTGGCGCACCCGGAGATGCCAACTTCGATCAGCCTGAACAGTGCCTGGAGCCATTTCCGCCCGGCACGTTTAGCGGCGAGATCGTCGTCTGCGACCGTGGCACAATTGCCCGCGTAGACAAAGCAAGAAACGTTCGCGATGGCGGAGCCAGCGCGATGGTGCTCGCGAACGTTGCCGGCGGTGCAACGAGCACCGACGATGATGTACACGTGATCCCGGCTATTCATATCAACGCGGCGGACGGTGACATGCTGCGCGCCTGGTTGGCAAGCGGCACCGGCCACAGCGGCACGATTACTGGCACTGGCCCGGCGTTTTCAGACCCGAGCGCGGCCGACATCCTCGCCGGTTTCAGCTCCCGCGGGCCCTACACCGGCTTCGATTTCCTGGCGCCGCACGTTGCTGCACCGGGATCGGCGATCTTTGCGGCCGGCGCTGACCTTCAGTTTGTACATCAGGGGACCGGCAATGACGCACCATCGGTTAACGGCGAATGGGGCATCATCAGCGGCACCTCGATGGCAAGCCCGCATGCAACCGGTTCGGCGACACTGGTCAAGCAGCTGCATCCTGACTGGACGGCTGCGGAGGTCAAGTCAGCACTGATGACGACGGCTACCGACATCATGCGCAAGGAAGACGGAATAACGCCGGCCGATCCGTTCGACTTCGGCGGTGGTCGCGTTCGCGTTGATCAGGCGGTAGCTGCCGGACTGGTTCTGGATGAGACCATTGCGAACTTCGATGCCGCGGATCCGGCACTCGGTGGCGACCCGTCGACACTGAACCTGCCGGATCTCGTCTCCGAGACCTGCACACTGTCCTGCTCATGGCAGCGAACGGTGAAGAACGTCAGTGGCGGCACGATGACCTGGGACGTCTCTACCGAAACCAGCATCCCGGGTTTCCTGATTAGCGCGAATCCGTCCAGCTTTACCCTGAACGATGGCGACAGCCAGACGATCGACGTCGTCGCGGATACGACACTGGGCAACACCAGTGGCTGGAACTTCGGCAAGGTGGTCATGACGGCCTCAGGTCTGCCGCAGCAACACCTCACGGTCGCTGCACAGTTCCTGGCCGGTACGAACCTGGGCCAGTTCTCGAAGACGGTCGATACCAACAGCGCCAGTGTCGGCGATACGCTTAGCTACGCTATCGATGTGACGAACGTCAGCGAAGCCGGTCCGATTACGATCACCGACCCGTTGCCGGCAGGCGCATCCTACGTGGCAGGTTCGGCGAGCTCCGTCATCAACGGTGGCAGCGACATCTCTCCGTTCGCCTACGATGCCGGAACCAACACGCTGAGCTGGGAGGGTACGCTGGACACGGGCGGCGTCGAAGTCGTCTCCGATCCGTTCCCGCCCGCCGGCTCGCCGTTTGGTTACGTAAACCTGCCGAGCTTTGGCGTCGCACCCCTGCCCTGCAGCGCGACCTGTGACGACACATCGATCAGCCTAAGTGGCCTGCCGGAATACACCTTCGCCGGTACTGCGTACACCGACATGGTGGTAGGAACCAACGGCTTCTTCGTCGCCGGCACCAATACGGACGGCGCCTTCAGCAACGGCAACCAGAACATGCCGGACCCGACTGCGCCGAATAACGTTGTTGCGCCGTTCTGGACCGACCTGGACCTCGACGGCACCGACCCGGCGGACACGGGAGCCGGCAACATATATGCGGCTTCATTCAATGGCGGTGACGTCATCATCATTGAATGGCAGGGTGCCGAAGTCTGGAATGCCCCCGGGGCAACGTACACTTTCCAGGTTCAGATCCTGACCAACCAGACCGGCACTCCCGGCATCTGGTTTGTCTACGCCGATCTGGCAGCATTGCCGCCGTCGCTCAGCGTAGGCGCCGAGAATGCCGACGCGACAGCCGGAGACTCCTGGTACTTCAATGGCGCAGGTACGGCACCATTTGCCGGCGACCTTGGCGATCTGCGTGTCGACTCGACAGCCGGTGGAACGGCAACGTTCAGTTTCCAGGCCCTGGTTGACGGCACGCCTGGCGACACGATCATCAACGTGGCCGACTACAGTGCTGCCGGCGGTAGCGAGACGGCTGTTGCCATTACCGAGATTCTTGCTGGTGACACGGATGGCGACGGCGTTACAGACGACGTCGACAACTGCACCCTGGTGCCGAATGCGGATCAGCGTGACACCGACGGTGACGGTATCGGCAACATCTGCGATGCGGATCTGAACAATGACTGTGTCGTGAATTTCCTGGACCTCGGAATCATGAAGTCAGTCTTCTTCACCGCGGACCCGGATGCGGACCTGGACGGGGATGGCGTCGTCAACTTCATCGACCTCGGCATCATGAAGAGCGGCTTCTTCGGCCCACCGGGACCGAGTGCCACCGGCGCCTGTAACTAGGTATGCAACGATTCTCGGAACTCCCGAGACAGAAAAACCCCGCTTCGGCGGGGTTTTTTTTGGCAACTGGTTTATGCCGGCTTGCAAACCCGATCCGCAGGAACGGTCCATCCATCTGTCGGAACTAGCCTCGGTGGGATCCGGCGGGGGGCGCGCAGCTATCACCGACCGCGTTGGTGGGAGCCGAATTCCTCTGCACCACAGGATTATGTCGCATGCCCGTGAATTGCGTGATCAGCAGGCGTAGAATTCCAAAGGCAGGGCTCTCGTATTGCCCATGAGCATCTGAATCAGAGTCTGAAGCAATGGAAACACTGATCAAAATCCTGGATATCATCGAAGACATGTTCTTTGCCGCGATTTTTCGTATTCGGCGCCTCTTCTCCCGGCGGCCGAAGGAACGAAGGAAGGTTCCGAGATTACGGCAGACCCTGCCCTCGAGCTGACGCCGGCGACCCGCAAAAAAAACGGCGGCGTATCTCTACGCCGCCGTTCCTGTTACTCCGGCGAGATTGATTGAACTCGCCGCCAGCTGATTTACCTATATTTCATCGGCTTGCGAGCACTTCTTGAGACCCGGGGCCGCGAAGATCGAAGCGGTCCAGCGTCATCACCTTGGTCCAGGCGTCGACAAAGTCATTGACGAACTTCTGGTCTCCGCCAGATTCCGCATAAACCTCTGCAATGGCACGAAGCTCCGCGTGCGAGCCGAAGACCAGGTCCACGGGCGTTGCGGTCCACCGCAGGTCGCCCGAGACGCGATCACGGCCTTCGTAAATGCCCGGAGTCTTTTCAGACTTCGCCCACTGCGTCGACATGCTGAGCAGGTTGACGAAGAAATCGTTACTCAGGGTGCCGGGTCGAGCGGTAAATACGCCGTGCTTTGCCGCTCCGGCATTCGCATCCAGTACACGCATGCCACCGACCAGGACAGTCATCTCGGGAGGCGTCAGCGTAAGCATGTCCGCCTTGTCGACCAGCATTTCAGCCGGTGACCGGTAGGCGGCTTCACCGAAATAGTTGCGGAAGCCGTCCGCCGTCGGCTTTAACACTGCAAAGGACTCGATATCCGTCTGCGCCTGGGAGGCGTCGCTGCGTCCCGGAACGAACGGCACCTGGATCTCATGCCCGGCATTCCTGGCGGCCTTCTCGATGGCCGCCGCTCCGCCGAGCACGATCAGGTCGGCGAGGGATACTTTCTTGCCGCCTTTTTGCGCGCCGTTGAAGTCTTTCTGGACACGCTCCAGCCGCTTCAGCACCTTCTCGAGTTCGTCCGGATTGTTGACCTCCCAGTCGCTCTGGGGGGCCAGACGAACACGCGCACCGTTAGCGCCGCCGCGCATGTCGGTGCCGCGGAACGTCGAGGCCGAGGCCCAGGCGGTTCTGACCAGTTGCGGAATCGTCAGTCCGGATTCAAGAATTTTCGCTTTCAGATTCGCGATGTCGCCGGCATCAATCAGGGCGTGATCGACAGCGGGCACCGGATCCTGCCACAGCAGGACTTCCTCGGGAATCTCGCTGCCGACGTAGCGCGCGCGCGGACCCATGTCGCGGTGCGTCAGCTTGAACCACGCTTTGGCAAACGCGAGCTCGAACTCCGCCGGGTTCTTGAGGAAACGCTCCGAAATCTTCCTGTAGCTGGGGTCGAATTTCAGCGAAAGGTCCGTCGTCAGCATGACGGGCGCATGCCGCTTCTCGGGATCGTGTGCATCCGGTACGAGGTTTGCCGCGGCCGGGTTCTTGGGGATCCACTGGATGGCGCCGGCGGGGCTCTTCGTCTGCACCCACTCGAACGCAAACAGGTTTTGCAGGTAGTTCATGCTGAACTGGGCCGGGGTCGTGGTCCACGCCCCCTCGAGGCCACTGGTGATCGTGTCGCCGGCATTGCCGCTGCCACACTTGTTGATCCAGCCAAGGCCCTGATGCTCCATCCCTGCGGCTGCAGGCTGCGGCCCCACACAATCCTCCACCTTGTGAGCCCCGTGATTCTTGCCGAACGTATGCCCGCCGGCGATGAGAGCGACCGTTTCCTCGTCATTCATCGCCATGCGGCCGAACGTCTCGCGAATGTCCTTGGCGGCAAGCAACGGGTCCGGGTTGCCGTTCGGGCCCTCCGGGTTTACGTAGATGAGGCCCATCTGCACCGCGGCCAGTGGCTTCTCCAACGCCCTGTCACCTTTGTATCGCTTGTCGTCGAGCCATTTGCTCTCCGGCCCCCAGTAGACCAGGTCAGCCTCCCAGTCATCCTCGCGACCGCCGGCAAAACCAAAGGTCTTGAAGCCCATGGTTTCCAGCGAAACGTTGCCGGTCAGGATCATCAGGTCAGCCCAGGAAAGGCTGCGGCCATACTTCTGCTTGATGGGCCAGAGCAGACGTCGTGCCTTGTCCAGGTTGGCATTGTCGGGCCAGCTGTTGAGCGGCTCGAATCGCTGCTGACCGCCGCCCGCGCCGCCACGCCCGTCGAGGGTGCGGTACGTGCCGGCACTGTGCCAGGCCATGCGAATGAAAAACGGCCCGTAGTTGCCGTAGTCGGCCGGCCACCAGTCCTGCGACGTTGTCAGCAGCGCGGCGATGTCCTTCTTCACCGCGTCGAGATCGAGGCCAGCAAACGCTTCCGCATAATTGAAGTCGTCGCCCAGCGGGTTGGACTCGACGCCGTGGTCACGGAGCGGACTCAGGTCCAGGTATTCAGGCCACCAGAATTGGTTCGACTTGGCCTCGCTCTGAGCCTGGGCCGAGCCGGATGGCACCATGGGTGACATCCCTACCGCTAATGCGGCGAGTAAAAGTATTGATTGTTTGCGCATTGAATCTTCCCCTTGAGAGTGAGAGATATGGCTTGTAGCCGCTCTATTAGAGCGCAAAAGCTCCATCGATATGACAGAATAATTAGATTGCAACATCCTATAAAATCGTTTTTTCAAAGACACGAGTATGCAGGAGTCCCTCCACCTGGCGGCATTTTTTTTGGGGATTTGCAGGCACACCTCCGCAGGCGTAAAGTAGAGCTTGCTCCTGCGTATGCGGAACCCCAGACCCGGAGGCTACAAGCGGTCAGTGTGGCCAGGGACCCGACCTTAGACACCGTCCACACAGCGCAGGAGTCCACCTCCCGCTTCGAATCCGCCGCGGCCTGATGCTCTCTGACCCGATCCCGTCTCGTGCCTTACATCGCGCTGACATTCGCGCATGGCTCGGATCCCGTGCCGCTTCGAGTAATTACTTCTTGCTCGTGCCCGCGGGGATACTCTCCAGATACGTCTCTTCGTCGAACGAGGCCCTGTAGTTGTCGAGGATCTCGATGCCGCGTTTCGGCCGGATCGTGCCGCTCTCGATCTTCTGCTTGATGAGACCCTGCATCCGGCGTTGCAAATCGTTCGGAAAATACTGCACCTGCGCGAGGATGTCCTGGACCCTGGTGCCGGGAATGACTTTTTCAATCCAGAAGTTGCCCTCTTCTTCCGCAGAGCCGTAGATATGCGCTTCGCTGACACGCCCGAACAGGTTATGCGCGTCACCCATGATGTCCTGGTAGGCACCCATCAGGAAGATCCCGAGGCGGTATGGCGCATCCGGCTCAAGCGGATGCAGCTCGATAAATTTCTTGTCGTCGTTGGATGAAACGTACTGTGTAAAGCGGCCGTCCGAGTCGCAGGTCAGGTCCACGAGAATCGCGCGGCGAGTAGGACGTTCGTCCAGGCGATCGAGCGGCACGATCGGGAACGGCTGATTGATCGCCCAGTGATCCAGCGCCGACTGGAATACAGAGAAGTCCACGAGATACTGGTCGACGAGCAATTCCTGCAATTCGTCGAACTCCGGCGGCAAGGGATCCGGTTTCGCGACCACCAGCCCGCGCAGTATCGCCGCACAACTACTCCAGTACATGCGCTCGATGAGAGCGTTTTGCGGCAGAGACAAGAACCCCATGCCGAACAGCGTCTGTGCCTCTTCGTGAATCTCGATGACGTCGTGGTAGGCCTCGATCATCCGGGTGACGGCGACCTCGCCCTGCACCGACGAACGCAATCCAGCGAGAAGGTCGCTCAGCTGCTGCAGAGTCCGATGCGCATCCGCTGGAAGCGGGACATCGGCCTCGGCACGGTCCTTCTGGAAAGCCCCGAGCGTCTCCACAACCAGCACCGAGTGATGCGCCGTCATCGCACGGCCGCTTTCCGACAGCAAGATCGGATGTGGCACCGCCCGAACGTCGCAGACGTCCTTGATGGCCGAAACGACGGCGTTGGCGTATTCCTGCTGGCCGTAATTGATGCTGCCCTCCTCGAAGGCACCGGTGTAATTGACGCCAAGGCCGCCGCCGACGTCGATATAGCGTATCGGCAAGCCGGCGTTGATCAACTCCGCGTAGGTCTGCGCCAACTCGCGTGCGGCGTGCTTGAGTTGCGTGATGTAGGAAATCTGGCTGCCGAGGTGGAAGTGCAGCAATTTCAGCGCGTGGCCCTTGCCGCTGGTCTCCAGCCGTTCCACGACTTGCATGAGTTCCGGCAACGAGATGCCGAACTTCGACTGGTAACCGCCCGAGTCCGCCCATTTGCCCGCGCCCGCCGTCCTGAGCCGCACGCGCACGCCAAACTGCGTCGCGACGCCGCGCGCATCGGCGAGATCCATCAGCTCCTGGAATTCGGCGTATTTCTCCATCACGGGAATGACATTCTTGCCGAGTTCCTGCGCGTCGAGTACGAGGCTCAGCATCCCGCGATCCTTGACGCCGTTGCAGATCAGCGGCGTTTCATCCGACTCGAGGTGCGCCAGGGTCGCGACGAGCTCCGCCCGCGAGCCGCATTCGAGTCCCAGCCCGTAGGGCCTGCCGGCGTCGAGGACTTCTTCGACGACCTCATGCAGCTGGTTCACCTTGATCGGGTAAATCGAATGGTAGGCGTTCTGGTAGCCTGCCTCACGGATCGCGCTGGCGAACGCCTCGTTCAGTCTTTTTACCCTGGCGCGCAGCACGTCCTGAAACCGCAGTAGTGCCGGAAACCGCACACCGCGCCGACGCAATTCGGCAACGACGTCATTGATGTCGATCGTCAGCTGATCGTCGCCGAACGGCCGAACCTCGATGTGACCGCTGTCATTCACGGCAAAGAAGCCGTCGCTCCAGGCGTCGACTCGGTAGAGCTCGGCAGCATCCTTGGTGGTCCAGGTAGTCATTCCAGTTTGTGCTCCAGTATGCGTCTCATCGTCCTGGTGTCGGGATATCAGCGAAATGCGAAATCGTTTCAGGGAATCGTCTTGCGTCGAGTATCCCGCCGCGCAGCAACACGATGCCATTCGGTTTACCGAGATAGGAACCCCGTCTCGCGGGGCGTATTCTTTTTTTCGGATCTGCGAATGTCTCAAGAGGGGCGCCAATATGAGCGAAATAACCCTTAGGATCAACGGGGCCGATCACAGCGTCGACGTGCCGCCCGACATGCCCTTGCTGTGGGCATTGCGAGACCTACTAAACCTGACGGGCACCAAGTACAGTTGCGGCATCGGTACCTGCGGCACCTGCACTGTGCTGCTCAATGGTGTACCCATGCGTTCCTGCGTCTTGCCCGCCATCAGCGCAACGGGCGCCGAGGTTACCACGATCGAAGGCCTCGATCCGACCGGCAGGCATCCTGTGCAGAGAGCCTGGAACGATGAAGACGTGCCGCAATGTGGCTATTGCCAGGGCGGGCAGATTCTGACCGCCAGCGCCCTCCTGGCCAGGAATCCAGACCCCGGCGATGCGGACATTGATACCGCCATGTCTGCGGTTCTCTGTCGTTGCGGGACGTATCCACGTATCCGAAAGGCCATCAAGCGGGCGGCGAGATACGCAGCGGATGAGGGAGGTGACACATGAGCAGGTCAGAGGTCAACGTCAGGCTCGATCGCCGTGCCTTCCTGAAAGTCTCCTTACTGGCGTCCGGGGCACTCGTCGTCGGTGTGGCGTACAGCCGCCCATCCCGCGCGAAGGGTCTCGTCAAGCAAACGTGGGCGCCGAACCTTTATGTGCGCATCGATACCGACGGGCATGTGAGCATTGTCAGCAAGAATCCCGAGGCCGGCCAGGGTGTCAAGACGGCCTTCCCGATGGTCGTCGCCGAGTGTCTTAACGTCGACTGGAAGAACGTCAGCGTCGAGCAGGCGCCGCTCGACGACCGCTACGGCCGCCAGGTAATCGGCGGCAGCCGGGGAACGCCGGACGGATGGGACGACCTGCGTATTGCCGGAACGGCGGCCTGCGAACTGTTGAAATCCGCAGCGGCGGAGCATTGGGGCGTGCCTGTCCCGGAATGCCAGGCAGCCAAGGGATCGATCATCCACAAGGATTCGGGCAAGGCGATTGCCTATGCGGATCTGCTGCAAGCTGCCGCCGCGCTCCCGGTCCCGGACGTATCCGAGCTGACGCTCAAGAGCCGGCCGGAGGACTTCCACCTGCTTGGCACATTCGTGCCCGGAGTCGACAATCCTAAGATCGTGACGGGTCAATCCCTGTTCGGCTGCGATACCCGGCTGGACGGCATGCTGTACGCCGTCTACGAAAAGTGTCCGACCTTCGGCGGCCGGGTTCGCAACGCCAACGTCGATCAGATTCGCGCGCAGCCCGGTGTTACCCACGCCTTCGTTGTCGACGGGACGGACGATCAGGCCGGCCTCCTGCCCGGGGTGGCCATCGTCGCGGACAGCTGGTGGGCTGCTCAGTCGGCCCGCAAGCAGTTGCGGGTGGACTGGCAAGCGGCGCATTCGGACTCCAGCGCCGCTTACGAACGGCAGGCACAAGCGATGGCCCGCGAGGCCGGACAAACGTTACGCGCGGACGGCGATGTGGATCGCGCGCTGGAGAAGTCCCGACGCATCGTCGAAGCATCCTACTACTACCCGTTCGTGTCGCATGCCAACATGGAGCCTCAGAACTGTACTGCCCGGTATTCGGAGCCCGGCAAACTCGAACTCTGGGCACCATCGCAGAACCCGAAGGCGGGACGTGAGCTGATAGCGCGGACCCTGGGAGTGCCGGAATCACGAATTCACGTCAATCTGACTCGCATAGGCGGCGGTTTTGGCCGGCGTCTCAGGAATGACTTCATGGTGGAATGCGCATGGATCGCTCGCGAAGTTGGCAGACCTGTGCAACTGCAATGGAGCCGTGAGGATGACATGCGCCACGACTTCTACCGTCCCGCCGCCTGGCATCACTTCAGGGCCGGCATCGACAAGGACGGCCGGATGGCCGCCTTCGATCACCACTTCATTACGTTCGGCAGCAACGGCGAACCTGTTTCCGGAGCGGGCCTCTCGCCAGCCCACTATCCGGCAGGCCTCGTGCCGAACTTCCGACTGCGTCAGTCTCTTGTAGAAACGAAGGTGCCGACGGGACCGTGGCGTTCGCCGGGCCACTCTGCTTATTGCTGGGCGTATCAGAGTTTCTTTGACGAAGTTGCGCTCGCGGCCGAACGAGACCCGCTCGAATTCCGAGTTGACCTGCTCTCCCGCTCCTTCGGCGAGCCGCCACTGGACCTGAAACGAACGCGGGCAACGCTCGAACTCGCTGCCAGCAAGGCCGGATGGGGAACGCGCGAACTCGAACCGAACCGTGGCATGGGTATGGCGTTCCACTTCGACCATGGCGGATTCGTGTCACACGTGGCAGAAGTCATTGCCGAGGATTCGAAGGTCAGGGTGGAGAAAGTCTACTCGGGCGTCGACGTCGGTCCGATTCTGAACCTGAGTGGTGCCAGGAACCAGGTTGAGGGAGCTGTCGTCGACGCCCTTAGCACAGCGCGACTCGAGATCACGTTCGCCAATGGTGCTGCGCAGCAAAGCAACTTCAACGATTATGGCTTGCTACGCATCGATCAGGCACCGGAAGTCGAGGTTCATTTCATCCAGAGCGACAATTCTCCGACAGGACTGGGCGAGCCGCCGATTGCGGCGGCCACACCGGCGATCTGCAATGCGATCTTCGCAGCAACCGGCACGCGAATCAGGGAATTGCCGTTCAGCAGATCCGGAATCGTGGTCTAGCGACCTTGATTCCAGGCATCACCTGATATCTCTCCAGCCGGGTTTGTATGGACATGGTCGACCTTCCCTACCCGGGCAGGGGGAGAAAACCCATTCATTTGTACTTCGAATGCAAACTCGGGCAAAATCAGTACTCAGTCGCACCCGGGAGTCCTAATTGATCAATAAAACCAATGCGTTAAAAAGGACCGCCGAGCCGCTGCGGCGCAAGCACATGCCGACCGACTTCGGGATTTCGCTTGCACGCTACACGTCGCGCGGGACGCCGCAGGAAAAGCGAATTCCGGACGATTTCGGCCCTGTTCAGTCCATGCGCGGATTCGAGGAGACCTATCGCAACATCATCGACTACATCGTTCGAATCACCTACAAGATCTGGGAAGAGCGCGATGTCGAATACATCGCTGACACGTACGCAAACGATTCGCGTGTCTTTGATGATTACGGCTTGCAACTGGGTAACCAGAAGATTATTGACGACACCCGTCACACGACAGGCGCTTTCTCGGATATCCAGCTGATCGCCGACGAAGTCGTGTGGGCCGGCGATGATCAGATCGGCTTTCACACATCGCACCGTACGATCATCCGCGGCACAAACGATTGTGACAGCAAATACGGTCCGGCGACGAAGCGAAGCATCGACGTGCTCGTGATCGCGAATTGCGTCGCACTGGAAAACGAAATATTTCTCGAGCACGTTCTTTACAATAACTCGAGCATGTTGCTACAACTGGGGCACAATCTCGACGACATCATATCGCGACTCTCGAGCAATCCTCCCGCCGGATGGCCGCGTGACACGGGAACCTGGGAGGCCTTGCGCAGTGCTGCCAGTCCACCGGTTCCGATCTCAACTGCCGATCCGATTGATGGCTTCGATGTTGACCGTTTCACTCGCGCTATCCTGCTGGATCTTTGGAATCGCAAGAACCTCGATGTTCTGGATCGTGCCTATGCGGCCGATTTCCGTTTTGCCGGCGCTACCGATCGTGCGTTTTCCGGTGCACGCGAATATCGCGATATGCTGCAGGCGCTGCAGCAAGCGTTCCCTGACCTGCAATTGCAGGTCGACGAGGTTTACTGGATGGGCAACGACAACGACGGCTACCTGACGTCCGAAAGATGGAGCGCGCAAGGCACACACCAGGGTGATGGAGCCTACGGCGACGCTACCGGGAAGACGGTGCAGATCTGGGGTATTACCCAGCATCACATCGTTAATGGCCGCATCGTCGCCGAGTGGATGTTATTCAACGAACTCGATCTGATGATGCAGCTCGCGGCCCACTGAGATGGACGATCGACAACTGGCCAAGAAGGTTGTGCTGGACTATTTCGCGGCAATCGAAGCAGCAACACCCGAAGATACAGCGGCAGTCTTACAGCGTCATGCAGCGGACGACTACCGCTTCCGTGGCATCCATCCGTTCAACGAGATCGACACCGCTGCTCAAGTGGCCGAGATCGTCTGGGGACCCCTGGCGCGGTCATTTTCATCACTGCAACGTCGCCAGGACATATTCATGGCAGGCCCGAATCTGCTGACTGGCGATATGTGGGTCACGAGTATGGGTAAATTCATGGGGCTATTCGATCATCCCTGGCTCGAAATACGGCCAACCGGAAAGATTGCTTTGGTTCCGTACTGCGAATTTCACCGTGTTGAAGATGGCCGAATTGCCGAGTCCGCGCTTTGGCTCGACGTTATCAGCGTCATGAAACAATCAGGCTATAATCCGCTCGGAATGCAGACCGGCGCAGATATTATAATCCCGGGCCCACGCACGTCTGACGGTGTGTTGCTCGCCGGACAGGACGATCACGAATCGCAGAAGACTCTCGATTTGATAATGACGATGTGCAATGACCTCGTCGGCGATGGCATGCACTCAGACGATAACTCGCTCGCCCGCACCTGGCACAACGACATGCTCTGGTTCGGCCCAAGCGGCATTGGCGCAACATACACGATCGAGCGCTACGAAAAGCAACACCAGGGACCGTTCAACGCCGGCTTGCGGAACATCGAATTCAACGGTCACGTTCTCGAACACGCCGAGGGACATTACGGCGGCTGGTTCGGTTGGCCGAACCTGCGCATGAATCAGGGTGATGGCTTTCTGGGAATGCCGGCGTCAGATGTGCAGACGGAAATGCGTGTTGTCGACATCTATCGACGGCAAGGCGACAAGCTCGCCGAAAACTGGATATTCATTGACTTCCTGCACTATCTAAGGCTCCTGGGCGTTGACATTCTCGAGCGGTATCGGCAGCTCCATAGTCCGCACTAGATGATTGTTTGGACTACCCAAAGTCCGGCAACCAGCAGAACGAAGAATAGCAGCAGCATGTAGCTTGCATTGTCGACTTTGCCCGATACCACATACCAGCCGTCCCTTTTCAATGGGCGCCCTTCTCGCTCGTAAAGCGCCAATTGCCCTTTGACCGTATAAGGATTCTCGGTTTCCTGAAACCCGTCCAACAAGATGCTTGCCGCCCAGCCAACGACGATGCTGACAACACCGCCCAGAGCGCAATACCAGGGCCAGGCGATATTCATGTTGAATTCCACATACCAAAGCGAAACGAAGCCGGCTGCGACACCAACCAGCAGGCCCCGTTCACTGGTATGTTTCGAAAAGAATCCCAGGCCGAACATTGCGAGCTTTGCGCCTACAAAAAATGAACCGACTTTGCTTAGGATCTCTAGAACGGAACCACCGCTCTTGACAAACATCATGGCGGGTACAACCATGACTACCGCCCACATGAAGGTGAACCAGCGTGATGCTGTCAGGTAGTGTTGAGGAGTAGCATTTTTCTTGAAGAACTTCTCGTAGAAGTCCAGCGTCGTCACTGTCGCCATTGAATTAAGACTGGAATCCAGGCTGGACATCGCCGCGGCTACAATTGCCGCAGTGACGATACCCATTAGTCCAGGGAAGCCCATTTTCGCGACGAATTCCAGGACAATCAGATTCTCGTTCTCGAATATACGCCCGCCATAGTAACCATAAAACAGCAATCCCAATCCGAAGAAAAGAACGAACACGAAGAACGCCACGTACCCCATCATGATGTAGGCTTTCTTCGCGTCTCCCAGTGACTTCGCGGTGAGCGTTCGCTGAACCATCATCTGGTTCACGCCATAGACAACGACATGGTAGATGGACATCGCAACGATACCCGTCCATATCGTTGCGACCTTCGACGGGTCTATTGATGTTTCGAACGGGTTGGTTTTGCCGATCTCCTTTAAGGACTGTAGCGTACCGACAAAGCCATCAGGCAGCGCGTTGATTAGTAGCACCAATGTCACCAGTGCACCGACAAACAGGATGGCGGTCTGGATGACATCTGTCCATATGACCGCCACAATGCCTCCGAGCATCGTATAGGTAACCGCAACCACGGCCACGATGATGATCGCTGTATAGACATCAACCCCGGTAATAAACTCCAGTACCAGCGCCGTCGTGTAGAGCATGATGCCGGAATACGCGATGTTGCCGAACAGGAAAACGCCGGACATGATGGTGCGGGATGCCAGCCCGAAGCGTTTCTCGAGGTAATCGAAGATCGATGCAACACCGCTGTTGTAGAAGAATGGCAGAAACAAGGTGATTACTATGAAGATCGCGATCGGGTAGTTGATGTGGATGAATATGACGGAGAAACCCTCGGCATAGGACCAGGCGGGCCCGCCGAGGAACGTTAACGCGCCAATATAGGTCGCGATGACGGATACGCCGATTGCCCACCATGGGGTTGTCCGTTGCCCAAGATAGTAATCCTCGGCAGTGCTTACGCGCTTGCTGAGAAAGAAACCCAGTACCAGATTGCCGACAATGTAGGCCACCAGTATCGCCCAGTTCAGCACTCCGAAATCACGCACCGCCGTTTCCTACCTTGAGATTATCGATAAGTGGGCTCAGGAACTTTTCGTATTTCTTCCATGCCGCCAATCTGTCCTTGTAGATCGGCTGCCTGACCTGACTGGCGCTCGGCGTTTTTACCAGGCGCTTTGTCTTGTGATACTCGAGCACGCCCTCCTCAAACGGTAAGCCCAGGAAGCCCAGCATACGACGGCTTTGTGCCTCGATATCCGCTACCGTGTCTTCGTATCGCATATCGAGGATGCGGCCAGGGAATAAGTCATGCCAGCTCTGCATGAAACGCCAATAACGCGTGTAGTACTTGCCCAGCGCTTCGAGACTGTGTGCATACGTTTGCTTTTCATCGAACGGCATTCGATGAATAGAGAAGCAGTTGGCAACCGGGTCGCGATGGCAATGAATGAAGCGCGCATCGGGCAATGCCAGGCTCAGCAAACCAATGTATTGAAAATTGAGCGGCGTTTTGTCAACCACATGCCGTGCCGAGAGGTTTCCTTCAGAATGACGGGCGAGGTAGTTTTCTCCGAGTACGACGAACTGCTCGGCAGACAGCAACTTCATATTCTCTGGAAATTTCTCCTGCGTCATTGCCCGAATCGAATGTGCCGTGTCATACGCGAAACTCAGCTCGCCGGCGCCGGCAACCGCACTGTGGCTGGCAAGAATCTGCTCTGTCAGGCTTGTTCCTGAGCGCGGCATCCCGAGCACAAATACCGGCCGCGAATCCCTTTTTCCTGGGCTATCCCCTAAGCGTTCGATCACGGATTGTGCGCTGTCGACTATGGAATCTATGTAACCAGCAGTTTCCTCATCATCGTAAGGCGTACTCTCTGCTTTGATACGGTTGGCCGCCGCCAGGTTCTCGAAGGCTTCTTCATATCTCTCCCGTTGCTCGTAGGCACGATACAGACCGAACCCCAGGTACATTCTTGCGTTGTCATTGAGCTCCTCGTTCTCCCTGAGTTGGCACATGACCTCGAACTCTTCGTCTGTTCCCTTACGTCCCCGAATCTGCGACAAATAGTAGTGAGCGACGGTCATTTCCGGGGAGGCAGATATCGCCGACTTGAAACTTTCTGCGGCACTATCCCTGTTACCCATTTGTTCATGCAAGACGCCCTGCACAAGCAAGCCTTCCGGGTTCGCAGGCTCCAGGTCCAAAGCGAGTTGCAGCGTCTGCAAGGCCTCGTCGGGCCTGTCCATATCCCGTTGCGTACGTGCCATGTTGATCAGAGCGGCAACGTACTTCGGGCTCAGCTCGGTTGCGTACCGATACTCGGCGAGTGCGTCCTCATATCGCGCCTCCGCGAGATAGATATCGCCACGATTGTTGTACGCCTGTGCCAGGGTGGGGTCCAGCTCCAGTGCCCGCTCAACGGCTTTGAGCGCCGGCTTCGGCCGATTGGATTCGTTCAACGCCGCAGCCAGGTTGCTCCAGCATTCGGCAAAATTCCCATTCAGCTGCAGCGCGCGCTCGTAGCTCTTGATTGCTTCTTTCGGCTTATCCATGACGCGCAGCACGTTGCCAAGGTTGTTGTAGACGTCAGCATTATTTGGATCGAGCTTTACGGACTCGCGAAAATGATGCGCCGCTTGCTTTGCGTCACCTTTGTCTTTGTACGCCAATCCGATATTCGTGTGCGATTGCGGATTGCCGGCATTTCGCTGCAGCGCTCTTGATATATAGCTTATCGCCTCGTCCGGGCGGAACGCGTTGACGCAGAGCATACCGAGAAGATTCAATGCATGAATGTTCTCGTCATCTACCTCGAGGACTTTCAGGTACAAACTCTCCGCCGCCGCCAGGTTGCCGGACTGTTGCGCCTGGTACCCTGCTTCGAGTTGCCTCATTATCTCGTCCGACATAGAGCGGTCTTCGGTTCTGGTGAATTGAAAGAAGAAAGCCTCGCACAGGGCGAGGCTTTCAACAACCGGGAGGAAGTCACCTCCACCCGATACTCTTCTCCGGGGCAATCAGAAATTGTACGCCAGTCGAATCCCCCAGGTACGCGGATTGTTGAAATCCGCAACCGCGCGGCCCTGACTGAATTGATCGCCGCCAATCTGAACAATTTCATCAGTCGCGTTAAGAACGAAACCTTGCACCGACAGGGGCATGCTCTCCGAGTACCACGTCGCCCGAAGATCAGTGGTCATGAAAGCATCCTGTTTCGTAAAGAAGTACTCGATGTTTGTCGTTTTGTAGTCATCCGATGCATACAGGTAGATACCCGGAACGATACGACCATTTGCGCCGAGATCGAATTCGTAGGTCGCATCCAGAGAAAGCGTAAAGCCTGGAGAGAATCTCGCATCCTTGCCATCCAGGACGTAGACCTGTGAGCAGTTTTGGTCGCAGGGCTGCGTGCCAATTTCGAAATCGCCGCCCGCTTGAAACACACGATTGAGTACCGAGCGCCCAAAGTCCATGAGTTGCGATTTGTTGAGCGCCAGACCCGCATTGATCTGCAATTTTTCAGTTGCCGCCCACGCCAATTCGGCCTCGATCCCCATGGATTCCATACTACCGCCGACGGATCCGACCGCAACAATGGTCTGGCCCTGTGCAACGAATGACGAGGTCGTCAGACCTTCGTAATCATTGAAGAACGCGGCCAGGTTCAAGCGCATTGCGCCGTCGTCCGATGAAGTCTTCAAACCGACCTCGTAGGACATGACTTCATTCGGCTTGGTTAGTTCGGTGCTACCGCCGCCCTGGATCGCGCCTGCAATGTAGCCCGTCGCCAGGGAACCATAGACCATGATATTGTCAGTGAGGTCATGCTGCAACGCGAGCTTCCAGTCCGTGTTGGACTTTTCACCGGTTTGCGCACCGTCGATCGTAGCCTGCGTGGCAACGAATACCGGCCACGGGGCGAACCGGCTACCGGGATCAGCATAATGCGCCGCGTAGTAGCCCGACGCGTAACCATGGACCGACGGACCCCAATCGACGTACTTGTTGGAGAACTTGCGCTCGTCCTTGGAGCGGCGCAGGCCGACAGTTGCACGAGTGGCTTCGGTAAACGAGTACTCGGCCTGTCCGTAGATCGCAGTCGACTTCGTGCCACCGTTGCCCTGGTAGAGCCAGTGGCCCCAGGTAACGTTCTGGGGCGCTGTCGTATCCGTGTATCCCCATACGAATTCGCTACTCGTGTCACCATCGCCGGAATCGTCATAAAGAAAGAAACCAAGGGTCCACTGCAGCGCGCCATCACTATTGGAGTTCAGATTGACATCCGCCTGTACGGCCTTGGAGTTGACCCGCTGTCCTGCCGCAAGACCACAGGTTGGCCCGCCCCAGCACTGCTGCCAATACCCTGGACCCGTCGAAGTAGGGGGTGTGACGCCCGGGTTATTGGCCTGCCAGGTCGACGTACTATCGGAGAAATCGGAGTCTGTGAGACGGAATTCTTCGTAGTCAAAGACGCCTAGGTTGGCACGCAACGCCGCGAAACCGACATCCCAGTTAACCAGGGCGCTGAACGACGTTTCATCGATTTTGCGCAGTGGCTTGAAGTCGCTCGAGAACTTGTAGACATCCGGGTTGACGCTTGCCGATGCATCAACTCCCCAGGTGCCCGCCTGGTTGCGCCCACCGCTGATCGGCCAGGAGTCATTCTCAGTGCCGGGCAGGCGGCCCTGGCGCAGCTGCATGACGCCGTTGACACCGTCGGTCTCCCCGGTGATTGGGTTAATCGGAATGCCAAGAATGACGCCAGCGTAGTCGGCGTTACCGTTAGACTCATCTTTCCAATAGGTAGCCGAGAACGTCACATCAAAGCTGTCAGACGGTGCGAATCCTAACTGCAAACGCGCATAGGTGTTGTCTTCGTCACGCATGCCATAGGAAGAATTGAAGGTATTCTCGATGATTGGGTCACGCGTCGTATTACTGGCCGTGAGGCGCAGTGCAACGGTGTCGCTCATCGGGACATTCACAAAACCCTCGAACTTGCCGAGCGAGTAATCGCCGCCAGTCACGGAGATACCATAGTCAAACTCCGATGAGTCGGGTTTCTTGGCAATTACATTGACCAGGCCACCGAAAGTATTTCGGCCGAATAGCGTGCCCTGCGGGCCCCGAAGCACCTCCACCCGTTCGATATCCAGGAAGCTGGCCAGGCCCTGTCCGGCCCGGGGCCGATATAAACCATCAACGTAAACAGGGACGGCGATGTCGTTGGTCCCGGCAGCGCCGGCGCCACGCATGATGATTGTTGGATCAGCGCCAACATAGCGGACTTTAAGACCCGGAACCGTCTTTTCGATATCAACGATGTTGACCAGCTGAAGATCCTTGATCATATCGCCCGAAATCGCGGTGACTGCAACAGCCAGATCCTGGACGCTGCTTTCTCGCTTGGTCGCCGTAACGATAATTTCTTCGATAGACTGTTGTGCCATTGCGGGCGTGGAGAGTGCCATTGCCACGGCTGCCGCTAATGCTGTCTTGCGAACCGCTGGTGCGGCCGCTTCATTCTTGAGCTTCATTGCTTTATGTACCCCCTGATTAGAACTTTCCACCAGCGCCAAGGTGCCATCGAACGGGCAGTTGATGCGAATACCCTGCGCTGCCGCAACCCGCCGGCAAAACCCGGGATCAATATACGTCGGCATGTACTTCGAATGCAACTTATTGTCATTGCGTTTACCTAAACGGTACATCCGCCCGGCTGCATGGACAATGAGCGCGAGCCCTATGAACCACCGACCTCAATATTAAATCCTTTATAATGAACAAGTTATCGGGTATCCAGCGAAAAGTGGATTGGCTAGAGCGTCAAGACGCGGCGTGGCGCGCGTGTTGGCCATTGCGCTAACGGCCTGACTTCGCAGTACAAATTACTGTATCGATGCCTTGAAAAAAGCGTGGTCACGTGCGATGGCCAATTCCATTTCGGCTGGTTCGAAGAGGTGAGCATCACCCGCATAACTCCAGAATTCATAGCGCTTCCCAGCCATGTACAGCTCTTTCGCAAGCGTCTCGCTCCACTTGTAGGCAGCGCCTCGATCTCCGACCGAGTGATGAACAATGACTGGGGTATCCAGATAGTTCAGGTGCAGCAATGGCTCGACCGAGGTCGTATCGAAGTCACCGTCGAGATCCGCAATACGTCCGCGTAATCGCGTAATCACTTTCTTGTCTATTTCATCGCTATCAGGCGCCGAGGGATCGTCATAGCGCGAGTAGTAGTAAGACTGGTCCCAGATGTCTCCTCCGACACTGGACCACATCGATGCTGCCTTGATTCTGTCGGTTGCCAGCAGGGAACGCAGGGTTACCTCGCCGCCCATGGAATGGCCCCACATGAATATCTGGTCCGCATCGATACCCGCGACATCGTCAACGCCGGCTATCAAGTTCAGCACGTCTTCCGTGTAGTAGGCCGATTCGAGCATTCCTTCAGTGTACTCGTAGCCTTCCGAGCTATTGTGACCACGGAAATCCGGCATGATGACCAGGTAACCGCGCGCAACAAAAAGCTCGGGTATGCGGCGGTAGTAGTCGCCGGGACGCCAGTCCCTCCCCTCCGCCGTCGTTCCGTATCTCGGCGGCTCCGGGTGATGACCATGATTGGCGATCAACACGGGCCAGCCACCCTCAGGTGCTTGCGCGTCGGGCCGTGCGACCATCGCATGTACCTTTAATCCTGCTGAGCGGTACGAGTAAAGCTCTGCCGTGTACCCTCGCCCACCATCGATATCACGCTCAAGCTTCAGAGTGACATCGCGCCCTGCAGCGCGCAGCTCCTGGATCGTCCGCGGCGCCGGCTTCGCGCACGCCACGGCCGCGAACATTGTCAACACGACGCCTATGGCGAGTTTCCCTTTGAGCATCACCTAGATCAGTTCCTCGAAGGCGTACAGGAACACGAGCGTTAGTACGAAGAACACGAGCAACAGGTAACTGACCTTGTCGACCTTGCCGGGAACCAGGTACCAGCCACCGTCTTTCTCCGGCAGGCCTTCGTCCTTGAATTTCTGCTTCTGGCCGCGAATCGAATACTCGGACCATGTGTCCTGTTTGCCGTCGATGACAAGACTGGCAAGCAACCCTACGACAATGTTCACGGCGCCACCAAACAGACAGTACCAGGGCCAGGCAATATCGGTCTGTGTCGCGAGATACCAGATCATGATGAACCCGACCGCCACACCGACCAGCAGGCCCTTTTCGGTCGTCTGCTTGGTAAAGAAACCGAGCCCGTACATGCTGAGCTTGGCACCAACAAAATAGGAGCCGATCTTGCTCAACGTCTGAAGGACGGAGCCCTCGCTGTTAACGTAGATGAACGCCGGGACGATAATCAACACAGCCCAGACCAGCGTAAATATGCGGGACACCTTGAGGTAGTGCTCAGGCGACTCGTCCTTCCTGAAATAGCGCTGGTAGAAATCGACCGTCGAAATCGTTGCGAGGGAATTAAATGAAGAGTCGAGTGAAGACATCGACGCTGCAACAATGGCCGCAGCTATGATTCCCATGAGTCCGGGCATTCCATAGTCTGTGGCGAAACTCAGGATGATCGTATTGCCGTTTTCGAACTCCTTGCCGTCGAAGTATCCGTACAAAAGAACGCCGAGCAGAAAAAACAGGAAGTAGATAAAGAATGCGACGAAACCCATCAGCAAAAACGACTTCTTGGCGTCACCTATATTTTTCGCGGCAAGCGTACGTTGCACCATCATCTGGTTGGCGCCGTAGACGGTCACGTGGAAGATGGTCATCGCGATGACGCCCGACCAGACCGTCGCCTCCACACCAAGATCAAACGAGAAATCGAGAGAATTGGTCTTACCCTGGGCTTTCAGGTTGGCAAGCACCTCGCCGATAGGCGCCGGCAACTGGTCAATCAATGCGAACAGAATGATGAATGCACCAACGAATAGGACCGCCGCCTGGATCACGTCTGTCCAGATGACTGCCGTGATGCCGCCCATCATCGTGTAGACCAGCGCCACCAGCGTGACGATGACGATTGCATACGTGACATCGATTCCCGTGATGAACTGGATCACCAGTGACGTGGCGTACAGGATTGCTGCCGAGGTCAGCGCCTGCGATATCAGGAACACTGTTGAAATAACAACTCGAGACGCCGGCCCAAAGCGTCTTTCCATGTAGTCGTAGATTGATGCGACGCCGCTGTTGAAGAAGAACGGCAGGAACAGCGTAATAACAAGGAACACGACCAACGGGTAGTTCAGGTGGATCGCGATGACGGCAAGGCTGTTTGAATACGACCAGGCCGGTCCGCCCAGAAACGACAACGCACTCACGTAAGTCGCGATGACCGAGATGCCGATCGCCCACCAGGGCGTGGTACGCCGACCGAGATAGAAGTCCTCGGCCGTACTGACCCGCTTGCTCAGCACGAAGCCCAGCAACAGGTTCAGCAGGATATAGGCGATCAAAATCGACCAGTTAAGTGTTCCGAAATCCGCCACACTGCCCCCCAGGCGCTGGCATCAGGGGACCGAATGTACTTCGAATGCAAACCTTTCGCAAACGGCTTACTGCGCGGTCCAGCCGCCATCCACACGCAGGCTATGGCCTGTGACGCGTCCGGATGCCGGCGAAACGAGGTACAAAACCGCAGCAACAACGTCATCGACCGTCGCCAGTTCACGCATCGGGATCATGCCCAGTACGAACTCCCGAAACTCCGGGTCATCGAGCATGGGTTTGGTCAGCGGTGTCTCGACAAATGTCGGCGCAACCGAATTGACGCGAATCCCCTCGGGCGCGAGTTCCACCGCCATTGCCTTGGTCAGGCCCTCGATAGCGTGTTTCGTCATGCAGTAAACCGTACGTCCCGGCGAGCCCACGTGCCCCATCTGCGACGACATATGCACTATGCTGCCGCGCACCTTGTTTGCCAGCATGGACCTCGCCGCGGCGCGCGCAACCCGGAATGCGGCGCGAACATTCAGATCGAGGACGAAATCCAGTGACTCGTCATCGACCTCAACGAACGGCTGCGGCCGATTTCCGCCGGCGTTGTTGACCAGGATGCTCAGGCCGTCAAGCGATTCGATACCAGCCAGCAGCTCATCATCGGTAACGTCCATCGCCCAGGCCGAAATGCGGCCGGAGCCATGCGCTACGACCTCCGCGAGCTGATCTTCCGATCGCGCTACGGCGATGACATTGGCCCCGGCATCGGCGAGCGCCTCGGCACAGCCGCGCCCGATGCCTCTGCCGGCGCCGGTCACTACCGCGATTTGTCCTTCGAGTGAATTACTCATCGACCACCCCTGGATTGCATGCGGATGCATTATTGCCTAGCATCGCCTTGAATTGAAAGTGCGGCATTTGAGGAGACTCGCCCGTGGCGAAAGAAAACAAGCTTGCGAAAATCGGCGACCATAGCGGTCGTAAACGAGCCACCTCCTACGATGTCGCGAAGCTCGCCGGTGTTTCGCAATCCGCCGTGTCGCGTGTGTTTCAACAGGGTGCGAGTGCGTCCAAGGCGATGCGCGACCGCGTACACGCCGCCGCCGACGAGCTGGGTTACAGGCCTAATGCCATTGCTCGCGGGCTGATCACGCAACGCTCGAACATGGTCGCCGTGATTATTTCGAAGCTGACGAATCTATACTATCCCGAGGTACTCGTGCATCTGACGCAACGATTCTCCGCGCGTGGCGTTCGCGTGTTGCTGTTTGCACTCGAGCGCGAAGGCGACATCGAATCGATCCTCGAACAAATGCTCCAATATCAGGTCGACGGCATCATAACCGCGGCCATGATGTCGCCAAGTCAACTTAGGACCGTCGAAGGGATAGGTATCCCGGTCGTCTTTTACAACCGGACCCTGGATGAGGAACTCGTGAGTTCGGTGCGCTGCGATCAGGCGGAGGGTGAGCGCTGGCTGGTAGGTGAACTAATCCGTGCCGGGCACCGCAGCTTCGGTATCGTTGCTGGACCCGAGGACTCGACGGTCAGTAGCGAGCGCACCGAGAGTGCGATGCGCAAGTTGCGAGAGGAAAGCATCAGCGATATCACAGTCACCCGCGGTGACTACGGCTACGACTCCGGCCGTGCCTGTTTCGCTGAACTCGTCAACACGCGCGGCTCGGCACCCGATGCGGTGATCGCCGCGAATGATGTGATGGCAATCGGCTGCATTGACGAAGCGCGTGAGGGTTTCGGCCTGGCAGTCCCGGACGACATCTCCATTGTCGGCTTCGACGGCGTTGGACCAGCGGGTTACGCCGCCTACGACGTCACCACGGTTAGACAACCCGTTCGACGAATGACCGAAGCCGCTATTTCGATGTTGCTCGAGAGAATTGAGAACCCGGAGATTACGCCGGAAAAACGTTCGTTTTCCGGCTTGCGAATTCGCGGTGGCTCCGCGCGCTTTAACGACGACTAGACGATCCGGACGATGCCCGCCTCCAGTCTGCTGTTCCTGCCGGGTTTGATGTGCGACCAACGGCTGTTCGCCGAGCAGATTCGAGCATTCGATCTCCCCTGCATGGTCGCCGACCTCACACAACACGACAATTTCGTGGACATGGCGAAAGCTGTGCTCGCGGATGCACCGGGCAACTTCGCCCTCGTCGGATTGTCGATGGGCGGAATTCTCGCTTTCGAGATTTGGCGACAGGCCCCCACCCGAGTAACGCATCTGGCTCTGCTCGATACCAGCCCCTATGCGGATACTGCCGAAAAAAAGGACATGCGCCTCGAGCAGATACGTATCGTGGCAGCCGGCGGTTTGCGACAGCTGGCAATCGACTCACTCAAGCCTTTATACCTTGCTGCATCGCGACGCGACGACGAGGCTTTGCTCGGCGAAATTCTCGACATGGCCCTCGACCAGGGGGCGGACGTTTTCGAACGTCAGTCACTCGCGTTGAAAAACCGGGTGGACAGCGTCGCGATACTCAATACGATCGAGTGCCCTACCCTTGTCCTGTGCGGGGACGAAGACGCTCTTTGCCCTCCCCGCATACACGAGTTTATGGCAGAGCAGATTCCTGGCGCGACGTTGGCCGTGATTCCCGACTGCGGGCATATGGCGACTATGGAGCGCCCGCAACTTGTCAATGAACAGCTGCGACAGCTTCTCGCAGCCTGACATCACCAAAGGAAACGCCATGCATATCAGCAAAGACCGGATTCTCACCACGCACGTAGGCAGCCTCCCGCGCTCTCGCCAAGTGACGGATGTCGTTTTCGGACTGGAGAATGGCGAACACCTTGCGCACGGCGCCGAGATCATAGCTGCCGCGGTCGACGACGTTGTTAACCGGCAGGTGCAAACGGGTATTGACCTCGTCAGCGATGGCGAGATGAGCAAGATAAGCTATGCAACCTACATCAAGGACCGTATTACGGGCTTCGACGGCGATAGCGACCGGCAACCACCGAGCGATCTCGAGGACTTCCCCGGTTTTCTCGAGCGACAGGCGAACTCGGGTGGGACGCCGACCTATCGTCGACCGTGTTGTGTCGGAGACATTGCCGTCAAGGATATGCGGCCTGTTGCCGACGATATAGCGAACTTGAAGAACGCCGCGGACAGGTACGGGCCAACAGAGTGCTTCATGAACGCCGCATCACCAGGTGTCATCGCGCTGTTCCAACCCAACAAGCACTACGCTTCGCACGAGTTGTACCTGGAGGCACTTGCCGAGGCGATGGCGCACGAGTACCGCGCTATCGTGAACGCGGGCATCGTATTGCAGCTCGACTCACCGGATCTGGGCCTCGGCCGGCACATGCTATTCAAAGACAAGCCCGAGGGCGAGTATGTGCGCCTCGCAACGCTGCACGTCGACGCGCTCAACCACGCGCTCGAGGGGATCCCTAAAGACAGGGTTCGACTGCACGTCTGCTGGGGCAACTACGAGGGACCGCATCACCACGATGCGCCTATGGACGTGGTCCTGCCGATCGCCTTAAAGGCCAATGTCGGTGCGTTGCTGTTTGAGTCGGCGAATCCACGGCATGCCCACGAATGGGTCGTATTTCGTGATGCCGCGCTGCCGGACGACCTTGTCCTCGTTCCAGGCGTAGTCGATTCGACCACGAATTTCATCGAGCACCCGAAATTGGTGGCTGAACGAATCTGCAGATTCGCAGACATCGTTGGCCGCGAGCGCGTGATCGCCGGCACCGACTGTGGTTTCTCGACGTTCGCCGGGTTTGGCGCTGTCGACGAGGACATCGTGTACGCCAAACTTGGCAGCCTGGCCGAGGGTGCGCGGCTTGCCAGTGACAAATTGTGGGGGGTGTCGACATGAGCCGCTGCGCATCTTTCCGACGTCGATTGCGCGCCGGCGAAGCCGTTGCAGGGACCTTTCTAAAAACTCCGTCCCCGATAACGGCAGAGGTTCTGGGGCTAAGCGACCTCGACGTCGTTTGTCTGGACGCCGAGCACGCCCCTTTCGGGCGGCTTGAGTTGGACCTCTGCATTGCCGCGCTGAGGGCCGCCGATATGCCTTCGCTCGTGCGCGTCCCGAGCGATTCGCCACATGATATTCGAAGTGCACTCGACAGCGGCGCGACCGGCATCCTCGTACCTCACGTCATAACAGCGGAACAGGCAGCCGCCATCGTAAAGGCATCGCGCTTCGGTGAAGGCGGTCGCGGTTATGCAGGCTCACCTCGGGCGGCCGGGTTCACGACGAAGTCCATGAAGGACCACCTGGCGGACAGTCGCGAGGGAACCACAGTCATCGTACAGATCGAAGATTCACTGGCGCTCGACAACGTCGCTGAGATAGCGTCGGTTGATGGCGTCGATGCCCTGTTCATCGGACGAGCTGACCTCGCCGTCGCGTTACAACAGCCGGTATCCGCGAAGCCCGTTATCGAAGCTGTAGAACGCGTTTGCCAGGATGCCCGCCACGCGCCGGCAGCCGTCGGCATGTTTACGCCGAACCTGGACGAAATCCCGGCGTGGATCGATCATGGAGCGACTCTGTTCCTGCTGAGTTCCGATCAGAGTTTCCTGCTCGCCGGCGCCAACTCGCTCGCCAGCAAGCTCTAGAATCTATAAAACGCACGCGCGTTTCCGATGAACAGGTCCGCCCGCGCGCCGGCCGCCAGCGCCGAGGTCAACTGCTCATAGGCAGACCAGACCTCCGTATAGGAGGCATGCAGTTTATCCACCGGGAAATTCGAGCCGAACATACAACGCTCGACGCCGAATACTTCAAGGCATGTTTCGACGATCGGCCGGATGCTGTCGACGGACCAATCATGGTCGAACATGCCCAGGCCGGATATCTTGCAGCTGACGTTTGGATTCTCGGCCAGCACCCCGAGTCTTCGCTGCCAGTTCAACAGGCCTTTGACGGACTGATCCAAGGGCGATCCGCAGTGACACAGCGCGACCCTGAGATCCGGGACGCCCGACAGGATGTCGGCACAGCGCAGCATCTGGGCGGGAACGAGCTGCAGATCAAACGACAGTCCACGCGCGGCCAGCTTGCCAAGCCCCGCAACCCAGGCCGGGTCCTCAAGTAGTGCCCCGCTGCCGGTCTTCGCGTCTTCCTCCGCGGACCGCCCGACAATCTGCCGGACGCCGCGCAGCCGGGACGCTTGCGCGTGTGCGTCCAGCTGTGCGTCGAGATCGTCACGCTGTAGCTCGCAGAAGGCCACGATGGCCGACGGCAATCCCTCGCTATTCGCCGTCGCCTCCAACCACCGGGTTTCCGCCGTTTCCTGGTCAGGGGATGTGCCGACCTGCACATGCACCGTGCCGAGCAATTCGATCGGTCCAGCGTCTCGGCGCAGGTCCGCGGGAAGATAGTTCTTCTGGATAGGCGTTGGGTCACCGAAGAACCGCTCGACGCCCTGCGCCATCAACCAGGGATAGTGAACCTCGTCGAGGTCCCAGAAATGCTGGTGAGCGTCGATGATCTGCATCTACCCGACCAGGGTCTGGCTCAAGACTGCAAGGTCATCGAAGATCGTAGACTCGATAGCAATGTGGTCGGCGATGCAGTGCCAGTGCGTGATGCCGAGGATCAACAATGGTTTGCCAGTCGGCTCGACACCCATTACCGCTCCATCATGCATGCCTGTCACGGTCCAACGCACGGCAATATCGACGCCATTGTGGCTGAACGGCTGGCTCGAGACGTGGTCGACGCTAAAATAGATATGACCAAGAATCTTTCGAAGACTCTGGTAATACTCGAAGACCGCATCCCTTCCCGAGTAGTGGCGAAACGGGCTGCGGTGCATGACGCTGTATGGCGCGTGCGTCGTATCGAAGGCCGCTTTGTCGCCACGCCAGCAACTCGCGAGGACCTTCCACGCAAAGGTTTCCGGGTTTTCGCGCGGCAGGACGGGCGCGCTGATGTCCACGGGCACGTTGACACCTCTTACGCGCGCGCTCTCGCTGGCCAGCCAGTTTGCGAGTTCATCAGGCCTGCGCCCGACCATGTCGCGAGCCGCAGCGACCGGGTCTGCACCGATCTGCTGCGCCAGGGTCATGTTGTCGCGAACCAGCCATTCGCGCGTGATCAGGCCATCATTGATCACGCAGTCCGCGATGTTGGTCATGCGAATAGGGCCGCCGGTCGGCGGACCGAAGACGGTCTCGCCCTTGTTGGTCGCCCGGCTCGAAAGGCGATGCGACGTGTAATAGCCGCTCTCGCGATCGCCTGACCAGATAACGCTTTCGGCCAGCAGGTTTCGGTCCGGGAAGGCTTCCAGGGTTGCCCAGGTCCCTGCGACAACTTCACCCGCCCCGTGCGTAATGCCGTCCAGCCCGAAGACCTCGCAGTCATCCGCATAGTACTCATGGATCAGGTCCACGCCGCGCTGTTCCCAAATCTCAAAAGTAATACCGAGTATGTAGTCGACGATGTCGTCGTCAGCGCCATAGGCGCCCTTTCTGGCTTCCGTCACCTGAGTTCCTTTGGTGTCCGCTACGGCATTCGCAGCCCCGCATCGGCGCGGATTGTACTTCGAATGCAGGGTCTGCGTCATGGAAAAACAAAGCATAACAGGTAGTTTCGTAATGAGATTCGCTCGCAGTTGCACATTTTTTGCATTCGAAGTACATTCAACGCCGATTGATAACGACAGGCGCAACGACAGGAATCCGGCCGCATGAATCAACCGCTCTCAGGAACCGACTGGATCAGCGATTTCGCCGCGGCACGACTCGTTCGGTATGCCGACTTACGGCCCTGCACCACCGCCTTCATCGACACCCGCACGCCAGGCAGTGAGGAAAAAGAGAACTTCACGATCATCGGACCCGGCGTTGCAGAAAGCCCGGACCAGCACGTCCACATCAGTATTCCCCACGGCTTCAATATCGGTGGCGCGCGTCAGCCGCCGGGATGCCTGAATTCCCAGCACAGCCACGAAACGGCAGAAGTCTTCGTGGTTCATTCCGGTACCTGGGCATTTCTACTTGGCCCGAACAGGGAAGATGGCGAGGTCGTACTGAGCCCGGGCGATGTGATCTCGATTCCGACCCAGGTGTTCCGTGGCTTCAAGAACGTGGGGGACGACACCGGTTTTCTTTACGCCGTGCTGGGCGGTGACGATCCCGGCCACGTAACCTGGGCGCCATACGTGTTCGACAACGCAAAGGAGTATGGACTCGTCCTTCTCGAGGACGGCAGCCTCGTCGACACGACGAAGGGTGAGACGATTCCTGACGGCAAGAAACCGATGCGCCCGACGACGAATGACGATGTGGCGCGATTGAGAAAGATGACCGCGGAAGAGATGAGTGACTGTGTTATTACTCATGACGCCCTTGCTCACGGCGCCGAAGTGTCGGGCGGTCTTCCCAATATCAACGAAACGCCGATCATAGGCGAGGCGAGCCCGGCCGAGAGCCTCGCGGCCGGGCAAATGACCTGGCCGCACGGTTTCAACCTGCGCTATGTCACTATCGATCAAGGCGTCCAGTCGAAGACTCATGCACGCGCTGAAGAGGAAGTGATATTCGTGCATGCCGGGCGCCTTACCGTGCAATTGCCTGGCGGCGAACTGGAGATGACGTCCGGCGACACGCTGACGATTCCCGTGGGCATGAATAGAAGTTTCGCAAACAATGGCGACGAGGTCGTTCAGGCCTACGTCGTGCGCGGCGGTGACCGGCCAGGCGCCGCGAATGTCGCCGCATAATCAACCCGATTAATATGAGGATTCGCAAGTGATCAAGGTTATCAAGGCCGGTATCGATGCAGATGTTGCAGCCGACATGGACGCCAAGGTGAAGGCGACGGTAGAAGCAACGCTCAAAGACATCGAAATGCGCGGCGACGAGGCCGTTCGGGATTTGTCGCAGAAATTTGACAACTGGTCGCCAGAGTCTTTTCGCCTGAGCGATGAGGATATTCAGGCGGCAATGGCGCGCTTGCCCGGGCAGACGATCGACGACATCAGGTTTGCCCAGGCACAGATTCGCAAGTTTGCCGAAATCCAGAAGGCCGCGCTGCGCGACGTCGAGGAGGAAACTTTCCCGGGCGTGACTCTCGGCCACAAGAATATCCCGGTAAACAGCGTCGGCTGCTACATTCCGGGCGGCAAGTACCCGATGGTGGCCAGCGCTCACATGAGCGTACTCACGGCAAAAGTCGCAGGCGTCAAGCGCGTCATCGCCTGTGCACCGCCGCATTCGGGCGGCCCGAATGACGCTATCGTTACAGCAATGCACCTTGCCGGTGCCGATGAAATCTACTGCCTGGGCGGTATTCAGGCCGTAGGCTCCATGGCGCTGGGCACCGAATCGATCGCGCCGGTCGACATGCTCGTAGGTCCCGGCAATGCCTTCGTCGCTGAAGCAAAACGCCAGCTTTACGGCCGCGTAGGTATCGACCTGTTCGCGGGCCCGACGGAAACGCTGGTGATTGCAGACGACAGTTGTGACGGTGAAATGTGTGCCACCGACCTCCTCGGCCAGGCAGAGCACGGCACGAATTCACCCGCCATTCTCCTCACGAACTCACAGACGATTGTCGACGACACACTCGCCGAAATCGAGAAGCAATTGCAGACTCTCGAGACGGCAGAGGTAGCCGGACAGGCATGGCGTGATTACGGCCAGATCATCCTCTGTGATACCTATGAGGAGATGCTTGAAGAGGCCGACCGTCTGGCGAGCGAGCATGTGCAGGTCATGACAAAGGACCCCGACTATTTCCTCAATAACATGACCAACTACGGCGCCTTGTTCCTGGGCAAGGAGACGAATGTGTCCTACGGCGATAAGGTCATCGGCACGAACCATACGCTGCCGACCAGGAAAGCGGCGCGTTACACGGGCGGATTATGGGTCGGCAAGTTCATCAAGACGTGCACCTACCAACGTGTCACACCGGAGGCGACCGCAACAATTGGCAAGTACTGCTCGCGCCTTTGCGAGCTCGAAGGATTTGCCGGCCACAAAGCACAGGCGGATATCCGGGTCGCTCGCTACAAGAACAAGGAAGCCGCCGCCTGAACTTCGCCGCCTATTGCTGAGGGTCGAACTGCTCCCAGCCGTGGCCATTGAACGGGTCGATACCAAGCTGGCGCATGACATCGGGGAAGTCGACCATCACCCAATTATCAACGATCTTGCCGTCGACGACCTTCCAGAAATCCATGTAGCGAATCTCGACGCGCTTACCGGTTGCCGCGATTCCCATGAACTCACCGCTGTGAACCGCCGCCTGCCGACCGAAAGCCGCGCACCACTGGCCCTGCGTAATGCGCGCTTCATCGATGCACACCTTGTTCGAGAACGCCGCCTGGAATGGCCGCTGCCAGTTATCCTGAAACGCCTTCAGACCCTGCTTGGTGCCACAGCCCGCATTCCCCATCCAGCGAAATGACTTGGCGAAAAAGCGCCCCATGTCGTCGATGTCGTGATCGTTAAGGCCCTCAACCATAGCCTCAATGGTCGCGAGCGTTTCGTCGGTTTTCGACAGGTCGTTGTCGGCCGTCAGCAGACCTTGTTCGGGACGCGCGCCTTTCATATGTTTTTCTCGTCAGGTTTTGAAGTCGTCAGGCTGCCGGGCGATGGTCAGCTCTTTCATTCGAGCAAGCACGTCGACACCGAGTTGCTTCCAGACATCGGGAATGTCAATGAGTACCCAGTTCTCACGAATCAGGCCGTTCTCGCAGCGCCAGATATCGAGACTCGCGAACCTGAGCTCCTGGCCGGCCGGGGCGATACCCATCCAGCCATCGCCACTGACCGTCGCCCGCATTCCCGGCCAGCCGCAGTAAAAGACGTAGTCGCCGTCAGCGAAATAGCAGTCGTAACCACCGTGTTTTGTGTCGCTGCTGCGATTGGGCATGGCGCGCAGGAACGGGATCTGGTGCCAGTTGCGAAAACCCGATAGGCGTCGGCTCGAGCCAATGCCGGCAGGACCGTACCAATTCATCTTCGAATGCCAGAATCGTTCGAGTTGCATGGCCTCGACGCCACCCTCGGCAAATCTGCCCAGACCTTCGACCATCGCATTCACGAGGGACAGGCTTGCCGAAGATGAAGCGCCGTCATTGTCGCCGTAGATAATGCCATCCTGTGTCGCCGGACCCGGAACGTGGAACCCGACGCCGAGGCCAGGCGCCATCGGCCAGGCGTTCGCCTGCATCATTAACGACGGTATATCCCAAAGGAGTTTTGCCTCGGCGATCATGCCCGCTTCGACGCGAAAGAACTCGATGTAGCGAATCGTGACAAGGTGACGAGTAGCGGGAATATCGAGCCACGGCGACTCGAACACGCCGGTGTAGTAGCCGCCGCAGCCCACCCAGGTACTGTCGCGGTCGATACCCCCGGCCATGATGTAGTCGCGCCGCTCGAGATCGGGAATGGCATCTAGCAGCGGCGCGAAACCCGTCTCGAAGAGTGCGCCCGGGCCAGTTACATCGCCGAGCGGATGCGCCAGGCGAATAGCCGCATCCGCACTGAAGCAGCGACGGAGATCGGCCACGAGCGCATCGCGATCGCAGTCATAAAGCGCTGCGCGGAACTCGCTGACTATCGCCTTGGCGGCTGCGACGCGGTCGGCCATTATCTGCCCTTGGGGATACCGGATGACGGCCGTCGACTATATATTGCATTCGAAGTCAGTTCCAATACTATGGAGCACTCATGATTACCGATCTGCAAGAAGCGAAAGGTCTTGTTCGCGCCCTGAACTCCTCCTGCGACGAAGCGCCGGATTCAGAGCTCGCGGCGGTCCTTGCCCGACACACGGCACCTGATTACGCGTGGCGCGGCGTGCATCCATTCCATGAGCAGGACAGCGCCGCTGCAGCCGTTGAGACCTTCTGGCTGCCGCTGCGAGACGCCTTTTCGTCGCTGCAGCGTCGCGAAGATATTTTCTTTGCGGGCAGCAATTTCGTCGACGACGGCGCCTCAACCTGGGTTGTCGGGACAGGCCATATGATGGGACTGTTCGACGGCGAATGGCTCGGTATCCCGCCCACCGGGCGACTGGTATTCCTGCGCTACGCCGAGTTTCACCGTGTTGCAGAGTCGCTGATTGCGGAGTCTGCATTCTTTTGCGATATTCCCGGCATCATGCAGCAGGCAGGCTGTTATCCTCTGCCGCCGCCGACCGGCGCACACATCATTCAACCTGGGCCCAGGACGCATGACGGGCTGCTGCTCAGTGAACAACCGCCGGGAGACGGCGAGAAGACGATGGCGCTCGTGAATCGCATGATTGATGACCTGAGCGCGCTCAACGTCAGTGGCGACGATCGTTGCCCTCCGGAGGTCCTGCAACGCACCTGGCACGATGACATGATCTGGTACGGCCCGACCGGGATCGGTGCGACCTACACGATCCCGCGATATCAGGAGCAGCACCAATATCCGTTCAGAACCCAGCTGAAGGACAAGGTCTTTAACGGCCACGTGGCACGAATCGCGGAAGGCAATTATTGCGGTTTCTTTGGCTGGCCCAACCTGACGAACACACCGACGGGTGGCTTCCTCGGTCTGCCCGGCAACGAAACCCGTGCCGACATGCGTGTCGTCGATATCTATCGAAGGGATAATGACAAGCTTGCAGAAAACTGGGTGCTCATCGACCTGTTGCACTGGCTGTCCATGCAGGGACTCGACGTGCTGCGTCGGCTTCGCCAGCAACGCGGTGTGAGCTAGTCGATGTCACTCGCCTATGACACGACAGTCGCACCAGAGTGGCTCGACCACAACGGTCACATGAACGTCGCTTACTACGTTCTGGCGTTTGACCTGGCGACCGATGCCGCTTACGAGCGATGGGGAATCGGCCTCGACTATCCGGGGAGCAGTGGCTGTTCGGTGTTTACGCTCGGCATGAATGTCGATTATCGCAGCGAGCTGTTCGCTGGCGACAAGATTCGTATCGAGACCGATCTCATTGACCACGACGAGAAGCGAATTCACTATTTTCACCAGATGTACAATGACGATTCCGGCCATCTCGCGGCAAGCAATGAGTGCCTTTGTATGAACGTCGACCTTGTTTCACGAAAGGCGAAACCATACCCGAGTAATGTGCTGCAGCTGCTGTCGCTGAGCCTGTCAGCAGGCGACAAGCCTGATGGCTTTGGCCGCAAGCTGCGGATTCGTCGGAAATAGAGAACGCCCGGACAGATGGGCCTCTCAACTGTCAGCCTGTCGTTGCCCATCGTGCTCCGCGCCGCGATTCTCGATATCAGCCGGCCCGTCACGGAGATGAAAGCCAATGTCGATCATCTCAGGCATTCCGTGCAGACGGCGCGGGGTTATGAGGTCCGGCTGATAATCGTCTGTCATCTCGGTGACGGCAATCTACATGTCGTCGTTGCGACGCTCCGTTCTACACCATCACCAGAGGGCAAGTGCGGCGACGGAATTAATCATGATTCCGAGAACGCCAATGTCCGGCCCGAATCTGTTTAACATGATAATTTTTTCTCGTTTAATTTATCTCGTTATTGTTTTCTGGTCTAAACTGTCATACATTCAGCTCCAGCAGTGATATCTGGAGCCGTTTCCCCGTGACAGAGCTACTCCGCACCTGGACCTTCCTCAGCAACTACGCCCATGTGCTGCTGTGTCTGGCCGAAAATCCGGATGCACGACTGCGTGATGTCGCGGATCGGGTCGGCATAACCGAACGCACCGCTTTTCGGCTGGTCGGCGAGCTCGAAGAGGCCGGTGTTCTCGAGCGCGCCAGGCAAGGCCGACGCAATCACTACGTTATCAATACCGATGCGCATCTGCGCCATGCAATCGAGGAACACTGCACCGTCGGCGAGCTCCTGGAAACAATCCTCCAGCAGCACACATCGGTGAACAACTAGTTGGAGACATTTCAATGAATATCAAAACACTGCTCATAGCCACCTTCGTGCTGATACTGCTGTCTGATCGCGCCGGGAGCGTCGAGCCTTTGTCGACGCCGGAGCTTGCCGAGCACTGTGCGTTCTACCACCAAGATCGCGAAGGCAAAGACGCCATTTTCTGCGTTCGTTACGTGCAGGGTTTCATCGACGGTGCGGTGGCAACCGACGCCCGTGTTCTCGAAAATATCGCGACGGAAATCGACGAGGACGAGAGCTTCTCTGAGCGAGCGATCCGAAGTCGCATTGGCAGCCGCATCAATCGTCGCGGTCCGACCGTGTATGCCGACTTTTGCCTCGGCGAGCCGGACTCGCTGGAAGAAGTTGTCGAAAAAGTCGTCGACGATCTCGCCAACCGCAAGGTGCTGGACAAGGACTTGCTGGCGCGCGACGCCGTTTTCACCACGCTGCGACGCGAGTACCCCTGCGACCCGGACAGCGATAAATAAGCCACCGCAATGAGCCGTACCTCTCAAACAATCACCCGCATGCTGGTGCTGCTGCTGCCGTTGGTCGCAGCATGGCTGCTGTGGTCGGGCATCTACAAGCCGCTGTTGCTGGCGCTCGGGGTATTCTCCTGCTTGTTAACCATCTACATCAAGCATCGCATGGAGTATTTCGAGACTGAAGTCTTTGCGCTGCGTGTTGTCCGCCGCCTGCTCGGCTACTGGCTGTGGCTGGCAAAGGAAGTAGTCAAGTCCAGCCTGGATGTCGCCCGCATTGTCCTGAGCCCGAGCCTTCCGATCAGTCCCCGGGTCGTGACCGTCAAGGCGAGCTGCGAGCATCCCGTCGATCAGGCCATCCTCGCCAACTCGATCACGTTGACACCGGGCACGCTCGCGCTTGACGTCCATGAGGGCGAAATCACCGTGCATGCGTTGACGAAGGCCGGCGCAGACGAACTTATGAAAGGCGAAATGGACCGCCGCGTCGCCGCGCTGAGAGAGGACTAGCCGTGTATTACGCCGTCACCATCGCAACGCTCATTACCATGGCACTGGCGCTCGTGCGTGCACTGCTCGGCCCGACCATTTACGACCGACTTCTCGCGGCTAATATGTTCGGCACAAAAACGGTGTTGTTTTTGTCTGTAGTTGCTTTTCTGTACGGACGCCCGGATTTTCTTGATTTGGCGCTGGTCTACGCGCTGATCAACTTTATCGGCGTGATCGCAGTACTCGAGTTCATTCGGGAGCGCACGGACAATGACGAGGCGAATCAAAATGCAGGCGAGCAAAACTCATGACAACAGCCATCGACATTCTTAGCTGGATATTGCTTACCAGCGGTGGCGTGTTCGTCTTCATCGGCGGCTTGGGAGCGTTGCGCATGCCAAACCTTTATACGCGCATGCATGCGGCCAGCCTGACTGACACCATGGGCGCCGTACTCATCATCGGCGGCATCATGCTGCAAGCAGGCATGACGCTCGCCACTATTAAGCTCGCAGCAATCCTCTTGTTCCTTCTTCTGACAAGCCCAACGGCATCAAACGCGCTCGCCAGCGCAGCGATTCTCTCCGGCCTGCAGCCGAAGGAGGGACCGGTCAGGCCTGGCGGACCAAGCGAATGATCATCATACTGTTTGGCGTCTTCCTGCTCGCGCTGACGGTGATAACAGCGCTGGCTATCGTCCACAGTGACAGCCTGTTCGCGGCCGTCATCCTGACCGGCATCTTCAGCCTGTTGATGGCAGCCAACTTCTTTCTTCTCGACGCGGCGGATGTCGCACTGACGGAGGCGGCCATCGGCGCGGGCGTATCCACTGTACTTTTTCTTGGCGCGCTGGCGCTGACTGGCGAGCACGAACGCAGCGGTTCGAAAAATCGCCTGCTCGCGCTTGGCGTTGTCACAATTACTACGCTGATTGTGATCTACGCCACCTTCGACAAGCCGCGCTTCGGCGATCCCGCAGCACCGGTGCATCAGCACGTCGGACCCTGGTACCTGGAAAAGACGCCAGAACTGATCGACATTCCCAATGCGGTGACCGCCGTTCTGGCCAGTTTCCGCGGCTATGACACGCTCGGGGAAGTCTTTGTTGTCCTAACCGCGGGCATCGGCGTGTTGTTCCTGCTCAGTGCACGCGCTACAACGCGCCCGGAAGACTCGCAGGCCTCGAAAGCATCTCACCAGGGCCTGCGCCACTACCTGGTACCGCGGGTCGTCGGGCGTATGCTGATTCCGTTCATTTTTCTATTTGGACTTTACGTGCAGTTCCACGGTGATTATGGCCCCGGCGGCGGTTTCCAGGCCGGTGCGATTGTCGCCGCGTCTGTCATCCTCTATGCGCTGCTCGAAGGTGAAGCGCAGGCTTTGCGTGCGCTGCCAATGAACGTGCTCAAGTGGCTGGCTGCCGGTGGCGCACTGCTTTACGGCGCCGTCGGCGTTGCCGGTATATTTCTGGGCAGCAACTTTCTCGACTATTCCGTGCTGGCATCCGACCCGATCACCGGCCAACACATCGGCATCATCGTAATCGAACTCGGCGTCGGCATTACCGTGACCGGCGTTCTCTTGTGCGTGTTTCACGCGTTCGCGGCGCGAGAAAAAGTCTGATGACGTTTCTCGGCCTCGTTTACTACTGGGCATTTGCCATCGTGTTGATGATCGGTTTCTACGCGGTCATCGCCAAGCCCAACCTGATCAAGAAGCTCATCGGCCTGTCGATTTTCCAGGCAGCCGTGTTCCTACTCTTCATAACGATGGGCAAGGTTGAGGGTGGCACCGCGCCGATCCTTCAGGACGGTGTGTCGCTGTACTCCAATCCGCTTCCGCAGGTACTCATTCTCACAGCGATCGTCGTGGGCATATCGACGACGGCACTCGGGCTCGGAATCCTCGTGCGTATCAAAGAAGAGTACGGCTCGATCGAAGAGGATGAAATCCAGGAGCGCGACCGCCAGTGAGCAATCTCGCGCACCATCTTCCGGCACTCCAGGTCATAGTGCCGATGCTCAGCGCGCCACTGGTCATGCTGCTCAAACCCAGCGGGCTCGCGCGCGCGGCAGCGACAGCCGCCAGCCTGTTCGCCTTCGCTATTGCGATTGTGATGACGGTGGGCGTGCTCGACGGCCATACCTATACCTATCGCATGGGCTCGTGGCCGGCGCCCTACGGTATCGAACTGGCTGTCGATCGCTTTAGCGCATTGCTACTGCTGATCGTGACCGGCGCGTCGAGCTTTGCGCTGCTGGCCGGCCGCCGCAGCGTAGACAACGATATCGACGAATCCCGTCAGCCGCTGTTCTATTCGGCCTGGCTGCTGGCGCTGGCCGGCCTGTCAGGAGTTCCGGTCGCAGCTGATGCTTTCAACATCTTCGTCTTCATGGAGATCTCATCACTGGCCAGCTACGTCATCATTGCCGGTGGCTCGGATCGCCGTGCCCTGCCTGCGGTATTCAAGTACCTGATCATGGGCACCATCGGAGCCACGTTTTACCTGATCGGCATCGGCCTGGTTTACCTGATGACCGGCACACTGAATCTCGCGGACATGGAGCTACGGATTCACGAAGTCGCTGACCAGAAACCGATCCTGGTTGCGGCAGGGTTCATTACCATCGGCCTGGCGCTGAAAGCGGCAGTGTTTCCGTTGCATGTGTGGTTACCGAACGCTTACACGTATGCCCCAAACGCCGTAACCGTGTTCCTCGCCGCGTGCTCAACGAAAGTGTCGCTGTACCTGTTGCTGCGCTTCGACTTCTTCGTGTTCCAGGGGAATCTTGCCGGGCACGACGTGCAATTCGCCTACTTTCTGATGCCGCTGGCGGTGCTTGCGATCCTGGTTGCGTCCGGCGTCGCGCTGTTCGAGCAGAACATCAAGCGATTGCTGGCATACTCATCAATTGCACAGATCGGTTACATCTTGCTGGGGGCGAGTTTCGTCACCGTGGCGGGGCTGACAGCCAGCACCGTCCATTTCTTTAATCATGCCCTGGCCAAAGGCGCCTTGTTCCTCGCCGTCGGCTGCCTCGCCACGCAGTGCACGGGCTTGAGGCTTTCGGATCTCGGCGGCGTGGCAAAGCGCATGCCGTGGACGGCTGCAGCGTTCATCGTTGCCGGCTTCAGCCTCATCGGCATTCCCGGGACGGCCGGCTTTATAAGCAAGTGGTACCTGATCACGGCGGCACTCGAACATGGCTCGCTCGGCATCGCATTGGTCGCCGTACTGGTTATCAGCTCGCTGATGGCCGTCGTCTACATCTGGCGCATCGTTGAGGCCATTTACTTCGGCGAACCGGCAACCGACCTTGCCGCGGTCCGTGAGGCTCCCCTGATGATGCTCGCCGTCACCTGGGCGGCCGCGCTCGCCAATCTTTACTTCGGCCTGGTTCCCGAAGTACCGGTGACGCTCGCATCCTCAGCGGCAGAGACGCTGCTGGAGCACCTGCCGTGAGCGGCAGCGACCTCATACTGTTGTCGCTGGTCTTGCCGCTTCTCGGGGCCATCGGTATTGCCGCGGCCAGCCGTATCGGCGCCAATGTCCGCGAAACAGTTACGCTCGCGACCGCGGGAGCGCTTGCCTGGACCGTCTGGAGCCTGGCGCCCGAGCTGATGCAGGGTGGCCGCCCGTCATTGTTCCTCACAGAGGTGGTGCCCGGCATCGATATCGCATTCAGCGTCGAGCCGCTCGGTATGCTGTTCGCCGCGCTGGCGTCGAGCCTCTGGATCGTCAACTCGATCTACTCCATCGGCTATATGCGCGGCAACAATGAAGCGAACCAGACGCGCTTCTATATCTTCTTCGCAATAGCGCTGGCCGCTGCGATCGGCATCGCCTTCGCCGACAACCTGTTTACGCTGTTCCTGTTCTACGAAATCCTGACGCTGTCGACCTACCCGCTGGTTTCGCACAAAGGTGATGCGAAGACCGTGCGCTCGGCACGTGTCTATCTCGGCGTACTGTTAACGACTTCGATCGGACTGTTACTGCCAGCAATCATCTGGACCTACTTCATCGCGGGGACGGGTACCTTCACGCCGGGTGGCATCCTCGAAGGCAAGATCGCCGGACCCGCGGTCGGTCTCCTACTCGGCCTGTTCGTATTTGGCGTGGGCAAGGCGGCCGTCATGCCGGTACATCGCTGGTTACCTGCGGCGATGGTTGCACCAACACCGGTCAGCGCGCTGCTGCACGCAGTAGCGGTCGTCAAGGCCGGAGTTTTCACCGTTACCAAGGTCATCGTCTACATCTTTGGCATCGACTTCCTGTTTGCCGAGCCGAGCAGCGGCTGGCTTGTGTACGTGGCCGCATTCACGATAATTGCCGCCAGCGTCGTGGCGTTGCAGCAACAGAATCTCAAGCGCCTGCTCGCCTACTCGACCGTCGCCCAGCTTTCCTACGTGGTCATGGCGACCGCCATTCTCAAACCGTTGGCGGAGGTTGGCGCTGCCGTGCACATCGTGGCGCATGCCTTCGGCAAGATAACGCTGTTCTTCGCTGCCGGGGCCATCTACACGGCTGCGAAGAAGACCGAGCTACATCAGCTTCGCGGCATCGCCAGGCGTATGCCCTGGACGATGGCCGCGTTCACGATCGGCGCGTTAAGCATGATCGGCGTACCGCCGACGGGTGGTTTCGTCTCGAAATGGTACATTCTCGCTGGCGCGTTCCAGGCTGATAACTACGTGGCGATCGTGACGATCATTGTGAGCACGGCTTTGAACGCGGCGTACTTCCTGCCGATTATCTTCATGGCCTGGTTCCTGAAAGAAGATGTGCCCCCGGTCAAGGAGCATGGCGAGGCACCGTTCGCCGCCGTGTTGGCGCTAATGATCACGGCGGCGCTGACGCTCGCCTTCTTCTTTTTTAACGGCCCGGTCCTCGAACTCGAAGGACAACTCGTGCAGGCAAGTTCATGAACGACGACAATTTACACTGGCTGGTGCGTCCGGCAACCATTCGCAAGCTGTGGTGGGCATTCTCCATCGTGCTCGCCGTGACCGTCGTCGCTCAGTTCTTTATTTACGTCAAAGGCTACTTCGGCGTCGACGGCTGGTTTGGATTTGGCGCAGTGTTCGGCTTTTTGTCCTGCCTCGCCATGGTGTTGGTGGCAAAAGCACTCGGCGTTGTCCTGAAGCGCGATGAAAACTACTACGCCGCCGGAGACGACGATGTTTGACGTGCTGCCACCGGCAATCGTCATGGTCGCCGGCGCGATCCTTGTTGGCCTGCTACGCGGTCATTGGCGAATCCTGTTCGTGCTTGGCACGCCACTGCTGACGCTATGGGCCATCTGGCAGATTCCCGACGGCGTCGTCGCGACCGTTACCTTCCTTGATTACCCGATCGAACCCATCGAAGGTAGCCCGCTGCGAAGACTGTTTGCCACCATATTCGCCCTGATGGCGTTTGGCGGCGGCCTGTACGCGTTTCGCCAGGCCAAGTGGTACGAACTTTCAGCGGCAATGATCTATGCAGCAGGTGCTATCGGCGTCAGCTTTGCGGGCGACCTGATCACTTTCTTCCTGTACTGGGAACTGATGGCGCTGTTTTCGACGGTGGTGGTCTGGTGCGGCGGCACGCCCGGGGCCCGTGCAGCCGGCATACGGTACGCCATCATGCACCTCCTCGGTGGCGTCATTCTAAAGGTCGGTATCGAAGGTGTCGCCATCCACACTGGCACCATTGACGTACAACCTATGCTGGCCAACAACTTCGATACGTGGATGATCCTGATCGGTGTACTTATCAACGCGGCGGCGCCGCCAGTATCCGCCTGGCTTTCCGACGCCTATCCGGAATCGAGCCCGACCGGATCCGTATTCCTGTCAGCGTTCACAACCAAGACAGCGGTCCTTGCCCTGATACTGCTGTTCCCCGGCGAACCGGTGCTGGTCGGCATCGGCCTGTTCATGGTGATGTACGGCATCATCTACGCGCTACTCGAAAACGACGTGCGCCGTATTCTTGCTTACTCGGTCGTTAACCAGGTGGGCTTCATGGTCTGTGCCGTCGGTATAGGCACCCAAATGGCCCTGAACGGCGCGGCGGCGCACGCTTTTGCACACATTCTTTATAAGGCGCTGCTGTTCATGAGTGCGGGTGCCGTAATCTACCGCACCGGCTTTTCCAAGTGCACGGACCTCGGCGGCCTGTTTCGCACAATGCCATTAACAGCGGTTTGCGGCATTATCGGCGCGCTGGCCATCTCCGGTTTTCCGCTCACCTCGGGCTTCACAACCAAGACGATGATCTCGCAGGCCGCAGCGGACAATGGCCTCGTGTTCGTCTACTTCATGCTGGCTGCCGCATCAGCCGGCGTTTTCCTGCATGCCGGTATCAAGTTTCCGTGGTTCGTATTCTTCCAGAAGGACTCCGGCTTACGACCCAAGGACGCCCCCTGGAACATGGCCGCGGCCATGGTGCTCCTGAGTGCGCTGTGCATCCTGCTCGGTGTATTCCCGAACCTGCTGTATGCCTACCTGCCCTACCCAGTCGAATACGTGCCATACACGGCCGGTAAAGTACTATTCTACCTGCAGCTGCTGCTGTTCTCCGGTCTTGCATTCTTCCTGTTGCTGCCGCTCATGAAACGCACACTCACGATCAGCCTGGATACGGACTGGTTGTGGCGTGTTCTGCTGAATCGGATCGCGCGCGCGATCTATACGACAGTCGCCTCGATCGGCATCGCGCTGCAAACCCGCATCGGCGAATCCCTCGACGCCTTGCGCAAGCGGGCCGGAGATCATTTCGGCACTCAGCTCTCGCGGGCCGGGGTCTTTGCGCGCGCCTGGTCCATCGGAACGACGGCGCTCTGGATCGCCATACTCCTTACTGCATACGTACTCTTTTATCTTGTCTAACGTTCAGAAACGTTAAGTGTGTGTTGAAGTGACCGGAATACACCCTGATAAATTTGGAACTCCCCAGGCGATTCGAAGCGGTGTTACCGCCGTGAGAGAGTTATGGCGGTGAGACAATGATCCGCTCACTCTCCTATCAAGACAGACGCTCTAACCATGCCAATACCAATTGACCGATAGGCCGGGGGGGCTTGTCCGGGCGCAAGGACCTTCGACCCAAAATTCAAGATGAGCGAGATGCAATCGCCAATCAATGGGACAGTTCGCCAAATCCGCGAGATCTCGACGACTTCAAGTGATTGACATTTAGAGGAAAATGGCGGGCCCGGAGAGATTGATCAAAACAGCCTTAGGGCTGTTTGACCCCGGCGGTGCGCCTGCGGCGTCTGTCGACCGTCGTTGCCGATCTCGGATCGAACTCCCGACCGCCTGGTTCGAAGTTAGCTCACTTTACAGTAACCTATTGAAATATGACAAAGTCCGCCGAGGCGTCCGTTGCATGAACTGCCCGACCGCGCACAACGGTGCACGACTCAATCACGCAAAACTCCCGCATTCGAACCTCTACTCGCGACAACCATCAAGTCGTGACGGGCGAGAGACTTCGGTGCCCGATGCAAATCGAATGCCCGACGCGAATAGACGGGACGCCAACAAGAGCTGATTGTCTCTAGAGTGTACGTCTTCTCCTGGAGAATTAGCAGTTCGATTTCAGGCACAATTACACCCGTCGGTGCGCTTCGACTAGATGTCGCACTCTGATTCGCGCCGAAATATTTGGAACGCGCTTAGCAATACCGCTTGATTCCAGGCCGTTTTGACTAGGTCGTATTCGTAAGCTCCCCCTTATCTGAGACAGGCTGAAGTTGGAGTTTTCTGGCAGGATATTACTGCTAGGAGATGACAATGAAACGAAGTCGATTTACCGAAAGCCAGATCGTATCGATCCTGAAAGAGGCGGATGCAGGAGCAAGGATCAAAGAACTTTGCCGTAAGCACGGCATCAGCGATGCGACTTACTACAACTGGAAGGCGAAGTACGGTGGCATGAGCACGTCGGACCTGCGCCGCCTGAAAGAGACGGAGGCCGAGCTGTCGCAGTACAAGAAGATGTGCGCGGAGCTCGCGCACGAGAATTACGCGCTGAAGGATCTCATTGAAAAAAAGCTCTGATGCCGCTGGATAAGCGCGAAGCGGCGCAATACCTCGTGGCCAGACACGAGTTGAGCAAGACGAAAGCCTGCGCGGCCGTGCAACTGTCGCGCTCAAGCTGGTATCGGGAGCCGTCGCAACAGCTGGTACGAGACCAGCCTGTCATCGATGCGTTCAACGCGATGCTTAAGAAGTACCCGCGCTGGGGATTTTGGATGTGCTTTGACCGCATGCGACTGGACGGCCATGCCTGGAATCACAAACGAGTTTATCGAGTGTACAAAGCGATGAAGCTGAACCTGCCACGACGCAAGAAGCGCCGGCTACCACAACGCATCCAGCAACCGATGGTGGTTGAAGCCAGAGCCAACGCGGAATGGTCATTGGACTTTATGAGTGACGCGCTATATCACGGCCGCCGCTTCCGCACGTTAAACATCCTCGACGAAGGCGTCCGTGAGGCCTTGGATATTGTCATCGATACGTCGATCCCAGGCGCTCGTGTTGTGCGGACACTGGATCGCCTCATCGAGTGGCGCGTTAAGCCGGATGCGATACGCGTCGACAACGGGCCAGAGTACATCTCCCAGGTCTTCTCAGAATGGTGCGAAAAACACGGCATCAAACTCAACTACATCCAGCCAGGGAAATCGAACCAGAACGCGTACATCGAACGCTTCAACCGCACGTATCGACATGAGGTGCTGAATGCCTACGTGTTCGAATCGTTACGGCAGGTCAGAGAAATCACGCGAGCCTGGATCATCGAATACAACGAAGAACGACCGCACGACAGCTTAGGAAAGATACCGCCTGCCATGTTCAGACGGCGGGCCGAAAGCG